>NZ_BJEN01000009.1 GCF_008326345.1 Cutibacterium modestum | reverse complement strand
CGGGCCAGGGTGAGGGTGTTGTCGTTGTTGATGGTGTAGAGGAGGAGTCAGTCGGATGCGATATGTAATTCGTGGTAGGCCGTGAGGTTGCCTGTGAGTTGGTGGTCGCGGTGCTGTTTGAGCCAGTCGGTGCGGCGCTCGGAAATGGCCTGGATTGCGGTTTTGAGTGTGTTCGTGTTGTGGTGTTTGTTTTTGGGCTGTTTTACGTCGTGCAGGAAGGTTGGTCGGTAGGCGATCGTGTGTTTATGCATGGTTGGTGGGGTTGGTGGGTTTGTTGATGTTTCGGATGGGGGTGGGGGGTTCGGTTTCCGCTTCATGGATTGCGTTGGTGTAGGGGGTGGTGCTGGGTTGGAAGGGTAGTTTTTGGTCGTTGACGATCTGGGTGAGGAACATGTTGATCGCGGTGGGCATGTCGATGCCCATCCGGTCGAGGGTTTTTGTGGCGCGTTCTTTGAGTTGGTTGTTGGTGCGTACTTGGACTCGTGTATTCAGCTCCATCATTTCTCCGTTTGTGAGTTGTTTGTACTCCTATTGTCTCATCTTGGGGTGGTTGGGGCAAGAAGCGGGTGGTTGATTATGTCTGGTGCAGGGACTTGGGCGTTGGCATCGATGTAGTCGATGCGCAGGACACGTTGCTTGGCCATCCCGTTGTCCGTACCCATGAGTAGCATGCCCCCATGGCTCCCACGTCACCATCTGTGCAACAGCCGCTTATCCTCCTCGTCCCCGGTTACTGGCTTGGGGCCTGGGCCTGGGACGAAATAGTCGACAATTTGAACGCCGTCAAGGTCTTAGCCACCGCACTGACGCTGCCAGGTCTCGATCCGGAGGACACCCAGCGCACTACGCGCACGCTCGACGACCAAGCTGACGCCATCTCAGCCATCCTGGACGAGATGGGCGGCGATGTCGTCCTGGTAGGCCACAGTGGCGCGAACGGGCCGGTGAGCCTTGCCGTCGACAGGCACCCGGAGCTGGTCCGTCGCGTTGTCTGGGTCGACTCCGGTCCGATGAGCGATGGAAGGGCATTCGCACCAGACCTGCCCGAGGCAGTAGCCGAGCTGCCTCTTCCTGACTTCGACATCCTGGGCCAGGAGGCCAGCCTCGAAGGGCTCAGCAATGAGCAACGTGACCGCTTCCGGACCAAGGCAGTCCCCGAGCCTGCAGGGGTCGCTCGCGCACGCGTCGAGTTGTCCAATGATGCCCGCCACGACGTGCCGACCACCTTGATTTGCTGTTCTATCCCCAGCAGCCAGGTTCTCGAGCTGGCTGCAACAGGTCATCCGATGTTCAGCGCCGTGGCTCAGTTGACCAACGTCACGGTGATGGATCTGCCGACCGGTCACTGGCCGATGTGGAGTCGGCCCCAAGAGCTCGCCGGAGCCATCCGTGAGGCAGCCACGTCGATTCCGTGACCTTACCGCTCATTTGAGTGTGTTCATGTTGTAGTGCTTGTTTTTGAGCCGCTTCACGTCGCGCAGGAAGGCTGGCCGGTAGGCGATCTTGCGTTCATGCATGGTTGGTGGGTTTGTTGATGTTTCGGATGGGTGTTGGTGGTGTGGGTGGTGGAGCTGTAGGCGGTTAGTGCGTCGGTTACGCTGGAGAGTTGGTCGGTGTAGATGTGGTTGGTGAGTACGGAGTGGTCGGGGTCTTTGGCGTAGATGCTGATCTTGACGCTGGTGTCGTGGTAGTGGGCTTTGTAGGTTTCGTCGATTATCCATGTTGTGGCCCAGTTGGCGTCGGTGGGGGTGTAGGGGGTGCGGGTAACGGGAAGCCTGATGTAAGGCCGGGTCACCGTGCTGACGTGGGCGGTGTACTTCATTTCTGGTTCCTTTGTAGGGGTGCTGGATGTACTGCAGGTTACAGATGTATTTGGCGGTTTAGTAAGGCTTTGTGGGAAAGCCATTTCTTTATGTGTGAGAAAGTGCTAGGGGCGTGGCTGTTTTAGTGGCAGTAGGAATAGCGGCGGGCCGAGTTGAAACCATGTACTGCATGGGGTTGCGCCTTTCTGTGAATTGTTCCTGTATGCGGTATTGGACAGTCGTTATGTGTTGTTGTATTTATAAATGTATAGCAAGGTATACAGCTTGACAAGTATGCTAGACAAAAAAATTAGTGAGGTAAACTCACAGGCAAGCCAGATGGGTAACTCATATGTGAGATACTGTCAGTGGTGCAGGATAGCCCCTCCTGGCCCCTTACCGCCATCAACGCTCCCCCACACCCACATACCCCAAAAATACAAGCTTACAGGTGCCCCGAAGGGGCACCTATCCACGCACCCAACCCGACGCCGAAGGCGTCGGCAGGCCCTGCCCGAAGGGCAGCCGCTGCCCTTCG
>NZ_BJEN01000008.1 GCF_008326345.1 Cutibacterium modestum | reverse complement strand
TCAACGTGCACACCGCCCCCTCCCCCAACGCCAGGATCATCACCGCCCTCACGCAGGGAACCGGCGTCCACGCCACCGGCGAAGTCCACGGCAACTGGGTCCAAATCCGCGCCGACGGCCACACCGGCTGGGCATACCGCACCTACCTCACCGGCAAGGTCCCCGCTACCAAGGTGGACACTCCCTCTCGCAACAAGCACAAGGGGAGCGATACCAGTCGCGACCAAGCCCGTCCGCCGCGTCAGGATTCGAGCAATGGCGATTCGGACAGGGGTTCCGGTCCCATCGCCGGCCGCTGCATTGCCTCGTTCTACGACGAGCCGCAGACGACCGCCTCGGGCGAGGAGTTCGACCCGAACGCCATGACCGCTGCCAACAGGACTCTGCCGCTGGGCACCCACATCCGCGTGACCAACGTTCGTAATGGCCGCTCGGCTGTCGTCCGGATCAATGACCGTGGTCCGTACGTCGCGGGTCGTTGCATCGATCTGTCGCGTGCCTCGTTCGCCATGATTGCAGATACCAGCCAGGGGACGACCCCGATCACTTACACCATCCTCGACTGAGTATCACATCTCGGGGCGGACCGCCCCCTATATGCGTCTACTGGCTGTGCCCCCAACCCCGTGACGAAAACTGTCAGCCGACGCACGAACACGCCTTGACCATGAGAAATATGACCGTTTCTTGGTGATTTACGTCCGCTAGCCGTAGCCTAGGTTGTGTCATAGTTCACACCGTGGTGACGCTCGGGAACGAACCCGCAGCGCCACCTATCCACGTATGCCCCGTCACCGGTGATTGTCCAGACGGGGCCGCCAGGAAGGAACGCACGATGGGTTCGAGTGCAAGGTTCGTCGACGAAGACACCCAACTCGATTTCAACAAGGTTGTCGCTACTGACGGCCAGGTGGGTTACGACATCGCGGGTCTGCTCAACAAAACCAGCAACGTCATGATCGACCCGGGATTCGTCAACACCGCATCCTGCGAGTCGCAGATCACTTACATCGACGGTGAACAGGGAGTCTTACGTTACCGCGGCTACCCGATCGAGCAGCTTGCTGAGCAGTCGACCTTCCTTGAGACCGCCTACCTTGTCCTCTACGGAGAATTGCCAAGCAAGGCCCAGTTGGACGGCTTCGAGGGCCGCATCCGTCGCACCACCCTCATCGATGAGCGGATGCGCGACCTGTTCCGCTGCTTCCCCCGCCGGTCCCACCCGATGCCTGTATTGGCTGCCGGCATCATGGCTCTATCGACCTTCTCGCAGAAATCTTCCGGCACAGATCCCGACCAAATCGAGGCAGCCACGACTCGCCTCATCGCCAAGGTCCCAACTCTGGCCGCCTTCGGCTACAAGAACTCAATGGGCCAGCCGACCCTCTATCCCGACAACTCCTTGAGCTACGTCCAGAACTTCATCCGAATGAGCTTCGGCTTCCCGACCGAGCCCTATGAGTTCAATGACGAGATCACCCGCGCTCTGGAAACTCTGCTCATCCTGCATGTCGATCACGAGCAGAATTGTTCGACCTCGACGGTCCGTATGGTGGCGTCGTCGGGGGCCAACATGTACGCGGCGGTCGCCGCAGGCGTCAACGCCCTGTCCGGCCCAAAGCACGGTGACGCAAACCAGGCCGTCCTCGAGATGCTGCAGTTCATTCGCGACTCCGGTATGACTACTAAGGAGTTCGTCCGCAAGGTCAAGGACAAAGAGTCCGCCATCAAGCTCATGGGTTTCGGCCACCGGATCTACAAGAACTACGATCCCCGCGCAGCCATTATCAAGAAGCATACCGACCGCATTATGGAGCTTCATACCGGTCGCGAGGACCTTCTCGAGATCGCCAAAGAACTCGAAGAGACCGCGTTGAGCGACGACTACTTCAAGGAGCGCAAACTCTACCCCAACGTCGACTTCTACACTGGCCTCATCTACGAGGCCATGGGCTTCCCGATGAACATGTTTACTGTGCTGTTTACCCTGGGACGCCTGCCCGGATGGATCGCCCAGTACCGCGAGCAAGTTGCGACCGGGGGCAATAAGATCTGGCGTCCGCGTCAGATCTTCACCGGGTCTGACAAGCGCGATTACGTGCCGCTCAGCAAGCGCGCCTAACGTAATCCGGCCGGGACGGAAACTCGACCTCCCAGGCCGGCGTGCATCTGGGCCTCAACCCTCAATCTGCTGACATTCCGCTGCCGCCCCTGTATCTGGTCCCCCGTATTTGCCCCTCTGAACCATTTTTGTCAGTTCCGGGGCCGCGGTATCACCAGGGCGCCCCGACCACCCTCTGCTGGGGACTTTTGTTCACCGGGCTTCGAGTTGCGCCACGGTGCTCCTCCTTCGGTACGACGCCGATAGACTCCAGCGCATGGACCCGGCCGAGGCGATGAATCTCCCCAAAGTCGTGCTGCACGATCATCTGGATGGCGGGCTACGTCCGGCGACAGTTTTGGAACTCGCCGCGCAACGAGGCCGCCGAGTCCCTGCACAAACGTCCGAAGGCCTCGCCGACTGGTTCTTTGAATCAGCCGATTCCGGGGCTTTGGCCCGTTACCTCGACACCTTCACCGAGACTGTTTCCCTCATGCAAGATGCTGATTCCCTCCGGCGCATCGCACGGGAATTCGTGATAGATATGGCCGCTGACGGTATTATTTACGCCGAGACTCGATGGGCTCCCCAACAACATGTAACAGGTAGGTTGACCGCTGCGACGGCCACCGAGGCAGTCCAAGCTGGCCTGGTGGAAGGAATGGAAACCGCGTCTCGGTCGGGCAAGACGATCATCGCCCGCCAGATCCTGTGCCTCATGAGGCATCTCGACGTCCCCGAGGACGTGGTAGATCTTGCCGTCAACCATGTCCCGGGGGTCGTTGGCGTCGACATTGCTGGGCCTGAGGATGGTTTTCCGCTTGCTCCGTTTACCAACGCGCTGACGCGCGTCCAAAGGGCTGGAATCCACCTCACCGTCCATGCTGGCGAGGCAGCTGGGTCAGAGTCGATTCTTGACGCCCTTGACCACGGTGCTGAGCGTCTCGGCCATGGGGTGCGGATCGTTCAAGATCGCGACGAATCCGGGTGGGGCCCGACGGCCCGGCGGGTGTTGTCGGACCATGTGCCATTGGAGGTATGCCCGACATCGAACACCCAGACCGGCATATGCCGCAAGGTTGCAGAGCATCCACTATCGACGCTGTGGCCTGCCGGATTCAACGTCACGGTGAGCTGTGATAACCGCCTCATGAGCCGCACGACGACATCCCGGGAGATATCGCTGGTCTCTCAGATACTCAACTGGGACCGCGACGACGCCCTGACCGTCCAGCGCAATGCGTTACAGGCGGCCTTCTGTTCCCGGGAGGATAAACAGTCTCTCGTTCCTTTGCTGGCCTGAGTTCAGCGCAGTAGATGGTGGGGTGGTGTGGCCCACCATCATGAACCTCACAACACCTCAGAAACAGCCACACTCTCCATACCAAGCGCCTCACCCACAGGCCCACTCAACAACTTGCCATCATAAGTCGCCAAACCACG
>NZ_BJEN01000007.1 GCF_008326345.1 Cutibacterium modestum | reverse complement strand
ATATAAAGGAGTGGGGTGGGTGTGGATACCTACTCGTATCCACACCCACCCCGTATCACTTATGTTCCGGCAGTGTCCTACTCTCCCACACGATCCCTCATGCAGTACCATCGGCGTTGGAAGGCTTAACGACCGGGTTCGGAATGGGACCGGGTGTGGCCCTTCCACTATGACCACCGGAAAAAACTAGAACCCCCCACCCCACACAAAGGATCAAAGGGGGGATTGGCGCCACCCCGTGTCAGGGGCTGGGAGCCGTATAGTGAATGCAAACACTCTACACACTCGTGTAACCTATGTTAAAACAAGTCCTCGGTCTATTAGTACCAGTCAGCTCCACACCTTACAATGCGTCCACATCTGGCCTATCAACCCGATCATCTCTCGGAGACCTTACCAGGAACACTCCTGCAGGAACCCTCATCTTGAAGCATGCTTCCCGCTTAGATGCTTTCAGCGGTTATCATAACCCGACGTAGCCAACCAGCCATGCTCTTGGCAGAACAACTGGCACACCAGAGGTCAGTCCGTCTCGGTCCTCTCGTACTAAAGACAGCCCTTCTCAAGATTCCTCCGCGCGCAGCGGATAGGGACCGAACTGTCTCACGACGTTCTGAACCCAGCTCGCGTGCCGCTTTAATGGGCGAACAGCCCAACCCTTGGGACCAACTCCAGCCCCAGGATGCGACGAGCCGACATCGAGGTGCCAAACCATGCCGTCGCTATGAGCGCTCGGGCAAGATCAGCCTGTTATCCCCGGGGTACCTTTTATCCGTTGAGTGACGGCACATCCACAAGCCACCGTCAGATCACTAGTCCCGACTTTCGTCCCTGCTCGACCCGTCAGTCTCACAGTCAAGCCCCCTTGTGCACTTACACTCACCACCTGATTACCAACCAGGATGAGGGAACCTTTGGGCGCCTCCGTTACCCTTTAGGAGGCGACCGCCCCAGTCAAACTACCCATCAGGCACTGTCCTTGAACCGGATCACGGTCCACAGTGAGATAACCAGAACAATCAGAGTGGTATTTCACCAACGACTCCACCACCACTAGCGTGGCCGCATCAACGTCTCCCACCTATCCTACACAAATCATCCCAATCACCAATACCAAACTATAGTAAAGGTCCCGGGGTCTTTCCGTCCTGCTGCGCGTAACGAGCATCTTTACTCGTACTGCAATTTCACCGAGTTCGTAGTGGAGACAGTAGGGAAATCGTTACTCCATTCGTGCAGGTCGGAACTTACCCGACAAGGAATTTCGCTACCTTAGGATGGTTATAGTTACCACCGCCGTTTACTGGGGCTTAAATTCACAGCTTCAACACCCAACAGTGCCTCACCGCTCCTCTTAACCTTCCAGCACCGGGCAGGAGTCAGTCCGTATACATCGTCTTACGACTTCGCACGGACCTGTGTTTTTGATAAACAGTCGTTTCCCCCTGGTCTCTGCGCCCCTCACCGCCACAACACCGCACAAGTGCACGACAGCTCAGGTCCCCCTTATCCCAAAGTTACGGGGGCATTTTGCCGAGTTCCTTCACTACGATTCACTCGAACGCCTCAGTATACTCTACCTATCCACCAGTGTCGGTTTAGGGTACGGGCGGACACACCACCTCGCTCACGAAGCTTTTCTCGACAGTACAGGATCACTCACTCACCCACACACGCAGGCTCGCCATCATGCCTCAACTTACACGCCCAGCGGATTTACCTACCAGACAGTCCACACACTTAGCCCCGGACAACCATCGCCGGGGATGAGCTACCTCCCTGCGTCCCTCCGCAGCTTGCCTACTACATGCTCGGTTCACACACTCACGCCACAAGATCACCCCAAAAAAGGATCACCAGGACACTCGCACGCTTAGCATCACACACCTCGACACGGACGGTGACATGCCGGTACCAGAATATCAACTGGTTACCCATCGACTACGCCTGTCGGCCTCGCCTTAGGACCCGACTCACCCAGGGCAGACAAACTTCACCCTGGAACCCTTGGATAATCGGCGGACGGGATTCCCACCCGTCAAACGCTACTCATGCCTGCATTCTCACTCGCATCACCTCCACCACACGGTCACCCGGCAGCTTCACCACTGACACGACGCTCCCCTACCCAACCGAACACGGTTGCCACAGCTTCGGCGAATAACTTAAGCCCCGCTACATTATCGGCGCGGAATCACTTGACCAGTGAGCTATTACGCACTCTTTCAAGGATGGCTGCTTCCAAGCCAACCTCCTGGTTGTCTACGCAACTCCACATCCTTTCCCACTCAGTTACCACTTAGGGGCCTTAGCTGATGATCTGGGCTGTTTCCCTCTCGACGACGAAGCTTATCCCCCGCCGTCTCACTGCCACGCTACACTTGCCAGCATTCGGAGTTTGGCTGATTTCAGTAAGCCGATAAGCCCCCTAGACCATCCAGTGCTCTACCTCCAACAAGAACCACGCAACGCTGCACCTCAATGCATTTCGGGGAGAACCAGCTATCACGGTGTTTGATTGGCCTTTCACCCCTATCCACAACTCATCCCCTCCATTTTCAACTGAAGTGGGTTCGGACCTCCACGACGTCTTACCGACGCTTCATCCTGGCCATGGATAGATCACACCGCTTCGGGTCTAGAACACGCGACTAACGCCCTCATTCGGACTCGCTTTCGCTACGACTCCCCCACCACGGGTTAACCTCGCCACGCATCACTAACTCGCAGGCTCATTCTTCAAAAGGCACGCCATCACCCCACAAGGCTCTGACGGCTCGCATGCGACCGGTTTCAGGTACTATTTCACTCCCCTCCCGGGGTACTTTTCACCCTTCCCTCACGGTACTCATCCACTATCGGTCACCAAGGAGTATTTAGGCTTGACGGGTGGTCCCGCCAGATTCACGCGAAATTCCACGAGTCCCACGCTACTTGGGGCAACCCCACACCAGTGCCACGCTCACAGTTACGGGACTCTCACCCACTCCGGTACGCCTTCCCAAACGCTTCACCTTCACGCAACATTTCTCACTGGCCAATCCTGCGGCAGCAGAACCACAAGGCCCCCACAACCCCGCACATGCAACACCTGCCGGCTTGAACACACACACGGTTTAGCCTCCTCCGCTTTCGCTCGCCACTACTCACGGAATCACACTTGTTTTCTCTTCCTACGGGTACTAAGATGTTTCACTTCCCCGCGTTACCTCCCACACCCCTATACATTCAGGGCAGGGTCACCGGACACAACTCCGGACATTCCAGGTTTCCCCATTCGGACACCCCCGGATCACAGCTCGTTCACCAACTCCCCAGGGCTTATCGCAGGTCACAACGTCCTTCATCGGCTCTTGGTGCCAAGGCATCCACCGATCGCACTACACAACTTGCACAACACAAGCCACACAAAAAATAAGATGCTCGCATCCACTATACAGTTCTCAACCACCACACGAACCAACACCACACCCACCACAACAGCAGACACAGCATCACCGCACCAGGCCACCACACAACGTGATACCCCAGAACCCCAACAGCATGCCCCCAACCCCACCACACGGCAGGACGCCAACATTCCACCACAACAACAACTCCTTAGAAAGGAGGTGATCCAGCCGCACCTTCCGGTACGGCTACCTTGTTACGACTTAGTCCTAATCACCAGTCCCACCTTCGACGGCTCCCCCACAACAGGTTAGGCCACCGGCTTCGGGTGTTACCAACTTTCATGACTTGACGGGCGGTGTGTACAAGCCCCGGGAACGTATTCACCGCAGCGTTGCTGATCTGCGATTACTAGCGACTCCGACTTCATGAGGTCGAGTTGCAGACCCCAATCCGAACTGAGACCGGCTTTCCGAGATTCGCTCACCCTCACAGGCTCGCAACTCTTTGTACCAGCCATTGTAGCATGCGTGAAGCCCTGGACATAAGGGGCATGATGACTTGACGTCATCCCCACCTTCCTCCGAGTTGACCCCGGCAGTCTCCACTGAGTCCCCACCATAACGTGCTGGCAACAGTGAACAAGGGTTGCGCTCGTTGCGGGACTTAACCCAACATCTCACGACACGAGCTGACGACAGCCATGCACCACCTGTGAACCAGCCCCAAAAGAGGCGCACCCATCTCTAAGCACTCCTGATCCATGTCAAACCCAGGTAAGGTTCTTCGCGTTGCATCGAATTAATCCGCATGCTCCGCCGCTTGTGCGGGGCCCCGTCAATTCCTTTGAGTTTTAGCCTTGCGGCCGTACTCCCCAGGCGGGGTACTTAAAGCGTTAGCTACGGCACGGAACCCGTGGAATGGACCCCACACCTAGTACCCACCGTTTACAGCGTGGACTACCAGGGTATCTAAGCCTGTTCGCTCCCCACGCTTTCGCTCCTCAGCGTCAGGAAAGGCCCAGAGAACCGCCTTCGCCACCGGTGTTCCTCCTGATATCTGCGCATTCCACCGCTCCACCAGGAATTCCATTCTCCCCTACCTTCCTCAAGTCAACCCGTATCAAAAGCACGCTCAGGGTTAAGCCCCAAGATTACACTTCCGACGCGATCAACCACCTACGAGCCCTTTACGCCCAATAAATCCGGACAACGCTCGCACCCTACGTATCACCGCGGCTGCTGGCACGTAGTTAGCCGGTGCTTCTTTACCCACTACCGTCACACAAAGCTTCGTCATGAGCGAAAGCGGTTTACAACCCGAAGGCCGTCATCCCGCACACGGCGTTGCTGCATCAGGCTTCCACCCATTGTGCAATATTCCCCACTGCTGCCTCCCGTAGGAGTCTGGGCCGTATCTCAGTCCCAATGTGGCCGGTCACCCTCTCAGGCCGGCTACCCGTCAAAGCCTTGGTAAGCCACTACCCCACCAACAAGCTGATAAGCCGCGAGTCCATCCCCAACCGCCGAAACTTTCCAACCCCCACCATGCAGCAGGAGCTCCTATCCGGTATTAGCCCCAGTTTCCTGAAGTTATCCCAAAGTCAAGGGCAGGTTACTCACGTGTTACTCACCCGTTCGCCACTCGAGTACCCCCCGAAAGAGGCCTTTCCGTTCGACTTGCATGTGTTAAGCACGCCGCCAGCGTTCGTCCTGAGCCAGGATCAAACTCTCCAATAAAAAACATCACCACAACCCACACAACAACGCGCAAGCCACAGCAACAAACTGAAGAATCCAATACACTAACCCCAAACACTAACCAAAAAATATTCAGTCACATGTCCAGAATCACAAAGGAATCATAAACAAAATCCGACACATCACACAGATGCATCACAAAAATCTATTGACTATCAAAGACACACTGTTGAGTTCTCAAACATCACACCCACACAACAATCCCCACACACAACCATGCAGAAACCATCACAAGGCGACCCGACCAACCTTACCACACCAACCCCGAAACCACAAAACCGCAATCCCGAAAGCCAACCAGCAGAACCAGCCACCACCCAGAACCACTCAAACCACTCCAAGCAGCCCCCGACGGCCCGCCAAACATTACACACACCCCACCACCAACGCAAA
>NZ_BJEN01000006.1 GCF_008326345.1 Cutibacterium modestum | reverse complement strand
AGCCTGAACCAACACCTCATGACCATGACCCACCAACGCATGAACACCCGCCGGCGTCACAGCCACACGAAACTCATTATTCTTAACCTCAGCAGGAACACCAACACGCATACCTTCTGCTCCTTTGCAGTCATCCCGAGATCACCCTCGGGGGATCAGCACCGGTGCCGACCCATGATCGATCTTACGCGTTGTCCATGTCATTGCCCCAGCTCCCCCATCACAAGTGACAGAGACCAACCTTCCATTCCACATATTGTGATGCCTGCCACATCTGAACACCTCTTTATCAGCGACCAGCCCCAGTGAACCTAAAAACGTCTAGAGTTACGTTGGTCCTCTTCTTCTGCAACGACGCAAACGGAGGCACCGTCGATACCGGGAGTGTGTAGATGACCCACATAGATAGCGCCACCCAGGTCACAGCTCCGACTAGGGAGCCAGCTGAAGAGCTCCAGCTTCAGCGCGACCTCAAGAACCGGCATCTCCAACTCATCGCCATTGGTGGTGCCATTGGAACAGGGCTCTTTCTGGGATCTGGAAAGACTATCTCCCTAGCAGGGCCATCCATCTTGCTGGTCTACCTCGTCATCGGAGCAGTGCTCTTTTTCGTCATGCGGGCCATGGGGGAGCTACTGCTGTCGAACCTGGCCTACAAATCCTTCGCCGACTTCGCAACAGACCTTATTGGCCCCGGAGCCGGGTTCTACATGGGCTGGACATACTGGATGTGTTGGGTCGTCATAGGTAATGCCGACACCATCGCGATGTGTGGATACCTGGCTGCCTGGTTCCCTAACCTCGATAAATGGATACCTGCCACCTGCATCGTCTTACTGTTGACCTGTCTCAATATGGTCGCAGTAAAGCTCTTTGGTGAGATGGAATTTTGGTTTGCGATGATTAAGATCGTCACCATCATTGCATTGATCCTGGTCGGCGGCTACCTTGCAATTACCGGGTTCCAATCACCCCGCAGCGGAGTTCCGGCTGCGTCATTTTCTCATTTGTGGGACCGCGGCGGATTCTTTCCCACCGGATTCATGGGGTTCATAGCAGGTTTCCAGATCGCCATCTTCTCGTTCCAGGGTATTGAGATGGCGGGCACCGCAGCAGCGGAGACAGCCGACCCCGAGCACAATCTCCCCAAAGCTATCAATTCGATCCCGGCTCGTGTCCTTATCTTCTACGTGCTAGCCCTCGGGGTCATCATGGCAGTGCAGCCGTGGGACCTCATCAATCCGCAAGCGAGCCCTTTCGTCGAAATGTTTAGCTTCATTGGGATCCTTATCGCCTTCCATATCGTCAACTTCGTTGTGCTCACCTCGGCTGCATCATCAGCAAACTCAGGAGTTTTTTCCACCTCCCGAATCCTCTACGGGCTTGCGCGCGAGAAAGATGCCCCACCAGTCTTTGCTAAATTGTCTAGCCGCCATATTCCTCGCAATTCTCTTATCCTCACTGCGGTATGCATTTCTCCTGCCATCGTCCTCGTCACCCTTGAAAACTCAGTTATGGATGCGTTCTCTCTGGTAGCAGGAGTTTCCTCGGTACTCTATCTGTCGGTGTGGGGACTCATCTTGGTCTGCTACCTCATGTACCTACGCAAGCATCCCGAACGCCATGCCGAATCAGCCTTCAAGATGCCTGCTGGCCGCGTGATGTCATGGTTCGGCATTATCTTCTTCATTACCATCCTCATTATGTTGGGATTTTCAGCAGATTCTCGTCAGGCCCTTTTCGCCGCTCCTATCTGGGTGGTATTTATGGTAGTGCTATATCGCCTTTTGGCTTCTACTCGCGCTAACCACACTCGTATCGATTTCGACGTCGAGCGCATCCGTGCCCTCGAAGAACTCCGCCGCACGCAGGAGAACGAGCACCAAGTTTGACCGTGGCAATGTAGCCCACATGCGTAGAGGCTTCAGCCTCGACATGGACAGCGACGAAATTGCAAACCTCTGCCACAGCAAACTCGTGGTATCGTAGTAGCTGATTTCTTCCTTCGTGAGTCGTCCCAGCTTTTCACCGGAGCGACTCACAATTTTTCTCCCCCGTGGGGTGGGGTTTCTGACCAGGTTGGCGAAGGAGTCCGAGCCACGTCCCATCAACGCCCGGTTCGAGACCGTCGCCGGGAATGGGATATTCCGCGCGACCATGGCCTCCCGGCAGTGCATCGTCCCCATGACTGGTGTATTTCGAGTGGGCCGGGAAGCGCGGTGACAAAAATCCCCATTACGTACATAGGCCTGGGCTCTTAAGTGCCGCGGCCACCGCCACGACGTGAAAAATCACCAACAGGTTCGAAACGACGACGGCGATTATCACCGCGCCTTCCCGCGTTACCGCCAGGCAGGTGCATGACGGGATGCGAGCCTTCCTCACCAAGGCGGATCTTGATGAGTGGCTCGACCCCTACCGCCTTGGTTCCATTCAGGCACGTGGCTTGGCCACCCCCATTGGCGAGGCGCGCAACACGATCGCACACAAGCTGAAGGTCGGCTAGGCGGCCCAAGGCCAGGGCGGCGACCTTCGCCGGGGTGCCTGAGCGTTCGCATTATCTGTCCCACGGGGATACGCGGACCTCTCCACCCACGATGCGAAGCGCCACAGGGTGCAATTGGACCACCCCGCTGCCAACAGGACATCTCAACAAGGTCCAGTTATCAGGGCACTTTAGGGATACTTACGGGCTCACCAAACTGAGACATGGACATATCCATGGCAATGCTCGCACCCTCGGCTCCCATATCCATCATTCCAATGGCCCTCTTGGAGTCGTCGAGCCAGTAGGTGGCTTTTATACTCTGGTTGAAGGCGGCTGCCACCTCACCCCCACCCACCTTGGCAGGACCAAAACGACGTCGAACCTATGCCCGCGGAGTTCCTTGCCCACATAGGCCACCGAATCAATACCTTGCTAGGCTTGCGATGATCTCAAGAGCGTCCGCTTGCCCCACGCCGTTACCACTGTGAGCAGACTTGACCCACTTCGAGCTGCTTTTTTCGTAGACATCCTTGTCAAGGATGACAAGATCGGCCTTTTTGCCCTCGCCCAGGTGCGGACATCGAAACGTGAGCCTTAGGCTTGCCTGATCACGGCCGTCATAGTCGGAAGACAGTTTGATAGCGCGTTTATCCTCAGGTATTGCGACGCTCATGGAACCATCCATGTGATACGTCGTCATCTTCTTCATGCCGCTGACCAAGGCATGAGAAAAATCGTTCTTATTGGCCTTTCTCTTGGTGAAAATCGGATCAGATGAGGGAGTGGGGTAGCACTAGCGACCGCATTCGTTGCTCCAGCGGCCTTTGTCTCATCGCCGTGGCTACCGTATGCCGCCAGGGACAGACTCGCCGCAGCAATCACGGCGATGGCTACAGCAATCACAGGAGTTCTTGAAACAAATCGCATAGGAATATCGCATAAGAATCACGGATCGAGAAGTACCACCCCTTCTGTGGGAATACTAGTTATGCTTGTGGGCTCTGATGGAACTCAAGACCTGCATCGGGCAGCCCACCACTCAGCAACTCATACAACACCTCAGCCCAGCAAGCAGCACCACCAGAGGGTAATGATGGTGACACCGACAATCGTCACAACGACGACGATAAGCCACGTCAGCCAGTCAGGACGCCTACGCACCGCAAGCTGTTCGTCACTGTCATCATGCATGGGAAACCTCCAAGCCGGGACGCATGAGGGGATGCTCATGTAAGCGTAGCTTCGCGCCACAACTACCCCGATCCGGTCGATCAGTATCCAGCGAGCGACGCCCCAGATGACGTATCAACGTTTGGGGAGTTGCCAGTGCCGCGCTATATCATGTATGAAGTTCATCTTCCCCAGAAATGGATCCAGAGTTCTCATTTCGTGCACACAAGTATGGAGGTACTCGTGCCATCGAGTCTGACCCGTCGTTCGGTTCTGGCTACAGGTGCCATCGCTCTGCCAATGACAGCTGCGTCCTGCGCCAAGACCTCCCTTGGTGAGAATGGTTTTGGCTCCAGTGGAAACTCAGGAAACGGCGGCAACTCGGCCACCCCAACACCTACTCCCACCCCAACGCCTGCCGCTCTGACGATCACCGCAGATCACCCGATCACCGAGCTCCAGCCAGGTGATGCGCTGAAGTTTACTGTCGCCAATGGAGCCCTCAAGGACGTCGAAGTCACAAATTCCGAAGGCGGCGAGGTCAAAGGCACCCTCAAAGACGCTGTGTGGACCCCGTCGAAACCCTGGAACCTCAACAGCTCCTACACCCTCACTGCGACCCTCTCGAATACCGACCCCCATGCTGGCCCAACGACGACGGTGACCAAGAAGGTCAAGAGCGTTGATGGCGACGTCAACGTCGTCGAGATGCTCTATGACGACGCCTCGGTTGGCATCGGCATGCCCGTCATCATCAAGTTCGAGCACGAGGTCATCGACGCTAGTATGCGCGCCAAAATCCAGAAGGCCATGCAAATCGATGTCTCTCCGAAGCAGGAAGGATCGTGGGGATGGATCGACCAGACCCAGTTGATGTGGCGCCCTAAGGACTTTTGGAAGGCCGGCACGAAGGTCAGCGTGCGCGGCAACCTCACCGGTCTGCCGACCTCCAGCCACCGATGGATCACCCATGACGTCGAGGGCTCCTTCCAGGTCGGCGATGCGCGAATCATCAAGATCTACATCGACGACCACAAGATGGACGTCCTCCGCGACGGTAAAATTGTGCGCACTATCCCGGTGACTACCGGTAAGCCTGGTGCAACCACCACTACTCGGTCTGGCACTAAAGTCATTATCGAGCGCGATGCCACGAAGGTCATGGACTCCTCAACGGTTGGTATCCCTAATGGAAGTTCGGGTTACTACCACGTCAAGGTCAAGTACGCCATGCGCGTCACCTACACCGGCGAGTTCATCCACGCCGCACCGTGGTCCGAGGGCTCTCAAGGCAGCGCCAATGTCTCGCATGGTTGCGTCGGGTTGTCTACCGAGAACGCCAAGTGGCTGTTTAACTTCTGCGCCGCCGGTGATCCCGTCATCAGCTCAGGTTCAAACCGGCAGTTTAAGCCTGGCGAAGGCATCGGTTGCTGGTGTTACGACTGGAGCGGCTGGCAGAAACTCAGTGCAGTCTGAGCCACTCTTCGCATACCTGGCGAAACCCTCTACCTCGATGCAAGGTAGAGGGTTTCGTTATGACAGGAGGTCTCCGCCAACTGACGGCTTCATTTGGCTCCACGACGCCGTTTCGACCCTCGTCAGCGGTGGCCTACCAGCGGTTGAGGCGACACGCTCAAACCCTCAACGTCTTTGAGACAACGGGCCATGAATTCCTAATGTCCCATCCATCCCGGAAACGCCGGGATCAAAGCCCCGATGCCTTCAATGGCGAGAGGAAGTCACACCGTGATCCGCCCTAAGCGCTCAGTCCGAGGTGCTGCCGCCACCATCGCCCTCACCTCCGGGATCAGCGTCGTTGCACCGGCCATCCTTGGCTCGGTCGCACACGCAGCAAACACGCAGACGATGTACGCGACCACGGACGTCAACGTGCGGTCTGCCTCCTCCAACTCCGGCAAAGTACTCACCGTCGCGGCACGCGGTCAGTCGGTGAAGGTCACCGGCAAAAAGGCACGCGGGTGGGTCCCCGTCGCCGTCAACGGCACCACCGGCTGGATCTATGAGCGATTCCTTACCGAAGAAAACGTCCACCCGGTGCACTTTGGCTCCGAAGCCCTACCCGGCACCATGACCGCTGCTGTTCCGGTCAACGTTCGTGGCGACGCTGCTAATGCTGGCAAGATCCTCACCGTTGCCGAGCGCGGTCAGCAGGTGCGAGTCACCGGGCGCCCTGACCGCGGGTGGGTCCCCGTCGCCGTCAACGGCAAGTCCGGATGGATTTACGGGCGCTACCTCACCATGGGGAAGGTAACCACGGCGCCCGCCAAGCCGAAAGCTGACGCCAAGAACGACTCCGCGACGAGCCGCGACCAGGATCGTCCGGCCCTTGACAGCGCCGCCACCCGCACCACCAGCGGTCTCAACATGCGCACCGCCCCCTCCCCCAACGCCAGGATCATCACCGCCCTCACGCAGGGAACCGGCGTCCACGCCACCGGCGAAGTCCACGGCAACTGGGTCCAAATCCGCGCCGACGGCCACACCGGCTGGGCATACCGCACCTACCTCACCGGCAAGCTCCCGGCGGTGAAGCCCATTACGCCCACCAAACCCGCACAACCAACCAAATCCAACAAACCAAGCACCCCTGCCAAGGACAGCGCACCCATCCACACCACCAGCGGTCTCAACGTGCACACCGCCCCCTCCCCCAACGCCAGGATCATCACCGCCCTCACGCAGGGAACCGGCGTCCACGCCACCGGCGAAGTCCACGGCAACTGGGTCCAAATCCGCGCCGACGGCCACACCGG
>NZ_BJEN01000005.1 GCF_008326345.1 Cutibacterium modestum | reverse complement strand
ACTGGCTCAAACAGCACCGCGACCACCAACTCACAGGCAACCTCACGGCCTACCACGAATTACATATCGCATCCGACTGACTCCTCCTCTACACCATCAACAACGACAACACCCTCACCCTGGCCCGACATGAAGCACGCTCGAGTTTTTGTGGGTCTCGCAGAAGACAGATCCGGCTGGACCCCCGCCTCCCTCTTGCCCCCTGCAGCGGTCTCGGGGGCAAGAGGGACCAGAGGACCCATCCGGGGCACCCCGGAACCTCGGATCACCTGACTCGGCCTTCGTGGCGTACTATTGACCGGCAATATGACCTATGCTTGACTGGCTTTATGACCGTGACAAGTACCGAGGAGCGGACTCACCGCGACTGGTGGGAACAGGTATGGATGCCTGATCACCCTTGGGCCTCCAGCGACCTGACCACGGGCCTGCGCCGCACGACCCGCACCTCCGCCATGAGGCGGGTGTACTTGGAAGCCAACCGCGTTGTAGCCTCCAACCTCCTTGTGGTCGATGGACACCAGCCAGACACCCTCATCCGCGCCGTGTGGGACCGTAAACACTGGCTTCCCAACCTTGTCGTCGAGAACCCGGCCAACGGCCACGCACACGCGATCTGGGCGCTACGTGAACCAGTCACCCGCACCGAATACGCCCGCAAAAACCCCACCGGACTCGGCCGCAACTGCGACATTTTCGAATCAGCCCGCGCCTGGGCTTACCGCGAAGCCCGCCGTATCCGACTCCGAAGCCGCCTGCATCGCCCGATCCATCACCAACTGGATCACCACAGAATCCCGCCTGTGGGTGCAATCCAGCACAGTCACGCAAACCACCTTCACCACCATCCAATCCGCACGCGGACACAAAGGCGGCAAACACAGCGGAACCATCCGGCGCCATCTTCGTGACAAAAAGTTGGAGAAGCTATGAGTGATTCCCGGGTACCACGAAACGGACGCACAACCAGAGAAGCAGCAGAAATCACCGGCCTTTCAACACGCAGTATCCGGCGATGGACATCAATGCCACGCAATCAATACATCCGCGAACAGGAACGGCGTAGAGAAGAGATCCGTGCCTACCACGACGACCAAGGCCACACATGGCCTGAAACAGCCAAGCATTACGGAACGACAGAATCCAACGTCAAACAACTCGCATACCGAGCTCGCAGAAAGAACGCCCGTGAGGCCGAGGAAGCCGCAAAGGGGCCGACACTGTTCGATTATGAAAGGATCACGTGACAAACATTCAAAGCCCCAGAGAACAGAGTTATCATCCAGCAGAAAAGAAGAGCACAGCCATGGAATGTAAACCAAAAACAAAATCTACATTTAGCATACTTATATTTCTAGGAATACTCTTCTTTTTGCTGGCAATAGCATCTAAAGAATTCTCCCCCTACAACCCCCCAAAAAGCCTAGCAGTTGCCCGAGACATAGTAACACAGCACTGCTATCCTCTCCTTATTACTGTATCGGCAATTCTACTATCCTTCTCAGTGGCAGAGGCGGCAGGGCTAACTTCACGAGACACCAGCCGCAAGGCAAGCATTAACCCGAAAGCCTCAACACTTACCTGGGTAGCACTCCTATCCACACTTATGGTGATATTTTTCGATGTCCTTGATCAACACTTAATGACTAGTATCAACCTAACTCTAGCGATGATCATTGGCAGCGTTCTTCACATAATCGAAACATCAAGTATCATGGTATTATCGATTCTCATATATAGGAAGGTATTGCACTGATTAATCTACAGATTAATACCACATTCCAGCCCATCCCCTTGTGAAATCTGGGTTTAAGAACCTCGCAGTAGGATACGCGGCTACTTCTTCCCAAGGAACAGTAATATATCCCGGTCCCGTTGTCCCAGCATGCCAGTAGGGCTTATGCGGAGTACACTTTTTCTTAGGCTTGTAAGGAGGTCTAACTGGTTCATAGGAGCACTGTGTATGGTAGCCTTGAGGCTGCCACGATGCTGTACCAGAAGTATTTTCATCATTTATAACAGTAAACGTATGCGTCGCCTTACTGCTGACTCCGATCACCGCACAAGAGTGGTTTGTAAGCGTTCTCCATGAACGTGCCCCAATTGGCAATACTACGGACTCGAAGCATTCCGTTCCACTAACTTTTGCTGCTCTAACCTGATCGCTGCTCTGTCCCGGGACAATCTTTCCATTTGTAAACACAAAATAAGATCCCGGCTTAATAGATGGATCAATATACAAAGAAGACCTATTAAGGATAGACGATGGGAGTGAGTTTAATAATTCCTTTGATATCTGAGGGTTAGCCTTAGCAAGTGGCGTATTCTGACGAGCTTCACTCGGGTCAGAATTTCCTTGAGCCATAGCTGGTTTAGCGGCGCTTAAAGTTGCAACTGAACAAGCCATAAGCGCGACAGCAGAAATTACAAAACGCACCTTCATAGTTCCTCACCTCTGATTACGTCAATTTTTAACTAACCAGATATATCTGGTTAGTTAAAACCTTGCAGGGCTTATCCTATCTACGTCCGGGCCACTAGCTTGACGTTACCTCAAGAATTATCTGAAAGGCCGAGCAAACCAAGAGGAAACCACCCCCTCGGTAAGCTTCCTTCCGCCGTCCATCTCTATGAGGCGTCCTCCCTCTCCACGAGCCACTCTAACCAATGCTACTCAGTCAGCTGGCTTTGAGGGTCTGGGTGACCTCACGGGTGAGCGCTTGACAAGTCCACGCAGACACGGTCATGCCCTGCCGGGACGCATCCCGTTCGATCAGCCTCCACACGCTGGCACTCACATAGAACACCATTGTCGGCAACCAGAACAAGGCACTCCACCCAGCCCCCCCATTCCGACACACCTAGTGCATTCTTGACGCCTACTCGAATTTTTCGCTGTTGACGCCCTACCAGCGCACCCTTCGTGACCAGCTCCAGACACCGCGAGTCAGGCAGCAAGGTAGGCACTGAGGGCGTCACGGATCAGTTCCAAGGTCGTCCGCGTTAAACTCCGCACCGTTCGGGATTTGGCGTTGTACGTCCAGCAACTCAATGCCGTGGAGTTCTCCTGATTCCAGGAACGAGAGCGTTGCGACAACGCGGCCATCGTCGTTCACCGGAACGGTTCGCGCGACCTTGCCGTCCGTAAATTTCAGAAATGCTGCATTTGCTTGCTGGTCAATGGTCAAAGTTGGTTGTAACACTCCAACTTCCTCATTGAGGCGTTCGGGATTCACCGTCTAGCAGTCAGCAGGGGGCTGGAACCTCAGTCCCTTGGTCCTCCTCGTCGGGGCCGGCGTACACCTGTTGCGTGTCCGCTGGATTCGGGAACCATACCCGGCTGGGGCGGCCGGCCACCTGGTCGAGGCCGAGCAGGCCAGCGTCGACGAGTCGACCACGGACCTGGGAGACCCGGTTGGGGTGGCACTCCAGGAACCGAGCCACGACAGCGAGGCGGGCCTGGGCCATGCCGGTGCGTCCGGCCAGCATCCTCCACACCAGCCAATGACGTGCCCACTCGCCACTTTGAAGCCCGCCTGCCTGACGCATGACATCCCATGTGCTCCGCGGCAGTTGCTCCCAGTGCTTGGTAGAACTGGTGGGACCAGTGAGCTTGTACCAGATGGCGGTCGCGGCCGTGGTGTCGTCGTACCTCTTCTTGGAGGTCAGCCAGCCGCGTGCTGTCAGTTCCTTGACAGCACGATGGATTCGCTGACGGGCAGCCGAGGAAGACAAGTCGTCCCAGCCGCACAGTTCAGCTAGGTGAGACTGGGAGTAACGGACCCACTCGCCGTGGCGGGGATGGTTGACCAGTGTGATGAACAACGCCATCGCGTTGCCCGACACGCCCGAGCAGATGACATCATGATGAATCTTGAGACGCGGTCGGTCAGTTCGCTGCTTCATGTCTGGTGTACTCATAGTCCCATTGTGGCGTACCTTGGAGTCCCTGAGAGCCCCGAGCAGCGGTTGAGTATTCGCGTCATAGCGGTCTTCTCTACGCCGGTGACCCACGCGTTTCCTAGGTCGATTTGGACTGTTGTTGAGGCGTGTCGGCCTCGTCTCCAGGCGAGAGTGGCCACGGGGTTGGGTCGTGGAGTGTTCCGGAGGCGATCACGCACCGCGACCCAGGTTTTGTGCGGGCCAGGGCATCGTTGCATCCCCATGAGCGAGTCAGGCCTTGATCGGTGTTATCGGTCCAGGCTTGACCGAACCGGGCCCGGGCGTAGCCGGTCATGGGGGCCGGCAGACGGTCCAACGCACCCGCAGCGGCCCTTGCACCAAGCTTCCTGACAACGGTGGAGCCCATGACTGCCGACGGTTTAGAACCGCCCGTAAACGGCCATGATTTGGCTAGTGTCAGGCCCGCCACTACTGCGACGCCGATCACAGCAACCACAGCCATGATTTTCCTGAGTGCCGACCTCATCGATCCTCCCACTGGTTGTGGGCGGCTAGGTCGGCCTCTAGGGCGGTGCGCACGATGTGGCACATCGCGATGACTTCGTCATGGTCACGGGGAAAACGGGCCATCAGCATGGTTTGGCGGCGGGTCAGCCAGCCCATCGGATCATCAGAGCGGGAAGCTAGCAGTTTGGTGGCGATCGCGCCTGCCATGTCGTCGCGCTCGGCGACGTGGCGCACTTGCGACTGAGCGACCCTGACATCGGTCTTGTCAGCAGTCTCGCCAGGGTTGGGGTAAATCCACACGGTTGTGTCTCTTTCGTCTACGTCGTCTTGACTGGGTTCGGGTGGTGGGAGGGGGGCGGGGTTGATGGGGGCGGCCTTCTGGTCGGCGATGACCCCGTGTAGCTTGTCTCGAACGATCTCGCAGTGGCAGACACCTAGCGAGCCTTCGTCGCGTACTCGCCTAGCGGCAGTCTCTAGGGCCGCCACATTCAGAAAGCTTGGATTCCGGCGAATCTCGGTGGCAATCAGTTGGCGGACCTGGCCGCGTACTTTCGGCGGAGCCCCCACCAGTTGGGGACACCGCCTCACGAACCGCCATGCCAGGTTTGCGGCGTCATCGTTTCTGGCATTTCTGGTTGGTGTGGGTTTCTTTGGTGTCGGCGGCGCAGCCGCCGCGCGCGCGCGCGTTGGTGAGCTAACACGCTGACGCGACCCAGGGTCTAACTCATTGTCTAATGATTTGTCTAATAGAAAGGCGACATTTTCTGGGGGGTGGATGGGGTGAAGAATCGGGGGTTGATGGGGTGAAAAATGGGAGGAGTCCTCAGTCCCTTGGTCCTCCTCGTCGGGGCCGGCGTACACCTGTTGCGTGTCCGCTGGATTCGGGAACCATACCCGGCTGGGGCGGCCGGCCACCTGGTCGAGGCCGAGCAGGCCAGCGTCGACGAGTCGACCACGGACCTGGGAGACCCGGTTGGGGTGGCACTCCAGGAACCGAGCCACGACAGCGAGGCGGGCCTGGGCCATGCCGGTGCGTCCGGCCAGCATCCTCCACACCAGCCAATGACGTGCCCACTCGCCACTTTGAAGCCCGCCTGCCTGACGCATGACATCCCATGTGCTCCGCGGCAGTTGCTCCCAGTGCTTGGTAGAACTGGTGGGACCAGTGAGCTTGTACCAGATGGCGGTCGCGGCCGTGGTGTCGTCGTACCTCTTCTTGGAGGTCAGCCAGCCGCGTGCTGTCAGTTCCTTGACAGCACGATGGATTCGCTGACGGGCAGCCGAGGAAGACAAGTCGTCCCAGCCGCACAGTTCAGCTAGGTGAGACTGGGAGTAACGGACCCACTCGCCGTGGCGGGGATGGTTGACCAGTGTGATGAACAACGCCATCGCGTTGCCCGACACGCCCGAGCAGATGACATCATGATGAATCTTGATGAAGCCCTTAGCAGAACCAGTACAGGTGTTAGCTGAGGTTCTAGCAATGCTTCTAGCTGAACTGTTAGCAGTCGTTACAGCCTGTGTTCTAGCGGTCATGACGCCCTCCTCGAGGACGCCTCACGGCTTGTCATAGCAATCAATCCTTGATGTTCAGCACCCTGTAGCAGGGTGCGATACCTGCGAGGATCGGCGTTGCTGCACTTCCAACAACGCGGGCTATCAGCTACCATGAAACTGTCTGTGGCGGTACTTGCATGACTGTCATGGCGGTCCCCCCTCCTCTGGGAAAGGACCTGAGCCCCTAACAAGGGCTGCTGATAACCGAATTGATTAGTTGAAGGCCGCTCTCCCAAGCGGCCTTCAACCATGTTCGGGCTCACCCAGACATCAAAACTTCTTTCTGCTCGTCCTGTTCCTCGATGTCGTCGAGAGGCAGAGCATCGGGGTACAACGCCGACATCACGGCCTTGTCCAGATACTCCGGGATCGGTATGGGGTCCTCGCCTCGGTCCCTGCGCACCACATTGAGGGTGCACAAAGCCGACCACCCCACGAGATCGGACTTCGAAATCTCCAACTGCCACGCCATCTCGTCGATCGGATCTATCAGAGACTGAGGCACATAACACGTCAAGGACCTGACGGGCTCTTCGCAGCGTGGCTTCGGGCCGCGACGGATCTTCTGGTATGGCTTGCGGGGAGACCTCATAGAGATCATTATGGCCCATCCGATGGGTGATATGCGGCTCAACACACCGTACTGCACAGTTCTCAGCTCGGTTTGGTGTCTGTACTTCCTTCATACCCTTGAAGGTGTGAAAGAGAGCCGCGATGTGCGGAACGGCCCCCAAAATTTTTTCTCAGCTGTGAGGACGGGCTGCCTGCAGCCCGTCCCAGGTCTCGAACAGGACTTTCCCGTCAATAGTGAGTGGCTCGGCCTGGTCGACCAACAGGCGCAGCACCTTCAATTGCTCGCTGGATACAACCGGGCGTAGGACAATAGTAGTGGGCGTCCATCACCTCGATCGTGAGCATTCAATTTGTGGGGATCCATTCCGGGCCACCTGAACCGAGCCTCGGCCAAGGCCCGATTTGAAGTCAATGGAGCTAGTAGCCGCTGCGCAGATGTCAATGAGCCATAGTCAGAATCATTTGTTCTATGTCACGAGCGCCACTTCGGTGGTGGTGGGGCCCATCCCTCAAGATCGGCCATCAGCTGATGTATGGTATCGGCGATCACGAGCGAGGCGCGGTCCTCAGGGCGGACGAAGCCTTCGATGGTCATGTGGTTGAGTAGCGCGGTCAGCGGTGCCCAGAAGGTCGAGTCGTACAAGGCCACGGGTTTGCTGTGTACACCGAGCTGCTGCCATGTCCATGCTTCGAATAGCTCGTCAAGGGTTCCGCCGCCGCCGGGTAGCGCGACGAACGCGTCAGCTAGGTCACTCATCCGCTGCTTGCGCTCATGCATAGTCCGCACTACCTCGAGGTGAGTCAGACTAGGATGGGCGATCTCCCCGTCCACCAAGTGCTGCGGCATCACTCCGATCACAGCGCCGCCAGCAGCGAGGGCCGCATCAGCAACAGCACCCATCATCCCGACCTTCCCGCCGCCATAAACCAGGGTGATCCCGGCGTGTGCGAGACCCCGGCCCAAGGCGGTTGCTTCGACACGATAATGAGGGTCGGTTCCATCCTTCGCACCCGTGAATACAGCGACCGACCGGATACGGCGCCGCAGCCACGGGATGACTGCCTCGACCAGCAGCGGGGCCAGGTCCTCAGGCAGGGCGTCGACACTCCAATCGAGCCAACGAATCTGCTCGATCTCAGCAGCTGGCTCACTCACCGCAACCGGGGTGTGGGTGAAAATCGTCGCTACCACCTGATGGCCGGCCTCATTCGCTGCTCGCGTGGTGAACACTCCCACCCGACGCAGGTCGTCGGAAGACAATGCGACGCCGAGCTCTTCGTGCACTTCCCGGACTACTGCCTGACGCGAGTCCTCGCCGGGCTCCGGCTTGCCGCCTGGCAGCATGAATGCCTCGGCGCCTCGTTTACGGACAGTGAGAAGCCGCCCGTCAGAATCTTGGACGATGACAGCACTGACCACGATCGAAGGCATACTCACGCTACCCATGCTAATGATCCGTTGCACCAGTACGCGGCCGGAGCTCCACCGGGGTGGATGAAGTTCTTCAGACGCAACGGGCTGGTCGATCCAGTCCTCGAGTCGTGCGACATCGTCGTAGATGAGGATAACTAGCTCCATGAGGAGGCCAGCTGGGTCAACACCGAATCATCATCCAGCAACGAGGATCATCAGCATCGTCGAGCGCCCACGAGTACAAGATGTGCTCTACGGCGTAACCAACAGCGTCATCAGTAAGGTTGTCGCGCCGATAATGTTTACGAGCCGAGGCCGAGCCACTGGTTAACCGCAGCACGGATCGCGTCAGAACGCGTGGTCAATCCTTCGTCATGGGCTCGTTGTGACAACGCCTTGAGAGTGTCCGCGTCGAAGCGCACAGGGACCACAGTGCCCGGGCCCCTCCCCACCGGTGGGCGACCACGTCGAGACGGCGGAAGCATGCTGAGGTCATAACCAGCTTCTGCTTCATCCGCCCATGCTTGTATCTGACTGTCGGCCACCGGTTCTCCATGCAACAGATGCTCACCCACACTCATATCGTATACGATTGGTGAAGTTATGGCTCCCCTATGGCGCATCGTGGAGCTGGGTGCGGACCGGACACGCCATATACCATTTTTAATTCCAGTCGAAGAGTCTGTATTCCCTTCACACTTTTGAAGGTATGAAGAGGCCCCGATATGCAGGGCGGACCCAAAATTTTTCTCAGCTGTGAGGACGAACTGTCTGTAGCCTGTCCCAGGTCTCGAACAAGATTTTCCCGTCGATGGTGAGCGGTTTGTCTTGGTCGGCCAGCCAGCCGCCTATCTGGTCAACGATCCACGCGGTGTCGGCACCGATCGGATTCCAGCCCCGCATCTCGATGCCACGCCACCCTCGCATCGGCATCCCTAAGGTTGCTACCCGCCGACCGGCTACTACAGCCACCGTTTGCCCGTCAGGAGACCACATGGCCCGCACGGAGGGGATGAGTTCTGCTACCAGTTCCACCGGTTCCATCCATGGCGGGTCAACCTCGGGCATGTCGACCATGTTTCCTGCCCGGCAGGTGCGGGCAGGCCAGGCCATCCGTCGGCGCCACCACCACACTGCGGCGGCTACCCAGGCCACCCATCCGGCTCCCAATACGGCCACAGCCCACGGGTGTCCCCACAGACAGGCGGCACCGATCAAGCCCCACCCCAGCCAGCCGATCCCGGCCATGATGGCCTGTACCCCCGTGATCGCCGCGAGCCATGTCACTGCGGCCACGACCGGAACCGAGGTCATCCACCACGAACCTACGAACCCGGGAGAGGGGGCGAGGGCCTCCAACGCCTCATGCCAGCCGATCCCGGCCTCGACCCCGGCGGCGGCTACCACGATCGCGGCGAGCGTGCCGGGCCGGGTGTGGCGTAGCTGCGGGGTGGCATCGATGAAGGAGACACTCCACGACCACGAGGGGGTCAAGGGGTCGACGGTGTTGTCTGGGGCCTCTACGTCGGGGTCGCCTTCTCCCGCCAGGGCGGCATCATAGGAGGCGCGGGAGCCCGGGTCAGACAACACTTCCCAGGCGTGCTGGGCGGTGGTGAACGCCTGGGGGTCGCCGCCGGCATCGGGGTGGGTCGCTTTCGCGGCGAGGCGCCATGCCGTCTTGAGCTGGGTGTCGGTGGCGTCGGGGGCAACCCCTAACACCTCGTAGAGGGTGGGGCTATCGGGGGTCATCGGTGGGTGACAACCGACTCCAACTCGCCGACCGGAAGCATCTGCCCACCGGCCTTTTCAATATGGACTGACCCGGTGTGGCCCAGCACCGACCACGTCACATCCCACGACGTGATCGCGGTGACCTTGTAGCCCTCTGGCGGGGCTGCCTGCTGATAGGTGTAGCCGCACGTTGGGGAGGGGGTGCCCGGCTCCACCGACGGACTCCAGGGGGTCGTGGCGTCGCAATGGACGGTGTGGCCGTCGCCCATATCAAACGACAGACCGTTTCGTTTGGCGCTCAACGAGACAATCTGTCCCATAAACGTGATCGATTTGTGCGTGGTGGCGGTGGGATCATCAACCGACAGCCACAACGCCTGGCCCACCGCCGCCGAATGCCACTGATTCAGACTCGGGTCAGGGGCAATGACCGGTCGGGCACCGGGCAGGGTCATCTTCATGGCCGCATGGCGTCCCAGCCAGGCCGGGTCAGGGATCGCACTGGCCTTACCTGACGGATCCGTCCGGCATTTCTTAGTGAAATCGGCTTGCCCGCTGGCACGTTCAGCGGCAGTCATATGCGCCGATTCGGAACTATCAAGAAAAGACTTCATCATCTGACACTGATAGTTAGCCGCCGAGGCATACCCGGCATGAGCAGCCCACGCATCAGCCTGCGACAACCCATCAACAGACGTAGCCTCGCCCGGGCCATCATCATGATTCTTCCCATCACCGCCCCGATCCCCCGAGCGAGTATGAGCCCCAGAATGAGGATGGTTCCACACATCTACCCGCACGTCATAGCCAGGACCATTCGTGTCCGTATGGCTACTGAAGTTTTCGTCGTCTGCGAGGGCGGTCAGGGGCATGGCGGCGAGGGCCAGGCTCAGGAGGCCCGCGGTGATTACTTGACGTCGCATGAGGGGACCTCCACTCCGTTACGTGCGATCATTTTGACGGTGCCCTTCTTGTCGCGGGCATACCAGCTATCGAGATGGATGATGCGTCCATGGTCAGCTTCTCCGTGGCGGTCCACAGTACGGATAGAGCGGCCGTCCTCGCAGGACTCCAAAGCGATAGCAGCCTCAGGATAGGTGGTATCACCCTTCTTCTCCCGTACTGCCGTGATTTTTGGGGCCCCTGACTTCCATCGGATGCCTAGGTTGTAGACCTTGCGGTTGAAGATCATGTAGTTCTTGAGGGCTTGGCCGGAGGCGTAGTTGGTGAGCATGAGCGGGGCCGGCTCACCAGGGGCCAGGCCTCCCATCTTCTCCACCTCGAAGTTATTGATGTAGGCGGTGCGGTAGACCTTTTCGGCCTCGGTGACGCTGACGGCCCCCGCTGACGGCGTTGGGGTTGCTGAGGATGATGCCGATGTTGTAGTGGAGGCACTCGGTGTCGGCGTGGGAGCCGACGTTGATCCTGCCGAGTGGCAGCCGGTGAGGGCTGCTACCGCGATGAGGGCAGTGCCGATACCAAGACGATAATGGTGCATAGGAACCTTCCTGATAGGGATGAGTGCAGGAGATCATGACGCTCTCCTGCGTGTATGGGTAATAACGGAGTCGATGATCCGGGTGGTGTCGGCGCTCAAGTCGACACCCAGCCGTCGCGCGGTAGCCGACAGGTGATCGACCAGCTCGGAAACCTTGTCCATGTTCCCGGCCTGGTATTCGGTGCGTAGACACCCAGCCACCAGGTCCTCATGATCGGGAGACACCAGTAGCCCTTGGGTTAGCGCCCAGCGGGCCAGCCCCAGGTCCCCGGCCTCCAGAGCCCGATCCGTCACCTGGAGAGCAGCATCGACGATGCGGGCTTCCACGTGGTACATCGATGCCCGGAACTGGCGAAGATCCGAGTCAGGAACGCCGGCGAAGACCCGTCCGCGGCCCAGTTTCAAAATGGCCACCAGAGTAGCCGTCTCAGCGGTGTTGATACCCCGCCCGGCCAGGGCGGCGTCGATCAAATCCACATCAGTGACGATCCGGTCATCGAGCCGGTAGCCATGCGTGGCCGCCGGCATGTAAGCCACCCCGGCCTCATCGGCCCCCAACCAGTGTCGTAGGTGTGTAGCAATCGAGCGCACCGTCGCACCTGATAGACCCAAATCGTCGGCGATAGTTGCCCCTGATACTCCCGGATGCTCAGCGATGTAGAGAGCTAGCTGCTGGCAGCGCCACGGGGAGCGCCCGGCGGTTCCGGTGGTACCGGTGATGTTGGGGTGGCCGATGATTGATAGGACGGGGTGGCCTGAGTTCAGCGGGTCGATGTCGTCGATGGGGAAGGGGGTATCGGTGCCGGGTTGGTGGGCATTGACACGAACCTGGTCGGTGGGTTCGTCGGCGTTGAGGGCCTGGTTGGCGTCGTCGATGATGGTGTCGATGTCGACGCTGGATAGGTTGATGTCGCCGGTCAGAGTGGTTAGGCGGATATTCGGGCGGGTGTGCCTGCTGATGGCAGTCTTATCTTCGTCGTCCTGGCTGGTGTTTGGTTTGATTTCGGTGTTGTGGTCCCACCAGCTGGCAGGTTCGTAATCGTCGTCAGCGGAATTGGCTAACAGTTCGACCACGCGGCCGTAGAGGTCTGGGGAGAGGGTTTGGGGGTGGACATGCCAGCCGAGAGGGGCCAGCTTGGCGACTAGGGGGTCCCCTGCCAGGGTCAGAGACCATTCGTCTGGGCTGGTGTGGCTGGTTGTTACTGCAGCCACCGCCACTCGGGGAAGGGCTTCGATGAGGTTGGCGAGCCGGTTGCGGTGGTCTTCGGTGAGGTCGGTGTCGAGGAGGATTACTTCGGCGTCGAACCCGTCGGAGATAGCGGGGTCGGCTCGGTGAGCGGTGAGGGGGCTTTCCTCGGTGAGGATGCGCCGCTGGTCGTTGGCGCGAGCTTCCAGGGTGTTTAGGAGGGCGTCAACGTCGGCGGCGCGGGTCAGGGTCGCAGATCCTAACGCCTCTTCTAGGCCTGGGCATATTTGGCCGACCAGGGTGATGTTGACCTCGTCGGACCAGTCGCAGGTGGCTAGTTCTACAGCGATGGCGGCGAGGGCTGTGTCGACTTGGTCGTCATCGGCGATCAGGTGTAAGGTCCCTGCGGCTTCCAGGTCGATAAGAATATGGGCGCCGTCGTCGTCGCGTCCCAGCGTGACCAGAGATGGCCACGGGGCTGCCTGGTCGTCGTCGGCGTGGGCTAGCAGGTCGTCGATCCGCTCGGCGGTCAGGGTCCACACCGATCCGTCGGCGGTTAGGTCTACCGCTTTGGGATGGTCGGGGGTGGACGCCGATAGCAGCAGGTCGATTCGGTCGTCGTCGATGCGGGCAGCCAGCAGGGGTGGCAGCGGGTGCCCGGTGTGGTGGCACCATGCGCCGATCGCGCGGAGCGCCTGGTCGAGGCATGTGATCGTCAGAGTGTCGGTTGCCCTGGTGCTGCGTAGCGCTATCTCAGCGGTTTGGGCGTCTGGGCTGGGCAGGGTCATGGCCGTGCCGCGGGGCTGGCGGGTGAATCGGGTCCGGTAGCGGCGGTTAAGGGTGGTGACCAGCCCGGCGACGAGCACGAGTCCGACGCTGGCGGTCAGCCCCACCTGAACCGGGGACAAGGCCTCCTCGTCACTAATAGCGGCGACGGTGGCTGGGCTGGTGGGGTGCTTGTCGCTGGTTGAGTGGCCGGCAGAGGAGACGGCCGGGGCCTTCGGGTGAGCTGGAATAGACGACGTCGGGGCGGGCGCAGGTGTGGCCTTATGGACAGGCGCAGTCGCGGATGCGGGGACCACCGCGGCATTCGGCGTGTGGACCTTCGGATGGGTTGATGTTGGGGCTGTGGCGTGGTGGAGAGGCCCGGGGATGATGAGTTTTTGGCCCACGGCTAGATCGGAATGGGCGTCGATACCGGAAGCCTCGGCGATTTTATGAAACTGGGAGCCGTCACTGTAGTAGTGCTCGGCGATCTCCCACAGGTACTCCCCCGCCTGGACCGAATGAACCGCGGCTGTGTTTTCGGGAACTGGTAGGACCAGTTTTTGGCCGGCTTTCAGTTCCGAGTGCGGGTCGATACCGGAGGCCTCGGCGATACGACGGAAGTGGGAGCCGTCACCGTAGTAGTGTTCGGCGATCTCCCACAGGTAGTCGCCGGGCCGCACCGTGTGAGTCTTCCAGATCTTCGGAGCCCCGGGGGTGTGAGGGCCATGACTGTTATGGGTGGTAGCCGCGTGGGCTGGGGCCACCTGGGCGGTAACCGCCACATGGGGGGCCTCTGCGGCGTGAGCTATCGACGTGGCCGCCGGTGCGGCCGCGAACGCGGCAATAAGGAGACCGGCAGCCACGCGGGGTACCACGCGGGGGCCAGGCATGTGCAACCGAAGTCGACGCCCCGAGGCCATCGTGACCGCCTCGGCTGCCACGGCCAGGGTAAACCACGCCCAGCAGATCCAGCCGATGAGGCTGACCAGCCACACCAGCACAGACCCGGTCATATCCGGGGTCGTTAGCAGATGCCGTAGATGAGCCCACGACAGACCCGAAGGCATCAGTGGGGCGCCCGCAACCGCCAGCCCGATCGGTAGGCCGACGATCACCACGCATAGCGCCACCAGGGCACGGATACGACGCATCACTGTCATGGACGTTCTCCCGGTCCTACAAGCTGGGCATGAGCCTTCCCGTGCCCGGTCACCTGGCTGATTCCGATCGCCGACAGAAACAGCGTCGGCCGGCTCTGAGACGTGGTCACCGTGATGGTCACCCCGCCCACCTGCACCGATCCACTCACCCCGGCCGCAGACAACGCCTGTCGGGCCGCCTGGACAGCCGCGGCCGCACCGTCGCGGCCGGCCAGTTGCGGGGTTGCTGCCGCATCGGTTCCAGCGCGGGTCGCCGCCACCGCAGCATCCTGAGCCGCCTGGGTTGCTGAGATTTGCCGGGACCCGTCAAAGACCAGACCGGCCACCACCAGGATCACTGGCACCATGAGCAGCATCCACACCGACGCCGAACCGCCGCCACGCTCATCCATCTCAGCCTCTCCTTTGCCGGTAGGTGTCTACCGGGGCCGCCCCTGTCGCGTGCACCGTCCGAGACCCGAACCCGGGTCCTAGCGAAGTGACACACGTAACCGTGGCGTATACCGTGCCCGCCTGACCGGCAGGACGGGTGAACACTGAGGTGTCGACGCTCACACTTCGCGGTCGCCGCCTGGACTGCCGCGGACTGAGCCGACTGGCCCTCACGCTCTAACGACGCCGCCCGGGCCGCCGCCCCCGCCGCGCCCCTCACCGCATCCTGGGCCATCGACATCCGGCCAATGGCTGCGACAAACCCGATGACCACTAGCGCAATCGGCGCCCACATCAGCACCTCGACGCTCAGACTCGCTCCACCGCGCTCGCTGCGCCTCATGACAGACGCTCCTTAGGCATCGACGTCGTTGACGACACAGCCGGCAGATGCAACCCCAACATCGATGGGGCCCGACCCGAGACGGTCACCGTGACGGTGGCCCCGTCATCACTGACCGATATCCGGGTATCACGCACCCCGCCATGACTGGTGATTCTCTCGGCTGCCTCCTGCGCCGACCCCGGATCCGGGTGGACGACACGCTGAGCCTCCGCGGCGCTTTGGGCCGCAGCGAGGGTCGACTGATGGGCGTGATACCACAACCCGATCTCAATCCCGCCGAATGTCATCAGCATGATCGCCGGCACCAGCAGCAGCATCCCCACCGACGCCGAACCACCACCACGCTGATCGGTCCTCACCTTGTCTCGCATCACTTAGTGAGGCATCTTCGACTTGATGAACGCCGTCACCCCGGCGCCCACAGCAATCACCGCCACCACGATGACACCAATCCAAATTAATGTCTCCACGGTGGAACTACCACCACCACGCTCGTCAACAACCCGGGAGCGCAGGTGTGCGGCTAGCCAGGTGATCTGGTTCTTGGCTAGGTCGAGATCGGTCATTATGAGTTCTCCTTCACTTTCGATTTCGATGTGATCGGCATTGTGGTGCCTATGGCCGTCATTATGGATGATTCTTTCGTGGTGTGGGGGCTCGACACGATGCCGATTTATCCGGTTGTGATGAGGGTGAGGGCGGCTGCTCCTAACAAGATGAGCATGACCGAGCCTGCTTGCAGGACTGTCCACAAGCCGAGGCGCTGGGTGATGGTGGTGGATTCCTGCTGGAGGCGCAGCAGGTAGGCGTCGCGCAGCTCGGCGACCCGGGCGCGGAAACTGTCGACCAAGGAGGCGCCTTCTTCTTGGAGGCGGGCGATGGAGACCACATCGGTGAGTTCGGGCAGTTTGATGTCGTCGGCTAGCCGGTCTAGCCCGTTCCACGGGTCGACGTTCTCGAGGGCGGCTCGATTCAGGACTTGACGGATTTGGATGAACAGTGGGGCATCCGAGACATGCGCCGCATTGGTGAGTGCGTCGACGGAGGTTTCATTGGCTAGCCGCTCCAACACGACTAGGTCGATGAATACCAGCAGTGCCTCGAACGAATCATCGTTGGTTGGTCCGGTTGCAGCCTTCAATCGTGCTGCTGGCAGCATCCATCCGGCGCCAGCTAACGCTACACACAGCGCCGCAGGGATGAGCAGGCTTGGGAAATTCGCCCCTACCGCGATGGCTATCGCGTTGAGCAGCCACGGCAGGATCGCCCCGGCCAGCGCGCTCATCAGGCGGCGACCGTAGAACGCCTCGGGGGTGGTGCCCTGGAGGCGTAGTGCGGCCCGCATAGCTGGGGACACCGACAGATGGAACGTGCGGGTCACGCTGCGACCTAGCCGCCCGATTCGGGTCTGGTCGATCTGTTCGTCGACGCTTGAGGTGCGACCTGACACCACCTCCAGGGCGGCTACCAGATCAGGGCCTGGGGCAGGCCGGAACGCTGCTGTGATGACCAGCAGTCCGACGGTGACAACGGCTCCGGCCAGCAGAGACAAAGCAGTGGTGGTCATCGGGTCCTCCTGACCATGATCCGCGTACGACGTCGCGGCCGCGCCATCCGATACATCTGCACTAATGCGGTGACATACATGACCACCGCCGCGGTGACCAGAACCTGACCGGGAGGGGTTGCCAGTGGGGCCAAGAACGAGCGCCCAACAACCAGCAGTACCCCGAACATGGCGATCGTGACCAGCGTGATCTGGCGCACTGCGTTGCGCGGCTTGGACCGTTCAGCCTCCACCTGCCGCAGCACTTTTAACCGCTGCTGAATAGTGCCAGCAATAGCCTTTAATGTCACCGATGCGCCCCGCGGGTGAGTGGCTGCTAATGCCAGCGAGGCCAGCACCGCGTCAGCCTCAGATGAGTCCAGCTCGTCGGCCATCCGCTGGAACGCCTCCCTCGGCTCCATCCGGCCATCGAGGCGCGACACCAGTTGATCCACCGCCCCGGCGATCAGCTTCGGGGCCCGCGGCCGTGAGATCCGCACCGCTGTGATGATGTCTCGCCCCTGTGGCAGCACCGCAGCGACCTGACGCACCCAGCGATCCAACGCCTCCATCAGCGGGATGTCGGTCGGCGGGGCCGCCCCCAGCAGGGTGGGGGCCAGCAGCACGATGATGGGGCCCAGCGCCAGCGCAGCGACCCAGCCAGTGAGCACAAACAGCACGACGCCGACGAGAACAGCCAGCCCCCAGCGCAGGTCCCGGCGGCGCCCGGCCGCTCCTGTGGGACGGTGGGTGAGCCGAGCCCACCTTTGGGCCGGGCTCAGCGGGGCCCCAGGTCGAGGCGGCGCCGGGACCAGCCCGTCGATGGCCAGGATCAGCCCTAGCCCGGCCATGATGAGGGCGCTGGTTAGTGCGGGAGTGTTCATGAGTGGGCCTCGCAGTAATCCAAGTCGCGGGCGAAGTGAGACAGCTCGTCGGCGGCCGATCCGGGCATGAGCGGGGTCAACGGCTGACCGGTCCACGCATCGGCCGTGTACACCTCGCCGAGACTGGGAGTTGTCGCATCGCCAGGCGAGACTGACCGGATCTGCTCAACGAACCGCAGCCGGGTCCCGTCAGGCAGGTCACGCCGACGCACGAAGACGATGTAGTCGATCGAATGACCGATCTGGAGCATGGCCTGATCCAAATTGTAGACCGGGCCCATCGAAATCATCTGGGCCAGTCGAGATGGCACCTCCGAGGCCCGCGGAGAATGAATGCTACTCATGGTGCCCGTACCCGACTGCATGGCCTGAAACATGGCCGAAGCCTCGTTGCCGCGCACCTCACCGACGATGACCCGGGTCAACGCTTGGCGCAGACTAGGCGGAATGAGCTGGGCAATCTCGATGGCGCCATGCTGGGTTCCGGTGGCTGGATCAATCTCGCCGTTACCGTCACGGGCGAACAGCACCAGCGTGTTCTGTCGGCCTGGCATCAGATGAGCGAACAACTCCTGATCGGTCTCCAGGGTGGCAAATCGTTCCCGCATCGGGATGGCGTGGATGAGTGCCCGCAGAAATGTTGTCTTGCCTGCACCCTGCTCACCGGCGACCACGATGGACTTGCCGGCTTGCACCGCCTGGTCCAGGAACCGGGCCACCTCCAGCGGCATCATTCCGCGCTGGGACAGATCCCCCAGGCTGATGTGGGTCAGCAAATGCTGGCGGATCACCACCGATGGCTGTAACGACACTTCCGCAGAGATCGCGTGGATGCGGAATTTCTGCTGGTGCATGATCGTCACATCAGTATGGTCGGCGTCGAAGGCACGCCGCGGGGTCGCATTCCTCGCCATTCGGGCGATCTGGGATTCCAACTCGGCATCCGAATCAGCCACCGGCGGCAACGTCGACCGGGAACCATCGTTGTGATCGACGATCACCTCGTGATTACCCACTACGACGATGTTTTCGGCGTCGCTGATTTCGAACAGCGGCTGCAACCGCCCCATCCCGAACAACTGATCCCACACGGCCTTGCGGTAGCCCTGACGCACCAGGTCAGGCCAGGTCTCCCCTACGTCGATCTGACGCCGGTCAGCGTAGGTGGCTACCGCCGACGCGATAGCAGGTTCGGCGATGGCCTGGCGCATGTCCAACGTCGCCAGGCCCTCATGAGTAGCACTCCACCGGGTGATCTCGGTCTCAATCTCATCCGTGGCCGTACTAGCCAGTTCCGCAACAACAGACCAATCGACCTTCTCCGAACGGGTCATCACCGGGGAAGTCTGAGTCACCTGCTGGGAACTGGTCCACCCCGACGACGTCGAAAACAACTCCGAGGCAAACCTGGGAGAGGACTCCTGCCCCACTGAGGACTCCCCTGCATCTATGTGCCCGGCCATCGACGTCGCCGACGACACCCCAACATCAAGACGGGAACGCAACTTGTCGAACGGATTGTCAGAAAAACTGGCCATCACAGATCCTCCTTGCCCTCAGCACGGCGCTTGTCAATGTCCTCAACCAGGCCAGCCGCCACCTTCGATAACGATCTGCCCAGACGCGACCTGTCGAACCGCTGCCCCACACCATCGGACAGCTGGGCGGCCCCGACCGGGTCATGGACTATCGACCCGCACACCGGCAGTTTCAACGCCGAAGTGATCTCCCTGTCAGTGAACTCGGGGACTCCGCGGGCCGCCCCGCCACGGTGAACCAGCAACCCGAGGCGCTGGTGGGCCCCGGCCAGATTCATCTGCTCGGCTAGCCCCTCGACCATCGTGTGAGCGCCGGCTACGTCTCGTAGCCTCGCCTCGATCATCACCAAGATCATGTCGGCGTCCTCGACAATGGGGGCGGCGATCAGCTGCGGGGTCGACGTCAGCGGCGTGGCCAGGCGGCCCAAGTCAATGATGGTGTCAATACCAGCCTCCTCCAGCCGCCGCCACAACCCCAACATGAAGCCCCACCTAGGGTCGATACCCGCGCGAGACCACGGGGTAGGTGGGCCGAGGATAACCTTGCGCCGCAGCCCGCTGACCGGATCATCGGTGGGCAGGGGCCTGGCAATGGATTCCCACACCGTTTGGGCGTTAGTCGGAGTCGACGTCAAGCTCGCCACCGTAGCCAGATTCGGCTCGGCATGCTGACCGGCTCGCAGATAGCCCGCCAGCATGGCGTGATGAGTATCGTCCTCGACGACCAGACTGGACTGTGGCCACACCCGGCCCAACCCAATCGCCGTCGTGGTCACCCCAGGGGCTCCCGAGACACTGGTTACAACGATGGTGCTCACCGGCTCGAGTCCTTCACCACAGCGATACGGCCCTGGGAGGTCAGCTGGGCGATCCGGGCCGCCTCACCCGATTTCACCTCCACATTGACCAAAGTGACCTGATCGGTGCCCTTGGTGCTGGCCGCCATCGTCGCATCCCACGACTGACCATTGGTATTGGCGGCGTCGGTCGCGGTGGCCGACCCGTTGAGGGCCGACGTCTGGATCAGACGCAGTTTCGCCCCGGCGGTCAGATCCCCGATAGGAACCTGCCCGGGGGCCAGCTTCAACCCAACCAGCGACTTACCCGGGGCTGGAACAGTGTCGGCCGCCCCAATAGCCCCGGCAGACAACAAAGACCCGGAACGCAGATCCACCGCGGCACGCTTGCCGACCAGGGCATCAAGCTGATCGGCGGGAACCGTTGACACGTTGCCGACCTGGCCAACGGTCACCGCCACCAGATCGGTGTCACGAATCACCTCGCCACGCCCCACATCGGAACGGACCTCCAACACGCGATTCTCGGTCTGACCCGCGTGAATCAACTGGGCAATAAGCAGAGCACCGACCACGACGATGGCGATCCCGGCGGCGACGAACACGGGACGCCGCCTGGGCTTAACAGTCGTTTCAAAGTGTCGCCCGGCCGGGGTTTCATCAGCGGACATGGTGGCCTTTCTTCACAGGAACAGGATTAGAGTCGAGATAGTCGCGCACGGCCACGGACACAAGATGACTACGGTCACGGGCCCCACTGATCTGGGTCAGCTGGTCCAAACCGTCCTTGTTGTGGCGGGTCATCCGCACCCCCAACTGGGTCTTGGCGACACCTGTCGGCCGCGACGGGGTCACATCGAACAACCCTCCCCCATCACCAGTAACCGCGTCGACGCGAACATCATCGGCGACCGCCTCGCCCGCGTGATCGGCCACAAAAACCAGAGCCTGCACCACCAGATCCGAGACCGTCACCCCCGTCGCCGCAGACCGGGAGCGCAGCTCGGCGGCCAGTTCGGGGACAACGTAGACAGTGACGTTGATCCGCTGGCGTTCATTCTGGGTGGTTGTGGCCGCCGGGGTTTTCCTTGGTGCTGGTGCAGCAGGAGCAGGGGACGAGACAGGAGTCTGTTTAGCGGGTTTTGTGGAGCGTCCGGGTCGCTGACGCTGAGGCAGGATGCCTACTTTGCGGCCGCTGGTGGTCCACTCCTCAGCCAGGCGCGTGTCGGCGTCGTCGCCCTCGGTGGAGGTGTGGTCGGGCAGGATCGGATCGTCAGTCATGAGTGGACTCCTGCTCGTCGCCGGCGAACATGCGGTCACTGATTTCGGTGGCCAACCGTAGGTAGTCGGTTTCAATGGCGACGGCCGCCTTAGCGACGTTGGGAACCTTTTTGCCCTGGGCTAGGTAGGTGTAGGCGGGCTGGGTGTGGTGGTATTCGCCAGCCAACTCGGCGACGGTCTTACCCTGCTGGCGTGCGAGCACGGCCACTTTTTCGGAGTAGTGAATGATCGCCTCGAAGACGGTCCCCTCCCCCAAGACCGTGTCAATGGCCTTGCGTTTATCGGCCCCGATCCGGGTGGCCTGAGTGCCCACACCAGCCAGCACAACACCGAGCAGGTTCAGGCCGGGGTTGCAGTCGGCGACCTCATCGATGGCGTCCTGAACGCCGACCAGCCCGGTGATCGAGGCGTTATCGGAGCGGGTGGGCACCACCAGGTAACGGGCTACTCCAAGGATGGTCTGGGACAGCACAGTCTGGGCCGGCCCGGAATCGATAAGGATAAGGTCGTAGTCCCAGGCCAGCGGTGCGAGGGCCTGGGCCAGCAGGTCGTAGCGTGCGGTAGTGACCCGCTCGAGGATGGCCGCTAGGGAGGCGGGGTCGGTGAACTCGTGGAGGGCCGGGCCGCCACTGACCAGGTGAAGGTTTTCGCTGAGATGACGCGGTGGGGGAAGGGCCGTCCCCTCACGTAGCGCCTCGGCTAATCCCATGCCCCGTTCACGTTCTCCCGCGGGTATACCGAAGTCAATGTCGAGATTGGCTTGGGGGTCCATGTCGACCATCAGCACCTTGTTGCCACCGGCGGCGAACAGGTATCCCAGGTTCGCCACGACGGACGTCTTGAACGTGCCGCCTTTGTGGTTCCATACCGCGATGGTGCGGTCGAACGGGGATCGGTCAATCGGTCTGGTCGAGGTCATGTCCTGCACGGTAAAGCTCCTTCCAGTATTTCGGGAGGCTGACGCACCTTCCTGTGGCAAGCATGCCATTGGGCTGTCATTTGGGCTGGAGACACAGCTATATGATAGCTAGATCATCAGCTATATACATAGCTAGATCAATTGCTAGAAGATATGCTAGATGCGTTGCTGGAGACATGGCTATGTTTCTAGCAGGTAGGGGTAGGGTGGCGGCAGGCATGAGCAAGAGAGGGATCAGCAGACGGCCAGGATCGTCTCGGCGTTGCGCTGCAACACGGCCCGACCATCACGGCATCGAGATCGCACCGTAGCTGGAGCGCAGCCATGCAGACGACCCGCATCAGCTCCAGTCATACCGTCACAGTAAATATGGCTCATGAGGCGGGCTAGGTCCTCGGTAATCCAGTTGCGGTCCACCGCCAAGGCGATGGCCTGGCTAGCTGTGACGTCCTCATCGGGCTCTGGGGCGATGAGAGTGTCAGGGAAGGGCACCAGACCGTGAGCCTCTTCCTCATCGGGGGAATCAGCACGCCAGAACCGGGTAACCCGGTGCAACGTGTCGAGGGTGAGGTTCGCAGCGATCTTGTCAGGGCGACGATCCAACGGGTACGTGATGATCGTCTCCCACAACCCCGCCAGCAGATCATTGAAGCCGTCATTAGTACGGCGCACCTTGGTGGCCGTGGCCATCAAAATAAGCTTGCCTGTGAACGCTTGGATGATAGTGCGGGTGGCCAACTCGTCACCGCCCTGAGCTCGGGTAATGAGGTAGCCCAGGATGGCGTCGGGGGCGGCAGGAATGACGGCCAACACATCATCAACGTCGATGCAGTGCATCAGTTCGGGGCAGTCATGCCAATCGATCTCGATGGCGCGAATCTGGTCCCATTCATCGTTGAGGGTGTTTGTGGTGGTGAACATCAGCGGTGCCTCTTTCCCCGGTGCGTTGAACTGACGAGACACAGACCACCGCCACGATGTTGTCGAGGATGTTGTCGTCAAGACCCCTGACGTTGTCACTTTGCAAAAACCGCTCTGACAAGGGGAAATGTGACGGGAAAAGATGAGATGACAGACACGCACTTTCCCTGGCGACAGTCTTGGAAGACCTCCGCAGCCCCGCAGTGTCGTCAATCTGTGGGGCGCCGCCTGTCATGCCGGGGGAGAAGGGGTGACTTCAGAAGTAGCGGGGATGGCCTCTAAAACCAGAGTCAGATACATCGGTGGATCGATCCACCTTCGAGTAGTCGACTCAACCGTGGCATCCAGGAAAAAGCTGACATCAGCAAGGGGAGTGCCAGCTCCAGAAAGTGGAAGAGGTGAAGGAAATAAGAGGGGGACGTCAATCGTTAGGCTGTCCGCATTCCTCTGGCCTGCGGCCTTGGATGCTGCCAGCCTAAAGGTGATGTCAACCCGTCTGCTAGACGCCTAGCCATGCCACAGCACAGCGTCTAGCAATGGGTAGTGCATGTCAGCACCCAAAAGCCCTCACACCACGAACCCGGGACTAGCGCTACACATACCCGACACCCTCGCCCTGGCCGCAACCACCGGGACCCACCTAAGAGCTACTCCTACGAGGCCCATACATTTGCGCTGACGCAAGATCTGCTACCACAACGCCGTGATGATGCAGGCCTTCTGTCGTACTTGAGGCAGACCCAGAAAAAAGTTTGAACTTTTTCGGGTTCGACCGCACATGGGCCACTCCCTTCATCCCTTCATCCAGTGAATGAAGGAGGTGACCGATGCGATTGAGACGAGCACGCACCCCAGAAGGTGCATCCGCTAACTCCAAGTCCCGCCGCTGGTCGGCCAAGAAAAAACAGGCACAGGAAAACGTGGGTCCCTGGCCCCACACCGGATCGATGGCCACCAAAGGCTTCCTTGCCCTCGTGCTGTGCGGAGTCGCATGCGGCCCCGTTGCCCTGGTCCGTTCGGCGGCCCCGGCATCCGCTCCCACCACAGCTGTCAGCACTGACACCACCCATCACGACCGCCGCACAGCTCAGATCGCCTCAGCCACCGCGGTCGAGGTGACTACTCTTCTGCTGACCTCCGACTCTGAGCACCTGGACAACTTGGGGCACCTGGTGGCGGCCAAGATCACCGACGCCCGACTGCCCCGCAAACCCGGCCCGGCCCCCACCACAGTCACCGTCGCCGATGCCACCGTCTCCCCGTCTGACCCGAGCCTGTGGCAGGTCACCGTGGTCACCATGGGCGGTCAATCCGGGACCGGACAGGCCTGGTCAGTCCCGGTCCACGTCGATTCCAACGGCAAGGCCATCGCCTTGCGTCTACCTGGACAGATCCCCATGCCTGCACCGGCCTCGGCCCCCACCCTAGACACCTCGGAGCTTCGCACCGCCGACCCGGCCGCCCAAACCTCTTCAGGCTTCCTAACCGCCATGCTGACCGGAAATACCGACCTGTCGAGATGGAGCAGCCCAGGGACCGCTTTCACCGCGGTTGACCCAGCCCCATGCGTATCAGTGAAAACCACTCATGTGGTGGGACCTGACGAGGTCCCCACCCCCTCAGACCGGCAGAAGATTACCGTCACGGTGACCGTGACATGCCAGCCCACCGGCGACGAATCCACCACCCGGACCAGCCAGTACGGCCTGACCCTTGTCAGCCGTGCAGGCCGATGGGAGGTCGCCGCCCTCGACCAGCCGTCACGCCTTCTGCCCCTGGCCGGCACACCCGTGTCGCCCAGCCCGTCAACACCGGGCCCATCCCGGTCGGCCTCCTGAAAGGACAAGCCATCCTCATGCTCGACCAATTTCTCCTGTTCCCACTGGAAACACAGAACCTCTTCGAATGGACCACAACTAAGGCAGGTGAAGGAAACTCCGCAGTGCGAGCCGTCGCCATGCTCGCAGTCATGGCCCTCGCCGCGTTCAACATCTTCCGACACGGCATGAGCCTCGCGAAAATCGTCTCCATGCTGTTCGTCTGTGGCATGGCGTACTGGCTCATCCAAGGCAACGCCATCCAATTCTTCGGACAGATGATGCAGGGACTGGGCAAGGGCTGACATGGACATTCCCCAGCACACAAAGGCCGCTATTGAGGCTCCCGCCCGGTAGAGCCGAGAACCCGGAAGCAAGTCATGGACATCCAGTGGCACACCGAAGCCCGCCAGCAGCCCCGCATCATCGGCAAGGACTCTTCGGGTCGAAAGATCCCCGGCGGGCCTTACACGATCTATCAGGTGCTCGCCGTCGGCGGCGTAGTTCCTGCCGCGATGATGGGCTTCAAAATTATCGACGGGGGCATGACCATCCGCGGTTTCATCTTCGCGCTGGCCGCCGGATGGCTCGCCCAGTTCATCATCGGCCGCATCGACTGGACCTGGTCACCTCTGGCATGGCTGGCGGGCTGGTGGCGCGTGACCACTCACGCCGCCACCACTCCCGCCGGCATGACCCACACACCCCTCTGGGGCCAAACCAAACTCCGCCTCCCCACACCGCCTCGACCCGCACCGGCTATCCCACCTGTGTGGGCCGCATCCACCACCCCCAACCTCCTCGACGAGATGATCGACGAGCTGGACGAGACTACCGACACCCCGGCCACCTGCCTGCTCGACCACGTCCTCGCCGAAGACATCGACACCACCTACGAGCCCAAACCCCTCCCAGACCCGAAACCTGAACCCACCCCCAGAAAACCCCTGCACCCTACCGGGAACGCTGTACGCCGCAGCGGCCTGGAAGCCTTCCTCGCCGCCGCCGAAAAGGAGTCATGATGTCCATCCCCGAACGGTTCCTCTTCGACAACCTCGTCTGGACCTCCACCGGCGACATCTGGGCCACTTGGCGACTCACTCCCCTCCAGCGACCCGTCACCGAGAACGCCTCCCTCACCGTCGCCGCAGCTCACCGCGACCTATTCCGCCACCTCGCCCGCCACGAGTTCTGCCTCAACGGAGCCCTCACCTGGACCGACCCCACAGAAATCGTCGACGCCATGGCCGCCGGCCTCGACCTGAGCGAACACCCCGTGTGGGCCGACGAAATCGACGCCACCCTCGACCAGCCTGAAACCGAATCCCTAGGCCGGCGCGTGTGGTTCCTATCGATCAAACTCAACCAAGACCAGAAAATACGCACCCACACCGCCTGGACCGCCGCCCTCAACAAAATCACCGAAGCCGCCGGACTCATGACCACCGCTCCTGGCCGTGTCGCACGGGAGTGGGCCCTCCGTCAGGCTAAGGAATTCGGTGCGAAACTGCCGGCAGCGTTCCAACCCCGCCCGGTCACCGTTGATGAACAGATCTGGCTTCGGCAGCACCTGTCAGGCCACCCGACCCGGTTGCGTGATGATGCCCCTGGCGAGGGAATCGCCCTCATGGATGAGGCTGGACGTGCCGCGCTGGGGGAGTTGGTCATCGATGAGGCCGCGACCTCCGACCTGCTGGCCAGCGAGGATGACAAGCGAGTCTCCGACATGTCCCGGACGGCTCAGGCGTGGAATCGTCGCGTCCTCAAAATCGGTGCCGACACCGGCGAGACCGTCTACCAGTCCCACATTGCGCTGGGCAAGGTGCCCCGCACGATGACGTGGCCTGCCTACGAGTTCCTGGGCCGTATCGACGACACTGGCGTGCCGGTCGACGTGGCGATCCGGGGAGTGGCCCGGACCCGTCACGCTGCGATGCAGAAAAATCAGCGGGCCATCCGCCAAACCGTCGACCAGCTCGACAACGTCGAGGGCGGTGAGATGACCCAGGCTTCGACCCTCATGTCTATCGAGCATTCCGCTCAGGTGCTCGTCGACTACAACGCCGAGCTGGCCGCCGATGAGCGTGAGGTCGAGATCCAGGCTCTTATCACCGTCACTGTCTCGTCTCCTGACTTTGAGACCACCGAGGAGCTGGCAGGAGCGTTCGTCAATGATCCGGTGTTCGGTGACTTCACGTGGGTGCGTCCCGTGGGCCGTCAGGAGGACTTGCTGTGGGCTGCCCGGCCCGGTGGCCGGTTCTCCTCCTCGCTTAACGCCTACCGTCAGCTGACTCACGCCTCCGCGTTCGCCGCATCTATCCCGGTGGTTGAGTACCGGTTGGGCCGTACCACCGGCATCCCGTTGGCTGTGGTCACAGGCTCCCCGTTGCAGTCGCTGGCCTTCCTTGACCTGCATGCCGACACTCAGGATCAGAAGGGCAACACGGTGGCGTTCATCGGCAAGATGGGCGCGGGCAAGACGATGGCCGAGAAGCGGCTGTGCGCAGCCATCGCGGCCCGGGGCGGGCGCATTATTGCCACCGACAACTCCGATGAGCGGGAGTGGGTAACCTTTGTCAATTCTATCGACGGGGTTAGACGCCAGATCGTCGACACGGCCCACCCCAAGCTGTCGCTGGACCCGCTGCGCATCCTTCCCCCGGAGATGGCCGGACAGGTCGCCCAGTCGTTCTTGCTGACCTTGCTTAACTTGGAGACCATCGGTGTGGCCGGAACCACGCTGGCCAAGGTCCTCAAGCCGGCCTACATGCGTGACCACCAGATCACCTCGTGTGGGCGTTTGGCCCGCCACCTGGCCGAGGAGTGCGACCTTCCCGAGGCCGCCGCGATCGCTGACAGGATTGCCGTGTTCGCTGACATCGAGAACTCGGCCTCCCTAGCTTCGGCCATCTTTGACCCGGACCTTCCTCCCGCCGACCTGAGTGCCGACATCCTCATCATCGGCACTTGTGGCATCGCTCTTCCTAACGCCGAGGAGATGCTGTCAGAACATTTGTTTCGGCAGCTGCCCCCGCACAAGGTGTTTGGCCGGGCTCTCTACGCGCTCATTGCTCGTCTGGCTCGCCTGGTGTGCTTTAGCGACCGGGCCCGCGACGCCGCTTTCATCGTTGATGAGTTCCACCATATGTCGTCCTCGCCGGAGGCCTCCCACGCCATCGATGAGTACGTGCGTGAGTCCCGCCGAGCCAACGCCTGGCTCATTACTGGCTCCCACGACCCCGAGGCCGATTACCCCAACGAGACCGTCCGTAACCTCATTCAGCATCGCATCGTGTTGCTGTGCGACAACATCAACCTCGCCCAGAAAGGTGTCGAGTTCCTGGGCGTGGACCCTAAAACGTCCCCTGAGGAGTTCGCTGACCTGGTCAAGATTGCTCTCAACCCCGGAGGCCCCGGTTGTGGCCTGTACGCCGACCAACACGGCAACGTCGGTGAGATTCGGCTCTTGAGACCTGCCTACGGTCCCCATCGTGAGGCCGCTAGCTCCAACCCGCCCGAGCACGACCAGGAGGCAGCGTGAGCCGTCATCCGTATCGTCGCGGAACCGGGGAGCGGTGGTTCCGTATCATCGTCACCACGCTGGTTCTGGTGGTGGCGTTGGGCAGTGTGCCTGCTATGGCGTCGGGTCCTGGGCTGGGCTGGATGGGTGATGGTTTCAATGTGACTGACTCCAACGGTATTCACTTGTTTCAGTACCAGATGTCGTTGGACGATGGTGGTGTTACGGCCCCGCTGAAGGGTATGTGGGCCTCCATTATTGGTATGTGTTGGAACACGTACCTGATGGTCGTTGCCCTGTTGTGCCGGTTGTTGGACTGGACCGTGGCGATGAGCTGGGTGGGGTGGATTACCGGCCCGCTGGTGGGGTTGCAGAACGACATCCACGACAAGGTTTTGGCTCCGCTGGGAGCGGACAGCTGGGGTGGAACGGTGTTGACGTTGCTGACGACGTGCGCCGGTGTGGGCGTGGTCGTCAAGATGATGAGGGGACGCACGGCTGGGGCGTGGGCTACGGGTGCGCGTGCGGCGATTGCTGCGGCGCTGGCGTTGGGTTTCTTGGCGGCCCCAGTGGCGAAGTTCGCAGGCGATACGACGACGTTGGCTACTCCGTTGGCTCGCACCCAGCAGTTCGGTGTGGCGCTGTCTCACATGATTACTAGTTCGGTTGATCCTGCGACGGCGACCGCTGGTGAGGTCGAGGTTCCTGATGACATGACCTCGACGGGAGACTCGAAGGATCCGAAGCTGTCGGCGATCATTGTGGACTCGTTCGTGGCGCCGGTTCATCAGCAGCTCAACTATGGCCGGATTATTGATGCGAAGTGCCACGACAAGTACATCGAGGTGCTCAAGGGTGGCCCTTACGATGACGTCTCGGATGCTCGCGACGACCTTGGTGACTGTGATGAGGGGTTGTCGGATTACGCCGGCGATATTGCGGATGGTTCGTGGTTGGTGGGGTTCTTCTTTTACTCGTCGACGGTGGCGGGTTTGGCTGTGGTCCTGCTGGTGTTCGCGGGCATGTGCTGGTTCTACGTGTGCAAGTTGGTGTGGTCGGCGTTCATGTCGATGCTCAACGTGTTGCGGGCTATCCCTGGCCGCACAGATCCGCTCATCCGGGATCTGTGTTCGATCTTGTACTCGATGATCGGCATTGTCGGGTCGATGGTGATGTTGGGTGTGGTCATGCTCATCATCAAGTCGGTTTTCGCCTCTGACGGTGATGTCGCCATCAAGGTCATGGTTGTCAACATGCTCGAGCTCGTGGGGATTATCGGGTTCTTGATGTCCATGTGGCGTCGTCACAAGGGCGAGAAAGGGCTGAGGGACAAGATCAACGATTGGATGCGCAGCAAGCGTTCCGAAAGGGGCTCGGTGATCGGCCAGTGGGCTGGGCGGGGTGCTCGCCGGATGGTGCGCAGTGGTGGTCGCAAGCTCACCGGATTGGGTCGAAGGCGGATGGCCTCGACTGTGGTCTCGGGTGCTGCTGCGGTAGCCACGGGTGGCGTGTCGACGGGAGTGACTAGGGCTGCGAAGGTGGCGCGAATGGCGGCGGGTGCTCGTCGCACGTCGGCGGCTTACCGGCAGATTCGTGCTGGGGCAGGGGCCCCGCAGGGCCAGTCAAAAATCGCGACGGCCGGCATGTCGGCGATCGCCCACGCCCACAATCATGTTTCGGCATTGCGAGGCGGCATGTCGGCGATCGCTAAGCAGACCCGCCAGGGCAAGGACGCACCGGTGAGGGCGACGACGGGCCACCCGACCCTCGATGCTGCTGCTAGACGGGTTGGCCGGGCCGAGGCCGGGGCCATCAAGACGCATCATGCAGTCAAGGCCACCGGTGCGAAGGTAGCCGCACCGATGGTTAAGGGCACCAAAGCGGTGATCAAACCGGTTGTCTTGGGTGTCCGGAAGGTCACTAAGCCGGTGCGCCACGTGCTGACTCCTCCCACCGCCACCGAAGTGCCTAGGCATGTGAAACCCCCTAAGGAACCTAAGAAGCCTCCGGAACCTCAACCGCAACCCAATAAGCCGCTCAAACCCAGGCCTGCCAACCGACGGCGGAGTGGATCAACGAAGCCCGTGCGTATCAGCAGGCGAAGCCCCCTCAAACCAGCGAAGGGCGGCCAGCGATGAAGGCGTCTCGCGTGATCGTCGTAGCAAGTGTCGTAGCACTGATCCTTGCGGGCCTGGCAATGTCGTCAGCTGCCGTGATTGTGGTGCCACTACTGTCAGTAGGCGCCGGGGCCCTCGACGACAACTCTGGCGCTGGCGGTGTCGGTGGGGATCCCTGCATAGGAACTGTCACCGGTGGCGCTGTTAGTATCGGAGGCCTCACAGCCAGGCAGAAGCAACTCGTGACCACCATCGTCACCGTGGTCCAACGCGACAAACTACCTGTCCAGGCTGCGGTCATCGCCATCATGACCGCTAAACAGGAATCAGACCTCGGAGCCAACCCCGCCGCAACGAAACCTAACAGTGACGGCGACGCCGGCCCATTCCAACAGCGCGTTCTACCGGGCTGGTACGGCACCTTGGACCAAGTCAACAATGATGCCTACGCCACGGAGACATTCCTGAAAGGCCACACCATCACCTATGCTGGCCCCACATCGGCCGGCGGCCCCGGCTACCACATTCCCGGCCTTGTCGACATCGCTGACTGGCAGAAGATGCCGCTGACGCAGGCAGCTCAGGCAGTGCAAGGCTCAGCCCTGCCCGATGCTTACGCCAAATGGGAAACCATGGCCAAACAAATAGTGGGAGCCACCACCACAGGGCACCTGTCAAACAACTGTGCCACAGGAGCCGCTAACGAAACCGGCGTCTCAAAGAACCTGACCAAAGCCGTGGAATGGGCCAAATCGATCGCCGCCAACAACTCCTACGCCTACGTGTGGGGCGGTAATGGTGCGAGCGATGGCGGCTACGACTGCTCAGGCCTGACCTCGGCACTGTACCGACGTATCGGCATCAACCTTCCCCGCACCGCTGCCGAACAGCAAAAAGTCGGCACCCCAGTCAACCGCAACCAGCTCAAAGTCGGCGACCTTATCTTCTGGGGCATCCCTGCCCACCACGTAGCCACCTACATCGGTAGAGGCCAGATGATCAGCGCCGACAACCAAGCCCGCGGCATCAACGTGGAGAAGATCTACGGCAACCCCTCGAGCTACCGAAGGATCGTCACATGACCTCACTACGGTCCGTCAGCGCGGCCGCCATCCTCATCCCGGCCAGTTTGGCTGCCTTCACCCTGATCCCACGCCCTCAACACCACCCCCAACCAGTCTCGTCTCCCACCACCGGGGCGGTAGCCCCATCGCCACATCGGACCCTAAGCCCCACACCTGACCCCACTCCGACCCGCTCGATGTCGCCAGCGCTACCGCGCGTATGGCCCTCCTCAACGGCCCACCCAGCCGCCACTCCAGCCCCACTGAGCCCCGATATCACGTCGGCTGCGCTCACCTTCACCCGCGGCTGGTTGACCCGCGATCCCGCCGCCCGCAAAATCGCCCTCGTCCAGGTCGCCGCCCCGACCCTCATGGGCTCCCTGATGGCCGCGAAACCCAACCAGATTCCTGCCACCACCGTGGCCGGACCCCCCACCTTCGCTGGGGCAACTGCCGACGGACCCCTGGTCGACGTGCCCTTGGCCGACCACACCGTGGTGCACCTGACCCTGGTGCCCGAACCCACTGCCGCGACCGGCTGGCTGATCACCGCGATCAAGCACTGACAAATTCCTCCGCACATCCAGGAGCGTGCAGACACCTTCACCAGTGAAGAGGAAGGAAGCCCCCATGCGTGTATCCCGCTCCGTCAACCTAACCCGGGAACAAGTTCGCGCCCAGCTGCGACTGTTCACCGCTATCAGTGCTGTCCAACAGGATGGCCTGGTTGTGCCGTGCACCGATGATCCGCCGTCGTGGGACAAAGAAAGCATGAACCCGGCGGCCTGTAATGGGTGCCCCGTGTTCAAGCTATGCACGGTCTATGCGGCCACCGGGGCGGTGCGTCACGGCATCATTGCTGGACATCATGCCTATGAGCTGACCTGCCACAAGGAAACTGCGGCATGACCATCCGGTCTCGTCCCTCAGTTGCGGCCGCGAAGAAGACACCCTCCGCCCAGCTCGCTGTCAGCGTGAAACCGGCGTGGACGAACACTGCGGCCGGCTGGTCGGGTGCGGTACTGGCCACAGGAGGCTACGCCGCGGCCGCGGATCCCCGCTGGTGGCTGCTATGTGTGGGCTGCGCTGCGGCGGGGACTCTTCACGCCAGTCGTGCGTTGCGCGCCGACCGGCGCACTGAGACCGCTGAAACAGCCCGCCTGGCTATCCAGGCGACGCTGAAGGTGCCGGTGTCCCAGAAAGTTACGTGGGATCGCAAGGGCAAACACCCGCGCCGACTGATCCTCACTATTCCTCCTGAGGCGGCCGCGGGGGAGACCGTGTCAATGACGCTGACCCAGGCAGCTGCAGCTGCCTGGCCGCCAGGACAATTCACGGTGGTTTCCGCAACGATCCCGGCCGGACGGTTCATCCTGGCCTACCGTGACCCCACCCCCGAGCCTGACAAGACTGATCTGGATCGGGCCACCGAGCGCGCCAAAGACGTGGCCACCCAAATCTATGGGTCGGCGGTCACTGTCGATTCCTGGAGCACCGATCAGGGGAAGCTGGACGGGTTCACCATTCACCACCAGCGTGGCGCTCACCTGTCCAGCCCCAACATTCAGCTACGCCTGGCCGCGGTAACCTCGGCGATGATGCCCGGCCAATGGCGCAGCGACTTCGACTTGGAGCACGACACCATCACTGTCACTCGTCGACGCCCTTTGCCCTCGGTGGCGGCGCGACCGGTGGCCCTTCCTGCCCCAGATTCCCCAGATTGGGAGAAGATCCCTCAAGCCGTCGACGAGGACGGCAACACCTGCTACTGGGACATCTCTGGTGTCATGGCCCACCAGCTCAAAGCCGGCCGTACCCGCACCGGGAAAACGGTATCCATGATCGGTGACGCCGTCGAGGCCGCCCGCCGTGACTGGCGCGTCTTCATCGTCGACCCCAAACGCATCGAATATCTGGGCTTGCGGGAGTGGCCCAACATCGAAATGGTCGCCACCACCGTGCCCGACCAGGTCGCCCTCATCCACTGGCTGTGGGCCCTCATGGAGGACCGCTACCGACGCATCGAGGAAGAAGGAGCACGAGAAACCGACTTCACCCGAGTGCTCGTCCTCATCGACGAATACCGCCAGTTCTACGGCAACACGAAAAACTGGTGGTCGACGATCAAAGTCTCCGGAATGCCCGGAGAATGCCCCGTCTTCGGCTGGATCGGCTCCCTGCTGCGCATGGCAGCAGCCTGCCGCATCCACGTCGATCTAGGAACCCAACGCCCAGACGCCGAATTTCTGGGCGGCGAGATCCGAGACAACTTCTCCGGCCGAGCCGCCACCGGACCCCTGTCCTCCGATGGCGCCCGCATGATGTTCGGCTCCGAACACGTCGGCGTGGGCATCCCGTTCGGCAAACGCGGCCGCGGCACCTACCTATCCGGCGAATCAACCCCCAAAGAAGTCCAGTTCTTCTACACCCCCGACCCCCGCAAAGCCCGCTCCCCGCAAGACCTGAAGCTGCTGGAACAGCTGCGACCCGCCACCACGACCTGGACCAAGAAGAAGTTTGTGTGGCCCACTGACAAACAGATCGCTAAGGCCATGGCCTCAGCGGGCAAGAAAACCAGCCCGCAGTGGGAGCGCATCCTGGGAGCCGACCTGGCCGACGACACCGAGACAGCCAGGCCCGCCCCGCCCCCGGTAGTCGAGGAACCCGACGAAGATCCCGTTTGCGACATCGACCGCTTCTACAGCCCACCCCACCCGGTGGCCGCCACCGAGTTGACTGCTGGGATGCTCATCGACATAGACGGAGATTGGGTGACCATCGCCGAGTCCAGCGTCGACGGTGAGCAGGTCATCGTCGATTGGGAATCGGCCGGCGACGATTCCGGAACCCTCATGCTCGGCGCAGGAGAAGCCACGGCCACCCGCACACCTCTCGACGGCTGAACCCATGTCAGCCCCCCCATTTTCGGCATTGATGGGCCATGATGAGACCCATGCAACATATTGTGTGGGTGGTCGCCGTGATGGCTATCGCGGCCGCAGGGTGGCCTGCCCTCACCCGCGTCTTGCCAGAACCAGCTACCGCCAGCCCCGACAAAATCGCCTACCGCGACACCTACAGTCTCCGAAGCATGATCGCTGTCTGTGCTGCATCTGCGACAACCATGATCGCCGCCGTAGCGTGGGCCCCAGCACCCACCTGGCCGGCCTGGGCTCTGCTAGCCACCATCGGGGCATGGGTAGCCGTCATCGACGCCATCACCACATGGATACCGGCAGTCCTCGCCTGGACCGGCTGGGTTGGATGGATCGGGGCTGTGGCCATGATCGCTCTCGCGAACCAGACTGCGGCGATCCGTGCTGCTATCGCTACTGTCGTCATCTCCGCGGCGTGGATGATCGTCTGGGTCATCTCCCGAGGCGGATTCGGTTTCTCTGATGTGCGCATCACGCCGCTGTGGGCGGCCCCGGCCGCCGCAACCGGGATCACCACGATCCACGCCACGGTCATCGCCGGGCTGACTCTGATCGCCCTCTACGCCCTCATCGACCGCTGCCGACACCACACCACCCGATTCCTTCCCTGGGCGCCCAACCTGTGCAGCGGCGCCCTCGTCGGCCTGGCCATCGCTCACTGACCGTCAAAAGCGCTGGGCTTGTGCTACGCCGAAGCCCAGCCCGACGCCATGATCGTGTTCCTTTCAGCTCAGTGTTTGTCGTCGTTGAGGTTTGGCAGATCGGGGTATGTGGTGATGTCTCCGTTGCCTGCCGGGGTGTCGATGATGATGATCTTGTCGGGATTAGAGCTGAGATGTTGCAGCGGTGACGTGTTGGCCGGCTCAACGGGGAATCCCAGTGGGTCGGCGTTGCTGAGGATTCGTTCTGTCCATGCGGAGGCTGGCCCTTGTGGGCGACGTCCTCAAGCATCTAGGCACCACGGCCCGTCAGCTCATCATCGACGCGCTGGAAGCCACTTACGGACGTGACAATATCGCTAATCGAGCAGACGGGACGGTACGACTTCGTCCACCACGGCATCAGTGGAGGGCGCACAGAAGCCAACTAAACTGTAAATAGGGGGTTGTCTTATATGTATAGTGGGGCTATACTATAATGTATGAAGCCGCAGAAAACCAAGGACGTCCTCAAGCTGCTCCGTTCCCAGGGATGGGACTATCTGCGTGACGCGAAAGGAAGTCATGAAATCTGGGGGAGGTCTAACGGGGCCGAGCGTGTATCGATACCAACAGGTCACCGGCTCATGTCCGCTGGTGTCCTGGCGCAGCTGGAGCGAGCAGGCGTGACGATTCCGAAGGAGTGGAAGTAATGAGCATGACAGCAGAAGCTGGGACGGTCTATGACGTGATCGCCCATCGTGAGGTCTCACCTGAGGCGAATTTCTGGGTATTCGAGATTCCGGCCCTCGGGGCGGTTGGGCAAGCAGTGAAGTTGGGTCAGGTCGCAGACGAGGCCCGCGGAATCATTACCGCCTGGGATGAGGATGGACCCGATGAGAAGGCGTTTAAGGTTCACGTTCGCTTGGATGGTGAGGCCGACGCCCGCCGCATGTGGGAAGAAGGTGAGGAGGAAGAGCGCCAAGCCCGGAAGGTGCTTGATCACGCGGCCACACGCAAGCGTGAGGCCGTCACTCTGCTGAGGGTCGAGAAGAAATACAGCGCCAACGACACCGCCCGCGTGCTTGGGGTGACCCGCCAAAGGGTTTACCAACTCACCCGCTGATGCCCCTCTGAATACTTACCAGCTGCTCGTAAACGGCCGTTTTCGGGCGCGTCGAGGGGTGGCGTGTAGTGAGGTCGACCGCTCTGCCGTGCGGGTTGTCGCGCGGTTGGATAAGAGTCTCGGTGTCACGTCAGGGTCTCAGTGTATTCAGGGTGATATGGCGCCCCATCAGGTGTCTACGGGGTCGTCTTTGCTTTCGGTGCTGGTGATCCGGGGACGAAGTTGCCGTATCGGCGGATCAATTCGTGCTCGTGGTGGATCGGTGATCCCACTGCCCCTGATTACAACCGGTGGCGTCAGGACTGTCGCGCGTTGTCGAAGTCGGATAACGAGCACTTGGCGGACTACGTGGGCCGTCAGTACCGGCAAGCAGCCGTACTGGATTTCAACTATGGCTCGCTGGCGCGTCATGGTGCCGAGTCGGGGGCAGCGATCTTTTTGCATTATGCGACGCGTTACACTGCTGGGTGTGTGGGTATGGACTCACTGTCAGAGCTGACTAGCACGCTGCGATGGATTGACCCGGCTCAGAATCCCAAGATCATTATCTTGGGGTGAGATCGTGATTCATGCTGTCGCCTGCATGACTTCCTTGTAGCGCGTGCATGTGAGGTGATGTTAGCTTGCGGCATCGAGGTAGTCGATGAGGGCGGTGCGCATGATGTCGGAGGGGCTGCGCCCGGTCTCGGCCGCCATTGCATCGAGGCGTGTGTTTGTCTCAGCGTCCAGACGGAGTTGACGGCGTGGTGAGTGTCCCTTGCCAGTGGCATGGTCCTCGCCAAGGGTCGGGCGTCCACGCTTCAGCAGCGCTTGGCTGGCGTGCCGGGCATCCTTACCCCAAAACACAGGGCTGGTTTGCGGGTCATGGGTGGCGTTATCGGTCTCGGCCCAGTCGGCCAGTTCGGTGAAGTCGATCCCGTAACGGATCTCGTGGCTGTTGCTCATGATTGTTCTCCGTTCAGTTTCTCGCGGGTTGAAGGTCGCACTTCCATGCAGTGAAAGACCACGACTGTGTGAGGTCGGATCACCGTGGCGAACACCTCAATGGTGAGCCCTCCTCTCGCCGGGCCAATCCATGCCGCCACATCAGGACTCCCAGTACGGGAATGATCAAAGTGGGGCGTGAACACCTCGGGAGTCTCCATAGCGTGAATTGCGTCGTCACGGGTGAACCCATGTCGAGCGGCGCTCTCAGTAAAAATGATGGCCATGCCAAATATTGTACTACAATAATAACTTGTTATACAAGCGACCGTAAACGACCACTAACGGTTATGTCTGGATGTCAGATAGTGGCATCTCAGTCTCAAAGTGCCGTTGCCAATGCCCGGTTCCCCGAGGGGAAATGACGCTTCATTGCCAGCAGCCGCTGCCTCGGAGGGTAGACGGACCTCCTGCCCCGGGCCGCTCTCCTGTGCCCATCGTGGCTAGCGAGCGGGGCTGACCGCGGCGTTGATGCCGCGGTCCAGGATCATCCCGCAGACAGTGCACACGCATGTGCGTTCAGACAGGGGCAGCCCCGCCACAGGTTTGGACGAGTGGGAGCGAACCTTGGTGCCGTTCTAGCCGAATTTTCCTGACTCAAACGACTTGATGCGGAGCATCTTTCTTAAATCACCGCACATCGGCCGGACCCAGGGAACCTTTACCAGTGAAGGCATCCCTGGAAGGAAAACACACCGTGACTCCCGTAGCTTTACCGAGCATCGCTGATCTCGACCATGCCGTCAACAACCTCACCGACGCCCTTATCACCGCCACCGACGCCGCCGAGACCAGTACCGACAGCGGCTGGTACATCGAAAGCGCCATCGAGGAGCTACGCACCGCCTTGACTGAAGTCGCTTCTCTCAGCCGCGCAGCAGGGGCCCCGGCATCACTGCTGGCCGGCGCATCGCGCGCATGGCAGGCTGGACAGGTCGAACTGATCGAAACCTCAGGACAGGTCGCCGACAACCTCATCGGCTGGCTGGCCGTCCACCCCGAGAAGGCAGCATGAACGGCCCCACCGGAGAAGGAAACAACGGATGCGAAGAAATCCTCGCCTTCATCGTTGTTGGTATCGGAGGGATAGCCCTGCTGAAGAAGATGGCCCCTAAAATCATCGGTCATCTCGGAGCATGGCTTCGCGATCACGGGCTGCTCGGCGTTCCCGGGCAGGGCCTGTTTGATCTTGGGTTGTTGGGGTCGGTTAGTGCTTCCCACCTGGTGGTCGCCGTGGGTGTGCTGATCGTGGTGGGCGCATTGGGGGCTTGGTTCGCTGGTTGGGTCTTCGCGAGGGGCAGTCGGGGGTGTAGGTGACTGGTGAGTGGGCCCGGTGTGGTGCCGCGAATAGGTTTTCCCGGTCAGTGCTGGCTAGACACGTGTGGGAAGGCTCCACGGCCGGGCTGTCGCAGGAGGTGTGAGGATCACTCGTCGCCCAGGCTGAGTGCTGTTTTCTCGGCTCGGGTGAGCTGGGAGGGGTCTTCGCGCGGCTGGTCGGTGTGCCTCATAGAGTTGATGGTCTTAGCGCTGCGTTTGTAGAAGGCAGCTCGGGACAGTCCGGCGGCCTGGGCGAGGAAGGTCACGGAAAGGCCGGCGTCGGCGGCGTCGCCGAGGATGTCGGTGAGGATGTTCTCGGCGACGCGCAGCTGGTTGGCTTGGTGGTTTCGGGCAGCGAGGGCGTGGTCGACGAGGGCCTGCCAGTTCTCGGGGATCACAGTCACCTTGGTGAGGGTGGTGGGGTCCTCGGGGGTGGTCCATCCGTGTCGGTGGAGTTCGTCGGCCAGTTGGGCTGGTGTGGTCGGGGTCGGGTCGGGGGTCCAGGTGTCGAGGGGAGTCCAGGTCCAGTCGTGGTCGGTGGTGCTCCAGATGCGGACGGTGATCTGGATGTCGGTGTGGGTAAGAACAGCGCGGTATAGACGCACGGGGACTCCTGGTAACTGGCTGCTGGCTGAGCCCTTCGATTCAACCATGTTTGTGTGGGGTCTCATGCGCAGTCGGCTAGCTCGAACAGGGCGGGCTGGAACGTTTCGGCATCCTCGGGCCCGGGCTGGGGCGAGGTAACCGGAGTCTGGGACGAGATAGGCGGGGTGCGGGGGTGGCCGCAGCGGCGGACGGGTTGGCTGATGAGCATGTCGTAGGTGGCCTGGATGCGGGCGGCGGATAGCCGGGTGACGTAGAGGGCCTTGGGGGTGGTGGCCAGGTCGAGGTCGGAACTGGTCAGCCAGCGGCTTAGATGCTCATCGGTCCAGCCGAGGGTGTGCAGGGCTACCAACAGCTCGCGGGATTCGCGGGCCGGGATACGGTCGGTGGACGCTGAGGCGAGATCATCGATGCCGATATCCATCAGGGCGCGAGCATCATTGATGCCGATCCATTCCACGGGTCGACCGTTGCGGCCGAATAGAAGCCGGTGCATGGAGGTGGGGGAGACCCCGGCCAGGGCGGCGACGATACGCCAGGGCATCCCGGAGACGTGCACGAGTCTCCTGGCCCAGGACCGGTAAAGAGGAGCCTCGGCGCGGTCGTCGGGTTTGTGGGTCCGGTCAATGTCAATGTCGCTGGTCATGTCGTTGTACCTCCGTTCACTGATGAAGGGTCCGGTAAGGGGCCTGAATGTGCGGAGGCGTCGCGTGATGCCATCCATTGGTGATGCGGGCGGCCTCGATAAGGGTGTCGAGGAAGCCGGGGTTGTCGGCGACCTGGTCGAGCCAGCGCCGGGCAGTCAGCTCGGCGTCCTTACTGAGAGGACGCACGCGGTGGCCGAGAGTGGGCCCGGTCAAAACGGTGACGTCCCACACCAGCAGCAGGGCCCCGGAAGGAAGGGACCTCATGGGGGACCGGCCGTGTCGGCGCAGTGCGATGCTGGGAGGCTCGCCCCAGAACCGTGCTGGCCCGCTGGGGGAGATGATGGCCACGCGGGGCGTGGTGGAGATGGTTGTGGGTTCGATCATGCCCCAAATGTGTAAATCATGGTTTACACATTTGGGAAGGGGTGAGACCGTGGTGATGGATTGGTGATGGATTTATTGAAAAAGTGGCTGTGGTTCCGCACATCAACCCCGGCTGTGGCACCTTCATCTATGAAGGCGCAGAAGCAAGGAGAGACCATGAGGATCAACGCGACCCGGACCCCGCTGCCGCCGGTGCGAACCATGACCGCCAGCCAGTTGAAGATCGGGGACCTGGTTGCAGGCCACACCGCGGACGGCTCCTACCCGTTCCATGTCGAGAGAGCCGACAGCTACGACGGCATGGTCCACCTCCGTCTGATCGAGATCAGCCACGCTTCGGGACTCACCGATGAGCAGCACCCGGGCATCGAGTCGGTTCATGCTCCCGACGAGCCGGTCATCACTCTCTCGCGCCACTTCGGGGTCTGCTCCGAGTGCGGCAGGCTGTCGCCGTGTCCCGACGAGCTGGCTGAGCGTCGTTTGGAGAAACTATGGCAGGGCGAAGCCGAAGAAGCCGTTCACACATCAGCATGATTCAAGAGTCGTGGGAATTCTCCTTGTCGTGGCATCGCAGCGAGATCACCGAGATCATGGCAGGACACCGTCGTTCTGCCTTGCTCATCCCGATCGCAGCAGGCGTGGAAGCCGCGATCATCTGGGCGTTAAGAGACTGGATCATCTGCGGGAACTGGCCTGGCCAGGGTGAGCTGGCCATGATCGGGGCCGCAACGCTCGTCGTCGTCGCGGTGATCATGGTGGCCCTCGAAGCCCACCACTGGCGTACCGCGACATGGCGAAGCTGGCAGACCACACCGGACTGGCATGGCGGAGCCTACGTGGCCCCGCCAGCGCGCCGCCACGGCCCCATGCTCATGTGCGTCCACGCCGTCCCCCGCACTCAAGGCCACGGCTCACAGATCCTCACACAAGTCTGCCAATGGGCCGACGAGCACGGTCTCACCCTCGAACTGAAGCCCTCCGGGCCCGCTGCGGAGCGGTTCTATAAGCGGTTTGGTTTCGTTAAGACGTCGCGGCGGGTCATGAGACGTGAGTGCCTGTCTGGGCGGGCGGATCCACACAAAGGCGTCTAGCACACTTGACTTTGCGTCAAATTAAATAGACACTGTGTCTAGCTCATTTGACAGATAGGGGAGGGTGACATGCCCAGCTACCGAACCACCCCAGACGGGAAAGATTATCGTCTGGTCATCACAGTCACCGACGAGGTCACCACGTGCGTCATCGAACGCATCCGAGAAGGGACGTGGGTACCAGTCCAGACCTGGAACACCGACGTCACTGCCCGCACCCGCGCACCTGAGCGACGCCTCAAGATCACCGAGTCCGCCGCCAATCACGGCTGGCAAGTCCCCGCTGATGCATGGGGCCCCATCCGCCACAACCGAATCGTCGTCAAGACCATCCACCCCACAGGGTGGGCCTCCGTAGTGGCTGATGCCACCCGCCGCCGCGACGAAGCTCTAGCCCAGCTGGGAACCATTGACCTGGCCTGGCGTGACGTCCTTGCCGACGCTGCCGCCATCGGCCACCTGCCGGCCACCACCATCGCCGAGGCAGCAGGAGTGTCACGAGGCCGGGTCTACCAACTACGCGAAGAACAACGCGAGCGCATGAACGCCCTCGACGCCGGCCGCTCCCTGGCCCAAAGGAGGAAACCATGAGAGACGACCAGGAGCAGCGCCGTCCCGCCCCACATCGGCCACCCGACCCCGAAACAGTGTGGCTAGACATCGACACCGCCCGGGGAGTCGACGCGGCCGGAAACGAGATCCTGCCAGTGCTGGGGGGACGACGCACCAAGCACGCAACCCTGTCAGACCTGCTAACAACCGCGCTACACCACAACGCCCGACGCCTGATCGTCTGCGGTAACATCCCCGACCAGCCTCAATCCTGGCTGCTGCCTGACACCCCCGCTCACACCCGCGAGTTCAACCAGGACTGGCACGTGCGGGGCCTGTTCATGCTGTCCGGGCGGCCCGCCCGAGGCCGGTTCACCCACAAAGAAACCGACCGCAACCTCGACATTCTGGTCGCTGATGAATGGTTCCCTGGCCAGACCCTCACCCCAATCCAGGCCCGCTGGGCATGGCGCGAATTAACCCACATCATCGCCACCAGAATCGACCGCGACTGGGCCCTCATGGACCGCCCCGGAGCAGAAGGAATCAACCTCTGGAAGCTACGGACCCCCGAGTCCTATCGCATGGAGCCGATGGACCCCGAACTGGGCGCACTCATCCAACACACCTCCCCTCAGCACCGCTACGAACTATGCGTCGACGACGGCAACCCCGAGGACCGCGAAAAGGGCTGGCGCCCCACCGTGCCTGCCGGCCCTATCCCTAACTTCGTGTACATCGACGGCCGATTCATGTATGCCGGATCAGTGACCGGAGAGATCGGTGCCGCACCCGCCACTCTGCTCAGCGCCACCGAAGCCCGCGACCTGTTCACCAACAACCCCTGGCACCCGGCCCGCTACCACATCCGCTTCACCGTGCCATCCTGGTGGGACGACATCGGCCTACTACCGGTCAAACGCACCAAAGGACGAGCAGGATGGTTTTGGCCCAACGTGCCCGGCACCACCCACGAAACATGGGTCGATACCGCCGAACTGAAACTAGCCATCGACGAAGGCTGGGACACCGAAGCCGGACCAAATGGGCCCATCACCCAGCCCATCGAGTTCCTCGAAGGGATCAAACTGACCAAAGTCGATCCCATCCGAGGATGGGTCAAAACCATCCAAGACATGATCGACATCGCCGAGAAACGCTGGGCAGACAAAAACCCCACCGCCACGACAATCCTCACCTCCGCGTTGAAAAACATGCTGCGCGTGACCATCGGCCAAATGTCGGCCTCCAACCCCGTCACCACCACCGTCGTCTACGACGCCGACGACATCCCCTCCGACATCGAAGGCTTCGACGTCATCCGCAACAAAACCGGTGACACCATCGCCTACCAATACCAAACCGCCCGCCGCCGCCCCGACCCCGACACCTGGCACCCCGAAATCGCCGCCCGCATCTGGGCCCTGTCCCGCGTACGCACCCTCAACACACCCATCGCCGACCCCACCACCGGAAAAAACGCCACAACCAAGGGAGGAGCACTACGCATGAACTCCCGCACCCTGCTGGCTATCCACGGCGACGCTATCTACACCAGCAACGTGCCCCCCTGGGCGCTCCCTGTGGCCCAGGGGGGCGGCGATGACGGCAAGGACGGGCGGCTGCGTGTCAAAGGTGTCTTGCCGGGCCCTTTGGAAGCGCCTCAGACCGGATCGGAGCGGGCTGCTCTATCAGAGCAGGCCGAGCAAGTAGGACTCCCCGAGGAGGCGACCAGTGACTGAGCGTGACAATCGGGCTCAGGACCTGGTGCGCACCCTGTTAGCCGAAGGGTGGAGCCAAGCCGAGATTGCCCGACGAATCGGCCGAGACCCCCGCCTGGTGCGGTTCGTGCTAAAAGGGCTTAAGCCTGGCACCAACCTGGTCGAGGCGTTAACACAGTTGGAGCGGGGCGAGGAGGTTACCCCGCCGCGGCGTCGGCATGATCGCAAAGGCCGGACCGCGAAGGTACGCGATAAGCGCGGAAAACCATCTCACCGTCCCACCGAACCGGATGCCGAACTCCTGCACCCGAGACGAAGCCGCGCACCACAACAGTCCGACGAGGAGGTGCTGGGCGAGGAACACATTGAAACCCTGCCGAGGAAACGCCGCCACGGCACAACCCCGTCAACGAGTCAGCCCGAGCGCCTCGAACGGCAGATGCGCAAGCGCAACCTGCTGCGTCACGAGGTCACAAACCTGCCCCACCACCGTTCTTCCCACACACTCCAATTCCCTCGCGACAACGAGGATGCGCGAGGACAAGCCTCCGATCTGCTCACCGAGATCCTGTCAGAAGGCCGAGGCCAGCGGATGCACGCGAAACTATGGATCGAAGTCGATGAAGGTGGCCGTCGGGAGCGCCAGATGGTGCGGTTGGGGGATAAGGGCGGCTACGACTGCGGTTTCGCTTTGGAAGACGTGCGGATGTTCCGGGATGCGTTGTCGTGGCTAGAGGACCAGGCGGGTCAGCAGTATGGCAATGTCGCCGATAGGGGTCGGCTAGTCGGTGTAGAAATCGATGTTTGGTGAAAGCCATGATTTTGATGGGCAGACTTAGGCCTGCGAGCTTTGCGTAGGGATTGAGTTTGGGCACCGTACGGGGGTATGCGAGATGCCCAAGAGCATCATGATGCCTATGTATTTTTGTATTTGTGCATCGTGTGGTGGCGGGTTCGCCTCTCTCCCACCGTCCTCGATGCTGGTGTGGTCTTGGTGAGGGTACAGTGCTAAGTGTCAATCTGGTAATGGATTGATGCCCCGGATGATCTGGGGAAGCTGACGAAAGTCGGAGCATCAGACCGTGTGGGGCAGTTTCAGGTTCCGTTGTGGATTCACGGACATCGGTGCCAAGGTGCCAATGCCGTCTGCGAGCCCCCGGAACGCTTCTGCGAAGGAGCGATATGGCATCAACAATGGTACGTAAGCTTGTGTCAGAACTGGTGGTAGCGGCGGATCGGTTTTGTAAACCTATCCTGCAGGCCTTGTTCGATGTAGTGATCAACGACGGTCTCTTAGCTCCCAAGGGGGGATGATCCGGACACCGCCCATGCCTACCGCATCTGTGCTTCTGCGGTCATCAGTTAAGTATGGACAAGGATCGGAAGAGCATGATCTGTCAGGCATTGCCAATGCGATGCGTTCCATCCCAAAAAGAGATAGTGCGGGTCCAGGGCTGTCGAGAATCATCGTTGGTGCCTCGACAGACATCGCTGTAGTCGCCCATAATTTATCGGTTATAGAAGTCGGTCGATCTACAAATTTCAATAGTCGTGATGCGGAACTATGAGATATCTTTCCCTAAGGTAAAATTGAAGAAAGTTTTCCCTTATTCGTAGTAAACATACTAGAAACTGTCTTACTCAATGAAAAAGTGGTCCGAGTCATAGATCGGATATCTCAAGACCAGGTTGCCATTAATAGTGCATTGAGAGTTGATGAAATTGATGAAAATTAGTAGTAGCTGTGAGTTATCATCGTATCTTCCGCTAAACCAACTCGTATGGCATGAGGAATGTGAGACTTTGCGTCTCAAGCGTCTTACAAAATTGCTAGAACATGAAGCATTACGAGAAAGCATCCACGTAGCCCAAGGGGCACCTTACATCATCCTTGATGGAGCCCACAGGTGTCGAGCAGCTTTTTATTTAGGATTCGATTCCATACCAGCACATGTTGTCCCGATGGCTCCAGAGCAATCCGTATCTGGTTGGGTACATGTCTATAATACTCGGAAATTTTCTTCCATGCCACCATTGGTGCATGGGGAGGATCGGGGATCCACTATCGCTATTTTACACGATGGTGACTTGCGACAAGAAGTCCATTCGAAGAGCGATTTGGCCTCGGATCTATTTTATGCTTATTGGGATCTTGCGGAGCTCTTGGGTGGATTTGATTATCGACGTTCAGCGGATGTACCTGCTCAAGGACAGTCTGTGGAATGGGTTCTTCCTTCATGGGGAGCTATAGCCAAGATAGCTACTAATTACGGGCCACTACCAGCAGGTATAACTCGTTTCGGATCAGTTTTTTTCAAAAAGTGCCCACGATGCATTGCTGAGCACGAAAAATCTATCATGAGTGATCCAGTACTTGATCGTGACGAGGTGAAGAGCCTAGCTGTCATGAAGGATTGAAAGAGAAGGTTATTTAAGCCGCATCTCTCCTGGTGAGATATGATCTCTGTTAATGCTTTTCTCGAGGCGACTTGGAATTTTGATAATTACAAAATGATCTTAACTAAGATTGGGCAACCAACGAAGTTGCTCTTGAGGTTCTTCTGAACAGTGAGATGGTGGCAGTCCATCTAGTAATTCTTGCCCGCTGACGCAAGAGATGACGACTTCCTCGCCGTGGCCACAGACAGAGATCACATGCGAGTTATCGGCATCGCACCAACTATAAAACTGAATACCGTCTGTCATCCCTTCAGCTGGCGACAGCAAGGTTTGATCTATTACTGAAAAAGAATCTAACTGAACAGTGAGACCCAACCCCAGATATTTGAGGTATGCCTCCTTCCGTGTCCAGATCATCGCTCGAGCGATGGAGAGGGGAGCCGTAGCGGTCGTCCGCAAGGCCTCCACTTCTTCCACTGAAAAATCGTTCGAGACCACCGCTAAACCTGGCTCAGCGACTGCCTCGACGTCTACGCCTACAGGATGTGGGCTTGTGGCACAGACAATCCACTTCCCATCGTGCGACAAGTTGAACTTAGGACCATCGCGGTTTGCTAGTAGCGGCTTCCCGAAAGCGTTCTTCGATACCTCTGACTGTACTGGCACCTTGTAATCAAGCTTCAATGAATAGGCCCGGAGTTCGTCAGCTATGAGGCAGCGCAAGCAGTCATCGATTCGCACGTATCTTCGTGCTCTATCTCGTCGTTCAGGACTAGCTCTTTCCATCAGCTGTGGCAAGGCACTCTTGGGGAATGTATCGAGTGACACACGAGAAATGTAGATCAATTTTTGGTCCTCTCTTTTATGTGGTCCTATAAGGAGATAGACTAGCTCATGAAGTAGGTGACAAGTTACTTCAGCGTGTATCACTAGGGAGGTCACGCATATGTGTTGTTGTCTCTGTCATTCTATCAACGCCATTCGTAGGCAGGATCAACATGATCAAGATCCTTAACTTCTTGCCTAAACCTCTTCTAATAACGCCCATAGCCTGTACAAGACTCCTCATTATAATTTGCTTGTATGTTATGAAAACTTCCGATGTCATGTCATGCGCAGTAGGAGCAAATAAATGATTGCAGGATCTATTGAAGAACTAGATGAAAACTCTCAATTTGTCCGCTTGAAAAATTCATTTCCTAAACATGATGTTTACGCAAAATTAGAAGGTTTAAACACTGCTGGTTCCGTAAAACTCAAGACGGCTATTGCACTCGTCGATAGCTTAGAAAAGCTTCATGGTCTTCAGCCAGGAGGTTGGGTCGTAGAGTCTTCTTCTGGGAGTTTAGGCATAGCACTTTCCGGTGTATGTGCGCGCCGAGGATACAAATTAACAATTGTTACAGATCTGAATGCAAATTCAAGGTCGATTTCGCATATGCGTGCACTGGGCGCGGAAGTGGAAGTTGTTCAATCATTGGATGCAGCGGGCGGATTTCTTGGGACGCGACTTGCTAGAGTTCGCGAATTAGTAGAGATGCCAGGAGGGCCTTTATGGACAAACCAGTACGAAAATGTAGCCAATCCTGAGGTTCATTCCAAAAAGACATATAGAGCGATCGTCGAAGAGTTAGGAGATCCTGATTACCTATTTGTAGGTGCTGGTACCACTGGCACGCTTATGGGTGTATCTAGGGCTGTCATGAAGCGTGGTTCATGCACCAAAGTTTATGCTATTGATAGCACTGGTTCAGTGACTTTCGGAGGAGCTCCTTCGCGGCGATATATCCCTGGTCTAGGCGCTAGTGTAAAGCCACCAATCTTTGACGAAAAATTTCCTCTAAAACGGTATTATATTGATGAAATCGATACCGTGAGACAGTGCCGACGCATTGCGCAGGTAGAAGGATTTTTACCGGGTGGATCGACTGGCACTGTGCTAGCAGCTTTTGATGCTCTTCGAGATAAAATTCCCGAGGGAAGCCGCGTTGTCATTATTGCGCCGGATCTTGGTGAAAGGTATCTGGATGGAGTATATAACGACGATTGGGTTATGGAAAACTTTGGGGAATCAGCATTTAATTATGCCATTCGTCCTGTTGCGCACGAAGTGAAAGAAACGGAAGGTATTTAAATGACGAAATATGGTGAAATGCTAATTATAGACGCCAAGCTTGTCGAAACATTTTTAAAAGGCAGAGAGTCGTTTCTCATCGATCTTGTTGAACGTGTTTATCGAGCACATCACGCTGGAAATACAGTATGTCCCGATAGTTATTTTCTTCGGTTTCCAGATGCTCCACGAGATCGTATCATAGCGTTGCCATCTTATATCAATGATCAAACCTGTGTGTCGGGAATTAAATGGATTTCTAGCTTTCCTGAGAATGTTGATCATGGGCTACAAAGAGCTTCAGCAGTCATCGTGCTAAATAACACAGATAACGGCTATGCTTATGCGTTCATCGAGGCCAGCCGCATTAGTGCGGCTCGTACAGCTGCCTCGGCTGCGCTTGCAGTTCGAGTTCTTCACGGTGCTCCTACGAGTATCGGTGTAGTAGGCAGTGGCCCTATCGCACAGACAACTTTACATTTTATTAAGTCGCTATACACGACAGCGGTTCCAGTGAAAATTCACGATTTAAATAGTGAATTAGTCGCACGTATAGTCACTCGCCACGGCCCCGAGTGTTCGGTAGTCAGTTTAGAAGAAGCTCTTGGCTGTGATCTCGTGCTATTAGCCACCAGCGCCGGAACTCCTTATGTGCCGATGAGTGTACGTTTCCAACCGAACCAGCTCGTTCTCAATATCTCGCTTCGTGATTTACACCCTGAGACCATTCGAACGGCTAATAACGTGTTTGATGATGTTGAACATTGCCTGAAGGCAAACACTACACCCCACCTCCTCGAACAATTGAACGGAAATCGAAATTTCATCACAGGCACACTGGCGGAATTCATATGCTCTGAGAAGCAGCTTGACCCTGATCATCCAACCGTATTCTCTCCTTTTGGTTTAGGAATTTTGGACCTTGCTGTTGCTCAAAGCTTGTACGAGCACGTTCAAATATCCGGCGATGGATTACGTGTTCCAGACTTTCACGGAGACATGAAACGGTGAATATAGAGTGATAAACCTTACCAAAAGTTTGGAAAAAAATGGGTTGAGCTTGCTCGCTACCCGGAGTGCACTGGTCGGGGAAAACGTCGACTGGCCTTTAGAACGCACACTCTACTCGTATTTAGTTGAATGGGCCCAGATCACTTCACATCACGTTGCCGTAATAGATATTCATGATGAAGAAATCACCTACGAAATGTTATTGAATCGAGTTAACAATCGAGCCTATCTCTTGGAAAAGAAACATGCCTTTGGAAGAGTAGTCATTTCAGAGCACTCGCGCGGTATCGAATGTCTTGTCGATATCCTAGCTTGTAGTGCCGTAGGTGCCATCTATACACCCATTGATCCTCAGTGGCCAGAGGCTCGTCGTAAACATATTAAGACAATCACGAACGCGGTCGCCATTTTCACTGAAAATACCTCGCACGTAACGGAAGCAAAGGCACCATTAGGAGTCACATTTCTGGAGCGTGTGGATGATCCTTTCAACGCTCCAAGCTACTGCTTTTTCACCTCGGGTAGCACAGGTGAACCGAAAGGTGCGCTAATCGCGCATATGGGCATGATGAATCACTTGCATAGCAAAGCCCATCTCCTTCATCTTGGTGTTGACTCAGTTGTGGCCCAGACGGCACCTACCACCTTTGATGTATCCATTTGGCAATTTTGTTCAGCTTTACTGGTAGGCGGTGCAGTACGTATCGTCCCCAACGGTATTTCACAGGATCCACATGAGCTTTTTTCTTTACTGGAAGAGAAACATATAACACACATTGAACTAGTTCCGACAGTATTTCGTGAACTTATTCACGAAATTGGGTCAAGCGTGTCTTTCTCTGGGCTTGAGTATGTTCTGGTGACTGGTGAAGAATTACCCCTTCGGTTGGCTAGAGACTGGGCAGACAAATTTCCGTTTGTCCCGTTGATTAATGCGTATGGTCCTACGGAATGTTCTGATGATGTAACGCATGCGATCGTGGATGGCGAATCGCTTAACTCAGGTGAAGTTCCCATCGGAATTCCAATACCTAATACGTCTTTATACGTCCTAGAGTACGCAGAAGGTACTTGGCGTCCAGTTTCTCCTGGAGCGCAAGGCGAGCTTTTTGTTGCTGGTCTTTGTGTGGGTTTAGGTTATATCGGAAGCCCAGATAAAACCGCTCAAGCATTTGCCAGGATTGATGGATACCCATTCCGAATATACCGCACCGGAGATCTCGTTCACCAGCGAGCGGATGGTCAGCTGGTTTACGATGGCCGCGCTGATCGACAGATAAAAATTAGTGGAGTACGGATTGAGCCCGGTGAAATCGAGAACCGTATCCTTCGAGAAATCCCAGAGCTTGAAGACGTTGTAGTGGTTAAATTCCACCCTCGTGTCCGTGAACGTCGCGCAATGGTGCTCCGAGAAACGACGCACCAGTTTCTTCGCCAAGGAGACGCTAGCTTGGCCGCATTCTATCTTCCTCGCGCCGATTGTTTAGTTACTCCCAAAATGCTTAATAATCGCGCGAAAAGCAGTCTCCCGAGAGTGATGTGTCCATCCCGTTGGATAGAGGTTACTGATATTCCCACTACTTCAAATGGCAAGGTAGATATTAAGTTATTAGAGCGCCGTGCCGGGGAACTGTTACTGAATGAAATTCAAGAGTCAAGAGAGGGATCCATTCCCGGTAGAGTTGAACAGAATCAGGACTCTTTCATTCTTCTCGTTCAGGACGTGCTTGGCACTCCTGTGAATCCAGAACTAACATTCATCGAATCCGGAGGCGATTCTCTTCGAGCAATTCAGCTAGCCAATATTGTCCGCTCACGAGGATCTTACGTAAGAGTACGAGATTTGCTTTCTTCATATACGTTAGGCTCTCTAGCAAAAGAATATCAAGCACAACAGATATCTCCGAAGAAATCGACCTCTGCAAAAAGATCTCCTTCCCGCTTTGATGACGTCAAAATTCCTTTGACTTGTGATATGAATCCGGCTCAGCAAGGAATTTATTTTCAATGGCTACTGGAGCCTGAAAGCCCTTACTATAATTATCAGATATTGTTAGAATGCGCTGGGTCGAACACCGATAGAATCCGTCGTGCTCTTGGCCAGGCATTACGGGCGAATCCACAGCTAATGGCGAAGTTTGGAGTGGATTCAACTGGGAGATTTACACAGACGTTTCCTATCTCTGCTATCGATATGGATGAAATCTCAATACACGAAGTGGCCTCTGCGCAAGAGGCTCGTGAGATCTGTTGGATGAAAGCAGCAGTCCCTTTTAACCTGGAGGAAGGTCCCGCTATCGCCGTGGACGAGATCCGTATAAATGGATATTCTACCTGGTTCGTTTTGACCATGAACGAGATCCTTATCGATGGCTGGGGAGCAATGAAGTTCATGGAACAGTTAATTTCTCTTTTTGAGTGTCGTAACATGGACGATCAGGAGATCGAAGTCAAGACAGCTATGACTTCAGCTCTGGAATATTTCCAACATCTGTCGAAACCTGAAGAGATATCCGCTGAAGCACGAGAATTTTGGTCAAAATCACTCGATGGAGTGAAATCATGTTTCCCATTGCGCGATACATTAAATAGTTCGTGTGATCCCTACGCTGCTTCTGTTATAGAGGTCTCTCTAGATGACGAAGCGACTGCTGAGATCCGTTCCACTGCGCATGCATTGAGTACAAGCCCATTTGCAGTATTCGTGGCTGCTTATTCGTTAGCGTTGGCAGCGGTCTCTGACCAACATGATTTTGTTGTCGGTGCACCAGTAGCAGGGCGAAACGATGAGTATGAAATTGGCGTCCCAACTCTGATGCTTAACATGATTGCAATACGAACTCGTATAGATGTCGAAAAGAAAATTAGTGACACAGTACGTTCGATGATATCTAATGTGACTGAAGCTGTCTCATTCGGTGACAGCGTATTTAGCAAGGTTGTTTCTGAGTTCGCTGATCACACGAACGAGGATCCATTGTTTAGCACGATGGTGAATATGCTTACTTACCCGTCTCTGGAGTTTTGGGATGGTGATCGAAGCCTTCACTTAACTGAATTGAATACTGGGTTTACGAAATATGATGCGTCTCTTTATATCCAGCGACACGGCGAAGATTATACCTTGCAACTTGCTTATAAAGTGGCGTATGTGACACCAGAACGCGCTAATAAAGTACTGGCTCTTACAGCGTGGTTCCTTACCTCTGATTGGCTCTCGGGGAAGACGACTGTCGCTAATGCCATAAAAACCGCCCTTAATGATTGTGATACATCTCAGATAACAATGCTCAAAAGCTATTGATGTAGTATGAAGGGAGATAAAGATGCAACCGTCACATGATTTGCTGGAGGGGTTTCGTAATATAGTCATTCAGAAACCAGGTGATGTCTGTCTGACCGGTCCCGCCGGCGAGCAATGCTCATGGGAACAGCTAGTTAAAAATATCCTTGCGTGGAGAAGGTGGTTCAACCGAGAACAAAGTGAGGGCGTTACTTTTGCTGCTCGACTCGATTTATCCGCCAAATCTGTTGCCCTTGTAATAGCAGCTGTGACGTTGCCTGTCAAGATTGCTTGGATTCCGTTGAATATTCCGGCTTCACGAGAGCGGGACATGATTATTAATCTTGGGTCTAAAACGGTTCTGATCGACGACTCAACAGCGGAAGAAGCAATTTTTGCAGGGAACTGGATAAGTGATGTCAGGTCCTTGACCTGGAGCGATAAATCAAAATTCTTATATTTCACATCTGGATCAGAAGGAGTTCCGAAAGCCGTCCAAGTAGGAATGGATGCGGTGCGGAACCGTATCACGTGGATGTGGAACGCCTACCCTTACGAGTCAAGCGATCTTGTGGTCGTCCAGAAGCCACTCTCATTTGTTGCTTCATTTTGGGAAGTGTTGGGGACTCTGCTGGCAGGTGTTACTGGTGTTTTGATTACTAATATCGAGCGTAGCAGACCTGACGTGATGTTCGATCGACTTGCGTCTAGTGGTGCTACCCACCTTTTTACGACACCTCCAGCACTAGCCAGCTTGTGTGACATTGCCACAGAGCAAGGGAGCACTCTTCCTCAGCTCCGTCTAGCGTGCAGCAGTGCAGACCAGCTGATGGCAAGCGTTGTCCGTCAATTCTTCGAGATCGCGCCCCGTGCGCGAGTAGTGAATCTTTACGGAGCTACTGAGACGTCGGCTAACACAACAAGTTTCGAGGTTTCTCGGTCAGGTAGCATTCCGGACCCTATCCCCCTTGGCGAGCCGATCTGTGCTACGAAAATTGTAATTCGGGACATGAAAGGTAACGAAAAGTTATCTGGGGAAGAGGGACAGATATGCGTACAGGGTGCCCCAGTGGCCGATGGATATATCGTTAATGGTCAACTCAGTCCAGGGGACGATGCGTTCTTTACACTTGGAAGTGGACAACGTGAAATACGGACTGGTGATCTGGGAATCATCAAGGATGGTGTCCTTTCACTGGTTGGCAGGCTCGATAATGCGGTAAATATCGCTGGACACAAGATCCACTTGGAAGAGGTTGAAAGAGCTGCAGCTCGAGTTGCTAACTCCACGAAACAATGTGGTGCAGTTTATCACCAAGGCAGTGGTGGATTTTTGGCGCTCGTGATTCCACGCGAATGGGAGTCTCAGGTCACGACTTCTCGTCTTGCCGAATTTCTACCTTCCTATATGATTCCTCTCAAGATCGTAACTACGCAGAATGTTCCTAGATCAAGAACGGGAAAAATAGATCGGTGCGAGTGCCTGAAATTGGTAGCACAGAGCGAACTCTACGATCACGACAGAATATCCCAAGGACAAATGCAGCGTAACAGTGTTCACGATCAAGTGCAAAATATCTGGGATATGGTCCTTGGAAAGAAGATCCACGGTGAAGATCGTGATTTTTTCTCCGCAGGTGGAAATTCGTTGCGCGCTGTTCAGCTTTTGACCGCCATCGGTAAACAGTTTGGTGTTCGTGTCCCCTTGCGGAACTTCTATTCCAATCCAACGATTTCCTGCTTGGTCAGCTTGCTGATGCCTGTTGAGGAGCGTGAGCATTGAATCCGGAAGTTTGGCAGCGTATTAGTTCAGCAACTACCTCTTGTTGCTCCACAGTCCTGATATTCCCTCCTACGGGTGCCGGAGCTCCTGCCTTTCAATCGATGTCTGTCTTAGAGGGGGATACTACAGTTTGGGGTTACTGCCCGCCTGGCAGGGGTCAACGATTACTTGAACCCGGCATCAGAACCATGGGAGAGTTCGTCAGCAAGTTTCGATCATCCTTCGAAATTCCGACTGGGCCGTTGATACTCGCCGGGGTTAGCTTTGGCGCGATGTTGTCGTTCGTAGCTGCTAATATTTTAGAAAATGACGGAATTTTCGCGACTCGTTTGGTTGCCTTATGTGGGCAAAGTCCTAAGAGTTACAGGGGGGAGCGAGAGGGATGGAACTTGGAACGTGCACGGCAGCGTATGCGTAGCTACGGATTGACTCCTAAAAGTATTCTGAACTCCGATGAATCCGATGATCTGTTTGTTCGCCCTACGCTCGATGATCTCTTACTGGCGGAATCGTGTTGTGGTAACCAACTTAAGCAGATTCATGTCCCTATAACCTGTGTTTCCGCTATTGATGATAAGATTGTTTCTTCCGAAGAGGCCGTCCAATGGCGTGAAGCTACGAGTGAGACGTACAGATTGATCGAAGTGACCGGAGGGCATTATGCACATGAAGGTTTTGGAAGAAGGGAATGGTTAAATGTTTTCTCGTGACAGCGTAGTGGCTGAAAGAAAATGGGCGGTTTTGGTAGGTGTCACCACATCTGGATCTCATGCCTCAACGCATTGGTTTAAAAGCTTCTATGAAGCGTGCCAGAAGCGCCACATAATGATATGTGGCGTAGATTTCGAGGAAGAACTAAAGAACAAAATTCCGCCGATTTCTGTCGATTGTTTAATTAGAATATCCGGACCCTACAGGAGAAGCTTAGATGCTGATGAGATCGCTAAAATAGCGACAGAAATTGAAACCCGATGCCCTGGAAAGATAGCTCTTTCAACGGCACTGCGCGAAAATTATCAGTTGCAGAATAGTCTTTTAGCTGAAGCTATTGGTGTTGCTAGAAATACTGCTGATTGTATTGAACGTATCCAAGATAAACCAGCGTGCCGCGATGCGCTTCGAAAAGCTGGTATCTATCAGCCACAAAGCTTGCGTATTGTTGGAGTGACTTCTGATGGGTGCCTACAATTTAGTGATGCATCAGGCGCTGTCGTTGAAAAACCAACCGATAGCCCAAGAGGCTGGATTGTTAAGCCATCCATAGGAATGGGCAGTGTTGGCGTTAGACACATCTTAAATGTTGAAGATACTTCTGGACTTGATGCTGTCGTTCTCGAGGGGAATTACTGCTTAGAAGAGTTTATCACGGGTATTGAGTACTCAGTTGAGGGTATTGCTATAGATGGACGGGTATGCATCTACACAACCACAGCAAAAACAACCAACGAAGATTTCGTTGAAATTGGTCATATCCAGCCAGCTGATCTGAACAGTATATCCAGCAAACTTGAATTTGAAGAACAGCTTCAAAGCTGTGTAAATGCGCTTGGAATTGAGTGTGGAAATCTGCATGTTGAATTTTGGGTCACACCTGAGAAAAAAATTGTATGGGGAGAATTTCACGTGCGTCAAGGCGGAGATTTTATTGCGCCGGATCTTGTGTCAGCTGTGCGACCAGGGATCGACTACTATGGAAATCTGATTGATTCTTTGTGTGGACTTCCTCTCCATCCTTTGCCTGAGATAACCCAGTGTGCTGCTTCAAAGTTTATCGAAGCCTCGCCTGGAGTGGTATCAGAGGTTTCGCTCTATGACAGTGTCCCTGAAGAAATCGATTTGTATTGGGAATGCTTCCCAGGAGAAGTAGCACATGCAGTAAATGGTTCGCATGCAAGGGTAGCTGCTATTGTTGCCCGTGGTAATGACGAGCATACAGTGACTCAGTTATTGGATCGCGCTGCTAATGCTTGCGTAGTGCGTGTCGCTCCTGTAAGCAGAGATTAGTTGCGTGGCAGTAGATTTTACGGCGAGAAGTGAAACACACACCATGACTATATTATGCGGCACGCTACGATAACCTTGTTCGCAGCTTTAAACATCGTCGTCAGTCGCGTGGCTGGAGTTGTCAACGTCCAATATCGCCATCAAGGGTTTTCTGTCTACTCTAGGAAGGATTGCACCTAATTATGAATAATTTCTCTACGCACAAACATGTTGAGATGCGTGATTGGGTCGCTGCTAATATGAGTTCCGTGTTCACTATTCCCACAGCGGCTCGTGGTTGAGCTCTCGGTCGAGGTGTGTTCTGGCGTCATAGACCGACAGGCCATCAGCTATGTGAATGATCGGAACCAGTGAAGACAGCACCACTATTCGCACCCTTCGCCAACCTCTGGAAAGACCGATAATCTTCGCATGAACCAAGAGCATAGATATAATGTCTAATATTCACTAGAGAAAGCTTTATGCATCGAATATGTCATACCAATATGAGCATTAAACTCGAAGATTCGTGCGGGAAGATAAAGTTTGTGATGAAGCGATTAAAGAAGCTGTTAGCGTCGTTGATTGGACTCAAGTCTAGGGGTGCCAGTGAAGACAATAGGGACACGAAGTAAACCGTCAAAATCGCGGCTTCCTGGGCGTGTATTCAACCTCATTATGGCAGACCAAGTTCTCAGCCAATCATCTTACTTTGCGTTGCTACCGGTCCTCCCTCTATTGCTTACATTGAAATTTGGAAGTACGCAGGAACGGCTCATCGCGGGGTCGGTAAGCGTGCTTACACTGATGACTCGTGGTGGTGCTCTATTTCTTGCTTCGCCACTTCACCGTTTATCAGTGCGAAGTTGCGTAAGAATTGCTCTTACTCTGATCTCGGTTTCTTACGCTGTTGTGGCGCTTACGGCAAACCCCTATGCGATAATTGCTGCTCTGGGCGCTGCGGGCCTAGGGTTCAGTGTTAATGGTACTGGTGTGCGAAGCTTTATAGCGCTAGCAACTCCTGATAGAGCTTCCCAGAACCGCGGTTTCGCTGTCATTCAAGTTGTCGCGAATTGCACTGCGGCGGTAGGTCCTATTCTCGGTAATATGATACTTGATAGAAATATTTATGAGCAGTTTCTATTAGGAGTCAGTGTAGCGCTCTTTATCGCTGCGATATTAGCGCCAATGGCTGCCCCGAAAGGCGTGATGATGAGCGAAGGTTCCCTGAGGTCGCCGATGGGGATCAGAATTTTTCGTGAATTATTCAGGACGGCTGATGCGAGAAAAATAACGATTATAGCGCTGATAGGCAGTATCCTGATAGGGCAATTCTTTTCAAGTTTTTCCCTAGTCTTTTCTGCAATAGCGACAAGTTCTATGATGAGGTCTCTGTTCTATACAACTAATGGAGTGCTTGTCGTGTTGATTCAAATTCCGATATCTTTGCTTGTGGAACGCCAGCTAAAAATTGGAGTGAAAGTCCAGAAGATCATGATGTCAGGAGTGTGTACTCTTGGCATATCGATGCTATTCTTTAATGCTTCAAGGGGATTGCTTGGCGTAGTCCTTGTATTCTGTGGGGTGTTTATCTTTTCGTTGGGGGAGACGGTATTCACGCCAATTCTTAATGTTGCTTTTGCTAACCTCACCGAGGGCCGACCTGTCGTGGAATCGATGAACATGAGGCAGCTCACCTCTGCTGTAGGTGAGACGGTCGGTGTTTGGATAGGACTGTCCGTCTACAGCCAGTTGGAGCATGCCCATCTTGGCCTCATGTACTGGATTGCTTTGACAGCCCTGGCTGCTCTGTCGCTGCGTTGCAAATGATGATGGACAGTCCGTTCGATGGTTCCCAGACAGATCCTGTACCGGGCGGCTTTCTGGAAATTATGCTCGGAAGAAGCTACCGCGAGTCCTTCCACCAGATTGGACCATAATCGTACGGTTGTTTCGGAATGCTTTGTCGAACAGGGGTAGCTCTTAGAACTTTCCTCGGTTTACCGCGCCCGTTTTTATAAAGGTGTGGTTAAGGAGGTGCTATTAATGGCTATGGTTTCCTTTGAAGAGTGTCCTCAAGGGGTTGTTAGTGTCAGTGGCACGGTGCTGTTTCGAGGGTGGTCTGAATATGCTGCTTAATGGCAGTGTGAAGCGTGTCGGTGTTGGTGTGGGCTGTGTTGAAGTTGAATGGGCCGAATGTATCGAGACCGATTATTTGAGGTGTCTTAACTGATGTCGGCCGTTTTCGCCTTGGCCGGCTCGGGTGCGTCGGGGTGATGAGGATGTTGAGCCGGTGCGGTGGGCCACGATCGGATTTGATGGTGCGGGGCGGGTAATCGAGGTGGTGTTTGTTCGTGGCGCTGACGGGTCCGTATTGGTGATTCACGCGAATTGGTTGACGAAAGGGTTTCTGGCTTAGATGAGGAGGGCGAGATGAGTGAGTTTGTTGCCGACAATGGTGTTCGAGTTAGCGATGAGATGGTCAGTCGGTGGGCTGGTGAAGCTGAGTCAGGGTTTGAGGGGTTGCAGGTCGACCCCTTCGGGGGTCGAGCTTGGGAGGAAGTGGAGACTGAACCCCTGGAACCTTGCACGATCCGAGTGAGTGCCAGCGTGTGGAGGCTGATCGAACGGGATGCGTCCCGGCAGGGCATGACCGTGTCTGCGTGGACTTGTCAAGCGCTCACCCGTGAGGTCACCCAGACCCTCAAAGCTAACTGAGGGTCCAAGAGTCAGGGGCGCGTGGAGTCGTTGTGGGGCCGTGGTTTCCGTCGAGGCTGACGTGGGCCAGGTGCTCGAAAACGGCAGACCAGATGTGAGGCCTGCTGGCCGAGGTGCGAAAGTATCGAGATGCGCACTGGCTCGTGCTCAGACCGCAGAGGGAAAACTCGCCAAGTCCGACCTCGGACGTGCCCGACTTATCGACCAGAACCGGGCTTACCGGACACAGTTGCGACACGATTCCTGGACATAGACCCCCCGAGCCGGCGACCCGTTGCCCCTTCATGTACTAGTATCTTACTGCCTTTCGATTAAATCGACAGAAAGAAAAACAGTGAATCTCATTTCATCCGTCTGTGCATTCATTAATCCTCCGTTGAACTTTAGCTCAATTTCTCTCTACTGATAAATTTATGAGCAAACGAGAAATTCTCCGCAGGGAACAAGAGCGCGAATCACTCAAGATGAAGCGCCGTAAGATCACCTATGTCGCCGTGGGCGTACTGGCCCTCTCTCTTATCATCGTTGGTACGATACTTGCTATTAATAAGTCCCGCCAGGGTCCCGCTATAGAGACTTCCCAGGATACGATCTCTAAGGCGATTGTTTCCATTCCTAAAGGCGTTTATGACAAGGTTGGCCCCGGTTCTTCGGAGCTCCAGGTCACCAAGACTGGGAATAAACCTGACAAGGACGGCAAGGTAAAGCTCTTTTATGTGGGGTCTGAGTTCTGCCCCTTTTGTGCGATGGAACGGCTTCCTCTCGCGGCAGCTTTGTCTCGATTTGGAACTTTCAGCGGGCTAAAAGATATCCTGTCAAGCCCGGCGGAAAAGGAGCTTTCCAACATTCCTACGATTACTTTTAGGAACTACAAGTATAGCAGTAAGTATGTTGATTTGGACGCCTATGAGTTAGCCGATAGGGAAGGTCGACAAATAGCAAACTTGCCGGAATCTAAGCAAGATATATTTAGCAAGTACAACCCAGGACGAGGCATCCCTTTCTCCTACTGGGGCGACATCACCACATCGGGTCCCAGCTACATGCCTTGGATGGCGAGGGAAGATCCGAAAAACGTGGTAAAAGCTCTTTCTAATCCAAATTCAAAAGAAGCGCAGGCGATCGTAGGAGGGGCGAATCTCTTCACTGCCGAGATTTGCTCCAGGACTGGTAACAAACCTGCGAACGTCTGCACGTCGCCTGGCGTGAAGGCAGCAGCTGAAAAACTGAGGTGATTCGCAGCCTTGGTCTAGGCGCATGGCAAGACAAAACCCCTCCTGAGCAAGTCCAGTTCAGGAGGGGTTTCTGTGAGTGCAGGCTTGAGGCTGAGGGTGTGGTTCAGGCCGTGATCTCATCGCTTACGCGGTGTCTTGATCGGGTCGTGTCTGGAGCTGGTCACGAAGGGTGCGCTGGTAGGGGGTGTGGGGTCTTGACGCGGATCTGGTGGGCTCCTGTGAGGGGTGCAGCTCCTGTGGGAGTTGTCTCTTCATAAGATCTCGGAGTTGGTGTCGGCTGGGGGATCGTTGTATGTGGGCTGGGTTTTCTTCTCACACCACGCCGATACATAGATGTACTGATGCACTGATACATGTGTGTAATGATGTATTTATGGTGCGTATTATTTCTATTGTTAACACCAAGGGTGGGGTTGGGAAGACGACCACGGCGGTCTACCTGGCTACGGCCCTGTCTTGCCAGGATCGGGTCGTCTTGTTGGATGCCGATCCGCAAGGGTCAGCGACGTCTTGGGCTACTGATGCTTTTGAGGCCGGTGACCGGCTGAATTTCGAGGTCCGCCCGGCTAATGCTCCTATCGTCAGGCGTTGCCGTGACATCGATGCTGACTTGGTCTTTATTGACACTCCTCCTGGTGACTCCCAGACGATTACCGCCGCCCTCGAGGTTGCTGATGTGGTTATTATCCCGACTGAGTCGGGGGACCTGGATATGGACCGGGCGTTGATGACCTACCAGGTGGCCCACGGCACGCGCCGGGCCCTGCTCTTCAACAAGGCCGATCGGACGAGGCAATACCGTGACGCCTATGAGGGGGCCGCCGCTGTCGAGGGCCTCGACATTCTCGATGTGCAAGTTCATCGGCGGGTCGCCTACCGGCAAGCCATCGGGACCCGACCAGACGACCTCGGAGAATTCGCCCAGGTCGCTGCCCAGATCAAGGAGATGCTGAAGTGAGCAAAAACCACAAGCCCACCGCCGCAGACAAGGCCAGCCGTTACACCGGTCGGATGGCGGCAAGCCAGGGGGCCAGTGTCGCCGAAACTTTCCAGTCAGCCAAGACCCCGATCACCGCGTTCAACGTCAAACTGCCTACCGCCACCCATACGGCGTTAAAAATGAAGGCCGTTGCCGACCACACCACCATGAACGACCTTTTGCGCAAGGCCCTGGAACACACTTACGGCTTCCCTTACGACCCCTACCAGTGAAGGACGAGACACCACGCCATGACCTGGGAGCGGCTTTAGCTGGTGGTGGTGGGCTGGGATTGTAAGGGTGTTGCGGGGTTCGTGTTGGTGGTGGGTGTTACAGGTGTCTAGCAGGGTAGGTTGGTGCACATGATGATAGGTGTATAGCTGTATGTGTATTTATGCACCGGGTTGGTGGTGGTTGGGGGTGGTGTGGGCTTAGCGGTAGATGTCGCGGCGGTGACCGATTGACAGGGCAAGGATGATGAGGCGGTTATCGTTGAGTGTGCATATGAGGCGGTAGTCGCCGATGCGGTACCGCCACAGTCCGGAAAGATCACCGGTGAGGGGTTTACCGTGCTGGCGGGGGTTAGTGGTGTTGTCGATGTTTTTCGTGATCCAGCCGTGGATGAGTTTTTGGGTGTAGCGGTCCAGTTTTTTGAATTCTTTATCGAATCGGCTGGTGGTTTCGAGCTGCCAGCTCATAGGTCACACTCGTCCCATAGCTCGCTGATGGGGCGAGACTGGTAATTGTCGCGGGCGTAGTCGGTGAGAGCTTCGTGTGCTATCTGAAGGTCGAACTCGTCGGCGATGCGGTCGAAGAGGGCTTGCTTGAAAGCCTCACTCAGGGATTGTGAGTGCAGGCGGGCGTAGGAGTCCGCTACGCGGCGCTCATGGTCGGTTAAACGGATCGAAAAACTCATGACGTCACCTCTATCCTCAATGACTGTGTAGTACATTATACTGCTCAGGGTGTGTGTTGTCATCGTGATGGTGGGGAGGTTCAAGGAGTGGCCTTAAAGGGCACGATTTTGGCTTGTATGACAGTCAAGGGTGGTTGTTTTGGGTGGAAGAAATAATCTACGGGTTAAATAAGTTTCGCCGTCTCATTTCGGGTTGCTGGTGGATGATGAGGCGCGATCCAGATGTGTTAAATCAGTCCACCCGTGTATCGGGAGTTCTTGGCCTTGCATAAGTTCGTGCTGTGCCGAAAACCGAGAACCCGACTCATCCTGTAATTCGATAGGCAGATTGTTGTCGAAAGGGCTCGACTGGTGTTGGTTTGGTTATAGGAGTTGGTCATGGGTGCCGGTGCGGGCCAGGGTGAGGGTGTTGTCGTTGTTGATGGTGTAGAGGAGGAGTCAGTCGGATGCGATATGTAATTCGTGGTAGGCCGTGAGGTTGCCTGTGAGTTGGTGGTCGCGGTGCTGTTTGAGCCAGT
>NZ_BJEN01000004.1 GCF_008326345.1 Cutibacterium modestum | reverse complement strand
GAAACCACAAAACCGCAATCCCGAAAGCCAACCAGCAGAACCAGCCACCACCCAGAACCACTCAAACCACTCCAAGCAGCCCCCGACGGCCCGCCAAACATTACACACACCCCACCACCAACGCAAACCTGGATGGCCATCGTCTCTCCCCTGGCGCACATCACCGCACATAGAAAGCCCGGGGCCACTAGCTAGCGGCCCCGGGCAGATCATGCTCAAGATAACTCAGCGGATCAGAGCACCCACTGTTTTCTTTCCACGCCGAACCAAGGCGACACGGCCACAGAGGAAGTCGTCGTCAGTCAAACGCTGATCAGGTTCAGTGACCTTCGCATTGTTGAGGTAGGCGCCCCCTTCGGTGACGGCACGCTTGCCCGCTGACTTTGTGTCGACCACACCAGCAGCAACCATCGCGTCAACCACTGTTGGATATTCGCCTCCATCGCAATGAGCGGCATCGAGCTCGTCAGCCAGAGACAGGACCGTCCGCTCGTCAAGGTCACCCAACTCACCGCATCCGAAGATGGCCTGAGCTGCAGCCTCAGCCGCTTTGCGCTGGTCGACGCCATGGACCAGATCGGTCAAGTCGTCAGCAAGGCAACGCTGAGCCGCTCTGCGCCAGGGCTCCTCCTCGGTCCTACGGGCAAGTTCCTCGATCTCCTCCCGAGAACGGGGGCTGAAAATCTTGAGGTACTCAATGACCTTCGAGTCCTCCGCATTGAGGAAAAACTGATGGAAGGCATAGGCGCTCGTCAGCTCAGGATCCACCCACACCGTCCCAGACTCTGTCTTGCCGTACTTGGTGCCGTCAGCCTTGGTAAGCAATGGGGTCACCAACCCATGGACAACGTCACCGGTAGTCCTGCGGATGAACTCAGCACCGGCGGTAATGTTGCCCCATTGATCCTGAGCCCCCGTCTGCAAAGTGCAGCCGTAGCGTTTATGGAGTTCGTAAAAGTCCAGCGATTGCAGTAGGACGTAGCTGAACTCGGTGTATGAGATGCCGCTTTCCAACCGCCGGGCTACGACGTCGCGGGCCAGCATCCGATTGACCGAAAAGTGTTTACCGACGTCGCGTAGGAAGTTCAGAGCCGTGTACTCAGCTGTCCAGTCGTAGTTATTGACGATCCGAGCAGCATTCGGGCCATCCGTGTCGACGTACTTGCTTACCTGATCCTTAATGGACTCGACCCACCCAGCAACGACTTCGCGATCGTTCATCCGGCGCTCACCGGTCATCTTCGGATCACCGATAAGGCCAGTCGCCCCGCCTACGAGGAGCAACGGCCTATGGCCGCGCTCCTGGAGGGCTCGCACCAGCATCAGCTGGACGAGATGGCCGATATGGAGGCTCTTAGCGGTTGGATCAAAGCCCACATAAAAAGTGACGGGTCCTTGGGCAAACTCGGCCTTCAGTGCCTCACGGTCGGTGGAATCGGCGATGAAGCCCCTCCACTCTAGGTCGTCCAACAGATCCGACACGTCACTTTCCTCTCGTCAACGACCTCGTGCGAGGCCGACTGACCGTAAGTCTAACGATTGGCCTATCCAGGCCGTCAGTATGTTCAAGCGAACTCCTCACGCACCGACCTCGACAGAATCTCAGCCGGTACGCCCGTCACAGCCATCTGCGAGAAGGCATCCGCAACCTCTCCCGCATCCACACCAGTAGCACACATCAACGCAATGGTGTCGTCTCCAGCAACTGTCCCCAGCACGATGTCCAGACCCGCCTTATCGATGGCAGATCCGTAATACTGGGCTGCACCAGGTGGCGTCTTGAGAACAACGAGGTACTCGTTGTTCCGCACCCCAGCACACAGTTCCTTAGTCATCCTTGCCAGCTTGGCCCACGCCGGTGATCCTGTCGTCACATCGGAAGGGTGCTCACTTTCAGGAATCGAGTAGCACGGGTTTCCCGTATGATCACGTCCACGCACAGCACCGATCTCGACGAGATCACGTGACAAAGTACCCTGTGAGGCCACGAAGCCCTCGGAGGCAAGGATCTCTCCCAACTCAGCTTGGGAAGAAATTCGCCCTTCCTCAATTAAGGCGCGAATCCGGGCATGCCGCGCCGCACGTGAGGTTGGTGCAGAGTGCCCCTCACTCATGAAACCCCCTCGGTTACGCTTCAGCATGAGCGCCTACTAAACATTCCCGTTACTACATAAGTATGCATCATGGTAGACCGAGAAGTCCACTTGCTAGGTCACAATAAAGAGTTAAGACCGGCAACGAAAATAGCCAGGGCAAGGTCAAAGTCGTCATCTTGTCTAGCCGAATCAATCTCGCTCAGCACACCAAGGTCATGCAACTGCGTACGGGTTTGCTCCTCCATCGTGTGCCCGAGCACCAAGTGCACCAAGGCCCGGCAAACCGAATCCGCACGATTGCCAGAAAACCCCTGACGCTCTATGAATTGGCGCAGACCCACGGTTGGATCAATCTCTCCTAGCCCAACCGAGATCGTTGATGCGACGAGTTCAGCGCCGTCACGGTGGGCACGAAGGGTCGCTCTAAAACATTGCGCCCATTCGTTCACCCCGTTGGCAAGTTCAGTATCCTGAGACGGAACTGCCGTTGGGCCTCCGTCAGCAGCGAGGATCTCGTCGCTCACTGCAGCCAGCAAGCTCTGCTTATTGGCAACGTGCCAGTAGAGCGCGCCAGCCTTGACTCCAAGACGCTCAGCCACACGTCGCATAGACAGGTCCCCAAGTCCGTAGGCGTCAAGAATCTCTACTCCTGCCCGAACAACGTCCGGTTTCGTCAGGCTCACTGTGACTCCCCTTGACGACGACACCATTTCCGGGGGTGGCCCACATTGGCGCTGCCTCATGGACTACATTGAACCCCGTTCAATCCTGAACAGTGTTCAGGACGTCTCCAGTCTCGGAAGGACCAGAGCATTGCTGAATCTAGCCGATATGACCGAGCGCGGCCTGAGCGGGGAGTCCATCACCCGTGAGGAGGCCCTCGAGGTTCTTCGCAGCAGTAATGACGAGCTCATGTCGATCATCGCCGCCGCCGGAAAGGTTCGTCGCCACTTCTTCGATAACCGAGTTCGCCTCAACTACCTCGTCAACTTGAAATCGGGCCTATGCCCCGAAGACTGCTCCTATTGTTCGCAGCGTCTGGGATCGCGCGCCGAAATCATGAAGTACTCCTGGGCCGACCCACAGAAGGTGCATGACGCTGTCGAGGCTGGTATTGCCGGTGGTGCACGACGTGTCTGCATGGTGGCATCCGGTCATGGCCCGTCTCAGCGAGACGTCGAGCGAGTCAATGGCATGGTGCGTTCTCTCAAATCCGACCACCCTGACGTCGAGGTGTGTGTCTGTTTGGGATTCGTCAACGATGAGAAGGCTGCCTCAATCAAGGAAGCTGGTGCCGACGCCTACAACCACAATGCCAATACCGCTCGCTCCCATTACGGCGAGATCTGCAGCACCCACTCTTACGAGGACAGGATGGACACCGTTGAGGTCCTCAAGCGCAACGGTCTGTCGCCCTGCTCCGGCGTCATCGCCGGAATGGGTGAAACCGACGAAGAATTCGTCGATGTCATCTTCGACCTGCGCGAGCACGGAGTCGACTCGGTACCGGTGAATTTCTTACTCCCCTTCGAGGGCACTCCGCTGGCCGGTGGAGCCCAGCACATTACCCCGCAGTGGTGCCTCAAGCGCCTAGCCATGGTGCGCTTCGTTCACCCCGATTCCGAGGTGCGCGCCGCTGCCGGACGCGAGCAGCACATCCGCACCATGCAGCCGCTGGCCCTTGAAGTCGTCAACTCGATCTTCCTCGGCGACTACCTCACCAGCGAGGGGGCTGCCGGCGCCGTCGACTTGCAGATGATTGAGGATGGCGGGTTCGTTCCCGAGGGAGCCGATGGCCAGCCGATGGTTCACACCGAGGTCAACTCGTATCGTGCGGCGAACCTGCCCACCAACGCGGTTCCGATCCGTCATCGTGGCATCGGAACCGAAGTTCCAGCGAACGCCTGAGCTGTTCAAGTGTCAAGCACCGCGGGGCCCGACATAGTGTCGGCCCCGCGGTGCATATACAATGGAAAGCTCAGGACCTCAACTGAGCACCATAGGCTTCCTCAGCCCGTGCCACCGCAGCGTTACGAGCCTCACCAGCCTCGGCGTCGGTTAAGGTTCGATCGGCAGCCCGCAATCGCAGGTTGAAGGCCAGCGACTTACGCTTGTTACCCACCTGCTCACCCTCGTAGACGTCGAAAAGCTCCACGGACTCAAGCAATGACCCTGCGCCCTCGATAAGAGCCTCACGAACATCCTCCGCAGCAACAGACTCGTCAACGACCAAGGCAACATCCTCCTTGGCAACGGGGAAGCTTGAGATGGCCGTGACCTGACCACCGTGGGGAGCAGCAGCTACCAGAGCGTCAAGGTCGAGTTCGACCGCGCAGGTACGCTGCGGCAGACCAGCCTTCGACACCACCGTGGGGTGAAGCTCACCAGCATGGCCGATGACCTTCCCATCCACAGTGAGAGCCGCGCAGCGACCCGGATGCCATGGGGCCTGACGGTCAGCCTTGCGCACCAGCGTCACACCGAGGGCATCGACAGCCTTCTGGGCGACCAGCACAGCGTGACGCCAGTCAGCCTTCACCGACTGTTCGTCCCAACGATCTGGCAACCAGTTACCACAGATAACAGCAGCAAGCAGGCGCGGCTGAGCTGGCAGGGCGGCATGGATCTCGGCAAGGACGTCATCGGCGGGACGCTCGTTAACACCGGGGCGCGGCGCCGCAGCCGGGGAGACGGCGCGGAAGACAGTTCCGCTTTCGAATACCGCGAGATCCTCCTGGGACCGCGACATATTCGTCGTCACCGCATGGAACAAGCCTGGCAACAAGGTCGTGCGTAGGTAGGGGTGGGTATAGTCAAGCGGATTGGCCAGCTTGACAGTCGCGTGACGCGTGTCGTCACCGCTGATGCCGAGAACGTCGAGATCCTTATCCCCGATGAACGGCAAGGTGATGAGCTCGACGAAACCAGCCTCCACGATTGAACGCAGCACCCGACGACGGCCCCGCTGGCCCTTCGTCAGACCACTAGCCCCCAGGCTCGGGGGCAGCACAGGTTCGATACGGTCAAACCCAATCTTGCGGCCGATCTCCTCGACGTAGTCATAGGCATCAACAAGATCAGGACGCCAGCTCGGCGCAACAAGGTTGAGGGAGTCTCCCAAAGCGGTCACCTTAACTCCAGAACGCGTCAGGATCTCGATGACCTCTTCGGTTGACACCTTCGTGCCAAGAATCCGACTAGGTAAGTCAGCGTTGATCGTCTGGCGTGGCATCTCGGGGACCTCACCAACGACGGTAGGTTCACCGATAGTGGCACCGCCGTACTGGGCCAGCAGTTCCGCGGCCCGAACGGCTGCGGTATGGGCACAAACCGGATCGACGCCCCGCTCAAAGCGACGAGACGCCTCCGACCCGAGCCTGTGGCGTCGGTAGGCACGAGCCACCGTCATCGGATCGAAGTGAGCGCCCTCAAGGATAATCGACGTTGACTCAGCGGTCATCTCGGTGGCCGCACCTCCCATGACGCCAGCCAGAGCAATGGCACCCGAGTCGTCGGCGATAACCAGGTCGTCGGGATCGAGGGTGCGATCGGTGTCGTCGAGGGTCACGAGGTGCTCGCCATCGTGGGCATTACGGACGACGAGCGTGCCACTAACCTTGTCGGCGTCATAGGCGTGAAGCGGCTGACCGGACTCCAACATGACGTAGTTGGTGACGTCGACAGTCAGGTTGATCGGACGCATCCCGGCACGGGTGATGCGGTCGGCGATAAATCTGGGGGTTGGGGCGTCGGGGGCCAGGTCACTGACCGGAACAGCGATGAACTGGCTGCAGTCGTCGGAGTGGACGTCCACCGCGACGGGGCCGTGTACCGGACCGATTGGGTCCTCGTCGTAGGGGTCGCGGAAGTGTACCGACATGGCGTGCGCCACCTCGCGGGCGATGCCGCGCATCGACATGCAGTAGCCGATATCCGGGGTAACGTCGACATCCAGTACCTCCTCGGGGACCCCAAGGATCGGCAGGGCGTTCTCGCCGGGAACGAGCTGATGGCCCTCCACCGAGGACGGCAGGGTGATGATGCCGGTGTGGTCGACGCCGATACCCAACTCGTCGGAAGCGCACAGCATGCCGTCAGACATGTGGCCGTATGTCTTGCGGGCGCTGATGGCAAATCCGCCAGGGAGCACGGCACCCGGCAGGGACACGACAACCCAGGCGCCTTCAACGGCGTTGGGGGCACCGCAGACGATGCCGCGACCCTCGATCCCCTCCTCGACGTTGTTGGGGTGTCCTTCTGCGTTGTAGCGAGGCCCAACGTCGACCCGACACCAATTAATGATCTTGCCGTTCTTCTGCGGCTCGGGAACCGAGGACAGGATGTGCCCGATGACGAGCGGACCGGTCAATTCTCCGCCGACAACCTCGACCTTCTCGACGGTGGCTGTGTGGTTGGTCAGCGCCTGTACGACATCGTCGGTGGTCGTGCCATCTGGCAGATTGACCAAGGCCTGTAGCCAAGACATGGGAACCTTCATCGTGCTCCTCCCGTCAGAGAGCAGCTGAATCGGACGTCACCCTCGACGAAGTCGCGCAAGTCGGGGGCATTGTTGCGGAACATCACCGTGCGATCGATGCCCATACCGAAGGCGAAACCGGAGTAGACGTCAGTGTCGATACCGCAGGCGACCAGCACCCGCGGGTTGACGATCCCACAGCCTCCCCACTCGATCCAACCCTCGGAACGACACGTACGACACGGACGGTCTGGGTTGCCAACCGAGGCCCCATGGCAGACGAAACATTCCAAATCAACCTCAGCGCTGGGCTCAGTGAAGGGGAAGTAGTGCGGGCGGAAACGAGTACGCACGTCGCCGAACATGGCGCGGGCAAAGGCATCGACGGTTCCTTTGAGGTGGCCCATCGTGATGCCTTTATCGACGCACAACCCCTCGACTTGGTGGAAGACTGGAAGGTGAGTGGCATCGTACTCATCAGCGCGGAACACTTTGCCGGGGCTGATGATGCGCACCGGAGGCTGCTGCTTTAGCAGAGTGTGGATCTGCACCGGGCTGGTGGCTGTGCGCATGCATTTGCCGTCAGTAACCGGGTCGAGCCACAGCGTGTCTTGCAAAGCACGAGCCGGGTGATCGGGACCGAGGTTGAGAGCGTCGAAGTTGAACCACTCGGATTCAGCCTCGGGACCTTCGGCAACTTCCCAACCCATGGCGGTGAACACGTCGCAGATGTCGTCGATGAGGGCCGTGATCGGGTGCGGAGCGCCTTGGGGCGAAGTGACGACCGGCAATGTGACGTCGATGGTCTCGGCTGCGAGCCGGGCCTCGAGCTCAGTCTTAGCAAGCTCTTCTTGACGAGCCTTGAGAGCCTGGTTGACCCGGCCCCGAGCCTGTCCGATGCGCTTTCCGGCATCCTTCCGGGCAGCGGGTGGCAGTGCACCGATTTCGCGATTAGCCAAAGCCAGCGGCGACCTGTCGCCGGTATGAGCGATACGCACCTGCTTGAGCTCGGCAGTAGTGGAAGCCCCGGCAATAGCATCCAAAGCCTCGGCCACCCGGGCCTCGACCTCGTCGGCATCCAGGATGCTTACCTGGACCGGGTCATAATTCGTATTGGGGCCACTCATGGGCCTTCCCCCCTGATGGGTTGACGTTGGAAAACGCCCGATTGCTTCGGGCGCACGTGTACGACTAGCGTCCACAAGTTTAGTGGCATCGACGCCGGATGGACGACTGCCCTGCGCTCCTCAGGCTCGCTGCTCACTCGCCGTGGCGTACAGCACGACCGCGGCCGCGGTTGAAAGGTTGAGAGACTCGACAGCCCCCCACATCGGGACTCCCACGACCTCATCAGCTAAAGCTCGGTCGGCCTCGGGAAGACCCCACGCCTCGTTACCCATCAACCACGCAATGGGTCGCTTGAGGCGTCCCGACCGAGCAACGGCGTCAAGGCTGTGGCCTCCCCCGTCGGCAGCTAGTACGGACATCTCGCGTTGGTGGGCCCACTCAACTGCGTCGGCCAGTTCGACACCGACAATGACGGGCAAGTGAAAGATCGACCCAACCGAGGAGCGAACCGTCTTGGGGTTATGTGGATCGACCGATCCTCGCGTCAAGATGACACAGTCGGCACCAAAAGCGTCAGCGCAGCGGATGACCGTTCCGGCGTTTCCGGGATCACGCACTTGAGCGCAGATGACGGCAAGGCGCACATCCTCGTCGGGCAACTTGTGGCGCGTGACCTGGCGACACACTGCGAAGACTCCCTGGCTGGTGACAGTGTCGGAGAGCGTATTGACGTCTTCGTCGGTGAGCACCGCAATTCGAACGCCACGGTGCTCGGCCGCCTCAATATGCTCGGCATCGCGGCTTGGGTCCGAGGTCGCCAACAGATTGACCTTGCCTGGCCATGCCAGGGCTTCGCGAACTGCCTGCGAGCCTTCTACCAGAAACAGCCCGGACTCATCGCGTCCGCGCCGAGATGAAAGACGACGGGCCGAACGCAATGACCCTTTCGAGATGCGATCCCACCCCGAATGGTCGTCATTCGGCCCGCCGGTCATGACCACCTCAGGCAGCAGCGTTCTGTGGCTGGTTGGCCTTAGCGACCTCGACGAGGCTGTTAAAAGCATCAATGTCGGAGACGGCAAGTTCGGCGAGCACCTTGCGGTCGACCTCGACACCAGCATTCTTCAGACCGTTGATGAAACGGTTGTAGGTCATGCCCTGGGCGCGGGAAGCAGCATTGATGCGCTGGATCCACAGCGAGCGGAAGTCGCCCTTCTTGGCACGACGGTCACGGAACGAGTAGGTGGCCGAATGGAGGGTCTGCTCCTTGGCCTTGCGGTACAGGCGGGAGCGCTGTCCACGGTAACCGGAGGCCTGCTCGAGGACCTCGCGACGCTTCTTCTTGGCATTCACAGAACGCTTCACGCGTGCCATAGTGATTCTCCTTGGATCTGCCGGGTCAGTCCCGGGTGAGGGGTTCGGGGCGGATGCCGCCCAGTGGACTTGGGGACGTCGTCAATCACGACGTCAGCGCTCGTCAGCGGCCGGGATGGCCAGCGAGCAGCTTTTTAACCTTGGCGGCCTCGCCTTTGGACAGCACGGTCTCGCCAGTCAGACGGCGGGTAACACGCGAGGACTTGTGCTCGTTGAGGTGGCGCTTGCCGGCCTTGCGAGCGGTGACCTTGCCCGAGCCGGTCACCTTGAAACGCTTCTTCGTCCCGGAGTGGCTCTTCATCTTGGGCATGGATAGCTCCATTCGTTCATGTATGTCGTCCCGCGAACCGGAGGGAAGGTCCCGGGCTGGCTCACCGGTGGGAACCGGATCACCTGGTTCTGAGCAACGCTCAGAGGTCGATGTCGGGGTCCATATTGTCGGCCGGACCCTTCTTCTTTTTCTTTGCAGTGCCTGCAGCAGCCCGCTGGGCAGCCTCGTAGGCCTTATCAGCCTCAGCAGCCTCGGCGCGCTCGGCGGCGCGACGGTCACGCTCAGCCTTCTGATCTGCCTTGGCCTGGTTTTTCTTACGAGTCGGGGCCAGGATCATAAGCATGTTGCGTCCCTCCTGCTTGGGAGGAGACTCAACGGTCGCGTACTCAGTCAGATCGTCAGCAAGACGACGCAGCAGGTTGACACCAAGCTCCGGTCGGGACTGTTCACGACCACGGAACATAATCGTGATCTTGACCTTGTCACCGGCCTTGAGGAACCGCAGAACGTGGCCTTTCTTGGTCTCGTAGTCGTGGTCGTCAATCTTCGGACGAAGCTTCATCTCCTTGATGATGGAGTTCGCCTGGTTGCGTCGTGACTCCCGGGCCTTCTGAGCCGCCTCGTACTTGAACTTGCCGTAGTCCATGAGCTTGACGACAGGGGGCCGGGCCTGCGGAGCCACCTCGACGAGGTCAAGGTCCTGCTCGCGGGCAAGCTGCAGGGCCTGCTCGACCCTGACGATGCCGACCTGTTCGCCATTAGGGCCGACCAGGCGCACCTCGGGAACGCGAATCCGCTCGTTGATGCGGGGTTCAGTACTGATGGGGTCCTCCCGGATGTCTGTCTTCTTCGATGTCGCGCATCTGCGCCTCCACGATCCGGATACGAAAAAGGCCTTCGCGAACGCGCGAAGACCTGACACATGCGGATGCGCACACATCCAGACGAACTAACGAAGCTCATCATGACCCGCCGAACATAATCCGCCTAGGTGGGAGGTCAGGCCCCCGCTTACGCAAAACCAGTTTTGTACTGATCGCTTCACCCATGTTACGGCAAAAGATGACGGCATCACAAATGACGGTTGAGGGTAGCGAGATGACGGCAGGCAAAGCTGACCGGGTCACGAGACACCCACGCTGTGCATCCATCCCCAACCATCATTAAGTTTCACAAGGTGTGCTCCATCCTCGATGGGCTTGAGGACATCAGCTCCGATGACAAATGGAGCCGGACCAGCAACGTCGATGAGGAGGGCCTCAGCTCCCACCTCGGCAACGGTGGCTGCAAGGTCTGGGAGAGGTCCCGGAACCGGACGAGCTCGCGAGTCCCACGCTGTGAGAGAATCGATCCCGGTGAATGCCAACAGAGCGGTGTTTCCGTGCTCGTTGGTGAACTTCACCGCGCCGAGCTCCCCTTCCTTATTTGCCATCACTGGCATGAATAGGCGTGCATCCGCACACAAAATGGATATCGCTTCAAGGTATGTGACGTTCGGTAGGCAGCCGCATCGTCGGTGAGGCAGGAGGCCAGGGCAGCGCGCACTTTAGGATCGGCGTCTCCCATGTCGCCGCCGATCGGAATTAGTGGAGCTGACACCTAAAGAACACTACTCGTAGATACCGAACGCCCAGGTCAGCGAGCCTCAGAGTCCAAGTGCCCCCTGGGTGTGAAACAGTGGAGGTATGAGCGAAACGACCGTCGTTGCCGTCGTCACCATTGTGCTGGTCATCCTGCCACTGCTATGGGCCTTGTCGGGGTGGTTCTCCCGGCGCTCCTCGCGCGCCATGCTGCGCGGACTGGGCCTGGCACTCATTCCTGTTGGTCTGGTACTAACCGGTCTGATGCGGCTTCTCGTCCGGGCTATCCACCTCGTCGTGGATTGGTTCGCTGGAACGGCTATGACAACGACGACGTGGATCGGCGTCATCGCTATCGCTGTGGGCCTCGTCGCCTGGTTTGCGGCTGGGTTCATGTCGCCGGTCGACCGAGAGACGGGACGCCAACGTCGCCAAGACCATATTGACCGTAAGCAGGCGCGCAGCGCCTCGCAGGGCAAGAGCTCTCGCTCGACAGGTATTTCGGCCCCCAATCCCACAGGAAGCCCGACACCCGGTGTTACTCCGGGTGCGACCCCCTCGCAGGCTGCCTCGGGGACTCAGCGAACCCCAACCGACGCGCCGGTACGCATGTCAAAGCCCACAGCCCACTCGAAAACCTCGGCCTCGGCTGCCGATAAGGACGAAGACGCCGAGCTGGAAGAGATCCTGCGCAAGCGCGGGATTGAATGATTCCTCGTCCCCGACACTGCCGTCCCCTAAATTCAGGCTCCGGTTACAGACGGATATCTGGTTACAAGCGACACGCAGATAGCTCCGTCGACAAGATCGCTCGGGCGCCAGCATCCCATAGCTGGTCCATAAGACCTTGCACTGCCGTGCGCGGCACCATGGCTCGCACGGCGTACCAGCCATCCTTGGACAACGGCGACACTGTGGGAGCCTCGAGTCCTGGTGTCAGGGCGGTGGCGGCATCAAGAGCTTCAGCGGGAACGTCGTAATCGACCATGACGTAGCTACGAGCGACACTCACACCATCAATACGACGTATAAAATGATCAAATGTTGTGCTACCAGAAAAGTCCCGGCGCTGAATCAGCACGGCTTCAGACTCCAAAATGACGTCCCCAAAAACCTCAAGACCAGCCCTGCGCAATGTTGTCCCAGTCTCGACGACGTCAGCAATCGCGTCAGCAACTCCGAGTCGGATCGACGACTCAACTGCACCATCCAGGTAGATGAGGTGAGCATTAATCCCCCGCTCTGTCAGAAAAGCACCCAAAAGGCCGGGGTAAGAGGTGGCGATCCGTTTCCCCGCTAGCCCTTCAATGGTGTTTTTCGGGCTCTTCGGGGCGGCGAAACGGAAGCGCGAATGACCAAACCCCAGCCCCTTGATCTCGGCGGCATCTGCCTTGGAATCAAGTAAGAGGTCCCGTCCGGTAATGCCAATGTCCAGCGTCCCCTCCCCCACGTACACCGCAATATCGCGAGGCCTCAAATAGAAGAATTCCACTCCGTTAGCCTCGTCAACCAAGGTGAGATCTTTACGATCTGTGCGCTGGCGGTAGCCAGCCTCGGTAAGCAGGGAAGATGCTGCCTCCGAAAGAGCACCTTTATTCGGCACGGCGACGCGCAGCAGGTCGGGCATTAAGTCTCCTCAGGAAATATCAGGGATACCGATGATAGATCGGGTACGTCCGGGAATTTACAGATGCTTGTATACGTCGTCGAGGGTCAGGCCCTGCTTAATCATCATGACCTGGAGGTGATAGATCTCCTGGCTGATCTCTTCAGCCAGTCGCTCCCTACTTTCGTACTCGGCTGCCATCCACACCTCGGAGGCTTCCTCCACGATCTTCTTACCGATGGCATGCACTCCACGGTCGAGCTCTTCGACGGTTCCCGAACTTGCAGGACGGGTCTGTGCCTTAGCGGACAGCTCGGCGAAGAGTTCCTCGAATGTCTTGCTCACACGTGCCAGGCTACCGACTGCCCAAACATCGTCGCCGGTGGGCCCACGTGACGGACCGCTGTTCCCCTCACATCAGTGGCGGGTGCCGTTCGTGGCCGCGCGCTGGGCACGCCACCACGTCACGAATCCGCAGAGGCAGAAGGCTCCATAAAAGACGTACATGAATGCGCTCGGGTAGTACCGGGCCGTAGCCAGGAGTGGGACGCCGACGATATCGACGGCAATCCATATGAACCAGAACTCGTTCCAGCCTCGTGCCATCCCCCAGGTCGCAAGGATCGATCCGGTGAGAATCCACGAATCCGACAGCGGCCCCCAAGATCCCAGGGCTTTGAGAGCGAAATAGAAGACAACCAACATGATGACGGCAGCAGTCAGCCCCAGAACCCGTTCTCTACGAGTGGCCCAGCGAGGGTGAACAGCCACCTGGGACGCGCCATTATTGCGCCGAGTCGCCGCCCAGACCACCCACCCATAAGCGCTTGTCGCAAGGAAAAAGATCTGACGCCCGGCCTGGCCCCACAAGTTGAGGTCCTGCGGAGTATGAAACACCCCACCGAGAAAAACCGTAAAAAGGATGACGTTGCCGATGATCCCAACTGGCCAAGCCCATATTCGACGTCGAGCACCACCGAGGGCCGAGGCAAGTCCGAAAAGATTTCCCACGATCTCACGCCACAGGATCGGTTTTCCCAGTCCCACATCAAGCTGGGCATTAAGCAGGGACTTGAGAATGTCAGACACAGCACACACCTTTCCGACCACCCACAAGTGGCCGCCCTATTCTCGCAGATCGACAACGGGACGTCGCATCATATCGGAGGCCACGGCAAGGCAGGCCTCAATCCACTGGGGCCGGGGAAAGCACCAAACTCCAGAAGACCTTGGGCGCGCTGCCTCACCGCGTCAATCTCATCTGAGGTGATGAGACCTTCGAAATCAACGTCAGCAATGTTGAGGATCTCGTCGAGCATCATCTCCTCGACAGGCTCCAACGGCTGACCGGCCCACCCCCACAGCACCGTTCGGAGCTTGGGATCCGTGTGAAAGACCAAGCCATTATCGACCGCCCACACCTGGGCAGTACCACCGAGATCAGGATCCGGACCGACTAACACATGCCCACCCTTGCGGTCAGCATTGTTCGCAACGGCGTCAAAAAGAGCCAGTGCACGCAGCGCCGGGTGAGGAGAATGCGCAAGCCCAATCTCGCGGTCATCCTCGTCGACCCCCAGCAGAAACCCGTGCCAATGCGGTGGAAGACGCTCAGTGACGTCCGCACGCACCAGAGGATTCTCAACGTCGTCGTCGATCCAACGCTGCATCGACCCAGGCCCTTGCGGCCCATCGTTGACAAGAACCGTCAACGGCACGAGACAGATACCCATCACCTGGGACAAAAGATGTGCCGCCACCTCCCGTCTGGCGAGGGTGCCTGACGGGAAATCATGGAGATGATGCTCATAGGCTACTGGTTTATACACCCACAGTCGAAGGTCAGCATCACACACCAACAACGCACCGTTACTGGAACCAGGCAACGCCCCTTCGACGCGCCATGGAGCTCTCGGCCCGGGAGCAGATGGCAAATTCCAGGGATTTGTCGCGCTCATCACACTAGTGGTCTGCGATAACCATTCGACCGCGGGCACAGGTGGCCTTTGGCCGAGAGAATCTGGTGGGAACAGTATGGGCAGTATTGGCGCCCGGATGCGACGACGACGCGACACCTCGCAACGAACTGGCGGGCTTGGGACGTCGTCATGAGGATTTCCAGAGAATCTGGAGCCGCCTCGGGAAGGGTCGTCAGCAGCATCGCGGGATCATCGATCATAAGTTCGTCATCGCTGACGGCGTACATCTCGACCTCGATGCGCTTGGTTTCATCGTCAAAAGCCATCGCCATCGTTCCAACGGTGAATTCTTCCTCAAGTGGTGCATCGAGAGGATTCAAATCGTCTGGGTTGTCAACTGACGGTGGGACGAATACATCCGCAACGTGAGTGGCAAGACCGTCCAAGATCCTGTCCATTTGGAGGGCAAGCTGGTTGATCTGGACCTTTTCACAACGGACCGTCACGAGCTGGAGCCCCTCACGGACTTGCAGATGAAAAACACGAGCTCCCGGCTGACCCACGGTGCCGACCACCACGCGTTCGGGTCGTTCGAGTCGGAAGGTACGACGAGTCATAGTCCCCACCCTAGCCACGTGATCGAGATGCGTAGGTTGGCTACTGTCTCACTGAGCGTCGCCACCAAGGTGCTGTCCAGCACTCGATGCCACCACAGCAGGCTCGTCGGGGCGCCGTTGGGAAACACGACCTCTGGCAGGTTGTCGACGTCGGCACGCCATCCCGGCTCGTTTGTGAGACCCATCAAGGATCGCCCGGACCAGCTCCCGTAGTCACACTCAACAAGATCCGCATCAATATGGACCGGACATGCCCAACCGGTTTCCTTGATAACCATCTCCGCTGTCTGACGGACATGAGAAACCGGCGAGGGTGCCGTTCGCGTTGGCCTTAGTGCGTCCGCGGCGGATGAGGAGAAGGTGAGCCATGAGGTCTGTATTGCGTAGACCTGGTGTGCAAGAGGAGCGGGCTTGGCTCAACGTCGGCTTGAGGGTCCTCCGTTAGGGTGATCTGGACGAGGAGGATGCACATGCGCATGAGAACCGTCGGGGCCAGCGGCCTCAAGGTGTCTGCCATTGGGCTGGGATCCCTAACATGGGGCGGACAAACCGATGCCCGTGAGGCTCGCTCGATGGTTCGTCGCTTCATTGACGCCGGTGGCAATCTCGTCGATACCGCACCGGCATATGGAGGTGGATTCGCCGAGCAACTCATCGGAAAACTCATTCATACCGACATCAGTCGAGACGACGTCGTCATCGCCACTAAGGCGGGATTCATCGTCGAAGGCAATAAGAGAGTCGTTGATACCTCACGTAGTGCGCTGCTGCGGGACCTCGAAGGGTCCTTGCGCCGTCTTCATACCGATCACGTCGATCTCTGGCAGGTTCATGCCTGGGGAGATGCCCCCATTGAGGAAACCTGCGCGGCACTTGACCACGCCGTGAGATCGGGAATGGCCCGATATGTTGGGGTCTCCAACTTCGTGGGCTGGCAATCCGCCACGGCGGCAACTTGGCAGCGGGTAACCGAAGCACGGACTCCCCTCGTTAGTAACCAAGTGGAGTATTCGTTGCTGGCCCGTCGCGCAGAAATCGAGGTCGCTCCTTCGGCCCAGCACCACGGAATGGGGCTGTTGGCTTGGTCAGCGCTAGGGCGCGGCGTGCTAGGAGGCCGGTATCGACACGGAACTCCGAAGGACTCCCGGGGCGGTTCTGATCGCCTGTCATGGTTCGTGCAGCCTTACCTGACGCGCAAGTCCAGCGCTGTCGTTGAGGCCATTGTGAGGGCAGCTGACGGGCTGAGAGCGACGGTTCCGCAGATCGCGCTGGCATGGGTGCGTGACGCTCCTGTCGTGGCTTCGGCCCTCGTCGGGCCGCGGACCACCTCACAGCTCGAGGAGTTACTCGGGGTTGACGAGGTTGTTCTTCCCAAGGAGATCACCTCAGCCCTCGACGACATCACCGGAGGACCAAACCTCGCCCGCGACGAGGCTTAGGTCGAACAGTTCAGCGCTCCCCGCGTGGCACCCACGGAGTCGATACCGGACCATTGTAGAGCTCGCGAGGACGGGAAATCCTCGTCGATGGATCCTCAAAAACCTCTTTCCAGTGGGCGATCCAGCCGGGCATTCGCCCAATGGCGAACATGACAGTGAACATGTTGAGTGGGATGCCGAGCGCGCGCAGAACGATTCCGGAATAGAAGTCCACGTTGGGGTACAGCCTGCGCTCAATGAAGTAATCGTCAGCCAAGACAGCTTCTTCTAACTCCATGGCGACGTCGAGCAGCGGGTCGGGTTTGTGCATGGTGTCGAGCAGCGGGCCGACGACACTTCGGAAAATTCTCGCTCGGGGGTCCCAATTGCGGTAGACGCGGTGCCCGAAGCCAGAAATCCTCTCCCCTGAGTCCTTGGCCTTCGCCAGGTATTGGCGTGGGGTGAGGCCAGAATCATGGATGCGTTGCAGTGCGAGCACAGCGTTGACATTGGCCCCGCCGTGGCGGTCTCCCCATAGAGCGCATACTCCGGCTGAGCATGAGGTGAAAAGGTTGGCGCCTGAGGACCCAACCATTCGTACCGTCGAGGTCGAACAGTTTTGGCCGTGATCAGCATGCAGCACGAAGAACAGGTTGAGAGCCCTCGCCGCCACCGGATCCGGCTCGTAGTCGCGGTACGGCAGAGAAAACATCATGTGCATGAAGTTTTCGACATATTTGAGGTCATAGCGCGGGTATATTGCTGGTTCCCCAATTGACGCCTTGTAAGAAGCGGCCGCGATCGTCCTTACTTTGGACATGAGCTTGGCCGCCGCGTCAGTGAAGGACTCCTCGTCAGTGATTCGCGGACGGTCGTGGGTGCTCATCGCGTTGATCATCGACGACATGATCGCCATTGGGTGGCCGTTAGGTGGGAAGGCGTTGAAGTGAAGGTTCATCGACCGATGTAAGGCCGAGTACTCGGTCAATCGGTTCCGGAAGTCGTCGCGCTGAGCCTCCGTGGGTAGGTGGCCGAAGATCAATAGCCATGCAGTTTCCACAAAGGAGACGCGTTCCTTAGCCAAGGTCTCGATAGGTAAGCCGCGATAGGTGAGCACTCCTTTTTCGCCGTCGATCCACGAAACCGCCGAGCGACATGACGCTGTGTTGGCGAAGGCCGGATCGAAGGTTGTCACTCCGCCGGTGAGTTGGCGAAGGTTGGAGATGTCGATGACTCGATCGCCGGTGGTTCCTGTCAGGACGGACAAAGTGTATTCTTGGCCGTCCAGGATAAGGGTTGCCGTTGCACCGTTCTCCAGCTTTTGATGTGGGACACTCATCGTCAGGCCTCCTGCAGTATGTGATCGACGACTTTGGCACCGAAAACGAGGGATTCGACGGGAACTCGCTCGTCGACTCCGTGGAAAAGACTGATGAAGTCGAAGTCGGCGGGCAGTCTCAGCGGTGTGCAGCCGTAGCAGTTGATTCGTCGGCCGTCAGGCAAGACCGCGAACCCTTTGGCGTCGGTTCCTGCCGAGTTGAGGTAGGGCAATACGACGGCTCCCGGGTCCTCAGCATCAATGGCCTGGCGAATTGCGTGAACGGCGGCTCCGTTGAAGGGCGCTGCTGTTGCCGGTTTGAGAGAGATCGTTTCGAAGTCGATTCCAGGACCAGCCAATGACTTGATTGTCGAAATCATGTCCTCCTCGGCCCCGGGAATGAATCGGGCGTCAACCTCGGCGCTGGCACGCGTCGGAACGACGTTGACCTTGTACCCCGCCGATAACACCGTTGGGGTGACAGTGTGTGCGCAGCAGGCAGCGACCATGCGCGACAAAGGTCCGATGGGAGACAGACTGGATTCGAGGTCGTCCCGGTCAATCGTCAGACCCCACATGGCAGCGACCTGGTCGAGGAACTCTTCCTGGACTGGGTGATGTAGGTCAGGCCACTGATGGGAGCCGATGCGGGACAGGGCATCAAGCACATGGGTTACGGCGTTATCTGGGTTGCGCATAGACCCATGCCCTGCGCTTCCGGTGACGCTCATCCGGAACCACCACAGACCTTTCTCTGCGGATTGCACGGCGTAGACTCGCTTTCCCTGCGGTGTCGTTAGGGAAAAACCGCCGACCTCGCTGATGGCCTCGGTGACGCCATCAAAGGCCTCTGGATGATTGGCGCCGAGCCATGTTGAGCCGAGGGTCCCTGAGCCTTCCTCATCGGCGAACATGATGAAGCGGATGGGGCGAGACGGCAGCTCACCTCGACGCTGACGAGCCCGGATAGCCGAGAGGACCATCGCTAGAAACCCCTTCATGTCGATGGCTCCCCTGCCCCATACGCAGTCGTCGTGGATCTCGCCGGACAACGGGGGATGGGTCCAGTCAGCGGCCTCGAAGGGGACGGTGTCGCTGTGGCCGTGCAGCAACAAGGCGGGGCGAGTCATGTCGGTACCGTTCGGCGCCCACTCGGCGACCAGGGTGGCACGGCCGGGTTCGGATTCGTGGATGGTCACGTCGACGTCGATGTCGTTGAGGAGTGTGGTTACGTAGTGACACATTTCGATCTCGCCCCGGGCGTCCTGCGGGCCGAAGTTCTGCGAGTCGATCTGGATCATCCGCGAGCAGATATCGATAACCTCGGCCTGCGGGCAATCTGGCCCATCGACAAGGTCCTCGAAGGTCATGCTGAAGAGATCTGACATGTCGCGATTGTGTCACTGGGGAGGGTTGTCATCTGCAATCGGGGCGCTCAATAGACGCTGATTTGCGTTGCGAGTCGAACGCTGACTATAGTTCTGTGCTTGTCCGGTGCGGCGCGGTAGCGCAGGGCCGGTGGCCCGAGTCCGGGTGGCGGAATTGGTAGACGCGCTAGCTTGAGGTGCTAGTGGCCGATTAAGGCTGTGGAGGTTCAAGTCCTCTCTCGGACACTGCGGGATTGGTTCCCGACCAGGTATTCTTGGTCGGGAATTTTTCGTATTGCAAGGTGGGATTGTCCAGGGGTTGTCGGAGTGCTGTTGCTCTCGCCGGTTAAGCATCTTGTCCTTGGTTGCTAGCAGCGTACGTCAGTACAAGGTGGAGCGATGCTTGGCACCTGGTCTGATCAAGCCCGGGTGTGCTGGGGCAAGGTGGGCGAATCTGGACGATGGCTACTTGTTGTCCAGCACCTCGAGGATTCCACCGGAATCATGGCCGGGCTGTGGCAGTTCCAGCCATCAGGTCCCTGTTATTCGAGTGGGTTGAGAGGCGAGGAGACAGCCCGGGCATTTGAAGGCTTCATAGCCGGAAAATACGACGCCGGCAAGATCAGTTTGCAGTTCGCGCACTAAGCGCGTCGGCCCCGCTGCAGTGGAGCCATAACGAGGTATCTGTGCGATCAGATGGTGCGCAAGGGATCCATTATCAAGACCCCCGAAACACCGATTCTTCACGGAGCCGTTGGGACAAATCCATGTCGCGGACTGGTTGAGGTCGTGTCATGCTCGTCCGCGAGACCCGCACAGGGTCGTCGCCTTCGTCGTCGGTAGTCATCATGGGACCAATCCCACCCTCGGCGGCATTATCGATGTCCACCACGCACTCGCAGATGGGGACTCGCTATGGCCGGTCACCCACGATGATGAGGCCTTTAACGCCGTGGCCGCCTACACTGGTATCGACAAGTTCCTACCAAGGTGGGTGTCAGCCCCGATGCCGATCCAGATTCAAGTGCCCACGAAAACGCTTGTCACCGTCACCGAAGGGATCGCCAGCTCGGAATCGCTGTTCCCTTAAAACATACCCGAGAACATACCCGGCCACCGACGACCGGGAAGGCGAGGCCGTCATCTGTCCGCACCTTCCCCTCTCCGGCGCCTTACCGGTCGTGAGATGGACGCAGACCAGATGTTTGCCCCTGTCGTTGCGTGAACGAATCCTCATCAAGCAAGGTAAAGATTAGCAGGTCGATACTCGGCACATCCCGGCCCGATTGGGCCGTGCCTCACCGGCGTCAGTCAGAGAAACCGGGCACCATTCGCGGTATCCATCGCACGATCGATGCCACGTTCGATCCGTATCGGCCAGGGTAGCTGACAGTCCAGTCGTGAACATGGCGGTCGTACCGGTCCGAGCAAACAGCACAGTGGTCGCATCAGAAACACACCAGTCACCAATCAGCAGGCCACTTGGGTTCGCCGGCTGTCACAGGGCTGATCTCAGGTCAGTCTCGGCGCACATTGAGATGCTGGCGTATTCGGAGAGTGAATTCGTTGAAAGGATCACTCTCATGCCACGTGTGCCGGAGTGCTCCCCGGAGTTAAGAAGAACGAGCCGTTGGGATGGTGTTGGAGTCCGAGAGGGAATCTGCATCGGACTGCTACGATCAACTCCGTCGCGGAATACCTGGAATCGGTTTGCCTGAACGGCTGGGCAGGTAAGTGTGCCAGGCCGGGATCAACCAAGGCTCTCAGCCGGGGACAGCGTCGCAGCCAGCTGAGTTGAAGCGATTGCACAAGGAGTTACGCGGAGCTTCGCAGAACGAACAAGATTTTGAAGGCAGCTTTGGCTTTCTTTACCGCAGAGCTCCACCGCCCACATAGCTCGTCACCCCCTCGACCCTCACGACCACCGGTTCGGGAGCGAGCTAATCTGTCGCGTGCCGTCCGAGCACAGCTGCACGATCACCACAAGTACTTGCTATGAACACCGCGATCGTCGTCAAATCAGCAGACACCGCGCTAGTCACTTACAAAAGCAGAACCAGTTCCTCACCAGGCTCGGGGCACGGAAGAGGTGGCTGTCCCTGCGCGAGCAAAGCTATGATGCTGCTCGCTGCAAGATCGAACGCCTCTACCGATCTCAAAGCTGGCAGGGGGCCACGGCGTCGAAAGTCCAAGCCCGTACCCTCTGACGAGGACACCAAGACCCGCTGACAGCGGCAGCAGGCAGTTCTGGGCGGCACGTCCGGATCGACTCTGGGCTACCGATTTCACCTCTATCTCGACGTAGTCAGGGACGGTTTACATCGCGTTCGTCGTCGACGCGTTCCTCCGCCGCATTGTGGACCAGGGGGCCACCACACGGGTAGCCACCCCGCTCACATTGGACGCCCTGAAGCATGCCCTCTGGATCCGCGACCACGATCGATCACCTGGGGGTGTCCAGTTGGTTGTGTGCCGGGTTGTCATGGTTGGTGAGGGGACATGGTGGTGTCTGTGGCTTGTACATGGTTGACTTCGATGTGGGGTTGCTGGGTTTGGTGAGGTGTTTTGAGCGTGGGGGGCTTGGGGTGGGTTGGTTGCGAGGAGTGGTTGTGGCGAGGTTGAGCCGACTGGTGGTGGCCTGGCAGAACCGGCCGCTGAGTGGTGCCTGGGCATCTACGTGGATGAGGTCTAGGGCGGTGGATAGTGCTGTGGGCGTGGGCATGGACGGTGTCTAGCTTGTGCTGGGAGTCTGGGGACGAAAGTAGGTAGCGAGGGTCTCGTACTGGGCTCACGTGTGCACTGAACTTGTCAAACCAGGTGTAGGTGAATGTCTTGATCGTCGGCCGTGGTGGGTTGCCGGACGCGACCTGGCGAGAATCTCTCGTAGAGACGTGGGGTCTATCGGGTCTAGGTTGCGACACGGTTCATGGCTTGCGGTAACCGCGAAGCCGTCTCGTCACGCCTCAAAGCGATTTACACCGCAACTGACAACGACACGGGCATAGAAGCACCCAGAAGATTCACCGAACCCCCCAACGGGCCAAAAGCCTCTCCCCACTAGTGCAATGCAGGAGAATACCCGAGGTAAGAAAATACTCGAGGCTAATTCATCCGGCTTCTAGTATTCCCACTCACGCTACAGCGGGTGATCTCTGCGGCTAACGCGGTCAGATTGTCGAAGTTATCAACCACGCAAAGTTTCGTAAAGCCGTCTCTCGTTTCCCTACGGATGACTCCGACTGAAACTCCTGTAGCTGGCGACCTGTAACCTCGAAAACAAACGCGCGAGTGAACGCGATAAGGGCACAAAACAAGAACAACCTGTTCCTGCCCGCGGACGCATATGTAGGCCCCACTACAGACCGTCACATCAACCGTCAGAATATCGCTAAGCAGCTTAATGACGACCATCGCGAAGCCAAGATAACTACACACCAGGCGTTGTCGACGTCGAGGACGCACATCCTCCCAGACGCGAATTATCTCCACGCGCGAATACCCAGACTTGCGGATCAGTGGACACTAGCGAACCCCACGGATCCTATCGTGTGTGACGTTCGAAGCGTTCGTCTTCAGGGATGAGGCGACGCAACCGACGCAAAGGAGCATCTTGATGTCATTCCCACGCAAACTCAGCTCACTGGCAATTGCCAGCACCATGGCAGTGACCGGCGTCATGGCAACCCCTGCCCTTGCCACCACCGACACCAGACCACAGCCGGCCGCAGCAGCACCCGCTACCCATCAAGTCCAGAAGTCGAGCGGCTATTTCAAAACCACCGACAAGCTCGGAACCAAACTTTTCTACCGCAAGGACATCGTCCCCAACGCCAAGGGCGCTATCGTTCTGGTTCACGGGCTTATGGAGAACTCTTCTAACTACGAGTATCTGACCAAGAGCCTCACCAACGCCGGCTATAGCGTCTACCGCTTCGATAACCGTTGCCATGGTCGCAGCGCTGCCCCGTACGTCAACAACGCCATTCCGCGCGGTCAGTTTGACGACTGGTGGAACATCGAGTCCGACATACACCAGATGGTTGGCACCGCCCACAAAGAGAACGCCCATAAGAAAGTGTTTCTGTTGGGCCACTCCATGGGTGGCATCGCCGTCCAGTCCTACGGAATCATGTATCCCGGCTCCGTCGCCGGGATCGTCTCAACAGGTGGTGGAACCTTCGCCAACATCGATGGTCCGGACACCGAGGGAGTCACCACCATCACCCCCGATAACCTGAACTTCCTTGCCCGCCACGCCCTACCGCAAATCAGCCAGCTCCTGCCGATGGCACAGCTAACCAGTTTCAACGGACGTCTCATCAAGGCAGCCGTCAAAGATCCTAAGAGCATCCGGATGCCATCGGGACCGCTGTCCGCCTACATCATCCTGCCCGGCTACCCTGGCTACGGTCTGTGTTCCGACCCCGCGGTCCGCTTCGACCACTGGCACCGCGACCCGCTGTACAACCATTACATGCGTCTCGGACTCGTTGAGCAGATGGGTGTTGCCGAGGTCTACAACGTCATGAACGCCCACGAGTTCAACGCACCGACCCTCATAATGCATGGCGAAAATGACGGCCTCGTTCCGAGCTACTTCGACGTCAACTGGTACAACGCCATCAACTCGAAGGACAAGAAGATCATTCAGTGGCACGGCCTTATGCACGAGATCTTCAATGAGCCCACCAAGGACCAGGTCATCAAAACTGCCGTCGACTGGATCGATGCCCACAACAAGTAAGCTGACCCGGTCGGCTCTCACCTGAGGCTGCATTCCACGATCAATCGTGGGATGCAGCCCTGCCCTCCGCACCCGTTCAGCTCGCCCCAGGGCCCAAGGTTTCCAACAAACGAACCAACAACGCCGTTCTGGCACATCACTTTCGAGTTAAATCCCGAGGCGGACTTGGGTAAACCAGTAGAATATCACCATGTCCCGGACTGATCAGCGGCCCTGGGACTAACGAAAGGAGCAACTCGTGGGCCTGAGCGATAAGATTAACAGCAAGAGCAACGAGCTCATCGGTGCTGCCAAGGAGAAGATCGGTGACCTCACCGACAACGACGATCTCAAAGGCAAGGGTGCCGATCAGAAGGCCAGCGGCAAGGTGGATCAGAAGGTCGAGGACGTCAAGGACAAGGCGACTGACCTTAAACACGGTGCCCAATCTGTCACTGACAAACTGAAGAACTGATCAACGTCGGGCCGGACACCTGGTGTCCGGCCCGCTTCATGCCATGACAGTACAGTCACAACGCCGCTTCGACACCGCCATTGGTGAATTAGAAATAACAGCCACTACCAATGGCCTCAGCCGGCTCGCCTTCGTCAAGACGGAGACAGATCCTTCGCCGCTATTACCGCCGCTTTCCGTCCCGCATGCTTACCGCAGCCGCGACGTCATCTCTCGTGCCATCGCACAGATCACCGAGTACTTATCAGGATCACGAACCTCATTCGCCGTACCACTGGATCTTTCGGCGACGACGGACTTCCAACGCACTGTGCTGACCAGTTTGCTGACAGTGCCCTATGGGCACACTGTCAGCTACCGCCAACTAGCGAGCATCATCGAACACCCGAATGCGTCTCGCGCAGTCGGCCACGCCTGTGCGTCAAACCCTCTGCCCATCCTCATCCCGTGCCACCGAGTGCTACGCAGTAATGGCCAGCTAGGCGGCTATCTCGGTGGCTCTCACCTCAAGCACATTCTGCTAAACCTAGAGAACCATCACCTCCGGTTTTCTGCCAGTGTGACCGACCAGGTGCCGTCGAGGCAACAGGCTGCCATGCCAAGTTGTTCGAGGACGGTTAACGCAGCCGAGCACTGAGCAATAGGCACCCCGGCCAACGCCGCTAACTCATCCAGCCCGCACGATCCATGAGCGGGGAGCGCCTCGTGAACAGCCAGCTCAGTGGCGTCCAGGATGTCGGTCGGCAGGCTGCGCCCGGCTGGTCTTTCCGGTTCTGGGGCGAGTTCCCCGACAAGGCCTCGGACGTCATCAGCATCGCGCACCAGGATCGCCTCACCATCACGGATCAGCTTATTCGTTCCCGTCGATCGACTTGATGTCACTGGCCCGGGGACAGCCATGACAGCACTTCCTAGCGCATTGGCCCAGGACGCGGTATTGATAGCTCCCGACCGCCATCCAGCTTCCACGACGACGGTTCCGGTCGTGAGTGCCGCGATAAGTCGATCCCGGGCTAGAAATCCGGGGCGCGTCGGGTGGCGGCCCGGTGGGAGTTCCGAGATGAGGGCACCTGTTTCTGCGATCTTCTCCAGCACCGCGGTATTACCGCGAGGGTAAAAAGTGTCGAGTCCACACGCGAGGACGCCAATCGTGTTTCCGCGTGCGGACAGCGCCCCACGGTGGGCCGCAACATCGATGCCGAACGCGCCCCCAGAGACGACAGTATGACTCCCCGTTCCGTCACCCCGTACCAGGTGGTGGGCCATCTCTGCGGCGACGTCCTGGCCATAGCTGCTCGCTGATCGGCATCCCACAATGGCCACCGATCGCTGTGAGATATCGGCGAGGTGAGCAGGCCCAATGGCCCACAGTCCCAGGGGGATTCCGCCCATTCCGGACTTCCCTACCCACGTGAGGCGGTCGAGACTCGTGGGCCATTCCTCATCCCCTGGAATGAGAAACCTCATCGCGGCCTGTTCCGACCGTTCCACGAGCCGATCGACGTCGAGCGATGTAGCTCGTGCGTGCCATCGTTCGCCGGAATCGGTAAGCACCTGCCACCACACGGCCTCAGCGGTTGTCTCGCATAAGCGTTGTGCCGTCGTGACATTCCCGGGCTCGACCACCGCCGTCAGAGCGGCACGCGCCAGTCTCTCGTCAGTCCACATCATCGCAATCTTCCTCGTCGCATCCCCATGGCCTCCGCCACACATGCCTTGTCCACCTCGTTCTTGCCCTCGAGGTCGGCCACCGTCCACGCGATTCTTAGAACTTTGTCGACGCCTCGCGCCGTAAGCCGTCCAGTCATCAAGGCATCTTCGATAATGTGGGTGGCGTCGTTGGCCGGTAACATCTGCCGTAAGACCTTTCCTGGCACCTCGGCATTGCACCGCCACGGTGCTTCCTGCCATCGGGCAGCAGCACGCTCACGGGCTTGCACAACTCGGTCGTGCACTACTGCACTAGATTCCCCAGCTGGCAGAGCTGATGCATCGAGCAGATGGGCCGACGTCAGCGGTCGCATCCGCACTGTGACGTCCACCCGGTCAAGGATCGGTCCAGAAAGCCGACCGGAGTACCGGCGCACCTGTTGAGGAGTACACGTGCATCGCCCTGATGGGTCATCGGCCAACCCACACGGGCACGGGTTGAGTGCCATGACGAGCTGAAACCGGGCCGGAAACGTTGTGTGTGCCTGAGAACGTCCGATGACGATCTCTCCGGTCTCCAGCGGTCCACGCAGCGAATCCAGCACCTTCGGCGCGAACTCTGGAGCCTCGTCGAGAAACAACACTCCCCGATGCGCCAGCGAGATCGCGCCAGGCTGGGCAATACGTGCTCCCCCACCAACCATTGCAGCCATCGACACGGAATGATGGGGTTGGGCTAGTGGAGGCCTAGTCATAAGTCTCCCGGCCCCTCGACCGGCTAAAGAATGCAACGCGGTGACTTCGAGAGCATCACGGTGATCAAGTTGGGGAAGAATCCCAGGTAATCGTCGCGCCAACATGGATTTCCCGCAGCCAGGAGCGCCACGCAGCAGAATGTGGTGACGCCCAGCCGCCGCTACTTCGAGGGCTCGGCGCGCCTCGTGCTGGCCGATAACCTCCGCCAGATCTCCTATCCCGGGATCCATGTCGGCAGGCTCCACAACCGGGTCGTCAGCAGGCAACACTGGACGACCGTGCAACACGTCGACGACGTCGCCAAGATGGCCGACTGGCCAGACCGTTAGCCCCTCAACGAGACGGGCCTCATCCCGTTGGCTCATCGGCACGACTGCCCGCTCAAACCCTGCCTCCCGCGCCGCTAGCAACGCTGGCAGCACACCGCGCACGGGCCGTATTCGGCCGTCCAGCCCAAGTTCTCCTATCAGAACTGTTGATCCCAAAAGAGTCTGTGGGACCTTTTTGTCAGCAGCCAACGTCGCAGCAGCGATAGCCAGATCAAAATGTGTTCCGGCCTTCGGTAAACCAGCCGGGGTGAGGTTGATCGTCAGGACATTACTAGGCCATGACAATCCCGTCGCGCAGAGGGCTGCTCGGCATCGGTCTCGGGCTTCGTGAAGGGCCGCGCCTGGCAGACCAACAAGCACGGTGCGCGGCAGTCCGGAGGAGATTGCAGCCTCCACCTCGACCATGGAGCCTTGCATCCCCACCAACGCGACCGACCACGCGCTTGCCCCGGTCACCGGATGCCTCGCACATGAGTAACGTCTGGCTCAGCACCCGGGCGAACCATGACGCCGATGGCGTCGATCCGCACTGAGTGGACCCCCTCGTCCTGATCGACCAACCACGCCAATGCTAGTTCGTGAAGCTTACGGGCCTTGGCCGTCGTAATGGATTCCAGCGGGTCCCCGAATCCAGTGCCTGACCTCGCCTTCACCTCGATAAAGACGACGGTTTGGCCGTCACGGGCGATGAGGTCAATCTCCCCCACATCACACACCCAGTTACGCGCAATAATCGTCCATCCCAGGGACTCCACATGCGTAGCGGCAAGATCCTCGCCCCACGCTCCAAACGCGGATCTGCCACCACGACGCCCACGCAACGCGGCTCCACGCGGGGTTGTCAGCTCTGCCGACAATGGCTTAGGTGTCATCGTTCACCACCTCCGACAACAGTTGTCGTCGCAGAGTGTGTGATTATTCAGTTATCCACAGATCAATGTTTGGGAATCGTGAACCCATAAGTTGTCCACAGGGTCTCGACCCGTCAAGGGATGCGACCTTGACGCTACTTAGACGGCACCTCGTCGAAGTCAGGGTGCACGATCTCCTCGATGGACACATCGCGGAAGGTAAGGATCTTGGCGCTCTTGACGAACCTCGACGGCCGGTACATGTCCCACACCCAGGCGTCCGCCATAGACACCTCGTAGTAGACATCGCCTCCCTCGGTACGAACCTTGAGGTCAACGACGTTACACAGGTAGAACCGTCTCTCGGTTTCTACGGCATATTTGAAAATCCCGACGACATCCTTGTATTCGCGGTAGAGTTCAAGCTCCATCCGGTTCTCGTACTGCTCCAGATCTTCGGCACTCATGATGTACGAAGCCTAGCCGCTCGTTGCACATTGGCGTAGCTCATCCGGTGTTGACAAGACGGTCCTAACTCCTCCAAGCGTCGCCTGTGCAAGGCAGTCGCGTATCCCTTGTGCACCGCGAAATCGTAACCAGGGACTTCCCTGTCCATAGCGATCATGATGCGGTCCCTAACCACCTTGGCCACGATAGAGGCTGCAGCCACACACGCACACACTGAATCGCCCTTCCACATTCCCAAATCGGGGACCGTCAATCCATCGACCGGGAAACCGTCCGACAGCACGTATCCCGGTTCAATTCCCAGCCTTGCCACGGCACGTCTCAGGCCGCTGATATCTGCCTCCTGCATCCCCAACCGATCGCACTCATCGGCTTCTACACGTACCCAAGACACTGCAAGAGCCTTATTTATAATGACGTCAAACAGAGCCTCTCTCTTGGCCGCTGACAGTGTCTTGGAATCTGCTAGCCCCGTAATTCTGCCGGACCTGCGATCGTCAAGGATGACAGCTGCTGCTACTAATGGCCCTGCACACGCGCCCCGACCTGCCTCGTCGCATCCGGCCACAGGCCCCAGACCGGCCCTCGTCAGGGCCCGTTCATGGCCCATCGGCCCCGGTCCGACTCGCACCGTCACCGGCAGCCTCACTTAAGAGAGCACGTGTCACCGACGCAGATGCGCGCCCTGTCTGGAGCTGACGATGACCTATCTGGGATTCCTTGGAACGTGTCGGGAGTCCCTAGACCGTCAATACGGTTGAGTGGCATGAGAATCGCCTTTGCCGGCCCGACAACGTCATCAAGCGGCACGAATCCAGGAGCCCCCGTGTACTCGCCAGGATCCAGGTCTTGAATGTGGTAACGCGAATCGCCTGAGTCATTACGGTGGTCCCCCATAACGAACATCCGCCCCTTAGGAACAGTGACCCGGAATTCTATCATCGAAGGTTGAACCATCTCGCCATTTTCGGAGTACAGATATGACCGCTCATCGAGAGCCTTACCGTTGACTGTCACCTGCCCCTTGACGTTGCAGCAGGCGACGGTGTCGCCGGGCATACCGATTACTCGCTTGATGAGGTAGTTGGAGCTCGTGTTAGGCAGTAAACCGACGAATTCAAGGACCTGTCCTGGGACAGAGCGGTGGTCCTGGGCAGGAGGTAGCCAATGCTCGGTGTCTTTGAACACGACGACGTCACCACGATGGAAATCCGCAGCTTTCACGGCGAACACCCGGTCGCCGACCTGCAAGGTATTTTGCATGGATTTCGAGGGGATGACGAACATCTGACCAACGAAAGCACGCAGCACAGCGGAGATGATGAGAGCACCCACGATGATAAGGACAATTTCGATGGCCCCTGACCTGAAGCGCTGCCACCCAGACGCTTGTTCCCCACTTGCACTGTCAGACTTCTTAGTGTCGCCGTCTGCGGCCCGCTGCGCCTGGTAGTCATCCGCCACGGCAAAACCTCTCCCTCATCCCTATGGGAACTTCCCGTCGGGTGCCACCTTGCAGTGTAACCAACCCGAAAAACAGGCTGCATGTGGCACGCTTGCCCGCGGACGTAAGCCGAGGCATACAAAAACGGGGCTTCGTCATAGCGAAACCCCGTTGCCGCAAAACGGACGTCAGCGAGCTGCGCCCTTCTCCTTGATCTTGGCAGCCTTGCCGCGCAGGCCGCGCAGGTAGTACAGCTTGGCGCGACGAACGGCACCGTGGCGATCAACCTCAATCTTGTCAATGATCGGGGAATGCAGCGGGAAGGTACGCTCGACACCGGTCCCGAAACTCAGTTTACGAACAGTGAACGACTCCTGGACGCCACCACCAGTACGCGAGATGACGGTCCCAGCAAAAACCTGCACACGGGTGCGGCTTCCCTCAACGACCTTAACGTGGACCTTCACCGAGTCACCCGGACGGAACTCGGGAATATCGTCGCGCATCGAGGCCTTGTCGATCTCATCGATGATGTTGCTCATGGTGTTTCCTCGCCGGTGCCACAGGTCACCTGGTGCTCGTGTTCAAAAGATGCCGTTCCCCGAGCCCCAGACAGTCCCCCTGTGACAGGAGCCGGACACGGACAACACCGCGACATTTTTCCATACCCATGCCCCTGACACAAAATCCATCCCGGGCCCGCAATTACCTAGTGCCGCACAACACGACCGGGCTCCGGCGCCATAAGGTGTCGGAGCCCGGGTGGTCGACAACGTAAGGCAGGACTCAGTCGTCCTTGCCGTCGTGCTTAAACAGCGAGGCGATAAGGTCGCGGTTAAGCTGACTGATGGACTCCAGCGGAATGCCCTTCGGGCACACCGAGGCACACTCACCGATGTTGGTGCAGCCACCAAATCCCTCAGCGTCGTTCTGAGCAGCCATCGCCTTGACGCGGCGCATCCGCTCCGGCTGACCCTGCGGGAGCATGGCCAGGTGAGTGATCTTCGCCGAGGTGAACAGCATTGAAGAGCCGTTCGGGCAGGCCGCCACGCAGGCGCCACAACCGATGCAGGTAGCGGCGTCAAAGGAGCGGTCAGAACGCTTCTTGTTGACCTGGACGGCGTGAGCGTCTGGGGCAGCACCAGTGTTCACCGAGACATAGCCGCCAGCCTGGATGACACGGTCAAGGGCCGAGCGATCCACGATGAGATCACGCAGGATCGGGAAGGCTCCCGACTTCCAAGGCTCAATCGTGATGGTCGAACCATCGGCGAAGGAGCGCATATGCAACTGGCAGGTGGTGGTACGCACCGGCTGGGCAACACCCATGCCACCGTGCGGCACACCGTTGATGACGACGCCACACTGGCCACAGATGCCCTCGCGGCAGTCTGAATCGAAGGCGACGGGCTCCTCACCCTGAGCGGTGAGATTCTCGTTGAGCATGTCCAGCATTTCGAGGAAAGACATATCACCGGAGACACCGTCAAGGGTGTACTCGACGAGGCGGCCTTGATCCTTGGAATTGCACTGGCGCCAGACTCGCAGGTTGATCTTCACTTGTAGCTCCTCTGCTTGACCTGGATGGACTTGTAGACCAGCGGCTCCTTGTGCAAGGTCGGCTTATGTCCTTCGCCAGCCCACTCCCAGGCAGCAACGTACTGGTACTCATCATCGTGACGCAGGGCCTCACCCTCTTCGGTCTGAGACTCGGCGCGGAAGTGACCACCACAAGACTCGCGACGGTGTAGAGCGTCAATGCACATCAGTTCACCGAGCTCCAGGAAGTCAGCGAGACGGCCAGCGCGCTCGAGGGTCTGGTTGAGCTCCTCGTTGACGCCAGTGACCTTGACGTTGGTCCAGAATTCATTGCGCAAATGACGGATGAGACCGATCGCCTTAACGAGACCGGCCTCGTTGCGCTCCATACCGCAGTACTCCCACATGATGTGGCCGAGTTCTTTGTGGATCGAGTCGACGGTACGAGTTCCGTTAATCGTCAGCAGCCTGTTGACGCGGCTTTCGACAGCCTGACGGGCCTCGACCGCGGCCGGATGCTTCTCGTCGACCTTGCCGAACTTCGGAGAGTCCGCCAGGTAGTCGGTGATGGTGTTGGGCAACACCCAGTAGCCATCAGCTAGGCCCTGCATCAAGGCCGAAGCACCGAGCCGGTTGGCACCATGATCGGAGAAGTTAGCCTCACCGCAGACGAACAGACCTGGGATCGTCGACTGCAGGTCATAATCAACCCACAGACCACCCATGGTGTAATGCACCGCCGGGTAGATACGCATCGGAACCTCGTACGGGTTCTCGTCGGTAATCCGCTGGTACATGTCGAAGAGGTTGCCGTACTTCTTTTCGACGGCGTCCTTACCCATACGCTGGATGGCCTCGGAGAAATCGAGGTACACGCCACGGGCACGCATGTGCTCGGTGCCGTCCGAGTCGACCTCGCGAACCTTCGGGCCCACGCCGCGGCCCTCGTCACAACGGTACTTAGCCTGACGCGATGCGATGTCACGCGGAACCAGGTTGCCGAAGGATGGGTAGATGCGTTCCAGGTAGTAGTCGCGATCTTCTTCGGGGATGTCGCGAGGATCCTTTTCGCAGTCCTCTGCGCGCTTCGGCACCCAGATACGGCCGTCATTACGCAGCGATTCCGACATCAGGGTCAGCTTCGACTGGTTCTCGCCATGCACCGGGATGCAGGTCGGGTGAATCTGGGTGTAGCACGGGTTGCCGAAGTAGGCACCCTTACGGTGCGCACGCCACGACGCAGTGACATTGCAACCCATGGCGTTGGTCGACAGGAAGAAGACGTTGCCGTAACCACCGGTAGCCAGAACGACGGCATCGCCGAACCACTCTTCAATCTTGCCGGTGACCATGTCACGAGTCACGATGCCGCGAGCACGACCGTCGGCGACGATGAGCTCGACCATCTCATGACGGGTGTGCATGTGCACTGTGCCAGCGTGGACCTGACGCTCGAGAGCCTGGTAGGCACCAATGAGCAACTGTTGACCAGTTTGGCCGCGAGCGTAAAAAGTGCGCTGCACCTGGACGCCACCGAAGGAACGGTTATCGAGAAGACCACCATACTCACGGGCAAACGGAACACCCTGGGCGACGCATTGGTCGATGATGTTCGCGCTGACCGTGGCCAGTCGGTAAACGTTCGTCTCACGGGAGCGGTAGTCGCCGCCCTTGACGGTGTCGTAGAACAGACGGTAAATCGAATCACCGTCGTTCTTGTAGTTCTTCGCGGCGTTAATTCCGCCCTGGGCCGCGATCGAGTGGGCGCGACGCGGAGAGTCCTGGTAGCAGAAGTTCTCGACGCGGTAACCAGCCTCACCGAGAGTTGCGGCGGCGGCACCACCAGCTAGGCCGGTACCGACGATGATGACGGTCATCTTGCGGCGGTTAGCCGGGTTGACCAGACGAGAAGTGAACTGACGATCAGTCCAGATCTTCTCGATCGGGAGATCGTGGTTGGCCTTCGTGTCGTGGATCTCATCGCCGGTCGTCCAGTACTGGTCGGCGAGAGCGGCGTCGTTATTGGATGCAACAGTTGCAGTCATCAGGAGATCACCCCGAACAGGATCAGGAAGGGAGGAGTCATGAAACCCACGAGAATCACGATGGCGACGATCCAGGAGCACACGCGCAGTACAGCGCGAGCGGTGCCAGAGACGTTGACACCAAGGGTCGCGAAAGCGCTCCAGAAACCGTGAGAGACGTGCATGCACACGGCGATCATGGCGATGAGATAGATGAGCACGAACCACCAGTGACTGAAGGCCGTAAGCACCATCCCTGCACGTCCAGCCGCGTCGGTGGGAGGGTTGTTGAGTAACTCAGGGCTGATGGTGAACTGCAGCAGATGAAGGATGAGGAACAGGAAGATGATCCAGCCGCCCCAGAACATCGTGCGCGCAGCATAGGTGTTCTCCGGCGAAAGATTCTTCTTAACGGAGTAACGGCCAGCACCACCAGTCCCAATATTGCGCTGCTTGTTGACGCGGATCGCCGACCAAATATGCAGCACGATCGCCAGCAACATGAAGATCCGGAAAATCCACAGGAAAGAGTCACCTGGCAGGATCGGGTTAAGAATCGTACGAAGGAAGCCGGCGTAACGGTTGAAGTCCTCGTTGCTAGCAAGCAACTTCAAGTTGCCGAACATGTGCATGAGCAGGAAGAGGATCAAGATCAGTCCGGTGACGGCCATAAGGGCCTTCGCCGCGACAGTTGATCGCACCGCTCTCTGATGAGTAGTAAGTGTTGTAGTCGCCACAGAGCAAAGACTAGCCAATTCGCAGTCCTTTTGCGCCGCCGCCCCCTGGGTTTTTGAAAACTTCCCCCAACGCTTAGTTCACTAGGGTTTAATTCCCTATTAATGCAACGCTTTCGGTTCGAATTTAATTGATTAGAAGCGTTTCAATGACGAATGCCGGAGCCGAAATCCCCCAGGTCAGGACGCCGCTCACGAGTCAGGCGGGCTGACTCATCGCGACGCCACTTCGCGATTCGGCCATGATGGCCACTCATAAGGACCTCGGGGACGTCGAAGCCCCGCCACGAGACCGGTCGAGTAAATAGTGGGTACTCCAGCATCCCCTCCTGCCCGGCCGAGAATGACTCTTCCGCTAAAGATCCCGGGTTGCCCATGAAGCCGGGCACCAGCCGAACCACAGCCTCGGTGATAGCCAGAGCAGCTACCTCTCCTCCATTGAGCACATAGTCTCCGAGACTCACCTCGTGAGCGGTCCACATCGACCGCGCATAGTCGATCACGCGATGGTCGATCCCCTCATACCGTCCGCAGCAAAACACGATCCGCTCAACCGACGACAGCTCCTGAGCAGCAGACTGAGTAAATGGCGCACCTGACGGGGTAGGGAACATCACATGAACCGACAAATCCGGCTCGGTGCCGATAATGTCGTCGAAAGCTTCACCCCACGGGTTAGGTTTCATAACCATGCCAGCACCACCGCCACACGGGGTGTCGTCCACGGTACGATGGCGATCATGGGTCCAATCCCGCAGATCGTGGGCGTGCATCTCCACCAGACCATTAACGGCCGCTTTACCCAGTAGGGAGATATCAAGGACGTCGAAGTACGCCGGAAAGATCGACAGGTAATCCAGCCTCATCGTCACCTCGCCTCTTCGGCGTTCGGATCAAGCAGGCCAGGAACACTACTGACGACGATCCTCCCAGACGCCACATCGACAGTAGGAACGAGCTGATGGACGAATGGCACCAAACACTCTTCCCCGCCGACGTCAATCACGAGTACATCTTGGGCCGGCATATGAAGCACATCTTTCACAGTCCCGCGGGTGCTACCAGATTCGTCAACCACTGTCAGCCCACGCAACCGACGATCCCAGAATTCGTCAGGGTCGTCCGGGTCCTCATCAGCCTCAACGTCAACGACAAGAACGGATCCACGTAAACCCTCTGCCCCATTACGATTACTCACCTCGTCAAAAGCAACAATGAGGCTGCCCTTGGCCCACCGGGACCGCACGACCGTCAGATCATCACGCCTGGCCCCCTCAACACGCACCGTGGCACCTACTCCGAACCTCTCATCTGGTTCGTCAGTACGTACCTCAACGACCACGTCGCCTCGCAGACCGTGGGCACGACCCACCCGCCCGACGACGACCTCCACCGTTGCCAACTGTTCCACTGTGACTCCTGAAGACTAATGAGGTTAGACAAGATAGCGCCAGACACAGCGTATGGGCCGTGACCCCGCCCAAGCGGGGCCACGGCCCATACTGTCGCATTGGCAGTTCAGTGACGACGGCCACGGTGGTCGGAACCCCGTCCCGAACCACGACGATCGATGTCAACAAAGTCGATCCTGATCTGCTCGTCACCGGCTAGGGCATCAATGACCGTGCGCAGCGAAGAGGCTGTACGGCCCTGACGACCGATAACCTTGCCGATGTCGGAGGGATTGACGCGCACCTCAAGCATCCGACCGCGTCGCAGGTCCTTCTCCCGGACACGGACATCGTCAGGATTGACGACGATACTGGAGACGAGGTGCTCCAGGGCGTCGGCAAGCACGATCAGGCCTCAGCCTTCTCGCCAGCGCCCTCCTCAGCTGCGGGCTCCCCGGACTTCTTGGTGATGGCCTCGCGCGGGGCCTCGTCAGCCTCGGCCAGGGCAGCGTTAAACAGGTCATCCTTGTTAGGACGTTCGGGCTGCGGGATCACTCCGGAGGGCGAGGTATCGCCAGTGAACTTCTGCCAATCACCGGTGCGCTTCAGCAAAGCAACAACAGCTTCAGTCGGCTGGGCTCCGACGCCAAGCCAGTACTGCACACGCTCGGAGTCGATCTCGATGACCGACGGATCAGCCTTGGGATGGTACTGGCCAATCTCCTCGATAGCACGACCGTCGCGCTTAGTGCGCGAGTCCATGACGACGACGCGGTAGTGCGGAGTACGGATCTTGCCGAGACGCTTCAGACGAATTTTGGTAGCCACGTGTGTGGTAACTCCTGTAATGAGACGCCCGGGACGAAACCCGGGAAGTTGCGGGTGAGCGCGGACACGACGTGGGGACATCGCCCCCGAACTCGGGTGGAACTATCCGCCGATAAGAGAGGGCATCGAACGGACAGAAACTCTCGGTATTATGCCACAGATATGCAGATGGTGCGAGCCGGAACGGATGTCATCGGATAACTACTCGTCCTCTCAGCAAGATGTAGATGGGAGATTCCAACACCCCAACGTCGACCCTCGGATCACGGTCTAGGACGAGGAGGTCAGCAGAGTCGCCAATATCCAGTTGCTCACCACCCAGCCACACACGAGCTCGCCAGGACGCCGCCCCCAATGCCATCTCCGCGCCCCCTACGGCAGCCAGCAACCGGACCTCGGAAGCGATGAGGCCGTGTTTAATGGTGCCGCCGGCGTCAGTACCGGCGTAAATCGGCACTCCAGCGTCACAGGCCTTGGCAATCGTTTCACGACGGTGAGCATGGAGGTGACGCATATGAGCGGCATACGTCGGGAACTTGCCGTCGGCCTGAGCGGCGATGGAGGGGAAGGTCTCAATGTTGATCAACGTCGGGACGAGTCCGACCCCACGCTCGGCCATCGTGGCGATCGTCTCGTCGGTGAGTCCAGTGCCGTGCTCGATACAGTCGATACCGGCGTCAACGAGTTGTGCGGGGGCTTCCTCGGAAAAACAGTGCGCAGTGACGCGGGCACCAAGCTTATGGGCATGATCGATGGCGGCCTTTGCGATGTCTGTAGGCCACAGTGGGGCGAGATCCCCTTCGTCGCGATCGATCCAGTCGCCAACGAGTTTAACCCAACCGTCACCGGAGCGAGCTTGACGGTCGACCTCGGCAACAAGGTCTTCCGAATCCACCTCGGCTGCGTAATTACGGATGTAGCGCTTGGGGCGAGCAATGTGGCGTCCGGCACGAATAACCCGTGGGAGGTCGTCGCGGTCGTCGATCCAATGAGTGTCACTCGGGGATCCGGCATCGCGGATGAGAAGGGTGCCCGTCCTCGTTTCGATCCGGGCCTGTTCCTCGGCAGTCTGCTCGTCGACGGCGCCGTGAGTATCGAGGCCAATGTGGTTATGGGCGTCAACCAAACCGGGAATGATCCAACAGCCGTCGGCCAAAGTCCGGGCGCCCGGGAGTGGCCCTTGCACGAGGACTCCATCGTGAACCCACAGTTCACGTTCTTCCCCATCGGGGAGTACAACCCCCCGGATACGCAAGTCTTCGGCGGGAGCGGTTTGGGCTTCCGGGAATACGTGGGTGTGAGTCCATCCGTCGTGGGTGTGGGTGTGAAACAGCGGCTGGGGGTCCTCGGTCATGGCCCCATCGTGTCACGAGGTCGCGGGAGACGTAATGTCAAACCCACGACCTCGTGACACATTACCAACACTGACTCAACGTGGCCCCTTGTTGGTTTGGTTGAACATCTGCTGCATTGACGGCGGCATTGTAAACTCGCTCATCGCCTTCTGCAGATCTTCCCGGCTGGGTTGTTGCTGCTCCTGCAACCCAAACGCCTCACCGCTGTGAGGCCGCGGTTTCTTTGCAGTTTGACGAGCCTGGGCAGCCCGCCTGGCGGGATTACCAGATCCCTTGCGGTTCTTTTGCTTCTTCTTGGACTGCTTGGCGCCGCGTTTAGCCATTGACCCCATCATGCGGCCAGCACCTGGGCCCATCATCTGGCCCATCTGACTCATCATCTTCCGGGCGTCAACAAATCGATTGACCAGGTTGTTAACGTCACGAACCTCCACGCCTGACCCTCGAGCGATGCGAGCACGACGCGACCCATTGAGAATCGACACGTTAGCGCGCTCAGCCGGAGTCATCGCGCAGATGATGGCCTCAATGCGGTCAATCTCCCGCTCGTCGATATTCTCAATCTGGTCCTTCATCTGGCCGACACCAGGGAGCATTCCCATAACCTTGGACATCGGGCCCATGCGACGCATTTGACGCATGAGACCGAGGAAGTCGTCAAGACCGAACTCTCCCTTGCCGGCCATGAGCTTGGCCGCAGCGGCCTGGGATTGCTCCTGATCGAAAGCCTTCTCGGCCTGCTCGATGAGGGTGAGCATGTCGCCCATATCGAGGATGCGCGAGGCCATCCGGTCAGGATGGAAAACGTCGAAGTCCTTGAGACCCTCACCCGAGGAGGCAAACATGATCGGCTTGCCGACTACGCGGGCAATGGACAAAGCCGCGCCACCGCGGGCGTCGCCGTCAAGCTTGGTCAGGACGACTCCGTTGAATCCAACTCCCTCTTGGAAGGCCACTGCAGTGTTGACGGCATCCTGGCCGATCATGGCGTCGACAACGAAGAGGGTCTCATCTGGGTCGGTAGCAGCCTTGATGTCAGCCGCTTGAGCCATCATCTCGGCGTCGACACCCAGACGACCAGCGGTGTCGATAATGACGACGTCGTAGAGCTTGTGTTCGGCCTCTGCGACGGCATCACGGGCTACCTGGATGGGATCCCCAACCCCATTGCCGGGTTCAGGGGCGAAGACGTGCACCCCGGCACGCTCACCAACCACCTGCAGTTGAGTGACGGCATTGGGTCGCTGGAGATCACAAGCAGCCAACAGCGGAGAGTGGCCCTCTTCCTTGAACCAGCGAGCCAGTTTTCCAGCCAGCGTCGTCTTACCGGCGCCTTGGAGGCCGGCCAGCATGACGACTGTCGGAGGATTCTTCGCAAACCGAACTGTGCGGGTCTGCCCTCCGAGAATCTCGACGAGTTCCTCGTTGACAATCTTGACGATCTGTTGAGTCGGATTGAGCGCTTTGGAAAGCTCCTCGCCATGGCAACGCTCCTTGATAGCCGCCACGAATTCCTTGACGACCGACAGATTAACGTCGGCCTCAAGGAGGGCGATGCGAATCTGACGAGTCGTGGCATCGATGTCGGCATCGGTGAGACGCCCCTTACCACGCAATCCCTTGAAGGTTGATGCGATGCGGTCTTGGAGAGTGTCGAACACGGTTGTCCTTCAGCGCGTTAGTTCCTTACCGGGACAGACTACCGTCCCGGTCTCCATAATGACGCCCTGCCGTAATCACAGCCCGAATTGGCCAAGCCACTGCAACGACTGCTCGGTATATGGCATGTACACACTGTCGCGGTGCCCCCCACCGGTGAGAACAATGAAGGCGAACTGCTTCATGTCCTTGGCGACATGATGAAACTGACCTCCGTCCGGGCCGACCTGTCCGTTGGAGAACACCGGTTGGGGACCAGGTCCCCAACTTTGCACATCGTTGCGGTTGAGCACGGACAGAAAACGCACGCTGCGATTAATCTTGCGTTCTTGGACCCTACGCACCACCGAGTTCTGGGCCATGAAGGGTCGGGCCATCCTGGCGATGTTCGGATTCTCGAACATGGGGTGGTAGTACCCACCCATAGAGAAGCCGGCATTGAACTTTCGGGGGTACTTGGTCGACAGATTGGCAGCGCAGTAACCACCGGTGCTCCACCCACCGATGAACCGTGATCCGCGTTCGTGACCGACCCGGAAGTGCGACTCGATCTGCGGAATAACAGTCTTCATGATCCATGTCTCGTGTTTGTAGGGGCCGACGTCAACGCACTCGCTGTCGATGCCGTTGCGGATCCTGCCTGGCAAGAACACGATGACGAAAGGATTGACCTTCCTGCTCTTGACGAACTCGGTTGCCGGACCGATGAGGTCGATCGATTTGTTGTCATGTTCGCCGGTGTCATTGACACCCCCAATGTAAAACAGCACCGGGAATCGGGTGCCATGCTCCGATTTTTCAAAATACTGAGGCGGAAGCCAGACCGGAACGTGTGCATATCGGGCGTCCGTGCCCGGCATCATCATGCCAGACAGTTGACCGTCGGGATGGGGATTGGACTTACTGATCGGAATATCCTTGACCTTCATGCGCCGAATTGGCACCAGATCATGGACCGGAGCCTCTGGCTGGACCTCTCCCAGTAGGTCGGACCAGGAGACGAAAAAACCATACTCGCGGTTGGCGTAGAGAAAGACGCCAGTGACCAGTAGGGCCTGCGCGAGCAGAATCACCACGAGATGCCCGAGGCCACGCAAGATCTTGAGCCACCAACTGCCGCGACCCACAATGGCCCGCCATATGACGAATGCTAGAGGCAGGGCGAAAGCCGCGATAAGCACCGCGGCACACAGCTTACGGCTGAGAATACTGATCAGCATGACCCCACAGGTCGGGGCAAACCACGCGATATCTGTCACGTATCGGTCCTCAGCGCTCGACGGGATCGTCACTCATAAGCCCGGTGACAAAGTCATCGGCATCAAAGGGGGCCAGATCGTCGGCACCCTCGCCCAGACCAATGAGCTTGACGGGCACGCCTAGCTCACGCTGAACCTGGACGACGATGCCACCCTTCGCGGAACCGTCAAGTTTCGATAACACGATGCCAGTCACGTCGACGACCTCCGAGAAGATGCGAGCCTGAGCCAGGCCGTTCTGGCCAGTGGTGGCATCGAGAACTAACAATACCTCGCTAACTGGGGCCAGCTTCTCGATAACGCGCTTGACCTTGCCCAGCTCGTCCATGAGGCCAGCCTTAGTGTGAAGCCGACCAGCGGTGTCAACGAGCACGACGTCAACGCCCTCATCAACGCCCGCTTGAACCGCCTCGTACGCAACGGAGGCAGGATCGGCGCCTTCGTCCTTGCGGATGGTGCGCACGCCGACGCGTTCTCCCCACGTCTCCAACTGCTCGCCAGCAGCGGCGCGGAAGGTGTCTGCTGCACCGAGGAGGACCGTCTTTCCCTCGGCGACGAGAACACGCGCTAATTTACCGCAGGTCGTTGTCTTACCCGTGCCATTGACCCCCACCACAAGGACGACGGCCGGCTTACCTTCCTGGTGATCGAGGCTGATGGACCGATCCATGTCCGGCCCAACTAGGCCGACAAGCTCACGGTGCAGAACTTCGCGGGCGTGAACCGGATCAGAAACCCCATCAATAGCCAATCCAGAACGCAGCTTCTCGACGAGCTCCGTCGTCGGACCAACACCCAGATCGGAGGTTATGAGGGTGGTCTCGAAGTCATCCCAGGTGTCATCGTCGAGCTTGTCAGCGCTCAACAGTTCTGCCAGACCGCGAGCAAGCGCGTTGTTGCTGTTGGCCAGTCGACGACGAAGTCGAGCCATCCGAGACCCCGGCGCTTCGGGGGTCTCAACCGCTGGTTTGAGGTCCTCCGACGCTTCCGGCTCAGGACGTCCGACAGCAGTCGCACCACCTTCTGGAGCCCCCGCTTCGGGAGCTAACTTCGCACCCGCTGTGGGAGCGGGGGGCACCTCCGCAGGCTTCGACCCCTCCCGCAGAGCTTTACGCCGCGAGATTCCAGCAGTGACGGCAGCAACCACCGTCGCCAGAACGAGGATGCCGAGGATAATCCAGATCAGGGTTATGGCGTTCACGTCCGCCGATACTAGTCGGTCAATTCACAAGACCACGAGGACGAACCACCTCAGTGACGTCGGACACCGCTGAGATCTTCACTAACACGGGTGGCGGTGTGACGCCAAAAACTGGCATCAGGATCGTCACCAGGATGACGTAGACCTAACACCACCACGGCGCAGACACCCAAGGCGACCGCAAGAATCAGGACCATCGCGATGATAAAGACGACCATCCGAGAACGACCTTTCCGTCAGGTTACGCAAATAGCAGAGTACCCGAGATGTCGCCCTCCCTAACGCGGCTCGGCGACATCGTCGTCTTCAAGACGTTCGGGAACAACCTCAGAGGCAGCCATCGGAAGCTCTCCGGAGTTCCTCACTGTCCGGAAGGTCCACAACTTATTGATGGCAAAGTTGATAGGCATCGTCACGACGATGGCGAAAATCTGGGACCAGTACTCGCGTGACTGTATTCCCCTTTCCTCATGGAACCACGGTTCGGGCAGATAGATCGGGGAGGTTGGGTTGGTAAAGAAGATCTTGATGAACATACCTATGATGGCAGCTACCGACCCCACGGCAAAGAAAGGCCAGAATTCGCGCCACCACCCTCGACGGTAATTGCGCTTGAACGTCCAAGAACGGTTAAGTTGAAAGTTCGTGATGTTGGCTACCACGAAACCGACTAGCCATACCAGGCTGGTGAAGCGGAAATTCCACCGAGTACCCGCAAGGTTAAACAGAATGTCCTGGGCATGCTCAGTACCACCATTCGCCTTATTCATGATGATGGCGACAACAACGTTGACAAGAAAACCTGATCCGCCGACGACCCCGAACTTGATGAATTCAATCAAGTGACGCTTCTTGATGCGTCTCCTCGTAGATGTAGTCGGCTCAGTGATCACTCGTGACATCATAGGCCTGATACCCAGATACCCGAAACCGCGTCACCAAGATTAATACTGATCGAAGGGAGGCAGCCAATGAGGCTATGGAATCTTGAACCATCTCTCCCCGACCGCGCAGCCCAAATTCGGGCGCTCTGATCGCAGCCTTCTTAACAGGACTAGCAGACGAGGCCAATGAACGTGGGTACCACTTCGATCGTTCCCGAGTCATCAGCGCCCCAGCGTCGTGGAAATCCCTTACCATCACGACGGGTCAGCTGACCATGAGATAGCGCAACTACGGGGCAAGGTTGCCGCTAGGTACCTCGAATGGCTTCCACATTTGAACACGCCACGGCCACATCCGCTGTCCGTGGTCATCCCCGAACCGGTAGCGCAATGGGAGCGACTTGAGGCGCCAGAAGGATACTCGCGTCAGGACTTCTGACGTTCATATGTCGAGTTAGCGCCACGCCCAGGACAGCCACGACCGCGCTTCTTGAGCAGCTCGACGCCGTAGCCAACCTCAGCCTGGTCTGCCCACGCCTAGATCTGCTCCTGCGTGACCTCGCTCTCTTACAGGCAATGCCGTAAACGGGAATAGTGCACCGCGAATGGCCCGATCATGTTTCCCGCAGCCGCTGACACCGCGGGCAGCGGAATGAGCTGCGGTTCATGAAGTGCTCCCGGACGATCAGCGCGCCACAGCGGTGACACGGCTGGTTTTCGCGGCCATAGGCATCCAAAACTCGCGAGAAGTAACCGGATTCCCCGTTGACGTTGACGTAAAGGGCGTCAAAAGAGGTACCGCCCGCCGAGATGGCCTCGGCGATCACCTCACGGGCCGTCTGCAACAACTCCACTGCCTTAGGTTGGCTCAAATAAGAGCACGGTGTCTCGGGATGATATCGGGCTCGCCAAAGAGTTTCATCTGCGTAGATATTGCCAATCCCGGAGACGAGAGTCTGGTCGAGCAGACTCTTCTTAAGGGTGGACTTACGTGTGCGCAACCTCCGCGCAACCTCGTCAACGTCGAAGCATTTTTCGAACGGATCGGGTGCGATGTGGACTACCGGACCGGGAATGCCGTCAAGAAGCGGGGCTAAAGCTAGCCCACCGAAAGTGCGCTGGTCGAGGAAGCGCAGGTCACGGCCATCGTTGAGGGCAATAACAATACGGGTATGGCGATGCCGTGTGGCATGACGGTCAACGACACGAAATTGGCCGCTCATGCCCAGATGAGCCAACATCGCGGTGCCATCGTTAAGGACAAACCACAGGTACTTACCCCGGCGGCGAACAGCGGTGAACTGATGGCCGGTCAAGGCCGTCTGGAAGAGCGCGGCATCCTCCGGTCCACCACTGGGACGCAGTCCGCGAGCATCAATAACATCGACACCCTCGACGACAGCCGGAATGACGTGATCTTCAAGCCCGGCTCGAACGGTCTCGACCTCGGGGAGCTCAGGCACCGGTGTGAGAGCCCGGCATCAGCGCGGTGACAGCACGACGGGCTGCGCCTTGCTCCGCCTCTTTCTTGTTGTGGCCGGTATAGGCGGCATGCAGCCTGCCGTCCACATTCGCTCTGGCACAGTAGCGACGATTGTGATCTGGGCCGGATCCGACAATTTCGTATCGAGGAGCATCAAAGCCATGCTCAGCGCAGTACTCCTGCAAGACTGTCTTCCAGTCAGTGCCCGCACCAGAACGGTCTGCCTCATCAACGAGGGGATCGAAAAGGTGGTGGACCAGACGAAGTGCATCCGGAAGCCCCGACGACAGTTCGACGGCGCCCAAGAGTGCCTCGGTGGTGTCAGCCAGGATCGATGTTTTGTCGTGGCCGCCGGTACGTTCTTCTCCCCTGCCCAATTTGACCTGAGGACCAATACCGAGCCGGCGGGCGAGCTGTCCCAGCGAGACGGTGCTCACAACAGCCGACCTCAACTTGGCCAACTGGCCTTCGGGCTTATCCGGGAACGCCCGGTACAAATAGTCGGTGACACCAACCTCGAGGATGGCGTCACCTAAAAATTCCAGCCTCTCGTTAGTGGGAATTCCACCGTTTTCGAAGGCATATGAGCGGTGTGTCAGCGCAAGATCGAGGAGTTGGGGATCACACCGGATTCCCAACTCCTCTAAAAGGGTAAGGAAGGGCCAACCGCCGACATCGGGGCAACTGACGTTCTGATCCCTACTTGCGCGCACTGTGCCGGTCTCAGACTTCGACAACCTGGCGACGGTCACCGCGAGGGCCGTACTCGCCGCACGATGGGCAGGCGGTATGGGGCAAGTGTTTTTCACCGCACGCTGGGTTGGCACAGGTGGCGAGCTTGGTGGCAACCGTCTTCCACTGCGAACGACGGTGCCGGGTATTGCTGCGGGACATCTTCCGCTTCGGGACGGCCACGATTTTCTCCTTGGTGTGCTAGGGGTCGGCACCCGCACGCGGCGGTTGCCCATGAAGACGTTCAGAACCGATCCGAGTCATCCCCGCTGATAAGACCTTCGAGGGCCGCCCAGCGCGGGTCGATCCGATCCGGATGGTCATGGTTCGGGTCGTCGTTGAGGTTGACGCCACAGTCTGGGCATAGCCCGGCGCAGTCATCGCGACACAGCGGGCTGAACGGAAGATTCAGCACGACTGCGGCGCGTACGACGGGGTCAAGGTTGATAGTCTCCTCAGCACTGACCCGACTGGCATCCTCGTCGGCCTCCGTGTCGGAGTAGAAGTACAGCTCCTGGATGTCAAGGAGGAGTTCCTCCTCGATGGAATCCAGGCAGCGAGAGCACTCCCCCTTCAGGGCGGCCTCGACGGTCCCGGTCACGAGGACCCCCTCTCCAACTGACTCCAGGCGGAGATTAAGTTCGAGCGGAGAGCCCTCGGGAACGCCGATCATGTCAACACCGAGATCCGCTGGAGCCGGTACCGTCCGTTGAACCCGGATCATCTGACCCACTTGCCGACGCAACGAATGGGTCTCGAGAACGAGGTCCGAGTGTGCGTCGGGGTGGCGATGGGTGGTGTTCATCGCAAAGATCCCTTCGACCAGTGGAACACGACGAAGTCATGACCGGCCGCTTAGTTTACCTACGGATCGTCGAGCAACCAAACCAACTGACACCTTGACTGTCGACGCCCGTTCGGGCAATACTGTACTAAAGCGTATTAGTTCGAAAGGAATCTGGTGCCAATGGTGGCACTGGAGCCTGCCCGGGACCTATCCCCTCAAGGAAGAAGCAAGATCATGGGAAACCTCGCCATCGGTCGACGTCAACTACTCGGCGGCACCGCCGCACTAGCGACCGTGCTCGCTGCGAGCGCATGTGGCATGAGCGGTTCAAAGGACACGCCGTCAAGCCAGGAATCTGTTAATCCGTCCGCTAAGCTCGAAGGCAGCATCCAGTTCCAAACCTGGTCCCTCAAGAACGAGAGGTTCACCCCCTACTTCGAGAAACTCGTCAAATCCTTTGAGAAGGAACATCCCGGAACCACCATCAAGTGGGTCGACCAGCCCGGCGAGGGATATGAGGAGAAGGTCCAACAGCAAGTCACCGCTGGGCAGCTGCCTGACGTCGTCAACATGCCGCCGAACTTCGCGTGGCAGATCCTCAAAGCGAACAAGGTCATGGACCTTAAAAAGGCTGCCGGCGTTGCCATCAACAAATACACTAAGGGTGGCATTGACGCCTACACCTTCGACGGTTACGACGGTGTCTACGGCTATCCGTGGTACCTGGGTACCGACCTGAACTGGTGGAACACTGACGCGTTCGAAAAATACGGCCTCGATCCTAACAAACTGCCGAGCACGCTTGATGAGCTTTATGACCAAGCGATTACGATGGCCGAGAAGTCCCACGGCACGATGCCCCTTATCTCCACCGCGCCGACCCTCGGCGATCTTGCCGCCCAGGGTGTCGAGGTTTACAAAGACGGCAAATTCACCTTCAACACCGACCAAGCCGTCGAGATTATCCAAAAGTACGTCGAACTTTACGCCAAGAAAGCTATGCCCCCTGAGGTGTTGCAGAACAATTACCTCGGTAACTCGAAGTTGTTCATCCAGGGCAAGGTTGCGTGGACCACTGGATCGGCCTCCTTCCCCGTCGACCTCAAGAAGTACGCGCCGAAGCTCCTCCCCCATGTCGCCATGACCAAGAGCATCGGCGTCCCTCCGCTGTTCGTACAGGGCATTTGCGTTTCCGCAGACTCGAAGAACCCCAATCTGGCTCTGGCATTCGCCCAATACGTCACCAATAACGCCAACCAGGTTGACTTCGTTAAGCTGGCACAGGGCTTCTTGCCAGGAACGAAGGAGGCCAACGAGAACCCAAGTTCCTTCACCTCCGTTATCTCTGATTCGCAGATGAAGAAGGCTGCCGAAGCTCTTGCCAACGAGATGAAGACCGCCAAGATCGGAGAGCCCATGGCCTACACCGACGCTATGAAGACCTATGTCGGCCAGCAGATCTCCTCGGCAATGCGAGGCGACATCTCCGCTAAAGACGCACTCGACAGGGCCGTCAAGTACTGCAACGACCACGCCGCCAAATGACCTGTCTGCTGGCTCCGCCTCATTGCGGAGCCAGCAATCATCGACACTGCTACACCTATCTTGCCCAAGGATTGCGCTCCATGAACTCCCACCGCTGGTACACACCGTGGTTGTTGGTGGCTCCGGCAGTCGTGTGGACCGTCGTGTTCGCCCTCTACCCCTTCATCAACACGATCATTTTGTCCTTTACGAACACCCGGCCCCTCGTCGGCGGGGAGTTCATCGGCTTCGCGAATTACGTCGAGCTGTGGCACGACGACGTGTTTTGGAATGCCATGGTGACGACATTCGTCTACGTCATCATCTGCATCCCGCTGTTGACGATCCTGCCATTGCTGCTAGCCCTATTGCTCGAAAAGAAGATCCCAGGGATCTCGTTCTTTCGCACAGTGGCATACTTCCCCGTCATCGCATCGGTCGTCGTGGTCGCTCTCATCTGGAGCTGGATGTTCGATTCGCGCGGCCTCATCAACCAGTCTTTGCAATGGATGGGCGTCACGGATGGCCCCATTCCCTTTCTCGTCGATCGCTGGAAGCTGCTCGGCTGCGCGATCCTCCTGACGGTCTGGAAGGGTCTCGGCTACTACATGATCGTCTACCTCGCTGCGCTGGGAAACGTTAACCATGATCTCTACGAAGCGGCCGCCCTGGATGGGGCGAGCGCCTTCCAGCGGTTCCGCAACGTGACCATTCCAGGCATCCGCCCTGCAATGATCCTCATCATCGCTCTCATCGCCGTATCCGGCATGCGGGTGTTTTCCGAACTTTACGTTCTCACGAACGGCACAGGCGGCCCAGGCGGTGAGGACTCCAGCCTCGTCATGGTTATCAAACAAGTCGGAACCGGACTGTCTGGACAGCTCGGATACGCCTCTGCCCTATCAGTTGTGCTATTCCTCCTCACACTCATCCCATTGACGATTATCGGATGGGCCAACAACAAGGACCTCCGATCAGGGCATCGGACCGGTCGGGGAGACGGTCGCGTCCGCCAAACCGCCGCCATCAAGAACGCCACCAAGGAGACCACGGCATGAGCACTGCAAGAGCAACCCCTCCGCCCAGGCAGAAGCCGTGGCGCAGCCAACGCGCCTTCGACCCGACCCGCCCCACCCTGGCCGGGCTCGTTGGGCGTTACCTTCTCTTGATCTTCGTCGTCATCATTTCGATCGGACCGTTTTTGTGGCAGCTCTCGACCTCCTTCAAGGGCGTCAATGAGAACATCTATTCCTTTCCACCCCACCTCATCCCCCAGGAGTTCAGTATTGACGCGTACCGGCGCGTTGCCCACGTGGTGCCGATTTTCCGGTATGCCTGGCATTCAGTAATCGTTGCCGCGGTATGCGTTGTCGGTAATGTCGTGCTGGCGTCGTTGGCCGGTTACGCATTGACCTGCATGAAGTTCCGCGGCAAGAAGGTTGTGATGGGCATCCTGTTGTCGGTTCTCCTGCTTCCGGGCGAAGTGACATTGACCAGCCAGTACCTCATCGTCAAAAGCATGGGTCTTGCGAATACGCTCGCCGGCGTGGCCATTCCGGGGGTCGTCGGTGCCATCAATGTCCTACTGATGGCGACGGCCTGTCGGGCCGTCCCTCCGTCGGTGTTAGACGCCGCAACTGTTGACGGCGCGAACACGTGGTCGAAAATTTGCCGCATTGTGTGGCCGAACATTAAAGGCATGGCCTCCGTGGTCGCAGTGTTCTCATTCATCGGGGCCTGGGACGATTTCCTGTGGCCACTGGTCGTCCTCAATGATCCGGAAAAGTACACACTAACGGTCGGTATGCAATACCTCAGCTCAACGATGTCGACCGATCCACGCGAAGTCGCGTCCGGCACGGTGATTGCCCTCATTCCGATCGTCATCATCTTCGCGTCGATGCAGAAGGTGTTCTTCCGCGGAGTTGAGGGCGGCGGGGTCAAGGGCTGACATCGTCGTGTTGGCTCCTTACCGAGCTTGACCGGTGGATCCTCTTACGACAAGTTCGGGAGGTTGCTCAGTGACGTCCTCGACGTCCTCACCACCAATGATTTCCATCAGCATTGTGACGGCATCCCGGCCCAGAACCGATGGATCGCGTCGCAAAGCGGTAATTCCTGGCGACATCACCCGACATGCCGGGGAGTCCTCAAGCGACACCACCGAAACGTCACCAGGTACCCTTAACCGGTGTTCGGCCACGGCAGCCAGACCGCCCAGTGTCAGCACCTCGTTGTCATAGACGATTGCGGTGGGACGATCCTCGGCCTCCAGCAGCGCGCTCGTCTCTCGCAACCCGGACTGCTCGGAATAATCCGTGGCTGCAGCCTCGATAACAACAACCCCCAGTCTTGCGACTTCCTGAGCAAAAGCCTGTCGCCGGACCATACTGTGTTCAAGAGTGGGGTCGCCACCAATATGGGCAATGCGACGATGGCCTTGATCAACCAAGTGAGCGACGATGCATCCCGCAGCAGCTGCATCATCGATATGGACACCGGGCAACGGCGTGTCACCCATAGCCCCAACAACCGTGCACGGCATGTTGATCTCTGACATAAGCGGCCACCGCGGATCATTACGGGCCGGATCGACGAGGACCACACCGTCAACCCGACGCTGCGCCCACCACTGACGATGGACCTCGCATTCCTCCTCACGCGACGCAACCAACTGCAACACCAATGCGGTGCGCGCGGGAGTGAGGACCTCCTCCATGCCGGCGATCAGATGGAGGAAGAAGCCTTCACCAGCGAAGCTGCGATCGTCGCGTGCGATGACGAGTCCGACGGCTCCGGCCCGATTGGCTGATAGCGCTCTCGCAGCCACATTGGGCCGCCAACCCAGGCCCTTGGCCACTGCCTTCACCCGGGCTCTCGTGGCATCGGAGACACCCGGCTTGTCATTGAGGGCGAAAGACACCGCACCGGGAGACACACCGGCAACCCTGGCGATGTCCTTGATTGTCGTCCTGTCCATGACGCCACGGTCCTTCCCGAAGCATGAATGCTCTGTCGGGTGAGGCCTAGACCTGTCGTCGCCTGAGGCCCACTGTCTCGACCCGCGCGGCAATATTTTAGGCCTATCCACTGGGATAGGTAAAACGCTTCAGCATCTTTTTGAGTCGATCTTGCCAATTAGATATCCGTCACTAGCGTGAAAGTCCCCGACGCCGGAAGATGTCATGGCTCAGACAACCTGTTTTCCACTGATCACTACCGCATTATCCTCATCACGGATAGACTCATCCGACTCGAAGGCGCGATGACCCCAATGAATCCTTTGAGGATCACCCCCAGGTCGTTGTCGGCCGGACTGCACACCATGTAACCAGCACCATCGACCACACGGGCCAGGACATCGTTATTCAGAACTCGTATTACGGGCTTCATTTCGACGGCGGCCCCTCTCGCCCGAGGGCCTGCATGCCTCGGTCTCGTACGTCGACAATTACCACGCAGTATGGCATTGGTGTGACGACCCGTTATTGCACGATCCCCTCACTACACCGACGAACTTCGGGAGAACCGCGCGCACCCTCGACTGCGTCAACAGCCGTTGGATACGGGGCTGGCATCTTCAGCACACAAGGATGGGTCATGCCTGACGATTCACACCTTGACCAGCATGGATCCACCCCGCGAGCGCGACCAGCCCCCGCGCTAACACTGCTGCCATGTCGCAGGAAGCCAATATAAGTACATCCCACCATAGGCGCACTCCATGTGAGTGCCGTCCGTTCGCTTGTGACTTACCGCGGGGCGACGTGGTCTTCTTCACGGCGTGCCGTACACCCCATGGAAGAGCGACAGGACTACTTATTCGACGCAGTTTACGGGGAGTTCTTGCGAGGATTGTCACCGTTGCCGTCGAACCACGGCGGGACTCACCAATGCCGAACCATCGCCATCAGTCATTCCAGCGAAGGATCGATGTCGGCCTCTCTCGGCAAGGTGACCTCCCACCTGTCACCTAGGGAACGGCTGCGAAACAGCTCGGGAAGCTGCATTGGATGCGTTGGGAAATCTCAATACTAGTCTCGAGCAATCTGTGCAGATTTTTATACCCATATTCTATCAATGTGACGGATGCCGATAATGCTGAGAATAAGCCCAAACTCCCCTACTCCCTGGATGTTTTCGAAACCTCAACACCGCTCCCCAAAGCGAGGACAACATAATCTATACATCACTATCAGTATCATCATAGTTAATGGCATTATCATCGGTTTTAGTGGAAGGCATGTCTATCTTGTTGTGACTGTGCTCTATCAGGGTCGGCACGACGCATCGTTGCCGGATGTGATCAGGAATGCCGGAGAGGTAGTTGTGCACCTATGCGTTCTTCTGATCATCCCTTCCACGAGGAGGACAGGACGGTAAACGGGTTCGCCATTGATGTTCGAGGGACTCGCCCCCAGCCTTCTGTGACCGAGAATCAGAACGCACGTCAATCCCCGTCCTAAACACTGTTATTGAGAAGACTGGTGCACATGGATTCAGCCCCAGTCGGTCAAGCCCCACTCCTAGACCTACAGCCCCTTCGTGGCCACCACCCCCGTTTCGCGAAAAAGCACGCGAGGAACGGCCCCTCGTTCGCGGGAGACTTGATGCGAGGCCGTCGACAAGTTGACTAAACCGTATTAGTCACTACACTTCTAACTGAACTATCCGTTGTCAATGCCGCAACCGCCAGGGACTCCCATGCATGATCACGCTCCCATTCTTGATGGCCGGGTGCAGCGCCATCTCGCTGAAAAGATTCGTCCCGCCGAGACCACAACGGTGTGCCATCTTGACGTCGAGTGGGCCCCCGTCACCGACACCGTCGAGGGGCCGAACAGTCGGCCCGGAGTTCTCGGCCAGGGCGAACCGATCTCAATCAGTGCAGGCCTGGCCCTGAAATATGAGCCCTTCCGGGTGGGCGACAAATGGGGACCGCCATGGGGAACGACGTGGCTTCACTTCTCCGCGACCGTGCCGCCAGAGCATCGCGACGACCACCTCGAGATGATCGTCGACCTCGGTGGAGTCTGGAACTCCCCCGGATTCCAGTCCGAGGGGCTGGTCGTACGCCCGGACGGGTCCATCGTCAAAGCTCTCAATCCGCGTAATACCTGGATTCCTGTCGAGGCTGATGCCGAGGGGCACATCGATGTCTACGTCGAGGCTGCATCGAACCCCATCTTGCTAGCCCAGCCACCGTTCCAACCCACCGAGGATGGAGACAAACTCACTGCCTCTGCCGAGGCGTACTACACCCTCAAGCGCGCCGACCTCGTCATCGTCAATGATGAGGTACGCGAGCTCATTGCCGACATCGTCACCTTGTCTGACTTAGCCGCCCAGTTGCTGGAGGACTCCGAACGTCGCTGGGAAATCCGTCGTGCCCTAGATCGGGCCATGGATCGTCTCGACCTATTCGACGTTGTCGCCACCGCGCCAACAGCTCGCTGCGAGTTAGCCCCAGCCCTAGCCCGTCTCGCGCATGACTCGGCCCAGACGATGACCGCCATCGGCCATGCCCATATTGACTCCGCCTGGCTGTGGCCATTGCGCGAGACCCGACGCAAGGTCGCTCGAACGATTTCCAACCAGCTCAACCTCATCGACAACGATCCCACCCACATTTTCGCTTTCCCAGCAGCCCAGCATTCGGCCTGGCTAGAAGCCGATCATCCTGATCTCTTCACCAGGTTGCAAAGGGCTGTCAAAGATGGCCACATTATCCCGGTCGGCGGCATGTGGGTGGAGTCTGACGCTAACCTTCCCAGTGGCGAGTCGATGTGCCGTCAACTGCTGTACGGGCAACGCTATTTCATGGCGAAATTCGGCCACCATTGCCCCGAAGTGTGGCTGCCTGATTCCTTTGGTTACTCTGGCGCACTGCCTCAGCTAGCCAAATTGGCTGGCGCTCGCTGGTTTTTGTCCCAAAAGATATCGTGGAATCAGGTTGATAAGTTCCCCCACCATTCATTCTGGTGGGAAGGAATCGACGGCACCCGCATCTTCACTCATTTTCCGCCAGCAGATACCTATGGTTCCGACCTATCGGCTCACGATCTCGAGCACGCCCGAGCCAACTTCCAAGACAAAGGCCGCGCCAATTCTTCTTTGGTGCCCTTTGGCTACGGTGACGGCGGCGGCGGTCCCACTCGCGAGATGCTCGCTCAGGCCCACCGCGTTGCTGATCTTGACGGATCTCCCAAGCTAGCCATCGAGCCTCCGGCCACCTTCTTCGCCCGGGCCGAGTCCGAGCATGAAGAGCCCGGAACCTGGGTCGGAGAGCTCTACCTCGAGCTGCACCGTGGCACGTTCACCAGCCAGTACGAGGTCAAGAAGGGGAACCGTCGTAACGAACACCTGCTGCGTGACGCTGAGTTGTGGTGCACCACTGCGGCTGTACGCGGCCTCATGGATTACCCTGGAGAGCGCCTTGCTGAGATCTGGCGGACGATTTGCCTCTATCAGTTCCACGACATCCTACCCGGATCAGCCATTGCCTGGGTGTACCGCGAGGTCATCGCCGATCACCATCGCATCTCCAATGAACTGACTGAACTCATTCACCACGCCCAGCAGCTGCTGGCCGGCGACGGGAACGAGGAAATCGTCTTTGACTCCGCGCCGATAGCCCGCCCGTGGGCCTCCACAGTCGCGATGGGCGGCGGCAAGGCCCCGTCGATCACCGAGGGGGTTCACACCGAGGAGACTGAGGACGGGTTCATCGTCGATAATGGCTTGTTGCGCATGACTGTTGACGCGCACGGCCTCATTACACACCTCGTCGATACTGCTAGTGGCCGAGACGCCATCCCAGCAGGTCAGCGCGGCAACCTCCTCCAAATGCATCCGGATTTTCCGAATATGTGGGATGCCTGGGACATCGACCCCTTTTACGCCAACAACGTCACTAACCTCGACGACGGCCATGCCACCATGAGCCGCAAGGGTGAATCAGTAACCATCAGTGTAACGAGGACCTTTGGCCGCTCCAGCGCGACCCAGTCCCTGACTATCAATCCGGGAGACCCGCGCGTCAAGGTGCGCACCCATGTCGATTGGCACGAGCGGGACAGCCTCTTGAAGCTGGCGTGGCCGGTGGACGTCCACACGGATCATGCTGACTACGAGATCGAGATGGGCCACATCACTCGCCCCACCCACACCAACACCTCGTGGGATGCTTTCCGATTCGAAGTCCATGCCCATCGATGGGTTTACCTGTCCGAGCCCGGTTTTGGCGTTGCCATCGCCAACTCGGGCACCTACGGATGGAACGTGTCGCGTCACCCCAAAGACAACGGAGGTACCTGGTCGGTTGCTCGTGCCTCTCTCCTCAAAGGAGCCCGTTTCCCCGATCCGCGCGCTGACGAGGGCGAACACGACTTCTTTCACACGCTGCATGTCGGCGCAGAACTGACCGACGCTATCCGCGACGGATATGCCGCAAACCTGTGCGTGCGTCGTCATCAGGGATCACCGGTCGAGCCGCTGGTGAGCGTGGAGGGGGTTGCAGTCGAGGCCATCAAGTTGGCTGAGGACGGCTCTGGCGACGTCATCGTCCGGCTCTATGAGCCCTATGGACGCCATGTTCACACCACGATGTCCCTGGGGTTTGAAGCCACCTCTGCCGTCGAAGTCGACTTGCTCGAAGACCCCCTCGACGGCAACCCGCGCGCCCAGGTGGCGCCGTCGGTCGTCACCACTGACCTAACAGACGGCACTACCGGCCTATCACTGCGCCCATTCCAGGTTGCAACCCTCCGGTTGGGACGTACCCGATGAAGGTTGGCGTCAATTACACACCCTCCCAAGGATGGTTCCACAGCTGGCTTGACCTTGATCTCGACGCTACCCGCCGTGACTTTGAGGGCATTGCTCAGCTCGGCCTGGACCATGTGCGCCTGTTCCCGCTGTGGCCGTTATTGCAACCCAACCGCGGTCTCGTTCGCCCACGGGCCCTCGATGACGTCATCTCGGTGGTACGGGCCGCTGATGAGTTCGACCTTCAGGTCAGCGTCGATACCCTCAACGGGCATTTGTCAAGCTACGATTTTCTGCCAGCGTGGGTGATCACCTGGCACCAGTTGAATCTCTTCACCGATCCGCTGGTCAAGTCTGGGCAAAGCGACGTCATCCGTCAGTTGGCGGAGCGTTTGAAGCAAGAACCCAACGCCACAGGCATGACGGTTGGCAACGAATTTCCGCAATACGCAGCCCTGGCTCCAGGGCACACCCATCCGACACGCAGCGAGTGCACCATCGACGAGGCACAGACCTGGCTGGAGACGATGCACAACGCCATGAAGGACCAATGGCCTGAGGGGCGATTCTGGTTCGGCTTCGACGATGACCTGTGGTTCGTTGACAATCATCCCTTTACTCCGCGTCACGCTGTAACCCAGGGGTTTGCTACGACCGTCCATTCCTGGGTATTTGCCCAGGTCGGGCCGCGTTTCGGGGAGGGACATCCTGCCCTGACATGGTTCCCGCGCTATCTGCTGGAGTTGGCTCGGGCGTGGAGTCCAGACCCGAAACGTCCACTGTGGCTGCAGGAGGTAGGGGCGCCTCGAACCCATGTGCCCGACGACAATGCTGCCGCCTTCATGACGACAACCATGGCGTCACTAGCCTCGACGCCTGGCCTGGAAGCCGTCACCTGGTGGTGCTCCCACGACGTCTCCCGCGATCTGCTCGATTTTCCAGAGCTGGAGTACTCGCTAGGCCTATTTACGAACGACGGCACACCCAAACCAGAAGCGCTCGCCTTGGCGGAGGTAATACCAGATCTCCACAATGACCAGCCTCAACACCAACGCGATGAGCCGTTAGAGTTCAGCGCCAACTGGGATACCGGAGAAGGTCGTTCAGTATGCTCCCCAACGGGCGATCTTTTTTCCCAGTGGGTCGACCAGGCTGAGCGAACCGGAAAGGCTCCGAGGCTCCGCCGAGTGTGAACGCAGTTCCGGGGCGACCCCATTCGCACCCTTGAACGAATTGACTTCAACCGATTTCGACAGCGCCTGGAAAAATAAGGCACTTGCGCAAATAAATCTAGTACGCACTGGCATCAATCACATTTCCGAGCGCGGATCCTTCACCTTGACGAGTGGAATCCTCTCGCGCGATCCCATTCTCAAGGGGTCGGCAGCCGCTGCAGCTAACGGAGCGCTCGAGGCGTTCGTGCGCGTAGCAGCGATGGAAATTGCGCTTCGACGTATCAACATTGTGAGCCCTTCAGTACTCGCCGAAAGCCTGGATGTCTACGACGAATTCTCTCCGGGTTTCCCTGCGGTAAAGACCACTGACGTGGCCAATGCTTTCTGGAAATCTGTCGAGGGTGGGGGCAGCCGGGACGGTGATAACTCTGCCATGAGCCTCCAAGCGGGATTCCTCCACATCCGGAGTGATCACTGATGCGGGAATCTCTCACGCAACGCGATATCAACCATTCCCGGAACGAATTCTGAGACATTGCCGCCATTGCAGGCAGCAGAGCGAATCATCGAGGAGCTGATAGTTCCGAATTCACGGCCAGCTGGCAGTAAAATGGTTTCAATGCCGCTCATAGCCTTATTGAGGTGGGCCATCTGGAGCTCGTAGTCAAAGTCGCCACCAAATCGCAGCCCACGGATGATGGCGTCGGCCCCCTTGTCAGTGCAGAAATCGACCAACAGGCCGTCAACGAGGGCCACCTCGACACCGGGGATATCGGCGACCGCATCCTTGACGAAAGCTACCCGCTCATCCATGGAGAAGATGCCGTTCTTCGCGGAGTTCACAGCCACTCCGACAACGATCTCGTCGACGAGCTCGGCAGCTCGGGTCACGATGTCAACATGGCCAAGTGTGATGGGATCGAATGATCCTGAGAAAACTGCTTTCACTGCTGCCCCCTGCTCACATCTGTCTCCGGTTCACGCCTGCATTGGGCGTAATAGACAACCGTCTCCCCATAACGAGAATTCCACGACTCGTATCCCTCGGGGAAGCCGGGACCACGACTGCGCCGAGACCTCTCGACCACCAACAGGCCATTTCGGGCCAGCGTCCTCTCGCAAGCCGCCGCGATGAGGCCGTCCATGGCGTCGTCAGCGAGGTCGTAGGGAGGATCGAACCAAACGATGTCAAAGACGCGACGATTCTCCGCGAGAAATGCCGTCACCGTTTGAGATGACACCTGGATCCTCAATCTGGTTGTTCGAGAATTATCCCTCATGACATTGCAGGCGAAGCGGTCACGGTCAACGGCAAAGACCGTCGTGGCCCCCCTACTAGCGGCTTCTAAGGCCATTGCACCTGATCCAGCGAATAAATCGCAGAAGGCTTGACCGGCCAGTTGATCCTCAGGAGCCTCGTTAGCCGTCCCGTTCCATGCCGCCAACGCAGAGAACACAGCCTCGCGTACCCGGTCGGTCGTCGGACGAGTCAGTCGTCCGGACGGGGTAGCCAGACGCTGCCCACCGGCACGTCCCGCGATAATCCTGCTCACTGCTCTAGGCTAGCGAGCTCAGCTGACCATTCCCACGCCTGTAATTTCCCTGGCCGTGTGCAGGCCACAAGATGGTCATACAGTGTCTCGGCATCAGGAACCTCGACGACTTTGTGCCGGTCGACTCCCGAAATGCGCCGCAGTCGGGAAGAATAGGCTCATGATCAATGACGAGAACCCGATCACCAAGGTCCCGGAGGATAGCTGCTGGGGCTACCTGGACACCGCCGAGGTTGGTCGCCTGGCCACCAGTGTCAATGACCAGCCAGAGGTATTCCCCGTCAACTACGTCGTTGACGGACAGAGCATCGTCTTTCGTACTGCTGCTGGTAGCAAGTTGGAGGACATCGTCACGAACAACCGCGTCGCTTTCGAAGCAGATGGCTGGACCGAGGAGACCGGCTGGTCGGTCGTTCTACGTGGCAAAGCCGACGTCATTACCGACGACGCCGAGCTTGCTCTATGCGACAAGATGCCGCTGCTACCCTGGGTGCCTACCGTTAAGCGTAATTACGTCCGCGTCCAGGCCGATCAGATCACCGGACGCACCTTCGCCTTCGGGCCAGAGCCGAAAGATAACTGAGATCATCTCAGACGACTCGGATCGCTCTCGCGGTTCGGACCTTCGCCACGTCTGGTAACCGAAACGACCCTCGTCGTCACCGCGAGTCGGCTCAACCCTGTTCCATGAGGTCGCCCTCAGCGAGCATCTCGGTGGCAGCAACGGCGTCAAGGAGCCTCGGATCGTCGGGGGTTTCGGTCACCCACCGTTCTGCTAGGTCTTTCGATGCCGTCACGATCTCGGCGTGGTCGAGCACCCGCAGCAGGCGTAGTGGAGACGAGTAACCGGCCTGGGAGGATCCCAGCACATTGCCTTCATGACGCTGGGCTAGGTCGAGCTCAGCCAGTTCAAACCCATCACGAGACGCCGCCACCGCGTCCAACCGTTCGCGTGCCACTGATCCGGGCGGCGCCGTCGTCACCAGCAGGCAGAGCCCAGGCAGGCTGCCTCGACCAATCCGACCGCGCAACTGGTGCAGCTGCGAGACACCGAACCGGTCGGCGTCCATGATGACCATCATGGTGGCGTTGGGGACGTCGACGCCAACCTCAATCACCGTTGTAGAGATGAGCACCTGCGACTCACCCTTGACGAACCTGTCCATGACAAGGTCTTTCTCGGATGAATCCAGCCGGGAGTGCAGGGCCTCGACCTTTAGTCCGGCGAGAGATCCGGTAGCCAGTTGAGTAGCGAGCTCTTCGACGGCAGCCGTGGGAGGCCGCCCACCTTCGACGTCGTCAGCGTCATCGGAACTGATGCGGGGGCAGATCACAAAGACCTGATGCCCGGCATCGTACTCCTCGCGGATCCGCTGCCAGGCGCGAGTCAGCCAAGATCCGTGGGCGGGCAGATCGACGACCGTCGTCTGGACGTCGGCACGTCCACTCGGTACTTCTCTCAGGCTCGAAACCTCGAGATCACCGAAGATCGTCATCGCCACCGTCCGCGGAATCGGAGTCGCGGTGAGAACGAGCTCGTGGGGGCGCGCGCCGTCGCCGGTGGTAAGAACACTGCGTTGTTCAACGCCGAAGCGATGCTGCTCGTCGACGACGACTAACCCAATGTCGTTGTAGATCACTCGGCCCGACAGCAGGGAATGGGTGCCGACGATAATTCCAGCGGCTCCCGAGGCGATATCGGCCAATGATGCCCGGGTAGCCGCGGCTTTCATTGAGCCGGTCAGCAACGCCACACCGGTGGAGATCTCCGGGGCGTCCAATCCGCCGCCGGAGGCCAACCCGCCCAACATGCTGGTAATAGTTCGGTAATGCTGTTGGGCAAGGACTTCGGTCGGGGCCAGGAGAACGGCCTGGTGCCCGGCGTCAACAACCTGCAACATCGCTCGCAGCGCGACGAAGGTTTTTCCCGAGCCAACCTCCCCTTGCAGCAACCGGTGCATGGGACGATCCGAGGACAGATCGGCGTCGATCGCCCGACTCACCTCGTCCTGGCCAGCAGTCGGGGCAAAGGGCAGGCGGTTCTCAAAAGCTGCCAGCAGTCCGCCGTCGCGACGCGGACACACGGGGGCATCATGACGCTCTGCACTGCGGCGTCGCACCGCCATCGTCGCCTGGGTGGCTATCGCTTCTTCCCAGATAAGTCGCTCGGCGCCGCGGCTAGCCTCGGCCACCGAGTGCGGGTGATGGATGGCGTCGTAAGCCTCCCACAAACTCAGTAGGTCAGCCTCTTGACGTACCCATTCAGGCAGGGTGTCCTCAAGTTCGGGCGTAGATTCGAGCAGCATCGACTCCACCGAGGCGATTTCCCAGGTACGCAATTTCGACGTCTGCGGGTAAAGACCAAGCAAGCCGTGGCGTTGCACCTGGGCAGCCATCACCTTGCCCTCCTCGCGACCTGCCACAACCCTCCCGTTGCGGTCGATCATGACGAAGTCGGGGTGGACGAGCTGCGGGTTTCCGCGGAACTCCCCCACCTTGCCGACAAAGATGCCGTGAGTATGGGCCGAAAAAATGCGCTGCCAGTAGGAAACGATGTGGGGTTTACCGAAAAAGGTGACGGGCAGGTGCGCTTTACCGTCAGAAAGCATGACTTCCAGACGTTGACGCGGGCGTCTCTCCCTACCAGTGACGGTCTTGTTGGTGTGGACCTCAACGCCGACAATGTCGGCCACCAAGGCGACTTCAGTGTCAATGACCAGGTGGGACAAATCGGTGGTTTCCGTGCCGGTGAGGTAGCGACGCGGAAGGTGGCCGAGGGCCTCCCCCACCGTGTTGACATGCAACGCAGAGAAGGCTTTGGCCGTCTTGGCCCCCACCGCCTCCGCTAAGGGGCGATGAAGCTCCTGCTGGGTGCGAGTATGCCACCTGGTTATTGCATTCACGTCGACACCGTATCGACCCATAACGACAAAGAACCCGCCTTCCGGCGGGTTCCATCGTCGAAGGCAGTGCTCAGCGGCTAACTCGACCAGCCTTGAGACACGACGCGCACACGTTCATGCGCTTGTGCGTGCCGTTCTCGACGACACGGACGCGCTGAATATTCGGGCTCCACCGGCGATTGGTCTTCTTCTTCGACCAGGGGACGTTGTGTCCGAAACCGGGGCGCTTGGCGCAGATGTCACACACAGCAGCCACTGGGAGATCTCCTGTTCAGGGCCGGGTGCAAGGCGCACCCGACGCAATCGTTGGGTTCGGGGGTTCCTTCGGGAACTGAATGATCCTATACGCTTCATCCCTCAGAACCCAAATTCACGCGTTGACTCAGGGCGTGTCAGATTGTCTGTGTAAGTCGTACCGAGACGAACGGTAGGACTCATGACGATGACTGACGAGAAGACACCAGGAAGGCTTTCGGGTCAGGACCTGGTCGAGCAGTTGAGGGCTGCTTGACGCGTTGTTCGCGCAGATCGACGGGGGTCAGATGGAGCTGACCGGTGATGGCGGGTTCGTGCCCGTGCTGGTCAAGGCCGCGTTGAAGCAGGACTTGCAGGCTGATGTTGACTAGCCATCCGGGCTACGAGAAGAGGCTCTGCCAACACCGCTGAACACCCGAATTCTCAACGGGACGACACCGAAGACGGTGGAGTCCGAGGTCGGACCCATCCGGCTGGAGGTCCCCAGGGACCGGGAGGGGTCGTTCACTCCGCGCCTGGGCGGCCTAAACGACATGATCCTCCGCTGTATGCCGGTGGGATGACGATCCGGGACGTTCAACATCACCCGGCCTCCACGCTCAACACCGACCCATCCCACGAGACGACCTCAAACATCACCAACGCGGTGCTGGAGGAATCCTACCCGGTTCTACCTCGACGCGATCCGGATCAAGATCCGCCAGAACAACCAGGTCATCAACCGTGCTGCCCATATCGCGGTCGGCGTCGACCTCGACGGAGTCAAGCGCGTGCTGGAGATCTGGGTCCACGACACCGAGGGGTCGGCGTTTGGGCTCATGTCTGCGCCGACCTGGCCGACCGCGGGGTGCGGGACGTGCTGATCGTGTGCTGCGACGGGCTCACCGGCCTGCCCGAGGCGACCTGGCCGGACTCGATGATCCAGACCTGCGTAGTCCACCTGACCCGGACTGCGACGCGGTTCGTGGCCTACCAGGACCGCAGAAAGGTTGCCGCCACGCTGAAACCGATCTACACCGCACCCAAAGAGAAGGCCACGCGCAAGGCAGTGGTCGAGTTCGAGACCTCGCAACTCGGCACGACGTACCCCCGGCAGTGGCGGCCTGGAAGAACTCATGAGATCGGTTCGTTCCGTTTATCCAGTTCCCACCCATGCTGCCGAAAGTCATCTACACAACCAACGCGATCGAATCACTGAACTACCAGCTGCAGAAGGTCACCAAGAACCGCGGCCGTTTCCCCTCCACCGACGCGGCGGTCAAGCTGCTATGGTTGGCGATCTGCAATATCAAGGACAAACGAACAGCAGACCGCGGCAAACCCGCGAACCAGCGCAAAGCCCAAGGCCGGCTCGACGAGGGCCAGATCATCACGAACTGGAAACAAGCCCTCACCCAACTCGCCGCGGCCTACCCCGACCGAATCACCCCCTACCTATGACCCCGCCTACACAAACAACTTGACAGGCTCAAGGAGCATGCGCCTTCCTTACTGAGGCATCCTGGTTTACCCAAGCATGCCGCGGCCATCGCCTAGCTCCAGCCCAATTCTCCCTCTACCCCACCTTCCGCGACCTCGTAACCGGAACCGTAAAAATACCCTCACGCGACGAAATCAACGCCACCACCACAGCAGTATTCCGTGGCTCTTACCATCCCAAAAGCTGGGATTGGAGCCACTCCGATTCCATGCCGGCTACCGGACGCTACGGCATCATCCCCTACCCACCGACCGGCGTAAAACAATCCGACATCAACACCTTCACTAAACGCCTCAGCCCACAAGCCAGCGTGCTCACCAGCCCCGACACTGAAGGCCAAAACAGCATCCTCAACAAGCTTTACCCGCCAGTCACCGAATCCGAAAACACGTGGGTCTCCTACACCCAAAGGCACCTGGTTCTGGACAAACTACAATCAGCCCGACAAATACCAAGCCCACGCAACATTCATCCCCAAAACCGGACCATTCGATCGCGTTAAAATCTCCGAACTAAGCCACACCAATGCCACCATCACCGAATCACCCCAAGCGCTCACAATCCGACTCGACACTTACCGACTCGACCTACGCGGTGTTTACCACCGCACCCTCTACGGTGTAGCCCCAACCGATGATTTCGACAAAGAAAGAATCCAGAAATGCATCCTGGATAATATCGCCGTCGTCCTCCGAGGAAACACTGTGAAAACCGACGCCGAGGATCGCGTCATCACCGTAACCGGCCAACGAGTGTCTGACCTAGCCGACCGCGATGTGCGAACTATGTCACTCCCCTCCACAGCAACGCCACCCAAGAGCCAAAGATCACGGTACAGCCCGAACCCGGCGTCACCCGCCCCTATACCCTCACACACATGGAACCCAGAAAGTGGCGAGCTTTTTATCTCTGTAAAAACCAACGACCGCGTCATCCCCCACGTGGGCTCCGCACCCATCAACGAGGACAAGCCTCAGCTGAATAGTCCGCAACCAGCTGCTCCTCAGCCTGAAAAAGGCACCGCGGGCAGTAACAGGGTAAATACTGACGCACCACATCGTGGCAAGGTCGATGTCAACACCAGCGCCCGACCCAAACGCAAACCCATCGCCTTACCTAAGACCGGCCAGTAAATCGTCAACCTTTTCCTATCTTCTAGGCGCTGCCCTGACTCCGGACGTGTCGGCCTCACCTGCATGCCCGGAGAGGGCTTGTCAATACTTTTCGAACTTATGACCTTGCTTCCATGAGGTCTGTTACAATGACCTCCAACGGACCACCATGAGGATCGTCAGCCAACAGCAATAACACGTCGTCAACCTCGTGAGCTTCTGCGTTGCGCAAGGCCTCGAGAGCCTGCTCAACCCCTGCCTCGACTTGGTGGTCGCGACGTGGCATCACGCCACGAGCGTCCGGATCCGCGATGCGTATCAACGCCTCGGCAGCCTGGCTTCGAGCTACTGAATCATCATCGGATAGTTCCTCAACAGCAGACGGCCCCCACTGCACCAAGGCCCTGATAAGTGCCTCACGCTGGTCAGGGCTACTCACACCAAGATGGTCAGTAATATCAGCCAAGGTCTCGGGCGCACCAATACGAGCCAAAGCCCACCACGCCTTTGCCGCAACTATTGGGCGCTGATCATTGGCAAACCGACGCACTACCTCGACGGTAGTGGGAGCTTCGAGCTTGCTCAAAGCGTGCAGCAGCCGCGTTGTGGTGACCTCATCGAGGTCGTCTCGTTCGAGAGCCTCAACGATGGTCTTAGTCGAATGGGACCTTGCCGCGACCGCTGCCCATGTCAGGGTTTCGATGACGGCGTCGTCAACCTCGGAAACCAACAGATCGACGATGGCTCGACCGGCTTCCGCCGGAGCGTTAGCCCCTAACCACAAGGCCGCTTTTTGACGCATCATGACGTCGCCATTGTGAGCAACTACCAAGACCTCCTCCACGGAGCTCCCGCTCATGATTTATCCTCTCTTCGAACAGTGACGATGCCTGTGATTCAGCGTCGCTGATTGGCCCAACACAGCTCCCCTGCAATCAATTCCCTCGTTGTCCCCGCAGGGCGGACAGTCTTATGCAACTGCCCCGCCTTCGTCCATATTTCTTGTTATCTGTATACCTCGCCCGGATCAACCCGAGGAAGCCATGACGAACACTCAATCATCCACCATCGCCGGTTACCCACAATCGGCGCACATCGTAAACTCAAGAAGGCATTAAACCGTTTTGGGTCGGTACGTCGTCGGCTGACGACCTGATCGACGTCGAACGCCAGGTAAAGCCCTTGCCACCGTCGAAGCTCAGCGTGAGGGAGGTGTGAAGGCTCCTTACACCGATTCGATGTCGCTATACGAGCCAGTGGTCTTGGATACCACTGCCCTACTCGGGGCAGCTCCGCAGCGGTTCGCGGGGTTGGAAGACTTAGAGCTGTACTTTTCCATGGCACGAGGCGACGCCACTCGTCCGGCTGCCGAAATGACGAAGTACTTCGGCACCAACTACCACTACATCGTCCCCAAAATCGGCCCGGACACGACGATCGAGCTGGCCGACCGTCACCTCGTCGAGCGCCTGGCCCGGTTGAAGGACCACGGTCTGTCCATGCACCCAGTCGTCGGCCCCGTCACCTGGCTGGCCTTGTCGAAGCCGACCGTCGAGGGGTACGGCGTCTTCGAGCGTTTCGACGACGCCGTCACCTCCGTGGAGGCGGCCCGCTCGAAGATGGAGCTACTGAGGACCCCTCGAGGAGCACGCCTTCACGCACGACCTGGGGCCCGGTATGTGGGACATTCACTCCCCTCGCGTCCCCCTACTGACGAGATCGACGACCTACTGGGGCCGCCATTCACGTGCTTGACCCAGACTAGTTGTGAGTCAACCCGGACTGCGGCCTCAAGACCCGAAAGTATGACGAAACCGTGGCTTCCCTGCGCAACACAGTCAAGGCGGCCAAGAGGTTGCGAGCCCAGCACTCCTGACGCGAAACCGTGCTTTGATCCTCTGTCCGTACCCTGACCAGGGCTGACGAACCCATGACCCCGGCGGTGATCCCGTCGGAGTCATGCATTATGAATCTTCATGCTTCTTGGCGACGGCTACGATGAGGCTCTCAGCCTCTCGGATATGAAAATCAAAGACAATGTAAAGAAAAACGCATGCCAGGAGCATTCTGAGTTCATCTACTAAAATTATCACCAGCGCGACGGTACGGGTTACTCAAACAAAAATCCCGCCGCTGCATAGACGCCCACGGAATCGAGCCGACAATCAAGCTCTCTTTCCAGTCATCAATATAGATCTTTTCTCTCCCGAGATCGCGAGAAAAATTATAGGAAGCTGAAATTATAGAGGATGCGACAGCTGTAGAAACAAGACTCACCAAGAGAGTTTTAATGCTCACTTGAGTCCATCGCCGCGGAGAATCAAATAGCAATATCAAAGACCCCAAGAGAAACACTCCTACTATGAGAGCAATTGCTAATAGTGTTCCAGCATCAACAAGCAGCCGGGAAGGAATTTCGAAGATGCTGCAATAGATCCTACCCCACACTACGAATACGAGAACAGGGTTCCATTCGCTGTCGAGAGTTCCTTCGCGTCTCCTGAGACCTCTTTTTGAAGAATAAATAACCCCACTAGAGAAAACCAGTAGGCTGGGATATATCAGCAGCACTGGATCTTGTAAGCTGCGGATTTCGAAGTAGGAAGGTTGAACCAGAGAAAACCCGCCAGAACGACACCTGCGCATTTTACCGCTAGAAATATAACCAGCAGTAGACCCGTGCGGATCAGTTCCCATCGCAAGGAATTGTCGAGGATCAGGATGATCCCCACAAGAAGAATGAACAAGAGCATGCGATCAGGAATTATCTTAAAAGTCCAGAGGAGGTTTTCCGGGATTATCGCCAAGCCCAAATCGGCTCTTTACAGATGAGGGTGTGGATCGGTAATTGAACCCCATGCCCGGATACAAGCCGAGATCCTTGGAATAATGGAGGTTCCTACACAGCCATCGTCAAAGACCTCGACATGGACCACGCTACCTTTACCACGCCTGACCTGACCACGTTTTGCCGCCTTGACGACCTCGGCCTGACGCTCACGGGTCAACACTTCGAGCCCGAGCTAGCCGCCTTGTTGTGTCGCCCGACCGAGCCGAACGACTGGTGCCACCGTTGCGGCTGTCCTGGCCAACTCCGCGACAGTGGAGTCCGCAAGTTAGCTCATGTTCCGTTCGGGTGGCGACCCACCATCCTGCAAGTCCGGCTCCGTCGTTACCAATGCACCGACTGCGGGATGTGTGGCGTCAGGACTTGTCGAGCGCGGCGCAGCCGTGCTCGTGCCTGTCACAAGGAGCATTGCGGTGAGCGTTACCACCTATTCATGTCCCGCATCACGACGGCGTTGAGGGTCGCCTGGAACACGGCCAACGAAGTGGTCCTGACTGAGGGTAGACGAGTCCTGATCGACCGCCCGGCCGCCTCGATAATGTCACCGTCGTCGGGGTCGACTAGCATGACTGGCGGCATATCCGCCGCGGCGACAAGTACGTCACAGTGGTCATCGACCTGACCCCCGCCAGTACTGACACCGGACCGGCCCGGTTACTCGCAATGGTCGAGGGGCGTTCAAAACAAGCCTTCAAGACCTGGCTCGCGTCACAGCCCCCAACATGGCCAGACGGGGTGAAGATCGTCGCGATGGACGGGTTCACCGGCTTCAAAACCGCCGCCAGCGAGGAGATCTCACAAGGCCACCGCCGTGATGGACCCTTTCCCCACGATCCGCCTGGTCGGTAACGCGCTCAATCTGTGTCGGCATCGTGTCCAGGTCGAGGCCACGTGGGCGGTCTACCAGCGCATGATCACCCCCTATCGTGCCAGTACGAGAGCACAAGGCAGGGAGACCATGATCAGCCTGATCGACTCACTCGGATCAGCATCTCCCACCAGCCTAGTCGAGGTCTGCAAGCTCGACCGCGCCCTGACCATGCGCCGCGGTGACGTCTTGGCGTTCTTCGACCACGATGAGTCCAGCAACGGCCCCACTGAGGCGATCAACGGCCGACTCGAACACTTCCGCGAAACCGCGCTGGGCTTCCGGAATCTCACCCACTACATCGCCAGATCGCTACTCGAGGCAGACGGGTTCAGGCCCTAGCTACACCCTCGATTGTAAAGAGCCCAAAAAGCCGTCTACTTCTCCCCGATCAAACTCAACAAGCGGAGATCCTGACATGAGCCAACAGGACAGGGCGAACCGTTCTTTCAATTTCAGACGAACCATGCGAAACCTCACATCACTCAAGTAATGTTAAAGAATATCCATCCGAAACAAGTCAGCACCCTCGTCAAACAGTCAAACCAGACCCACACAACGCATTCATCACATAGAAATTCTACAAAACCCCAAATCGAGATACTGACCATGTAACAGATCATTACGTTTACCTATCAGGACACCAGCATCCAACAAAACCGGCATCTCACAACCGGTACATTAACGTCGAGGATCAAGCAGAAAATCCAACTGCCACAGCTAATCAACCGACTGCAAAAACCTAGCTTTAATAAAAACCGATACCGAACCCACCCAAATTCAAACTATAATCTCTCATTCACTCACAATTACACCTCCCGATCACATTCATGCTCTAATATTTCGTCAACTGGACACCATAACGTTACTCCCGCCCAAGCGGAGAAAAGTCATGCCCTGATGCACCACTATTCTACCAAGATCGACACCCACCAGGTTCTGATTAATCATCGTTTCCTGCGTCAAAAACCCACTCGCCAACGAGTATTACCCGATAGGTGCAGTGCTCGAATCACACGTTCACGATGAGGCCTTCTGTCCCCACGAAAACAGACAGTAAATTCGACCAAAATGAACAATTACCACCAATTTAATAGCCCCAGCAGCACATCACTTAGCAACAGTTTCTGGCAACTTACTTACAAGCGTTAACCGTCATCATGTTGTCAAGCACAAGTTTCTTCAGAGCTGATCTGAAGCGCCATGATCCTGAGTTAGATGAGCATTATTAGGATAGTAGGATTAAATCAATAGCACTGAATTATGGCATTGGATCAATACTGAAAAAACGCCCCAGGCGAAGTTGTGTACTCACGACGAAATACCACGCGCCAGTGGCATAGAAATTTAAATCCTGATAAATGCAGATCTAAAACGGTATTAATTACACCTCCGAGATCAAATTCCTACCCACACCAGCGCACGCAAAATATTTCTAAGACCGAAAATGATTTAGCGATAGCCACACACCGACATGTGCAAGAGAACGCACCGTCTGTGCTATTATTTATTCATGCAAAATTCCGAGGCAAGTTCAACAGCTCCAGCACCAATTGCTGCGATTGATCGAGCTCTCTCAGTCCTAACTACTCTTGCAGAATCCGGTCCTGACGGGATCTCACTCACTGAGCTCTCTCAAGCATTGGCTTCGAACAAGTCGACTATTTACCGTGTCCTCCATACGATGAAGTTAAGAGGTTTCGCTGTCCAACATAGCAACAACGGAAACTACTCGCTTGGCGCAGCCGCTCTTTCTCTTCATCATCACTTTCCGCAAGATGCGATGTTGCGCCGCGATCTGCAACCCGTGCTTGCCGCGCTCTCGGGTTCCGCTCACGAACTCATTCACCTCGGGACGCTCTCCGGCGATCGCGTCCGCTACCTCGACAAGATTGAGCCCGATCGTGCTATCGCCGTTCGTTCACGGATTGGCCTAACTACGTACGCTTACACCACAGCGTTAGGGCGATCGATCCTGGCTGGCCGCGCTATTGAACCAGCGTCACTTGGCGCATACCTTCCAGATTTTGTCGAGCATAGAAGATCGGCGCTTGATCATTTCACGAGAGAAGTGGAGCGAGCCAAACACGTCGGCTGGTCTCGAGAAATTGAGGAAAACGAGCCTGACGTCGCTTGCATTGGCATCCCCATTACTCTTCCAGACGGAGATATCGTCGCGTTATCTATCACAGCTCCTGCTGCACGGATGACGCCGGAGCACATGGCAAAGGTTTCCGCGACGGCCTTCCGGACGGTGGATCAATATCTCCCAGACGGCTACACGCGAGTCATCCCCACTTAGCCCCGGTATAGCCCTATGAACGCAACCCCTTTGCAGGTTGAGGTTATAGGCACAAATGTGTGTATGGGGTGAGCGTGTCATGGTTGGTGTCGGCCTGCCCGGCCTCATTGGATGCCGTTGCCATCTTCCCAGGAGAAGTTGGTGTCGGGCTATGGTCCGAGGGACTCTGTAACCCCGACGTGGGGTGGCTTCGGGGCGGGTTCCAGGGCTCTTGGCTGGGCCAAGCTCCAGGGATCGTGGGGCTTACAGGAGAGCTGGTTGAGCAGTCAGTTGACTGCGCGACGGACGAGGTCTTCGGACATGCCTCGATGGGCCCGCAGGAGGTCCTTGATGGCCTTGCTTCGGGCCGCCCTCCAACGGTGAGGTCGTCCGAGGGCGTGTCGGGGACTTTTCGAGCCAGACGAACAGCTCACGCCGCCGGATCAACCCTCGCAGCAAGGTTTGGCACTTGCGCAGTTCGCGGTGGGTGCATCACTACGTGGCAGTCTCGCCCAGTCCCGGCGGCCGCTCGCGATGCTTGCCGGCGTACGTGGATGCGTTAAGAACGTCTCCCAACGCGACTCCCAGGCCGCGTACTCGACCAGCCACGCAGTCGCTTGATCCAGGTCCAAGACCTGCATCAGCGCGCGTGTGAGCGCGCGGAGCTCCTTGCCAGCCTCCAGCCGAGGCCGCATCGTCAGGTGTCTGGTGATACTCTCGAAGATGTGGAAGTAGCAGCGTTGGATGCGCGTGGAAGGCCAGCACTCGGACACGGCCGCGCCGATCCCGACCACCTCCGGGGCCGGGATCCGCTCCAGTAACGCAACCCATGCGACTTTCCCGTTCGCACCCACTGCCAGCCCAGCACGTGCCCGCCATCGAACGCGATCAGCACGCACCAGCCCTGGAGGTAGGTGCCATCACACATCACCACGTCCAAGACCTCACCGGTAGTGGCAGGCTGCGGCACCTCAGTGTTCCAGCACCACCAGGTTGCCGCTCTAAACCCCCGCGCGCTGGCCGCCCCATCGGCCGGCTGCCGCGACGTTTCCAACAGCCAGGCAAGGAACCGGGCTGTGCTCTGCGGGTTATAGGCACACATGTGTGTATCGGGTGGGGTGTTGTTCGGCGGCTGGCTAGGGGTGATGCTGTGTTGAACGTGCTTCGGGAGCATGTTAGGTGCAGGTTGCGAGGAATCATCCGTGTTGTGGTGTATGTGGCGCGAAGTTGGTGAAGAACAGTTGGACGTCAGCCGGACGGGCCAGATGGCGATGTCGATCGTGTGGGGCGTCATCGCTCCAGCGCCGCGAGGATGTGACCCGCGGGTTGCGCTCTGTTTTACGTACGACGGGTTGACGCCAACGCCTCAGCCACGCAATAATCGTTTCATACAACGACGTACATGTTTCATTCACTGAAATAAGGTTGGCAAAGTGGCTGACATACCGTCGACGGGTTTTCCCACCCTGTCTGAAATCACGGCTCATAAGCTTGTTCCCGTAGTAGTCATCAACGACGCCGATCAAGCCGATGCGCTAGGCGAAATCTTGTTCGCGGCGGGCTCCCAGTTGCAGAAGTAACTTTCAGAACGGACGCGGCCTCTGCTGCGATCTCAAGCCTTTCGCACCGCGGAGACATCCTTGTTGGCGCAGGCACAGTCCTGACACCTAAACAAGTCGATGAGGCAGTAGACACTGGCGCTAACTTCATCGTGTCGCCCGGCTTAGATGAAGATGTTGTGGTCCGGTGCCAGGAAGTCGGCATCCCCTGCTTGCCCGGCATCGCTACAGCATCGGAGCTAATCAAGGCGCTAAAGCTCAGTATAACAGCAGTAAAGTTCTTCCCTGCCTCGACGGCTGGCGGACCTAAGGCCATCAAGGCCCTATTCAGTGCATTCCGCCAAGTTGATTTTCTACCTACTGGCGGAATCAACGCGGAAAACGCTCGTGAATACCTGAATCTCAGTTGCGTACCTGCAGTAGGTGGTAGCTGGATGGTTCCATCCAAGCTGGTTGACGCAGGCAAGGTCGCCGAACTTGTTGACCTAATCTCCACAGCAGTGGCTACAGTTAATGATCTCGGAAGTGACCAAGCATGAGCACCGAGAACCTCCAGCTTCGGCCAGCCACCAGCTGCATGTACGATGCGTTGTCCCTCGGCGAAGTCATGCTCCGCCTCGACCCCGGCACCCGCCGCATTCGAACCGCACGCACCTTCGACGCTTGGGAAGACGGTGGTGAGTACAACGTGGTGCGCGGATTACGCAAAGTCTTCGGCCTACACACAGGTACTCTAACTGCGCTTGTCGACAATGAAGTTGGTCGGCTGATCGAGGACTTCATGATGACGGGTGGCGTTGACACCTCTCTGATTCACTGGGTGAAATCCGATGGCGTGGGCCGATCGGCACGCAACGGACTCAACTTCACTGAGCGCGGTTTCGGTGTCCGAGGAGCAATGGGAGTATCCGACCGCGGGCACACCGCAGTTTCACAGATGAAAGCGGAAGACCTGGATCTCGATCGGGTTTTCGGTGAGATTGGCGTTCGTTGGTTACATACGGGCGGGATATATACCGCGCTCAGTGAGCAAGCAGCCGATACCGCCCTCAAGGTGTTGAAAGTTGCACGCAGCTACGGCACGGTCATCTCGTACGATCTCAACTATCGTCCGAGCCTATGGAAAGACCGAGGCAGTTTAGACCGAGCGTGCGAGGTTAATCACGAACTTGCGAAGTACGTCGACGTCATGATCGGAAACGAAGAAGACTTCACTGCGGCGCTTGGATACCAAGTCCAAGGGGTGGACGAAAATCTTTCAACTCTGCCGGTCGATTCCTTCAGGAACATGATCGAGTTAGCCACTACTGATTATCCGAATTTCAAAATTGTAGCAACGACGCTTCGAGCAGTACATACCGCGAGTATTAACGACTGGGGCGCGATCGCATGGTCTCGCACCGATGGCTTGGTACAAGCGATCCAGCGTGATGCCCTCGAAATATTCGATCGAGTAGGTGGAGGTGATTCCTTCGCATCAGGACTCATTTACGGTCTACTGACCGGAGCCTCGCTGGAGCGCGCGGTGAACCTTGGCGCAGCCCATGGAGCAATCGCGATGACTACGCCTGGGGATACCTCCATGGCAACACTTTCGGACGTTCTCAAGCTTGCCGACGGCGGCAACGCAAGAGTCATCCGCTAACGCCAATACGATAATAGAAAGGTCAACGATGACATCCACAGTAGAGCTTGATGCGCGAGCAGAAAGACGAACCGTTATCGCTTGTGGCTTGGAAACCATGCTGGAGCAGTTCAACTTTGCGGTCTACGGACTGGCAGCCGCACTCGTCTTTCCGTCTGTTTTCTTTCCTGAGTCATCGCCGCTCGCAGGCGCGCTCATGGCTTTCGCCGGATATGCAGTAGGTTTTCTGGCTCGCCCAGTTGGCGGAATCTTTTTCTCCCATTTCGGTGAGCGACACGGCCGTAAATGGATTCTTGTTACCACTCTTTTCCTTATGGGCGGTGCAACATTCCTGATCGGTTGCCTTCCAGGACATCAAACAATCGGCCTCTTCGCTCCTATACTTTTGTTCACACTTCGTCTTGCACAGGGATTTGGAGCCGGTGCCGAGCAGGCTGGAGGAGCAACTCTCCTTACCGAATCTGCTCACATCGGCAAGCGCGGTCGTCGCTCCTCTGTTGTGATGATTGGCGCAGCTGCAGGAACCGTAGTGGGCACACTGTTCTTCGCAGTGGTCCAGTGGCTCATGCCTAAGCAAGTGTTTATCGACTGGGGGTGGAGACTCGTATTCTGGCTGTCAATCCTGATCACCCTCGCGGCGTGGATCATCCGGCAAAAAATGAGTGAGTCTCCTGTATTTCAGGAAATGCAGAAGAACACCGAAGTTAACAAAGCCGCGGCAGCACCGCTGGAAACCGCAGTAAAGAGTGGATGGAAACGCATTCTCCTCGTAGCTGCGATGAACTGGGGGCCTAACACCCAGTCCTACACAGTTCAGACATTCTTCGTCACCTTCGTGACTGCACACGTCATGATTCCGGGCACTACTGATTTTGTTGATAAGTCCACAATCACTGATATTCAGCTGGTCGGCGCGCTAGTGGGCATGGTAAGCACCTACTTCTGGGGTCGCATGTCGGATTGTTTCGGCCGTAAGCCTATGTACATCTTGATTGCCGCCGCAGGGATCGTATTGCCGTTCGTCTACTTCACAGCTCTCTCCACTGGAACCGTGCTCTTAATGGGCTTTGCAGTTTTCCTGGGGTACTGGTTCGCAGCATACGGAAACGTAGGCGTACAGATGGCCTACTTCCCGGAGCTCTTCGAAACCCGCTACCGCTACACTGGCGTGACTATCGCCCGCGAGCTGAGCTCAGTGCTCGGTGGCGGCATCGCACCAATGATCTCCTCAGCCCTTCTGCTCACCTTCGATATGTGGTGGCCAGTAGCTGTGTACATGGCATTCACGATGCTATGCACCACGATCGCGTCGCTCTTCGCACCAGAAACACTTGACCGCGACCTTACCCTTCTACACGATGCTGTAAATGGTGAGGCGCACACGGCTAAAGGGGCACTCCATTGAACTGCAGGGGATCCAACCATTGCCTAATCACTGATTTTCCCTCGTTTTAGAAGTACTTCTCAGTCGACGTCTTCTCCGAAAAAGGCGTCAATTGAGAAGTATTTCGTATAGCGGCGGACCATGACGGCCGCTCGACCAAAACTAATACCAACTAGCATTCAATGCGCTAGCCGAAGAAAACGCCCGAATACATCCAGAACACAAGAAGCCCGCTGACCCACTCAGCAACCAGAAGCCCCAGCGCGGAATAAACGAGCACTACCAGCAGTAATTCACCTAGCTCGGGAATGAAATCAACATCAGGTACAGCCCATTCCGCCGGTTCCCCTCCTCGACCGCCAAAGCCGAACTCACCGAGGGGGCAGAGGCAGAACCATTAACTATGAGGTCAGAGATAGCAAGACCGCTTCCTGAGATACGTAAGTGTATACGTGTTTTTCTACACTGTTTGAGACTTCGTCAGTAGACCGTAAACCACTTCAGTATCGCCAACTTCCTGTTCAAGATGGTCCCGGTTCCCTGGCGGTTCACTAAAAAGATACCTAGAGGAACGCTTCACAAGATAGCTGCATCCAGTCGATCGGCGACTCGGCGATATCGGCCGACACTGGCCAGGGGGATGCATGCATCCGTCATTCCAACCGACCATGTCCGACGATTGTGCTCGTGACCAACCGGAAAGGTGACACCGTCGAGTACGCAGACACCAGCTGCAGATGCGTGTCTTAACACGCGTGCATGGTGCCACGCATACTTCACCCACGCAGACACCGTCGCTACCCTGCTCCAGCGAGACATTCGCCAGCGCCTCTACGGGAAACTCACCGACGGCATGGGAGACTGCATCAACGAGGCAATCCATCCAATTCTGTTAGGCTTCTGTCAGGCCTGGAGCGTCGAGGACCATCGACTGCCGCCGAACTCGGTGCCATGATCGACATCGACCGCTCCGTCATTTCCCGCCATGCGAGCATCTTGGAGCAGGCGGGACCCCTCGCCCGCAGCCCAGACGAACGCGATCGACGCTGGACGGCGTTGTCACTCACCGAAAAAAAGTCAGAAAGCTGTCGCCACGATGCGTGAGCGTCTGTCATCTATCATCGACGACTTTCTCGACGAAATGGCCCGAAGACCAAGGGTCAACCTTTGCGACGATGCTGACGGCATTCGTCACGACAAGACCCTTCACCAAGTAACCACGGCAACACAGCACAGCCCCAGAAGACCGCCAACCCAGGGACGTGGTCAAGTGCGCCCAAAATCACCTCACAAAAGCGCATCCACCAAGCCACCTGCATTCACCAGAACACATCAGGGAAAACACGCATCTCAAAAGAAGAATCCCCATGAAACGCGATACCCCACTCTCCCCTCGCACTCGAAGAACCGTCTTTGCACTGATATTCGGGGTCATCCTTCTCCCACCCGACACCAGCGTCGTCAACGTGGCAATACGACCGCTGACACAGATCTTTGACACAACCGTCACCGTGGCTCAATGGGTCATCACCGGATATGCACTGGCTTCGGTCGTAGGAATCGTCATCACCAGTTTCGCAAGCCGACGCTTCGGTGTCACCGCTAGTCTGGCGCACCGCGAACATTATCTTCACAATGACCTCGTTGGCATGTGCCCCTTCTCGGAACATCCAATCCCTCATCGCATTCTGTGTAATGCAAGGATTCACTGCCGGGCTGTCCATGCCGACAATGCAGACGATCCTCATCAGTAGCGCCGGCAAGGCCCAAGCCACCCAGGCCATGACGGTCGTGGGACTACCCGCCGTCATCGTCCCGGTGCTTGGCCCATTGCTGGGAGGATTCCTGTTGGACAAGGTCAGATGGTAGTCCATCTTCCTCATCAACGTACCCATCGGTGTCATTGCACTCGCCCTGGCCATGCGCATCCAGTCACGCTCGACTCCAGAAGACGTCCATGAGCGACTCGACGTCACCGGGTTCATCCTCCTTGCGCCGAGACTCGTCCTCGCCGTCCAAGGTCTGATCAGCACCGCAACCCCTGGACATGTATCCACCGCGACAGTGTGTCCGGTCGCCGAGACCGCGCTTATCACTGGTTACGGGTTCTGGGCCACACACCCCCGAAGCCATTCATCGACCTCGCCACATTCACCTACCCCTCCTTCACCAGCACCTGGCTGACCCTCACCCTGTCAAGCATCGTCTTCTACGGCGGCCTGTTCCTCATCCCGCTGTGCTATCTGGACATCCACGGATACACCCCGCTGGGGGCTAGCCTCCCGTTGCCGCTGCTCGGCGTCGGTACCTACATCAGTCGAAGCCTGGCTAACCGACTGATCGGACTATGGGGGACCCGGACGACGGCCTACCTGTTCATCGCCTGCACCCTCATGCTCACAGCCACCAACGGCATCGGACACGCCGCCCTCGCCCATTTGATCATTTGATCATCGTGACGGCATTCCTCGCCGTCATCGCCATTGGCTTACAACGTGGCAAGATGGTGCGGCAATGACAGCCGACACAACCGCAACAGGCGACCATCGAGCGTTCAAAATCCCGTGCTGACAATCTGAGGCAATCGTTCCCGTCCGAACTCCACAACGCGCGAGCACCCACGACCCTAACCGGCGAGTGATTACCACGCGGACGACGATCGCCGACGAACCACGCCAATGCCAGGGAACACGACGGGGCGGGTCCGGGGGCCACGAACACCTCGAACTCGCCCCCGCACCTCCAGACGGCCACAAGAACGAATGGAATCAAGCGGTGGGCCTACCGTTCTCGTCATCGACGTAGAACCTCTTTCTGACCGCACCAGAGAATCCAGCATCCATCGCATCGTCGAATCGCTCTGGAGATCGGTGCGCAAGGACAAACGAATGGACAGCCCACCCCTAGCGCCATCAACGGCTCGCTATAGGCGAAACCACCCTGGGGCAAACGACACACCGGGAAGGAATTCGTCCTCGAAGGAGAACACAGCCCCTGATTCCAACACCCGAAGGAACGACCGTCAGATCTTGACGACGACCGGCACGATCATAGGCCGCCGTCGCAACGACCGTGACACCCACCGACCTATGGTCCGACGCACCACCTGCTGTAACCGGTGGGTGTCGTCCATACCGCCCTTCATGGCGTTCTCTAGCTCGGTGACGATCTGGTCGGTGATCTCCGCGAAGACTGAATCGTTCTCGGCGACACCGCGAGCCTGAATCGCCGGACGGGACACCACGGTGGCTGAGCGGGTATCGACCGCGGTAACGACTGACAAGAAGCCCTCTTCCCCGAGGATACGGCGATCAGTGAGAGTGTCCTCGGTGAGTTCCCCCACCCCGGAGCCGTCGACAAGGATGTACGACGCGTCGATCTTGCCAACCACGCGCGGTACACCATCGACAAGATCAATAACCCCGCCGTCTTCGACGAGCACAATGTTCTTCTCGTCGACACCGGTAGCCCTGGCCAGGTCGGCATTGGCAACGAGGTGACGCACCTCGCCGTGAATCGGCATCACGGCACGCGGGCGCACGATGTTGTAGGCGTACAGCAGCTCTCCAGCCGCCGCATGGCCCGAGACGTGAACCAATGCGTTGCCTTTATGCACCACAGTGGCACCGAGCTTCGTCAGACCGTTGATCACGCGGTAGACGGCATTCTCGTTGCCTGGGATAAGAGAGGATGCCAGCAGGACGGTGTCTCCCTCGCCCACCTCGATGTCCCGGTGCTCCCGGTTGGCGATCCTTGCTAGGGCCGACAGCGGCTCTCCCTGGGACCCGGTGGAGATGATGACGACCTCGTTATCCCGGTAATGATCGACGTCGCGCAACTCAATGACGGTGTTCTCTGGAACATCGAGGTAGCCGAGATCCTGAGCGACAGCCATGTTGCGGACCATGGAACGACCGACGTAACAAACCTTGCGGTTATGGTGGACGGCCATATTGAGCACTTGCTGGACGCGATGCACGTGGGAGGCAAAGCAGGCGACAATAAGCTTCTTATTTGCCTTCTCGAACACCCTCTCGATGGCCGGCTCGATCTCGGTCTCGGACTTCACGAACCCGGGAACCTCAGCATTCGTCGAGTCGACCATGAAAAGATCGACCCCTTCCTCGCCGAGTCGCGCGAAGGCACGCAGGTCGGTAATACGCCCATCCAGCGGCAGCTGGTCCATCTTGAAGTCGCCGGTGTTGATGAGAATTCCGGCATCGGTGCGCACACACACTGCCAGGGCGTCAGGGATGGAGTGGTTGACGGCAATGAATTCCAGGTCGAACTGCTCGCCAACCTCGGCGACGTCACCCTCGTGGACAACATTGAGCTTGTAACCCTTGATGCGGTGCTCACGCAATTTCGCCTCGACCAGCGCCAAGGTCAACTTGGATCCGTAGATCGGGATATCGGGGCGACGCTTAAGCAGGTACGGCACCGCGCCAATGTGGTCCTCGTGGCCATGGGTGAGCACCAGCGCCTTCACCTTGGATAGCGTCTCCTCATCGAGGTAATCCAGCCCAGGAAGCAGCAAGTCGACCCCCGGGTGGTCGTCCTCCGGGAACAGCACCCCGCAGTCAATGAGGAGCATCTCCCCATTGATCTCGTAGCACGACATGTTGCGCCCCACATCCCCTAAACCTCCGAGGGGGATGATGCGCAAAGCGTCCGGTTGAAGGTCCGGGGGTGTCGTCAATCCAATCTCTGCCACGGCATTTAGCCTATCGGGGGCCTGTGACAGGTTCGCCTTTCCGTGTTCCAGCAGTCTCGTCGAGAGCCTGAGAGACGAAGCGCTCCGCTCGCTGCCGCAACTCTTCTCGGGCCTGATGGGTAGGCAGCGTCGGATCAGGATACATAGGCGAGCCCACTCTCGCCTCCAATTGGGGACAGCGCCATCTCACTCCCACGGTGCGTCCCGTCCGCACCAAGGCCACAGGGACGACAGGAGCACCCGTGCGCACCGATAAAGCGAAAGCTCCGGGGCGGAAGGTGTTAACCGAGGTCTCGTAACTAGTGATACCCCCTTCCGGGTAGATAACGACGCAGTCCCCCTCGGCCAGAGCCTCGGCATTGCCTGCGAAAAACCCTCGCACGTCGGTGGTGTTAACCGGAATAGTGCCAAAAGCCCGCAAAATGAGCCCTGCTACCGGGATGTCAAGTTTGAAAGCTGAGAATTGAACCTTAGGCTGGCCGGCCAAAACACTCGTACCAAGGCCAGGCAGTCGAAATCATGGACGTGATTGCTAACAACAATCGTCCCTGGGGCGAGATGATGATGTCCGCGCCTACGGAAGGCGAAGGCGATCCCGGTAAGAACAACCGCTGCCGGGCCAACAATCGCCACGTAAGCGATCCGCTGAACCTTCTTCATCTAGTCGACTCCGAAACTGCAGCATCGAACATCGCAGTCAGTAGGCGGGCGGAGTGGTCCAGGGCGTATTCCTGCCTGCAGCTCGCCTGAGCCTTGCCGGCTGCCTCGCGCTCCTGCGGATGCTCCAACCACCAATCGATCTCGGTAGCCATCGTCTCTGGATCACGAGGAGGGCACAACCCGTGCTCAGCTACCCGGCAAAACTGGCTGGTCGCCGATAACGGGCTGTCAACGATGAGGCACGGCAACCCAACGGAGGATGCCTCCAAAGCGGCTAGCGACTCGATCTCGACGTCGGCAGGGTGGACGTAAAGGTCGGCTGCTCGCAGTTCAGCGATGAGATCGTCGGGTAGGTTATGGTGGACGAAGGTTGCGTCAACACCGACGCGGATCGCCCGCTGCCGCAGTACGTTTCGCTGCGGCCCACGACCGGCCACCACGAGATGGATCCGGTCACGGTGACGGGAACGAGCCACCGCGTCAATGAGAACTTCAATGCGCTTCTCTGGAGAAAGCCGACCGACCGTCATAATGGTCGCCGGGTCAGAGCTATCGAGGGTCCAGGTCTCGCGTGGCGGGCCCGGACAAAACTGCGGTGGCACCCCGCTTGAGATGACATGAAGGTGCTGACGATAACCGTGAAAACGCAATTGCTCGGCGATGAACTCACTGGGAGCGTGAATATGGGACACGTCGTGATAGAAAGCCCGCCACAGAATCTGATAGGTGCGATCAGCTAGCCGTCGAGCATTGGCCAGGTGCAGGTTGTAGGTGATGTTCTCAGGTTGAACATGAAAACCCGCAGTTACTGGGACGCCAGCACGGCCCGCTACATGCTTGGCGCAGACACCTATCGGCGAAGGCATGACGACATGCACGACATCCGCATTAGCCACCGTCGAGGCAACTATTACCTTGACCGGACGCGCGAGGTCGACGCTCTGGACGTCAGCCAAGTGCGAGACGACCGGTAGATAAGAGTTGGCACCCCGACCACCGGGATGCCGTCAGTATCAGACATGGACGTCGCTGCGGCGCTGAGGAGTCGAACTTGGTGCCCTTGAGCGCGCAGTGCGTCGGAAAAGCGAAGTGTCGAGGCCGTCGTCCCGTTTCCTGGCCTGAGGGTGTCAACCACAAGAAGGATTCTCATACGGCAGCACCGCCACCGATCGTCTTTACGACTGCCTGCATAGACGCCATTCAGCCTTGACCCCTTGTTTCTGGTCCGAAAAAGCATGTGGGGCCCGTCCCTATCGGACGGACCCCACAGCGACCACTCAGAACCGAGGAATGTTCCTCATATTCGACGTGGCCATCGAGACAGCCTCCCCGGCACCGCGGTTGAGCACGATCTTGCTCATGGCGGTAGCGAATCCAATCATCTGCTCGCCCTTGATTTCAGGAGGCAGAGACAAGGCGTTGGGGTCAGTAAGCACCTCGACCAAAGCCGGACCGTCAAAGTCCAGCGCGTCACGAAGAGCACGGCGAATATTGCGCGGATCATCCACCCGTTCGGCGTGATATCCAATCGCCTTGGCGACACCGGCATAGTTGACGTCGTGGACGTCGGTGCCGAAGTCGGGCAATCCGTTGACAAGCATCTCCAGCTTGACCATGCCGAGGGTGGAGTTGTTGAAGACGACTACCTTGATTGGCAGGTTGAGCATACGTGCTGTCACGAGCTCGCCAAGGAGCATCGAGAGGCCGCCGTCGCCGGACACGGAAATGACCTGTCGACCAGGGTGTGAGGCCTGGGCGCCGATGGCGTGTGGCAGGGCATTGGCCATTGATCCATGCAGGAAGGATCCGATGAGACGACGGGTGCCGAGGGGATCGATGTACCGAGCCGTCCACACGTTGCACATACCAGTATCGGCGGTGAAGATGGCATCGCGGTCAGCCACCTCGTTGAGGACGTGAGCGACGTACTCGGGATGGATCGGCTTCATGTGATCAACATTGCGAGTGTACGAGCCAACCGGGGCCTTCATGATCTTGGCGTGACGCTTGACAGTGGCTTTGAGGAACTTATCGTCATGCTGCTTCAGCAGCGGGGTGACGGCGTCGCAAAGCGCCTTGACGTCAGCGTGGATCGGGAAGGACACGTCAGTACGACGCCCCAGTTTTTCCGGGCAGTTGTCGACCTGGACGGTGAGGGTATCGGGGAGGAACTGGTTGTAGGGAAAATCGGTTCCCAACAGGATGAGAACTTCGGCATCATTCATGCCCGCGGCAGCGGCACCGTAGCCCAGTAGGCCTGTCATGCCGACGTCGAAGGGGTTGTCGTACTGGATAAAATCTTTGCCCCGCAAGGAGTGGCCGACAGGGGCCTTGAGCTTGTCAGCCAGAGCGAGGACCTCATCGTGGGCGCCTTCCACACCGGCACCGGCAAAGATGGCAATCTTCTTGGCGTCGTTAAGCAGCTTGACCAACTGGCGGACGTCCTCCGGGTTCGGCTCAATAGACGGCCGACGGCTCGGGACAAAGACCGGGGAGGAGGCAACAGCCTTCTTATCGGAAATATCACCTGGAAGGGTGATAACGGAGACGGTGCTACCAGAGACCGCGTGGCGGATGGCCGAATTGACGACGCGCGGAGCCTGCTCCGAGGAACAGACCAGCTCGCAGTAGTCGGAGCACTCCACGAAGAGACGGTCTGGATGAGTCTCCTGGAAGTAACTCATGCCGATCTGGACGCTGGGGATGTGGGAGGCGATGGCCAACACCGGTACCTGGGAACGGTAGGCATCGAAAAGGCCATTAATAAGGTGGAGGTTGCCCGGCCCGCAGGAGCCCGCACATACTGCAAGCTCACCGGTCAAGGACGCCTCTGCGGCCGCCGCAAATGCCGCGGCCTCCTCGTGCCGAACATGCACCCAGTCGATGCCACCCTTGACGGAGCCGCCCGTTTTACGAACCGCATCAACGACCGGGTTAAGAGAGTCACCGACGATGCCGTAGATCCGTCGCACCCCCGCATCGAGGAGCTGTTGGACGAGCTGTTCGGCAACATTCATGAAAGGGACCTCCGCGGTACTGACGACATATGACGAGCGGCCGACCGGCCGCACACCAGCATACGTCTTATCGCCCTAGCCTCGTCTCACCCTTCGCGCGAAGCGGATCACCGTCCCGTCAGGTCGGACAGCTTCACCCCGGTACCAACCAGAGAGAAATCCAGGCCTTGTGACGTGGCTTTCAGGGATTCGTAATGCAGATTTCCCAGATCGGGAAGGGTGAACCGTGAGGTAATCCCGTCGAGGATCGGTTTGAGCAACACGTCGGGGATTGGAATGTCATCGAGGCTCGCCGACGGACTACTCAAAGTCACCCGCCGGGAGGTGGTCTTCACCCCAGGCACGGCAGTGATACTGACGTCTACCCGGGCTCCCAATACCGTCACGATCGCCACCCTGCCGGTTTCCCCGGTGTCGTCGTTATAGGTGACCTTTCCACCCGCCAAACGTGACAACTCGGACCAGTCAATACGGCCCGTGGCCGACATCGTCTCAGCCACTGCTTGAGATTCCTCGCGGGCATGCCGAATCCCATTGGCATGGATATCGACGTCACGGAAGGTCACCGTGGTGTCATCCCGGTCCACCGTCGCCTTCGAGATGGTCGTGTCGATCCCTTGTAACTCGTCGGTGACCAGCACTCCGAGAAAAGGCAGGTTGTGAATGGTCACCCCAACTGTCGAGGCATTGGCTCCTATGGACTTCGCAATAGTCGCCGCAATGTCCTTCTCAGCTCTCGCCCTAAATGTCTGATCGACGATCGCTGCCACGACCGCAAGTAACGCGATGACGACGAGAGCGACCAGCCACTTGATAAAGCGATAGGGGTGACGATCACGTCCGACCGTCACCACAGCGCCAGAACCGGCCGGCGGCCTCGGCGGAAGCACCTGAGTCGGCTCGCTTGGCGTTATCGAGAACTCAGGACGCTCATTCAAGTCCCAGCAACCCATCGATACCAATAGTGAGACCAGGACGATCAAGGACTCCGCGAACCCCCGTCAACACACCCGACATGAAGGACACTCGGTCCATGGAATCGTGACGGATCGTGAGAGTCTCCCCCTCGGCCCCGAACAGCACCTCCTGGTGGGCAATGAGACCACGCAGGCGCAAACCATGGATGTGGATCCCATCAACGACAGCTCCACGAGCTCCATCGAGCTGACTCTTCGTTGCGTCTGGGACCTCTCCCAAACCAGCTTTTTCACGTGCGGCGGCGATCTTGGTCGCGGTGGTGCGGGCAGTACCGGACGGTGCGTCAACCTTATTGGGATGGTGCAACTCAACGATCTCCACGGACTCGTAGAACCTGGCGGCCTGCTCGGCGAAATGCATCATGAGGACAGCGCCGATAGAAAAATTCGGGGCCACCAAGCAGCCGGTATTCGGATGAGCAGCGAGCTGGTCACGCAAAGCCTGGTATCGCTCGTCGTCAAAACCAGTTGTGCCGACGACGGTGTTGATGTCATGGGAGATCGCCCATGACAGGTTGTCCATGACAGCGTCGGGAGTGGTGAAATCGACGATGACGTCGGCTCCCAAAACGGCGGATCGGTTGTCTCCGCTGTCAATAGCCGCAACAAGTTCGGTGTCCTCGGCCTCCTCGACAGCCTGGCACACCGCAGCTCCCATACGTCCCTTGGCTCCGAACACGGCAACCTTAATCATCTGGACCTTCCTTTCTGACAGCGGCACCTCTCCTGGCGCCTGATCCAGACTACCTAGCAGGGCTGACGATGCTAGACCGCATTCATTCCGCGCAACGAACGGGCTGCCCCGGCATAAAGCCGGGGCAGCCCGCAAACGTCAATTCTTTTAATAATTACAACTCACTCGTCGGTGTCGTCATCTTCCTCATCGGAGGCCAACACCAATGAGAGCTTGCCGCGGTCATCAACCTCGGCGATCTCCACCTGGATCTTCTGGCCGACCGACAGCACATCCTCAACAGCCTCGACACGCTTACCGTCGTTGAGGTCGCGCATCTTGGAAATGTGCAGCAGACCATCCTTGCCGGGCAGCAGAGAGACAAAAGCGCCGAAGCTCGTCGTCTTGACGACGGTGCCGAGGTACCGCTCGCCGACCTCGGGCATCTGTGGGTTGGCGATCGCGTTAATCATCGAACGGGCGGACTCGGCCGAATCGCCGTTATCAGCCCCGATAAAGATGGTGCCGTCATCCTCAATGGAGATGTTGGTGCCGGTATCGTCCTGAATCTGGTTAATCATCTTTCCCTTCGGACCGATGACCTCACCGATCTTGTCCACCGGGATATGCACGGTGATGATGCGCGGAGCAGTCGGGGCCATCTCGTCAGGAGAGTCGATGGCGTCATTCATAACCTCAAGGATCGCGGTGCGCGCTTCCTTGGCCTGCTTGAGAGCACCGGCGAGCACGTCGGCGGGGATGCCGTCGAGCTTGGTGTCCAACTGAAGCGCGGTGACGAACTCACTCGTACCGGCGACCTTAAAGTCCATATCGCCGAGGGCGTCTTCAGCACCGAGAATGTCGGTGAGGGCCAGGTACTTGGTCTTGCCGTCCTCGTCAGTCTCGCTCATGAGACCCATGGCGATGCCAGCAACCGAGGCACGCAGCGGCACACCGGCATTGAGCAGGGCGAGGGTGGAGGCGCAGACCGACCCCATTGAGGTCGAACCGTTAGAGCCAATAGCCTCGGAAACCTCGCGGATGGCGTAGGGGAACTCCTCGCGGGTCGGCAACACCGGGATGAGGGCCCGCTCAGCGAGGTTGCCGTGACCAATCTCGCGGCGCTTCGGGGAGCCAACACGGCCGGTTTCACCAGTGGAATACGGCGGCATGTTGTAGTTGTGCATATATCTCCGGGAGGTTTCCGGGGAGAGGGTGTCGAGCTTCTGCTCCATGTCGAGCATGTTGAGGGTCGACACGCCGAGGATCTGAGTCTCGCCGCGCTGGAAGAGAGCCGAACCGTGGACCCGCGGGATGATGCCGACCTCAGCCGAGAGGGAGCGGATATCACGAGGTCCACGACCGTCGATTCGCACGCCCTCATCAAGGACACGCTTACGGACGATCTTCTTCATGACGGCCTTGAAGGCTCCGGAAACTTCAGCCTCCCGTTCCGGGAAGGTCTCAGCGAGCTCGGCCTTGATGCGAGCCTTGAGCTCGGACTCAGCCTCTTGACGCTCAAGTTTCGCAGCGATCTGCTCGATGCGGGAGAGCTCGTCAGCGGCCTTCTCCTCAACAGCAGCGTAAACGTCGTCCTCGTAGTCTTTAAAGACCGGGAAGTCGTAAGTCTCCTTGGGCAGTTTGGCGGCCAGGGCGACCTGGGCGTCACACAGCACCTTGATGAACGGCTTTGCGGCCTCCAGGCCGGTAGCGACGACCTCTTCCGTCGGGGCGGTGCGCCCACCACGCACGAGGCTCCAGGTAGCCGGGGTCGACTCTGCCTCAACCATCATGATGGCAACGTCGCCGTCGGCGAGCACACGGCCAGCGACAACCATGTCGAAAGTCGACTCCTTGCGCTGGTCGACGGAGGGGAAGCACACCCACTGGTCATCGATGAGGGCCATCCGGACGCCGCCAATCGGCCCGGAGAAGGGCAGACCAGCAAGCTGGGTGGACATCGAGGCGGCGTTGATGGCGACAACGTCGTAGTAGACGGACGAGTTGAGAGCCATAACCGTGACGACGACCTGGACCTCGTTGCGCAGCCCCTTGACGAAGGAAGGGCGCAGCGGGCGGTCAATGAGGCGGCAGGCAAGGATGGCGCCCTCGGAGGGGCGTCCCTCACGGCGGAAAAAGGAGCCGGGGATACGTCCGGCAGCGTACATGCGTTCCTCGACATCGACCGTCAGCGGGAAGAAGTCGATGGAATCGCGGGGAGTCTTAGCAGCCGTGGTCGCTGACAGCAGCATGGTGTCACCATCGAGGTAGACGGCGGCAGATCCATCCGCCTGCTGGGCCAGCAGTCCCGCTTCAAAGCGAACGACGTGCCTGCCAAACTTGCCATTGTCGATGATGGCCTCGGTGAATTCGAGTCCGGGTCCCTCCACAGGGATGTCCTTTCGCAGGGCCGACCGCCGCCCACGGGCGCTCCACAAGGCACCCCTTGATAAACCACACCGGTCTTCGATCGAAGCCGCCGGGATCACGCCCCGGTAGCCACTACCGAGGACCCATGTGTCATGGGGAGGCAGTCGACGGTTACAGTGATTTTTTAGTGTGGCCTTGAGTCTAGGGCATCGGCAGTCCGTCCCACGAATTGCCGGGGTAGACGCGGTTGTCGTCGCAAGTTGGGCAACAGAGTATTCTGCGAACGCAACGAGCGGACACAGTGAACGGGACGCCCTTGTCAGGGCACCCCGTTACACACGATCTACAATGCTCAGCGACGCAGACCCAAGCGAGCAATTAGCTCACGGTAGTGCTCAATGTCATTCTTCGCGATGTAATTGAGCAAACGACGACGCTGACCAACCATGAGCATCAGGCCACGACGCGAATGGTGGTCGCCCTTGTGAACCTTGAGGTGCTCAGTGAGCTCGGCAATGCGCTTTGTGAGGATGGCAACCTGAACATCGGGGGAACCCGTGTCTCCAGGATGGGTCGCGTACTCTTCAATGATCTTCTTCTTCTCAGCAGCATCCATCTCAGTAGGTCCCTTTCTGTCCGTTGCGCGGCGTCCCCGACGCTCTGATTGCAGGAGACTCTTCCAAGGCCGCGGCCGATCTGACGGCAACTGGGTGAGTGTATCAGGTCTCCCCCATTGGGTGCGAATCCTTACGCTGGACCAGGTGTAGCCGACAGAGGCGAAGCTCCAATCAAATCCCTCGCCCAGCAGAGCCAACCGGTAGCCAAAGGGGGTCCCGAGCCCGCTCAGGCGGCGTACCCTCAGGACAGAGCTCGCTTAGCTGCCTCGACATCGTCGCTCATCTGAGAAATGAGCGGCTCAATCCCGTCGAACTTAATCTGGCCGCGCAGCCACTCAGCGAAGGTCACCGTAACGTCGACTCCGTACAGCTCCAGGTCATCACGACCGATGACGTAGGTTTCGACGCGTTGCTCAACCCCCTCGAACGTCGGATTGGTGCCGACCGAGATTGCCGATGGCAGGCGACGGCCAGCGTCCAGGCCGCCGCTGGGCTCAAGCCATCCGGCGTACACCCCATCAGAGGGGACGGCGCGGTCCCGGGGCGCAACGAGGTTGGCCGTCGGGAATCCGAGTTCGCGTCCCCGCTGGTCGCCCATCACGACGACTCCACCAACCTCGAACGGTCGCCCCAGCAGTAACGCCGCCTCGGCGACCTTCCCTGCAGCAACCATTTCGCGCACCCGAGTCGACGAGACCGTCACCCCCGAGATAGCCACGAGGTCCATGGCGTGCACCTGGAAGCGACCGTGTCCCATCTCAGTCAGAGCATCTGGTGTACCTATTGCGTGACGTCCGAAGCGGAAATTTTGACCCACCAGCACATGCCTGGGTTGCAAGGGCCCGAGCACCCGCTCCACAAATACTGCGGGGGTCCAGCTGGCGATCTCGGGAGTGAAATTGACCACGCGCACTTCGCTGGCACCGGCATCCTTGAGCCACTCGATTCGTCGCTCCAGCGGGCACAGCAAGGCCGGGGCCCGGTCAGGGGCCAGGACTGACAGCGGGTGGGGCCAGAAGGTGACGACGACGACACAGCCGTCCGGATCGACCCTCTTGGCCTCCTGAACAAGGGCCTGGTGGCCTCGATGCACACCATCGAAGTTTCCGATAACGACAGTCGACGATTCCTCGGGAACAGACACGTCGGGCAGTCTATGGTGCGAACTCGGTTCAACCCGAATTCCCGTAGTCGCCCCTCACCCAACACAGGAGTCGAGGGCAGCAGGGGAGGTGAATCCGTGATTGTCGTCGGGCTGCCCGGCGACGCGGAGACGCGCCCTCGGGACACGGAACCCGCCGCCCATATAAGGCGGCCGGTATCGATGCCTGACTTACTTCCCGGCGAGTTTACCGGTCTTGAGCTTGTCAACCCAGTCCTCGTTGCGCGAGGTCCATTCGGCCACGGCCTTCTCCTGGTTCTTGCCACCGTACTTGTCCGCAGAGAACATGATGTCCTCGAGGTCGGAGAGCGTCTTATCATCAAAAGCCATATTGCGCATCAGCTGAGCAGCCTTCGGGAAGTCCTGTTCGAAGCCCGAACGGGCGAAGCTGTAAATCACCTCAGCATCGCCCATAGCCTTCTTAGGATCCTTCAGATCACGGATCGGGAACGCACCGTAGGCCCAGTGGGGACGCCACAGAGTCACCGCGATATCACGTTTGGCGTCAGCGGCCTTCTTCAGCTGCGACAACATCGCAGGTGTCGACGAAATCTTGAAGCTGAGGTTGTTCAAACCATATTTCGGAATCGCCGACTGCTGGGTTACCTTGGTCAGGCCGGCACCGGCCTCGATGCCATAAAGGGTGTTGCCGTACTCATCACCTATCGACTTCAGATCGCCGATGGTCTTCGCCTTGGAGTCCTTGTTGACAACGATGGTGAGCTTAGCGTTGTCGTACCAACAACCGAGGCTCTTCATCTTGTCCCCGTAGCGCTTGACATAGTCAGCGTGGGTTATGGGCAGCCACGTGTCGGTGAGGAGGTCGATATCCCCGGCGACAAGTCCAGCATAACCTGGGCCAGCGTCGAAGCCCTTGATCGTCACCTTGTATCCGTCCTTCTCTAGGACGTTCTTCATAATCCCGGCAGTCGCGAAGGACTCGTCCCAGCCGTTGAAGGCACCAATAGTGATGTCCTTCTTGCCGTCAGCCTTCATAGCAGTGGTGTCCTTTGACCCTTCGCCCGGGGTGCAGTTGGCCCACTTCGTGTTGACGTTGTCAGAACCGGCGTCGGTACCGCCGGGTTCCCCGTTTCCGCTGTTGGTGGCACCGCATCCGGATAGAGCCAGGGCCCCGATCGCCAGGGCGGATGCGACGGCGATGATCTTGCGTTGAACCATGCTTCTGCTCATCGGTACTTCCTCGTATTCGTGTGCATTAACTCAGCTCGCTCGCTGCGCCCGGGCAAGCGGGGTGCGATTAGCTAGTCCGCTGGTGATGCGGTCCAGGTATACCGCGACGACGACCACCGCCAGACCGGCCTCCATACCTAGACCGATATCAACCTGCGACAGGGCTGCGACGACGTCACCGCCAAGGCCACCGGCGCCGACCATGCCTGAGAGGACGACCATGGACAGAGCCAGCATGATGACCTGATTGACACCGGCCATCACCGTCGGCATGGCTAGCGGCATCTGAATACGCCACAGGATGTGGCGGGGGCTGGCACCAAATGCGGCACCGGCTTCAACGGTTTCGGCATCGACTCCACGGATGCCCAGCTCAGTGAACCGCACTCCGGGCGGCAGGGCGAAGATGATGGTCGCGATGGCACCGGGCACCTGCCCGATGCCGAAGAGCACGATGACCGGGACTAGGTATGCCAACGAAGGCATCGTCTGCATAAAATCGAGGATCGGTTTGATGATGGCGGAGAATCGCTTCGACTTGGCCGCCCAAATACCCAATGGAATCGCCACGATGAGGGCCAGGATGACCGCGACCACCACCAAGGCGAGGGTTTGCATGGTGTTGTTCCACTGGTCCATAGCTCTCACCAGATAAAAACCAATAAGAGCAAGCAGGCCCACCTTCCAGCTGGCGCAGGCCCAGCCGATAGCGGCGAAGACCACCATCATGACCAGGTACAACGGCTTGGACAGCACCAGGTTGAGACCGTGATACATACCACCGATGACAACGTTGGTGAACGTGATGAGCCAGTCGAAGGCGTTCTGGAACCAATCGAAGAAGGTCTCGATCCAGCTACCGAGCGGAATTCGGGGGTTGGCGAAACTGAAGCCCATGGCGATTAGGCCTCCTTTTCAGTGGTTGGGGTTGGCGCGACTGTCGCGGTCGTCTGGTCAGCAGGAGGTAGTCCGACGGGGTCTCCGTCATCCTTAATGACCGGCAGCTTTCCGGTCTCCTCCAGGGAAACGACAGAGCCGTCAGAATCTTGGGACCTCGACATGGAGTCGAGCAGGGTGACGCGGGAGATGATCCCAAGGAGGTGGAAGTTCTCGTCAATGACAGCGAGGGGGACTCGCGCATCCTTGGATGGTGCGAACAGCTCAGAGAGTGGGGTGTCAACACGCACCGTCAGGATGCCACCGGTTTCCACCACGTTAGCGATGCTGTGATCTCCGCGGCGAGCAGCCTCAATGACCTCCTGGTCGCCGACCATTCCGAGCAAACGACGATGCTCGTCGACGACGAAGACGCCGGCCCAATCGTGTTGATCCATGATCCGCTGGACTCGCCGGGGATCCGCCGACCGGGAGACGACAGCCTCGGTGGGACGCATGACGGCCGATGCGGTGAGTACTCGGCTGCGATCGACGTCCTGGACGAAATCCGCAACGTAGTCGTCAGCAGGCTGGGTAAGGATCTCGTCAGAGGTACCAATCTGAGCAATACGGCCATTGCGCATCACGGCAATGTGATCGCCCAAATACATGGCCTCGTTGAGGTCGTGGGTAATGAAGATGATTGTCTTGTTGAGAGTGCCTTGCAGTTCGAGGAGCTGATCCTGCATCTCGCGACGAATAAGCGGGTCGAGGGCTGAAAAAGCCTCATCCATGAGCAGGATGTCAGTCTCGGCTGCGAGTGCGCGAGCCAGGCCGACCCTTTGCTGCATGCCACCGGAAAGCTGATGAGGGTACTTGTCCTCCCATCCTTCGAGACCGACGGTATGCAGCCATTCGTTGGCCTTCTCAAGGCGTTCCTTCTGCTTGAGCTTGCCCTGCAACTTCAGCCCGTAGGCCGCATTTTCACGCACAGTAAGGTGAGGAAGCAGCGCGAAGTGCTGAAACACCATCGAGACGTGGTCGCGACGCAGCTCCCGCAGCTGGGCGTCGTTCATGTCAGAAACAACTTTGCCGGCAACCTCAACAGTGCCCTCGGATGGGGACCACAGCCCGTTAATCATCCTGATGAGGGTGGACTTTCCGGACCCTGATAGGCCCATGACGACGAAGGTCTCTCCCTTGGCGACCTCAAAGCTCACGTCGATGACAGCCGCAGTGCCGAGAGAGGCGAGATCTTCTCGAGACTCCCCTGCCTTGAGTCTTTCGATCACTTGTCGCTCGTGTTTACCGAAAACCTTGTACAGGTGGGATGCTCGAACTAAATCCACGTCGTACGGCACCTTTCGTATGGACGATTGGGGAATAACTCAGGCGGCGTAATAAACACCACGTCCTCACGTTACGGCGACATCGGGCACCGAAATGGCGAGCCAATATCAGCGCAATTCGACCATTTAATAGTATCACGCTATATCGTCACCTGCAAATGCGAATATCTATAGTTATGTAACTCGAATTATTGTGGAACATTTACAACAATGGCATAAACAGGTGCTCATGTGCGGGGAATACCGACTGGCGTGCCGAGAATCACTTCGACCGAGAATATGCAGCTAAGGGCATCATGGCGCGCTCTACCCAGAGTGGCACGACAAGGCCATTAAGCCAGAACGCATAGTGCGCGACTCTGACCATCTTTCTCATCATCGGGACAATAAAGGGCCAGCAATTCACCAGTTCCCGCAATCATTGCGGTCGCTTTTGATGGCACGGTGAAATTTAAACGCCGACCCACTCGAATGGCAGCTTCCTGGTCCGCAGTGACATGGACGACAGGGAAACTGAGTGCAGCAGCCTCAGCCATTGTTATGGGGGTGGGAGTAACGGCGTCCTCAGCGAAAATATCTGCGCAAGCAGCCGTAAGAGCGAAAGGACCGACGCGGGTACGGCGCAGGGCAGTGAGATGCCCCCCGACTCCCAGATCTGTCCCGACGTCACGGGCCAGCGCCCGCACGTAGGTTCCCGAGGAGCACGTGACCTCGACGTCGACGTCAACAACCTCACCCTGCCGTCGAATATCAGTAGCCTCAAATAGAGAAACGGTGACAGCGCGCGGTTGCAAGACGACGTCCTCGCCAGCACGTACCTTGGCGTAGGCCCGCTGGCCGTCGACCTTGATCGCGCTGACAGCGGTGGGAACCTGCTGAATCTCCCCGACCTGACGCGACATCGCGGCACGGATGGCCTCGTCGTCGATCGCAGAGGCGTCGGTAGTCGCAGTAACATCGCCCTCGGCGTCGTCGGTGACAGTGCTCACCCCCAGCCTCATAGTGGCGATGTAGTCCTTGTCGTGCAAAGCCAGGTGCCCCAACAGTCGAGTCGCACGATTCACCCCGACGACGAGGACGCCACTGGCCATCGGGTCGAGGGTTCCGGCGTGGCCGACCTTGCGAGTTCCTAAAAGGCGACGCACCCGCCCCACAACCTGGTGAGAGGTCGGGCCAGCAGGCTTGTTAACGACCAGAATCCCCGACGGCACATTGGGATTGGCTTTCATCGACCAGCCTCACGACGAGCCGACGCCACGTCACTCGTCATCGTCGCGGTGCCGGTAAGGATCCGTCTCACCAGCAGGCATAGCTCCCTCGGAGCGACGCGCGATCTCAGCGTCAGAGGCAGCAGCGCGAGCCAGCGCGTCCTCGATGGACTTCGCGGTCTCGGGGGTGGCGTCGCGCACGAACGTCAGGGTCGGGGCGTAACGCAGACCAAGCCGCTTGCCGACCGTGGAGCGTAGTAACCCCTTCGCCGACTCCAGCGCAGCCGCGGTGGATGCAATTTGCTGATCGGTGCCCATAGCCGTCCAGAACAAGGTGGCATCACGCGAATCGCCAGTTAGACGCACGTCGGTGATCGTCACGAACCCCAGCCGAGGATCTTTGACGCGGCGCTCGAGGGTCTCGGCAACGACAACCCGAATCTGATCGGCCAGTTTGGCGACTCGGGGATTGGGTGGCTTCATGATCTCTCCTCGCCGTTCGTGTCCTGAACCGGGTACCTATCCTCCCACACCATACCGGCGCACGCGGCAGTAGACGTCAACGCGGTGACCCGGGTGTGTGCCATTGCAGTACTAATCCGACAGCGACTAGTCCGACCGCCACTGCCAGGCTCAACGGGTCAAAGGGGCTGTGGTCGAGCAATGCCCACCAATACGGCGTCGCCTCCGCATCCTTGGTGACGATGATCCAGCACAGCAACACGAAGATGCTTCCTGGTAGCCACGCCCATGCCACTGAAACGACGACGCTGCACACCATCGCCAGCCCCGTCACAAGCACATGGTTACGCACAAACCACAGCATCCACCACAGCGACTCAGGTGAACCATGCTGAAACAGCACCACCCATAGTGCTGGCCACACCAGCACTATCCCCGCCCATGACACGCGCATCACGCGGATGGGGACGTCAGGGAAGGCGCGTTCTCGCTGCGGGTCTGGGGAAGAAAACAGCACTGCGGCCATGAGGCCGCACACACATGAGGTTCCAAGGCCGACATCAACCGACCGACCCTCGGAGATGGGTATAGCCACGAGATCTCCGCCAAGCTGGTACGAACACACCACTCCGACAATGAGATAGATGACTACGACGGCCACGCCCCCGACTGCGCAGGAACCACCCAAAGGCGGCGACGCGGCCCATCATTCGCATGCCCTTGCCGACGACACCATGGAGCGTAACGATGAGGGATCGAGGCGTTGGCCATCCATAACCGACGCCAGCGCGTCGTCGAGGACTCCGACGGCCCCGTCGCACTGTGTAGTAGGAGACGTGGTGACCCCCAACATGTTGTCCGCCAGCAAAGGTTGGTTGAGGTATGTAGCCCATTCATGTGGCGACGACGAGGTGGACACCGCCATCAACACAGGCATGCGCCCGGACTGTCCCGGTGCTCCCTGAGGGCTATAGAGAAGTGGTCGGTGAGCACCACTAGCGTGCAACAGATTATCCACACGACCCATCGCCGTCGCGTACTCCTCTAGCCGCCAGGACATGTCGCCGGAGACGCACGCCAGTGATCCGTGCCTACCGACCTCACGGCACCGCCAATCCCCGGAGGACTCCCAGACATTCTCCAGCTTGGTGACGGCCATTGAAGCCACAACAACCGCTGCCACAAGGACCCCGGCACACACCCACTGCCACCAGTGGCCGGCTGCTGGGGCCGTCACGATAGTGACAAGCAGCAATGAGGTGACGATGACGGCGAAATCGAGGCCAGCCCACAATGCAATAGCTCCCCACCCGAGATGGTCGGGAGTTCCGTCGATCGCTGCTGGTCCGGACCAACCGATGAGCACGTTACTGACGGCGGGGACCCTCGCTATCAGGGCATAGACGGCCACTCCGCCAACCACGGCGAGAAGGTAGGACCCGGCCGTCACCCCCAGTACGGTGCCGAATGTCAGGGACGCCAAAACGGCCAGGGCTGTGAGCAGCGGACCCACCACAAATCGCGAATCAGGATACCCCGCAGCCACCAGCGCAAAGATCCCAGTCGTTGCTAACGCCGCAATGATAACGACGGCTCCGATACCGGCAATCCACAGTGCAATGATCGTGGCAAGAGCGCAACGGGGCCAGCCGTGGGAAGTTCGGACGACTCCGCTACGACGAAGACGAGCGCCGTAGGCGATACCGGCAGCGCAGCACAAAGGAGACAAAATGACCGTGGCCACCGACAGGTTTCCGGTGGACAAGGCGAAGGATTTCCAGGCGTGTGGGTACGTGTGCAGCAGGCCTGCGGTGGCGGCGAGCCACACCACAGCAATTCCAAGCCCCCACAGCGCGGACTGACGCAGGACCGTCCTCATCGCGGGTCTCTATCGTGTGTCGGCTTTCCTGCCAGTGACGACTGACGTACCTGTGCCCCGTGCTCCTGTGTCAGACGCAGATAGGCGCGTTCGGCCGTCGATAGGTGATCGTCAGCCTCGGGCTCTCCTGCTGCCGCCATCAACCCGGACAGCGAACCACTCCACGTGATCCGACCGGCGCCGACGAGGTGGACCTGGTCGGAGGCCAGAGCCACGTCGTCCATGAGATGAGTAGACAAGACGACGACTCGTGAGGCCGCCTGCTCGACGACGTGACACCGGAAAGCGATGCGCTCCCCTGGGTCCAGGCCGACGGTGGGCTCGTCAAGGATGAGTACCTCGGGGTCATGCACCAGCGCTGCCGCCAGAAAGACCCGACGCTTCTGGCCGCCCGACAGGGTTCCGATGGGCTGATGGGCAAATTCATCGATGTTCAGATCGGACATGACGTCTCGGCATCTGTGCCCGACCTGCTTGAACGATACTCGATACATACGCGCGCAGAATGCGAGGAAATCCTCGACCGGCCACGACGGCGACCACGAGCATTCCTGGGGGACATATCCCACATGCGACCGATATCGTGAATACTCACCGCTCCGCGCGATCACCTGATCATTTCGACGCAACGTTCCGAGTTTCGGTGTGGTGATTCCTGTAAGTACGCCAAGCATGGTCGTCTTGCCTGCGCCGTTCGGGCCGATGAGGGCACTCACACCGATGGGAAAAGACACCGATACTGGGCCGAGTTGCCAGCCAGAGCGATATTGGACCACCACATCGTCAAGACCTACTGTGCTCACATTCACCAATTCACCCCAGAACTGCACGAATCACGTTGAAGTACTCGATCTACGCACAACTTGGACGAGCGCCGCCAACCACCCCTAGCGTCACGACCGATATTGATTTTGGCATCAGCAATCCAAGAATTTGCAGTTCCACGAAGCAAACGCCCAGTAGCCCCTGAAGCGGCCGTTCTTGATACCTTTGGAATACAATTTCCTCCCGGCATAGGCTGACAATGATACCGAAGCGCCGATGTATCGATTTTACCATACCCACCCCGATCAGTCCTACTACGATTTAGAGGCACTGAATGTATATTCAGCTTTGGAATGCCACACGCCATCAGATGACATCATCGCATTTCGATAACCACGCGTCTTCCCTGAAACCTTCATTGATCCACCGGACACCGATAGGCTTTTCCATGCCGTCATTGGAATTGGCCTTATAGTATCCGCAAGAACCGGTGTAGCGAACCACACTCCTGTTACGAGTAGAGTTGCTCCAGCTAGTAACGTCTTGATACGCCTACTCATCTCGCTGACCATCTGACTCATCCAAGATGCCCGCTTAATGACTCACTAGCGAGAGAGTCTGCTGTGTCTACCATCAGCAATCGATTCCAGGTGGGCATCGCAGCCACTAGGTCGTCCAATCTCATTCGCGAACGACGAAAACAACTACACGAATCGCTCTGTCTATCCGACAACACATCAGGCTAAGTTCTTGGTGTCCGGTCAGACGATGGCGTCGCAAGGGAAGTAAGCATGAGTCGGGAAGCCCTTATTCTTCGGCACTTGGAGACCTCCTTGACCGAGGAACCCACTGTATTTGCCACACACTTAGGTGTCAGCCAACGAACTGTTGAGAACGCGGTTTCTCGGCTCAACACCCTATTCGGCGGCGCGGCTTCCGTGCGTCTTGTCAACGGCCGGTACCGGTTGTACATCGTTGACGTCCACAGGTACGGGCGCATTCGCGAGCAGGTACTTCATCGTGAAGAGTTACTCAATGACCCTTTGTACAGGTGTGGACAAGTCTACGCAAGGCTGCTTAGCGCCACCCATCCTGTCCGGATCGACGATCTCGCGCGCGACCTCAGCGTGTCTCGCTCGACCCTCAACACGGACCTCACCACGCTGCGTGAGCTGCTAGCACGGCACGACGTCTCGATTGAGGGTCGTCCGAACAGCGGACTCACGCTGCAGGGCAACGAGTACAACCTCCGAATGGCCGCCCTGACACACTTTTCGGCAGAATTGTGCGGTCCCGACGAACTCAGATGGGATATCAGTGCCGCCGCAGATGAGGTCTGCGAGTCATGGCACCTCAACCGGCCTTCGCGAACCAACATCCTCAGCTGGCTTAAGCTCACCTTGGATCGCCTCCGACTCGGTCACCCTATCGCCGGCCTGCCTTCTGAATTCGACGAGTTGCGCTCCAGCGCTGTGCACGCGTTCGCCGAAGACTTGCTGTTAGCCACCACAAACCCCTACAACATCACTTACGTTCCAGAGGAGTCACTGTTCCTGGCCGTCGCTGCAGCGAGCATGCGCACTCCCGATGCCCCTGAAGGCCGGGAACTATTCCCAACGTCGCGTGACATTCCCCAACTTGTAGACGACATTTTTGAACGCATCCGAGATGTCATGGGTATTGACGTCTCGGCCAGTGATCTCATGGACGAGTTCAGCCACCATTTGTCATTCATGTTGGCAAGGATGAGATTCCGTGTCGAAGTCGACGCAGAAGCAGTAGCCGACATTAGTCGTCAGTACCCCGTCGCTCACCAGATGGCGCTGATCAGCCGTGAGGTTTTGGAAGAACGGACTGGGTTGGACATCTCGGATTCTGAGGTTGGGCTCATGACCAGCTACTTCGAAGTGTTCCTCAACACTCACCAACGCCAGCAGTCCTCTCAACTCCATGTAGCTGTCGTGAGCGGCAGCGGACGAGTCTCAGGTCACCTGCTGCGGGCTCAACTTAGCCATGTGCTTCCCGACAGCACGGAATATCTCGTCATGACCAGAGACGACATCGCCCCAGGGACATTTCAGAACATTGATCTTGTCGTGTCCACTCCCGACATCGCCCACGATCTCACCAGCAATGACATGCCGCCCGTTATCGAACTCGGCCAGGGATTCGACGAAACTGAGCTGATTCACAAGCTGTCTCTCTTACGGCTTCACCATGACGTCGATATTGCCCTTGCGGGTGCCGGCCCCTCCCTCATCGCCACTCTCCTGGACCCGCACCGGTTTGTGCCTCTCCCGCCTGGCACCTCGTACTGGAGTGCGACCGAGGCACTTCTCGAACGGCTAGAAGTTCTCGGATTGACCACGCCCGCGTTCCGCGAGGCATTGGTCGACCGCGAGCGAAACGCTTCGATGCTGCTTGACGACAAGATCGGGTTTCCGCACACCACCGTTCCCGGATCCGATCACATTGTGCTCGCCATGGCAGTCATCCCACGACACCACGGCGAGCCCGGCCCGCGAGCCGTGATTGTCATGGGCGTCCCAGACAAGACGGAATACAATGACACCATCCTCATCGATGTGTACGACGAAATCATTCGCCTCAGGGCCGACCCAGATCTCCTTGACAATCTGAGCCACCTAACAAGTCATGAACAGCTGTTCTGGCTTCTGACCGACCACCTGCCCCAGCCTCCTTCACAGCTTCGCCGGACACCCGGCCCCCAATTCCAAACCACCTGATCGAAGGGACCAGCCATGTTCTGGACCGTCCTTATCGCCCTCACCGTCATCTATGCGGCAAACACAGCGCTTGCCACGCAACAAATGAAGCAATTTTCGGCCTCATACTCGACCCTGCGCAGCCGGGGAAAGGTTGCAATCGGAAAGCAGAAGAACGCTTTCACCTCTGGATCCATCGTCATACTGCTGATCGACGAGGAAGGAATCATCCAGGACGGTCGCAAGATAACCGGAATCACGGTGTTCTCGTCATTCCATCAATTCACCGACCTCAATGGGATGACCCTCGCTAACGTCAATCCAGCGACAATCCGTGGCGCGCGTAGCTTCCGAAACGCAGTGGGAAACGAAAAACAACTACCTCACGATCATCAGCGGAGGAGTACCGGTTGAACCTCTTACCCCACTCATGAAGCTCATCGACCGCTTGGACATGCGTATCGGACGGCACGACGACGGACGTCGCACCTCCAAGATCCTATTGCAACGCGAAGAACGAGCCGCCTGACAACGTACGCCGAAACCGCGCCAAATACTTCAGACCAAGCAACTACGCGCTGATCGATCTCGGCTGGCGCCCCAGCGCGCCCTCATCGCCCGAGAGCCGCGTTCAACAACCCCGAAAGGACAAGACCATGCACTACCTCGTGCTGGCCGCCGAATGGTTCGTCGGCCTGTTCCAAGAAGGTGCGAAAACCTTCGTCGGATGGATGGGAAGCATTGTGCCGCTCGTACTCATGCTTCTCGTCGCAATGAACTCCCTCATCCAACTCATCGGTGAGGACCGCATCAACAAGTTCGCTGAGAAGGCGGGAGGTAATCCCTTCAGCCGCTACCTCGCGCTTCCATTCCTGGGGTCCTTCATGCTGTGCAACCCGATGGTGCACTCATTAGGTCGGTTCCTCCCCGAGCGTTACAAGCCCAGCTACTACGCCTCAGCCGCCCAATTCTGTCACACGAGCAATGGCTTGTTTCCGCATATCAACCCCGCGGAACTCTTCATCTGGCTAGGTATCGCTCAGGGAATTACCAAACTCGGCTTGCCAACCGGACCACTCGCAATCCGATACCTACTCGTCGGCCTCGGGCTCAACTTCGTCGGTGGCTGGATCACGGACCTCACTACGTCATATGTCAGCAAACAGCAGGGCGTAGTCCTGCCGAACACGATGTCCGGCACGATCGTCCGCACCGCTGCGAAGGAGGCCTAAACGATGACGGAATACCACAGCGTTACCGTTTCTCGCGGCAATGGAGGCTTCGGCGGTCCACTCACCATTACACCTACCCCCGAGAAACACAAGATCGTCTACATCGTCGGCGGAGGTATGAGGCCACCGGTCGTCGACCGGATAGTCGAACTCTCTGGTGCAGAACCAGTTAATGGATTCAACACTTCGGTTCCTGATGAGGAAACCATGGCGGTTGTCATCGATTGCGGAGGAACCCTCAGATGCGGGATTTATCCTCGCAAAGGTATTCCCACCATCAATGTCGTGCCTACAGGAAAGTCGGGTCCATTGGCGCACTACATTAACGAGTCAATCTACGTCTCTGCAGTGGGAGCGGATCAGGTCACCCAGGTCGACGGCCCCGCACCAGATGCGGTGAGCCAAGCAGTCACATCGGGGGCAGAGCAATCACACGACACCGCAAGGACGGGAACCACAGGAACAGTTCAGGGCAACTGGTCGACCGACAAGAAGATCAGCGAAACCGTCGCCGCAAAAAAGAACAAGACCGTCATGGAGAAGATTGGGCTTGGTGCGGGCCGAGTCATCTCGATCTTCTACCAAGCTGCCCGCGACGCGGTTCAGGCAATGCTGAACACAGTTATCCCTTTCATGGCTTTCGTAGCCATGCTCATCGGCATCATCAACGCTTTTGGATTCGGCAACTGGTTCACGAAACTGCTCGTGCCCCTAGCCGGGTCCGGCATCGGACTCATCGTCCTCGGACTAATCTGCTCCCTGCCATTCCTCTCCCCGCTACTTGGCCCCGGCGCCGTCATCGGCCAGATCATCGGTACTTTGATCGGCGTCGAGATCGGAAAGGGTAACATCCACCCGAGTCTCGCGCTCCCGGCTCTATTCGCCATCAACACCCAAAATGCATGCGATTTCATTCCTGTCGGCCTTGGTTTGGCGGAAGCTCAGCCAGAGACTGTCGAGGTTGGCGTCCCCAGTGTCCTGTATTCACGCTTCCTCAACGGTGTTCCTCGCGTCGCTATTGCTTGGCTGGCAAGCATTGGCCTGTACGCATCATGACCTCGACTAACAGGAGACCCTGATCATGGCAATCATCTACAGCACATCCGTCACGTCAATCGGCTCTGAGGCTGCATCCTTTCTCACAGAGAAAATGCTCGTGACTTTCGGTGCCAACGCTCCGGAGGAACTGCGTGACTATTGTTACGTCCTCGGCGCCGCAACCAGCTCAGGGCCCATCCTCCCAGGCAGCAAAGCGGTCATTGATGGCACGAGCATGACCATCACCGCAATCGGTGAGGTAGCCCAGAAGAACCTCGACGCTTTAGGCCACGTCACCCTAGTGTTCGATGGAGCCGACACCCCGCGAATGGATGGAGCCATCCATCTGCTCGTCGATGGCACGTCAATGCCCAATCTTCACGCGGGCAGCACCTTCGTCGTCGAGAACTCATGATCCGATCACTCGTATCGGTCGGCCTCCAAGCCAGTATTCACGCACGTGTCGCTGCTCAAGTCGTCCTCATCGCGTCGCGGTTCCGATCAAGTGCCTACGTTCGGTCATCTGGTGGAACAGCGAGCCTCACGCAACTCGCTGACCTGCTGGCTCTCGACATCGACGCGAACGACACAATCGAGATCCTCGTCGACGGATCTGACGAGGTGATGGCTCTAGAGGCACTCACCTCATTCCTGGAAAACGCAACTCCCACGAAAGGACACCCTTATCATGAGGGACACGATCATTGAGGCAGCTCTGACTAGCGCTCGCGACACAGACACCGTCGTAATAGGACGCGGTGCCGTGGCACGCACAGGAAAGGCAATTCGCGACGCGATGGACACCTCGACCGATTGTGAAATGAGGCCCGCCATGATCGTCGCTGATGACTGTACCTGGCACGTCGCTGGTAACAAAGTGACGGCCGCGCTTGCCGAGGCCCGAATTCCAGTCGTCGAGCCACTCGTGTTCCCTGCGACGCCGACGCTGTACGCGTCGCTCGACAATGCCAACCGCATTGCCAAGGTGTTGCGCGACCGAGACTTCCAGCGAGGCGTCACGGTAATTCCTGTGGCAGTCGGGTCAGGAACGATCAACGATCTAACCAAGCTCGCAGCACGTGACCTTGGCCGAAGGTACGCGGTTGTAGGAACCGCGGCGTCGATGGACGGGTACACGGGGGCCGGCGCACCAATTAGCGATAACGGTGTCAAGATCACGATGAATTGCGTTGCGCCGCAGGTGGTCGTGTTCGACCTCGACCTGGCAGCGAATGCGCCAAGCCCCATGAGTGCATCCGGATTCGGTGACCTCAGCGCGAAGATACCTGGTGGCGCCGATTGGCTCATCGCTGACGCTGCCGGCGTCGAATCCATTGATGAGGACGTCTGGACGCTGGTGCAGTCAGGGGTCCATGAAGCCTTGTCTCGACCCGCAGATCTCGCGGCGGGCGTGCCTGAAGCGTACGAGGGCCTCGTCAAGGGGCTTATCTTGTCTGGCTTGGCCATGCAGGTGTATGACGGCACGCGGCCCGCATCCGGTGCAGAGCATTACTTCTCACACATCTGGGAACTGGCTCACGTCGGCGCCAAGCTGGACCCGCCCTTGTCTCACGGGTTCAAGGTAGCGATCGGGACCTTGGCAATGCTCACCTTTTACGAGAAATTCCTCGACCGTGACCCCGCCACAATCGACATCGACGCAGCGGTCGCAAAGTGGCCGACGTGGGACGTCGTTGAGGCCGACATCCGCCACACCTTCGACGGAGCGCTAGCCGATCATGCGGTGAAGGAAACCCGGGTCAAATTCGTCGACCGAGATTGGCCTCCGTGGGCGGCTGGACCGCTTTGTGTCGAGATGGCCGGAAATAGCAGACCGAGTTCGGGCACAGCTAGTGCCTGCAGATGAGTTGGCCGAGCAGCTCCGACTCGCAGGTGCTCCGTCCCGTCCCGAGGACATCGGCCTCACCGCACAAGATATTAAGGCGAGCTTTCCGAAAGCCATGTACTACCGGTCGCGTTACACTGTCCTCGATGTCGCCCGAGAGGCGGCATGGTTCGACGACCTCGTCTCCGATGTCTTCGCTCCAGGCGGCCTGTGGACCTAATCTTTAGCGACGACGCTTTCATTGTCGTCCCCGAATCGGCTTAGTATTTCAGGGACGACGACGTTTCTCCCGGGCCTACAACATGACTATGGCTTCATCGAGCGGAGGGTTGCCCCTGGCCACGCACAGGATGGCTGCACTCACAGTGGTCTCCCCAGCAGCGCAGCGCCTCACCATTTTGCCACTGCTTCAGCAAGACGTAGGGCCCCGCGGATCCACGATTCACGGGGCCCAAACAGACGAATCAGGCTCAGTCGCGAGGCTTCTCAACCATCTCGTAGCACTGGATCTCGTCACCCACGTGGATGTCGGAGTAGTTGGTCAACGTTAGACCGCACTCGTAACCCTCACGGACCTCAGTAACAGCGTCCTTCTCACGCTGCAACGTGTTGATCTCGGTCTCCTGAACCACCACGCCGTCGCGCACCAGGCGGGCCTTGGCGTGACGACGAATGATGCCGTCGGTAATCATGCAGCCCGCGATCGTTCCAACCTTGGAGGAGCGGAAGATCTGGCGGATCTCCGCGGTGCCCATCGCCTTCTCCTCATAGATCGGCTTGAGCATGCCTCGCAGGGCGGACTCGATCTCGTCGATGGCGTCGTAGATGACCGAGTAGTAGCGGATGTCGACGTTCTCCTCGTCGGCCATGCGCTGAGCATGGGCGGTCGGGCGAACGTTGAAGCCCACAATGACGGCGTTGGATGCAGCAGCCAGCGAGACATTGGTCTCGGTAATGGCACCGACGCCGCGGTCAATGACACGCAGGTCGACCTCGTCACCCACATCGATCTTGGCCAGGGCATCCTCGAGCGCCTCGACTGAGCCAGCGCCGTCACCCTTGAGGATGAGCAGCAGCTCCTCGGTCTCGCCCTTCTCCAACTGCTCGAACAGCTGGTCGAGGGTCTTGCGACGCGACGACTTGGCCTGCTGGGCGGCACGCATGCGGGCCTCACGCTTTTCAGCGATCTGACGCGCCTTGCGGTCGTCGTCAACAACGAGGAAGCTGTCGCCAGCGCCGGGCACAGAGGTCAAACCAAGGACCTGCACCGGAGTAGCCGGAGCAGCCTCATCAACGCTCTCGCCCTGATCGTTGACCATGGCGCGCACACGTCCATAGGAGGACCCGGCGACGATGGAGTCGCCGATGTGCAAGGTGCCGCGCTGAATCAGCGCGGTGGCCACCGGACCACGTCCCTTATCGAGGTGGGCCTCAATGGCAACACCCTGAGCGGCCATATCGGGATTGGCACGCAAATCAAGAGCTGCGTCGGCAGTCAGCACGATCGCCTCGAGGAGATCGTCAAGACCTTCATGGGTACGAGCAGAGACGTTGACGAACATCGTGTCACCGCCGTACTCCTCAGGTACCAAGCCGTACTCGGTGAGCTGTCCACGGACCTTGTCTGGATCGGAGTCTGGCTTATCGATCTTGTTGACGGCGACAACGATCGGCACATCAGCAGCCTTTGCGTGGTTCAAGGCCTCGACAGTCTGCGGCATCACACCGTCATCAGCAGCCACGACCAACACCGCGATATCAGTGGACTGGGCGCCGCGAGCACGCATGGCCGTAAACGCCTCGTGACCAGGGGTGTCGATGAAGGTGATGGCGCGCTCGGCGTCGTCAACCTCGGTCTCGACCTGATAAGCACCGATGGCCTGGGTGATGCCACCGGCCTCACCTTCGACCACGTGGGTATGGCGCAAGGCATCCAACAGCTTGGTCTTGCCGTGGTCAACGTGACCCATGACGGTAACAACCGGGGGACGTGCAACGAGGTCAGACTCGTCGCCTTCGTCTTCACCGAACTCAAGATCGAAGGACTCCAGCAGCTCACGGTCCTCGTCTTCCGGGGACACGACCTGGATCTGGTAGTTGAGCTCGCCGCCCAGGATCTCCAGGGTATCGTCGGACACCGACTGGGTAGCCGTAACCATCTCACCCAGGTTGAACAGCACCTGCACCAGCTGTGCCGGCTCGGCGTTGATCTTTTCGGCCAAATCTGTCAGCGAGGCACCACGACGCAGCCGGATGGTCTCGCCGTTGCCTTTGTGGACGCGCACACCTCCGACCAGCGGTGCCTGCATCTCATCAAACTCTTGCCTGCGCTGCTTGCGGGACTTGCGACCTCGACGGCCACCACCGCGCCCGAAAGCACCCTGGGTGCCGCGACCACCGCGGCCAGCGCGCCCGCCGCCGATGGGACCGCGAGGCCCACCGCCGAAGCCGCCACCAAAACCGCCACCGCGAGATCCACCACGATTACGGCCGCCGCCACGTCCGCCTCGGTCAGTGGTGGCCTGACCGATCTGCGAGGACTGGTGTTTCGGCATCATGGCCGGGTTCGGGCGTGGCATGCCGGAACCGCCACGCGATCCCTGGCTACCGCCCGGACGCGGCATACGCTCGCCCTGACCGGAACGCGGGGCTCCACCGGAACGCTGTCCGCCCTCAGATCGATGACGACCTTGCCCCATTCCCTGGCTGGATGCGAACGGATTATTACCGGGACGCGGAGCGCTAGTACGGCGACCGGCACCCGGACGCGGGCCGGGACGCGCACCGGAAGGCAATCCACCGGATCCACCCGGTCGCGGGCCCGGGCGGGCACCCGGCTTCGGGGACTTCGATGGTGCGCCAGGCTTCGGCTTCGGGGTCGGAGCATGGGGCTTGGGAGCATTCTGGCCGGGTTTGAGAGCCGGCTTGGGCTCCGGCTTCGATGCGGGAGGCTCTTGCTGGGAGGAGTCACCGGAAGACTTCATGAGACCCGGACGTGGCGTCGCGCTGGTACGCGCGGCAGAACTGCGACCAGGCTTCGGGCCACCACTGGGGCCAGGGCGCGGACCAGGCGCAGGTTTCGGCCCAGGGCCCGGCTTCGGCCCGGGGGTCGACTTAGTCGATGTGGTCTCCTTGGAAGTTTTTTTAGAAGATGCCTGCGGTTGACGAGCCTCAGGCTTCGCGGGTTTAGCGTCACCGACCGGTTCGGCGGAACCGATCTGGTCACGCAACCTCCGTACAACTGGTGCCTCAATAGTTGAGGAAGCCGAACGGACGAACTCGCCCATATCGTTGAGCTTCCCCAGAAGCTGCTTGCTTGACAGTCCGAGCTCTTTCGCAAGCTCATAGACGCGGACCTTGGCCACTACTCTCCTTCGGACCCGGCCGCGATGGACCTGGGCCTAGTTGTTGTGAATCCTCATTGGTGCGAACTCATCGAGTGTTCATGAGCATCTGCCCACTTCCTATTCAGTCCCCTTGAGGCCGGCCGGACCGACCCACCGAAGGGACACGATTCGGTGAGGCCGCCGGACCTCCCGGCGGACATGCGTTACTAACTTTACCGAAAATGGCCTTTCGAACCCAATTCACCGCACTGACAACTGTTCTTAGCAATCCGAACGCACCACCACACGGGCGCGGAACGATCTGGCAAATCCACCGGATACCGCACGCTTCCAGCATTCGTCGTCCGGGTGGACGTGGGCTCCCCTGCCCTGAGCGTGCCCTGTTGGATCAGCCACCACAACTCCAGCAACTAGCACGTACCGCCTCATATTCGCTGGGTCAGCGAGGCGCCGGCAGCCGACACAGGTGCGCTGAGGTCGTGTGATCACTCCCCAACCTTAAGCCACATCGACGCACAACGCCCGACCTCGCGAGTAGGAAGGCCGGGCGTCGTCGAGAACCTATGCAGGCAGTCTCAGATTTGGTTGTCTGGACGAATATCGATCCGCCATCCCGTCAGGCGAGCCGCCAATCGGGCGTTCTGTCCTTCGCGACCGATAGCTAGCGACAGCTGGTAATCCGGAACGATGGCCCGAGCGGTCTTTGCCTTCGGGTCAATGACCGTCACCGAGGACACCTTGGACGGGGACAGGGCAGCACCCACGAATTCGGCCGGATCTTCCGACCAATCAATGATGTCGATTTTTTCCTCGCCTAACTCGTGCATAACAGCACGTACCCGCTGCCCCATCGGGCCAATGCAGGCTCCCTTGGCGGAGACGTCGGAGTTATGGGAGACAACAGCGATCTTCGAGCGGTGACCGGCCTCACGAGCCAGGGCCTTGATCTCGACGACCTCCTGCTCGATCTCAGGCACCTCCATCGCAAAAAGTTTGCGCACCAAGTTCGGGTGAGTGCGCGAGACGATCACCTGCGGGCCACGGGCTTCCTTGCGGACGGCGACCACGTACACACGGATACGACGACCGTGGAAGTATTTCTCGCCAGGAACTTGCTCTGACGGAGGCATGATGCCCTCCAACGTGCCAAGGTCGACGCGAACAGTCCGGGTATCGCGGTATGACTGCTGGACGACGCCAGTGACGACGTCACCCTCAACGGCAGCGAAATGGCCGTACTTCTGCTCATCCTCGGCTTCACGCAACCGCTGGAAGATGACCTGACGGGCAGTCGATGCGGCGACACGTCCGAAGTCCTCGGGGGTGCCGTCGTACCAGCCGATGACCTCGCCCTCCTCGTCCTTTTCCGGGAGCATGACAGCGACATTCCCTGTCGTGCGGTCCAGCTGAACCTTGGCTCCCCTAACCGGAGCCTCAGTTTTGTCGTATGCGTTGAGGAGGGCGTCCTCTAGGGTCGTCAGCAAATAGTCAAGCGGGATGTCCTTGTCCCGCTCGATCATGCGCAGAGTTGACAGATCGATGTCCATCTCAGTTCTCCTCCTTCGACGCCTGCGCGTCGCGACGATTGAGCTCCACCTGAACGACCGCCTTCGCCACGTCAGCAAGCTGGACCTCCCGGGTGGTGTACACGGGCTTATGTGGCTTGGAATTGCCAGCCTCGACTTCGAGGGTTACGACCTCCTCACCAGCCTCGGTGATGCGACCGTCAAAGGCTTCCCCAGACGTCTGTCCCTCGGAGGGGTTGAGAGTGAACCGCACCAGGTGTCCAATGTTGCGCCGATAGTGGCGCGGTTGAGTCAACGGGGTGGAGACACCGCGCGAGGATACCTCGAGGGTGTAAGGGGACTCTCCCATGGCATCGGAATCATCGAGGCAACGCGAGATTTCGGCAGTGGCCTCGGAAATCTCGTCAAGGCTGGGCCCGTGACCGTCAGGGCCGTCGCCGTCGACCGTCACGCGCACGAGGCGACGGCGGCCGGCGGGCACGACGTCAACGCAATCGAGTTCGAGCCCGAGCCGGGAGACGGCCGGTTCCAGCAGGCTTGTGAGCCTCTCAGCATTCATCTGTGTCTCATCCTGTTGTCGTTACAAATTGTCTATATTTGAGTCTAGCCGCTTATACCGACCAGCTGGACTCGACCGGCTCATCGACAGCTGTAGCGATGATGCAGCTGGGTGCCGATAGGCTGAACTCATGATCGCCAGGAGAACCATTCTTGCCAGCGGAGCTGGCCTCGTCGCTATCGGGCTAACCGGTTGTGATCACAGGTCTCCTGAGAAGAAGACGACGCCGGCTCGTCCAACAGCAACGACCCCAGCGCCGCACCAAAGCGACGCTGTGTCGACGGAAGCACTGCTAGCAGACCTCGCTACCAAAGCTGCTCGCGGCGCCACTGGCGGCCAACGAACGGTGCTCAACGAAGTTGCTGCAGCTCACCGCCGCCATCTCGAGGTGCTAAGCCAGTCCAACCCGTTCTCCGGTAACACTGCCACACCGTCCGCCGCCGTATCCCCCACCCCGCGCGCCGCCGGCCAAGGATCGCCGTTAGCCCTGCTACAGCACCACGAAAAAGCTGCGGCTACCCAGTATCTGGAGAGCTGTCGAACAGCTCAGAATCCCTCTGAAGTTCTGTTGTGGGCCAGCCTGTCGGTGTTCTGCTCAGCCTTCAATCCTTCAGGTCCAGTTCCTCAGCCGACTCCGAAAATCGTCCCCGTGGCGGTGAGAAAAGAACCTCTCACCAATGCCCAGCAGGCGTTACTGACCCATCTCAACGCCCTTATCACAGGCTTGGAGTGGGGTATTGCACGCCTTGGAGACCACGACCAGCTGCGTGCCTGGGGATGGAACCGGCGAGATATAGTTCTCGCCCAGCGCGCAGAGGTACGTCAAAGCATTCGGGATGCATCAGCAACACCGACCCCCGACTTGCCTGGCTACCCGATGTCTCCTGCCCCCGTCAACGATGCGGCGACCCGGACATTGTGGTCTGGGCTGGAAACGAACGCGCTTTCCGGTTGGGGTCGCGTGACGGCCGCCAGCGGGTCGGCTGCACGTCCCCATGCGGTCGCCGCGATGGTCAGTCAAGCCCAAGTTCTGGCCCATTTGGGTACTGGCGTGACGACCTGGCCAGGTTGGGTATAAGCGACCTGCGGCTGGCCTTTCTTGAAAACTGCGGGGAAAACCACGAGCCCTTTCAGACTCCCCAGATGAGTTGGACGAGCATCCGCACCGCCAGAACACTGGTAACGATGAGGAACATCATCCGCACGAAGCCGTTGCCGTGTCTCATAGCTGTTCGAGCACCGGTCAATCCCCCGAGAACATTCGCAATCACCAGTGGCCAAGCGACATGCCACCACACATGACCGTGAATCGCCAGGGTGGTGATGGTGACAAGATTTGTCACCGTGTTGCAAATCTTCGCCATTCCCGAGGCCTTGAGGAAGGAATACCCACCGACGGCAACGTACGTAAGCACCCAGAAGGTCCCGACCCCCGGCCCAATGGCTCCGTCGTAACATCCAAGGAACAGCCCGATGATCGGAACTAAGACGGGATGTTTGCCACCTTCGCCATTGTGGTCGGCCCCCAATGAGGGCCTTCGCCAGGTATAGATGCCGATGATGACCAGTACTACCAAGAGGATGGGCGTGTAGACAGCCCGCGACATATAGGTGACGATGCGCGCGCCGACGACGGCTCCTAACCCAGCCAGGCCAGCCGCCCACAGGAACATTCGCCAGTCCGGACGCTGCTTACGCAGATACCCCACTCCCGCAGTAAGGTTTCCGACGACTTGGGCCGTTTTATTCGTGCCGACGATCGTCGCCACCGACGTTTCGCTCGGCAGACCAACCAACAAGGACGGCAGCATGATGAGTCCGCCTCCACCCACCACGGCGTTGACCCACCCTGCTATAAACGCGGCGAGGATAAGACCGGCAAAGACCCAAAGCGTCACGTGTCAACCTTCCGTATGACACCAACAGTAGGGCCCCACCACTGAAGGGGCGGGACCCAACGTGTTTTCGGTCTAAAAGTGCCTCAGGCCCAAGGATGCGCCAGCAGCAATTCCGTATTGTGATCGACCGACGTACCAAGCCTACGCGTCATCGTATGAATGTCGTTCGCGCCGAACTCTCGGTACAGGCTGGCTAGACCATCCGGGTCGGTGGTGTCGTAGTCGGCCTGGTACGGGGCATTGGACTCGATAAGCGTGGTGAAGATACTCACGGTGCCGTCGTGATTGTCGGCAAGCTCGATGACGCGAGCCATCTGAGGAAAGTCGACGTGGGAGGCCGTATTGATCTCCCACCAGCTACGGCGAGCATCGAGTGCATGATGGTGAGCGGTGATGTTGTTGGCATGCACGTGTCCATTGACCCAGGCGATCACGTTCGGGTAGTGCGATAGCAGGGACACCAGCTCCGGACCAAGATGACGAATACCGGTACCATCACCGGGGAGGACGGGGTTGTTCATCGTCTTCGAGTCGTGGTGACTGAAAAGGACGAACATGGTGTCGCTGGCATCACGGTGCTGCCGCACCCCCAGATCGTCGTAGTACACGCTGCTACCAGCGCGCAGCACAGATTTCAGCCACTTCCACTGACGGTCATCGATGGAACCACTGGTATACCCGGCCCGGTTTGTTGAATCCAGGCTGATTCCGGTCACGCCGTCGGCGATCGGGAAAGTGTAGTAACCGCGCACGGCATTGAGGTCATTCTCACTGAAGCCGTGGCCATGCGGACCCGCACCATCAACGCAGTCACGCAGATGAGCCTTGATGAACTCGAAGGGTGTGAAGGGCACGCGACGTTCGTCCGCAGTGACTTGCCGAGTCAGTGACACGGCATCGTTGGACACGGCGACCGGTCCACCACCCTGGGCTGCCTGAACGTAGGCCTTGACATCCTTTTCACTAGCGAACCCGGTGACCTTACGATCACTGGTGTACATCGCCTTCAGCAGTCCCCAGTCAGAAGGCAGAGTGCCCTGGATCGAATCGTCGTGATTCCCGAACACCGCATACCACGGAATTTTCACACCGGAAGAAGACACTGGGGCCATGACGCGACGAAAGTAGCCGTCAACCTGGGGGAAACCGGCACGCTTGTACATGTCACTACGATGCGATTCGGGGTTGTAGAACAGCGGGTCCCCGAAGGTTTGCACACTTTCCCAGCGATCACTGGCACCGGTATTGGGGACGATCGTGCCACCAGCCAGCAACGTGAGGTACCAGTCGAGCTCGACGTGCTCGTGATTATCGGTGTTATCACCAGTGCTGACGAGCGCGTCGAAGGCCCGCCCGGTAGCCGGACCACCTTGAAGCGAATTGACGCGGCGCACCAAGGAAGCCGTGGCAAGCGGACCCAACGCCTCATGCGGACGAAAGGCCGGACCAGCTAGCGGGTGCAGGAACTCGACCCTCATCGGCGACTGCACGTCCGTCACGTGCAAATCGGTCACCTGAACGAAGGCCGCCAAGCCATGGCGACGGTCGTCGCGCCCGCTCTTGCCTCTGGCAAGTTCCTCGCGGACGACGAGCGGGTAACCGCGCTGTGCCTGGATCCTGCGGTACCCGCTGCCCGGATCTCGTAGACCCACCTGCTCGAGGGTGGTTCCGGCCGTGGAGTGGAGACGCTTCGACGCATGAGCCAACGCCGGGGTGGTTCCGGTCACCGCCGCAGCAGCGACCAGGGTCATACCACCGAGAAACGTCCGCCGTCCCAACGTGTTCCTTGCAGTCTTATCGTTGTTTCTGGTCAACTCGTCTTCGTTCTCTGGCATCCATTTACCTTTCGCATGGTCGAGGGGCCCTTCAGCCTGACGTACGAACACCATTGTCAGGCGGCTATTGGGTCACTTCCGCGCCAGATTTTGAGAACAGTTGGCGACCATACAGCAACGTGCAGATGTCGGTCGGCTAAACGATCGATGCCACTTCAGCTCTCAGCCGCACACCTCCTTGAGGACGACGGATACAGCCTCGGCCACACTGACCTCACGTGCCTCCCCCGTGGCACGGTCGCGAACTTCAACCAGGCCGTCCTTGAGCCCTCGGCCGACGACCACTGAGGTCGGCACCCCGAGAATCTCACTGTCAGCGAATTTCACTCCGGGGGACGCTTTGCGGTCGTCTAGCAAGACCTCGAGGCCAACCTCGGCGAGTTCGCTGGCAATACGCGTGGCCTCGTCAAGGATGTCCGTCCCCTTGCCGGTGGCAAGCACCTGGACGTCGAAGGGAGCAACCTCACGTGGCCAGACGAGCCCCTTCTCGTCACAGGTGCCCTCGGCGATGGCGGCCACAGCGCGGGAGACGCCCAGGCCGTAGGACCCCATTGTCACCGTCACAAGCTTGCCGTTGTGATCGAGCACCTTGAGCCCAAGGGCATCAGCGTATTTCTTACCGAGTTGGAAGATGTGGCCGATTTCAATGCCGCGGGATAGGTGGAGTTCACCGCTGCCGTCAGGGGCTGGATCACCTTCGCGGATCTCGGCGACGTCAATGACGCCATCGGGGGTAAAGTCGCGACCGACGACAAGGTTGAAGACATGCCGGTCCTTCTGGTCAGCGCCGGTGATCCACGACGTACCAGTCACGACACGGGGATCAACGAGGTACCGCACCTTCGAGGAGTTGTCCTCGCCGAGGGCTCCCGGCCCGATGTAGCCTTTCACCAACTGCGGATTCGCAGCGAAGTCCTCTTCTGTGAAGGGTTCAATCACGGCGGGCTCTAGGGCCGCTTCCAGCCGCTTTTCGTCGACCTCGCGGTCTCCTGGGAGCCCGATGGCCAGCGGCTCACGGGTGCCGTCAGGATGGGCCACCATGAAGACGACGTTCTTCAGAGTATCGGCCCCAGTCCATGGCCGGTCTTTTCGCGGACGCACCTCGTTGGCCACTTTGACGAGCGACTCGATGGTCGGGACGTCGGGGGTATCGACAACCTCGGCCTCTGGCAACCCGTCGATGGGCAGCGGATCGGGAGCGGCAATCCGGACGGCTTCCACGTTGGCGGCGTAACCGTCGGCGGAATGAACGAAGGTGTCTTCGCCGTTGGCTGCGACGGCCAGGAATTCCTCAGACCGGGATCCGCCCATCGGGCCGGACATGGCCTTGACGATGGCGTAGTCGAACCCGAGACGGTTGAAGATGCGAATGTAGGCATCGCGTTGAGCCTGGTAGGCGTCGTCGAGACCCTCCTGAGCGACGTCAAAGGAGTATGCATCCATCATGACGAATTCGCGACCGCGCAGGATCCCAGCACGCGGACGGGCCTCGTCACGGTATTTGTTTTGAATCTGGTAGAGGCACAGCGGCAGGTCCTTGTAGGAGGAGTAGAGGTCCTTGACCATGAGGGTGAACATCTCCTCATGGGTCGGCCCCAGCAGCATGTCTACTCCCTTACGGTCCTTGAGCCGGAAGAGATTGTCGCCGTACTCGGCCCAACGACCGGTCTCCTTGTAGGGGTCAGACGCGAGCAGTGCGGGGAAGCTCACCTCCTGAGCCCCGATACCGGCCATCTCCTCGCGACAAATGGCCTCGATCCTGCGCAGCACCCGAAGCCCCAGCGGGAGCCACGAGTAAACGCCGGGAGCGACCCGGCGGATGTATCCAGCCCGGACGAGCCAGCGGTGGCTAGGAACCTCGGCGTCAGCCGGATCCTCTCGCAGGGTTCGAACGAACAGCTGTGACATGCGCGTCAACACGACGTCTACCTTTCCGACCGCGCTCGGCCCTCCGCCGCCCTTCGGCGTGACCGGCCACGGCCATGACGAATCCTAGCGGCAGACCCCACTGACTCGGACCGGGCTGCCCGCCTCAAGTAGAATTGATAACCGTTCTCATTATATAGTTATTCGAACATTCCAGGAAGACAATGGAGGCCACCGTGAAACGGTTCGCATCGCTCCTTGCCACCCTGCTGACGTTCCTGATGATCAACCCTTCACCGGCGAACGCCGCAGCACCGGACTCGGAGCTCCTGCACAACAGCCACGTCGACGCCACCCACGCCGAGCGGGTTCAGGCGACTGACGGGCCTACCACTCAAACACTCGGAAATAGCAATAACCTCAAAAGCCGCAACGCCACCGAGGTTCCCCACTCACCAGACACCGACGACAGCACCGTGCTCGATCACGGTCACGCCGACGTCTTCCGAGTGGGACCAGCCCCCGATGGCGGTATCGACCTCAAACTCAAAGAAGACGTCACCGGTGACGGCGTGCTGCACACCCCCGAGAACGTCCTTCTCAAAATCAAAAATTCTGCTTTCACCGACATCCCGGCCAGCCTTCCCGGTGCCCCTCAGGGGTATATCCTGCCGCTGACCCAGAACGAGGATGTGCTCTGGCCAGGTTGGGAAACCTTCGACGTCAGGCGTAACGGATTCACGTCGGTCAAGATCACGGTGAGCAACGTCAAGGGGCCTGGCAAGGTGCACCTGTTCTCACAAGGGTCTTTTGGCGACGTCAAGCCCCTGCTTGACGGCAACGCAACTGAGCTGCCCGGCACCATCACCGTTGCCCGGCCCTCCCACGTTCACGCGAACTGGGTGTTTGGCAAGACCGGCGTCTACACCATGACCGTGCAGGCGTCAGCATCGAAGACCGGCAAGAACTTCCAGACCCGGCCGCACGCCTACACCTGGGTGGTCGGTGACACGACTCCCTTCCCTGCGCCGTGGGGAAAGCCGACTCCAGCCCCAATTCCAAATGTCACCCCGTCTCCGCTGGCCTCCCCCTCGCCCCGGCCAATACCGGGTGCCACCCCGTCCAAGGCCTCAGTCACACCGAAACCTGCGCTCGCGCCGACTCCATCTAAGCCCCGGAAACAAACCCGTAAACCGGTTCTGAAGTCCCGGACCAACAAGACGCCCTGCGCCAAGAAGCTAGTCCTCGACCACGGTCACTCTGATGTCTTCCGCGTCGGATCGAACGCCAAAAACGGCCTGGATCTCAAGGTCAAGGAGGACGTCACTGGCAAAGGCGTCCTCCATGCTCCGGAAAGCATGCTGCTGGCCGTCAAGGACTCTGCACTGACGACCATCCCGAAGGGTTACCCCGGTGCCCCCAACGGTTACCTGCTGCCCCTGACGCAAAACCAGAACCTGCTGTGGCCGGGATGGGAGACTTTCGACGTCAGGCGCAACGGCTTCACCGAGGTCAAGGTCAACATCCGTAACGTCAAAGGCCCGGGCAAGGTACACCTGTTCTCGCAGACCCCCTTCGGCGGCGTCCAAGCCCTGTTCGATGGGGGCTCGACCACCATGCCGGGCACTATTACCGTCGCCCAACCCTCCCATGTGCATGCCAACTGGGTATTCACCCGTCCTGGTCGATACACCATGACTGTTGATGCCACTGCCGTTCGTAATGGCACGACCGTCGGCACCGGAACCCACACATATACCTGGGTCGTCGGTTCCCAGGCCATCGCCGCCGCCAATACCTGCTCGATCGGCCACGTCGGCGTCCTCCGGGCTTCCGGGAATGCTGGGACTACGGCTCCCGGTGAGAGCAGCAACAAGGGTGTTTCCGACAAGCCGTTCGATGGCCTTGACGTGGCCACGTCGAAGGGTGACAGCGCCAGCTCGAACGGATCGACAAAAGCAGTAAACACCAGCGGTTCCATCGTCAAGAAGGAACTCTGCCGCCCAGTAAAGATCCAAAACAAAGCCGCCGCCGTGATGCAGACCGTTGCTCAGCCTGCCCGCCGGCCGGTATCCATCGCCACCGAGGGCCACTTCGATTGGGGTGTTCAGTTGCAGTCGGGCAAACTTGTCTCGGCCCTCAAAGATGACCGCTCGGCTCCGGCGAAGTGGGTCGATCCGTCGAGCATCGTCATGGCTGTTGGTGACAAGGCCAACACCACCGTCCCCAGCGGCATGGACTTCATCGCCAAGAGCGGCACCAAGGTGTGGCTCATCGGTGCCACGCAGGTACCCGGTGTGCCGTGGCTCGGCGTCAACACTATGCACGAGTCCATCGTCAACGGCACCACCGGACCAGTTCAGATGCATCTGGACAAAGTCAACGGACCCGGCAAAATGGCCGTGTTTATGTCTGGCACCTTTGGTGGTGGGGCTGGTCAGCGCGTCTTCGACAACGTCGGAGGACCTACCAGCTACACCATCCCGGCCAACACCCACGCCCATCCGAACTGGGTGTTCACTGCCGCTGGCCACTATGTGGTGACCGTCACTCAGTCGGCCACCACCAAGGCCGGCAAGAGAGTCAGCGCCATAGGCACCCTCCATTTCGCGATCGGTATTGATGCCACGTCCGTCGCGGCATCTGTGGGTAAGGCATCGACCTCCCCTAGGGCTAAACAGAATGCCGATCCGGGCTACACCGTTGTGGGGCACACCCCCGATGGCAAACCATGCGATCTCACAGCAGCAGGTCAGCCTGGCACTGGCGAGCAAGGCAAGATCGGCGATCCCGGTATCGCGTCCCAAACCCATCAGGGGTTGGCAGCCGGGGCGTTCGCGGTTCTCGGCCTATCCGGCGCTCTCCTCGTAGCAAGGAAACGACGCGGGTGAGAAGACGTCTACTATGCGCCGTGGCCGCACTCAGTCTTTTGGCTGGGTGCGGCCACGCGCCAGCTTCCCACGACAAGCTTTCCGTGGTGACGACTACACCTATCCTTGCTGACCTGACACGCAACGTCGCCGGGGATCGCGCCAGCGTCGCCTCGATGGTGCCCTCAGGGGCCGACCCGCACACTTACGAACCGTCACTACGCGATGTTCGCACCGTGGTGTATTCGAAGGTCGCATTGTCGAACTACCTCATGCTTGAGCCACATTCAGTGATTAAGACCATCGACGCATCATTGCCCACCGGGGCGATCAATATGTCCTTGGCCGAGGAGGCCCAAAAGTACGGCGCGGAGGTCATACCGCTTGTTGAGAATGCCAACCTCGACACGGTGTGGTTGGGGCTGCGCGTCATTGGAAAAGGCACTGCTCAGGGCGCCGACCGCTCCTCCTTGGTTCATCTGCGACTCAAATCCGTCGACGGACCCGGTGATCTCACCGCCTATATCACCGGCACCTTCGGCCACCCTCAGATCTACTATTCGACCTCTGATGGTGTTGATGAGCGTGACGACGTTGAGCTTCCTACCGACGCGCACACCCACATGTCATGGGCGTTTAGCAAGCCTGGGGTGTACAAGGAGATCTTTGAGGGGACCCTTTCGACGGCTAAAGGCGATACTTCGATTGGCTCGACAACGGTCACTATCGCCGTCGGCGCTGATCCGAGGACTATCCCCGAACTCGCCGATCGGACGGTCGTCGATAAGGGGCACGCGGACTTCTCAGTCGATATTGACCAGGGCAAGATGATTATCTTGTCTGACCCAACGGGTGGCGGCGTCCGCACCCAGAAACGCCTGGACCCCCACAAGGCCGTGGTGTGGGTACCACCAAAGGCCCTCACTGAGATCCCGCCGACCCCAGCTTTTCGGTTCTTGGGGCACCCCAGTGACTCCATTCATCAGCTACCCCAGGCAGTTCTCGGCGCACACGTTCATGGTGAGATTGACCCTCATCTGTGGATGAGCATCAAGAACACCAAGGCTTATGTACAGGTCATCCGTGACGCTCTTATCAAGGCCGACCCCGAAGGCGCCCAGACCTACCGTGAAAACGCCAAGGTATACATGGCAAAGCTGGAAGATGCCTCGCACTACGTCGATCGCAAGATCGCCAACATTCCCAAGGGGCGGCGTCAGCTCATCACCAGCCACGACGCCTACGGCTACCTCGCCCAGGCCCACGGCATGCACGTGGCCGGATTCGTGACCGCCAATCCTGGTGTCGAACCATCTATGGCCCAGCGCCGCAAACTCAGCCAAATCATCGCCGGTCTCAATGTACCGGCCGTCTTTTTGGAACCCAACGTAGTGCGCAGCTCCTCGGTACTCGCAGCTATTGCAGCTGAAAACGGTGTCCAAGTGTGCCCGATTTATGGCGACACTTTTGACGACCGGATCACGAATTACATCGATCTTATGACATTCGACGCCGACTCTCTGGCCAAGTGCCTGGGATGAGGCCCCTGTGGAGGTATCCATGATTACCCGTCCGTTGGCAGCCCTGTCTGCCATGTTTATCGCGCTCAGTGCTGGCCTCGCACTCTCGCAGCCAGCCCAGGCCTCCCCTACCCCGCCACCAGATCCTGCCCTCAAGCAGGCGGTGACCGAGAACGAGAAAATGGCCAAAGGGCCTGCCGAGATCAAGCGCGGCCACGTCGATGTCGGACCTCGCATCGTTGACGGCAAGTTCACCCTCATGGCCCGCGACGACACCGCCAACCCGCCGGTGTGGCGCAGCACTGATGACGCCGTGTTACGCGTGGTCGATGCGTCCCGTATTGACGTGCCGAACGACGAGACCTATTCCTTCCTCGGCGACATGCGTGGCACGAAAGCGTATGTCATTCCACAGACCCAGAACCAGCAGGTCGTATGGCTCGGATGGAACACCCAGGCCGCAGAAATCGTCAAGAATTTCCCGCGCGGAGCTGACCTTGTTTTCACCGGGCATGAGGGACCAGGACAGGCACACATGTTCATCGAGAACGGTTTCGACGCCCCGACACCGCTGTATGACTCCACGAAGTCCGGAGAGCAGTTGGTGCACATGGAGACCAACACCCATGTGCACGCCAACTGGGTGTTCTCCGATCCGGGAGCGCAGACTATTTCAGTCGCTGTCCGCGGCACGGATGCCGAAGGAACCAAGCACTCTTACTCGACCACGCTGAGGTTCGTCGTCGGTGACAAGGGTTCGGCTGACGAGGCCCGAGCCATGGGCGCCTCCGCCACACCGGACTTCTCGGCGTCCGGCGAGGCCTCGGCGAGCAGCTCTTCCGCTGCCTCGGCCCCTGAGAAGGTCTCCTCGTCACCAGCTGCCACCCACTCCGCTGCTGATTCCGGCAATGGCACCACGTGGGGAACGATTGTTGCGGTCCTTGCTGGTGTCGTCATTATCGGCTTTATCGTCGCCGCTGTGGTATTGCACTCCAAGTCGAAGAAGATGCGCGACGAAGTCTGGAACAACGAAGGCGCCAGCCCAACGCCGGTCAAGAACTCTGACGACGGAACGAGCTCGCATGAGTGACCTCGGATCCATCAAGATCACTGACGTGGCCGTCAACCTGGGCGGCCTCCAGGTGCTCCACGACGTCAACCTGTCGGCCAGCAGGGGCGACCTGCTGGCGCTTCTGGGGCCCAACGGTGCCGGCAAAACGACCATTCTGCGCACCATGCTCGGCTTGGTGAAACCGGCCAAGGGCAGTGTCAAGGTTGCGGGGGCCTCGCCCGGGAAGGGATGGCGACACATCGGTTACGTCCCCCAGCGTCACGAATTCGTCTGGGACTTTCCTATCAGCGTTGCCGACGTCGTCATGAGCGGACGAACACGCCATATTGGGTGGCTGCGGCGACCCAAAAAAGACGACCACATCGCGGTGCGCGACGCGCTGCGGATCGCAGGTATGGCAGACCTGGCAGATCGCACGGCAGGAGGACTCTCCGGCGGTCAGCGTCAGCGCGTCCTCATCGCTCGAGCCCTAGCCACTCGCCCGTCAGTGTTGCTCCTTGACGAACCGTTCACCGGCGTCGACATGCCCACCCAGGAGATGCTCACCGAGCTGTTTGGTCGACTGGCATCCGAGGGCACCACCCTCGTCATGACGACCCACGACCTTGCACAGGCCATGGCCACCGCTGACCGGGTGTGTCTCATCAACCGCACTGTCATCGCCGACTCCACTCCTGAGGAACTGCGTGACCCAGAAATGTGGATGACAACGTTCGGGATCTCTCAGAACTCACCACTGCTCGCCATAGTCGGAGCCGGCGAGCCGGTATCTGCCTGACAAGGATCCAACAATGCTCACTCCATGGGAGTTCCTCACTGATCTCACCAATCCCCTGCTGGTCTTCCTGCCTAAAGCCCTGCTAGTTGCAGCCGTGTGCTCGATCGTCGCCGGGGTCATTGGCTCGCACGTCGTGCTGAGAGGTATGGCCTTTATCGGCGACGCAGTAGCCCACTCGGTGTTTCCAGGACTTGCGGTGGCCTTCCTGATGCAGGGGTCTCTCCTGCTCGGCGGGGCTATCGCTGGTCTGGTGACGGCAATCTTGGTGGCGATCGTTTCACAAAATCGACGCCTCAAGGAGGACTCCGTCATCGGCATTCTCTTTGCGGGGGCTTTCGCGCTGGGAATTGTCATCATCTCTAGGGCACCTGGGTACTCGGGTTCCCTGCAGCAGTTTCTCTTCGGATCTATCACGGGTATCACCAACGACGACATCGTCATCGTCTGCGTCACTGGAGCCTTGGTGTTGCTGACCGAGCGAGCACTGCACAAGGAGCTCGTCACCGTCGGTCTGGACCGGGAGACCGCTCGGGCCACCCACATGCCCGTCTTCGCCCTCGACCTGCTGCTCTACGTCCTCGTGACGATGACCGTCGTCATCTCGGTCCAAGTCATCGGCAACGTCCTCGTGCTGGCCCTGCTGGTGACGCCGGCTGCCACGGCCCGCCTGCTCACCGACCGACTGGGTCGGATGATGGTCCTGGCTCCGGTCATCGGCGGCCTCAGTGCCCTGGTGGGCCTGTACCTGTCGTGGTCGATCGATCTTCCGGCCGGCGGGACGATCGTCCTCGTGGCGACGGCGGTGTTCCTCCTGTGCTGGGTCGTCGCACCGCGCGGTCTGCTCGGGGAAATGCGGCGCAGGACGGCCTGAGGCGCCTGTGCTTCCTGCCCATCCCATTCCCGCCGTACACCACTTCAATGTGCATGACGAGCACTCCACGTGGTGCCCCATTGTCAGGTCCCCACTACGCAGGAACTGTTCATGAGCCTCGTCGGTGTCTGGCCAACGCGCCGTCATGAAGCTATATTTTTCTGTGATATGAGCACATCGCGTGCTTGTAGTCACACGATATGGACGTCTCGCCCGCGTGCGTCCATAGGTGTTGGGTCTTGACGGACGTGCCCATCCCGTTGCCTTACCTGTCCCTTCACCCCTGGGAGAGATCAACATGACCCAGTTCCGCAACATACCCATCCCCTTGCAATTTTGGTCTCAGCGGTCGTCCTATTCCTGTCAGCCACATCATTGGCATCGGCCGTACCAACACCGGAGATCCCAGACAGCGTCTCCGCAAGTTCGTCGACAGCCGTCGTCGCTCCTACCACGTTCGGCCGCCCTGCGGCAGAGATCACTCCCCGTTCCAAGTCAGATGACGAGACGGCAGATCTAACTGCCCAAGATGCGAAAGTACTCGCCTACTGGACACCTGAGCGCCTCGCTACTGCGGTCCCCTACGAATCCGCGACGGTTGACACCGCAATAGATCAATCTCATGAGGACTCGGCAGCAACACCGACCGTTCCAGAGGGATCAACACCACCGGCACCACCGTTGGAAACGGTCACTCCCACGACATGCTCTGAAGGAACGATCCTCATCCCCAACCGCGACACAGCGAGTAGCCCTCTTGCAACGCCTGTCACCAATTTCCTCAACACCAATGGGAAACTCTTTTTCAACGGCTACGGTAAAGAAAACGCATACTGCGCAGCCTCAGCGCTGAACACTGACACGAAACGAGTCATCATCACGGCCAGCCATTGCGTCTATGACGATGGTGCATGGAGGCAGAATGTCGTATTCGTCCCCAACTACAACAACCGCAATGCCGATCCAGACCCCGTGGGAATCTGGACTATACATACATTGCGCACCTTCAACGCGTGGATTAATAATAGTGACCTCACCCATGACGTCGGTATGGCCACATTGAACAACGGGGGCGACAGCAACCCCCGTATCGTCGACGCAGTTGGTGGCCACGGAATGTACTGGAACGGCTCACATGCCTTCGACGTTTCCATGATGATATGAAGACGATGAAAGACGCAATCAACGGAGACTGGTAATGCCAAAGCGGTGGATCACGCGAAATATCGGGATACTGATCGGAGCAATTTTGGTTGGAGCTGTTCTCACAGGATGCTCACGCTCCGCTTCGTCCCCGGACGGGGGTCCACCGCCACGCATCCAGTTCAGACAAGTACCGCACCCCCTCAAACTATGACTTCACGCGACGACCTGATATCGCCGCGCGCGCTGGCCTGGGATTCATGGCGCGAATCCACACCAACCACGATCGAAGTCACCTTCCTCACAGGCCCGGCTTCGTGTACTGGCATTCATGCCACTGTCACCGAAACGCCACAAGATGTCACGATCGACCTCACGGAAGGAGCCCTTCCCAGTAGTACCGAGTGCCAGGCGATCGCCCTGACCACAACCACCACCGTCAATCTGAACCAACCGCTCAACGACAGGAAAGTTCGCCAATCCGCCAGGTAAAAGCGTCGTTACCGATCACCAACTTCTAAGGCTGCGGACGGCTGTAGGCGGTCAACGACCCACTGGAGTGTTTCACACGGTGGCCTCGGCCCTGCCAGCTCGGGTACTGGCGGCCCGCTCCGCATTTTAGCGCTCGGCTGGATGTGCGATCTTCTCACATATCTTCAAGGTCATCCGCCACCACACATTCACGCAACACCAGGACTCACTCACAGGCGTCCGTGGTGGACGCCCATTCGCCTCAGGTTGCTCGCCATCGACAGCGTTGTCACACACCGATTCCAGAGCCGGTATCGAACAAGACGTGCATGGCTACCCTGCTGCTAGAAGCGTTCACCTGGTGTCTGCGAGGCGGGGTCCGCGGACCTTCAGTAGAGCACGGTGGCCATTTCTCCTACCTGACGGAAACCGACAGTGTTGTACATCGCCAACGCTCGAGCATTGAAGTCGTTGACGTAGAGGGATACTGACTTGTATCGACGTTGACATAGCTCTGACACCGCCGTCATAGCGGCATCGGCGAGCCCTTTTCCCCGCCACGCCGGATCCATCCAGACCCCCTGGATCTGACAGTATGCACGCCAGTCGACGCCAATGTCAGACTTCCACCGCACCGTTCCACCCTCGTCAACGATGGCGAAACAACGGCCCTGCTGAACGAGGACACGCATATGGCGCATGTAGCCGTCGGAGCTTTCGATCGGGCTGACTCCGACTTCCTCGGTGTACATCGCCACCGCGGCCTGAAAGTAGGCCTGAAAATGTTCCATCGCTACGGTGGCGACGCGCGGATCTGGCCCGACCTGCGAGGGTTTTTGCAACTCCAATAACGGCTGGTGAGCTCGCATCTCACGAGGGTTCCCCCATGCCCGCGGATACCGCTCAGACAGAATCCGGTGCAACGCCAGGACTGGTTCTGCTCGTCCCATCATTGACGACGACGTGCGCCAAGGACCGATCCTGGAGGCTAACGTCTCGATCGTCGAGTCATCGTATGACACGGGTACAACGTTGGCACCAAGGTGAAGCACCCCTTGCAATTCGTGGGACCGCACCACCCCGACGACGGGGCATCCGAGCCTGCCACGGTCCAGACCATTGGCCTGAATTCGTGACAGCAGGAACAGGTTGCCCACTGGGTCCTGTTGAAGAAATTCAGTGACCTGGGCCACGTCGGTGTCATCAAGGGCCCTGACCCTGGTGAACACGTCAGGAAACCGCGACTTCTGGTTTCCCGGTCTCGTTGATGGTCTCGGCCATTCGATTCGCCTCGTCGACGAGGGTGGTGACAATCTCATTCTCCGGGACGGTACGAATGACCTCGCCGTGTCTGAAGATCTTGCCCTTGCCATTGCCGGCGGCCACACCTAGGTCAGCCTCGCGGCCTTCTCCCAGCCCGTTGACGACACATCCCATGACGGCGACGCGCAGCGGAGCGTCAATCCCCTCAAGGGCATCGGTAACGTCATTGGCCAGCGAGAGAACGTCCACCTGGCAACGTCCGCAAGACGGACAGGAGACGATCTCTAGACCACGGGGACGCAGGTTGAGTGATTCCAGAATCTTGACACCAACCTTGACTTCCTCGACCGGATCAGCCGACAGGGAGACGCGGATAGTGTCACCGATGCCCTCGGTAAGAAGATGCCCGAAGGCCACCGCCGACTTGATAGTGCCTTGGAAGGCCGGACCCGCCTCGGTAACGCCTAGATGGAGCGGATAGTCACATTGTGCGGCAAGCTGTTCGTAGGCACGGATCATGACGACCGGGTCGTGGTGTTTCACCGAAATTTTGAAATCCCGGAATCCGTACTGTTCGAAGAGGCTGGCCTCCCACAGTGCCGACTCCACCATGGCCTCAGCGGTCGGCGCTCCATACTTATCGAGTAGACGCTTGTCGAGGGATCCGGCATTCACACCGATGCGGATGCTCGTGCCGTGCTCGGTGGCCGCCTTGCAGATCGATTCAATCTGGTCGTCAAACTTGCGGATATTGCCGGGGTTGACGCGCACCGCGCCACAGCCGGCCTCAATCGCCTGAAAGACATACTTCGGCTGGAAGTGAATATCAGCGATCACCGGGATCTGAGACTGCTCGGCAATGATCGGCAGCGCCTCGGCGTCTTTATCAGTTGGACATGCGACGCGAACGATGTCACAGCCAGCAGCGGTCAGTGCCGCGATTTGCTGCAAAGTGGCGCCGATGTCGTGGGTCTTCGTGGTTGTCATGGACTGCACCGAGACGGGTGCGTCACCGCCGACGAGCACATCTCCCACCTTGATCTGGTGCGTCTTGCGACGGGGGACCAAGGTCGGGACGGGAGGGGTAGGCATGCCCAGGTTCACGGTCATTGACGTGTCGCTCCTGAAATCGCGGGTTGTCGTGTCCATTGTGTCACCCACCGTCGCCACAGTGGTGACGCTGGCAGCGAGCACACGTCCCGCCGGCTTGTCGTCACCGCTGAGGTTGCGCTGTGGGACATTCGGATTCGGTGAATGCTGCCGAACTGTGACAATTTTGTGCCTCTGGAGGTTTTGGTCATTGCTGAGGGGGTCAGGGGTTAATTGGAGCTCTCGGGAGCCCAGTTCGTGGACAAATCCGGCCATCCTTGACCTATCTCACCTTTTTGACGAGCTTGTCCAGCCCTCGAACGGGAATGGCACATCATCGAAGAAGGCCAGTTCCAAGTCCACTGCCGTATCCCAGAACCGAGTAAGTTCTGCAATATCTGCCTGGTCCGAAGCGCGTTCGAGTTCATCAACCAGGAATTGCACCCAGGTGTGGAACTTCTCGCCTCGGTGCAGATCCACCCATTCTAGGAATTTGTTGGGAAGATCAGCCCCTGGTTCCGGAGCCTGGGTGCGGGAGCCCCAATCAAGGTAGAGACCTTCTGCCACCACCAACAGCACCAACACCGTGGGGTAATGGTGGGTGCCAACGGCCTCACGCATCAGGGTCTCGAAGGAACGGGTGGGTTCCGACAGGTGCGGATGGGCACGGTCGGTCTGGGACACTCCAAGCTCATCGAAGGTAGCCTCAAACCAGCCTGACTCCTCACTACAGATCATGCCCAACTGACGTCCGAAAACCAGTTTTGCCTCCATGGTGTCGGCATGGACGAGTGCCTCACCCAGCAACTCCAGGAAGGGAACAAAGAACTGGTTGTCCTGGATAATGTAGTGGGCTAGTTGTGTATCGCCGAGTTGCCCAGTGAAGAGTTCGTTGACGAATCGGTGATTGATCACTTTGGTCCAGGCCTCAGAGCGTCTGGCAGATAGCCCGGCTACGCGTCCGCTCGGAGCCACAGTGATGCCTGCGGTGGCAAGTGGGGCAGGAGATGGTGTGGAAGTATTCATATCTCGATCGTGGCACTACCAGGTGCATGCGCACCGTCCATGGGCTAGCGAGTTTGACATTGCCCCCGACAGCCGGCGGGTGAGCCGGGCGGTTATTGCCGGCTTTGATACTTTGATAAGCGAATCCTTCAGGTCGTGGGGCACCGACCGTAAAGTCGCTGGAGCTGTCGTCGGTATCGACTCCGTTGCGTCGCCCGATCGACGTCGTACTTGACGGAGCAGGGCTAGCCTTCGTCTCTATGGCCGACACAGCCCCGTAACCCGACTAGCTATTGTGCCGCACCGGAAACGTTGCTCAGACGCACCGAGCCGGTCGTCGCGCACGGACGCAGCGCACTCAGCATCCGGAGCTGGCAAGGCCTTGACTTCTTGCATAAGAAATATTCACTGGTTTTGGCATTACCTTAAAGAGTGCAGGTATTGTCAACCCTATCCTTAGCGGTGAGGTATTCCATTTTCCAACCTCCGACGGAGATATCCGAGGAGGCGGGATTCAACAATTTGACGAAATCGTGGATCTAGGTGACATCGGAGTTACCGCCACCGTCATAAACCTCATTGATGACGACATGGTCGGCAACCACCAGATCAGGGTGCGCAGGCTGAACCGCGAGGATCATGGCGGTGCTAGTCAGACCTGCCAAGATGCGTCTAGACATTCGTGGTCATACGAATCCCCACCTCGGAGAGCATTCACGCGTCACCTTGTCGCGCTCGACATGAGTACAGGAATGCTTGCCACCGTCAATTCACCAAAAATTCCCGCACTGTGAGCGATAATTTACAGCTCATTCATAGGCGCGGAGCGACGATTAGAAAATTTTTACCGGCGATACGACATCTGCCACGACGAGGATGAGCCCCATAACGAGCATGAGTGCCCCGATTGTCCATGCCACCGGCAGCATCATTGCGGTGTCCGCTGGGCCAGGATCCGGTTTTCCGGCAAGTTTGAATAGGCCCCGCTTGCATGCCTCATAGATGGCTCCAGCGATATGCCCACCGTCCATAGGTGGTAGTGGGACGACGTTGAACCAGAACAAGAAGAGGTTGAGGCCGCCCAACAGGCTTGCTCCGGTGGCGATCTTGTCGCCCATGGTCAGCTGGGAGTTACCGGCGACATCCCCAGCCACCCGGGAGGCTCCGACGATGCTCATCGGGCTGTTAGCGTCGCGGGCCTTTCCGGTCACCATGTCGGAGGCAACGTTCCAGGTCAAAACTGGGAGCCTTGCCAACGCGCTTAGCGACTGCTTCGACATCGTCCACATCTGGGAGACGGTATCGCCTGGCCCGGAATGAACAACGACCATCGTCGGACTGACACCCAGGTACCCCGCTTCGACGGTGCGACCTGGATTGTTAAGGTCAGGCACCTCGGTGACAAGGGTGCGCGTGGGCATGAGGCTGACGGCATCGCCGTGGCGTTTCACCCCAAGACGCGCCTCGCCGTCACCATTATCACGGATGAACTCCTGAAGTTGGGACCAGGAATCCACCTGTCGACCGTTAAAAGAAACGATGCGATCCCCCGCTTGCACACCAGCCTCGGCAGCCGGTGCACGACGGTCTCCTGAGGGGCACGGGCCGCTGATCTGAGAGGAGTGGACGCATGGAGTGACTGCGGCAACCGTGGTCGTCTGAGCAGCTCGGCCGTGAATGCCGAACACCGCCCAGAACAGCAGGAAAGCCAGGAGCAGATTGGTAAGGATCCCACCGCTCATGATGATAAGCCGCTGCCACACCGGTTTGTCGCTAAACAATCGGCCCCGATCGGCGCCAGTGATGTCCTCGGCCTCGGCAGCGCGCGCTTCATCGGCGAGTTTGGTGAGCCGGTTGCCATGATGGTGGTGGACCGTGGCGGGGTACATCCCAACGAGGCGCACATAACCCCCCAGCGGGATCCACTTGAACCCGTATTCCGTTTCCCCGCGCGTGAACGACCATATTTTCGGCCCGAACCCAGCGAAGAACTCGGTGACCTTAACCCCAAAGATCTTCGCCGGGATGAAGTGGCCACACTCGTGAAGCAACACGGAGAGGATGATGAGGCTGAAGAAGACGATCCCGGCCAGCACTTCGATAACAACTGTCACTGGAGAATCCCCCGGGCACACACCTCGGCAGCGCGGCGGCGGCCCCAGGCGTCGGCGGCCAGCACGGCATCGAGGGTGAGGGCCTCGTCACCGACGTGTCGCGCACCCGGATCGTCGTTCTCGTCATCAGAAAGGTGCTCGTCAAGGACCTCGGCAATAGTATCGGTGATGTCGAGGAAACCGATGCGTCCATCACAGAAGGCGTCGACGCAGGACTCGTTAGCGGCATTGAATACGGCTGGTGCGGTACCCGCAGCATGACCGGCGCGGCGGGCCAGTTCGACGGCTCCGAAGGTCTCGTTGTCGAGAGGTTCGAAGGTCCACTGGATGGCCGTCGACCAGTCGCAGCCGGCAGCCGCGTCGGGAATGCGATCCGGCCACGACAGCCCCAGAGCGATCGGCAATTTCATGTCGGGCGGTGAAGCCTGAGCAATGGTGGCACCATCCCAGAACTCCACCATAGAGTGGACGATGGATTGAGGGTGGACGACGACGGTGATGTCGTCAAGGTCAACGTCATAAAGCAGGGCCGCCTCGAGCAACTCCAGGCCCTTATTGACCAGAGTCGACGAGTTGATGGTGATGACCCGGCCCATATCCCAGGTGGGGTGCTTCATGGCATCGGTAGCGCTGACGTCGACCAGGGAGGCACGGTCACGACCACGGAAGGGCCCCCCGGATGCTGTTAGAACGAGGCGACGCACCTCGTTGTGCCCGCCTCCACGCAAGCACTGGGCGAAGGCGGAGTGCTCAGAGTCCACGGCAACAATCTGCCCTGGGCCAGCCGCCTGAGTGACGAGCCTGCCACCGATGACCAACGACTCTTTGTTCGCGAGGGCCAAGGTGGTCCCTGCAGCCAAAGTAGCGAGGGTCGGACGCAAACCGACCGCACCAGAAATGGCATTACAGACGACATCGGCAGGCATGGCGGCTAGCTGCGTCGACGCATCCGGGCCGGTAAGGATCCGAGGATTAGGCACGGCAAGGCCCCGTGATCCAGCCTGCACGGTCAAAGCTCGTTGAAGCTCCTCAGCAGCATCCTCGCGAGCGATGGCTACGACGGGAATAGAGAAATCAAGAATCCGCTGAGCGAATAAGCCAACATCCGAGCCGCCTGCCGATATGCCAGCAACCTCAAATTGGTCACGACGCGACGAGATGACCTCTAGGGTTTGCGTTCCGATCGATCCGGTGGAGCCGAGGATGATGACCTTCTTCACCCTGCCAGTTTGTCACGCTGCTCCCACAAGGTCCGATTCGACGTCGAATCGGACCTTGGTGCGGCCTTCTTCAAGCAGTCGGTGGCCCTAAAGTAGAACCCATGACTGACAGCGTTCTCGATGACATCGCAGACGCGCTCGAGCAGATTCAGGCGCACCCGCGCCGGCTCATCGTCCGCCAGCACGGTCAGCGTCGCTGGGCCCCTAGGAGCTCCGACGTCCCGAGTCTGGTGTACTCCTGCTCGAAGACATTCACCTCAGCCGCTGTCGGCATTTCTGGATACCGCGCGCCTGTGGCTCGCCACCGAGCCTGTCGGTCGCCCTGGCGTCGACTTCGCCTACAACAATTTGGGTACCTGGATACTTTCGCGGATCGTCCGCGAGCATACCGGGGCCGACATCGACGCCATCATCACCCGGGAAGTGCTGGAGTCACTCGGGCGTGGACCACACTGTTGGGCTCGCGATACCGACGGCATTCCGTTGGGATTTAGCGGCCTGTACATCGACGCCGAGGACCTGGCCCGGTTTGGTCAGCTGCTGCTTGACGACGGCATCCATGACAGCACTCGGCTGCTTCCCGAGGAGTGGATAGCGCAGCACCGAGTCCGCCACATCCAATCCGACGGCCTGACCGGGCCGGAGTGGGGGCTGGGCTACGGCTGGCAGACCTGGATGTCGAGCCACGGGTACCGTCTTGACGGCGCCTTCGGCCAGTTCGCTCTCATCATCCCTGAGGTCGACGCCGTCGTCGTCATGACCAATGACGTCGGCGAGGGGGCTGGTGACAAGCAAATCATCCTTCAGACTGTTTGGGACCACCTATTGCCGGCCCTGGCCGAGGGACTCGATCCCGAGCCCAAGGAGGTCGTGCGTACCCTCCCGATCGTGACAGGCGAATTCAACCCGACCAGACCGATGCAGGGCATCGTTGAAAACGGCTCGCACGTCGTCGTGACACCATGCAGCGATCAGCAGGGCTGGGGGTTGTCGTGGCATATCCCGGCCAGCCCCGCCAATGCTGAGGACGTTGCCCTAGACGTGGCCATTGGCTACGACGAATGGCGGACCTCCCACTGCCCTATCGGCAGCGACTCCCTCGACATCGCAGCCAGTGGCGGCTGGCACGACGGCACCTTCGTTGCCCGGCTGTGCGTCATCTGTACCCCGCACGCGCTTACCCTGCGGATGGCTCCAGACCGGACGACAGTCGAGTGGGACGCCGAACCGCTCGACCCCCGCGGGTTGTTGGGCCTCGTTCACCCGGAGCCGCGACGATGAGCACCAACCACATTGAGATCGAGACGGTCGACCGATTGCGCGTAGCCGCTCCTGATCTCGCTGGTCAGGTCGTCCAGGGAGTCGACCTCACCGGGTGTAGCAACCCCTTCATCGTTGCGATGTTTCTACGACAATCTTCCTAGGCTGCTCAATCCCCTATCCGGCTGGCAACCGATCTCGACCGCCCTGGCTACTACTGGCCATCTCGTCGTGACCGGGGGCGGCCCGGGAGCGATGGAGGCGACCTGCCTGAGAGCTGCCTGCCCATCCAACCTGCTCGACAAGTCCCTTGACCGGTTGCGCAGGATCGTTGGGGCTGCCGACGTCACCCGTGGGTCTGGCCTTGACGTCGCCTCCTGGCCACTGCTGCACAGCATGTTGCGGGACCGCCCGCACCATACGTCGATACCGTCGAAGAAGCTGTGGAGACGCTCAGACGACACCCATTGCAATGACGGCGTCGGCCACCTTGGTAAACCCGGCGATATTAGCGCCCATGACGTAATCGCCGGGATGACCGTACTCGTCGGCGGTCTCGATACAGCGGTCGTGGATGTCGGCCATGATCTGCTGCAGCCTGGCTTGCGTCGCGTCGAAATCCCAGGAATCCCGCGCGGCATTCTGCTGCATCTCGAGGGCAGAGGTAGCCACGCCGCCCGCATTGGATGCCTTACCCGGGGCGAAAATGACATCGGCATCCTGGAAGGAGTGCACCGCCTCAGGGGTACAGGGCATATTGGCACCTTCGGCGACGGCGACCACACCATTGCGAATGAGGGTGTCGGCAGCCTGTCCATCGAGCTCGTTCTGGGTCGCGCAGGGCAGGGCGACGTCGACGGGAACATCCCAAATCGATCCGTCGGAGCGGAAAGTAGCCGATCCGCGTCGAGCGGCATACTCGCAAATACGGGCCCGTTTAACCTCTTTAATCTGCTTCAGCAAGGCGACATCAATGCCCTTGTCGTCAACGACGTACCCGCTGGAATCTGAGCATGCGACAACGGTGGCTCCGAGGTCCTGGGCCTTCTCGATGGCGTAGATGGCGACGTTTCCCGACCCGGAGACGGTAACTCGCAGGCCGTCCAATGACTTGCCGTTGGTCGCCAGTATTCTCTGGACGAAGAAAACCAAGCCATATCCGGTGGCTTCAGTGCGCACCAGAGACCCGCCCCAGGTGAGTCCTTTCCCGGTGAGCGCACCGGATTCATGGCGGTTGGTGATGCGTTTGTACTGGCCAAAGAGGAATCCGATCTCACGACCGCCGACGCCAATGTCACCAGCTGGCACGTCAGTGTATTCGCCGAGGTGACGGTAGAGCTCGGTCATGAAAGACTGGCAGAATCGCATGACCTCACCCTCGGATGCGTCATGGGGATCGAAATCCGCCCCACCCTTTGCGCCACCAATCGGCATGCCGGTCAGTGCATTCTTGAAGATCTACTCAAAGCCAAGGAATTTAATCGTTCCTAGGTACACCGAGGGGTGGAATCGCAAACCACCTTTATGCGGCCCCAGCACCGAGGAGAATTCCACTCGGAAACCACGGTTAATGCGCACGCTGCCCTCGTCGTCAACCCACGGCACGCGAAAAATAATCTGGCGTTCCGGTTCGCAGATGCGCGACAAGACGGCCGCTTCGACGTACCGCGGATTCTTGTCGAGCATCGGGCCGAGAGATTCAAAAATCTCCCGCACAGCCTGATGGAACTCGGCCTCTCCCGGGTTGCGACGCAACACCGCCTCGTAGGTACGTTCGAGTTGGCTATCCATACGGTGACCCCCCTTGTACTCCGTATGGACGATTGTGACACTCGGGCCACATCGGGACTGCCACCGGGGCCGCCACGAGCCTTTAGCTGCCCAGCCCCTCCGACCGTCCCACAGCTGCCAACTGGCCACAGGCACCATCGATTTCAGAGCCTCGGGTATCGCGCACTGTCACCGGGATCTTCCAGCGCTCCAGCGTCTCGACGAAGGCGTCCTGATCCTCGCGACGCGAAGCCGTCCAGCGAGAACCCGGTGTGGGATTAAGGGGGATGAGGTTGACGTGGGCCCACGTCCAATCGCCGCGACGACGGATCTGACGGGCCAGCACCGCGGCGCGGTCAGCCTGGTCGTTGATGTCTTTCATGAGAGCGTACTCGATGGAAACGCGACGCTTAGACTTTTCGGCGTAGTGCCAGGCGGCGTCGAGCAACTCGTCGACTTTCCAGCGACGGTTGACCGGAATGAGCTCGTCACGCAACTCGTCGTCAGGGGCATGCAGGGAGACGGCGAGGGTGACCGGGATCCTCTCCTCAGTCAAGGCTTTGATCCGCGGCACCAGGCCGACCGTCGACACGGTGAGGGCCCGGGCGCTCATCCCCATACCGTCGGGACCGTCGGCGGTGAGCGTACGGATGACAGTGAGCACCGAACGGTAGTTGGCCATCGGCTCACCCATGCCCATAAAGACGATGTTATGAACGCGTCCGGACGCTCCGGGAATCTCCCCCGCCGCAATAAGGCGATTAGCCGCCAACACTTGGCTGACGATTTCGGCGGTAGACATATTGCGCTGAATACCGCCTTGACCGGTGGCACAAAACGGGCAGGCCATACCGCAACCAGCCTGGGACGACAAGCATAAGGTGGTGCGAGCCGCGGAGTGACGGGTGGCTGGGTAGTACATGAGCACCGACTCAACCAAAGCCCCACCATGCAGCCGCCACAAGGTCTTGACGGTTGTGCCGCGATCGCAGGACTGCCGGGAGACCTCGGTCAACAAGGCCGGAAACCAGGCGTCAGCGATCTCCTGACGGGCAGCCTTCGGCAAGTCAGTCCACTGAGTCGGGTCAACCTCCCACCGCTCGAAGACGTGGGCGGAGATCTGCCGAGCACGGAAAGCTGGCAGACTGAGATCCTTGACGGCCTGTGCCCTCTCCTCGACGCTCAGATCAATCCAGTGGCGAGGGGGCTTCGCACGACTCGGGGTATTGACGACGACTGGCATCTCCTTGCCCGGCTCGGCGAGCGGCGTGGAGGGCAGGACGAGACCTGACGTGCTGACGGTGCTTCCAGTCGATGATTTCACGCTCCCATTATCCCCGGCTGCCATTATTCAGCCACACGAGTCGACGTCTGCTAAAGAGGTGTAGCGGCGTCATCTCGGCGAACAGTTCTGCACCAGCTCGTAGCAAGCCGGATCACCGGGCAGAAGGACGTGGAATCCTTCAAGAAAGACGATCATGACGAGATTGGCCACGACGATGAGGGCAAACAGCCACATAATGACGGCGGACAAGGCATGGGTCTTGACGCCGCGAGGGGTCAGCCATGGAGCGAAGGTCATCATGACACCACAGAATGCGATGACGATGACAAAGGTAATGAAAGCCCAAGTATAGGTGCTCAGCCCCAACGCCTTGGAACCATATCCGGGATCCCCCGGTTGAATATGCAACAATATGTGACGTGCTGATTCCGCCCCGCCAAGGATCGCCGAAAGGATCGACACGCCATAGCCCATACAAAAATCCGATATCGTCACAGAACCGCGCCGGGTACGCACAATGATGTATAGCGGCCCGAGACAGGCAAGCATCATCGAATATCTCTGAAGCATGCACAGCGGACATGGGTATTCGTGCAACCCGAATTGCACGATGAATCCACCCGCCAGAACCCCAACGTAGGCCAGCAGGAAGAGGTTTGCTCCCCAGAAGCTCATGGTGGGCAACACCCGTCCTGCTCCAGGCAGGGTTCGGTCCGCATCCGACACCGTTTGGCTCTCGGGGTTTATCTCGTTGTTTGTCACCATGACAGCCCCAGATCACTCGTCGCGTGCAACGACAACAGAATCACGCAAAGCCCTGCGATCACCATGACAGACACAATGAATACTGATCTCTTGACACCACGCAGTATCATTGCCAGCACCAATGCGGCAATGAGAACCATGATAATGATGTCCATCTTCGGACCTCGCCTACACCTAAATAGCTACTTCTCAAAGTCAATATATCATTGACTCTTGGTGGAGCTCACGGTGGGTCGATCTGGCGACCACGGTCACAGTACGAGGGACATGACGAGCCAGGCAAAGGGCGCGGAAAATAGCACCGAGTCGAGCCGGTCCATGATTCCACCGTGACCAGGCAGGAAGTTTGACATGTCCTTAATGCCGGCGTCACGTTTAATCATCGATTCGACGAGATCTCCCGCAGTACCGGTGAGGGCTAGAACAACGCCGAGGAGAATCCCGGCCCACCATGGTGCCGACAACAATCCTCCCAGGCAGGCCCATCCGACGAGGGCTGCGGTCATGATAGACCCGGCAAAACCCTCCCAGCTCTTCTTAGGGCTAATACTCGGGGCCATTTTGTGGTTGCCGAACAGCACCCCGACGGCGTATCCACCGGTGTCAGAGGCGACAATGCTGAGTATCCACGTGGCAATGCGGCGGCTACCGCCATCATCGCCCATCATGAGGGGAACAAAGCAACCGAGCAATGGCAAGTAGGCGATGGTGAAAAGGCTGGCAGCAACGTCTTTAACAAAACCATCTGAGCCACGTGGCAGGCGCCATGCCATTGCGGCAACTGTTGTCGCTCCTAACGTCGCCACCAGGAAGGTATTGGGCAAGATGTGAAGGTTCAAGGTCGAGGCCGCATATGCCCCGATCACCATCACTGCGGTGCCGACGCAGATCGGCACAACTGCGGAGTCCATACCCAACCGAGTCATCGCCCGATGAAGCTCAATAGCCCCGGCCATGAGGGCTAAGGTCATCAGCAACACAAAACCCCAATGCCACCACCCAACGGTGCCAATGACGGCGCCGCACAGCACGAGGCCCGTGGTAATGGCAGCAGGAAGATCACGGCCGGCACGTGGGGTCCGTGTGGCCGTGGTCTTCTTCTGGGGCTTGCCCACCTTGGAATCTGATCAGATCTCGAGGAGTTCGCTCTCCTTGGATTTCAGCAATTCGTCAATCTGCTCAACGTATTTGCGGGTGACCTGGTCGAGCTCCTTCTCCAGGCGAGTCATCTCGTCCTCAGAGATCTCCTTGTCCTTCTCCTGCTTCTTGACAACGTCGTTGCTGGCGCGACGGATGTTGCGGACCGCGATACGCCCCTCCTCAGCCTTCGTCTTGGCCATCTTGATGTACTCCTTGCGGCGCTCTTCGGTCAGGGCTGGAAGAACGCAACGCACCACGTTGCCATCGTTGGAGGGGTTAACCCCTAGGTCGGAATCCCGAATGGCCTTCTCGACGTCGTTGACACAGCTCTTGTCGAACGGCGCGATGAGGACGGTGCGGGCCTCTGGAACCTGGAAGCTAGCGAGCTGCTGCAACGGGGTTGGGGTGCCGTAATACTCGACCATGAGTTTATTAAACATGGCGGGGTTAGCGCGCCCCGTGCGAATAGCCGCGAACTCCTCGCGAGCATGACCGACCGCTGACCCCATCTTCTTCTCGGCGTCTTTGATGATGTCGCTCACTGTGTTGTCCTTTCTTGGTATGTCTCGATGGTTCAGCGATGGACAGTGGTGCCAATGTCTTCACCATTGATGACGCGGCCAATATTGCCTGGTATCTCAAGGTTGAAGAAGACCATCGTCAGGTCATTATCTCTGGCCATGGCGACGGCAGTGGCGTCGGCGACCTTGAGATCACGCGACAGGAATTCATCGTAGGTCAGTTCGTCGAACTTGTGGGCGTTCGGATTCGTCTTGGGATCGCTGTCGTAGACGCCGTCAACCCCCTGCTTACCCATGAGGAGCGCATCGGCGCCGATTTCCAAAGCACGCTGGGCCGCAACGGTGTCGGTGGAGAAGTACGGCATCCCGGACCCGGCCCCGAAGATGACGACTCGCCCCTTCTCCATGTGACGCTCGGCTTTGCGGGGGATGTAGGGCTCGGCTACCTGGCCCATCGTGATGGCGGTCTGGACGCGAGTGTTAACGCCAGCTTTCTCGCAGAAATCCTGTAGGGCAAGGCAGTTCATGACGGTGCCGAGCATGCCCATGTAGTCAGCGCGATCACGCTGCATACCGCGTTGCTGGAGTTCAGCTCCTCGGAAGAAGTTCCCTCCGCCGACGACGACGGACACTTGGACACCGCTATTAGCGATCTCAGCGATCTCGCGGGCCTTGGCGGACACGACATCGGCGTCAACACCGATTCCCCCCCCTCCGAAAACCTCTCCGGACAGCTTGAGAAGGACTCGGTTGTAGCGCTCTGGCATCATCTCTCCTGGTCGGCGAACATTGACGCGGGATGCGTCGCTCCAGCTTAGCCCGACCACGGCCACCACCGCAGTTCGCCTGGCCGCGACTGTCATTCATCTCAACACACGCACGGCCCCACCGTGTTCGGTGGGGCCGTGCGTGGTCACGATGCGGTCATCATCCCCTGTCTGGGGATGACATCACTCTCCGGCAGAGAAGCGAACGAAACGCTTGATGGTGACGCCAGCAGCCTTAAGGGTCTGAGTGATGGTCTTCTTGTCGTCGGAGATGGCAGGCTGATCGAGCAGGCAGTTCTCCTTGAAGAAGCCACCCAAACGACCCTCGACGATGCGGTCGATGATTTTCTCGGGCTTACCCTCCTCGCGGGCGATGTCAGCGGCAACGGTGCGCTCATGCTCGACGACGTCAGCGGGGACATCGTCACGGGACAGCCAGCGCGGACTCATGGCCGCGATCTGCAGGCAGACGCCGTGGACAGCCTCAGCATTGTCACCCTCGTACTCAACCATGACGCCGACCTGCGGGGGAAGGTCCTGGGAACGCCGGTGTAGGTAGACATGGGCATTACCGGCGAAGTGAGCGGCGTTAGCTAGCTCAATCTTCTCACCGATCTTGGCAGCAAGCTCACCAAGCTTGTCACCAACGGCGGTGCCATCAGCCAGGACGGCAGCATTAGCAGCATCCTTGGAGTCAGCCCCAGCCTTCTCAACGGCTTCAGCGATCTCATTAGCAGCAGCAATGAACTCTTCGTTCTTGGCGACGAAGTCGGTCTCAGAGCCGATGTGCACCAGGGAAGAGCCAGCGGCAGCAACCAGTCCGTTGCTGGCCTCACGGTCGGAGCGCTTAGCAGCCTTAGCAGCGCCAGAAACACGCAGGATGTCAACGGCCTTATCGAAGTCGCCGTCAGCCTCAGTGAGGGCCTTCTTGGCGTCCATCATGCCGGCGCCAGTGGCGTCGCGCAGCTTCTTGACCTCAGCAGCAGTAATAGCCATAGATATCTCAGTCCTGTCTAGACGTGGGCGTACTTCAGTTAGACTTCTCGGCCCCGGGGACCTCATCAGCCTTGTTGGCCTCAGTCTTGTCCTCGGTCTTCTTATCCTCAGCCTTGGCGTCGTCTCCCTCAAGAAGCTCGCGCTCCCAATCGGGCATGGGCTCAGCCTCAGCAGTCTGCTCACCCGACTTTCCAGCCGAGCGAGCCATGAGGCCTTCAGCGACGGCGTCGGCGACGATGCGCGTCAGCAGGGACACCGAGCGGATGGCGTCATCGTTACCCGGGATGGCGTAGTCGACCTCGTCGGGGTCACAGTTGGTGTCGAGGATGGCGACGACTGGAATCTTGAGCTTGCGAGCCTCGTCGATGGCGAGGTGCTCCTTCTTCGTGTCGACGATCCAGACGGCCTGCGGAACCTTCGGCATATCGCGGATACCGCCGAGGTCCTTCTCCAGCTTGTCCTTCTCACGGGAGAGCATGAGCAGTTCTTTCTTCGTGAGACCGGAGCCAGAAACCTTGTCGAGGTCCATGGCCTCAAGCTCCTTGAGGCGGGCGATGCGCTTCGAGATGGTCTGGAAGTTAGTGAGCATTCCGCCAAGCCAACGCTGGTTGACATAAGGCATACCAACGCGAGTGGCCTGCTCAGCGATGGACTCCTGGGCCTGCTTCTTGGTGCCGACGAAGAGAATCTGGCCACCCTTGGCAACGGTCTCCTTAACGAAGGTGTATGCCTTGTCGATGTAAGTCAGCGACTGGTGGAGGTCAATGATGTAGATGCCGTTGCGTTCGGTGAAGATGAAGCGCTTCATCTTCGGGTTCCAGCGACGGGTCTGGTGTCCGAAGTGGACGCCGCTCTCGAGGAGCTGGCGAGTAGTGACGACGGCCATGCCGTGTCCTTCCTTCTCTGGGCACACCACACAGATATGCCAAATGGTTGAACGATAACGCCGGATGCGTCACCTCCTGATGCATCACCGTTCGTCCGCCTGCCGTGGCAAGACCGTGGACGTCCGGTCGTCTGTGACGTCGATGCATGCGAAGTCAGCCCGAAGCGGTCCGGACTGCACAGCTAGTCTATGACGTCGGACAAGGAACGGGCCAATTCACAGCGGCACACTTTCCAGAATTAACGGTGCTGGGTGACGATCGTCGATGTCATCACCTAGCGTCGCCGTCACGCCGACGTCATTCTCGGCATCAAACGCCCCGTCAGCAGCCGGTGGTAGGCAACCTCCTGGGGTGCTGTGCCTGCGCGGTGCCTAACCAACGCGAACTTAGCTTCTCAACCAACGGACCACTCGTATCCATCGTCGCCACGGTGCCAGAAGCAGTCACGGTTGGAGTAGTCGGCGTCGGGATGGACGAGCCTGTTGACGTCGGTACCGCAGACGGGGGAACCGGGGCTGCCACAGCCACTACGACAATATCCTGGCTAGCAGTATTGCCGTATAAATCGGTCGTCTCAACGACGATCCTGTGCATCCCTGGAGCGGTCGGGCTGCCCGACAGAGTCCCCTTCAGCGGCGTCAACCCATCCCCGGACATGTCGTTTCGCCATGACAGTCCATTGGGTAGGGCTTCGCGGATACGCCACGACACTGGCGCCGCCCCGCTGGCTGTAACGGTGACAGGATCGATAGTGTTGCCCACAATGACCTTCTGTGTAGCGTTGCCTTTCACCGTGAATGACGGCTTGGCGGTCGGTGACACCAGATCGTGATCCTTTACAGTGAACCTCTGTACCGTCGTGTTTCCAGCATAATCGGTGACCGTTGTCGTGAGCGTCCCGTCGGCTGTCGGAAAGCGGCGGAAGGCCGTCGGATCATCGGTGGTGGGACGGGCTCCCCATTCACCGCGCACCGATCCGCCGCGACGAATCTTGCTGATTGCCAAAGATTTGCCGTCCGACCCCTGCCACGCCAGGTTGAATAGGTACCAGTCGGGTGAGGTGAGGTTACGCATGTGGAACCCGGAACGATTCTTCTCAACGACGATGTCGTCGAGGGTCACTGGGGCAGCCCACGAGTCGTGGGTGCGGCCCCGATATGACAGCCCCTGACCCTCATCGGCCCTGATTGTCAGGTCATAAGGATATCCCTCGCGCACAGGAACTGGCACGGTGGCCGATCCCTGGGAACAGGGAACGTTTAGGCCGTACGGCTGGTTGTCGATGTTCCCTGGGGCAATGTCAACAAGACGAACGTCAATACGGCACGTCCCGTCGAGACCCCTCGTGTCCCACGACACGTCGAGTTTGTCCGGCTTGGCGGCCTCGGTGAGCAGTTTCGAGACCGTCGGGGCCTCGGTCACCTTGATGTGACGCGGTTGGGTCGAGTAGTCGTAGACCACGGTCGCGGGCTTCGACGTCTGACCGTCGTGACCGACGGCACGCACTTTGAAGGTCACCTTGCCGCTGGTGTCGGAAACCTTCTTGACGTAGGCCAGGTTGGTATATCCCGATGTCAAATGGACAGTTTTGCCGTCGGGGCCAGTTGCGTCCAAGACATACTCGGACACTTCGTCGAAGGGTTTGGTCTGCCACGACAAGACGGCCTGTCCGTCGTCATACACCTTGTCCAGCTTCACCTGGCTGGGGGCCTGGGGTGCCGTGGCTCCGTCGCGCACCGAAATCGAACCGACATTCATCTGGTAGTCGGATGCGGGGCCGAACTGGAGACCGATCGTGGTGATAGTCCGTCCTGCAAACCTCCCGAGATGCAGGGTAGAGGTGCGCCACCGGCCAGGGGTGGCGCTGTCGGGAATCTCGACGGTGACGACCTTCCCCGGGTTGTCAGCGAAGACGAGGGCAACCTTCATGACGCCTCCGCTTACCGAACCTTTACGGAAGGTGATCGGCATGGTGGTCGTGCCGTTCACCGCCAATCGAGTCTTGAACAGCCTCAATGTTGCCGGTCCGCTCACGTCGCCGTAAACGACGAGAGACGACCCTCCTTGCCAGGCCCCTACCTGCCGATAAGGAGTCTTGGCCGAGGCACCGTTAACGTCCTTCCGCTGTTCGGTGGGGCCGTAGTCGAAGTCTACAGATGGCCGGGAACCCTTAGTGTCAATCCACCACTGCCAACTCGGTAAGATCGACTGGGAATCTATGTTGGTCCACGGCCTCGAGTTGGATGCCTCACCATCTTGGTACCACTGCATGCCGTGGCCGGTGTTGAAGTCAGTGTGGAAGTGCGACCCCGAGATGACCGATCTGGCCGGGGTAAAATCGGCCACCCCCACCCACGAGGAGGAGTCCTTGACACCAACCTCGGGCCGGGAATGCCCTGGATGTGATCCGGTATCCCGAGGGTTAGACGTCACCCCTGAAAAATACATCCGCTCACGTTCAGCAACCATCCATTGGTAGGGATCCTGCTGGAACAGCGGGAGGGTCTTGCTGACGCTCTTAGGCTTGACGTCGTCGGCCAACCCGCGCTGGTACATGTCACTCGGGGTGAAGAGAGCGATCGACGCCTTGGGACTGTGGTCCTCGGCAGACCTATAGAGGCTCGGAAGCTGGGAGGCCGAGGGGTGGTTGCCGTCAAATCGTGCCTGGTTAGCCTCAACCCCGAAAAAGAGCGACTTGTGGGGGTCGTATCCGGTGGCCTTTGCGCTAGCAACCGACTGGTCTTGAGATCCTGGCCACGTGTAGTTGAGGAACACCGAGTCCATGATCTTGCCGTGATCGAGCAGGTTGGATTTCGATGCCGAGAAGTCACCAGAGGAATTCGTGTACCACTGCGTGTAGAGACCCTTGGACGTGAGATAGCTCATGAAAGGTTTGAACCGAGGATCCCGAAGATTGCCTTCTTCCTCATTGAGGAAGTACCCATCGAAACCGAAATAGCGTGCCATTTCGACCAGTTTCTTAGCGATGATGTAACCCTCAGAATTGGGATCCTTATCGAAGGCCTCGTCAAAGGTGAGGCCAGGGCGAAAGGCCGGGTCGAAGTAGATCGTGCCGATGGATTTGACACCGTTGCGATGAGCGGCATTGGTGTAAGCAGGGTTCGGGATGTCGACGATGCCGAACTCAAAGTTACGGGTGCGCCAGTCGCTGGTGGCCGGATCATAAAGGGCCTCGGGGGTCCGAGCTGTCGCGGACCCATGCCATGGACTCCAGTAATCAGCGTACTGCCAAAAGTTGAGGGTGTTGTTGGCGAATCCGTCGTTAGCACGGAAGTTCCCGAAAAAGGAGTTGCCGTAGTCGCCCTGCATGAGCATGACCTCGGCCTTACCGTCAAGGTTGCGGTGAATCTGGGTACTGGGGTCACGGGCGATACGCGGCTGTAGCGGCACCTGCGCTCGCAGATATGGGGCGTACGGATCGGTCCGCGGGCTCCAGGTACGGATGTCTTGCAGACGATGACCAGCATTGCGCGGCTGGGCCGATGCCAGCACACGATTCCCTATGGGAGCGACGCTGTCGTCAGCCTTCGCAGTTGGCCCCAACCCGATAATCCCTACGAGCCCAACGATGACGGCCAGCACGGCAATAAGTGATCGCTTCATAACGGTCCTTTCGGCAGTGAAAGTAGCAATAAACTAAACCGTATTAGTACGGTGTGTCAAGGTCCGTATTGTGTGTCACAATTCTGACGAGATTCGCATCAGATGCCAGCGAACCGTCCTCGTCACCTCAGACTCCCCCGCCAACTACCAGTCCTTCACCGACCGACGATTGACACATCTTCGTCACCCGGCGGCTCGAATTTGTGGGCGATGCGACGGATCGCCGTAAACCCGCTCGATCCCCAAACCCCTCCGCGTGTCCGCCCACCATGCTGACAATCACGCGCCACAGTGGATGTGATGAAAGACCCCTCCTTGACGCCCGATGGCACTGAACATCTGCCTGCGTCGCTGACGGTGCCCGTCGAGGACTTCTGTGATCACCTTTCGGCGCTTCGACGCTCACCCAACACGATCCGCGGTTATCGAGCCGACCTCATCGATTTCATGGGCCACGCTCACTCCCACGGTGACGATGCTTTGGGCAAGATCGGCACATCGCAAGTGCGAGCTTGGTTAGCCGACACCCGGTTGGCTGGTGCCTCACCCGCTACGATGCAGCGCCGCTGGTCAGCTGCGCGAGTGTTTTTCCGCTGGGCAGCTAACGAAGGTCTCATTGACTGCGATCCGACCGCAGCGCTAACGTCGGCCAACGTACCCAAGCGTCTCCCGGCAACTCTGGGCGTCGATCAGGCTCGTCACATCCTCGATGGGGCCGTGGCTCAGGCCCGTAGCGATGAAACTCCCCAAGGCGCACGCGACGCTGCCATCCTCGAAGTCCTCTACGGCGGCGGATTGCGTGTCGGCGAGTTGTGCGGCCTTGACCTGGGCGACGTCGATCGGTCTCGCCAAACTGTGATTGTCACCGGAAAAGGAGATAAAGAACGCACCGTGCCCATGGGAACGCCTGCGCTGCATGCCATCGACACATGGCTACCTCGCCGTGCGGAATGGGCCGGGCCGGACTCCGGGCAGGCCCTCTTTCTGGGAGCGCGCGGCGGTCGTATCGATCAGCGTGTCGTTCGGCGAGTCGTCCACGCCCACATGCGTAGTGAACCAGACTCCCCTGACCTTGGACCTCACGGGTTGCGCCACGCTATGGCGACCCATCTCTTGGAAGGCGGAGCAGATCTGCGCACTGTCCAGGACATATTAGGCCACGAGTCCTTAGCCACCACGCAGATCTACACCCACGTTTCCACGGAACGATTGCGCACGGCTTTTCGGCAGGCTCATCCGCGTGCCTAAGTCATCTCGGATAACGTCAGTCACTGTCTCATCAATAGCTGCTGCGGCATCCCGTCCGGCCCTACGCCACGGAGGCATCAGGACCCCAGTTGGGAGGGCTTTCTTCCCGTCGCTTCCTGGCAGACTCAGAGGCCGCATGAGTAACCCTCGCCCCGACGCTGGGTGCGGCCGACCGTCCAATGGCAGCAACCGCACCTGGAGTTGCAACAACGTCATGGGATTTTGATACACATCTCCCTTCTTCAATCCCCAGTGCAAACAGGTGTGGGTGCATGGTGGCCCCATCCCGACAACCCCGATGACCTGGCCAGGCACCACTATCTGGCCGACAGCAACGCTGGGTACAACCGGCATGTGGGTTGTCCGGCGACCGTCAGGAAGCAGGATGCTGACCACCCCAGCCCCCGCGACTTGGCCAGCAAAAACCACCACCCCTGCTGTCACGGTCGTCACAGGTTCTCCCACGGAGGCCGCGAACTCCACCCCCCTACTACCGGGCAGCCATCTTTCGGCAGGTGGAGCAAACCCCTTACGGACGGGGCCTGGCACCGGCGGGGCCGGACGATTCGCTACACCTCGCGTGGGAGGGGCGGCGACGCTGTGGCTGGGAGCCGGCAAAACCAGCAAGCAGGTTCCCACCATGATGATTAATAGGCTGATACAGACAGATCTCCTCGTACCTTCAGTTGTCGCAAGAGATCGCGATTTTCGCCAACCAATTTTTCAACTGTGGATAACCCAACAAGATCGGACTTCGTCCCCTGTGGACAACTACCTGACCTTCACCATTTGACCTGGTAGACCGCAGATCCTGAATAGGCTTCCAGCTATGGCCATCACTCCAGTTCTCGCGTGTTACCGCACCTCCGATGTCGCAACTGGAGGCATTACCGCGTGGCAGTTGACGACAGGACCTGACGGGCCTCGCACCGACGTCGTGGCCAGATGTCCCTTGGGCGATGCGCCCTGGGTCACCCCCCTATACGATCTCGTCGTCGTGCTGTGCGGGCGTGATAGCACCCTCTGCGTCGTCCGCCCCGGAGGCGAAGTTCAAGTCGTCGGTACCGCTCAGCTCCAAGGCCAATGGCCTTGTCACGGCGCCGTCGACCCCACTGGGCGTCTCATGGCCGTGGCCAATTGCGGCTCGGGCCAGGTCGAATTCGTCGACCTATCAGACCCCACCCAGCCAACAGTCCGAAGCATCCTCAACCTCGGCCGGGGCTGCGTCTTCCCTGGACCGGTGGCAGACCGTCAAGAAGGCCCCATGCTCACCAGGTGACCTGGCTGGATCGCGCCCACCTTGCCGTCACGGATCTGGGATCTGATCGCATCTACTTTCTGCGCTGGAGCGAGGCTGGCTCCGAAATCGTTGGATCTCTCAAAGTTCCTGCGGGATGCGGCCCGCGCCACCTCACCCTCACCGAGGACGGATGCAGGCAGATTTTGACTGCCAGCGGAGAGTTGTCAGGCACTGTGAGCACCTGGTCACGTCCTACCGGCACGACATGTGGGCTCGCGAGTGGCGTTTCGTCCAAGAAACGGCGTCGTGGCACTGGTCACATACCGGCACACGCCACTGCGCTCAAGCGTCAACTGCCCCGTCAGCAATCGTCTCAATCCCTGACGGTCAGCATTTCGTCGCCAACAGGTTGGTCGGCAGTATTGGGGTGTTGGACGGACGGTTCGGACATCTCAATCTAGTTGACAAGTTTAATACCACCGGAGCGAACCCCTGCGACATCACCGTCACTGCACAAAATGGCACCCGAGTGTGGGTCGCACTGCCAGACGAAGGCCAGATCGCAGTCCATCTGCGTGACGAAAGCACCGGTGGCTGGCAGGTCGAGACGATCATCGACCACGGGTCATCGTGGGCCCAACTATCGGATGATCACGGGCCGTCGCCCACTCGTGACACAATCAGGCACGGATGTTTATCGACCCCAGGAGATCAGCCATGCGCAAGCACACCCCCAATGACAACCCCCACTGGGAGGATCTGTTTAAAGGTGGGGCTCTGCGTCGGGTGACTCGCTGGGGGGAACCAGTCCTGCACGCCCAGACCCGTCCAATCACAGAGTTTGACGAGGATCTGACGACCCTCATCCGTGACATGTTCGTCACGATGGAGGCCGCCGACGGCGTCGGTCTGGCAGCTACCCAGGTCGGGGTAAACTTGTCCTTGTTCGTTTACGCCTGCCCCGACGCTGACAACGTCGTCCATCACGGCGCATTCTGCAACCCAGTCGTCACCCTGCTGGAGGGACGCGACCGTCGCCTCGAGGCCGCCGACGAGGGATGTCTATCCTGGCCAGGCGGATTCCAGTCTCTTGCGCGTCCCGATTTAGCCACCTGTAGCGGTCAGGATCCGTGGGGCAACGACATCACCGTCACCGGAACCGGGTTCTTCGCCCGATGCCTACAGCACGAAACCGACCACTGCAACGGCGTTGTATTCGGTGACCGTCTGTCCAAGCGCGCCCGCCGCAAGCTCGACGAGCAACACGACGCGGTGGCGCACCTGTACCCCGACGATTGGCCCCTCACCCCCAAGGGCTGATTCCCGAGGGGTTAGCCTCGCGTAGCTCGTAGCAGGCGACCGCAGCCGCAGCCGCAACGTTAAGAGAGTCCACTCCACCAGCCATCGGGATGCGCACCACGACATCGGCCTGACTAATCCAGTGAGCCGACAGGCCTGCCCCCTCGGTACCCATGAGCAGAGCAATTTTGCGGGGGTTCTGCCTCAGATCTGCGGAGAACTCATCGAGGGTGACTGCACCGTCACTCGGCGCCATTGCAGCCACTGTGAAACCGTGGTCACGCAGCTCGTCGAGGCCTCCCGCCCAGTCTTCAAGACGGGCCCATGGTAACTGAAAAACCGTCCCCATGGATGTCTTAATAGCCCGACGGTAGAGCGGGTCGGCCGCGCGAGGAGCCAGCAAGACGCCATCCCATCCGATTCCGGCCGCACAGCGAATAATGGCCCCAACGTTGGTGTGGTCGACAATGTCTTCGCACACCACCAGGCGTCGCGCCGCCATGAGGTCAACGGCGCTCCACCGAGTCTGACGGCGCATCGACGCTAAGGCGCCGCGGTGGACGTGGAACCCGGTCACCTGCTCAGCCAAGGCCTCGGAGACGACGAAAACCTCGACGTCGAGGCCGTCAAACAGATCCCGCAAACCGTCAATCCAGCGAGGAGCCAGCAGGAAGGACCGGGGCAGGTAACCCGCCTCGCAAGCACGCCGAATGACCTTAGCACCCTCCGCGATAAACAGCCCATGCTCGACCTCCAGCGACTTGCGCAGGGTGACGTCACGCAGGCTCACATAGTCGGCCAGTCGTGGATCGATGGGATCGTCAATGTCGATGAACGTTGCCACCTCTCCAACCTATCGGTGGCTATCGTGGATAGGTGACTTCTGCCATGCCGCGCCGCAAGCTACCCATTGATGGATTCGTTCTCGCCATCGTGGTGACGGCAATCATCGGATCGGTACTGCCTGCAACTGGGCCAGCAATCCCCGTCGTCAAGCACGGTGTAACCGTCCTCATCTTCATCCTGTTCTTCCTCTACGGTGCCAGGCTTGAGCCCCGCGAAACCCTCGACGGCCTCAAGAACTGGAAGTTGCAGGGAGCGATTCTGGCCTTCACCTTCGTCGTTTTCCCGCTCATCGGGTTGGCGATGCGCGGTGTGGTCCCTTGGGGAATGCCCAGCACCCTCTACGTCGGCATGTTGTGGATCTGCCTGGTGCCCTCGACGGTGCAGTCGTCGATCAATTTCACTTCGATCGCCCACGGCAACGTCGCCGGAGCCATCGTCGCAGCCACCACGTCGAATCTCTTAGGGACCTTCCTCACGCCCCTCCTCGCCCTCCTCTTGATGTCGACGAGCGGAGGGCTCAAGATTCAGCCATCGAGCTTTCTTGACGTGATCGTCCAGTTGCTGTTGCCCTTCGTGGCTAGGCCAGCTATCACGCCGGTGGACTGCAGATTTCGTCACCGAACACCGCAAACCACTCAAATATGTCGACCAAGGATCGATTATTCTCGTCGTCTATTCGGCGTTTTCAGAGGGTATGCGCGAACATATGTGGTCCCTGGTGTCACCGGCATCGATGGTCGTCCTGACCTTCATATGTCTGGCCCTGTTGTTCTTCATGCTGTGGTTGACCTGGGTAGGGTCCGGATGGCTCGGCTTTAATCGTGACGACCGCATCGCCATCCAGTTTTGCGGCACCAAGAAATCGCTGGCAACCGGTCTGCCAATGGCGACAGTGCTATTCGCCGGGCAGCCGGTCGGCCTCATTGTGCTACCCCTCATGATCTTCCACCTGACCCAGCTCATAGCTTGCGGGGTACTAGCTGGCCGCTATGCGCGGCAGTGGGAGGCTAAGCAATGACGGCTTGACGATCACCGGTGTTTCGGAAGCGGGACTTCAACGCTGCGGCGCCTCGTCAGGAACGAAACTGAGATACCGGTGTTCAAGCCGCGAGTATGCAGAATCTGCGTGGCCACCGTGTTCGAGAGGGTAACCGTTCTGCATGCCTTGCAGTGGACGACGTCACAGAACAATTCGAACTGGATAGCCCGATCTTTTACTGGTGAATGACCTTGATGCTCGAGGCCAACACGACGAGGACCCATTTACCGCGATGCCATTCGTGTAACACGGTATGGACACTGAGAAACGCATTATCAACGGTGCCGAAACGGTTCTCGGAGGCAGAACTGGCTGAGCTAACGGCACGTACCGAATATGAGAGCGATACGCGCAGCGGCACGGGGGTGGGTACACGCGTGGTCGTGCCCACCCCCGGCCACCACCAGATAGCTACCTACAGGGTAGCCTACCGTGTGAGGTACCCGAACCAGTGACCGACCATTACTCTCACTCGCCTGGCTGCTCCACAGATGCGCTCGCCTGCTCCGCAATGGCCTTCTCGGACTGCTTCGTCGTGGCCTGGGTGATCTGACCACCGTCCCTACTGCGCTTGCCTGACAACCCGGGATTTTCCAACTTGGCAGCCTCCTGGATTGCCTGCTGGACAGTCGCCTCGGAAGCCTCCTTTTCCTCGGCTTTCTGAGCCTCGATCTCGGCAAAGACATCAACCTTCTCCGGCGCGGCAAACCGTGACGGATCAGCCACAGCGAAACCGCCGTTACTCGGCTCGTGTCCGTCCTTACCCGTCAAGGAGCCAAGACCCTTCAGAGCATCGTTCAACTCAGAGGGGACCACCCACACCTTGTTGGAGTCGCCACGGGCAAGGGTCGGCAACATCTGCATGTACTGGTAGGCCAACAGACCCTGGTCGGGCTGGCCAGCATGAATGGCATTAAACACCGTCGTAATGGCCTGAGCCTCGCCCTCAGCGCGTAGCATTTGGGCCTGACGATCAGCCTGGGCACGAAGCACCGCAGCTTCACGGTCGCCCTGAGCTCGCAGGATAGCCGACTCGCGGTCACCGCCAGCCGACAGGATCTGGGACTGACGCTGACCCTCTGCCAACAGAATCGCGGCTCGCTTGTCGCGCTCTGCCCGCGCGCCCTTCTCCATCGCATCCCGAATGGTCGGCGGTGGTTCAATGGCCCGCAACTCGACGCGGTTAACCTTGATACCCCACTTTCCGGTGGCCTCGTCGAGAACCGACCGAAGCTTCTGGTTGATCTCTTCACGACTGGTGAGAGCGGCCTCCATGTCCATACCACCGATGATGTTGCGCAGGGTCGTCATCGTCAGCTGCTCGATGGCGGTCTTGTAAGACTGCGCCTCATAGGCGGCACGCTCCGGATCGACGATCTGAAAGTAGATCACCGAGTCGATGTTGACCATGAGGTTGTCCTCGGTGATGACCCCCTGTGGCGGGAAAGGAACAACCTGCTCACGCATGTCGAGGTTGTACTGCACCCGGTCAATGATCGGAATGAGCAGATGAGGGCCAGGGTTAAGACGTCGGTTGAATTTTCCGAGTCGCTCAACGAGACCGATCTTTTGCTGGTGAATAATCTTGATGCTCGAAGCCAATACGACGACGACCACAGCGATAATCACCAGAGTGACGATAAACTGGGGCATGGATACTCCTGCGTTACTTGAGGTGCCGGTCAGACTCCGGCATCTCCTCCATCATCCCAGACCAGGGTTACATGTCTAAAATCAAGGACCCAGGCTTCTGAAAACTGGATATACCACAAGGGTCACACCGTCGACCTCGTAAACCTCAACCTTCTCCCCGGCAGCGATCGTCGACCCGGGCTCCAGAGCGCGTGCCGACCACTCTTCACCGTCAACCTTGGCCTGGCCGTGAGCATCGGTGATCTCACTGGTGGCAACACCCTCAGAACCGACTAGCTTGTCCAAAGATGATCGGTATCCCGGAGCCTCACGTACCCGGCGCAGCAAAGTCGGGCGCAGCACTGCAAGCAATAACGCTGCCACCGCAACAGCGACAAGGACCTGCAGCAACCACATTCCCGGAATGATCGCTGCGGTGACTGCTCCTGCGCCCGCACCAGCAGCGAGCATGAGCAGGGTGAAATCTCCGCTGAGCATCTCTGCGCATGCCAGCACGGCGGACACCACGGCCGACAACAACCAGCGATGCTCGTGGAAGGGTTCCAACACGGCGCTCTCCCGTCGTTGATAATGGTCAGTGAGCCGCGCGAGCGTTCCAACGCCCGTCGATGTGACTGACCGCCAGAGGCATACCGAAAGCACTAGAGAGGATCTCCGAGGTCAGTGTCGTCTCCACCGGTCCGGCAGCCACGATGCGACCATCCGCCATAACCAGGGCATGAGTGACTCCGGCCGGGATTTCCTCAAGATGATGGGTGACAAGGACTGATGCCGGAGCGTCAGGATCAGTAAAGATAGACGACAGCACCTCAACCAGCTGCTCGCGACCAGCTACGTCGAGACCAGCAGCGGGCTCGTCTAACAGCAACAGTTCTGGATCAGTCATGAGGGCACGGGCTATTTCGACCCTTTTACGCTCCCCCTCGCTCAGGGTGCCCCAGGTACGATCGACCATCCCGACGAGTCCCATCCGCTCCAGCAAAGCGCCGGCACGGGCTACATCCTGGTCGTCGTAAGCCTCACGCCAACGACCCACGACGGCCCAGGCCGCCGAGACCACAATATTGCCAACCTGTTCCGATTCCGGAATGCGGTGGGCTAACGCCGAAGACGCCATCCCGATGCGGGGTCGCAATTCAAACACATCGACCGCACCAAGGATCTCATCGAGAATCTCCACCAGTCCCGCAGTGGGATAAAGCTGAGCCCCCAGGACCTGCAGAAGGGTCGTCTTACCTGCCCCATTAGGCCCGACCAGCACCCAACGCTGACCATCCACGACGTCGAGGTCGACATTGTCGAGAATCCAACGATCCCCACGACGAACTCCCACGCCTGCCAGCTGCGCCACTGCACTCATGGGGAAGAACTTACCGTGTGCCAACGACATATAAGGGCTGTCGCGCAGAGAATAACTCGGCAGCGCGGGAGCCGCCTAGCCTTACCATAAGGAGTAGGCGTTTAGTCTAGGCGAGTGCTCGACATCTGCTGCCGTCTAACCTGCCTTCTCAACGACCTGTGTGCCGGCCGCACCACCGCTCCCCATGCCGAGGCGGAGCTACTGAGAATGGCAGCGGCCCACCATGTCCACGATCCCGATGAGGTGCTCGGCCTATTCGAGCATGATCCGTTGTCGTCGGTTCCCATCCGGATGGCTCTGGCCCGGATCTCCCACGACCCCCGCGACATTCCCGTGCTGTGGGGCCTGCTCCTGCCTGTCCCAGGCCAGCTTGCCGGTTTGCGCGGTCCAGCTCAGGTCAACCGAGCCGCTCTCGACGCCGGTGCAGTTGTTGTCTGCCATCAAGGCTCTACCACCATGCCCGCCGGGACCGCGTGGATCCCTCATCCGGTGGGTTCGGCAATGCAGTGGACCATCGTCCGGGGTGCCGCTCCTCTACCGCCTCCTACCCCTGCCGACGCCGATCCCCTACTGAGATCGGCCGTCTCTGCGACAGCTGCTCAGCTCACCGATCTAGGCATGGTGGCAGGGAATCGTTCGGACGTCGTGGCTCCGCACCTCACCGGTCATCGTCCAGCCGATCAGCGTCTCCTCGACTCGGCATGGACTGTAATGATGGCCTGCGATGCCGGACGGGAATCAACCATGATTACCGCCTATGGAGCACAAACGCGAGAAACGGCGCTGCGCCAATTACGCAACGCCGCCTCCCAAGCTGTGACCGCAGCCACTTCGTGGCCGCTGGTCTAACAGGTCAAGCCCCGGTCGAGCCCATTCCACCATCGACGTGGATCATTTCGCCGGTAGTAGCGGGGAACCAGTCAGACAAAAGGGCGACGATTCCCTTGGCCGCTGGCGTGGTGTCCTTGGTGTCCCAGCCAAGCGGGGCACGCTCGCTCCACAGACCGTTGAAAGCATCAGCGCCCGGAATGGCTGTTTTAGCCATGGTGTCCAGAGGGCCAGCAGACACAAGGTTGCAGCGCACGCCTTGGGGGCCCAGGTACCGGGCCAGGTAGCGGTTTGCCGATTCCAGCCCCGCCTTGGCCACGCCCATCCAGTCGTAAAAGGGCCAGGAGACCGTCGCGTCAAAGGTCAGACCGACGACCGCGGCATGCTCGGCGAGCATGTCATTGAGGGCGGTAATCAAGGAAACATACGAGTACGTGGAGGTATGGACAGCGACCGAAACGTCGTCCCATTCAGTCTCGAGAAACTTGCCACCCAGGGCCGTCTTGGGGTTAGCGAAGGCGATGGCGTGGACGACACCGTCGAGCTTCTCCACCCCGAGATCGCGCAGCTGATGGGGTAAAGCGGCAAGCTGGTCGGCGTCAGTGACATCAAGTTCGAGCACTTCTGGCACTGGATCGAGCTTGCGAACAGCTCGACGGGTGACGCCGACGGCACGCGGCAAGTTTGAGACGATGACCCGGGCGCCTTCATCTTGGGCGATCTGGGCCACCTTAAAAGCAATGGAAGTGTGCATCGTCACGCCTGTGACGAGAACGGTGCGTCCTTCAAGAAGCCCCATAGTGATGTCCTTCCGGTCAATGATGGGTAATGTGAGGGTGTCAGTGGCCCATGCCGAGTCCGCCGTCGACAGGAATCACGGCCCCAGAGACGTAACCAGCGGAATCGGAGACAAGAAACCGGACGACCGCAACAACATCGTCGACCGACCCCAACCGCTTGGCAGGAATGCGCTCGAGATATCCCTCAACGACCTTCTCCGGCAGTGCGTCGGTCATGTCAGTAGAGATGAAACCGGGTGCGACCAGGTTGCAGGTAATGCCGCGGGAGCCGAGTTCACGGGTTATAGAACGTGCCATACCGAGCATTCCAGCCTTCGACGCCGCATAGTTGACCTGCCCGGGGGAACCGAGCAGACCCACCACCGAGGAGGTCAAGACGATGCGGCCAAAACGGGCCCGGGTCATCGCCCTGGCAGCGCGGCGGATAACGCGGTACGCACCGGTGAGATTCGTATCAAGGACCTCGGTGAAATCCTCCTCCGTCATACAGGCCACCAGTCCGTCCCGAGTAATACCGGCATTAGCAACCAGCGCCTCAACCGGGCCAAGCTCCTGCTCGACCCGGTTGAACGCCGCGTCGACCGAGCCGGCGTCGGTAACGTCGCAGGCAATCGGCAGCACCCCCTCGGGTGCGGTGGCCGAGCGACTCGTTGCAGCCACTCGGTATCCCTGTGCGTGCAGATCTGCGGCAATTGCGGCACCGATACCGCGCGACCCGCCGGTGACAAGGGCGACGCGCCCTGGGGTGTCTGGACTCATAGAATGAACCTATCGCACGCCACCACCAAGAATTGGGAAGGTTCAACCTGATCGACACGACGGGCCTAGGCTGGACGGGTGAGTGACGCAGCACGGGTCCGGTGGCGTCGAGGGCACCAGGATGCCCGGCATTCGATCACGTCTGCCAAGAGATCAGCAAGCGAAGACCTGGAGATGCGTCAACGGCGCTACCTATGGTCGATGCTTGTGCGGACGGTGTGCTTTATCGGCCTCGTCATCACCCCAAGCCCGTGGCGGTGGAGTTTCCTGTTGGGGGCAGCCGTCATTCCTGCCGTCGCCGTCGTACTTGGCAATGCTGTCAACCGACGCACCACTGATACTCTGTCGTCTCAGCACGGCGAAAAACCTCATAGCGAGCTGGGCCCGGCTATGACCATTCACGGCGAAGTCGACGAGGGCTGAGCGCACAGACACAGCAGGTAACGCAGCCCGGTCATGAGGCACCACCGCGAACCGACCAACTAGGCTCGATAAGGTGAAGAAACTGTGGGTAAGATGGGTGGCGATGGTCCTCGTCGTCATTGTCCTGGGCCTGGTCATGATCCGGCTGGGGCAGTGGCAGCTGCACCGGTTATCAGGACGTCGCGAAGCCAATGACGTCATCCGCACCAACCACAGCAAACCGCCGATCGAGTGGTCGACCCTTATGGGCGACCATGAGGTGACGTCGAAGCAACAGTGGCGACCCGTCACCATCACTGGCACTTTCGATACTGCACACAAACTTCAAGTGCGTTACCGCAGTAACGGTGACGACGACGGGTCAGAAGTCGTCACCCCTATCGTCACGAAGGACGGCCGTCACGTCCTCGTGGATCGCGGCTTCCTCAAACGCTCCTCACAAGAAGGCGACACGCAGCCCCTACCTCCAGCCCCCGGCGGAACCGTGACGGTGACTGGCCTCGTCAAAGGCAACGAGAACGGAAAACCCACCGCCACCGATCCCGTCAAAGGCAAGGTTCGTCTCATTAACTCCGACGCTATTGGTAAGGCGCAAGAAATCGAGTACGTCAGCGGATACATCTCAGCAATGTCGATGACACCAGCGCAACGTGACCTGGTTCCCAAAGAGCTTCCACACCTTGATGATGGCCCCCACCTGTCCTATGCCATCCAGTGGTTTTGTTTCACGGCTATCGCGGTCATTGGGCTGTTCGTCCTCATCCGAGGAGACGTTAAAGACCGACGCAAACGCCGGGCCAAAGAGGCTCGCGCCGCCGCTCAACGACCTGCCCAGGACAAGGCGAATCAACATGACATGCCGCCGGGCCACAACGCGAGGAGACCAGGGGGCCACACGTGACGTCGACGCTGTCTTTGGCTCTGCCGTGGCTGATCTGCCCCACCTGTCAGCGGCATTGCCACGAAAACCCGTTGACCCTTGACGGGAGGTCCCTTCGCTGTCCAGAACACCACTGCCTCGATATCGCGAAGCAAGGTTACGTCACCATGACGAGCGCACCGGCTGGGGCAAATGCTGATACCGTCGAGATGATTGCAGCCCGTCAGAGAGTGTTAGACGCCGGGCTGTTCCGTGACCTCGATGCTCGGCTAGTTGAGGTTCTCACCGGTCGTCATCGCATTGTCGAGGTCGGCGCTGGGACCGGCTATCACCTAGCCCAGGTGCTCGACGCTCATCCCGACTCCCACGGTCTGGCATCTGACGTCTCGAAGCCAGCGATCCAGCGAGCGGCGAAAGCTCATCGCCGGATGGCAGCAGTGGTTGCCGATACCTGGGCTGGATTACCCATCCGCACCAACTGTATGGATGCCGTGTTGTGCGTCTTTGCGCCTCGCAACCGTGAGGAATTCGTACGCATCGTGAAGCCTGACGGGATCCTCGTCGTCGTCACTCCGCTTCCCAACCATTTGCAACAGCTGCGCGAACGCACCGGGATGCTTGGCATACAACCCCACAAGCACGACCAACTCATGGCTGCATTGGCATCACGGTTTAGCGTTGTCAATCACGAAAAGGTGCGAGCGGACGTTCCTCTCGACGCAGCGGCTGCCTCTGCCGCCGTGGCAATGGGGCCTAGCGCCCACCACGTCCGCACGACTTATGTCGATGCTATGTCCGTCACATCAGCGGTCGAAGTAACGGTTTTATCCCCCCGCTGAACACGGCTTTTACCAGAAAGACTCTGCTCAAAACTGAGGGTTATCAGCGCTGTGTCCGGTCTTGTCAAACTGACGACGCGCCTTACGCAGCTTACGCTTAGCTTTTTCTGCCTTGGCGCGACGCTTGTTGAGAGTCGCCTTGTCCTTCTTGCGGAACGAGACTCGACGCCACCCCTAGCGCCGTCATGTTACGGGATAGCAGGGCATGGTGCCGCGATATCAGGCCAGACTGATAAGTTCGGCGTAGTCAGCGCTCCACATATCCTCGGTGCCGTCCGGCAGGACGAGCACACGATCGGGGTCTAGGGCGTGGACCGCTCCCTCGTCGTGGGTGACGAGGACGATAGCTCCGCCGAAGTTTCCGATGGCGTCGAGAACCTGTGCTCGGCTGGCAGGATCGAGGTTATTTGTTGGCTCATCGAGGAGCAGCACATTGGCCGAGGAGAGGACCAGAGTAGCCAGGGCCAGACGTGTCTTTTCGCCACCCGACAGCACCCCAGCCGGTTTGTGCACATCGTCACCGGTGAACAAGAAAGACCCGAGTACCTTGCGCATCTCAGTCCCATTGAGGTCAGTCGCGGAACTAGCCATGTTCTCCAGCACAGTGCGATCCATGTCAAGCAGATCATGCTCCTGGGCAAAGTATCCGAGTTTGAGCCCGTGCCCAGCGATGACCTCTCCAGTATCCGGAGCCTCTTTACCTGCCAAGATCCGCAGCAGAGTCGTTTTGCCAGCGCCATTAAGCCCGAGGACGACAACCTGGGAGCCGCGGTCGATATTGAGGTCTACCCCGGTAAAAACCTCCAGGGACCCATAGGTCTTGGTGAGGTTCCGTGCTGTGAGCGGGGTCTTACCGCACGGGGCCGGATCGGGGAAGCGGATGGTGGCTACCTTGTCGACGACCCTCTCCCCCTCAACTCCCGCAAGTAACTTCTCGGCACGCCGGGCCATCTGCTGCGCTGCGACGGCCTTGGTCGCCTTCGCATGCAGTTTGTCGGCCTGGGCCTGAAGGGCGGCAGCTTTACGCTGGGCGTTGATTCTTTCTTTATGACGACGCTTCTCATCAGCAGCTCGCTGCTCGAGGTAAAGCTTCCAACCCATAGAGTAGATGTCGAGGGTGGCGCGGTTAGCGTCAAGGTGGAAGACCTTATTGACGGTGGCCTCCACCAGCTCGGTGTTGTGGGAGATCATGAGGACCCCACCCGAGTAGGACTGCAGAAAACCGCGTAACCAGACGATGGAGTCAGCGTCCAGGTGGTTCGTGGGCTCGTCAAGGAGCAAGGTATCTGCTCCAGAAAAGAGGATGCGCGCCAACTCGACGCGACGGCGTTGACCACCCGAAAGGTTCTTCAGCGGCTGGGACAGGACGCGGTCGTCAAGCCCCAGGTTCGACGCGATTCGAGCCGCTTCCGCGGAGGCGCCATAGCCACCGGCCGCGATGAGGCGGTCTTCAGCCTTGGCGTACTTGTCCATCGCGACAGCTCGGTCCTCCTCGGAACCGTTCGCCATCTGGTCTTCCAGGGTGCGCATCCGCTCCAGCATGTGGTCCAGGCCTCGTGCTGACAGGATTCGTGCCCTCGCGATCGTGTCCATATCGGGGTCGCGGGGGTCCTGTGGCAGGTAGTCGAGGTCGCCGGTGCGACGCACTGAACCTGCTGCGGGGAGGGTTTCACCGGCTAAGACGCGCGTGAGGGTCGTTTTCCCGGCGCCGTTACGGCCCACTAGACCGATCTTGTCCCCGGTAGCTACCTGAAAACTCACCGGGTTGAGCAGGAGCCGGGCTCCGACTCGCACCTCCACATCCTTGACCTGCAGCACCGGGCCATCTTCTCCCGTTCTGGCGGCCGGGGACAAATGGTCGCCAGTCCCGGTGCCTTTAGCGCCGCAGAATCATCGGGACGTGGTCGATCCCAGCCTCCTCAAAATGCGGGCCGGTGACAACGAACCCGAAATCGCGGTACCAGTTCTCGAGATACGACTGGGCGTGCAAGGCGACATCCCGGCCATCGACACCAGCAGTCTCCAGGGCGAAATCCATCATCCGGCGGCCGATATGCAAACCCCGATGGGCAGCATCGACGGCCAATCGTCCAATAACGACGTGGTCTGCGTCATCAAGAATACGCAACGTGCCGACTGGACGACCGCTGACCGACGCCCACACCAGGATCGTCGTAGATTCGAGTTCACGCCCGTCCAGATCTGGCTCAGTACACTGTTGCTCCCCATTGAACACGGCGCTGCGCAGCCACAGGCATTGGTAAAGGGTGGTCGTATCCATGCTCATGGCGGGTGCGCAATGAAGGTCTACAGTGCCCGGTTGAAGGTCTGCCCCGATCGTCTCGCCGCCATTTCCCCGCACCGAAGAAGACATCATGCTCCACATCTTGACAGAATGTCGTACATGAGCACACCACGCCGAGCAGCACCAGACGACGACACTGATCTGGCAGACGTCACCCGCTCCTGGCGTAGGTACCTCATCCTCGTCATCTGTGGTGTCATCGTCGCCGTCCTCGGGCTGGGCATTTTCGGGTACCTCGCGTGGTGGTCGTTGTGCGATCAGGCTGCCGGAGTCTGTCAGCGTGGTGAACCCGTCATGTACTGGTGTTCGGTGGCCGCCCTAGCCGTCCTCGGGTTCATCGTCGGAGTCTTGACGCAGATCTGGTTAGAGAAGCGCTGGTGGCACCTGCTCGCTATCGTCATCCCGGCCGTTCTCGTCAGCGCCGGTGTCTTTTTCTGGCTCGCCGTCTAGGAGGGGACATCATGGATTTCAAAAACGACGCAGGTATCGATCCTGGTTCTATCGGTTCCCCTAGCGGTGGTGGTGGGCGTATCGCCATCGGAGGTGGAGCTGGAGTCAGCGTTCTCATCGTTGCTGTGCTGCTAGGAATCAATCCGGGCGATCTGCTCGGGTCCAGCCCGGGACCACAGACGGCCCCGACCAGTTCGCGTGCGGCCTGCCGTACCGGCGCAGACGTCAAAAAAGACCCCAACTGTCGATGGGCCGCCTACGCCACCAGTATCAACCAGTATTGAGCAACTCAGATCGACGGCTACACCTCGGCTAAGACGGCTCCTTTCAGATATTCCGCCCGCACTGGCTGTGGCTATGCCGATGCCCAGACTGGGCCGTTCTACTGCCCACCAGATAAGCTGGTGTATCTGGACACCGACTTCCTTGGCACCCTGCTTAAGCAGCTTGGCACCCAGTCATCGGCCGCAGCTGAGGCCTACATCATGGCTCACGAATACGGTCACCACGCCCAGGATCTGCTGGGGACCTTGTCCAAGGCTCACGCATCAGGCGACCAGACGGAACCAAAGTCAGCGTCGGTGCGCCTCGAACTGCAAGCCGACTGCTATGCCGACGCGTACCTCAAGTGGACGTCGCAAAATAGAGACGACGTCATTGACAATGTCACATGCGACAACCTAACGAAGGTCGTTGAAGCCGCGCGAGCTGTCGGTGACGATCACATCCAGCATCAGTCCAGCGGTAGTGTGCAACCCGATAAATGGACTCATGGCTCCTCGCATATGCGCGTCCACTGGGCGCAGCGCGGTTTCGATACTGGCAATCCGGCCAAGTGCGACACCTTTTCCACGAGCAATCTGAGGTGACGAGAATCTCGCCCGCAGCCTCCTCACGGCGTTTGAACAATTTCAGCTGCGGCGTTCGCGGCCAGCGAATACACTAGGAATGTACACGGCATCTATTTCAATGCGTCACCGATGACGCTGACCGGGGGAGGTTGTTGTGAACATAGATCCATCACATCATGTTCGAACCGACGACCGTCGGTTCCATCCAAGTCAAGAACCACTACGCCATGGGCCCCATGGCCCCCATGGGCATGTCCACCGCGGAGGGCGGCTGGAGCCAACGAGGAATTGACTATTACGTCCGGCGCGCCGCCGGCGGTATTGGTCTCATCATCACCGGTGTCTGCCAGGTGACGAACCCGATCGAGCACCTGCCGAGCGGCACCTTGCCCAATCCGACGCAGTCTCCCGCCTGTTTCCTGCGCACGTCGAAGGAACTCACCGAGCGAGTGCACGCCCACGACTCCCGCATCGTCCTGCAGGTCGGTGCCGGATTCGGGCGCGTCATCATGCCGGTCGTACTGCGTCAAGGAGAACGTCCGGCAGCACCGTCAGAAATCCCGTATATGTGGGATCCCAGAATCACATGCCGCCAGATCACCACCGACGAGATCCACCAGATCGTCGCCCAGTTCCGGATCGCCGCGAAAGTCGCCTACGAAGCCGGGTTCGACGGCATCCAGGTGCATGCCTGCCACGAGGGCTATCTTCTTGACCAGTTCGCCATCGAGAGGTTCAACCATCGCACCGACGAGTACGGCGGTTCCCTGGAGAATCGGCTGAGGTTTCCCCGCGAGATTGTCGAGGCCATTCACGAGACCGTCGGGGACGATTTCCCGGTGCAGATCCGGTTCTCCCCCAAGTCCATGATGAAGGACTGGAGCGTCGGCGCGTTGCCCGGCGAGGATTTTGAGGAGGCCGGCCGTGACATGCCCGAAGGCATTGAAGCAGCCCGCCTGCTGCATTCTTACGGATACGAGACCCTCGACATTGACGTGGGCTGCTACGACGCGTGGTTCTGGAACCATCCACCGATGTATCAGGCCAAGGGGTTGTACCTGCCTTATGCCTCCGAGCTCAAGGAGGTCCTGCCCGACATTCCTCTCATTGTCGCTGGAAGGATGGACGATCCCGATCTTGCCGCCAATGCCGTCTCCGATGGGATCGTCGATATGGTCTCTCTGGCGCGTCCGACGCTGGCGGACCCGGACATCGTCATCAAGTTACAGACTGGCCATCCTGAGCGCGTGCGTCCCTGCATCTCGTGTCAGGAGGGGTGCCTAGGCCGCATCGGAAAATACACGGCCCTCAACTGCTCGGTAAACCCCGAGGCTGGGCGCGAGTCCGACATCCACCTGCATCCTGTGCTACCCCACCACGCCAAGCGAGTGCTCGCCATCGGAGCCGGACTAGCCGGCATGGAGGCGGCACGGGTGCTCGCCGAACGTGGTCACGACGCCGTCATCGTCGAGGCCAGCGACCACGTTGGCGGAGTCGTCCTTGCTGGCGGTCAGCCTTCGTTCAAAGAGGATGACCTGGCCCTACTCAAGTGGTACCGCACCACCTTGGAACAGCTGGGGGTGGAGGTTCGGCTCAACACCCCAGCGACGGCTGATCTTATTGCCTCTTTTGGGGCCGATCACATCATCCTGGCCACTGGATCGGCGCCGCGCCGACTCGACCTGGGCGATGATGCCAAGATTATTGACGCCACCGATGCCCTACTCAACCGCGACGCGCTAGGCAAGAGGATCGTCATCATCGGCGGTGGCTTGACGGGCTGCGAACTGGCTCTCGCAATGAGAGAGGCTGACGCCGAGGTGACAATCATCGAGGCCGAGCCCGACATTCTCACCCGTAATGCCCCATTGTGCACTGCCAACGAGGACATGCTGCGTCGCTTGGTGCCATTCCGCGGCGTCACGGTGAAGGCAGATGCCAAGGCTCTATACACCACGCCGAAGGGGCTGAAGATCGAAGTCAACGGTCACGAGCAAGAAATACCAGCCGACTCGGTAGTCACCGCCATCGGATACCTACCTGAGCAGGATCTTCGCGGTGCCGTCGAAGCGGCCGGGCTGCCATTCAACATTATCGGTGACGCTCGCAAGCCAGCCAACATCATGTACGCGATCTGGGACGCCTACGAGGCCGCCTCGGCCATTTGACGGCTGGTGAAGTCCGGCCATCCCATTCACGCGGCTACACCGAGGAAGTTACTGCCTCTGGGATGTCGACTCTACAAATCGACACCCCAATCCTCACGCGGGGACGCAAGGTTAAAAGTGAGAGAAAGAAGACAAAACAGGAAAAGATGGGGACAATCGAGGACACCCCTACTAATATGTCAAATGCTTGCAACGGTGAGCAGTGTCAAGTGGTGGTAGGAATCACAGCGAGGTGATGATGACCGGCATGGAAGAGACGGATGGGCTATCTCAAGATAACCCCATGGATGAATTCACGAAAGCGCGCCTTTTCTCCCGCCAGGGCGGAGGTGAAAAACGCATCAAGGACCAGCACAAGAAAGGAAAGTTGACCGCCCGGGAACGCATAGCCACCCTCCTTGACGAGGGGAGTTTCCAGGAACTCGGCAGCCTGGCCACGCACCAGGTGACTGATTTTGGTATGGCCGAGAAGCGATTCCCCGGTGATGGCGTCGTGACTGGCATCGGGAGGATCGACGGACGCCGTGTCGCGGTGTATGCCCAGGACTTCACGGTACTCGGCGGTTCGTTCAGTCAAGTGCAAGCCCAGAAGATCAATCGGGTCCAGGATCTCGCCCTGGAAAGCGGCATTCCCGTCATCGGCCTCAATGACTCCGGGGGTGCCCGCGTGCAGGAGGGGGTGCGAAGCCTAGCTGCCTATGGCGAGGTGTTTGCCCGGAACGTCAAAGCATCAGGTGTCATCCCCCAAATTAGCGTCATTATGGGCCCGTGCGCCGGTGGAGCGGTGTATTCTCCCGCACTTACCGATTTCACCATCATGGTGGATGGCACTTCGGCCATGCTCCTCACCGGCCCTGGGGTAGTGGCCTCGGTCACCGGTGAGAAGGTCAGCTCGCAAGAACTCGGCGGATCAGATGTGCACAACACCCGCAGTGGCAACGCGCATTTCCGCACTCGGTCCGATACCGAGGCTCTAGCCTTAGTGCAGCGAATTTTAGGGTACCTGCCTTCGAACACCCAGGAAGACGCACCTGTACTCCCCAGCGACGACCCCATCGATCGCAGTGACGACGAGCTTAACGTCGCGGTGCCTTCCGATGGGCAGTCGGCGTACTCGATGCGGAAGGTGTTGGAAACGATCTTTGATCGCGACAGCCTTCTTGAAGTTCACCGGGAGTTTGCGCCAAATGCTATTGTCGCCTTTGCCCGCCTGGGAGGCCGGTCCGTGGGTATCGTTGCTAACGAACCGAGCTTTATGTTCGGAGTGCTAGACATAAACTCTTCGGACAAAATTAGTCGTTTCGTCCGACTCTGCGACACCTTCTCCCTACCGGTGGTAACCTTCGTTGATTGTCCGGGATATTTGCCGGGAGTGGATCAGGAATACAATGGTGTCATTCGACACGGGGCAAAGATAATCTACGCCTACTGCGAATGTAGCGCACCGAAGATCTCCGTCGTGACCCGCAAGGCCATTGGCGGGTCCTACGTGGCCTTGGGGTCACGCCAAATGGGCGCCGACGTCACCCTAGCCTGGCCAACGGCGCAAATCGCTGTCATGGGGCCCGAGGGCGCCGCACCCCTGGTCAATGGTCGCCAAATTCGTGAGGCGGCCGACCAAGATGCGGAACGTCAGCGGTTCATCGAGGAATACCGGAAACGGTTCTTCAACCCGTACCGTGCAGCCGACATCGGCCAGATCGATGAGGTCATCGAGCCTCGCGAGACACGATTTCAACTGGCACAGGCCCTCGATCTGCTACGGACAAAGGTCGTCAGCGTTGTTCCCAAGAAACACGGTTTGTTTCCAGTGTGAGGAGACCAATCATGGCGAATTTCGCATGGAGCTTGGAGATGACCCTCCTTGGCATGGGCACCGTCTTCATCATGCTCATTCTGCTCATGTTTCTTCTCGTTGGTATTGGTCGATTGGATGCCCGTGCCATCGAACGCCAGCAACGAGCCGAGATAGGGGCGGAGTCTGAGCCTGAACTTCCTCCAATCTCATCGCAATCCGATATCACCAAGGACGAACTAGCCGCCATCGCCGTAGCCATTGTTGCCTACCAGAAAGCGCAGTCAGAGAAATCCTTGTCAGCCCCACGAGCCCAAGAATCACAAGTCCCCTCCTGGGAAAGCCAATGGGTCACTGTGGGGCGGTACTCACAAATGCGATGCACCAGGAGATGACCATGGACCACTACATCGTCACAGTGCACGACACGACATATGACATTAGCGTGGATAGCGTCGGAGAGTCGCGCTTCTCGGTCACCGTTAACGGAGAACGGATCGACGTCAAGCTCCAGCAAAAAGAAGCGACAACCGCCATTGTCTCCAGGCCAGAGAACTCCCACGACAAGGCCCAACCGAATGGCACAAATTCCTCGACTGACAATTCACCGGCGCCTTCGACATCGGAGCCGTCGACACCAGCCCCATCGAACCAAAGCGCCCACCAGATGACGGCCCCCATGCCTGGGGTGATCGCCGAGGTCCGCACCAGCGGTGGAGCCACCGTCGATCAGGGAGACACCCTCCTGGTCCTCGAAGCCATGAAGATGAAGAACGACCTCCACGCCGACCACTCGGCTGTCGTCGAGGCAGTCCTCGTCGACAAGGGCGACCAGGTGAAATACGGCCAACCCTTGATTCAGTTCAGGGAGGCGTAAATCATGGGTCCAGAAGTATGGGACAACCTATTACGAGGTGTCCTCAATCTGCAGTGGCAGAGTCTGGTAATGCTTCTTGCCGGACTCCTTTTGATCTGGCTCGCCATCGTTAAGGAGTATGAACCGCTACTCCTACTTCCGATTGGCGCTGGTTGCATCCTGGCAAACATGCCCGTCTCAGCCATGCTGGGCGATCACGGCATGCTAACTACCTTCTATAACATCGGTGTAGCTAACGAACTGTTCCCGCTCCTGATTTTCATAGGGATCGGTGCTATGACAGATTTCGGGCCTCTCCTCGAAAATCCCAAGATGGTGCTACTCGGTGCTGCGGGGCAGTTCGGGATTTTCCTGACCCTCATCCTCGCCATCGTCCTGGGTTTCACTCGCCCTGAAGCTGCTTCGATCGGAATCATCGGGGCAATCGATGGCCCCACGTCTATCTACGTCTCGGCGAAATTGGCGCCAAATCTCTTAGGTCCTATCACGGTCGCAGCATATTCCTACATGTCTCTCGTTCCGATCATCATGCCTCCGGTGATGAAACTCCTTACTACAAAAGGGGAACGAACCATCCGTATGCCGTACTCCCAGCGTGAGATCAGCAAACGCACCCGCATTATCTTCCCTATAGTCACAACTATCGTGGTGGGAATTCTGGTGCCTTTTGCGCTACCCCTCATTGGCTCACTTATGCTGGGGAACCTTATGCGCGAATCGACCGTCGTGGAACGACTCACTGGGGCGTCTCAGAACGAGCTCAACAACGTCGTCACCTTGTTCCTTGGACTTGCTATTGGATCGACCATGGTCGGCGAACAATTCCTTAAGGTGCAGACCCTCATGGTTCTGGTCCTGGGTCTGGTGGCATTCGTCCTAGACACCGCCGCCGGCGTATGTTTCGGGAAACTGCTCAACGTCTTCTCGCGCGGAAAATTCAACCCGTTGATCGGGGCCGCTGGTATTAGTGCCTTCCCGATGGCTGCACGAGTGGTCCAGCAACAGGCTACTAAAGAGGACGACGGAAACTTCGTCCTCATGCACGCCATGGGGGCCAATGCCGCCGGGCAGGTTGCCTCTGCCATGGCCGGAGGCGTGGTCCTCGCCCTCATGGGCACCTTCTGAGTCCGATATTCACGTCGACATCGGATTTCTGTCGATATTCCCCCGAGAATCTGGTTCGCACGCCGTGGTGCGAATCAGAACCACCGCTTTTTGGAGGCAGTCATGACCGCTCCAGCAATAGCATCACTCATCATCGTCGCGGCAATAGTCATCCTGTCTTGTTTCCGTGATATCAACGTAGGCATCCTCGGTGTCGCAGCTGCTCTGGCCCTGGGGGTCGGCATGCTGCACGTACCCCTCGGATGTCCAGGCAAACTGGCCAGTCAGCATGTTCATGACTCTCATGGGTGTGACCTTCATGTTCTCCTGTGCCCAGGTCAACGGCACCATGGAGAAGATCACATCTCACGCTGTACGACTGGCCAAGGGCAACACCGCGCTCATTCCCCTCATCATCTATTTCCTCATCGCCGCTATCACCACTGCCGGCCCTGGAAACATCCCGACCGTCGTCCTCATGGCCCCAGTGTGCATGGCCTTGGCGGATCGTATTGGACTTAGCGCCTTCGCCATGACCCTTCTAGTCGTCGGCGCCGCTGACGGTGCCGCATTCTCTCCCATCGCTCCCACCGGAATCATCACGAACAACATCGTCGAGAAGATGTCCGGTGAGTTGGGCATCACCATGACGACGAGTTTTGCGTGGACCATTTATGCATGGTCGTTCATCGCACAAACCCTCATCAACTTTGGCGGATTCTTCATCTTTGGCGGTTGGAAATGGATGCGAGCTCAAAAGTCTGGGAAAGTGTCCATCGACGACCTAGCCCCCAAACCGGATCCCATGAACCCGAGGCAGTGGGTCACGGTCGCCGCTATAGTCGTCCTCATCGTCATGGTGCTCTTCTTCGGGTGGGACGTCGGAATGACGGCATTCTTCCTCGGTGCTATCTTCATCGTCTTCACGATCGCCGACGACGAGCAGGCCGTCAAAAACATGCCATGGGGGTCATCATCATGGTGGGCGGAATGTCGATGATCATCAGCGTCATGGAAGCCGCAGGTGGCCTGGGCATCATAACCAAGTCCATCGGCACGATCTCCAACCCGATCACAGTCAATGGTTTCCTGGCCCTGTTCAGTGGAATCATTTCGGCGTACTCGAGTTCCTCGGGTGTCGTCCTGCCAATGTTCCTACCCATGGTTCCCGGCGTCATCGCGAAGATGGGCGGGGGCGACCCGGCATCCCTGATCACATCCATTTGCGTGGGATCCCACCTGGTCGACACCTCACCCCTGTCCCTCTTCGGTGCTCTATGCCTTGCGACAGCTGCAAGCACAGTGGATAAGGGCAAGCTTTTCCGCAACCTTCTCATCTGGGGTCTGTCGATGTCAGTGGTTGGCGGCGTGGTCTGTTTGCTCTTGTTCGGTGTTCTCGGACTTCCGTGAGTCCGTTGATCCACATGACGTACCTGCCACCACGGCCTCACACCGTAGTGGCAGGTCTGTGTTTCACACGTTAAAACCAATCGCCTGAAGCTGCGCCCGACCATCATCGGTGATGCGCTCCAAACCCCACGGCGGCAACCACACCCAGTTGATCGTCACGGACTTCACGACCCCCTCCAACACGGTCTGGGTGTCGTATTCCAATCGATCGGTTAGCGGGCAGGTGGGGCTCGTCAGCGTCATATCAATGGTGACATTGCCCTCGTCGTCGATATTGACCCCGTAGACGAGGCCGAGGTCGACAACGTTAACCATGAGTTCGGGGTCGATGACGTCCTTCATGGCCTCGATGACGTCGTCGACGGTTGGCATAGCCGTCAGCGTCACCTCTTGGGGGGGCAGTGCGTTCTCCTCACTCATCGACTCTCCTCCTTCGTCTCGTTGTTGTCAGCGCCCAAATCGGAGCCAGCTTTCTCCGGGGAGTCCTCGGTCGCCTTAAGAAGACTGTCCTCCAGAGCCGACCAGCCAAGCATGGCGCACTTGACCCGGGCCATGAGTTTGGCGACTCCCTCGAAGGCGATGGCGTCCTCGTAGGTGTCCTCGTCGAGTTCGACGGTGCCGCGCGAGCGCATCATCTCCTGGAAGCCTCGATAGAGTTTTTGAGCCTCGCCGATGGTCTTACCGATGACAAGATCCGTCATAACCGAGGTCGAGGCCTGCGAGATCGAGCAGCCGACAGCGTCGTAGGACACGTCCGTGATGACATCTCCATCTAGATGCACACGCAGCAGTAACTCGTCTCCGCACGACGGATTGACCTGGGTGACCTCGGCGTCGTAATTCTCACGTAGTCCACTGTGATGCTTCTCCCGGTAATGGTCCAGGATGATCTGCTGGTACATTTCTTCGACGTTCATGCCGCACCCCCAGCGAAGAAGTCCCGAGTGTACTCGACGGATTCGACAAGGCGGTCCACCTCGTCAACGGTGGAGTACAGGTATGACGACGCACGAAGGGAGGACTGTATTCCCAGTCTCTCGTGCAGCGGCCTGGCGCAATGGTGTCCACCTCGCACCGCGACACCGCGGCCATCCATGATGCTCATAGCGTCGTGCGGATGCACTCCCTCGATGGTGAAGGACACCGTTCCGGTACGGGCGGTGGCATCGATTGGTCCGAGGATGCGCACTCCCCTGACGGTCTGGAGCTCCTCGAGCATCCGAGCAGCCAGCTCATGCTCGTGTTCAGCGATGGCCTCCATCCCGATGTCGTCGAGATAGTCGGCTGCCACCCCGAGGGCGGCCAACTGTGCGATCGGCGGCGTGCCAGCCTCGAAACGGTGCGGAGGCCCGGCGTAGGTCAACCTCTCCATGCGTACGACCTCGATCATCTCGCCACCGCCGAGAAAAGGCGGCAACTCAGCGAGGAGGTCGTAGCGGCCCCAAAGGATGCCGATGCCGGTCGGCCCGCACATCTTGTGGCCGGTGAAGGCCACCATGTCAGCGCCCAGGGTCGTCACGTTGACGGGCATCTGGGGCACGGCCTGAGATGCGTCGACGACCATGGCGGCACCAACAGAGTGGGCCTGGTCGGCGATCCTCGCAATAGGGTTGATCGTCCCTAGCACGTTGGAGGCCAAGGTTAACGAGACGACCTTGGTACGCTCGTTGATAAGCCCCTCTGCTTCGGCCTTCTCGAGGTCGAGCTGACCGTCCTCAGTAATGTCGAACCACCTCAGGGTGGCACCAGTGCGCTGACAAACGATCTGCCACGGGACCAGGTTCGAATGGTGCTCCATCACTGAGATGACGACTTCATCGCCAGGTCCGAGACGCTCGCCCAGGGTGTACGCACACAGGTTGAGGGCCTCCGAAGCGTTCGACAGAGCCACCACTTCCTCAGGACATGCCGCCCCGATAAACCGCGCGATGCGTTCCCGCCCACCTTCATAGGCCTGGGTGGACTTCAATCCGAGCTGGTGCATAGCCCGCGCAACATTGGCGTTATGACGCGCGTAGTGCTCACTTAGGGCGTCAATGACCACCTGGGGCTTTTGGGAGGTGTTTGCCGAGTCGAGGTACGTCAACGGGTACTCCCCCACTCTGGTCGACAGGATGGGGAAATCTTTTCTGATCTTCTCGACGTCGTAACTCATAATCAGGCGTTGGCCTTAGCAGCAGACAGGTATTTCTCGTAACCCTCGGCCTCGAGCTCCTCGCCCAGCTCCGGACCGCCAGTAGCGGCAACGCGGCCGTCCACGTAGACGTGAACCTGAGTGGGCGTCACGTAACGCAGGATGCGGGTGTAGTGGGTAATAAGCATCAGACCGTGCTCCGGGTCGGTCATATAGCGGTTAACCGTGTTGGCGACGACCTTGAGGGCGTCAATGTCCAGGCCGGAGTCGGTCTCGTCAAGGATGGCGAACTTCGGGTGCAGCAGTTCCAACTGAGCCATCTCGGAACGCTTCTTCTCGCCACCGGAGAATCCCTCATTAACGGAGCGCTCGGCGAAGTCGAGATCGAGTTCCTGACGGGTCAGCGCCTCGTTGACCTCCTTGACCCAGGTGCGCAGCTTCGGGGCCTGGCCTTCAATAGCAGTGCGGGCAGTGCGCAGGAAGTTAGCGACCGAAACACCAGGCACCTCAACGGGGTACTGCATCGACAAGAACAGCTCGGCGCGAGCGCGCTCATCGACGGTCATAGCCAGCAGGTCCTCACCGTCGAGGGTGACGGAACCACCGGTAACGGTATACTTAGGATGGCCCGCCAAGGTGTAGGCCAAGGTCGATTTACCCGAACCGTTCGGGCCCATGATGGCATGGACCTCTCCGGAATTGATGATCAGGTCGACTCCCTTGAGGATCTGCTTGGGGCCAGCCTCGGTCTCAACGTCGACGTGAAGGTCATTGATCTGCAGGGTTGCCATCGTAGTTCAGGACTCCTTGGTGATGGGATTGGCGACGTCGACGAGAACGTCGTCGCCGTCGATAGTCACGGGGTAGACGGGAAGTGGTTCGGTAGCCGGAAGGTTGCGCGGTTCGCCGGTGCGTAGGTCGAAGATGGACCCGTGCATGTAGCACTCGAGGCCGCAATCCTCGACGTCACCATCGACCATCGGCACCTGCGCGTGGCTGCAGATAGCGCCAACGGCATAGACTTTACCGTCGGTGCGCACCAGGACGACGTCGGTGCCGTCAACCTCGAACTCTTGCGGAGAGTTCTCCGCGAGATCCGAGAGGGTAGTGACGACGGACATCAGCTCTCCTTCGCCGGGGAGGGGGAGCCGAGGCTCGCGACGAGTTCGGCCTCGATACGGGCCACGAGCTCCTCGGACATCTCGGGCACGCCGATCTTGCGGACGATGTCGGTAAAGAAACCATGCACGACAAGGCGGCGCGCCTCAACCTCCTCGATGCCGCGCGATTGCAGGTAAAACAGCTGCTCGGCGTCGAAGCGTCCGGTAGAGGCTGAGTGTCCGGCGCCACGAATATTGCCGGTCTGGATCTCCAGATTTGGCACCGCATCGGCACGACAGCCTTCGGTGAGGACGAGATTCTTGTTGGACTCGTAGGTGTCGATGTCCTCTGCCACCGGACGAATGAGTACGTCACCGATCCACACCGAATGCGCGTCCTTGCCCTGCAAACAGCCACGGAAATCCACGTGAGACTCGGTGCTGGGGGCGTTGTGATCGACGAACAGGCGGTGCTCGATGTGCTGACCGGCATCGGCGAAGTAAGCGCCGAGCTGGGTCAGATTGCCACCAGGGCCGGTGTAGGAGGCTGTCTGGGAGATGCGTACGGCCTTGCCACCGAAGCTGGCCTGGGCAGTGCGGACAGTGGCGTCGCGACCAATCTCGAAGGAGACCTGAGCTCCGTGGACAGCACCGTCGTCCCACTCCTGGACGAACAACACCATAACCTGAGCACCGTCGCTAATGCGGAAGGTCCAGTTCTCCCCCAGGTGAGCTATGCCCCGGTGACGCACGATGACCGTGGCCTCGGCATGGTTGCCAATCTCGACGACGACGTTGTGGTGACAGGAGACTTCGTCGTTATGACCAGTGATGGTGACTTCGACTGGGGTCTTGAGGGAGGCTTCGGCCGGGACAACGATGTGGCGATTGACGGCGTGCGGATCAACCGCGGCCAGGGCCGACAGGCGGTCCTGCGGCGTCTCTGCCAGTCCCTTCAGCTCACTCGTAGCTAGGTCAGTGACGGTGATGCCGTCAGCCCCCTTGATGTCAACGTCGATGACATCAGCCTCCTGGCTCGATTCGAGCGCGACCTCGGACAGAACCGGAGTGAAGGTCTTAATCGGGGTGAACCGCCAGATCTCCTCGCGCCCGGTGGGCATAGGGTGGTTAGCGACTTCCCACGATGGGGTGGGGTGCAGATGGGATTCGACGTCATTCTCGATGGCGACGTTGTGGCCCTTGTGGGGCGCGGCAACTGGTGCGCTCAACGGGGTATCTCTCTTTCTCGAAAAAGTGGGGTTCGTTGGGGCTGGGATCGGATCAGCCGACCGCACCCTCCATCTGCAGTTCGATGAGTCGGTTGAGCTCCAGGGCGTACTCCATCGGCAGTTCCTTAGCGATGGGTTCGATGAATCCGCGCACGATCATGGCCATCGCTTCCTCCTCGGTCAGGCCACGCTGCATGAGGTAGAACAGCTGGTCCTCGCTCACCTTGGAGACAGTGGCCTCGTGGGCCATCGACACCTCGTCAGTACGGATGTCGTTGTAGGGGTAGGTATCCGACCTTGAGATGTCGTCGACGAGCAGGGCATCACAACGCACCGCTGAAGACGAGTGGTGGGCATCCTTGCCGACGGCGACTAGGCCGCGGTAGGCAGAGCGTCCTCCACCCTGGGAGATCGACTTGGAGACGATCGTCGAGGACGTGTAGGGGGCGTTGTGGACCATCTTGGCGCCGGTGTCCTGGTGCTGACCCTCGGCGGCAAAAGCAACCGACAGCGCCTCACCCTTGGCGTGGGGGCCCATGAGGTAGCAGGCCGGGTATTTCATGTTGGCCTTGGAACCGATGTTGCCGTCGATCCACTCCATTGTGCCGCCCTCCTCGACGTAGGCACGCTGGGTGACGAGGTTGTACACATTGTTCGACCAGTTCTGGATAGTCGTGTAACGACAGCGAGCGTTCCTCTTGACGATGATTTCGACGACCGCGGCGTGCAGGGAATCCGACTTGTAGATCGGGGCGGTGCAGCCCTCGACATAGTGGACGTATGCGCCTTCGTCAACGATGATCAGGGTCCGCTCAAACTGGCCAAGGTTCTCGGTATTCATCCGGAAGTAGGCCTGCAGCGGGATGGTGCAGTGGACGCCCTTCGGCACGTAGATAAAGGAGCCACCCGACCACACCGCCGAGTTAAGGGCCGAAAACTTGTTGTCACCGAGTGGGACAGTGCTAGCAAAGTGCTCACGGAAGAGCTCGGGTTCCTCCTTGAGCGCAGTGTCGGTGTCAAGAAAAACGACGCCCTGCTTGCCGAGTTCCTCGTTAATCTTGTGGTAAACCACCTCGGACTCGTACTGGGCAGCAACGCCGGCGACCAGACGGTCCTTCTCGGCCTCCGGGATACCCAGACGGTCGTAGGTGTTCTTAATATCGGCAGGGAGGTCCTCCCACGACGCTGCCTGACGCTCCTGGGCGCGCACGAAATACTTGATCTGGTCAAAGTCAATCGTGCTGATGTCAACACCCCAGGTCGGCATCGGCTTGCGTTGGAAAAGCTTGAGAGCTTTGAGGCGCATGTCAAGCATCCACTGTGGCTCATGCTTCATAGCCGAGATGCCACGCACGACATCCTCGGACAGTCCACGCTGGGAAGCAGCGGCGTAAGCGTCAGAGTCATGCCAGCCATATTTGTAACCGCTCAGGGCAGCCAGGTGTTCGTCCTGGCTGGCGCCGGCGCCCGGGAGGCTTGCGGGGGTGTCAACCTGGGTCATGAATGATCCTTTCGGATGGATGGACGCTTGGACGGCTCAGAGAGTGCCCTACGGGTGATTTCAACGTCGACGGGAACGTGGGTCGTGCATACCCCATCACCATGCGCGATCGTCGCCAACCGCTGAACGTGGGACCCGAGGAGTTCAGAAAACAACTGAGTCTCAACCTCGCACATCTGCGGGAAAACCTTGGCTACTTCGGCCACGGGGCAATTGTGTTGGCAGATCTGCTGCCCCGCACCAGCCGGTTGGATGGTGGCCACGTAGCCGTCAGCCGACAGAGCCTCAGCGAGCAACTGAGCCGGGACTTCGTCGGGACGCGTCTGACGCAGCGAGCGGTAACGCGACTCAATATCATCGACTCGGGCCTTAGCTACCGCGTCAAGAGCAGAGGGGCCCGCTGCATCAGCAAGCTGCCGAAGAGCCGATATCGCCAGGTCATCGTAGGCGGTGTAATAGTCAGCCCGTCCATGATCGGTCAGGAAGAACACGCGGGACGGTCGGCCCCTCCCTCGGGCTCCAAAGACCCTTTTCTCACGGGAATCTACGAGGTCTTGGGCCACCAGAGCACTAAGATGACGACGTACCGCCGCCGCTGTTAGACCGAGACGATCGGCCAGTTCACTGGCCGTCGACGGGCCATTGTGCAGGATGGACGACATCACACGATCCCTCGTGGAACTGTCCGTGATCTCCTGCTTGTGCTCGCCGACGATGTCGCGACCTGCGACGGCCACCTCGGTGTCGGTCGAATTTTTCACAACTCCATTGTTGCCTAAAGCCACCTCGAAGCAAGTTAGGTGGACCTACATATCCGCGGATTTCAATGTAGGCGAATCCATCCCATCCCGCATCGACGGCATCGCAAAATTCGTGCACAGCGAAACCCCATATTGGCCGTAGATGACGCACGCGGTCACCCGGCAATCCAGCCAAGCCCACTCTCACATCGCATTGTGACAAGGTTCACACCTTCAACACTGGACATTAATGAAAGGCTTTGCAAAAATTGCGTCAGTTTGCAAGGGAGCGACAACGAAGTGTCCTTCTGATGCAGGAACCTTTGCTCGATGATGAGTGTCGAGTTGCCTCACACGACGGTCACGTCAGGTCTCCGGAACCATCATCATATCTGGGTCCCACGCCGACACCACGGCAGACATGTCTGCCTACCACGAGCTGGTTGACATCGGATTACCGTTAGTGCTTGTTAACGGCTACTCCCCTGCCATTGCGGTTCCCCACATCAGTGACGACGATATGTCTGCCATGGACCAGGCCGTCGCGCACCTAGTCGGGTTCAGTCACGAACACCTCGGCCTGGCCGTCGGGCCACGACGATACGTTCCGGTGCAACGTAAAGAACAAGGGTTGCGGACTGCCATGGATCGTCGTCTCGACCGGCGTGGCAGGATCTCTATCAGCAATACGGTCTTCTCTGTCGATGGTGGGGCCCGTGCCGCAGTCGACCTGCTTAGCCAAGGGGCCAGCGCTATCATCTGTGGTTCCGATCTGATGGCTTTGGGAGCGATCCGCGCCGCCCGGGCTCAGGGATTAACGGTTCCCCGTGATGTCTCAGTCATTGGGTGTGACGACTCGGCCCTCATGAGGTATACCGATCCTCCACTGACGAGTCTTCGTCAAGACGTTGAGCTTATTTCCACGATGGCGGTCCAATCCCTCATGGGGCTCATTCACGGCGACGCAGCCTTCCTCGGTGAACGTCTGGTACGGCCAGAGCTTGTCATCCGGGGCACAACGGCGCCGGCTCGAGTGTCGACGGCGAATCCCTAGGGCCGTGGACACCGAGCCGTACCATACCTATGAGCGATACCAGCCTTGTCGGGTGACATTCTGCACATCCTGATTCTGAGTGCTGACAAGGGGACGACCAAGTCATACGGTTAGAAGCAAGGCCTGCACGGATGCAGGTACACGAGAGCTCTCGGGGAAGAGACGGAATCGTGAGCACGATTGACAAGGGGGATTCCCCCATGAAGCGCCTACTTGGCTGCGTACTGCCCGTACTTCTTACCACCCTCGCTCTAGCCGGATGTGGCTCCGGCGGGAAGACTAAAGGGGGAGGTGGCGGTGAGGCCAACCTGAAACTGCCCTCTCTCAATGAGCAAGTCGGAAACGTCTCCGGAACCACCCTGCTGTGGATCGGACTGGTAATCTGCCTGTTCGGTTTGGGGTTCGGTCTGGTGACCTATTCCAAGCTGCAGAAGTTGCCCGTCCACAAGGCGATGCACGAGGTTTCCGAGCTCATCTACGAGACGTGTAAGACCTACCTCAGGCAGCAGGCCAAATTCCTCATGCTGCTGTGGGCTTTCATCGCTGCGGTTATCGTCGTGTACTTCCTGTTCCTCGAGCATATGGGCGCCAAGGTGCTCATCATCTTGCTGTTTAGCCTTGTTGGCATGGCGGGTTCCTTCGGAGTCGCCTGGTATGGCATTCGCGTCAACACGTTCGCGAACTCTCGTACCGCCCATGCGTCACTGCGCGGCTCCCCATGGGAGACCTTCGACATCCCCATGCGTTCTGGCATGAGCATCGGCATGGTCCTCATCAGCGTTGAGCTGACCCTCATGCTCTTCATCATGCTAGTGCTGCCCGGCGATCTCGCTGGCCCGTGTTTCATCGGATTCGCGATCGGCGAGTCCCTCGGCGCGGCCTGCCTGCGTATTGCTGGCGGCATCTTCACCAAGATCGCCGACGTCGGCGCTGACCTTATGAAGATTGCCTTCCACATTAAGGAAGACGATGCCCGCAACCCCGGTGTGATCGCTGACTGCACCGGTGACAATGCTGGTGACTCCGTCGGCCCATCCGCTGATGGCTTTGAGACCTACGGCGTCACTGGCGTGGCCCTCATCACCTTCGTACTGGGAGCTGTTCCGGATCAGACGGAGCAGGTTCAACTGTTGGTGTGGATCTTCGTCGTGCGCGTCGTCATGCTCATCGCGTCCTTCGTGTCCTACCTCATCAACAACACCGTCGCGAAGGCCCGCTACGGCAGGGTGCCGGAGATGGACTTTGAGAAGCCACTGAGCTCCCTGGTGTGGATTACCTCGGTGATGTCGATCCTGCTGACTGTCCTAACCACCTGGTGGATGCTCGGTTCAATGGGTGACGGAACGATGTGGTGGAAGCTGTCCATCATCATCTCCTGTGGCACCCTGGCTGGTGCCCTCATCCCGGAGCTCGTCAAGGCCTTCACGTCAACGAATTCCCGTCACGTTCGGGAGGTCGTGACGAGCGCCCGTGAGGGTGGCGCCTCCCTGGACATCCTGTCTGGCCTGGTCGCCGGTAACTTTTCGGACTTCTGGCTGGGCATCGTCATCGTCGCCCTGATGGGCGCATCCTTCCTTGTCTCGGGCGCCGGTTCAGGTCTGGGCGATATGGGAGCTATGAGTGAGGTCAAGTGGGCAGTTTTCGCTTTCGGCCTGGTCGCCTTTGGCTTCCTCGGTATGGGGGCGGTGACGATCGCTGTCGACTCGTATGGTCCGGTGACCGATAACGCCCAGAGCGTTTACGAGTTGTCGACTATCGAGGAGATCCCGAACATTTCCGACGAGATCGAGAAGCACTACGGATTCGCCCCGCGGTGGGACGTCGCCAAGCACATCTTGGAAGCTCAAGATGGCGCTGGTAACACGTTCAAGGCCACCGCCAAGCCGGTGCTCATCGGTACTGCTGTCGTCGGCGCGACCACGATGATTTTCTCGATCATCATGATGCTTACCGAGGGCCTATCGAATGCTGCTGAGGTCAACAACCTTGGCCTGACTCACGCCCCGTTCCTGCTCGGCCTCATCACCGGCGGTGCCATCATCTACTGGTTCTCCGGAGCCTCGATGCAGGCCGTCACGACCGGCGCCTACCGTGCTGTCGAGTTCATCAAAAACAATATGCAGCTTGACGAAAACGCCACCAAGGCTTCTAGTGAAGACTCCAAGAAGGTCGTCCAGATCTGCACCGAATACGCTCAGAAGGGCATGCTCAACATCTTCCTGGGGGTGTTCTTCGCGGCTCTCGGGTTCGCCTTCGTCAATCCGTACTTCTTCATTGGGTACCTGATCTCGATTGCCATCTTTGGCCTCTACCAAGCCATCTTCATGGCCAACGCTGGTGGCGCGTGGGACAACGCGAAGAAAATCGTTGAAGTAGATCTGGACGCCAAGGGCACCGAGTTGCATGACGCCTCGGTGGTTGGTGACACCGTCGGCGACCCGTTCAAGGACACTTCGTCGGTGGCTCTTAACCCGGTCGTCAAGTTCACGACTCTCTTCGGCCTGCTGGCCGTGGAGTTGGCAGTGTCGATCGGCGCCGGTCTGCTGACCTACATCCTTGCCGCGGTGTTCGTCCTCGTCGCTTGCTTCTTTGTCTACCGCTCCTTCTACGGCATGCAAATCGACTCGACGAGGGATCCCGAAGAGTTCGGCATCGTCGCTAAGGAGGCCGGAAGCAAGTTGTGATTGGCTGAAGGGTTCTACACTAGCCGTCGTGCCGGAAACCCCTTTGACTCTGGACCCTCACGTTCCAACACAAGCCTTGCTTCTGGAGGACGTGAGGGTCACCTTTGGTCGTGTCACTGCCCTCGATGGGCTGAACCTGACCGCCGCCACCGGCGCTATCACCGCTGTGCTGGGTCCCAATGGCGCGGGTAAGACGACGATGATGCGCTGCTGCACGTCTCTCATCTCCCCCGATTCTGGACACATCGACGTACTCGGCCATGCCCCAGGCAGTCCCGAGGCCGCCGCCGCAACTGGGCTCATGCCTCAGAGCGCCGGCGCGTGGAGCGGCATCCGAGCCGGCGAGCTACTGCACTATATGGCTGGTCTGCACGCCAATCCCATTGACCCGGACCTTCTCATCGAGGCGCTCGCGATTACGCCGTTCGCGCGCATCACCTATCGACGCCTCTCCGGTGGTCAACAGCAGGCTGTCAACCTCGCCGCCGCCCTAGTAGGCCGTCCCCAACTGGTATTCCTTGATGAACCGACATCGGGGATGGATCCTCACGCCCGCCACCACACGTGGGAGACCGTCGAGCAAATGCGTCACGACGGGGTCTCCGTCGTACTCACTACCCATAATATGGACGAAGCCCAGCGGCTGGCTGATCACGTCTGGATCGTCGATCGCGGCAGGGTCGCAGCCCATGGGACTGTGCCGGAGCTGACCGCTGAGTCGAGTTTGGAAGATGTGTTCCTCACCCACACCAGTGACCGCGCCGCAGGGAGGAACTGACATGACGACACTTGATCTCCGCCCCGCGCCTCAGGCCGCACCGGCTGCTGCACGCGTGCGCAACCATGCCCTTACGGAGGTGCGCCTGGTCATACGCAACGGGGAACAGCTACTACTGGCCCTCGTCATTCCTATCGGGATCGTCGTTGCCGGACGCTTCCTTGGTAGCCGGGTCGGACTGACGATGGACGTTTTGGCACCCTCAGTATTGGCTCTCGCCATCTGGTCAACATGTTTCACCTCCCAGGCGATCATGACCGGCTTTGAGCGCCGTTACGGAGTGCTCGAACGATTGTCCGCAACCCCGTTGGGTCGGTCGGGTCTGCTGGCTGGCAAGGCCATGGCATATTCCGTCATCAGCCTCGCTCAGGTGATACTGCTCGTCATCGTCTCCTTGACGTTAGGCTGGCGCCCCCATGGTTCCGCCCTAGCCTGGCTACCGTCCCTGGTGAGCGTCATCCTCGCGATGCTGGCATTCGGACTCGCAGCCCTCGCCATGGCTGGCTCCCTCAAAGCTGAAGTCACTCTCGGATTGGCAAACCTGGTATACATCGTCGGTCTGGTTGCTGGTGCCGTGGTGTGGCCGCTAGCGGATTACCCGAAGGCCACTCGCCCCGTCGTCGCTGCCCTACCTACCGCTGCTCTCGGAGAGTCGCTGCGCGCCTGGGGAGTTGGACAACCTCTGTGGTGGCCGCTAGTAAGCCTGGCAGTCTGGGCGTTTTTGCTCGGATTGTTGGCACGAAAGGTGTTCACGTGGATCTCATGACTGCCCGGGATCGTCGTCTGTACGGTTGGTGCATCGCAGCTCTCGTTACCAATATGGGCATCATCGTTACTGGTGCAGTGGTGCGTCTGACTGGATCAGGCCTGGGTTGCAACACCTGGCCTCACTGCACCGCCGGATCGTTCACCCCGCACGAGGAAATGGGAATCCATTCCTTCGTTGAGTTCGGTAACCGGCTCCTGACCTTCGTGCTTGTAGCGGTGGCTATTGGGGTTCTCGTCCGCTGCTACCGGGTCAAGGCCAAAGCCCAAATCATGGCTCTGTCCTGGATCAACCTGGTCTCAATTGCTCTCCAGGCCGTCATCGGCGGCATCTCCGTGCGGATGGGCCTCAATCCCTTCGTGGTGGCCCTGCACCTGCTGCTGTCGGTGGCGATTATCCTTGTCGACGTCAAGATGATCTGGCTGGCCGGTCCTCATTCCAGCGAAGCCGTTGACGGACTCACGATGGGCCTGGTGCGAGCCACCGTGGCAATGATGTGTGTGGTCATGTGGCTGGGAACGGTGGTGACGGGGTCGGGGCCTAATGCCGGCGACTCGGACTCGGCACGCACCGGGTTCAACATTGAAACCGTCGCCCGGCTGCACGGCATCTCGGTGTGGATCACGGCAGCTCTGACGATCGCCTGCCTGATCATCGCCACGACCCGTCATCTAGCCATGATGCGTCGCTGGAGCATCTTTTTGGTGGCCGTCGAAACGTATCAGGCTATCATCGGGTACTCGCAATATTTCGCTCACCTCAACCCATGGCTGGTTATCTGGCACATGGTTGGCGTCTCTTTGGCAGCGGCGACAGTTGGGGCCCTGTGGTGCAGTGTGCGTCCTACTCCCTCCCCCGTGCTCAACCGGCAATTTTGAGCGTTCACGACGACGGGCAGTAGACGACAAGGCGGATTGAGGCCATGCCCCGACCCGCCCCATCAGTGGTGTCAGCCGCGATGCACGCGACCACCGCTACGCGGCCTTGTTGGCATCATGGTCGGATCGTAATCGAGATCGCCTGGATCGATGCTGATCCCGGGCTGACACAGCGCCGAGACGATAGCGGCAAGTTCTGTGACAGCTATCTTCTCTCCTGGACAGCGGTGGCCGGTAGCAACGTCGCCACCACCTTGCGGGATGAACGCTTTAATGGTCTCGGCGTTATCGACCCCCAGGAAACGTTCCGGCTTGAAGCGCAGCGGCTCCTCCCACTCGCTCGGATCGGTGTTGGTACCCAGGACGTCGATGATGACACGTTGGCCTTCTTTGATCTGGTGACCATCCCACTCGAAGTCGTCGCGGGCGAAAGCCGGTAGCATAGGCACGAAGGGGCTGATACGACGAACTTCCTGGGCAAAGGCAATCGCGTGCTCATTGTCGACCAGGGTCCCAGAAGACTCCACCTCTGCTGCGATGTCATCACGGTATTGCGGGTACAGCACCAGGTATCGCGCTGCGAAGGCCGCGAACCGGCTCACCGCGATGGCCGGACGGGTGGAGTTCTGCAACTCGATACCGGCCAGCTTGGCGTCAAGGAGGTCGCCGTCAGTGCCACGGAAACGCGCCCACTCACACAGCGCGGTGCCTTCGGGCGCGTTGATCTCGCCGCTGCGCTGCTTGTCGATGAGGTTCGCGGCCCATTTGTCGCAACGGGCACGATTCACCCAAGCCAGGGCGTGTCCGGCGGGCATGTGCCCGAATCCCTCGACGATCTGGCCAAGACGCTCAGCCCACGGATCAAGGTCGGCATCACTCCCGGGAACCCCAGCCCACTTGAGCGCGGCGCGTCCGTATGCCACCACCGTGTCCTGGTAAACATTGCCGGTGCGACGGCTCCAGGTCTGGACCATTTTGCGCAGCTCGTCCTCAATAATCGGCTTGAAGCGCTCGACCTGGGCATCGTCGTATACCACCTTGACGAAGTTGGCCTTGCGGGCCAGGTGGACGTCGTCGTCGGTGCCGTGAATAGCACCTGCGCCGAAAAGCGGACCGCGCACCGGCAGTGGCATCGCCTGCTCACGCTTCACCCGCTTGGTGTCGTAGAAGAGATCGATCCCCTTGCTGCCGCGAACTAGGGTGGCGGGCTTACCCATGAAGGTGAAGTCGAGGGGGCATCCGTCGCTAGCCTTACGACCCTTTGACGCCCTCAGCCTCTCCTGAAATAGGTAACCGTCCGCCAGCAGCTTGGCTGCCTGGTCGACCTTCGCCCCTAGGGCCGATCGAATGGTTGACATGGTGGTCATGAATGCTCCTCGGATCTTGCCGTTCGGTCACAGCAGCGTCGCTGACGTCGACGTTACCTGACGCCGTGGCATGACGGTGCTAAACAGACTTCTCAGGTAGCAATCACAGATGAATGAGCGGATCAACCGCAATAGCCAAAAAGAGCAACGACAGATAAGTATTCGACCAATGGAATAAACGCATTGATTTGAGTACGACGTCACGCAAGCCGGCATTGGCGCGACGCAGCAATTGGACTGCCTCCACGATAAAGACGGCCCCAGCGAGTACCGCGACGACACCGTAGATCCACCCCGTGTGGGCCACCGGCCACAACACCAGGGATGTTGCTACCGTGGCAACGGTGTAGACGAGGATCTGGACGGCGACCTCTGGGGCCTCCCTTACCACCGGGAGCATGGGCACGCCGGCGGCCTTGTAGTCCTCGCGATACCGGAAAGACAGTGCCCAGGTATGCGGCGGAGTCCACCAGAACACGATGAGAAAAAGCACCAATGGCTCCCATCCCACGCGTCCGGTGACAGCGGTCCAACCAATGAGGGGTGGGAAACATCCCGCAATACCGCCCCAAATAGTGTTCTGCCAGGTACGGCGCTTGAGCAGCATCGAATACACGAAAACGTAAAACAGATTGGCAACCAACGCCAGCCCGGCTGACAACCAGTTCGCGCCTAATCCCAGGATGATAGTAGCAATTATCCCTAGCGCGATTCCATAGATAAAGGCGCCGCGACGCGGCACCTGATGACGCGGAAGAGGACGGCGGCGGGTTCGACGCATCTTCTCGTCAATATCGACGTCAATGACACAGTTAAAGACGTTCGCACTGGCAGCAGCGAAAAGTCCACCCAACATCGTCGCAACTGCTAGACCGAGCTTCGGCACACCGTGGGAGGCCAGGAACATCACCGGTAGGGTTGTCACCAGGAGTAACTCGATGATACGCGGTTTAGTCAGGGCGACGTAGGCGCCCACCACGTCACGAGTCGACAATCGGGTACGATTTTGCTTCTGCTCCACCTTGATCTCGACGGAGTCGGGACGGTGAGAGGCTGGCGCCGTCGTCACGTGCGTCGTCTGGTTGCTCACGGTGTCCTTCGAAATCAAGAAAGGTGCTGTGACCACTGCTGGGCACGGCACATCCGTGAAGTGAGGAGCGCCGCGAATGGTTACCGTTTCAATTTTAGGCTTTTTGGTTGCCGATGTCCTCATCACCAACCTTCCGATGGAGGATCTCGTCGTCAGCCCGTCGCTGAACACGATCGCTGGTGGATCGACCGGCTACCGTTGGGCAGGTGGGATGACGGATCCGCACGACATCTCCAGGAAGGACGGGTGAGGTGGCAGGTCAAGACGCTCCAGGGAGCACCACCAGAGCGACCAGCGGGCTGCGTGGCGACCGCGTCAACCCATTGCGGGACCCCTCAGATCGCAGATTGCTACGGATCGCCGGGCCATGCGTTCTGGTCATGTTTGGAGTCACCGGTGACCTTTCACGTAAAAAACTCATGCCAGCTGTTTACGATCTGGCGAACCGTGGTCTACTCCCACCAGGTTTTGGCCTGGTGGGTTTCGCTCGTCGAGATTGGGAGGACGAGGACTTCGCCAAGGTTGTTCACGACGCCGTAGCTGAGCATGCCCGTACCCCCTTTCGCGAGGAGGTCTGGGAGCAACTGCTCGAAGGCATTCGGTTCGTCCGGGGTGAATTCGACGACAACGACGCTTTTGAGAGATTAGCCGACACCATCCGCGAACTTGACGAGGAACGAGGCACTGGCGGCAATCATGCCTTCTACCTCTCGATCCCGCCGAGGTCTTTTGAGGCGGTCGTTAGCCAGCTCAAACGCCATGGCATGACCAGCCACGACTCCTCCCATTGGAGCAGGGTTGTCATTGAGAAACCCTTCGGACACGATCTGGAAAGTGCCCGCGATCTCGATGAGATCATCAGTAGCGCGTTCAGCCCGGAGTCGGTCTTTCGCATTGACCATTACCTAGGCAAGGAGACTGTCCAGAACATCATGGCATTCCGGTTCGCCAACCAGATTTTCGAACCGATTTGGAATAACCACTACGTCTCTCACGTCCAGATCACCATGGCAGAAGACATCGGAATCGCTGGTCGTGCCGGTTATTACGACGGCATCGGTGCCGCCCGCGATGTCATCCAGAACCACCTGCTTCAGCTCATGGCGCTGACCGCCATGGAGGAGCCGACGAGTTTTGGCGCCGAGCAGTTGCGCGCAGAGAAAACCAAGGTTTTAGCCGCAATTCAACCGCCTGACGACATGTCCGCCCAGACCTGCCACGGCCAATATGTGGCTGGCCGCCAAGGGGGCGAAAGGGTGCGCGGCTACCTTGAGGAAGACGGCGTCGATCCTCGCTCCCATACCGAAACCTATGCCGCTGTGCGGCTAACCGTCGACAATCGACGCTGGGCTGGAGTTCCGTTCTACCTACGCACTGCCAAACGGATGCCTCGACGAGTCACCGAGGTCGCCATGAACCTGCAGCGCGCCCCGCACCTACCCTTTTCAGACACCGCTGCCCTCGGCACTAACGCCCTCGTACTTCGTATCCAGCCTGATGAGGGAGTGACTCTAAGGTTCGGCGCCAAAGTGCCAGGCACCCAGATGGAACTTCGCGACGTTACGATGGACTTCGCATATGGATCCTCCTTCACCGAGGCCAGCCCGGAAGCCTACGAGAGGCTCATTCTCGATGTTCTCCTAGGCGACCCGCCACTGTTTCCCCAGCATGAAGAGGTCGAATTGGCTTGGAAGATCCTCGACCCGGTGCTGGATTTCTGGGCCGAGTCTGACACTCCCCCGTGCGAATATCCAGCCGGTAGCTGGGGACCGTCAGAGGCTGACGAGATGATTGCCCGCGACGGGTTTGTCTGGCGCAGGCCTTGAGGAGGAGACATGATCGTCACGCTCAGCGACACCACCGCCTCGACGATTGGTGCGGCCATTGTGGAGGCTCGTCGCACCGTAGGTTCGGGGTCTGGGTTGGTCCATACCCTCATCTGCATCTGCGACTCCTCCCACTTCGATGCTGCCTTCGACGCGGCCAGAGATGCCGCCCGACAGCATCCGTCACGCCTCCTCATGGTTGTGACGACGCGTTCCCGCAAAGACAAGCTCGACGCCGAGGTGCACGCCGGTGAAGGCACTCCCGGGGATGTCATTGTGCTGCGGCTCTCCGGGGCCATGGCGAAACGTCCTGCCTCAGTCATCCTCCCGCTGCTACTGCCGGACTCCCCCGTCATCGCATGGTGGCCGTTTTCCGGCCCTGACGACCTCGCCTCCGACCCCATCGGAGCCCTCGCAGACCGTCGCATCACCGATTCAGCAGCTGATAAAGATCCGTGCAAAGCCCTCACCCGTCGTGCAGCTCACCTCACCGAAGGTGACTCCGACCTATGTTGGGCTCGCACCACTGGCTGGAGAGCCCTAGCCGCAGCCGCTTTGGACCAGCACCCCGTGACCGTCAAGTTCGCCCGAGTGGAGTCAGCCGCCGATAATGCGCCGGCGATGCTGCTGGCAGCCTGGCTGGGACTGCGTCTCGGCGTCCAGGTCGAACGGGCGGCATCTGATGCGCCCGGCATTTCTGCCATCATCATGGCGACAGCCGGTGGTGACATCGAGATTCGTCGCCGCAGTGGCAGGTATGCCGTCTACCGGATCCCGGGAGAGCCGGCGCGCGGAGTGGCCTTGGACCGCCGCAATGTACAAATGCTCATCGGTGAGGAACTTCGACGGCTCGGCCCCGACGATGCCTTCACCACTGTCATGGCTGAAATTCACGATGGGGCGGACCGCATTTCGTCGACAAGTGATGAGGATGGGTCATGACGAGCCGACGCCTCATGCGGTACCAGTCCGCCCAGAGACTGGCTGAGGGGGTTGCCCACCGACTAGTCCAAACCATCGTCAGAGTTCAGGCCGAGCAGGAACGTATCGACCTGTGCCTAACTGGCGGGCGGATCGCCAATATCGTCTATGCCGCGATGGGAGACATTCCCGAATGCGCCAAGATTCGTCCAGACCAGTTGCACGTCTGGTGGGGCGACGACCGATTCGTCCCCACCGGCCATCCTGACCGCAATTCCCTGCAAGCCCTGCCCCTGTTGTCGTCAGCCCTCCGCCTCGACCCCTCAAAGACCCACGTCATGCCCGCCGCCGACGGTAAAGCCGATCCCGACGAGGCCGCCTATTCCTACGCCCAGGAGCTCGGCGACGTCGTGTTCGACATTTGTTTGCTGGGGATGGGGACCGACGGCCACGTCGCCTCCCTCTTCCCGGGTCATCCATCCTTCAACCCCACGGCGGCAGCGCTGGCCGTTGGCGTCACGGATGCTCCTAAGCCTCCGCCGGATCGCCTCTCAGTGACGATGCCCGTCATCAACCGATCTAAACGGGTCTGGTTTCTTGTCAGTGGCCTCGAGAAAGCCGACGCTGTAGAGAAAGTGTTTGCTGGAGACGAGTCCTTACCAGCGACCTGGGCCAATGGCACTATCGAGACGAGTTGGATGGTCGACCATGACGCCTCAATCGGCCTGCCGAGGTACAACTGCTCGCTGTGATGCCACGTGATTAGCGTCACGATGGTCGTGGTCCTGGCGCCGATCTCATACGGACGACCGGGCAACCGATTGTCAGAGCCTCCAGTGACAACTCATCCACATTGTGGATGACATATCACTTACCATGGCGAAACCCGACTAAGATGGCAGCTATGGACTCTCAACCATCGTCGCGCTCCGTCAAAGTGCGCGACTGGGTAGGCCTGGCGGCCCGTTTTATCCTTGGTGGCACTCTGCTCGTTGCGGGAGTTATCAAAGCCACCGACATAGACTCCACAATCTGGTCAGTACGTACCTATCAGATCGTGCCCTGGGACCTTGCCCCTATCGTCGGTTGGATGATGCCGATCCTTGAGACCATCGTCGGGCTGCTATTGATTTGCGGTGTAGCAACTAGATGGACGGCCCTGCTCGGTACAGTGGCAATGGTCGTCTTCATCACCGGAATAGCGTCAGTGTGGGTACGCCACATCACACTGGACTGCGGCTGCTTCGGAAATGGGGGCCCCATAGCTCAGTCGTGGCCTCACACCATGCACACCTACATACTCGACATTCTGCGTGACTTCGGCTTGGCCCTCTGCGGAGTATGGCTGATAATTCGCCCGCAGTCCATCCTCTCAGTGGACCGTTGGTTGGCTAGTTGAGTCAGAGCCCGGTGCCACGGTTTAATTACCGACCGGTTACGATCACAATCTGACACATCTAGCACTCAATACTTGTACGAAGGGGAACCCGATGGCTGATAAGAAAGCCACGACCTCCAGCACGTCGCGTCGAGCCGCACTGCGTGCACAGCAACAGGCCCAGGAGACTGCCCGCAAACGCCGTCGGATCATTGGCGTCGTTGCAGGCGTCATCATCATCGCGGTGGGGGTCATCGCAGTCGTCCTCGGGCTAAACCACAAATCCAACGACGTGCCCACCACTGGCCAGATCACGCCACCCTCGGCCACCACAGACGGGGTCTACACCCTCAACCCCAACAAGGCGAAGAAGGATGTCCCGACCGTCACGGTGTTCCAGGACTACCAGTGCCCCGCTTGTAAGAACGCCGAGGATACACTCGGCAAACAGTTCAATGAACTGTCGGCGAAGGGGGAGATCAGGTTGCAATACCACACCATGACCTTCCTCGACCAGAATATGCAGAACGATTCCTCCACCCGCGCCGCGATGGCCGCTGCCGCCGCTGACGTCGTGGGTAAGTACGAGGCCTACCACGACGTCGTTTACCGCCACCAACCCGAGGAAGGTGTTGGCTACACCGACGACCAGCTACGCAAAACCTTCGCCGAAGAGGCCGGTATCACTGGCAAAAACCTCACCACATTCCAGCACATCTACGACAACAAACAGACCGAACAGTTCGTCAAGAATGCCAACGACAAGGGACTGCAGGAATTGCAGAAGTTTGGCAGTGCCAGCACCCCGGCCTTCTTCGTCAACGGAAAGCCATGGCAGGGCTGGCAGAACTTCCAGTCCGTTCCTTCCGCGAACGAGTTGCTCCAGGCCATTAAGAAGGCCCACTGACATAGGAGCATTAATTCCCCAGTATCCATCGTGATCGAGAGCCCCAGCACGCCCAAGGCTCCTCGTCTCATTCTTCAAGGCGACTAGCGAACACCGTTCGTCTGGTGACCTGTCCGAATCGAACACTAGAGTTTGGAATATGACCTCACAGACTTCTGCCCCCTCATCCGCCATACCTCCGACGCGCGGTGTCGTACCCGATAAACCAGCCCTCGAAGGTCTGGAGGAAAAGTGGAGCAAAGTTTGGGAGGACGAGCAGCTTTACGCCTTCGACGCCACCACGGTTAACTCGCGGGAGCAGGTGTTCTCGATCGATACCCCGCCGCCCACCGTCTCCGGTCACCTGCACCCCGGGCACGTCTTCTCCTACACCCATACCGACACCGTTGCGCGCTATCAGCGGATGTGCGGTAAGAAGGTCTTTTATCCGATGGGTTGGGACGACAATGGTCTTCCGACTGAGCGCCGCGTGCAGAACTACTATGGCGTGCGCTGCGATCCCTCGCTGCCGTACGACCCCAAGTTCACTCCGCCAGCCAAGCCGGATCCGAAGCGTCAGGTGCCGATCAGCCGTCGTAACTTTGTTGAGCTGTGCGTCGAGTTGACCGCCGTCGATGAGAAAGCCTTCCAGGACTTGTGGCGCTCGGTTGGTCTGTCCGTCGACTGGAATCAGCTATACACCACGATTTCGCCGGAGTCGCAGCGGATAGCCCAGCTGGCCTTCCTACGTAATCACGCCCGTGGCGAGGCATACCTGTCTGATGCCCCCACCCTGTGGGACGTTACCTTCTCCACCGCCGTAGCTCAGGCCGAACTCGAAGCCCGCGACTATCCCGGCGCCTACCACCGTCTGGGCTTCCACCGCCCCAACGGTGAGGACATCTTCATCGAGACGACCCGACCCGAGCTACTGGCCGCCTGCTGCGCCCTCATCGCTCACCCCGACGACGAGCGCTACCAGCACCTCTTCGGCACCACCGTCACCACCCCGTTGTACGGGGTTGAGGTGCCGGTGTTGGCTCATCCGTCCGCCGAGATGGACAAGGGGGCCGGCATCGCCATGTGCTGCACCTTCGGTGACCTCACCGACGTCGCATGGTGGCGTGAACTGCAACTGCCCACCCGCACCATCATCGGCCGTGACGGTCGCATCCTGTCGGAAACCCCGCAATGGATCACCGACGCCGGGTCGGCCGATAAGTACGAGGCGATCGCGGGTACGACCACCTTTACCGCCCGCAAGCTCGTCGTCGAAGCCCTCGTGGAATCCGGCGAGATGGACGGTGAGCCCAAGCCCACCCAACGCAAGGCCAACTTCTACGAGAAAGGCGATAAGCCACTGGAGATTATTGGCACGCGGCAGTGGTACATCCGCAATGGCGGTCGTGACACTGAGTTGCGCGACGCTCTACTGGAACGTGGCCGAGAGCTCAAGTGGGTTCCCGGACACATGCGTCACCGCTACGAGAACTGGGTCGAGGGGCTCAACGGCGACTGGCTCATCAGCCGTCAGCGCTTCTTCGGCGTTCCCTTCCCGGTGTGGTACCCGCTGGACGCCAACGGCGAGCCGGACTACGACCGCCCATTGCTACCCGATGAATCCGCCCTCCCAGTGGATCCGGCCTCCCAGCCGCCAGCCGGCTACCAAGAGTCTCAGCGCGGTGTCGCCGGCGGATTCATTGGCGACCCGGACGTCATGGACACCTGGGCAACATCGTCCCTAACTCCCCAGATCGTCACCGGCTGGGAGCGTGACGCCGATCTATTCGCCAAGACGTTCCCCATGGATTTCGCTCCCGAGGCCCACGACATTATCCGCACCTGGGTATTTTCCCGCGTGGTGCGGGCGCATCTGGAGAATGGTGTACTGCCGTGGAAACGCGCCGCGATCTCCGGGTTTGTCACTGACCCGAACCGCAAGAAAATGAGCAAGTCAAAGGGCAACACCGTCGTTCCGACCGAAATCATTGATCAGTTTGGTGCCGACGCCGTGCGCTGGCGAGCCGCTATGGCTCGTCCGGGCATGGACTCCCCATTCGACAAGGCCCAGATGAAGGTCGGACGCCGACTAGCTATGAAGATCCTCAATGCCTCGAAGTTCGTCCTCGGATTTGGCGAAGGCGGCCAGGTCTGCGACATCACCAACCCGGCCGACCTGGCGATGCTTGCCGGGCTGCGCCAGGTCATCGTCGAGGCAACCGAGGCATTCGACAAGTTCAATTACACCGCTGCCCTGGAAGTTTCTGAGCAATTCTTCTGGACCTTCTGTGACGACTACCTCGAGCTGGTCAAAGAGCGTGCATACAACTCCGGGGGCATCGACGACGCCGGTGCGCTCAGCGCCCGGACAGCCCTACGTCTGGGCCTCGACGTCATGCTTCGCCTCTTTGCGCCATTCCTGCCCTTCGTCACCGAGGAGGTCTGGAGTTGGTGGAAGAACGGCTCAGTGCATACCAGCACGTGGCCGAATCCCGACGAGGTTCCCGCCGCCGGTGACGCCGATCTCATGAGCGACATCTCAGCTGCCCTGGTCGAGCTTCGCGGCGTGAAGTCGACCCATAAGCTTCCTATGCGTACCCCTATTCTCTTGGCTCGTATCAGTGCCCCAGCCTCGGTCATCGACAACCTCAGGGCCGTCGAGTCCGACCTGGCCAAAGTCTCCAGAACCGAGTCCTTCGCCTTCCGCGCCGAGGGAGACAAGTTGACCCTGGAGGCCAAGCTGGGTGAGCCGCCAGCCAAACCCACGAAGTGAGGGAATCACAATTCCTGATTCATTCCGGAACCAGTAAACATCCCGGAATTACGGGGAAGGGGCTGACCGTCGCTGTGGTCGGCCCCTTTTTCCGTAGTGAAGTCATCCTGTTCACGATTACACCAAGCGTTCACAAGGTCTGCGCATACCCTTGCAGCGCTTCGGCAACACTCAATAGCCTCTCCTCAACCTGTACGCAACGAACTCCAGTCAAGAGGAGTCCCGAGGAAGGACAACGATGTCGCGAACACCAAGGGGCAGGTCCATCGGTGCGCTCGCCGTGTCAGCGGGCACGATGCTCGCATTGATCGCGCCGACGGCTCCTGCGAATGCCGAAACCGGATATCACCGGATTAACCAGGAGACGATTACCGCGGTTGCCGTCGACTCGGCCACCGCCACCGAACCGATCCCCAACACCCTGAATGGCAGCCTCGCCACAAACTGGCATACCAACGAGCGGACCGCAAAAAATCCGAAGTCATCGACGCCCCCAACCCCCTGAGGTCCCGAAGGACGCCATCAGCTTGTCCGACGGCGCCGTAACAGTGAGAGTCCGTCGTGACTTCCCGCAGGTGATCGACTACGTCGTCGGCCAGGCACGCATGGCCGGGCGTATCGGCTCCCCGTTGACAAAGGTCAGGATCAACGGCACCGACCACGTCGCCACTGTCTCCGTACCTAGGACGACGGGCTCCTCCGCGTCCTGGAAGCTCACCTTCCGAGACCTGCCCGGCGTCGAGCTCACCGCACACGTCGAGATCGCCAATGGTGTCATGACATGGTCGATCCCACACATTGTCGACACGGCCAACCATCGCGTCAACACCGTGTCGGTGCCCGGCCTCGCCCTTGCCTCGGTCACCTCGGCCGATCCAAAAGCCCAGTTGAGCAGCGCAAGTATCGTCGTCGATCGCAACAAGTCCGGCGATCTCTTCCAACCCCTTGCCACCACTGACGTCTCGCAGGATACCTCTTGGGTCGCTATGGCAAACGATTCCACGCTTGCTGCCGGATTCGAGGACAACGCAACCCAGGACGACCTAGTCGGCTCCGCCGCCACAGTTGCCCGTTTCGTCCACTCCATCTCCCAGGTCGAGGGGACTAAAGTCGGGGCCATCGAACCGGCCACCTGGGTCCATCGCGGCAAAGGGTCCGCCACCGCCTGTCCCACCGACTCACTCGGCAACAAGGCCGTGTGCCAGCTGCCCGGCGGTGCCACCGTCCAGGACGGCATCGGCCCGGACCCGGACACCCCGTACGTCCGGGTGAAGATCGTCGCTGACGCCAATACCGACGGCAAGGTTGACTGGCAGGACGCAGCCGTCGCCACTCGGGACGTCACCATGCAGCCGACCGGCTCGGGGGACGTGGCAAACAAGGTCATCACCCATATTCCGTTTAATATCGTCTCCCAGGCGACTCATCCGTTCCTTCGTACCTTGGATGATGTCAAGCACATCTCCTTGGCGACTGACGGACTCGGTCAACAGGCTCTGCTCAAGGGTTACCAGGCCGAGGGCCACGACTCCGCACACCCCGACTACGGCGGTAACGTCTCCCATCGTGCCGGCCGGATGAAGGATCTCGAGAAGCTCACCGAGTCGGGCAAACAGTGGAACACCGATTTCGGCATTCACGTAAACCTCGTAGAGTCCTACCCCGAGGCAAATCACTTCGGCGACAACATCCTCGTTAAGCCGTACCAGAAGGCGTGGGACTGGATGGAGCAGTCTTACCGGATGGACTACGCCAAGGACCTTGGGTCCGGTCAGCTCTTCGCCCGGCTTAACCAACTGAGAAGGGAGCTGGGAGCCAAGTCCAACCTCGACTGGTTGTACTTCGACACCAACTACCCTGCCGGTTGGCAGAACGACCGCATCGCCACAGCTCTGAACGCCGAAGGCTGGAAGATCGGTTCCGAATGGTCCTCAACCTATCCGCGTTACAACCGCTGGTCGCACTGGGCCAATGACGAGAACTACGGAACCGGTAACAAGGGGTACAGTTCCCGGATTATTCGGTTCATCGACAACTCCCGCCGCGACACCTGGAACCCCGACCCGATCCTTGGCAACTCTAATGTCGTCGAGTACGAGGGCTGGACGAGCCACAACGACTACAACGCGTTCATCGCGAATGTGTGGCAACGTAACCTGCCCACCAAGTTCCTGCAGCGCTCGGACATCATGGCCTGGCAAGATGGCCGTATCGCCTTCGCGAACGGAACCGTGGCAACCTCGTCGAAGAAGTCTATTTCGGGTCATGAGATTCCCACCGCAAGGACCATCACCTTCGACGGCGCCACGGTCTTCAGGGAAGGCGGGGCCTACCTGCTGCCCTGGTCCAACGGTGGCGGTGATCGTCTGTACTACTGGAATCCGGGCAATGGCTCCGCGACCTGGAAACTCACGAATTCCTGGACGGCACAGAAGTCGGTAACCCTGTTCAAACTCACCGACACTGGCCGTGTCAAGGTCGCTGAGATCCCCGTCATCAACGGGTCCATCAGGATTCCCGCGACCAAAGCCAGGACTGCCTACGTCCTCTACCCGACGTCAAAAGTGCCTGCTGCGACGATCCCGAACTGGGGAGAGGGAAGCCATTTCGTCAATCCGGGGTTTTACTCCGGTAACACTGCTGGTTGGAATGCTCGGGGAGACGTCTCAGTCAAGCACAACGACCGTGGCAACTTCCATCTCGAGTTCGGCAAGGCACAGTCGCAGGTCTCTCAAGTCCTCACTCTGCCTGCTGGTGACCACTCATTGTGGGCATGGGTCCAGATAGATCCAACCAAAACCCGTCCGGTGGGACTTGCCGCCGACGGCACCGGGGTCACCCCGATCGGCCACCAGAGGGGATGTGGGGGCCACGCGGCATCCGTCATCACGTCCACGACAGCCATCAACGCCACCGCGTCCGACGAGTACTTCGGCACCTATCACCAGCGGCTGCGGGTTGCCTTCCACTCTGACGGCAAGCCTGTCACCGTCACTTTGAAGGCGCTGGCCGGTAATGCTGTCGTCAGCGCCGATGACTTCCGAGTCGTTGACGCTGCCGCGCCCAAGGACCCCCACGCCACACCTGCGACCGTTCTCTTCCAGGACTTCGAGGACGTCGACACCGGTTACTGGCCCTTCGTCACAGGAAGTGCAGGCATGGACGGAGATGCCCGGACCCAGTTGTCCCGTCGCCATGAGCCCTACACCCAGAAAGGCTGGAACGGTCGGGCCATGGATTCGGTTCTCAGCGGTGACTGGTCCTTGAAGATGCACGAAGAACGCAACGGGATCGTGCTGCGCACCACCGCCGCGTCCGCCCCTCTGACCGGGAACGGGACCCGATACCGCGTCTCTTTCGACTACCAGGCTGACAAGCCCGGGTACTCGTTCGTCATAGGTCACGACAAGGTCAATGGAAAGTCCATCAAGGAAGTCATCGCCGAGTCTCATGCCATGGGACCCGCCACTTCGACAACCCACTTCTCCACCGACATCGTCGTGAAGGATCAGCCCGCCTGGATCGGATTCACCCACCAGGGTGACGGGGACATGTCCATCGACAACTTGCGCATCGAGAAGCTCAGTCCACGACCGGCCTCCGCTACCTCTACGCAGGCCGCGGTGTTCCCGGATGCCTGCAAGCCGGCGCCCAAACCGATCCAACCGGCGCAGCCCTCGACCCCCGTTCCCACAGCATCCGGTTCCCCCGAGACTCCTGGAGCCAGCGAACGCCCCAGCCGTCCTCATGCCTTACCTCGTACCGGAGCAGACGGCGCCGGGCTCGGCAGCTTGGAGGCCGCGACGGTAACAGCTGTTGTGGAGGCCGGCCGATGATGATCGGTTGAGGGTTCACGCCCATGTCGTGAGTCCCGCCCTGGATAAATCAGCCCCTGCATCTGGGATGCAGGGGCTGATCCTTGTCGGCCGTGTCCCGGTGGCCGTGACGAACTAGGCTCAGCACCGACCAAATGCCGGACCGGGCAATTCCGGCGGGGTGGCTGCCGATTTCTCGTCGAGCTGTCGCAAGCACTCGGCGATCGCAGCGTCGAGCTGGACGTCGCTGGCGGACTCCCAATCCTCGGGACTGACGGTCACGACGATGTCCGGATCGACACCGTGGTTCTCGACACCCCAGCCGTAATCACCGTACCAACCCGCGTATCGGGGCTGGGTGACGCCGGTGCCGTCAACGAGGTCAAAGCGGCCGTCGATCCCGACAACGCCACCCCACGACCTCTCACCGATGACCTTGGCATACCCCATGGCCTGGGTAACCGCCCCTACGATGTCGCCGTCGGATCCGGCCCATTGGTTGGTGACCATAACGATCGGTCCGCGCACCGCATTTTGTGGGTAGGTGACCGCCGTGGCGTACCAACGACTGCGATCCCAACCGATGACCTTGCGAGCCAACCTCTCGACGACCAGTTGGGACGTGTGGCCGCCGTGGTTGAACCGGACGTCAGCGATGACCCCCTCGTGACGCGTGGCCTCACCGATCTGGCGGTGCAACTCGGCCCACCCGTCGGAGACCATGTCCGGCACGTGCAGATAGCCAAGTCGTCCATCGGAACGCTCCTCGACGTAACGGCGACGTGAGGCCACCCAGTCGTGATACCGCAACGCCGCCTCATCCGCCATCGGTACGACAGCGACGCGCCGTTCCTCCTCGCCACGACGCACCGTCAACTCGACGACTCGCCCGGCCGAACCCTCCAAGAGCTCTCCGAGGCCACCGTCAACGCCGATCTTCCGGCCGTCCACCGCGATAATGACATCACCGTCGCCGATCGCCACCCCGGCCGCCCGCAGCGGGGACCAAGCATGTGGGTCTGAGGACTCCCCGGGGATCACTCGGACGACCTTGGCCCCGCCAGCCTCGCTGCTGACATCGGCACCCAGCAAGCCTGCGCGCATATCCGAATCCCCGCCAGCTCCAGGAGTCGACACGTAGGAATGCGAAGTGTTGAGCTCAGCGACGGTCTCCCACAGGATGTCGTGCAGATCATCGACGACGTGGCACAAGTCCACCAGCGGGCGGTAACGCTTGAGAACACCGTCCCAGTCGACGCCGTTCATATCCTCGCGCCAGTAGTGGGTGGCCATAATCCGGCCATTCTCGTCGTACATCTGACGCCACTCGGCCCGTGGGTCAACGGTCCGCCGCAACCGCGTCAGATCCACCCGAATATAGGCCGGATCGTCCTCCTCGACCTTGTGGGAGGCAGGCACCACAACGACATCATCGCGGTGACGGACCACCAGACGTTCACCGTCACCCGAAACGGAGAAGGTGTCGACGCGTTCACACAGTTTGTCAAGATGACGGGCTGACAGGTTGTAGTGCCACAGTACGTCGCTGGGTGTCTCCCCACTGACCCCAGCCCGGGTGGCTCCGAGCTCACCGCCACGGTCGGCCACCTCGATCCAGGTCAAGCCGTCCTTGACAGCCGCGAGGTCCCGGTAAGAGCCCGACGGCACTGGGAAGGGCACCATCCTCTCCTCGAACCCATCGACGGTGAGGCGACACACCACCTCGGGAACCCTATCCTCGTCATCATCGGCGGCTTCAGTCGTGGCCTTGGCCTTGGCATCCTGCACCTCGCTGATACGCCAGCCCTGAGGCGATGGACCGAAGGGGGACGCCTCGGTGGCACTGAGCGGGACGAGCCACGGACGCTGTGTGTGGCCAAAGGACAGGTCGAAGGTCTGGCCGTCATAGTTCGGGTCAAAGGTTCGCGCCGATAACATCGCTAGATACTTGCCATCGGCAGTGAAGACCGGGGTGGAATCGTCGAAGGTGCCACGGGTCAGGGCAACGGACTCCCCCGCTCCCTGCTCATCCCAGCAACGGATCTGGCCGATCATGCCCTCGCCGGTAGCCATCGGGGATCGCCACACTAAGTAGCGGGAATCAGGGGACCATGCCAGTCCAGTCGCCTCGCCTTCCACAGATTTTCCCACCTCACGGGTGGTCCCGTCGGCAATGGTGACAATCAGGATGCGGCCGTCATGGCTGATGAGGGCAACCTTTTTGCCGTCGGGAGCGGGAGCGGCATGTAGGACGCGACCGATCTGCCCCTGGGCGACATGGCGAATCTCACCAGTGCCATCAAGGTTGGCGACCTCAAGACAATCCTCGCCGTCAACGTCACTGGCCCACACGCCTTGGCCAGTCTGGCCAAGAACGCACGGCTCACGGATGCGAACACCGTCAACTGCCGAGAGGGCTCGCGCAGGGCCGGAGCGATGGGTGAGGAAGTAGGCAGCCCCTCGCCACTCAAGCAAAGATCCGTCGCCACCGTGGTCCGAGACGACCGCTTCCAGACGATCCGTGGGGTCCAGCGACACGCGCGGAGGGGCTCCAATACCGAGATCAATCTCTAAGCGCTGCGGCTCGGCGTCGAGACCAGCCATCGTCCACAATGCGCCGTGGGCATGGTAAACAATCGTCACACCGTCGGTACGCGGGTCACGAACGTAGCCCTGCTTGGGACCGTGGTGGGTGTGCTGGCACAAATCGTGTCCCCGCCCGTTCACAGACCAAAGCTGGGCCTGCGCCTGCGGGCAGTCACCATCGCTCATATCGGAGCTGAAAATGAGACGACCGTCGATCCACCCGACTCCGTACCGTCCGGCTGCGGCGTAGCGGCCGTCGTAGTCGTCGTTGCCATCACGCAGCAGCCGCAGGAAGTTATCGGCCCCAGCGGGCCGCAGCCAGATCTGTGCCGCTGTTCCACCGCGATACCTCTTCCACCGCGAGCAGTCGCCAGAATTCGGGGTAACAACGGCAACCGCTCCGTCCGAGCTGACGGCCAGATCCATCCCCGGCCCGTATCCAAGACGCTCGACGTTCCCGTCGAGGGAGACGGTGTACAACCATGTCAGGCCAATGTCGTTGCTCTGGTGCGGGGATGTGAACACCACGTGCTCGTCATCCTGCCAGCCGACGACGAGGTTGCGCGCCGCCCCTAGCCATGTGAGTCGGCGCTGATCTCCGGTAGCCAGATCGATGACGAATACTTCGGGCCGCTGGCCTAGGTAGGAGGTCCATGCAATCTTGGCCCCATTAGGGCTGAAGCGAGGATTGCGGGCCATGACATGATCGTTGGTAAGACGACTCGCCCGTCCTCCGGTGATGGGAACCAACCACACGTCGTCGTCAGCGATGAACACCACAAGGTCACCGTGGACATCGGGGTAACGCAGATATCCAGTTGCCATGGGTGTCAGGGTACTGCCCGGATCAGACAACCAACCGAAGGGATGAATCCTCGTCGAGTTCCTGACGAACACTGGGTTCAGGCCGACAGCCTCCCCCGCCCGTGGATCAAGCTCGGCGAAGGGTGGTACTCGCACTTGCCTTCTCCGGTGATGGCCTCACGGGTCACCACGACACGCGCAACGTCTTCGCGGGAGGGAACATCAAACATGACGTCCATGAGGGTCTCCTCAATGATGGCCCGCAACCCGCGGGCACCGGTCCCCTGCGCAACCGCCTTATCGGCGATCGCGCTCAAGGCCCCATCGCTAAAGGTCAATTCCACCCCGTCCAGCTCGAAAAGCTTCTCAAACTGACGAGTCAAGGCATTGCGAGGCTCGGTCAAAATGCGGACCAGGGCCTTGCGGTCGAGCGGATGCACAGCCGTAACCATCGGCAGGCGTCCGATGAACTCTGGAATAAGTCCAAACTGGTGAAGGTCCTCTGGACACACCAGGCTGAAAGCCTCGGGACCCTCAACGACCTTGCGCATACCGGGATCATTATTGAATCCCAGCGGACGGGTGCCGATCCGCTTAGTGATGATGTCCTCGAGGCCGGCGAAGGAACCGCCCACGATGAACAGGATGTTGGTGGTATCGATTTGGATGAAGTCCTGTTGGGGGTGTTTGCGTCCCCCCTGGGGAGGCACTGAGGCTACCGTCCCCTCAAGGATTTTTAGCAGGGCTTGCTGGACGCCCTCACCCGAGACGTCGCGGGTGATTGACGGGTTCTCCGACTTGCGAGCCACCTTGTCAATCTCGTCAATGTAGACAATTCCCCGCTCAGCCCGCTTGACGTCGAAGTCAGCTGCTTGCAGCAGCTTGAGCAGGATGTTCTCGACGTCCTCGCCGACGTAGCCTGCCTCGGTCAGCGCAGTGGCGTCAGCCATTGCGAAGGGAACGTTGAGCTGACGAGCCATCGTCTGGGCTAGGTAGGTCTTACCGCAACCGGTCGGCCCGAGCAGGAGGATATTCGACTTACCGAGCTCCACCCCGTCGTCCTCGGCGCGACGGGCGTGCGGCACGTCGACCGCGGACTGGATGCGCTTGTAATGGTTGTAGACCGCCACCGAGAGGGTTCGCTTGGCCTCCTCCTGGCCGATCACCCAAGCATCAAGAAAGTCGCACAACTCGCGCGGGCGGGGAAGGTCCTCGACACCACCGACCTCTTCGGCGGACGAAAACTCCTCCTCGATGATCTCATTGCATAGGTCAATGCATTCGTCGCAGATGTAAACCCCGGGGCCAGCGATGAGCTTTTTGACCTGCTTCTGACTCTTACCGCAGAAAGAACACTTGAACAGGTCTCCGCTCTCACCAATTCGCGCCATCCAGCTTCCCTCCTACTCGGCAGGCTCGTGTTAATCCGTCTTCTCCGGGACGATCACCCTCCTGAGGTGTGCACTGTCTACCCTAGCCGTGGACGGTATCCATTTCAGGTGTTGTCGTCACCGGTGTCCGGTGACGACAACCAACCCTGCAGTGACCCTCGAGGGTCACCGGACAACGACCTCGTCGAATCCTCACAACGAGGTCAAGATATCGTCAATAAGGCCGTACTCCTTCGCCCCCTGCGCAGTGAGGTATTTGTCGCGATCAATGTCCTTGGAAATCTGCTCGACGCTCTGGCCAGTTGCCGTAGCAAGCATGTTCTCCATGAGCTTGCGGATGCGCTGAATCTCGTCGTCCAGGATCTCAATATCGGTGGCCTGACCATACGTGGCCTGGCCCATGGCTGGCTGATGGATGAGCACGGTCGAGTTCGGCAAGGACAACCGCTGTCCCTTCGCGCCGGCGGCCAGCAGCACGGCCGCAGCCGATGCCGCCATGCCCAGACAGATTGTCTGGACATTAGGACGCACATAGTTCATGGTGTCGTAGATCGCTGTCATAGCGGTGAACGAGCCGCCTGGCGAATTGATATACATGCTGATCTGACGATCGGCATCCATCGACTGCAAGCACAACAGCTGAGCCATCACGGCGTTGGCGATGTCATCAGTCACCGGGGTGCCCAAGAAGATGATGCGATCCTCGAACAACTTGGTGTACGGGTCGACGCGGCGTACACCGTACGAGGTGCGTTCCTCCCACTGCGGGATGTAGTAGTCGCCGCGCGGACCTGCCGGGGCTAGCCCACCAGGAGCAGCCTGTTCGGCCTGCTCAGCGTTCAAAGCAGCCAACCAATTCCTATCAAAGGCGTTGAATCCCATGGTCACCTCACTGATTGGGAGCGTCACCGCGAAGCTGCGACGCATTGCTGTAGACGTAATCAATGAGCCCGTAGTCGAGGGCTTCCTGAGCGGTGAACCAGTGGTCCCGGTCGGAATCCTCGAGGATCTGCTCAAGGGTGTGGCCAGAGTGGTCGGCGTTGAGCTGGGACAGCTCGCGCTTGGTGTCTTTAAGCATCTTAGCGTTAATGGCGATCTCGGTAGCAGTGCCGCCAACGCCACCGAGCGGCTGGTGCATGAGGATCTTGGCGTGCGGCAAGGCGTACCTCTTGCCAGGAGTACCAGCAGTCAGCAAGAACTGGCCCATGGAAGCTGCCATGCCCATCGTCACCGTGGCGACATCATTGGAGATCCACTGCATAGTGTCGTAGATCGCCATCCCCCCAGTGACCGAGCCGCCCGGGGAGTTGACGTAGAGGTAAATATCGGCCTCGGGATCTTCAGCGTTGAGCAGCAACATCTGGGCGCACAGCGCATTCGCGTTCTCGTCCTTAACCTCGGAGCCGAGGAAGACGATGCGGTTGCGCAACAGCGACTGGTAGACGTTGTCGGTCATCCCGGCACCGCCGGTCTCGGGGCCGGCCATGGCGGGCATGCCCTGGGAAGTGATCGAAATATGATGATTCACGATTCTGAATTTACCGTGCGGTCACGACAGTTCCAGCGCCTTTCGCGGTCAGCGCTCCCGAACACGGTCAGCATGCTACTCATCAGGGTCATCCTCGAGCCCTTCTGTGGGCCGAGAAGAGATCAGCGCATTGACCCATCGAGCACCAGGGTCATGGTCAATAAGGGTGGCCTTGACGAGCAGGGAACACGGCAGAGCGATAAGAGTTCCCAACGCCCCAAAAACCCAGCCCCACAAAAGTAAAGAAACAAAGGACATCGTCGGTGTCAGACCGACGGCGTCACCAGCAAACTTTGGCTGGATGATCGACTGGATGACGAAGTTCAGCGCCGAGTACGAGACGACGACAGCCACTGCCGCCACCCATCCGTCTTTGAAGAGGGCCAGCAAGGCTGGCGGGATAACACCGACGATGAAGCCAATATTCGGAATGTAGTTCGTTAAGAAGCTAAACAGTGCCCACACCCCGGCAAGTGGAACGCCGATAATGAGCAAGGCCGCCCAGTCAAAGAGAGCGACGATAAGGCCGAATACCGTCGTCACCAGCCAGTACTTACGAATACCGCTGGAAAAGGATTCCAAGGCCAAGACAACGTCTGGCTTGCGGTTTCCAGCCATTCGCAGCCGATCATGCATCTGCGGGGTATCCATGACCATAAAGATCATGCCAGTGAGGATGACGATAATCATCGTCACGATGCTGGTCGTGTCCGACGCCACTGATGTTATGACCGACATCACTTGCTGGGGATCGATCTTTTTGAGCTTATCGGTGATGACTTCCTGCGAATACCCGAGTTGAGTCGACCAGTGCAGCAGTTGCGTATAAATTTTCTCCATCTGCGGGATGTAGCTCTGTAACTGGTTAATCATGGCTGCCACCGACCACACCATGCCGGCGACACCAGCCGCAAGCACAACAATGACGGTGGTGCCGGCCGCGGTGGCAGAGATCCACCGCGGGCACTTATGCTTCACGAGCCAGGTGTGAATCGGATACGCCGTAATAAGGAGGTTCAAACCGAAAAACAACGGCGCGATGACACTCGATAACTCATGCAGGAAGCTCAGCCCCAACCACGCTGCCGCCACGGTCAGCAGAACAATGGTGAGCTTGGGCAAGCCGTGTTTGTTGGTGGCTGCCTCAACCTTTTCTTGGTCGCTCGGCTGAGGCTGAAGCCCGGACTCGGCCACTTTCTCCGCGCTCGTTGCGCCGTGGGTGGACCGATCCTCGGCCTCTAATTCGCCACGCTCGACCGCACGGGCCACCGCGATGTCGTCAGCCACCATTTGACGCACGTTGCGCAACTGACGAGTGGCGGGGGCTACAGAGATCCGACGTCGAGGTCGTGTGGGGCGTTTGATCATCGAACTTCCTCGGGATTGACGTGGAACCGGCGCCGTGCGGAAACCCGAACGACGCCGGCCATCAACGGATCACGTCGATCCTACGGGACACGTGGTCCCTGATCATCACTCGGACTTATCGTCCTTGGTAGGGGCCTTCTTCGTGGCAGCGGCCTTGTCATCAACCTTCTCCGCGGAGTCCTCACCAGGGGCGTCCTCCTCAGCCGGCTCGTCGGCGATGGTGCCGTCAGGCTGGATGCGGTCGAGCTCGAGGGCATTGCCCTTCGAATCGGTGACGGTGGCAGCACCCACCATGGAGGCCAAGGCCTTTCCGCGACGGATTTCCTGCATCCAATCGGGCAGGTGGTTGTGCTGCATCATGTGCTGAGCCTCCTCCTCGGGGGAGGTACCGTTCTGTTGAGCCTTGCGGAACAACAACTCGGTCAACTCGTTCTGCTCAACACCGATCTCGTCGTCATCGGCCATCTTGTCGAGGACGATCTGGGCTTTGAGGGCGTCCAGGGAACGCTTCTCGATCTCGGCCCAGAAATCGTCGGCGTTATCCACCTCCTCCTCGGAGTCCTCGAGGTACTCCTCGACGGTCATACCGGCCTCAGTCAACTGCTGGTTGACCTGCTGACGGCGGGCCTCGAGCTCAGAGTCAATGAGGTTAGCCGGCAGCTCAATGTCGATCTTGGAGATGACCTCCTCAAGCACCTTGTCACGGGCGTCCGCAGCCTGGTCGAGGCGAGCCATGTTCTCCAGAGCGGTGCGCAAGTCAGCACGCATCTCATCAACGGTGTCGAACTGACTGACCAATTGGGCGAAGTCGTCGTCAACGGCTGGGAGCTCCTGCTCGCAGACCTTGGTGACGGTGACCTTGACGTCGGCATCCTGACCGCGCAGCGGGCCACCGACGAGGGTGGAGTGGAACTCGGCGGACTCGCCAGCCTTAAGTCCGGTAACGGCCTCATCAAGGCCTTCCAACATGCCTTCGGAGCCAACCTTGTAGGTGACGTCGGAAGCGGTGGCCTCTTCGAGGGTCTCGCCGTCGCGGGTCCCAATAAGGTCAATGGTGACGAGGTCATCCTTGGCGGCAGCACGCTCGACCTCCGTGTTGGTCGCGAAACGCTGGCGTAGAGTTTCGATGCGCTCGTCAACGTCCTCGTCGGGCACCTCAACGGCTGGCACCTCGACGGAAATGGCGGCGACGTCGGGCAGATCAAAGTCAGGACGGACGTCCACCTCAGCAGTAAACTCGACGACCTCGCCATCCTCCAGCCTGGTCACCTCAATCTCGGGCTGGCCCAGCGGAACGACCGTATTCTCCTCGACAGCCTTGCCGTAGGCAGCCGGGAGGGCGTCGTTAATGGCCTCCTGAAGAACGACTCCGCGGCCGAAACGCTGATCGATGATCGGAGCGGGCACCTTCCCTTTGCGGAAGCCGGGAACGTTCACCTGGGCGGCGATGTCCTTGTAAGCCTTGTCAAGGCTGGGCTTCAGTTCGTCGAAGGGCATCTCGATCGTGAGCTTCACACGGTGGGTGCTGAGCTTCTCAAGGGTGCTGGGCACGAAGTCTCTCCTGTGGTTCCGATTCTGTCGTCCCCATTGAGGGAACACACATTCCATCTGATTCTAGCGACGTGGTAGCCGCCGAGCCAGCTGAAGATTTCCGCAGGGCACCGATACCCGCCCAAGCCCACGATCTCGGCCAATGGTTTCGGTGTTGCTGTGAACTTTTCAGCGGGCTACCCCTATGGGCCCAAGAATTGAGGCGGGGTCGAAGCGGGTCCAAGGCCAAAATCTTCTGAAGTCCAGTCAATGTGACGGTGAGTACTCGGTCAAAGTGACTGGACTTCAGACGGTAATGAGGTGATTCACCTTTGGAAGCGCATGAAGGCGAGACCCATGTCCTAACACCCAGCCTGTTTCTTCCACTTCCTGATTTTGGTGCGAAACGTCGTAAACGGTGCGACCGTGTTGATATGCACCCACTTCCACACTGGCCACGCCGATGGTGTCGATGACGCCCAGGCCCGCTGCCCCGGCTCAAACAAGTCTTCTTCAGTGAGACCCTTAACCAGGTGGACTACCTCGTCAAGCGAAATCTTGAATCGATCCGTCAACACTTCAGCGAGGGGCGTCTCCCAACGCCGATAAAACGCCTGACACAAATCGCCTAACTGATTCCACTTATACCCCGGAGCGGGAGTCACCACCTCCTCGCCGGCTCGCTCGTCACGTTCCCAGCCAAGCAGTAGCTCCATCCAGCCAAGCTGATAGGCGATCATCTGCCTGGGTGTACGATCAACGCCGTCAACCAGTCGGTCCCAGCCGTCGTCGGGGACGTCTGCAAACTCGCCTATAAAAAGATCGCCACGCTTGGCAATCTCTGCAGCCAGCTCATCGCCGGATTCATACGACCTCACCGCAAACACCCTTTCGAAGCGCCCCTCAGGAATTCTCCGTTAGCGTATCCGTTCATTGAATCGTACGTGTCGAGATGACAATGCCCCCTACGAGATGGGGGAGAAATCTCACACTGTTGTGCGACTTTTGCGACCAAAACAAAGGAATTGTCACAGGCAATGCCACCATGGAGCGGATGACGGGAATCGAACCCGCGTAGCCAGTTTGGAAGACTGGGGCTCTACCATTGAGCTACATCCGCGCACCCCCGAGGGGACTTCGACAGCATACATGGATTGACCGTCGACGTCACACCCGTGGTGACACGGTGCGTCAGAGCGGGCTGAACTCGTCCGCGCGTCACCCACATATCAACCGTTCGGACCATGTCCACAGCTCATTCCCATGATGTGATGACCTCATGACACCATTGAAGAAGCTTGCCACCTGCGCGACCACCTGGCTCGTCATTGGGCTGCTCGGCGGAGTACTCTACCGCGAGTTCACTAAGGCCCACAACTTCACCGGCTGGACCCAGCTCAAGGTGGTACACACCCACAGCCTGGCGCTGGGCTTCATGCTCACCCTCATCGTGCTCCTTTTGGAGCGCGCGTTCACCCTGTCGCAGCACCGCGGCGCCTTCGCCACGTATTTCTGGGGATTCAACCTTGGCCTGATGGTGACGATCACCATGCTCGTCGTCCACGGCATCATGCAGGTCAACGGACATACCGACGTCTCCCCCACAATCTCCGGCATTGCGGGGCTTGGCCACATCAGCCTGTCAGTCGGACTCATCGGCCTCATGGTTGCCTTGTTCAAGTCACTTCCGACTGCAAATCCTCGGGATCAAGTCATAATCGACCGCTGACCCTTGAAAAACCGCTGGCCCGTGAAGAAGGGGCGAGCGCTCGTCATGTATCGTACGCATGCGGATACCGCCACGATGGCGGCCGTATGAGAGCGCAACGTGTGGTCGATTACGTGCCCGTGCCATGACGGCAGCAACCATTTAAGGATGGAGTTGACTATGCCAATCACCGTCGCGCCGGGCTCAGTCGTACAGGTGCGTGACGAAGAGTGGCTCGTCCGCACCGTTGAGCAGACCGACGACGGACAGCTCCTGACGGTTCAGGGCTTGTCAGACCTCGTCCGTGGCACCACGGCGACGTTCTACGAACACTTGGACACCATCATTCCGCTGGATCCGCATGACGCGACCCCGGTAGCCGATGCGTCCCCGCACTATCGGGACGCGCGGCTCTGGTTGGAGGCGACGCTTCGCAAGACCCCAATTCCCCTCAAGGAACCCACGCTGGCCGCCAGCCAGTACGCCCTGGCTAAGCGCCTGCGGTACCAATACTCGGCGGTACAGCAGGCCCTCGATCCGGACAATCTTCGACCGCGCATCCTCCTGGCGGACGCGGTCGGCCTGGGCAAGACGATCGAGATCGGGATGATCCTCTCCGAACTCATCCGTAGGGGCCGTGGCGAGCGCATTCTCATCGTCTGTCCCCGTCACGTGCTGGAGCAGATGCAAAACGAAATGTGGAGCCGGTTCGCGATCCCATTCGTTCGTCTCGACTCCGTGGGTCTGCAGCGCGTCAAGCAGAAGATCCCCGCTAACCGCAATCCCTTCAGTTGGTACAAGCGCGTCATCATCTCGATGGACACTCTGAAGCAAGACCGCTTCGCCCACGACCTCCACCGTCACGAATGGAACGCCGTTGTTATTGACGAGTCCCACAATGTCACCGGTGACACCACCCAAAACAACCGTCTTGCCCGAACCCTGGCACCCAATACCGACGCCCTCATTCTGGCGTCCGCGACCCCGCACAATGGCAATCGGAAATCCTTCGCCGAGCTCATCAGACTGCTGGAGCCCACCGCCGTCAATCCGCATGGTGACCTCGACAAGGACGACCTCAAGCGTCTGGTGAAGCGACGCCACCGTAACGACCCCGAGGTGTCCAGCGTCGCCGGGGCCGACTGGGCTGAGCGCAAGCCCCCCACAGAACCTCCTTGTCAAGGCCAGTGCGGCCGAGGACGCTGTCGCTGACGAGTTGGATCGAGTCTGGCTACATCCCGCGGGATCGTCCCCGTACAGCGGCGCAGCCACCGCTCTCTTTCCGTGGACCATCGCTAAGGCCTTCTTGTCCTCCCCGGCTGCCCTGCGCCAAACCATCAGCGAACGCCGTCAACGCATCACCGCACACTCACCGAGACAAGATCAGCAGATCGAAATCGAAGCGCTGGATCGACTGAATACATTGAACGACGCCGCTTTCGACTCGTCGTCTAAGTATGACGAGTTAGTGCGCTATCTACGACATATCGGCATCGATCGACGTCAACCGGAGCGAGCCGTTGTCTTCGCTGAGCGAGTCGCCACCCTGCACTGGCTGCGTGATCGTCTCATCGACGACCTGTCCCTCACCGCCGACCAGGTCGCGGTGCTGCACGGTGGCCTCAGCGACACCGAACAGCAGCAGGTCGTCGAGTCCTTCAAACAGTCGAACTCCCCCATCCGCGTGCTGGTCACCGGTGACGTCGCCAGCGAGGGCGTCAACCTGCACCAGCAATGCCACGAACTCATCCACTTCGACATCCCCTGGAGCCTCATCCGCATTGAGCAGCGCAATGGCCGCATCGACCGATACGGCCAGCGTCACTCCCCGCAAATCACCACCCTGCTGTTGGAGCCGTCGAGCCCATCCTTCCGTGGCGATCTTCGGGTACTGTCCCGTCTGCTTGAGCGCGAGCAGGAGGCGCACGAGGCACTCGGCGACGCCGGCAGTCTCATGGGCCGTTACAGCGTCGGCGCCGAAGAGGAAGACATCAAGCAGGTCCTGGCGGGCCGCCACAAGTTCGACGAGGTTGTCACGAGTGTCGACGAGTTGTCACCCGATGATTCCCTGGCCTGCCTGCTGGCCTCCCTCAACGCAGCAGTCGATGACCAGCCCCTGCCTGCTGAGTTCGCCGAGCCGAGCCCGCTGTACCCCCGGCCCGTCGACTTCCTGCGTGAAGCGTTGGAGGCCTACTACACCACGCCGTCGGCAGCCCCGACGGAGACCGGTCGCGGTGGCGGCGTCTCGTGGCGAGACCACGGCGACGGCATCGTCGAGTTCGTTCCGCCTGCGGACCTGCGGCAGCGCCTGGAGGTACTACCGCAGAGCTATCTGCGGGACCGCCACGTACTTGAGCGCTTCTCCCTGGCCACAGACGAGACGGCCGCGCAGGCGCAGCTTGACCGAGCCCTCACCGACGATTCCGATAGTTCCTGGCCTGAGGCCCACTACCTGAGTCCCCTGCATCCGGTGCTGGACTGGGCTGCTGATCGCGCACTGTCGAAGCTGTCGCGTAATTGCTGTCTATGTAGTACGCGGCAAGGTCGACTCACCCACCATCTTGGCCGTTGGCACACTCACAGATCGCCGCGGTCTGGTGATGGCAGCGAGTTGGATGTGCATCAGGTTCCTTGATCCGGAAAAGCCCACGTCCCCGTATGTCACCATGCATGACTCGTCGGCCGAGATGCTCGCCGGGGTCGGCGTCGGCGCTGACATGTCCAATCCAGGACCCATCGCACGGCCCGATGATCTCAAACCCTTGGTGGCGCGCGCCATGAGCATCGCAGACGACCAGCTCACGCCCATGTTCAACGCCGCTCAAAGGGACGCCCAAGACCGAATTGCCGCATGGAACCACAAAACCCTCACATGGCAAGAGGATTCCAGACCCTCATCCCTAACCATGCCCTGCGCATACGGCGAACCTCCATCGAGGAGGAGAAGCAGCTCATCGCCGACATGGAGTCACACCAGAAACTGGCGCGGCCCCTGCTCGTCGTCGTGCCGGAGGACTTCCCGACCGCTCGTGAGGAGAGCACCCATGCCAACCAGTGACGCCCTCATTGTCGTCGAAGATTGGATCAGCGAGCATTTCTTCACCACGGATGCGCGTAAAGAGTCTTTCCAGAAGCTCGTGCTGGATCGTCGCAAGCAGTGGGATAGCGAGGACATCGAGACGCCGCGGTCGAAGTTCACCAAGCAGGCCAGCAAGCTCGCGACAACGCTGGCCGCGCTGTACTCAGATGACCTCGACGAAGCATCAAGGGCCGGCGCCACGACGCAGGCCCACGAGAAGCTGCTGGACGTGCTGGGATACTTGACTGGTGAGTTCAAAACCGATCCCCACGGGCCGGTGCGCTTCTTCTCGACGGCGGGTGTCGACGAGCCGGCGCTAGCGGTTGTCACGGCCCGGCCGGTAGAGACCCACGACGAGCTCATGGTCAAGGACGCCCCGACTCTCACCACACCGTGGCGACCGTCAGACGACGCCCCGGATAGCGAGGAGGTGCGCTCGGCAAGCCGCCTCGTGAGCACCCTGTTCGTCCGTGAGAAAGGGCCGAGTTTCGCCCTCATCATGGCCGGACGCTGGCTCGTCGTTGCCGAAAAAAGCCGGTGGCCTGAGGGCCGGTACCTAGCCGTCGACGTGCAGACCGTCGCCGAGCGGGCCGACCTGAAGAAGGGCGGCGAGGTCGACCGCGCTCTCACCTGCCTCGAGGCGGGATCTTTGGCCCCTGACGCCGAAGGCAAGGTGTGGTGGGAGACCGCCCTCATCGAATCGATCAAACACACCGTCGGCGTCAGCCAGGACCTGCGTGAGGGAGTGCGTGAATCGATCGAAATCATCGCCAACGAGGTGGTGAACCGCCGGCGCCAGCAGGAACTCGCCCCTCTCCCCGCCGACCAGGCGCAGCCTCTCGCGATGCAGTCACTGCGGTTCCTCTACCGCATCCTTTTCCTGCTCTACGCCGAGGCCTCCCCCGAGCTGGGGGTGTTGCCGGTTGGGGCCCCTGAGTACGACGCGGGGTATTCCCTTGATCGGCTGCGCGAACTGGTGCAAGTACCGTTGGTTACAGAGCAATCCATGCGCGGTACACACTTCTACGAGAGTCTGGGGACCCTCTTCCGGCTCGTCGACCAGGGCCACCGAGAGGACGTCGACGAGGCGACGACGGGACTGTCCTTCCACAGCCTGCGCGCCGATCTGTTCACCCCGAAGGCAACCGCCCACATCGACAAGGTGGGTCTAGGCAATCAGGCACTTCAGCAGGTGCTAGAGCGGCTGCTGTTAAGCAAAGAACAGCACGGCAAAAGGGGCCGGGAGCGCGGCTACATCAGCTACGCCGAGCTAGGCATCAACCAGTTAGGAGCCGTCTACGAGAGCCTCATGAGCTACACCGGGTTCTTCGCCACCGAGGATCTTTACGAGGTGGCTCGCGACGGCAACCCGCAGAAAGGGTCGTGGGTGGTGCCGCTGGATCGGGCCTCGGGCATTGCCGACAAGGACTTCGTGCTGGTCGAGGATGACCAGGGCCGCCGAGAACCGCGTATCTACTGTCAGGGGCAGTTCGTCTTTCGGTTGTCAGGCCGAGAACGTCAGCAGTCGGCGAGCTACTACACCCCGGAGGTACTGACGAAGTTCACCGTCGGCCAGGCGCTGGAGGAGCTTATCGACGACACCACCACCGCCGAGGAGATCCTGGGCTTGAGCGTCTGCGACGCCTGCTCTGGGGTCGGGAGCGTTCGCCATTGAGGCAGTGCGTCAGCTCGCGACGGAGTACCTGAAGCGCAGGCAGGACGAGCTAGGCTGCACCATTGATCCCGAGGATTACCCCGCTGAGCTACAACGGGTCAAGGCCTACCTGGCGTTGCACAACGTGTACGGCGTCGACCTCAACGCGACCGCGGTGGAGTTCGCTGAAATCACCCTGTGGCTCGACACCATGGCGAAGGGTTTGGACGCGCCGTGGTTTGGGTTGCGGCTACGTCGGGGTAATTCGCTCATTGGTGCTCGCCGCGCCGTGTATCGAGAAGATGAGGTGACGTCGAAGGAGTGGCTGCGCACCCCGCCCACCGATGTGCCGCTTGAGGATCTCACGCACCGCATCGAGGCCGACGACTCTGGCCCCACTCAGGCTGCCGGGCACATCCCGCACTGGTTGCTGCCCGGGGCCGGGTGGGGTGCGACCGCTGATTCTAAACAGGCCAAGCAGCTTGCCCCTGACCGCGTTGCCGCGGTGAAGAAGTGGGGCAAACAGATGCGGGCCAAGCCGACGAAGGCTCAGGTACGCAAGCTGGTCGATATCGGCTATCAGGCTGAGGAGTTGTGGACGATGGCGCTGCGCCGTCTCATGGTGGCCGAGCAGCAGACCCGACGCGAGATCGCGTTGTGGGGCCGGGAGGCGACGACGAAGAAGCCGACGGTCACCCGTGAGCAGGTCGAAGAGTCCCTCGCTGACTCCAATGGGGCGTATCGCCGGCTGCGGCGAGTCATGGATGCCTGGTGCGCCCTGTGGTTTTGGCCGCTGACAGGGGAACCCGTCGCCCCACCTACCTGGGAGGAGTGGATTGACGCCTGCCAGATGATTATTGGCAGCCAAACCCAGATCCGCCTGAAAAACACGGCGAGACGTTACGACGACGCTGCCCAGCAGCAATTGGCTCCAGCCGACCAATGGGAGGCCCTGGCCGAGCAGGAAAACTGGGCCATCAGTGCAGGTGGTGCCGACTCTGTGGACAATGCGCTGGAACGTCACCCGTGGCTGCGGGTGTGCGAGAAGGTCGCCAAGGAGCAGGGCTTCTTCCACTGGCAGTTGGATTTCGCCCCCGTCTTTGGGCGCGGCGGGTTTGACCTGCAGGTGGGAAACCCTCCGTGGGTTCGGCCCGACTCCGACATCGACGCGCTCCTGGCCGAGGGAGACCCGTGGTGGGAACTTGTCGACAAGCCCTCAGAAGCCGAGAAGCGGGAGCGCCGCACCACAACCCTGCTTTTACCAGGCATCCGCGAGCTCACGACTGCTTCGGACTCCGAAACGGTCGCCGTACGCAGCTTTGTCAGCGATCCGACCATGTACCCAGAACTTGATGGGCTGCGACCAGACCTCTACCGATGCTTCATGTGCACGACGTGGTCACACCAGTCATCTCGCGGCACCGTCGGACTCATCCATCCCGAGACCCATCTCACTGACGAGAAAGCCGGGCACCTTCGCGAGCTCACCTACCCGCGGCTACGCCGCCACTGGCAATTCGTCAACGAACTGCAGTTGTTCAGCGAGATTGACCACCACGTCACGTACGGGGTCCACATCTATGGATCACATCGCGCGCCATCGTTCCTCAACGTCAGCAATCTCTACACCCCCGCCACGGTCATCGGATCTCTTCGGCACGACGGATCAGGCGAGGCGCCTGGGTTCAAGTTTGAGGGTCACTGGGATGATCGGCCGCATGGCAAGCGCATTCAGACCGTCACGGACGAAACCCTCGCCACCTGGCGCGACATCCTCGATCCCGACCTTCAGACTCCGCGACAGACCCGAATGCTCTACACAGTCAACCGGGATGTGGCGGAGACCTTGCGGCAATTGTCGAGGGCCCCACGTCTTGCGTCACTGCACCTGCGGTTCTCGCAGGGATGGAACGAGACAACCGACTTCCAAAAGGAGTACTTCGTCAAGAGTTGGGGCCAACCCGATTCCTGGGACGACGTCATTCTGCAAGGCCCTCATCTTCACGTTGCGACGCCCTTCTTCAAGTCCCCCAATCGCACGATGAAGCACAACCAAGATTGGTCCGAGGTGGACCTCGAAACCCTGCCACCCGGTGCGATCCCGGTCACCGCGTACAAACCGGCAGGAGACCGTGCCCGGTACGATGCCGACTACACCCATTGGGACGGCGACCCTGCCCGCGACCACTACCGTCTGGCGTGGAGAGCCATGGCGGCCAACACCGGGGGCGAACGCTCATACCCGCCATCATTCCGCCTGGTGCTGCGCATCCCCACGGGGTGTTTTGTGTCGGCGGAACCACTAACCGGGGACTCGCCACAGCTGGTGGGTTCAGTGCAAGTCTGCTGCTGGACTTTGCCGTGCGTGCAGCCCCGAAGAGCGGGATCTACGAAAGCGTCTTAAGCAGGCTTCCAGCGCCTCCCACACGACATCCACTCCTTGATGCCCTCGCCCTTCGCACCCTCCGCCTCAACTGCCTCACCGACGCCTACGCCGGCCTGTGGCAGGAGTGCTTCGACACCTCCTTCACCTCGGATGCCTGGGCAAGCACCGATCACACCGTCACCTCCCTGGGCGACGTCGGCCCTAGCTGGACCCCACAGACCCCGCTGCGTCGAGCCTCCGACCGGCGTCAGGCCCTCGTCGAGATCGACGCGATCGTGGCTCTCATGCTCGGCGTCACCGCCGACCAGCTGTGCACGGTGTATCGCACCCAGTTCGCCGTCCTATACGGCTACGACCACGACAAGTACACCTACGACACGAACGGCCGCGTGGTGCCGAACGCCGTCCTCAAGGTGTGGCGCAAGAAGGGCGATGCGACAACCCGCGAGCTCACCCACACCAATGAGGCAGGCAACACCTACGTCTACGACCTGCCGTTCCAGACCTATGACCGTGAGCATGACATGCGCGTCGCCTACGCTGAGTTTGAGCGTCGACTGGAGACTCAAGGAACTAATTCATGAGTGAACTCGTCCCCCGAAGCAGGCGGCCAAGCTACAGGCCGCCCTTCTGGACTACCTCACGACCACCTTCGCCCTCTCCGACGCCGACGCTCAGCGCGCCCTCGACGAGTTCTTGCGTGACCCTGACGAGGGCATTTTCAAGGGGCCTTACCTGCGTACCCGGATGCCCTTTGCCCCGGCACCGAGGTACTCCGCCGATCAGCTCACCTGGATGCCTGAGGGTTTTAGGCCATACAACCACCAGGCCAAAGCTTTCGCCCGTCTCAACTCGGCGTTGGGCCGCCCACGTCCCACCCTGGTCACCACCGGTACCGGCTCGGGCAAAACCGAGGCCTTCCTGCTGCCGATCCTCGACCATGTCATCCGGGCTCGCCGCGACGGTATCACCGGCACCAAGGCGCTCATCCTCTACCCCATGAACGCGTTGGCCAACGACCAGGCTCAGCGTCTCGCCCACCTCATCACCACCGATGAGCAACTGGCCGAGGTCACCGCCGCGATCTACACCGGTGAACAGGGACCATCTCGCACCATCGTCAGCAAGGACGGCCTCATCACCGACCGCGCCGTCATCCGCGACAGTGCCCCCGACACTCTGCTGACTAACTACAAGATGCTCGACCAGCTCCTGCTGCGTCACGAGGACCAGCGCATCTGGCAACAATCGGCCGAATCGCTGCAATACCTTGTGCTCGACGAGTTCCACACCTACGACGGCGCCCAGGGCACCGACGTCGCGATGCTGCTGCGTCGATTCGGCCTAGCCCTCAAGTCGTACTGGCCAGAGCGCGGCAGCCAAACTGACACTCACAGCGCCGAGGAATGGGGGCGTCCGCTTGGGCGCATCACTCCCGTTGGCACCTCGGCAACCCTGGGCACGACCGAACACCAAGAGGCATCAGGGCTCACGACTGACGCAGCCCGCGGAAACCCCACGCCCTCCCCAAACTTCGAACGCTCCGGCGACATGGTCTCCTTCGCCACCACGGTCTTTGGTGAGCCCTTCGATGCCGACTGCGTCGTCACCGAGTCCCGCAGGCCGATTGACGAGTGGGTCGGTGACGCCGAGCAGCGCCTCAAGGATCGAGGCATCAAACCACGCATCGTCAACACCCTCATGTTCACCGATGTTCTTGACGCGATCGCCGGTCTCTCCCCCGATCAGGCGTGCACCACCTTGCTGACCAGGCTGTATGAGGATGAGGCGGACGTCGACCACGAGCGCGCACCAGGTCGCAAGAGCCATGACGACCTCGTCCTGCTCGCCAAAGGTCACCCCTTCATCCGGGACTTCCTGAAAGCCACCGCCGAGGCGACCCACGTTCGCGACCTTGCCGACCGTCTGCTCCCGGGAACCGCTCGCCTGGACGACCCCCGCGTCACTTTTCTGCTGGAGCTGCTGGGCGCCCTCGGGCACCTGCGCTCACTGCCCGACCGTGACATGCCGAGCACCGAAACTCACCTGTGGATTCGCGAGCTCAGCCGCATCGACCGCGACGTATCGACTGCCACTAACTTTCGCTGGAGTGACGACGGAACCCCGGTAGGTCGAGCGACCGACGACGGCACCGAGCCGGGGGTCGTCGCCCTACCAGCGGTGTATTGCCGCCGCTGTGGCCGCAGCGGATGGGGCGTCCAGCTCGCCAGCACTGGCTACGACCTCAGCGCAAATGATGACAGCATCAGGCGGAACCACGCGGCACACGACGGGCGTTTCCGAGCCTTACTCTCGGCCCCTCGGGAGGGTGCTCGCGCCGTCGACTCCGGCGAGGCAGTGACCTCACTGTGCTGGTTCGACACCGTCAATAGGTGCCTCGATCACCACATCCCCGACGCCGACAGCCCCGAATACCGCAACGGCATTCTGCTACCCGTCCTCACCCAGGCCGGCCAAGACGCTGAGAAGGACGCCAAGAACGATGTCTGCCCTAGCTGCGGAGCTAAGGACGCCATTCGCTTCCAAGGATCGGCGATCGCCACACTGCTGTCGGTAAACCTGTCCACCTTGTTCGGCAGCGACGACCTGGATGAGAAGAAGGCACTCGTCTTCACCGACTCTGTCCAGGACGCTGCCCACCGCGCAGGATTCATTTCGGCGCGCTCCCACGCCCTCACCCTGCGCACCATCCTGCGCAGCTCCATCAGCGAAGAGCCTGTTACGATTCCCGAACTCATCAGCACCGTGCTGGACGACGCCGACGACCAGTTCAAGCGCTATCGCCTGTTACCCACCGAACTCGCCGAACATCACAACTTCGAGGAATTCTGACGCTCGGACCGCGACACGACAGTGCCGAAGGCGATTCTCGCCCGAGTCCGCAACCGCCTCACCTTCGACGCGATCCTCGAACTTGGCCTGCAAAGCAGGTACGGGCGCACCCTGGAACAGACCGGCTCGATCTGCGTCGAGGTGAACGCCGGGTCCTTCACCAACATGGTCGATATTGGCCGCGACGCCCTGGGACACAGTGAAGACGACCTGGTCGGGACCCTGGCAGGCCTGGCCGACAAGCAGATGGTGTCCTGGGTCCGCGGGGTTCTCGAGCGCATCCGCGTCCAAGGAGGTATCAACCATCCGTGGCTGCAGGCTTACCTGGACCACGACGGTGCGCGCTGGCACCTATGGGGAGGACGCCGTCGGCAAGACGGAATGCCCGCTTTCCCTCCCGGCCGTTCCGCCCCGGCCTTTCCGCGAGTCGGCGGCCAGCGTGTCCGTCACGAACAGCTCGACAATGTCACCGACGGCCAGAGTTGGTACGCCCGGTGGACTGGACGGGTTCTCGGCGTCTCTGCGGGTCATGGGGCCCGGTTGGTCAGGTCGCTACTAGAATGCTTGCACCACGCCGGCGTCCTGGAAGCGACGACGACCCAGGCACAGGCGACTGTGTACGCGATTCCCGATGAGAGGATCGTCGTACGGGCGACCCTCGACAAGGAGTTGCGCGAATCCGTCATCTTGCTGCGCTGTGATCTGTGTCAAGCGGTGCACCCGGGCAGCCCTGACACCGTGCGTCAACTCACCGGCGCTCCGTGCCTCAATGGAAACTGCGACGGCCAACTGGCCTCCGCGCCGATGGCACCAGATAACTTTTATCGCGGCTTCTATCGAACCAGTGACCCGCGACGCATCGTCGCCCGCGAGCACACCTCGATGCTCTCGGATCAGCAGCGGCTGGAATACGAGAACGGTTTCAAGGCTGGCTCGATGGATCCCTCGGCACCCAATGTCCTCGTCGCCACGCCTACCCTTGAGATGGGTATCGACATTGGCGACCTGTCGACGGTGTTCTTGTCATCGCTGCCACGCAACGTAGCCAACTATGTGCAGCGGATTGGTCGAGCTGGCCGCGCGACGGGCAGCGCTCTCGACGTCACCATGGTCAGGGGTCGTGGCGAACACCTGCCCCGGCTGGGCGACCCGACGTCAATGATTAACGGCCAGGTGCGTCCTCCGGCCACCTATCTCAGCGCCGGGGAAATCCTGCGTCGGCAGTACCTGGCGCATCTGAGTGACGAGTTGGCTCGCGACCCGGGCGCCATTCATCCGCATACTTCGGGTGCTGCTATGAACGGTGACGACGGTGGCTTCCTCGCCAGCCTCGTCGACTATGCCGAAACCGACGTTGACGAGCACCTGGACCGTTTTCTGTCCACCTTTGCGCACCTGCGCGCCGATTCCGTGGAGGACCTGCGCGCCTGGGCCACGCCGGTGGCCGGTAAGCGCACCAGCAGGCTCGCCGAGCAGGTATTTGCCGCTGCGACGAGGTGGACGCGAACTTTGGAGGAGTTGGAGCATCGACGCCAGACCATTGAGGCGAGTTTGCCCGAGCTACGGCAAAAGGCCAACATCCCCAACGCTGGAGAAGATGACCGCCAAGCTTTCGCAGACGCCGAGGCGACCATCAAGTGGATCCACAAGCTGCGGGGCAAAGCAACCCAGGAATACTGGATAGCGACCCTTGAGGAGTACGGGCTCTTCCCCAACTACACCCTCGTCGACGACTCAGTGGAACTCGATGTGAGCCTGAGTTGGTACGATCCCGACAGCAACGACTACCAGGACGAGACGGCATCTTTCTCGCGTGGAAGTGCTGCGGCGTTGCGAGATTTCGCCCCTGGAGCGACCTTCTACGCCATGGGCCACGCCATCACTATTGACGCCATCGACCTCGGACGAGATAGCGAGTCCATCTACACCCTGGCAGTGTGCCCTTCGTGCGGATACACCGTCGATCAACGCCTCGACGGCGCCCCGACAGAGTGTCCACGATGCCACGATCACCGCATCCAGGACACGGGACAGCACCTGGAGGTTGTGGAGCTGACGCGCACTTCTGCGGCCATCAAGCGCGACGAGTCACGCATCGACGACGCCCACGAGGAGCGTACCCAGACGAACTTCACCATCGTGCCGGCCGCTGACATCGATCCGTCACGAGTTCGCAGCGAGTGGTACGTGCAACACACCGAATTCGGCGCTCGATACCTTGACCGGATGGACCTGCGCTGGATCAACCTGGGCAAGGAGACACCCAGCGCCCCAAGCCGGCAGATGGCTGGTTTCCAGTGCCATACTCCCCTGTTCCGCGTCTGCGAAGGCTGCGGACACCTCGACAGCACCACCGGAACGAATCACCGTTCCGAGCATCGGCCGTGGTGCCGCTACCGCGATGACCTCGACGAGCACGTGCGCACAGTCGCGCTCACCAGGTCACTGACGACTCAAGCCGTCGTCCTCCCGTTGCCAGCCTCGATTGTCACTGGCGATATGTTCGCTTTGCCGAGCCTGCGCGCAGCCCTCCTGCTTGGATTGCGCGAGCAGTTCGGTGGAACTCCTGACCATCTGGGCATCATGGCGATCAAAGAACCAGTCGACGGCAGAACCCGCGATGCATTGCTGCTGCACGACCTTGTCCCGGGCGGGACTGGTTATCTAGCCGAATTCACTGATCCCCAGAACGTGTGGGCGGCTCTGCGCCGCGCCTTCGAGATTGTGCGCGACTGCCAATGCAAGGACGAGGGGCGACTCGCCTGCCACCGCTGCCTGCTGCCGATGGCGTCCGCCCGCGAAGCCCGATACGTCTCACGCGCCAAAGCCGAGGACTGCCTCAAGGTTCTCATGGGGCTGCCCGGCGGCGATGCGCCTGGCACCTAGATGACCTGGGGGATTGCCACCACGCCCCCTACTATCAGCTCCGACGACGAGTCCTACCTGGAGTCGCGTTTCCGAAAATCCTTCATGGCTCTTGCGCGTAGGCTTAACGCGACGGTATCCCAAAATTATGGACCCGGCGGCAACGTCATCAACGTGCGCATCGGGCAAGTGCTGTACACCCTGCAACCTCAAGTACTCATGCCCGGCTGCAAACCCGATTTCGTCCTGCGCGGTGGTGACCGTCCAGATCTGGCGATTTTCACCGGCGGGGCGACCTTCCACGCAACCCCGGAGTGCAACCGGGTGCGCGACGACGCCGAGAAGCGCGCTGGGCTGCGCAACCTTGGGGTTGAGGTGCTGGCGGTCACGCTAGACGACGTCAATGACTTCGAGGCCGGACGGGATCCGGCCGCGCCCGAATGGTTCAATGCCTCAGTGTCGTCAAAGCTCATTAGCCTGTATGACTACACCCCCGATGCCGTGCGAGCCGTGACTGGTGGGCCTTTCGCACTCTTGGAGTACTGGATGCGGGGAGAGCCGCTGGAGGCTCTCAAGCACTTCGCCTCGGCGATCCCGATGTTCTTTTCGACGAATAGCGCCCCAGATGGCTACATCGATTCCGCAGTGCCCATCGCCGCTGTGAAACAGGAAGATCTCCACGACAGTCAGCGGGGTAACCCTGAGGCTGCGCGCGCCTGGTGGCACCAGGACGGCCCCTTGAGTATTCGGACCCGACTACGAGCGAGCAGCTTTCCCCCGGCTAGCGACATCTGCGTTGTTCTCGACGACGACGCCGTCAACAATTCCGCTTTCTTAGGCGCGTGGCATCGGTGGCTTGCGCTGAGCAACGCACTCATGCTGCGCGATGCATCGGACCAGACGGTCATCCTCGGCTGTGTCAAACCGCAGGAGCCGAGTGGGCAGGAGGCGGCCGTCACCGATCCCGTGATAGACATTGCCCAGACCCCCTGGCCCACTGTCATCAAGAACCTCGGACCCTCGCTGGCCACACCCGAGCTTCCCGGGCTGCTGGAGGATCTCGCGGCACAGGGGGGTACCTGAGCCGATGGCCGGTGAAGAGATCGGTTCAGAGGGCATCATGGTTGACCTGGCATGGCCCGATTCGCGTATAGCAGTAATCTTCGCACCGGAGCCCGACGACGAGGACTTGCTGGCCGAAGACGGATGGACACTGGTACGCCCGACGGCACACGACATCACGACGGCGCTGGAGAGCATGGCGTCGAGGGAAGGACACCATGGCTGAGTCGACGATCGTCATGTCGAAGCAGGCGAACAAGCTCGACGGATCCCTCAAGGCGAAAGCATTCACCTTCCTTTCCAAACTCGCCGCCGATGACGCGGTGCCCGGCCTGCATATCGAGAAGGTGGAAAACTGCCGCGACAGCAGAGTAAGGACCGGCCGCGTCGACAAGCAGTTCCGCGCTGTGCTGTTCAAGCTCACCGGTGAGGGGCGTAACCACTATGTCCTCGAGGGCATTTACAACCAGGACGAGGCCTATAACGTGGCCCCGCGTATCGAACTCGCCATCAACCCTCTCAACGGAATCCCTGAGATCAAGCGGGCCGAACCGTCCACCGACGCCCCCAACCTAAACGTCAGCGCCGCTACCCCACACGAACCAGCCATCCCCGTCCGGAAGTCTTCTCCCGTCATCACCGCCGACCGGGCAGAAGTGCTGTCCCTTGGGCTCGACGCCAGCCTCGTCGATACCGCACTCACCCTCACCAGTGAAGACGCCGTACTCGACCTGGCAGCGCGGCTCAGTGGGTGGCAGGAAGCCGCGCTCGTCGGCCTGGCCTCCGGGATGACGCCAGACCAGGTGCGCAAGGAATTGCTCGAACCACCGGAACAACCCGGAACGGAACAGGCACAGGCACCCCGCAAGGACGAGGTGACGTCAGTATCTCGCGAGTCTGACGCCGCGCTGCTCAATAGCCTACGCAGCCCTGCAGCGGCCATGGATTTCGCCATGATCGAAGGTAAAGACGAGTTGCGACGGGTCATCGAGGACGGAGACTTCGGGGCTTGGCGAGTGTTCTTACATCCGACGCAGCGTCAATTTGTCAACCGCCGGTGGAACGGGTCGTTTCGGCTGGGCGGTGGGGCCGGAACCGGCAAGACAGTTGTCATCCTTCACCGGGCAGTATCGCTGGCTCGAGATAACCCAGATGCCCGCATCATCATCACAACGTTCACAAAGAACCTCGCCAATGAGCTGTCCGAGAACCTGAAGTCCCTTGATCCGACCCTGCCACGGGCGTCCGCACTGGGACAGCCAGGCGTGTACATCAACGGTATTGACGCCCTGGTCAGCGCCGTCATCCGAGATGCTGGAGCTGACGTCGCCGAGGCCGCCAAGGAGGTCCTGGGAGCCCCTCGCACCGACTTGACCGGGCGCACGTCGCCGCTGCTGTGGCGCGACGTCCTCGACCAGGCTCGAAGCGAGGTGCCCGAGCGGCTAGCTCACCACCGACTGCTCGAGACTGAGTACGAGCAAATCATCCTGCCGAATCTCATCACGACCCAGGAGAAGTATCTGCGGGCGCGACGCCCCGGGCGGGGTTTCCGACTCAATCGTCGCGATCGTGATGCGGTATGGGAGCTTGTGAATAAGTACCGAGACGACTCTCGCATCGGTGGCATGATTTCGTTCGCGGAGGCGGCCGCTATTGCCGCGCAGTACCTCACTCGCCACAGTGCCGTCGCCGATCATGTCCTTGTCGATGAGGGCCAAGACCTCGCCCCGGCCCACTGGAGGCTCATCCGATCGCTCGTGCCCGAGGGTCCGAATGACATCTTCATCGCTGAGGACTCGCACCAGCGCATTTACGGGCATCGGTTGGTGCTGTCTCGGTATGGCATCATGACGAGGGGCCGTTCGCGGCGACTCACCCTCAATTACCGCACCACGGCGCAGATCCTTCACTGGTCGACCCGGGTGCTCGAGGGCGGGAACTACGTCGATTTGGACGGTGCTGACGACGACAAACTGTCGGGGTACCGGTCGGCTCGACGCGGCCCCGACGTCACCGTTCACCCATGCGGGACGATCACCGAAGAGTTCGACGTCCTGGCCAAGATCGTCGGGCAATGGGCGAAGGGTCGCCAACCCGAGACCACGGCGGTGCTGGTGAGGGACCGGTCACAGCGCGAGCGAGTAGTAGATGCGCTGCATGAACGGGGAGTACAGACCCGAGCCGTTGATCACGGTTCGATACCGCCGGGGGCGCCGGTCGTCATGACCATGCATCGTGCCAAAGGCATCGAGTTCAGCAAGGTGTACCTCTTCGGGGTCTCCTCGCGGTCCATCCCCATGGGCATCAAGGCATACGACTTCGATCAGGATGAGAAAGACCAGGCTCTGCTCCGGGAGCGGTCGCTGCTGTACGTGGCGGCGTCGCGAGCCCGCGATGAGCTTGTGGTGAGTTGGAATGATCAGCCCAGCCCGTTGTTGAGCGCTTCTGTATCGTCCGGGGCAGCCAGCAAATCTTGAGTGCGACGCCCGAGGCCTTGAATGTCGACCAATGACTGTTTGGAATCGCCAACTCGGTGACTTGAGAAATTAACGTCCTCCCATTGTCATGGGCTGACGTGGTCAGTCACGCTGGCATGCGTCCCGGCGAGGCGCATCAGCACTTGACCGGACCCGTTGCATCACTCGGCGGCCAGATCGTCGTGGATAGATTCACCCTGGTAAGGCGAAGATATTGGAGCCTCCGCTACGTCGACAATCCTCTTGGCGTGCCCATAGACGTTGTCGTCAATCCACTCTGGCGGTAGTTCGCTGCCCTTGATGGCCTCGAGGACAAGGTCGACTTTCAGCTGATTACCGGTGACCCTGCCGTGGCACACCAAAGCGATGCCTGCATCCTCGCACGCTTCGACGACCGGAAGGAAGTGCTGGCTCATCTGGGTTGACAACAGGCCCACCATCTCACCGCATACTTTGACGCCAACCACCGTTTTCTGGGTCGTCTTAAGTTGCTTTATAAACGATCCAAGTTGAGCCACCACCGGCACAGAATGCTCGTCGTCAAGCAGACCCAGCAATGTCTCCATGTGGTCCCCTTCACGGGTAACTTGCACCTTACGCCCCCGCGGCAAGATAGCTACTGGTCCATTTGGCATTCAGACAGGAGTCGCTACCTCATCGGGCAGTGGCAACTTGATGCTTGCCCCGGCTCGAAATCCGTGCTGGCGCGTCATCCAGATTGATGCCGGACCGACAAGCATCGGTCCGAGGCATGAAGCGCTTCGATCACTTTGAGGTACGATTCCCTTACCTCATCCGGGACTATTCCGATCTGCATACCGTCGATAAACACGGCAAGTTTATGGTTCACAGTGAGCCTTACTTGAGCGTCGAGATCATCCAGTCGAGCCTTTTCACGTTTACCGTCGTGGCCACAAGACAGACAGACTCGCGTAATACCAGCTTTAGACTTCTTAATTGCTACGAGTTTGTAGTTGCGGATACATGGTCCCCAAGGCTGAACTGGCAGTTGCGTACTCGCGGACACCGACGATAATGGCCGCGGGTAGCCTCTAAGCAGCATGGGGTGTGGACTCTCGCCCGCACCTTGTCGAGAGAGCGTCGCACGGAGGGCATCATTCGTCGGCACCTCGACGTATGCGTCGAGGATGCTCATTACGCGTCCGTGAACATCCATCGACGTCACCCCAAGCGCGTCCCATTCTGGAGCTATTTCAGCGGCAGCCCATACCGACACGTAACCGATATGATGACCATTCACACTTACCTTGAGCGCGTTTTCATCGTGGCTGTTCTGAGGTTCACGCTCAACACACAGCACTGTTGACCCAATAACGGAATTAGGAACCGTGTAATAGCACATCCCGAAAACGTCATAACGTGTAACATTATCCCCAACGTTATAATTCGTCCATGACCCCAACGAGGCTGTCTTCACAGCCACTTTAGCAGCAGGTAAAGAACCTTTACGTCCAACGCGATTACCAATGATCGCAAGCCAAAAACCAGCAGCCAACCATATTCCCGCTTTCGGTATCAAAACCATAACGGCGACAATGAGGGCGCACCACCACGGGTGGGAAACCATGAAATCCCTAACTGCGTTCGTGTGTTTGCTCATGCTTCGACCCATCCATCGACTTCCTGGCTTTCTTTGCCCATCTCGTCCTGTTCACCGAAACGAACGTTCATAGGACGTGTGATCACCCACATATCCTCAGCCCCGGTGGGGACAGGACAGACCGGAACCACGCTTGCCTGCCGTGGGTTCTTCCGAGTTTGAGATTGCATCACCCCGACCCGCCAACGAACTCTGTTAGAGCGCCCGTCTGAGAACGCGTCAGCTCTGCTCGTGGAGTCCGCTTGCCTCCGCCGCCGCTGATTTTGGTGGCCCCAGTGGACCCTCTTAGGCGGAATACCGTATGCCTCTGCGGCGGCCTGACGCGTCTGCTTCGTTCGGGATTGCCGGAGAAACCATCGCAGGTACCCGTACCCGTCTCTCATGGTCCTGAGTGCGATTTTGCCGGTGGCCTTCCGGGCCTTCTGGCACAGCATCACGGAGTTGCGGCAACTAGCATCGCGAAGGAGATCTGACAGATCGCTCACCTCCAACTCAGAGGACTCCCGTACGAAGCGCCAGCAGCTATCAAGGCCTTGGCGGCACGTATCTGCCCCGGCGCTGCGTCAGAAATCGCAAATCGACGCGCTAAAGTCTTTACCCAAGCTGTCACATGACAACCCCAAAGCCCGACCGCGTCGCGCTCAACTGTCGCGCCGTCGCTGGATGAATCCGCACGCGTTTGGCCCGCGTATTCGGTTAAGTCGCAGTCAATCACGCCCACCAGCAACGCTCGACACCGATGCTTGCATCTATCGAATCGGCGGAATCTCCCTGCAAATCCACCATGGCCCCACGCTCATCCATCAGCGCTACTAGGAAGACGAGTGGCTGCCATGACGCGACTCCTCTCAAATGGAACCGCTACACCGCAACCGAGGGGATCTTCAGAATCAAAAGTTCCCTCTATAGTTCCCGTCGTGAATTCGGCAGGAAGCATTTCCCCTTGTCAGGGGAATACATTGGTCGGGGCGACAGGACTCGAACCTGCGGTCTCCTGCTCCCAAAGCAGGCGCGCTAGCCACTACGCTACGCCCCGTCTCATCGCGGCTACCGCAACAAGAACACCGACAGTTTACTGGAACACCCCGCCATTCGGCCAATGAGCCACCCCGACGACGTGACTTTGCGTCACTTCACCACTGAACGGATGGCATCGGCGATAGCCTTCGGCCTATCCAGCATCATGAGGTGATGGGAGTTTTCCACCACGATCAATCTCGCTGCGAGCATCTGGGCCAGGCGTTCATGAAGTGCCAGTTCCTGCTCCTGGCCCGAATACACCGCCGACAACAACACCGTCGGCAGATCTGGCCAAGTATGCCTTGAACGCACGGCCATGAGGTCCCATGCTTGCTGGTCATACCCCATCCATTCAGCCACCGCCATCGCCATGGCGTCAGGGCTGCTATAAACCCGGTGAAGCCGGTGTTCCTGGAATTGATGCCACACCACCGAACCTGACCTCATCGTTTGCGCCATGACACCGATGGCGAAGGCACTACGACCCAACGGCCCCGCCACCGAGCCCATGATTTTGTAGACCGCGTTCGGCAAGGCGATGCTGTGACGACGCGGCGGATGGGTTGGCCACTCCACGGAAGGATCAACGAACACGACACCGGCAACAGTCTCAGGATGGATTCGAGCAAACGCTTCAGCATGGAAAGCCGCCATGGAATGGGCAACGAGGATGACCCTCCGTGGGCGACCGGTGTCCCCATGCCCTTGAATCAGACCAACGAGATCGGTCAGGCTAGCGATCTCTTCATCCAACTGGGGATAGCGCCCCGGCCAGGAGGTCCCACCGAGACCTGGACGGTCGTAGGCGATGACGTCAAGAGGCTGGAGGCGGTCCACAACAGGTTTCCAGAAGTCACTCGATGCTGCTGCCCCTGCCATGAGCACAACAACGGGGTCCTCAACGTTGGAAGCCGGTCCTTTCGCATCGTCGTACACGACATGGAAGGGTCGCCCACCCAATTCGCGCATCGACGCCAGGGCGCCGTGAGACGAATCAAGCACCTTGTGGCCGTCCCCGTCGGAACAGCTGGCATCGTCATCGCTACTCATGGCACTCCCCTATCTCACTTCAGGGTTCAAACCCTTATGCCTCTCACGAGGTGCGCGGACGCACCAGCGGGAAACTAATTGTCTCGCGAATTGACGCATTCGTCAGCAGCATCACCAGACGATCCAGCCCCATACCCATACCGCCAGACGGTGGCATCGCGTATTCGAGGGCCTCCAGGAAGTCCTCATCAAGCTCCATCGCCTCCGGATCGCCGCCTGCGGCCAGCAGGGACTGAGCTGTGAACCGCTCCCGCTGAATCACCGGATCGACAAGTTCGGTGTAGGCCGTGCCCACCTCGGAGCCGAAGATGATGAGATCCCATTTCTCGGCCAGCCGCGGATCATCACGGTGCTGACGGGTCAATGGAGAAACGTCAGTCGGGAAGTCGCAGAAGAAGGTCGGCTCGACGGTGACATGCTCACTGACGTGCTCGTGCAACTCCAGCACGACGTCGCCACGGCTCCATTTTGGCATCGTGGCAATCCCGAGCTTATTGGCGTACTCGATGAGCTTTTCTTTGGGGGTATCGGCGGTGACCTCCTCACCCAGCCCGCGCGAGATTCCCTCATTGACGGTGACGACATGCCATTTATTGGCTAGGTCGATCTCATGTTCGACACCTGTGCGATCACGTCCACGCACGACCGTTCCGCCGATGGCATTGCGGGCGGCAGACAGGATCATCTCCTGGGTGAGGTGACGCATCTGGACGTAGTCGCCATAGGCCTGGTATGCCTCAAGCATCGTGAACTCCGGGTTATGGGTAGCATCGGCGCCCTCGTTACGGAAGTTCCTACCGATTTCGAACACTCGTCCGGCTCCGCCGACCATAAGCCTCTTGAGGTACAGCTCCGGGGCAATGCGCAGATACAGTTCCAGGTCGTAGGCGTTGATGTGGGTGCGGAATGGACGTGCATTCGCCCCGCCGTGGATCGTCTGCAGAATCGGCGTTTCAACCTCGATGAAGTCATGACTCAGCAGCGTTTCCCGCACCGCGCGGATGGCGTTCGAGCGAGCACGCAGCTGATCGCGCGCACCAGGATTGACGATGAGGTCGAGGTAACGCTGACGAACCTTGGCTTCTGGATCATTGAATCCCGATCGTCTCGATGGCAGTGGTCGCAGCGACTTTGCCGCTAGCCGCCACGACGTCACCTTCAGACTCAGCGTCCCGTTACGGGAGGCCCCCACTGTTCCAGTAGCTACGAGGTGATCTCCCAAAGACACCGTGTGACGGAAGTCGCGCAGATTATTGACGCCCACGGCGTCACGTTCCATGACGAGCTGGCAGGCCCCCGTCCAGTCGAAGAGGTCAATGAAGATGACACCGCCGTGGTCACGGCAGGCATCCACGCGCCCGGAGACGGTCATCTCCTGGCCGGTCAATTCGGTGACGACGTCCCCCGGCTGGTGGTCGGGCTTACAGTCAGGCGGATAGGCCTCCACTCCTGACTCCAGAAGACGCTCGCGGGTCGCCATCCGGGTACGAACCTGCTCAGGAAGACGACGCTGCGGAAGACTCGGCGTGCGTTCTTCAGCCAGGAATTCGGCGATCTCAGGATGCCCACTGGTCGAATAAACCGGTTGAGGCGGCGGTTCCACCGGGTAAAGCCACCGAGGAATGTCAAGCTGGCCCTCGGCGATGCCCATTGCCAGACCCACCTGGCCCAAATCAGAAGTGTCAGTGAAATTAAGGTAGCGGGTCTGCCAGCTCGGCTTGTACTTGACGTTAGAGCGATACAACTGCTCAATCTGGAACCACTTTGACGCCACCAAAACCAGCCAGCGATTAAGTCGACGCACCGGGGAGGCCCCCACCCGGGCACCTTCCTCAATAGCTTCACGGAACACCGCGAAATTCATCGAGACCCGCCGAATGCCAATCTCTGACCCGGCCGCCATGAGTCCTGCGACCATAAGTTCAGTAACACCGTTATCTGCCCCGTCAAGGTCTCGCCGCATGACGTCAAGGGACAAGCCGTCATTACCCCACGGCGTGAAGGAGAGAATGCCGGCCGTCTGGCCAGCACGGGGGCCGTCATCAGGGTAGAGCGCCTCCACCATGACGCATCTACCATCCAGCGGGTCCCCCAACCGGGACAACGCCATCGAGAAGCCGCGCTCGTCACCGTTTTGACGCCACTTATCAGTCAGGTCAATGAGACTGTGCAACTCCTGCGGATGGATGTCCTCATGGCGTCGGGCCCGAGTCGTGTATCCCATCGCACGCAGCTTCGTGACAGTGTGACGCACGGGCTTGAGATCAGGGTCATCGAGATTAAAAGTCGCTGGGGAGATGATGGCTTCGTCGCCAATGCGCATGGCTTTCAGACCCGCGTGATTCCACACCGTCGCACCTTCCTCTGAGGTGCCAATAACGGCAGGAACCCATCCATAGGTATGGGCGATCTCGAGGAAAGCGTCAATAGCTCCGGGCCACTGGTCGACTGGGCCGACTGGGTCACCTGACGCCAAAGCCACCCCAGCCTCAGTGCGATAACAGACGGCGGCACGACCGTTGTGGGAAAAGACGACGGCTTTGTCACGGCGAAGGGCAAAATACCCCAGCGAATCGGCCGGATTCTCGTCAAGAAGACGACGCAATTGCAGCTCATCAGACAGGCTCATCATGGCAATATTGCGTTGAGAACGCAGAATGACGACAAGCGCAGCCACCAGCACTACGGCCAGCAGGAATGACACCACACCTTGCACCCAGTGCGGCGACGTTGGTTCCTGAGCGATACTTGCTTCATTGCCTTTCAGGATGCAAGTGATGATGTGCACCAGACGGTTCCGCGGCCGTCCAACACCACCAGTTAGGGACACCAACAGCCACCCAATAAATCCGGTAGCTAGCAGACCCCCGACGAGCACGACGATTGCCCGTCCGAGGTTGGCGCGAACCGTATGCGCGGAAAAGCTGCGACGACGAGTCAGCAAGGCCACCAGGATCCAGCCAACCGTGAACACGTTGAACAGGTATCCCGCTAGATCAATGTCCTTACGGGTGTCTGTCGGCCCGCCCATGATGACCTCGCTGATCACGAGGGTAAAAGATGTGGCCGCCACAAGCCACATCAATCCAAACACGATGAGACTTACCCACCAGGCGAACCTCTTACGTCGCGATAACGCGTCCGAAAGCACTAACAGGACCACGACACCGGCCCAGCCAAAACCGTCAATCGGGAAAATGAACACCGAGAATGCGTTGTTAGCGATGGCCACCCACGTGGTGCGGCTGAAGACCAGGCGCAACACAATGAGTAGGGCGGCGACGTTCATGAGCCGCGGGATGACGACAACCGCTGTGGCCCTCGGTTTTGGAGTCGATCGAGAACCGGTGCGTGGCCGAGCATCGGATGCCGCTCGTGTCTCAGGTACAGGGTGGGACGATGTCACGCCCTAACTGTGCCACGTCCGCGCGACACAACCAGAACCTCACCGCCGGAACAGCCGGACTTGCCTACTGAAAATACTGACCGGGAGGCAGAATGAGGCATTCCCAACATGGCGCGGTGATCCTGCCGCCCCGACGACGCAGACCCACCTGTGCGTCACCAGGTGAGAAGTGCCAGATCCTCGTCGTCAAGGTGCTCGCTAATGAGCAAGCGACGCGCCGTACGCTGGCGTAACTCCCCTACCCGCATAGGACCAAATGCGCTCGTCAAGTCCTCTGGCCAGACCGTCGTCATCGCGTGAGCGAGGGCGGCGCGGCGACGGGGCATCCGGTGTCCGTCAGCATAGAGCGGTCCGCCAGGAATCGCGGGCAGGAAGGCTCCCAATTCCCAAACCGCCTCGTCAGCGTCCCGGCCACCGAAACGCCCCGTCCACATGGCTCGTTCCGCGCGTACCAGCGGATCCTCTCCATCATCTGAGGTGATGTTGACCCAGTCTCCACCCGGAACGAACTCGGCCAGCTCAGCTGAAGCTATGCACCGGGACATGAAGGTGCCTGGCTCATCCATTGGAAGATCCCACAACCGACGCAGCCCCTCGTCACGAAGCTCGGGATCACCCAAGCGGTGGCCTAACCGGAAGGCAGCGCAACAGGTCAGGAGCTTGGCGACGTGGTCGTCATCTTCTCTAAAGGGCCGTGACAAGACGTTTTCCAGACCCTCGGCAGCCATGTCGAGGGCCTCGAATGGCGCAACCCTCATGCCGACTGCATTCATAAGCAACCACATCTGCGGACCTGTAACGGTGCGTGGATCAAAACTCGAGACGATCTCGTCGACACGGGCACCAACGACCGTCGCGAGGCCGGGAGACCATCCAATCATCACCCTGGTAGCACCACGGGATTCGTAGATGACGAGGTCGTGAGCCCCCATCGGCAGCGGGCCGATCGTTTCACTGGTGTGGTCGGTTCCGTCGATAAGGATGCCTGCATCAGGGGTGTGACACATTATTTCCTCAGGCGGATCAACGATCGTCTCAGGCGGCAACCACTCGGGAAGACATTCCACTGCCTCTGCAACGGTGTCCGCCGACCGGCCGCGCCACAAAGCCATCCGGGCGTTGCCTGGAGACAGCGGTATCTCGGCACCCAGCAAACTGACCCCCTCGTCAACGGGGTGGCAATCTCCCATGTCTTGACGCCAGACTGTCAATACCGCATCGTCGCCGGCGCTTCTGGTGACGACGATTCCGCTAGCCCCAGCGACCCAGACGATGGCTGGGACCGGTTGATCGAGAGCCCAGGTCGGACCGGGAACCGTCACCTCAGCGTCTTCGGCACTGGGAGGCATGGTGATCCCGGCGACGAGTTCCACCGCATCTCCTTGGCGTAACTGGACCGAAAGGACCGCTCCGCATGGGTGGGTCCACATCCGCGAAGACTCGTCACCAGACTCCTGGTATGACACCAGTGTCCACGGCGGACCGACGGTGACATAGTTCAACCTAACCTCCAGAGACAACCATCAGTGATGCCGACGCTGACACTGTGGGCACCAGAACAGGTGACGCCCTCCCTGTGCGATCATCCTCACCGGCGTATTGCACACCAAACACGGCTGACCCTCACGCCGATAGACGTACACCTCACCGCCATGACGATCTACCCGGGGGAGCCGCCCCATCGCCTCCGGGGTGTGCTCTGGCTGCACGGTATCGATGCGTCCTGCCTCAACCCCGGCACGCATGAGCATGACCAGATCATCCCACATCGCCAGCCATGTCGAGTGGAAAATCTGCTTGCCCGGGGTCACCGGATCAATGCGGTGACGAAACAGCACCTCAGCTCGGTAGATATTGCCAACACCGGCCGCGACCTTTTGATCTAACAGCAGATCGCTGATTCGTCGTGACGATCGTCGTACCTTGTCCCAGGCAATGTCTGGATCTGCGTCGTCGCGGATGGGGTCGGGGCCAATGGTGGCTGCGACCGTTCCCCACTCGTCGTCGCTGATGAGCTCACACATTTGCGGACCACGTAGATCAGCGGCAGTAACGCCATCGGTGATACGTAACCGCACCTGACCGACGACGGGAACTATCGGCCCGACGGTCAGCTTGCCAATAAGCCCCAGGTGGATGTGCAACAGGTGGTCAGGACGATGATTGTCGAAATCCACGACGAGATGTTTTCCCCATGCCTGAGCCGAGGTGAGCAATGCTCCATCCAGCATGGCCGCAGACTCGGCGAACCGTCCTTGCGGGGAGGTCACCTCGACCTGTGTGTCGGCGAAGGCCGAGCCAATGGCATTGGCGAGACGATGGATGACGTGGCCTTCAGGCATGGTTGTCCTCTCGGATGGTTGGTTATGGCAGATAGGTGGTCATGGCGTCGTGGAAGTCGAATAAGTACGACAATTTGGGGCAGGATGGTCTCATGAATGCCACTAACCCCGGCAAACAGCACCGAGCCCACGGACACCGGCGTGGTCATGGGCCAATCCTCGATGGAGACCGTGCTATGAGGGCACGTGAACTTGTCGAGCAGCCAGAACCCTCTGGTGAATCTCAGATGCCAGAGCCGGGTCAGGAGTGGAAAATGGTACTGGCGGATCTTCGACGCCGAGCCACCGCCAGCCCCCTCAATGATTCAGAGCAGAAAGACTTACCCCAGTGAGCCCTCGTCCTCCCAGCGAGTGAGCATGTCAATACGACGCTGATGGCGGTCCTCGTGAGAGAAGTCGGTCGTCAGGAAGGTTTCGACGATCTGCCAGGCTTCCTCATGGGTCTGCATCCGACCCCCCAGAGACACGATGTTCGCGTCATTGTGCAAACGTGCCAGCTCGGCGATCTCGACGGTGTATGCCAGTGCGGCGCGGATTCCCCTGACCTTGTTCGCGGTGATCTGCTCACCATTGCCGGAACCTCCTAGCACGATGCCAAGTGACCCCGGCTCGGCTACCACGGCCTGGGCGCACGGGATGCAGTAGTCGGGGTAATCGTCCTGACAGTCATAGCTAGCCGCGCCATGGTCGACAACCTGGTATCCGGCTTCCGTCAACTTGCCGACGAGGTACTCCTTGAGCTCGAAGGCCGCATGGTCGGTGCCGATGTGAACATGTGAAGGCTTGAAGGTCATGCCTCCATCATGGCATCTGGGCCTAACCGTCAGTGCCGTTGACGGGATCATTTCCGATAGCGTGACGGTTATGGCTGAAAGCACCTCATCTGTTCAGGTCCCCGACCCCTACCGTCTGGAACTGGTCACCAGCGATGGTTCTCGCAGCGAGGCGGTCGACAATGTGCTGCGCGCCGTAGCACTGGGGTTTCACCTGGCCCGGCCCTCTGACGCCGAGCTCGAGCACTACGCCACCTGTGTGGAGGGTGCACAGCTGTGGACGATCCGCCAGCCTGACCCTGATCCGGAATTCCCCGGGCTTCCGGTCGCGACGATGGACGCGTACCCGAGCACCATTAACACCGGTCATGACCATCTTGAGCCGGCCATGTTTATCACCGACGTCACCGTGCGCGCCAGCCACCGCCGTCGCGGTCTGCTGCGCACCCTTATGACGAACGTCCTGACCCGTTCCAAGGAGGAGGGTCTGGCATTTGCCGCCCTGACCGCCACCGAGGGCAGCATCTACGGACGTTTCGGATACGGCATCTCGACCCGTGCCCAAAACGTCGAGATCGTCGCCGACGGTCGGTTCAAGCTCAACCACACCCCGAGCGGAACGGTGTCGATGGCGGATCCGCTGGCTATCGACGACTTGCGTCTCAAAGTCTTCTCCGAGTTCCACCGAGCCCACCGCGGATCCCACAACCGCCAGCCGTGGCACGTCAATTTCGCCTCCGGGCGCTGGGACTCTCAGAAGGGCGGCCCGAACTGTCGTGTCCGTTCGATCGTCCATCACAACGATGAAGGCGAGCCCGACGGCGTCGTCTCTTACGAGATCGACAAGGATTTCGGCTCCCAGATCACCATCCTCGACATGGTCGCCACCACCCCGAACGCGGAGGTCGCGCTGTGGGAATTCTTGGCCTCAGTTGACCTTGTCGAGACGATCAAGGCACCGAAAGTTAACCCCGCCACCCCGCTGCCGTGGGCGGTGGAAGACCCTCGAGTGGTGAAGTTCACCCGCCATACCGATCTCGGCTGGTTGCGCATCCTTGACGTCGAGAAGGCGATGGCGGTGCGCGGTTGGGACCATCAGGGCTCGGTCACCTTCCACGTCGTCGACCCGATGAGTTATGCCGAAGGCACCTGGCGGGTCGACGTCGAGGCTCCGGGGGCACCCGCGACCGTCACGAAGGTCAACGACTCGACCGATGCCGCCGCTCTTGACGTGGCCGCACTCGGGTCGCTGTATTTCGGAATGGGCCGGGGATTCTCGCTGGCCGCTGCTCACCGCATTACTGGCACTGACGAGCAGATCGCAGCGGTCGACCGGATGTTCTCCACCGTCGACGTCGCTCATAACATCTCGGAATTCTGAGGTATTCGTGATTTTGAGGTATTCGTGGACTGGGCACTTTTACCCGGTCCACGGTGCTTCACCGAGACAGTGCCCTCCCCGGCAACCTTTACCAGCTCGGTAGCCCCACACAGATCCCCTACCTGACGGTTGTGACTCCCTGTGGGCCGTTGTCAAGGAGATACCGGAATCCGGCCTCGTCAAGGATGGGACGGCCCAGGTCTCGCGCTTTGGTCTCTTTGGATCCTGCGTTTTCCCCTACGACGACGTAGTCGGTCTTCCTGGAGACGGACCCCGCCGCCTTGCCTCCACGCGAGACGATGGCCTCCTTAGCCTCGTCACGACTAAATCCCTCCAGACTTCCCGTGACGACAACAGTCAGCCCTTTGAGGGTCTGCTCAGGGGCCTCGTCGCGGTCATCGGCCATCCGCACTCCGGCTGCGGCCCATCGACTGACGATCTCCTGATGCCACTCGACGTCAAACCATCGTTTGACCGATTCGGCGATAATCTCACCGACTCCGTCAACTCCCGCAAGTTCCTCGACGGACGCTTCTCGGATCGCCTCAACGGACCCGAAGTGGGTAGCCAAGGCTCGGGCCGCTGTCGGTCCGACATGACGGATAGACAGAGCAACTAGCACTCGCCACAACGGTTGTGACTTGGCCTTCGCCAGCTCGTCGAACATCTTCTTCGTCGTGGCGGTCGGGACCGAAGGTTTTTTCGCCGTCGCCTTGGTGAAGAAATAGGGCTCGAGCTGCCAGGGGCTCAGCTTACCGCTAACTTTCCTGCGACGCCATACCTTGACCCCGGCAAGGTCGTCGGGCTGTAAGTCGAACAGACCGGCCTCGGAACTGAGCACTGCCGTCTGCCGTTCTGGGAGTCCCTCAGCGGCCTCCTCATCCTGCGGACGCTGGTTTTCCGGATCGGTCAGGGCAATAGCCGCCTCCCAACCGAGGGCTTCAATGTCGAGGGCACCGCGCGATGCTAACCCGAAGACCCGCTCGCGCAACTGAGAGGGGCAACCCTTGGCATTGGGGCAGCGAAGATCCTTGTCACCATCCTTTTCGTAAGCTAGCTCCGTCCCACAACTCGGGCAGCGGTCGGGCATAGAAAATTCCCGCTCGCTGCCGTCGCGCAGCTCCACAACAGGGCCAAGGATCTCCGGAATAACGTCACCAGCTTTACGTAGAACCACGGTGTCACCAAGGAGCACCCCCTTGCGCTTAACTTCGAAAGCGTTATGGAGGGTAGCCATCTCGACGGTGGATCCAGCAACTGTGACCGGTCTCATGACCCCATAGGGGGTGACGCGCCCGGTCCTCCCAACACTGACGCGGATGTCAAGGAGTTCGGTGTTGACTTCTTCCGGCGGGTACTTGTATGCGATGGCCCATCGGGGAGCCCGCGACGTGACTCCTAATTTGCGCTGCAGACAGACATCATCAACCTTAATCACCACCCCGTCGATCTGGTGGGAGGCTTCGTCGCGAGACTCGCCCCAATGGGTCACGAAATCGTGCACCTCATCGGCGTTCTCCACGATCTTGAAGTACGGCGAGACGGGTAATCCCCACTGCGCGAGCTTGTCGTACGCATGTCCCTGACTGGGGAAATCGTGGCCTTCCACCGCCCCAATACCGTGGACGATCATCGATAGGGGCCGGGACTCCGTCACCCGAGAGTCCTTCTGCCGCAGCGAACCAGCAGCCGCGTTGCGCGGGTTAGCGAAAGGGTTCTTGCCTGCCTCGATGAGAGCAGCGTTGAGGTCGGCAAAATCAGCGACCGGGAAAAACACCTCGCCACGCACCTCGAGCAGCCTAGGGACATCGTCACCGGTCAGTTTTTGGGGTATCGCCGCGATAGTACGCACGTTCGCGGTGACGTCCTCGCCGATACGGCCATCCCCCCGCGTCGCCCCGGATATCAACTGCCCGTCCCGGTACACGAGGTCGACCGCCAACCCGTCAATCTTGAGTTCGCAAAGGAAACCGGGGATCTTTCCGACGGCGGCAACGACCCTGCTCATCCATTCTGACAGTTCATCCCGGGTGAAGATGTTGTCCAGACTCAGCAACCGCTCGAGGTGTTCAACCGGGGCGAAATCTGTCACCCGCTGTGGAGCCCCGACCCGCTGAGTGGGCGAGTCGGGACTGCGTAACTCCGGATGGTCGTCCTCCACTTTCTTAAGCTCGACCATGAGCTGGTCGTATGCGGCGTCAGACATCGTAGGAGCGTCGTTAGCGTAGTAGGCGTCCTGGGCGTCAAGGATGCGCTGGGCCAGCTCAGTCCAACGGTGACGCGCCTCGGCCCCCGCCTCACTCGCCTCCAACTCGCCACCTCGGGTGGAATCGTCAACCATGGTCCCATCCTTGCGCAGTTCACATACTTGTGCACTCACCGACTGTCGTCCAGGCTCATTGCAGAAGCTCTTGCCTAGGCAATGTGAACTGCTTAAGGTCTTGGCTTCCTTGATTATCGACGCGACAATCGAACGCGTATCCATCAAAGATCGGACCTACGGTGCGAGTCCGTTTAAGTTCGAAAACCGAGGTAGACCGTCACCTTCTCAAAGCCACCAAAAGCTCGCCAGCCTCCTCGCCTTTAGGCACCGGAGAGACCACCGGACCGAACAAAGCCAGACCGTTGATATGGATAACCGGGGCGCCGACGTCCTGTCCGACCGGATCCATGCCCTGATGGTGGGAGGCGCGCATAACCTCATCGAACTTATCCGTGGTCGCGCACCCAGCGATCGACTCGTCGCATCCGCACTCGGCCAGGACAGCCTGACTGTCTCGACACTGCGCTCCCCCCCTTGCCGAAGTGGTAGCGAGTTCCCAGCGCCGTGTAAAAACCACGAACGACCCCTGCCCATGCACCTGCGCCACACCAGTCGCGACCTGCGAACCAATCCGCGGTTTATCCGTCTGAGCGCGATAGTCGTCGGAGAGGTCGCATCCTTCATTGAGAACGGCCAGACTCATGGCGTGGAAGACGGTGTGGACGTCACGGACTTTCTCTACCCCGAGCATCCAACGCGACGTCATCCACGCCCACGGGCAAGCTGGATCAAACCAAAATCAACTGTCGCCGTCACGGCATCAGCCACCCGTGAAAGCTTATCCAGGCAACGACGAACCTTTGCATTGTTCGCGTATGGCGCAGTATAGGCACAGACCGCAGTTCCGCATCCGCGAGACAGCCAAAGGTGAGAACGATAGAGTCTCAAAGGAATTGTTGGGTGCATTTCGTGTGCTCATAACTAACGCATGTTTCACGGAGGCATGATGAGTTCGGTTAACATCACTCGTCAGGAGGCGCAGCAGCGCTCCCAGGTCATCACGGCGCACAGCTCCAAGGTGCTCGTTGATCTTTCCGGACGTGATCCCAATGGCGACCCGCTCAGCGAACCGACTGAAACCTTCGTCTCCTCCTCAACAATTCAGTTCTCATCGACGGGCGGAGAGAGTCATCTCGACCTCATTGCTGAGGGCGTCTATGCTGCCGACCTCGACGGCACCCCATTGGATCCCGCCGCATTTTCACATAATCGTTTCCCATTCACGGCTGAGCCGGGAACCCATGAGATCACCGTCACCGCACTGTGCCGCTACTCCCATTCCGGTGAGGGCCTACATCGTTTTGTTGACCCCGCCGACGGCAAGGTCTACCTGTACACCCAGTTCGAGATTGCTGACGCCAGGCGCATGTATGCCAACTTCGAGCAGCCCGACCAAAAAATGACGTTCGAACTGCAAGTCATTGCACCTACCGATTGGGTCATCGTTTCTAACTCCCCCACCCCGGAACCGACCGAAGATCCGCGGGAGGGGATGTCGCGCTGGTCTTTCGAACCCACCCTCCCAATTTCGACTTACCTCACGGCTCTCATCGCGGGGGAATATCACGTGGATCACGGGACAATCCATACCGCGTCTGGAGAAATTGATGCCAATATTCTGTGCCGTCAGTCGATGAAGGAATACCTCGATGCCGACCGTATCCGAACCACCACCCAGCGCGGATTCGAGGTCTACGAAGCCGAGTTCGGGTACCCCTACCCGTTCGACAAATACACCCAATCCTTCGTTCCGGAGTTCAATGCGGGCGCCATGGAAAACGTCGCCTGTGTAACTCATCGCGATGATCTACTCTTCCGCTCCCGCGTCACTTCGGCTGCATACGAAAACCGCGATAACACCATTCTCCATGAGCTTGCCCATATGTGGTTTGGCGATCTCGTCACAATGAAGTGGTGGGACGATTTGTGGCTTAACGAGTCTTTCGCCGAGTGGGCCTCACACCACTGCCAGGAAAAGATCGTCGAGAAACATGGCGGCACCAACCCGTGGGTCTCTTTCGCCAACCAGCGCAAGACCTGGGGTTATACCCAAGATCAGTTGCCGACAACGCACCCCATCGCAGCCGATATGGTCGACCTTGACACCGTCGAACAGAACTTCGACGGAATCACTTACGCCAAGGGTGCATCGACCCTCAAGCAGCTGGTGGCCTTCGTGGGAGAAGCCGAGTTTCTTACCGGGGTCCGCACCTATTTTGCCGAGAACGCCTTCTCGAACACCGAGCTCAAGGACCTGCTGCACCAGCTTCAGATAGCGTCAGGACGCGACCTATACACCTTCGCCGACCAGTGGCTTTGCACCCCCGGGGTCAACACAATTCGCCCGGACTACGACATCGACGAGGATGGCAACTTCACTCGTTTCGACGTCATCCAGACGGCCATCGAGGAATACCCAACCCTGCGCACTCACCGTCTAGGAATCGGCATCTACACCTTGACCGACGGCACGCTGGTTCGCACGGAGCGACTCGATGTGGACATACACGACGAGCGCACCCCGATCGCGGCCCTCGTTGGGCATGCCCGTGGCGATCTGGTGCTGCTCAACGATGGCGACCTCACTTACGCAAAGGTACGTCTGGACGATCACTCGATGGCCACCCTCATTGACCACATCGACGCCCTGTCCGATCCGCTAGCCCGCGCACTGTGCTGGGGCTCGGCGTGGGACATGTGCCGCGACGCCGAAATGCGCGCTCAGGACTACGTCACCTTGGTTGGCAAGGGTCTACCCAACGAATCCGACCTCACCGCCGTAACGACGCTCATCCGCCAGGCAGCCACCGCCGCGATCACGTACACCAGCGCCGAAGCTCGTCAGGAGGTCCGCGACCGTCTCATCGCCATCCTCGCGACTGGCCTCCGAGATGCCGAGCCCGGTTCCGACCACCAAGTTGCCTACGCCAACGGTTTGGCTGCTGCAGCCACCACAGAGGCCGCAGACCTGCTCAAGGGGTGGCTATCGGGGGAGGAGGTCCCAGAAGGGCTCGATATCGACCAGGGCATGAGATGGCACATCGTCACTGCGCTTGCCAGGATGGGCCAGGTCGGTGAAGACGAAATCGACGCCGAGCTGCAGCGAGATAACACCATCTCTGGTTCCGAGCAGGCCGCCGGGGCTCGTGCCGCACTACCGACAACCGCAGCCAAACAGGCGGCCTGGCAGCGTGCCACCACCGATGACTCGGTGCCCAATGAGACCTACCGTCAGTTGGTCATGCAGTTCATTCAGCCTGATCAGACCGAGGTTCTCTCCCCGTACGTCGATCCATATCTTAAGTTGTGCAAGGCTATTGATTCCCGCGAGGGTCAGTGGGCCAAGGCAGGTCACGCCCAGGTGCAGAACGCCTTGATGTGGCTGTTCCCGAATACTGAGGTTATCGACGCCTCCTGGCTCAGCAAGTTAGACGGCTGGGTTTCCGAGAATGACCTCGGCAGCACGGTCCGTCGCGTTCTTGCTGAACGCGCTGATAGCGCCCGCCGCACGCTGCGCTGCCAGGAGGCTAGCCGCGGGCGAGACTGGTGAGTGACGATAACAGTGGCCTCGAATCGTGTATTCGAGGCCACTGTTATCGTCGTCAGACAGCTGGTTGAAGATCAGTCAGAATCCTTGGTGTTGCGCCCCTTCGCGAAATGCACTCCCCACCCGGTGAGGGTGAAGAGGACGGCAGTGGCGATCGGCCACACGACGCACAGCATGAACAGGTGAACGGAGCTGTAGTTGGCCTCGGGCCAGCCGGGCAAAGTTTTCATGGGCACGAAGACCAGCGCATCAATCATGAACTCAGCGTAACGCCCATGACCATACCGCGCATCGACTAGGAATCGAGCCAGCCAACGTCCTCGGGTAATTGGCAACTTCCTTTGCATGAGCCTTGGAAGGGCTGGCTATGAAGGCAGCGGATCCACAAATTTTCGGCGGGAATGGGCCCTCTGCTCTGGGAAATGTCCTAGGTCACGTGGCTAAGAACATCGACACCCTCCGACCAGCTGTAGAAATGGAATCGGGTCGCAGGACACTTATTGTCACTTTTCTTGATGATATTGACGTCCCTAACAATGTCATGTTGGCTCTACTCGGCGTAAGTCAATATCCCAGTCACCCAAAACGAATTGTAGGGAAAGGTGCGAATATCAACGTCTCGCCTCTGAGCAAGTTGATCCTGGCGGCAACGCGAGTGGTTCCTGGTCCTTGAGGAAGTTCATCGGGATAGAGGAGGCCGGTCCTACCGAAGGAGGGGCAAGGATGACGGTGTTAGCTTTGCAGCCGGTTTGGGAGCTAACTCCAGTGTTCGGCTGAGGTGCGGCATTGGCGGCGCTGGGTCAGTGAAGCAGCAACAGTCACCGCGAGACCGACGGTCACACAAACGCTGGTGGAGGTGAGGTGCCTGTGGCCAGCACTAGACTGGTTGAGATATCCCTTTGTTGCCACCGCCGCTGACGTGACAACCAGGATCGCATATGCCCCCAGTCCCCGGGAGGAATCGCATGAGTGACACTGCGCTGCAGACCGCCGAGATCGGCGTCATTGGAATGGCTGTCATGGGCTCTAACTTGGCCCGCAATATGGCCCATAAAGGTTTCCGCGTCGCCATCTACAATCGCACTTCGTCACGTACCGATGAGGTGATAGCCGAGCATGGCAGCGAAGGAATATTTTTGCCTTTCCACGACCTGGCCGACTTTGTAGCCAGTCTCGAACGCCCGCGCCGCATCGTCATGATGGTCAAAGCGGGCCGCGGCACTGATGCTGTCATTGAAAAGATCACCCCTCTCCTCCAGCCTGGTGACGTCCTCGTCGATGGTGGTAACGCTTACTTTGGTGATACCCGCCGCCGTGAGGCGGCCATTCGCCCCACCGGCATCCATTATGTCGGCACCGGCATCTCCGGCGGTGAGGTCGGTGCCCTTGAGGGTCCGTCAATCATGCCCGGCGGGTCCAAGGAGTCTTACGACGCCATCGGACCGGTCTTGGAGAAGATTTCCGCCCAGGTCGACGGCGAGCCTTGCTGCGCATGGATGGGTACTGACGGCGCCGGACATTTCGTCAAGATGGTCCACAACGGCATCGAGTACGCCGATATGCAATTTATTGGCGAGGCTCACGCTCTACTGCGTGCCGCCAGTCTGACGAATGCCGAGGCCGCCGATGTCTTTGAATCGTGGAACCATGGCGACCTCAATTCCTACCTCGTCGAAATCACTTCCCAAGTGCTGCGTGCTAGGGATCCTCGCGACCCCGCTACAGACCTCCTCGACGTCATACGTGACGAGGCTGGAATGAAGGGAACGGGCACCTGGACCGTCCAGACTGCTCTTGAGCTTGGGGGGGACGTTTCCACTATCAGCGAGGCCGTCTTCGCCCGGTCCGTCTCCAGCGCCGTGCTGCTACGCAAAGTCGGCCAGCAAGCCCTTGAGGGGCCTGAGCACACCATCACTGTTGCGGACCGGCAGGCCTTCATCGACGACGTCCGTGATGCCTTATGGTCGGCGAAGGTGGTGGCCTACGCGCAAGGTCTCGATGAGATTCGTACCGCGGCCGCCGAGTACCACTGGGAGATCGATATGGGCCAAGTCGCGTCAATCTGGCGTAACGGCTGCATTATTCGCGCACGTCTCCTCCAACGGATCAAGGACGAGTACGCCGCCGGTGACCTCACTACCCTCCTTGAGGCCCCGTCCGTGAGGGCCGAGCTTGCACGCTGCCAGCAAGCGTGGCGCCGGGTCGTCGCCCGCGCTGTCGAGGCCGGCGTTCCAGTTCCGGGGTTCTCCTCAGCCTTGGGCTACTACGACCAAGTTCGAGCCCCTCGTCTTAACGCTGCACTTACCCAGGGCCTGCGTGACCTCTTCGGTGCCCACACGTACCGTCGGATCGACGATGAAGGTTCCTGGCACGTTAACTGGTCAGGCGACGGTCGCGAAGTCCGCGCCGACTGATCTTGCTTTCACAGTGGCAGCCATTCGTGACCGCCACCTCGTCCCTGCCCCACAACAACCCCATGAGGACCCCATGACCACCTCCCCCACGACCAACGACTGGTGGAAGTCCGCCGTCGTCTACCAGGTCTACCCACGTAGCTTCGCCGACTCGAACGGAGACGGCATCGGCGACGTGCCTGGCATCATCAACCACCTCGGCTACCTCGTCACCTTGGGTGTCGATGCCCTGTGGATCTCACCGTGGTATCCCTCCCCTATGGTTGACGGCGGATATGACGTCAGCGACTACTGTGACATCCACCCGGACTTTGGCACCCTTGCCGATGCTGACGCCCTCGTAGCACGGGCGCACGAATTGGGTCTGCGGGTCATCATTGACCTCGTCCCAAACCACTCCTCCCAGGAGCATCCATGGTTCAAGGAGGCGTTGGCCGCAGCTCCTGGCTCCCCGGAACGCGACCACTACATCTTCCGTGATGGCCGTGGCGAGAACGGCGAGCTTCCCCCAAACAACTGGCCTTCAGTGTTTGGCGGCTGCGCCTGGGAGCGCATTACCGAGCCTGACGGCACCCCCAGTCAGTGGTACCTGCACTTTTTCGACGCCTCCCAGCCCGACTGGAACTGGGAGAACTCCGACGTCCTCGAGGAGTTCGACCGGGTGCTGAGGTTCTGGTTCGACCGCGGAGTCGATGGTTTCCGCATCGATGTTGCCAACTCGATGGTCAAGGAATCTGGTCTGCCGGACCTCCCCGACGGCCAAAAATTCGGTGAGCTCGTCGGAGATAGCCCGATGTGGGATCAGCCCGGGCTTGCGCCCATTCAGCGACGTTGGCGCGCTATCGCCGACGAATACGCCGATACTCCCGAGGGCCCCCGAATGTTCGTTGCCGAGGCCTACCTCCCCCATGACCGTCTGGTCCGATACCTCGAGCCAGACCGGCTGCACACGTCCTTTAACTTCGAGTTCCTTATCTCGGCGTGGAAAGCCAGCTCGCTTCGCACCACAATCACCGACTCGCTAGCAGCTCACGAGTCAGTGGGTGCTAGTGCCACCTGGGTGCTTGGTAACCACGACAGCTTCCGCCCAGTGTCCCGTTACGGCAAGGAGATTTCCGGGCTGGATTTCTCCGATCAGTCGGCTCCGCACGCCCAGTTCCATGGCACCCCTACCGATGTGACGTTGGGACGGCGTCGAGCCCGGGCAGCCGTTATGCTGGAGCTGGCCCTACCTGGGGGCGCATATGTCTACCAAGGCGAGGAGCTTGGCCTGCCGGAGGTTGAGGATCTTCCCGAAGAAACCCTTCAAGACCCCACCTGGGAACGCTCTGGACACACAGATCGCGGTCGTGACGGGTGTCGCGTTCCCATGCCGTGGAGCGGCACCGACGCCCCCTATGGGTGGTCAACATCCGCGAACACCTGGCTCCCCATGCCGAGCAATTGGGCCGAGTGGACCGTCGAATCTGAACAGCAGGATGCGTCGTCCTTCTTTGTCCTCTATCGCACCCTGCTCGTCGAGCGCCATGTCAACCCGGCATTGGGTGCGGGAACGATGACGTGGAACGAGTCCAGCGACGAGGTTCTCGACTTTTCCCGCGAGCCAGGCTTCCGGTGCATCGTCAACTTCGGCACCAAAATGGTGACAGTGGACGCTGACGCGGTCATGGCATCGTCGATTCCGCTGGAGATCCAAGGCAAGACGGTATCGGTCGGGCGCGACCAGGCCGTCTGGTTGCGAGTCTGAACGTCGATCACACGGTGACGAGGTGGGTTGACAAGGCCTGCCTTGTTTGGTCGTCGATGGGCACTGAGGTACCCGTCTCCGGGTCTACACAGACCAGCACGGTGGCGGCGTCGAGGGCTGATCCTTCTTGGGTGGCGATCGATCCGGCCAACGTTATTGACGACGTTCCGAGCCGTGTCAGGGCGGTATGAACTCGGCATGACCGCTGGGCCGGTAGAACTTGGCGACGGAACCGGATATCTTGACGCACAACGACCCATAGATGGTCACCAGCTCGTCCCATTCCTGGCGACCACGACGTCGTCGCCAGGATTCTCGCTTCTTGCAGGTACCCGGCCAGACTCACGTTATTGACGTGGCCTTGACGGTCGACATCGGACCAGCGGATTGGTACCTCGACAATGTCGCCTGTCTCGGACACGTCCACCACTGTGATGGGCTTCCACTGCTGTGACTCGACTTTCATGGATTCGAACGCGCCACGCTCACCATCGGTGAGGGGTCGGGGACGACCGGTCTCGAAATCGAAGGGGCAGATGATTCCCCGCGCACGAGCGACCTCAACGTCGTGGTGCCAGGCGCGATAGTTGAGGACGGTCCGGGCTGCGCCGAGCTGGGAGCACCCCACAGCTACGCGTAACGGGCTACCATCAACCACGAAGGGAGCGAAAAATTCCACGTCTTGACTGACGACGACAATTCCGGTTTCAAGCATCTCCTGAGCGCCGTTGGTGTAGAACGCTTGATTGCGTGACTCCTGCACAAGCTCGCTAATACGAACGTTATTGACGTGCTCCTGCGCGTCCATATCGGACCAGCGCAGTGGAATATCGACGACGACAGCTCCGGTCATGACGCGTCGCTTCCCTGTGCTGCGCCTGGTTGATCGTTTTCGTCAGCGAACATCTCGTCAAGGAGGTAGGAGTATTTTTCAGCCACCACCCCACGACGCACTTTGAGGCTGGTCGTCATCGAGTGAGCATCCTCTGTCAGGTCGTGGTCAAGAATGGCGAATTTCTTGACGGTCTCCCACCGTTCAAGTCGCGAATTCGCCCGATCGACGTACACCTGAATACTTCGACGCACACGAGGGTCTGCGGAGAGCTCGGCATAGTTGGCATCAGGCCTGCCGTGTCTCTTGCCCCAAGTCATGAGCGCGTCTTTATCGAGGGCGAGGAGGGCAACGGCGTATTTGTGCCCCTCGCCCAGCACGACAGCGTTAGACAGGTACGGGCAGTTGGCCATGAGAGTGGCCTCGACCTTCTGCGGGGCGACGTATTTGCCACCAGAGGTCTTAAAAAGGTCCCGTTTACGATCCGTGATACGCAAATAGTTTTCTTCATCGAATTCACCAATGTCGCCGGTGTGGAACCAGCCATCTGTGAATGCCTCGACGGTCTTCTCGGGTAGGTTGTGGTAGCCACGTGCCACGATCGGCCCAGCAACCAAAACCTCACCATCCTCTGCGATGCGCGCCAGACATCCCGGCGCGACCGGCCCCACAGTTCCCGAACGAATAGCGTTAGAGCCACTGAAGAAAGAAACCGCTCCGATCTCGGTAGCCCCATACCCCTCAACAATGGGAATCCCAGCCGAGAAAAACCACTGCTGCACCTGCTCAGAGAGTTTAGCACCACCACAAATCATGAACTCGATTTCGCCGAGTTTGCGGCGCAAGGTGGAGAACACCAGCGCATCAGCAATCTTCAGCCTGGCGGCCAAGGTGACCGGCAATCGGTCACTGGTACGACGGTACCGCTGTGCGTCCCGGCCAGCAGCAAAGGCCCACCTCGAGACTCGGCTCGCCAAACGTCCCTGCGGGTAGGCCGTCATCACCCCAGCACGGATTTTCTCAAAAATACGGGGCACACCACACATGACCCGGGGTTTAACCTCGCCAAGGCTACGGGCCAATCTCGGAATGCGCGGCTCGACGGCCTGAGTGATGCCAATCTCCACGCAAATTGCGATAAGGCATTTACCAAAAGCGTGGGAAAGCGGCAACCACAACAAATGAACATCCCCGCCTCGGAACACATCGAGGCTCTTCCACGCCTGCCCCATATAGGTCCAGGCGCGGTGAGCCAGTTCAACTCCCTTGGGGGTGCCAGTAGTGCCTGAGGTGTAGATCAGGGTGCATAGGTCCTCGGGCTCGATCGAGTCGATCATGCGACGCACAAGATCTGGCTCAACAGCCAGACGACGCCGCCCGTGAGCGATGACGTTAGCCATAGTGGTGAGGCGGTCATCGCTGACCCCGGTCTCCTCAGAGTCGTCGACAAAGCTAATGATGTGACGCACGACCGCGTCAACGTCGGGGCGCCCCTGAATCTTGGCAACCTGAGCCGTCGAGTCGACGAACAGGATGGACGAGTCTGAGTCGACCAGGATGAAGCTGGCTTCTTCTGGCCCCGAATTCGGGTAGATCGTCGTGGTTGCGCCGCCTGCGCAGGAAATGGCCATATCGGCAATGATCCACTCGGTACGAGTCCCAGAGAGCAGGGCGACGCGCCCCTCACGGGGAAGACCTAGTTCCATCAGCCCGGCAGCAACCTCGTGGGCCTGGCGACGAAACTCAGCGAAGGTCATCGGAAGCCAGGTATTGGGCCCGTCGTCGGGGCCTGAGGGCGTCAAGAATGCAATGCAGTTGGGATGAGCATCTGCCTGACGATCAAGCATCGCCGCAAAGTTCTTTGCCGAAGCCGCGAGGAGCTTCCTCTGCACAGCAAGAGACTCCTCGTCACTGATACGGCTCATGAATTCACCCTCTCCTCAGTCAAAAAATGACTTCTGCCACGCTATTGCATGTTTCATTGGCCAGTCCCCACAACTCCCGGTATCAGCTATGGGCGGTTGTCGACAGGAGTGGGGCGGAAAGCGCCACGAGTACGATGATGATCATGTCACAGGGCGGCTCTAGGCGCAGCATTCATGAGGGTGACAACGAGGCATTTGATGATGCCGAGCCTCAGATGGGGAGGTCGGCTGCTAATCCCTGGTTGAGCATCGAGCAACAGCGCGTCTGGAAAGCTTGGCTTCTCGGGTCCGCGCGTATCACCTCGTACCTCTCAGAGAATCTACATCTCCACGGCCTAGAGCTGTGCGAATACGAGATCCTGGCCAGCCTCTCGGAAGCTGACGGCTACGCAGTGCGGATGTCTGTGCTTGCCACCGAGGTGCATCAGTCGAGGTCTCGACTTACCCATGCTGTTGAGCGACTGGAGGGTCGCGGACTCGTCACGCGAGAACCCGATGCCCGGGATCGTCGCGGGGTGGTGGCCCGGTTGAGCCCTGCCGGGATGGACTTGCTGCGTCAGGCCGCCCCCGACCATGCCCGTGCAGTTCGCCACATTTTCGTCGACCCGGTCGACCCCAAGGATTTCGCAGCCATGGGACGGGCCATGAGAGCGGTGCTCTGCGTGCCAGACTGAAGTCATGACGGCCACCACGGACATTCTCCAGGACTTCCGATCGGCTCTCAGAGGTCTCGATACCTCGGCCGTGGAAATCCTCGACGACTCCCGGCTAGCGCGCGCTCTCTATTCTTCCGACGCCTCGATCTACCGCGTCGTCCCTACCGCTGTCGCCCGTCCCCGTAGCACTGACGAGCTGTCTGTCCTTGTGACGGCGGCACGTCAGGTAGGCCTGCCCATCACCACCCGAGGAGCCGGTACGACCTGCGCTGGCAACGCGGTGGGAACCGGGCTGATTATCGACACTTCGGCCTATCTCAACCGCATACTCTCCCTCGATCCTCAAGCCCGCACCGCCGTCGTCGAGCCTGGTGTCGTCCAGGACTGGTTGCAGCAGACGGGGGCCCGGCACCAGTTACGCTTTGGCCCGGACCCCTCCACATCAACCCGCTGCACCATCGGTGGGATGATTGGCAATAATGCTTGTGGGCCGCGTGCGCTGGGGTATGGCCGCACTGGGGACAACATCGTTGATCTCGACCTCCTCACCGCTGACGGCCATGTAACGACCCTGCGCCGTGGAGACCTCACTGTGCCTTTCGCCCAACGCCTGGTGGATCTAGCAGACGCTAATCTCGCGACGATCCGGACCGAGTTTGCGGCTTTTTCCCGTCAGGTTTCCGGGTACTCTATGGAATGGCTGCTGCCGGAACATGGCCGCAACTTCCCCGCCTTCGTTGCCGGCACTGAGGCCACATTGGGCATTGTGACGCGGGCCACCGTGCAGCTGGTTCGCGAGGCTCCCTACGGGTTGACCGTCGCGCTGGGATACCCGTCCATGCCTGAAGCCGCTGACGCCGTGACTGCCCTCTTGCCGTTCTCGCCGGTCGCATGCGAAGGGTTTGGTCGCCGGATCGTTGACGTGGTGTCGCGGGCAGGGCGACCGGTTCCCGGCCTTCCCCGGGGTGACGGTTGGATGTTCTTGGAGCTGCGCGGCGATAAGGAGACCGAGGTGGTCTCGCGGGCCCAAGAGATGGTTGCCGCCAGCGGGTGCCTGGATGGGTGGTCTCCGATCCCAGCCAGGCTGCGGCGCTATGGAGAATCCGCGCAGATGGTGCAGGTCTAGCCGGGGTCAGCCTTGATAAGCCAGCCTGGGCAGGGTGGGAGGATTCGGCCGTTCCGGCCCGCGATCTCGGCACCTATCTCCGCGACTTCGAGGCTTTGCTTGACGATCATGGCCTACACGGTCTGCCCTACGGACACTTCGGGGAAGGATGCCTGCATTGTCGCATCGATTTCCCGCTAGATCAGCCCGATGGGCCACAGCGCTATCGCTCCTTCGTTACGGAGGCGGCTCAGCTAGTGGCCCGGCATGGGGGTTCGGTCTCTGGGGAACACGGCGACGGCCGGGCTCGGTCTGCCTTGCTGGATTCGATGTACTCCCCCGACGCTCTCGGCCTGTTCTCCAAGGTCAAGGCCATCCTCGACCCGGACAACCTGTTTAACCCGGGCATTCTGGTGGATCCGGCACCGGTAGAGGCCGATATTAGGACCCACGAATCGGCTCTTTCCCCGATCGCCATGTCGCACCCCGAGTTCGCCGCCGACGTCCATCGGTGTACCGGGGTGGGAAAGTGCATCGCCCGTACCGCCCCTGGCGGGGTGATGTGTCCTTCCTACCAAGCGTCCGGGCTTGAGGTCGATTCCACGCGAGGTCGGGCCAGCGTGCTCAAGGAAATGGTCAACGGCACTCTCATTAACGGCTGGGACTCTCCCGAGGTGGAACGGGCGCTGGATCTGTGTATGGCCTGCAAGGGGTGCGCCCGAGATTGCCCCACCGGAATCGACATGGCCAGCTACCGCAGCATGGTTCTTGACGAGAAATACCGTCACCGGCCGCGCCCCCGCTCTCACCTGACGATGGGGTTGCTTCCCCGCTGGGAACGGGTGCTCACTCGGGTCCCAGGAGTGCCATCCCTGGCCAACGCGGTGCTGTCGGTACCGGTCTTCGCACGCCTTGCCAGATGGACAGCTGGGGTGGACCAGCGTCGTCCCCTCCCCCGGTTCCAGGCCTCGGCCAGGTTAGCTAGCCCACAGGTCGCCTCGGTTGAAGAGATCGTGACGGATCAGGACACGTCGCCTTCGTCTGCCACCAGGACCGACTCAGCCTCACCGGGTTTCCGGACCCGCCGCAACCATGACAAGGGCGATGTTGTGATCTGGGTGGATTCCTTCTCCGACATGCTCGAGGGATCGGATCTCTCGGCGGTAGTCACGGTGCTTGCCGAGGCCGGCTATCGCCCACGGGTCCTCGCCGACAACGTCTGCTGCGGGTTGACGTGGATCACTACCGGTCAACTTGACGGTGCTCGGCGTCGGCTGCGCGCTGGTCTCGACGTGCTGGCACCCCTGTCCGACGCCAGCGTCCCAGTCGTTGGGCTAGAGCCGTCCTGCACCACCGTCTGGCGTGATGACGCACTCCGCCTCCTGCCAGATGATCCGCGCGTTCACCGGGTAGCCAGAAACATGCATACCGTCGCCGAGATGCTTGAGGCAGCGCAGTGGACCCCACCCTCGCTAGCAGGCCACACCGTCGTCGCTCAGCCCCATTGTCATCACGCGTCGATCCTCGGGTTCAGCCCCGATAAGCGTCTCCTCGAGGCCGCCGGTGCCACCGTCACGGTCGTCAGCGGATGCTGCGGCTATGCCGGGAACTTCGGTGTTGAAAAGGGCCACTATGACTTCTCGGTGAAGGTTGCTCAGCATGACCTGCTGCCAGCCATCGAGGAGGCTGGTTCTCAGGCCATCATTTTGGCCGACGGATTCTCGTGTCGACGCCAAGTCTCGGACCTCACTGGACGGCGTGCTCTGACCCTCTCCGAGCTCTTCGCCTCGCGCGTGAGGTGACAATTCATTCTCCGCCCTCGGGTTCTGCCATACCCAACTAGATAGACAGACATACTAGTAACAGTTATGATGTAGTCATGGATGATAACCACTGGCCGTCCGAATGGCAGCGAGGCGTTCTCGACCTCTGCGTGCTGCGCATCCTGGCCGACGGCCCTACCTACGGTTACAACATCGCGGCCCGGCTCACCGATGCTGGATTCGCCGACGTCAAGGGCGGCACCCTGTACCCACTACTCAAACGTTTGGAAGGCGCCGGTCTGGTTGACGTCGAGTGGCGACCCGGCGAAGCCGGACCGGGCCGAAAGTTCTACCTCATCAATACTGCCGGAAGCCAACGCCTGATGGCGCTCACCGCAAGCTGGCAGCGCTACTCCGCCACCGTCACCCGACTGCTCGACGAAGGATCAGCATCATGAACCACGCACTCGAACGCACCCATGCGCCCCACGTCGACCCCGAGTGGACAAACGCCTTTATCGTCGAGGCCCGTCTCGCGAACCTCGATGGGACAACGATTGGGGATGCACTTGCCGAAATCGATGCCCACGTCGTTTCATCGGGAGAGTCGGCGAAGACCGCATTTGGCGATCCACGCTCCTACGCCCAGGCGCTGGCCACCAGCGCCGGTGCCCGCCCTACGTCGACGGTGGGTGCCGTCACGGCTCCTGCGGCACAGACCATTGGAGTGATCCTGATCCCGATAGGAATCGTGGCACTGCGCCACCACCATCGGGTTGATATCACCATGGGGATGATCGTCACAGCAGCACTCGTCCTGATCCCATGGGTGATCCTGTCTGTGCGCGCCTCGGCTTTGCTGCGCGCTCTAACCCGTAAGGCCATGCCGTGGGCTGTGTTCGTCACCGCCCTCTGGTTCGGCGCACTTGTTATCCCACCAATCGTGCTAACGCGAGTCGTCGGCCAACTTCCGGCATGGGCCGTCGTGGCAACGGGAGCGGCCGGTACGGTAATCGGCACTGGGATAAGCCTGTCAGAGGGTCCCCTCAGTGACCCCATCGTCGCACCGGGATCAACCACTCCCAAGCAGCGCACCGACGTCACGGCCGTCTGGATCCTGCCAGCCTTCACCGTGGTGCTCGCAACACTGGCCTGGTTCCTGGCCTAACCGAACCCGCGCCCCATGAACCATGTCTGAATGGCCCGGGACGCACCGGGATACAACTAGTCTCGGTCCCGGGCTAAATGACAGTCCGGGACCGATTCATGCCCTTCGCTCAGTCGCGTATCAGACGACGATGCCTTGAGGCGTGTGGACGCGCGGCCTCCGGGCCAAGGCGCTCGATCTTGTTGGCCTCGTAGTCGGCGAAGTTGCCCTCGAACCAGAACCAGCGCGGTACGCCGTCCTCGTCCTCACCCTCCCAAGCCAGGATGTGGGTGGCAATGCGGTCGAGGAACCAGCGGTCGTGGGAGACCACCACGGCACAGCCGGGGAATTCCAGCAGGGCATCTTCAAGACTTGAGAGGGTTTCGACGTCGAGGTCGTTGGTCGGCTCGTCAAGGAGTAAGACGTTTCCGCCCTGTTTGAGGGTGAGAGCCAGGTTCAGACGGTTGCGCTCACCACCGGAAAGTACCCCCGACTTCTTCTGCTGGTCCGGGCCCTTGAACCCAAAACTGGCAACGTAGGCGCGCGAGGGCTCCTCAAAGTTCGCGACTTTAATGTAGTCCAGCCCGTCGGAAACAACCTCCCACACGTTCTTCTCCGGATCGATACCGGTGCGGTTCTGGTCGACGTAGGAGAAGCTGACTGTTTCGCCGACCTTGAGGGAGCCAGAGTCAGCCTTCTCCAACCCGACAATCGTTTTGAACAGGGTCGTCTTGCCGACGCCGTTTGGGCCGATAACACCGACGATGCCGGCTCGCGGCAGGGTAAACGAGAGGTCTTTGATAAGGACGCGATCGCCGAATCCCTTGGAGAGGTGCTCGGCCTCCAGCACGACGTTGCCTAGACGCGGACCCGGCGGGATGTTGATTTCGGCGGTGTCGATCTTGCGGTTGCGCTCGGCCTCGGCAGCCATCTCCTCATAGCGGGCCAGGCGGGCTTTATTCTTGGCCTGACGGGCTTTGGGCGAGGAGCGCACCCATTCCAACTCTTTCTCGAGAATTTTGGCGCGTTTGGCGTCTTTCTTGCCCTCAATCTGGAGACGCTTGCGTTTGGTGTCCAGGTAGGTCGAGTAATTGCCCTCGTAGGGGTGCAGCTGGCCGCGGTCGACCTCACAGATCCACTCAGCGACGTGGTCAAGGAAGTAGCGGTCGTGAGTGACGGCTAGCACAGCACCCGGGTAAGACTTGAGGTGACCCTCAAGCCAGTTCACGGACTCGGCATCCAGGTGGTTGGTGGGCTCGTCGAGGAGCAGGAGGTCGGGCTGTTCGATCAGCAGCTTGCATAGCGCGACGCGACGACGCTCGCCACCTGACAGGACGTCAACAGGGGTGTCGCCAGGAGGACATTGCAGGGCATCCATGGCCTGCTCAAGACGGGTGTCGATATCCCACGCATTGGAGTTATCGAGCTCCGTCTGCAGCTCACCCATCTCGGTCATCAGGGCGTCAAAGTCAGCGTCGGGGTTGGCCATCTCGGCGGAGACTTCCTCGAACCGTGCCAGCTTGGCTTTGATGTCGCCAACGGCCTCTTCAACGTTCTCGCGAACGGTCTTGTCTTCGGTGAGTGGGGGCTCCTGAAGCAGGATTCCGACGGTGGCACCCTTGGCAAGATTGGCGTCGCCGTTATTTGGCTTGTCGAGTCCAGCCATCAGCTTGAGCATCGTCGACTTGCCAGCGCCGTTCGGTCCGACAACACCAATCTTGGCGCCCGGGAAGAACGACAGCGTGACGTCGTCAAGGATAACTTTGTCACCCACCGCCTTTCGGACGTTGTGCATGGTGTAGATGAACTCGGCCATCGGCACTCCTCCAGAATCTGCGAGAACGGGGCGGTCGGCACTTCGCCGGCCGCTGCACAGTATGCCAGCCGTTATAACGACTCCCGTCACCAACTCATTCCCAAATCGGCCCCAATCGACCTCAGGAGCCAATCAATTCGACGTCGTCGTCACTCACCTCGGCATCCTCATCGACCGTATCAGGCGAATCACGGTAGCGCACCACCTGATCATCACCCAGGGGCGCCTCGGCACGTTTTTCGGGTCGACGACACACGGCAGGCAAACGAGATAGGTCCGGCCCGACATTGCTTGCAACGACAATAAGCTGCTCGTGGGAGCCCTCATCGTCGATCCAGCTGCGGGTACGAAGTCGCCCGGTCACCATAACCGGGTCCCCTTTGCGCAGGGAGACATGGCAGTTATCCGCAAGTCGACCATAGACATGCACCGACATCCAGGTCGTCGTTCCATCGACCCACTCCCCCTGCTGCATGACACGAGGAGTGTGGGCAACCCGGAATCGGGCTCCCCGCCAGTCCTCTCCGACTTTCATCTCGACGTCAGTTCCGAGGTTCCCGGTGAATGACACGTTTGCGTCCATCTGTGAGCTCCTTTCACTCACATACGGTTATCGGCACAACTCCCGAAATCCGCCAAGCAATATCTCATCTGTGGATAATCTCCAGGCGGCACCGTTCGGGAGCTGTGGATAACGACGCTTAGGACGCTTTCGCCACGATCTTCACTACCTCGTCGTGGTGATCTAGCTCGGCATTTACCGGGTCAACAACCGACTGCCATGCGACGTCGACGAGACTGGCCCGCAATTCAGACTTGGCATGACGTTCAGCAGCTCGGGCACCCGCTTGCACACCGATCCGACACAGCATAGAAGCCACAACCCCCGCAATGACCCCGCCCAGAACCATGAAGGTCGGCACTGGGAAGTTATGCCATCTCACTGGCGGAAGCCGAAGCTGAAAGTAGGCACCCACGGCATCGACGGCGAGCCATGCTAGTCCGGCTACCACGACGATCATGAGGCTCCACTGCACCACCGTTACGAGCTTCCACCAGCCAGTGCCCCGATGTACTCCCAAATCGGTGGAAGCCACAGCCCGGTCGATGTCGTCGGGAAGGTTCTTGCGACGAACCAGCGACGCCGTACGCACCGCGTCGGCCCACGGGCGTGGAAGCCTCTCAGATGCCTCCGAGGCCAAGGACCGCACTGCCATATCGACCCTGGCGCCAGCGACTCCAACTCGCGCCGTCAAAGCGCTGCGCTGCACATCAGTGGGTTCTGTGCCGCTTCCCAGCTCCTTGTTCCTTCTAGAGCCCAAATCCAGATGCAACCGGTGCAGCGGGTCGGGACGAAGCCTCGACACCCACGCTGTCACCGGCCAACCGGTAGCTCGATGTCCCCGCTTGCGATAGGCATCCCGCGTCGCTTCGGCAACCAGTTCAACACTGCCGGCGGTGCATAGTGCCTCAATCAACCGGTCAACGGAATCCTGGCTCACCTGGCCTGCCGCATCTCCAGTTGCCTCGTTCAGGTGCTGCGACACATTGTCGAGGTCGGCGTGCAGCCGGGTCGCTTGGGCCTTCTTGGCGCGCACAGCGCGAGCTAGCGCCACACGCATGTCCTCGATACCCTCACCGGTCGTCGCCGAAATCGCCATGACCTTGGCCTTTTCCAGGCCTTCGGAGTCCAGTAGCTGACGCAGATCGCGCAGACAGTTTTTACGCTGCTCCTTGTTGAGGAGGTCAGCCTGGTTGAGAACCACCGTCATGACCTCAGCATGGCGAGCTAGCGGCGCCAGGTAACGGGTGTGCAAAGCGGCGTCGGCGTATTTCTGCGGGTCGACTACCCACACAATCATGTCAACCATCTCGACGAGACGGTCCACCTCGAGACGGTGTTCGATGCGCACCGAGTCATGATCCGGCAGGTCGAGTAGCACCAAACCATTGAGGACGTCCTCGCTACCCACGTAGTGACGACGTGGAACGTCGAGCCAGTCCAGCAGGGTCTCCGCCGAATCCGTCCCCCAGACCGCAGCAGTGGCCTTCGACGTCGTCGGACGCTTTACCCCAGGATCGGCCAGTTCTGCACCTGCCAAGGCGTTGAACGTCGAAGATTTCCCTGACCCCGTCGCACCAGCAAGCGCAATGACGGTATGGTCGCCACCGATTCGGCAGCGCCGGTCGGCCCGTTCCACAACGGCACGGGCCAGAGCCACGACGTCGTCAGGAATGTACCCTTCCGACAGGTCCACCGCTCGGGTCAGCAGGTCGATACGCTCGGCAAGATCGACGCGATGTCGCCTCATCGTTCCCCCTGACGAGGCTCGGGATCCAGAACGACCGCCGGTTCAACGACCTCAGCGTCAAGGACCGGCATGTTCGCTTGTAACTGCCCTATTTTGGCAGGCTGGGGTGCCTCGGCTTCGGGATCCTGACAACGGGTTCGGATCGTCACCTGATCGCTGTGAGACCCTGGCGCATCTTGAGCTTGTCGGATCTCCTCGATCGACGTGCGGATTTGGGCCGGAAGCTCGGTATCGACTTCCAAGCTGCCAAGAACCGCCTGATACCGCGTCACCTCATTCGCAAGCAAGCCCTCAACACGCGCATCGAGCTGGTCCTTCGCGACTTTCGCCAGGCGCCGCACCGCGTCATCTCCAAAAAGTGCCTCCAACAGACGCTGGGCGACGATGGCTGATCCCCCGGCAATCCCCGCTTCAGCTCCCGATAATCCACCCGTGTGAGCAAATACGACGAGCATCAGGGCAGCGGAAACCCCATTGACGCCGAAAGCCATGAATCGCGCCTTGGAGCGTTTGTTCATGCCCTCCCCAGCAACGAGTTCCATGACATCTCCCCGCCAATCTCTCACCATTCGAGAGACGGCCTCGTCAAACCCCTGCGACGGGCGGGACAAATCCTCATCGACCCCCTCCAGGACGCTGCGACCTGCCGGATCGGCCTGCCACACGGACTCGATCCGCTCACACCCAGCCTGGGCCTCAGCGATGACGAGACTTTCCAAGCCAGATTCCACTGCGACGCTAACCTTCTCGACCTCCGGCGGTGCCCCCTTGAGCGCCTTCACCACACGGTCTCGGAACCAGGAAACCTTCGCCTCCATAGCGCGCATGAACTCGCCAGTTCCAACGAATTCGTGCCATCGTGCCAGGACCTCGCCACGCAACAGAGTGCCATCAGCGGACTGGGCGGCAATCGACCTTGAGGACTCAGCCATGATCGACTGGGCGTCCTCATACAGCCGCGACGTTGCCATTGCCTGCGCTTCTAAGCCGCCAACGACGTACGAGGATCTCTCACAAACCGAACCGATCGCCCCAGACAAGGTAAACGCAATGACCTCGCGTCGTTTCTGCTGGTTCTGGGCCAAATTCGACAAGAAAAACCGCAGAGGGGCGACGGCCTGATCAGGAAGTAAACCCTCGGCATTCGTTTTAGTCTCCGGGACAGCAAACAGTGGAGAATCAGCCAGGCCGCGCTCCGTCATAAGCCGGCCGAGGTCCGCCGGTACCTCTCTCATTGCCTCGGCAGGGATGCGGTTACACACCACCGTGACCGATGCATGCCTCTCCTGAGCCTCTTCAAGGAAATCCCACGGCACCGCGTCCGCGTAGCGGGCCGCTGAGGTGACAAAGACCCACAGGTCTGCCGCCTGGAGCAGCTGAGCTGCCAAATCACGGTTTCGCGCCACGACAGAGTCAATGTCTGGGGCATCAAGGATGGCCAAGCCTCGCGGTATCTCGGGCTCCGCGACAAGCTGCAAGCTCGACGCGTCGTTACTGGCTACCCGGGAGCGCACCAGGGTGGGCAAGACTCGGTCTCCGTCGAACCACAAAGCGTCGTCGGAGTGGTGGACGAGAACGGGTGAAGTCGTGGTGGGGCGGATAACCCCCGGTCGCGTCACCATCCGGCCCACCAAAGAGTTCACCAGGGTTGATTTACCAGCGCCGGTCGACCCTCCTACCACCGCCAAGAGAGGCGCATCAATAGTCTCTAGGCGCGGCAAAATATAGTCGTTGAGCTGGTTAGCAATGCGTCGTGCCAGCCCAGCTTGGGTAACAGCCTCGGGTAAGTCCAGGGGAAACTGGGCCTGACGCAGGTTTTGCCGCAGATCGGTCAGCGACAGCAACATCTGCTCCGTGTTCATGGTGATCCTTCCTGGTCACTCGTCAGGCCTGTGGCGGCGCCCACTGCAACTCGTTATTGACCGGCTGGTTACGACGCCGCTTGAGGAACGCGGGCAGCCTCGGCTTCGACAGTTTGGCACCTCGCGCGACGGTGACAGCCATCGGGCGCAGAGCGTTCATGCGATTGATGAGCTGGATCTGACGCGGGCCAGGGTCATCGTCCAGTCCACGCACGACTGCATCACGCAGGTAAGCGAGATCCGTCCCAACGCGCAGGAACTCCAGAGTGCGCCACCACCGACGCAGCCCCTGGCTGAGAGCCACCAACGCCGCCCACTGGCGACGTCGCAGGGCCGCAAGTGTGTCCGCGTCGGAGGCTGGCAGCCATCCGGCCTTGATGTAATCCTCGAGTCGATGGCGGATCATGTTGCCTTCACGCACCGTGCGGATGACCATGAAAACCACCACAGAAGCGACGATGCCGAGGGCGACGAACCACAACTTCTTAAGGGTCGCCATCGGTAACACCGAGGAGAACCCATTAAAGAGCATGTGGCCCACGACAGCCATAACGAACCCCGTCGTCGGAACGAGAATCCTCACAAGTCGACTACGTGCCCTCAGCCCGAGAGCCAGACCAATACCCGTCATGCTGGTGAACAGCGGATGCCCAAAAGAGGTGTACACCCCTCGCAGCAGCACTAACTCCATCACCGCCTGTTTCGGGTCCCCCGCTGAAGCCGTCACCCGGGCATAGTTGTCCGCACGGGCGTAATACATGATGTTCTCAACGAAGGCGAAACCAACTGCCGAGAGCCCGGCCATGCTCACCGTCTGGACTACCGAAGTCATCCGTCGCCCCGTGCCGACGGCTAGCACGAAAAGAACAAGCGCCTTGCACGATTCCTCGACGAAGGGGGCCGAATACACCGCCGGACCGGCGCCTGATGCTGGATCAACCCCACCTGTCACCGAGAGCATCCCGGCCATCCACGTGTTCACGTGCATGCTGACCCAGGTCGCCCCGCACGCTCCCCAGCAAAAGCAGAGAAACCACACGTGCAGGTGCCGGGTTCTGAATCGATCAATGAGAATAAAAATCGCTGACCACACGGCAGCCGTCGGCCACGCGTAGTGGAAGCCCAACTTCAAGGACTGGTTGGTAATCCCCGGGATGACGCCCTTCTGGCCTTCCCTCTCAACCTCAGTATCCGCGTGCACGATGACGTAGGTATGAATCAAGCAGGCCGCTGAGATCAGCACCATTGTGAGTAGCACCCAGAACCACGGGTTGCGCAACAGACGCTGCCACCAGGGACGACGCACAACGGGCGTGGGGGCAACGTACGACATGGTTGAAAGACTACCGGCCGCCCGGGACACTTTCCGATGGGTCGAGTCCTCGCCCGGCGAAACACGGGAAGAACAATGGCGGCCCGGGTGGGAATCGAACCCACGCGCGACAGATTAGAAGGCTGCTGCTCTATCCGCTGAGCTACCGGGCCATCTCTGACATCTTATCCAGGTCCGGCCTTGATAACCCAGCCAGCCCCAACCTGGTAGCGAACACCCCTGCATGCATGTGTTCGACGTCCTAGCCTGTCCCCGTGACTGATTCGACGCACACAGATCCCCCCACCCCACCGGTGACGTGGTCGTCGATCATCGTTTCGGCCTATCTGCCGACGCTAATGTCCTCTCTGGGCTACGGCGCAGTAATTCCACTCATCCCGCTTACCGCGGTACATATCGGCGCATCGGCAGCCCTCGCTGCCGCGATTGCCGCGCTCGTCGGTATCGGCCAGATCATCGGCGATGTACCTGCCGGGTGGCTCGTAACAAAGATCGGCGAGAAATGGTCCCTGGTGATGGCCATGCTCATTGACGCAGTTGCGCTTGTATCCATAGGATTGGTACCCCACCTCGGCTTGCTCGCCGTCGCGGTCTTTGTCAATGGCATGGCTGGCGCCGTGTATGGCATTGCTCGACAGAATTACCTGACGGTAGCGATCCCATACCGATACCGAGCTCGCGCACTATCGACCCTCGGCGGAGTGTTCCGGGTAGGTTGGTTTGTCGGCCCCATGGCGGGGTCGTGGATTCTCCGCGAAACCTCTATGTCATGGGCATATGGGTTTGCATCCATTGCCAGTGTTCTCGCCGCTGCTGTGACCACCGTCATGTCCGATCTTCCCCCAGTCGATACCCCACAGACCGCCACCGCGGATGCCCCCACCAAGATCTCGACGTGGACGATCGCCAAACAAAATTCCAAGATCCTGTGGACGACGGGATTGGGAGTGACAGCCCTCATGGTCGTCCAATCCGCACGACGTTCCCTGCTACCGCTGTGGTGCCACGCCAACGGTCTTGCCCCAGCCACCACGGACCTCATCTATGCCTGGTCGATGGCCGCCGACGTCCTCCTCTTCCTACCTGGCGGAGCGTTTATGGACAAATTCGGACGCTGGTGGGTGGCCGTGCCGTCGATCTTCATTCAAGCCGTCGCACTCCTCACTTTGCCACTGGCCCACACAGCGACGACGATCGGCATCGTCGCCCTCATCATCGGTATTGGTAACGGCGCAAGCTCCGGCATCGTCATGACGCTGGGATCCGACGCCTCCCCCAACATCGGACGCCCACAGTTCCTGGCAGCGTGGCGACTTCTCTCCGACACTGGTTCGGCACTGGGACCAATCGTCGTTACCCTCGTCACCCTGGCCTGGCCCCTGTCGACCGCCAGCATCGTGATGTCTATCATCGGCCTGGTCGGCAGCTATTGGATGGGCCGATGGGCGCCGCGCGGCAAACGCTAACTGGTACTGCCTCGCCAACCCACTGTCACAACCACCAACTAGGCTGTGATGCCGTGAGAGACATGTTGGTGTGGATCGATTGCGAGATGACCGGGCTTGACCTGGCCCACGACGGGCTCATCGAGGTGGCCGCACTGGTCACCGATGGGCAACTCAACGTCCAAGGCGAAGGAGTGGACGTCATCATCAAACCCGAACCGCAGTGGCTCGAGCACATGAATGACTTCGTGCGCGACATGCACACCAAGTCCGGTCTCCTTGAGGAACTCGACAAGGGACTGACGATGATGCAGGCCCAAGAGCAGGTGCTCGACTACATCCACACCTACGTCCCGCAAGCTGGCAAGGCACCGTTAGCTGGCAACACCATCGGCACCGACCGCTCCTTCCTGGCCAAGGACATGCCTGAGCTCGAATCCTACGTGCACTATCGCAATGTCGACGTCTCCTCCATTAAGGAGCTGGCACGACGCTGGTACCCGCGCGCATTCGGACGCTCTCCGGAAAAACAAGGCAACCACCGAGCATTGGCCGACATCCAGGAGTCCATTGAGGAGCTCATGTACTGGCGCGAGGCCCTCATGGTTCCCTCCCCCGGGCCGGAGACCAAGCGTTGTGACGAGATTGCAGCCAAATACCAGGGCCTCCTCACCGGGGCCGGGAGGGACTGACGCCGGGGAGCGGAAAGACCAAAGTTGCATTCCTGCTCCCGGACCCGGTACCCTTCACGGGTTGCCTGATAGAGACACGTGGTGGCTATAGCTCAGTCGGTAGAGCACCTGGTTGTGGTCCAGGGGGTCGCGGGTTCAAGTCCCGTTAGCCACCCCAGTTTTTCGAGAGGGGGGAGGCGGTAACCCCGCCCCTCGAGCGAGTCGTGTATCTGCGACAGTCTTGTGTTCTTTGACCTTCACAGCAAGTTGGGTTCCTCTTGACGCGTTCCCGACGACTCCCCCTAGCCCTTCGAGCAGATCAAGTGCTTGTTCGGGTCTCCGCCTTCCTTTTCATGCGTATCGGGCGACCCCTCAGCCGCATCGCTCCCCGTCGTCACCTGCATAGTCATCGTCAACAACTCCTCGCAGAACGACGCTTCACCCGTCATTGTCCAAAACCAACGAGGGAGTGTCCACGATGTGAAATGTGAGTTCTCCGGCCTCGCTCGCCCCTTCGGCAAGACACAATGCTCCCCATGACCGTGGAAAATCAGCATCCCGCTACGGAGGACCAGCATCTTCGACGAAGCCTCAGCAATAGGCACATCCAGCTCATTGCCATTGGCGGAGCCATCGGCACCGGCCTGTTTATGGGCACCGGCAAGTCCATCCATACCGCCGGTCCGAGCATCGTGGTGGCCTACCTCGTCATCGGCGTAATGCTCTTCTTCGTCATGCGTGCCATGGGTGAGTTGTTGCTGCACAACCTGCAATGGAAATCTTTTCAGGATTTCGCCGCTGATCTCCTCGGCCCGCGGGCGGGATTCTTCCTGGGATGGACGTACTGGTTGTGCTGGGTCGTCACGGGCATGGCCGACGTCATCGCCATCACCTCGTATTGGAATTTCTGGACCCGCGACCGCACCTGGGCCTTCATCCTCACCGCGGCGACGCTTCTGCTGCTCCTCGCCCTCAACCTCTTGACAGTGAGGCTTTTCGGCGAACTGGAGTTTTGGTTTGCCCTCATCAAGATCGTCGCGATCCTCATCCTCATTGCGGTAGCGACCGTACTCGTCATCACGGGATTTACCTCAGCCAACGGATACAAAGCGTCGGTGTCAAATCTGTGGTCTTATGGCGGCTTCGCCCCACGCGGCTGGAGCGGATTCTTCGGCGGCTTCCAGATCTCAGTTTTCGCCTACGTTGGTATTGAGCTGGTCGGCACCACCTCTGCTGAGACCGCCGATCCCCCCAAGACGATACCCAAGGCCATCAACGCGGTGCCGATCCGCGTTCTCGTGTTCTATGTGGCAGCTCTACTCGCCATGATGTGTGTCACCCCATGGAATCTCGTCCAGACCGATTCCTCCCCTTTCGTCCAAATGTTCGGACTCATCGGATTCACCGCAGCTGCCGACGTCATGAACTTTGTCGTCCTCACCTCAGCGGCCTCGAGTGCCAACTCGGGCGTCTACTCGACGTCTCGTATGCTTTACGGCCTGGCTCACAAGGGCATGGCGTCGCGAGCTTTCGGCAAGCTGTCGCGCCACGGCGTCCCCGGCTGGGGACTGTTTTGCACCGTCATCCTCATCGGATCGGCCCTCATTCTCGCCGCGAAAGGTTCGGTCATAGAGGCATTCACACTCGTGACAACCGTGTCAGCGGTGCTGTTCATTTTCGTATGGAGCATGATTCTTATCAGCCATATTGTCCACGTACAACGCAACCCGCAGGCTCATTCCGAGTCGATCTACCCGATGCCAGGCGCCAGTTTCATGCCGTGGGTCGTGCTCGCTTTCTTCGTCTTTGTCATCATCCTTCTCACCGGAGCCGACGACACGCTTCAGGCCTTGCTTGTTACTCCCATATGGTTCATCCTGCTGGGTATTGCGTGGGCAATCGTCCGGCACCGCTCACACCACGACGACCTCGAAACCGATCTACCAATCAATTAAGACCTTCACTCCAACCGCTACAGTAAGTGCGGTCAAGTTCGGTCATTTCGGGAGTAAATCATGTCCGATGAGGGCGCCATCGGCGAATCGACAACGAAGCGTATCGGCAGCCACTACGTTCTCGACGACGTGCTCGGACGAGGTTCCATGGGGACGGTGTAGCGTGGTCATGATCTCAATAACGGATCCCCATGCGCCATCAAAGTTCTTAACTCAAAGTTGACGACGGATAAAGGCGCAACCCGACGCTTCATCGATGAACGTGACATCTTCATGTCCGTCGACGACGACGCCGTCGTCCGAGTCACTGACATGGTCGTCGAATCTTCAACGTTCGCCATCGTCATGGAATTGGTTGATGGCCCGGACCTCGCGCAAGTCCTGAAGTCCGTACCGGATCACCGCCTAGACCAGAACACGGCGGTTGACCTGGGAATCGAGATTTGCCAGGCTCTCACCGCAATTCACCGCGTCGGTATTCGACATCTCGACATCAAGCCAGCGAATATCCTTATTTCGGACCCCGAGAACGTCCGTGGGGCGCGAATTACCGATTTCGGCGTCTCTGAAATGATCGTCCCTCATGGACCGCGCGAAATCGTCGGTACCCCCTATTACCAAGCTCCTGAGATCGCAGCCGGCCGGACGCCAACGGCCGCCAGCGATCTGTACTCATTTGGTGTGACCCTCTACGAGATGCTCGCTGGCCACGTACCGTTCCAGCCTGATTCAGCCGGAGAACCTAAGACGCGATCAGCCACCACAACTCATCCCAGGCGCCGATCCACGACTGTGGAACACCATAATGACGCGTCTGGCACCTGATCCTTCCCAGCGCCCCGACAGCGCTGAGGTGCTGGCCTTTGAGTTGCGTTCGTGGCTCAGTGGAGGCCAACCGGTGGCACTCATCAGCCCTCGGCCTCAGTCTGTCCGCCCCGCTCCACGCTCTGCGCCCATGCCGCAACTAGTTCTCCCGCAGTCGGCGCCGTCAGCGATGAGCGGGGCCGCTCCGGCGTCGGCACGATCAGCAGCACCTGTCGAGACACAACGGCATGGCATTAGACGGGTTATGGCACTGTTAGCTGTGCTGATTGTCGTTGGAGCTGGGATCTTCTTCTACCTCAAGGGAGTGCCTGGCCTTCACTCGAATGCCGCTCCCCAACCAACCCAAACACCAATCACACCACCCCACACACCGACCCCTATGCCAGAAACGATAGCGACGCGAACTGTGACAGCCCATGCCACGGTGACGGCGACGGGTTCTCCCGCACAGATCCAGCTTCCTGGCGGGGTAGTGGAGTGTGGCCAGGAGTCCTGGATCGCCAATCCTCACACCAGCTGTCCCCTGGCGTTAGAAGTCGCGCGGTCTGTGCCAGCAAACCATCCGGCAAACTTTGCCATCGACGTGAAGGATCCAGGAATAGGAAAATCACGACGCTTTTCCTGCAGTACCGTCGGGCAATACGTCGATTGTGGCAGCCAGGATCTCGAGGTCTATCTCGTCATACCCGGATGATGGTCACACGACTTGGTAGTTACCTACTATGAAATACTCCTAACCATGAGACGGCGAACAATCATCGCAGCGGGTTTGAGCATGCCGCTTGCTGGATGCGTTTCACAAGGCGCCCAACCCGAAGAACCACCGTCCACGGCAGTCACGGTGTCACCGACTCCTCCTGACACCCCGAGGTCATACTCGGCAAGCCCGACGCCGACTCCATCCAAGGCTTCGACACGTGCCTCCACACCGACCCCGATCCGCCTGGATCCGCGGGCCGCCAAGATCGTCAAGAAATTATCTCCCGAGCAACGTGCTGGCCAGTGCATTCTCGTCGGTGTAGTGCCGTCCGACTCCCCCGAATACATCGCCAACCTCATTGATACCCAGTGTTTGGCCGGAATTTTCCTGCTTGGGCACTGGACGAACCGGGCCAAGCTCAAGGCCATACTCGACGCTGTTAACAGCGTCAACCCTCATGGCATCAGACCCATCGTTGCGACTGACCACGAAGGCGGCGAGATCCAAAACATCCGGGTGCCAGGAGTCGACCTCTTGCCGAGCCAGGAGGCTCTGGCCCGGATGTCCCCGGCCAAGGTACAATCAGTGGTGACGGCCGGAGCTCGTCAGCTCGCCAAACTCGGTGTCCATATGGTCTTCTCACCCGTGGCTGACGTGATCGACCCTGGCCTTGGGGTACGCAATAAGCCAATCACCAAGCACCATCGTGGTTTCGGAACCGATCCGCGCAAATGCGGGCAATATTCGGCTGCCGTCATTGCGGGACACCGCAAGGCCGGGATCATTTCGACCACTAAGCACTTTCCTGGAATTGGACGGATCGTCGAGGACACTGACTTCAAATCCGCCGGTATCACTGATGACAAAACCACCCGCCATGACCGATATCTCGAATCCTTCCGGATGGCCTTCGATGCTGGATCTGAAGCCGTCATGATCGCATCTGCGTACTACTCAAAGATCGATCCTGGCACCCTCGGGTTATTTTCGTCGAAGATTATGACAGACATGCTGCGCGGCGACTTCGGTTATCAGGGGCTTATCGTGTCCGACGACCTGGGAAGTTCAGTCTCAGTATTCTCAGTCGATGGTGGCCATCGTGCAAGCAAATTCGTCTCTGCCGGCGGCGATCTAGCTATCACCGCTGACCCTAGCCTCGCAGGCCCCATGATCCGAGCGTTGACGTCGATCACGACGTCCGCGTCGGGCAGAAAACGCCTGTCCGACGCTGCTAGCCATGTCATCAATGTCAAACTGGCGCATTCACTGACGAAGTGAAAGGAGAATGAATCGTGACTGACGACGGATTCGGCAAGGGGGAACACCCCGATAATTCACACTCCGACTACAACGACGTCGAGTCGACCCCGGAGCGGCCCGATTCAAATAGTGGTCAAAGGCACGATGACGAGCCTACCCAGGAACTCTCACAGGGTCGTGACACTACGCAACAGTTCTCGATGAATCCTGACGCTTCCCAATACCAGTACGATAATCAGCAGTATCCGCAGCAAAGCGATTATCAGAATGCTCCGTACCCCCAGGGCTGGAACCAATACCCGCAAAACTGGAACCAGTACCCCCAAAGCGGTGAGGGTTGGAGAAGCCAGAATGCTGCCGGATGGGCCCAGCAAGCAGGCCAGTATGCCCAGTACCCGCAACAGGGATGGGACGGACAAAATCCCCAGCAGGGCTGGAACCCCAATCAATACGCGCAACAGGGATGGGATGGCCAACCCGGCGATGGCGCCCAAGGCACTCCCCCAGCGGGTTTCGACCAGGGGAGCATTGCTCATCCCCAGAACAACCCAAACTATTACTTCGATAGTGCCGGTCAGCGTGGACCCGGCTGGTACGGCCCTTACGGAGAGTTCTTTCCTGCCGCCGACGCACCTGGCCCTGACGGTCAGCCCGATCCAAACGCCTACCTGGCCGAGGGGGCACCAGCTGGCGCAACCGCCGCTGACCCTGAAAACGTCAGCGAATCGGTAGGCGGGATTCCATTCAGCGATGCGCCTCAACCTAAGCGCAAAAGCCAGTACTGGATTATTGCCGTCGCAGCCATTCTCGTCGTTGCCCTCGGCGTCGGAACGTACTTCTACCTGAGGTCTAAGTCGGAGTCGACGAAGGCCGTCCCTGTGCCAGCGTCGAAAACTTCCTCCTCGGCCTCAGGGACTCTCACCCCCACCCCTGACCTCGTCCGTCAGCTATTTAATGCTCCCGATGCACAGGTGCAGTGGGTTAGCCTTGCTGCCGACGGACAAAACGCTGCCGTTGCCTACACATCGACGTTTAATATTAACGGTAAATCCGCCGGACCCAATGGTGGGCACCTGGTTATGAGGAAGAATGGAAGCCACTGGGAACCCCTTTCTCAGGGCGGAGTCATCGTCGACGATAGCGATTGCGACGCGATGCTCAAGACCCTGGGAAACAAGGCAGCCGTTGCAGCCAGCCAGGTCATGAACAATAAGCAATGCGACCCCGCTATCGTGTACGACTTGGCTAAGGCGAGTCCCATCCGCCTCGGCGACATGGCGGGTATTGGGCCTCTCAATTTAGACAAGGACACCTCTGAACTTGCCAGTACAATCCACGTCATCCCCAGCAACATCGGAGATACCTGCACACGTAGCACGCCAGAGTACGCTCGTTATAACGGCTTCCTTGGCGGTGTCTGGACTCAGAGCGGCCAAGTACAGGCGTACCTCTTTGTTGGAGGCAACAATGCCTCGTCTAATGGGGCACGTATTGGAATCACGGAGGCGCAGCTGCGTTCCGACTATTCCAAGCTTAAGCTATCTGACGTCACTTCGGACTTCTCGGGATTAGGTTACGAGAAGGCCCTTGCCTTTTCTTACAAGGGCAAAGAAGTTGATTACCTCCTTAACGGAGGCAAGGTAACCGCCTATATGATTAGGAACTCTGACTTCAGCCCAACAACCTGCTGATAACTAGATTCGAGCACGCCGTGGCTTCCTCTTACCAGGAGGCCACGGCGTTATTCTGCGATCGTAGTAATCAATGCGCGGATCGTTTGGTGTTGTAAATGTTGAGGGGGCTGGACTATCAGAACTCCAGGACACATCTATCCCGTGTTTGTGGGTGGGTGTGTGGTGTTAGGGGGTGTCACAGATTATGGTTGAGCGAGTCCCTTCTGGTGAGGG
>NZ_BJEN01000003.1 GCF_008326345.1 Cutibacterium modestum | reverse complement strand
CCACAAAACCGCAATCCCGAAAGCCAACCAGCAGAACCAGCCACCACCCAGAACCACTCAAACCACTCCAAGCAGCCCCCGACGGCCCGCCAAACATTACACACACCCCACCACCAACGCAAATCCAGCTCCGTTGGCCATCAACACCCCCAACCAAAGACCATTCAACAGAAGTCACGCGACCTCGTCGGTACTGACAAATCCAGGGCCTCTAGCCGATCTGCCTGCAGGCTCATCACTCCTTCATCTCCCCTTTCGAGGATTCCTCGCACCACCAGAGCACGCAACGTTCGGGCAACACGTCGGTAATGCCTCCACGCCATCGGAGCGACGAGGACGTTGAGCAGACCGGTCTCGTCCTCCAGGTTGAGGAAAGTCACTCCTCCAGCCGTTCCAGGGCGTTGACGGTGGGTAACCACCCCGGCGACCTCAATACGCCGTCCGCTTTCAACACCATCCAACTGGTCGACCCGCACCACACCCCGTCGATTAAGGGCATCTCGCATATGGCGGATCGGATGATCATCCGTACTAATACCAGTGGCGCGAAGGTCGTCGCCCAATAGCTCCATCTGGGTAAGTTCGGGAAGTAGAGGAGGTTGGGTGGCCACCTGAACGTCCAGCTGCCCCGGGGCGACACCATTTATTTGGCCGATCTGCCACAGAGCACCGCGCCTAGAGCCAACGAGATCGTCGAAAGCACCGGCCAGGGCGAGTGCTTCGACCTCCTCACTACTCAAGTCAACCCGACGAGCGAGATCGTCGAGGCTGGTGAAGAACCCGCGTTCCCTTTCCTCAACAATCCGAGTCGCCGTCTCGGTACTGATACCGGAGACATCGGAAAGCCCCAACCTCACGGCAAAGTGGGTGTCGCGCCGGTGGTCGCCGTCATCATGGTTGGGATCAAAGGCCCCGATCTCGGATTCGTCGTGGTCGTGGAGACAGTCGTCCATCCCTGTTTCCAGCCCCTCACCACCGAGCCCTTCATGGCACGAATCCAACAACTCCAGATCTGCACCTACTGAAGACCTCGCCACATCAGGACGTCTCGTCACTACGCCATGCCGTCGAGCATCGGCCACCAAAGTTGCCGAGGAATAGAACCCCATCGGCTGGCTACGCAGCAGGGCTGCCAAAAAGACTGCCGGATAGTGAAGCTTGAGCCAGGCCGAGGTGTAGACCAACCCGGCGAAGCTCAGAGCATGGGACTCGGCGAACCCGAAATTCGCGAAAGATTCGATGCGGGCGTAAATGTCTTGAGCTGTGTCGTCGTCAATCCCATGGGCAGCCATCCCCTCGAAAAGCTTGGTGCGCAGGGAGTCGATACGTTCCATTCCCCGCTTGGACCCCATAGCCCGACGTAACAGGTCGGCGTCAGCAACCGTGCAGTTGCCCACGGTGGTAGCCATCTGCATGAGCTGTTCTTGAAAGAGTGGAATCCCCAAGGTGCGTTCGAGCACTGGCTCCAACAGCGGGTGGGGATAGGTGACTAGCTCAGCACCGGTGCGTCGGCGGATATAGGGATGTACCGCACCTCCCTGCACCGGACCAGGACGGATGAGTCCGATCTCCACAGCTAGGTCATAGAAGCAGCGCGGTTTGAGACGAGGCAGGGTGCCGATCTGAGCGCGGCTTTCTACCTGGAAAACCCCGATGCTGTCACCACGACACAACATGTCGTAAACCCCCGGCTCATTGCGCGGAATGGAGGCTAAGGCCCAGGAACGTCCGCAATGCCGAGAGATGAGGTCGAAGGAAAAGCTCAGTGCCGAGAGCATCCCCAGCCCGAGCAGGTCGAACTTCACCAGCCCCATCCAGGCACAGTCTTCCTTGTCCCATTGCAGCACCGTGCGACCACGCATTCGAGCCGGCTCAATGGGGCAGATGCGTCCTACTGGTTCTCGCGTCAGCACCATTCCGGCTGAGTGGATGCCCAGGTGCCTCGGCAAACCCACTACCTGTTGGGCGAGGCCGGTGACGTCGTCAGGAATCTCGGGGCCGTCGGAATCTTGGGGCGAGGGTGACACCAAGCGTTTCTCCATTTGACGCGACCATGCGTCTTGCTGGCCTTGGGAATAGCCAAGCGCCTTAGCCATGTCACGGATGGCGCTGCGCTGGCGATAGGTGATGACGTCGGCCACCTGGGCGGCATTGCGCCTACCGTATTTGGTGTAGACGTACTGGATGACCTCCTCGCGGCGACGAGCGTCAAAGTCGACGTCGATGTCAGGCTCCTCCTCGCGTAGCACCGACAGGAACCTCTCGAAAGGCAAGCCATAGAAGACCGGGTCGACCACGGTGATTCCCAGGGCGTAACAGACCGCCGAAGCCGCCGCTGATCCACGCCCCTGGCACAAGATCCCCCGCGACCGCGCAAACTCCACGATGTCGGAGACGATGAGGAAGTATCCGGCGAAGTCCCGGGCCTCGATGAGGTCGAGCTCGGTAGCCAGGCGGTCCTTGGCTACCGGATCATTCCCGTAGCAGAACCCGACGTCCCTCCTCTACCAAGTGACGCAGCCAACTGATGGGAGTATGGCCGTCGGGTACCTTCTGTTCGGGCAGACGAGGGCGCACCGACTGCAGATGGAAGGCCGTCTTTTCAGCCACCGCCACCGTGTTGTCCACTGCATCTCGATGACGACTGAAGAGGTCTGCCATCTCAGCCCCACTACGCAGCCGTGCCACCGGGCCGGGAGGCAGCCACCCATCCATCTCGTCGAGACTGCGTCGAGCCCGCACCGCCGACAAAGCACAGGACAACTCAAACTGCTCGGCCCCTGCGTAATGGGCAGCCGTCGTCGCCACCGTCGACACACTGTGGCGAGAAGCCAGTTCTGCAAGGACGTCGTTGTCGCGGGAATCGGTGGGAGCCCGGTGATCGGTCAGCTCGACCAGGACATTGCCGATGCCAAAGAGGTCGACCAGACGGCGTAGTTCCGCCTCGGCCTGCGGCATCCCTTTAGCCAATCCTTGCCTCACCGCCCCCTTGCGACACCCGGTAAGGACAGTCCAGTGCCCGTCAGCTACCTCGGCCAGATGGTCAAGGTTATGCACCGGGTGGCCCTTGTGACCTCCCTCAGCCAGGTAAGCGTCGGTGAGAGCCTCAGTCAGACGTCGATACCCTTCCGGCCCATTGGCCAGCACGAGTAGATGGCTACCAACCGGGTCGGCCACCCCGTTCTGCGGCTCAGGAATACCAATCGATAACTCCGACCCGATGATGGTGGGAATACCACAGACTTCAGCAGCTTCGGCCATCCTGACTACTCCATAGAGACCATCATGATCGGTCAAAGCCAGCCCTGACAGCCCCAGTTCCACCGCCCGAGTGACGAGATCTTCGGGGCTAGAAGCGCCGTCAAGAAAGCTGTAAGAGGAATGACAATGCAACTCGGCATAGGGCACCACCGGTCCCTCCGGCTGGGCCGGATGACGGTCAAAAGGTTTGCGGACGCGACGGTAACCGACCTGCTCACCGTGACTCTCCTGGTGGCCCGGAGAGACAGGCCTCCCAGAAATACGCCTTTCCAGTTCATGCCAGGGAATCGGCGGATTGTGATAGCTCACCGCGATCACGCCTCGTCGTACCGAGCCTCGACCCACCAGCGGTTAGCCGACCCTGCCAACACCCAAGCCTGTTGATCCTCGGTGACCAATTGCACCCGTTCCACTGAGACGGCCGGGGTACTCCACCACCTCTGGTGTACCGGCCAAGGCCCCGCCCACGCGATGACACGACGTCGCGACGTGCCGTCGTGAAACCACCCGGGAGCAATAGTAGGCAGATCCGAGGAGGTCGTGAGAGGCGTACCATCCGTCGTCTCTAGCTGGGCCGGCAAGGGCCGGGAGTACACGATTCCGGGGGCCGGGCCATCTAGATGACCAGGCCAAGGACGATCCACCGGGCGGGCATCCTCAACAACCGTCCCGAAGGGAACGAGTCGGCGTCGATCCTTGAGCATCCGGCCACCGGCGACCTCCCCCACTAGGACCCCCTCGGAGCCCAGTCTCTCCTGTAACTGAGAGATGACGTGGACGAGGTGCTCGGTTGGCTTGGCGCCAAACAGCCCCTCAGCGGTTTCTCCCGCACGATGGATGGTGGGAACGATGCGCACCGCTTCTATCCCTGATTGACAAAACTCGTCAGCGCCGCACTCGTTAATGCCACGCGGAAGGTCATCAAACTGGCGCAACAGTCGCGCCAGCAGATCATCACCGCTGAACTGCCAGGGTTGACGCCAGGTGCGCTCGGAGAAACCGGTGGTAGCTCGCAACAAAATACGGCCTGGGAACACACCCGCCCGGTCTCTGCCAGACGTGTCATGAACTCCTCTACCATTGGGCGTACCTTGGAAACGATCTGGGTTCCGGAAGGTTCTGGGTCATCAAGGACGACCTCCATGGCGTCGTCGTCCTGAGGACGCCGAGGCGACAACACTGTGACGTCCATACCCCGAGCCCAGTTATGAGCACGCTGACCGGCATCGGCAAACCGCTGCACAACGTGCTGAGGGTCTAGATCAGCGAAGGCACCCATTGTCGTCAGTCCGAGCTGGCGCAGAGTTCGCACCAATCCTTCACTGGCCCGTCCAGTGCGAGCCAGCACCGAGATGTCATAGGGAGCCAAGAAAGCTCGAGAAGTTCCCGAAGTGAGAAAAACGGGATTCCGCTTCCCGTCACCGTTGCCGTCAGTAGCCGCCACCTCAGCAGCGAACAGACCATCAGCTACCGATACCCCTACATGGGGATATCCAAGACGGGTCAAAGCATTGACCATACGCTCAGCGGCAGCAACCTCACTGCCATAAAAACGGGCTACACCGCGAGCTGCCACCGCAGCCACGCCTGGCCGTACCACGTGAACTGAAGGGGCCACGAACTTTTCGATCTCACGAACCACCTCGTCGAAGAGGATCTCCTCGGAGGCAGGGTCGTAAGGCACAACAATGCCCTCTGGGCAGCGCAATTGGGCCGCTCGCACCCGCAGGCCAGGAACTACACCTTCCTCAGCAGCACGTGCGCAACAGTCAATGACTATGCCACGGTCAACGATCATGAGCGGGTCGTCACCAGGGTAACGCCGAGATGCAACCACAATCTGCCACTTTGGGACCACCATCAAGAGGACCCGGACCGGGAAGGGACTCAGACGTTCAACAGACATCCGCCATCTCCTCGGCAGAGTGCACCCCAGTACCAGTGCGGACCAACCTCACTGAACGGTTGTGGTGATGCCTGACCACCGTCACCTCAAGTTCCTGGGCTGATAGACAGCCATACCCCTGCCCGAGGCCCCGCCAACCGGTCGTGCGCACATCGATTCGAGCAGCCGGATTAGACCACGGCCCCAGCACTACCAGAGTTGAACCGCGAGAACGCAGCCGAGCCGTCAATCGTCTTCCTGCTGACATCGGCAGCGGTGGCGGCGCTACAGCAAGGACGACATCGAGCCCCTCGATGAGGGTAGCTACCGTCTCAAGCCAGTTCCCTGGATCGGGCACGAGCACCAATCGGGACAGCTCGACTCCCCACTGCTGAGCCGCCTCAACACTCAGCTCAGGCAGACCTACCGCCCCACACCAGCCATGGGTAAGTAGCCCTAAGCCCACCGAAGATGCCCCGTCCAATCGGTATACCGCAGGCATGAGCCCACCGGGAAAGAGCGGCTGAAGCAGCGGGTGAATAGCATGGCCGTTGGGCACCTCTAACCCATCGACACCACGGCTCACCAATGCGTCGACGTCGACCATCGCACACCCCCTTGTTCGGCATCCATTAACCTCTCGATGGAAATCACCGTGACACGCGTACCCGACAGGTCTACCGATGAGTCTCCAGAACAACAGCGAACAACCTTGTCAATCGGTATTGACGTGGTTCTAAAAGCGTCCTCATCCCAGGTTGAGCACTTCGATGCCGTCATCCCTTCCTGCCATGATTGAGACCATGACCTCGTCACCTCGAAGACACCGCAACTCCCCACGGCTGCAACTAGCCGTACTGGCCGGACGGACAGCTGCAACGGTCTCCCGCATGGCAGGGAAGGGCTCGGGAGCGTCAATCCGGGGGCGGGTAACAATGAAACTGGCACCCACGGCTTTGCCCGAACTATTGGCGGGACGTCGCATCGCAAGCGTTACCGGGACCAACGGCAAGACCACGACGACCCACTTCCTCACTGCCGCAGTGCGGGCCGGGACTCCTGACAGTCAGCGGACCGTCGTCACCAATGCTGACGGCGCAAACCTGCATCACGGCATCGTCTCGGCTCTGGGACAAGCTCCTAACGCCAATATCGCAGTGCTGGAGACCGACGAGCGAGTCGTCGCCGATATTGTGGCGATGGGCACCCCGGAAGTGCTAGTGCTGCTCAACTTCAGCCGTGACCAGCTCGACCGCAATCACGAGCTGGCCTTTCTAGGCCGCGATTGGCGGGCGGCCCTCGAAAAAGCAGCCGAACACGGCCCGACAGTGGTTGCGAATGCCTGCGATCCGCTCATCGTGTGGGTGTGTCAAAAGGCTCGTCACGTCATTTGGGTAGATACCAAGCCCCGCTGGACAGCCGATTCGACGCTGTGCCCCAACTGTGGTGCCGTCCTTACTCATGGCAATCAGGGCTGGGACTGCCCTGGATGCGAACTACAGCAGCCAGCCGCTGATTGGTGGGTAGAAGACCACGACGCCGTTGAGGCTTCCGGACGACGTTTCCACCTTGACGTCCAGGTGCCGGGATCTTTTAACCTCACCAACGCCACTTGTGCTCTCGCAGCAGCTATCCATATGGGTATCCAGCCTGAGGACGCCCTGCGCGGGATTGCCACGGTGGTATCCCCCGCTGGCCGCTACGCCACCTGCACCATCAGTGGCACTCGCTGCCGTCTGCTGCTGTCGAAGAACCCCGCTGGTTGGACAGAATCTCTGCCGCTAACGGCTTCAGATCCGTTGGTGCTGGCTATTGATGCGGTGGCCGCCGACGGTAAGGACGTTTCGTGGCTATGGGACGTCGACTACGAACAGCTAGCCGGAAGAACCGTCATCTGTACTGGGCCGCGTGCCCTCGACCTGGCCGTCAGGCTACAGTACGCTGGGGTAAGGCACGTCGTCATTGAGGACCTCTCTCAGGCTCTCTCCTCCCCTCTCCTGGCCGGAAAGTGGGACGCTGAACATCCCATTGACGTGCTGTCAACTTACACACCCTTCCAGAAACTGCGCCGACTCGGAGGACTGGCATGAATACCGACCGTCCCAAGATCGTCTTGCTGTACCAGTCCCTGTTGGGTATCTACGGCGACCACGGCAATGCCGTCGTCCTCACTAAACGGCTGCAATGGCGTGGCATTGACGCCGAGCTCCTCACCGTCGAGCCTGGCCAGCCTGTACCCACCGACGGAGCCGTTTACCTGCTGGGAGGCGGGGAGGACACCGCCCAGATCACCGCTGTCCAGGAGCTCAAAGCTGATGGCGGGCTTTTCACCGCCCTTGACGACGGCGCAATGCTCTTTGCCGTATGCGCCGGTTACCAGATCTGCGGAAAGTCTTTCACTATTGGGGCCCGTGACGAAGTTATCGAAGGGCTAGGGCTCCTCGACATTGAAACTCGACGTGGCCCAGAACGTGCCGTCGGGGAGGTGTTGCACATCTGGGTTCAGCCCGACGGTAGTACTTATCCCATCACTGGTTTCGAAAACCATGGCGGCTGGACCGAACTCGGTTCCGACGCCAAACCGCTTGCTGCTGTGGAGGTTGGCTGGGGTAATGGCAATCGTCGTGACGAAGGAGCTGTGCAAGGTCGCGTCATTGGCACGTACCCCCACGGTCCGGTGCTGGCACGTAACCCGCAGCTAGCCGACCATGTGCTCGAAATGGCCCTAGGATGCCGTTTAGAGCCCCTCGACATATCGGAGATGACGGCACTGCGACAGCGTCGAATCGAAGCTGTACGCACCGGTCGACCATGAGTTTGTCACCTCGATTTTGCATCGTGGCTGAAGTCCGCTAATGTTTCTTGTCGTCGGCGCTGCTAGCTCAATTGGCAGAGCAGCTGACTCTTAATCAGCGGGTTCAGGGTTCGAGTCCCTGGCGGCGCACCGAATCGGAAGTCGTTCCATCCTAGAACCGGGGTGGAGCGGCTTTTTCGTATCCCCACCACCAAGCTTAACTGACAGCATACGGTTCCGGACTGGTCACCACCGCAGGCCCCTGCCAATCACTCTCGTAAGAGTTATCTCTTTTCACAGGATACTCAAGTCAACCGGTCACACTCCCACATCTTCTGCACGATCATTCATTCCATTACCGAAACACTGTGCACACGTGCCGGGGTGGCAGTGTTAGGGTGCTGCCTGAGGTTGTGACCTGTCACACCTGCAGAAAGTCACTGATGCGCACGTGATGTCGTTGTCGACAACACCGCATCAAGGAAGAAGTCACATGACGCATTACACGCACTCCCGCCGAGCCTTTATCCAGGGCTCTGTCGGAGCACTGGCGCTCAGTGCCTTGGCAGCCTGCTCCAACGGAGACTCGAAGGGCTCCGGCTCCAACAAGCCCGCAGCCAAAAAGGAAGACTTCACCGGTGAGGGCCCCATCACCTGGGTCCAGGGCAAGGACTTCTCCGGTGGAATGGTCCAGAAGCGACTCGACGAGTGGAATAAAAAATATCCTAAGGAAAAGGTCACCCTTATTGAGTTGTCCTCGGAGGCTGATCAGCAGCGCCAGTCTCTTATCAACGCCGCCTAGACGAACTCTGCAGCTTATGACGTCATTGGCCTCGATCTGGTGTGGGTAGCCGAGTTCGCCGCCAACCGTTGGGTCGTCGAGATTCCATCGGACACGAAACCCGATGGCGTCATAAACTCGGTGTGGGAGACCGGCTCCTACCGCGGCAAGCAGTACGCCGTCCCGTACGTCACTGACGCACCGATCATGTACTACCGCAAGGATTTCCTCGAAAAAGCCCGGGTTGAGATCCCCAAGACCTAGGAAGACGTTAAAAAGGCCACCGAAGCCGTCCGCAAGCTTCCCGGAATGCAAAGCATTGGTGGTTGTGGCGGCCAGTGGGCCAAGTACGAGGGTCTGACCTGCAACATCGCCGAGTTCATTAATACCTGCGGTGGTGCGATCGTCGATGACTCGGGCAAGGTGACCGTCGACTCCCCGGAGTCCATTAAGGGCATCCAGACAGCCGTCGATGCTTTCAAATCTAAGCTCATCCCGACTGCTGCCCTGGAGTGGAAGGAGGAGGACAGCCGCAACGGCTTCGAATCTGGCAAAGTCCTTTTCCTGCGTAACTGGCCTTACCAGTACGGCAATGACCTCAAGGAGCTCGGCCCGGACAAGTTCGGCCTTGCCCCGCTGCCCTCCATCGATGGTAAGGCCTACACGTCAACCTTGGGTGGCCACGACTGCGCTATCACCACTAACTGTAAGAACAAGGCCACGGCCCTCAAGTTCGTCAAGTGGTGGACCAGCAAAGAATCGGGTCAGTACAACCTCGAGAAGCAGTCCAACGCCCCCATCTACAGCGAGCTGTACACCAAAGACGAGAACGTCAAGAAGCTCCCGTACCTACTAACCCTGAAAGCCTCTCTTGACACTGCTAAGGGACGTCCGCACGCTGTTGCCTATGGTGACGTCACCGCAGCCATCCAAGACGCCATCTACCCGGCTTTGCAGGGCAAGATTGACGCCGAGAGCACGGCCAAGCAACTGGCCGAGAAGCTGAAGGCGGTCATCAAGAACTGACTGTCACGCAGAACTGAGCACACGGATACGGCGGGGCGGGTCACCTACCCCGCCGTATCTATGATCTCGCTCGCACTACCCGGCCAACAGCCCCGGGGACAAGGAGCTTTACTATGGCCACTGCAACAGTGGAGCAGACCAACAAAAGGTCTTCGCGGGCCAAGTCCCAAGAACGTCTAGCCTTAGCACTCATCGCGCCCACTCTCATCGTCTTGACGATCGTTATCGTCATCCCCGTCATTCAGTCAGTGAAGCAGGCTCTTTATGGTCAGCCTGGATTAGATCCGGAAACCGGATTCATCAACGACACCGAGCCGTTCGTCGGGGTGAAGAACTTCACCGACATTTTCACCGGCTCCGGGGAAAGGTTCTGGAACGCATTCTGGAACACCACCCTGTTCGGTGTCGTCACAGTCGTGCTCGAGACCATCCTCGGCGTCATCATGGCGCTCATCATGCATCGGGCAATGGCCGGACGCGGCATCGTCAGAGCCGCCATTCTGGTCCCTTGGGCTATCCCCACAGCCGTCTCAGCTATTTTGTGGGGCTGGATCTTTAACCAAAATGGTGTGGCAAATGCCATCCTCGGCGAGCACATCATGTGGGCCTCAGGCAATTGGACGGCTAAGTGGTCGATCATCATTGCCGACGTCTGGAAGACGGCTCCGTACATTGGTCTGTTAACACTTGCCGGTTTGCAAGTGATTCCGACTGAGGTCTACGAAGCGGCCAAGGTGGATGGTGCTAATGCGTGGAAAAGATTCGTCTCTCTCACTTTGCCCTTGGTCAAACCGGCATTGGTCGTCGCTGTGCTGTTCCGAACCCTTGACGCTCTGCGTATGTTCGATCTGCCGTTCATTCTCGTCGGGCCTCGTATGAAGTCAGTCGAGACACTGTCCATGCTGGTCCAGGATGAGGCCTCCAACCTGCGGTATGGCGCTGCTGCTGCGTACGCGATCATCCTGTTCCTTTACGTGTTCATCATCGCATTCGCGTTCATCAAGATCCTTGGAGCTGACCTCGTCGGTGACGAGCACAAACGCAAGAAGTTAAAGGCCACCACCTTCGTCTCCGGTGGACGTCCGGGCGGTCGTCGCACCCGGAAGAAAGCCAACGCTGCACAAGCCGCAGCCGACAAGGAGGCGGCGTCATGAGCACTGCGGCTGCATCGGGAGTCATGAAACAGCACACCCATCACAAGAAGAGCACCTGGGCTAAGGTGTTGCCGATTATCGGCATCGTCCTCATTGTCATCTACTGTCTGGTGCCGTTCTACTGGATGTTGGTGTCTTCACTGCGTCCTGATTCGGAGATCTTCGATAACACCTGGTGGCCAGCCCATCCGTCGATGGAGAATTACCAGGCGGTCTTCCAGCCGAGCAACAACTTCCTGCGCGGCCTGCTGAACTCCTTCATCGTCTCCGTCGCGGTGACGGTCATTGCGCTGCTCATCGCCACCTTCGCGTCCTACGCGCTCGCGCGTCTGGACTTTCGTGGCAAGGGCGGATTCCTCATCCTCATCATCGCGACGTCGATGTTCCCGCTAGTGGCCATCATCGTGCCGCTGCTAAAGAACTTTTCGGCATGGCATTGGATTAACACCTACCAAGCCATGATCATCCCAGACCTGTCGTTCTCCCTACCGCTGGCAGTGTGGAACCTCACGACCTTTTTAAACAGATGCCCGATGAACTGGAGCAAGCGGCCATGATCGACGGCTGCTCCCCAGCTCAGGCTTTTCGCAAGATCATCCTTCCGCTAGCGGCCCCCGGAATCTTCACTACCGCGATCATCGTCTTCATTGGTGCATGGAACGAGTTCCTCGTCGCCGTCACCATGATCAACGATCCGACGATGGAGCCCGCCACGGTGTTGTTGTCGAAGTTCACTGGAGCCTCACAGTTCAACACCCCGTTTGGCTCCCAAATGGCTGCTGGTGTCATCATGACGGTGCCACTAGTCATCATGGTGTTGGTATTCCAGCGTCGCATTGTCGCAGGTTTGGCTGCTGGCGGCACCAAGTGACGCGGCAACGAGTTCGGCCCCGATCCGTGAGGGACTGGGGCCGAACTCGCTCTGCGCAGTTACGCACTAAATCAACTCATGCCGAGCCCGTCAGACGACGCCATGTTCGCGCTCAGCAGCCGCTTGTGCGCGCAACACGGCGGCCTGTTTGAGCATCTTCTCAGCAAGGTTGCTCACCGATGAGTCATCGATATTGAGCTTGCCGTACTTCTTAGCATTCTTCTTGCCGAGTTTGGCATTCTTCTTGGCGGCCTTAGCGTCGTCCTTACGGCGCTGCTTGGCACCCTTACGAACCCGCTTGGCCTCAGAAAGTTGCAGCTTCTCGAGCTTGCGACGAGCAGTAGCACCTGTAGCGCGACCGACGATCGCGCGCAGCACGATGATGCTGATAACGCCGGCAGCGAGCGCACCTCCAGCGGCCGCGATTCGCTGCACGCGCCAGCCGTGCTCGTCCTTGATCTGGCCTTTGACCTGGTCAAACTCGCCCTGCACGAAATCACGGGCACGATCGGATGCTTCACGCTTGAGGCTTGCCGGATGCACCTCTTCGACGAGGTTTTCCACCCCGGCCGCCAGGCGAGCACGAATCGCTGCAATATCCCGCCTGATCTCATCGGCGGTACGCTCGTCCTTCGCCTTCGACTTGCTATCAGCCATATGCCCCCTCCTGGTGCCGTGTCTGGGCTTTGCGCCGGCGTGGGCGCGGCGCTGGTCTAGCAACAGCCTATATCGTTGGGGTCATGAGCACCCGTCTTCAGGCCGGTAACGCGGCCCCTGATTTCACTCTGCCCGCCGCTAACGGCAACCGCATCACCCTTTCGGGCTTCGTCGGCAAACGAGTCATCGTGTACTTTTACCCCGCTGCTATGACGCCCGGATGCACTACCCAGGCTGTCGATTTCACCGCTCATCTGAGCGAGTTTGAGGAGGCTGGGTACGAGGTGCTGGGGATCTCCCCCGATCCCGTCGCCAAGCTGCAGAAGTTCGTCGCTAAGGAGTCGCTGACCCTGACCCTGCTCTCCGACGAGGGCAAGGAGGTTATGACGGCTTACGGAGCCTACGGTCCCAAGAACGTCTACGGCAAAGAGATCGTCGGAGTCATTCGCTCCACCTTCGTCGTTGATATTGATGAGGGTGGTTCGTGTAAAATCACTGAAGCTCAGTACAATGTTCGAGCCAAGGGTCATGTTGACAAGCTCTGCAAGGAGCTCAAGATCAACTGCTGATAAGGAGTATCTGAGGGTCTTGGTAGCCGGGGCGGTAACGCCTCTGCCGGAGTGGTGGAATTGGTAGACACGCAGGATTTAGGTTCCTGTGCCTTGTGGTGTGAGGGTTCGAGTCCCTTCTCCGGCACCGCGGTAAAATGTGTGACTGTTGCCGTGCGGACGTCACGCAGCCGGTCTGTGCGACGAGAGTCGATGAGACGCGCACCTACAGAGGAGCGTTCAGTGAAGCGGCTGGGCAGCCCTTTAGTACGAGATACCTATGACGGTTCCAATGTCCCGTAAGATCAGCCCAGATGACTTCAAGGTGGCGGCCAGGCGTTGTGATGACTCAGGGGCAATATTGTGAAGCTCCTATCCCTCATCCCTGGCTACTTTGCAGATGAGCTCGACGAGGTCCCGACACTTCGTGTCTACAAATCTAGAAGCACAGATACATAACGTCATTGCCTCTAGGGCACAAAAGGAAGCGTCATGTCACGTTCAAAGACCGCACAATGCCACGCAACCACCGGGGTGAAGCCACTAGACGCAGCCCGTCCCAGAAACTGCCCGCGGACAGGAGATTGTTACGACAGCCGGATTTGTGTACCCCCAAACGGTATGCTAAAGTCAGCTTCTATCCGTGGGGGTTTGTATGAACTGCTTATTCAACCGTCGTCAACAATTATGGCTCACTGCGATAGTTTCCGGCATGACTGTAACCACGCTGATGCCCACCGCTGTTGCCCACGCATCAGACACCCAATCGCCCACCGAGTCGCCATCCTCAGACGCCATTTCCTCCCCCAGCGATCACGCAATGGGATCTCAAATCAAAAAACATGAGCATGGACCTGCGGTAACTGGCCGGGTACAGACCTTGACGACAGACACCGCACCGGAGGGAATCGACGTCTCCAGCTACGACGGGGACGTTGACTGGCCGGCGAAAGTCTCCTCGGGAATGTCATTTGCGTGGGTAAAAGCCACCGAGGGAACGTCGTATCAAAATCCATTTTTCACATCCCAGTACAACGGGTCCCAGAGCGCTGGCCTCATCCGGGGCGCCTATCACTTCGCCCTGCCATCGAACTCATCTGGAAAGGACCAGGCCACGTACTTCTCCGATCATGGCGGCGGATGGCCAGGGGACGGTTACACCCTGCCTGGGACCGTGGACCTGGAATACAATCCGTACGGCACGAATGCCTGCTACGGGTTGAATCAGACCGCGATGGCTTCGTGGATTCGTGATTTCGTGTCGACCTACCGGAATCGGTGGGGCAGGCCTCCCATGATTTACACCTCCACGAGTTGGTGGAATATGTGCGTGGGATCGGCCGCCTCGGACAGCACAGCCGTCGCGCCGTTGTGGATCGCCCGATACGCCTCCACCGTGGGGGAATTGCCGTCGGGATGGGACGCATGGACGATGTGGCAGTACTCGGTCACCGACTACGACCATGACCGAATGGCCGGAACCCGGGAAGACCTCAAGAAATTCGCGACCCATGGAACCGCGACGCCACGTCCCTGACCCTCGTGTCAGTAATGAAGTACTTCACCGACGCTCACGGTAGTCAGTTCACCGACGATGGTTTGGAACGCCGGTTGAGAATTGACGTAGAACATCATGAATACCGTATCTCAGACAGCTCCAACAATGGTGCCGATGATGAGGCCGTTAAGGGGTGCGCGGCAGTATTGGTCGGTGGTTGTAGTGGTCAGTTCATAGCGCCCGTCACCGTTAAGGTCCCACTGCCAGCGCCGAATGCGTCCGATCGAGGTGTAGGACGAGGAAGCATCCAGGCTCAACGGATTACCGCGACGTACCTGGCTTTGCCCGATCACAGCAGCACGCATCCGCACCCCAGGAACCCTCCCCAACTGGTCGAAGGGGTTTCGACCAGCGTTAGTGACGCGGTGGTGTTGACTCCGCAATCCGCGACGGAACAAAACCAACCCTCGGGATAATCTGGTACTCCGACTCCCACACACCAACGTGGACACGGCTGCGCGACAGTGCCGGACTCCCACCGGCTTCCCCACACCACCCAGGCATCAACCCAACCATTGGGCCAACAGCGAACACCATACACCCCGAAAAACCACACACGACACATGGCGGTCATCTAGAGCCCAAGGCCCCTGAGGAGGCACCAATATGGCACGCCTCGTGGCCGGTACCGGCGGAGGGACCGACGCTAAATACACCGCCGTGCGACATGAAACCGCAGTAGTACGTTAGAAATGAAACAGACTGAGGGTTACGACTGAAAGCTCCATCCAAACGAGCAAGGATACGAGCAATCCAACTACGGTCGCCACGCTCATTATGAGCACAGATGAAATCTTGCCATGATCGAGACTGCTACCAAAAGCACCGAGAACCCATCCGACACAGGGGAAAATAACCGAGGGTAATAGAAATAGAAGCAATTCTTTACCATCAAAACCAAATTCTTTCCGTACAGGATTTAAAGCCCAGATAAGATAGAACCGATATCCAATCACCGTAATCAGCCCGACAATGGCAACCGCAACAACACCGAGGATCTTGGCCCTCCTCTGCCGAATCTTTGGGTCCTCGTATACACAGATCCTTCTTCCCCACAGCCCAGCGGATCATCCCGCCACAGCATAGATGACAACCATTCCGGGAGCGACCCGGTATAGACGATCATCTACCTCTAGAACCAGTACCAGCGCTAATACAGCTCCAGTGATAGCGCCAACGATCACACCATTAATAGGAGCACGGCAGCCGCGCCTTCCTTCGGCAAGTTCAGTTTCATTCATCACCGGAAAATCCCGGCGCCGCAAATGGCCACCAATGCTCTTGCAGTCTGCCACTGACGTTTTGCATCCAATCGTCATGGGCAAAAGCAATTGCTCCCCAGAGGCCAAGGCACCTATCAGCACCGTCAACTCCCTATCGCCATGCACAACGGTCATCGTGGGTGATTACACTTAACGCTTGGCTTCGCTATACACGTCCTCACTCCACAGGTGTGAGGACAAGGGTTGGGGTGGGGCTCAGGTGTGTTCCGGGTATCGATTCTCTGCCCGTTGTCATCTGGTCATGTGATGTGTTTCCGTGGGAATGGTGGGGTCCATGAGATGTTTTCGTCGAGCCAAGGCGGGCTCTTGCGCTGCCGCAGTGTCTCGTGTCATCGTCGCGTTGGTGGCTGTGGTGGCTGGCTGGGTGCCAGCTACCAGCGCCTTCGGACAACCAACCGCGTCAGGGTCAGCGACGGCGGTCGACTGTACTTGCCACGGCGGGGTGTGGGTCGTCGTGGACATGCCTGACAAACCCCTCGCCGCGGGGTGTGCGCATCAACCCACCGACGGTATGGATGCCCTCAGTCAGATCGGCGTCGATGTTCGTCAACCAAATTCCAAGCCAGGCCTCGTCTGCGAGCTTCAGGGGCGACCCCAGGACGCTTGTGCTCACGGCGGCTATGACAAGTCCACCCGCCAGTTCTGGTCATACTGGCATGCTGCCTCCCCCGCGGACAAGTGGACCTTTTCCACGAAAGGGGCAGCTCAATATCACCCCGCCGCGGGCTCTGTTGAGGGGTGGCGATGGGGTACCGGGAAGGGTTTCCCGCCCCGCCAGGTCTCCGCTGCGCGCAAGCCACCCGCCATGCCGCCCGAGTCAGGACACGGATCGGGGCCTCTCACCACCATCGGCGTGGTTGTGGCGGTCATCGCCCTGGGCGTGGGGGTGTGGTGGACGCGCCGGAAACAGACCCGTCGAGATGCAGAGTAAGTTTGATGGGCACTGGTTAAGGAATAAGGCCACGCTCTGGCGATGCCCCCAGATCTCACCAACCCTTCTTGTCGGGGGCTCCTCCGGCGGTTCGGGGTGCCGTGGGCGCACTCGGGGCTTGCTGAGGTGATCGGTTCTGCTCCTGGCTGTTACGGCGTTGCTCGTTGAGAGCCTGTTGATTCCTTGTGGACAGGTTTTTCTGCCGTTGCTGCTCGGAATCTTTCTTTTTGGGTGTCTTGTTTTCCTGGGACTGTGAGCCCTGCTGTGCCTGATTCATTTCCTGGTTGAGGCGTTTCATGGTGGTGGACTGCTCAGTCTTCTGATCGGCTGAAGTTTGCCGCACGTAGGACTGGGGTGCCGTGGTCTTGCCGTGGCACTTGAGCCGTTGCGCAATGGCCTTGGCCTCCTTCAACGTGTCGGCGGTCATGGCAGGCCCCCGGTTGGGGTTGAGACTGTGCATCGTCACCGACTCCTCCATGGTCCACACCAGATTCATGCTCACTCGGCATTTCTGCCCTTCCGGGGCCAGCTTGAGGGCGGCACGAAGATCTTTCTCGGCGTCGGTGTAGTTACTCTCAGCGGACCGGACGGTGCCGCGGTCATAGCTGGCAATCCACGGTTCGATGATGTTGAGCTTCGTGTTCGCCCCGTAGTAGTCCTCAGCCTGCGCATACTGCTGAGAGCTAAAGGCTCCGTGGCCAAGCCAATCGAATATCAGGATGCCCGCGAGCCGGCACGCGACAAGGATGAGAGCGGCAACGAGCAGCACCGTCACCCCGATAGTGGCCCGACGCGCCCATCGAGCTCGGCTGGGACTCATCACCCCTCGCCGAAAATATCGCGTATCGGTCTGACGCGTGTGGCGAGGGTTCATCACGGAACGTCCTTTCGAGCCCGACGTAGCCGCCGGGCACTCATCGTCAGCTGGATGGCGACGTCGACTCCGGCGACGAGACCAAGGATCCATGACAGGTCCGTACCGGGACTCACCTGGTCAACGTGGGTGGTGCGCCGCAGCGACACTCGGGGAGGGGTGAGTGGCTGGCCCGAGGATCGGGTGACATACGCCAGACCCGCCTGCTGGGCGGCAGCGGCCAACGTGGCGTGGTCGGCGTGGGAGATGGCCTTCTTCCCGTGATAGGTGACGTCCCCGGTGTCGAAGGCCGAGCGGGCCATGGGCGCCCCCTTGGCGGTGCCATAGCCATAAACGGCACCGCCAGTGACCAGAGGTTTCAGAGCAGCAAAAGAGCTCGGCGGTCTTGTGGCCGTCTGCTCCCCGTCACCGAGGTAGAACACCATCCTGGTGGCCTGGGGTGACGCCTGGCGGGCCTTCTGGAGAACCCGGACCACGGTGGGCACGGCCACGCTGACATCGGTGCCGGTGCCCTTGGTGTCCTCACGCCAGGTGAGGGCGTTTGCTGCGGAAACGATCGTGCCGGTGTCGGTGGTCGAGGCCACCGACACCCGGGCGTCGTTGTCGAAGGTTACGAGCGTGAAGCGGGCACCGCCGAAAACCGCGGCGAGCGCCGCGACATCGTGGACCGCCGCGGACAGACGCGTCTTGCCGCCGTTGTCGCGGGCCGCCATCGAGGTGGTCGTGTCGATCATGATGACGATATCGGCATCCACGCTTGAACTCTGCCGCCCGGATTCACCCACTACCGGGTGCAGGCCGATTAGCCCGACGAGCACGGCTAATAGGATGTCCAAGATCGTCATGGCGACCCCGCTGCGGGTACGTCGGGCCCGCACACCAAACCACACGGCAACGACGAGCATGACCGCAGCGAGTGCCACAGCGATGGGGTAGGGATGCCAGCTCATCGTTCCTCCCGTCGTCGAGCGATCATGACACCCAGGCCTGCGATGCCGATCATGAGGACACCAGGCCAGGGCATGTCGTAGGAGCGGTGGGTGGCCATGGCCATCACGGCCTTTTTGGCCTGAGACTGAATACGATCGGCGACATCATCGGTGTCGACCTGCCCATTCGAAGGAATCGTCAAGGTCTCCCCATGGGTACGCACCACCTGCTGGTGCAGCTCGTCGCGAGCCGCCCGATAGTCCGGGTCGTCGCTGTCGGGCACGATGCCGAAAACCATAATGTGGCGTTTCACGGCCAAGTCAACGGCCTGGGGCACGGTGTAGACCGAAGGCCCGGCAACCATATTGTCGGTGGCGAGCACGACGCTTCGGGAACGGGGCTGATCGAGCTGATCGAATCTGCTTAGGCAGGAGGCCAGACCGTCGCCGACTAGTGAGCCGCCCGGGCCGTAACGCACCCCCGGGTCGAGGCCTGCCCGGCCGAGTCGTTCTCCGGCCTGTTTGAGCCCGGCCTTGACGCTGTCCCGGTCATGCGTGAGGGGGAACACCGTCACCGCCGAGGAGTCGAACATGACGAATCCGATCCGGTCGTCGCTGATGTGATCGGCCAATTGGAGGTAGGTGTTGATAACCTGACGATCCACCCCCTCCATCGAACCTGACACGTCGAGGCACAACATGACGTCACGGGTGCGTATCTGACGATCGTCGTCGTCGATCCCCTGCAACCTGGCGGCCACTAGGCCGGCCCCGCACGCGGCCACCGCCCAGCACACCACCGCCACCACCAGGCATCGCACCCGCCGCCGGGCATGGCCCCGGTAGGCGGGAAGAGCACGCAGACGGTCCGCGTGGGCTACCACGACCCGTACGGTTTTCTCCCGGTGACGTAGGAACAACCCAGTGACAACCGTCACGGCGACCGCGGCCACAACGGCAGGCCACATCCACCACCACATCAGCTCCATGAACGCACCGTCCTCACGGCCACGGACAGCAACTCATCCGGGTCGACATCGTGGCCTCTTGGGTCGAACTCCACCTGGTAGCAGCGTTCGACAACCTCGACGACCGGTTTAAGCCGCGCATCCTCATCGGCGTGACGGGAAAGATCGCCCAGACCCTCGTAGTCCAGGTCGGTGTCGCAGACAACGGCGACGAATCGACGCAATGCGATGCTGATGCGTCGGCACACGGCACGATCGGACTCACCGCGTCGGGAGGCGTCCTCGGCCTCTTCAAGATCCCGCAGCGCGGCAGCGCGGAGCGTCTCCAACGTGGCTAAATCATCGCCCGCAGCAGCGGAATCAATCGCCGCCAGGACGCGGCGACACCCCCACGCCACGCCGGCGGCCACCACCAGGCAGCCGGCAACCACCCACCACCACCTCGGGTCGTGGGAGACGGGCGGATACAAATCCAGCGGCGCACTAGTGGCGTGCGGCATGGCGCATCCTTTCGAGGAGTCTGACGATCGCCGCAACTGAATCGTCCACGTCTTCAATCGACTCATGAACGACGCCGAGGCGGTCCAGGGTGCGGCTGCGTCGGCGTGCTCGCTCTTGACGGGCGGCAGCTGCTTCCTGGCGCACATGCCGGTCGCGGGCCATGAACCCCGGCACCGCCCGGCCGGAAGCCTGATCACGGGTAGGGACGGCGATCATGGCTGGATCGGTCACATCGAGGTCCGACACCTCGATGGCGAGAACCTCGTGGCGAGCACACAGGCGCGCCAAGGAGTCTACGTCTGCGGGTTGGGGATCCCAATCGTCGAGCACGACCACGACGATGCCGCGGCGACGCAGCCCGGTGGCAGCCAGGTCGAGCAGTTCCACCAGATCGGGTTCGGGGGCCTCCAGCCGGCACCCCGCATCGAGCCCGGCAAGCATGTATTCGATCTGCGTGTCACGGTAGGACGGTCGTGCCACGCTCGGCCCGTTCGGCCCCGGAGCAACTACCGTAACGTAGTCGCCGTGACGGCACGCCACCCACGCCAACACGCCGATCGCCGCCAGCGCCACATCGGACTTACCCTGGGTGAGTGTCGCCGCACCCGCCAGCGGTCCGCCCGCCGGGACGACGAAGGCGAGAGTGTGCCTACGCTCTGCCCGGTAGCGTTTGACCAGCAGCTCGCCGGAGCGTGCCGAGGACTTCCAGTCAATGTCCTTGACGTCGTCGCCGCGCACATAGGAGCGCAGATCGTCAAAGTCCAGGCTGCGCCCCGACGTCATTGACGCGTACTGGCCGTCGAGCAGCCCCATGACCAGACGCCTCGGGTACAACGCCAGGCGTCCTTGGACAGCGGTGAGATACGCCATGATCAGGGGGTGGGGACGGCACCGAAGATGCCGTCGATGATCTCCTCGACGGGCACCCGGGTGGCGACGGCCTCGAAGGTGAGGATGAGCCGGTGACGGAGGACCATGTACCGCATCGCCCGCACGTCGTCGGGGAGCACGTGGTCTCGTCCATGTATCAGCGCGTGGGCACAGGCAGCCTGAACGAACGCGATCGCGGCCCGCGGGCTGGCACCGTACTCCAGGCAGCGGGCTTGCTCCTGGGGAAGGTAGTCGCCACCATGGCGGGTCGCGTGGACGATCTGAACGATGTAGCGCAGCAGCGCCTCGTCGACGTACACCCGCCGCGACAGGTCCTGGAGCCACAACACGTCCTGCCGGCTCACTACCGGAGGCACAGTGCGGGACTCGAGGGCGCCGGACTTGAGACGTCGCAGCATCTCTACCTCGTCGGCTGGCGACGGGTAGTCGACGATCGTTTTGAGGAGGAAACGATCCATTTGTGCTTGCGGCAGCACATAGGTGCCCTCCTCATCGATGGGGTTCTGGGTTGCCAGCACGAGGAATGGATTGGGCATGGGGTATGTCTTGGCCCCAATCGTCGCTTGTTTCTCCTGCATGGCCTCGAGCATGGCAGCCTGGGTCTTGGCGCTAGATCTGTTGATCTCGTCCAGTAGTACAACGTTGGCATGCACCGGGCCCAGCTCGGTGGTGAACGTTCCGCTGCCGGGGTTGAACACCTGGGTGCCGATGATGTCGCTGGGAAGCAGATCAGGGGTACACTGTACTCGCGAGAAGCTGGCGTCGACGGTGGAGGCCAGCGTCGAGGCCGCCAGCGTCTTGGCCAAACCGGGCACCGATTCCAGGAGCACGTGGCCGCCGCCGATTAACCCGACCAGCAGTGCCGTGCGCAACGCCTCCTGGCCCACAACTTTTGAGTCGAAGGTGTGTGAGATCGCCTCGACGAGACGGCGCGCCTGAGCCGCCTCGCCCGGATCGATCCTGGGGCCCCTCCCGTCAGGTTCACCGCGACGGGGCCATTCTTCCCCTGTCGTCTGACCGGTCGTCCCTGCACTCATTGTGTGTCCTCCTTGTGGTCCTGGGACCATTCCATCGTCCTCGTCCTGGCCTGTTCTCGTCGCGCCACTGCGGCAGGGTTGATGGGCGTGCCGCGGGCCGTTGGCGTCTCGTCGGCTCGTCTGTCGGGACTCCCCCATGCCAGGCGCAGCGCGCGGATCGCCGGGAGGCCGAGGAGCACGACGCCCACCAAGGTGCATACGCCTCGGGTTAGGTCGATTCCCATTGAGGTGCGCACCGAGTAACGGATCAGCCGCTGCATCGTGATCATGCTCGACAAGCCAGGCACGAACGTGTCAGAGGTGGTCTGCCCAACAGCGCTGCCCCCGTCGGTGGGCCAGCCGATGAGGTTGAGCAGGACTCCCAGCACCGGCCCGCACAGCACGGCCAGCGGCCATGAGAGCAGCCACGCAGGTTTAGTGGGAACCCGCACCAGTAGTGCGCCAATGAGCCCTGTCAGGCCCCACGTCAGCATCTGGCCGGGCAGTGGTGTTGCGACTGTACCGACGAGCATGCTGGAAAGCAGGCATGTGCCAGCCCCGACGAAAAATCCCGCCGATGCCCCGGCAGACACCCCAACCAGGAGGGGCAGGACGAATACCGGCTCCACTCCGAACACGCGCGGCGACATCGTCACCCGCACCAGCGCGTTCACCACGACGAGGCACACCAGCAGCCCAACCCGCCAGATCCGCCGGCCGTCGTCGACCCACCGACACACCGCCAGCAATACGAGACCAGTCGTCAGGTAGACGACCATCGCCTGGGACTCGGTGGAGATCTGCTCGCGGGTGCCCGCATGCATCGAGTCGATAATCGGGGCCACCAGCCAGACCGCAACCGTCCCGGCCAGGATCGCCGTGACGACGCCACTACACCAGCTGCGCATGGGCCCTGCCCTCCTTCGCACCGACCCCCGGGATGAGGGTCACATCAGCAGTCTTGACTACGTGGCAGCCGGGGAACACCTGGGCAATCTGGGGTGGGTAGGGCAGGTTGTCCACCACGGAGCTGGGACGTCCGTCGGCCACAACCTCGTGCTCATCGACGACGAGAACCCGGTCGCACCATCGGGCCACCAGGTCGACGTCACGGCACGCCATGATCACGCTCGCGCCGCGCCGGCGCACCGCCTGCACTAGGTGGTCGCCGCTGGCGGCATCAACCGCCCACCCCGGATCGACCCACAACACGACCTCGCCGCCTGCGCACGCTAACACGTCGGCGAGCAGGCGTTGCTGCCCCTCGCCGTGTTCGTTACCCCGGCGGGCGCCGACTGGCCCCAGCACTTCATCAACTAGTTTCATGCTCGTCTCGATCGGGATATCGGCCCGGCGATCGACGATGTCGCAGGCCCGTCGCACGCTCGTTTGACGCAGCAGGGCATGCAACAGGCGATCGTCAATGCCCCGTGGACACACGGTTGTGGCCAGACGGCGTGCAACCCGGTGCGCCTGAACTGGTTCGCAGGCCATGACCCCCAACACTTGACCGGCGCGCACGTCGATCAATCCCCCCGACAGGCGTAAGGACGCTGGATCGACACGCGCGATTACTGGCCCCTGCACCGACAGCACTCTGCATGGTGCGGCTACCCGCATGTCTCTCCTCAGCCCCTGCCAGGCTCGAGGCTCCCCGGTGGTACGGCTCACGGAACGTGCTCTTGTAGGGTGCCCGCTTTGGATGGTTCGAGGGGACGGCGTCCCAGGTGTGTACCACGATCAGCCCGTCACCACCGTAGGTGGTCATCCGCATCTTGTAGCGGTGATGTTTCAGGCCGCGAGGCAACTGGTAGCCGATGTCCACCGGCTTGGAGGGGTTGTCCATACACACTTGGGCCGTGTCGGGACTATCGAAGCGCGCCATCACCCCAAGGCTGCCACTGCAAAAAAACTCATCAGGATTAGGCTTCCGGGCCTTGGTCACGTTCACCCAGTGTCCCGCATCGTCCTGGTACTCGATCTGGTACGCCCCCGTCACCATCGACCCGACGGTGCGTACACCGATCGTCTGACCCACGGGCTTCTCCAGACCCCAGCCGTCCCCCAGCACGGTGGGTTTCAGCGTCCCATATGGCACGAAACTGCCTGCCGCCTTGTCAAGGTTCGCCATGGTCACGTCATCGGGGCCCACGAAGATCCATGCGCTGGGTATCTTTGCCGGATCATCCTGAATGGTGGGGAATCCCAACCTGGTGCCCACGATCCCGGTGTCACCGACGACTACCGGCTTGTCACCCACCGCGAAGCGCTCCAGCCGCGTCAACTTACCGTGGTCATTGGTACGCACGTAGTAGGCCGCTAGCCGCACGCGGGTGCCGGGCCTCCCGGTCACGTCGACCCCCGAATAGGACACCTCTCGTGCCGGGCCTCCCATTACACTCACAGTGCATTCATGAGTGGGGTCGGCGCACAACCGGTCCGACATCAGTATCTGCATGAGCCGCAACCGGCCACGAGGCTGCACCGATGGCCGTCACGGCGGTCGCCAAGCGCATCGCCCTGCCAACCTTCACAATCCATCCCTTCTGCGACCCCAGCCGCACAAGCCATGACATAGCGGAAGGGGTCCGGCGAGGCACCACGCTCCCGCCGAACCCCCCTTGTTACTAGTTTTATTTCTTGACGGGCGGATCGATTGACGGAACTTCTTTTCCGCCCAGGGTCACACCTACCCAAGTGTTCTTACCTGGTGTCGGCACCATCATGTCCCACTTGCCGCCGGGCTTAGAAACCATAGAGTACACCCAATACTTCCCCAGATCCGGACTGTCAGTAACACCATTAACCGTGTGGATCAGACTCACCCCGCCCTCCGGGGCATACGTGATTCCCACCGCCTTGAGCGGCTCGGTCCGGCCATCACCATCGGAATTGGCCCACTGGCCACCCACACTGCACCACACCAGAATCCCCGGCTTAGCCTTCCAATTGTCCGGAATGATCGGCTTCTGGCTCATGTCGCTACTGTGGTCCACCACCACCGTCTGACCCTCACCAGCGACACACGGCCCGTCGTGCCAGCCCGGAGCACCAGAGACTGACCCAGCCGCTTGAGCTGTTCCCGCCCCGGTTACAGCACCAGCTGCTAGCAACACCGCAACGAGCGGGCCAGCCCCACGCCGACTTATCACCGACATTCCCATCTTCTGTGTCATCATGGCATCTATATCCTTCCTCAATAGATGATGAAGTAAGCAAACACTCTGTTCACCATGGCCTGCTCAGGCTCCGGTGGCTGGCAGGCCAATGGGGGCTGACCCGTCACCGACACCCGAACCGCCGATTCCACCTTGGCCCCTGGGATCGGGGGAACCAGTATTCCCACCATGGGTGGCCGGGGCACCGGGGCGCCCGGCACGGGGGTGATCCCCTACCCCTGGCTTCACCGGTGATCCCGACTGATCCTTCGGAGTGGGTAACGACGTAGGCGTCACCGCCGGGGTCAGTTTACCCGCCGGGGTCGGCGCCACGGTCGGAGTTGGCTTCGGGCTCACCGTAGGAGTCGGAGTCGGTGTCGGGGTCGGTGCGGGGGCCTCGCCGTACTGGGGCCGGTGCTCGGGCCGATTCGGATCATCACCGGCGAAATAGAACTTCGCCCCGGGATTCTCCGGATCGTCCGTGTGTCCATCGGGGTAGAGGGCAATGGCCACGGCCATCCCCTTCACCGGCTTCTCAGGCAACGCGAGGTAACCCACATCAGCCGGCTTGCCGGGTTAGTCCTCATCGTCGTGAACCTTCTGCGGCCACGCCAGCAGGGCACCGTCCTTGCCGGGCAGCACCGTCACCGCCGAGTTACTGATCCGGTCACCAGATGACGTCTCATCGCTGTCGGGAGTGATCCCCAGGAAGCGGTGCCACCCGTTGGCGTCCACCGTCCCGGGAACACCCACCATCGCAACCCAGTTCGCAGGCTGCGCCTCCGGTTCGTAATCATCACCCTCGGCATGGTTGACCGGCTCCAAGCCCTTGTGGCAGCGCACCAGCCAGCCATCCTTGACATGGGCGTCGGTGTACGTGGTCGTGTCCGGATTCAAATCACCCCGGTCCTTCGGATCCAACGCCGCGAAATCGATGAGAACCGAATAGCCCTCCTCATCCTTGGCACACCAGCCCGCATGCCACTGATCCGCCGACGCCGTCGGAATCTGCTTCACATCATCATCGGCCCATGCCGGCATCGTGAAGCCCCCAACGGTCATCACAACCGCCAAGCCTCCCGTCGTCCACCTCACCATCGAATTCCTTATCACCATTAATACGTCACCTTTCCTCACGCGTGGCCGACTTCAAACACACATGCACCCACCGGGCGCATCACTCAAAAAGATCCGTACCAACCTCATCATCATCGTCGCCTTCTTGGCCGCGGCGCCTACCGCGGATCAGCCACCACACCAGCGCAGCGGCAGCAACCACCGCAACACCGCCAGCGCCCCAGGCCCAGCCAGGCACTCGACGGTGATCATCCAGGACAGCAGCGCTCTTCCGCTCACCACCCCACACCCGGCCACCACTGGCAGACGATGGAACCCGGCCAGCCGCCATACCCCGACCAGACGACAGCGGCGAGGCCGACTGGGACGAGGAAGCAGACGGGTGGGGCGTGCGCGGAGCCTTGCCCACCTTCGAGTTCACCCGGCCACCCGCATGAACATCCCGGCGAGCATCATTCCCACGCCGGACAGCATCCCGGCGAGCACCACCATGACCAGCACCGGTCGAACCACCATGATGCGAACCAGAACCACCACGCCCGGTCGAACCATTATGGTGCGGGTCAGGATGCGGCCTGACATGAGGAGTCGGCCTGCGATGATGCCGCGGCCTGTGCGGATGCGGCCTGTTCCCCGACGGGTCCCGTGTGGGACCACCCGTGGGAGCAGAAGGCCGCGGCCGAGGACCCCCACTCGGCGTGGGAACAGGCTTGGGCTTGTCATCAGCATACCGAGGAGTCAGTGTTCGTTCCGGATGTCTCGGATACATCCTCGGATACCGCGCCGCCTCACCCAGACACACAGAAGTGAGATGCCAAGCCTCTCGGGAAAAGCAGCTCTTGTGGACACCTTCCTTACTATCGTATTCGTCCTTCCCATATGCGATGTAGAGGACGGTGCCATCCACGACATCACTCTTCTCGACATCACCATTGGCATCCTGGAAAAGGATTCTGTTACCTGCACCAGCCGAGGGCCACGGGTCATTCGCCGAGGAACCATGCAGCGGCCACCCACCCGACAAGCCACCAGAGGCATCCGGACGAATCCACACGCCAGGGTTGAAGACATATTCTTCGATATATCCAGGAACACTGATGGGTTCTTCCACACCTCGCACATGCAAAAGCTCTTTCACCGCGGAATCGGAAACAGCCTCATTGGTATTCTCCGGGTCCGGGCGCTTGTAGTCCTGAGTCTTCTTGGTGAAGAGCCCCACCGAACTGAGCGCATCAGACCAATCCACTGCCGTGGACGACGACGTCACATTCGCCCCGTACGGACCCTCATGACAGCGCACGATCCAGCCATCGGCCACCGTGGGACCAAACTGGCGAATATGCGCAGAGGTAGGCGTCAAATCACCACGATAACCCTCCGGGGCATCGGAGAAATCGACGACCACCGCATACCCCTCACCCCTGCGGCACCAGCCATCACGCCATCGACCACCCTTGTCGAAGAACGTCTGCCGCGAGGGACCATAATCCGGATACACCCCCAACTCCCCATTCGAAGGCGGAAAATCCTCATCATCACCGGACGCCACCGCACCCGGCACACCAAGCCCACACAACGCGCCCATCACCGTGACAACAATTGTCGCCACCACTGCCCACCGCCGACTTAACAAATTCCACATAGCAAGAACAAAAGCCGAAAACTTCACCGGTGGTGGGGCAGCCAAAAAGCTTCCCCACCACCATCACTGAGAATGACTAAAACGTCACCTTGTCAGTCAACGGGCTCTTCCTGGGCCTGATGAGCACCTACATTGTCATAAGACTGCAAGCCCCGCAGCGCCGGAACTGCCTGCGTCGTCGCCATCATGGCTCCAACGGACGTCTTCACTGACCCCGGGAACGAGCCGTCAGACTGCTGCTGACCGGCAAGCCACGCCTGCCCCTTGACAGCCTGATCCTTGTGGTCCGCGTCACCAGCCCGGTACAAGCCTGGAGCCACCCACGCAGTCGTGTTCACGTTCCCCTCGCTACCTGAGGGAGTCCAAGCGTCACCCTGCTTGGCGGCATTCAACCGCCCCTCCAGGTTTGAGACAGCTTTGGACTTTTCCGCATCTGAACCCTTCACATGCGACAGAGCCGTAAGCATAAGACCATCAGTGTCCGGATCAGCCCACTTGGGAGTCTCCGAGGCATAGCCGGTGGCCGCTTTGAACAGCTTCTGCGGGATCGGTTTGCCCAACCGCTCCAACGCGATCATGTCTAAGGCCTGATTCGTTGCATACTCGGTGAAATCCGTGGCCGATGTTACGGGCTTGGCGTAATCGTGCCCGTCATAGGTGGTTGACTCGCCGGCCGCCAGCAAGGTGATTGTCACCTTCGCACACCCACCCACATTCTTCGGCTTGCAATAGGATGGCCCCTTGGCCTTGATGTCATTCTTGATCGCGGTGAACGTCGCCGCATCGGTCTTACCGGCAGAAATCAAAGCAGCGCCCCATCCAACTCCGGACCCAAATCACCCTTCGTCAGATCGCCACTGTGCCCGTTGATGTAGTCGGCTGCCTTACCGGCCTGGGCAGTGTAATCGGAAGGCCCAGCCGCCTGGGCTGCCTGAGCCGGGACCGCCATCACCCCCACCGTGCCGGCGGTCACCGCGGCCGCCACCAGCGAGCCCAACACTCGGCTACGCTTCGTTGCCAGTTTTACTGCCATGACTTCTCCATCTACTCGGAGCGTTCCGGGGGGAACCGCGGGCAGCACTGGCGTTGACGCGTCGGTGTCGACTCCGTAATCCACGACGGAACCTTAAACCTGCCCTGACGCTCCTGGTACTCCGGCTCCCACGCCTTGCAGCGTGGACACGGTTGCGGGTCAGTGCCGGATTCTCACCGGCTTCCCCAGGCCACTCGGGTATCAACCATTCCTTTGGGCTGACAGCGAGCACTATACACCTACTCCACCGGAAACTGTTAGCTTTTGCCCCCACCAACACACCCCAAAAAGACCCTCCTTGTCAGGTGGCCACACCACCCCGAAATGTAAAATTACTGACACAAACAGCTAATTATCAACGGGGGCATACAGTGGTGCTCGGGTCGTTGGACAACCAGATCACCCGCCACGGCTACGTTACGGAGGAGATGAACCGCATCTGGTCGGAGTGATTGACGGTTCAGAGCTGGTATGACGTCGAGGCTGCCCTGGTGTGGGTTCAGACCGCCCCGGAATGATCCCGGCCAGAACCGGTGCCGAATCACCACGCAGACCAAGGCCACCGACACCGTCATGGCGCAGGTCTTTAGCGGTGGAAGCGGCAATCCCTTCGCCGGGGCGTTGACGCTCTACGGTCGGCCCTCAACGGCACCCGCCCGTAAGCGTCCTCCTTGTCAGCGAGGGCATCGACGGAGTAATAAAAATCCCGAGCTCGTCGCACAGCCCCTGCATCGCCTCAACCCGGCAGCGTTCGACCTCGTGATCCTCCGGGGCCAGGGCAGCCACCAGCGATTCCAGCAGGATAAGGTAGCAGGCCCTGGACCGAAACGCCGTCGAGGATTCCGAGGCCACCAGCAGGACGTGGTCGGCATATCTGCGCATTGGGGTGGAGGAACGGTTCGTCAACAGCACCGTCGTCATGTTGCGCTCGTGAAAGAGCCGCAAGACCGATTCAACCATTCGGGAATGCCGGTCGAACACGGATGCCAACAAGACGGCGTCGTCAGGAAGGTCAATGAGCTGATGGGCCATCCGGTCGGTTGATTCCAGCAGGATGACGTCACGTCGGTAGTAGCGCGCTAACAACCCGAAATAGTCGAGCAGGGTGTGCCCGGGCGCGGCCGCGGCGAGGCACAGCGGACGGGAATCGTCGCGTAGCACCTCAACGACTCGATCAAATGCTTCTCCATCCAAGGAATTCAGGCCAATATCAATACTGCGTCGGGCAGCTTCCATTTTGGAACGCCACATAGCTCCCGGCCCATCAGTCGTAGGGCCGTTGGTGGTGCGATCATTAGAAAGGTCGAAGTTGGCGGCGACCTCCTCGCGAAGACTCCGCGAGAAGTCACGGAAGCTGGCATAGCCCAGCTTGCGCACGAAACGCGTCACCGACGCCGTGGAGGTACCCGTCGCGACACTAATCTCGTCCAAGTTCTCCAGAGCCAAGTGAGGAAAGGAATCCTCAAAGTACTGGGCGATGACCGCATCGGTCCGCGTCATCGTCTGTAACTCTCCCAACCGGGCGTACAGCCCCTCACACGCCGAGCCCATCGACTCAGCCATCGTCATCTCCTCCAAGATCAAGATGTGTGCCCGCCGCAACCATGCCGGCGGAGGGCACATATTTTACTCCCGCCTCAGATGAGGATCAGGCTCGAGGCGATCATGACGATGAATCCGACGAGCATTGGAAGCGAGGAGTTGACCGATGATATCGAACCGGACGCTGCCGGAACTTTCCGTGCCTTTCAGTATCGCCACCGACGGCCTGAGGATCATTTTGATGAGCACCTGATGGTATTGGGTGGATCAGTGGCGTATATCCCGATGTTCTGATCGGGGAGGATAACTCGCCTAGCCGGGTCATGGCCGGAGGCGCACGTCACGTGGACGGGACGTCCTCGGCAGGAGGATGCCATGCCAGCGGAAGAGGATGAGCCGGGTGAAGCGCCTCATCATCCTGACGAACCGACTTCACCCTTCCGATCTCACTTCCCCGGTACTCAAACCGACAGGTGACGATGCCGTGACCCGATCCCCACACCCAGCCACGTCCGTAGTCGTCATGGATGAGATCGGCCCCGGGAGGCCAATTCTGCTCGTCGAAGGCTCGGCGTCGTCCGAAGGGTCCAGGCTGGATGGGGGTGATCTCCTCAGTCGCCTCGGGTTCGTCGAGTAGCTTCCCCTCGTTGTCAATGACGAAAAGTTCTTCCTGAGCGGACGTGGCGAAATTCGACACCCCAACACCCAGCAGTCGCACTCCTTCGCGCAGGTCAAGGGAGTCCAGCATCCGCACCGCCAGCTGGGAGATCCTCTCCGGCGAGTCAGTGGCTCCACTCAGGGTCAGCGACCGCGACCACACGGTGAAGTCGGCCATTTTCGCTTTGAGGGTGACAGTGCGGGCGAACTGCCCGGACTTCGTCAACCGTCTACACACCAGACCCGCATGGCGTTCCACGATCTGGCGGCACTCCTCACGATCAGTGAGGTCGTGTTCGAAGGTATCTTCCACTGAGATCGATTTGGCGATTCGGCTGGCCACTACCGGTCGGTCATCCCACGCCCGTGATAAAGCGACGAGGCTCGCCCCAGCAGCATGGCCCACTTCGTGGACCAATTCGGACTCCCTCGCGGCTCGAACGTCGGCGATGGTGCGAAGCCCCAACTTCTCTAACCGTTCCGCCGTGACCGGCCCTACTCCTGGGATAGCCCGGGCAGGAAGAGGCGCGATCGTGTCAGCCTCAGTGCCGGGGGCGATGAGGGCGATCTGGTCGGTATGGCCACGCTGCGGCTTGGCCATCTCGGAGGCGACCTTGGCCATGAACTTGCTCGACCCGATACCCACCGAGCAGCTCAAGCCCTCGGTGCGCTCCGCCACCCGGGCGCGCAATTCAGCGGCAACCTGATGCACAGCGTCAGGGTCCTCGACGTCGATTCCTCCAGCTTCCAGATCAACGAAAGCCTCGTCGAGACTCAGCGGCTCAACGAGCGGCGACATCTCCCGCAGGGTCGCCATGACGGCCTTCGAGGACTCCCGATAGGCCTCAAACCGTCCAGACAAAAAAGCAGCATGTGGCGCCAATCGACGGGCCTGAGACCCGGCCATCGCCGAATGCACCCCGAATGTGCGGGCCTCGTAGGAGGCCGTCGCAACTACTCCCCTACCACCGACCCCGCCGACAATGACGGCTTTGCCAACTAGGGAGGGCTTATCCCGTTGCTCCACCGAGGCGAAGAAAGCGTCCATGTCCAGGTGGAGGATCGACGCCGTCGATCTCATGCCCGACGCCGGTACCCGACGAAATCGAAGCCGCCACGAGGTTCACGACGGGTCTCCACCCACACCGCAGGGTCGAGAGCGGGGAAACGCACCGCACCATTCGGACTCTGATGGACCTCAGTAATGTCGAGCTCGTCGCACAGTTCGAAAGCATCAGCGTAGATCTGTCCACCTCCGGCAATGAAACAAATCTCCTCGCCGGCCTCCCGCGCCATCTCGACGGCCTCGCGCGGGCTAGTTGCGACGTCCACCCCTTCCGCCGACCATTGCCGGTCGCGGGTACAGATGATGTGACGACGTCCAGAAAGTTTGCCGATCTGTTCAAAGGTACGACGCCCGAAAACCAACGTGTGGCCCATTGTCACGGTCTTAAAGCGACGGAAATCCTCACTAATGTGCCAGAGCATCTCCTGCCCTGACCCGATGACGCCGTTATCGGCGACGGCGGCGATCGCAACAACCTTCATCGATCCTCCTGCGGCTCCTAAGAAACCCGGCCCCGGCACCCGATCAGACCGCAATCGGGGCGGGCAGCGCCGGATACGGGTCATAGCCAGTCAGGGTGAGATCGGACAGCTCGAACCCGTCAATGTCACGGACATTCGGATTGACGGTGAGCGTTGGCAGATGCCGCGGCTCACGCTTCAACTGCTCATGGGCCTGGTCAAGGTGGTTGAGATACAGGTGGGCGTCGCCCAACGTGTGAACGAACCGCAACGGTTTGAGCCCGGTCACCGACGCCACCAGATAGGTGAGCAAGGCATACGAGGCGATATTGAACGGCACTCCAAGGAAGGTGTCACCGGAACGCTGGTACAACTGGCAGCTCAACCAAGTCGGCTCTCCCCGATCATCTGGGGTGACGTAAAACTGGAACAGGGTGTGGCACGGCGGCAGAGCCATCTCGTCGACCTCGGCCACATTCCACGCCGAGACGATGTGACGACGCGACCACGGATTGGTACGAATCTGCTCAATGACCTTGGCGATCTGATCAATCGTGCCACCGTCCCCATCGGGCCACGAACGCCACTGACGCCCGTAGATCGGCCCTAAATCACCATTCTCGTCAGCCCACTCGTCCCAAATATGGATGGCGTTGTCATGCAACCAGCCGACAGTGGTGTCCCCACGCAGAAACCACAACAACTCCCCGAACACGCTGCGGGTGTAGATCTTCTTCGTGGTCACCAGCGGAAATCCCTCGCGCAGATCGAAGATCATCTGGTGGCCGAAAACGCTGAGCGTCCCGGTCCCGGTGCGGTCCTCGCGGCGTACACCCTCGTCAAGAATCCGTTGCAGCAAGTCGAGGTAGATCTGCATTCAGCGGCCCTCCAGATGCGCGACGACCGCCGGGACAATCGCGCGAACAGCTTGTCCCCGATGGCTGATGGCGTCCTTAGCCTCTGGAGTCATCTCAGCACTCGTGAGGTCGCCGGGCTGGGCATCGGGGACGAACATCGGGTCATAGCCAAACCCGTTCTCTCCGCGGGCCTGCGAAATGATCCGCCCCTCCATCGTCGCCACCTTGGTGATCTCGGTGCCGTCTGAATCGACGAAAGCCATCGCGCATACAAACCTGCCATGACGGCGGTCGTGCGGAAGGTCGAAGGTCTGATCAAGCAGCAACTGAAGGTTGCGCGCGTCGGTGGCCTTAGGCCCCGACCAGCGTGCCGAACGGATGCCGGGCATCCGGTTGAGGGCGTCAACCTCTAATCCGGAATCGTCGGCCAAAGCAGGCAACCCGGTGTCGCAGGCTGCGGCACGCGCCTTAATGAGAGCATTCTCGACAAAGGTTCTACCGGTCTCTTCCGGGGCCGGGGCATCGCTGACCTCCGCCAGACTGACAATCTCGACGTCAGTGCCCGCTGCCTCGAAAGTACGACGCAACTCAACCAGTTTCTTCACATTATTCGACGCCAACACGATCCGGCTCACAGCGCCACCCCCAAAACTTCGGACTGGGCCTGCTTGAGGGTTACGCAGCCACCGGCAGCGAGGTCAAGCAACTCGTTAAGCAGGTCACGGTTGAAGGGGGCACCCTCCGCCGTTCCCTGGATCTCAACAAAGTCCCCACTGCCACTCATGACAACGTTCATGTCCGTGTCGGCACGCGAATCCTCCTCATAGGCCAGATCAAGCATCGGGACGCCGCCGACCACACCCACCGAGATAGCCTGCACCGACCCGGTGATGGGCTCGCCAACCAGTCCACCACGTTTACGCAGCCAGTTAACGGCGTCGACGAGAGCGACATAAGCACCAGTAATCGAGGCGGTACGAGTCCCGCCATCGGCCTGAAGCACGTCACAGTCAAGGATGATGGTGTTCTCGCCCAGCGCCTTGTCGTCAATAACGGCTCGCAGGGAGCGCCCTACCAGACGAGAAATCTCATGAGTACGACCTCCGATCTTGCCCCTGCGAGACTCGCGGCCGGACCGCTCATTGGTAGCGCGCGGAAGCATCTCGTATTCAGCGGTGACCCACCCCAGCCCGGACCCCTTGCGCCAACGCGGCACTCCCTCCGTAACCGAGGCATTACACAGCACAGTGGTGCGCCCAAAACTCACCAACACCGAACCCTCAGCCTGGGACAACCAGCCGCGTTCGATCCTGACGTCTCGCAACTGGTCCAGGCGGCGTCCGTCAATTCGAGAAGTCTCACTCACCCTGCCAAGGGTAGTGGGCTGCACTGACACCCAGCGGATGCAAAGACCCCGCGCCGGAGTCAGTCTCGAACAACCGCGCGATCACCGAAAGAGTGCGCCTCGGCATGCACCGACTTCACATCGTGAACAAATCCCTCCATAAGGCGTCGTCCCAGTCTCTCGAAACGCTCAGCATTCCCCGTGGTAAGAAAATAGCGGCTCGACTCACGAGGCCGGGAATGCAACAGCCCAGATTCAGCCGTCAAAGAGTACGAGGCGCGGGCACACTGATGAGACGAAGAAATAAGGGTGACGTCATCGCCCAAGACGTACGCAATAAGCCCAGCCAGAAGCGGGTAATGAGTACACCCCAGAATGAGGGTGTCGCAACCAGCCTCCTGGATAGGCGCCAGATATTGCCGAGCGATAGCCTCAAGCTCCGGTCCGCTCGTGATCCCCTCCTCGACAAAAGGAACAAACTTCGGGCACGCCTGAGTCGTCAAAGTGATGCCGGGCACCGCAGCTAAAGCGTCCTCATAGGACAGGGAACGAGCCGTCGCCTCAGTACAAATAACGCCGATTCGCCCGTTGCGGGTAGCAGAACTAGCCCGACGCGCGGCTGGCATGATGACGTCAATAACCGGCACCCCGTAACGCTCCCGGGCATCCCTCAACACCGCCGAGGATGCGGTATTACAGGCGATCAGCAAAGCTTTAACGCCATGAGCAACAAGCCGATCGAGGCACTGTAGGGCATAGTGCCGTACGTCCGCGATGGTCTTTTCACCATAGGGAGCGCGATCCGTGTCCCCCAGATAGACGATGTCTTCGTTCGGCATAAGGTCAACAACAGATCGAGCCACCGTCAGCCCCCCGAATCCGGAGTCGAAGATGCCGATCGGTGAGTCGACAACGTCGAAATCAGGTTCGGTCACGGCTCGACAGACTACCGCGCGAGTTCTCCAAGCGACCACTCGCGGGAAGTCACGACACCCCCATCTGGACGATACACTCCCATAGGGTCATTAAGGTAAGGCTTTGCTATCATCTAGTGATACGCCGGGTCCCGACGGCAGCATGGAATCACTTCATTGGGGGAGACAACATGACGAGGCATATACATCGCAACACCGCAGACAACCAAGGCGTCGTGCCACTCAGTTCACTGACGGCAGGGCAGAACGCGACCATTGAAGACATCACCATTGACTGTGCCGATTACATCCGTCGCCGTCTTCACATGCTCGGTTTCGGGCACGGTCGCGCCGTCACCAAGATTCGCCAGGCCCCCTTCGGCGGCCCCATGGTGTTTCACGTCTGCGACGTCCAGATGTGCCTTCGCCGCGCCCAGGCAGACATGATCATGGTCCGCCCGGCACCCCAGACCGCGCCGCAGCCGGTCGTCGAGCCGTGTGCCACCACTGCTCTCGCCTAATCAACCACCTTTCATCCTGCACAATCCACGTAGAACCCACACCCATTCGAGGTTTATTGATGCCCATACCCACCGCAGCGCCCTGTCACACCGTTCCTACGACGGAACCGAGGACGGATTCACCCAAACTGGCCCTGGTGGGCTCCCCTAACGGCGGTAAGACGTCGATCTTCAATCAACTCACCGGCTTGCACGCCAAGACCGGAAACTATCCCGGCGTCACCGTCTCCCGTAGTACCGGCGTCTGCCGGATCGGCAAAAATGAATACGGCATCGAAGACCTTCCCGGTACCTACTCCCTGACCCCCATCTCCCCCGATGAGGAAGTCGTCGTCCATGCCCTCGAAGGCACGATGAAGGGCATCCCTGCCCCCGACGGCGTCCTCGTCGTCGCCGACTCGACGGCACTACGTCGATCCCTTCTGCTGCTTGCAGAAACATTGGCACTCGGCCTGCCCACTGCCGTCATCGTCACCATGACCGACGAGCTACGCCGCCGCGGAGGCAGCCTCGACACCACCGCACTGTCCCAGGCCTTGGGCGTACCCGTGGTCTCGGTAGTCGCAAACCGTGGCATCGGCATCGGCGAGCTGCGTCACCTCATCACGGACTGGCAAACCTGGGACCGCCCCCCGGTGCCGCCGCCCACTGCCACCGAAGAACTTGCCGGGTGGGTGGATTCCGTGCTCGCCAGCGCTGGCTACCAGGACCCCCACCTCGACTCACGCACAGAACGAATCGACAAAGTGCTACTCCACCCAGTGTGGGGAACCATCGTCTTCTTCGTCGTAATGTTCCTGTTCTTCCAGGCGCTGTTCACATGGGCGGCACCGGCCCAAGACGCCATCGACAACTTCTTCGGCTGGTTAGGAAGCTGGGTCGACGACAACGTCTCCAACCAGATTCTGGCCGGTCTGCTGGGCGACGGAATCATCGGCGGTGTCGGCTCCGTGCTGACCTTCGTCCCACAGATCCTGCTGATGTACCTGCTGTTGGCTCTGCTAGACGCAGTGGGTTACATGTCACGTGCGGCATTCCTCATGGACAAAGTCATGAGCCGTGCCGGGTTGGAAGGGCGAGCCTTCGTCGCCATGCTCTCGTCCTTCGCCTGCGCCATCCCCGGCGTGATGGCCACCCGCACCATCCCCTCGGCCAAAGACCGCATCGCGACGATGCTTGGCGTTCCGCTAGCCACCTGTTCGGCGAGACTGCCCGTCTACGTATTGCTGGTGGGAATGCTCATACCCAACACCACGCAGATTGGGCCGTTCTCAGGCCGAGGCGTGGCAATGTTCCTGCTCTACCTGCTTGGTGCCGTCTCGGCGATGACCGCGGCATGGGTCGTCAAGAAGATCACCGACCGTTCCGGCATCCTGCTGCCCTTCTACATGGAAATGCCGCCGTATCGCATCCCCACCTTGCGTTCAGTGGGCATCGCGATGTGGGAGCCCACCAAGGCCTTCCTACACAAGGCCGGCACCATCATCATGCTGACAACCATCGTCATCTGGGCACTCACGACCTTCCCGATGCGTTCCAACGCCGAACTCACGAAGGCCGGCATCGACCCCAGCAATGACGTGGCCGTGGCGGCCTACACCATGGACCACTCCATCGCTGGAAGCATCGGCAAGGCCGTCGAGCCCGTCTTCGAGCCTCTCGGATTCGACTGGCGGATCGACGTTTCCCTCATCGGCTCCCTGGCCGCCCGCGAGGTCTCGGTGTCGACCTTGGGACAGATGGCCTCGGCTACCGATCCGGAAGATGACGTGGACGTCTCCCATCAACTTGACCATTGGACCTGGACCCATGGACCCGACAAAGGCAACAAGGTCTTCACCCCGGCCACCATCGTGGCACTCATCCTCTTCTTCGCCTACGCCTTGCAATGCATGTCGACCGTGGCGATCATGAAACGGGAGACCGGTGGATGGAAGTGGCCTGCCGTGGCCTTCGGATACATGTTCGTGCTGGCTTGGGCCATGGCCTTCATCGGACGTCTCGTGACAAACCTACTGATGTGATAAAGCTCGCCTGTCATCCATCCACCGCCGTTCATCCGGAAACAACCGCCGACCCTGCCACTCTGCGCTGGGTGGTCTCCGGGATCACACTGCCCTTCGCCGGGCTCTTGGTAAGCGCCCCCGGCCTCGACGAGTTCCTCAACCAGGTGCGCGTCGAAGCGACGGTCGGCGCCGTCATGGCGACTGTCCTCGAGGGCACATGGGGACGCATCGGTGCCGGATTCCGGACTGCCTTAACGACGGCCTTGGAGCGCACCGATGAATGGGTGGGCGGCCCTGACAGTCAGCCCCTTAATGAGGTCGAGACCTTGCGCCGCTGTACCGATGAACTTATCGCCGGGCCCGTCGGCGCGGTTGCCGCGATGCACGGTGGATCCATCGAATTAGTCGACGTGTCGGTCGACGGTCAGGAGCGCAGGGTTGACGTCGCTATGAAAGGAGCTTGCCGGGGATGCCCGGCAGCCGTCATGACCCTGCATCAGCGCCTGGAACGTCAGCTAAGTTTGCGATTACACGAACAGGTCACCGTTCATGAAGTCTGACACCTACTCCGACAGCTCCACCTCCACGAGCACCTCCACGACGAGACCGAGCCACTCGTAGACGCACTCCTCCTCGGCCTCTAATTCTTCTTGGGCCACCCGAGCGACTTCGTCGGCGGTGACCTGGTCGATAATCCCCAGTCTTGCGGCCATCATGCCTCGCAGCGCGTTGACGGTGCGAAGCCATCGTTGCGTCATCTCAGGGTTCATGGAGATACGGCCAGTTCGGCGCAACGTCTCCACGTCAATGCGCAAGGCCTGAGCGTCTTCCCATCGCGCCGCGACGTCCTCAGCGTCATGATCGGCATGGAAGTGGGCATCCGCTGAGTCGTCGTCACGGTAGGCGCTCGGTAGGATGGACCGGCGTACCCTGTCGTCCTCCTGGAGCCCAGAAAACTGGCTCTCCCAAAAAGCGAACGGGTCCCCGCCCAAACTGGGAGCAGTACGCAGACGCGACAAGGCCTCCACGTAGTGTCCTAGAGCATTCTCAATGCCAATGATTTCGACGTGTTCCAGGTACCAGACCCAGCGGGTTCGGGTGCCCTCAATCCTCATCCTTGACCGCCCTTTTCGACTGAGGCCTGCAGACCGTAGCCGTGCATGGCGTGCACAGCGATCTCCATCTCTTCCTTGCTGCCCTCTGCGACCGTCGCTCGTCCCTCGTTATGAACCTGGATCATGAGTTGGGTCGCGCGTTCGCGCGGATAACCGAAATACCTCATAAACACCATCGTCACGTAATCCATAAGGTTCACCGGGTCGTCCCAGACGACCGTCGTCCGCGTCGACTCCTGGTCGGCAAGACGGTGTGCAAGGGGTTCTGCGGTGGCTACAGGCATGGCCTTATTCTGTCACTCGGCTGGGACACTCAAACCTCACGCGCACAGAACGCATCCCTCAAACTATGGCCCATTAAACTATGGCCCATGTCGACCGCACTGTTCACCGACCACTACGAGTTTACCATGGTCGAAGCGGCCATGGCATCGGGGACCGCCGACCGGCGCTGCGTTTTTGAGTTGTTTCCCCGCCGTCTGCCTGAAGGGCGCCGCTACGGTGTCGTGGCCGGTACCGGACGCATCCTCGACGCCATTGAGAACTTCCGATTCACCGACGAGGACGTCTCCTTCTTAGAACGCACCAAGGTGGTCGGCCCGCAGATGGCCGAGTGGCTATCACGCTACCGATTCACCGGATCCATCCACGGTTACGCTGAAGGCGATCTTTACTTTCCTGGCTCCCCGCTGCTCACCGTTGAAGGCACCTTCGCAGAGGCCTGTGTGCTCGAAACGGTGCTGCTCAGCATCTACAACCATGACTCTGCTATCGCCTCCGCTGCATCCCGCATGGTCATGATGGCTGAAGGCCGCTCGATCATCGAAATGGGCTCGCGACGCACCCACGAAGAATCCGCAGTCGCTGCCGCCCGCGCCGCCTGGATCGCCGGTTTCGGCCCCACCTCTAACCTGGCTGCCGGGATTCGCTATGGCGTCCCCACCTCTGGTACCGCTGCCCATGCCTTCACCCTCCTCCATGACACCGAGGAAGACGCCTTCCGTGCCCAGCTGGCCGCCTACGGCGAAGAAACGACCTTACTCGTCGACACCTATGACATCGACAATGCGGTACGCACAGCCGTCCGCCTTACCGACGGACGTCTCGGTGCGGTTCGCATCGACTCTGGCGACCTATCTATCGTCGCCCGCCAAGTCCGCGACTTACTTGATGACCTCGGCGCCTCAAACACCCGCATCATCGTCACCAGCGACCTTGACGAGTGGCAAATCGCCGCCCTGCGTGGCGCGCCCGTCGATGGATTCGGCGTCGGAACCTCCCTGGTGACCGGCTCGGGAGCTCCGACCTGCTCCTTCGTCTACAAGCTGGTCGCCCGCGCCACCACAAACGGCCGTGACGCCGAGTTGCTGCCGGTGGCTAAGAAGTCGTCCCACAAAAACACCGTAGGCGGACGCAAGTATGCGGTGCGCCGCATTGGCTCAGGTGGGATCGCCACCGCAGAGGTCGTCGGGGTTGGTCAGCGACCAGCCGCCGATGCTGACGACCGCAGTCTCATCGTTCCACTCATCGTCGACGGCGAGGTTGTAGGCCGTGAACCGCTGGAGGCGGCGCGTAAACGTCACCGGGCTGCCATCGCCGAGCTGCCCATTTCCGGACGACGCATCTCGCGCGGCGACCAGGCCATCCCGACAGTCATGGTGAAGCAGGGCGACGATGGCGCTGACGCCGTTCTTGGAACAACCCTCTCCTGAGCCCCCACCACCAGGAAAGCCCCAGACACGTTGAAATATGTGACAAGCGGGTTATTCGTGCCCGAAACCTGCCCAAAAGCCTCGTCTTCTGCCTAAAAGCCCCCTAATGACGCGGTTTTCGGCTTGACTGAGAACCGACAGCCGCTAGTGTCATATTAGGGAACGGCAACAAGCCAAAACCGAACATAGTCCATTTGAGGAGACCCCCATGACCAAGTCCGAGCTCATCAAGGCCGTCGCCAAGCAGGCCTCGCTCACTGAGGCCCAAACCAACGAAGCCGTCAAGGCTCTCACCGACGTCATCACCGCCGCTCTAGCCGAGGGCGAGAAGGTGCAGCTTCCCGGTCTGTTCACCGCCGAGGCTGTTGAGCGTCCCGCTCGCAATGGCCGCAACCCCCGCACTGGCGAGTCCATGACCATCCCGGCTCACAAGGCCGTCAAGATCTCGGCTTCCAGCACCCTCAAGAAGGCCGTCGCTGACTGAGCGACAGTTCAGGGGCGTTGACCCAAACGCTTGGGGTCCGGTGCTACGAAGCACCGGACCCCAGTTTTTCGTGATTGTGCTCGCGCCAGCCGGTCACCTCTCGCAGATGACGGTCACTTTCGATTTATGACAGTCATTCAGTCATTCTTCGTTCATGACTTGGGACAGCCGCGCAGCCCGTTCGTCAATGAAGACCTCCTCCAGCCACATCGGGGAACCATCCGGATGGCTGAGAGGAACCCGCCAGTTCGGGTATTCATTCGCCGTACCCGGCAAGTTTTGGGTGCGACGATCTCCCACCGCGTCAGTCAGGGTGGCGCTGAGCACCTTTGACGGGGGGCAAGCGAGCATGCGGTGCATCGCTAACACGATGTCCTCCTCGCAGGGGCTATCCCCCACCAGGACGCCCCACTCGCGCAAGATGGCGATCCAGGTGGCAGTCTGACGGGCAGCCTTACCGCGCTCGTGGTCGAGAGATTCGGTGAGCAGCCCCAGTTCATTGCGGACTTCGACGTGATCACCAGCCAGATACCCAGTAGTGGGTGGCAAATCGTGAGTGGTGACCGAACTCATGGCGTACTCGCGCCACTGTTCAGGAGCCAGCGGATTGCCATCCTCCCCGTTCTCGAACCACAGTACCGAAGTGCCCATGATGCCGCGCTCACGCAAGTAGGCGCGCACCCATGGCTCTACCGTTCCAAGGTCCTCGCCCACAACGAGAGCACCCGCCCGGTAAGCTTCCAGCGCCACAATGCCGACCATGGCCTCGTGGTCGTAGCGGACGTAGGTGCCCATGCGCGGACCGAGACCGGCGGGAACCCACCACAGCCGGAACAAGCCAAGAATGTGGTCGATGCGGATACCCCCAGCGTGGCGCAAAGCAGCCCGTACCATGTCGCGGAAAGGCTGATATGCCAAATCGGCGAGAATCGGAGGCTGCCCCCACTCCTGTCCAGCCTGGTTGAAAGCGTCAGGAGGCGACCCGACGGAAACGCCGTCAGCAAAGAGTTCCCCGAGCATCAACGCATCTGCCCCGGCACCGGAAACGCCCACGGCCATATCGCAAACGAGCCCCAAAGACATCCCGGCGTCGCGACCGGCAGATTGGGCTGCCGAAAGCTGCTGGTCAGCGATCCACTGCAACCACATGAAAAAGTCGACGCGTTCCTCGTAGGCTCGCACGAACTCTGAAACGGCACGGCTACTGGGCGCTGGTACTCCTCGGGCCAGGTGTGCCAGTCGTTGCCGTAGACCTCCGTCAGCACACACCATGTCGCAAAATCGACGAGCCGAGTACCGCACAGCCTGCGGAATGCCTGATAGGACAATTCCCTCGATCCCTCCAGGCCAAGGGCATGAACGGCTTCTAACACTGGCAGCTTGGCGTTCCAGGAACGATCTCAATCGATGGCCTCGATATCGGCCGCTGCCTGGGCACGAGCCGACCGCGCCTCGGAACGCTCATAGGCGTCAAGATCGGCGAACTCCGGGATGATCTCGGGGCGCACATACAACAGGTTAAGGAAGAGGCGGCTGCAAGGCAAATACGGAGAGGGCTCAATCGGGGAGACAACCTGGCTGGCATGCAGCGGATTCACGAGCACGTAGCCGGCGCCCTGGGTGGCCGCCCAGGTAGACAGGTCTGCCAGATCGGCAAAGTCACCCATGCCCCAAGATGCACGGGAGCGAGTTGAATACAACTGCACGGCATGGCCCCAGACTCGAGACGAGCCCATCGAACGGGGAAGACCGAGCCAATTCGGGGACACAACAAGCGTGGCGGTTGCGCGATGGTCCGTGGTCGTCGCAACAATAGTGTGATAGCCCAACGACAGGTCACCGGGGATACCGAAGGTGGCCTCGCCGATCCAACGATCGTCCACCTGGCGATCAGGGTTCTAATTGTCGACCTGCCAACACTCGCGGCGTTGACCGTCCTCGCAGACGACGTGAACCTTCACCTGCTCCCCTGCGTTGACGTGGACGTCAACGCGACCCTCCTGGCCCTCGCGTAAGACGACGATTCCGGGCAGCATCCGACGCCACCCACGCCCGGTTAGCTACCTTGTGGCACGCGCGCTCGGCACGTTCCGGGGTTGAGGCGTCGATTCCCAAACCGTCAAGGACAGCGATGACAGTCACCTCCCCGACCTCGATGTACTGGCCCTTCCAGTCGTGATAATCACGAGCGATGCCGAAATAATCAGCCAGGGTCGCCAGGTGGGGATTCGTCAAGGACATGACGGCCTTTCGCTGCCCCAATCGCCGGAGCAGAAGTCGGGATCGGCAGATTACGCCAAGACGACAAATCGCCTCGGCACAATCGAAATTTACTCGACGTCAGACTCGCGGACCGGGCGAACCACCTGGGTGCCTGCCACTGCGTCGTGAATGGTTTGACGAGAACGCTGCCACAACGGCATGAGGTAGCTAAAGGGTGTCAGCAGCACGATGACTTGATTGCCCATCTCGACGCAGGCCCACGCGGCGGCGCGTATGAGAGCACGCCACCACACCAGGCGGCGATGCTCCTTGCCCTTGTTGACGGCGACGACTCGTAGCCCGCATACCAATTGGCCGACCGAACCCGCGCAAGCTGCCAACATAATGAATTGGTAAATCGCCTGCGAAATGATCACCGCACCGACGAGATTCGACAGGTCGTTGACGAATCCGGCTTCCATCAGGGCTCGCGTCGTAATGACGTCAGAAGGGCTAGCCCCAGCGCTGACCGCACGCATCGACTCGGCAAGGAACCTCTGGTAACTGTCGACGATGCTCGCGACCTTCTCGTGCATCGTCAGACCGACGACGACCCACACCAGGGTGGCGTCGATGATGGTGGACAAGGCTCGCCACCACCAGCCTGCCAGGGGAATTCCGTCAGCCGTCGATCCCCACCGGCTCTGCGACGTACTCTTCGATATATCGGCAGTGCCGCGACGCGAAACAGCTGCGCTAGGTCGTGGCGATGACGGAACCCGTGATACGGGCGCGAGTGTCTCGGGCACATGGTTCGCGCCATGCCGCGGCTGAGGGTCCGGCTGATTGCGCAGGTTCCGAGTCCAACGCTCGCCGTCCCAATACCGCTCCTGATCGCTTCCAGCAGGGTCGGGGTACCAGCCCATGGGGGGTGGAGTCGCATTTGTCACCGGTCTATTGTTCCACGAAGCCCCAACGATGCCAGCCACGTCCGCTGCCAGCAGGACCAGGGGCTGTCCGTGGCAACGCGGGATCGGCCACGTAGACTGGTGGACTATGAGCACACAGGTGGCACCAGGTTCCAACACAGCGGTCGAAGAAAAAACTCGTCCATCCTTCGATGACGGTGACGCCGAGCGTTTCTCGCACTACGTCCCCAAGGCGAAGCTCACCGACGCGATGGTCAACGGGACCCCCGTCGTCGCCCTGTGCGGAAAGGTATGGGTGCCCTCCCGCAATCCCGAGAAATTCCCTGTCTGCCCAGAGTGCAAAGAAATCTTCGAGTCGATGAACCGGTAGGCACACTCCTAGGTTCAGCCCGTGGCCAGCCACGACAGGGCCAGCTCGTACCCTTTCAATCCCAGCCCGGCGATCGTCCCGGTGACGTGCGCGGACACCACGCTGCGATGACGGAACTCCTCCCGGGTAGCGATATTGGTGATATGCACCTCGATGCAGGGTGCCTCTAACTGAGCGAGGGCATCTGCAATAGCAATGTTGTAGTGGCTCCAGGCCGCCGGATTAATGACGACCGGGGTACGGTCATCGGCGGCCTGGTGGATCCACCCAATCATCCGCTCCTCAGAGTCGGTCTGGCGCACCTCAACGTCCAGCCCCAGTTCACGACCGTATTCGACCAACCGGGCCGCCAGATCGTTATGGGTGGCCGTCCCATAAATCTGTGGCTCGCGTCGACCAAGCCGACCCAAATTCGGGCCGTTAAGGACCAGTACCTGTTCGCTCACGGCTGATCCTCCGATCTTTCCTCCCCATCAGTGATGCGATTGTCCCCATAACGGATATCGGGCTCAAGGAAGAGTGGACCAACTAGCGGCTCAGCGGCCCGCACTGACACCTCGGCGTTATCGATAATGCGTGCGACCTCAAGGGCGGAATCCGTCGGATCAACAGCGATCTTGGCAGCCAACAGGATCGTCTCAGGGCCCAAATGAACCGTCTTCATGTAGATCACCGAGTCAACGCCATCAGAATTCACCAAGGCATCGTGGATGGCCTTACGCGACTCTGGGGTTGCCGACTCCCCCTCCAAGAGGGATTTCATCTCGCGCGAGAGCACTCCGGCAACGACGACCAGCAAGATACCAATACAGGCCGAGCCGATGCCGTCAAAGATTGGGTTATGAGTGAGCAGGGTTAGGCCCACACCCACGAAAGCAAAAATCAGACCGAGAACGGCAGCAGAATCCTCCAGCATGACGACCGGCAGCTCCGGGGCCTTAGCCTTCCGGATGTATTGCAAGATCGTCATGCCTTCGCGGTCCTGGGTACTCTCCTTGAGGGCAATGCGCAGGCTAGCTCCCTCCGCGCAGATAGAGATCACGAGGACTGCCAGCGGCACCCACCACCACTGGGAATCGAGGAGCTCGTCGGGATGACCAACAAGTGTCGACTCGATCTTGCCGTAGGCCTCGTACAGGGCAAACAAACCACCGAGGGTGAAGATGACAATGGCGACAACGAAACCAGACAGGTACCGCGCCGTCTCGTAGCCGAAGGGGTGGTCCTCGTCCGCTTCCTGGTGGGACTTCTTACCACCCATTATGAGAATGACCTGGTTAGCGGTATCAGCCACCGAGTGGATGGCCTCTGCCAGCATCGACGAAGCCCCAGTGAGTGCCCATGCAATCGCCTTTGTCACCGCGATCGCGAGGTTGGCGAAGACAGCTGCAATGATCGCCTTGCGGCCACCCTGCTGTGCATCGGCTGGTTCCTTAACCTCGTCCGACCGCTGGACTGCATGTGCCTGGCTCATGTCATCTCCTCCAGACGATCCAGCCCGAGGGCCAAGTAGACGGCGGCGAAACTCCCCTGGAGCAGCAAGGCGACGTAACGGTCCATCGACGAGGACCGCTCATCAATGCCGAGCGGCAACGTAACGCTGCGCACCGTCACGTCATGGCTGGCACACAGGTGCTCTAGCTCGCGGTGGACAGCGGCATGCTCGGTCTCGGCATCATCCATGACGACAAGGACAGGGCGACGCGTCTCGCCGTCAAGATCGGGATCGGCAAAAGGATCCCGTCTAGGAGCAGATTCAATGATGGGACGCAGTGATGCTGAGTCGGCAGACAAGGCGATGCGACCCGTGGCTCGCCTCATCCACTGTGCGAGGCGTCGCGACGCCCGCGCTGCAAGCACCGACCCTCCCCACAAGAGGGGCTCCGCATCGGCTAACGCACACGCGAGGTCCTTAGCCTCATTGACGGCGAGGTTTCGGTGCGGTGAAGCCGACTCGGCCACCATATCCGCAACCCGAGCAACCTGTCCGGGGTCGACGACCGGCCCAAGACCCAAGTCACTCAGCACTGACAACGCCGCGACGGCGGCCGACATGGCACCCCCGGAGGCCATCAGGATGCGAGCAGTGCCGTGACTACCGGCAGCTTGCCAGGACTCGGTTTTCTCAGGGGCAGTTACGATGATGGCGCTGCCTCGACGTCGGGCCTCAGCCACCTGGGCCGCACAACATCCATCAGTATCGAGGGCGACGACAAGATCAAGGGGTCCGACCCACGCTGGCAGCCGCAGGAAAGGCCAGGCGACGAGCGGGACGGGACATATCGGCTCAAGGACAGACCGCACCAACCGGGCTTCGGGGCCGACAACGAGAACTCCTCTGGGCTGTCCCCACTCACCGACCGTTCGACGTACGTTGTCAAGATCAGCAGAGTCGCGACGGATGCGCGTGCCGGTGCTGGCCAAGTGACGCAACACCTCCTCGGCGAGTGGATTAAGAGGCGCGTCGAGGCGTGAGTCGTCGAAGGTCACTGCGGCCTCGTCTCATGACGATGAGTGGGCTCAAAAGCCTCAGTGTCCTCAGTATTGACCGCCTGGCAAGATTCTCGCTTACGTGCCGCGTCGAGGCGAAGATCGGGAACGCCGTCGCGCACAAGGAAAGCCAGCCCACATGATGGAGAAGAGCACACCAATTCCCCACTGTCGAAATCGAGGGCAAACCGGGAGTGACACGCCGGGCAAGCTGCCACCTCGAGGAACGCCGGAGACAGGTCGAGTGCCTCAAGGGCCAGCGGTAAATCAGGCATGACCGTCATCCTAGTGGCTTGGGGCGTCACGGCTGGCGTCCGTAATGACGGATAAATGGCCACGCCGGCCTAAGACGTGTACCGAGGCGGGGTCAGGCTCAGGTACGGCCTCGTCCGCGAGCATTCCCACCTCTCGTACCGCTGCCGCGAGTGCCATCAGGTCATCGGCTGGCGGGTCTGGAGTTGGATTGTCGATACCGGGCAGGCGGATGACTTCCCATCCCATCGGCGCCGAGAGCGTTTCGGCGTGTTCGGCGCACATGTCGTAGGCGCCGGGTTCACGGCTAGGCCCCAAAGGCCCGAGAACTGCAGTGCGCTCGGCATAGACGTAGGTCAGCGTCGCGACCGCTGGCCGGGAACATCCGGGGCGAATGCACTCTCTCACCCAGGGCACGGTACGCCACACACTGGTACTCACACAGTTGCCACGCGGACGCCACAAAGACACATGTTCCTGCGGTACACCGCAGAACCGCTCTTGATCGCACTCTGTTGCCAACCGCAATACAGTGGCGGCATGTCCAAGCGTCGTAACCGTCATGGCCGTGGCCAGCGTGGGCCAGTTGTCTTGCCTCGCTCCTACGGCGGACGCATCGACCGCATTGACCCCACCCACGCCGAATTCTTCACAGCCTGTCTGGCGCAGGCTGTTCAGCAAGTACAGATGTCATGGATGTCATGCCCAGGAATCCTCGATAACGTCGTCGTTGGGGCCGAAGACGTCCCGACCATGCCGGACTGGACGGAAGGGCGGGTACCGCTATCCTCTGCCGTCGATAGGAGCGACCAATCCCCCGCCAAGGTTGTTATCTATCGACGACCCCTCGAGTTGCGGACAGCCAGCAGGCGCGGGTTAGCCATCCTTGTTCATCGCACCCTGGTCGAACAGCTCTCAGCACTGACTGGCACCCCGGTAGAAACAATCGATCCCAGCATCGACGACTAAAACCGTCACCGCAGTTGAGGATCAACGTCAGCGCTGCGACCGTTCGTCGTAGTCGTCGCGACCTCCAATGGAAGGACAGCCAAACCGCTGGCAGATACTACCCCGCCAATAAGCGGAGCCGACCCAACAATGTGCAGGTGGCCAGCTGCTGGGACCTTCCCCGACCAGGTGGACCCAGCTGGAACCGTGCCCTCGATCACCGTCTTCTTCCCGCTAGTGCCTGTCAACTCGCCAGAAAAGGTGGCAGCCTCCCGTCCCGGGTTGGACAGTTCAAGGGTTCCAGCCGCCCCTACGGTTTGCTCCAGCACCTTGCTCGACCCTCCCGGGCTGACCATGGCGTAATCGGTGGTGCCAGGCTTGCCCTGAGCAAACAACCTGGCAATAACCGGGTCATCGGCAGACAAACGTAGCCCGACGCCTTCCCCTGCTAAGGCCTTCGACAGGTCCACCTGGATGGTGGATCGGGGATCGATATCGATCTCGTCGGCTCCGTCAGGGGTAAAGGACCCACGTCCGGCCAGCGCCGTCACTGACACACTCAACCGTTTTGTGCCGGGATTCGAAATGATGAGGGTTGCAGTCGATACCTTGGCGGGGACGGCTGGCAAAAAGAGGGTCTTAGCTGCTGGAGCCATCGCGATCGTCTCGCGGCCCTTATCGGCCCAGGTACGGGCGCCAACGACAACTCGTCCTTCGCGGGCGTTAACAAGGGCGGTCACCGGGGTAGTGTCGTTGTCCCATACCGACATCGGCAGCACCTTGGTCTGTCCCGGGGACACACGAATCCCTCGCATCCCGGCGGTGTCAATTTCTCCCTTTGAACCCAACATCGTGACGTCGACGGTGGCTGCCCGGGTGTCCGGGTTAACCACCACCAGGTCGGAGGTCGAAGGGTTCGTGACGCTGACTACTCCTCCCGTAGCCGCACCCACGCACGGCACCCACGTCGTCATGCCCGCTTCTGAAGATAGCGCCGAGCCAGAGGGCCGACGTTGCCCGGCTGTAGACCGGATATAACCCGCTGAGGTGTCGATCTTTGTGACTACCGGCACTGCGGTATCAAAGAGCTCTTCGATCGAGGTGCCAACTTGTAACTTTCCCGCCAAGGACCCCGCGGCAAGGCTGGCCTTCCCCTGGGAGGGAGGGCAGACGAGGGTGCGTCCCGAGGAGATGAGTTGGGCCTTCGGGGCAGAGCGCTGGGTATAAGGAATCGCTGAGGTGGCCAGGGAGATCGCGACCGCCGCGACGGCCAAGGCTAGTGCCCATACCGGACCCTTCCAGTGGTGCCCGGCCTTCTTATCGGACTTCGCCTCGGGTGTCGCATCGTGGTCGTCGGATTCAGGGCCCTGAGTCATGGCGCGGGCAACATGAACCGGCTGCTGGTCGCTGACATCATCGGAATCGACCGCGCGACGCGCTGGGATTGCGCTATCGCCGACGGGTCGAATCTCGGGAATCTCCTTGGGCTCCTCGTCATCTGCGAGGGCGCGGCGGGGGCGATCGCTCATGACTCCTCCTGACGACGGCGAGGCTTACGGTCAAGCACGGATCGGCGGGGAGCAGCGGTGCGGTTGTGCGGAGCGGCCTGAGGTCCGGCCAGCATCATCAAAAGGAGGAGGGCAACCAGTTCAATGGCACAGGCCCATCCCTGGGTCGGCATCGACCATGTCAGATCACCGCGGGCCGAGCCAACTTGGTAGGACTCCCCGATTCCGTGGCGCGACACCGGACTCAGTCGCGTGCCCCCTACCTCGATCTTCCACCGATCATCACGGGGCTCAAGGATTGTCACGGTTCCTGATTTAGACACCTTCTTGGCCACAGGAACTTGATCGCCACCACGGCTTCTAAACAGAGCCCGCGAGGGAGATCCATCGACGGTCCACACCGTCGTGGTGGAATCCGTATTCACGGCAGACAAACCTGCAGCATTACCCACCTGGGACACGACGTCGGCACCCGCACCACGAAGCCACAGATGACCGATTCCCAGACCGGACAGGCGATCAGCCAGATCGTCTGGGACAGCTCCGGTCGCCACGGCAAGGGCAAGGTCCGCAGCCGAATCAGCGATGCGGCTGTCCGCAGAGATTTCTGGACGCTCCCCGCTGCCCCAGCTCGGGTTATCGAAGTCAACGAGGTTCCACTGGGCGCCGTCACCATGCACATTCACCATGAGGGTGCGGGTGTGGCGAGCAGAGCTCTCGACTGCTGTGACATAGGCCGGGCGCATGGCATCAGTTGTGGACATCGGGCCACGAGCGCCCCCCACAAGCCACCAGACGCCGCTGGCAGCCACAGACACCGTTAACACCCATGGCAACCATCGGTTGCCCACCCCAACAAGCAGCTCGCCCAGTGTCGGGGATGCGTCGTCGGGCAGATGGTCCGCCTCGGCACGCTTCAACATGGCCGACTGGCGGGCAGCTGCGACAAGGATCAGGAGCACTCCGACGCCCACCAACTGCCACGGTTCGATAGCGGGATGCACCTGCGCATTCCAGACGGTGACTAAGGTGCGCGACGCCACACCAGCGAGAACCAGGCACAGCAGGTAGACGATGATGAGGGCCAGCACGCGGCCACGACGATGACCAGTCAAAGACCCGATGGACGCGGAGCGATCGATGACGAGGCGCCAGATCGCCCACAGCGCAGCAATCCACAACGGGACCATCGCTATCACGGTGAACGCGGTCGGAGCAGTCCCAGGAACAATCGCGCGACCCACCAATAGCCACAGCCCGGCACGGGTTTCAACAGCCGGGCTAAGCAGGGGCTCTGCCCCGGTCGCCATGCGGCCAGGATCGGCCACGAGCCGAGGAATCCACGGGAAGATGACCAGCAGCGGCCCCAGTACAACAATGGCACCGAGCAGCAGACGCCGAGGGCGGCCCAAAAGGACGCCGATGGCCACCACAACCGGGTATACCCACAAAGCCGGAACAAGACTAATAGCCAGGGCTGACCAGAGAGCCAGACCACCCGCCGAGGAGACTCCCCCGCCCTGGCGGTTGCCAATACTGGCACCATGCAACTCGGCAACGTCTACGGTGTCGGGATTGACCAACCGCCAGGTGTGCAGGGCCATATGAGGAAGGATCACCCCGAGTGCCAGCGCTGTCACCGAGCCTCGGGCCAGGCCACCAGTGAGGACAGGCAGCAAGCCCCAGAAGGTCGCGAGCAATACCGTCGTCGCACCAAGGCCGAGTACCCGACGAAACAGTCGATGTGCCGACATCGCCGCGAGCAACGGAGCCGCGACGAGCAGAATCCGGACCAGAACTTCCGGCTTTCCAATCGTCAACACTGAGCCGAAAGCTGGCCACGCCAGCCACAGTGCGTTTCCCCCAGACATGCCGGGAACAGCGGTCAACCAGCGATGCCATGCTCCAGCCAGCCCGTCTGGCGCTGGCGCGAGCCAGGTCGAGGTCGCTTTGCCTGACCCGTAAAGACCGCGGCAGGCAATGAGCCCGAACACCACCATGAGGCTGACCATCACGGTGTGCGGGTTAACGACAGAATGGTGGTCACGGACGGTGAAGTCGTCGCCAGTGAGATCATCGATCGTCGTCCCATCCTCATGGCGCCACGGGTGGATCCGGTCAGACAAGTCCCCGGCGTAACGGTCGACTGCCCGAGCCCAGACACTGCGTCGGCTTGGAATGAGACGGTTGGTGTTCTCGAGATCATCAGGATCGCATTGCGCATGGAAATCTTGCAGGCGCCTCGACATCTCGCGTGCAACCGAGCGTGACCGCCACAGCTGCCACCCGGCCCGCCACTCGTCGGCAGCACGCGCGGGGGCCTTGCCCACCATGAGGACGAGAAAACGCCACACGCTAACCAACAAGAGGGCCAGACTCGTGCGAGTGGGGTGACCGGTCCGGGCTGCAACCATTCGCATCCCTGCGAGACGGTCGGTGACGTCCGGACGGGGGGCTATATGCGACTCTCGCTGCCACCCTCGACCCGCTTGGCGGTGATGAATGGTGCAGCTCGGCGCAGTGCGGACGACCAGACCCGCCTCATTGGCGCGCCAGCCGAAGTCCACGCCGTCACGGAAAAGGGGAAGTGCTGGGTCGAAACCACTAAGGCGGCGCCACACGTCCAACCGGATGAACATGCCAGCCGTCGAGCCGCCCAGGATCGGGCCCGGATCAGCCTGTTTCTGGTCAATATCTCCGCGGTCGACGACCGGCAGAACACGAGTACCGCCGGTGCTGACACTTTGCCCCTGCTCATCAATGAACTCCGGGTAATTATGCCGAGCCGGTTTGAGCAATGTGGGGTACAAGACGTCAGGGTGAGGCTTGCGCGAAGCCTCCCGCAACATGCAAGTCAACGAATCACGACGCACCTCGACGTCGTCGTGCAGGATCCAGATATGGGTGACATCGTCAGGGAGTCGGTCGATCGCCAGGCTAATGCCATCACCGGGGGGGGTATCCGCGCTAGCCGTCACGCACTCTTCCAGCAACCCCTCGCCCACAGCTTCCAGGAGCAACTCGGAGGAACCATCCGTAGAGCCAAGATCGACGGCAATCTGTACTTCGGCGCGCTCACCACTACGTCGCAATGCGTTGAGGGTCCGCGGCAACCAACCCGCCGCTTGATGCACGAGAAGGATAGCCGCGACCTGGTCGGCCGTGATGTCAGGGTCTGCTGGTTTACGTCGCTCGTGAGCCCACGCCCAATCCTCCGGATCAGCGCGCACCGACGAGATGACAGGAATAGTCCAGTCAGTCAGTCCCTCCGCGGTGCGGGGAGCACCACCGCGGTCAGACTGGCGGCCCACGTCGGGCCCGGTCTCCGCAGAGTACGTCTCGTCACTCACCTAGCAGGCCACCTGTTCGTCGACGTCATGGAGCACGGGATGCACGCCACGTCTGCGATCATCGCATGCCGCATCATGCAGACAGATATCCCGGACAGACAGGGCATTCTACCGGGTTCTAATTCTACCGGGTCCTGCCGAAATAACCGCGGCCCGACACCAGGTCACGCCCGCTTGCGCAGTCGGCGCCTCTCCATCTCAGACAGTCCACCCCAGATTCCGAACCTCTCGTCATTCTCGAGGGCGTACTCCAAACACTCCTGGCGGACCTCACAGGACTCACAGATGCGCTTGGCCTCACGAGTGGACCCACCCTTTTCAGGGAAGAACGCCTCCGGATCGGTCTGGGCACATAATGCCTTGTCATGCCACTCCGGCTCATCGTCACCGCCTCCGGCAAGCAAGGTCAAAATCTCGTCCATGGGGGAAGCTCCTCGAGATCAGACGCGGCGGGTTCCGCGCCGATGCACAAACTACACGCGTGAGATTCACCGCGCGACTTTTTCTCGCAAAAACCCCGTAACGAGCGGCGTGTCGCGCCGCCAAATGTGATCGATTTATGGCCTCAGAGTGGACCGCACTCAAGCCAACCACAACTATGTCTGGTCACCCGTCGTCTCATGTGAGTCACTTCCCGACGCGTCATTGCTTGATGCCTCCGCCCTCCAGCTGCGGCCAGCGTCGTCCTGATCCCATGACGACGCCCCGACACCACTCGCAGCGTCCCCAGCCCTCGTCCACACCGCACCAACCCCCTCAGGCCAGCTGAATGCGTCGTCGCGAACCGGAACCTCAGAATCACCGGCGGAGACGAGTTGGCCAGCGGAGTCATCCTGCGCAACCTTCGGTTCTTCCCCGGGATCTTCGCCATCCTTAGCCGAGACGGCCTCGGGCCTCGTCAACACCAATAAGACCCAGGCAATGAGGACCTTGATCGCAATCGCCAAAAGATCCCCAAATAGCTCCAAGACAGCCCCAAATGTCCCACCGGGTCCATGGATTGGTGACAGCAAAGCGAGAACGAGGTCAAATCCAGCTGCCGTGGCGATAACAAGGGCAGATATCTTGCCGAGCAATTCAGCACGCGGCGTCGCCGGACGGATAAACCTGCACACCAAAACTGTCGCCAGCAGCAACAGAATCATGCCGATTCCCAGTGAGCTCCCAGACAAGCTCCGAGCCATACCGAAGAGCCCACTGTGATCGTGAGCCAGCATCATGACCACGCGCACAACAAAGGAAATGAGGAACCCAACACTGACGACAATGACTGTCCACGCGAGGGGTTCGCGAATTTCTCGGGCGTTCCTCACGCGTATCGCCCTCCTGCCCGGGTAGCAACCTCGGCTACCACATCCTTGACCTGCTGCGATTGAGATAACGGCACCACTAGGGTGGCACGATCGGTACTCACGACGGCCATGTCGTGCAAGCCTGCAACGACCAGGACGGCGTCAGAACGGTCGTTGATCAGCAGGTTTCTGGCTGAGTCAACTGATACCGTTAGTCCAGTCACATTGTTGCCCTTCCCATCGTCAGGTAGGTGCGGGGCCAGCGCCTCGTAAGAACCGACGTCGTACCACTGGATCTCCAACGGAATCGCTGCAACATGAACACCACATCCACCATGGGATGCCGGTTCCATGACCGCGATATCGACCGAGACCTTTTCCATAAGCGGGTAAACCTCAGCCAATCGGGACGGATCAGCGACCAACTTATCAACCTGCCGACGGGTCTGTGGTTTGAGTTGAGACAAGCAGTCCAACAAGGTCGCAGCTCGCCACACGAACATGCCGGAATTCCACCAATACTCGCCGGAATCTAGGTACTGGCGGGCCACCTCGATGCTGGGTTTCTCGACGAATTCGAGTACCTGGTAGGCACGCGGGTCCAGCCCCAGCGAATCACCTCGATGGAGGTAACCGAATCCGGTATTGGGCTCGGTGGGGACAACACCGAAAGTCACTAAAGCGGTGGGGTCAGCGTTGGCGAGGTTAAAACCGTGCTGCAAGGCCGCCCGGAAATCGTCGACAGGACGAATGACGTGGTCAGCAGTGACGACGGCCATGACGCCCTCGGGGTCACGGTCAGCGATGATGCCAGCCGACCACGCCACGGCATTGAGGGAGTCACGCCCCACCGGCTCGCCCAGAATGTTCTCAACGGGAACCTCCGGCAATAGCTTGGCGACGGCGTCGGCATACGAGGCGCCCGTGCATACCAAGATGTTGGCATCGGGCACCAACCCAGCAACCCGCTCATAAGCCATCCGAAGCAGGCTGACCCCGTTAATAAGTTCCAATAACTGCTTAGGCTCCCCCTGGCGAGACAACGGCCATAGGCGAGTACCGGATCCTCCGGCCAGGATGAGGACGTGTTGCATGTCGACAGAGTATCCATCCCCGACGACGTAACCGCGATAGACCCACCACAGCGTCTCATCCTTCACAATGGGTACCATGGTAACCCTTGCTCGACCGACCCCAACCCGCAGCCCTGACCCTCTAACCGGCCTATGGCGGCGCAGTCAGAACGCAGGAGCACTGCCACTACTGACGTGGTACCACGGCACAGACCGCGGTGAACTGTCAGCACGCACCCTGCTGACGTGGGTCACAAAATCGGTTCACCTACTCGATACCGAGGAAGTCGAGCCCGGTGATGTCGCCCGTCTTTCAGTATGTGATACCCGCCCCGGCCACTGGACAAGTTGCGTATGGCTTCTGGCCTCGTGGTGGGCCGGACTCCAAGTAGATCTGACTGGACAAAACGAGGCAGCAGTAGAGGTCATTGGCCCCGACGCCAACCCCGTCAACTCCCCCGATATCCTCATCCAGTGCAGTCTGGCACCCCTCGCTACCGCCTGCAGGACCCTGCTGCCAGGGGCCATCGACAATGCCGAGGTTCTCGCCGGCCCTGACAACTTTATTGCAGCGCGTCCTGCCGCTGCCGACGCTGTATGGCTCACGGGGCGCCAGAAATGGACCGGGGAACAGCTCTTCGGCCTGGTGCCACTGAGCCAGCCAGTTTTGCTCTCCCCTGACCGAATTCGTTTCGGTGGCGGCGAGCTCGTGGCCACGACCCTTACCAGTTGCCTCCTGGGTGGTGGGTCGTTAGTCCTCGTCGAGTCCGCCGACGATCTGACTACCATCGCAGCCCAGGAGGACGCTACCGAGGTATGAGGTCAGTCGTGTGAGCGATCGCCCAAACCGACGAGAAATCCAGCCCCCCAGCTCATGTGCATGATCGCCAATACGATAGGCAGACGGGCCCGGACCTCGGGATCCAACTCACGTTTCATGGCGGCTGACCCGACTCCGATGATGCTGGCATAGCCCAGGGGGGCTGCCCAGCCGACCAGCGGCCAGCGCTTCAGCGTTTTTCCCTTGGCCGCCTGAACGGCCCCAACGAGACCAAAGACGGTTCCCACCGTGATTCCCGTGACGGCGATAGGAGCAGCCAAATACCGCAGACTCACCGAATCGCGATGGCGACGCATGACCTCGCGACGCCACTGGCCTGTACGGAAAAACTGCCTCGCCAGGGCCTTGACGGTAGAGCGAGGCCGGTATGTCACTCGGAGATTAGGGCTAAACCACACTTCGCGTCCAGACTGACGCAACCGGTAGTTGAGCTCCCAATCCTGAGCCCGGTCGAACTCCGGGCTGAAACCACCGGCGGCCACAAGATCCGCCTTGCGGAAGACGCCAAGAAATACCGTTTCAACCGGGCCCTCCGGCGCATTTCCCTGGTGGAAAGCGCTGCTACCCAAACCCAACTTAGAGGTATAAGCCGTCGCCACAGCTCGCTCGAAGGGAGTACGCCCCTTCGCGTCCATAATCCCGCCGACATTAGCCGCGCCAGTACGCTCCAGCAGTTCAACGGCGGTTGCGATGTACTCCGGGCCAAGCTCACCATGAGCATCGACGCGCACGATGATGTCGTACTGAGATACGGCCACACCAAGGTTCAGGGCCTTGGGAGTGGTGCCGTCCGGATTGTCAATCACCCGAATGCGCTCATCTCGGGTGGTCAAACCTTGAGCTATTTCGGCGGTACGATCAGTGCTCGGCGCAATAGCGAGGATGATCTCCATCGGACCCGGATAGCCCTGGTTAAGAACCCCGGCAACCGATTCTTCGAGATACCGCTCCTCGTTCCTGACCGGTATGACAACACTGACCGGGGGCGCGAGGTATGACGACATGCACGCTATTGTGCCAGGTCTGAACAGCCTGTGAATCCTGCGGTCCACAGGACTCGCCCTATCATCATCGCAGATCTGGGCGGACCTGCGACTACGGTAGAGCTCATGTCTTATCGAGGCACTGGGCGCGGTCCCCGCGACGAGCGATCTCGTCAGTCCGATCTGGACTGGCTATACGAGGTTGACGAAAATGACGCCACCCGTATCGATCCGGTGAACCCATCGCGCCGCGCATCCGTGAGTGGGACCGGTCGTCCACGGGCCGACGGGCGTCCCCAGGCACGTCACCATAGATCTCGCGTCTCCTCCCAGCCGCCCTCACAACCGTGGCCCTCCCGGCGTCCTACTGCCGATCTGTACCGATCCGGTAGCCAACGACGCCCACGACGTCAGGCCCCACAGCGGCGGCAGGACGTGAGCCGCCCCCTTCGCCGGCGTCGGCACCCCTTCAGGGTCCTCATGGTGTTGTTATTGGCATGGCTGGTGTGGCTCGTCGCGGTGCCGTCATATGCCCTGAGCCATACCGGAACGGTTGACGCCACCCCGGACGGGCCGCGAGGCGCAGACCATCCGGGCACCCTCGTGTTACTGGTCGGCACCGATGAGCGGCAGAACCTCACGACCAGGCAACAAAAGCAGTTCGGCACCGGCACCGAAGCCGGTCTACGCACCGACACCATGCTGCTGCTTTACATGCCACCCGAAGGCATGAATGTCCTGATCTCCTTGCCGCGTGACACGTTCCTGCGCATTCCCGGACATGGTCACAACAAGCTCAATGCCGCCTACTCGATTGGCGGAGCAAAGTTGCTCGTTCAGACGATTGAGAAGGCCACTGATCTGCGCATTAACGGTTACGTCGAGATCGGATTCGGCGGGTTCGTCCAGATGGTCGACGCGGTCGGCGGGGTCCAAGTAACCCTCGACAAGCCGATGGTCGATAAGGACTCTCACACAAACCTTCCCGCCGGCACTCAGGACCTCGATGGGGTCCAGGCCCTCGGGTACGTGCGTATGCGTAAAGCCGACGCGCAGGGAGACCTAGGCCGCGTCAAGAGGCAGCAGAAGGTAGCCTCCCAGGTGGCTAAGAAGGCCCTCAGCCCGTGGACCTTCATCAACCCGGTGCGCTATTGGAAAGTAAATATGGCCGCCTCGGGAGCGGTAACGCTCGGCAGCGACACCTCGACCTTCACTGCCCTCAAGACGGCCCGGGGGCTCATGAAGGTCTCCGGAAACGACGGAATCAAGATGACCGTTCCGGTCTCGACGGCCTCGGCGTACACGTCAGCCGGATCGTCGGTGCTCTGGAACACCAAGAAGGCCGCTCAGCTGTGGGACGAACTGCGCAACGGCGACACCTCAAAGGTGACCGAACTGTCCTGATTCTTATCTCTATGCAGCCCTCTGGCTGGAAAGCCCACGGCAACCTCAGCGCCCCCAAGATGACGGGTCCGCCGCACTACTCGACCGCCCTTGAGGCTGGGGTCGCCGTCCTCACATCGGTTATAGTCGGGCGCTGCCAGCATCTGCGCTTTGCGAGCACGACGTACACGCTTTCATCATGGCGTTCTATTCATCACAGCGTTCTATGGTTAGTGCCATGGTTGCCAATGCCGACACCGCGTACGGCCTCGACAATGCCCTGACGAACCTCATCCCCTGGCACGGTCCGATAGCTCCCCAAGCTCATCTGCACACCGACGCCCCCACCCTCGACCTGTCTGGAATCTGGCGGTTTCAATTGGTCGACTCACCCTGCGACACACCAACCGGTTTCACCGATCCCCAGTTCGACGACAACGAATTCGTCGACCTCACCGTGCCGTCCTGCTGGCAGATGGTCGACCCAGCCGGAGACGCGCCCTTTGGCCGCCCGGCTTACCTCAACGTCAACTACCCCATCCCGATTCCCGCCTCAGACGAGGACGTCGTCGTTCCCGATGAGAACCCCACCGGGTGTTACCGCCACACCTTCGAAGTTGGAAAGGACTTCACCGACGCCGAGCGAGTGCTGCTGCGCTTCGAGGGAGTCGATTCCTTTGCCCGTGTCTGGCTCAACGGGACCGAATTGGGATGGACTAAGGGCTCGCGTCTGACCAGCGAATTCGACGTCACCGCGCAGTTGCACCCTGGCCGCAATGTGCTCGCTGCGGCCGTCAGCCAATGGTCCGACGGCACCTTCCTCGAAGACCAAGACATGTGGCGAATGTCAGGCATCTTCCGCGAAGTCACCCTCCTGGCTAGGCCTCATGGCGGCATTGACGACCTTTTCGTCCACGCCGCTTGGGAGGGTGACGCCAAACTCCTCATTGACGGACCAGACGGCGCGACTGTGACCATTCCCGAACTCGCCGTCACCACCACCTGCAATACCGAGGTGACGATTCCCGATGTGCAGCCGTGGACCGCCGAAACTCCCAGGCTCTACGACGCCACTGTCTCCACCGATACCGAGACCGTCACTGTGAAGATCGGATTCCGGACCGTCGCCATTGACGGGGACATCATCACCGTCAACGGGGGAAAAATCGTCTTCCGCGGGGTCAACCGCCACGAATGGCATCCGCGCACTGGGCGAACCCTCGACGAGGAGACGATGCGCGCTGACCTCGAGCTCATGAAGCGCCACGGTGTCAATGCCATTCGCACCTCGCATTACCCACCGAACGCTCGTTTCCTTGATCTGTGCGATGAATACGGCATGTGGGTGATCCTTGAGAACGACCTGGAGACCCACGGTTTTGAATGCAGCGGCTGGGACGGCAACCCGACCGACGACGACCGTTGTTACGACTGCCTACTCAACCGCATCCAGCGCACTGTTGAACGCGACAAGAATCATCCCGCCATCATCGGTTGGTCGATGGGCAATGAGTCCCACTGTGGTGAAGGTATTCGCCTCATGAACGAGTGGGTCAAGGATCGTGACCCGTCCCGTTTCACCCACTATGAGGGGGGGACGACGCCCACACCATCTGCGATGTGTGGACGGTCATGTATCCGTCCATGGAGTGGGTCGAAGCCGTGCGTGACCGCACCGTCATGCCCGGGGCTGAGCCTGCTCCACAGACCGGACGCGAGCTCGAGCTGCCGTTCCTCATGTGCGAGTTCGCCCACGCGATGGGCAACGGTCCCGGGGAGCTCGCCGACTACGAGGAGCGCTGTTTCGACCCGCACTTCCACCGCGACCGCATGCATGGCGGATTCATCTGGGAGTGGATCGATCACGGCATCGAAGCTGGACGTGGCTATGCCTACGGGGGCGATTTTGGCGAGGCCCTACACGATTCAAACTTCGTCTGTGATGGGCTCGTCACGCCCGATCGCGCGCCCTCCCCAGGACTGCGGGAATTTACAGCGACAATGGGAGCGGTACGCATCGAGGTCGACAGCAAGCAGCTGAGCGGTGGTACCGGCATCGATGTCATTAATCGACGTGATTTCGCAGATCTATCCGACCTGGAATTCAGGTGGCAGCTCCTTGACGACGGTGAGTGTGTCCAGGCGGGAGTCTTAGAAGTCGGTGCCCTGGCGGCCCACCGCGCCTGGACTGGGAGCGTGCCTCTTCCTGACGAGATCTCCGATCGGATGGTTGTCGTCGTAGAGGCAAGGTTGCTTGAGAACACTCTCTGGGCTCCGGCCGGTCACGTTGTAGCCCGGACATCGGCTCTGCTGGCTCCCAAACCACGCCTGCGCCCCACCTTCCGGCGTCATCACAGCCGCGCCGCGACGATCATGGTTGGGGTCTCGGGCCGGCACACTTCGACCACCGTGGTCGCCTCGTGACATGGGGTAGGGTCGGCCTGGTCGCTCCTGTCCTTGACCTCTTCCGTGCCCCCATCGACAACGACCGGGCTAGCTCACTGGCCCGCACCAATATTGGTGACGTGGCGCTCGCGGCTGGTCTCGACCGGCTCGTCCACACCACGATGTCGGTACGTGACGAAGGTGACGACCTGGTCGTCGTTACTCGTAGCGCTGCTGCCGCCACCAGCAATTCCATGACAACGACGTGGAGTTGGCGCGCAGTTCAAACCGACGATGGCTCCGAAGGGGTCCATCTTGACCTCCACGTCGATCCACACGGACACTGGCCGGCCATGCTCGGGCGTATTGGCGTGACGATGGGCCTACCCGCAGAGTGGACCCACGTCTCGTGGTTCGGACTCGGGCCGGCCGAGAATTACCCCGATTCTCAGCACGCCGCCATCTGGGGACGATGGAATGGGGAGGTAGCTGACCTGCAAACCCCTTATGTCATGCCCCAGGAGAACGGTCTTCGTCAGGGAATCCACGAATTGACGATCAGCGGTTCGAGCGGCGGTCTGCGGCTCACTGCGGACGGCAACTGGCCAGCTTTCGCGGCCCGACCGTGGACGTCACAGGCCTTGATGAATGCCGCCCACACCTGGGAGTTGGAGCCGGACGGGCACACCTGGCTTACCTTGGATGCCGTCTCGGCGCCGCTTGGATCGACGTCCTGCGGCCCGATGCCGATCATGTCTCATCGGCTGTACGCCCAGCCGGTTGGCCTGTCACTAACCCTGTCCTTAGTCTAACGGACGGGTCGTCGATGGCCCAGGATCACCGGTCTTGGGCCATCTCAGCAAGACATTCTCGACAACCGCTCAGGGACGGGAGTGGCGGCGTACGTTCTCGCCCTTACCCGCAGCCGCATCGCGCAAATCGGACTGATACTTGACCATGGCCTTGCACAGTTCGGGGGAGGATGCGGCAAGAATCCGCACCGCTAGCAGACCGGCGTTTTTCGCATTACCGACGCCGACCGTCGCCACCGGAACACCACCTGGCATCTGGACGATGGACAGCAGGGAATCCATACCGTCAAGGTGGGCTAGCGGCACGGGGACTCCGATAACCGGCAGCGGGGTCAGTGCAGCGACCATACCCGGCAAATGGGCAGCGCCACCGGCACCGGCGATGATCACCTTGATACCGCGCTCGTGCGCGCCTCGACCAAACTCGACCATGTCCTCAGGCATGCGGTGGGCCGACACGACGTCAGCCTCAAACCCCACATTGAAATCGGTGAGCATCTGCGCTGCGGCCTCCATCGTCGGCCAGTCAGAGTCCGAGCCCATGATGATCGACACCTGGGGGCCGCTGGCGTCGCCTGCTAGTCGACGTGCCGCCACGGCCGCTGTTTCGACCTTCTTGCCTCGGCGCGGCTTACGGCTGTTGGCGGTGGTCTCAGGCATCGTATTCTCCCATGAGGTAGGCGGCGGCATGGCGGGCCCGGCGACGAGTCGTCTCAACGTCATTACCAAGACAGGTGACGTGACCGACCTTGCGTCCGGGCCGGACGGACTTCCCGTACAGTTCGACGCGAAGTTCTGGGTCACGAGCGAAGCAATGTTGCAAAGCCCCGGTCAGGTCCTCTTCGGACCCACCGAGAACATTGGCCATGACGACGACGGGGGCGGTCAAGGCCGGTGAGCCGAGCGGCAGGTTAAGCACGGCTCGCATGTGGTTTTCAAACTGGCTTGTCTCAGTCCCGTCGATCGTCCAATGGGCAGTGTTGTGGGGGCGGGTCGCCAGCTCATTAACAACGACGGATCCGTCCTCGCGTTCCATCAACTCGACTGCCAGCACTCCGACGACGTCGAGGCGTCCAGCGATGTCGAGCGCCATGGTCTGGAGTTCAACTTGGCGGTCCGAGGACAGGTCAGGGGCTGGGCTGATGGTCTCGGCACATACTCCGTGACGCTGAATGGTTTCGGTAACCGGGTATGCGGCTCCTTGGCCCGACGGGGAGCGCACGACGACCGCGGAGAGTTCGCGTCGGAAATCAACGAATTCTTCGGCGAGAATGCGAATCGGCTGCTTGCCGTCGGCCAGACCCCCCGCGGCGTCGAAAGGCTCGCCAACACCATCGGGGCCGTCGATCTTGAATACTCCTTTGCCGTCATATCCGCCGCGGGACGTTTTCGCAATGGCGGGCCAGCCGTGGCCATTACCGAAAGAGACAAGGTCATCGGGGGTGTCGCACACCTTCCACGCGGGGTTCGGGAAACCCTCGCGCGCCATAAATTCGCGCATGACAACCTTGTCCTGGGCGTGGACCATGGCAGCCGACCCTGGGCGGACGGCGTAGCCGGCCTGTTCCATTTCCTCAACGAGGACGGTTGGTACGTGTTCGTGATCGAAGGTCACGACGTCGCACCCGGCAGCGAAGTTCATGACGGCGTCGTGGTCGAGGTGGGAGCCAACGACGACGTCAGACATCACCTGGGCCGCAGACTCGTCAGGGTCAGAAGCCAGCAGGCGGGTGCGTACCCCCAATCCGATCGCAGCCTGATGCATCATGCGGGCTAGCTGCCCGCCGCCAATGATTCCGATGGTGTAGGACGTCACGACGTTCATCGTAATGGTCACCGAACACCCGACGCCCACCGTGAGGGGCGGGACTCAGAGTCACCGTCGGCGGCCTGGCACACGCGATCACCTCACGGCACGGATCGTCCATACTGGAGACATGGTGCGAATCGGACAGCCGCTGAGGCGTAACCGTGACGAGACGGTACTCGTGCACACTCGTCGTCACGCCAAAAGTCTCTTCTGGCCCGTCGTCATGGGGTTTGTCGGAGTCGTCGGGGCGGCTGCTCTGCTTGGAATCATGCCGACCGATATGCGTACACAGTATTGGCCGATCGTTGCCGCTATCGCAGCCGTAATCATCATTGTCGGTACCCTCGCCCCCTGGCTGAAATGGTTCACGACGACGATGACGATCACCGACCGCCGTGTCATGCTGCGTCACGGTGTCGTCGTTCGACGCGGCCACGACGTCATGATCGATAGCCTCATCGATGTGTCGTGGCAAGCCGGGGTGTTTGACCGGATGATGGGGTGCGGAAAACTCATCCTCACCACCCCGTCCGGCCAGATGGTACTCAACGACGTCCCCGGGGTGCGTCGAGTCGCTGACCTTTTCACGGACCTGACAGACGGCGAATATGGCGGGTACAGCGCATACCTGAGCGACGACTACTGCGAGGAGTCGATCACAGCACGGTGACGTCGAGTTCCTCGCGCAGGACTCCCGACGACGTCGGCTCCTCGGATGCAGAGAACCTTGACACCTCGGCTCCTTCATGCTCGGCGACCGCCCCAGTGAACATTCCGTCGACGAAGTGCACCGCAACCCCATCATCAACCGCATACCCGCCAGGAAGCACCCCGTTAGCGACAGCCTGGGCGTAGATAGGCGCCCGCTCGGACTCACCGTCGAAGTGGGGACAGAACGACCCGTCCAGCAGACCCATACCGCCACGCCAGGCTCGCAGGTCCCCAAAAGCGTCGGTCAGGCACCCGGAGAACCAGCACGCTGCGCCAGCAGAGACACCGGCGAGAACAACGTCATTGTCAGCTGCGATCATGCGACGGATCACGTGGTCGACCCCGTGCATCTTCCACAGCGCCACAAGATTGGCGGCTGATCCACCACCAGAGATAACGACGTCAGCTTGCGAAAGACGCTCCACTGACTCCGCTGCCCCCTGCCACAGGGTCAGCACCATGCTGCGCACACCGAGGGCTGAATAGGCAGCCAGGAAGCGGTTAATGTAAACCGGATCGTCAGCAGCTGCGGTAGGTGCAAAGCACACCAGAGGGGAAGACTTTCCAGACAGGTCAAGGATGTGGCGGTCGAGGGCGGTGGGCTCACCGCGATTCGACATCGAGAAGCCGCCACCACCAAGAGCCAGGATGTGGGTCGTCATGGTCAGCCAGTCTAGATGGTGGGAACGCTCAGGGCGCGGTGGTAAAACTCACGTCGTCCGCAAATGATTGACGTCAGCCGCATTGAAGCTGCGACGCCCGTTAGAGGTTTCCACGACAATGGCGCCGTCTGTGTCAACGTCAACGCCGATACCGTCAACAGCCTTTTCACCGCCACCCACGATGTCCGGGTCGAAGGTCAGACGAACCGGAGTACCAATAGTGTCGCAGCGCGCCACATATTGATCTCGCACTGTTCCGGCGTCCAACCACACCGTCAGCAGCTCGCCAAGGTGTACGAGTAGGTTGGCCAGCAACCCATTCTTGTCGTGATTCAACCCGCACAGCGCCAAAGACGTCGCCGTCGGCACGGGCAACTCTTTGAGGTCCATGGAGACATTGATTCCAATCCCGATGACGGCGTGGGGTCCAGCGGGACCGTCGACGCGCTCCGAGAGAATTCCGCACACCTTGCCGCCATGGTCAGTGCCCAGGTCCACGAGCACATCATTGGGCCACTTCAACGTCACTCGGGAACGGTTGGCCCCGCCGACCTCCTCGATGACTTTGGCGACGGCAAGCCCCGCGACCATCGACAACCAGCCCCAGTCCTGCGGTGGACGATCATTGGGCACCAGCGCCGAAAGTGCCAGGCTCGTACCGGGGACATCCTGCCAGCTACGAGAGAACCGTCCACGCCCGCCTTCTTGGTGGTCAGCAACGAGCAGACGAAAGGAGGTTCCTCCTGCTCGGACGAAAGCAGCCATGTCGGCGTTGGTGGAGCCGGTGGAGTCAATACAGACAACTCCTCCCCCGCGAGGCTCCGTGAAAAGGGTGTTCCCCGCAAGCTCGACGATGCGTTCGGCATTGGCTGGAGGCGTGGCAGGCACCCGAGAAGACTATCCGAGGAGTTACGGCTGCCGATGTGTGGAACCGAATTCAGGTGTTTCGGAAATCGGTTCAGCACCACGTGCTTCACCCCAGACAGATAGTCTCGGCATATGGAGATCGACATCCACACCACGGCAGGGAAGATCGCCGACCTTGGTCGGAGGATCGACGAGGCCGTCAATGCCGCATCCCCCTCGGCCATTGAAAAGCAGCATGCCGCCGGAAAGATGACCGCTCGGGAGCGCATCTTGCGGCTGCTCGACGAGGATTCTTTTGCTGAGCTCGACGAGTTCGCTCGTCACCGTTCCACAAACTTCGGCATGGACCACAAACGTCCGTACACTGACGGCGTCATTACCGGCGTCGGCGCGATCCACGGCCGCCCGGTCTGCGTGTTCAGCCAGGACGTCACTATCTTCGGCGGATCTCTCGGCGAGGTCTACGGCGAGAAGATCTGCAAGATCATCGACTTCGCCGTCAAGACCGGCTGTCCGCTCATTGGCATCAACGAGGGTGGCGGTGCGCGTATCCAAGAAGGTGTGGCTTCCCTAGCCCGTTTCGGCGACATCTTTCGCCGCAACACCAGAGCCTCCGGTGTTATCCCCCAGATCTCCATCATTATGGGGGCGGCGGCCGGAGGCCACGTCTACTCCCCCGCCCTCACTGACTTCATCGTGATGGTCGACCAGACCTCACAGATGTTCATCACCGGCCCAGCCGTCGTCAAGCAAGTCACTGGTGAGGACGTCTCTTTGGAGGAACTGGGCGGCGCACGCACCCACTCCGTCAAGTCGGGCAATTCCCACTACCTGGCCACTGACGAGGACGATGCTCTTCAGTTCGTCCGCGATCTCATCAGCTACCTGCCGCAGAACAACCTTGAGGACCCGCCGTTCTACGACGACGGTGAGGCTGACCTGACGATCACCGATCACGACCGCAAGCTTGACGTCCTCATCCCGGACTCCTCGAATCAGCCCTACGACATGCACGAAGTCATCACGACCGTACTTGACGAGGACACCTTCCTGGAGATCCACGAACTCTTCGCCCCCAACGTCATCTGCGGATTCGGACGCATTGAGGGCCGCGTGATCGGCATCATCGCCAATCAACCGATGGTCAATGCCGGCACTCTCGACATTGACGCATCTGAGAAGGCCGCCCGGTTCGTACGCACTTGCGACTCCTTTAACATCCCGGTGCTCACCTTCGTTGATACCCCAGGCTTCCTGCCCGGTGTCGAGCAAGAGCACGACGGCATTATCCGACGCGGCGCCAAACTCATTTATGCCTATGCTGAGGCCACCGTGCCGTTATTGACTGTTGTCACTCGCAAGGCCTACGGCGGCGCCTACATCGTCATGGGGTCTAAGACGTTGGGCGCCGACGTCAACTTGGCCTGGCCAACCGCCCAGATCGCCGTCATGGGGGCTGAGGGGGCTGTGAGCATTCTGCATCGCCGCACTCTTGCCACCGATCCTGACCCGCAGGCCAAGCGTAAGGAGCTTATTGACGAATACGAGACGACGTTGTCGAACCCGTACCAGGCTGCCGAGCGAGGCTGGATCGACCAGGTCATTCATCCGCACGAGACCCGCGCCTCGGTCATTCGCACCTTACGTCTACTGCGCACCAAGCGTGAGGCCCTGCCTCCCAAGAAGCATGGGAACATCCCACTGTGAGTAAAAACAGGATGGACGACGCGATCACGGTGACGAAGGGGCATCTCACCGACGAAGAGCTCGGCGCCCTGGTGGCGGTACTGGCCGAGTTGACTCGCCCCGGCCCGAATGCCTACGTGCCTGACGACCGGCCGATCGCCTTCGGCTGGAAGTCGTATTGGCGCACCATCCGTGAGCCTTTTATGCCCGGCCAGGCGGCCTGGCGAGGATCTTTGCGGCGTTACTGACATGACGACTTGTTTCGTTCTCGCTTCAAAGTCCCCGGCCCGGCTGCGTATGTTGCGTTCTGCCGGTATCGAGCCCGTCGTCATCGCGTCGGGGGCTGATGAGAGGCGTCTGCACGGGGAAGATGCCATCACCATGACGGCGAGGCTGTGTCATCTCAAAGCTCACTCAGTCATCGAGTCCGGGGCCCTCGACACCCTGCCGATCGGACAATCGTGGTGGCCTGCGATTCCGTCCTCAATCTTGATGGGCGCATCTTCGGCAAACCTCACACTGCCGAACGTGCCCGGCAGTGGTGGCGTCGGATGCGCGGTCACCAGGGTGTGCTGGTGAGCGGCCATCACGTCACGGTCATTGCGGAGGGACAATTGCGCGAGCAGACCCGCGTCGGGCAGACAGTCGTCACCTTCGCCGACCTCACCGACGCTGAGATCGACGCCTACGTGAACAGTGGCGAACCCGCCAAGGTGGCAGGGGCGTTTACGATCGACGGTTTGGGCGGCGCCTTCATCACCCGTATCAACGGCGATCCGCATAACGTCACCGGGATCTCCCTGCCCCTGCTACGCCAGATGCTCATAGATCTCGACGTCGAGTGGTCCTCACTGTGGAACGGCCCGAAGGGTGGCCATCTGGGCTGACGGGCAGATAGCGCTCAGATGGTGTAGCCGGATGATCGACATCCGCCCCAACCCACAGGGGAGAGCCAGTGTGGGTGTATGGTGTTCGCTGCTGGCCCAATGGTTGGGTTGATGCCTGGGTGGTGTGGGGAAGCCGGTGGGAGTCCGGCACTGTCGCGCAGCCGTGTCCACGTTGGTGTGTGGGAGTCGGAGTACCAGATTAGCCCGGGGCGGGTTTGAGGTTCCGTCGCGGATTGCGGAGTCGACACCGACGTATGAGCGCCTGTGCTGTCTACAAGGGTCCCGGTCGGGGCGCTTCCTAGGAGGAAGCCATGACGATGTGTAGACGATGGACTGGCCCGCTGGTTGCGGTGGTGTTAGCAGCTGGCGCTGTAGCCGGGACGGGAACGGCCCAAGCGGCTGGGTCAGTCTCTGGTGCTCCGGGCTGGCACGAGGGGCCGTATGCCGCACATGAGGGGCAGACGGTCGTCGTGGACTTCAGCAAAGATCCGAAACATCCGACCCCAACGGAGAAGGATAACTGGCCAGGTAAGGCGGGGATCCTGGTGCGGTGCAATGTGGGTGGCAACTGGACTAACGATGCACTCAGGGATCCGCTCAAGGCCGTGGGAATCACGTATTCCCCGGAGGTAGGTTTTATTGACACCGTCAATGGTATCCACGACGATCGGGATTCAAATACCTACTGGATGTTCTCTTGGGCCACAAAGGCCAACAAAACCTGGGATCTATGGGCAAAACCAACAAAAGGCGTTGACACCTGGATGGGCGTAACCCTGGGCGGAAAAGAAGTTCCGTCAATCGATCCACCAGAGGGCTCCCCTGCGCCACCGCCCCGTAAGTTGATGACGATGACCGTGCTAGGGGATTCATACTCGGCAGGCAACGGGACACAGTTTTTTACCCCTAGCGATGGGTCATATCGCAGTCCGAAAAATTATGGCTCAGTACTGACCCGCCGGTTGAATCAGGAATTCGGGGCTGCTACGACGGTTCAGACGGATGTGCGGGCCTGGAGTGGCGCCCAAATCGCTGCCGGAGACCACAACATTGTCGGCCAAGCCGATCAGATGGATCCCCACACCAACGTGGTCCTCATGACCGCTGGAGGCAACGACCTGGACTTCGTTGACGTCGTCATGAACTGCTTTGCAGAAATAGGATGGTCAGCAGCTAAGTGTGGCGGCTCTGTTGACGCAGCACGTAAAAAGCTTGGCGCCACGATGGCGAACACGGTGACATTGTTGTCGCATATCCAGCATCGGCTGACTGACCCGGCTCACACTCGTGTCGTCCTGATCGGCTACCCCTACCTTGTCCCCGCAGACCGTGATGTCCCTTTGACTGACGTGCCATCAACTCAGGTCCGGGCCGCCGAGGATGAATTCCGCACCAGGCAGGCTGCCACGATCAAGACCTGGAACAACACCCACGCTCTCAAGGTGGCCTATGCCCCCACCACGGGCTTGTTCAATACCCACGAGCCCGAACCGTCCGTTATTGATGTTGATTTAAGCAATCCTTATCGCTGGATCAACGAGTTCTATGAGACTGCTGGCGATCAAGGGTGGACCGGGAAGACCTGGTCACTTCCAAATGGGGATAAGAATAATTGGTATCACCCGAATATTATTGGCCATGAGAAGATTGCTGGCCTGGTCCATGATGTTCTCCTGTCGAAGGCAACCAGGAGTGCGAATGGCGCGTCTGACAGCGTTGCACAGTTGGGGAGGGTTCCTGGGGTGCGGATGCGTGCTGCTGTGATCGGGCAAAGCCAGGCACGCAGCGGTAATCCGTTGAGCCTGGATGCTTCCTCGTCCTACACGTCGATCGGACACATCCGGCACTGGCAGTGGGACCTCAACGGTGACGGGCACTACGAACTGACCACTACCACACCCGAGATCACCCGTATCCTCACTCGGATCGGAAAATACCGGGCACACCTACGCATCACCGACCAAACCGGCACCAGTGACACGCTCACCTTCCCCATCCAAGTCACCCGAGACGGTGACGGTATCCCCGATACCCGGGATAACTGCCCCATCATCGCTAACCCAGACCAAACCGACACCGACCATGACGGTATCGGAGATGCCTGCGACCCCCACACCACCACGAGGGCACCACGATGACCACCCGCACCACTACAACCACCGACCAGTACCGCCGCGCACCCCTCAACGGCCTCATCATTGGTGTCATCGTCGGAGCACTCTGGGCGCTCGTGATCTTGGGATACCTCATAACCCCGCCCCTAGCAGGACAAGATATTAAATTCTGCCCGCCTGAATTCGGCATGTCATTTATTTTCCCTGTGACTGGGTGGCTCACCGGACTGTGGGAACGAGCCGCTGTCGACTGCGACGATGTAACGAAACAAAAGCGTAGAGTCAGGGCTATCACTGCGACTATGTTCACTCTTGCTGGCGTACTTATGGGTTCCATCGAGCGCTTCTTGTCAACTCTGAGGTTTATCAACGGCGAGGAAACCCTCATAAACTATCTCATTCTACTAGCGGTGTTCTCCCTGGCAGGATGGACTCTTGGCACGCTAAAGATTACCCTCAGAAGGGATGACCATCACTTTCTTGCCAAGATGATCGTAGCCACACTGATCGCTCTATTCATATCTGTGGTGATGTGGTTTTTCATATTCAGTTTCATAGAGGCGGCTTTTTTCTTTGAGTTTTAATGGTCTTCACTTTTCAGTGAAGATGTTGAGGAGTGTGAAGTTTCTCCCGTTATCTAATTAAAGGCAGACACGATGCTCCTGCCCCACACACCCGCATCACACTTGCCACAAAACCAAGCCTACTGACACCCCGACAACAAGAGGCAATCATGAACATCCACGAGAACATGACCGAGAAGCAATACCGTCGCGCACCCCTCAACGGCCTCATCATCGGCACCATTGTTGGTGTTGTCTGGCCTACGGTATTCGTGATACTTCATGTGCGAAAAACGCTAGTCCTCGCTCCCAAGGAATATCCCCCGTATTTACCATGTCGTTTATTTTCCCTCTGATTGGGTGACTCACAGACCCGTGGGAACGGAGGGTATACGCAATACGGTGACCCAAAGAAGCGGAGACTCAAAGCCCAAATCATAGGCGCTGCTATTGCGACCCTCGCTGGCGTGCTCATGTTTTTGATTGGATTTTTCCTGTTTACGGATCATATATCTTTTAGAAGCGCGAAAGTAGCAATATGCCCGCTCCCGCTTTCGTTAGCAGTGTTTCCTTTTGCTGGGCTAACCCTCAGCGATATCGGAATCAGACTCAAGAACAGTGAAGCCCCTTTTATTCTTATCATGAGTATTGCTTCAGTGGTCACGCTTTTCATAACCGCGGCAGCGTGGTTTCAATTATACTCAGTTATGATAATCCTTTTCTTTGGGCTCTAATGACCTGCGCTATTTTAGCGAGGTGCGCCGGAGAATGTAACCGTACGGACATAATCACCACCGAAGACACTGCTCTTGAGAAACTACTTCTAACATGGATGGCCACGGTGTTCCTATTACCTCAGCCGCCAGCGAGAGCCAGACTAAGACTGAGACACCGCCAACCCTTCTAGAAAGGCAACGATGAGCATCCACGACAACATGACCACCGATCAGTACCGCCGCGCACCCCTCAACGGCCTCATCATCGGCACCATCATCGGGGTTGCCTGGGTACTTGTGCTTTTGATTCCTGGTGTGTTTGTGGATGACCCTTCAAGGAAAGAAAAGATGAATCTTGTCGCGTTGGTGTTGCCTGCCCTCGGGTGGCTCACGGGCTTGTGAGAACGGGCCGTTATTTCCCGTGGAAATCCAACGAAAACAGAGCATAGAATTAAAGTAATCGGTGCTATTATGATGACTGTAATTGAAATTGTCATGGCCACCATTTTTTATGCACTAGTTGCGAGTCATGACACCATTCATGTGCCAGCCCATTCTACTTATAGCACTAAGGCATTTATTCTGTATCTGCTTCCGTTGATGATGTTTCCTTTTGCCGGATGGGCGCTCGGGAGTGTTCGGGTAAGTAATATCCATGATAACCGATGGATCATTTCTAAGATGAGTATCATGGTGGCTATAGTGCTGTTCTTGTCCGTGGCTTTCTGGTTTACGCTAAGCTTATTTTTAGAGACATTATTCTTTTTCGAGTTCTGAGTGTGCTCCCAATGACGTGAGCCAGTTCCGAATGACCATGAATGAGTCTAACCGCTGAATTTTCTCTTACGTGATGCGAATCATCATTCCCTGCCTCACTGGATGGATACTTGGTATTATCAGTGCGCACATCCGCCAAGAAAACCACTCAGTCATCCTTGGAATGAGCGTTGCAGCAGCCATTACACTGACTCTATCCTTTGTCACATATGAAAAATTATTGGGGCCCCTTACACTTCTTATATTCTTCTGATCCTTAGATATTACCACTTCAACTGTAACGCAAAGTCAGTCCCGCCGCCTCGTCGGAACTCGTGAAGGCCCCACTCCATCCCTTGGTGTCAACGCGATTCGAGACGAAGGTCAGGGACCCATCGGCATTTCCAGTCACCGTAAATCCCGACGCCGACAAATTATCGGCTAGAAAATCATGCACTTTACCCGACGTATCCGGCTCAGTAAGCAGGGTGACGTTGTTGACGTGATCGACCCGCAAGGTGACAACCAGCCCCTTAGGCAACCGGAAGTTCCGGGGGCCATACTTAAACCCCAGATCCGCGAGGGTTTCCGCACCAGCGGGAGCCGGGGTGGCAGATGCAGCAGCAGGGCCCGGTACGGCTCCCTCGTGTGAGGGAGCACACCCTGCCACAACGAGCAGAGCCGTCACCGCGACCACTACCCTGGCATTCATACCGGTGATGCTATCGCTGATAGTACCTTGCACATCATCACGCAGCGCCGGGCACAACATGCAGCGTGGACCGCCACGGCTCGATCCCAACTCCGAGCTCAGGATCATCAGCACCTCGATGCCGACAGCCTCCATACGGGCATTGATATTCATGTTGCGCTCGTAGGCCACCACCACGAGTGCCTCGACCAGTAACCTCGCTGGACGGCTCCGATAGATGCTGACGCAGGTAACTGCACAGTTCATCGCCAGGGCGACACAGGATGACGGCCCGCAACCACCCGATTTCGGATTTGGCATCGCACATGTTTTCTGCAGTGACAGCAACCAACCATAACCTGACAGTGCTCGTTGGAAAGACAAGTACGGTGGCGCCATGGAAACGCCTACAACGCCGGAACCTCACAGAACAGCCACAGCACCAAGAGAGTCCTCGTGACCGGGACCACCCGCGGCATCGGGCGAGCTAGCTATCGCCCGATGAGGTGCCGCGTCCCCACCTCAGCTGGCCACGAGCGAGTACAGCAAGCTCACAACAAGAGCCACCCCGACGCACACCGGCAGGCCAACGGCGAATTCCCAGTGGAACATGTCGTCCCTCTCCTGCGCGTCAGTAAATCCCAACACCATGGCCCCACCGGCCGAGAACGGCGAGATGCCAGTGGCCAGACCACCGATCGTCGTGCTCGTGTAAAGAAGTGCCGGGCTCATGCCGGTCGCCGTCGCAAGATTCGCCACAATTGGGAAGAGGGCCGGTGCGACAACGCCGACGAAGCTGCCGCCGAACATGTTTAGGACTGCCGCCAGGAGGCAAAGGACAACCGGTATGAACAGTCGCGGGGTGTGTCCGACCCATCCGGCAAGCAAGGAGATCGTGCCTGCTTTGACAGCAATCGAGACGAGCATGCCCATACCCCCGATCATGATAAGAGTCGACCACGGCACGTGTGACAACGATTCCTTCTCTGTACCAACCCTCATTAAGGCACAGACGACGGCGAAGAGGACAGCGAACAGCGAGACGTCAATCCGCGAGTTCACCCATGTCACGGCCGAACTTCCGGGCAGACAGAGATGGAGGATCGGTGGTACAAGAAGAACGACAACGAAGACTCCAATGAGACACACATTCGTGCGTTGGCGTCGGTCCAGTGGGATTGGCTCGGCGAAGGTCACTTCCTGGGCCGTCGTCCCAGCTCGTCTTCGTTGACGCGAGGAGCGGAGGAGCATGGCAAGGATGATGAGAAAGGTCATAGCCAGGTAGACGACGAAGATCGTCGTCGACACCACGAATGCCTCGTTCGAACTGAAGCCTTCACTGGTGATGAGGTTGCGGAAGATCACCCCGTTGAGACCAACCATGAAGTTCGACCCCACCTGGCCCCCGCAGTCGGCACACAATGCACCGATGAGCGGGGAGATCCCAACCTTGCGACACACGAGAAGAGCGATGGGTGCCATGAGCACCATGACGGCGTAGTAACCGGCGCCCAAGGCCGCGATGAGCACGGAGGCAAGGAAGATCATGATCGGGAGCATGGTCGGAGCCGCGCGGAATCTATGTAGCAGCCCGTTGGCGATCTCTGCAAGAGTGCCGTTGGCCATCGCGAATCCAAAGAACAGCGAGATTGCGAGGATGACGAAAAAGATGTGGGTCGGCCACAGCTCTACGACATCGGATGGCTTCATGTGCATAAAGAACGCGCCGATGACATAAGCGAACGGAATCGCGACAAGACCGATGTTGATCTTTCTGACACGACCGATGGCCACAGATACGGCAAGTGCCAGTCCCAGTCCAATGGCGAGACTGATCATCCTCACTCCTCTGCCTTGAAGGTGTAGGCCTCCGGGTATCACAGGCCCCGAGACGCCACACGTGTTCCAAACGAGCAGACAAGACACCTCTCGTCGTAGTGGATCCGTGCAACGCTTGGCGTGAGCCTTGCACCTTTGTCGCAAAGGTTCCATAGAATTCGCCTCATGGTACAAAACCCCAACGCTCTGTCCTCATGACCGGGGCCACCCGCGGCATCGGGCGGGCCATCGCCAACGAGCTGGGACACGACCACCACATCATCGTGGGCGGACGCCATCGAGAGGCCGTCGAAAAGGTGGTATCAGAGCTGCTCAGCGCCTCCCCCTTCGTCGTCGATTTGAACGACGGGGACGCCACCGCTGCAGCCGTCTCCCAGCTGGACCGCCTTGACGCCCTTGTTAACAGTGCAGGAGTGAGCGCGAGGTCACCGGGCAATATTGCCTCCCAGACGCGAGACGAATGGCGCCGAGTGCTGGAGATCAACGTCGTCGCCGTCGCCGACCTCACTCGCCTGGTACTTCCCCTGTTGCGAGCCAGCCACGGCGATGTCGTCATGATTAATTCCGGATCGGGATTCTTGCGGACCCCCGCCGGCGGTGGCGTATACGCGGCGTCAAAGTACGCTCTGCGTGCTCTCACCCACGCCCTACGCGAAGAGGAGCGCGGCGTAGTTCGGGTGACCTCCATTCACCCCGGCCGCGTGGACACTGACATGCAGGTGGAGCTCCAGGCCCAGGCCGGGCGCCTCTACGACGCGTCCGAGTATCTGCGACCGCAGTCAGTTGCCGCACCGTACGCGCAGCCCTGGAGGCTAGTCCTGAGGCCATGATCGAAGAGCTCTCAGTGCGTCCAGTGTGTCGAACCTGATCGACTCGGCAGCGCAATTCGGCCCCGGCGTTACTAAGCGCCGGGGCCGACCTCGTACGAACTCTATGATGACGTCACGCCTGGTAGTTGCCCTGGTAGACACAGTCGAATGGAGCGTTACCGTGCATCCGGTTCTCGATCGCCGAGACGACGACCTGCTTGGCAGTGCGAGCAGCGTCGAGAGCATTGGCGCCCTTGGCAATTTCCGCAGTGATCGCGGCAGCCAAGGTGCATCCAGCACCAGAGACGCGCTCCTGGCCAACGGCAGGAACTTCAAGAACCTCGCAATCATGGCCGTCGTAGTAGACGTCAAGAGCGGTACCGGTGCCCAGTAGGGTGCCGGCCTTGGCGATGACGACCGGAACTCCCTGGTCACCAATCTTCTTGGCAGCATCTTTAAGAGCCGTGACGGAGGTGATCTCATCGCTCCCGGCAAGGGTCTGAGTCTCGAAGAGGTTCGGAGTGATGACGTCAGCGTGCGGGAGGATCTTCTCGCGCAGGGCGTTGTCAGTGTCGAGGGCTGCACCGGGCTCCTGACCCTTGCAGATAAGAACGGGGTCAAGGATGACCTTGGGGAATTTGTAGGTCTCAAGAGCCTCGGCCACGACGTCGATCGTCGTCGGCGTGCCAAGCATGCCAATCTTCACGGCGTCAATCTGGCCATAGACGGCAACGGCAGCCTCGATCTGGTCATGGATGACCTGCGGATCCACCGGAACGAACCGGTGCCCCCAGTCGTTGTTGGGGTCGAAGGAGACGATGCAGGTCAACGACGTGCATCCGAACACCTTGAGCTGGTGAAAAGTCTTGAGGTCGGTCTGGGCTCCGGCGCCACCAGACGCCTCGGAGCCGGCAATGGCAAGTGCAATCGTGGTCACGTCGGCAAGTCTAAGAGGCTCGACGGTGCGAATGTGCGCATCCAGGAGAAACGACCAATGACCGCTCACCCCAGCTCCGGGCTATTCGGCTATCCCTCATGCCAACATGGAAACTTGCCAAGCCACTGCGATGCTGAGGCTCATACACGGTGTACCCAAGCTCGGTATCCCACCCACGTCCAATAAAGATCACCACCAAAGTCGCCTTGAGCACCGCCTATCGGTCTTGGGCTGAGGTGTAGTGGGGACCACTGATGATCGCGCAGCTAACCTGCCAAGCAGCATCCACGGTTACAGCCACTTGGCTGAAGCATCCACCCGCTCGAGGATACTTATTCGTTCGATATGACGGTGCATCCCCCGAAGCACCTTCAACCTAACCATCGCGCCTGCTGCGGAGGATGACATCGCGACCAGTGGGATCAGCTCGCCTCACGTGAGACTGAAAATCTTGCTACTTGGTTGCATAATACAAATTGCTTAGTTGAGACTATACATAATTTCTGATATACTTACGCGCTATTTTGAGTAGTTTCCAAGGAAAGAGGATAATGAAAGAAAACCCTTAACCAAAGTCGTTTCACATATTTTTAAAGAATTCATCTATGGTTACACAACCAAAAGCAAAAGGAACCTCTAAATCCACATGAAGCAAAGTTTTAAATCCCCCACGACCGCAGTATTGGCCGGAATGCTGATTGTTGGGTCTGCGCTTTTTAGTGCCCCCCCCCCCCCGCGAACGCTGACACAGTAAATGAAATTCACGCAAAAGCTGGAGATCAAGCTTCAGTGTCACTGACCGCACGCGCGGAATCCCCCTTCTACAAGAAACTCCCAAGTTACGTCAGCGACTCGATGGAGAACGGCCCCTTCTATTACACGGGATACTATCTCGCAGACGGCACAGCTGCAGGACTTGCTGATCTAACAGCGCTCCACCCGACGGACACAAACGACGATTCCTATACATTAGATGGTGATCCAGTACTGGCGTACTGCATTGAGAAGAATTCGTTTCAGGAACGGTACCGTCAGGACACAGGAACTCTCACCAAGTGGAGTGAGCTGAAGCCACACTACAACGATAATCTCCCCAATGCACTCCCTAAAATTGGGTGGGTTGCGAAAAACGGCTATCCTAGCGTAGCTCTTGATGAGTTAGAGAAGCAAGCTAACGCTGCCAATGGGAACGATGATGCAACAGGATCCGATCATAGGGATGCCGTGACCGCTACCCAGGCGGCAATATGGCACTTCAGTGATGATTTCACCCTGAAAAGTAATGATATCACCGAATATGTAAATGGTATCTTTATACCCGTCCCCGACAGCACAAAGAAGCACATAGCTAGTATTTATAATTATTTAATCAAAAAGGCCATTCCTGTCTCAGATCCGTTGGACTCAACGTCCGACGCACAGGGGACCTCAGAGTTCGCCGGGGCTGCTCTGAGCCTTGGAGCAGGGCAGAAGGGACATCAGGATCGCATCATTGTTCCCATCCAGCCAATCAAGCCAACCCCAACTCCGACACCAACTCCGACACCAACTCCAACTCCAACTCCGACACCAACTCCAACCCCAACACCGTCGAATCATGTGAAAGTGACCACCACCGCCGACCAGACCGCCGAGGTGGGTAAGCCCTTCGGCGACACCGCCCACATCACCGGCACGGTTCCCGAAGGCGCCCACATCACGTTCAAGCTGTCCCACAAAGGGCTACTACCGAACATGTGCGGCGACTCGATCATCACGACCAAGCCCGTCGCGGTTCCCGCCGGCGACCACACCCAGCCCATCGACATCGCCTCTCCGAAGGTGACCGTCGACCAGGCCGGCACCTACTACTGGGTGGAAACCCTCACCGACAACAACGGCAAGGTGCTCGCCCAGGGCAAGTGCGGTGAACACGCCGAAACCACCACAGTCACCACACCTGTGGTTCCGACACCAACCCAGACTACGGTTCCGGTCGGCCCCGCTCACCCAAGGCAAATGCCTCGCACGGGTGTGTGATCTCAGCGTGATGGCCCCATGATGGCCATCGCCCCATAACACGGCGGGGGGTGCCCACCATCACAGGTGGACACCCCCGCTGTTTCACACCTCGACCTTCGGCGCAACCGTGCACCAGCCGCGTCGGTCCATTACCCTTCCGTGGCGCACGTCCCGCCCTCGCAAGCACGCACAATCACCCGCGCTCATATCCAGTCCTCCCTACGGAACACCAAATACAGGAGAACACTCGACGCGACGACTAGCACCGCAGAGATCCACAGACCCAACGGTCGTCCATCTCCCCAAAAAGGCACATTCTGACCAAACCACCCGGTGACAAAGGTCGGTACCGCAATGATGGCCGCCCAACCCGCCAGTTTCTTCATGACGATATTGAGCTTGGCATCCTGGATGGAAAGATTCGTCTCGAAAATCGTCGCCACCAGGTCCCGCAGGGAATCAGACCACTCTGACACCCTCATGGAGTGATCGTAAAGATCATTGAAATAAGGCTCAAGGACACGCGGAACAGCAACAGCTTCTCTACTCGGACGACTGATCGTCGAGACGATCTCGCGCATCGGGAGCACGATCCGACGAAACTGCACCAGCTCCTTGCGCAACCGGTAAACCCGAAGTTGCACCTGCTGGGTATCGATAGAGTCGTCGAAGAGCTGATCCTCCACGTCTTCAACCACGTCGTCGAGATGCTGAACCGTGTCGAAATGGCCGTCAACAAGGACGTCGAGAATGGCGTGGACGATACCCATCGGCCCATTCGAGACGAGGTCGGGGTTCGCGTCGAGGCGGTTGAGTACCTCCGCGATCTCTGGCAGATCGTTGCGATGAACGCTGACGACGCCATGCTCAAAGACCCATACCGAGACTCGGGAGACGATGAGACCGCTATTAGGGTCACCAGTCTCACCGATCGCCGCGGTATAGGTCGTGAGGAAGAGGTGGTCCGGGTATCGCATAACCTTCGGGCGCTCGCCGGGAGCCTCGGCGTCCTCAACGGTGTGGAACTCCAGGTGAAGTTCATCAGCCAAGGTGTCGATGTCCTCGTAGTCAGGTGCAGTGAGGTCATACCAGCTCAAGGTCTGGTCGTTCGACAATTCCTCGCTGAGAGTTTCTAAAGGGACCGACTCGGCGACAAGCTTGCCGTGCTGCCATACCTGGGAAGAAAGCCGAGACAGGCTCATCGGACCTCCTCATCGGCATATTCCATGACACCGGTACCTGTGGCATCCGAGCTCATGATCACAATCTCTGACGGGTGAAGGGCCGTTTCAATACGACGACGGTGACGCGGTTCCATCTCCGGCAGGTCGTCAAGTTCAAAAAAGCCCGTGCGGGTGGACTCATCGTCACCAACTCGAGGCTCACCGCTCACCCACCGGCACAGGAAATCATGGTCAAGGAACTGGCAGCGATCCCCATTTGGATAGGTGATGGGAGCAGCGACGTTAAGCCGGACCAGTCGCACAATCTCTGCCACTATCCCAGTCTCTTCGTAGATCTCACGAAGGATGGCCTCATCGGGCCTCTCCCCCGGCTCTATGATTCCGCAGACCGGCGTCCATTGCCCGTCATCGGCCCGCTGCACCAACAGCACCTGAGGCCCCCGAGGGCCATCACGCACTACGACAGCACTACTGCCGGCCAACCATAATGGCGCATGACCAATACGACGTCTCAGGTCCAGGATGAACTGTGGTGTCGCCATGACGGTCAGGCTAGCGGCCTCATGCATCGTCCCCGGTTACCCACAACGGCTACCCCCTAATTTACGGCAAAGCTGGTCAGCAAGTCCTCCACTGCCACCCATGCAACCAGATTCTCCCGGACTCCCACACCAACCTCGCTACGGGGCCAGCGAGAGGTGGGAAGAGGTGGACAAATGACCGTGCGGCATCCGCTGACCCCTTAGACTCACCGTGAGAGCATCCCGTCCCCAAGAGCCGATCGGAGGAACCGTGGATAGGACTATCAAGCGGGTACTCATCGCGAACCGTGGCGAGATCGCGGTACGCGTCATCCGTGCCGCCAAGGACGCCGGCATCACGAGCGTGGCCGTCTACGCGGACTCTGACTCCGAGGGGTTGTTCGTCAAACTCGCCGATGAAGCCTTCGCTCTCAACGGCGTCACCCCCGCCCAGACTTACCTCGACGTCGACAAAATCCTCGACGTCGCGCGCCGCGCTGACGTTGACGCTATCCATCCTGGCTACGGGTTCCTCTCCGAAAACGCCGACTTCGCCCAGGCCGTCCTTGACGCCGGGTTCCTATGGATCGGCCCGCCGCCGCATGCCATCCGCGTCCTGGGCGACAAGGTGCAGGCCCGTCACATCGCCCAGAGAGTTGGCGCACCCCTCGTCCCGGGCACCGCTGATCCGGTCGATGGGCCCGACGAGGTCGTCGAATTCGCGAAGGAGCACGGCCTGCCACTCGCCATTAAGGCAGCCTTCGGCGGCGGGGGACGCGGGCTCAAAGTGGCCCACTCGATGGACGAAGTAGCACCCCTGTATGAATCGGCGGTCCGTGAAGCCGTCACCGCGTTTGGACGTGGGGAATGCTTCGTCGAACGTTACTTAGACAAGCCGCGTCACGTCGAGACCCAGTGCATCGCCGACCAGTACGGCACGGTGCAAATCATTTCGACCCGTGACTGTTCCCTGCAGCGTCGTCACCAGAAGCTCGTTGAAGAGGCCCCCGCGCCTTTCCTCAGCCATGAGCAGTCGACCCGTCTCTACGAGTCTTCCCGAGCCATCCTCAAAGAAGCCGGGTATGTCGGCGCCGCAACCTGCGAGTTCCTCGTGGGTCTGGACGGAACGATCAGCTTCCTGGAAGTTAATACCCGGCTGCAAGTAGAGCATCCTGTGTCTGAAGAAGTTGCTGGAGTCGACCTGGTGCAAATGATGTTCCATGTCGCCCAGGGCGGACACCTGGAGCCCGAGGACCCGCAGCTGCGCGGTCACTCTTTCGAATTCCGCATCAATGCTGAGGATCCCGGGATGGGCTTCATGCCAGCTCCCGGAACTCTGACCTCCTGGCAGCCGCCGTACGGCCCTGGCGTGCGCATGGACGAGGGCTACCACTCAGGCATGACCGTGCCCGGAGCCTTCGACTCCCTCATCGGCAAGCTCATCATCACTGGTGATAGCCGCGAGCAAGCCCTGGCTCGGGCTGTCCGTGCCCTTGACGAAACCGTCATCGACGGCATGCCGACAGTCATTCCTTTCCACCAGGCGGTGGTTCGCGACCCAGCTTTCACTGCCGCCGACGGCCACTTCGGCGTCTTTACCGACTGGATCGAAACCGAGTTCAACAACAAGATCGAGCCATATAACGGATCCCTGGGCGAGTCTGCCGAATCCGAACCTCCTCGTGAGGTCGTCGTCGAGGTCAACGGTAAGCGGGTTGAGGTGCGTATCCCCGCATCTTTGCATGGCGCTCGTCAGGTCCCCAGCACCAAGTCGCGCCGCCCCACCCGTCGCAATCGTGCCGGGCGTCGCGCCGCGGCGACCGGCAATTCAGTGGACTGCCCGATGCAGGGAACGATCGTCAAGGTCGATGTCGTGGAAGGAGAAGAGGTCAACGAAGGCGACCAGATTGTTGTCATGGAGGCTATGAAGATGGAGCAGCCCATCGCCGCCCACCGCGCGGGCATTGTTCGCAACCTCAACGCCACGGTCGGCTCGCCGGTCTCTTCGGGCGAAGTCATCTGTGAGATTGTTGATGAGTGAGGTTCAGAACATGGTCTTTCTTGTGAGTGTCGCTTCGAGACGGCATCCTGGTGATTATGTCCGGTGACCTCCTGCTGTTCGTTCTCTTCTTTGTGGGGCTTGTGGCGACGACAGCATCACTTATGCGTGCCCAGCGTCAGTCTCGTGAGATGCAGGCTGAGCGCACGAAAGCTATCGAGGCCAAGGTCTCCCAGATGCGGCAGGAAACGGAAGAAGACGTCACCACCTTCGGGGAGGCCTTGCGAGACCTCGACATGGAAATGATTGGCAAGGACATTTCAGCTGACGGCCGCAAAGACTGGAATATGGCCCTTGATTGCTATGACCGCGCCAAGACATTGATGGCCCAGGACAAGGGCACTCGCTCTATCCCGCTCGTGACGGAAACCCTCGAGGAGGGTCGTCACGCCATCGCCTGCGTGCAGGCTCGCGCTCACGGTGAGCCAATCCCCGAGGTACGTCCACCGTGTTTCTTTGATCCGGCCCACGGCCCGTCGACAACGGACGTTATGTACTCCCCCGATGGCGGGGTCGCGCGCAAGGTTCCCGCATGTGCCGCCGATGCCCAGCTCATTCAACAGGGTCGTTCCCCGTGGATCCGTACCGTTGATGTCAACGGCGCCCAGCTGCCTTACTGGCAGGCCGGCCCCGACTATGCCCCGTGGGTACAGGGGTACTACCGACGTTACGAATCTGACCCCGTCATCAGCGGCCTGGCCGTTGGCGGTCTCGGCCTAGTCGGGCTGGGCTTGTTCTCTGCCCTCTTCGACGATTTCTGATCTACGCGACCCCCTCGGGGGCCGTGAGTTCACGCGACGAAGGTTTGCAATCGACGTGCCGCCTCCGAGACTGACCCCGATAGGGATGGGTAGACAGTGAAGTCGTGTTGGAAAGCGTCAACGGGTATGCGTTCAGCCACTGCTACCGAAATGGGATGGATGAGCTCGCTGGCCCGCGGTGAAACGACCACTCCGCCGATGATATTGCCGGTCTCTGGACGGCAAAAGAGCTTGACGAAGCCGTCGTGAAGTCCCTGCATTTTGGCACGCGGGTTAGTCGACAGGTCCAGCCGAGTGGACCTTGCCTGCACCCTTCCGGAATCGACGTCAGTTTGCGTCACACCAACCGTGGCGATCTCGGGAGAAGTAAAGACATTGGAACACACCAAGGACAAATCCAGCGGTTGGAGTGCCTGACCTAGAGCATGCCACACCGCGATGCGTCCCTGCATAGCTGCCACAGACGCCAGGGCGAACACGCCGGTGCAGTCACCGGCAGCATAGATACCTGGAACGTTCGTGCGCGAGACCTTGTCGACGGCGATGTGGCCCCGCGGACCGACGGCCACACCGACTTCCTCCAAACCGAGATCGGCGCTGTTGGGGGTCGACCCGACGGCCACGAGGACGTGCGATCCATGCACGGTCCGGCCATCCTCCAGCCCGACGAGGACGCCGTCCCCGTCGCGAATCGCCGACACTGCGCGGGAACGCGACAAAACCTCCATCCCGCGAGACTCAAAGACCTGTTGCAAAACCCGGGCCGCATCGGGATCTTCGCCCGGAAGAACCTGGTCGCGTGAGGACACCAGCGTCACCCGGCATCCCAACGAATCGTAGGCTGAGGCGAACTCAGCACCGGTGACGCCCGACCCCACCACGATGAGGTGTTCAGGGGCCTCCCTCATTGAGTACACCTGCTTCCAGGTGAGGATGCGCTCCCCGTCGCAGCGGGCCGTGGGGAGCTCGCGCGGGGTAGTTCCGGTAGCCAACAGCACGATGTCGGCGTCGATGGTCTCATCGTCATTGATAACCACCCGATGCAGGTGACCAGGAGCACCCGTCGTCAGCCGTGCGCGCCCGCTGATTAACCGCACCCCCGCTTGCTCTAGCCCCCGGCCAATGTCGTCAGACTGGGCTTGGGCGAGCCGGCTCACCCGAGAGTTGACGGCATTAAGGTCAACCTCGAACGTCTCGGTGTGACGCAACCCAAGTTCAGCGGCGCGACGCAGCGTCGATGTGACCTCCGCGGTGGCGATGAGGGTTTTCGACGGAACGCAGTCAGTGAGGACGGCGGCTCCTCCAACACCGGTTTCCTCAACGACAGTGACATCAACACCTCCAGCTGCTGCAACGCTGGCAGCTTCATATCCTCCGGGCCCTGCCCCAATGATCACCATGGACGTCATGGCGGCATTCTTTCAGTCGCGACGGCTCATCTGTCGACATCGAGAGAAATTGCCCACATGAGGAAACCCTCGATTCGTCACACGTATCGACGCTGAGATCCCAGACGGCTATCCGAGATGATGAAAACCACAGCACATGGCCGGAGGTTTGCGCTCCTCGAAGCGACGAAAACCTCTAGGGTTAGCCCCATGACGTCACCGGAGTTCACCGATCCTCAGGCCATCGCATGCGATGCTGCCGATGCCATCCGTTTCCGCCTGTCCCTCACCAGCGTCGACATGGGCCTCGTCCTCGGTTCGGGATGGTCTGCTGGAGTTGATCGCCTAGGCGAAACGCTTGGGAGGATCCCATTGGGTGCGCTGCCCGGATTCTCCGCACCTGTTGTTGCCGGGCACGGCGGCGACCTCGTGGCCGTGGCCCTGCCCACCGGGAAAACCGCCGTTGTGCTCACTGGCCGCACTCACTTTTATGAGGGCCGCGGGGTCGAGCCTGTAGTCCACGGAGTGCGGGCTGTCGCGGCACTCGGCGCCAGCACGATGATCCTCACGAACGGCTGCGGCGGACTAGACCCGTCGTGGGGCCCTGGAACCGTCGTCGCCATTCGTGACCACATCAACCTCACCGGTACCACCCCACTGCGCGGTGCCACTTTCATTGATATGTCAACGGCGTGGACTCCGAGCCTACTGAAAGTCGTCGAGAAGGTTGCCCCAGGCACCCCCACCGGTGTCTACGCTCAGTTCCGCGGCCCCCAGTACGAGACCCCGGCCGAAGTTCGCATGGCCCGCACCATCGGAGCCGACCTCGTCGGAATGTCGACCGCCCTCGAAGCCATTGCCGTCCGCGAAGCCGGTCTCAACCTGCTCGGCCTATCTCTGGTCACCAATCATGCGGCCGGGGTCACTGATGCCCCGCTCGACCACGCCGAGGTCATCGCTGCCGGCAAGGAGGCCGCTCCTCGGCTAGCCGGCCTTCTCGCCGATATCACGGCTGCCATCTGATCCACTCCACACCCCATCGAGGAACCATGACCACCACCCGCTCTGAAGGGCCTCACCCCGAACTCGTCGCAGAAGTTCAATCCTGGCTCGACCAGGATCCCGACGAGGCCACTCGCGCCGAACTGTCGGATCTGCTCGCCCGCGCCCAGTCTGGTGACGATGAAGCCATCGCAGCCGTGGAGTCGGCCTTTGCCGGACCATTGACATTCGGCACCGCTGGCCTGCGTGCTGCGCTAGGCCCCGGCCCGTCGTGTATGAACCGGGTCGTCGTCCAGCGTGCCGCTGCCGGTTTTGCCGCCTGGTTGCACGCCCATGGCAACACTGGCGGATCAGTTGTTATCGGTTTTGATGCCCGACACAACTCTGACGTCTTCGCCCGCGATACCGCCGAGATCATGGCTGGGGCAGGCTTCCACGCCCTGCTGGCCGACTCCCCGATCCCGACCCCGGTGACGGCATTCGCTATCAAGCATTATGGGGCGGTCGCCGGTGTCATGGTGACGGCCTCCCACAACCCGCCCGCTGATAACGGATACAAGGTTTATTTGGGGGATGGTTCTCAGATCGTCCCGCCCACCGACACCGAGATCGCCCACGAAATCGAGGTCGTGTCCGAGGAGCCAGTGAGCGCCATTACTCGCGGCGACGACATCGAGCTCATCGGCGATGAGCTCATTGATGCCTACGTCTCTCGGGCCGCCGAGCTCACCAAGGCTAATCCCGGCGTCACCTGGGTCTATACCGCCATGCACGGAGTGGGGACGCGGGTCGTACGTCGTCTCGTTGAGAAGGCTGGCTTGCCCGAGTTTATCGGGGTGACCGAGCAGCTCGATCCGGACCCGGATTTCCCGACCGTAGTCTTCCCGAACCCCGAGGAACCCGGAGCTATTGACCTTGCCATCAAGCTGGCCCGCGACCACGATGCCGACGTCGTCATCGCCTCTGACCCTGACGCCGACCGCTGCGCCGTAGCGACCGTCATCGACGGGGACTGGCGGATGCTTACCGGCGATGAGCTGGGCATTCTTCTTGGTGATGACGCCTTGCGTCGTGGTCTCGATGGGGTGTACGCCAATTCAGTGGTTTCGTCGACGTGCCTCAACCGGATGGCTAAGGCTGCAGGGCGCGAGCACCGCATGACTTTGACCGGGTTCAAGTGGATTGGCCGTGTGCCTGGGCTCGTCTTTGGTTATGAGGAGGCCATCGGCTACTGCTGTGATCCCTCCTACGTGCCAGATAAGGACGGCATCACCGCTCTGGCCACAATCATGCGCCTGGTTGGGGAGCTCAAGGCATCCGGCACAACCATCGCGGAACGACTCGACGAGATCTGGGCCGCCCACGGCTTGCACCGCACTAGTCAGTTGGCGGTGCGCGTCACCGACATATCGATTATCTCCGACTCCATGGACCGCCTACGCAACCGGCCCCCCACGACTCTGCTAGATCGTCCCGTGGACGTTTGCGACCTCAACGACCCCAGCAATGGATCCAAGCTACCACAGCAGAACGCTATCGAGTTGACGGGACCTCGCATTCACGTCGTCGCCCGCCCGTCTGGCACCGAGCCTAAGCTCAAGTGCTACCTCGAGGTACGCGCTACCGCGGCGGAGTCGTCGGCAGATCTGACGGCCACCAAGGCTCGTCTTGACGCAGACATGGCTATCCTGCGTGAGGAGATGGCTCAGGCTCTCGGAATCTGAGCGTTCCTTTGACCCTGGCTCGCTCTGGAGGTTGATCTGCTCGTCCTCTTCGGAAGGGCACGTCGAACCCCAGACACCGCGAACGATGTTGACGTCGCATACTCATTCCGTCACGGAGCAAAGCCGACGAACTCGCCTCGGAATCTGCAACCGTTGACCCGATAAGCCCGCATGATCTGTCCGAGGCGCTCAAACTAAGTGTTGGGCTATGCAATATCCTCGTTCATGAGTACATCAACGGCGACCTGGATATCCTCGCGGCCGCAATTCCGCAGGCCCAGCAGTACACGGAATACGTCCGCCCAGTAGCATGGTGGTTGCAAACCCGGCGGCAGCCGTCGCACGTCTTGGATTTCCGGATGGCCAATGTAGTGACAAGCAATCGCAGGCGAGTTTATCAATAGGGGCAATTCTCGCCCTTGCCTCTATAATGCTGCCATGAGACACGCCCGGCTCATGGCCGTAATGACTTTGCTACTGTCTTATTTCCTCACCCTAGCCCCTGCCGGATTGGCTCATGCTGACGAGGGCACTAACGGCGAGCGCATCACACGCTACGACGCCAACGCTACGTTCAGCCGCAATGGCACCGCCCACGTTGTTCTCAACCTCACCTACGACTTCGCCACTCACCAAAAGCACGGACCATATCTCACCTTCGTTGCCGAGCAGAGCCTCACCGACGACCCCGACCACACTCGTCACGTCAGCTACCAGGACTTCCACGTTTCAAGTCCGTCGGGAGCTGATCCCACCATGGATCTTCAGAATGGCAGCGTGGTTCAGCTTCGTATCGGGTCGGAAGATCACACCTACACTGGCGAGCAGAAGTACCGGATCACCTACACCGTCCACGGTCTCATCGCGCGCGACAACAAGACATCCCATCTCGACGAAATCGACTGGCACATCTTCGACAACCTGAACGTTCCCGTCGATACCTCCACAGTCACCGTGACGGCACCAAACCCCATATCCCGTATCCATTGTGACGTCAATAACGAGAAACGCTGCGATTCCTCTGGGGAGGGAAGCACCACCGCTACCTTCTCTACCACCAGTGTTGCCGCCAACAGCACCTGGCGGATCGTCGCCGGTGTTCCGGTAGGGACCTTCACCTCTGCCGCCGACGCAAAGCTGACCAAGGTAGAGACGCACCCGACCTACGGACCATGGATCCAGTATGGACTCCTCACAGCATGCGTGATCACCATCGGCATAGCCGTACGGACCGGGTGGAGCCGAGACTTCGAATTCGTTGGCGAGGAGCCCGGCTACATCCCACCACCAGACCTCCAACGGGTGCGTCGTCGCTGGCACAAGCCCAAGAGCCCCGTCGTAGTCCAGCCCCCTACGGGGATTGAGCCAGCACAAGCAGGTGCCTTGCTCAAGGGGAAAGCCGACATCGAGTGCGTCACAGCCGGTTTACTCGACCTCGTGGTGCGTCGTCATCTGTCCATCACCCCGGAGGAGCCTTCCGGTCTGTTCCGCAAGAAACCAGTGTGGCGGTTGACCCGTCGCAAAGGGGACGATCGCTTGGTTAGATGGGAGAGTCGTCTTCTCAGTTCCCTGCTCGGCATAGAGGACACCGTGACCACCGAGGAGCTGCGGTATGAGAGAGACAACCAAGCATTACCCCATGCCAAGCACGAGATCGACGAACTCAACGATCAGATGGGACTTTTCGCCTCCTCGCATGGGAAGACGCAGTGGATATACCTCCTCGCGTTCCTGGTGGCCTCCTCACCGGGGCATCACTCATACTGCCTGATTTCTTGAACGTGGGACCCAACCGCGTGGTCCTGACGACCGCACCCATTTTCTTCGTTGCCAGCATCGCTCTGGCCATCCTGACGCGGTGGGCCCGCCCCGCTCGCAGCGCGTTCGGTACCGCCATGTGCGACCAGGTGCGCGGGTTCCGGGACTACCTGTCGACCATCGAGGCCAACCAACTCAAGGTTGAGGAGAATTTCGATATTTTCTCAGCATACTTACCCTGGGCTGCGGCATTCGGAATCACCGACAAATGGGTCTCGACATTTGCCAGTCTCGAGAAGTCCGGACAATGGACTCCGGGGCCATTGTGGATTCCCCTCACAGCGGACGGATTGTCTCATGACTTCACCTCAACCTTCAGCACCATGAGCCATTCCATGTCCTCGTCGATGTCGTCAGCAGCGTCACCGTCGTGGGGCGACACATCTAGCTCCGATTCCGGGTTCTCGTCCAGCTCCAGCGACAGCGGCTTCGGCGGCGGAGGTGGCGGCTCCTGGTAAGGCAAGTCGTATCGGCCAGAGGGCTGCACACCACACCGTAGCCGTCATACGCCCCGGGTCCCCGAACGTCCAGTTAGCTTACGAAATGCCCCCTGATGGTCAGGGTGCCAGCACGGCAGCTGATCACCCAAGGTTCGCTCTGTTTCCGATCAGCTACCGAAAATCATTACGCGTACACCGAATCGGCCGAAGTCCCGATCAAACGTCACCACTGTCGCGTCGAATTCCAAAGCCAGCGCAGCCAAGTGGGCATCGTTGGTGAGATTTCCAGCCGTGCCCGATTCCGCGAGCAGACCCGCAAGGAGCGAGCCGTGGCAAGGAGAGGGTTACAACACGAGGATAGGACAACCACGCGTTAACCACAGAAATCGCCTGCTCAGCCTCGAGCGGATTCGCGAAGATACGCGGATGCGTGCTGATGCGGACAAATCCCAGTAACGACGCCCACGGCATACCGATAACCCGGGTACTACCTCGCAACCCTTCCAAGAGCCAGACACGGCTAGCCTTGTGATACTGAGCGTCGGTATTGACGGCATATACCAGCACGTTGATATCAAGCAGCAGCCTCTCAACGCCCCTGAGGATGTGTCCTTGTCAGTGATGACATGGACGCACGAATTTCTGTACCTCTTGGTTTGCCTGGCCGGTGGCTTGAACATGCTTTTTCTTACCTGTCGGGGTCATCGGCAACTCGTCGACGAAGCAGTAGGCACGCGGTCTCTTGAACCGAGCCAGGTCTTCGCTGGCCAAGCAGTAAGCGTCAAGGTCGTCGGCAGTAACGTCCGTGCCGGCCTCGGGAACCACGTACGCGGCAACCTGCTGACCCCATTCCGGATCCGCCAGGCCGACGACAAGGGACTCCGCGACGCCAGGGTGGGACTCCAGGACCGACTCCACTTGGGCTGGGAAAACATTTTCCCCACCGCTGATAATCATCTCATCCTTGCGTCCGACAATGGTGACGAACTCGTGCTCGTCCCAGGTGGCGAGATCACCCGGGTAAAACCATCCACTGTGGAACTTCGGATCCTTCGACCCGTTCTCGCCCGAATACGACATCCCACACTTGGGGCTGCGCATGGCAACCTCACCGATCTCAACACCGTCCCTCGCGGCCATCTCGTCAGGCTCGGCAACCCGGTCATCGAAGACCCTCACAACCCGGACGTCGTCATCAGTGCTGGCACGTCCTGCTGTTCCAGCCATGCCTGGAAGGTCAAATGGACGTAAGAACGTGTTCCAGAAAGTCTCTGTCGTGCCGTAACCATTGGAAATATTCGGGGTCAGGACATCCATGTAACGTTGAGCTGAGCGAGCATCTATATGGGGCACCCATCGTGACGATCCCACGCAAGTTCGACAAGTCCCGTGGGTTCTTCTCTTGAGCGCGGGCCAGCCTCTCCAGCACAGTCGGAGCGCCGATGAGGAAGGTGATGTTGTACTCACCCACCCAGTTGAGCACCGTTTCCGGGTCGAATTCACGCATCGGAACGACGGATCCTCCGACGTAGAACGTCGGATTTAGGCCTCCAGAGTGAAGCCCGCCGCGATGGAACCAAGGAGTCATGTTGAGGGTGCGGTCCCAAGGGGTGAGCGGAAAATGCATGATGACGTCGTGGGCGCTCATGAGCTCGACAAAGGACGGAAGCGGAACGCCCTTGGGCAGGCCGGTGGTGCCCGAGGTGTATAGACGGATGACCTCGTCATAGGTGCTAAGACCTGAGGGGCGTTCCGGTGCCTTGCCGGAAACCTCAGCCATAGCAACATCAAAGTCGACAGCGCCCACAGGCAGGTCAGGAGAAGTACCCGCCGGAGCGACCTGGATGAGGAAAGGAGCCGGAACCTCCGCCTCGGAATCGACCTCTTCGATGGCAGGTAGTACCCGTGACATCACCTCGGCGTCATAGACGAGCACCTTAGGACGGGCGTCACGCAGGGCGTGGACGAGTTCCCCGGCGGCCAGACGGCAATTAAGAACCGTTCCGATAGCTCCCAGACGGTGTGCAGCGAGGTAACAGATAGCAAACTGCGGAGTGTTGAACAATTCGAAGGCAAACGTATCTCCCGGGCCAACCCCGTGCTCGGCAAGCACGACTGCGAAGCGCTCCACGTCGGCACCAAGCTCACGATAGGTCCAGGAACAGTCGGTCACGGGATCGATCATGGCGATCGAGTCACCGAATCGGTGCACGTTGCGTTCCAGCCCTGCAACCCAGGTGAAATTATGTTCGACGTAAGAGCGCAACGGCTCCGAATCAAAACCCATGGGAAACCTCCCTGCCAACATCAGATGCAATTCTCACCGTACGCTGGCACCGCGCCGGCTCTCAGCATGGGTACCCCGGGCACCCCCGAGAAAGAGCGCCATGGCCCTGACACGGACCTACCCAGTGCCTCCTGCAGAATGATCTTCGCCGGGGAGCGTCCCGACCGTAACACCCCGGCACGAACCATGTGCGATGCGATGCAGCAGATCCGCAACCACCGGGGCGTACCAACTGGTCAACGGTAAGCTTCTCCACCGTGGCGCGCACGATCATCCTGTTGGCAGGACCCTCTGGATCCGGGAAATCCCGTCTCACTCACATGGCGGATTTACCCGAGCTACGCCTCGACGATTTCTACCGTGATCACGATGAGCCTGGGCTGCCTGTAGTGCACGACATGGTGGATTGGGATAATATCGGCTCCTGGAACCTACCGACCGCTGTCAAGGCCCTCAACGAACTCGCCGTGACCGGGCGCACCGTCGCCCCGCACTACGACATCTCCCGCTCCCGGGCCGACGGCACCCACGTCGTCAATGTTGGGGATGCTCCGGCAGTCGTTGCGGAAGGGATTTTTGCCCTCGACTTGCTGGAACCATGTCTGCAAGCAGGCCTCAACGTTCTGCCGATCTGGTTGGACCGATCCCGCTGGTTGAATTTCGCCCGGCGTCTCGTCCGAGATTTGCGGCAGCATCGCAAATCCCCTCCCGTGCTAGTTCGCCGTGGCCTCGCGTTACGCCGGGCTGAGCCGGCCCTGCGGTCACGAGCTATTGTCATGGGATTTCAGCCCATGAGTATGAGGCGAGCAAGTGCCACTGTCGCAGACCTGATGGGCTGAGCGTAGGAGAGGTTTTCATCCTTTTGATCGATGCCGATGAACCATCACCTTCGTAAAGTCGACAGGGTCGAAAGGATTGTCGTGTCAGACGCCACCTCCGCCGCTACTACGGCCCAGCCCTTCCCCGGCCGCTGGAAGGCCCTCGCCGTCCTCGCCGCAGGGCTCTCCCTCATCATCTTAGATGGCACAATTGTTGGTGTTGCTTTACCGACGATGATTTCAGCTCTCAATCTGAATCTCACTGACGCCCAGTGGGTCAACGCCATATACAACGTCATCTTCGCTGCTCTCCTCCTCGGAGCTGGGCGCCTCGGCGACCGGATTGGGCGTCGCACCACATTCGCGGCTGGTGCGGTCCTCTTCGTCGGAGGGTCCCTTCTAGCCGCGACTGCAACAGGCCCTGGTTCCCTCATCTCTTCGCGTGCTGTCCAGGGTGTTGGGGGCGCGTTGGTGTTACCGTCCACCTTGTCGTCAGTGAACTCACTCTTTCAGGGCAAGGACCGCGCCGCCGCTTTCGGTATCTGGGGAGCCATCATGAGTGGCATGGCAGCCCTCGGCCCACTGCTGGGCGGAGTCTTGACCGAGTACGCGTCATGGCGCTGGATATTCTGGGTCAACCTTCCGCTGGGGCTGCTGGTGCTGGCTGGAATTGCCGCATGGGTGCCGCAGACTCGCGGTAAGTCTGCTGAAAAAGGTGTTGACGTCGACGGTGTACTCGCCTCAGCCATCGGTTTTGGCCTGCTCGTCTTTGGCCTCATCGAAGCAACCTCTCTGGGATGGTGGGATAAGAAAGTAACCTTCAAAATCTTCGGGTGGGAATGGCCGTCCAGATGGTCGATGTCCCCCGTGCCGTGGGCAATCGCTACTGGCCTGGTGTTCATCGCGCTATTTGTGGTGTGGGAGGGCCACCGTGCACGAGTTGGTCGCGACGCTGTGCTCGACCTCACACTATTTCGCGTGGGCACATTCTCGTGGGGAAATTTGACGGCTGCCACGGTAGCGATCGGCGAGTTTTCGCTGATGTTTGTCCTGCCGCTTTTCCTGGTGAACTCACTTGGCCTCTCAACGGTGCGCACTGGTGTTGTGCTCGCCGCAATGGCTTTAGGTGCCTTCTTATCCGGCGCGTCTGCTCGTCACCTGTCCGCCCAGATGGGGGCTGCCGGAGTTGTGGTACTCGGCTTGACCCTCGAGGTCGTCGGCGTCGGGCTGCTGGCCTGGGTTGTAGGTGCGCAGGGGTCCACCTGGCTGATTGTTTTTACCCTCGTTGTCTACGGTATTGGGCTCGGCCTGGCTTCGGCCCAGCTCACCTCGACGGTGTTGCACGACATTCCCACTAACCAGTCCGGGGCGGGTTCAGCCACCCAGTCGACGGTACGTCAGCTAGGCTCGGCTCTCGGTGCCACCATCGCCGGGTCGGCACTGGGATCGACCATGAACCACACTATTCCTGACGCTGTGGCCTCGGTCAGCGGAGCACCTGCCAAGGTTCTCAACAAACTCGTTTTCGCCACCGAAAACTCGGCGGGATCGGCCATTCCGGGGCTTCGCAATGCGTCTACTGATGCCCCTTTCATCCGACCACTCGGGGATTCCCGCGACGCCGTCATCCATAGCCTTGAAACTGGTTTCGCGCATGCAGCAGCGTGGTCGATCGGATTGTCGTCGCTGTTCCTGTTGATCGGTCTGCTAGGGGCAATCATGGTGAGGCGGGAGGCACGCAAGCAGGTTGGCTAGCGAGCATCCTTCGAGTGCGTAACTCTCTACCCCCTAAGCGCTACCACCATGTGCACGAGTCCTCGGTGTCGCAGGCGGGAACTATCGTGGCGCCAGTCGCATGAGGAGGCACAGATGCGGGAACATGAGGGTGTACGCAACACTGCAGGCTCAGCACCGACCCGCAGGACTCGGTGTCGGTCCTTGTTGGTCCCCTCTCCCACCCAGATTGCTGAAAGCGGTTTCGTCGCGGTGGATTTTGAGACGGCCAACCGCATGGGTGGTGTCTCGGCCTGCCAACTGGCCATGGTCAAAGTGCATGACGGACACATCGTCGACAGGTTGAACACTTTAATTCGTCCGCCTGAGGGGTGGGATTCTTTTGAATTCACCTATCTGCACGGCATTTCGGCAGCTGACGTCGTGGATGCCCCCCTTTGGGCCAATATTGCCGACGGAGTCTCTCAATTCGTGGATGGGGCGACCGTCTATGCCCATAACGCCGCCTTTGACTCTCGGGTGTGGCGGCAGCTCGACGAGTACTTCGGCACAACGACGCTGCCCTCGCCTTTCTTTTGCTCGTACCGGACAGCGCAACGTCTCATTCCTGGACTGCCGAACTACAAGCTACCCACGGTGCTCAACGCGTGTGCCCCGACCTATCGGCTCAATCACCACCGAGCTGATTCCGACGCCGAGGCCTGCGCCCTCATTGTCTGCCAGTTGCAGCGGCTGGCAGACGATGGCAGGTGGTTCTGACGGCGGGCGTTACTGAGGATTAACCGGGGCCCACTCCGGACCGGTCTCAGCGAGTTTAGCGTCGAGCTTCCGGAAGATCGGTGAAGGCTTGGACAGCGAGGTACCGACCGTAATATCGCGACGGCCCCACGAGGCCTGCTCGGTGGCGTAATCGCCCATGAGGATTGGTGCCCCGTCGGTCTCGACGAGCTCAGGCTGAGCCGCCCACACACCCTCACCGCCAAGAGCTTCGTAGATCTTCTGCGCCGAATGGGGCATGAACGGGGTTAGCATGGTGTTGACGTCACTGACGACTTGCAAAGCCACATGCAGCACGGTGTCACGGCGTTCAGGGTTGTCCTTGAGCTTCCAGGGTTCTTCGGCAGAAATGTAGGCATTCGCAAGCCCAACGATCCTCATCGCCTCAGTAATAGCCGCCTTGAACTTGGCGTGGGCGAGCAACTCCCCTACAACGTCGAACCCAGCCACGGAGGCATCCAGCAATTGACGGTCGGCGTCAGTCAGCTCGCCAGCAGCTGGAATCCCGTGGCAATTCTTGAAAGCCATCGAGATCAACCGATTAACGAGGTTGCCCCACTCGTTAGCCAGCTCAAAGTTTACTCGACGGACGAACTCTTCCCAGGTGAAGTCAGTGTCCTGGTTCTCCGGGCCAGCAATCGCGATAAAGTAACGCAGAGCGTCGGGGCCGAACTCACGCAGGAAATCCCCGACGAAAATGGTGGCGCCACGAGAGTTTGACACCTTAGAACCACTCATCGTCAGGAACTCGCTGGAAACAATCTCAGTGGGAAGGTCAAGGATTCCGAGTTTCTCGGAAGGTTCGCCGCCCTTGTCACCACGTCCATTTGTACCCAGCAGGATGCCAGGCCAAATGACCGAATGGAACACGATATTGTCCTTGCCCATGAAGTAATACGAGCGAGCATCCTCGTCATTCCAGAACTCGCGCCAAGCATCAGGCCTACCAATACGGCGTGCCCACTCGATCGAAGCAGACAGGTATCCGATAACGGCGTCAAACCACACGTAAATCGACTTCATTGGGTTGTCCCGCCAGCCTTCCACCGGCACGCGGATACCCCAGTCGAGATCGCGGGTGATAGCGCGCGGACGCAACTCCTCAAGCAAGTTGTGGGAGAACTTCAAGATGTTGGGACGCCAATCAGTGCGAGTATCAATCCATGACGTCAACGACTCAGCCACGGCGGGAAGGTCGAGAAAGAAGTGCTCGGTCTCGCGGAACTCGGGAGCGGCCCCCGTGGTTTTAGACTTGGGGTTGATGAGGTCGGCCGGGTCGAGCTGACGGCCACAGTTGTCGCACTGGTCACCCCGGGCGTCGTCGTAGCCACACACCGGACAGGTGCCCTCAATATAGCGGTCGGGAAGGGTACGCCCAGTTGACGGCTCGAATGCTCCCATCTCGGACTTCTTGACGACGTAGCCGTTCTCGTGGAGGCGAGTGAAGATCTCCTGGGTGACGTGGGCGTGATTGTCGGTCATCGTCGAGGTGTACAAGTCGTAGGACAACCCGAGCCCCTGCAAATCTGCCGCGATGACGCGGTGGTATTTTTCGGCGCACTCCTGAGCCGTTAGACCCTCTTGATCAGCCTTGACCGAAATAGCGGTGCCATGGCAATCCGAGCCAGAGACCATGAGGACTCGGTGGCCCGACATTCGCATGTACCGGGCAAAGACGTCAGAGGGGACACCGAATCCGGAAACATGGCCGATATGTCGAGGCCCATTGGCGTAGGGCCACGCGACGGCGGCAAGAATGTTGGCACACATGTAATTAACTCTATCGGCTGACGGCATCGAGGACGTCCAGCGGATCGAACCGGGGTGGGAGCCCAGTCAGGCGGATGTCAAGTATTGATCGAGGGCATCACGGATGCATGTCGGAACGTCGACGCCCCTGTCGTTCGGAAAGCGTCAACTTAGTTGCCGACGCCTCAACGACCCGAATGCGAGACGCGCGGGGGGCTAGTCGGTCTGGGCGCCCTGCGCGTCCTTTCACTTGGTCAGCCCACTGATCGGCGCGCTGGTTGGTGGCACGAGTGCCGTCAGCGGACCGGGGTGACCTGGTGGAACCTCAACTGCCAGCCTCTATCTGGGTCGCGGTGCCATAGCGAAACTCGCAGGCTTACCCGAGATCCAGCCCGAGCCCGCCACCGCAGCACAACATCCTGCGGACCGGTCCTCACCATTCCGAGAATCTCAATGCTGGCCCTCACCTCCGGGGCTGGCATATCAGCCAGGGCCCGGCCTCGCGTCCACAATCTGCCGTTCCCGTCATGCTCGATGAAGTCTGGGGCAGCAAGCTCCTCTAAAGCGCTACGGTGGGCGACCGCGTCGGTGTCCAGAAAGCGGCGCTCTTTGTCTATGAGAATGCCAATAAGCTCCTGGTCAGGGGTGGCAGGACGCTCCGGCAAATCAAACAGCCCCTCCTGCTCGTCACTATGACCAGGCACCGGCACAGCCTCTTCCGGCTCCGATTCGCGAGCAACCCCGTCAAACCCCGGCCCGTGATTGACCGGAGTGCAGTCGCGGAAGGCAGTGGCGGCAGCGCGAGCACGCTGGTCAGCGGCCTCGTTCATGGTATGGCCGGCGTGCCCTTTCACCCACTCGAAGGTAACGTCACGCCCGGCAAGCTCCTCGTCGATGGACTCCAACAGGTCCCGGTTAAGGACCGGCTTGCCGTCACGTTTACGCCAGCCCTTTCGCTTCCAGCCCGCAATCCACTTGGTGCAGCAGTTGATAGCGTATTGAGAGTCACACAGGATCGTCAGTGGCCCGTCGGCATTACGAGTAGCGCGCAACAGGTCGAGGACGGCTTTAAGCTCACCCATGTTATTCGTGCCGCGCGGCCATCCGCCGGCAGCCCAGGTGTCGTCGTCAATGTACCAGGCCCAGCCGGCTGGTCCCGGATTGTCGAGGGAGGACCCGTCGGCTGCGGCCACTATCATGACTTCTCCTGCTGGTTAGCGACACGATCGAGGTTGTCGACACCGAAGGCCTGCGGTAGCACCTCGGTCATCGTCTGCACCCCGGCTGGGGTGTCGATGAGCATCGTTGGACCACCATGTTCCCACAGCAGTTGGCGACAACGCCCGCACGGCATAATCGTCTCACCCATAGCGTCCACGCAGCAGAAGGCGACGAGGTGACCCCCTCCCCCAGCCACGAGGTCGCTAACGAGCCCGCACTCGGCGCACAAGGTGACGCCGTACCCAGCGTTTTCCACATTGCATCCGACGACGACACGGCCATCCTCGGCGAGTCCGGCCGCTCCCACCGGGAAGTGGGAGTACGGCACATACGCTCGCCTCGTCAACTCGCGAGCTCGACGGCGTAACGCATCCCAGTCGACGTTCACGTCACTCCTTGATGTACGGGGTCCCATCGGCTGCTGGTGATCTCACTTTGCCTACCAGACCGGCTACAGCGACGATCGTCGCAATGTACGGCAAGATGAGCAGGAACTGCGAAGGCATCGGCGCGCTAATCGTCGACAGCTCGGTGGACAGCTGAGTTACGAAACTGAAGAACAGCGCCATGACGGCAGCCAGCCCTGGACGCCACCGACCCATGATGAGGGCGGCAAGAGCGATGAAGCCGTTACCTACCGTGATGTCTTTCGAAAATGACCCCACAGTACCGATGGTGAAGTAAGCGCCACCCAGGCCCGCGAAAACGCCCCCCATGAGCACTGCAGACCACCGCACTCCGGCAACCGAGATACCCACAGTGTCAGCAGCCTCGGGATGCTCACCGACGGACCGGACCCGCAGCCCCCATTTAGTGCGCCACAGCAGGAACCACACCAGCGGGATGCAGAGGAATCCGATGTACACCAGCACAGTCTGGTCGAAGAAAATCGGGCCAACGAACGGAATCTTCGACAGCCCTGGGATCGCGACGGCTTCCATGATTGGCGCCGCGTTGTATTCCTCGGCATCTGGAGAAAGCAACTGGGCGTCGAAGAAACCCATGAGACCAGATGCAAAAAAGTTGACGACCACGCCCATAACAACTTGATCGACGAAATACTTGATGGTGAAAACAGCCAGCAACGCGGCGGTCAGCACGGATGCGATGATCGCCACAACGATGGCGGCGAAAATGGACTTCGTTATGGATCCGACGAGGGCTGCCGCAAAGGCTGCGGTGAGCATCTGGCCCTCAATGGCGACGTTGACGACACCAGCACGCTCACACATAACACCGCACAGAGCTCCGAGGACTAGCGGTGTTGCTACAGACAAGGTGCCCTGAAGCTGGCCTGCAACCTGGAATGGCAAGCCACGTCCGGCAGCCGCCCAGCTTAGGAAGCCGATGATGATGGCGATTCCAGCGACGACACCGGCAGTGATGGTAAGAGTGTGACGGTTACGCCCCATAAAGAAAGCTCCAGCCGCCAGCAAACACGCGATGGCACTGACGAGCACAACCGGGAATCCGGACACACTCAAGCTGCCTAATTCTTTACCGGCGAGGGCGTCAGTAAAGGCGAAGTGTGCCTCTCCTGACGTTTTAGTTAGCAGGAAAAACAACACCAATGCCATGATGCCGATGAGTACACCCGTGGACAGCCGATGGGTACGGGCTTCACGGGATTCCACCTGCTCAAACTCCAATTCTTTATCGAGGGCCTCGCTGGCGTCAGCGGGAAGCTCGATACCGGTCTTGGTGATGTCGGAGGTGGTAGGACGGGGAAAACGCGATGCCGGGCTCATGCCAGAGCTCCCTTCGTGGTGGTATCGGCCGGGACCGGCCCACGGTCACGTTTCTTGGTGCGATTCTCCTTGCGCGTTTTAAGAAAAGGCAGGATCGTCTTGACTAGCATCGGAGCGGCCACGAACATGACGATCACCGCCTGAATGACCCGAACCAAGTCTAGGGAGGTCTGGGTCATGGCCTGCATACGCAAGCCGCCCTGGTTCATAGCGCCCCAGAACAGGCCTGCAAGAACGATGCCGAGCGGCCTAGAACGACCCAGCAGGGCCACCGTGATGGCGTCGAAGCCGATGGTTCCCACCAGACCGATGGACAGCTGAGTCGGAGTGGCACCGGAGATCGGGCCCAGGGCCACCTCGACGCCGGCCATACCAGCCAGGCCACCAGAGATAATCATCGTCCACGCAATGATGGAGTTGGTGTTCACACCGGCAGTAGCCGAGGCATTCGGGTTAGAGCCCACCGCACGGATCCGGAAGCCCAGAACAGTACGGTCGAGTAGCCACCAGGTGCCAACTGCGAGCAGCAGAGCCAGGAAGAATCCAAGGTGCAGCTGAGATCCGACCATCCGCGGGAAGGTAGCGTTCCAGTCGACGATCGGGGCGATTGGATCGGTACGACCGGGCATCTGGAAGGCCTTAGTCGTCAGCAACCAGGCCAGCAGACCGCTAGCAATGTAGTTGAGCATGATTGTCACGATGACCTCATTGGCACCAGCACGGGCTTTGAGAACGCCAGCGATGCCACCCCAGACCGCTCCGCCAATGAATCCGGCAATTACGGCAAAGAGTAGGTGAACCGGCAGCGGCAAGGAGTGGAAATTAAATCCAACCCACGCGGCCAATGTTGCTCCGGCAATCGCCTGGCCCTGACCACCAATATTGAACAGGCCAGCCTTGAAGCCCAGGCCAATGGCAAGACCGCCACAAATGAGAGGGGCTGACTGGGCCGTTGTCGCAGTGAATGCCTGCCAGGATCCGAAAGCTCCCTGAAATAGGGCCGCGTAGGCCGACGAAATCTGAGCCCACGAGTCAGTCAAAGCGTCGGGACGAGAGAAAAGGTAGCTCCACTCCTTGTTGATCTCGGGATCAGCCGCCACCATCACAATGGCCGAGACGATGAAAGCCAGCACAAATGCAGCGACCGTCACCCACAGGTCATTCCAGGGGAAGGAACGGCGCGACTTCGCGGGAGCCGTGGAAGCTGCCGTCGATGAGGTGGTTTCCTTCGACACAGTAGGCTTCGGGGATTCTGCGCTCATTCCGAGACCTCCTTGTGTCCCTTAGCGACGCTGTCACATGCCTCGTCGTAACTGAATCCGGCCATCATGAGGCCAAGAACGTCGCGGGGGGTTCCCGCTGGGGCGATGCCGACGATACGACCGCGGTACATCACCGCAATACGGTCTGACAGCCCCTCAATTTCGTCGAGCTCGGTGGAGACGATGAGCACCGCCGTACCGTTGTCGCGCTCGTCAACCACACGCTTGTGCAAAAACTCGATAGCACCGACGTCGACACCGCGGGTGGGCTGAGAGGCCACCAGGACACTTAACGGACGCGAGAGTTCACGTGCCAGCACGACCTTCTGTTGGTTACCACCCGACAGCGAGGACACTGGTAACGAGGCCGACGGGGTACGGATGTCGAACTCCTCAACACGGTCACGCGCATTGTCGGCGATCCGCTTGAGCTGCAGGTTACCGTGCTTGGAGTAGGCACCAACCTGGTTCAGCACGAGGTTCTCAGCGATGGAGAACTCGCCAACAAAACCGTCCCGTTGACGGTCCTCGGGCACGAATCCGAGTCCGGCCTCAATGACCTTGGCGGGGGCCACACCAGTGGCGTCCTTGCCATCAATGTGGATTGTTCCCGACGTCGGCTTGATGAGCCCAAGCAGCGAGGAGGCGAGTTCCGTTTGACCATTGCCCTGCACTCCGGCGACGCTGAGAATCTCACCACCTGCGACGGTCAATGACACCCCGTCGACAACGACTGATCCGCGGTCATCGGCCACCGTGAGGTCCTTAATTTCCAGGCGAGGGACGGTCGGTTTAGCCTCGTTCTTATCGACGACAAGCTTGACGGCACGTCCCACCATCATCTCGGCGAGTTCGGCCTCAGACTGGTCGGCGCTGGCCTCACCTACGATGCGGCCTCGTCGAACCACAGTGATGTCGTCAGCAATGGCGCGGACCTCGCGCAGCTTGTGGGTAATGAAAACGATGGCTCGGCCCTCGTCACGCAGAGTCCTCATGACGGCCATGAGCTCGTCGATTTCCTGCGGGGTGAGCACCGCGGTTGGCTCATCGAAGATAAGGTATTTAGCGTCGTTGGCTAAGGATTTCAGGATCTCGACACGCTGTTGGACTCCAACCGGCAGATTCTCGACGACCGAGTCTGGGTTGACATCGAGGTGATATCGATCAGACAGTTCGCGCACCTTGGCGCGGGCTCGCCGCATCGACAGCACTCCTGCGGTCGATTCCTCTCGTCCCAACGCAATGTTTTCGGCCACCGTGAAGACGTTGACGAGCATAAAGTGCTGGTGAACCATCCCAATACCGGCCGTCATGGCCTGCCTGGAATTATCGAAGTGTTGCTTCACCCCGTCGATGTAGACCTGCCCTTCGTCAGAAGGCAGCAAGCCGTACAGAATGTTCATGAGGGTCGACTTGCCGGCACCGTTTTCGCCGAGCAAGCAGTGAATTCGACCGGGAACGATGTCGAGGTCGATGTGGTCGTTGGCCGTCAGGGTCCCGAATCTCTTCGTGACGCCTCGTAAACTCAACCCTTTTTTGAGGGGTGCATTGTCGCCAGGCGGGGCAACAGTAGTGTTGGTGGTCACGAAGTAGATCCTTCCACGTCTGGTCCCGGATGTCGTGTGCGCCGACGACGCGCCGACCCCCACAGGAGATCGGCGCGTCGTCGGCTCACGTATGGCCGCGCAGCGGCTGGCGAACCGAGTTCGCGCTCAGAGTCACTTACTAGGCTGGGCCTTTGAGGTGATCTTGATCTTGCCGGAGTTGATATCGTCCTTGATCGTCTTCAGTTCGCCCTTAACGTCCGCAGGGACCTTGGAGTCAAATTCGTGGAACGACGACAGACCAGTACCATCGTCCTTCAGGGAGCCAACGTAGGGCTTGTTATCGAATTTGCCGTCCTTAGCAGCCTTAATCGCGTCGAAGACAGCGACATCCATGCCTTTGAACACCGAAGTAATGATGTTAGAGCAGTAAGCGGGCTGGGTCTTGCAGCCATCACCGTCAACCCAGATGGCGTTGGCTTTTCCACTCGACGACTTCACAGCCTGTAGAGCACCATTTCCAGCATTGCCCGCCACCGGCAGGATAATGTCAGCGCCCTGGTTGAGCAGCGCCTGAGCAGTGGTCTTACCACCGGAGACATTCTGGAATGGATTAGGTTGCGGAACGAACTGGCCGTCTTGCTTCTGGGCATCCCAGCCAATGATCTGAACCGACTTGTTCTTCTGCTTGTTGTAGTAGTCAACGCCCTGGGCGAAGCCATCCATGAAGATAGTGACGGTCGGGATCTTCATACCGCCAAAGGTGGCAACCTTGCCAGTCTTAGTTAGTGCGGAAGCGAGGTAACCGGCCTCAAAAGAAGACTGGGCAGTGTTGAAGACCAGCGGCTTGAGGTTTTCAGGCGGATTTGCCGGGTTGTCGTCAACGATGGCGAATTTGACGTTCGGGTTTGCTCTCGCAATGGCGACGGTGGGCTTCTCGAGCAAGAACCCCACAGAGACGACGATCGAACACTTGGCGTCGACCATAGACTGCAGGTTGGTGGCGTAGTCCTTATCGTCCTTCGACTCAACCTTGGCAGTCTTCACACCAAGATCGCTAGCAGCCTTGTTGAGGCCCTGGAGAGAAGTCTCGTTGAAGGACTTGTCGTTGAAGCCAGCGGAGTCGGAGACCATGCAGGCCTTGAACTCACCGGAATTCGAGTTGTCGTTCCCAGCAGCGGAGGTGGAGGAGCTCGCCGAGGAACCCGTGGACGCGTCCGGAGCCTGCGCGCAGGCCGACAGCGACAGGGCCGCGGCGGCAAAAACAGCGAGGATAGCGAGGTGTGACTTCTTCACGGACTGCCTCCTGGAGCAGACGATGATCCAACAATTGGGAAGCCCGTGTGGCAGGTTTCGCCTATCGGGCCATAAAACTGTAACCCCTTCGTGATGGAACCGACACCTTAACGGTCAAACTAACCCCAGGAAGTGGGAAAACGCCACTTCCTTCGGTGGTACCGGCAATTCATAGGGCGAGCAGGGCGTCAAACTACCTGGTTGACGAGAGCCTCAGCCGCATCAACGATGGACAGGGTTTCGTCCTGCCAGTTGTCCTCTTGACTGCGATAGGGCCCGGTAGCCAGCGAAATCGCGACCGCCGCAGAGCGCAGCCTCAACTCGATCGGGTCGACCCGCGAATCGAAGACCGGAACCCACGCCGCCAAAATCTTCCGCATACGATCAGCCTGAGACGCGTTCATGCGCTGTACCGTCGACAAATGGGCGACCAGACAAGCGAGGTCATCAGCCCGACGTCCTGGCCCGATGGTGTCAACGTCAAGGATTCCGCACACCTGGCCGTTCCATACGTGAATCTGTCCCTCGTGAAAATCTCCATGAGTGGGTTCGTTTCCTGTCGGCACATCCGACAGCCCTTGGGTAATAATCTGGGCCATCCTTTCCAACCGTTCGCTCTGGTCCGGCAGAGCGGCGGCGACCATGCGGCAGTAGTGGTCGACCGATTCGCTCCACGGTGACCGGCGCGGAAGATCACACACCTGCGGGGGTAACTGGTCGAGCAGGTCAACAAGGTCCTCGGCGGTACACGGGTTTCTTGGTTCAAATAACGCCTTGCTGAGGGGGCACCCCGGCAGCTCGGTAAGAAAGAGCAGGTTGTCTTCGGTGAAGCCGGCTACCCTGGGGCTTGGCACCGACGCGCGGGTCAGCAAATCGTGCCGCGCTAGCGTCGCTTGGAAGATGCCGTCACGCAGTACCTTGACGTAAAAACGCCGATTGTCGACCTCAACGCATAACACCGCCCGACGTCGCGGCCGGTACCCGATCATGCGCAGATTGATCTGCTGGGCGGTCACTCGGGCCCCAACCAGGTTCAGGTCAGAGATGATGGCCGCCATCTGTTCGGGGTATGCCGCACGAGAGAGTCCCGGCAGGTCAGGGTCGTCGGGGTAACGCCAGACGGCGACCTCCCGGGACCCGTCGACGTAAATGTCAGCGCATGAATCGGTCACCGCAGGGCCACTCGCTCGGGCGCTCATGCCGAACAATTCTTGCCGCTCTCCGGCAGGCCACTGCACCCGAGCCTGATAAGTCGCCGTCGTGGACTGACCCGGATTCGCGTCAACGTGGTCGAGGTGCCAATCGATGAGACCCCCACCAGCGTGCTCAACGGCTGCTTGCAGCAACTCACCGGCCTCCGGGCCGGTAAGCAAGACCGCCCCGTCGACATCCTTTCCGGGACCGCCGAGCCACGCCGGTCGCCTCACGCGCTTGCCGCCTCCCGCTCAGGGCGCGGGGCTGTCGACGCCTCCGCCGATTCCGATTGCGCGCCGGGCGCATCCAAGCGACGAACCCTCAACCAGGCAGCACGCAGGCCATCAACCTCGGTAACCGTCAGTTCAACATTGGGATCGGGTTCAACGTCATCGTCATCCTCGTCGGCCACGTACCCGACTGGATCGAGGTGGACGGCGACCTGGGCGCCCTTAGCGGGCACTTCACCAGTCTGAGCCATGAAGTACCCTGCGACGGTGTCGTATGGTCCCTCAGGCAGCACCAGCCCTACCTTGTCAGAAAAGTCCTCAAGGGTGGTTAAGCCGTCGATATCGCGCTGCCTGACGTGGGCCAGGTCGGATGGTTCGACGGTGTCGTATTCATCGGTAATGTCGCCAACGATCTCCTCGACAAGGTCCTCCAAGGTGACGATGCCAGCCGTGCCGCCGTATTCGTCAAGCACGATAGCTAGGTGAGCGTTGGTGCGACGCATCTCCGTCAGCGCTTTGAGTGCCTTGACGGTATCGGGTAAAGAGACGACGGTACGTACCAGTTGGGCTACCCGACTGGTACGAATCTGAGGGTCGAGTTCGAGCAGATCGCGAACATGAACGAATCCGAGCACCCGATCCGCTGATCCGTCGATCACCGGATACCGAGAATGGGAACCATCGCGAACCACCTGAGCAGCTTGGACAGCCTTCATCGATCCCTGTAAGAAGTCGACCTCGGTGCGCGGAACCATCACTTCGCGCAGTGACTTCTCTCCCACGGCGAAGACTTCGTCAAGGATGGTGCGCTCTTCATCGCCCAGGGTGGCTGAGGAGACGACCATGGAACGAATCTCCTCGTCAGTCACCTCTTCGCGTGCCGCGGCCGGATCGCCGCCAAGGATCTTGACGACGAGGTCCGTCGACACCCCCAGGAACCAGATGATGGGCCGAAACAGGGTAGCGATGCCGTTCACCATCGGGCCGAGCGCCAGGGAGAAGCCCTCTGCACGCTGCATGGCTAAACGCTTAGCTACGAGCTCACCTAACACAATTGAAAAGTAGGAAATAATGATCGTGATCGTGACGAGGGCGACCGTTGCAGCCACCGATACCGACATTCCCCAGGACTCGAGTACTGGCGCGAGTTGACTGGCCAGCGTCGCGCCACCAAAAGCCGAGGCGAGGAAGCCTGACAAGGTGACACCGATCTGCACCGCCGAGAGGAAGCGATTGGGATCTGATTGCAGCTTTTGAATAGAACGACCGCGAGACCCCCGGGACGCCGCCAATTGCTTAATTTGGGAGTCGCGGAGGCTCACTAGCGCCATCTCGGCAGCCGAAAATACCCCGCCCACGAGGATGAACAGGAGAATGAGGGCGGCGTTCTTAAAGACCTCAGCCACGGGCCTTCACCATCCCTCTCCTCACAGAGGCAATAACGAAGATAGCGGGACTATCGCCCTCCCGGTCATCGTTGTGCATAAGACCAAGAATAAGGGTTCAGCCCGACGGAACTCCACAGCACGACATCTCACGGCGAGAGGTTGTGCCTTAAGACGTCGAGGCTCCACCACGTCGAGACTGCCGAGATGGCGAGGGTGAACACCACCTGAAACCATCTCGGACCCCGCTCAAGCAGCCTCGCCACCGGCAAAAAGGCCGGGAAAGCGGGCAGTAGGAACCGGGCTTTGGAGTTGAAGTACCCCTGCATGTGACCAACGAAGATCACGGTCACAAGCACGTACACCGTTAGCCACACCGGTTCGCGTCGAACTGCCATGACGATGCCCAAGCCTAGATAGACGCACCACGTCAGGGCAATCAACCCGACATATCGCCAATCAAACGGAGCGTGATTCATTCGCGTCTGAAAGTTTTCCCAGGTGTCAAGCAGGGTACCCATCTTGCTCCCCCACGCTTTCTGGACGAGCAGGTAACCATTCCATCTGCCCGTACGACGAGCGACGATGACGAACCAGGTCAGTAATCCCAGCGGGCTTAGCACCATCCCGATGAAACGACGCCATCGCTGCCCTGGCTCAGCCTTGAACAGGCTCGTCAGCCAGGCGATACCGAGAACAATGCATACCGGGACGACGGATGCCCGGAACAGACCGGCGACGCCGACGAATGCCCCGGCGAGGATCCACCGTCCAGACAGGATGGCGAGCAGCCCAAGCCCGACAAAGGCAATGAACCAGCCCTCGGTGTACCCCATCGACTCAACGACAGCGCGAGGGGCGGCGCCCCAGCAGGCCACCAACAGTACGGCTGCGGTCGGTCCTGCCACTTTGAGCCCGACCGCCGTGATGACCACAGCGGCTGCGAGGAAACCTATCTGCCCGGCGATGAGGATCGCGGAACGTGACGGCAAACCGGCTACCAGAATGATCATTCTGCCAAGAGCTGGCAGTCCCGGCAGGAAGGCCAGATCGGATATCCATGGATTAGTGTGGCCGAACATGGGGTTGGGCCAGTGATACCCCCCAGCCGCAACAACGGAATACCATTTTCCGTCCCACCGAGTCAGTCTCGGGATGACCGGTCCGTCGCAAGCCATGGCCACGATGAGGGCGAGACGCTGAGCCACCCACACGGCGAGACCGACGCCGATGGTGATGAACCACCGGCGTCGGCCCGCATCCTTACGATCGGTCGAAACCCGGGCTGTGCTCACAGGGATTCAATAATGGCGTTGAAGGTGGTGCTGGGGCGCATAGCCTCCTCAACGAGCTCTTTGTCAGGGTGGTAATATCCACCCAAATCGACCGGGTTACCCTGGACTCCGTTGAATTCCTTGAGAATCTGGGCTTCTCGAGCAGCCAGCTCGGTCGCGACATCGGAGAACCGGTCAGCAAGTTCGGCATCATCCTGCTGGGCAGCCAGTTCGGCGGCCCAGTAACGGGCCAGCCAGTAATGGGACCCTCGGTTGTCGATCTGACCGAGCTTGCGGGCCGGAGAGCGGTCGTTCTCCAGGAAGGCGCCGATAGCCTTATCAAGGGTCGCCGCAAGTACCCCCGCTTTGGTGCCCTCGCTGGTCTGGTCGATGTGCTCAAGGCATGCACCCAGAGCGCAGAACTCACCTAGGGAGTCCCACCGCAGGTAGTTCTCGGCTACGAACTGGGCGACGTGCTTGGGTGCCGAACCGCCGGCACCGGTTTCGAACAAACCACCACCGGCTAGCAATGGAACGATCGAGAGCATTTTGGCGCTGGTGCCAATCTCCAAGATCGGGAAGAGATCGGTGAGATAATCGCGTAGCACGTTGCCGGTCACCGAGATGGTGTCCGCCCCGCGACGGATGCGCGCCAGGGTGAACCTCATAGCGTCGGCAGGGGCCAGGATGCGGATATCCAACCCCTCGGTGTCGTACTCTGGCAGGTAGGCTTTGACCTTTTCAATAACGCGGGCGTCGTGGGCACGATTCTCGTCAAGCCAGAACACCGCCGGGGTATTGGTGACGCGTGCCCGCTCAACGGCCAGGCGCACCCAATCACGCACCGGGATGTCGCGCACCCGACTCATACGCCAAATGTCGCCAGCGTCGACGTGCTGGCTCGTCAGCACTTCATCACCGCAACGCACCTCAACGCGGCCCTCATGGGCGACGGTGAAGGTAGTCGGGTGAGAGCCGTATTCCTCCGCCTTCTGAGCCATCAGACCGACGTTCGGGACGTCACCCATCGTGGCCGGGTCGAGGGCGCCATGGTCGCGGCAGTCGTCCATGATCGCGGCGTACATGGTGGCGTAACTGCGATCGGGAATGCAGGCCAGGGTTTCCTGACGCTTACCTTCGGCGTTCCACATGCATCCGGAATCGCGGACGACGGTCGGCATGGAAGCGTCGATGATGACGAGGTTGCCGGCGTGCAAGTTGGTGATGCCGTTGTCAGAGTCGACCATGGCCAGGGCCGGGCGAGCCGCGAAAGCAGAATCGATGGCCGCCTTAATTGCAGTTGCGCGTTCTACAGGAAGCTTCTCAATACGAGCATAAAGGTCGCCCAGCCCAAGATCGGGGTTGACGCCTACCGAGTTGAGGTCGTCACCGTATTTATCGAAGACGTCGGTCAGGAAGGTGCGCACTGCGTGGCCGAACAGGACCGGGTCGGAGACCTTCATCATCGTCGCCTTGAGGTGAACCGACCACAGGAGATTCTCTTCCTTGGCCTGGGCGAGGGACGATGCGTAGAACTCGTCGAGAGCCGCGACAGACATGAAGGTGGCGTCAACGATCTCGCCGTCGACAGTCTTGATGCCGCTAGCCAAAGTCGTCTCGGAACCGTCGGAGCTGATGAGGACAACGTCGAGATCCTGCCCGTGAGAGACGAAGGACTCCTCATGGTCAAAGAAGCCGCCATGGTCCATATGGGCAACTCGCGCCTTGACCTGGTCGTTCCACTGCCCCATCCGGTGCGGGTGTGCCTTGGCATAGGTCTTGACCGCAGCCGGGGCGCGACGATCGGAGTTGCCTTGACGCAGCACGGGGTTCACCGCCGAGCCGAGCACAGTGGCGTACCGAGCGGCGATCTCCTTCTCTTCATCGGTGGAAGGCTTATCCGGGAAATCCGGAAGGTCGTAGCCCTGGGACTGCAATTCGGCAATAGCGGCCTTGAGCTGTGGAATCGATGCCGAAATATTAGGCAGCTTGATGATGTTGGCTTCCGGGAAGCCGGTGAGTTCACCCAGCTCAGCCAGATGGTCGGCAACCTTCTGATCTTCACTCAGGCGATCCGGGAACTGGGCTAAGATGCGCCCCACCAACGAAATATCCGAAGTCGTGACGTCAATACCGGACTCGTCTAGGAATCCCTCCACGATCGGCAGTAGGGAATATGACGCGAGGGCGGGGGCCTCGTCGATCTTGGTCCAGACGATGGTAGGCATGCACGAACTCCTGTGGTCGAGGGGAACGCCGCAGGGCAACCCGACAGGGCTTCTAGCGGCACTTCGTATTTAGGATAGTGGAGAAGGTGTTCCTTTCTGACTCACCAGAAAGGAACACCGCAGGACACCGGATTGCCGCAATCCGATTCGCGAGATCTCGCCCCCCGATGCGGCGAGGCCGACTACCGTACCGATCATGTCGGAACCCCACGAGCTCGTCGTCACCTGGACCAGTGCGGATCGTCCCGGACTCGTCCACGCCGTTACCGGGGCGTGTGCCCACGTGGGCGGAAACCTCACGGAGTGCCAGCAATTCACCAGCACCGACACCGGAAACTTCTTCATCCGGTTGCAAGTCGAGTCCGTGAGTAGCCGCGCCGACCTCGAGTCCGCCGTCAGTGAGCTCGCCGGAAAGTACGACGCAACGTTCCACGTCGACGTATTGGGACGTCCCGTCCGTACCCTCATCTTGGCTTCTAAGGCACCCCATTGTCTGTCCCACTTGCTGTTTAACCGCGACGCTGGTCGGCTGCCGATCGACGTCGTCCAGGTAATGGCAAATCATCCTGACCTCGCCGACTTGGTAGCCTTTTATGAGGTTCCGTTCCGGTGGCAGAAGGTCAACCGCGAATCCAAAGCCTCCTTTGAGCAGGAGGTACTGCACACCGTCAGCGACCTTGACGTCGAGCTCGTCGTATTAGCTCGGTATATGCAGATCCTTTCCCCTGAGCTGTGCGAACAGCTGTCAGGACGGTGCATCAACATTCACCATTCCTTCCTGCCTGGTTTCAAGGGCGCCAACCCGTATCGTCAGGCTCATTCACGCGGAGTCAAGCTCATTGGCGCGACAACTCACTTCGTCACCGTCGACCTTGACGAGGGCCCCATTATCGAGCAGCGGGTGCAACGGGTCGACCATTCTCAGACGGTGGCTCAACTCACCGCCGTTGGACAGGACACCGAGTCGGCAACTCTTGACGAGGCCGTCCGTCTGTTCGCTGAGCACCGCACCTTTCTGGATGGAAGGCGCACTGTCGTCTTGCGATAGCGGAACCTCCTGACGCCCCCGATTAGGTCCGTCGCCCAATCGGTTACGCAGCGCCTGATGTGAATGACTCCCCCGGCCGACCTCGCGTCGCCGCCGCGAGTAGGCTTTGAAATAGCCAAGTGTCATCGAGGACTTTCAAGGAGAGATCCATGACCCAGACCCCAGTCAAGATTGCCGTCACCGGAGCTGCTGGCCAAATTTGTTACAGCCTGTTGTTCCGCATTGCCTCCGGTTCGCTACTCGGAGACACTCCTATCGAGCTTCGCCTTCTCGAGATCACCCCGGCCCTCAAGGCCCTGGAGGGCGTCGTGATGGAGCTTGACGACTGCGCCTTCGGTAACCTCGTGAACATCGAGATCGGCGATGATCCAAAGAAGGTCTTTGACGGAGTTAACGCCGCCTTCCTCGTCGGCGCCATGCCTCGCAAGGCTGGTATGGAACGTTCCGACCTGCTCACCAAAAACGGTGCCATTTTTACCGACCAGGGCAAGGCCCTCAACGACGTCGCTGCCGACGACGTCCGCGTTCTCGTCACCGGTAACCCCGCCAACACCAACGCCCTCATCGCCGCTACCAACGCGGTCGACATCCCGAACAACCACTTCGCTGCCCTGACCCGCTTGGATCACAACCGCGCCAAGACGCAGCTTGCCCGCAAAACCGGCAAGACTGTCAACGACGTGCGTCACATGACCATCTGGGGCAACCACTCCTCCACCCAGTACCCTGACGCCTTTCACGCCGAGGTCGCTGGCCAGAAGGCCACCGACCTAGTGGACAAAGCTTGGATCGAGAACGAGTTCATCCCGACCGTCGCCAAGCGTGGCGCTGCCATCATTGACGCTCGCGGTGCCTCCTCAGCTGCCTCGGCTGCCAACGCCACCGTCGAATGCATGCGCGACTGGATGAGCACCACCCCCAAGGGTGACTGGGTGTCCATGGCGATCCCGTCCGACGGCTCCTACGGAGTGGCCGAAGGCCTCATCTCCTCCTTCCCGGTGACCGTCACCGATGGCAAGGTTGAGATCGTTCAGGGCCTCGAGATCGACGACTTCTCGCGCGCCAAGATCGACGCCTCCGCCAAGGAGCTCGCCGATGAGCGTGACGCCGTCAGGGAGCTCGGCCTTATCTGATTGACCTGAACCAGACGGGCCCGGAGACGGCAGTTTCCGGGCCCGCTTTGTACGTCGTGGCGTGAAACGTCACCTTTGCGGTCCGTGATCGAGCGTCGAGAAAGATGCACCACACTTGTGCACAAACGTGCAAGGCACCATGCTCCTAGCTTCATCGACGACAATGCCTATCATCCTGCTATATAAAAAGGTTTGAATCTCTTTTTAAGCTCTTGGCACGCAGTGGAAAATGCCACAATTAAGGCACTCGTTGAAATGCGCATTAGTGCAAGCTCAGGCCTGTCTCAACTGCACCTCGGACCCGTTCTCGTTTTTGCTCTAGACGAATGATTATGGCCATTCCTATGGTCAATGCATCAGATGTCCTGATGTCCACCGCAAGAAGGCGGATCTGCCCAGGACTCCACGCCTGAAGGAGCCAGCAGCCATGACCACCACCGCAGTCCCTGTCACTAGCACCCACCTCTCCGGAGTGTTCTGCGACGTTGACGCCGCAGTAGCCGCCGCCCGCGAGGCGTTTCTTGCCTTCTCTGACTGCTTCTTGGCGCAGCGCCGTACCTTCATCAAGGCCGTGCGTGAGGCAGCCAGCCAGCAGGAGCGTCTGGAATACATGGCTACAGCTGCCGTCGAGGAGACCAGGATGGGCAATGCCCATCACAAGGTTCTCAAGAATCTCTATGCGGCAACCCGCACCCCTGGTGTCGAGGATCTCGTCATGGAGGCACATCAAGGTGACGATGGCTTGACCACCCTCGAGTACTCCCCCTATGGGGTCATTGGCGCCATCACGCCGACGACGAATCCCACTGAGACGATCATCTGCAACACCGTCGGGATGTTGTCTGCCGGCAATACTGTCGTCTTCAGCCCTCACCCGCGAGCTCGTCGTCTGAGCGCATGGCTCGTTGACGTTCTCAATCGCGCGATGATCGAGGCAGGAGCTCCCGAAAACCTCATCACTCTCATCGCCGAGCCAACTCCGGCCACCACCACGGCTCTCATCAATCACCCCGACATCACGATGCTCGTAGCAACCGGTGGCCCGCAAATCGTCAACATGGTGCTGTCGAGCGGCAAGAAAGCGATCGGGGCCGGGTCAGGCAACCCTCCTGCTGTCGTCGATGAGACCGCTGATGTGGCTAAGGCCGCCAGCGACATCGTCCAGGGGGCCAGCTTCGATAACAATCTGCCGTGCACCGCCGAGAAGGAAGTTATTGTCGTCGCCGAAGTGCTGCCCCAGCTCATGACAGCCATGAGGGTCAATGGCGCTCAGGTCGTCAGCGATCCCGAAGAGCTCGCCAAGCTGCGGTCCTTACTGCTCGACCCGTCTGGCGTTCGACCGAATACCGCATGGGTTGGCCAGGACGCCCAGAAAATCCTGCGGGCTGCGGGAATTAAGCCTAACCAGGGCACCCGCTTAGTGACGATGGTTACTGACCCGTCGGATCCGTTCGTGCAGGTCGAGATGCTCATGCCAGTGGTGCCGGTGGTCCCCGTCACCGATTACCTCACCGCGATCGATTTGGCCGTCGAGCTGGAACATGGCAACCGTCACACTGCAATCATGCACTCCAAGGATGTTTCGCGATTGGACCTCATGGCCCGACGCATCCAGACGACGATCTTCGTCAAGAATGGGCCATCTTTCGCTGGCATTGGGATCAATGGGGAGGGGTTCGCCACCTTCACCATCGCTGGCCCCACCGGTGAAGGGCTGACCTCGCCTCGCAGCTTCGCTCGTCGGAGGCGTTGCGTCCTTGACGCACGTTGAGCCACGTGTCAACACGACCACAGATACTTGCGCCTTTGTCTCACCTGCACCAAAAATAGTGGCGCCGGTGAGACAAGGGCGCAGGTACGTTGTGGTAGGTGGGGTGACGTCACCTCGTGAGGATGACGACAACCATCACTGTCCCTAGTCCTAGCAGAAGCACCGCATCGATCCATCGCGCCCGGACCGCCAACAGCCCGGCCAGTTGATCGGGCAGTACTACCCGCAAAACCCCTGCCATGAGCACCGATGCCGCGAAGACCATCGCGCCACGACGCCAGTGCCCAGTGCTCATAACGATTGCCGAAGCAGCAACCCCGAGCAAGCAGACCGCGAGCGCCCACCAAGATTGGAGATGCTCCTTCGATTCAGCGCAGCGCTCGCTCCGTCGGGCATGTCGAGTGGCGGTGCTGGCGGGCGCCTTAGCGGCGTAGCTCGGTTGTCTCATGAAGGATCCGCAGCGAGCTGCTCAGCCCGGTCTACCACATTGGACAGCAACATGGCGCGAGTCATCGGGCCAACGCCGCCGGGGTTTGGCGAGACCCACGCGGCCTTTTCCCACACGTCGGCAGCAAAGTCGCCCTGGATCTTCCCCTCGGCAGACCGTGATACACCGACGTCAACAAGGATGGCCCCGTCACGAATCATGCTGGCATCAATAAGGCCCGGAGACCCAGCGGCACCGATGATGATGTCGGCCTGACTGGTGTGCCCGGCGAGGTTACGGGTACCGGTGTGACACAGGGTGACGGTGCAGTTCGCGGAACGACGGGTCAGCAGCAGCCCAAGCGGGCGGCCCACCGTCGTACCGCGTCCGACCACGCAGACGTTGGCACCCGGCAGCTCGATGCCATGGCGGGTCAGCAGCTCAACAATGCCACGCGGGGTACACGGCAGCGGGGCCGGCTCGTTGAGGACAAGACGCCCTAGTGATGCTGGCGTCAAGCCGTCGGCGTCCTTGTCAGGGTCGATGAGGTTAAGCGCCCAATTAGTGTCGATATGGCGTGGCAGCGGTAGCTGGACGATGTAACCGGTGCAATGTGGGTTGGCATTGAGTCCACGGATCTCCTGGGCGAGGTCCTCCTCGGTGACGTCGGCAGGCAAGTCAACACGAATCGATTCAATACCCACCTGCGCACAGTCGCGATGCTTGCCAGCGACGTATTGGTGCGAGGCCGGGTCGTCCCCGACGAGCACGGTGCCCAGTCCCGGTACGACGCCCTTACCGCGCAGGGCTGCTACACGTTCGGCTAGCTCGGACTTGATCGCGGCGGCAGTGGCCTTGCCGTCGAGTTTCTGGGCGGTCATGGATCCTCCTTGTGTCACGACCTCAACAGGTCACCATTTTTCCACGAGACTCGCGTTCCCTCGACCACCGTCGTGACGAGGTCAATAACCCGATCAATCGTTGTTTCATCCATCACCGCGGGCAAACTGACGAGGTCCTCGGGCCAATCGACGTCCAGATGCTGTGGCCGATCCCAATGCAATGACCCGACCACGCCAACTCTACGCAGCCGGTCTGCCAGCTCATCGGCGCCCGGGTGACGAAGCACCATCGCACAGCAGGCCGCGGGATTGACGACCCTGGTCGCATCCAAGCCTCTTAAAAGAGCATCGCGGGTCTGCCCCACCCGGCGAGCGAACTCAGCAAGGTTAAACCTTTCAAACTCAGCACGGGCGTTGTCGTCGGGAGGAACGGGAGCCCAGCAGTCGTCGGCCAGGTCTTCGGTTTCTTCAAAGGTGTCAAGGCCCCGATGCTTCAAAAACCGACGACGGGCCGCCGTAAGAAGCTCGTCCTTGTCGCCTCGCCTCCCAACAAACCGCGAGAGGTCCTCGTTTGCGTCTACCCATGCCACCTCGGTCAGGGGAAGAAGCTTGCGAGTACTGACCACTTCGATGTCAGCAGGGGTAAACGACGGACCGAGAAAAGAATGAGTGCGATCGACGACGACCGACACACCGTCATGACAGGCCTGTTCTAGCACCTCGATGAGCTTCGCGCCTGGCTGGATTCCGAATGTTTCGCTGGTCAACACTGTCGGGTGTTCACCGTGCTGTCGGCAGGCGGCGACGGCATCGGCAAGAGCATCCGCGTCGAGCTGGAAGTCGTCGTCGACCGGCAGCCGGTGCACCCGGTACCCCTCTAACTGCCATGGAGTGATCATCGTCTGACAGGAGAACCAGGGCACCACTAGGGTGTTCGATCGATGTCTCTTACCACTACAGCCGTCGTCACGAAGCCATCTGGCGGTTACTGCGAGGGCCTGCCGTCCGAGCGCCGTCATCGTCGTCACTGTCACACCACCACACAATTCATCAGCAATTCTCATACCATTAACCAGCTACTCTCCCAGCCTCCGACTGCCATCGGTAGACCAGTGTCATGCACACATCGCATCCTCGCCTTACCCGTTTGGTGAGCGCGTCAGTTGCCGCCGGCATGGCTGTTTGTGGGTTCGCCGCACCCCTCGTAAGCCATGCTCAGCCCAACAGCAAGCCCACCTTTGACGCGTCCAGCATCCCGAAGAAACACACCACCGTCAGCTCGACGAATACTGCCAGCGGCAAGATCAAGCACGTCTGGCTCATCATTTTGGAAAATAAATCCTACGACGCTACGTTTTCGGGACTCAACCAGAACTCCTACCTGTGGAAAGAGCTACCAAAGCAGGGCGCTCTGCTACCCCACTACTTCGGCACCGGCCACTACTCTCAGGACAATTACACCTCGATGGTTTCCGGACAGTCCGCTGAAATGGACCTCCAGTCCGACTGTGACGTCGCAAATACTAACTTCGGCTCGAACTCTTCTATCATTGACCGTCACGCTGGCCCGCAGTTCGGTCGTGACGACAATTACGGCCAAGTCCTTTCCCTCGCCGGCCCAAACGCCAACGACGGTAAGAATGGCTGTACCTACCCTAAGGATATTCCTACCCTCTTTAACCAGTTCGATGCCGCTGGGGTCACCTGGAAGGGATATGCCCAGGATTTGCGCAACCATCCCGGCCGCGAGGACGGCCTAGCTGGTTCCCCGGGCACCCGGGAGAACACCCCGGATAAGAACCCTAAAGCTATGAAGCCAACCAGGGAGGACAAGGCCAGGGGCATCACCTCTTTCACCGGGGCGCAGCCTGACGACCAGTACGTCGCCAAGCATTTCCCTTTCCCGTGGTTCCACTCGATTGTCGGTAATGACGGCACCGGCAAAGACTCCCTAACCAAGCCGGTCGACGGTGGCACCCCGTCAGACTCTAAACACATTGCGAACGCCGACGACCCGTCGCACGGACTTCTCGCCGATTTAGCCAAGCCCGCCGATCAGGTACCGTCCTTCAACTGGATCACGCCGAACAACTGTTCCGACGCCCACGACGCCATCTGTAAGGGCAACAACCTGTCTGGCCTGTTCGACACTGTCGGCAAACCCGACTACTCCAAGCCGCTAACCACCCCGCCGAAAAACCACACCGGTGGTCTCTACGCCGCCGACCTGTGGCTGCGCTACTACATCCCACTCATTGAAAAGTCAGCAGCCTTTAAGGACGGCGGCCTCATCGACGTCACCTTTGACGAAGCCAACCCACCATTCACCGACATGTCGTTCAATAACGCGACCGACGAGTCAGACGTCGCTAATGTCGCTCGCAAAGATGAGTTGTACAACTACTCCTCACAGACCATCAAGAATCTCGACGAGGGGTACAAGAAGTACGCGGCCAACACCTTCCCGAAGCCGTCTACGATGTCGAAGAACTACATCAAGGCCGACCTTGCTGGCCAGAACATCAACGGCAAAGACGTCGACTGGGAGCCAACTGGCCCGAATTCAACCCTCGATACCGACGAGCATGGCAACCAGCTATTCCCTGGGCCTGGTAATAACGGCTACATCACCCGCCCGCCCTCCTGCACACAGGACACCGACCTGGTCAACGCCGACAAGTCCAACTGCGTGCATGGGGCTAAAAACACCGGCGCTGGCTGGGGCTATTCTAAGGCCAAGACGATCGGCGTCACCAACACCGCTGGTACGTCTAAACTAATCGGTAAGATCACTGTCACCGATCTCGGTCGCAAGGTCAGCGGTGAGGGCATTCCTGCGGGCGCCTACGTCGGTAAGGTCACTAGCCAAGGACCGAAGATGATCACTGATCCGAAAGACGCGGTGACGAGTTCTTCCTTCACCATCGTCGATGCCCATGACAAGCCGCTCAACACCACCGCTAACGTCACGTCAGTGACCCTGTCGGCGACTGGAATTCCCGGTCACCTAGCCGATGATCAGTCCCCTCTGGCTACCTTTAACGCCCAGGACGCCACCCCGGGAGGCGGGGCCACCGGCTCGGTTCTCATCTCCCCGTACATCAAGCCGGGGACCATCTCAAACACTTACTACAACCACTTCTCGTGGCTGCGCACCATGGAGGATCTCTTCGAGGTTTCCAAGGGCAAGGACACTCGTCAGCTTGAAGCCGGCACTGTATCCACCGGTCTCGATGGGGCCGGCCATCTCGGCTTCGCCGCCCAGGCCGGCCTGGGAACCTTCGGAACGGATGTTTTCAACAACCTTCCGGCCGACCCGGCCCCCTCGACCATTCCGAGCACTCCACCGTCGTCAACCTCATCGGTAGCCCCCTCTGAAACTGCGTCAGTGGTTCCGTCGAGCAATGCCTCCGTGCCGGCAGCTCCCACTGCCACCACTACCACGAGCACTGCACCCGATGCCCCTGGTAACGGATCGCACGCCAGTTTGCCGCGTACTGGTAGTGACAAAGTTTCCGACCCTGCTGCCACAGAATCGGGCGCTGCCGGTCTGATCGTCGTCGGCGTCGCTGTCTCGGCCTGGGCCATCCGTCGCAACCGCCACTGAAGAGGTAAGGAATGAACAGCCTCACACTCGCCACGAGCCTCCGCAAGGCTGCCGTCGTTGGTATGTGCGCTGGGGTCACCCTGGTCTCGGGATGTTCCGCATCCTCCCAAGGCACTGCCTCATCCACACCGTCAGCCTCGGCCAAGGTTGGCGATCCTGCTGAGCAGCTCGCTGCCCAATCGATACCCTCTTGGTTGCCCTCGCAGAGCGCCCCCGCAACCGTCGTCGGAACCCTCCAGAAGCCGGCCCTCTCCTACCAGGGGGTCAAGGTCAAGGTAAACCTTGATCGCGGCAACTCTGTAGTGATGAACATCAACGGTCCGATGGCTCCTCCTGGGACCAAGGTCGGCGCCGAGGAAGCAGATCTCACCTGGACAGTGATGGTCTCCGAGGCGACCGGGACGGTCCCACTGTCGGTTAAACAGTTCAACGTCCAAGACGAGACCGGTGAATATCACTGGGCTCAGCCGGTCACGGGATCCACGATCCCGGCCAAGATCAGCAAAGGTCAGAAGGTAACTTTTACGACCCACACTATCGCCTCTGCGGGCGAGGGCATGGTTCGATGGGCCCCTGACGGCGAGCATGTCATCGCTCTGTGGGACTACATCGCCGAGCTTGACTGACACCTCGTGAAGAATTGTCAGAGGGCCCGAACCGCACAAGGCTCGGGCCCTCTGATGCGCTCCACGGATCCCACTCCAGAAATCCCCTACCAGGAGCGTGGAATCAGTGGAAGAAGTGCCTGGTCCCGGTGAGGTAAAGGGCAATCCCAGCCTTACGGCAGGCCTCAATGGTCTCATCATCGCGGATCGATCCGCCCGGCTCAACGATCGCCTTAACTTTGGCGTCAAGGAGCACCTGAGGACCGTCGGCGAAGGGGAAGAAGGCGTCAGAGGCAGCCACCGATCCGGCAGCTCGGCCTCCAGCCCGCTCCACCGCAAGACGGCAGGAATCGACGCGGTTGACCTGGCCCATACCAACGCCAACTGAGGCGCCGTCGTGGGCCAGCAGGATAGCGTTAGACTTCACCGAACGGCACGCTTTCCACGCGAAGAGGAGGTCGGCCAAGGTGGCATCGTCAACGGGGTCGCCGGCGGCCAGGGTCCATTGGGTTGGGTCATCACCCTCAGCTTGAAAGACATCGGCCTCCATAGCCAGCAGGCCACCGTCAATCTGGCGCAGTTCCCAGCCAGCCGCCTTCGGGGCCGGGGCCTCCAGCAGACGGATGTTCTTCTTACGAGACAGAATCTCGACGGCGCCGTCCTCGTAACCGGGAGCGACGACAACCTCGGTGAAGATTTCAGCGACTTGTTCGGCCATCGTGACGCTGACTGGTCGGTTGGTGGCGATGACACCGCCGAAAGCGCTCAGGGAGTCACAGGCGTGAGCCTTGCGATGGGCTTCGGCGATGTCGGAGCCGATGGCAATGCCGCACGGATTGGAGTGCTTAATGACGGCAACACACGGCTCGGCGAAGTCAAAAGCGGCACGACGGGCCGAGTTGGTGTCGACGTAGTTGTTATAACTCATGGCCTTGCCGTGGAGCTGACGAGCACCGGCCAGACCAGGTTCTCCAGGGCTCTGATATACTGCAGCCGCTTGGTGGGAGTTCTCGCCATAGCGCAGCGGGTGAATGAGCTCGCCAGTCATACCGACGAAGCTCGGCACCCCGTCGACGCAGACACCGTCGCGGGCGGCAAACCAAGTGGCCACAGCAACGTCATAGGCAGCTGTGTGGGCGAAGGCGCGGGCGGCCAGGATGCGGCGCTCCTCAGTGGTGTACCCACCCTCGGACAGAGCGCGAGCAAGGTCCTCGTACTGGTCCGGGTTCGTCAGGACAGCGACGCTGGCGTGGTTCTTAGCGGCTGCCCGCACCATCGAAGGACCGCCAATATCAATCTTCTCGATGCACTCGTCGAAATCTCCCCCGCGTGCCACGGTCTCCGAGAAGGGATAAAGATTACACACGACGAGATCAAAGGGCTTCACCTCTAAAGCAGCCAGCTGGTCGCGATGAGATTCCAGGCGACGGTCAGCGAGGATCCCGGCGTGCACCTTCGGGTGCAGAGTCTTGACGCGTCCGTCAAGGCACTCCGGGAACCCCGTCACCTCACTCACCTCCGTCACCGTCACTCCGTGAGATGCCAACTCTTTGGCGGTCGTCCCCGTCGAGACCACCTCGACCTGAGCGTCGATGAGGGCCGTAGCCAACCGGTCAAGACCGGACTTGTCGTAGACGGAAACGAGGGCGCGACGGATGGGTTGACGTTCGCTCACTGGGGATCCTTCCGGGACGATTCGGTGTCGAGTTCTTTTATGCCGGGACGAACCCCGGCAAGTTCTGTAACAACCTCGACGAGCATCTCACGTTCCTCCACCTTGATGCGTTCGTGAAGCGACTCGACGGTGTCGTCGGCTAAGACAGGCACAGCCCGCTGGGCGAGGATTCGGCCGGTGTCGACTCCGGCGTCAACCATGAAAACGGTAGCCCCGGTAATTTTGACCCCGTATTCCAAAGCATCACGGGGACCATGGATTCCGGGAAAGGACGGCAGCAAGGCTGGGTGGGAGTTAATGGTGCGTCCGCCAAACCGATCCAAGAAGGCTTGTCCGAGCAACTTCATGAACCCGGCACAGACGACCAAGTCAGGGTCGTAGCGAGCGACGTCATCAGTCAGACGGGCATCCCAAGCCGCGCGCATAGCGGTTTGCACATCACTGCGCGATAGCGGCTCAGCAAAGGTCGGGATGCCGGCTGTTTGGGCCCGATGCAAGGCGACAGCGTCGGGTTGATCGGAACCGACGGCGACGACGCTCACCTGCTCGGGCAGGGTGTCGATGAGGGACTGCAACAGAGTTCCGGTGCCCGACACGAGGACAACGACGCGAAAAGCCACGACCCTACTCTAGGCCCTCTGAGTCTACGACGGGCGTGACGCGAGGACAGTTGACAACGCGGTGAGGGTGGCTATGGCCGCTTGGGCAGCCACATAACCCTTGTCCCCGTGGGAGCCCTTGAGCCCAGCACGGTCGAGAGCTTGGGCCTCATCGTTACAGGTCAGAAGGCCAAACCCAATAGGGGTTTTGGTGTGTACTGCGACGTCCGTGATGCCGCGGGTAGCGGCGTCGCAGACATAGTCGAAGTGCGAGGTTCCTCCCCGAATGACCACTCCCAGGGCAACGAGAGCGTCAAAGTGGTCGGCCAGGGAAGCGCAGGCCACCGGCAGTTCGAAGGATCCTGGCACCCGGACGACGGCTGGGTCACGCACTCCACAATCAGCCAGTCCGCGCAGGGCACCGTCGAGTAGCCCAGCCATGACTGTGTCGTGCCACTGAGATGCAACGACGGCAATCCTGAGACCGCTGCCGTCGAGGCCGTTGAGGTCGGGGGCTGCGGGGCCGAGGGTGGTGCGTGAACTCATGAACGGTCTCCTTTGATACTAGGGGCGGGTGTAATGGGAGTCGCGTGGGTACCGGTGAGAGGCTGCGTGGAGATCTTGCTGAGGTCGTCGCCGAGTGTCAGCACATGTCCCATTCGGTCACGTTTGGTGCGGAGGTACCGTTCGTCCTCAGGACGGGCTGGGGTCCCGAGCGGAGACATTGTCACCTCGAGTCCCCTCTCGCGCAATGCCTCAGCCTTGGCTGGGTTGTTCGTAAGGAGCCGGACGTTCGTGATGCCGATATCGGCCAGGATTGCGACGGCTGCCCCGTACTCGCGAGCGTCGACGGGTAAACCGAGGTCGGTCTGGGCGTCAACGGTGTCTAGACCGCCATCCTGGGCACAGTAGGCCGCAATCTTGTTGAGCAGGCCAGTAGCGCGCCCTTCATGGCCGCGCAGTAAAATAATTGCCCCGCCATGACGGCAGACGTGTTGCTGGACGGCCACCAGCTGATCGCCGCAGTCACAGCGCAGTGACCCCAGGGAATCCCCGGTGAGGCACTCCGAGTGCACCCTCACCCAGGCCGGACCACCGTCGTCAGCGTCTATTCCTTTCTCGCCTGTCAGCAGAACGTGCTCGGCCCCAGTGAGGTTGTCTCGGTAACCAGTTATCGTGAACTGACCGTAACGGGTTGGCAATTGGGCGCTGGCCAAGGCCAACACTCGCTGGATCGGGGCGACCGAGAGCGGGTCATGAGTCTGACGCCACAGGGCAAGCTGGTCGATCGTGATGAAGGCCAAGCCCTCGGTGCGGGCCAGATCAGCAATGGCATCGGCGCGCAGACACATGCCGTCATCTCCGACGAGTTCACCGATGAGACCGACCGGTTCTAGGCCCGCCAGCCGCGCCAGATCGACGGCAGCCTCGGTGTGACCGCGTCTGTCCAGCACTCCCCCAGCTCGGGCCCGAAGAGGCAACACGTGGCCAGGACGGACGAGGTCTGTCGGCGTCGAAGCGGCGTCAGCGAGCACCCGGGCTGTGCGGGCACGCTGGGCGGCGTCAATGCCTGTGGTGATGCCGCGGGCCGCATCGACGGCAACGGTGTAGCGGGTACGCAGTGGATCCTGGCTGGTCGGCCACATGAGAGGCAGGCCAAGCTGGTCAGCTCTCTCCTCGGTCATGGGTGCGCACAAATAGCCGGAGGTGTGACGCACCATCCATCCGACCCAGCACGGTTCAGCGAGTTCTGCGGCCAGGATGGCGTCGCCCTCGTTCTCCCGATCGGCATCGTCAGTGACGAGCACCGGCCGTCCAGCACGCAGCTCGGTCAGGGCTTCCTCGATGGTGTTCAGCATGACCTCTCCTTGTTCGTCAGAGCTTCCAAATACTTTGCGATGACGTCGACCTCGACGTTGACCTCATCACCGAGCGTCAGCGCTCCCAGCACGGTTCCGGTGAGGGTCGCCGGGATGAGGCTCACCTCAAACCACTCCGGGGTCACCGCGCAGACCGTCAACGATGTGCCGTTGATCGCAATTGATCCCTTCTCGGTGATGTAGCGCGACAAGATAGTGGGGACGGTAAATCGGAATACCTCCCAGTGATCCCCGGGAGTGCGGGAGACGAGCTCGGCAGTCCCGTCGACATGGCCCTGGACGATGTGCCCGCCAAGTCGATCCCCTACTGACACCGGGCGCTCCAGATTAACCCTGATACCCGCGGCTAGGTGTCCCAGCGCGGTCCGGTTAAGGGTCTCGGCCATGACGTCACAGCCGAAGAAGTCCTCGTCAAGCTCGGTGATTGTCAGGCAGGTACCGTTGACGGCGATAGACGACCCAAGCCGAGCGTCCGAGCAGACCAGTGGTCCGCGGATGGCGAGTCGGGCGGAGTCCCGTCCCCTTTCGATGGCGAGAACCTCGCCAATTTCCTCGATGATTCCGGTGAACATGGTCTCCTCACTCATGATGTGCGTGGATCTGAATGTCGGGGCCCAATCGGGTCACGTCGTCGATGACGAAGTGGTGCGCTTGGGACAGGGAGGTAACGGTGGGGTCGATGACGGCCGCCCGACCGTCCCCCAACACCATCGGAGCTAGATGGGCGATGACCTCGTCGACCAGGTCGGCAGCAAGAAAGGCCCCGGCCAGCCGTGGTCCGCCCTCTAGCCACACCCGGTGGATGCCCCGATGCCACAGTTGGTCGAGCACCTCGACGGGATCGTGGCTGCGAATGTGCAGGGTTGGAGCTGAGTCGTCGCGCAAATGACAATCAGCGGGGAGGTCTCGTAGCCCCACGACGACTCGTAACGGCTGGCGGGTCACTCCGGGAAGGCGAACGACGAGTCGCGGGTCGTCAGCCAGGGCGGTTCCAGTGCCGATGACAATAGCCCCGCACCGGGAGCGGCCGAGCTGCACCTGGTGACGGGCTTCTTTCCCGGTAATCCACTGACTGGTTCCGTCGGGGGCAGCGCTGCGTCCGTCGAGGCTCGCGGCGTACTTCCAGCACACGCGGGGGCGCCGGTGGATTTGGCTGAAGGTCCAGTCGGCGTTGAGGGTCGTCGCTTTCTCGCCAAGAACCCCGGTGACAGCCTCGACGCCGTGGGCACGCAGCCACTGTTCTCCCCCGGATGCCGCCGGGTTAGGATCCGGCTGGGCGATGACGACGCGGGTAATTCCGGCGTCGAGAAGGGCATGGCTGCATGGACCGGTACGTCCGGTGTGGTTGCACGGCTCCAAGGTGACGACAGCGGTGGCTCCCCTGGCACCATCGCCAGCCTGGCGTAGTGCTTCGATTTCAGCGTGCGGTGTTCCCGCTCCGCGATGCCATCCCTGACCTATCACCCGCTCATCGGCGACGATGACGCAGCCGACACGCGGGTTCGGATCCGGGCATGGTGATTTTCCCGCCATATTCAGGGCGAGCGTCATGGCGGCGTCCCACCGCTGGTCCATGTGTCCTCCCGAGCCGTTGCGGCTCCGGGGGTGCGCAAGAACGACACACAGGGCTGACGATGACGCCAGCCACTTACCGTGCTACCTCCCATCCGGACTGTAACCGTCGGTACCGGAATTTCACCGGTTCAACCTCACCGCCACGAAGGCGGCTCGGGTCGCGGACTATCACCGCCGGTTCGGACTTTCACCGACCCCGGAGCACGTGTGCTTGTAGTCAAGTATGCACCCGTTCGCCATGGCGTGCGGCATCACCTCACAGGTTTGTTACCACAGACGGTCCGAAACAGCTCAAGGTCGGTCAGTGGTGTCCTCATCGTCAAGGGCGTCCTGGTTGTTTTGAATAGAGTCGTAGATATCGTGACCGATTGCCTTATCGTCAACCGGCTCTGCGGTGGCATTCTCGGGGGTACCCTTGTCCTGCTTAGCTTCAGCTTCTCGCTTGACGGCCGCCATTTTCTCGGCCTTCTGCTCAGCTTTTATCTTCTTCTTAGCGGCCCGGTTGCGAGCCTTCCTCTCGGCTTTGACGGCGTGGTTCGTCTTGCGCTCCTGACGGCGCTCCACGCGTCCTTGACGCGACTCTTCTGATCTCAAGCGTCGCGACAAGCCGATGACGAAACCGCACAGCATCGTCACGAAGGTCAAGACGCCGACGGCGCACCCAGCGGTAGCCGGCATAATCGTGCCTACCTCACTGAGTCGCTCGTCCCCCAGGCTTCCACTACTGAGCAATCCCAAGACGCCGAGCACAAGTCCCGATGCCAGACCAGTCAGGGCGCCAAGCCCAGACCCGATCTCAAATTCGGCTTCCGGTAGGGACCTCATAACGAGGATTCCACCGATGATCGCAGCAACGACCGGTACGGCAAACCACGCGCAGGCAGCCGGGCTCAGCGGACTGTTAGAGGGTAGGGCGCCAAGCACCGGGAGGGCCGGGAGGATGCCGAGGTGAGTTCCCAGTGGGGATACAAAGGTTCCGGTACCAAAGGCGAAACCTGAACCCATCGTCCATGCGGTGCCCCACAGCGCCATGGTCGGCAACCATGCCAACTGCACGAGGATGAGGCAAAACCCGCCCCAACCGGTGGCACCCGTCTGCTGGTGCAGATGAATCACCCGATTTGCATGAACCAATAGCGCCACGGCCAGCGCCGCTGATCCGCCTGCCAGACAGACGGCGACGGTTGACCCGATGGCTCTCGGCAGTCCTCGGGCCCAGTGTGGTAACCGGCTCAACGGATTGATGTGGGCGCCACGGCATGCCCCGACGAACCCTGAACACAGTCCGATGAGCAATGCCCCAACCATGGCGGTGAGCCAATGGGGGGTCGCTACACCAGCCGCCATCATGACGGCCGCTAGCAACTCGACCGTAGTGTGGAGAGCTATTGCCTCACCGACGTGTCGACGTGTCGGTTTTTTGTCGTGCCGGTGCCATAGCACGCGAGCACCGTACCGGCAGGCTTCTTCGCCCAGCAGCAGGCTCACGCACGTGAGACCGAGCGGAATGAGGCCAATGTGCACCCCAATGATGTCAACAGGCGCCCCATGGCCGCTCAGCCACAGACTCGACGCTGCTGTCAGAATGCTAGGAAATGAGCGTCCGTTATTGGCCAGCCATTCGGGAACGATGATTCCGGCGACAGCGAGCCATTGTGCCAGGATTGCGGCCGCTGCGGCTACCAGGACGACGACTGGCCACGGCCATGGCAAGCGCGGCTCTCGGGGCTCGTTGGCCTTGGAGGACTCGATGACGAACCTCGCCGAGGTCGATGTCGAGCCTGATCTGACCATGTGGGGATCCTGTTCAGTTCGGGGAAGGAAGGTATAGCGAACCCTACCGTCCACCACCAACTATTTCGGTTACCGCGCCAGAGGCTCCACAGCGCAAGAGCCCAGTCCCCATGGGACCGGGCTCTTGCGTTCAGACGATTAAGGCGTCACTTCTTGAGGGAATCCATCGCCTCGTGAGCCAGCCGAGCGGTCTCGGTCGGGGTCTTGCCGACGCGGACGCCGACAGCCTCAAGAGCTTCCTTCTTGGCCGCCGCAGTACCCGAGGACCCAGACACGATGGCACCGGCGTGGCCCATCGTCTTGCCCTCCGGAGCGGTGAATCCAGCCACGTAAGCAACAACCGGCTTGGTGATGTGCTCGGAGATGTACTTGGCGGCACGCTCCTCCGCGTCGCCACCGATCTCACCAATCATGACGATGATGTCCGTCTCCGGATCATCCTGGAAGGCCTGTAGGGCATCGATGTGGGTGGTGCCAATGATCGGGTCACCACCGATGCCGATGGCGGTCGAGATACCCAGGTCACGCACCTCGTACATGAGCTGGTAGGTCAGGGTGCCCGACTTCGAGACCAGGCCCACGCGACCGGGGCCAGTAATGTCGGCCGGGACAATGCCGGCGTTGGACTTCCCAGGGCTGATGATGCCCGGGCAGTTTGGGCCGATGATGCGAGTCTTGCCGGAGCGCTGGGCAGCGGTGAAGAACTCCGAAGTGTCCTTGACCGGTACGCCCTCGGTAATGCAAACCACCAATGGCATCTCGGCCTCGACGGCCTCCATGACAGCTGACTTGGTGAACTTCGCCGGGACAAAGATCACCGACACATTAGCGCCGGTGGCCTCGACGGTCTCCTTGACGCTGCCATAGACCGGGACGGTAGTGCCACCGTTGAAGTCGACGGTCGTACCGGCCTTACGAGGATTGACGCCACCGACGACGGCGGTACCGGAGTCGAGCATGCGCTGAGTGTGCTTCATGCCCTCCGAACCGGTCATGCCCTGGACGATGATCTTGGAGTTCTGGTCGAGAATGATCGCCATGTCTCAGGCCTCCTTGGATGCGAGCTCGGCGGCCTTGCTGGCGGCCTCGTCCATGGTCGGGACCATGGTCACGAGCGGGTGGTTGAATTCCTCGAGGATCGTGCGGCCTTCGGCCACAGCGTTACCGTCCAGACGGACGACGAGCGGCTTGGTGGCTTTGTCGCCCAGCTTCTCGAGGGCGCCCTTAATGCCAAGCGCCACCTGGTCACAGGCGGTGATACCGCCGAAGACGTTGACGAACACGGAATGCACCTGCTCGTCACTCATGATGAGATCGAGGCCGTTGGCCATGATCTCTGCCGAGGCGCCGCCACCGATATCGAGGAAGTTGGCAGGGGCGGGGGATCCCGGGAAGTTCTCGCCAGCGTAGGCAACGCAGTCGAGGGTGCTCATAACGAGGCCGGCACCGTTTCCGATGACGCCGACGTTGCCGTCAAGTTTGACGTAATTGAGACCGAGCTCACCGGCACGCAATTCGAGCGGGTCGGTGGTGGCGCGGTCCACCAAGGCCGCATGGTCAGGCTGACGGAACGACGCGTTGTTGTCGACGGTCATCTTGCCGTCGATAGCAAGGATGCGTCCGTCACCGGTCTTGATCATCGGGTTGACCTCAACGAGGGTGGCGTCCTCATCACGGTAGGTCTCCCACAACTTGATGACAGCCGGGGCGATGGCGTCCTGCTCACTCTCTGGGAAACCGGCCTGGGTGAGGATCTCGCGGGCCTTGGCGTCGTCAATGCCGTCAATCGGATCGACCGGCACCTTGGCGAGGGCCTCGGGGCGCTCCTTAGCGAGAGTCTCGATGTCCATGCCGCCCTCACGCGAGCACATCGCCAGGTAGCGTCGCTCCCCACGGTCAAGCAGGATCGAGAAGTAGTACTCCTCAGCAATGTCAGCACCTTCAGCGATCATCACCTTGTGAACGGTGTGACCCTTGATGTCCATACCCAGGATGGCTTTGGCGTGCTCGGCTGCCTCCTGAGGGGACTTGGCGATCTTCACGCCGCCAGCTTTGCCACGGCCACCCACCTTAACCTGTGCCTTGACGGCGACAACGGGGGTACCCAACTTCGCTGCGGCCTCGGACGCCTGCTCGGGAGTCTCCGCGACGACGCCCCGAAGCACGGGAACACCGTGCTTCTCGAACAGGTCGCGGGCTTGGTATTCGTACAGGTCCACAATCTCTCCACTCTGCGAGTCAACCGGCCGTAGACGGGCCGGGGACGGAGCTGACGCCAACCCGCCACCTCGAACAAGAATGTTCACGTTGGGGTGGAAACGGTTGGTCGTTTGCCCACCGGGAACAGGTTAACAACCTCGACGGCCCACTGCCCACTCGGTGTTACGACGCCGAGCAATCTAGCCGCTCGTAGCAGCCGACGATTAGCATCTCCTCACAGTTTCTCCAACGGCGCGAATCGCAGCGCCAGCCTTTTGAGCCCAGCCGATCCGAAGTCGACGTCAGCCTTCGCGTTGTCGCTTTTGCCGGACGTGGCCTTGACGGTTCCCAGCCCGAAGGTGGAGTGAAGTACCTTGTCCCCTACCGACAGCGCGAGGGCACGTCCTTTGGGCGCGCTTGCTAGCCCTCGCCCAGAACCAAAAGCCGGAATGTCGTCGCGTAGGGACCCGCGTGCTGATTGAGAGCGGTCACTCGCCGACGTTGACCATCCCACCGAGGCCTGACCGATTCTCTCCCAATCAATGAGGCGTGGGGGGATCTCGTCAACGAATCGGCTCGGCGGGTTGTACTGGGCCTCGCCCCACATGGTGCGCACCGAAGCCCGCGACAAAAACAGCTGTTTGCGGGCGCGAGTGATACCGACGTAGGCCAATCGCCTCTCCTCGGACAGTTCGGTGGCGTCGGCAAGGGACCTCATGTGAGGGAAGACACCGTCCTCAAACCCAGTGATGAAGACCGTATCGAATTCCAGACCTTTTGCAGTGTGCAGGGTCATAAGGGTGACGACTCCGTCAGAGTCGGCAGGAACCTGGTCGGAATCGGCCACCAAAGCGATCTGCTCCAGGAAGGCCGGCAGGGAGTCGTCGCCAGACAGCTCAAGGTCTTCGACGGTATCCTGCTCAGCCTCCTCAATGTCGACAGTATGGACTCTGGCGACGAATTCCTGGGCCACCGAGGCGAGCTCGATGAGGTTTTCCAGTCTCGTCTCATCCTGTGGGTCCTTGGAGTTCTCTAATTCGGCGATGTAGCCGGATTCTTTCAGGATCGAGCTGGCGATCTCGTCAGCGCGTTTCCCCTGCTCCACCATCGCGATGTGGTCGTCCATGAGACTAACGAAGGCTCGGATCTGATTGACCGACCTGGTTGCCAGAGCGTCGATCTCGTCGATCCGTTTCAGGGCCTCCCAGAAGCTAATCCGGCGAGCTGTAGCAAACATCTCGACGGCCGCCTCGGCTCGCGTCCCAATGCCGCGACGCGGTGTATTGAGAATGCGACGCAGGGAAACATCATCGGAGGGGTTCGCGATGGCGCGTAGGTAACTGACGGCGTCCCGGACTTCTTTGCGCTCATAGAACCTCACACCGCCGACGACGCGATAGGGCAGGCCGGTGCGGATGAAGACATCCTCGAAGGCCCTCGACTGAGCGTTGGTGCGGTAAAAGACGGCCACCTGTCCGTAGCTGGTGCGCCCCTCATCGACGAGTTCGTCAATCCGTCGGGCTACCCAAGCGGCCTCGTCATGTTCGGTATCGGCGACATATCCGACGATCTTGTCGCCGTCTCCCTGGTCGGTCCACAGATTCTTGACAGGACGACTCGGATTCATCTTGATGAGATTATTTGCAGCGGAAAGAATCGTCTGAGTAGAGCGATAATTCTGCTCCAACAGAATCGTCCTAGCCCCTGGGAAATCCTTCTCGAAGTCAAGGATGTTTCGGATTGTCGCGCCCCGGAATGCGTAAATCGACTGATCCGAGTCACCAACCACCATGAGCTCTGGCGGATCGACACTGCGAGCACCGTCATCTAATTCGACCGGGTCATCCCCACACAGCTCACGAATGAACTGATATTGGGCGGTGTTAGTGTCCTGGTACTCATCGACGAGGACGTGCCTAAAACGGCGTCGGTACTGTTCGCGAACCTCAGGGAACTGCCTCAACAGAGTGACGGTACACATGATGAGATCATCGAAATCTAAGGCGTTTGCGGCACGAAGTCTACGTTGGTATTCGGCGTAGACTTCACCATTGGTGCGGTCATTGCCGGTACTTGCAGCCGCGCGCGCTTCATCCGGAGAAATAAGCTCGTTTTTTTGATTTGAGATCCAGTTCATAATAGCACGCTGCTGAAACTTCTTAGGATCCAAATTATGATCGCGGGTAACCAGAGTGACGAGTCTTTTGGCATCGGTATCGTCATAGATTGAGAAATTGCGGGAAATACCCAGGCGATCAATGTCGGTGCGTAGCATCCTCACCGCGGCAGAATGGAAGGTTGACACCCACATCGGTTTAGCGCGATTTCCTACCAGGTCTACGACGCGCGCCTTCATCTCAGCCGCCGCCTTATTGGTGAAGGTAATGGCCAAAATCGAACCAGGATGAACGCCCCGCTCCCCCACCAGATGCGCGATACGTCGCGTTAGAACTCTCGTCTTTCCCGAGCCTGCACCCGCGACGACGAGGACCGGCGATCCGGCGTGCAGCACAGCCTCGCGCTGGGGCTCGTTGAGGTCGGCCAGCAGGTCAGCAGGGGCGGCCGTCCCGGCCCTCGCTGGAGCATAGGCCGGCAAGACCCCGGGTTCAACGGGGCTGCGTCTCTCATTGGCCGATTCGAAAAACGAAAACAGATTCGGTGTCGTCATGGCGACTCACAGCCTACCGGCCCATAGCTGCCTCCGGCGTGGCATAGAGGGCATAGCCTCAAACGTTCACAGCGAATCGCATTCAAGAGCCCTGGACGTACCTCAACTTCATCCCCTGAGTTAGCGCGACAGGCTAGGAAGCACGCCCACCTGAATTGTTGGATGCCCCGGCCTAATCGGCTGAGGGGCTCGCGCATAATTCTCCTACCTTCTGGGATGGGGACGCAGTGCAGGCAAAGTGGTGCTGGCTGGTGGCCGACATGTTGGCGACCCGCCAGATGGGGCCTGCCCGAATGGCGCTAGATACCCCCGGTGAACAGATCTGGGCGCGTAACCAGACCGATTTTTTCAAGGGGAGCTCCTAACGGTGGGATCGCCCCACAATGGGCCAGGTGGCCATGCCAGAACCTGCCGACCAAGTTGATGAACACACAACGGCAATCGGATCTCCTCTGCGTCCTCACCCGGATGTGGTGCTAGTGGACTCGGGTTCTCGGACTTTTACCCATTGCCGGCCGCAATAGTGGCCAACGCTACGACCCGATGGGCCACGCCCGTGTTATAACTGGCACCGACGGCAAAAACGCACCGGGCCTTGGTTTCACAAACACGGCGGAACCCATGTTCTCTGTCACGTCCTATGGCGCAGCGATCGCCGTCTGCATCGACGGCGACCCTCTGGACTGTGGTGCTTTGACGGCCACAACTGCCGCTATCACATGCACGAGCTGAGGGCGAGTGGCGTGGCGCTCGGGATCGTCACGTGGCCAATCTGGCAGGTTGGCTGAGTCTGGTACACGATCGACGACATGGCAAACTCCCTGTGTACCGGTACACACGACCAGATCCTCCGCTGAGTCTGCTGCCGTGAATGCGCACGCACCTGAACGCGACCACGCTGCCAGACGTGATGAGCGTCATCACAGAGTTGACATATGCCGCGACTACCGCCTACGTTCTTGACAGACTCTCGAGTGAGGTCTTTATCTAATCCAGGAGCACTACCATGACTGCGGCCTTCAGCCACACCGTCGACGCCGACCTTCGCGCGGCTTCGATGATGATGTGCCGCCCGTGCTGCCTGCGAATGCTCGGCACCTGCTGACGGCGGGTTTATCTCCGCCGGCAGGACTTCCGTACCTCTCCCACTGAATTTGAGCCAGTGGTCGACCTATACCCATATCTGTGTCGTGACGCATACCGGCATGCCACCCCGGACGACCCCAGGATAGGTGAGTCGTTCGCCACACCTATCTGCGACATTTCCAGGAGACTTATCATGAGCACACCTGCATCTTCGGCGTCCACCCCCGAGGCGCTTCCCGAAAAGCCCGGAGGACGCCACACCGGCCTCATCATTGGAGTCATCATCGTCGCGCTCGCAATCATCGCGGGCATCACTGTTGCAGTAGCCAAGAACAAGGAAGAAAACTCTGCCGCTGGCAAGACGACCGTCAAGATCGGGACGACTGAGGCTGCCGACGATTACTGGAACGTCATCAAGGAAAAGGCCGCTGCTGAGGGCATCAATATTCAGGTTGTCAGCTTCAACGATTACACCCAGCCTAACGTGGCGCTGTCCCAGGGGCAGGTCGACCTCAACGCCTTCCAGCACCTGCTTTTCCTAGCTGATTACAACGTCAAAAACCACGACAACATCACTCCACTAAGCGCGACCTACATCGTCCCGCTGAATGTCTACTCGAAGAAGTACCAGCAACTCTCCCAGCTGCCAGCCGGGGCCACCATCGCCATCCCGAACGATGCCACCAACCAGGGACGCGCCCTGTTGGTGTTGCAGAAGGCTGGCCTGGTGAAACTACGTGGCAGCGGCTCGGCGCTATCGACCCCCGCCGACGTCATCGCCAACCAGTCCAAGGTGAAGATTAAGGCGATCGATGCAGCTCAGACTGCCGCCTCCCTCGACGGCGTCGATGGTGCCGTCGTCAATAACAACTTCGCCGCGGATGCCGGACTGGACCGCAACAAGGCTATCTACACCGACGACGCTACCGGAAAGACGGCCGATCCGTACCTCAACATCATCGCGGTCAAGGACGCTGACAAGAACGACCCGACCTACCAGAAGGTCGCCAAGCTGTGGTCCGATCCCGACGTCGAGAAAGCCATTATCAAACAGTCTGGTGGCACCGCCAAGATCGCCTCCGGCCGTTCCAAGGCCGATCTGGACAAAATCCTCAGCGACCTAACTACCAGCATCAAAAAGTCAAACTCGTGACCCACATCCGATTTCCAGCGAGGCCTTCCACATGGCAACAGACATCGCGCCTTCCTCGGCGCCGCAGTGTCCTGACCACATCGTCTTCGATCACGTCACTAAGGAGTTTCGTACCCGCTCCGGCACAGTACGAGCCCTTGACGATGTGAGCTTGGCTATCAAGAGAGGTTCCATCTCAGCCGTCATCGGGCACTCCGGGGCTGGCAAATCCACTCTGGTGCGCCTCACCAACGGGTTAGAGACACCCACAAGGGGCCGCGTCCTGGTAGACGGCACCGATGTCGCCCAGCTCTCGGACAAGGCGATGCGACCGCTGCGCGCAGACATCGGGATGATCTTCCAGCAGTTCAACCTGTTCGGGTCAAGGACCATCTACGACAACGTTGCCTATCCGCTCAAGCTAGCTCGCTGGAAGAAGGTGGAGGAGAAAAAGCGCGTCACCGAGTTGCTGAGCTTCGTCGGGTTGACGAGCAAAGCCTGGGACCACCCAGACCAGCTCTCGGGTGGGCAGAAGCAGCGGGTTGGCATCGCGCGAGCTCTCGCAACGAAACCGTCGATTCTGTTGGCTGATGAATCCACCTCAGCCCTTGATCCAGAAACGACGGCCGATGTCTTATCGTTGCTCAAACGAGTCAATGCAGAACTTGGGGTGACGGTTGTCGTCATCACCCACGAGATGGAGGTCGTCCGCTCGATCGCCCAGCAGGTCTCAGTGCTAGAAGCTGGCCATCTCGTCGAGTCTGGGAGCGCCCGGCAGGTCTTTGCTCACCCACAGTCTGAGACCACCCAGCGCTTCCTGGCGACGATTATCGGCCAGCACCCTAACGGGGAGGAGCAGGCACGGTTGCAGTCAGAAAACCCTGATGCCCGACTCGTCGACGTCAGTTCGGTCGCCAGCGACTCTTTCGGGACCGCGTTAGCTCGCATAAGCCACACTGGGGCGACCTTCCAGATCGTCCACGGTGGTGTCATTGAGGTACATGACGGCTCGCTGGGCAATTACACCGTGGCCTTGTCTGGTCCGGCTCAGGCTGTCGAGCAGGCTGCTCGCATCCTCGACGAGGTATCCGACTCGGCGGCACCGGCCGTTCCTGCAATCGTCTCGACGACCGGCGAGGAGGCCCACTGATGAACGACTATTTGCGCCCTATCTATCTTCAGTCAATTTGGGAAACCCTCTTCATGGCCCTTATCACCCTCGTCATTGGAGGAATCTGTGGCCTAGTGCTAGGAAACTTGTTGTATGCCGCCCGGCGTGGTGGTCTACTGGCCAACAAGGCCGTTCACACCATCCTCAACATCATCGTCAACATCATTAGGCCGATTCCGTTTATCATCTTTATGACGGCTATCGCTCCCCTCACCCTCAAGGTCATCGGCACCACGATCGGAGTACGGGCGGCCACCTTCCCACTGTGCATCGCGGCGACCTTCGCCATCTCTCGGATTGTTGAGCAGAATCTCGTCACCGTTGATCCTGGTGTTATTGAGGCCGCCCGTGCTATGGGGGCCGGGCCGTGGCGAATCCTTTTTGACGTCGTTGCCCGGGAGGCGCTGGGGCCGCTGATTCTCGGTTACACCTACATCCTCATTGCGATTGTCGATATGACGGCCATCGCTGGCGCCCTGGGTGGCGGCGGTCTAGGTCAATTCGCCATTACCTACGGTTACCAGCGTTACAATTGGGCAGTCACAGCCATCGCAGTGGTAACGATCATCATCGTCGTGCAGTTGGCGCAGTTCTTAGGCAACTGGCTGGCCCGCCGCGCACTGCGGCGGTAAGCATTGCGGCGATATAGCGCACCCAGCGTATAATTCTTGACGACAACACCCATTCATTCCGGGTCCCCGACGCCGATTACCTCACAGCCGGTGCACGGGGGCCCGGTACTCTGTGCACATGACCCGGATCCCTCGCCAAAGATTCACTGTTCGCCGCGCACTGCACTGGACAGCGGGCGGGGTGGTTGCCGCCCAGATAGCCACGATGGCAGGACTAGTCGCCTTTAACGGCATCAAACGACGAGGCCGGCGCCCATACCGTTTCCCCACTGCACCAGTGGAACCCCTCGAAGTGTCCGGCCATCAGGTCGAGATTTTCACATTCGGACGCGATCTTTATGCGGCGATGATCTCCGATGTCGAGTCAGCTCAACACACCGTCTACCTTGAGACTTTCATCTGGAAGAACGACAATGTTGGGCGCCGTTTCCGGCAGTCACTCGTGGAAGCGGCCGCCCGCGGGGTCAAGGTTTATGCGATGTGGGACACCTTCGCCAACCTCGTTGTAGGCCCACGGTTCTTTCGGCAACTCGAGGGGGTGCAGGTACGGGCCCAGCCTCTCGTCACCCCCTCATGGATGCCGACGCTGCGCAATCTGGGGCGAGACCACCGCAAGCTCCTCATCGTCGATTCCAAAGTCGCCTACATCGGCGGTTACAACATCGGCGCCCTCTACGCCGACCGCTGGCGCGACACCCATGCTCGTATTACCGGCCCCGCCGTCGGGGAACTCGAAAATGCCTTTGTCGATATGTGGAATCAGCGTCCCAAGGGAGCTCTGGCCCCCCGACGCAACCAACCCGTATTGCCATCCCCCGACGTGCGTTATTGGGATACCCCTTTCGCTGTGCATCGCAACTCCCCCCGAATGGCGGTCTATCCCATCCGGAACATGTACCTAGAGGCCATCGATCGCGCAAGTGAACGGATCTGGATGACCCAGGGTTACCTCATCCCCGATGACGATGTCATCGCGGCCCTCCACCAAGCTGCATCCCGCGGGGTTGACGTCAGGATCGTCATTCCGGCTGAATCGAACCATATCATCGCCGACTGGCTGAGCCGGGGTTACTACGAACGTCTTCTCCACCAGGGCGTGCGCCTATTCCTTTACCAGGGAGCCATGGTCCACGCGAAGACCTGCACTATTGACGGCATTTGGTCGACGATTGGCACGGCGAATCTCGACCGGTTATCCCTCCAAGGCAACTATGAGGTAAACGTCGCTATCACTGACCCCACCGTCGCCCAACGAATGGCCGAAATTTTCGAGATCGACGTGGCTAACTGCGTGGAACTGACTCTAGACGAATGGCAGTCACGCTCTCACGTAGCAAAACTCACTGAAGCTCTACTGTCGCCTTGGCGACCGTTTTTCTAAAATTCCGTCGGCAGCGTAACAAAATACATAACCCCTTGCCAAAGTACAGTTAACAATAGTCACATGTGTCCGTTTGTACAGAGTTTTCATCAGTTTCAGCGGTAACTGCTGGACGCGCTAGCCTTCCGTGATGAACAATAAATCCATGGGATTTATTGCATGGATTGTCCTCGGCCTCATCGCAGGCGCCATCGCTAAGGCCATCATGCCGGGTAAACAGGGCGGCGGTTTCCTCGTCACCCTTCTCCTCGGCGTTATTGGCGCGGTTCTCGGCGGCTGGCTCGGTTCCGTTATTTTCAACAAGCCACTCGGTAGCTTCTGGAGCCCCTGGACCTGGCTCATTTCGATCGTTGGCGCCCTCATTGTCCTGTGGATCTGGGGCATCATCACCAAAAAGAAGGCATAGTAGCCACCTGACCTACGCCCACTCCAGCGAGGCCTCATCATTGAGGGGGTCTCACTGCGCATCACGTGTACCGCCTCCCAGCGGTCGACGTCATCGTCAAGGACAGCGGGGGACGCTGGGGACTGCCTGCACCCCCAAATAAGTCCGCGGTAACCACGCCAATGCGCGTCGCCACTGCCACTACGAATTGCACCGCCCGGTCCTTCATACCGGACAATCACGCCCGGGGAGGCAGAAGCGACCGCGACGGACGTAGGCTTTTTTATTACCATGATCGACATCTCAGGGCTGGAGAACAGCCTTGGCGTGGCATCATGGATGAAAACCCACCAGTTGGGGAATCGACATAGCCGCGATCGCGCACGCCCCTTAGGAGGAATGACATGTCTAAGCTCACGCGCCCCAAAGAAGGCCGCATCATTGGCGGCGTCTGTCAGGGCATCGCCAACTCCCTTGATCTCGACCCCACCATCGTCCGCATCGTCGCAGCCCTCCTCATTCTCATAGCAGGTTCTGGACCACTCATCTACCTCGTCCTATGGGCAATCATCCCCGACGAGGGCAGCGGATCGAGTGTCGTTGCGGACTTGGTCAACAAGACTCATTCTCCGCGCAAGCCTGAAGGCACGCAAGGTTCCACCCCCAACGCTCCATTCGATCCCTACAAGGATTGACGGCCGCCACCAGCACGATCCCTGTCTAATCGGCACCCACCTCGCCACCCAACTACCTCCAGACACTTTTAACGTGTCGCGTAGGTCGTAGACGCAGGAAACAGATGTGTTGTCGCTAGCTATTCGGCGGGGCGAACTATGGTCGACAGCTTCCGTCTTATGCATCAAGAAGGCAGCGACGTAGCATATGGTGCTCTGAGACGCTGGCCCCGGCATGAGAAAACACACCTGCACGACTGCTCACGCTTGCGCAATGATCCCCGATCGCCCTTCCCGCAAGACAGCGCGCATCGGAGGGTGCCCGGAACCCCACCAGCACCGTCCGGGGTACACCGGACGGCCGGGGCTACAACGACCTCTGCAACCTCGCTCGGAAACATCAACGTGGCCGTACCGCCCTCGCGAACGACGCAACCTATTTGCAATGGAGCCCAGAGCTGTAACCGTGGATTCAACTAACACACCCGTCAACCCCGACGCTCCCAGACGACAGGGCCCGCACCGAAGACGGTGCGGGCCCTGCCACATTACATTCACAGCATGTCGGGGCTCACTCCCACTCGATGGTGGCCGGTGGCTTAGACGTGATATCAAGTACCACCCGGTTGATCTGCGGGCAGGCATTCGTAATACGGGTTGAGATCTTTTCCAGCACGTCAAAAGGAACACGCGCCCAGTCAGCGGTCATGGCGTCCTCGCTAGTCACCGGGCGAAGCACAATGGGCGAACCATAAGTGCGCCCGTCGCCCTGCACGCCCACCGAGTGAACGTCGCTGAGGAGGACAACCGGACACTGCCATACCTTACGGTCCAGGCCTGCGGCTCCCATTTCCTCGCGCGCAATGGCATCAGCGGTACGTAACACCTCCAGACGCTCTGCAGTAACTTCACCAACGATGCGGATGGCCAGCCCCGGGCCGGGGAAAGGCTGACGCCAGACGATGTCGTTGGGAAGGCCAAGTTCAAGGCCGACAGCTCGCACCTCATCCTTAAAGAGAGTGCGCAGCGGTTCAACGAGACTGAACTGCAAGTCATCGGGGAGCCCACCAACGTTGTGGTGGCTCTTGATATTGGCAGCACCCTCGCCGCCACCAGACTCAACGACATCCGGATACAAGGTTCCCTGCACTAGGAAGTCGATCGGCTGGTCAGCGTTGAGACGCTTGGCAACGTCCTCAAAGGTGCGGATGAACTCGCGTCCGATGATCTTGCGCTTGGCCTCAGGGTCGCTGATCCCCGTGAGGACGTCCAGGAAGCGCTGGGACTCGTCAGCCACCACCAAATCAGCGCCCGTGGCAGCGACGAAGTCATCCTTGACCTGCTCGGCCTCCCCCTTACGCAGCAATCCGTGATCGACGAATACACAAGTGAGCTGGTCACCCACAGCACGCTGCACCAGAGCCGCGGCGACAGCGGAATCAACACCACCCGACAGCCCACAGATGACGCGACGGTCACCAACCTGACCGCGAATTTGCGCGATCTGGTCGCCAACGATCGAGCTGGCTTTCCAGTCCGGACGACATCCGGCAACGTCAAAGAGGAAGTGCTCAAGCACCGTCTGCCCGGACTCCGTGTGGTGCACTTCAGGGTGCCACTGCACGCCAACAAGCTTGCGCTCCACGTCTTCAAACGCCGCCACCGGGGCGCCGGCGGTGCGGGCCAGCGTCGAGAACCCCTCCGGGGCACGGGAAACGGAATCGCCGTGGCTCATCCACACGCTAATGGTGTGGGGAATACGGGACAAAAGCTGACCCGAAGATGTAATGCACAGGCTGGTGCGTCCATACTCCGATGCTCCGGTGTGAGCCACCTGACCGCCAAGAGCCTGGGCCATCGCCTGAAATCCGTAACAAATGCCCATCACCGGCACACCAGCGTTAAACAGGGCAGGATCGACGCTCGGAGCGCCCTGTGCGTAAACCGAGGCCGGACCACCCGAAAGAATGATGGCGGCGGGTTCCTTAGCGAGCATGTCGCGCACTGGCATGTTGTGCGGGACGATCTCGGAGTAAACATTCGCCTCACGCACCCGACGGGCAATGAGCTGGGCGTACTGCGCGCCAAAGTCGACCACCAGAACGACGTCGTGGAGTTGTTCCATGAGGGCGAGTCTATGGCCCAAGACCCCACCCGGCGCCACTCACGGTACCCATATTGCCACGGATATCTCGTCAACCATGTGCCTAAATGACGCACAACGGCATCAACCCAACCATCCCCGTTGGCCGGAGGGTCACGGCTCGATATGGTTTTTACCGGCATTATTCACCGGCAGAACCAAGGTGGACATATGAGCACTGAGACAGCGGCCCTGCTCCAGACCTTCAAGCGATGTAAGGAACGCGTGATGGAGGACCTCGACGCCGCCATGCGCGAGGATCCCGCCGCAACCTCGAAAATCATGGTCGCCATCGCTTACCAAGGTGTTCACGCCATTTGGGCGCATCGCCTAGCCCACACTATGTGGGTCAAGAGCCCAGCGCTGCGACCATTAGCGCGGTTGTTGTCGCAATTGTCTCGTCATATCACCGGTATTGAGATCCATCCGGGAGCGACGATTGGACGCCGGTTCTTCATCGACCACGGCATGGGCGTCGTTATTGGTGAGACGGCTGTCATCGGTGATGACGTCCTCATGTACCATCAGGTGACTCTCGGTGGTCGCGCCCGCGGGCAGTTCAAGCGTCACCCCACGATTGGCAACCGTGTTCTCATCGGCGCCGGAGCCAAGGTCATTGGTGACATCACGGTGGGCGACGACTGCAAGATCGGCGCCAACGCCTTAGTCGTTAAGAACGTCGCCCCCGGCACGGTCGTCGTTGGGATCCCGTCGAAGGTGCACCAGGGCGACGTCATCGCTTGATCTGAGGTTCAGTTGTCCGAGCTGGGGCCCGCCTGCATCCGCCGCTAATCGTCGCCGTCAGCAATAGCCTCGTGGTGACGCACCACCTCGGCCACAATGAACTTAATGACCTTCTGCGCGAATTCGGGATCGAGGTTCGACTCGACGGCTAATTGCCGCAACCGCGCGATCTGCTCGGCCTCACGGTCGGGATCGGCCGGCGGTAAACCGCGCTCAGCTTTGAGGCGGCCTACCTCGCGAGTAATCCGGAACCTTTCGGCGAGCAGATGGATGAGGGCGGCGTCCATGTTGTCAATCGCGCCGCGCAACACGATCAATTCTTCGGGCACTTCGCTCATGGCCGAAGGCTAGCGATCCACCCGCTCACCGGAGCAACGTTCTGCCTCGTGGAACGGTTAACGAATCGTCAGCTCGATGCGCTGGAACTCCTTAACCTCCGAGTATCCAGTGGTGGCCATGGCCTGACGCAGCCCACCAACCAGGTTCATGGTGCCGTCCGGGACGCGGGAAGGACCATTGAGCACCTCGGCAAGGGTCCCCACCGGCTCAAAGTGGACCCGAGCACCACGCGGCAGGTTGGGGTGCCACGCCTCAGCGCCCCAGTGCCAACCTTTGCCAGGGGCCTCGGTAGCCCGAGCCAGTGGCGAACCGACCATGACGGCGTCAGCACCGCAGGCGATGGCCTTGGCGATGTCGCCAGAACGACCCACTGAGCCATCGGCGATGACGTGGACGTAGCGTCCCCCCGACTCATCCATATAGTCACGACGCGCTTCGGCAACGTCGGCGATCGCGGATGCCATTGACACCTGGATACCCAGCACCTGGCGAGTGGTGTGGGCCGCTCCTCCACCGAAACCTACAAGGACACCGGCAGCACCGGTGCGCATAAGATGCAAGGCGGCCTGGTAGGTAGCGCAACCACCGACGATAACGGGTACGTCGAGCTCGTAAATGAACTTACGCAGGTCCAGGACGTCGTCACCGTTGGCCACGTGCTCCGCCGACACCGTCGTGCCACGGATAACGAAAAAGTCCGCCCCGGTATTGACCACCGTTTCGGAGAAACGCGAGGCATTCTTCGGTGACAGCGACCCCGCCACTGGCACCCCAGCGGCCCGGATTTCAGCCATCCGTTCGGTGATGAGCTCAGCCTTGATTGGCTCGGCGTAAATCTCTTGCATCCGACGGGTGGTGGCGACATCGTCGCTCATACCAGCCAGCTCCTCGAGGTACGGAGTGGGATCCTCGTAACGGGTCCACAAGCCTTCAAGGTTGAGCACGCCCAGGCCCCCCAAACGCCCAAATTCAATAGCCGTCGCCGGGCTCATGACCGAGTCCATGGGGGCGGCCATGATCGGGAAGTCGAAGGTGAGCGCGTCGATGCGCCACTCCAGGTTCACCCTCTCGGTGCCACGGGTGCGCCGCGAGGGAATGAGGGCGATGTCGTCCAGACTGTAAGCCCGGGTGGCACGCTTGCTGCGTCCGATGTCGTACATGATTCCTTTCCTGCCGGATGTCCGGCTCGCCCGTCAGTGGACAGAGTAATTGGGGGCCTCAACCGTCATCTGAATGTCATGCGGATGAGACTCGCGCAAACCCGCCGAGGTGATACGCACGAAGCGTCCTCGCTCGTGCAACTCGTCGATAGTTCGGGCCCCGGTGTAGAACATCGACTGACGCAGCCCACCGACCAGCTGGTAGGCCACCGCGCCAAGCGGGCCGCGGTAAGCGACCTGGCCTTCGATGCCCTCCGGAATGATCTTGTCGTTAGTCGTGACATCGCCCTGGAAGTAACGATCTTTGGAGTAGGACAACTTCTCGCCACGCGCCGACATGGCTCCCATCGATCCCATGCCACGGTAAGTCTTGAACTGCTTGCCGTTGATGAAGGCGAGCTCGCCGGGGGACTCCTCACAACCAGCCAGTAAAGAGCCGAGCATGACGGCATCGGCACCGGCGACAAGAGCCTTGGCAATGTCACCGGAGTACTGTAGGCCACCGTCACCGATAACCGGCACGCCATATTGACGAGCAGCCTTGGAAGCTTCAAAGATGGCAGTCACCTGCGGGACGCCGACCCCGGCAACGACGCGGGTAGTGCAGATCGAACCCGGCCCAATACCAACCTTGATGCCGTCAGTACCCGCCTCGCACAGCGCTTTGGCGGCCTCATAGGTGGCGATATTGCCGCCGACAACGTCAACACCCTGGGCGGCTGGCTCGGCTTTCAGCCGGGCGATCATGTCAAGGACACCCTGGGTGTGGCCGTGGGCGGTGTCGACGATGATGAGGTCAACTCCTTCTTCGACCAGAGCCATAGCGCGGTCCCACGAGTTGCCGAAGAATCCGATTGCGGCACCTACACGTAGGCGTCCTTGCGGATCCTTGGTGGCATTGGGGTATTTATCGGCCTTGACGAAGTCCTTGAGGGTGAACAGGCCACGCAACTTACCGTCAGCGTCGACGAGCGGCAGCTTCTCAATCTTATGGGCAGCCAGCAGCGAAAGAGCGTCAGAGGGACTGGTTCCCACTGGAGCGGTAACGAGCGGGGCCGGGGTCATAACCTCGCGGATAGGACGCTGTGGGTTGTCCTCAAAGCGCATGTCCCGGTTCGTGACGATGCCAACCAGGTTTTCCCTGTCATCAACAACAGGCACACCTGAAATTCGGTAGGTGTGGCAAAGCTCTTCGGCGTCAGCCAAGGTGGCATTGGGGGAGATTGTGATGGGCTCGTCAACCATGCCTGCCTCAGAGCGTTTCACCTGATCGACCATGGCTGCCTGATCCTCAATGGACAGGTTACGGTGCAGGATGCCAAGGCCACCTTCACGCGCCATAGCGACCGCCATCCGGGTCTCAGTGACGGTATCCATCGCCGCGCTGACAAGCGGAATCGCGATGGAAATGTTGCGGGAAACCCTCGTCGTCGTCTTGACTTGGGAGGGAATGACGTTGCTCTCAACTGGCTGAAGCAGGACGTCATCGAAGGTGAGGGCTAGCGGTGCCAGCTCCTCAATCGTGGTCGGGCGGGAGTCCGAGGTCATGAGCCACCTTTCACCGGGATACTCGTCATCCTATCGCCGCTCGCATCGACGGTCCTCACCCGTGGCCTGGCCTGCCGTCTTGAGCGAGGCGGTCCCGTCAGCTCGCCGCTGTCACGAATGCCCTTGCTTTCGGAATCCGCCAGACGATGAAATATCCCACGATGACCAGCGGCAGGCACACATACGGCGACCAATACCACTGCATCATGGTGAGTATGACAGTAGCGACAACGCCACCAATGACGGCGTCGCGGTGGGTCCGCCGCAACTGAACTGAGGCGAGCAATGCCAGCGGACCAATGAGATACCAAGGCTGTAAGGACGCCCCTAGGGCGGCAAAGACGATCATCACGCCTGCTTGCAGCCGAAGGGGGCTGCCAATTTGGCCTGTAACGACGTTGTTCACGTTACAGCTACGCGATGCGACTCGGCCCAGTCGAATGTTGCAAGGCGGAATGGGGCCCCATCGCATCCAACACCAGATCATGGCAGCGACGGTGAGGGCCAGACTGACGCCGGTCGCCGGCCCAACTAGCCTGTCCAACGGAATGCCTCTGCTGCCTCGCAAAATCTGGACGACGAGCGCAATCGGAGAGTCGCTGGTCACTGATACCGGGCTACCTGCCGTACTGTTGAGCCACCCCAGACCTAACCCATGGATAGCCGAAATCCCGCCAAATACGGCCACGGCAGGAATTGCGCCTGCTGCGATGCGAGCGAGTAGCGCCGACCAGCAATTGCGAGTCGACCATTGATGGCCACCGTGGCGCACCGCATTGACGTGGACTAGGGCGACGACGCCAACCCCAGCTAGCACGCCGGGCTGCTTGACGCTGCCAGCCAGCCCGACGAGCGCCCCGCCAAGAACGAGCCCGAGCCAACCCCGGCCCGTCAAGGCCAGATGTGCGGCCGCAACGAGTGCGATAAGAGACAAACCCACCTGAAGTCCGTCATTGTGCATGCCCCCAATCACGCTCAACGTCATCAATGGGCAACACACCACCAGCCAAAGGGCGTGGTCCGGGTCGGTTCCGGCGTAACGTGCTAAGCGAGGGACAGCCCAAACCATGAGCGCAACGCCGATGACGGCGGGTACTCGCATAAGCATCATGGACCACAAGGGATCCGCGTGGCCAAGCTTCACCATGGCTGCCTGAATCCACAGTGACCCGGGGGGATACACCGCCGTCGTTTCTTGCCACGGCGTGTCAACAGCCTTGCCGAGAACTTCGGCCAGACCTTGCGGGACGAGGTATGGGTCCATCCCCTGGGTGAGAATCCAACCTTGAGCCGCGTAGGCCCATCCATCTTGGCTCAGCAGCGGCGGGCCAAAAAGCAGCGGCAACGACCACACGACCAGAGTCAGCACGCGGCGTCCCACGAGTTTGCGGGAACGCAACCACGCGATGATTATGGCAGCCAGACCTGTGATGCCGCTGACAGCCACTGCCACACCCATCGGACGCACATGCGCGGGGACCCCGCCATTCGGAGATCCCCAACCCGACAACGTCATCATGAGCGAGCCGACGAACCCCACCGTCAACACCTCAACCAGACGTTGCCAATCCGGTTGGCTATGCGCCAGGACAGACTGAAATTCGTCAAGGGGGGCGGTCGCGGTCATCACCACTTAGCGTAGGGGAATAACACAATCAGACGCCGCGAAGAAGCGCCAGTGTCGGAGGTTTGGGCCATGTGACACACCCAACCGCTAAAGTATTCAGGGCGGTTTTGCTCCGCCACAGGCGCGGCCCTGCCCGCGGTCATGGCGATGTGGGTGGCCGTACCCGCCGAGCCACTGGCGCCGGTGCGCGTTGAGATCGGCTGTCACGGATGGCTGGTGCCGGGCTTGGTGTCCCATGTCGTCAACGGATAGGACCCTTCGTGCCACTTGGCATCGTATTATCAAGCCTCGAGATCCTTACCCCAGCTCCACTGAGCTTGGATCAAACCATCGACAACTTCGTCTCCCCCATTGCTACCGCCATTTCTGGCGCGGTGTTCTGGGCTATCCCCATGCCGGGGGGAAATGAATTCCCGCTCATCCTGGCTTGGTTGCTCGGGGCCGGCATTTTCTTCACCATCTACCTGGGCTTTCAGCAGCTGCGTCCAGCATCGATCCGTCACTCCAGCCACGTGATGCGGGGCCACTTCTCCCGTCACACCGACCCTGGTGACGTCACCAGCTTCCAGGCCCTCGCAACCGAGTTGTCAGGCACCGTCGGCCTGGGAAATATCGCCGGTGTCGCCACCGCGATCGCAACCGGAGGGCCGGGAGCCTCGTTCTGGATTGCGGTAGCCGGGTTGGTCGGCATGAGCGTCAAAATGTCTGAGGCCACACTCGGGGTGAAATTCCGCATCATCAACGATGACGGAACCACCTCTGGTGGTCCGATGTACTACCTGCGTGACGGTCTTGCGTCGATCGGAAAACCCAAACTGGGCCGCGTCCTTGCTGCCCTCTTCGCCATCTGCACCACCTTTGGTGTCATTGGCGCCGGCAATATGTTCCAGTCCAATCAGGCTGCCTACCAGCTCGCGATGTTCGCCGGCGGTCAGAGCTCCTGGATTGGCACCCACATGTGGGTCGTTGGCCTAGTCTTCACGGTCCTCGTCGGGATCGTCATCGTCGGAGGTGCCTCCAAGATCGGCGCTGCGACCTCCAAGATTGTGCCGTTCATGGGCATCCTCTACGTCATCATGTGTCTGGCCGTTATTGGCGCCAACATCTCCCAGGTCAGCAGTGCCTTCGAGGCCATCTGGTCCGGTGCCTTCACCGGGCACGGCGTCGCTGGTGGGATCCTCGGAGTACTGATCGTCGGCGTCCAACGTGCCGCCTTCTCGAATGCGGCCGGGGTCGGTACCGCTGGTATCGCTCACTCTGCGGTAAAGACGCGTCGCCCGGCTCAAGAAGGCTTCGTTGCCATGTGGGAGCCGTTCATCGACTCAGTCGTCATTTGCACTATGACGGCCATCACCATCATCATCACTGGGGTTTACCGGAACGGTGGTGCCAATGGCGTGCAGATGACCACCCAGGCGCTGAAAACCGTTGCCCCGTGGTTCAGCTCCCTGCTGACGCTGGCTGTGGTGCTGTTCGCATTCTCGACAATGCTGTCCTACTCGTTCTACGGTAAAAAGGCTGTGGGTTACCTATTCGGCAACTCAGCCACTGCCGAGCGCATCTACAACGTGCTCTTCCTCATCTTGTTGGTAGTCGGGGCCGCAACAAATATGACCTCAATTCTTGATCTGGCCGACGCCATGCTCTTTCTCATGGCAGTGCCGAATGTGCTGGGAATGTACTTCCTAGCGCGCGTTATCGCTCGTGAGATCAAGGGGCACCGTGAGCGCGTCGATGCCGGAGTCATCCCGCAGGTCCCTGAGGATGCGCAGGTCGGCATGATGGTGGCCAACGACGCCACTCCAGATCAGCTCAAGAATGCAGATGCCGAATACGCCTTGCGTGCCGCAGCCCAAGATGCTCTTAGTGCGGAGCTTGGACTGGAGCACACTGCCCCCGATAGCGAACGCGACTACCTGCAGCACCTGCCGGAAGGCCATGAGATTTTCAACACCATGGACCGTGAAGGTAAACCGCTCAAAGACACGAGCTGTGGAGAGTAACGCTCCTCGGTCTTAAGGTCATGCATGATCAGACACCTCCGACGGCACACCTGCAACGGCCACAGCACCCCATAGCGACGGGCCCCAGAACCACGTGGTTCTGGGGCCCGTCGCCGATTATGAGAATCAGTGAGTCAGCCTCACTTGTTGTCGTCCTCGTCCTCCGGCTTGTCCACCACGAGAGTCTCGGTGGTGAGCAGCAGAGCGGCAATAGAGGCGGCGTTGGCCAGGGCCGAACGAGTCACCTTGACGGGGTCAATGACGCCGTCAGCGATGAGATCCACGTACTGCCCGGTCTTGCCGTTGTAGCCATGTCCAGGCTCCATCTCGGCGACCTTGGAGACGATCACGTAACCGGGCTCGCCACCATTCTCAGCGATCCAGCGCAGCGGCTCGCGAACGGCCTTGGCGACAATCTGCACACCGGCCTTCTCGTCATCCTCGAGACCGAGATCCCCGTCGAGCACGTGGGCAGCGTGAATGAGGGCGGAGCCGCCACCGGCAACGATGCCCTCCTCAATGGCTGCACGGGTCGCGGAAACAGCATCCTCGATGCGGTGCTTCTTCTCGTTGAGCTCGACCTCAGTGGCCGCACCCACGCGAATGACACACACACCACCGGCGAGCTTGGCGATGCGCTCCTGGAGCTTCTCGCGATCCCACTCGGAATCGGAATTGTCGTACTCAGCACGCAGCTGGGCGACGCGACCTTCGACGTCGGCCTTGTCACCGGCACCGTCGACGATCGTGGCGTTGTCCTTGGTGACGACAACCTTCTTGGCGCGGCCCAAGACCTCGAGGCCCACCTGGTCGAGCTTGAGCCCAACCTCAGGTGCGACGACCTGGCCACCGGTGAGGGTGGCGATGTCCTGCAGCATTGCCTTGCGGCGGTCACCAAAGGCCGGAGCCTTGACGGCCACCGAGTTGAAGGTACCGCGGATCTTGTTGACGACGAGGGTGCTCAGAGCCTCCCCGTCGACGTCCTCGGCCACGATAAACAAGCTGCCGTGGGCAGCAATGACCTTCTCCAACAAGGGGAGCAAATCGTTCATCGACGAGATCTTGCCGGAGTGAATGAGGATGTAAGGATCCTCGATCACAGCCTCCATGCGATCCTGATCGGTGACCATGTAAGGAGACAGGTAACCTTTGTCGAACTGCATGCCCTCGGTGAAGCCAAGCTCCGTGCCAAAGGTCTGCGACTCATCAACGGTAATAACCCCGTCTTTACCAACCTTGTCGAAGGCCTCAGCGATAAGGGAGCCGATGGTCTCGTCACGACTGGAGATGGTGGCGACACTGGCCATATCCGAGGTGGTGTCGATGGCGCGCGAGATAGAGCGGAGCTCCTCCACGACGGCGTCGACGGCCTTCTCGATACCGCGCTTGAGCCCGACCGGGTTCGCCCCGGAAGCCACGGCGCGCAGACCCTCGTGAACGAGAGACTGGGCGAGCACGGTGGCGGTGGTGGTTCCATCACCGGCCACGTCGTTGGTCTTGGTGGCGACCTCTTTGGCGAGCTGGGCGCCGAGGTTCTCGTACGGGTCAGTGAGGTCGACCTCCTTGGCGACGGTCACGCCGTCGTTCGTAATGGTCGGGGCTCCCCACTTCTTGTCGAGAACGACGTAGCGGCCCTTGGGGCCGAGAGTCACCTTGACGGTGTCGGCGAGGGTGTCGACGCCGCGCTCGAGGGAGCGACGGGCCTCCTCGTCAAACTGAAGTTGCTTGGCTGCCATGTATCAGCGCCTCACTTCTCGACGACGGCGAGGATGTCACGGGCATTGAGGAGCAGGTACTCCTGGCCGTCGTACTTGACCTCGGTGCCGCCGTACTTGGAGAAGATGACGACGTCACCCTCCTTAACGTCCATGGGAACGCGGGTGCCCTTGTCATCAACGCGACCGGGGCCGGCGGAAATGACCTTGCCCTCCTGCGGCTTCTCCTTGGCGGTGTCCGGGATGACGAGTCCGGAAGCGGTGGTCTGCTCGGCCTCGAGAGGCTGGACGAGGACGCGGTCCTCGAGCGGCTTGATCGTGATTGCCACGTCAAGACCCCTTTCTACTGAAGACGGATTATGTCGTTGTCTCTCGCCAGGGGTTGCGAGCCCCGAGCGCGACGGACCGTCGGCGTCGCGGGTGCTTCAGGTCCGTTGGCACACTCACCATGAGAGTGCCAACCACGAAAGTACACCCGTCGTTGGCACTCAGGCAACGGGAGTGCCAGAAATGACCCTCCGAAGGTCAGCAACCATCAATGAGACCCGGGACTCTTCCAGAAATCGTCAGGGTCTGACGGAGACTGCCAACCCGGCTGCGAGCCCTGGCGACGGACCGGGTCCTGGCCGGGCTGGGGCGCGCTCGTCGCATCACCTGAGGCATATCCCCAGGGCTGATTACCCCAAGGCTGACCCGAATCCTGTTGACTCGACGCCTGTGGAGGCTGCGACTGTCCCTGTAGTCGCCCATCACCTAGGTACTGCATAGCCCACGGAGCATCATCATCCTCCGGCTGGGTCGCCTTCGGGCCCTTCTTCTTGCTCACGATGACCACAACAGCACCGGCAATGGCCAGGCCGACGACGGCAGCACCAATCCAGATCCAGGCCGGTATACCGTTCGAGCGCTTACTCGCCGCGGTCAGCCCCGAACTGGAGAACAAGTCTTTCGGATCGGTCCAGGTAACGGTGTTCCCGTCGACCGTGCTCGATCCAGAATGACTGACGACCTTTCCCGGGAAGGTCACGGAGACTTTAAAGTCACTAAACATGGTCGCGCCAATGGCTTCGCCGGAGCGGCCACTATCCCGGAATAAGTCCGAACTCACCTGGGCGGACACCTCATCTTCGTCAAAGGTGACCTTCATGCCAGGCTCTTTGTTGAGCTCGGCAGCGGTGGTGTCCTTGGTAAAGGTGCACCCGATGTACTCCTCGTCCTCAAGCTTCTCGGCCTTGTCACTCGAGCCGACACCGGCGGATTCCTTCGAATTGCTGCAGTCGGAGAACTCAGGCGGGAGGTTTCCACCCGACATGCCGACCATTGATTTGGAGATACCAACCGTGGCCTTGAGGTGGATGTGGTTCTCGTCCTTGAGCTCCATGGAAGTGTCAAATTTTACACACCCGGCAAGCAGTAATAGGGGCGCGAGAAGCAAAACGAGACAGCGTCTCATACGACGCGAAGCACTCAGCATGACCACATAAAATCACGAACGGAGCCGGTAGCGGTAGATCTGTAATAGAAGCGATCGTCTTTACCAGATAGATCTCTAAACGATCTGTGCAGCCCGTTTCCCCTACTCATACTCACGGCACACAAGAGGGCTCGAAACATCACGTGGCGGACACCCTCGCAACAGCCAATCCCTAGCTGACGTCTGGGCGCTGGTCCTCGCCGTCCGGACAGGTCTGCCACTTCTTATTAACGGCCACTGCGGTCACGGCGCCACCAATAGCCAGCACCAGCAATGCGCCAATACCCCACACCCAGTTGGGGAGGCCACCCTGGCTCTTACCTGACGCAGTCAAGCCATCTGGCGAGAGGAGATCATTGACGTCGGTCCATGTCGCGGTGTTTCCGTCGACCGTACTCGATCCAGAGTGGCTAAGTACTGTGCCGGGGAAAGTCACCGACACCTTGAAACCGCTGATATCAGACATATCACTGACATCAGAGAGGCCCATACCCGGCACGGAATCAGACAGATCTGACCCGTCAAAGTGGAACCGAATCGTCTCGTCATCAAAAGCAATGTCGATCGGACCCTCTCCCCCATGTCTTCTCCATGAACCTGTAGACGACGTCGCGCCGCTACTAGGCCGGATAGACTTAGAAGTGATGTCGGCTACCGCCACAGTGCCAGCGACCGTGCAGCCGACGTACCTACCGTCATCGAATGGCTTGACCTTCACCTTGCTAGTCAGGCTGACACTCGATCGAGTCAATTCGGAACAGTCACGAAAGCGCGACGCGAGCTTTTTGGACTGATCGCTTCCATCCTGATCAACGTCCGATTTGAGAACCCCGAAGGTGAAGGTGACCTCGATATGGTTCTCGTCCTTGATGACGAAACCAGCATTGAACTTCCCGCAGCCAGACAGCAAGACGAGCGGAGCCAACAGCAGAGCAAGGAAGTATCTCGCCGGGCACCGAAGAGTCAACATGGACTCATGACATCACATCCGGAATCCTCCGGAGATGCCATATGGCAGTCTCACGCGATCACACACCAGCGCCTTGGCGCTTCCGGTGGTCGGGGTACAGATGAACGTGACGCAATTTGGCCCCGCCGGCTTAAGCTTGCGTCGCCACGCGACGGGGTCGACGTTGACACCGCGTTTCTTGATCTCGACCGTTCCGACGTGATGGTTACGAACCCAGGACCGCAGCGATCTGACGTCTAGAGGCAGAACCTCCTTGACGGCAAACCATGTCAGCCACGGAGAGGCAACAGGTTCAACTGCGGTGAGATAGGCGATGCCCCCCGACACCGCGTGCAACGATCCATCGATTGCCGAGAGGCAACCAGCACGGATTGCCGCCGGATGAGGTTCAGCCACAAAGGGGCCGAGTTCACCAACTGCAGGGGCAGGACACCTACCGGGCAGTTGGTGCACTCCCGCAGGATCAATCAGCACTGCCCGATCCCCCGGCCACAGGTCGCCAAACCCGGACCACACCGTCGCCTCAACCAGGTCTCCACGATGTCCGACATAGGTGACGGGGAGGTCTGGCAACTGGGAACGATCGACACCAGGCCCCAGTTTGACAACTGCGGACACCGATTCGAGCACTTTCTCAACAAATGACCACGGCGGCTGCACATCTTCTAACCGCCAGGTTCGGCCCCGGCGCGTACGTCGAGCCGGATCGAGCATGACGACTGTGGTGCTGTCAACCTGCTCACAGAGGTCACCGTAGACCGCCGTAGCGTCAGCACACATCACCTGTGCTTCGGGCAAATTGTGGCGCGCTAACTCGGCCGTCACCGGATCGACCTCGACGGCTGTCACCTCGAAGCCAGCATCGAGGTACGCTCGCGCGTCCGCCCCGCAGGCGCATCCGAGATCAATAACGTGGGTGAATCCAGCCTCGTTGAGGCGAAGGGCACGCCATCGCGACACATCTCCACGGGTGGCTTGCTCCAGACCGTCACGAGTCCACAACATTGACGCAGCTACCGGTCCAAGTTTCGCAACAGCCTGACGCCTCAAGCTGATTTGATCGAGAACTGCTGCGGCGAGATCGGCATCTATCTGACGACGCAACCTGGTGGCAGCTGACAACGAGTCAGGATCGGCTTCGGTGCTGGCTAGCTCGAGGGCCTTGCGCCCCTCGCTACTAACCAAACGACGCGCCACGGTGTGATCCACCTGCTACCCTAGAGGTACTTTCTGACAGTGTGGGTAGAATTTTTGGTCGAGGCATCGTAATACACCGTTTTCCACACGAGGAGCAACCAGTACTGTCGTGGCTATCACCACTTACGAGAATCGATTGAGATTCACCCAACGCCTGCAGTCCCGGGGGTCGCAGAACACGACTTCCGGGGGCGATCTATCGCACCGTTCAGCAGGGTGGTACATCCATCATTTCACCGGTTCGGCATTCCAGCTTGGCGCTATGGCGACGACCTATTACGCGTCACGCACCAAGCCCCTCAACTGGGGCGCCCACACCAACGTCAGCTGGGCGCTGCTCTTCGTCGCGATCATCGTGATCCCCGGCCTGCTGACCTTCGTGGAATCCTTCGTTGAACCGGACGGTTCCGGACAGGACGTGGTCACAGCAGTCTCCATCATGCTGGCTCTGGGCGGCATTATGGCAATGGGAGTCCTCGCGGGTACCCCCATCGTGACAACATCGGTACCGTTCTCGATCCTGCTGCCGGTGAGTCTTGCGCTCCCAGCCATCGCCCCATACAGCCTGCCAGGGGGAAATCCGCGAGCAGACAGTATGTTCGTGGAGAATCACTATGGGGCATGGAGTTCTCGTTGGGTGGCGCCGGTGGTCTGCCTGGTTTTGTGGATCGTGGGGCTAGCCGGCTGATCAAGATCAACGCCCAAAGATCACGCGGTTACCACTGGACGAACGACGGGGATGCCGTGGTCGTCAAGCACCCGGGCACGGAACCCATAGACGCGCTCTAACACGTCGGGGGTGAGGACCTCTGACGGCTGTCCTTCGGCATGCACCCCACCTGCGTGCAACAGCACCAAGCGGTCACAGTAACAGGCGGCCAGGTTGAGGTCGTGGAGGGCTACGATGGCCATCTTGGACCCATCATCAACAGCCTTGCGTACCAGGCGCAACACCTCGATCTGGTTGTGCAGATCCAATGCGGAGGTGGGCTCGTCGAGCAACAAGACCTGGGGATCGCGAACGACCATCTGCGCCAATGCCACCAATTGCCGTTGGCCACCGGAGAGTTGAGAGATAAACCGGTGGGCGATGTGTGCGATACCGATGCGCTCCAAGAGATTAGCAGCACGTTCCACTGTCGTCTTGCTCCTGCTGCGAGCCGAAGTCAAGACCGACTCGAGGACGGTCAAGGACGCGGTAGCGAGCACGTCCTGGGGAAGATAGCCCACAACGTTTCGCAGTTGCGTTCCGCTGATGTGTCGACCGTCATCACTGATGATCACCTCCCCTAAGGTGGGGGTCTTCAGCCCGGCAATGGTTTTGATGAGTGTGGATTTTCCCGCTCCGTTGGGTCCAAGTAGCCCGGTGACCGTCCCCCGCTCCAGTGGGCCAAGACTCACTCCGTCGAGCACGTGACGCCGCCCATAGGACAAGTGCAGGTTAGTCAGGCGGACGTTCACGATGCCCCTCCGAAGACACGATGCCGCGTAAGGATGAGGGAAACAAACACTGGCACCCCCACCAGTGCGGTGATGATCCCGATGGGTATCGCCACCCCAGGGATGATGGTGATCGACAAGGCATGGGCGGTGGCCAAGAGGAAAGCCCCAGTAGCCGCAGAGGCAGGGGCGAAGTAGCGCTGTTCCTCGCCGACCAGGATGCGGGCGACGTGGGGACCGACTAGACCGACGAATCCGATGACCCCGGCGAAGGCGACGGTAACCGCTGCCAGCAGTGACGCCAAGATAAGGATCCGCGACCGCAGCCGGGGCACGTTCACCCCCATAGCGGCAGCACGCTCATCGCCGAGTCTCAGCGCAGTCAGCTGCCCTGAATGGGCCATCGTGATAGGAATAGCGATAGCCAGGACGGCGGCGATGATGGCATTCGAGGTCCACGTGGCCCGCTGTAAAGAACCCATCGTCCAGAAGACGATCTGCTGGAGGGCCTCCGGGGTGGCGCGGTACTGCAAGAGGGCCAGAAGCGCATGAAATCCGAAGACCAGGGCAATGCCAAGCAGGATCATGGATTCCCGGCCATCGTCCCGACGGCGCGAAACACCGGCAACGATGGCAACCGCGACCAGGGATGCCACCGCCGCACAGACCGCCACGTTGAACTGGGCGTTGGGAATGATCGTCCAGCCCAAGACGATAGAGGCAGCCGCTCCAAAAGCCGCAGCCGCAGAGATCCCCAATGTGAAGGGCTCAGCCAGCGGGTTGTCCAGGATGGTCTGCATGTGCGCACCTGCAAGCGAAAGGCAAACCCCAATGAGTACCGCCATCACCGAGGACGGAATGCGTAGTTGCCACAACACCATTCTGGTCTGATCGTCCACCGTGGCGGGAGTGGCCACTGCTTTCACCAGCTGGGTAAGGGTGATATCCACAGGGCCAACTACGATGGTAACCAGGAACGCAGTGACCGCAATGACCGACAGCAAGACAATGGCCCAGCACTTCCAACGGGCTCGCCGGTAATATCCCCGCACCACAGTCGCCATCCCGACGGCAGGATCCTCCCGAACAAGGGAAACATCAATGTTGCTCATGTCAGTTTCGCTTTTTTAGCGTAACGAAGAACACGCCGTGATAGTCGAAGGGAAGATAGTCCTTGTGGAATTTGGCGAAGTCCTTCGTTGGATCGACTCCCTCGAATTGTTTGGGATGTTGCCACGCCGCAAACTGCTCGAGTGCAAAGACGTTGAAGGGAGAGTCGTAGAACTGATGATAGACCGCGTGCATCCTTCCCTCCTTCGGCGCCTTAAGCAAGGAGAATCCCGGAGTCTTAAGCAGGCCAGCCAAGGTCTTTTGCGCAACGTCCTCGGTAACGTTATAGCCAAGTTGGACGTGGGGAACAGACTCCGCCTTTTTTGGATCTTTGGCCCACGAACCGCCGGTAGCAATGATGTGTTCTGGTTGGGTTGCTACGACCTTCTCTGGGGTGACATCACCCGCGGGGGTCCGGAGCAGGTCCTCCCCAAGATTGTGCCCACCAGCAGCGGTGACGACGTCACCTAGATTGAGATCCGCAAAGGTGGAGCAGCAATCCTTAAGCCCCGCGGCACGCCACAGAAATGTGCGAGGTTTATCGCCTGCCCGAGAGACCCGTCGTAACACGTCGTCAACCTTCGATTGATAGAAGGTATTAAATTCTTTAGCACGATCAACAGCTTTCCCGCCAAAGATACGTCCGAGTGTCGTCATCGACTTCGTAGTGTTTTCTAGAGGTTTCTTCCGAAAATCAATGAAAACGTAGGGGAGCTTGACCTGATCCATTTTCTGAAGGAATCCAGTCTTTTCAGCGGACTCCTTCTGATCCAGGGTCATGACCACCGCATCAGGTTTAAACGACAGCATATTCTCCACAGTGACGTCTCCCTTGGCAATACTGCCAATCACTGGAAGCGTGCTCACCTGTGGGCGGGCCCGATACAGTGCGGACTCGAAGCTGGGGGCAGCCTGGTGCAAGTCCCCACCGACGGCTACCACGTTCTTAGCTGGATCCTTCTTGTTCAGAACGCTGGTGGCCATCAGCGCACGCCCCTCAGCTAAAAGAATGCGTTGAGGTTGAGCATCGAAGGAAACCGTACGCCCTGCGACGTCGGTAACCTTCAGAGCTGAAGCATGACCACTCGGCTCTTTCTCTGGGGAGCCACCAGCGCAGGCACCAAGACCTAACGCAAGGGCAACCGTGGCGATGGCGCCGAGAGCTCTTGTGACATTCATAATGGTGGCGGGCCTTCCTTTAAGACGCACAGCAACGATACAAAGTGGGCATAAGGCTAGCTTTACCTAAGATTCAGTGCAAGCGCGGCGTCACGCCCCACGATGCCCACCACCATCAGGGGTTTACACGGAGTACGACCACCCGGTCGGTCGACCATCGTGATAAGGCAGACAGCCGTGGAACTGCGGGGTATCGGGATCGAAGACCAGCGGCAGGAAGTAACGGTCCCCTTCCCACATCGGTAACTCGTCGAGCGAGTCGACACGCTCCCAGGCCAGTGGCCCTTCTTCGTTGGCGTCAGGGATGGCGTCGCCAAGGGGATGCCAGGAATCGACGACGAAGACAAATCCGAAATGGTCCTCTCCGTGACGGCCAAACCCTGGCCATGAGACAGTGCCACGCAGCCTCATGGCATCAACTTCGATGCTGGCTTCTTCGCGTAGCTCGCGCCTCATGCCGGCGACGACGTCCTCTCCCGGCTCGACTTTGCCACCCAGCCCGTTGTATTTACCGAGCTGATCGTCACCAGGACGGGCGATGCGGTGCACCATGAGGACGTGTTCACCATCGGGGTGCATGACGAAACCAAGAGTGGTGAGGATCGGGGTCATCATGGGGCCAATCCTCCCACCCGGCAACAACGCAGGACCAGATCATGTCCCACTCGGGCACCACGATGGTGTGAACGTACTTGTCAAACCACGAGCCGTTCATCGTGAAGAGCCCCTTCCGACCTCCTCACCCCACGAATTTTCGACCCTCCAACGCGCCGGGGTATTGTCAACGAAGTCTACACCAACGAAGGTCATCGCGTGGGTGCCACCGGACTCACGCAACCGCAACCTCTCGGCCTTCGACATCTCGAGGTTAACCCCGTACAGGGCCCCGTAGTCGTGCAAGTTAACGTCCCAGACGCCGAGACCCTTGTCGAACTGCTTGACGTTGCAGGTGAACCAGACCGTTTCCCCGGCGACGATGGAGTCGATAACGGTTTTCTCGCTGGCGTCGAGCTCCACCGAAAGGTACCAGTAGGGAGTGCCACCTCCATAAATGGAGTGTGTTCTTGGACGTAGGTGCGGCCGACCGGATGCTCCTCGCATGGGTCATGGCCCAGGCTGGCCCACGGTTCGAAGACCTGCGGCACGATCTCGTGGGCGAACTCCAGCGGGGTGTAGGTGCCCTTGCGGTGGAAGTTCTCGTCCTTGTCGCGGTGCTGCCACGTGAAGCTGATAGGTGGCGTCCCCAGGTAGATCACCAGAATCCGCCACACCGCGTCGAGGACAGCACTGCGGGCCGCCTCCATCTGCAAAGCCCCTTCTGACATATCGGAGTTCGTGGCGGCCTCCCGGATGTGCTCAATGGCCCGGCGCAGCACGGTGGCCAGAGCCCGGTTCATCTGACCAGTGTTGCCAGCCGATTCAGTGTCGGGCATCGCCCAAGTAAGGCGTCAGACCGTACTTGGCAACAATGTCGGTAAACTCCATCCGCCGTCCTCGGCGGGTGGTCCATGATGGAGCACACTTTTTCATCAGCGTCACGAGATGCGGTGACGATAACACGGGCGAGGGTGCGGTCCAGGCTAATAGTGTCAGCGCCGGTACCGGTCACAGCGTTCTGCACCAGCCGTCCAGTGGCTTCATTGGCGAAGGACTCGGCGCGAAATGTGCTGAAACTGGTGTCGAAGACGAAAAGTTCACTCATTCCTCATCCATTCCTGCCAATTAATGATGTTCCACACAATGACGCAGTAGAGCGCGCTGCGAGCGCAGGTTAGCGCGCTCGCGTCCCGGAACATCCCTGCCTTAGACGAGCACCGTCTCGATAGGCAGTCCAGAATTAGCCGAAATGTCCATGGCTGACGCAGGCAGTCCCGCTTTGACGACCTGCATGCCCAAAGCCGCGATCATGGCCCCATTGTCGGTGCATAATCCCGGACGCGGACGTCGCAACTTCACCTCTGCGGTCTCCATCCGCTCAGCGAGCAGAGTGCGCAGGCGCGAGTTCGCCGCCACTCCCCCGCCGATGAGGAAGTGCTCGAGGCCGTACTCCTGACACATGTCGACGGCCTTAGCGGTCAGAACGTCGGCGACGGCCTCCTGGAAACTGGCAGCGACATCGGCAATGTGGAACTCGACTCCGTCACGCTGCTGGGTCTCAACCCACCTGCTCACCGCCGTCTTGAGGCCAGAAAAAGAATAGTCGAAGCGATGCTTAACCATGTCGTGACGGGCGGTCAGGCCGCGCGGGAAACGAATCGCTGTCGGATCACCGTCAGCGGCCGCCTTGTCGATGACCGGTCCACCCGGGTACGGCAGACCGAGCACACGGGCCACTTTGTCGTAGGCCTCACCAGCGGCGTCGTCGATCGTCGAGCCGACCTCAACAATGTCAGTGGCGATGCCATTCACCCGCAGCAAGCTGGTATGACCGCCTGAAACGAGCAGAGCTCCACATGGCATCGGTAGGTCGCCGTGCTCCAGCAGGTCGACGGCGACATGCCCGGCCAAGTGGTTGACGCCATAGAGAGGCTTGTTAAGCCAGCTTGCCAAGGCCTTGGCAGCCGACAGACCGACGACGAGCGCCCCAGCCAGACCTGGCCCGGCCGTCACAGCGATGCCATCGAGCTCGGATAGGTCTATCCCCGCGGTTGTGACGGCCGTCCCTAGTACCGGGACAATAGCTTCCAGGTGAGCGCGCGAGGCAACCTCGGGGACGACCCCACCGAAGCGCACGTGCTGTTCCATCGACGAGGCGACCTCGTTAGCGAGCAGGTCGTTGCCTCGGACGATGCCAACTCCGGTCTCGTCGCAGGACGACTCGATGCCCAAAATGAGCGGTTCAGACATGGTTCTCCTCGGGAGGGGTTGTGGTCTCGGTGCGGGGCAAGTCAACAGACATGATGAGGGCGTCAACCCCACCGCCGTAGTAGTTGGGACGCTGCGAAATCGTCTCGAAGCCGAAGCGTCGGTAGAGGCAAATAGCCGGATCATTATCGCGGCGGACCTCGAGCATCATGGTGCGACACCCCCGCGATGTCGCCCAATCCAGGCCGCGGGAGAGCAGCTCACCGGCCAAGCCACGTCCTCGTGCCGTGGGGGTCACCATGATTCGATCGAGGTCGGCAACGTCGAAACCGTGGAAGGTCGCGACGGCAGCGACCTCATCATCCCCGGCGACCAGAGTGAGACGGTGGTCAGCTGGAACGATCTCCTCGGCCCATGAGGAACGCGACCACACCGAGTCGAAGCTGGCCTGTTCAATGGCCATGACGGCGTCGAGGTCGGTCATGCGGGCGGGTCTCGTCATCACCTGAGACCGGGCAGGGTGAGTCGGGTCGGGGTCAAGGTGGCCTTGCGGGTCGTCGGAACGGTGGCGTCGGGGTCGCGCAAGTAGAGCGGCTCTAACCCGACGTCCGGCATGGTCTGCCACGACGCGGCAAGTACCCCGGCGTCTAGAAGTTCCGGAGATCCCGAGGTCGGCGTTAGACCACGGACGAGGCACCCTGGACCACCGACTGGCAGGCCCTTCGGCAGTTCCTCGGGACAGGTGACATTGGGGCCATCAAGTCGGTTTCCCGATGTGTCGTAGCGAGCCCAATACAGTTCATGACGGCGGGCATCGGTGCACACCACGAACTCCCCGTCGACTCCAGCCCACTGACGGGCCAGGACGTCGAGGGAACACACCGGATGCGGGGTGAGACCGGCCAGGTGGGCCAGTACCCTTCCGGTAGCCACGCCGACGCGCAGGCCGGTATAGGGGCCTGGACCGACTCCGATCGCCACTTCACCGATGTCAGTCAGGGCGATCCCGACCTCTTCGCAGCCGCGATGGATGAGGGGCATGAGCTGCTCGGCATGGGCGCGAGGATCATCGTGGTGCAGACTAACAAGCACCTTAGATCCGCGCGCCAGCCCGACGCTGACAGCCGTCGACGTGTCGATTCCCAGAACGATAGTGTCCATCAGTTGTTGTCTCCGGTCTGGTCGGGAGAAATGGTGTTGAGGGGAAGTTCGGACAGCGGCGACAGGTCGACGTCCTGCCAACGCGGGCCAAAACCTTCCAGATAGACCACGCGGGTCTTGCCGTCGGGGTCTCCACTACGCCGGATGTCGACGTCGAGATGAGAACCACCGAGGTCCTCGGCGATGCCGGCTCCCCACTCGATGAGAGTGACTGCCTGGTCCATTGTCTCGTCAAGATCGAGATCAATAAGCTCGGCGGCCGAGCCGAGGCGGTAAGCATCGACGTGGACGAGCCCGGGCCGTCCCTTGGCTCCGGCGTGGCGTCGAGCTAGTACGAAGGTCGGGGAGATCACCGGCCCTTCGATGCCAAGCCCCATACCAATCCCTTGGGCCAAGGTGGTTTTGCCAGCGCCGAGATCCCCGGAGGCCAGCACAATGTCTCCGGCATCCAGTTCAGCGGCTAGAACGGCTCCGAAGGCGCGCATATCGTCAGCAGTGGGGACGACAATTCGGGTGGGCAGTACGCGGACCCAGTCGCCATCACGGTGGTAAGCCGGGCCGGGGGAAGTCGGCAAACAGGAGATGCCGAGGGTGCGCGACTCCAACTCCGTGGCGATCTGCTCAGACCCACTGATGAGGGCTGTGATGACGTCGACATCGTCCGGGGTGAGGAAGACCAAATCGGCAACCTCGGCGTGACCACCGTCATCAACGAGGTGGGCGAGGCCGACGATCCGCGAGCCGTAGCGGGCAACGATGCCAAGGCCCTGGGTCAGCCAGGCTGAGACAGTCGCTACCTCAAGGTCAAGGGCACGCGCAAGGTTCGAGGCATCCTGCGGAACTGCGAGGGCGAGTTCCGGGATCGGCTCTTGCGGGCTGGTCTGATCATCCACAAGGGATCAGGATAGTCGCCGAACCTTTCATCGGGCCTGCCGTCCCAACCCCTTGGCATCCAGTGGAACAGGTGTTCCGTTTCAAGCCTTCTATCTGGTCAAACCTGTGGTGTAGCGTCCATGACCATCTCGCCAGAAATATCACGCTGACCAACAAGGTTGTAGGAGGTGACGATATGGCGTTGAAGCCGCGACGCAGATGGGCATGGTTGTGGATCTTCGTCGTCGCACCACTGGTGCTCGTCGGAGTGTACCGCAGCGCTGTTCCACGGGAAGGATCGACGGCCTACGGCCAGGCCGCAGAGGCCCTCGGCGACCTCCCTGTGAAAGGACGGGCACCGATGACCGGCTATTCGCGAGACCAGTTCGGGCCGGCTTGGAGCGACAACTCTGATCCTGCCCTCACTCGCCCCTGGGGCCATAATGGCTGCGGCACCCGCGACGACGCCTTAGCCCGCGACCTCGTCGAGGCCAAGCTGAAATCCGGCAGCCGGTGCCGAATAATCTCCGGCGAACTGCACGACCCCTATACGGGACGGACGATTACGTGGAGACGCGGCCGCGATACATCGGCAGTGGTACAGATAGACCACGTCGTCGCGCTCGGGAATGCCTGGGTCACTGGGGCTCAGCAGATGCCGATAGACCGGCGTCAAGCATTAGCGAACGACCCCCTCAATCTGCTAGCCGTCGAGGGACGGGCCAACCAGAACAAGGGAGCCGGAGACGCGGCAACATGGCTACCACCGAATAAGCCATACCGCTGTGACTACGTGTCTCGCCAGATTGCTGTCAAGCGGAAATACCATCTCTGGGTCACCTCGGCGGAGCGCAACGCGATGGTTCGGGTGCTCTCGACATGCCCGAACTATGCGCTGCCCGCCCGGTAACTCAGCGGTCACTCACCAGGTGTCGTTTCCGGAACGGCCGTACTTGGCCTCAATGTCGCGACGATCCCGACCACGCGAGTCGTGGCCACGGTGACGCCCCTCACCGAAGCCACGTCCACCGCGGTTGCGCCCGCCTTTACCGCGACGAGGCTTGCCGTCACGAGACTTCTTACCCCGCTGCTGTTTGGGGGCGACGAGCGCCTCGTAATCCTTCTCGTCAATGGGAGCGCCCAGGGCCGGGCTGCAACCCGCCACCTCGGCGACATGGTCGTCGCCAAGCATGACCTGGGCCTCCACCGGTTTCACCCCGGCCTGACGGTATAGACGAGCCATAGTGCGACGCTGATGCGGCAGGATAAGAGAGACGACGGCCCCGTCGTGTCCAGCGCGCGCCGTACGACCGGACCGGTGCAGGTAATCCTTGGAGTTCATCGGCGGATCGACTTGCAGCACCAGGGTGACGTCATCGACGTCAATTCCTCGAGCCGCGACGTCAGTGGCGACCAGAACTGGAAGGGAACCGTCCTTGAACGCCGCCAACACGCGAGCACGGGCGCCCTGGGTGAGGCCGCCGTGCAGAGCGCCAGCCATGACACCGGCACCACGCAGCTGTTCGGCCATCCGGGAAGCACCTCGCTGGGTCCGGGCGAAGACGATGGTGTGACCGCTACGGTTGGCGATCTCGCACATCAGCCCCACCTTCTCGTGCGGCTTGATCTGGAAAGCGTGATGGGTCATCGTCGAGACCGAGCCCTTATCAGAGTCGACCTCGTGGGTAACCGGATCGTGCATGTACCGTTTGACAAGCTTGTTGACGGCGCCGTCGAGGGTGGCCGAGAACAGCAGGCGCTGCCCGTCTTCCGGAACGGCATCGAGGATCGAACCGACGGCCTCCATGAACCCGAGTTCGGCCATGTGATCGGCCTCGTCGAGGACGGTCACGGCGATACCGGAAAGGTCGGCATCACCGGTCTCCAGCAGGTCGACCAGACGTCCAGGAGTGGCGACGACAAGATCGACCCCCTTCTTAAAAGCCTTGGTCTGCGGGCCATAGCTCATACCACCAGCGATGAGAATGGTCGACAGGCCCATCGAGGAAGCCAGCGGGGACAGCACGTCGGCAATCTGCATGGCCAGCTCACGAGTGGGCGAGAGGATGAGGGCTCGAGGCCGCTTGTCCTCGCGTGGGGCGGCGGACAGGCGCGAGAGCAGTGGGACGCCGAAGGCCAGGGTTTTACCCGAACCCGTCGCAGCGCGGCCCAGTACGTCACGCCCAGCGATAGCGTCGGGAATGGCGGCAATCTGGATACGGAACGGAGCTGCTATGCCCATCTTTGCCAGAGCTGCGACGATTTCGTCGGGCACGCCAAGGGCCGAAAAACCGCCTTCGTGGTCAATAGCTGTGACGTCGAGATCGGTTAGCTCAGTAGCCTTCCAATCCATGTTGTCGGCGTCGTCGCGATCGTCACGGGACCAGTCGTCGCGGCGGTGATCCGAGCGGTCTGACCAGCGCTCATCCCGACGATCATCACGCCAATTGTTACGATCCTCGCGCCAATCCCGAGAACCCCGACGGTCGAAGCCACGGCCGCCGTCACGACGATCCCAGCGGTCGTCACGGTCGCGGTGCTGTCCACGACGGTCTCCGCGCCACTCGTCACGATCCCACGAGGATCCGCGACGTTCGTCACGCTTCCAATCACGATTGGCGCGATTTCCCGGTCGACGCGACTTGTGTGGACGGAACTCGCCGTCGTCGGACCACTGGCGGTCATCGCGACGGCCCCAGTCACGGCGGTCGTAACGACGGTCATGACGGCCATCAGACCACTCATGGTTGCGTCGGTCCTGAGAAAAACGGCGGTCTCTGCTACCACCGGCGTCGTCGCGACGCACGTCTTCCCAGGGGGCCCATGCCTCGAAGTTGCGGCCAAGGGAATCGGTGCGCCCGTTGCGGACTCCGCCCCTAGTGCGTGGCTTGTGTCCGCGGGCAGCTCGCTCGGCTGCGGTCCAGCGCCGCTTTGGGGTGCCGTCGGCCTTGAAAGATTTGGGATTGCGTTTTTTGTTGCTCAATGGGGTGTTCCCTCGTGGTCAGCGGACTCCTTGGCCAGGGGCGACCGACGTCACCGCGCACAAAAACGCGGCACCACTACGCGGGGTCGCGGAACCTGACCGCGGCACATCGGACCCAAGACGGGCCTCGGTGATGGAATCCTGGATGGCTATCTGTCTCGATGGCTGGGCGAATAGCTGCTGTGCAGGTGAATGCAATAGTCCGGAAGCAGTAGCTCCGTCATGCTCTGAGGGCACATCGAGCAACTGAAACGCATCATGGGCTCGAACGAGTCGGGCCGTTGCCAACGGCAGTACTGTACCCAAACAAATCCAATTGGCGAAATCGACCACATTCCTCAAGAAACGTCAATCACTGATGGTCGTGTTCCATGAGTAGGGACGGTGGATGGTCGCACCGATGACCGAACCAACTATGACTGCCCCTGTCAGGGCCCCCAAAACCCACCATCCGCTGTGGGCCAGATCCATGGTGCCAGACATGACTCGACTGGTGGCCAGCAGGGCCAGCAGCGACCCCATGATGCCGGCGACCACCGCGACGACGCACGACATGGCAACCTGAAAGAAGATCACGCCGTCAACCCAGCGCGGCGCCAGTCCGAGGCGTCGAAGGTGCGCAGTAAGCCGTCTTTGAGCCAGGCGTTCGTCCCGGGCCAGTGCCCCAGCCATAATGATCGTGATGATGGTGAACAGCCCGGTCGCCACGAGGGTCGCGGCGGGTAGGGGAACCTTGGGCGCCATTCTTGGGGCCATAACATAGGAATAGTCGATGTGGTGTGTGGGGGCCCAGTGGTAGGCGACGTCCTCCTGGCTCGGATTCAGGCCGGCATACAGGAATCCCTTGCTCACGGAAGAATCACCCGACTTGGCTGGTTTAGCACCTTCGTGCCCGACGACCTTGATCTGATCAAGCCAGCCAAGATCCCTCGGTACGGTGATATCGGTGTCGGAAGTCTGTTCATCGGTGGTGACCCGCAGGCTTCCGGTCGCTTGCAGTTGACGCCGCTGCCCATCACCCAAGGGAAAAACAGTAGCGACGTCATCCACGTTATGAAAGGCCCACCACGCCACAGATCTGCCAGTAGGATTACTGTCAGAACCGTATGTCATCGGCACCGTATGTCATCGGCACTTTGTGTGCGCCGCGCATATCACCATCGAATGGAACTCGTAGCGTTCATCTGCGCAAACAATGAGGCCACAATAAGCAGACCTGTGGCAGCAGCAGCAATGAGACCTGCCATGAGTCCCGAGAACAGCCCATGCCATGAACCACGAGAGCGAAGGGCACGAGACGCAGCCGGCCAGCGACCCGGTGGGACCTCATGTCGCGACACCAAGGTTAGCAACCACGGTGCCACCAGGCCTGCCGACAATGACGACGCCACGGAAATGACAGCTACCGAAATCAGCGAAGCCTTCGCCGCTACCGAAGCCCATACCAGGACGGCGCAGGCCACGATGGCGCCACTCCATGCCAGTAGGCGGACCATCTTCACATTGATGCGCTTGCCATGGATCTTGCGTTCCCGATGACGGCTTGGGGTACCCATAACGGCGGTGGTCAAAATGGCCGTAACCAGGCAGGTAATGGTGCTAATCGTAGGCAATGAGAGAGGTGACAGTGGGCTAACAGTGGGCTATCAGACTTATCGGCCAGCAACGGTCGAATGGCCATAACCAGCAGCTCTCCCACAACCAGGCTTGCTGTCGCAGTGGACACGCTAATGAGCAACGTAATAACTCGCAGAGACAGGGCCAGTTTGCGACGTGGCACACCCATGGCAGTAAGGGGCGTGACAATTCGGCGTGCTGACGTCGTGGCGGCCGCAGCAGCCAAACCTGCCCCCAAACCGGCGACGAGGAACCACGCCAGATACTGCTCGACGATCTTCTTTCCAGACAGAGGTCCCGATTCCTTTTCCTTGGAAAGTAGTTGCTCTCTCGTAGCACATGCACCAGTGTCGACAGCATCAGGGCCCAGATCGTCATTGACTTTGCTGCACGTAGCGGCTGGATCGGATGAGGTAAAGAAGATGAGGAAATTTCCGCTTAACCCAGACGTTCTAGCCTGTTTCCGGGTCAGGGGCCACGCCTGTCATGTTCCAAGGTGAGCTAGGATTTCGCACGATGATTTATCGAATGTTGCACTAACCGTTCCAACGACGGAGAGATTGTAATTCTCGGGCTCTAGGACGAGTTTCTTCCCCCCACCAATCTCCCGCCTCAAGGATGAGGTAATAACCACTTCTGAAGGTTTCGTAGGCCATTTTCCCGAGACTAAAGTATATTTTCCCTCGAAATTAGAGCTGGGCATACGGGATTCTCGATAGGGAACCTCCTCAGGTAATCCCTTCGCGGAAACTTGAGCCTCGAGATATGAATTAGCCTGGCGTACTTTCCATCGACCCGTAGGCATGACTGGAGATGATGATCCAGCAAGAACCGAAAATCCCGGATCCACCGATCCATCGGCGGCTCCGAGCGTCGATGTTACCGATTGTTCCGAGTTCAAAGTGATCGAGCGATTTACTCCGAGGCTGATGGTCATGATAAGCAAAGCAGCCGCCAAAGGAATCATGCGCAGCCAACTTTTCCGAGAGCGCAATACCAAGACAGCTAGATTCCACATCCGCATCAGCGGGAGCCCTCCAGGTGACCATCGACCAATTCACAGGATCTGTGCGCATAATCTTTGGCGGTGGGGTCATGAGAGGAGAGCACAACGGTACGACCTCCCCCATCCTCAGCAAGGTTGCGCAGCAGCTCGAAGACCATCTGGGAATTGCGTCGATCGAGCTGGCCGGTGGGCTCGTCGGCCAGCAAGATCGGACGATCACCTGCAATAGCCCGGGCTATCCCGACCCGTTGAGCTTCACCACCGGATAGCTGTCGAGGGTAGCGACCTTGCAGGTGGCCTATCGCGACTTTTTCGAGAGCCTCGACTGCCATGGCGTGAGAACGAGAGCCGAATCCACGAACCCGAAGGATCAGTTCGACGTTCTCCCGCGCCGTGAAATCGGCGATAAGGGAATGTTCTTGGAAGATCATTCCGATACGATTGAGGCGAATATCGTCACGCTCCGGCGTCGACAGAGAATAAATATCGATCCCCTCGACGAGCACTGTTCCCGAGGTCGGCTTCAACAGGCCCGACATGACATTGAGTAGTGTCGTTTTCCCTGATCCACTCACACCATGCAGCAGGGTCATCTCCCCCGGCTTCATGAAGACAGTGACATCATCCAAGACAAGATTGTGATTGTGTCGGGTCGCGAAATCATGGCATACTTCCGAAACTGTGATCGCTTCGCCGCCAACAGCTGCCATCTTTCCGTTGGCGGCGAGGTGACTCGAGAGAGCCTGTCGACTCAGCATCCGCGCCCCAAGGCGAAAGATGATGCCTGATTGTCGTCATACCACCAGAAGTAGAGATCTTCTGTTTTAGGGCTATAATCCCAGCAATGACCTTTTAGATTTGCATCATACCAGAATGCTGACGACCATTTTGTATGATTCTTGACTGAGCTCAATGTGTCGTTGTTGCGTGCGGTAATATTCCAACTTCCAGTCGTTGTTCGATATCCGATGCGTGCTTTGTAATGAGGCTCAGCGAACAACTCAAGGCTATCAGAATGAGCCGCGGGGGCGGCAACGACAAGGCTCCCTCTTAACCTGGCAGCGAGAACTCCTACGCTCACTAATTTGGGCAATCTAATCATAGTGACTCCGTTGAGTAGATTTTAGTCTATCTGCCATCTGACGGATACCCCGTAGAAGACTAGCCTCCCCATAGCTGACGCGTCCAGGGAGCGACGACACTCACACAAAGTCCCAAACGATCCTGTTGCTCCATGTTCACCACCACGACACCGCGACCCCACCAAGGCGTCGCTTGTCCCGGTTATCATGGAATCGTGCGTGTTGCGATCATCACTGAGTCATTCCTCCCCCAAGTCAATGGGGTGACGAACTCGGTGCTGCGGGTGCTGGAACATCTTCGCGATAACAGCCATGAGGCTCTCGTGCTCGCCCCTGGTGACGCCCAGACCCCGCGCGAGTACGCCGGATTCCCCGTCATTCCGCTAGCCTCCCTGCACTGGCCGGGCTATCAAGACGTCCGTGTCTCCACCAGCCCGCAGTGGACGATGGAGCGCTACCTGTCGGAGTTCGAGCCCGACGTCGTACATCTAGCAGGGCCATTCATGATTGGGTACAAGGGCGCCATGGCGGCAGCCTCCCTCGGTATACCCATAGTGGCGATCTACCAAACCGACATCCCCTCCTATGCCGGTCGCTACGGGCTCGGCAAGCTCGAGTTCTACGGCTGGTACCGGGTGCGTCAGATCCACTCCCTCGCCGTGGCAACCTACGCGCCCTCCACCTTCTCCCGAGACCAACTTGTCAACCATGGCGTGCCCCGGGTAGGCATCTGGGGACGTGGCGTCGACAAGGTGCGATTCCACCCGTCGAAGCGTTCCCAGCAGCTGCACGACAAATGGGCTCCCCGTGGCGAGGTAGTCGTCGGATACATGGGGCGTCTAGCTGCCGAGAAGCGGGTCGCCGATATGGCCAACCTGGCCGGCCTCCCCAACACCAAGCTCGTCATCGTCGGAAACGGCCCGGCTCGCGCCGAGTTGGAAAAACAGCTTCCTCACGCCATCTTCACCGGCGGTCTCGGCGGGGAGGACCTCCCCCGCGCCGTCGCCAGCATGGATGTGTTCTGCTCGACGGGCGAACTCGAGACCTTCTGCCAGGCCATCCAGGAGGCCAAGGCCTGCGGCGTCCCAGTCATCAGCCCGCGCAAGGGCGGCCCGATCGACCTCATTGATCCGTCTCGCACCGGATGGCTATACGAGCCCGGCGATATGGCCGACTTTCGCTCTCGCGTCGTCGATCTCGTCGGGGACGACTACAAGCGGCGTGCCATGGGTGTAGCGGCGCGAGCCTCGATCGAGAATCGCACCTGGCAGAACCTGTGCAGCGAGCTCGTTGAACACTACAAAGAGGCAATCCGGCTAGCCGGTCGCTCGACGAAGATTCGTGCAGCCCTCTGACACCCCCTCTTGAGCAGCCAGCCTGGTATTCAGGGCTGATCAGCGCGATAGAACCGTTGTGACGGTTCCAGGTAGTAATTCGGCAATTTGATCGGGAGCATAGGGCCCAGGCATTGAAATAGCTGTGGCGGCTTGCATTCCGGCGGCGCATAACGCCGCATCGTCAGCAGGTAGTCCTGCGGCCATGAGAGTGCCGCACATTCCCGCCAAAACGTCACCGGACCCAGCTTGAGCGGTCCATGCGGGCCCAGGAAGAGCGGCACGAACCGCCCCGTCAGGTCGGGCAACCCACTGGATGGAGCCTTTCAGCAAGACGGTCGCGCCAAAACGCTGGGCCGCACACACGACCGATCCACGCGGATCAGCTTCCACCTGACTGCGCTCTACCCGCAGCATTCGTGCCAGTTCCCCAGCATGAGGTGTGAGTAGAGACCCCTCTGGCAACTCCGCTGGAAGGAGGGCCAGCGCATCGGCATCGACAACCATTGGGAGGCCATCAGCCGCCCGATGAATGAATCGGTCGGCGTTGTCATCGTGAGCGCCCCAACCAGATCCAACAACCCAGGACTGAACGCGTCCTTCACCAATGACCACAGACGGAGCACGGCTCAGGATAAACGCCATGATGGCGCCAGGTCCGGAAAACCGCACCATTCCTGGGCCAGCACGCAATGCTCCAAGAACGCCAAGCACCGCCGCCCCCGGGAACTTCTCGGATCCGGTATCGATGCCGACAACCCCGCGAGAGTACTTGTCGTCGAACGCACCAGGAACCGGCCACAACGACGCGATCTCGGCAAGATCGCAATACTCGTCGATGCCGTCGCAATACTCGTCATCATCGCTGAAAAGGTCGAGACCGATGTCATGAACCTCCAACTCCCCGCAATAGCGGGCAGCCGGGTAAGCGATATGACACCACTTGAGACTGGAAAAGGTAATGGTGCATGCGGCGTGAACACAGGACTCCACCTCACCAGAATCCGCATCCAGACCCGATGGTAGATCGACTGCAAGCACCGGTATCTGACGAGCGCGTAACCAGGTGTCTATTCGTTCAAGGGACTGCGGAATACCCGGACGCCCACCAATACCGAGGACAGCATCAATCGCGAGGTCGTACGAATGACTGGTGACCTCTCCGAGCGAGATGCGGATGCAACCAGCATCGAGGGCAGCTGCCATGCCAGCTTCGTGCGGTTGGCCCATCACCTGAGCTAATTCGACCCTCCACCCACGGCGCGCCAAGGCCGCAGCCGCAAACAGACCGTCACCGCCGTTGTTCCCACCGCCAACCAGAACGAGAACACACTGGGATGCTGCCCAATCAGGCATGACGTCATCGCCGACGCCGCCGAGCAGCAGCTCCTGGGCTTTTCGCGCGACAGCATAAGCAGCAATGTCCATGAGGTCTTGCCCCGGGTGGGCATCGAACCACCTCTGTTCGGCTGCTCGAGTGGCCTCGGCGGTACAGACAATTGCCATAACGATCCCTTCAGCCCCGGTCAGGGCCCTCGCTGCAGATTGGTACTCATTCAACCACGGTGTTGGGCAGGCGCGGCTCAACCCTCGCAGACCACCATCGCCACCGCGACGCCAGCGTCGTGGGTCAAGGAGAGATGGAGCCTACGCACCCCCAACCCCTCGGCTCGTCGAGCTAACGACCCGCGAAGTTCGAACCTCACACCGCTACCATCGGTGACCACCTCGCAATCTTGCCAAGAGAGACCCTCTCCCCCGCTCAATGCCTTGCATAGAGCTTCTTTGGCGGCAAAGCGGGCCGCCTGGGAGCGCGCCGGCATCGCAGCCTCAGCACTGGTAAGCACCTTGCGGACCATCCCCGGGTGGCGTCGTGCAGCAGCCTCCCACCTGGAGATGTCGCAGACGTCCACTCCGATTCCGATGATCATGGGGTCAAGACTAAAGGTCCGATCAGCGCCGAATACCCGGCACCTACCGTCCGAAACTGACAAGAAATCATCATGGCAACGCTCACAGCACGAATTTGGGGCAGTTTTTGGCAGCTTTGAACGACTTTGCGAAGTGCGGGCGGCGTATCAGCACCGAAGGGGGACAATCGCGAGGGCACCCAGCCCCAGCGAACTCACTCCACTGTGACCGACTTGGCCAGATTCCTTGGCTGATCAACGTCATGACCTTTAGCGGTAGCCAGCTCACAGGCGAAAGCCTGTAACGGCACGGTGGCTACTAGCGGCTGTAGCAGGGTCGAGCAGGCCGGCAGCCCGACAAAGGTGTCAGCGTACGGTTTAACGTCATCATCCCCCCGCTCAGCAAGCACGATCGTCCTGGCACCACGGGCACGGATCTCCTGGATGTTGGAGACCACCTTGTCGTGCAGCTGATCACGCCCCTTCGGCGGTACGACAACGAAGACCGGGGTGCCCTCCTCGATGACGGCGATGGGGCCGTGCTTGAGCTCGCCAGCAGCAAACCCTTCGGCATGCATGTAGGCGATCTCCTTGAGCTTGAGAGCACCCTCAAGGGCCACCGGATAACCGACGTGGCGTCCCAGGAAAAAGACCGCTTCCTCTTCCTTCGCCATCACGCGAGCCAACTCATAAACCGGTCCGATCTCGTCGAGGACCTCTTGGACTTTACCGGGCATGTGGTCAAGCTCAGACATCACGCCGCGGATTTCATCGCCGTACTTCATGCCGCGCACTTGGGCCAAGTAGAGGCCCAGCAGGTAGCAGGCGACTACCTGGGTGAGGAACCCCTTAGTGGAGGCCACAGCAATCTCGGGGCCAGCGTGAGTGTAGATGACGGCGTCGGACTCGCGGGGAATCGTCGCACCATTGGTATTGCAGATCGCGATGACCTTGGCATGCTGCTCGCGAGCATGGCGGATGGCCATGAGGGTATCGGCGGTCTCACCAGATTGGGAGATCGTCACGACGAGCGTCGTCGGGTCGATGATCGGATCGCGGTAGCGGAACTCACTGGCCAGATCAACCTCGCAGGCGACCCTCGTCCAGTGTTCGATGGCGTACTTGGCAACCATGCCGGCGTAATACGCCGACCCACATGCGACGACCACGATCTTGTTAATACGGCGCAGCTCTTCCGGCGAGATATGCACCTCGTCAAGGACCAAGTCGCCACGGTCGGACCAGCGACCCAGCAAGGTGTCGGCCACAGCGCGCGGCTGCTCGAAAATCTCCTTGCGCATGAACCAGTCATGGCCTTGCTTTTCGGCCGCTGACAGGTCCCAGTCGACGTGGTAGGGGCGGGCTTGGCTGGGGTTGCCTTCAAAGTCGGTGACAGTAACCTCATCGGGTGTAAGCACGACGACCTGGTCCTGACCCAACTCGAGGGCTTCGCGGGTGTGCTCGATGAATGCCGCAACATCGGAGGCCAGGAAGTTTTCCCCTTGCCCCAGCCCGACGACGAGCGGAGAGTTGCGACGAGCGGCCACCACCGTGTCTGGGGCGTCCGGACTGGCGGCCACCAGCGTGAAGGCTCCTTCGAGCCGTGACGCCACCGCACCCATCGCCTCTGCCAGCGAGGACCCCTGCTGCATCTGAAGGGCGAGCATGTGAGCGGCAGTTTCAGTGTCAGTCTCCGACGAAAAAATGATGCCCTGGTTCTCAAGCTCGGCGCGCAGCGCGGCGAAGTTCTCGATAATCCCGTTGTGGACGACGGCGACTCGACCGTTGAAGGAAAGGTGGGGGTGAGCATTCTCGTCAGTTGGGGCGCCATGGGTAGCCCACCGGGTGTGACCGATACCCTGACTGGAGTCCGGGAGCGGATGGGCTGCCAGCTCCTCTTCAAGGTGAGTCAGCTTGCCCGACTTCTTGGCTCGGTACAGATTCCCGTCCGCCACGACCGCCAAACCGGCCGAGTCATATCCTCGGTACTCGAGACGTCGGAGCCCGTCGACGATTACGCGTTCGGCCTGTCGATGGCCGCAATAACCAACAATTCCGCACATGGCAAGAAACGTACATGAATCATGAGCGATTCCGCGAGCTGAAACGCCTGAACGTTTGAACAACACCTCACACGCCCGCCTGCACGTATGCCCCGTTTTACCACCTAACGCCTCCTATGGTCCCGTCGATTCATAACCTCAAGCTCACATCCTGCATCGACGCAAGATATGGAGAAAAGCATGAAGAGATCAAAGAAGATCGCAGCCATCCTGACCTCGCTGACGACCGTTGTGGCCACCGCATTCGCGACCATCTCAGCCACTCCTGCGCACGCCTCTGACAGCGACACCTCGGTTCCCCCCGAGATCACCATGCCCGGCAGCCCGAACGGTATCCCGTCTGCCGGCAATGGCCCGACGAGACTGTTCGCCTACCCTGCTTCTATCTACGCCTTGACCCACCCCGGCACGAACCCGCAGGGAGCCAATGACTTCGGTTGCAAGCCGCGTAAGGGCAAGAACCCCGTCATTCTGCTGCCCGGCAGCAACTCCGACGCCTACGCCTCGTGGTCGATGTACTCCCCGAAACTCACCAAACTCGGCTATTGCGTCTTCTCCCCCCAACTTTAACGGGATCAAGCTGCTGCCAAACCTCGCCTATACCGGTGACATCCGTGTCTCTGCGAAGGCCGTCTCCGGATTCATCGACCGTGTTCTCAAGGCCACCGGTTCCAAGAAGGTCGACCTCATCGGATGGTCCCAGGGGGGCGGACCGCTGCCGAATTACTACATCACCAAGCTCGGAGGAGCAAGTAAAGTTGGCAAGCTCATCGGCCTTGCCCCGTCGAACCACGGCGTCGGCCCCCGGGCCATCTCGAAGTTCGTGAACGAGACCCTCTCGGAGGCCAGGCACAAGCAGATCGAGGCCGCCTTCGCCAAGGCCAATATCGCCGGCTATGAGCAACAACTCGGCTTCTCTAACTTCAACAAGGAGCTCTACGGCAACGGCCCGGTGACCCGCCCCGGCATTAAATACACGATCATCGAAGGACGCTACGACGACACCGTCGTGCCGTTCACGAACGCCTTTCTGCACGAACCCGGCGTCAAAAACATTCTCGTCCAGAACATCTGCCGCAACGACTACGCCAGCCACATCAACTTCACCTATGACGTAAACGTCTATCAGATGGCCGTCAATGCGCTGGACCCTGATCACGCAAAACCGGTGACATGCGTGTTCCAGCCGTTCATCGGCTAGTCACCTGATACCACCCCATCCCGACCGTGGGGCCTTCGTAGTGAAGGCCCCACATTTCGTCGTGAGGCCAGGAACGAGCCCTGCAACGACCACCAATAACGGGTTTGTCCAAAGGAGATCCATGAAGAAAAACTGGTTACTCGCGACCCTCCTCGCCACTGTCGCTATCGCCCTGGGCACCGCAACGACTGCCCTCGCCAGCCCACCCCCACACATCACACCCGACCATCCGGGTGGAGTTGCCGCGCCTCACAGCCCCGACGGCATCCCCTCTAACATCGAGGGTCCGAGCATGCCCAGTTGGACCTCCGCAATCAGGTTCGCAAAAAAGCATCCCGGCGCAAAAGTTCCCGGCACCAACGACTTCGGATGCAGACCACGGAAAGGCACCCATCCCGTCGTCCTCATTCCGGGCACGTCCGAGGATGCCTTCATCACATGGTCGTACTATGGACCCCGCCTCAAAGCCGCCGGATTCTGCGCCTATACGTTCAATTACAATCCCGAGACGCATCCGCTCGTGGAAGCTGCTGAGACCAGCGGCAACATCTACTCCACCGCAGCGTTCATGGCCCACTTCATCGACAAGGTGCTCAAGGCAACCCGGGCCCAGAAAGTCGACCTCGTCGGCCATTCACAAGGTGGCGGCCCATTACCGCGCGCCTACATAAAATATTACGGAGGCGCGAAGAAAGTCCACCACCTTGTCGGTTTGGTTCCTTCAAACAAGGGAACAAGCATCCTTGGCTTGGAAAATTTCCTTAATGCGGCTGGAACCCCACTCAGCGCCATCTTCAATACTGCAGCAGAATTTCGGAATCTAGAATCATTACCTCAACAGCTACAGGATTCTGTGTTCCTTAGGGAACTCAACGCTGATGGAATGACCGTCCCTGGCATTAAGTACACCGTCATCGCCACCCGGTTCGACAACCGAGTATTTCCGTGGACTAACACGTTCATCAATGAGCCCCGGGCTAAGAACATTGTCATCCAAGGCGTCTGCCCTTTGGACCTCAGCGCCCACACGAATATCCCCTATGACCCGATGACCCTCCAGATCGTCGTCAACGCTTTGGATCCCCAACGGGCGGCCCCGGTCACCTGCACCATCCGTCCATTCATGCCCAGGTAGATACCGACACGACACCCGGTGGGCACGGTCCCGCGACTCAGAACTGCGCCATCCTGTCGCATTAACCATGTTCTCAACGTCGCTGTGAAGTACAGTCGCTACGACCAACCATTCGGAGGCGCCCGATGAACTTGACCCCCACCACCCCCGTCGACGACGACAACACCGAGCCGGGGCCGTTCATCGAATTATCTCGAGAATCATGGGCCGCACTTTCAGATTCGACCGAAATCGATATCGACGAGGCCACCCTGAATCGCATCCGTGGTCTCGGCGATCCCACCAGCCACCGTGACGTCGTCGAGGTATACCGCCCGCTAACCCAACTCATCCATCTGTACTGCATGCACACTGGCGCCCTCTTCGACGCCTCCAATAACTTCCTACAACTCACCCGCCACGGCATGAGGCGCACCCCCTTTGTCATCGGAATCGCCGGGTCGGTGGCAGTCGGCAAGTCGACCGTGGCGCGCCTGCTTCGGGAACTTTTGGGACGTTCCCCGCGCCGTCCCATCGTGGACCTCGTGACGACCGACGGATTTCTCTACCCCAACCAGATCCTCGAGGAACGCGGTCTGCTTTCACGCAAGGGATTCCCCGAATCTTACGACCGCAAAGCCCTGTTGAAATTCGTCGTCGACGTCAAGTCTGGAATGCCCGAGGTCACCGCACCCGTTTACTCTCACGTCACCTACGACATCGTCCCCAACCAGCAGCTCGTCGTCCGGCAGCCCGACATCCTCATTATTGAGGGGCTTAACGTTCTGCAGCCGCCACGACGCCGCAGCAGCGGGACGATGGGGCTAGCCCTGAGCGATTTCTTCGACTTCTCGGTCTATGTTGATGCCGAAGAGGCTGACATCATCCGGTGGTACATCAACCGATTCCTCACCCTGCGCCAGACCGCGTTCACCGATCCCCACTCGTTCTTCGGCGAGTACGCACGGATGCCCGACGACGAGGCCAGCACCATCGCTAAAGAGATCTGGGACACCATCAACGGCCCGAACCTGGTACAAAACGTGCTTCCCACCCGTGGCCGAGCAACCGCGATCCTGCACAAGGGCCCCGGCCACGAAGTCCGCAATATGTGGATCAGGAAGGTCTGAGTCGACGTCATCTCGCCGCGCCCAGCCCTCAAACGTCCAGTTCGGTTAGACGATATACCAAGGGAACGGATCCGCGATTCGAGACGCCGACAAGACTTCGTTCATCTGCCTCTCCCGGCCCTGCGCCGCGACCACAACACGATCCGGGGCCTCGATCCCAACAACCACGCTCTCACCCAGCTCGTCGGCGATAGGCCCTCCTGCCCCCTTCGCCAACGGCCATGACGACACCAGCCACGACGAGCCAGTCACGACAAGGATGTCACCGTCACGAGTGAAAGAAAGCCCGTCGGCGAGGACCGACGCTAATCTTTCGGTACCAAGACGGTACGCCGCGTCAAGGTCTACAACCTCGGCCAATGTCGCGTCGTTGAGGAGCCCAACCTCACCGTCGAACCATGCCAAGGCGACGACCAGCCCGGGGACAGGCTCCCTAGTAACGTTCGAGATAAAGGACTGCGCGTAGTCGAAACTGCGTCCGGCACGCTCCCGATCGCCCAACACCTTGACGACAACGTGCTCGGCGAGGGTGGCGTCGGTCAGAGGAGTGGCACCGTCAAGGACAGACCGTACCATCCGCGTAACAAGTTCGTCGACGACCAGCTGCCAGTTGTCGCGATGGTGGCCACCGAGCTCCTCAGCGATCGGGGCAAGCGGGATATCACCGATAGAAGTCGCGGCTCGATCGCCCGAAACATTTGCGTCGATACCCATTGCCGCTAGCGACTCCTCGACCATCGCGCGCAGACGCTTCGCCACCCCGGCGTCCAGACCGGACAGGTCAGCATCGGGGCGACGAAAAAATCCCATGACGCTCACAAAGCCAAGCTGGCCTTGACGGTCTCGGCGAGCTCAGAGCAGATCCGATCAGCCTCCTCTTGGGTACCGGCTTCGACCATGACCCGCACGACCGGCTCAGTACCCGACGGACGCAGCACCACTCGACCGGTGTCACCGAGCTTCTGGTTGGCATCAGCAACCGCCTTGTTGACGTCTGGATCGATGCCAGCTCGCAGCTTGTCGACGCCATGCACATTGATGAGAGCCTGCGGCAGCCGGGTCATCACCGAGGCTAATTCCTTGAGGGCCTTGCCGGTACGCGCGACGCGCGCAGCCAGGTGCAGACCGGTGAGAACACCGTCACCAGTGGTGGCGAACTCACTCATAATAACGTGTCCGGACTGTTCACCACCTAGCGAGAACCCATTGGCGTTCATTGACTCGAGGACGTAGCGGTCACCGACCTTGGTCTGGTCGACGTGGATATCGTGCTCGCGCATCGCGATGATAAGGCCAAGGTTGCTCATGATCGTCGCGACGACGGTGTTCGAAGCCAAGCGGTGGTCCTCCTGCAAAGCTAATGCGAGGATCGCGATGATCTGGTCTCCATCGACGATGTTGCCCTCATGGTCGACAGCCAAGCAACGGTCAGCGTCGCCGTCAAAGGCCAATCCCATGTCAGCGCCGGCCTCAACGACCTTGGCCTGCAGCTTCTCGGGATGGGTGGAACCGCACCGCTCATTGATGTTGAGACCGTCAGGCTGGTCATGGATCGCGACGACCTCGGCACCCTGGGTAGTAAAGGCAGCCGTCGCCGTGTGGAAAGAGGCACCATTGGCGGTATCCAGAACGATCTTCAACCCCTTGAGGGTATCCTGCTGACGCAGCGAGCGCACCAGGTGGTCGACGTAGGTGTCGACGGCCTGCGGGGTGTAGCGGATACGACCGACTTTGTCGCCAATAGGGCGGGCCCACGGCTCGCCCATGCGCTGCTCGATGGCATCCTCAAGGTCGTCAGGTAGTTTCACGCCACCGCGGGAGAAGAACTTGATGCCATTGTCAGGCATAGGGTTGTGCGAGGCCGAGAGCATGACGCCCAGATCAGTGCGGTACTCGTTGACGAGGTAGGCTGCAGCGGGGGTTGGGATCACGCCGACGCGCAGCACATCCACACCGGCACTGGCCAACCCAGCACAAACAGCGGCCTCGAGAAACTCGCCGGATGCGCGTGGATCACGTGCTACTAACGCGGTGGGTTGACGGTGCCCGAAAGCACCCGCTTCGCCCAGGACATGAGCAGCCGCGACCGACAGGTCGAGGGCCAACTCGGCGGTGAGATCCTGGTTAGCTACACCGCGCACTCCGTCAGTTCCAAAAAGTCGTGCCACGAAGATCCACTGTACCCATCACGTGTGGCGCCTGAGCGGAACACCCGCTGAAGAGGTATCGATCGCCCCCATAAAACGCCTTGGGGCGACCCTCCAGGAGAGTCGCCCCAAGTTACGGGAAGCAGATCAACGCTTCGAGTACTGCGGAGCCTTACGGGCCTTCTTGAGCCCAGCCTTCTTGCGCTCCTTGGCGCGAGCGTCACGGGTCAGCATGCCAGCCTTCTTGAGGGCGGGACGCGAGGCCTCGGCATCAACATTGTTCAGGGCGCGGGCAATGCCCAGACGCAGCGCACCAGCCTGACCGGTGACACCGCCACCACCGATACGGGCAATGACGTCGTAAGCCCCCTCGACACCAGCAGCGGCGAAGGGATCGGTCACGATCTGCTGGTGAACCTTGTTCGGGAAGTACTCGTCCAAGGTACGACCGTTGATCTTCCACTGGCCGGAGCCGGGAATGATGCGGACGCGGGCGATGGCTTCCTTGCGGCGGCCGGTGGCAGCGCCAGCAGCGATCATGGCAGGGCGCTTGGACTCCCCGGCGGCCACGGTCGGGGTGGAGTCGGTGCGGTAGGCGATCTCACGGTCGCCCTCGGTGAATGGGACGACCTCGGTGTTCTCGAGGTTCTCGGTTGCGGTGTCAGTCACTGTCACAATCCTTCGTGGGCGATCACTGGGCGATCTGGGTGATCTCGTAAGGCTGCGGGTTTTGCGCAGCGTGCGGATGCTCAGGGCCGCCGTACACCTTCAGCTTCTTGAGCTGCTGACGCGACAGCTTGTTTTTAGGCATCATGCCCCACACCGCGCGCTCCACGGCGCGACGCGGGTTCTTCTCAAGCATCTCGCCGATGCTGGTGACGCGCAGGCCACCCGGGCGCCCGGAATGGTCGTAACGCAACGAGTCAGTGGCCTTCTTGCCAGTCAGCGCAATCTTGGAGGCGTTGACGACGATGACGAAGTCACCGGTGTCGATGTGGGTGGCGTACTGCGGCTTATGCTTGCCGCGCAGGAGGTTGGCAGCGGTGGTGGCCAGACGACCCAGGATAATGTCCTCGGCGTCAATGACGTACCAATTGCGCCGCACCTCGCCGACCTTGGGGCTGTAGGTGGTCACGGATACCTTCTCGAACTCGGTCCCATACGTGAGGTTACGTACAGGGATCTTGCAACGTGGTGCTGCCCTGCGGGCGATTCCTTCACTCGACGGCGTGACACGCCGGAGACCGGAACCGCATCACGACATCGCTGTGTCGGACAGGCGGAGTGACCGCGGTGGTCAACTCCCGTTTGCTCGAGTGCAACGGTGAAAGGCTACAGGGTAGAGAGTAGGAGGGCAAAATCCCGGCGGACGGCGGCTGCCAGTTTCGCGATACGGGCCCTGCCGGATATGGTGGCGCCCACCTCATCGCCCGGCGACCTGAAAGCGCGAGTCGAGGCGCTGCATATGCGACGCCAAGATGCCGTCATCGTCAGCAAGGTCGCCCTGGTCACACCGGATCTCCGCTGGGTATGTATCCGGATCCTTCTATGCCTTCGATGAGGTAGAGCATTCTGTTGATGGAAGCGCAGCAACCACACCTGAGCCGGGAATCTTACCGTCCCTGCCCCCGCACCTGGTGCGAACACGTCAGATAGTCGACCGGGCTCCCGGTGATTTTTCTGGGGAAGTACAGTCAACGATCTGCCACGACGCACAGCAGCACGGTTCATGAGCGAACGGCCCAGCCCCAAGGCAGCGAAGGATGCCTGGAAATGGTCGTCCATGAGGCCGCGAGAAGACCACCGCGACGCGCCCAACAGACTCACCGTATGACGCACCCCGCAGGCGCTCGGATCACCTGCGACCATGGCTTGGACTAGCCGTCTTGCATCCAGTGGCCCAATCCCAAAAAGTGACGCTCTGCATTCACCTCGAACAATATCGTGTTAGATTAGGCTCGCCTAAGATGAAGGGATGTGACAATGACTACCCCACGACCTGGTGACACCTCCGGCAGCCACGGTGCCGACGGGACGAAAGACACCGCCCGGATGGCATCAGTCCTGTCGCAGCGCTGTTCTTCCCTGGCCCGCCGTATCGCCAGTGGTGCCGGCATGGCCACAATGGTGGCTCACGCCATGATTTCAGCCGATGGCAATCTGGATGACTGGACATGCGATCTCCAAGCTCATGGCGTTACCACCTCCGGCCGGTTCGTGGTGGGCTTGCGATCCCACCCAGATCAAGCCCTCTGTCAGATACCAGCCGGACTTGCCACCGACGTCCGCCTCGAGATCTCCAAGGACGCCCCGGAACCGGGGATCCGCCTGCTGGCGGCCACTCTTCACGTCCTCGGAACAGTCACATGGTTGAGCGCCGACCAGATCGACCATCTTTTAGCCACGGATGTCCTACCGAACGAGGTATCAACCATCGCCGATTTCAGCGATGCCCTCATCGGGGTTATCACCCCGACTCGCAGCATCCTTCACGACGCCATGGGAAGCACCGAGATTGATCTTCCCGCTCTCATCGATGACATCCCGAACGACAAGGTTTTCCCCTCCGTCGAGGATGAGTTCTCCGCGTTGGATATCGTCGCGCGCTTAGGTGATAGGCAACTCTCGCATCTGTGCGATGAGGTGCTCGCGGAAACTCTTTCGGGCTGCCGCTGCTGGTCACGAGCAACCCACCACGCCTGCCCGCATACCGTGGGTCGGGTATTCTGTGCCGACATCGACCGCACGGGGCTGACTCTCATGTACGTCAATCCCAACCAGACGGGTGCGGTGTTCATTCCGCTGGACCAAGATGTGGCATCCCTTAGCGAGCTGGAGGACGCCGTGGCCCAGCTCCCTCTGAACTCGGGTCCGGTACACCCTTCGCGTGTCTGACAGCCGGATCCGGGACAGTGTGGACCCTCTCTCCCCCGAGAGGGCCCACACCTAACCTGCGCTGGGGCAGTCAGTTGCGCCAGGATCCGACGCCTTACAGCGTCGACGGGTGCAGGGAAAACGCCTCCTGTGTAACTCAGCGAGCTTGGTAGGCGTTGCACGCTGCGGCATCACTAATGGTGACCTCCTCGGCGGTGCACATGAGCTTGTCGTTATGGATGCACTCGATGCGGTGGCAAGCACCGACACGCCCATCAGCCGAAGACAGGCCAGCACGGGCATCGAGATGGGCGATGGTTGTACAGGTGGGTTTACCGGTCGCCCCACCGACGGTCACCGCGAAGGCAGTGCAACCGGAATCATTGAAAGCGCAGTCGGTGCAGTTACAGGAAATAACAGGGGTAGCAGTAACCATGTCAGTGACCTTTCATAAATGACCACCGCGTGTCTGACTGCATCCAAGTTACACATGAATAATACCGCCCACAAGCAAGGCAAGCCTCATCTAATCGCATTTTGCGACAAAAATAATGCGCCCCAAATTAGCGAAAACTAGATTTTTATTACTTTATCGAATTCCGAGCTAGTACTGATTTTCGCAAGGCTCACCACTTGAAAAATGCGCGTTCCGCAACTCGTCCACACGGGGTGTCGGTGCCGTCACCTAGGATGTAGGCTCATGATTGACGACCTCGGCTCCACCTCTGGTAGCGACTCCCTCACCCCGGGGCCCAATGCGGAGTATTCCGACGACCACTCGGCAGGCGCCCACCGCTCGGGTGACCGGGTTCGGCGCGGGGTCGTCTCTTTTGTCCGTCGATCTCCTCGGATGAATGTGTCCCAGCAGCGGTCCATGGACACCTTAGCTAGCACATATATGATCGAGGTCCCCCGCGACGCAACCAGCACCTCGGTGGCCCCCGGGGCTCACCTCGACCTGCCGAAAATCTTTGGACGCACCGCCCCGCTCACTGTGGAGATCGGTACCGGATCCGGTGACGTTCTAGCCGCCCTAGCCTCAGCTCATCCAGAACGCGACTTTATTGGCTTCGAGGTCTACCTACCGTCGGCCGCTAGCACCCTCACCAAACTCCACGCCGCCCGTGCGACGAACGCCCGCATCATCCTTGCTGACGCCGCAGCCGGGCTCGATCATCTCGTTGAGCCCGGTGAGGTCGACGAGATCTGGACTTTTTTCGCCGACCCATGGCATAAGAAACGTCATCACAAGCGCCGCATCGTCAACCCCGACATAGCTCGCCTGGTGGCCTCCCGGCTACGTCCCGGCGGCCTGTGGCGCCTGGCCACCGACTGGGACGACTACGCCACGTGGATGCTCGGGGTGCTATCGGCTGAGCCGCTCCTTAAGCCGGTCAACACAGGCCCAGACGGGTTCAGCCCACGCTGGGATGAGCGCCCAGTTACTCGCTACGAAAAGAAAGGGCTGGCGGCCGGACGCGTCGTCCATGACCTCACCTGGCGTCGCGCGGAGAAATCATGACCCGCTGGCGCCTGGATATTGCCTATGACGGGGCGAATTTCTCGGGGTGGGCCGTGCAACCAGACCGTCGCACCGTCCAAGGCGACCTAGAAAGGTGGATTCCTCGGGTGCTACGCCTCGGCGTGCCCACTCCACTGACAGTCGCCGGACGTACTGACGCTGGTGTCCACGCCCGCGGCCAGGTAGCGCACGTTGACCTCCCCGACGGTGTGGACACCTCATCAATGCTGCGACGACTGTCCCGGGTCCTCGACCCTGACGTCGTCGTCAAGTCCATCCGCAGCGTTCCCGATGAATTCGACGCCCGGTTCTCAGCCCTGTGGCGCCGCTACGTCTACCGGCTGTGGGACGAGTCGTCCCGCCCCGATCCAGTGACACGCTTCCACGTGGCATCCGTACCAAGACACCTCGACCTCGACCGCCTCAACGCCGCAGGCGCCTCCCTTCTCGGGCTGCGCGACTTCGCCGCCTTTTGTAAATACCGCGAGGGCGCCACGACGATCCGCACTCTCCTCGACTGCCACGCAGAGCGGCTCGACGACCCGTGCGGCACTGTCGAGGTGACCGTCCGCGCCGACGCGTTCTGTCACTCCATGGTGAGATCCCTCGTCGGAGCTCTCACCGCAGTCGCCTCGGGACAGCGCAACCAAGGTTGGCTCGACGAGGTTGCCGCCAGCGCCTCACGAGCATCATCTGTGCTCGTCATGCCAGCCTGCGGACTCACCCTCGAGGAGGTCGGCTACCCCGCTGACGCGGATCTCGCCGAACGCGCTGCCCAGGCCCGTTCCCGTCGAACCCACGACGACATTTGCGACACCTGTTGGGAGGACCGATGAGCCAATCGCGCCGCGACGACCATGCACCCTGCCACTACTTCAACACCCCGAAGGGATCGGTCCAGACCCGCACAATCACCGTCAACGTCTGGGACGATTCCATGACGATGACCACAGCCGGTGGGGTATTTTCCGGGGCGCGCCTCGACCCAGGCACCGCCGTCCTCATGCGCGAGGTCACTCCCCCGCCATCTGACGGCACCTTCCTCGACCTTGGCTGCGGCTATGGGCCCATCGCTTGCGCCCTGGGGCGAGCCTGCCCTGGTTCCCGGGTCGTCTCCGTCGATGTCAACGACCTCGCCATCGACTTGACGACCCGCAATGCCAAGGCCCTCGGAGTCGGCGATCGCGTCCATGCCTGTCGTCCTGATGAGGTAGACCCTGACCTTCGTTTCGACGAGATCTGGTCAAACCCGCCAATCCGGGTAGGCAAGGCGGTCCTACACGAGATGTTGACGATGTGGCTGGCGCGTCTGAGCGACGAAGGGGTTGCGCACCTCGTCGTCGGGAAAAACCTCGGCGCAGACTCTCTCACCCGCTGGCTGTGCGAGCAAGGTTTCGACGCAGCCCGGGTTGCTTCCGCGAAGGGGTTCCGGGTCATCGACGTCAATGCCTGACCGGGTCGTAAACTGAGATAGTGCCCATAGAAAGCAAACCCATGCCTCACAACAACTGGAACCGGCGCTGAACCGTGTCAAGATTGGTGACGAGGACGGCTGACCCGGTCGTTGAGATCCCTGTCACGACCGCCGCAAGCAGTACCAGGACTGTCCATCCGTGGTCGTGGTGGGCCTGGGCAGCAGGCTGCGGAATCGCCATCAGCCTCACCAATAATCCGCTTCTCGTCGTCCTCGTCGCGGGAGCCGTCGCCATCGTCGTCGCCTTGCGCCGCACTGACGAGCCGTGGGCCCGGTCAGCAGGGGTCTATGCCGGCATGGCCTTCACGATCATCGTTATTCGCGTGTTCTTTCAAATTCTTATGGGTGGTGACGGAACGGGAACGGTGCTTTTCCGTCTTCCCGAGGCGTCCCTCCCCGACTGGGCTGCCGGGATCCGCCTCGGCGGCCCGGTTACCGCCGAGGGGCTCGCCGCCACCGGTTATGACGCCCTCCGATTAGCCGGAATGCTGGTCTGCTTCGGTGCCGCGAACTCCCTGGCCAACCCGCGACGCGTCCTCAAATCAGTCCCGGCCGCTTTGCATGATGTTTCGGGGGCAGTTGTCATCGCTCTGTCGGTCTTTCTCCAACTCATCGCCTCGGTGCAACGAGTTCGACACGCTCGACGGCTGCGCGGCGATACCCGAACCGGAATCCGCGCCCTGGTAACCGTGCTCGTTCCAGTCCTTGAGGATTCCGTCGAGACATCGATGTCTCTGGCTCGCGGGATGGAGTCGCGCGGGTACGGACGCACCGATCGTCGAGTCCGTCCGGGGACGCGAGTTCTGCTCATCGTCTCGGTGATGCTGCTGACCCTAGGCTGTTACGGCGTCCTTGCTAATCCAACTGGGTCGTTCAGCGCCGACCCCTCAGCCTGCGCCCCGGGAAGCCTCTGTTCGTGGTTCCTGACCGACCGGATGGGCCAGCATATCGGCACCGTGCTCATCATCGCCGGGATCATCGGATCGATTATCGGGCTGCGGATCTCGGGGCGTCTACTCGGGGTGAGCCGGTACCGTCCCGACCCGTGGGCGTGGCAGGCGACAGCGTCGTGCCTATGCGGAGCGGTCGCGGTAGCCACCATGATTTGGCTATCCCGCGCTAACCCCAAGGCCATCACTGTGTCTACCTCGCCGGTGGTCTGGCCGCCATTAGAACCGACGATGCTCCTCCTCGTCGTGGCGGCCATCTTGCCTGGAATATTCACCCCCGCGCCCCAAAGATCCACCCAAGTTGACCCGGAGCAGGCCACGTCATGGGCATCCCGGAAGGACGAGGTACTCGAGTCATGAGCGATGTCATCACCCTGTCGAACGTGTCGATAACCCTCCCTGGGGCCTCGACTCCGACCCTCAGAAATATCAATCTCGCCGTCGAAGAGGGGGACCTAACCCTGGTCGTCGGGCGCACCGGCACCGGCAAATCGACGCTGCTGGGGGCTCTCAACGGGATCGTCCCTCACTTCAGCGGCGGGCGCCTCGACGGCACCGTGATCGTCGCCGGGCGCGACACCGGCACCCACCGCCCCCGCGAACTGGCCGACGTTGTTGGGGTAGTCGGGCAGAACCCGGTCGCCGGGTTCGTCACCGACACCGTCGAGGACGAGATCGCCTACGGCATGGAGCAGTTGGGCATTTCGCCGTCAGTAATGCGCAAGAGAGTCGAGGAAACCTTGGACCTCATAGGGATCGCCGATCTGCGCCGCAGGGCCTTGCTGAGCCTTTCTGGAGGCCAGCAACAGCGGGTAGCTATCGCCGCCGTTTTGGCCGCCCAACCTCGCATTCTTGTCCTCGACGAACCGACCAGTGCCCTCGATCCGACGGCAGCCCAAGACGTTCTTGCCTCTATTACCACGCTGGTCCATGACGTCGGGCTGACCGTCGTCCTCGCCGAGCATCGTCTGGAACGCGTCATGCACGCCGCAGACGCCGTCTGGTGGCTACCCGGTGATGGTTCGGTAGTGCAGGGGCGCCCCGAGGACGTGTTAGCCCGCGCTGACGTCGTCCCGCCATTAGCTGCCCTGAGCCGCACCATGGGGTGGCAAACCGTCCCGTTGTCGGTGCGCGAAGCACGCCGTCGGGTCGGCCCGCATCTAGACCTCCCACATGCCCCGCAACCCTCCGAAGCGATGACCTGGCAGAGCGACGGCGACGAGGTGCTGCGTTTGGAGAAGCTTGGGGTCAAGTACGGCACGGTGCACGCCGTCGATTCCATAACGGCCACGCTGGAATGCGGCACCATCACCTGCCTCATGGGGCGAAATGGATCAGGCAAGTCGTCTCTCATGTGGGCGATCCAGGGGGCGACGAAGTCGTCAGGGAAAGTGCTAGTCAACCACGACGGCTCCTGGGCCGACCCCCGCAAGGCCGACGCCGCAACCGCTCGCCGGATGGTGAGCCTGGTACCGCAGTCGGCCTCCGACCTGCTCTACTTACCGACTGTCGCCGAGGAGTGCGCCCAAGCTGACAAGGAGTCTGAAGTACCTGACGGTACCACGCGGGACATCTTGTCCCGTCTCGGTGTGGAATTGCCAGAAGATCGCAATCCTCGGGATATGTCGGAAGGCCAGCGTCTGGCCCTCGTGCTAGCGATCCAGCTGTCTAGTCGCCCCGACATCCTCCTCCTCGATGAGCCCACCCGCGGCCTCGACTACGCCATGAAGATCGAGCTGACCAGGATCATCAGGGATATTGCCACCGGCGCTACGGGTGAGTCGGCTGCGGTGCTACTGGCCACCCACGACGTCGAGTTTGCCGCAACAACAACGGATCGCACTATCGTCATGGCCACCGGCCACGTTGTTGCCGATGGGTCCACGCGCTCAGTGTGTACCTCCTCGCCCGGGTTCAGTCCACAGATTGCCAAGGTTTTTCATCCGGCCGACGTGATGACGATTGCCGACGTCGAGAGACTCGTACGCATCCCGGCGGGAGGCCGCCGATGAGCAGCAGGCAGAACGTCGCCGTCCGCACCTCGACGACGTCTCGGGTGCTGCTCATCGTCACCGCCGTCATGGGGCTGCTGGCCTTCTGTTGGCCGCTCTTCCTGAACCCAGGAAGCGCTGCTGACTATGAGACGCGCACCCCGTTTCTCTTCGCGGCGATCCTGCCAGTGGTGTTGGCGGTGGTGGTCTCTCAACTCAGTTCAGATGGGATTGACGTCAAGGCCCTCGCCATGATCGGCGTGCTCACCGCATGTGGGGCGGCACTACGCACTCTCAGCCCGTCGATAGCTGGGATCTCCTTCGTCTTCATCCTCATGATTGCCGGGGCAAGGGTATTCGGCGCGGCTTTTGGCTTCGTCCTCGGCACCACAACGATGTTCGCATCGGCCCTGCTCACCGCTGGTTTCGGGCCGTGGCTGCCTTACCAGATGATCGCCTCGGGGTTCGTCGGGCTGGGAGCGGGGTTGCTCCCCAGAGCACGGGGAAGGGCCGAGATCGCCTGGCTGTGTGGTTGGGGATTCATCTCAGCCTTCGTTTACGGATGGTTGATGGACTTCGCCTTCTGGCCTTTTAACCTGGGCACCAGCACCCAGCTATCCTTTGTCCCGCACGCCTCCCCACTCACAAATCTGTGGCACTTCGTACTGTTCAACATGGCGACGTCCATGGGATGGAATCTGGGACGCGCACTCACCAATGCGGTATGTCTGGCACTGTTAGGACGTCCGATCCTGCGGGTACTACGGCGGGCTTCCCGACGTGCCCAATTCGTGCCAGATGCCGCCGAGGCGGGCGGCGACTACATTTCTGCCAGCGCGTCCGGTCCCTCGGGCAGGATCTGCCCACCGTCGACGACAATCGACTGACCGGTCACATAGCGTGCACCATCGGAGGCGAGATACGCTACCGCTTCTCCGACATCCGTCGCCTCGCCGAGCATCCCCAGTGGAACTGCCTTCGCCATCTCGGCGATGTAAGCGTCGCCGAGTGCCTTCAAACCTGGGGTCACGATGTTGCCCGGCATCACGGCGTTAACGGTGATCTTGTCGCGTGCTAGTTCCATTGCGGCCGAGCGGATGAATCCCATCTGTGCCGCCTTGGTAGCACCGTAATGGGACCATCCCGGGTGTCCGGTGATATTGCCAGTGATGGACGAGGTCACCACGATGCGGCCGCGACCAGATTCACGCAGGGCTGGCGTTGCCGCCTGGACGACGTGCATCATGCCCTTGACATTGACGTCGAAGATGAAGTCAATTTGGTCGTCGTCAAGATCGGCGAGACGGGCCTGGGGGTACACACCAGCGTTAGCAACGAGCACGGACAGGCCACCAAACTCGGCAGCGACATCATTTACCACGCGAATGCAGGCTTTCTTGTCCCGCACGTCGAGTTGGTAAACATCGAGTCCATCTTCGCGTGCCTGAACACACCTTCCCTCGGTCACACCGGTCACGGCGACACGGGCGCCGTGGGATGTGAGTACCTCCGCGATTCCGCGACCTATTCCAGCGGTTCCACCGGTCACCAGCGCAGTACGACCAGCAAGTAGTTCAGTCATCGCCACTCTTCCAACGTCGTTGATCGCAAGAGACATCTTCATGGTAACGCTGGATGATCACATGCTGGCGTGGGAGCACTCAGAAGTGAGAGCACTGAAATGGGACCCTGGCTGGGTAGGTCAGGCCGCCGGGGTGATCTTCGTCAGCACCTCATTCCAGCTGCGATCGAGTCGTCGTCCGCCCATCGTGATCCCGATGTGTAGCACCAGGAAGGACCATCCCAGACCTGCAACACAGGCCAGCAGAATGCTCCACCCCGCATTTCCCGACATCCCCACAAGCGCCACAAGGACGATCATGGGGATGGCAACAAGAAAACCTGACACCATACCGATCAAAGCACCGAGACAGCCGGCACCGGCAGATGATCCTGACCCTGAGCTGAACCCGCTGCCCTTGCGATTCTCCGCAATACGCATCGGATTGACGACACCCATCCACGAGCCGATCCCGGTCGAGAGTAGGAGAGCCCCTAAAGCCTCTGTTATTACTACCGGCAATAACTCCCAGTGACCACACCATCCCGTGATAGCGACGGACAACACCAAGCTGACCGGCATGGTGACAAAAAGATAAGCAATCGCGCGGCCGCGTCGGTCTTCAACACCCGTGACCGACGCCTCGATGTGGTGCCACAGCGCTGTCCCGTCGTAGCTGATGAGTGACCCGCAGTACAACGGCGTCGCCACGAGCATCGTGGCGAAGGGAATCGCAGTCATGATGACGGCAGTCTGCGGATCGTGCGCCTCCTCTCCCGCGTTGACGAGCATCGGAAGACCAACCAGAACCGGGACGAGGAAAGTGTTGAGTATCACCGAAATCATTCGAGGGTCTCGCTTCAGGTACCTCAGAGTGCGCCCAGTAATAGCCCCGGTCGGGGTGGCCGGCAAAATTCGGTCGATCCGGCTCGCCGCCTTCACTTTCTCGACGCTTCCGCCGTCCCCAACTGGTGCAACGAGGCGACGCGCGACGAGGACCTGCCAGGCCCACACCATGACACCGACTACGGCGACGCCGGCGACGAGCTTGACGACGAAAGCTAACCAGCGACCATCGGCAGCCTCCCACGGCAGTGACCAGGCCCAACCCAACGGGGTCCATCCAACGATTTGCCCAACGTTGACCGGAATCGTGTGGGTGGTTGCGTCAGTCCTCGTCACAACCTGCATCCCGACGCCAAGGCCACAACACAGCAGCACAACGAAAACCATCATGGCCTCGCGGAATCGACGCTTCGCCAACACAGCCGACATCGCTGCCAGCAGGAGACCCGACGCGATTATGGCCGCAGTCCATCCCAACAGGACACCGAGCACAGCCGCCGCCATCGCGACGGCTCCGGCCCCCGACCATGTCAGGACGTGTGAGGCCGATGCTATGAGGGTGACGATCCCTCCCCAGCTCAACAGCGCGACGATAACGAAGGCGGGCATGAGTTCTTTCGCTCGCCTGGGAAAGACTGCGTATCGCCACGGGTCGGTGTAGGTGGGCTGGGCACCAAAAAGCACCGGCAGAATGATCCAGAAGACGATGAGCGAGGCCCCTGCCACAGTGGTGGTGGAACCGCGCGGATCAGTGCCAAGTTGCCCGGCTAACCACACGTAAGCGAAGTAGTTCCCGCCCAAGAACAAGGACATCAGAATGAGGAAGATCAGTCCGATGGTCTCGGCCGCCCTGGCACCTTTACGGAAGGGGGCCAGGGTGGTGCCCCACTGGTATTTCAGGACTTGCGCAACCACGTGAGTCCCTCCCCCGTATTAGCGTTCCCACCGACCAGTTCGACAAACCTATCCTGGAGTGACTTGCCCTGACGGACATCGTCAAGGGCTCCGATTGCTTGCAAGCGCCCCCGGGCGATGACGGCCACCGAGTCACACAGGGACTCAACAAGTTCCATGACGTGGCTGGAGATGACGACCGTCCCGCCGCCCTCGACGAAGCGACGCAGGATCACGCGGATCGTCTGACCAGAGACGGGGTCGACGGACTCGAAAGGCTCGTCAAGGATGAGGAGTGCAGGGTCAGAGATAAGAGCGCAGGCCAGGCCGATCTTTTTGGTCATGCCGGCGGAGTAGTCGCAGACCAGAGTGCTCGCGGATTCCGTGAGGCCAAGAGCATCGAGAAGCCCGTCGGTGCGTTCATTGACTGTGACCTCGTCAAGACGGTGCAGCATGCTGCAGAAGTGAAGAAGTTCTCGCCCGGAGAGCCGGTCGAAGGTTTTCATTCCGTCGGGCAAGACGCCCATCTGAGCCTTAGCCGCAACCGGATCGGCCCAGACGTCATGGCCCAACACCTGAACATGGCCACTGTCAGGCCGAAGCAGCCCGGTAACCATCGACAGGGTCGTCGTCTTGCCGGCACCATTAGGGCCGACGAAGCCGAACATCGAGCCGCGCGGAACCCACATCGTTAAGTTGTCGACGGCGACCTTGGGTCCGAACCGCTTGGTCAGCCCCTCTATCATGACCGCCGGTTGGTCCGATGGCTGGATGTCCGCGGGTGCGGGAGCGGCTGTCTTCGGGATGGTCCGGGATCCGGTAGGGTCATCACTCATACTACTCATCACATCATCTCAAAGGGGCAGTCTTACAAGTCACACGTCAAAAGGTGCCGGTCGCCGCCCCTGTACAGCGCCGTAAGGCCGCTCAGAACGCTCTAGCTCACACACCCCCAGGATGGGGACAATCACGGGCTTTAACTGAATACCCTTGTCAGAGGGATGGTGGCGGAAGACACCAGTGTGAGCAAACCGTCCATCACGAATCAAGGTGATGTCTGAGTAGTAGCCTGAAAGTTAGTATCGCCTTACTCAGGGGATCTTCCCTAGTTCGGACTGCAACAGCCGCGAGGCGTGGCGCTGCCGTTATCGCCTCCATCAGCCTCAGTTGTTGGCAACCGTACGGACACACCTATGAATCCCCGTACCTCGTCGGCTACGGCCGAACAGGACCAATTCGTCCACAGTGCGTGAAAAATGTCGCAGTTGTGGGAATGATGGAGGACGTATCGGTGTTGTACCGAACACGCGGCTCCGCCAGGGGCCACGTCATGGCGGACGTCATGACGCATCTCGTTCCATCAGGAGGAAGAATGGCTGTTTACACCCTTCCCGATCTCGACTACGACTACGGCGCACTGGAGCCCCACATCTCGGGCAAGATCATGGAACTGCACCATGACAAGCACCACAACACCTACGTGCAGGGCGCCAACACTGCCCTGGACAAGCTGGCCGAGGCCCGCGAGAAGGGCGACTTCAGCTCCATCAACAAACTCGAGAAGGACTTGGCGTTCAACCTCGGTGGGCACATCAACCACTCCGTCTTCTGGAAGAACATGTCCCCCACCGGCGGTGACCGTCCCGAGGGCACTGATCTCGCCGCCGCCATCGACGAATTCTTCGGCTCCTTCGACGGGTACAAGAAGCAGTTTGAAGAGACCGCCAAAGGCGTTCAGGGCTCCGGCTGGGGCATGCTCGTATGGGATGTGATGGGTCAGCGCCTCAACACCATGCAGCTGTTCGACCATCAGGGCAACCTGCCGTCAACCCAGATCCCGGTCGTCCAGCTCGACATGTGGGAGCACGCTTACTACCTGCAGTACCAGAACGTTAAGGCCGATTACGTCACCGCTTGGTGGAACGTCGTCAACTGGGCTGACGCCGAGCAGCGGTTCACCAAGGCTCGTTCCATCACAGGTCTGTTCTGATCCCCAAGTCCGGAGAATCCCGGCACATCCTTCATCGCCATGGCCGCGTCCACACAGGGACGCGGCCAGTGATCTACCCTGAACCAACGTGTCCGGCAAATCATACCGGACTGCATGAACGTGCACCCGTGCTGAGCGCTTGAACTCAAGCTCCCGCACACCGCTGATAGCTTCGACTGCGCGTGAGGCACTGACGCCCCGCGCCCACCGAGAGGTGGTTCGTCCACATGACGGAGCCGTCCATGCGCAAAGCTGAGCATCGCCATTCCGTATCCACAGCGGTGGCTGCACTGACCGCGGTCGCCTGTGCCTCGACCTCCTTTGCCGCCACACCTGACACAGCTGCGGCAATGTCACCGTCACAGGCGCCGAAGATGACGCAAGCCGTGCCTTACACCTTCCCAGGCAACGACGGAAGGGCCCACAAGGTCGCTTGGGACAAGCACTCGTTCACCGTGGACGGCAAACGGTTGTCGATATGGTCGGGAGAACTGCACTACTGGCGCCTCCCCTCCCAACAGGCGTGGCGCGACGTCATGCGCAAGGCCCGCGCAAATGGCTTCAACGCCGTCTCGCTGTACTTCTTCTGGGGCCTGCACCAAGAATCCATGAACGGCAGCTTCGACTTCTCCGGCATCAAGGACATCGACAAACTACTCACCATCGCCGAGGAGGAAGGCCTATACGTCATCGCCCGCCCCGGCCCCTACATCAACGCCGAAATCTCCATGGGTGGTCTCCCCGCCACCATGAGCAACCAGCCTGGACCTCTGCGTAGCACCGCGAACTTGGCGCGTTCGAAGCAGTGGCTGCACGCTTTCGACGCCATCGCCCGCAAGCACCAGGTGACGACCGGTGGCGGCTCCCTGCTCATGTACCAGGTGGAGAACGAGCTGCTCGACGAAAACTCCGATCGATCCGCATTCCTTAAGGCACTGACGAGCTACGTCAAGGCCGACGGCATCACCGTCCCGCTATTCACCAACGACTACTCGATGGGCGGGCGCTTCTCCGACACCTCGAAGTACGGCACCGACTTCTACGCTTACGACTCCTACCCATTGGGCTTCACATGCAACGGCAAGCGCAACACCTTGAGTGACCACGAAGCCGAGTTCCGGGCCATGGCTCCCACCACTCCACAGTTCATCACTGAAGCCCAGGGCGGAGCCTTCACTCCGTGGGGCGCTCCCTTCACCCCCAGCACCTGCGCCAAGTTCGCCGATCCCGCGTTCACCCGGCAATGGGGCGCCTCCACCATTGGCAATGGCGTAACGGCATTCAACTACTACATGCTCGAGGGCGGGACGAACTGGGGATGGACCGGGGCCCCTGCTTCCGGCTTCACCTCCTACGACTACGGCGCGGCTCTCAACGAAGAACGCACCCTCACCGACAAATTCGCCGTGCAGAAAGAGATCGGTTACTTCCAGCGCGCCCTACCATGGCTGGCAGCCACCAATCCGGTGAGTGCCTCCGAGCCCAAAGACGTCAAGGGCTCCCCCGTCCACGCGTACCAGCGCACCATCGGCAAAACCGGGCCACGCTTCATCGGCTTCCGGCTGAGCGACTCCAACGCAACAACCGACACTACTTTCACTACCCCCCTCGATCTTGATTCCAGCAGTTCCACCAACCGCCAGCACGTCGTCGATGACCGCGACCCCGCCATCTCGTACCAGGGCCCGTGGGTGCAGCGTAGTGATCCCGGCGCCTCGGGCCGAACCGTGACGGTCTCATCCCGCAAGGGGGACACCGCGATCTTCACCTTCAGCGGTACCGGGATCTCCGTCGTCTCTGGTACCGGCACCGATCACGGCATGGTTTCCCTCCGCGTCGATGATGCCGCCCCGGTCGAAGCGACTGGTCACGTCAACTCCGACCAGAACCGCCCCACCCAAAAGGTACTTCACGAATTCACCGGCCTGTCCAGCGGCACCACACCCTCACGGTCACCAATCTCGGCAAGGCAGCACAAGGCGGCGAGGGCACCATCGTCAGCCTCGACGCCCTGCGCGTCATCGACGACCCAGCGGCGGACGCCCACGATGAGAAGCCCTCGAACCCGGCCCGGCAATGGGCCCGTATTCCGCAGGACACGTCCACGACCCTTCACCTGCACGGCCGTGACGCTCTCATGATGGCCGCCGATTTCTCCATCGGCAACCACAAGGTGCTTTACACCACTTCCCAGCCGTTCGGTGCCCCGGTCGTCACCTCTGGACGCGGCACCGTTGAGTACCTCGTCGGCCACCGCGGTGACCCGGGCGAGACCGTCCTACAGTTCAAGGCAGGATCTTCCGAGCCCACAGTCAGGGGACCCGGTGTGCGGACCGTCTGGAACGCAACCACCGGTCAGCTCCGCCTCGACTACACCCACACCAGTACCCCATCCGACATCCGCATCGGTGAGGACAACGGCGCCTTGACCTTGCGCGTCATCGACCGTCAGAGCGCCCGCACCACCTGGCAACTCGAGAGCACCCTGAACGGCCGCACGGTGCACACCGACGTTGAGGGTGCCTACCTCGCCGGCCAGGCCGTTACGAACGGCAGCACCGTCGCCTTGACCGGCCAGATGGCCAAGCCCAGTACCGTCTCCGTCATCCCGGACGCCGCCATCACCTCGGCAAGCTGGAACGGCCAACCCTTGCCACGTCTCACCGATGCCCCAGTGCCCGGCCCGGACGCCGTTTCCGTCCCCACCCTGCACTGGGTCTCCAGGACGGGCGCTCCGGAGGCCGCCAAGGGTTACGACGACTCGGCGTGGAAAATTGCCAACTCCACGACAGGACGCACGCCATGGCAGAAGCCGACGCTCGGCGGTGCCGCCCTAGATTCGAATCTTCTCGGCTTCTATGAAGGTTCAGTCTGGTACCGTGCCCATTTCACCGCAGGCACAACGCGTACACTCAAACTCAATGCCAACGGCGGTCAAGGCGCAGCCGCGCCCAATGGCGTCGACCCAGCCTTCATGCAGGTTTGGATCAACGGCGCTTACGCCGGTGCTCATCGCGCGATCGGAAATACGACGAGCATCGAACTCCCCTCCTCAGTCAAGGCCGGTGATCCAGTCGTCCTCTCGGTCGTCGTCCACAACCTCGGCCAGAACCTCGACTGGTCCGACAACGGGTTGTCACGTCAGTCCCGCGGTCTCAACTCCGCCAGCCTGCCTGCCAAAGGGCCGGTCACCTGGCGGGTCCGTGGTGCGCTGAGCACTGGACAGACCGGCGACACCGCCCGAACGATGTACAACAACGGTGGCCTGTACGGCGAACGCGCCGGATGGTACCTGCCGGGCATGCCCGACAAAGACTGGTCAGCGGCCACGACGATGACCGCCGACCACTCGGGCATCCGTTGGTACCGCTCCACCTTCAACCTGTCGGTACCTGCGAACCAGGACACCACCTTCCAAGTGGTCGTGAAGCCTTCCGGTAACGGCAAGGGTCCGGGAAGGGTAGGTGCCGATCACTCCCAGGCAACGATCTTCGTCAACGGCTGGAACACCGGCGTCTACGTCGGTGACGTCGGACCGCAGACCCGCTTTGTCATCCCCGCCGGGTTCATCAACCCTCACGGTTCGAACACCATCGCCGTCGCTGTGGCCGCCAAGGAAGCAGGTTCCGGGCCAGTGTCGATCACCGTCGAGCCAACCCACTCGGTCACCGGTTCCCTCGTCGGGAACCTCAACAAAGCCCCGGCCTACAGTCCACGAACACCCGACCCCACCACAGGCACTGTGCCGTCCTTGGTTCCACTGCCTGCCTTCCTCAAGACCGACAGCGGGGCGCCCTTCGTCCTCAATGAATCCACCGTCATCGTCGCCAAAGGCCAGGCCACTAATAGCGCCAAGTTCCTAGCATCAATCCTGCGTCGCTCCACCGGCTTTTCCCTGCCAATTGTCTCGAGCAGCACCGGTCACGGCTCAGTCATCAGCCTGGCCGTCGACCCGAACACGAGAATCGGCGCGTATTCCCGACAAGAGGAGGCGTACTCGCTCATTTCACGAGCCGGATCCATCACCGCCCAGGCCGTGACGGACCATGGTCTCTTCGATGCCGTCCAGACGATCCGACAACTTTTTCCGCCACTCATCGAGTTCACCCAGCCCCGGCCGTGACCATCACCGACGCCCCACGGTTTAGCTACCGCAGCGTCCAGCTTGATCCGGCACGTTCCTTCCTGACCGTCAACGACGGTCAGGTCAATCCTAGACGTCATGGCAGCCCACAAGATGTCAGTACTGCACATGCATCTGGCCGACGACCAAGGCTGGCGAATCCAGATCACCAACAAAGGCCGTAAACCCGGTGACACCCTCGACTACACGAGACTCACTTCAGTGTCCGGGCACACCGCAATGGACACCCAGGAGCATGGCTACCGCGATGAGCTGGGTCGTACCGGGTTCTACACTCAACAGCAGTACCGCAGCATCGTCGCCTATGCCGCTGCTCGCCACATCATGGTGGTCCCCGAGATCGACTCGCCAGCCCACTCCAACGCGATGCTGCACGCCTTTCCTGAACTCAACAGTGCCAACTCCCATCCGGAGACCACGGTCTACGGAACGGTACCGCAGAACGGCACCAGCGCCGTCGGGGAAAGGGGCGCCAAGCTCATTATCTCGAAGAGCGACGCCGCCTATCTGGACCAGAAATACACCCCGAACACCGCGATCGGTCTCGTTTGGGCCTCGAACGGCCATGGTGGACTGCGTCCTTACTACGACTGGGATCCAGCGAGTGTCATCCCCAACTCCACCGACAATGACATCCTCGGGATAGAGGGACCACAGTGGTCCGAAACCATCCGCAACGGCAGCCAGTCACAGTATCTGGCCTTCCCCCGTGCCCTCGCCCATGCCGAAATCGGCTGGACACCGCAGTCACGGCGGTCGGTCGGTGACTTCCTCAAGCGTATGGCCGACGACGGCGCGCGCCTGCTGGCCATGCAGTCGAACTTCTACGACACCCCTGAGGTCACATGGGGCAACGATGCTGCCGGCCACTCCGGGCGTCACGGCGCCGGGTCGCTACAGTCAGGTCACCATCGCAACACTGGCAGCACCGGGGACGAAGGCGTCCCCAGACGGTTCGTCGATGACCGCCGATTCCACCGCGGACGCCGATGGCACGTCCGCTTCGACGATCAAAGGCTCCCTCACCGCGAGCGTCGACTTGGGGACCGAAGGTGGCGCCCAGAAGGTACGGTTCGTCGATCGGCATCCCCGCGGCTTGCTGACGGCGGGTGGGCTGTATAACCTGCGCATTTCGCACGCCTGGAGCCACACCGGCACCTTCCCGATCACGGTAAAACTGTCCGACGGACGGGTCCTCGTCACCTCGGTGACGGTTCGCAAAGGAGCCCCAGCACAACCCACCGGTCCCGTTGTGGGCCCCTGCGACAAGCCAACTATTTCCTTCCCAGCCGGCAGCACCGTCCGCGACGACTCACGGCTCAGTGTCTCGTTCACGCACCTGACGCCGAGCACCTGGGTCGACGTCCTCACCGACGGCACAAAGATCGGCACAGTGCACACGAACGCCACCGGTTCGGGCAACCAAGACGTCCCCATCACCTATCAAACCGCCAGCGGAGCGCACCTGTTGCGCATCGCCGGCCCCGACGGACGTTTCGTGGAAAAGGTGTTCACGGTCAGGTCCAAGACGCTGCCATTCTCCAACGCCATCACGAGAGACGTCACCGCCACGGCTTCCAGCGAGGCAAGCAACGAAACCACCCCCAATGGGCGGGCCGCGGCTGCTGTCGACGGTGATCCGAACACATTCTGGCACTCCCGTTGGGAGGCACCCGCTGCGACTTATCCGCACACCCTGACAGTCGACCTCGGTCGCAAGTACGCATTGTCGGCCATGAAGTGGGTCTCCCGCCGGGGCAATCCCAATGGTCGGGTCAAGACCCTCGTTCTGGAGTTCTCGAGTGACGGTTCCCAGTGGGGCGGCAAACAACCAGTCACTCTGCCCTATAGCTCCTACCCGACGATCATCGGCCTCCCAAGGCGGGCAGACGCACGATATGTGCGAATCACGATGACCTCACCTCACGACGCCTCCCAACCTTTCGCAGCAGTCGGTGAGGTGACTTTCGCAGGCCTCGCGGACGGCCATGCCGATCGACCCCGGCACGACCCGACGGCGCACATGTGGACCCCACCGGCACACTGTTCCCTCCCCAATCCCACTCCGCCGGGGCAACCCGCCATGGCTTCCACGGACAGTTCCACAGCGGCTTCGACCGGTACCACCAATCATTCCCAGACAGGCACGAGACCCACGAGGCTTCCTGCGACAGGACGTTAAGAACAGCCGTGATGCACCACGCACCGCTGGATTCCCGATCCAGTCAGCCAGGAGTTCCGCACGCTGGTGACCACGATCGGGACCCGCGAGGTGGTGTCGTGATGGTCGAAACAACCCTAACCAGCCCACGATCTCTATTCCCCCACGAGGGCTAAGACGAGTGGCCGGGTACACATTTGGTGAACCAGATAATCAGCGTCGTCATTTTGCACATCAATCACGGCCTCGGGCTCACCCCCGCTATGAGGGGATTGTTGGTGCAGCGAGCCTGCTGGGTATCTTCGTCGGTGCCCCACTCTTCGGCTTTTTCACCGATAAGTTCGGGCGGCGCAGGATGTTCCTCGTCGACATCGTTGCTTTCATTGTTATTGGCATTGGGCAGGCCTTCGCTATGGGCGGGGACCCCGCTAGCGATTCTCAGATTCCTCTTAGGCATGGCCGTCGGCGCCGAGTACTCAATCGGGGCACCGATGCTTTCAAAGTTCGTTCCGGCCCGGGAACGCGGATCGAAGCTGGCCTTCCTCGAGCTGTGCTGGCGCGTCGGCTTCCTCATCGCTGTCCTCCTGGGGTATGCGCTGCTGTGGTTTGGGGTGTCGTGGAAGGTCATCTTGGCCACTTCAGTACTCCCAGCCCTCATCGTGCTTGGGCTGCGAATTGGACTTCCGGAGTCCCCGCGCTGGTTGCTGCGTCACGGCGACGAAGCCGAAGCACGTGAGATCGTTGAAAAGCACATGGGTCCGGGGTACTTCGCCTCCGAAAAGCTCAGCGAGGAGTCGGTGGACGGAGAAGGTTATCGCAAGCTGTTCCGCAAGGGTCAACGGCGGCGCACGGTCTTCGTTTGTATGTTCTGGACGTGCATCGTCACCCCATATTTCGCGATCTTTACCTACGCCCCCAAGGTATTGGAATCCCTCAACGTCAAGTCTCAGGCTGGCGGCACCATCCTCTCCATCACCATTGGCGTCGTTGGCGCGATCGCCGGTTTACTGGCGATCGATCGCATCGGCCGCCGACGCATGCTCATCGGGCCGTTCTGGGTGCATGTCGTCGTCCTCCTGGTTGTCGGGTTGTGGACCACTGCGCCATCGTGGGTGCTGGTGGCGGGTTTGGCGCTCTTTGCCTTGGTTAACTCCTACAGCGACATTCTCACTGCGGTGTACCCCTCAGAGATCTTCGACACCGACATCCGCTCCAGTGGTGTGGGGTTCGGGTCGGCCGTCAGCCGCATCGGCGCCTTCCTCGGTACCTACCTGCTGCCCATTGGCATCGGGACAATTGGGATCAAGTGGTGCATGGTGATTGCGGCAGGTCTATGCGTCGTTGGTGCTGTGACTGGCCAGATGATGGCGCCTGAGACCATGAATCGGCCCCTGACGAAAACGGCAACCGGAGAGTTGTGCAGGCTTGACCTCGGGCTCAACGCTCAGGCAGACAGTCCGAATGGCCGGTACATCCAGCTCTGGATATCCGACCCCGCCAGCCAGGATCTCCAGACACTTGCAACGACGATCGGGCCCAGGGCAAGGGTGGTATCGATGCTGTTGAGCCTGGTGCGGTCGAGTACCTCGGTCACAGGGACAAAGGCGACGTTGCCAGCGGTGTTACTTAGTCGCGAAGCGCAAACGTCGAGCTCCTTACCCTCGTATGTCACCCGTAGCCAGCTGTGCCCGGTGTGGTACCACGGGTGGTGCTCCAGACGGACCCGTGCTGCGTGGACTGGGCGAACCTCGAACCCCAACTGCTCAAGTATTCGTCCCAGCACGATGTTGTACTGTCCCGAATAGCCGTGCCCGGCCTCCAGCGAGGCCTCCGGGCTCAGCCACAGGTGCCAACACGAGTAGTGGGTGTACATCCGGTATACAAGACTGGTGGCCTCGTCGACGAGGTCCCAACCGGTTTTCCCGGAAGCGCGGCATGCCGTGACAACATCCGCCACGGTCCGCAGCGGCTTGCCGGCAGGACCCTCAGGCAGAGCCGGCTCAGGTTTGGGCGCCATCACAATGACGGGGACGACGGCTGCCGCAGCACCGGCCAACACGAGGGGGATCTTTTTCATGTGTGCTCCTGATGGTCATCGGTCTGCTGGGTGGCAGTCTGTGGCGCGAGAGGATCGTTACTGCGAAGACGGGCGCCGTGTCGATCCTTAAGCTTCTGCTTCCAGTAAGGCTTGGCGCCCGGGCGAGCGGCGACCTCGGAGTGAACCCGCAGCATCTTCTCGACGCTAGCGTCCCACGTGAACTGTTCGGCCCGCCGACGAGCGGCCTCACGCAGTGTGGGCCCAAGTCGCGGCGCGAGCCGCAGGACAGCGTCGGCCAATCCATTTGCGTCAGGGCTGCCAGCTTCCCCACTCGTCGCGTCGACGATCTCGTGGGCGCCACCCCGATTCGCGGTAACGACTGGGGTTCCGCAGGCGAGCGCTTCTAGGGAAGCTAGCCCGAAAGTTTCTGCGGGACAGACTGACATCGAGATATCGGCCGCGGCGAAGCGTCGGGCAACCTCGTCACGCCCCTCGACGAAGCCGTTAAAGAAGACCGGGGCGTCACCAGCCTGCTTTTTCATGGCGTCAGCGTCCGGGCCGACCCCGTACATGTCGAGGCGGACGGGGACCCCACGCCGATGCAATTCGATAGCAGCTGCGACAGCCAGATGGGGGCTCTTTTCGTGGCTCATCCGTCCGATGTAGCACAGCCGCAAGATGCCGTCAGGGCGCGGGGTTGGCAGTCCTGGTTCACGCGTGTCGGGATTAAAGGTCTTTAGGTCGACGCCGAGGGGGACTTTAACGAGGTGAGCACCGGTGTCGGCGAATTCACCCGCAGAGTAGTCGGACGTGACGACGACGACATCGAAGGATTTAGAGAGACGACGGTTGAGGGCACCGACGACTGCCGCGACGCCGAACTGTCGGCGAACCCACATGGTGAGCATGTCGTCAAGCCGTTCGTGGCTGAACAACACTGATCCGATGCCTCGTCGTGACGCCCAGCCTGCGGCAGGGGTGAGGGTCCACTTGTCAGAGGATTCGATGGAGGTGGGGCGGAAGCGGTCGAGGATGTCAAGAGCCCGCCAGGGCGTAGCGATCATGCGGTAACCCGCGGAGACGCGCGGGGCTGCGATCTCGACGGTGATGCCGGATTCGGATTCGGTGATGCGGTCTTTGGGGCCTGGTATCACCAGGATCCGCTCGTGACCGGCCGCGACGTATCCCCTTCCGAGCGCGTCGATGGCCACCTTCATGCCGCCGGACACCGGGCCGACGAAGTTGGCAAGCTGAGCGATACGAAAGGTCGTCACCCGTCTAGCCTATGCGGTGATCCTGTGCGTCGACACCAGGGGTTGGGCTGGGATCGACGCAGGAATGACGACCGCCGGTCCCCCTCTAACAGGACCGGCGGTACGTTCTGAAGAAGGATCAGGCTTCGGGCTTTTCCTCGACCTTCTCGTCAGCCTCAACGGCTTCCTGCTCATCGGCCTCGGAATCCTGCGCAGCAGCGTTCTCGGCGAGGGCGTTGTGTTCACCGGCGGTTTCGGGCTCGGCGCCCTTGGCCTCCGTAGCGGTGCTGATCTGCGCCTTAGCGTCAGCCGCGCTGGCCGGAGCCTTGGCGGAGACCTTGTCGGTAACGACCTCAATGACGGCCATGGGGGCGTTGTCACCCTTACGATTGCCGATGCGAGTGACGCGGGTGTAACCGCCGTCACGGCCCTCCATGAGGGGGCCGATCTCAGTAAAGAGGATGTGCACAATGCCGCGGTCAGTGATCGTGCGGTTCACGAAACGACGGTTGGCGACAGTGTCAGTCTTCGCCCGGTTGATGAGCTTCTCGGCCAAGGGGCGAACGCGCTTGGCTTTGGTGAGGGTGGTCACGACGTGGCCATGCTCGAAGAGCTGGCTGGCCAGGTTGCGCAGAATGATGCGCTCGTGGGCCGGGGATCCGCCAAGGCGGGGGCCCTTTGTGGGCTTCGGCATTCTTTTTCTCCTTGTGTGTCGGCGTGGCGGGCAGGTGGACCCGCCGCGGTCCGGCTGAGGGAGGACGGGTGCCCTCCCCTCCCCTTTCCCGTCATGTGGCAGGTGGGGGTGTGGCCAGGGTCCACCCCCCTGGCCTCCCCTCCGAAGAGAGGAAATCTTTAGTTGTCACGGTGCGAGCAGATCGTCCTCACAGATCCCAGCCACTACTCAGCCACACAGAAACCTGCGATTACGAAACGCAGCTCGACCCCCTCGGTGGGATGCAAGGGGCGCCCTGACAACCCTACCCGCAGAATCGAGTCCAAACGCAACCAACAGCACGCCTGCAACTGCGACAAAAGCCAACCCGCTCGGGGGATGCAGGGGGGCGTCCCCCTTGCATCAATAAATCAGTACTGCTCGGTCTCCGCGTAATCGTCGTCGTTAGCCTCGCCATAGGCCTCAGCCGCAGCGAGTGGGTCGAACCCCGGAGCCGAATCCTTGAGGGCCAAACCAAGCTCGGTGAGCTTCTCTTTGACCTCATCAATGGACTTGGATCCGAAGTTACGGATCGCCAGCAGGTCCTGCTCAGAACGCGAGACGAGTTCTCCAACGGTATGGATGCCCTCACGCTTGAGGCAGTTGTAGGAGCGGACGGTGAGGTTGAGCTCCTCGACCGGGGTGCTCAGGCTCTCAGCGTACTCCTCGTCAACCGGCCCGGCGCCGATCTCGATCCCTTCGGCTTCAGCGTTGAGTTCACGGGTCAAGCCGAACAGCTCAACGAGAGTCTTGCCAGCGGACGCAACAGCGTCGCGAGGGAGAATGGACGGCTTGGTTTCAACGTCAACGACGAGCTTGTCGAAGTCGGTGCGCTGCTCGACTCGGGTGGCCTCAACCTTATAGGTGACCTTGAGGACCGGGGAGTAGATCGAGTCGACGGCGATGCGACCGATCTCAGCGCTCGGATCGTCGTTGAGGGCGCTGGAGACGTAGCCGCGGCCACGCTCAACGACGAGTTCCATCTCAAAGCGGCCATCGTCATTGAGGGTGGCGATGTGCAGCCCCGGGTTGTGGATGGTCACACCGGCCGGCGGATTGATATCGGCAGCGATGATCTCACCGGTACCGGACTTGCGCAGGTACATGGCGACCGGCTCATCCTCTTCCGAGGAGAGCACCAGACCCTTGAGGTTGAGGATGATCTCGGTGACATCCTCGACGCAGCCCTCAATGGTCGAGAATTCGTGCTGGACTCCCTCAATCTTGATGCTCGTCACAGAGGCGCCCGGGATGGACGACAGCAAGGTGCGACGCAGTGAGTTGCCGATGGTGTATCCAAAGCCCGGTTCCAGAGGCTCGATGACGAACTTCGAGCGGAACTCGGAAATGGTCTCTTCAGTAAGGGAGGGGCGCTGGGCAATAAGCATGTTTTCTACCTTTCGCGCCAACCGCTATATGAAGGCGCAGAGGGGGAACAGGATGACGGGATTCCCGTCGCGATATTTGATTGTGGGGGTGGCGGCCCCACAAGCCGGGGCCGCCACATTGAGGGTCATCTTCCGCAACCCCCGACAAGCCCAACCGCAACCACCAAGAAATAGGAGGCCGCGCACTGAAATTGACCCGCTCGGGGGTTACTAGGGAGGTCGTCCCCTTTGTCGGTATTACTTCGAGTAGAGCTCGACGATAGCCTGCTCGTTGACGTCGATGATTATCTGGTCACGGGTGGGCAGCTGGTGGACGAGAATGCGTCCCTTATTGGGACGAACCTCAAGCCAGGCCGGGATGTCGCGGGTTTCGAAGGTCTCGCGAGCGACGACGATCGGGTGGAGGTCCTTGGACTTTTCGCGAACGTCAATGATGTCGTGGGTGCTCACACGGTAGGAAGGAATGTTGACCTTCTTGCCGTTGACCAGGAAGTGGCCGTGGCTGACCAACTGGCGAGCCTGACGACGGGTAGCAGCAAGTCCGGCACGGTACACGACGTTGTCGAGTCGCGACTCGAGGATCTGCAGCAGGACGTCACCAGTCTTACCCTGGGCGCGGTCTGCCTCCTCGTAGTAACGACGGAACTGCTTCTCCAGGACACCATAGGCGTAACGAGCTTTCTGCTTCTCGCGCAGCTGCAGCGAGTACTCAGAGTCTTTGGTGCGACCGCGTCCATGGACACCCGGAGGGTACGGACGACGCTCGAAGGACTTGTCATTGCCGACAAGGTCAGTCCCGAGGCGGCGGGACTTCTTGGTAAGGGGGCCGGTGTAACGGGCCATTGTGTATCAGTCCTTTGCTCTCGGAGTTGGTCAGACGCGGCGGCGCTTCGGTGGACGGCATCCGTTGTGCGGAACGGGGGTGACGTCGGAGATCGGGCCGATCTCCAGACCGACAGCCCCGAGGGAACGGATGGCGGTCTCACGACCGGAGCCAGGACCCTTAACGAAGACGTCAACCCGCTTCATGCCATGCTCCATAGCGCGACGACCAGCGGCCTCGGCGGCCATCTGAGCGGCGAACGGGGTGGACTTGCGGGAGCCTTTGAAGCCGACGGTGCCGGCAGAGGCCCACGAGATCACCGCACCCGAAGGGTCAGTGATGGCGATGATGGTGTTGTTGAACGTGCTCTTGATGTGCGCCTGACCGGCGGCGACGTTCTTCTTCTCCTTGCGGCGCACCTTAGCCTTGGGTGCACCCTTGTGGCCTGCAGTAGCCATGTGATGTCTCTCCTGAAATCAGTGTGATCTGCGCGTCGGGGACGGTTGGTGAGTGCCTTGTAGGCGATGACTCACTTGGCCTTCTTCTTGGCGACGGCCTTCCTCTTACCCTTGCGGGTACGGGCGTTGGTGCGGGTGCGCTGACCACGAACCGGGAGTCCGCTGCGGTGGCGACGGCCCTGATACGTGCCGATCTCGATCTTGCGGCGGATGTCAGCAGCCACCTCGCGGCGAAGGTCACCCTCGACGTGGTAGCTGGCCTCAATGTGGTCACGCAGTGCCACGAGCTGATCGTCGGTCAGTTCGTGGACGCGCAGGTCACCGCTGATTCCGGTGGTCTTCAGGGTCTCGGTAGCGCGAGTACGACCGATTCCATAGATGTAGGTCAGGGCGACTTCAAGGCGCTTGTCGCGCGGCAGGTCGACTCCGATGAGACGTGCCATGTGGCATCCCTTTCTTGTTCATTCGACCTGATTGCTCAGGCCGCGAAGGTGTCCGACGTGGAGCGTCCTCGTCATTCCTGAGAACGATGGACAGCGTCTGACTGTCCGACGAGGCCCCGGCCTTCGTCCGGGGGTGGTGGCCCGAATCCGTGCTCGATGGTTTTGAGCGGGGTTCCGGGACGTGCTTCCACGGTGTCCCGAGCATTGCTCGGGAGGTCTGCACCAGCGTGTGTATCCGGTGCGTTTTCAGTTGTGGAATTCGTTTGTTCACCGCTCCCACCTGGGTGGTAGGCCTGACGGTGGACCTCAGGGGCCGAACCCCCTGCATTCCTGCTGACCGTCGCGATGACGATCTGCGATCCCGTCGCGGCGTGGGCTCAGCCCTGACGCTGCTTATGGCGCGGGTTATCGCAGATGACCATCACGCGGCCGTGGCGACGGATGACCTTGCACTTATCGCAGATCTTCTTGACGCTCGGCTGAACCTTCATGAGATTCTCTTTCGCGTAACGGTCCCCTGGTGGGAACCTGGGTGGTGCGCTGCTAAGCGCTTGGCAATGAGCAGCAGCTCACTTATGGCGGTAGACGATCCGGCCGCGGGTGAGATCGTAGGGCGACAGCTCGACGACGACACGATCCGATGGCAGGATTCGGATGTAGTGCTGGCGCATCTTGCCGCTAATCGTGGCAAGAACGCGGTGCCCATTCTTGAGCTCGACACGAAACATGGCATTGGGCAAAGCTTCAACGACAGTTCCCTCTAGTTCGAGTGCTCCCTCTTTCTTGGCCATTACATCCTATCTGTCCGCTACCCACGCCCCCTGCGGGCGTGGTGGTGGATCCGCACACACGGAGCCAGCAGTTAATGCTACCTTCTCCGCTCTATCGCCCCAAATCCGATGAAGCCAGATCAGGCGAGGAATATCACCGCCGCTGTCGGGTAGCGGCAGCCACTAGCCTGACAACGAACGCCACCGCCCCTAAATCGGCAACGGCGATCCAACTCCCACGAAAGCGTCAAAGAGCAGATACACCCTTGTCAAAACCACGGCGAAGACCAGCGCATACCCGAGTATCCATCGTGGACCGCGGCGTCGCAGGAAGACATGTCAGCAAGCATCATCGAATTTCGCAAGCTTCCCGAGGACCCAAAAGACGCCTCCACAAACAAAACCGGCTCCCCGCCTCCCGTCACCTCCATTGCGCCACCGTAACCCAGTCGCAGAAAAATACGCGGCTGAAGCGACCTATACACGCCAGCAATGACAGCGATCATGCAACCCAACGACCGAACCATCGATAAGCGAAACAACGAGATATTCAAGGGACCCTTCGACGACGACGTGCTTTCCCCAGGTACGCGACACAGACTCTTTAGTGCTATCGAACTGCTAGCGGCAAACCGTCTCGACGACTCATTCCGATGCTGCACCGTCGATCGGAGCCATCAGCGCAGGGCTTTGCCTAAAAGGTTGGACCTTCCGGGGCAGAGACGTTCGCATCCTGCATCGTTATCGGTATAGGGGCTTTCGCACTTCCTGAGATGGGGTCCGCCAATGCGGTACCAACGGAAGTTTCACTAACAGCCAGCAACGCGGGAGCCATCAAGCCAACGGTGATGTGCTTTTCATTTCAAATCAGGCCCTTCTGCTACAGCCAGCACTTGCTCTACAGCGTCGCACCCCTATCATCGCCTCGAACAGAGGGCACAAGTTCGCTGGATGCGAGGGACGAAAGTCTGTGTAAACACCGTCATCAACGCGGGTGCGTGTGGGGCAAACCTGATGACGGACTCATGGCCACCATGAAACCACACCCGTTGCCCCGAGTCCTCAATCAAGGGGACCAAATGCCACTCCACGCTTCTCAAGCTCAGCCTGACCACCATCGGGCTCCGACAACACCCACAAGCCTTTACTGGTTACGGCGACGGTGTTCTCCCAGTGGCTGGCCCACGAGCCATTCACTGTGACAACGGTCCACTCGTCGTTCAAGGTCGCGGTGTCCTCCGTACCGAGGGTGGCCATCGGCTCGACGCACAGCACCATGCCCTCAACGATCTTCGGGCCACGTCCGGCACGCCCCCAGTTGGGAACATCCGGATCCATGTGCATCTCGGTACCGATCCCATGGCCGGTGTACTCCCGGATAATGCCGTAATCACGGCCATGGGACTCCAGCGATGCCTGCACCGCCGCGGAAACATCACCTATCCGAGCTCCAGGCGCGACCTTGGCGATACCGGCCCACATCGACTCCCGGGTCGCTTCGGATAAAATCCGAGCCTCCTCGCTAACATCTCCCACCAGAACAGTCCGGGCGGCATCGCCATGCCAGCCATCAACGATGGCACCGTAATCGATGGAGACGATGTCACCGTCCTTGAGCTCACGCTCGCCGGGGATGCCGTGAACGATCGTCTCGTTGGGGCTCACACAGGCGACACCTGGGTAGGGCGGTAAGCTCCAAGCGTCTCCGTAGTTGAGGAAGTTCGACCCGGCACCGTGCCGTTCGAGGACCTCCCGACCGACCCTGTCAATGTCGGCGGTCGTGGCCCCAGGCACGGCAACCACGCTCATGGCCTCCAGCCCCTCAGCGACGACGAGGCCAGCCCGCCGCATCGTGCGAATCTGGTCGGGTGTCTTGATCTGAAATCGATTGCGACCCAACACGTCAGTTCTTCGAATCGAGTGCGGCGAAGATGCGCTGACGCACCTCGTCGATCTCTCCAACACCGTCCACCGGGACGAAGATGCCAACCGAGCGGTAATGCTCCAGCAGCGGCTCAGTCTGAGAGGAGTAGACACTCATCCGGTTGCGGATGGTTTCCTCATTGTCGTCAGTACGCCCCTCAATCTCAGCACGCTTCAGCAGACGCTGAGTGAGCAACTCGGGATCGACGTCGAGGCTGATAACGGCGTCGAGTTGCCGGCCATGCTCCTTAAGGTAAGCGTCGAGGGCCTCGACCTGATGCATATTGCGGGGGTAGCCGTCGAGCAAGAAGCCGTTGGCAGCATCGTCCTGGTTGAGGCGATCGACAACGACCTGGTCTGTCAACTCATCGGGGACGAGGTCTCCGGCGTCCATAATGGCCTTGACCTTCTTGCCCAGCTCGGTGCCGTTCTTGATATTGGTACGGAACATATCACCGGTAGAGATCGCGGGCACGCAGTAGTGCTCGGCGATGGCGGTAGCCTGAGTCCCCTTGCCTGCGCCTGGGGCGCCCATGATCAGCAATCTCATGATGATAGGAATCCTTCGTAGTGTCGTTGCTGCAACTTGCTTTCGACCTGTTTAACGGTGTCCAGCGCCACACCCACGATGATGAGGATGCTCGTACCTCCGAAGGGGAAGTTCTGGTTCGCCTTAAGGTAGACGAACGCGAGCGTCGGGATCATCGAAATGAGACCCAAGTACAAGGACCCAGGTGCCGTCAGCCTCGACAACACATAGGCCAGATAGTCCTCGGTGGGCTTCCCGGCCCGGATGCCGGGAATAAATCCACCATACTTCTTCATGTTGTCACTCATCTCGACCGGGTCAAAAGTGATAGCCACGTAGAAGTAGCAGAAGAAGATGATGAGCAGGAAGTAGGCGATGTTGTAGACCGGGTGGTCGCCACGCGTGAAGTAGTGGCCGATCCACTTGGCCGCGGAGGTCTGAGGCCGGAAGGTTGCATAGAGCACTGGCAGGTACAGGATCGACGAGGCAAAGATGACCGGGATAACGCCGGACTGATTCACCTTGAGCGGAATGTACGTCGTTGAGCCGCCAAACATCCGGCGCCCCACCATCCGCTTGGCGTACTGCACCGGGATGCGTCGCTGACCCTGCTCGATGAACACGACCGCGGCCATGACGGCTAGACCAATCACGATCACCATGCTGAAGATGAACCACGCATGGGCCTGACCGGCGCCATTTCGAGCAACCTTGATAGCCCAGAGCGAATCAGGAAAGCGCGCTGCGATCTGGGTGAAAATCATGATCGACATACCGTTGCCGATACCGCGGTCGGTGACGAGCTCACCCATCCACATGACGATGGTCGTACCGGCCGTCATGGTCAGGATCATGACGACGACCTCGAATACCGAGGTGGAGTAGACGACCGGCAAGCTGCAGGTGAACAGACGACCGGAAGTGGCAAGTGTGACGAAGGCCGTTGCCTGCAGCAGGCCAAGCACCAGGGTGAGGTAGCGGGTGTACTGGGTGATCTTGTTCTGACCGGACGCACCCTCCTTCTTGAGGGTTTCCAGCTTCGGGATCACGACGGTTAGCAACTGCAGGATGATCGACGCGGTGATGTAGGGCATGATGCCGAGTGCGAAGATCGCCAGCTTCAGCAAGGCACCACCGGAGAACAAGCTGATCATCGAGTACAGACCGGCCGAAGAACCAGAGCTGGCCTGATTCACACACGTGTTGATGTTCGACACGTTGACGTTCGGGACGGGGATGACGGACCCGAGTCTGAAAACCGCCAAAATGAAGAGCGTGAACAGGATCTTGCGGCGAAGATCCGGCGTTCTGAAGGCATTGGCGAAGGCGGAAAGCATCCGGGCCCTCTCCCATCTCGTGGACTACTGACAATGCAGATCCAACCCCCATAACGCGCTGCAGGCAAATGTCTGGAAGCATGGACACAGCGGGGGTAGCCTATCAACTCACGAGGGCAATACCCACGTCGCCGTCCATTGTTTTTGTCTGACCCCTTTCTGGAGCGCCATGAGACCGCCGATCATCATCTCCTCGCACCGAGGGCGAATCGGCGTCGGGGTCATCCTGGCAGCGATCATCGTACTGACGATTCTGGATCTCATCAGGTCTGGCCTCGCCGGGTTGACGAACCTGCCAGCTCTACTGCTCTTCGTATGGCTGGTGTGGATCATCTGGGGAGTAGCCGAGATTCGGATTGATGACGAGGGAGTCAGCGTCATCAACCAGTTCCGCATCTGGGATGTGCCTTGGCGACGAATCACCGAGGTAACGGGGCGTTGGGGGCTATCACTCACTGCTGAGCGGCGTCTGGACGCCGAGGGGGTGCGTAAACCAAGGACAATCTCGGCGTGGGCCGCCCCTGCCCGTGGCACAACAACCGCAATGAAGAGCAACGCCGACCACATCCCGCAGATCATCATCGGCTCTGAGACACCCATGAGGTGGTCCCTTGACTCTCATTCGACAGCTCATCTCATCGAGATGGAGCGAATCGAGCGTCAGCCCTCAGGTGCTGTAGCTTCGGCCGAGGGGCAGAAGGCCCTGGGCTCACACACGAAATCTTCCGACGGAGAGATCCACGTGCACCCTAATTGGATGACGATCTGCGTCACCGTCGTGCTCGTCGCGACCGTCATTATCCTCTGAGGCCCGGTACCCGCCCATACCGGAAAACTTGGGCATATGGTCCTCTCTGCGGCATCATCGTCATGTGAGAATTCCCCACATTGAGAACCGACAAGCACCGATCGGAATGCTCGTCGGCCTGTTGTTCGCAACTATCGCCGTCCTCTTCCCGGTTACCGCTCAGGCTACCCCCTCCCCGACGGCAGACACCGGTCAAGCACAGGCGATTGGCAACTGCCTCAAAGCCAATAAGGTCTGGGTATTCGTCATCACCGCCGAGGACAAAGTCTTGGCCAACCAGTGCGTGAGCTCCCCCGCGAGCGGCGCCGATGCCCTGAAGAAGGCCGGCGTCGCGGTGCAGAAGAGCAAAACTGGCCTCATCTGCACCATGAACGACCACCCTGCCACCTGCCCCAAAAGCTTCAACGGACAGTATTGGGCCTATTACCATGCCTCCAAGGCTGGAGCTACATGGGATTTTTCCCAGAAGAGCGCTGACCAGTACAAGCCAACCGCAGGATCCATCGAGGGTTGGTGCTACAACAAACCGAAGACCAAGTCCTGCACTCCCCCGAAGTTGGCCGCTGGAAACGCGAAAGGGTCGTCCTTCCAGGTGACCGGTAGCAGCGCCAAGAACGTGCAGAATGGGGATGCCTCATCTCGCGGCCTCAAGGCTGGGCCCCTTGCCACCATCATCGTCATTGCTGTCGTCGCGATTGCACTGGTCATTGCGCTTTTGGTCCGTCGCCGTCGCCACACCTGACCTGCCGCTACAGCCTAGTAACAACGACCGTCACAACGGGCCGGAGATAGCGATATCCTCGGCCCCTCATCAGTCCGTCATCACTTCTGGAAGCCGATGTCCTCGGCATGCACGGTCTGGAAGGTGGCCGCACCGAAGTTCGCCAGATTCTTCGGAACAGCGGTGAAGGAGATGCGTCGATACAGTGGCAAGGTCATGACGTCGTCCCAGATGATTTTGTCAACCTGGTTAGCCAGCTCGCGGCGCTTCGAGACATCAGACTCGGTGTCAACCTTTGGAATGAGTTTCTCAACCTCGGGATCGATCAATTGCGAGAAGTTGGACTGCGACGGCTGCGTGGAGTCGGCAGCGGTAGCGCCATAGATCTGACGGACGTTCGCCATCGGGTACGGGGTGCCCTGCCAGGTGAAAGCGATGACGTCGAAGGAGTGGTTCGTCAGCACCTTCTCCATGTCGCTGGCTGGGGTGTTGACAAGGTTGACCCTGACGCCGATCTTCGCCATGTCCTGTTTAAACAGGGCTCCCTCGTTCCCAGAGGTGGGGACGCCAGTCAATTCAGCGTAGTTAATCGTGAGGGTCTTGCCGTCCTTAATGCGGTAGTCACCCTGCATCTTCCAACCGGCCTCGTCCAGGCCCTTCTTAGCGGCTTCAGGATCGTACGTGTCATCTGCGGAGTTGTCCCTGTAACCAGCCTGACCCGGCATGAAGAAGTGATTGCCAAGCATGAGGGTGTCAGGGCTAACCGGCATACCAGCAAGATCCGACTTGGCGATAGCCGGACGGTTGATGCCCTTAACGATGGCCTGGCGAACGTCTTTATTCGAGAGGTTGGCCGACTTGGTGTTGAAGGTGAAGTGGCGCCACTGCAGCGAACCAGCAGCCCGCATATCAGCGTCGTCACGCTTCTTAGCCGTCTCGTAGCCGTCCTTGGTGATGATGGTGTCGGCGACGTCGATCTCCTTGTTAGCGAAAGCCTTGGTCTTGGCAGCGTCGTCCATCGCCTTGAAGGTGACGGTATCGAGCTTCGCCTTATCTCCCCACCACTTATCATTGCGCTTGACGGTGAGGGTTTTAGAGGTTTGATCCACCTTGGTGGGGATAAAGGGGCCAGCAAACCAGTCAGGATTCGGTTTCTTCCAGCCGAAATTAAAGGTGTCGGGGTCGGAGACGCCCTCCTTGGGCATCACATTCCTCCATGTGGCCGTCCAGTCCGGGTAGGTCGACTTGTACTTGATGACGACGTCGGTGTTCTTGTCCCCCTTCTCCACCGAAGTTATCTGTTTAAAGCCGTCGGTGGTAGAAGGGAGGAATTCGTCGTTCTCACCATTGGAAGACTTCCAGGTGGCCTGGTAATCGGTGTAATCGATGGTGCGACCCGAGTTCCACGTGGCCTTGGGATTGAGGTGCAGGGTGACGACCTGCTTGCCATCCTTGGTGTCCACTTTGGCCGACTCAATGTAGTTCGGATTTGGCTTTGGAGTACCGTCCTCGGCAATATCGAAGTTATTGGCGCCGATAAACTGCCAGATGATCGAGTCCAGGTCGACCAAATTGTTGTCGATATGCATCGGGTTCCAGCTGGTTGGCAAGGTGCTGATGGCGAGTCGGAGGGTGCCGCCATCCTTGACCTGGTCACGGGGTTTAATATTGAGGGCCGCCAGCGGCGCGCTCGCCGACGTGGTCTTGTCACCATTCTGGTTGCCGCCGGATCGGTTCTTCTGTCCGCACCCAGTGAGGACAAGCGACCCCACAGCCAGCGCTGCGACTGCGGTCGTCAAGGTTTTGCGCACGGTAAACCTCCAGAAAGTTAGTGATGTGGTTCGGGGATGGTATGAGCTTGGCACCCCTGCTTCGGCCCGACCACCACAACCGATATCATGACGCGGTTTCGTTATGAAACCTTGACCTTCCTTTGATCCAATCGTGGTGTTCAGGGACGACCGTGTTTCCCCGGTTTCTCTCACCGTTCGGATTCTAGACACGACGAATGGGGTGCCGCCGTCACGACACCGCCTCATTGCGCCCGGCCTTCAGACCTCAGAACACCCGAATCTCCTCGGGGAAGTAGCAAGCAGTACGGCGATCAATATCCGGCTGCGGGTAGACGCTCCCCCATGCACATGGGCTTGGGAAGCCTCGGTGAATCCCCTGAACTTTGGGTGTACGGGTGCATCGGATGGTCAGAACTTGCGAGACCCCACCGAGCTCGACGATTCGTCTCAGGTACATGACGGCAACACGGTTGGCGATGTGACGCACCATGACAGATCGTGCGCGACGAAGAGGTGCGGCGGCCGCACGCACATAGGCGTGAGGGCACCACGGCTCGAGAGCCGCGTGGTGTGTGATTTTACGCACACGGCGCCCCTGCGGCGGTCTGTTGAGGTCAGCTGAGCAAGGCATTTCATCTTTGGAATGTCCTGCCAGATTGATAACAGCGGGAGGGATAGGAAACAATTCAGTTTCCTATCCCTCCCGTCGTCAATCGGTGGTATTCATAACGAGAAGAATTCAGCGTTTAGTGACGCTGCCACCCACTTTCTCGATCTTCTCTTGGGCCGACTTCGACCAGGCGTCGACTACGAGGTCCACCTTGACGGTCAGCTCTCCGGTCCCAAGAACCTTGACGAGTTCGTTGTCACGGACAGCACCAACGGCGACCAGGTCGTCGACGGTAATCTTGCCGCCCTTAGGGAACAGAGCCTCAACCTTGTCCAGGTTCACGACCTGATACTCGGTACGGAACGGGTTGTGGAACCCGCCCAGCTTCGGGGCCTGCATATGAATCGGCATCTGACCACCCGCGAAGAACTCGGGTACGTTTTTGCGTGCGCCGGTTCCCTTAGTACCGCGACCAGCGGTCTTACCCTTGGAACCCTCACCACGACCAACGCGGGTCTTAGCTTTGTGGGCACCAGGAGCGGGCTTGAGATCATGGAGCTCAATAGCCATGTCAGTCCACCTCTTCCATGGTAACGAGGTGACAAACGGTCTGGACCATCCCGCGGAACTCCGGACGGTCTTCCTTGATGACCGTGTCACCGATGCGCTTTAGCCCGAGGCTGCGCAGGGTCTCACGATGATTCGGCTTCGTAGCGATGCCGGACTTGACCTGGGTGATCTTCAGCTTGCTCATCAGTTGACCCCTGCCTTCTCCTCCATGCGGGCAGCAGCAGCGGCCTCGTCGGCCTCCTTGCGTGCACGCAACATGGCCGCCGGGGCGACATCCTCCACGGACTTACCACGACGGCGGGCGACCTCTTCGGGCTCCTCAAGCTGCTGCAACGCGTCGACGGTGGCGTGAACCACGTTGATCGCGTTCGAAGACCCGAGGGACTTCGCGAGCACATCCTGCACACCGGCACACTCGAGAACAGCGCGGGCCGAGCCACCGGCAATAACACCAGTACCGGGGGAAGCCGGACGCAGCATCACCATACCGGCAGCCTTCTCACCGATCACCGGATGGGTGATGGTGCGACCAATCAACGGCACCTTGAAGAAGTGCTTCTTGGCCTCCTCAACGGCCTTGGCGATAGCTGCGGGCACCTCTTTAGCCTTGCCGTAGCCGACGCCCACGCTGCCCTCGCCGTCACCTACGACGACTAGCGCCGTGAAGCTGAAGCGACGGCCGCCCTGGACCACCTTGGCGACGCGGTTAATAGCCACGACGCGCTCGAGATATTCGTTCTGATTGCGGTTGCGATCGTTCTGGCCACGACGGTTGTCACGGCCACGACGCTCACCACCTGCACCGCCACCGCGGCGCTGGGTTCCACTCATCGTTGCTCACTTACCTTTCGTGGGTCAGAAGTCGAGACCGGTCTCGCGGGCCGCATCGGCCAGCGCGGCGATCCGCCCGTGATACTGGTTCCCGGCCTTGTCGAAGACGACCTTTTCAATGCCAGCGGCCTTGGCGCGCTCACCGATGATGGTGCCAACGCGGGCCGCCTTCGCAGTCTTGTCTCCGGACATTTCGCGCAGCTCGGGCTCCATAGTGGAGGCCGAAACCAGGGTGTTGCCGGCAACATCGTCGATGACCTGAACGAAAATATGCTTCGACGAACGGGTCACAACCATGCGGGGACGCTCGACGGTACCGAAGATCTTCTTGCGACCACGGGCCTGGCGGCGAGCACGTGCCTTGGCGCGGTCGGACAGGCTCTTGCGAACAATCAGGGTGCTTGCCATGTCACTTACCTGCCTTTCCAACCTTGCGACGGACGTTCTCGCCCTCGTAACGCACACCCTTGCCCTTGTAGGGCTCCGGCTTACGGATCTTGCGGATGTTGGCCGCAGTCTCGCCCACGACCTGCTTGTCGATACCCTGAACCGAGAACTTCGTGGGGTTCTCGACAGCGAAAGTAATTCCCTCCGGGGCGTCGACGATCACCGGGTGCGAGAAGCCGAGGTTGAACTCGAGCTGTTTGGGACCCTTGGACAGTACGCGGTAACCCACGCCCTGGATCTCCAGCTTTTTCTCGTAGCCCTCGGTCACACCGATGACCATGTTGTTAATGAGGGTTCGAGTCAACCCGTGCAGTGAGCGATTCTCACGCTCGTCGTCGGGACGCTCGACGAGGATTGCACCCTCATCATTCTTGCTCACAGTGATGGGTTCGCGAACGGTGAAGTTCAGGGTTCCCTTGGGACCCTTCACCTCCACGTACTGCCCATCAAGCTTCACCTCAACACCGGACGGGACGGCGATGGGAAGCCTGCCAATGCGCGACATTGATTACTCCTATCTGTCTCGTCGATGGTCACCACACGTAGGCGAGGACTTCCCCGCCCACGGATTTCTCGTGAGCCTGCTTGTCAGTAAGCAGCCCCTGAGAGGTGGAGATGATCGCGATGCCCAGGCCGCCGAGTACCTTCGGCAAGGCGGTGGATTTGGCGTAAACGCGAAGTCCGGGCTTGCTGATACGACGGATGCCAGCGATCGAGCGCTCACGGTTTTCGCCGTATTTGAGGGTGAGGGTCAGAGTCTTTCCGACCTCGCCCTCCTTGGGTTCGTTGACCTTGTAGTCGGCGATGTAGCCCTCGGACTTGAGGATGCCGGCGATTCCCGCCTTGATCTTCGAGTGAGGCATCGACGTCTGGTCGTGGTACGCCTGGTTGGCGTTGCGCAGACGAGTCAGCATGTCTGCGATCGGGTCAGTCATAGTCATGGCTGGTTTTGGCCTCTTTCTCACAACGGTTTCCCAGGTGCCGTCCCCCGTAGGGTCTAGCTTGGGACCTTCTGTGTTGTTCAGGTATGTCTAGGGCGGGTTAGCAACCCGCTGGGGCCTTGTTGGGCCCGTGGATCAGCATCCTTAGCGGACGCGCTGGTCACCAGGAAGACTTGGTGACACCCGGGAGCTGACCGGCGTGGGCCATCTCACGCAAGCAGATTCGGCACAGGCCGAACTTGCGATACACCGAGTGCGGACGACCGCAGCGCTGGCAACGGGTGTAAGCACGGACACCGAACTTGGGCTTGCGGGCCGCCTTGACCTTCAGAGCTGTCTTGGCCATCAGATCCTCACTTCTTCTTTTTCTTGGCGTAGTAGGCGGGGCCGCGCTTGACCTTCGCCTTCTTCGGATCATCCTTCGCCTTGAACGGGAATCCCAGGTGCTTGAGCAGGGCCTTGCCCGCCTCGTTGGTCTGCGCGGTGGTCACGAAGGTGATGTCCATGCCACGGACGCGATCAATCTTGTCCTGGTCAATCTCGAGGAACATGACCTGCTCGGACAGGCCGAAGGTGTAGTTACCCTTGCCGTCGAACTGGTTCGAGTTGAGACCACGGAAGTCGCGGATGCGGGGCAGGGCCAGGGTCAGTAAACGGTCAGCGAACTCCCACATGCGGTCACCGCGGAGGGTAACGTGGCAGCCGATCGGCTGACCTTCGCGCAGCTTGAACTGAGCGATGGACTTGCGAGCCTTGGTGACCTGCGGCTTCTGGCCGGTAATAGCGGTGATGTCGCGAACGGCGCCGTCCATCACCTTAGAGTCGCGAGCGGCATCGCCAACACCCATGTTCACCACGATCTTCTCGAGACCGGGGATGAGCATCGGGTTCTGGTAGCCGAACTCCTCCTGCATAGCAGCGCGGATCTGCTCGCGGTACCGCTTCTTCAGACGAGGCATCTCGTGCACGATGGCGTCGGTGCTCACTTGGCTTCCTCCTTCTTGAGGTAGCGGACGCTGCGCTGAGCGGCGTACTCGGAGCCGTCAGGGCGACGCTTGGTGACGTCCACGCGACGGTAGCCGACACGGGTCACGACGTCCTTACCGTCGATCTTGGTCACGAGCTGAACGTTCGAAACGTGGATCGGGGCCTCGGATGCGATGATTCCACCCCTGGTGGTGCCGCCCTGCGAGGTGGGCATGTCGCGGCGATGGTGCTTGCGGATGTTCACACCCTCGACGACGACGCGCTCACGCTTCGGGTCCACCGAGAGAACCTCACCGATGGTGCCCTTGTCGTTGCCTGCGATGACCTTGACGCGGTCACCCTTCTTGATCCTGAGCGACTTCACTCAGATCACCTCCGGGGCGAGCGAGACGATGCGCATGAACTTCTTGTCACGCAGCTCGCGGGCGATAGGGCCGAAGATACGGGTCCCACGAGGCTCCCCGTCTCCCTTGAGGAGGACGGCAGCGTTCTCGTCGAATTTGATATAGGAGCCGTCCGGACGGCGGTGCGACTTGACGGTCCGAACGACGACGGCCTTGACAACCTCGCCCTTCTTCACGTTTCCGCCGGGGATGGCATCCTTGACGGTGCACACGATGGTGTCACCGAGGTAGGCGTAGCGACGTTTCGATCCACCGAGAACACGGATGCAAAGGAGCTCCTTCGCACCAGTGTTGTCGGCGACCTTGAGTCGCGTCTCCTGCTGGATCATGTCTTCTCCTTTGTCCCACTGGTTCCCTGCCGGGCCTGGTAGGACTGTTGAACACGAGCCCCCTGGATTTTGCCAGAAGGCAGCCCGCACCTCAGGGGGTACGCGGCTGTCGTCCGCGAGAGGTCCCGCCACCTTCGGGCGGCGCACGGTGGCCTCCGTCTCCGTGGTGTCGGGGGCTCCGCACAGTGCTTAAAGGTGGGCACAGTCGCAAGACAACTTGAGTATTCTAACTCTCGATTCGACGGATTGCCAGTCATCGCGTTGACTCGTCAAAAATGCCCGCGTTGATCCATGGTGGGTGGATGAGTTGAAGTCGGCTTAGCGTAAGACAATCCGCGCCTCGCAGGTGGCCAAGTGTGTCCCGCGTCACATATTTGGCAGGATTTTCTCAGTCTCAACGGTGGGGATGGTTGCGCTGGCTCGACCGCGGCAGTCGCGTCGTGCTGGTTCGCAGTCGGCGAGATGCGGAAGCGGTGGGCAAACTTGAAGGTCCCGGCAGCCAGCGATCCGCCAGGTGCGGCCCTCGCTGGTCTCAAACTCGCTGAAATCAAGCTCACCGTCAAATCCAACATCACCCTCATCCAAGTCAACCTGGTCAAACTCACCCACCACCGCAGCTCCATTTAGCACCAAGCCAAGCGGAACACCGTCTGACTCTCCCGCACCAAACACACCAAGCGGGCATCCTCATTCATAACACCGGTTGAACAGCACGGATAAACTCGATCGTCGCTGGAGAAGAGGAGAGTCCGACCGGGGCATCGGAGCTGGTCAGTGGACTTAGCGCTGTAGCGAATCTCTGACTCCGGAATGTCACAGGTAGCGCCACTAGGGGTAATTGGAACCGGGTGACTCGAACACCATCAAGAAGCCCCTCCAGTTCCGCAGGGATATCCTCGGCAGGATTAGTATCGGATTCACATATATTCAGATTGATCTGAATATCACAGACGTCGCGTCCCACAGACAATATGTTCTTGACTCACCCGAGATCAATATATGGTAGATGAAACTGATCCACACTGAGGGTAAGCAATGACAGCCCAGCCGGCTTCAGCGCGCTCGGCCCTTCGGAGGCCGCACCCGGGTTCACGCCTCAGAATCCGTTCAAAACGAGCGTCGTACGTTTGCCAGCCGACGAAACTGTACGTATGAGTTTCAAGATGAACCCACGGCGAAGAAAAGCGTCCCCTCCAGTAAAGGAAACCAGATCGATGCTTGGATGCGCGACGGCCTCATTCACAAGCCTTCGAACCACGTCATCGTCGAGTTGTCGTTCATCCTTCGAGTGCGAAGACGCGCAACAATGTGCGCATCACGCATTACACTTCATATGTGGTGCACATGATGACACGCCGCAGGTTGCTTCTCCTTGGGCCCTGAGATGTGCAGCCAAATCGTGAGAATAGCACCGGCATCAAGCCGCGTCCTGGGCAAATCGAAGCTGCAAATAATCACAACCAAGATATAGTGTCCACCGCATCTTAAGCACGGAACGAAAACCAAGGCATTTCGCTCCCCCACTCCATCTCCCAACCACAACAAGGCGACCCTCCTTTCGGATGGGTCGCCTTGCAGTACAACGTGGTGATTAGCTCACCAATGCATCACTTAGCCTTCTCGATGATCTCGACGAGGCGCCAGCGCTTGGTGGCAGACAGCGGGCGGGTCTCCATGATCCGCACGCGATCGCCCATGCCGGCCTCGTTATTCTCATCGTGCGCCTTCAGACGCACCGACTTCTTCATGACCTTGCCATACAGCGGGTGCTTGACACGATCCTCGACGAGGACGGTAATCGTCTTGTTCATTTTATCGGACACGACGAGTCCCTCACGGACCTTGCGGCGGGTCGTCCGCTCAGCGGTGTTCTCGCTCATGCTCAGGCCTCCTTTGTGGAATCGGGATCATCGACGATGTTGAGGTTGCGCTCCTGGAGCACGGTGTACACCCGGGCGATGTCCTTGCGGACCTCACGCAGGCGAGCCGTGTTCTCGAGCTGGCCGGTGGCCGACTGGAAACGCAGCCCGAACAGCTCCTCCTTAAGTTCGCGAACCTTGTTGCGCAACTCTTCACCGGAAAGCTGGCGCAGCTCAGCAGCAGAAAGCTTCGGCATCAGTTGTCACCGCCTTCACGGGAGATGAAGCGAGCCTTCATCGGCAGCTTGTGGATGGCCAGACGCATGGCCTCGCGGGCCACCTCATCCGGCACACCCGACAGCTCGAAGAGAACTCGTCCGGGCTTGATGTTGGCGATCCACCACTCAGGCGTACCCTTACCGGAACCCATCCGGGACTCGGCGGGATGCTTGGTCATCGGGCGGTCTGGGTAGACGTTAATCCACACCTTTCCACCACGCTTGATGTAGCGGGTCATGGCGATACGGGCGGCCTCGATCTGACGGTTGGTCAGGTACCCACCCTCGGTGGCCTGGATGCCGTAATCACCAAAGGCCAACTGGGTGCCGCCTTTTGCAGCGCCACTCCGCTTGGGATGGTGCTGCTTACGGTACTTCACTCGACGAGGAATCAACATGTCAGGCTCCTGCGTTCTCGGTCTGCGGGGCCGGGGTCTCAGGCGACTGCTTGGCGGCCTCGGCACGACGGCGTCCACCGCGGCGGTCGGGACGATCCCCCCGGCCACGACGGTTGCCACCGCGTCCACCACGACCCCCCTGGGCAGCCTGGCGAGCAGCCTTCTGGGCAGCGCGCTCAGCGCGAGTGCCAGTGACGTCGCCCTTGTAAATCCACACCTTGACGCCAATGCGTCCGAAGGTGGTACGGGCCTCGAAGAACCCGTAGTCAATGTCAGCGCGCAGGGTGTGCAGCGGCACACGGCCTTCGCGGTAACCCTCAGAACGGCTCATCTCAGCGCCACCCAGACGACCAGAGCACTTGATACGAATACCAAGAGCACCGGCGTTCATGGCGGACTGCTGGGCCTTGCGCATGGCGCGACGGAATGCGACACGAGCAGCAAGCTGCTCGGCGATTCCCTGAGCGACCAGCTGGGCATCGGTCTCGGGGGTCTTGACCTCGAGAATGTTCAGCTGTATCTGCTTGCCGGTGAGCTTTTCGAGCTCACCGCGCACGCGCTCGGCCTCCGCGCCATTGCGCCCGATGACGATGCCCGGGCGGGCGGCGTAAAGGAAAATAGTCACGCGCTCGGAGCGACGCTCGATCTCGATGGACGAAAGACCAGCGCGCTCCAGGTTTTTCTGGAGCCACTTTCGGATCTTGACGTCCTCACCCACGAGCTCGGCGTACTGCTTCTCGGCGTACCAGCGGGTCTTGTGATCGGTCGTCACACCGAGACGGAAACCATGGGGGTTGATTTTCTGGCCCATGTCAGGCTCCCTTCTCGGTCTCAGACTTGGCTGCAGCTGCCGGACGACCCGACTTGGCCTTCTTAGCGGCCCGACGGGCTTCCTTAGGCTCGACAACCACGGTGATGTGGGCGGAGCGCTTCAGAATCCGGCTAGCAGATCCCTTCGCGCGGGGACGAATGCGGCGCATGGTGACGCCCTCGTCGACAAATGCCTGTGAAATGTACAGGTCGTCGGCGCGCAGGCCCTCGGTCTGCTCGGCGTTGGCCATAGCTGAGGCAATAACCTTGCGAATCGGCTCGGCCGCGGCCTGCGGCTGGAACTTCAGCATGGTCACAGCCTCAACGGCGTCCATGCCGCGAACCAGGTTGATAACGCGACGGCACTTGCTGGCACTCATCCGGATGTGACGCGCGATGGCGTACGAGCCGGGTCGATCGCCGAGCAGGGCGGCGCGACGGCTGGGCCTCTCAGTGTTGCTCATGAATCAGATCCCTCTCGTCAGCGCCTGCGCGCCTTCTTGTCGTCCTTCACGTGACCCCTGAAGGTCCTGGTCGGGGCGAACTCTCCGAGCTTGTGCCCGACCATCGACTCGGTCACGAAAACCGGGACGTGCTTGCGGCCATCGTGCACGCCGATGGTGTGCCCGATCATGTCGGGGGTGACCATGGAGCGACGCGACCAGGTCTTGATGACGTTGTGTGTGCCCGCTTCGTTCTGGGCAGTGACCTTCTTGGCCAGATGCTCGTCGACGAAGGGGCCCTTCTTCAGACTGCGTGGCATGTCTCAGACTCCCAATCAGCGCTTCTTGCCGGACTTGCGGCGACGCACGATGAGACGGCTGCTCGCCTTTTTCTTGTTACGGGTGCGACCCTCGGGCTTACCCCAAGGGCTCACCGGGTGACGACCACCGGAGGTACGACCTTCGCCACCACCATGTGGGTGGTCGATCGGGTTCATGACCACACCACGAACGGTCGGGCGGATGCCCTTCCAGCGGTTACGGCCGGCCTTACCCCAGTTGATGTTGATCTGCTCGGCATTGCCGACCTCGCCGATGGTGGCGCGGCAACGAATGTCGACCATGCGCATCTCACCAGAGGGAAGGCGCAGGGTGGCGTATTTGCCCTCGCGGGCGACCAGCTGCACCGACGCGCCGGCAGAGCGGCCCATCTTGGCGCCACCACCCGGACGCAGCTCCACAGCGTGAACCGTGGTACCGACCGGAATGTTGCGCAACGGCAGGTTATTACCCGGCTTGATGTCAGCTTCAGGTCCAGATACCACGACGCTTCCCTGACCAACACCGTCGGGAGCGATGATGTAACGCTTCTCACCGTCGGCGTAGTGGAGCAGGGCGATGCGAGCAGTGCGGTTTGGGTCGTACTCAATGTGAGCGACCTTGGCCGGCACGCCGTCCTTGTCATAACGCTTGAAATCGATGATGCGGTAGGCCTGCTTGTGTCCGCCACCGATATGGCGGGTAGTGATGCGGCCTGTGTTGTTGCGTCCACCGGTCTTCGGCTTGGCAACAAGCAGGGACTTCTCAGGGGTCGAGCGGGTGAGCTCGACGAAGTCTGACACGCTCGAGCCGCGGCGGCCCGGAGTGGTGGGCTTGTGCTTGCGGATACCCATTGGTACTTCGTTCCTTCTCTCGCGGCTCAGGCGACCGGGCCGGTGAAGATGTCGATGCGATCACCCTCAGCAACAGTCACGATGGCGCGCTTGGTGTCAGGACGCTTGCCGATGCCGGTGCGGGTGCGGCGGACCTTTCCCTTGCGATTCATCGTGTTCACCGAGGTGACCTTCACACCGAAGATCTGCTCGATCGCAATCTTGATCTCGGTCTTATTGGCAGTCGGCTTGACCAAGAACGTGTAAGTGTTCTGGTCGAGCAGACTGTAGCTCTTCTCGGAGACGACCGGGGCGAGAATGATGTCCCGGGGATCTCGGATCTTCAACTCGCTCACTTGGCGTCCTCCTTCTCGGAGTCGGACTTGACGGCATTGACGAAGCCCGCGGCCTCAGCAGCCGCAGCGGAACGGAACCACACCTCAGCGATGGTGCGTCCATACCACGGAGACGATGGATCGTGGAACTTCTTGGAGTCCTCGCTGCCCTTGATGTCGAATCCAGCCGGTGGGTTGTCGCCACGGAAGGAGTCCTCACCGTAGGGGTGCTGGTCGGCGACATCAGTCTCGGGGACCTCAGGCTCAGCGGTCAGGGCCTGAGCGCTGGCACTGCGAGCGCCGACGAAAGCGTCAAAGCCAGCCTGGCTGAACACGATGGTCCGGGAATTGACGACGTCGTAGGTGTTGAGCTGATCAGCAGCCAGGACGTGAACCTCAGAAAGGTTACGCACGGACAGCCAATCGACCTCGTCGCTGCGAGCCAGGACAACGAGCACCTTACTGAGCTCAGCCAGACCGGAGAGCACAGCCTTAGCCTGCTTGGTCGAGGGCTTGTCACCGTCAACCAACGAGGTCACAATGAAAATGCGGTTGTCGCGAGCCATATCCGACAGGGCCCCACGCAACGCAGCGGCCACCATCTTCTTGGGGGTGCGCTGGGCGTAAGAACGCGGCTGCGGACCGTGAACGGTGCCGCCACCGACCCACTGCGGTGCACGAGTCGAACCCTGACGAGCACGACCGGTGCCCTTCTGGCGCCACGGCTTCTTGCCGCCACCAGAGACCTGGCCACGAGTCTTCGTGGCGTGGGTGCCCTGGCGGGCAGCCGCAAGCTGGGCGACGACGACCTGATGGATCAGCGGAATGTTGGTGTTCACGTCGAAGACGTCACCCGGAAGCTCGGCCGATCCGGCTTTCTTGCCCTTGACGTCAAGGACGTCGATGGTTTTGGTCTCGTTCATGCGGCATCCCCATTCTTGGCGGCCTTCTTGGCGGCGCTGCGGACGACGAGCAGGGAACCCTTCGGGCCGGGAACTGCGCCGCGGACCAGCATGATCCCGCGCTCGGCGTCGACGGAGTGAACCTGCAGGTTCTGGACAGTCACGCGATCGGTACCCATGCGGCCGGCCATGCGGAGGCCCTTAATGACCTTGCCTGGCGTCGAGCAGCCGCCGATAGAGCCCGGCGAGCGGTGCTTGCGGTGCACACCGTGGGTAGCACGCAGGCCACCGAAGCCGTGACGCTTCATGACGCCAGCGGTGCCTTTGCCCTTACTCGTGCCGGTGACGTCGACGAAATCGGATTCGGAGAACACGCCAGCGGTGATCTCCTGACCCAGGGTGTACTCGGAGGCGTCAGCGGTGCGCAACTCGACGAGGTGACGTCGAGGGGTCACGCCAGCCTTCTCAAAGTGGCCAGCCTCCGGTTTGGTGACGTTCTTGGCCTTGACGGCCCCGTAGCCAAGCTGGACGGCGGAGTAGCCATCCGTCTCGGGGGTGCGCACCTGGGTGACGACACACGGCCCGGCCTGGATGACGGTCACGGGGACGAGCTTGTTGTGCTCGTCCCACAGCTGGGTCATGCCGAGCTTGGTGCCCAGCACGCCCTTGACAGTGCGTTCATTGGTCATGGTGCTCAACCTCACGGAAGCTTGATCTCGATGTCGACACCAGCAGGCAGGTCAAGACGCATCAGCGAATCGACTGTCTTCGGGGTCGGCTCGAGAATGTCGATGAGCCGCTTGTGGGTGCGCATCTCGAAGTGCTCGCGGCTGTCCTTGTACTTGTGGGGCGAACGGATCACACAGAACACGTTCTTCTCGGTCGGCAGCGGCACCGGGCCGGCGACCTTGGCGCCCGTGCGGGTCACCGTGTCGACGATCTTGCGCGCCGACGAGTCGATGACCTCGTGGTCGTAGGCCCGCAGCCTGATGCGGATCTTTTGTCCCGCCACAGTTGTTCCTTCTACTCGTCTCTGCCGCGTCCAAGATTCCCTGACGTGGGAGTCCGGTACGCCCAGAGGGTTCCGGCGTGAGGAGCGAACTCCTCATTGGTCCCAACCTCACGATTCGACACATGTGGAGAACATGCGCAGACGGCAAGGTCACGTCGCCCCTCTCCGACCCACGCGCTCGGGTGTGTCGTGCATCGCAAACCGCAGAACACCACCGCTCACCAGTCGTTGAGGACCCCGCGAACACTGTGAATTTATCTGCGATCACCCGATGCCGACCCACTTCCGTGGGCCCGGCAGCGGACTCACCTTGGTGATGACACCTCTGCCGTTGACTCCAGTGACCGAGCCTGATCTCGAGGATCCTGAGCGCGACGCACTGCAGCCCCGTTCGGAGCAACTTGTACAGTGTGTCATCGACGAACCGGCAAGGCAAATCGAGATCGGCAGACCCCCATGCCAGCCTTGAAATTGAATGGTGTTCAATTATGGCTTGGTGGCCAACACTGCGCGGTTGCCAACACTGTCCAATCGCCCCACGCCGAGGAATCATCATGCCAATGTCACCATCACACTCCACGACCTCGGCGTGGTGGAGTGTGCGCATGAGGGCCACCGGAACCCTCGATGACGCGCCCTATCACGTCAGCGGAGCCGAGTCGCTTGTTGCCCCGGGAATGATTGAGCAGACCGTAGCTGGCCTGACACGACGCGCCCTAGCACCGAGCCACACCGTCGAGGCCCAGCAGGTGCGACTCAGTCTGGATCAACTCGACGTCGAGCCCACCGTTATTCCTACCCTACCCACCGAACTTAAGGAATGCCCCGACGTCATCGCGGCTCATCAGCACTTCGTCGACGTCCTGTCCCACTTCGTCCCCAATCCCGCCGAAGCACTGCGTATTCTCACCGAAGGCCCGACCATGCGCGGGGCTGCCATGATTGAGGTAGGAACCGGTCGACGAGTAGAGGCAGACACTCTGCGTGGGGTGCGCGTCACGCGGTTCGGAGATCTCACTGAGTCGGCCCCGGGAGCGTCTTTAGCACACAAGAAGCACCACCATGAGGCTGTGTTATTGGCCAGTAAAGTCGCAGCCGCACCTGGAGTCCTCGCGGAATTGTGTATCTCCGATGACCCCCATTACACCCGTGGTTACGTTTGTATCGACGGCGTCTACACGACGGTGACCAACGTCAAGACTGACGGTGACCCTAATGGTGGCCGCATCATCCTCGTCGACACAGCACGTGCTGACGCGACTATGACCACAGAATGGCTCGAAAACCACCCCGTTCTTATCGGCCCCACCACAGCCAGTAGCCAAAGGACGACCTCCTGGCAGGATGACATCTGCAGCCGTCTCAACGCGTGGCGCACGGCCGGCCTCGACCGCAGCCCCCGCACCTTCTGTTCTCCCCAGAGTCCCAACGCCCTCACAACTGACGGACCTGCCCTGCTCTTTTCGTCATCGGATTACCTCGGCATGTCGACTGAGCCTCAAGTTCAGCAGGCCATGATCACCGCTGTTAGGAGACTCGGATGTAGTTCGGGTGGCTCTCGCCTCACGACAGGCACTTCCCTAGCTCACCAGCGGGCTGAACATGAGACCGCCGCATGGTTGGGATACCCACAAGCCGTGTTCATGGCCAGCGGATACCAGGCCAACATAGCAACCATCCAGTTACTTGCTGGCCCTGATGTCACCGTCATTTCCGATGCTGACAACCACGCCAGTCTCATCGACGGATGCCGTTTGGCACGAGCGCGTACCGTCGTCGTTCCACACGCAGACCTCGACGCCATCGAAGCCGCCCTCGAGCGCGTCACGACCAATAGAGCACTCGTGCTCGCCGAAGGCGTCTACTCCATGGGCGGCGACGTCACCCCAGTCGCGAAACTCGTGGAGATTACGCACCACCACGGTGCTCTCGCCGTCGTCGATGACGCTCACGGGATTGGCACGGTTGGGCCTACTGGCCGCGGCGTGACCGAGGGACTCCCAGCATCACAACGACCCGACGTCTTGTTAGCAACCGCGAGCAAGGCTCTCGGAGTCGAAGGTGGTTTCGCATGCGTCGACGAGACTCTGGCCGACCTGATCCGTAACTGTGCACGAGGATACGCGTTTTCTAGCGCTTCTTCCCCCGTCGTCGCGGCAGCCGTGGCCGCGTCTGTGCAGTATCTACGAGCTGACACGAATCGGGTCCGTCGCCTTCAGGCCAACGTCACCCAGGCACGTCGCCTCCTAGCCGAAGCCGGCCTCATCCCACCCCCGACCGCCAATGATCTTGGACCGATTATCCGCGTCCCCGTTGGACCCGAATCTCGTGCCGTCGCGGTCCAGGACGAGCTGGCTCGTCGCGGCCTCATGGTCGGTGCGATCCGCTACCCCGCCGTTGGGAGAGGCGATGCAATTCTGCGTATCTGCCTCACGGCACATCACACCGACGAACATATTCAGTTTCTCGTCGCGTCCCTCTGCGACGTCCTTGACGCCGCTCTCACCGACGCACCACGGTGACGTTCTTCGGGAGGTCATAGTACTGATGGAGCCGGTCCTCGCTGGACTGACGGTGGCCCGCGTAGTCAGGCAACCAGTCCGGAGCAGGCAACGCCTTCGGGACGACAACCGTATTACGCTCCCCACGGCGTGCCGCATCCGCCTGGGCGTTGACCGTTCGCCAGACACTGCCATTGACCGTCGCCCCATAGAGCAATCCCCACGCTCCTCGCGATCCAGCGCCCAGACATGACACTGCTGTGATGATGGCCAGAACCGTGGCGAGTTGCGGCCACGGTTTTACAACCTCAGACCGCGCGCCAAATTCCGAGACTGGAACCACGCCATCACCCCCGTCTGTACCGCCATCCGTCAGTACGACCGCCGTCCAGGCCCACACCAGCGCGCTCACGGTGAAGACCACCAGGCCAAGGAAGGACATTCGCCCCCCTGGGAAACCTTGAATCACCGGCAGCGCGTAATAACCAATAGCCGCACCGGTCGAGACTCCGACCATGCCGCATCCCGGTATTCGGCTAAACATCGCAGCAAGAACGACAAGGATCACCATCACAACACTGAAGAACACCCAGGTCAGCAAGCCAGTGGACGACAGGTACAGGTAAATGTCCCCGCTCATATTCCGTCGCGCAAGCAGCATGACAATTCTCAGGCTGGTCACAACCAGCCCGATGGATGCCACACAGAACAGCGCGAGCAAAATACCGACGACGCGGCTATGGAATCCACGCTTCATGGCCACCAAACACATGACGATGACTGAGAGCATGATCCCAACGAACACGACGGGGTAATGCGCGAATGAATGACTCACGGAATGGATGACGAACGACACCCGTTTGGGAATCTCCCCAGTTGACTGCGGGTACGGGTATGGGCCGCCCATTCGGAGCCTACGCGCCCACAAACCCGGCATACCCATTCTCGCGGTGTTGCCCACCGCCACCACAGTCAGAGCCACGGCCCACCGGGCAGTCCATTTCCCGGCAGGAGTGATGAGGGCCATGGCGACAATTGCCCCGACAATTCCCGGGACATTCAATTCATGGTGAATACTTGCGACGAGCGACAGCACCACCGCCACCCACAGCACCCAGCCGTGCTTGACGTTCGGCCCGCGCTGGGACCACAACAGAAGGATGGACACGATCCCGAGCGCCAGGCCCCACATGTAACCGATGTTCGCAGCAACGAACATAATCGTGTCCCCACCCATGTGTGGGTCGAGCCCGATGAGCATCATCGGTACGAAAAATGCACCCACACCCGCCAAGAGATCGGCACCGGCAGACACCACTCCCCGCAGGTCCCGGATGAGAGACCGCAGCATGAGCCACAGCGCTAACGACATCGACAGGGAGGAAAGCACGAGGGGGACACGGATCCATCCACCCATGGCCATGACGAGTTGCACCATCATGTCCGAGAAACGACCGTTGCGCTCGATCAGATCGTATCTGGTGAGCCGTGCAAAATCCGCCCAATCGATACGACCGCCTAGCGTGCCCGATCTGGTGGCGAAATACAAATCATCAATGTCCCATACAGGTGTCCGCCACACCAGAGCCCAATAGCAGGTGACGAGGGCCCAGAACCACACTACGGGACGCCGCAGGAAGCCCGCTCTCTCTCCTCACTGTATTCAGTCTTCACTGCCATTCTATTTCGGCCTCGAACCTTTGCATCCGGCGAAGCGTCGATTCTTTACCCAGAATCTCCATAGCTTCAAACAGGGGCGGCGACACCCGTGACCCCGTCACTGCCACCCGCACCGGCGCAAAGGCCAGTCGGGGCTTGACGCCCATCTCGTCGCATAGTTTGGCGCGCAGAACGGCTTGGATAGCATCAGCCGAGAAATCGTCGAGCCCCTTGAGCACCCCGACAGCGGCATGCTGGATTTCGTCGGCACCTGCCTTGAGCTTGGCCACGGAATCCTCATCGAAGGCCAGGGCGTCATCGTCGATAAGTAAAAAGGCCAGCTTGGGCAAGGCCTCAGACAACAACGTCAACCTTTCACGAACCAGCGGCATGGCGGCGTGGATAACGGAACGATCCCCCTCGGTGAGATCACGGCCCAGCACCTGTTGCGCCTGGCCCATCCGGTCGGCGTATTCGAGGACACGATCGGTGAGGTCCTCGGCGTCAAGACTGCGAATATACTGACCGTTGAGCCAGTCCAGCTTGGTGACGTCGAAAACCGGGCCGCCAATGGAGATATTTCCCCAATCAAACCGGGACACGAAGGAGTCAAAGTCCTCCATCTCCTGACCCTCGGCAATCGTTGGGTAGGCCAGCAATTGAAGAAAATTACGCAACGCTTCAGGCAGATAGCCTTGTTCACGGAACCACATCAACCGGGCGGCTGGGTTCTTACGCTTAGAAATCTTAGACTTGTCGGTATTGCGCAGCAGCGGCATGTGAGCGAACCTCGGCGCCTCCCATCCCAGCCACTTGTAGAGCAACAGGTGCTTGGGCGTAGACGAAATCCATTCTTCACCGCGCACAACGGTATCGATACCCATCAGATGGTCATCAACGACGACGGCCATGTGATAAGTCGGAAACCCGTCAGCCTTGAGGATTACCTGGTCGCCAGGGCGAGGAGCGTGTACGCTGCCCCGGATAAGGTCATCAAATTCCAGATCGACATCCTCAGGGATAAGCATCCGAACCACCGGGGTGTCGGTGAAGCCCGGCAGCTTGGCCCTCTCCTCTTTCGCCATCCCCAGACACATCCGGTCGTAGCCAGTCTCCGACGATTTCGCCGCAGCACGCTCCTCACGCAACTGTTTGAGTCTCTCCTGGGAGCACCAGCAACGATAGGCGTGACCGGACTCGATGAGCCTGTCAACGAGCGGCCTGTACGTGTCCAAGCGCTCAGACTGCTTATACGGCTCATACGGGCCACCGACGAGCGGTGACTCATCAGGAGACAATCCCAGCCACTCGAGCGACTGATAAATCTGATCCTCCGAGTCCGCCACCAGACGATTGCGGTCAGTGTCCTCGATGCGCAGCACGAACTGGCCACCAGTGCGCTGCGCCCACGCTTTGTCGAACAAGGCCATGTAGGCTGTGCCGACGTGAGGGTCACCAGTGGGTGAAGGGGCAACGCGCGTACGCGCGGGATGCAAATGAGTCATGATGGTACCAAGTCTATCGGGATCCGTTGACGGACTCCGGTAAGGTTCCCGCCATGGCAGAACCTATTGAAAACCCGGCTGAGTCCGGTTCGGACTTCATTCATCAGGTTGTTCGCGCGGACATCCAGCAGAACACCTATGGCGGCCGCGTCCAGACCCGGTTCCCACCTGAGCCTAATGGCTACCTCCACATTGGCCACGCCAAGGCCATCGTCACCGATTTCGGCGTGGCCCAGGATTTCGACGGCATCTGTAACCTGAGACTTGACGACACCAACCCAGGCACCGAGGAAACCGAATACGTCGAGTCGATCATTGCGGACATTGAGTGGCTGGGCTACTCCCCGGCCCATGTGGTTCATGCCTCCGACTACTTCGGGCAGCTTTACGAATGGGCAAAATATCTCGTGCGCGAAGGGTTAGCGTACGTCGACGACCAGTCCCCCGAAACTATCCGGGAGCAAAGGGGCGGCTATGGCAAACCAGGCATTGAAAGCCCCTATCGCAACCGTCCTGCCGAAGAATCCCTTGATCTGCTCGAGCGGATGCGTCTCGGGGAATTCCCCGACGGTTCCCGCTGTCTGCGCGCTCGTATCAACATGCAAGCCGAGAATATGTGGCTGCGCGACCCAGTCATGTACCGCATCCGCCACCAAGCCCATCACTCCACCGGTACCGGATGGTGCATCTATCCCACCTATGACTGGGCACATGGCCAGTCTGACGCGATTGAGGGCGTGACCCATTCACTGTGCTCCCTGGAGTTCAACAGTCATCGTCCGCTCTATGACTGGTTCCTCGCCCACCTGCCTCTGGATCGCCCTGCCCCCAAGCAACGCGAATTTGCCCGTCTCGAGTTGACCCACACCATTACCTCGAAACGTAGGCTCAAATCCTTGGTGACCGACGGCGTCGTTGACGGATGGGATGATCCACGCATGCCCACCCTTCGCGGTATGCGTCGTCGTGGATACCCGGCTGCCGCTATTCGAGCCTTCTGCCAGGCCGTCGGCACTACCAAGAACAACTCGGTCAAGGCCATTGAAGAGTTCGAGTCCTTCGTGCGTCGCGAGCTCAACGCCACTGCTCAGCGGCGGATGGCCGTGTTACATCCCCTTAAACTTGTCCTCGACGGCTGGCCGACTGACGACACCGGTAACCCGGTGGTGGAATGGTTCGAGCTCATCAACAATCCGGAGAATCCTGACGACGGCACCCGTCGAGTACCCTTCACCGGCGAGCTCTGGATTGAGGCCGATGATTTTCGCGAAGACCCTCCCCGGAAGTTCTTCCGGCTCTCGCCCGGACGTGAGGTGCGCCTGCGTGGCGCCTACCTAGTGACAGCAACCGACGTCGTCAAGAGTCCTGACGGAACGATTACTGAGGTCCACGCCAGCTACGACCCAGAATCGCGCGGCGGGACCGCCCCAGACGGTCGCAAGGTGAAGTCGACAATGCACTGGGTTTCGGCTGCCCATGCCATTAGCGTGACTGCTAATCTGTACGACCGCTTATTCAGCGCCGAAATTCCTGGGTCTCAGACCGGGGAAGCCCTTGACGATCTCAACCCACAGTCCCGCGAAATCCTCACCGAGGTCATGGCCGAGCCAGCCCTGGCCGATGTGGCTCCGGGCGAGGTGGTGCAATTCGAAAGATTGGGATATTTCGCCGCAGATCACGACATTGCCGTATTCCATCGCACTGTTGGCCTGCGTGATGAATGGGCCCAGCTACAGAAACGCCAGGCCTGATAAGGGAATGCTGACAACAGTGATCCATTGATTTGTCACCCACCGTCACCTCATTCGGTATCCATGGTGTCGCTTCTCAACTCGTTGGGGGGCCATGCCTGACAACCTGGTACAAGCCTGTCACGTCGCGCCCTGTTGGCCGGCCCGCTTGGCACTGGACTCGCTATGACCCTTCGCGTCGCCGTCAACCTGGTGGGTTATGACGCTGCAAATATCGGCAATCACGAGTCTATTACGGAATCAAAGAATTCCTTCGTTACCACAACGATCTGAAGACCCCGCTGCTGTGCGCCAATGTCATTAATGTCAAAACTAGCAAGCCTCTCACCCAGGGCAATCTCATGCCTACTAAGACCGTTTCCGGTCCCGAGGTGAGGGCTGGTGTAGCTGCAGTCACGACCCCCGGCTCGATGGTGTGGGACCATAACTATGACGTCGTTACGGGGGTCATATTCCCAGCCGGTCGGCAAGCGCATCCTGGGCCTGTCGTGGCTGGGGAAGCCGGTCGCTGATGACCAGAAGTTCGTGCTGGCCATCGATGACTATCGCATGAGCGGTGGTGGCGGCGACCCGCATGTCACTGAGACCCCGGTTGTCTGGAACGAGATTCTTGAAATCCGCCAATTGATCATCGACACTGCCACGAAGATGAAGACGATCGATCCCAAGGGCTTCTTCGATCGCAACTGGTTTCTCACCACGACCGGCAAGTCATGGCCAATCGGCGGCAAACCCGGCAATGGCAGGTCCCAACCGGGGTCTGGCTCGGCAAGTCATCCGACAATCCTGCCGCGCACCGGCGTCTGACCAATTTTGAATATTGTCGAGCCTCGACCCACTCACAGGGTATGTCGAGGTTCTTCTCATCCGGGCAACGTGGAAGAGTATGACCATATGGTAGGTGAAGACCGTCGCGTCGCCGACATTGAAAGGATGCAGCACTGACAACCCAAATCGTCCCATGGGAACCAAAGCATCGGCTCCCGGCTCGGCTGGCTAACCGACGTTGGCCGGCGAAGGCGTTGCGTCGTGCCAGCATCGCTGGCCTCATCTTTGCCCTCTTTGGTCTTTGGACGGCTTTGACTCCGTCGCTCGTTCCCCGGACGTGGTGGATGGTCGCCATTAACGTATGGTTATCAACCTTTTTCGCGTACGGGATCGGTGGATTCATCGGCCGCATTTCACGATGGCTGGCAGAGATCACTCGGTTACGGGTGACAGTATCGACCAGCGCTGTCCGGGGGATACGACGTAGTTGGTACGCAATCCTCACCCTTATATCGCTTGGAATGTTTATCTGGTGCACTCGCCAGCAACGCTCTGTATCTGAGGCTGTCGGGCTGCCGCGTAAGGTGTGGTTCGCGCAGACCATTGGGGTGCTGACGGGCCTCATCCTCTTCGTCGCAGCAGTGCTACTCATGCGTCTTATCACTCACGGCATCCGAACTCTGTACACCGGTGTGCACCGTTTCATTGCCCAGCCAGTTCTCGCCGTCGTCGTCGTTGTCTTAAACATCGCTCTATTGCTCTGGGCGACTAACAACGTCATCGTGAGAACCACCGCCAATGGCGTCGCACATATCATGGCGCGGGCGAATGCTCAAACAGCGGCCGGACGTACCCCGCCGACATCTCCGTTAAGGTCAGGCTCCCCGGATTCCCTCCAGACCTGGGAAAGTCTGGGCCGGGAAGGCAAAGACGTCGTCACCGACGGGCCGAGCGCTACCATGATCAGCAATGTCATGGGAAAACCGGCGAAAGAGCCAATCCGGGTATATGCCGGCCTCAACGCTCAGCGTGATTACACCGCGGAAGCTAATGGCGTTCTAGCCGAGCTCATTCGCACTGGAGCGTTTCACCGTAAGGTGCTCGTCATTCAGAACGGCACAGGTTCCGGCTGGGTGGAGGAATGGTCAGTGTCTGCGGTCGAGTATTTGACTCTGGGCGACTGCGCCACCGCCACCATGCAGTACTCGTACTTGGGCAGTGTCGGGGCCTTCCTCCTTGACCGTGAGTCACCTAAACAAGGGGCTCGGGCCCTGTTCACCGTTATCTATAACTACTGGAAGAGTCTCGATCCGCAGAACCGTCCCAAGCTGTACACCAGCGGAGTTTCTCTGGGGTCTTTCGGAGGACAGGCTGCCTTTGCGTCAATCAACGACATGGTGTCGAAGGTCAATGGCGCTGTATGGGTTGGTACGCCCGGTTTCACGCCAATTTGGAAAAGCCTCGAAGAGAATCGGCGCGAGGGATCCCCTGAAATCGTCCCGGTTATTAACAATGGCCGAATCGTGCGTTTCATAGGGAATCCACGCGAAATCACCCATGATCATTGGGGTGCCCCCTATCCACCGTGGAGTTCGCACACCCGCATTGCGTATGTCCAGCACCCTTCGGACCCGGTGGCGTGGTGGTCCCCCGAAATGATTTGGGCTGAGCCTGACTGGATGCGCGAGAGGGCTGGCGAGGACGTCAACCCTCATATTAGGTGGACCCCATGGTCGAGCTTTTGGCAGGTGACGGCCGATATGGCTTTATCAACCACCCCTCCGGGCGGCCACGGGCACAATTACCACAGTGAGTTCATCCCCATCTGGGCTGCCGTGTTGGGAGTCTTCTGCGACGACGGCACAGTAAATGCAGTCGCTAGGGCAATTCCGAAAACGTCAGCCCCTCGATAGGAGGCCGGGCTCTGCTGTCACCACCTAGGCCCGGGGACCGTCGCCCTAACCCTGGCAACGACAACTGCCATCCTCGTCGATCTCACAGCGCCTTGATCACCGGCTCACACAAGGCGTCGACTTACCGTTAGTCACTTCAGACATGCAGTGAGGCCCGTTCCCCATGGGGAACGGGCCTCACGAAAAGCTCAGATCACATCACTTGATGATCTTGGTGACTCGACCAGCACCAACGGTGCGGCCGCCCTCGCGGATAGCGAACTTGAGCTGCTCCTCCATAGCGATTGGGTGAATCAGATGCACGGACATGTCGGTGTTATCACCAGGCATAACCATCTCGGTGCCCTCGGGGAGCTCGACGGTACCAGTCACGTCCGTGGTACGGAAGTAGAACTGGGGGCTGTAATGGGAGAAGAACGGCTTGTGACGGCCACCCTCATCCTTCTTGAGGACGTAGACCTGGCCCTCGAAATCGGTGTGTGGAGTGGTGGAAGCGGGCTTGCAGAGGACCATGCCGCGAACGACGTCTTCCTTCTTGGTGCCACGGAGCAGAACGCCGACGTTCTCACCAGCGCGACCCTCGTCAAGGATCTTGCGGAACATCTCGACACCGGTAACGGTGGTCTTCTGAATCTTGTCGTGGATGCCGACGATCTCGACCTCTTCGCCGGTCTTGACGACGCCGCGCTCAACACGTCCGGTGACAACAGTGCCACGACCGGTGATGGTGAAAACGTCCTCAATCGGCATGAGGAAGGGCTTGTCGAGATCGCGCTCGGGCTGCGGGATGTACTCATCCACGGCGTCCATGAGGTCGAGGATCGACTGGGTCCACTTCTCGTCGCCCTGGAGGGCCTGGAAAGCGGAGATGCGAACGACAGGGCAGTTGTCGCCGTCGAATTCCTGCGAGGTCAGCAGCTCGCGGACCTCCATCTCGACGAGCTCAATGAGCTCATCGTCGTCAACCATGTCGCACTTGTTGAGGGCGACGACGATAGCCGGCACACCAACCTGACGAGCGAGCAGGACGTGCTCACGAGTCTGGGGCATCGGGCCGTCGGTAGCAGCAACCACGAGGATGGCGCCGTCCATCTGGGCAGCACCGGTGATCATGTTCTTGACGTAGTCAGCGTGCCCGGGGCAGTCGACGTGAGCGTAGTGACGCTTCTCGGTCTGGTACTCGATGTGGGCGATCGAGATGGTAATACCGCGCTGACGTTCCTCGGGAGCCTTGTCGATCTGGTCGAACGGCGACTCCTCGTTCAGCTCCGGGTACTTGTCGTGCAGCACCTTGGAGATCGCCGCGGTGAGGGTCGTCTTGCCGTGGTCGATGTGTCCGATGGTGCCGATGTTGCAGTGCGGCTTGGTCCGCTCGAACTTGGCCTTTGCCACTGGGGCTCCTTCTGGAATGTCGCCCGCTTGTGCACGGGACGCGTCATGTGGATATTCCTGGGAGGTTCCCAGGAATGTTTCTGGACGGGCCCCCAACCAGAGGTCAGGGAACTTGTTCTATTGTTCTGCACATGCCCGCGATAGTCAAACCAAAGCGAGCAAAGATACGAATGGCCTCATCACCCCGATTGAATGACAGGGAACGTCGTGTCCTGCATCTCGACTCGCCACCACATCGCAATCCGATCAACTCATGTCCGAGCCATTCTGCGGACCATTCCAGGACTGCCCATGGGGCGAGTTCGGGGGCATGGGAGCCTGGTTTTGCCACCCTTGGCCACTGCGAGGCGTCGGCTGACCTGGATGGTTCAGATATCCCGGCTGACCCGGGTAACCCAACTGGTTTGGATAGCCCTGCTGGTCGGGGGCATACTGCCGATTCATGTACCGCTGCTGGTCGGCTGCCACGCGTGACGCCTGGGTTGGACGATTGAACCAGCGCTTGATTGTCGCACGCTTCCCGATTGCCCAAATAATGCCTCCAACCACGATCAGCACGACCACGCCCCAAATGATCAGGGGAGTCGTCCTCCACGTAGAGGCAATGGCTTTGAATTCGCCATCCTGGGCGTGACGGAGGTCCCAGGTCGCCTCTTTGTCACCGTCAACAAACTTGCCATGACTCAGCACTACCTTAGAGGTCGCATTGTCGGGAACGAGGGACAACGCAGTCGCCTCGATCCTCCACTGCCTCTTGAAGGTTGATTCGTCGGTCTGCACCACACCGACACGGACTGCACCATTCTCTTGCTTCGAGAACTTCCTGTTGAACGCCTCCACAGAGTCCGCTTTGGCGGTGTAGGTGAGATGGAGGACCTTGTCATCAGTCTTTTCTTCGGCTTTCCACCCACTCAGCTCCTCACCCAGGAACGACTTGAGGGAATCCTTGTAGGCAGCAACAGTCGCCTTGTCGAAATCCCACTGGGCCTGATAGGAAACCTCCCCCTCGGGATCGATCGTCGCGGTGACGGCACTGCCCTTGATCTCAGCAGGCATCGTCATCTGCGCCGTCAAACCGCTAGAGCCATCGGAAAACGCCATGTGCTGGGCGCTTGAGTCGGCGTCATACGAGTTAGATTCTGAGGAGTCCGACCATGAGGCGGGGTATTCGACGAAGGTGTCGATAGACGTGTCGGAAGGCGAGCGGTTGTCGTTGCTCGACGAGAAGCTGCCAAGGTCGTTGTCGTCTTTCTTACGCGCGCAGATGGCCGCACACGTCGGTCTGCCCGTCAACTTCACCGGCACTCCAAACCAGGCATGACCCGGCTCTTGTTCGGGGTCCACCAGATCCACCTTGCCGGTTTGAAGCCTGATGTCACTCGATGGATTACCCAAGGCCTGTGCGATGCGCTTGTTCAGGGTCTTCAGATTCGTGGGATCGATGGCGACCTTCTTGACGAAGGCATCGTCCGTTCTCCCATCACGCAATTTTTCGGGAAGCTCGCCAACGGTGGCATCAGACACCTTGCCGTTGCCATCCTTGGTGGCCTGCTGAAGAAATTGGTTGACCTTAGCCTGCTTGTCCGATCCCAAGGCCTGCGTCGAGAAGTACCAGATGGTCGCACCAATGGACTCGGTGCTCTTGACGTCGAGTTTGAGGACGACATCGTCGAACCCATTATCGACGACCTGCTCGACCTTCAGCGGTGAAGGAGAATTGAGCCTCTGCCCCCCCGATCGAGAACTCAACGTTCCCATCATTATCGAACACTGAATTGGTGTTGTCCTTGTCGATGAGACCATCCTGGGCTAACCCGTCGGCCAACCATGCGAGCAGATCACTGGAATCAAAGTCCTCGTCGCCCACCGCTCCTTGGACGAGAGGGGTATCGATCTTCTGAACATCGGAGTGGACCTCTTTCGAGGACCCAGCGGTAAGGGCACGAACCTTGGCCATATAGTCGTCATGATTCGAGAAATCCAACTCGAAAGTGGCCGTCATAGTCTTGCCACTGATTTTAAGACCCTTGAACGCCAGTTGCGATGGAATATGTCTCTTGATGCTACCCTCGAGCACCCCCGAGCCAACGGCGAAGACCTTCTTGGCTTCGTCGGAATCATCGTTGGTGAACGTCGCCGTCATGACACGCGAACCCGAACCATCATCCTTGACGGTCAGGCTCGTCGTGACGACGGCACCGCATCCCGACAACACGAACGCCGTCATCGCACACAGCATCACGACGACACGCCGCAGCGGCGAACTGATCGAGCTTCTCTGGGTCATCCCCTCAGGCCTTTCATTTGTCACATCGGAATTCATGGCATCACCGCCATCTGGAGAAGACCACTCCACACCCGGACCGGGTGACGACGTGGACAATCGCTCGGGTCATTGGGTTACCATCCTCGTCACGGGCTCCCAAGATGGTCGTACTACATTCTCGGCGCAGATAATGATGCTCTGTGAAGAAATCGACGTATTCTGACAGGACTTATTGTCTATCCCCAGTGAAACCAGATTGGCTGCACGCCCCATATCGATCACAATGAATGAACGAGATCGCTGAGCATCTTGTGCCACATTCTCCATCCAGGAAAGAGCCACCGTCAGCGACGCCGCGGCAATCACATGCGGGACAAGCGAAAAGAAAAGTGAAACCCTCGTATGCGACTGCGCGACCTACGCCCTTGACCTTGGACCTTCGGGTCTACATTTGTCGGCCATGGGACATCCTCGGTGGGGCCAGCCATCACGATGTTCGCCTCGGTCCGTGATTCCTGTCACCCAGCCCGCACGACAACCTTCATCAGAATTGCAAACCTCTTACGCCCCTGCAACATACCGAGAACTTCGGCCACCACATGACAATCGGCCCGGCTCCACATATGTGGGACCGGACCGATCATTCAGCCAGCTATAACTGCAGGCTCACTTGCCCCCATTAGCCTTGGCGATAATCTCGTCAGCAACCGTGGCCGGGCACTCACCATAAGAATCGAACTCCATGGAGTAGGAGGCCTGTCCGGAGGTCTTAGAGCGCAAGTCACCGACATATCCAAACATCTCAGACAACGGAACCAGGGCGCGCACGACCTTGTTCCCATGCTCCTCAACCATCTCTTGGATCTGGCCACGACGGGAGTTAAGGTCACCGATGACCGTACCGAGGTAATCCTCAGGGGTCGTCACCTCAACGGCCATCAGCGGCTCAAGCAGACCCGGATTGGCCTTGCGAGCAGCCTCCTTGAAAGCCATCGAGCCGGCGATCTTAAACGCCATCTCAGAGGAGTCAACCTCATGGTAAGCACCGTCAAGCAAGGTGACCTTGAGGTCCTCAACCGGGTAGCCAGCAAGAACACCGAACTGCATGGACTCCTGAACGCCAGCATCTACCGAGGGGATGTACTCCTTAGGAACACGGCCACCAGTCACGGCGTTGACGAACTCATAGCCGAAACCGGGCTCTTGCGGCTCGATCGAGATGATGACGCGGGCGAACTGGCCGGAACCACCGGTCTGTTTCTTGTGCGTGTACTCGTACTTCTCAACGGGCTTGCGCAGGGTCTCGCGGTAAGCGACCTGCGGCTTGCCAATGTTTGCCTCAACGTGAAACTCGCGCTTCATGCGGTCGATGAAAACGTCCAAGTGGAGCTCGCCCATGCCAGCCACGATGGTCTGACCGGTCTCCTCGTCAGTGTGAACGCGGAAGGTTGGGTCCTCCTCAACGAGACGCTGAATCGCGTTGGAGAGCTTCTCCTGGTCGGCCTTCGACTTCGGCTCGATAGCCTGCTCGATCACGGGGGTCGGGAAGCTCATCGACTCGAGGATGATGGGATCCGACTGATCGCAAAGGGTCTCGCCGGTGGTGGTGTCCTTGAGGCCCATGACCGCGCAGATCATACCGGCCCCAATGCTCTCGATCTCCTCACGCTTGTTGGCGTGCATCTGGTAGATCTTGCCGATGCGCTCCTTCTTACCCTTGGTGGCGTTCAGCACCTGGTCGCCAGCGTGGAGGACACCGGAGTAGACGCGCACAAAAGTCAGCTTGCCCAGATGCGGGTCCGAGGCAATCTTAAAGGCCAGGATTGACAGCGGCTCTTCGTCAGAGGGGTGGCGCTCAAGCTCGACGGACTCGTCACCGGGCTTGAAGCCGGAGATGGCGGGAACGTCAACCGGGGACGGCAGGTAGTCGACGATGGCGTCGAGTAGCGGCTGCACGCCCTTGTTCTTGAAGGAGGTACCACAGGTGACGGCGGTGAAGGCGGAAGCCAGAACGCCGCGACGGATGGCAGCCTTGACCTGGTCGACGGTCACGGCATCGGGATCTTCGAGGTAGAGCTCCATGAACTCTTCATCGTTCTCAGCGACAGTCTCGAGCATTTCGGCGCGAGCGGCCTCGGCGTCGTCCTTCATGTCGGCCGGGATGTCCTCGGTCTCGTAGTGAGCACCGAGCTCGGTCTCGCCGCGCCAAGTCTTCGCGTTCATCTCGACCAGATCGACGATTCCCATGAACTGGTCCTCAGCACCGATCGGCAGCTGCAACAGAACCGGGATAGCGTGCAGACGTTCTTTGATGGTGTTGACGCAGTGGTCAAAGGATGCGCCAGTGCGGTCCAGCTTGTTGATGTAGCAGATGCGCGGCACGCCGTACTTAGCGGCCTGACGCCACACAGTCATCGACTGCGGCTCGACGCCAGCCACGCCGTCGAAAACGGCGACAGCACCGTCAAGAACACGCAGCGAACGCTCCACTTCGACGGTGAAGTCCACGTGTCCGGGGGTGTCAATGATGTTGATCTGGGTGTTATGCCAGAAGGTGGTGGTCGCGGCGGAGGTAATGGTAATGCCGCGCTCCTGCTCCTGCTCCATCCAGTCCATGGTGGCAGCGCCGTCGTGGACCTCACCGATCTTGTACGACTTGCCGGTGTAGTAGAGGATGCGCTCGGTCGTCGTCGTCTTGCCGGCATCGATGTGGGCCATGATGCCGATATTGCGAACCTTGCTCAGGTCAGTTTTGGCCACTGTGCTTGACCTCGAATCTTGGAGTAAGTGGTCTTCGTATGATGCTCGACGCAAATGAACCTACGGTAAACCGCAGGTTTCTGGGCTGGACGTGACTGTGCCCCCTTCCCAGGCGGGAAGAGGGCTCACAATCACCAGCGGTAGTGGGCGAATGCGCGGTTGGCCTCAGCCATCTTGTGAGTGTCCTCACGGCGCTTCACCGAAGCACCAAGGCCGTTGGAGGCGTCAAGGATCTCGTTCATAAGGCGCTCAGCCATGGTCTTCTCACGGCGCTCACGGGAGAAAGCCACCAGCCAACGCATCGCCAAGGTTGTCTGACGGGCAGGCTTGACCTCGACCGGCACCTGATAGGTGGCACCGCCAACGCGACGGGACTTGACCTCTAGCGAGGGCTTGATGTTGTCAAGCGCACGCTTGAGGGTCTGCACCGGATCGGTGTTATTCTTGGCGCGGCAGCCCTCAAGGGCGGTGTAGACAATGTTCTGGGCGACAGTCTTCTTACCGTCAAGAAGGATCTTACTCACGAGCTGGGAGACGAGGGGAGATCCGTAGACAGGATCGACCATCACTGGACGCTTTGGCGCGGGTCCCTTACGAGGCATGAATCACTTCTCCTTCTTGGCGCCGTAACGGCTACGGGCCTGCTTGCGACCCTTAACGCCCTGGGTGTCGAGGGAGCCGCGGACAATCTTGTAACGCACACCCGGGAGGTCCTTCACACGACCGCCACGCACGAGCACCATGGAGTGCTCCTGAAGGTTGTGTCCGACACCGGGAATATAAGCCGTGACCTCAACGCCCGACGAGAGGCGCACACGGGCAACCTTTCGTAGCGCCGAGTTCGGCTTCTTCGGCGTCGTGGTGTACACACGGGTGCACACGCCACGACGCTGCGGCGAGCCCTTGAGGGCAGGCGTCTTGTTCTTGCTGATCTTGTCAGTGCGGCCCTTGCGGACCAGCTGCTGGATTGTAGGCACCGGCTGGTATCTCTTTCCGTCTGGTGTGTTCGGAATTCCCTGGTTTCGCACCCCTCCATCGCTGGGTCGGAATCACCGCTGTCCCTCGCTGCAGATCTGGGAGTGCCGTGCGAACTCCGCACGGGCAGACCTTCTCGCAGCAACTCGAGCGGTCGTAAATCGCCATGCCAGGGCACGCACAAACGTCCGGACGAACCGGACATGCCTTAACAGGGTATCTCCCCGCATTGCGGGGGTCAAACTCGGTGGCACCACGTGAGGCGCGGCAGCAGCGAGTCAAAATTTCCTGCAGACTTCTTCAGGTAAGGAGAGGCTCTCCCGGAGGCCTTAAGCACCAGTCCGAGGAAGAGCCATCGGGCGACTCGCGGGGGCACCCATTCCACCTGCAGCAAGGAAGTTCCCCCGACCGTTGGTCAGGCCTCGGGCGATGCCGTTAACCCGAATATTGCCCGCAGCACGGAGCGACGGGAAAGTGATCGGCGGAATACTCACCGTCCCGCCCTTGATCTTGGGAAGAACAATGGGACGTCCGCTGATATCGGGAAGGGTGATCGTGCCACCCTTGATTGTCGGTAGAATGACCGGTCCGGCACTGATGTCGGGCAAGTAAATCGTGCCACCCTTGATGGCCGGTAAAATGATCGGCCCGGCGCTAATATCAGGTAGGTAAATCGTGCCACCGCGAATCTCCGGGGGCAGAATAGTGTGGTGGCAAGATAACCGGGTGGTTCCGTCGCCCCCATGCACCGGTAGATAATCAGTCGGACCGCCGCTTACAGGCACCTTGGACGTCGGGACTGGAACCGGAACACCCTCTGCTCTCGCACCAGGAGCCACCGTCACGAAGGCGGCCATTCCCAGGCACGCCGCGACCGCACCCGTCAGAATTGTTCGCTTCATCCCGTCATCCCCTCGTAGCACAGCAGGTACCTTGGCAAGCGCCATCACCTAGCTTACGCCTTCATCCACGCACCGCCAGTCCATCGCGGCGCGGCCAACCAACGGATAGGTCTGGCCACCGTAAGCACGGTGACCAGACCTGACTGGGCCCCACTCGCCAGGCCAAGGCCGGAGATGACGTGGTTTATATGCTCCTCAGATGCCCGTATATGGCAAGCCCCTCGCGGTCGTCATCGGTTTCGAGGGGCCCGGTACGTTCATCGATGGCATATCAGGGGCATGAGTCGGCATCGGGGCTGGCTCCGCATCGGAAGCAGCCTTCTCACTGGCCCCCTCGACAAGCTGACTGGTCGGCGCCGCGATAGACGGCTGACTAATCGATCCAGCAGCCGGCTGGCCGCGGCGCCGGTCGCCAACAACCCACGTATAGGTCACCGGCTCAGAGACGATAGCCTTGCCATCAGTCGCCTTCACTGGGACTCCCCTAAGACGGACCTTCATGGTCTAAGTACCTGGCTTCTCGAATAACCAGTTGGCGTGGACATGACCCGGCTTCTTTTGTGAGATGGATTCTCCCAAGGCCAGTACCCACGAGCCAGAGGCTAGCGGGGATCGCAGCTTACCGATCCTTTGCATGAACATGTATACCTTTCCCGGCCCTTTCACATCGACAAACTCGAGAGCAACAGCCTCGAAATTTGGTGCAACGCCATAGGTGTCCCAGCCCGGGAACAAGACCTCCTGCTGATTCTCACCATTCTGAGCCAGAAGGTACCCCTCAGGCGCGAAGCGGTCGTGCATGTTCTTCGGTAATCTCCGGTAGGCGTTCTCACCGACACGCAGTGTCACTGCCTCGGGTGCCCGGTAAATGACCTCGCCACTTCGGTCATCCTTGATGGCCATCAATAGCTTGCGGTTGTGGGCGATACCAGCGAATACGTCAAGATGACCTTGAGCGATCTCGATTTTGGTGTCGTCAATCTTCGGGGCTGCTGCGTCGCTCGGTTCCCCAGACGGATCCTTCACCGGCTCAGAAGAGGGCTTAGCCGAGGGGTTGCCAGATGGCTCTTCAGACGGATCATCCGCAGCATCAGCGCGCTTGTCGTCATCAGACTTCAGGACGTCCCACGAAAATGTGAACGGCTTCGAGGAGACCTCCTTTCCGTCGGTCCTCTTACCGACGGCAACCCCGCTCATCGTGTATTTACCGGCCCGAGTAAAGAACCAGTGGGCATGCTGATGACCATTGATCGGCAGTGAGGCCCCTTTGGCAACCTGATATGTGTCATCGGCAAGAAAGGCACCGAGCTTGCCGTTCTCATCCTCCTCGGGTGAGAACGGCAAGATATACCTTTCCTGGACCCGTAATCGCAGTGAAGTCGACGCGCAGTGCGTCGAATCCATTGTTTTTGAAGCCCGGGGCATTCCAACCAGGCTCAAACCATTCGTCGGCATCCTCGTTGCCGGTGTAATAACCCTCAAGGGGCAACTCACTCAGTCCTGTGAGCTTGTACCGTCCGTACGTGTCCGACTGAATCTGGAATTCGACCTTGCTTGGGTCGCACATCCGCGAATGGAGGCCATTGTCGACCCTGACGACGGGGGCGCCGGTGTCGGTGGTGATGTAAAAGACGTCGGTGTGATCTTTCCTCAAAATCACCTTTGCGTCCGTGGCCCATGACACCGGTCCGAACATCGACGCAATCAGGGTCATGAGAACGGCTAGCACCACCAGCCTCCGCCGGCTCTTCCTAGTCTGCATATCACTTCTTTCCCACGAGACAGGCGGTTCACCTCGGTAGACGGCCCGGGAGATTGTCCGCGCACATCATCGACGGGAGAACCATGACCATGGTACATGGTATTGGGACTCATTCGCACTACTGGAGGTGGGCCGCCTCGTTGCGACGTTCCATTCAAAAAGCCCGGCAAGAATCGGGCAGTGACCCTTTCACATATAAAAAGGCCTCTCTTCCCTCAATGAGGGAAGAGAGGCCCAGGATTGACATCACCTCAACCCAAATCGCCCAGGTCCAGATCCTCCAGCGGAACAGCCGCGCCCGAACTCGAGCCGAAGTCGTAATCGAACGGGTCGTAGTTCATCGTGAACGCGGCAGCCTTGGCCTCTGCGGTCGGCTCCACACGCATATTGCGATAGACCTCCAGACCGGTACCGGCCGGGATGAGCTTACCAAGGATGACATTCTCCTTGAGACCAACCAAGGTGTCCGTCCTCCCGTTAATCGCAGCATCGGTGAGAACCTTGGTGGTCTCCTGGAAGGAGGCCGCCGACAACCACGACTCGGTAGCCAACGACGCCTTGGTGATGCCCATAAGCACCGGGCGGCCCTCGGCTGGACGACCACCCTCGGAAATCGCCTTACGGTTAGCGGCCTCATAGACGCTGCGGTCCACGAGTTCGCCAGGCATCATCTGGGTGTCACCAGACTCAATAACGGTGATCCTGCGCAACATCTGGCGAATGACAATCTCGATGTGCTTCTCGTGGATACCCGCACCCTGCGTGTTGTAGACCTTCTGGACTTCCTTAACGAGGTACTCCTGCACCCGACGAACACCGGAAATACGCAGCACGTCCTGCGGGTCGGCGGTACCACCCATGAGCTGCTCACCAGCGGCGACCCGCACACCGTCACGGATGACACGGTGGGTACCGTCGAGATCGAACTCAAGACGGGCACGACGCGGGATCGCGTACTCAACGTCCTCCTCGCCGTCGTCACGCACCAACACAAGCTTGCGACGGTTATCGGACTCGTCAATGCGGATGACACCAGCAGCCTCGGCCAGCGGCGATTTACCCTTCGGGCTACGAGCCTCAAAGAGCTCGACGACACGGGGAAGACCCTGGGTGATGTCGTCACCGGCAACACCACCAGTGTGGAACGTACGCATCGTCAGCTGGGTCCCGGGCTCACCAATCGACTGTGCAGCGATGATACCGACGGCCTCGCCAACGTCGACCAGGTGTCCGGTCGACAACGAACGCCCGTAGCAGCGAGCGCAGCAGCCCTGGGCAGCAGTGCAGGTGAGCACCGAGCGCACCTTGATCTGCGCGATGCCGGCGGCGATGAGCCTAGAGATTTCCTCGTCACCAAGATCGGAGTTGGCCTCCACCACGACGTTGCCGTTGGCGTCGACGGCGTCGACGGCCAGACAGCGAGCGTACACCGCAGTGTCTAGCCCCTCGGCACGTACCAGGTTGCCGTTGCCATCATCAATAGCGATGGTCTTAGGCATGCCGCGGGTCGTACCGCAATCCTTCTCCCTGACGATGACGTCCTGCGAAACATCGACCAAACGACGAGTCAGGTAACCCGAGTCAGCGGTACGCAGAGCGGTATCAGCCTGTCCCTTACGACCGCCGTGGGTGGAAATGAAGTACTCCAGAACCGTCAAGCCCTCACGGAAGTTCGATTTAATCGGGCGAGGAATAATGTCACCCTTCGGGTCCGCCACCAGACCACGCATAGCGGCAATCTGGCGCATCTGCGTCATACTGCCTCGAGCCCCCGAATCGACCATCATATGAATCGGGTTGGTCTGAGTGAAGTTAGCCTCCATGGCGGCGGTCAGCTCGGCAGTGGCCTCAGTCCAGATCTGGATCAGATCCTGACGACGCTCTTCCTCAGTCACAGCACCACGGTCGTACTCGCGGTCAACCTTGGCAGCCCGAGCCTCATAACCAGCCAGGATCTGCGGCTTGGTTGGCGGGGTCTGGACGTCACCGATAGAGACGGTCACACCGGACAAAGAGCCCCACTTGTAGCCGATGTCCTTAAGGTTGTCAAGGACGTGGGCCACCTCAAGTTGGGTCATGCGCTCACTGAGATCGTTGACGATCTTGCCGATCTGCTTCTTTCCGACCAAGAAATCAACGTACGGGTAGTCATCCGGAAGTACCTCGTTAAACAGTGCCTGTCCGAGAGTAGTGTCGAGGATGACCGAGCCGTCAGCACGAACCGTCTCGTCATGCGGCGGCACAATACCCTGAAGACGGAGCTTGATCTTCGCACCGACCTCAAGCTCACCGAGATCATGGGCCATGATAGCCTCGGCCAACGAGCTGAAGGCACGGCCCTCGCCCTTAAGACCGTCAAGGGCCATCGTCAAGTAGTAAGCGCCGATAATCATCTCGTGCGAAGGTAGAGCGACCGGGCGGCCGTCAGCCGGCTTGAGAATGTTGTTTGTCGACAGCATAAGGACGCGGGCCTCAGCCTGGGCCTCGGGACTCAGTGGCAGATGCACAGCCATCTGGTCACCGTCGAAGTCGGCGTTGAAAGCCGAGCAGACAAGCGGGTGAAGCTGGATAGCCTTGCCCTCAATGAGTTGAGGCTCGAAGGCCTGAATACCCAGGCGGTGCAACGTAGGTGCGCGGTTCAGCAGAACCGGATGCTCCTTAATGACCTCTTCGAGGACATCCCACACGACCGGGCGTTGACGCTCAACCATTCGCTTGGCGGACTTCACATTCTGAGCATGCTCAAGGTCAGCGAGCCGCTTCATAACGAAGGGCTTGAACAGCTCCAAGGCCATCGTCTTCGGCAGACCGCACTGATGCATCTTGAGCTGCGGGCCAACGACAATGACCGAGCGGCCAGAATAGTCGACGCGTTTACCGAGCAGGTTCTGACGGAAACGGCCCTGCTTGCCTTTAAGCATGTCGGACAGTGACTTCAGCGGACGGTTGCCCGGGCCGCTCACCGGACGCCCGCGACGACCGTTGTCAAACAGCGAGTCAACGGCTTCCTGGAGCATCCGCTTCTCGTTGTTGACGATGATCTCGGGAGCGCCAAGATCAACCAGCCTCTTGAGCCGATTATTTCGATTAATGACGCGACGGTAAAGATCATTAAGGTCAGACGTCGCGAAGCGGCCACCGTCGAGTTGCACCATCGGGCGCAGGTCCGGCGGGATCACCGGGACGCAGTCCAGCACCATGCCCTCCAGCGAGTTGCCGGAATCAAGAAAAGCCTGTACTACCTTGAGGCGCTTGAGGGCGCGGGTCTTTTTCTGGCCGCGACCAGTCTTGATGATCTCGCGCAGCTTCTCAGATTCACCATTGAGGTCAAAATCGTGCAGGCGACGCTTGATCGCCTCAGCACCCATCGAGCCCTCAAAGTATTTACCGAAGCGTGACTTCATTTCGCGGTAAAGAATCTCATCACCCTCAAGATCCTGGACCTTAAGGTTCTTGAAGCGATCCCACACGGCATCCAGACGGTCAATCTGGCGCTGAGCGCGAGTCTCGATGTGCTTAAGCTCTTTCTCGGCGCCGTCCTTAACCTTGCGTCGGACGTCAGCCTTTGCACCGTCAGCCTCAAGCTGAGCCATATCCTCTTCGAGCTTGACCCGGCGGGCCTCCAACTCAGAGTCACGGCGCTGCTCCAGGCGCGACCGCTCAGTTTGCACCTTGGCCTCCAGCGACGGAAGGTCGCGATGGCGAGCCTCCTCATCGACGGCGGTAATCATGTAGGCCGCGAAGTAGATGACCTTCTCGAGGTCCTTCGGGGCGATATCCAGCAAGTACCCCAGCCGGGAGGGAACTCCCTTGAAGTACCAGATGTGGGTCACCGGCGCGACCAACTCGATGTGTCCCATACGCTCACGACGCACGTTGGAGCGAGTCACCTCAACGCCGCAGCGCTCACAGATGATGCCCTTGAAGCGCACGCGCTTGTACTTGCCGCAGTAGCACTCCCAGTCACGGGTCGGGCCGAAGATCTTCTCGCAGAACAAGCCGTCACGCTCGGGTTTGAGGGTGCGGTAGTTAATGGTCTCGGGCTTCTTGACCTCGCCGTGGCTCCACGCACGGATCTGGTCGGCCGTGGCCAGGCCGATCTGCAACCGGTCGTAGTAGTTGGTGTCCAGCACGATTGTTCTCTTTCCCCCACTCGGGTGGGTGGTGGCCCCTCCTCGTCAGAAGGGGTTCCAGTCGGGGTGTCTATGTGGGTCGGGTTGTCCGGGCCCGTCCCCACCCCCGTCAAACGGACTGTGTTCGGGGGTCGGAGGCGACGTTGCCGCCCCCGACATATGGGCAGGTCAGTTGGCCATGGCGTTATCGGCTCCGGGACGACGCCCAATGTCGATACCCAGACCGGACCGGGTGTCTTCCTCAGAGTCGCGCAGGTCGATCTCCTGACCCTCCGAGTTGAGCACCTCCACATTCAGGCAGAGTGACTTCATCTCCTTGACAAGCACCTTGAAAGATTCAGGAATACCCGGCTCAGGAATGTTCTCGCCCTTGACGATCGCCTCGTAGACCCTGACACGGCCCGGAACGTCATCGGACTTGATGGTGAGCAGCTCCTGCAAGGCCCAGGCAGCGCCATAGGCCTCCATGGCCCACACCTCCATCTCACCGAATCGCTGACCACCGAACTGGGCCTTACCGCCGAGCGGCTGCTGGGTGATCATCGAGTACGGGCCCGTGGAGCGGGCGTGGATCTTGTCATCGACCAGGTGGTGCAGCTTCAGCATGTACATGTAGCCGACACCAACCTTCGAGGGGAACGGCTCGCCAGTACGGCCATCGAAAAGAGTCGCTTTACCGTCGGTGTCGACGAGCATCTCGCCATCGCGGGTCGGGTGACCGTACTCCAGTAGACCGGTGATCTCCTCCTCGGTAGCGCCGTCAAAGACCGGGGTGGCCAGGCGAGACTCCTCAGGGACGTCAATAAGGCCGACCTCACGCAAACGCTCAGCCCAATCGCCCTCAGCCTGGGTGATATCCCAGCCGGAGTGAGCGATCCAGCCCAGGTGCATCTCAAGCACCTGACCGACGTTCATTCGCGAGGGCACGCCCAGCGGGTTGAGGATGATGTCGACGGGGGTGCCGTCCGGCAAGAATGGCATATCTTCAACAGGTAGGATCTTCGAGATGACGCCCTTGTTACCGTGGCGTCCGGCAAGCTTGTCACCGATCGAGATCTTGCGCTTCTGGGCAACGTAGACGCGAACCATCTGGTTGACACCAGGGGCCAACTCGTCACCGTCCTCAGTGTCGAAGATGCGCACCCCAATAACAGTGCCCTCCTCGCCATGAGGAACCTTGAGGGAGGTGTCACGAACCTCACGGGCCTTCTCGCCGAAGATTGCGCGCAGCAGCCGTTCTTCAGGGGTCAACTCGGTCTCGCCCTTCGGGGTAACCTTCCCCACCAAGATGTCACCAGTGCCGACCTCAGCGCCGATACGCACGATGCCGTTCTCGTCCAGGTTGGCCAGCATGTCCTCGGAAACGTTTGGAATATCCCGAGTGATCTCCTCGGCACCCAGCTTGGTATCACGGGCATCGACCTCATGCTCCTCGATGTGGATCGAGGTGAGAACGTCGTCAGAGACGATTCGCTGGGACAAGATAATGGCGTCCTCATAGTTGAGGCCTTGCCAAGGCATGAATGCGGCCAACATGTTACGACCCAGGGCCAATTCACCCTTGTCGGTCGACGGCCCGTCGGCCAGGGGGGTACCAACCTCAACGCGCTGCCCCACCTTAACCAGCGGACGCTGGTTAATGCAGGTGCCGGCATTCGAGCGGCGGAACTTCTCCAGCTTGTAGGTCTGGTACGTGCCGTCATCGCAAGCGATATCAATAAGGTCAGCGCTCACTGACAGGACAGAACCGGCCTTCTCAGCAAGGGTGACGTCACCGACGTCGACCGCGCAGCGGTACTCCATACCGGTTCCAACGAACGGAGCCTCAGTGCGCACCAGCGGCACGGCCTGACGCTGCATGTTCGCGCCCATGAGGGCTCGGGAGGCATCATCGTGCTCAAGGAACGGGATGAGAGCGGACGCCACCGACACCATCTGGCGCGGGGAAACATCCATGTAGTCGACGTCGGAACTCGGGACCTCGTCGGCCTCGCCGTGGCGCTGGCGCACCAAGACGCGGTCGTTGACGAAATGACCTTCGTCATCAAGCTTGGCGTTAGCCTGAGCAATGACGTGACGATCCTCTTCGTCAGCAGTGAGGTAGACGACCTCGTCGGTAACGTGCCCGTCAACGACCTTACGGTACGGGGTCTCAATGAACCCGAAAGCGTTGACGCGAGCGAAGGAGGCCAGCGAACCAATCAGACCGATATTTGGACCCTCAGGGGTCTCAATTGGGCACATACGGCCGTAGTGCGACGGGTGGACATCGCGGACCTCCATGCCAGCACGATCACGGGACAGACCACCGGGGCCCAAAGCCGACAGACGACGCTTGTGAGTCATCTCGGCTAGCGGGTTGTTCTGGTCCATGAACTGCGACAGCTGGGAGGTCCCGAAGAACTCCTTGATCGCCGCCGTAACCGGGCGGATGTTGATCAAGGTTTGCGGGGTAATGGCCTCAATGTCCTGAGTAGTCATGCGGTCCCGCACGACACGCTCCATGCGGCCCAGGCCGGTACGCAACTGGTTCTGGATAAGCTCGCCGACGGTGCGCAGACGACGATTACCGAAGTGGTCAATGTCGTCGGGCTCAACGACGATGTCGTCGCGACCTTCACGCGGCAGGACCTCGGTACCCTCGTGCAAAGCGCACACGAAGTGGATGGCAGCAACAAGATCGTCGATCGTCAGCACCTGCTGGTCGAAGGGCAGGTCCAGGCCAAGCTTCTTGTTGATCTTGTAACGGCCAACTTTGGCCAGATCGTAGCGCTTCGGGTTGAAGTAGTAGTTCTCAAGCAGCTGCTGTGCGGCGTCACGGGACGGCGGTTCGCCGGGGCGCAACTTCTTGTAGATGTCGAGGAGGGCCTGATCCTGAGTCTCGACGCCGTGATCCTTCTCAAGGGTCTGGCGGATCGACTCGTGGTCGCCGAACTCCTCAAGGATCCGGTCAGCAGTCCAGCCGAGAGCCTTGAGGAAGACGGTGATGTTCTGCTTGCGCTTACGATCCAAACGGACACCGACGGTATCGCGCTTGTCGATCTCGAACTCAAGCCAGGCACCACGCGACGGAATCACCTTGCAGGTGAAGATGTCTTTGTCGGAGGTCTTGTCGGAAGTCTTTTCGAAATAGACACCTGGGGAACGCACCAACTGGGAGACGACGACACGTTCGGTGCCGTTGATAATGAAGGTGCCCTTCGAAGTCATAAGCGGGAAATCGCCGATGAAGACCGTCTGGGACTTAATCTCCTCGGTTTCGTTATTCATGAACTCCGCGGTCACGAACAGCGGGGCCGCGTAAGTGGTGTCACGATCCTTGCACTCGTCGACGCTGTGCTTAGGATCTTCAAACCGGTGGTCCCGGAAAGACAGGGACATCGTCTGGGAGTAGTCCTCGATCGGAGAGATCTCCTCGAAGATCTCCTCGAGACCAGACTTGGTGTTGATGTCGGTGCGCCCCTCTGCAAGGGCGGCGTCCACATGGGACTGCCATATCTCGTTGCCAACGAGCCAGTTGAACGACTCAACCTGCAGGTCGAGAAGGTTGGGAACTTCCAACGGCTCGTGAATCTTGGCGAATGAAATTCGTCCCGACTGGGGAGAAATGACGTTGGTGTTCTTCGACGCAGTACGCGTGGCGGCCAATGTGCGGTCCTTCCGAGAACTCCTACAACCGACCCGTCGGCCGGTCTGGGGCATGACAAACCGCCCATGTCAAGCACGGGCGATTGCTGGCAATGATGCAGAGAGTAAGTGTACGTCGACATTAACGAGTCTTGCAAATCAGCACCACTGCTGCACTTAAACTGCGCCCGATCACAGCTGGGGAAGCAATCCGGCGCGCTCATGGGCGCGGATTAGAGCGCACGTAACCACTCCTTTGGGGTAATGAAGATCCGCGCCAACCCAACCGAGTTGACGCGGATCTATTGACCTGTTGAAACAGTCGCTACGCGAGGATCGTCACTTGAGGGTGACGGTGGCGCCGGCGGCCTCAAGGGCCTCCTTAGCCTTCTCGGCGTCTTCCTTCTTGGCCTTCTCGAGGACGGGCTTCGGGGCGCCCTCGACGAGGTCCTTGGCATCCTTCAGGCCCAGGCTGGTGAGGCCACGGACCTCTTTGATGACCTGGATCTTCTTGTCGCCGGCCGACTCGAGGATGACGTCGAACTCGTCCTTCTCCTCCTCGGCAGCAGCAGCCTCGCCACCGGCAGCCGGAGCACCGGCAGCAGCGGCAACAGCCACCGGAGCGGCGGCGGAGACGTCGAAGGTCTCCTCAAACTGCTTCACAAACTCAGAGAGCTCGATAAGGGTCATCTCCTTGAAAGCGTCAAGGAGCTCTTCGTTGCTGAGCTTCGCCATGATGGGCGTCCTTTCACTCGTTGGTGTTGTCCTGGGCGGCGGACGCCTCAGGGGTGGTTGTCTTGGGCTCCTGGTCGCAAGCCTCTCCAGCTCCACCGATCACGGACGGATCAGCAGCAGCCTTGTCCTGCAGGGCGCCGAGGCCGCGAGCAGCCTTAGACGGCAGGGCATTGAAGACCACGGCGGCCTTCGTGAGGTTGGCCTTGAGGCCACCGGCGAGCTTAGCGAGGAGGACCTCGCGGGACTCGAGATCGGCGAGCTTCTTAACCTGGTCGGCGTCGAGGACGTTACCGTCCATCACACCGCCCTTGATAACTAGGAGCGGGTTGTCCTTTGCGAAGTTCTTCAGACCCTTGGCCACGGAGGCCACATCACCGTTAATGAAGGCGAGGGCGGTGGGGCCGACGAGCTGCTCATCAAGTCCCTCAATACCCGCCTCCTTGGCGGCGATGCGGGTGAGGGTGTTCTTCGCAACGGCATAGGTGGCCTCACTCCCCAGCGAACGGCGCAGATCCTTGAGCGCCGACACGGAGAGACCGCGGTACTCGGTCAGTACGGTGGCGTCGGCCGAAGAGAACTTCTCCTTCAGCTCGGCGACCGCAGCGACCTTGTCAGGCCTAGCCATTGGGTCTCCTTCCCACTTCTCGTATGTCGCGCTGGCAGTCGAGCTGCTAGCGCCGGAGCCGTAGCGGAGGACAAAAAGAAAACCCCGGTGCACAGGCGCACGACGGGGTAACAGAGTCATCTCGGCATTCACCTGCGCGGGCCATCCGTCACTCCGGATGCTTGGCGGGGAACCCCGACCAACGGTCTACGGCAACGTATAAAGGGTAGCTGACTGGGGCCATAGCACCAAATCACGTAATAGACAGGCTCCCGCCGCCTCAGCAAAACAGGCAAGAACCGGTGGGATGTGTGCCCAGGAACTCGCCTTGCGTCATGATGCCGTCACAACCACGCTCGCATCTGAGTTGCCCGCGCTGAGCTTGGCCACGAGAAAAGAATGATGGCCCCCGCCACGATGTGGTGAGGGCCATCAGTAGTTCAGTTAGTCACTCTGTGTCGCGAGCGGCAGCAGTATCGATCTGCACACCGGGACCCATCGTCGAGGAGACGGTAATCTTGCGCAGATAGCGACCCTTAGCAGCGCTTGGCTTGAGACGCAGGATCTCGTCGAGAGCAGCGAAGTAGTTCTCGGTTAGCTTCTCCGATCCGAAAGACACCTTTCCGATGAGGAAGTGGAGGTTGGCGTAACGATCAGTGCGGAACTCGATCTTGCCGCCCTTGATGTCGGAGACAGCCTTAGCAACGTCCATGGTGACGGTGCCGGTCTTGGGGTTCGGCATCAGACCACGCGGACCGAGGACGCGGCCCAGACGGCCGACCTTGCCCATCATGTCCGGGGTAGCAACCACGGAATCGAAGTCCAGGTACCCGCCCTGAACCTTGGCGATGAGATCGTCGTCACCGACCTCGTCGGCGCCCGCCTCGCGGGCCGCCTCGGCCTTCTCACCAGTGGCGAAGACGAGGACCCGTGCCGTCTTGCCAGTACCGTTGGGAAGGTTGACGGTACCGCGAACCATCTGGTCGGCCTTCTTAGGGTCGACACCGAGCCGGATAGCCACGTCAACGGTCTCGTCGAACTTGGCCGATGCACCGGCAGCCACCAAGGACAAGGCCTCCTCCGGAGAGTAGAGCTGGTCGAGGTTCACCTTCTCGACGGCTGCGCGATAAGCCTTGCTGCGCTTCATATCTGGTTCCTTTCACCAGGTGTGGTGAGGGCGGCGCGTGCCCCTCCACAAAAACTATTTATGCGAAAAACTGTCTGAGGGTTCGGGGGAGCTCAGGCCTCAACCTCGACGCCCATGGAACGAGCGGTACCGGTCACAATCTTCATGGCGGCCTCAATGTCGTTGGCATTAAGGTCGGGCATCTTGGTCTCAGCGATCTCACGGACCTGATCCGTGGTGATCTTGCCGACCTTGTGAGTCAGAGTGTTCTCGGTACCCTTCTTGATCCCAGCAGCCTTCTTGATGAGCTCGGCCGCCGGAGGGGTCTTAAGGACGAAGCTGAAGGTACGGTCCTCGTAGATGGTGATCTCGACCGGGACAATGTTCCCGCGCTGTCCCTCGGTCTGGGCGTTGTAGGCCTTGCAGAACTCCATGATGTTGACACCATGGGGGCCAAGAGCCATACCAACGGGCGGGGCTGGGGTGGCCTGTCCCGCTTGCGGTGCGACCTTAACGACGGCCGCTACTTTCTTCTTAGCAGGCATGTTGGGTCCTTCTTTCGGTGGTGACAGCACCGGTCGGTGCGGTCAGTGCGAATCCGAGTGTGACGAGCACCCGGACACAGACGCACCGGCCAAGTCTAAGCATCTCGGCCGGTTGGGGCCAAAATCAGGTTCAGATCTTTTCGATCTGGTTGAACTCGAGGTCCACTGGTGTGGAGCGGCCAAGAATCTCGACTAGAGCCTTGACGCGCTGGTTATTGGTGTTGATCTCAGTGATCTGGGCCGGGACACCAGCGAACGGGCCATCAGTAATCTGCACCGACTCGCCAACCTCATAATCGGCAACCTCAACCTTCGGCTTGGCTTTCGGTGAGGGAGCCTTGTCCGCATTCTCGCGACTAGCCTTGGCGATGACCGACGGCGTCAGCATCTTGACGACCTCGTCGAACGTCAGCGGGATCGGAGTAGTAGATTGCCCGACGAACCCAGTCACCGACGGAGTATGACGCACGATGCCCCACGAGTCGTCAGTCAGGTCCATCCGCACCAGCACGTAACCAGGCAGGTACACCCTGGTGATCGTGCGGCGTGCGCCATTGCGGATCTCGACGACCTCCTCAGTAGGAACGACCGTCTCAAAGATGTAGTCCTCCATATTGAAGTTCTGTACCCGGGCATCAAGGTTCTGCTTCACCTTGTTCTCCATGCCGGAGTAGGTGTGCAGCACGTACCATTCGCCGAACTTCGAGGACAGCTCGTCGCGCAACTCCTCGATGGCAGCGTCAACGACATCCTGGTTACCAGCCTCAGCCGGCTCATCCTCGTCGGCGCCTTCCTCATCGTCAGCTGCCTGCCCGATGCCGAGATTGCGAGCGATGTCGTCGTCTGAAGCCTCAGCAGACTCATCGTCACCAAGATCAAGGGTGACCTCGGGCTCCTGAGCGGAGCTCTCCTCGCTGAGGTCTCCAAGGTCGATCTCGGCCTCGTCGTCCTTCTCCTCGTCGGTGTCGGGGGTCAACACGTCGAGGTTGATCTCGACGTCGTCATTCTCGCTGAAATGGGGGCTGTCAGTCACAGGTCAATTCTCCAATGTGATCGTCAGTTGCCAAAGAGCTTGATGACGATCCATCCGAAGAGGACGTCCAAACTACTGACGTAGGCGATGATGAGCAGAACAAAGACGAGGACGACGATGAAGTACTGGCCCAACTCGTCGCCAGTAGGCCACTTGACCTTACGCAACTCAGCAACCGACTGCTTAGTAAAGATCACCGGGCCAGCGCGATGCTTGTCTTGGTCGACGGGCTTATGTTGAGAGCTCGCCTTGCGAATCGGAGCCTTCGTTAGCTCACGCTTCGGCGTAGGGCCAGTAGATTTAGCAGCAGACGCAGCGGGCTTCTCATCGCTCGCGTTAGCCGCTTTGCGCACGGGCTTGCCGCGGCGGGCAGGTTTGCCAGCAGAATCCTTCTTATGCACTGGGCGGGAAGAACGAGCCGATGCGGCGGCCCCCTCCGCTTCCTCAAGTTGGTTAGGATCGTCAATGACCACGTCTCCAGGATCGGCTTTATCCGGAGTCTCATCGACGACATCATCTGGGCTCGTCAACTTCTCAGCCTCTGAGTCAACGACGTCATATTCGTCAGCCTCCGGAAGGTTGTTGGATGCGAGATCCTCGCCCCTCGGAGACAGCTCGCCCTTGACGGAAGGATCGTCTCCGTCACTGAGGTTTCGCTTCTCGTCGGTCACGCTATTCCTTCGGGTCCTGCCTGACGGTTGGTGCCGTGGACAGGACTTCGCCACGGCTATGCACCAGGGAAACGCCCCGCACAAGCGTCCCGCAGGGCACGAGGGACTTGAACCCCCAACCTGCGGTTTTGGAGACCGCTGCTCTGCCAATTGAGCTAGTGCCCTTCAGCGTTGCCTGGGTGACAACACCAGCACAGGGAGTATAGGAGAGAATCCGGTCCCGCGTCGAATCAGGCACGGAAGACACCTACAAAACTCCCTGCCAACCATCCATCACGCCAAACGGCTGGCCACGTACTTATCCATCGTGTCGGTGCCCATCGCCTGCGCCAACTCCTGCATCCCGGCTTCATCAACGACGTCGTACTGCTGTCCATCCTTCGACTTGCCAAACCTTTAACTGGGGGCCTCAACGGACACGATGTCGTCACCAGAGTCAAACTTGAGGCTGGTCGCAAGTTTGCACACCTCCTTGGTGAGCGCAGGGCCGCTGCACCGTGTTTAATCAGGCTGCTTTCGTGACCGAAATTAGTCTTTCAACAGCTTCTCGCTAGCTGCGAGCAGAACGCAGGTCGAAACACCCTCCATGGCATCTCGCAGCTCGCCCATGCCCGGAAACGACGGGGCCAGACGAATCGTGCGATCGTGCGGATCGTGGTGCAGCGGGTGAGACGCTCCAGCCGGGGTCAGCGCGATTCCAGCCTCCTTAGCCAAAGCAACAACCCGCGATGCAGTACCGTCCATAACGTCGAGGGTGATGAAGTAACCGCCAGTCGGGTGGGTCCAAGATGCGACACCACGTCCGCCCAAGCGATGCGTGAGGATCTCGTCGACAAGCACGAACTTCGGAGCGAGGATCTCACGATGAGCACGCATGAGCTTGCGAACCCCCTCGGCGTCACGCAGATACTGCGCGTGACGCAACTGATTGACCTTGTCAGGACCGATCGAGCGAATCGCTGCATGTCCCAAGTACCAGTCCAGGTTGGCCTTGGAGGAGGCAAGGAAGGAAATGCCATCACCGGCGAAGGTGATCTTGGACGTTGAGGCCAGCTCGAACACACGGTCGGGATTGCCTGCCTCCTCGGCCCATCGGAGCACCGGTAGGGCGGGACGCTCGGTGTCGGTGAGGTGGTGCAGGGCGTAAGCGTTATCCCACCAAATGCGGAAATCTGGCGCTGCCGGCATGGATACTAAGGCCCGGATTGTCTGTTCGTCATAGATGACGCCGTTCGGGTTGGCGTACATCGGTACAACCCACATGCCTTTGACCGACGGATCGGCGGCAAGCTTCGAGACCTCGTCGACGTCAGGTCCGTGCTCTCCCAGCTCCACCGGGATCATCTCGATACCCAGATGCTCGCAGATGGCAAAGTGGCGGTCGTAACCGGGAACCGGGGCGATGAACTTGACGTTCTCGCCAGACCAAGGCCGCTGTCCGGCGATGCCATGAACGAAGGCAAACATCGCCAGGTCGTGCATGATCGACAGGCTGGAATTATCGGCAGCGATGATGTGGTCGACGTCGACGCCCAGAAGTTCGCCGAAAATACGGCGAATCTCGGGGAGGCCTCGGTTACCGCCGTAATTGCGGACGTCCTGGCCATCCTCGGCATGGGAAGGGACGTCGATCGTCAGCAAGTCTGCGTTGAGTTCGAGCTGAGCTGGGGAGGGTTTGCCGCGGGTGATATTAAGAGAGACACCACGAGCGGCGAGGTCGGCATGCTCGCTACTCAACTGTTGATGCAAGGCGGATAGGTCATCGTAGGACAGGTCAATTAGCGGGGTGGTCATGGCCCAATTGTCTCCCCCCGCCGGTCAAAATGATACGCGACCCTCCCCTACAGCCGGGCATGAAGGGTCATCTGCCATGCTGGGACCAACCGTGATGGGAACGGTCAGATCGTGCAGCCGATCAGGCGCGGCTCCGGCACCAAGGTGATCCCATAGGCGTCGCGGACTCCGTCGATAACGGTGCGTGCCAGGGTGGTGAGATCGTCGGAACTGGCACCTCCACGATTCGTCAGAGCCAGCACGTGCTTGGTCGACAGACTTGCCGGGGCGTCGCCAGCCACCTTAAACCCCTTGCCGTAACCGGCGTGGTCGATGAGCCAAGCCGCGCTCGTCTTGACCCGACCGTCGGGCTGGGCGAAGGCCGGAGCTCCGTCGGGAACCTGATCCGGAGCCACCAGCGGGTTGGTAAAGAAAGATCCGGCACTCCAGGTGTCATAGTCATCGGGATTGAGGACCATCCCTTTGCCGCCACGGACCGCCAGTACCGTCTCGCGCACCGTGGACGTATTGACCCTCTCCCCCAGCTTGACGCCCAAACGTCGCGCTAGCTCGGCGTAGCGGACTGGTAAAGAGCGGGTACCGAGGTTAAATTGCATGGTGACGTCAAGGACGACGTAACGATCAGGCTCAGCCTTGAAACGGCTAGAGCGATACCCGAAGCCACACTGATCAGCGGTAAAAGTGCGCTGGGTGTCGTCGACACGGTCCCAAGTACGCACCCTCGCGATGAACTCGCTCACTTCGACGCCGTACGCACCGACGTTCTGAATGGGCGTCGACCCGACGAGACCGGGGATACCGGAGAGGAATTCCGGGCCGATCCATTCCTGCTCGATGGCGTGGACGACAAAGTCATCCCAAACCTGGCCCGCAGCGACCGTCACCAAAGCACCCCCGCACGACGAGACCTCCGCGGACAGCCCCGAGGTAGCGACGCGGACAACAGTACCGTCGAACCCGCCGTCACCAACGAGGACATTCGAGCCGCCACCGAGCACCAGGCATGGTTCGCCGCAACGATCACAGTCGCGAACAGCCCCCAGGAGTTCATCGTTGGTCGTCGCAATGACGAGGCGACGGGCCGGGCCGCCTACCTTCAAGGTTGTCAATGGGGCCAACGAGACGCTGTCGCCACCAGACAGTGCGGATGTTGCCCCAATGGCCTCATGGTGGATAGTGCTGCATGCCTCCGCGGGATCGTCGTCCTCGTAAGGGCCGATGACAGTGGTACTCATTACTCCCCCCGCCTGACGCCGACCTCGACGCGGCCGAGGACCGATTGGCCATTGCATTTGACGTCGACGGCAAGGGTCGCCGCTTCATCACTGACCTTGCGTACCATGGCGGCAACCTCAATGGCTGCGCCCTCCTTGGTATCCGGAACCTGAACCGGTCGGGTAAAGCGGGCCCGCTGCGAAATAACCCGCTCAGGGCCACCAACCCAGTCGATGACAGCACCAAGAGTCGCACCCATAGTCCACATGCCATGGGCGATCACTCCGTCCATGCCGGCCTCACGGGCGGCGCAATCACTGTAGTGAATAGGGTTAAAGTCGCCGGACGCGCCTGCGTAGCGGACCAGAGTGGTCCGAGTGACCTTGATGGTGCGCGGTCCGAACGTTTGGCCCTCTGTCAGCTCAAGGCTCACGCGTCCCCCTTCGGACGGGTGTGCCACAACGTTGAGGTGGCATTGCCCAAATGCTCGCCGTTGACGTGATCCAAAGAGACGTCGATACCGATGATGTCGCTATTGCCTCGGATACGTACGGAAGTGATCGTGAGGGTGGCTGTCACCTCGTCGCCCTTGTGGAGCGGACGGATCCAGTTAAAAGACTGGTCGGTGTGGATCATGTGCTCCAGGTGCAGGTCAAGCTGCTCATCGTCGAACAACGCCTCCCACGCCCGAGACGCCAGCACCATCGCGAATGTGGGCGGGGCAATCGGGTCGTCGCCTTGATAGGCCGGAGCGGTGTCACCCAAAGCAGTGGCAAGTTCACGGATTTTCTCCGCTGTAACGAGGTAGGGGTCTGTCGTCGGGTAGGTGCGCCCGACGACATCAGGACTGATCGACATGCTGTCAGGCTATCCCAGACCCCCGACGCCGCGGAGCGCTTCGAGATGGAACAAAGCAAGCAGCACAGATATGTGTGGGACCTCTTCTTCATCTAGCCGGCTAGGCGTGATGTTGGGTGAACATACTGCGAGAGCATGGTAGGGCAAGTCGCAAAGAACTATCCGCAATGTGGTGTATGTGAGGCCCGATACCAGCGTTTACTGTCCGTAGCTGCCCAAAAAAGCCGACGGTAACGTTACCGTCACGAATCCAAGGTAGTTTTGGCAGCTAGCGGACACCATCCGAAAGACAAGCGGCGCCCACAGTGGCCAGAGGGCTGCTGCCGGCTACACGAAGCCCCCATGTGTGCTTCTACCCTTCTGCCGCCAAATCACAGAGCCCGCCGGAACACGCTCTCCGCTCCACACACAGCACGAGGGACCGCTCTAAAGACGACCCCTCGTTTAAGGTTCTTGGATCTAGATCCCGATGTCAGCGGGTCTCACGGTGCGCCGTGTGCTTACGGCAGCGCGGGCAGAACTTCGCCATCTCCATGCGATCAGGATTGTTGCGGCGGTTCTTCTTGGTGATGTAGTTGCGCTCCTTGCACTCGGTGCAGGCGAGCGTGATCTTCGGGCGAACGTCGCCGGACTTTTTGGCCATCTTTCCTACTTTCGAGCCGTGCGGAGTGGGCACTCCCGGGTTTCCCCGGTTTAGGTTGGTAGCGGGAGCGGGAATCGAACCCGCGACACAGCGATTATGAGCCGCTTGCTCTACCCCTGAGCTACCCCGCCAATGTGATCCTCGGCACCACTTTATTGGCCCGACCCACCGGGCAAGTGGGGCCGATTCACACCCAGAGCCCCCAAGCAGAATCGAACTGCTGACCTTCTCCTTACCATGGAGACGCTCTGCCTACTGAGCTATAGGGGCAACGGATGAGAAAGCTACACGAGCTTCCGACCGTTGGCAAATCAGAACCCGACTCCCCTGACGCCGGGGATTAAACCCCTGAGACTGGCTTTCAGCCGAACCGAGTCGTCCCACCACAATCACATCTCCGACCGAACAAATGCCAGCCCAAGACCCAGCCATAGCGAAACCAACCCCCGAATCCATCCGACCCCGGGGGTTGTGTGGCAGGTGTTGGATTCGAACCAACGTAGGCGAACCGACGGTTTTACAGACCGCTCCCTTTGGCCACTCGGGCAACCTGCCATGCTGGCGCTAGCCAACGATCGCTGATGCTAGCAGGCAGACCGCAGCCATGACCAATCCAGACAGCCTCACGGGCGTATTTCCGGCCGCGCGGCATCGCTCGTAAGCACGGCATTCCTCAGACATCTTCGCAGGTGAGACCGAAACAACCACCTCCGCGCACCATCGTTGTGACACACTCTGTATATGCGCATCGCCAGCTTCAACATCAACGGCATCCGAGCCGCCCTGAAGCGGGGGTTCTCCGAGTGGATGGCAGCTCGCGACTGTGACGTCGTCGGGCTGCAGGAAGTGCGCTGTCGACCTGCCGACCTACCCGAGGGAGCCTTCGGCGACCGTCACGTCTCATGGGCACCCGGCTCGCTGGCCGGACGCAACGGCGTCGCGCTACTCACCCGTACCGCCCCAGCCGAGGTCCGGTCCTGGGGAACCCACCTCGTCATGGCTCCCGGCCAGACTCCCAACCTAGATGAGGTAGTCACCGGCAACACTGACGGCCTCCCCACCGAGTTGCTGCCCTTCGCCGAGGAGGGACGCTACATCGAAGTCGACCTGGCCGATTCTCTCCTCACTGTCGCCTGCCTCTACCTACCCAAGGGAGCCACCCCGGATCCGACTAACGAGAAAGCCATCGCCAAGCAGGACCGTAAAATGGCTTTCTTGGCAGGGTTCCGCGATCACCTAACCCGACGCTGTCAGGAATGCGCAGCCCAGGGTCGTCACTTCCTCGTCATAGGCGACTTCAACATCGCCCACGAGAACGCCGACCTCAAGAACTGGAAAGCTAACCAGCACAACGAAGGATTCCTGCCCGAGGAAAGACAGTGGTTCGACACCATTGTCTCCCCCGACACCCTCGTTGACGTCCTGCGCGCCCAACACCCTGACATCAACGGACCCTACTCATGGTGGAGCTGGCGCGGCAAGGCCTTCATCAATGACGCGGGCTGGCGCATCGACTATCACCTGGCATCACCAGAATTAGCGAAAAGGGCCGTCACGACCGAAATCGACCGTGACTCCTCTTACGCCGAGCGCACCTCCGACCACGCCGCAGTCGTCGTCGACTACGATGTGTAAGTCAGGACGGGTCGAACATCCCCTCAACCTGGCGAGCCGACACGTTAGCCAAGCTCCCGTGGGACCAGTGCGGGTTGCGGTCCTTGTCGACCAGCTGGGCGCGCACCCCCTCACAGAAGTCCGAATTGCGCATGAAGGACCGTCCCAGGGCACGATCGGTCTCCAATACCTCGCCGAGGCCTGACGCGGATTCGGCCTTGATGACAGCCGCCAAAGCGACAGCTACCGACAACGGGCAGCGCGTCGCAATGTGCTCAGCCGTCTTGCGCGCGGCTTCCTCGGGACGATCAGCCAATCGACGGCACACCTCGACGGGGTCATCAGTGTTGTAACACTCCTGAATCCACACCGCGTCACGAGCCAACTGACACGCGACCGGATCAACGTCAGCGGGGTCGCCGCCGGCGTCGACGACCTCATCCACCAAACCAGCCCACAGCGCCGAAGCCGCGTCAATAGCGGCCCCGGTCATGGCCAAATGGCGTCCGACAAGGCGCGGGGCTCGTGAGAGCTCGAAGCACACGCCAACGTCAGGCCATAGACCTATACCTGTTTCCGGCATCGCAAAGACGAGGTCGTCGCGGGCTTCAACGTGTTTGAGCCGTAACGCCAACCCCAACCCGCCGCCCATGGAGATACCGTGTAGGTGCGCGGTCCCCGAGTGCACCTCGGCAATGGCGGCATCGACGTCGTACTCAGCATCCAGCCAGTCACCGGCTGCCTCGGGATCCTCCAGCGCCACTGACCTGAGTTCGCGAATGTCAGCCCCCGAGCAGTAGCCGCGCTCCCCTGCCCCCGACAAGTCGATGCTGCGCAGCGACCCCTTGACGACCTTCCCAATAGCCCCCAGCATCTCGCCGGACAACGAGTTGATCGCTCGGGGACGGTTCAGGGTGATCGTCACATCGTCGGTACCGCTGATTTTCACCTCATCCATGTCCCCAGCCTGCCACGTCGGGGGTTGAGGCCTCGCGCACCATCAATCATGACGCCCGCCACCCGCCGTCCCGGCGCCACACAGTGCGCCACTGTGGCAGTCAGTGAACCTTGTGGGGATGCGGAACGTGGACGTCCTTGTGCGTCCATCCCTGTCCCAGGCTGCGTTCATGCCACACCAGGCGGGCCGCCAGCACCAGAACCAGCGCGATGCCGAGGGCGGCGGCGCTATTGCGCCAGGACAGGTTGACGGCGTCGAAAGACAGCAAGATGACGGTGGTCCACACCGCGGGGCGGACGAAGCGGGCAGCTTCGTCGATCAGCGGCAGTAACAGTGCTCCCCAAAGCACATACCAGGAGTGCAGGGCCGGGGCACATAGCGCGACGGCAAGAAATCCTAACACCAGAAAGGACAGCGGCTTGCGCGGTAACAACCGGACGGCCATAACCACCAACAACAACGCACCAACGAGCACACCAATAGCCTGAGCAATCGGAATGACGGCCGCCGCCGCCTGATGCGCACCCAAGGCACCGAGCACCATTCGCACACCCATGCCGACAAGGGTGAAGGGGGACACCGTCAGCACCATACCGGGAACGCCAACGGCATGGTACCAGCCAATTCCCAAACCGGATGCCCACGAAATACCTGCAAAGACCGCCACCGAGATCGCCAGGGACCCTACTGCTCGTCCCAGGGCTGGAAAGAGGTGGCGCGGGTGCCACGACGCCATAGGGTGACGGATCAGTGGCAGGGCAACTGCGACCATAAAAGCCGGCTGCTTGACGGCCGCCGCACCCCCGACGAGTATCGCGCCAGTCGTCCATGACCAGCTCGACATACAGGCGATCCACAACCCGATAACAACCAGCCCCATCATGAGGGCGTCATTATGCGCTCCTCCAATGAAGTCCACCACGAGGATGGGGTTGAGGGTGGAGAACCAGGCTGCAAAGTGCGGATCTCGACCGACTCGACGCGCCACCCGGGACAACAACAGCCCTATGGCAACGACGCCCAAAAGAGCCGGGACACGCATAAACACCGACGACCAATAAGGATTGTCACCGCTCAGATGAACAATCCAATGTTGGACGACGAGGGCTAGGGGCCCGTAGGGGGTCCTAGTGTAACGCCATTCCTGGGCGACCTGATCGGCGAAGGCCCCCGGCAACAACCCCGGATATCCCTCGTAGGGGCTGATGCCGTTCTCCAGCAGCCAGCCCTGAGCGGCATAGGAATAGGAGTCGTGACTGAAGATGGGTGGGGCTAGCAGGAAAGGCAAGCCCCATACGCCAAGCACAGCCCACGGGTGAAGCCCAGCACGAATACCCGGACGGTGGTTGAAATATCGACGCACATGCCTCGGCAGCGGCTCTGCGGCCAGGTCGCGCGGCTCGCGACCTGGCCGCAGCCGCAACCAGGAACCGACTAGCAGACCGACGCCGACGAGGACGAGTATGGTCCCGACAATGCGCCACGTCGATCCACGCAACCCCGCCTCATCCAGCCGAGACCACCATGGCGAGTTCAACGGCAGATAGGCAGGAGTGAGTGATCCAGCCGTGATGAGAATCGTCCCGACCAGCCCTTCCAGGACCGACCGGGACCGCCAGGCACGCAGGTAGGCAAGCCATTCGAGATGGATTCGTCGCTGCCAGCCAACCGGCTGTTTCACCGCTCACCGTCCAATCCCCACACACTGACCAGGTCGGTGCGCGATGCCGAATCTGGAACACGCTTGTCGCTCCAGGACAGGGCGTCGAACGGACAGGACTCGATACACATGCCGCAATACATGCACAGTCCCCAGTCGATAGTAAACTCGTCAAGAACGGCTACCGTGCGGGGACGGCGCACATCGGAGCTCGGAACCGATTCGTGGTGAGCGTCAATGGTGATGCACCAGACCGGACATTCTCGGGCGCAGATCACGCAGGAGGTACACGCGTCGACGTTGAGGTCGATTGCCGAATGTCTCATGCTCGCCTCCCCAACGTCGTCCTCGTCATGTGCGCCGCCCGCGCGGCGCCTGATCGCGGACGCCGACCTGTCATAGCCGCGACAACCTCAACATCCGGAACACCCTCGCCACCTTTGATACGCCGCCACGTCTCAGGGTCGGGAACACCGGCAGGCAAACGCCGACTAGCGGACTTCGAGGTGGCCCGGTCAGCCGACCCCGGCCACACAGTATCGGCTCGCTGCGCCAACACAGCCTCCTTGCGCAGGGGCGGCTTCAGCGCGTCATGGATAAGGAGGGCACGGTCATCCGCCCCAGGGCCGACAAACCTCACCCCAAAAAAGTCGTGGATCTCCCGCTGATACCAGGATGCTCCTGCCAGGACGTCGACAACCGAGTCCAAGGTCCCGTCATTACGGGGCACACGAGTGGAGACGGTGACGTCATCGCCGTCATGGTTCTCCATACGGCAGACCACGATGATGTCGGGATCCTGGCCGCGCTCCCCGACCCCGTCGATAGCCGTCATATGAGCCAGCCATGGATGAGTAGACACCGCCTGGGCGACGGCATCGTGCCAGGCAGTTGCGGGGACATCGCGGGTTGTCATGCGGCCTCCCGGGAGGATGCCATAAACCCGGTGAGCGCGTCAGGGCCAGGAGGACAGCCCGGAATCCAGTGGTCGGCGTCCAGCCCCGCATTCGGAAGCCCAGCAGCGACGCCAGCGGAATCCCAGTAGGGACCGCCGGCGCAGGCGCATGCTCCAAAAGCCACAACGTCGACAGGATGGTTACGCTTCAGTTCATCGACAGTGACACGCACCGCGGAGGCCAGACCAGTCGTCACCGTCCCTGAGACGAACACCACTATCGCGGCTCCGTCTGGGATCTCCTCACGCACCGCAGCAGTGGCTGGCACGGCCACCTCGCTCTCGACCCCGCAGCAGGCCAGGGCGAGGTCGACGACATACACGGATCCGTCGGCGAACCAGTCGATGAATTTCACCAGGTCATTCTACCGAGAATGCTATTCACCCTGAGGTTCGCGCTATGTGCAAGCGTGCAGCACCGACCGAAGTTCGATAAGCAGAGGCTCGATGGTAGCGTTGGTAGCCGGTTCCGAAGCATCCAGACGCCCACCGCGGGTGCGGTCATTAGACACCCGCATGACGCGTCAACAAGGGAATCCCGCGATGAGAAAAGAGGTCAGAGTGCCTTCTACCGACACGGCACATCACACCACTGGCGAGCGAGAGGTCCAGTCCCTCGACCGAGTCGTCATTCGATTCGCCGGCGATTCCGGCGATGGCATGCAGCTGACCGGCGACCGCTTCACCGCCGAGTCCGCCATTCACGGCAATGACATTTCGACCCTGCCAAACTTCCCTGCCGAAATTCGCGCCCCCCAGGGCATTATTCCCGGCGTCTCAAGTTTCCAGGTGCACTTCGCTAATTACGACATCGCCACCCCGGGCGACCAACCCGACGTCTTGGTCGCCATGAACCCCGCCGCCCTGGCTGCGAACCTCCGTGACATCCGCCGAGGCGGTCTCATCGTCCTCGACTCCGCCGAGTTCACCAAGAAAAACCTCAAGAAGGCCGAGTACGCCGAGGATCCACGCCACGACGGCACCTTGGAGTCCTACCAGGTCGTCGAGCTCGACCTCACTAGCCTGGCCGTAGCAGCCGTCGAGCCCTTCAACCTTGGCCGTAAGAACTCCGAGCGCGCCAAAAACATGTTCGCGTTGGGTCTGCTGACTTGGCTGTATGGGCGCCCCCTCGGCCCCTCGGAGAAGTTCCTGGCCAGCAAGTTCGCCTCCAAGCCCGAGATCCGGGACGCCAACCTCGCCGCGCTTAAGGCCGGACATGCCTACGGCGAGACCTGCGAGCTGTTCCGGGTGCGCTACGAGGTAGCCCCAGCGCCGATGCCGGAGGGCACCTACCGTCAGATCACCGGAAATATTGCCACCGCCTACGGTCTCATCACCGGTGCGAACAGGGCCGGTGTGCAGTTGTTCTTGGGCTCTTACCCCATTACCCCGGCCTCCGACATCCTGCATGAGCTGTCTAAGCGGAAGGCCCACAATGTCGTTACCTTCCAGGCTGAGGACGAGATCGCCGGGGTCAGCTCGGCTATTGGCGCGTCCTTCTCCGGTTCCCTGGGCGTGACGACGACCTCTGGCCCCGGCATGAGCCTCAAGTCCGAGGCCATCGGCCTGGCCGTCATGACCGAGCTGCCGCTCGTGGTCGTCGACGTGCAACGCGCTGGCCCGTCCACTGGCATGCCGACCAAACCTGAGCAGGCCGATCTGCTCCAGGCCATGTTCGGACGCAACGGGGAATCCCCTGTCCCGGTGCTCGCAGCAAAGTCCCCGTCGGACTGCTTCAACACTGCCCTGGAGGCCTGTCGCATCGCGGTGACCTACCGCACACCGGTCATCATGTTGTCTGACGGGTACCTCGGCAATGGGGCAGAACCGTGGAAGGTGCCCGATCTGGCTGAGATCCCGCGCATCGACCCGAACTTTGCTACCGAGCCCAACTCCTCCGCTGCCGACGGCTCACCGCGATTCATGCCGTACCACCGCGACCCGGAGACCCTGGCCCGTCCGTGGGCCTTGCCCGGGACCAAGGGTCTGGAGCATCGCATCGGCGGTCTGGAGAAGTCGGCTCGCACCGGCGCCATCTCCTACGACCCGTCCAACCACGAGGGCATGGTCGCCACCCGAGCCGCCAAGGTTAAGGGCATCGCCAAGACCATCCCGCTGACCGTCGTCGACGATCCGTCCGGTGACGCTGACGTCCTCGTCCTCGGATGGGGATCCACATATGGCCCGATCACCGCTGCGGTGCGTCGAGTCCGTGCTCGTGGCCTGTCCATCGCTCAGGCCCACGTGCGTCACCTCAATCCGCTGCCGGAGGACCTGGGCAAGATCTTGCATCGCTACCGACGCGTCGTCGTCCCCGAGATGAACACCGGCCAGTTCGCCATGTTGTTGCGTTCGACATACCTCATCAACATCAAGACGATCTCTCGGGTGCGCGGACTACCGATCTCTCCGGTGGACCTGTGCGAGGAACTGTGCCAGTACTGCAACGACGAGACCAAGGAGGCCTGAGATGACCGACATCACCCCCGAGAATCATCCCGTCGGTCTGGCTGGCGTTCCACTAGCCGTCGAGCCGCTCAAGCGTCGGGACTTTGCCTCCGACCAGGAGGTGCGTTGGTGCCCGGGCTGCGGAGATTACGCGATTTTGTCTACTTTCCAGGGAGTGCTGCCCGACCTGGGCATCGCTAAAGAAAACGCCGTCGTTATCTCGGGTATCGGCTGCTCCTCACGCTTCCCGTACTACATGAGCACCTACGGCATGCACTCCATCCATGGCCGCGCACCGGCCATCGCGACAGGAGTCGCAGTCTCGCGCCCTGACCTGGCCGTGTTCGTCATCACCGGCGACGGCGACGCCTTGTCCATAGGCGGCAACCACCTCATCCACGCCATGCGACGCAACGTCAACCTGACGATCCTCATGTTTAACAACCGGATCTACGGACTGACAAAAGGCCAGTACTCCCCCACCTCGGAGGCTGGCAAGGTCACGAAGTCGTCTCCAATGGGGTCGATTGACGCCCCGTTTAACCCGTTGGCGGTGGCGTTGGGGGCTGGGTGCTCTTTCGTGGCTCGTGCCGTCGATTCCGACCGAACACACCTCGCCCAGATACTCACAGCAGCCGCCAAACACCGCGGCACCTCATTTGTCGAGATGTACCAGAATTGCCCAATCTTCAATGACGGGGCTTTCGACGATTACAAGGGGCCCGAAGCCGCCCAGCACCTCATCCGACTCGTTGACGGCGAGCCGGTCCTCGTCGGGGCTGACGGTACCCGTGGCGTAGTCCGCGACCCCGTCAATGGCGAGTTGACGGTCGCAGACGTCGCCGAGGTGGGTATGGACCACATCCTCGTCCACGATTCCCACCGCACCGACCCATCCCTGGCCTTCGAACTAGCCCACCTCGACGACGGCAACCTCATCACCCAGACCCCAATCGGAATCTTACGCAACATCGAATGCCCCACCTACGACGACCAAGCCCGCACCCAAGTCCAGCTCGCCGCCGGGGACACCACCACGCTGCAGGATCGCGACAAGGGGCTCCAAAGCCTGCTCCTCGGTACGGATACGTGGCAGGTGCGGGAACGAAACGCCTGAGCAAGGCACGCATCCCGGAGAAGTCAAACACACCATCGCGAGACGACTCCTCCGGGGCCGACTCATCAATCGCACTCCACACCCACACCTTCCATAGGGATTTGGATATGCTAAATCTCGTAAATCCGTGGACATCAACTCAGAAGGAGAGACAGCGTGAGGAATCGAACGCTTGCAGGCATGACGCTGGCACTTACCGCTCTTGTCACCTTCTCACCTCTCGCAGGATGGGCGGAACAAGCGGATGGGATCAAGAATACATAATCTCTAATTGGATGGTGGGCAAGGAATCGTCAACATGGGACGATCCCAACCACCACGATGGCAGGACAAGCCTTTCACACTACGCCAAATGTTCACCCGCACCGGACAGCGCAGGCGTCATCCCTAGGAGCGCAACTTACAATCTTCGCAAAGTGAGACGTTTCCAGCCTGACGTGAATTCCGGTGACAGAACACTGTCATGCGCAAGGACAGGATCCGCCTATTACGGACGCATGCCTGCCGGGACCTACAGGTTCCGATTGGTCGGTCTGACTGGAGGATCTCCAACTTGGTTGAAGCTTTCCGTACGTGACTTCAGAATCCGATGGTAGCCCAGACCTTGACCCTCAGGGGAATTCGTTTTTCATATTCTCGACGAGAACCCCCACTTTTTGATGGGTTGAACCTGACCCTGGGGGATACCGAAGGTCCAACCGTCCTCTTGGGACTCAATGGTGCAGGAAAGACCACCTTGCTGCGGCTGTGTGCGGGCCAGCTCAAGCCCTTGGCAGGGTCAATCACCGTGGACGCGGGGATTGCCCCTCGGTCTGCCGTGTCCTTGATGCCACAGCAAATCAGGCCAATACCTGGGTTCAAGGTGGTTGAACAGGTGGCATATTCGGCATGGCTCACTGGGTGCAGTTCCCCCGAGAGCGAGGACCGAGCGGTCACGGCATTGAAGGCCGTTCAGTTGGACGATCACCTGACGGACAAGCCCGATCGGCTCTCCGGTGGACAACTGCGCCGAGTTGGTTTGGCCCAAGCCCTGGTGGGCGAGCAGCCAATCATCTTGCTCGATGAACCAACTGCCGGTCTCGACCCGGCGCAAAGGCACGTCTTCAGGGATTTGCTGACGCACCTTAGTAGCACTCGAAATCTTGTCGTGTCGACTCACGACACATCCGAGATCGACTCGATGTACACCAGAGTCATCGTTCTCGATAAGGGACACATTGTCTACGATGGCGCCACTCATGATTTTCTGAGGCGTGGCGAAAACTCTCTCCACGCAGCCGAGGAGGCATTCCTTGATGTCGTGGGAGAATCAGAGGTGTCACAATGACGTGGCGACTCCTTCTCCGACGATCTTATGGCATCCGTCTTTTACCTGTCATGATTCTCATATGGTGTTACGGGGCGTTGGGAAATCCTCCTTCACCGTCAGACATCGAGCGATCTGCGAGCGTGCTCTACGCCTTCATGATGATCGCTGGACCCGTGGCTCTGGGTGCTTGCCTGGAACTTCGGAGGTTCACCGAAGGTCACATCCTCACCACACCGACCGGGAGGTCTCGACTGCGAATCATCCTTCCATGGTGGGCCATCGCCGTTCTCCCATCGACCGTGGCCGTAGGCATTTCTGTTCTGGCGTCAGGATCTGGAAACCAGATCATGGAAATGTCGGCCATCGGTGCCGTTTGGATGCTCGCATGGGGCGTCTTCGGTGCTGCCATTGGGGCATCGTGGCCGCTGGCACTGTCAGCACCAACGGCCCTTCTCCTGCCCTTCATCCTCGTCTTATATGGACCAGCCGTATCGGTCATGGAGCTGCGATATCTTTTTGGCTACTACATGGGCTGCTGCACCGTAGGTGAGATGTTGAATCCTCGAGTCCTCACAGCTGGAATGACGATGGCAGGTGGGATCCTCATCGTGTCAGCCCTGGCCCTCGTAGCAGGAAGACGGAATCATCACGCACGTATCACCGTGACCCTGACCCTGATTATTGGATTGGTTGCGACGACGTTCATCGGCTTTCACACAGTCAAAGGCATAGGTCCGCTGCCCGCCACCCCCCCCCCGAACCAGACCACAGATCTGTCTGAGAGGTAGTGATCCCGTGGTGTGCGCGTGGGAATCTCACGATCTCGAGCTGTTGGGCCCCGTGATCCGGAAAGCAGACACAGCGTGGCGAAATTCCGGTATTCACGTCCCCGAAGAATATAGGCAAGGTACGCAGGACTCAACCCGAGAAACCGTGTGGTGGTCGGCATCTGCGATATCCACATCTGAGTCGCCGTCGAAGGCGGTTCTGGCCGTTGCTTCGGGGTTGGCCGTCGCCCCGTGTCAGGACCACAAAGATCAGGTGGCAGTCTGGGTTCTCGACACTCAGGATCGCGTCGTCGCCTGGCTGACGAAACATTCGGGAATCGCGATGACGGGTCAGGAGTTTTCCCCTGAGACGCGCGAATGGCTGAAGTCCATGGATCGACTGCCCATCCAGGATCAAGCCAGGATTGTCGAGAGTTATCGATCTCGACTGCAGAAATGTTGAGAGGACACATAGCGCTTGGTTGGAGAGCCTGGGCGCGCAATCGATCATTGGCATCTCTTCTCGTAACCACCGTGGTGTGTTGCATCCTTATTGCGTTCACATCTGAGATTATGATTTCGCTTCCTCCACTGTTGTCAGGGAGAGGTGTTGAAGTTCCCAATGCCGCCGTAATACCCCTCTGCGTGGTCGTCGTACAAGGTTGGTGCCTCTCGCGTCGCGACATGAGAGCAGAATCAGGGTCCGTGCGACGGATCACATACGCAGATTGTCTCCTATCGATGACACCTGCGGTGCTTTTCGGGATATTGTCATGGTCGGCAGATCTTCCGCTCGGAATGGTCTCCACCCGCAACATCGTTGGGTTGTCCGGTTTCACCCTTCTCACAAACGCCATTGGCATCAAGAAATTGTCATCCATCCCTGCGATCATCTGGGTTCTGACAAGCCTTCTGTTGGGGAGAACGGAAAGTTACACATCCTGGTGGTCATGGCCGATCAAGGATCGGACGGACGTGGTATCGGCGATATTGTCCGGGGTTCTTTGCCTTCTCGGAATCCTCGTCTCGCTTATCAAGCCTCGTCAGACGGTGTAGCCCTTGGTGATCCCCATGCACCCTTGAGTGGATCCGGACAATCCCCAGCCTCGTGGATCCAGGGCGTTCCACGCTGATCGGCTTCCCGTGCTGCATGAATACCTTGCGATATGCACTCCTCCATGGCCGCGCACCGACCTGGCCGTGGCCCTGGGTGCCGGATGCTCCTTCGTGGCTCGCGCCATAGACTCCGACCGCACACACCTCGCCCAGATACTCACAGCAGCCGCCAAACACCGCGGCACCTCATTTGTCGAGATGTACCAGAACTGCCCAATCTTCAACGACGGCAACCTCGTCACCCAGACCCCAATCGGAATCTTACGCAACATCGAATGCCCCACCTACGACGACCAAGCCCGCACCCAAGTCCAGCTCGCCGCCGGGGACACCACCGACCAAGACTCCCGCGACGTCGTTCTAGCCACCCTACTGACCGGCAACGGCACCTGGCAAGTCTAGGGCTGCGAACTGAATCTCCGGATCATGAGCAATGACCGGCGCCATCGCTGCTTCCAGGGTCTTGACGACCTGGGGCATGTGGCCCACCCCGCAACACCGTTTCCCCGTTGCTACATGATTGCTGCACTTGCTGCATGCGGACCATCAGCCAGCGGGAGATGGCAACGGACGATGATCCGCTGGTATCTCGACGCTTCAGCTGCCGCCAAGCTCATGGTGGCAGAGAGTGAATCAGCTGCCTTGATTGACGAGATCAACCGTTCACAACCACATTTGGTGGCCTCACTGTTGCTGGAGACCGAGCTACGTCGAATGGTTCACCGCTTCCCGCAGCTCACAAGACATGATCAGCTCACTTCTCACGAAGGTGTCCCTGTATCTCATCGAACCAGCGCAGCTCACGCATGCGGGGCTCCTCCCCGGCCAGAACCTGCGCTCACTGGACGCGTTACATCTGGCCACTGCCATAGACCTTGGCGTTGACGCGTTGGTCACCTACGATCAGCGTCTACAGTCGACGGCGCACGAAATCGGCATGCCGGTTGTCGCGCCCTCGTGAATCCCCCAACGACCGAAACACAGGAGCTGCCGCATCATTTCGGTGCGTATGGAGTATTGTGTTCGCTGTCAGCTTGGTTGACGGGTTAATGCCCGGATGGCCTGGGGAAGCCGGTGGGATTCCGGCACTGTCCCGCAACCGTGACCATGTCGCAAGGTGTGGAAGTCGGAGTACCAGCCATATCGGGGTTGAGGTTCTTGGTTCCGCCGTGGATTGCGGATCGACACCGATGTGTCGCGCCTGTGTTGTTAGTGTCCTTTCGGAACGTTTCCAAGGAGGAGCGGGACATGACAGTGGAAACGACGACGAGGCGCGGGCCAGTGGTGGGCGCATATCGGGCTCATCTTCGTATTACTGATGACAGTGGCGCCAGTGACACTCTCACCTTCCCCATCGAGATGACCCGTAACGGTGATGGTGTCCCCGATGCCCGGGATAACTGCCCCACCATCGCTAACCCGGAGCAAGTTGACTCCGACCACGATGGCGTAGGAGACGCCTGCGACCCCCACACCACCACGAAGGCACCGCGATGACCACCCACAACAGCACAACCAGGGAACAGTACCGTCGCGCGCGCCTCAACGGCCTCGCCATCGGCACCATCGTTGGAGCGCTCTGGACGGTTGAGTTTTTACTACCTTTCTTATTTCCGATGGGCGGGTATTCGCGGAACATCAAAATGGCTTTTATTGCCCTGACGCTACCTGGGCTTGGATGGATAACTGGCTTGTGGGGCAGAACAGCCTACAATTGCACAACTCCGGCGAAAAAGAAACGCAGAGTCAAGACGACCGGCATCGTCATGACAACCACCATCGGGGTACTTATGTCAATCACTTATTATACTCTTGTTGCAGGCATGGGGACTTTTGAGATACCAGATAATTCCACTTTCAGTTGCAAAGCTTTTATTATGTTCCTGGCTCCCTTATTCGTGTTTCCCATTGCCGGATGGAGGCTCAGTACTGCTAGAAATTAATACTCCGAGCGATCGTCCCTCAGTAATCTCAAAAATGAGCGCCTGGGTTGCTCTCGGTCTGTACCTGTCTACAGCAGCCTGGTTCGCAATTAGCTTACTTTTAAATATATTATTCTTTTTGAGTTCTAAACACATTCTCACGACGCGCTACTTTTCCGAGCATTAAGACACGCCGAAGCACGACAAGGAGAATCGATACACCACCCACACGACACCGTCAAGAAAATGTCACAACAACCTTTCGGCAGTAGCACCAATGCTACTTTCATCTAAATAACCGAAAAGTTCCTATACATAGACAAAGCCAGCATAGTAACTTTGCATAATTTCAATTATCAGCGTATCGTTGCGACTAATGCAGGGTTAATCACTAGCTTTATCTGCTATATCGGCGTCGACAAACCGGCAGATCGCGTAGTACTACACAACTCCGCTTTAAGTGCAAAAATATTTGTTGCATTGTTCGTCCACCCGATAATCTGAGACTCTTGCTTATCTCCTGGCCGGAACTGACACCTGGCAGGCTTAGGGATGACACCCAGTTGATGTCCTAGTCACGTACGACCAACATCTACAGTCGGCGCACTACATCGAGACGATGGCCGCACCACCGTCGTGAAGCCTTATAGGCTGGGCCCCATGACCGCATTCTTCGAGGACCGTGACCCGAGCGTCCGTCCAGCCGATGACCTCTTCCGCCACGTCAACGGGTCGTGGCTGTCGGCAACGACGATCCCCGATGATCAGGCAAGCACCGGGTCGTTCCGGGTTCTGCGCGACAACTCCGAGGCCGCCGTCCGCGACATCCTTGCTGAATTGAGCTCGGGCAACGCTCACGAGTTGCGGCAGGCGGCCAGCGAGTCAACCGACCACGAGGTCGAGCTCTTGGCCGAGTTGTACCGTCGTTTTATGGACGCCGATGCGGTCGAGGATGCCGGCACCGGCCCCCTGGCCCCGATCTTGGCACGCATCGACCGCGTGACGACGACGTCCGAGTTCATGACATTGCTGGGCCAGCATTACCGCGAGTCTCTGGGTGCCCTGTTCTACCTCGCCGACGAGTCGGACCCCGCCGACCCCACGCGTTACGTGCCGTGGATGGGTCAGGCTGGGCTCGGCCTGCCCGACGAGGCCTATTACCGTGACGACGACAAGGCTGAAATTCGCGAGGCCTATCAGGGCCACATTGCCCGTATGCTCACCCTGGCCGGGCTGGATGACGCCGACGATCAGGCACGGATCATCCTGGATCTCGAGACCGAGATCGCGTCTCACCACTGGGATCAGGTCCGCTGCCGAGATATGAAGGCCGCGTTTAATCCCAAGTCTTTTGACGAGCTGTCGAAGGCTCATCCAGGTCTTCACCTGGACCTGTGGAGAGAGGGTGCGCGCATCCCGCAGCCCGTGCTGGCTACCATCATCGACAACCAGCCGTCGTTCTTCGACGAGGTCGAACCGATGCTGACCGATGAGCGCCTGGACCAATGGAAGTCGTGGGCTCGCTGGCATGCCATCTCGTCCTTAGCCCCGTACCTCACCTCGGCCTTCGTCGACGAGAACTTCGACTTTTACGGTCGTGTCCTCAACGGCACCCCTGCGCTCAAAGCGCGGTGGAAGCGTGGTGTCTTCTTCGTCGAGTCGACCATGGGTGAGGCGGTCGGCAAGCTGTACGTCGCCCAGCATTTCCCACCGGCAGCCAAGGAGCGGATGGACAACCTCGTCGCGAATCTGCTGGCGGCATACCGTCAGTCCATCTCGACGCTGACATGGATGGGCGAAGCGACCCGTGCCGAGGCTCTCGACAAGCTCTCGGCTTTCCGTCCGAAGATTGGGTACCCCACGCGCTGGCAGGACTTCTCAGGGTTCCAATTGCCCGACGGCAGTCTCGTCGATGCCGCCTTGGCCTGCAGTTCGTTTCAGCTCGATCACACCATCGAGAAACTCTCGGGACCCATGGACCCTGACGAGTGGCTGATGTTCCCCCAGACGGTCAATGCCTATTACCACCCATTGCGCAATGAGATCGTTTTCCCGGCGGCCATCCTGCAACCGCCATTCTTCGACGTCGAGGCTGACGACGCCGTCAACTATGGCGGGATCGGTTCGGTCATCGGCCACGAGATCGGTCATGGTTTCGACGATCAGGGCTCGACGTGTGATGGCAAGGGTCTGCTGCGTGACTGGTGGACGATCGACGATCGCGCGGCCTTCGAGGAGCGCACCAAGGGTCTCATCGCCCAGTACAACGAGCTGATTCCCACGCAACTCGGCCCCGACGGCCCACACGTCAACGGCGAGTTGACCATCGGAGAGAACATCGGGGACCTTGGCGGGGCTGGAATCGCCTTCAAAGCCCTCCAGATTTCCTTTGCGGGAGCCGAACCCGAACCGATTGAAGGCCTGCCGTGGCAGCAGCGGTTCTTCCTGTCTTACGCTCGAATTTGGCGCGAAAAACAGCGCAATGAGTCCCTGCGCACCCAGATTGCTACCGACCCCCACTCGCCCACCGAGTTCCGCTGCAACCAAATTGTGCGCAATATCGACGCCTTCCACGACGCCTTCGATGTCACCGAGGATGACCCGATGTGGCTGCCTCCCGAGAAGCGAGTCACCATCTGGTGATGACGATGCCCCCGAGTTCCATGAACCCGGGGGCACTTTTCATGTCGATGCCACTGCTCACGCAGCAACTCACAGGGCTTGTGTGACCTCGCCGAGGCCACGGTGCGCGGCAGGCATCCCAACGGGACCGCGGCAAGAAACACCAAGGGGAACCATGCTCCCTGCTCCAGCACATCGGGCAACGGCACCAAGGTCATCGCCACCGGCCCCAGGTAACACCTGCGGCCGTCAATGTAATCGCTGCACCACACAACACCAGTCCAACAACAACGATTCCCAGCGCCATCACCACACCAATGAGAAAAGCCTCCATTTCAAGGCAACCGAGAATCCACTCCCCCAGAACGGCCGAAAGCCTTGAAAACGGCAATCTGAGAACCACGCTGGCGAGAGATCGTCGAACCAACACTCACGCCAAGCACCAACGCCGCCAAGCGGATGACGACGATGAGGACTGTCTGCATCCGCTGGGCATGAGAGGTCATCTGATCGGCGTATCCGACCACATCGGCCTGGCTGGTTGCAGAGAACCCTGCCTGGCTCAACTGCCGATGGACATCCGCGACGTGGGCACGTGAATCTGCCTCGACGTAGGCCCTTGTAACGCCCTGCCTGTCAAAGGTTTGAGGGGACATCCCTGCGTTGGCGGCCTCCCAATTCTTGGCGTCTTCAACATTGACGTAGACCGTGTCAGGACCGTCATTGTTCGGACGGCTGGTGTCGTAAAGGCCGACGACCTTGAGCTTCGTCGGGACGGCCTCGGCTTCAGATGCTTTCGTCTTGCGCTGATAGGAGACGTTGATCGTCTCCCCCAACAAGTCTTTAAGGTCATGGCCGTTCACGGCATCCGGAACGATGACCTCCCCGGACCGCAACGGCCTAGTGTGACCGTCAAAGGACACGGTGGCGGGCGGAATGTCGGGGATCTGTGCCGTGGCCCACACGATCTGCGGAAGGCCATTGTCGCCATCGGAGAGCAGCCCCGCCTGCGACCACTCGTAGACCTCGGCCACATGGTTCATACCCATCATTTGCTGACGAGCTGCGGCGTCAATCGGGCCGTCGACGACCACGTAGTTGAGCCTCTTGCCGACATCGGCAGTGTCGATCTGGTCACGAACGTGGCCTGCGACGATAGTGTTCATTGCCAGGGCGCATCCCCCCAACAGAGCCAGTATGACGATGAACCAGCGCTGTCGAGGCAGACTGGAGCGTCGTAAAGACATCCGAGTGGCGCGATGCTGACATGCTCATCGTGTCGCCTCCACCTCGACGCTCAGGTGTGGGAAGTCAATCGGTTGATGTGAGGCCATGACGATCGTTCCTCCGTCGTCCAGATATTCTTGAAGTAGCTTTTCCACGGCCGACCGGTTGTCGTCGTCAAGAGATGCTGTCGGCTCATCGGCCAGCAGCACTGCGGGCTTGGACGCCAACGCCCGAACCACAGCCACGCGCTGCTGCTGCCCGCCGGACAAAGTGCTGGCCTGCTGATCGACCAGGTCTGCCATGCCGCAGGACATGAGTAGCTGGTTCGCCTCCTCGGAATCGGCACAGAGTGCAGCATTCTCGAAAACCGTCAGGTACGGCGTGAGGAAAGGGTATTGGAACGCGTAGGCCACCAAACCAGCCCGTCGAGCGTCGATGGGATCCAGGTCATCACCATCATGAGCGACGGTGATGTGCCCGCTGGAAACGGGTAGTAGGCCGCCAATCATCGCCATCATGGTCGATTTTCCCTGACCGGATGCTCCCTTGATGAGACATGCCTGACCTGCGTCAACGGTCGCATCGGCGCAATGAATCGTGCAGCCCCCACGCGCGGAATCGCCCGAGGGGAATGTCTTGGTCACACCTTGCCAAGAAACCGTCATGTCACCACGCCCAATTCCCGGAATACCTCAGCAGGTACGCCGATTCGATACTGCACTTGTTCTTGACCGGCTTTCCATTGCGAATGAGCGCCGGGCCAAGGTCCTTCCTCGGGCATGGCGCATCCGTGAGACGGTCGCCGATGCGTTGCAACTGGGAACGAGACAATGCGGAGACTGTATCCGCCGCTGACAAAGCCATCGCGATGGTTGTACCCGGGCCGCTGTAAGTGTCGAGATGGCGCAGATACCCGTCCGCGACCGCCCTCCACCCCGATCCCTCGACGTCGTCAACATTGCCGAACAGGTCGGCACTGGCCAACGCCTGCATCGCCCAACGAGCGTCCTCGGAAGAAGTCGTGTAGTCGGTCACCGCGACCTTCCACGGCGTGAGGCACAACCCGTCATTGGTCAGCCCGATCTCCCGCCTTATCGTCGCGATGGGCAGATCCGTCATCACCGACTTTCTCGTGATGCAGCCCTTCGGCAGGCGGGTACGTTTGTCGACCTCTGATCTCTCCTTGTCGGACAACGCGTTGAGGGTCTTCAGGGATGACGCCGCCATGAGTTGGTTGACGTGGGCCTGCCGACTGTCTCCACCATTCACCAAATACGGGCGCAAAGCCGCGACCAGATGATCATGAGCGTAGCCATCGTCGTCGGGTAGATCGTGACCGTCGATGAGCCGGAGGTACTCATATGTACTCTTGAGCGTCCCATTGACTGACGAATTCGCCGGCTCGCGAATGAGGGAGTTGGAGGGGCTGAGGACCGTCCCGAGGTTATCGACAACGGGTGCCTGTGCATCATCCTGCCGAGAGCACGCAGTAGGCAGGAGAAGCAAGACGGCCGCTATCCCCGCCAAAAATCGTTGAAAAGACATACTGCGTACAATAATGACGCAATCGGCTCACCCCGACGACGTCCTGTCCATGGTCGGGAGGGCATGCGGCATCAATGGCCGCGTGCCTCGATCGCCTCGGCCATCGCGAGGGCCCGACGCGCCGTGTCGACGTGCAGGTTCTCGATCATCCGTCCCTGGTAGGTGACGACCCCGGAACCGTTGCCATTCTCCCAGGCATCAATGATGCCGCGGGCCGCCTCGACCTCGTCAGCATCGGGGGCGAAGACCTCATTGGCCGGGGCCACCTGATCGGGGTGTATCAGGGTCTTGCCGTCGAACCCCATAAGCTGGGCCTCGCGGCACTGGGAGGTGAATCCATCAACGTCGCGAACGTCGTTGTACACGCCGTCGAGGATGACGACGCCAGCCGCCCGAGCAGCCAGCATGCACAACTGCAGCGCCGTCGTCACTGGGGCACGTCCAGGCACATGGGAAGCGCGCAACTCCTTGGTGAGGTCATTGGTGCCCATAATGAGAACCGTCAGGCGATCCGATGCCTCGGCGATGGCCCGACAACCCAGCACCGCGCCAGGGGTTTCGATCATGGCCCACAGCTTGATGTTCTCGTCAGCTCCAGCGGCCTCCATATCGGCCACTATTGCTCGCACTTGCTCAGCCGAGCCGACTTTGGGAACCGCGATGGCGTCTGGCCGGGCAGCAACTGCGGCAGCGAGATCGTCGGCATACCACTGGGTGTCCATCCCGTTAACCCGGACCGCGACCTCTCGATACCCGTACGGATGCTCCTTCACCACATCGGCCGCACGGCCACGGGCCTCAACCTTGAGGTCGGGGGCCACGGCATCTTCTAAATCGATAATGATGCCGTCGCAGTCGATGCTGCAAGCCTTCTCCAGCGCCCGAGCATTGGCGCCGGGCATGAACAAAACGGAACGACGTGGGCGCAAAGAATCCATGTCCCACATTGTGCCGTACCCGCTCCCGGCGCCAGGTGCGGGTTGAAGTCCAGTCATTTTGACCGAGTACTCACAGCCAAATTGACTGGACTTCAACGACGACGCAGCAAATACGTATCAAACACCCACCCCAAACGCTGTTCAGCGTCGGCCCGGGCGGTCAGGATCTTCTCACGAACCTCCGCGAGGTCCCCGCTGATGAGAATCTCGTCGGGAGTGCCGATGTAGGCGGCCCAGTAAATATCGATACCGGTGGGGTCAATGAGGCTAAACGTCCGACGCCCGTCGAGCATGACGATGACGTCGTCAACTCCCTCAGGCATGCCGTCGGCCAAGAGCCGAGCAGGCGAGATTTGGAGCGCGCGGCCCTGCCGGTTGAGCGGAATTTGGTGTCGCGAGGCCAATGACAGCGAACTCGAAATACCCGGAATGACGTTGAGTTCAATCGGAACTCCCCCGTCGGCGTCGACGGCAGCGATGAGCTTCTTCACGATGGCCAGCGTCGACTCGTACAAGCCTGGGTCGCCCCATACTAGGAAGCCGCCGCGCTGACCGTCAGCAAGATTATCTGCGACGGCATGGGTCCACTGGTCCAAGCGCTGACGCCGCCACGTCGCGACGGCCTCTTTGTAATCCTCGGCGGTCTTCCATGGACGGGGCGGATCCTGCAATTCGACGATGCGCAAACCGACCGCCTCAGCGTCTGGGCGATGGCCATGCTGAAATACGCCACGCCTGTGCCGACGCAGCACCTCGCGGCGGAACTCGACGAGATCGTCAACGTCGTGCTCCTTAAGGACGACGAACAAGACGTCGAGGTGCTGGATGGCGTCAACGGCAGCCAGGGTCAACCAGTCTGGGTTGCCGGGGCCAATGCCGATGAGGTCAAGATGACGGGTCACGATGTCTCCTTGGTAGTTTCGGACGTGGCGTCAGGAGGAGCGAGACACAACCTCGTCACACAGAGCGTCAAGGGCCTGTTTAGCCTCCCCGTCAGGCAGCGGAGCCAAATGGGTTCGGGCGCGGTCAGCCCGGCGCTGGATCTCGGCACGAGCCTCTTCGATGACGTGGTTGGCGCGCAGCTGCTCCAATACGTCAGCCAGCACGGCGTCGTCGGAAAGGTCAGCGTCAAGCATTTTCTTAAGCTCGGCGTCTGCCGGGTCGCCAGAGGCGCGCAACAGAAGCGTAGGCAAGGTCGGGACCTTCTCGCGCAGGTCAGTACCGGGGGTCTTGCCGGTCGCCGTCGAGGTGACGTCAATGAGGTCATCGGCGAGCTGGAATACCTCTCCGATGTCCTCGCCAAACTGCTCCAGTGCAGTGACGTTTTCTGCGGATGCGTGGGAAACCATCGCCCCAAAAACAGCAGAGGTTGCAATGAGAGACCCGGTCTTATCGGCAACGACCTTGAGGTAGTGGGCCAGCGGATCCTCCCCCTGGGACGGGCCACGGGTCTCGGCAATCTGCCCCTGCACCAGGCGGGAGAACGTCCGGGCCTGCAGTCTGACGAAGTCGACGCCCAGCTCTGCCACAGCCAGAGAAGCCTTAGAGAACAGGTAATCGCCCACCATAATGGCCACCGAGTTACCCCACCTCAGGTTCGCCGAAGGGGCACCGCGGCGCTTGGATGCCTCGTCCATAACGTCGTCGTGATATAGCGAGGCGACGTGGGTGAGCTCCACCACAACGGCGGCACGCACGAGGTCGGCCTCGTCGGCCTCGTGACCAAACTGAGAGCACAACACCACCAACAACGGACGAAATCGTTTGCCACCGGCAGAAATGATGTGATTGGCCGCCTCAGCCACAAAAGGTGTGTCGGCGCCGGCCTGACGACCTAGCTCGTCCTCGATGAGGGCAAGTTTGGCGCTCACCAGATCGGTGAACTCGCTGCTTGCGCTGTACGACACGGTTCTCCTCTTCCGACCAGGCGATCGCCCGGTGCTCGTCTGGCCATCGTCTTGACGTGACCCGGCCATCTTCCACACTACTGGCTCAACAGTGCTCCCGTCTTGCTGGGATGTCGTTGCCATGGCCTAAAGATGTAGCCGGGTCGAGGTCGCACGTCTTCCGGACAGCGGCCCCGGCCCCATTGAAACTCAGCGCAGGAAGGTGCTTGCCTGGTTGAACAGGTCAATAACCGGCTGTGGGACTACACCCATGACGACGGTGAATACCGCGCAGACGATGAGGGTAATCCATCCAGCGATGGACGGCTCGGCAACCTCGACGGGATCGTCGTCCTCCTTCGGGGATCGGAAAAACACGACGACGATGACGCGCAGGTAGAACGCCGCTGCCACCAGGGAGAATAGGACTCCAATCAACACCAGCCAGGCGTATCCGCCTCGCCACCCGGCCAGGAAGACCACCAGTTTGCCGGTGAAACCTGCCGTCAGCGGGATACCAGCGAAGCTCAGCACGAAGATGACGACCAGCACACCGATCCACGGATGACTACGACCGATACCCGCCCAAGAGGCGATCTCGGTGGACTCGCCACCGGCGCGACGCACCATGAGGATGAGCAACCAGAAACCGATCGAGGCCAGACCATAGGCTGTCATGTAGACCAGCACCGACGACACCGAACCGGTCTGGCCCTCAACCATGCCGGTTTGGGTCGTCCAGGCCCCGACAACACCCACCAGCACGAAGCCAGCATGGGCGATAGCGGAGTAGGCCAGCAGACGCTTCATATCGGTCTGCGCAAGACCTACGATGGCACCGATACCCATCGAAGCAACAGCCACAACGGCCAGCACGATCTGCCAGTCCCACCTCATCGCGCCCAAACCGACGTACATCACACGCATCAGGCCTACGAGAGCGACGAGCTTAGTTGCGACGGCCATCCAGCCACTGACCGGGGTCGGAGCGCCGGTGTAAACGTCGGGGGTCCAGAAGGCGAATGGAACCGCGCCAATCTTGAACAGCAGACCGACGGCCACCAGGATCATGCCCGCGACGATGAGCTTCGACGAACCGACCTGAGTGACGCCCACCGCGGCCACGTCGCCAAGTTTGAAGCTGCCGGCGCATCCGTACAGCAGCACGATGCCGTACAAGAACAAGGCCGAGGACAGCGAGCCCAACAGGAAATACTTCAGCGCGGCCTCCTGAGACAGGAGTCGACGACGACGCGACATCCCGCACAGCAGGTACAGCGGCAGGGAGAAAATTTCTAGGGCCACAAACATCATGATGAGATCGTTGGCTGCGCAGAAGCACATCATGCCCAGCACCGCAAACATCAGCAGCGGGTAGACCTCGGTGTGCTCGCGATGATCCTGCTCGGCCTTGGCCTCCAAGGGGGATCCAGGCACCGACGAGGCACTAGCCACAAAAGCCGTCTGGGTGGTGCCGACCCGCTCGGCGAAAAGCACCACGGCGCCGAGGCCGGTCACAAGCAGGATGCCCCAGGTAGCTAGGGCCGGTCCGTCGAGGGTTAAGGTTCCCTGCCCGGCGACGATCCTGGTGCCGTGAGAAACGGTGGTCAGCGTCGAAGCAATAGCTACCGCCAGAGTAGCAACCGTCACAACGATCTGGGTCGGACGACGACCCGATCGGGGCACAAAGGCCTCCACCAACACAGCCACGCAGGCCCCAGCCATGAGGACGAACACTGGCGTCAGTGGCCCCCACTCAATATGCGGAGCCGCGACGTTGAGGAGCGCTGGCAATCCAGACGCGGTAATCAACAGGGCGGGATTCACTTGAGACCCTCCTTGACGACGGGTGCCGGATCGGTGGCGTGGACCTGAGTCATGGTCGTTGTGGCCGCCGGTTCAATGGCGTGCAACATCGGCCTGGGGAAGAACCCAAATACCAGCAGCAAAATGATGAGCGGTGCAAGCACCAACTTCTCCCGACCAGTGAGGTCGCTGACCTGCTCGCAGGCACCTTGCACTGGGCCAGTCATAGTGCGTCGGTAGGTCACCAGGACGTAAACCGCAGCCAGCACCATGCCGATAGTGGAAACCGCGACATAGATCGGGTGACGCAACCAGGCACCGGCCAGGGCCATGAACTCGCTGACGAAGTTTCCCGTACCCGGCAGCGACAGGGTCGCCAGCCCAGCGAAGAGGAAGGTTCCGGCGAGCACCGGAGCGACCTTCTGGACCCCGCCATAACCATCGACCTTTGCCGTCCCGCCTCGGCGCACCAAGAAGCCAAGCACCAAGAACAGCGCCGCCGTCGAAAAGCCGTGGTTGAACATGTAGAAGATCGAGCCGGTTATCGACGTCGTCGTCAGGGCAAAAATACCAATGACCATGAAGCCGAAGTGGCTCACTGAGGTATACGAAACAAACCTCATGAGGTCGCTCGAGGTGGCGGCCATCATCGCGCCCCACAACACCGAGATAATCGCCAGGGTAAGAACGAAGGGAGTCGCCCAGTCGGAGGCGGCCGGGAACAGGCCAAGGCACAGCCGCAACATTCCGAAAGTGCCGATCTTGTCGAGCAAGCCGACGAGCAGCGACGACGCCCCTGCCGTGGCCTGCTCGGCGGTGTCGGGCAGCCACGTGTGTACAGGAACCATTGGTGCCTTAATAGCGAAGGCGATAAAGAACCCAACAAAGAGTTCCTTGCCGATCACCCCCGAAAAGTCCACCTTGGCCAAGTCGCTCAGGAGGAAGGACCCGCCGTGTACCCCGACGCCAATGACAGCGAACAACATGACCAGTCCACCGGCCAAGGAGTACAGCAGGAATTTCATTGCCGCACGACCCCGTCGTGGACCGCCCCATCCTGCGATGAGGAAGTACATCGGGATGAGGGTGGCCTCAAACATCAGGTAGAACAACAAAACGTCGGTGGCCGCAAAACAGAAGATCGCCAGTCCTTCGAGCATGAGGGCCAGGCCAAAAAACACCCCGGTCGACCACCGAGCCGTGTCCTCGTCGCCCACGTGCCACTCGGCAAGCAGCACCACCGGCACGAGGATGACGACCAGCAGGATCATCGTTAGGGAAAGGCCATCACCGCCCAGCGCATACCAGGCTCCCACCGCTCGAATCCAGCGACAGGTCTCCGAAAGGTCGGTGCCATTAACGCCGATGATGAAGGCGTAGATGCCCAGTATTAGGGTGACCAGCGAGAATATTACTCCGGTGGCTCGGGCCGCAGCTCCGCGCAGCATCATGGTGATCACGCCGCCGACGATCGGCAGCAGCGCGATCACTGTGAGGATCGGGAAAGACATGTCAGCTCCTCCTGCGCTCAGGCCATCCGGCCCAGGACGACGACGAGTCCGACGACCACCACGCCGACGACCATCATGAGGCCGTAACTACGCACGTAACCGTTCTGGACCTTGCGGATAACCTGGGAACAAGCCGTGGTAACGGAGTCAGCGCCGTTAACCAGACCGTCGACTATCGTGCGGTCGAAGCCGGCGACACCACCGGCCAGCCAACGTCCCGGCTTTACCATGACCACATCGTTGACGTCGTCGCCGTAGAGGTCATGACGACCAGCGACCAGCAGCGGATCGCGAGTCTTGGGTTCCTCGCTCGGCACATCGTGGCGGTTGAGCAACCAGCCCGCCACAATGCCGAGAATCACGACGACAAGGGTGACGATGCCGATCACGCCCATGTGCCACATGCCGACATGTTCGACCTCAGCACCAGTGGCCGGGGCCAGCCAGTCACCGATCCAGTTATTCATGAAGGCGCCAGCGAAGATCGACAGGACGGCCAGCACGATAAGCGGAATCGTCATGACCGCCGGGGATTCATGCGGGTGGACGCCCTCACGCCACCGCTTAGATCCCAGAAAGGTCAGCACCATGAGCCGAGTCATGTAGTAGGCGGTGATTCCGGCACCGATGAGGGCCAGCACCCCGAACACCGCACCCTTGTCGAAGGCGGCCTCAATGATGTGATCCTTGGAAAAGTATCCGGAGGTACCGGGGATGCCGATGATGGCAAGGTAACCGCAAGCGAAGGTCCAGAAAGTCATGGGCATCACCTTGGATAGCGCACCAAAGTGGTACATGTCGGTGTCGTCGCCAGTACCATGCATCACCGAACCAGCTCCAAGGAACATGTTCGCCTTAAAAAAGCCGTGGGTGAGCAGGTGGAAAATCGCCAGTGCCGCACCAGCAGGTCCAAGACCTGCAGCTAGCATCATGTAGCCGATCTGGCTCATCGTCGATCCGGCGAGAACCTTCTTGATGTCCTTCTTTGCCGAGCCGATCCAGGCACCGAACAACAAGGTGACGGTGCCGACGATCGCCACTGCCAACGAGGCCGCGCCCGTTTGAGCGTAGATCTCGTGGGAGCGCACCACCAGGTACACACCGGCGGTGACCATCGTCGCCGCGTGGATAAGGGCCGAGACCGGAGTCGGGCCCTCCATAGCGTCAAGCAGCCAGGCCTGCAGCGGAACCTGAGCGGACTTACCACAGGCAGCCAGTAGCAGCATGAAGCCGAGTAGGGTGGCCCAGGTTGACGTCAGCCCCGACGCCTTAGCCGAGACGTCAGTGAAGCGCACGCTGCCGAACTGGGCGAGCATTGTGAAAATCGCCATCGTCAGACCGAGGTCACCGATGCGGTTCATAATGAAAGCCTTGTTACCGGCGCGGGCAGCAGCGGGACGACCAAACCAGAACCCGATAAGCAGGTAGGAGGCCAGACCAACGCCCTCCCAGCCGACGAACAGGATGAGGTAGTTGTCGGCCAGCACCAACGTCAGCATCGCGGCGATGAAGAGGTTGAGGTAGGCAAAGAACCGACGACGATCGGTGTCATGGGCCATGTACCCGATCGCGTAAATATGGATCAGGGAGCCCACGAAGGTGATGAGCAGAACGAACAGTATCGACAGTTGATCGATTAGGAGCCCCACTCGCAGATCCCAGGATCCGACGACGATGAATCGGTAGACCCCCACTTCGACGGCACGAGACGCGACATCGCGTCCGAGCAGGTCGATGAAAAGGACCAACCCGATGACGAAGGAGACGATTGGGGCCACGGTGGCCAACAGATGCCCCCAGGCGTCGCTGCGGCGTCCAAGCACCAGCAGCAGCGCGGCGACCACCAGTGGTACCGCGATCATGAGCCAGGCCATGTTGAACAGGCCGGTTTCTAGGACAGTCACGGCGCCTCCCTCAGAACTTCAGCAGATTGGTGTCGTCCACCGAGGTGGTGCGACGGGAACGGAAAATGGTGACGATGATCGCCAAGCCGACGACCACCTCAGCAGCCGCCACGATCATCACGAAGAACGCCCCGACCTGTCCGTCGAGGGAGCCGCGCACGTGGGAGAAGGTCACCAACGCGAGGTTTGCGGCGTTGAGCATGAGCTCCACCGACATAAAGGCCACCAGGGCATTACGCCTCGTGAGGAAGCCCAGGATGCCGATAGCGAACAGGATCGCCGAGAGCACCAGGTAGTCATTCGGATTCATTCGAGTTCTCCTTGGACCTCGTGGCGGGCGGCACTAATAGACGCAAACGCCCGGTGCGTTGGAGCCCTCAGTTCACCGGCGTCGATAATGGCGCCACGGGTCGCCAAGGTCCCCGAAACCGAGTCCTGAGCCACCGTGCCGTCAGGCAGCAGGGCCGGTGCACCAATCTGATTCGTGCGGGCGTAAACACCGGAGTTGGGACGAACCCCGGGGTGAGAGCCGTGCTGGGCGTAAACAGCCATACGGTCTGTGACCCGCTCACGCTGGGTCTTTTTCTTGTCAGCCTCACCATGGGCCAACACCATCGTGCCGACGGCGGCAGTGATGAGCAGGGCCGAGGTCGCCTCAAAGACGATGACGTACTTGGTGAACACCAACTCGGCAAGCAATTTGACGTTATCGCCACCCGCCGCGTTGGCCTGCCCCAAGCCCATCGGATGATCAGTGCCGATCACACCGGTCGTCACCGCATTGCCGACGGCCAGAATCAGCAGCACCACGAAGGCCAGAGCAGCGACAATGGCCGCCACCTTATGACCCTTGAGGGTCTCCTTGAGGGAGTCAGTGGAGTCGACGCCGACAAGCATGACGACAAAGAGGAAGAGCATCAGGATGGCGCCGGTGTAGACGATGATCTGCACCACAAAAAGGAAAGGCGCTTCCTGGCTGGCGTATTGCACGGCCAAACAAATCATGACCACGGCCAGCGACAGAGCCGAGTGGACCGGCTTTCTGGCAAAGACAATCACCAGGGCCGCACACACCATGATCGGCGCCAACAGCCAGAAAGCCCACTGGGAAGCCGTCACCATAAGTACGAGACCGGCGAGCAGGGGAAGTCCTGTAGTCATCAGGCGGCCTCCTCGTCCTTATACTGAGTGTCCTTGTCATCGCCTCGGCGCGCGGCGGCACCACTGTTTGTCGGACCAGTACGCACGTCGTCCTGCCCAGAGGGAGGTAGGCCGTTGAAGTAGTCGTCTTCGTCGTCACCGAGACGACGCGGATGCGGCGGCTGCTCCATGCCCTCCTTGAGGGGAGCCAGCAGCTCGTCCTTGGTCCAAATGTGCTTGGCACGCGAGGTGTCTGCCATCTTGAAGTCGTTGGTCATCGTCAGAGCACGAGTTGGGCATGCCTCAATGCACATTCCGCACAGAATGCAGCGCAGATAGTTAATCTCGTAGACGCGGCCGTAACGCTCGCCGGGGGAGTAACGCTCTTCGTCAGTGTTATCTGCACCCTCGACATAAATGGCATCGGCTGGGCAAGCCCAGGCACACAGCTCACAACCCACGCACTTCTCCAACCCGTCAGGCCAGCGGTTGAGCTGGTGACGACCGTGCATGCGCGGGGGCATCGGCTTTTCCTTGCCCTTCTCCGGGTATCCCTGGGTGAAGGGCTTGCGGAACATCGTCTCGAAGGTGATCCCGAATCCTGACCAGGCTCCCATCACAGACCTCCGTTCTCGTCGTGGTCTCGTCGAGCCACCGTGGTGGCGGTTGCGGCCCCAGCCAGTGGAGCCTGCACCTGATGTGGCAATGGCGGTACCGGATAGCCACCGGCGAAAGCGTCGAAGGGCTTATCAGGACTCTCCTTGGCCGCGGAATCGGCTTTGCCCCCCATGAATGCCCAGACGATGAGGGCAACAATGATGACGCCGACGATCGCCAGGAAGACCGGGTTACGACCCCACCCTTGGTTGATGACGGTGCGCCAAGCAGCGACCAGCAGGACCCACCCCAGTGACACCGGAATGAGGACCTTCCAGCCCAGATCCATGAAGTGGTCGTAGCGGAACCTCGGGATCGCGGCACGCACCCACACGAAGAAGAAGATGACGAGCTGGGTCTTGAGGAAGAACCACAGCAAACCCCACCAGCCCGAATCGATGACACCAAAGTAGTTCAGCGGCCATGGAGCGCGGTAGCCACCCAGAAACAGGGTGGTGCACACCGCCGACAGGGTCGCCATGTTGATGTATTCCGTCAGGAAGTACATGCCATAGGGGAAGCCCGAATACTCGGTGATGTAACCGCTGACAAGCTCCGACTCACACTCTGGTAGGTCGAAGGGCAGACGGTTGGATTCACCGAACATCGTGATGACGTAAATGATGAAGCTCGGGATCAGCAACAGCCAGTAGTGCCCTGCGATATGGGTATCAAACCCGCCGACGACCAAGTGACTTGCTTGGGATTCGACGATCTGCGACGTCGACATCGAGCCGGAGAAGATGAATACCGTCACCAGGGATAGGCCCATCGCGACCTCGTAGGAAATCATCTGGGCGCTAGAACGGAGCGAGCCGAGCAGGGAGTAGGTGCCCGCCGACGACCAGCCGGCCAGCACCACGCCGTAGATGCCGATGGACGCCACCGCAAGGATGAACAGCACGGCGACCGGTATGTCGGTGATCTGGAGCCTGGTGGTGTGACCGAACACTGACACCTCACCACCGAGCGGGATGACAGACCAGGACGCAAAACAGGCGATGCCCGCGATAACCGGTGCCAGGTTGAAGACAATCTTGTCGGCACCCTTCGGGGTGAGCATCTCCTTAAAGATGAGTTTCAGACCATCACCGACAGCCTGGAACACACCACCAGCCCATGCCGAGTTCATAATTGGTCCGATGCGGTTCTGCATCTTGGCCAGCACACGACGCTCGAACCATACGTTGAAGATGGTCCAGGCCAACAGGATCACAAAGAGGATGACGACCTTGATAATGATGAGCCACACCGGGTCAATGGTGGCCTCGAGGGGACTCATACCACACCTGCCTCTCGGGAAGTTTCGGATTCAACGGCGCTCAGCGAGACGACAGTTCCCGGAGCGTCGGGGACGGTGGTGCGGCTCTGCGGGGCGGTCGAATCGCCACGCAGCGACGGGATCCACACCGCCTCAGCCGTCATCGTCGCGTCGACCTTGACCGGCAGTCGCAGACTGATAGGCCCGGAGACGTCGATGAGTTGTCCGTTAGTCACGCCAAGTTGCTTAGCCGTCAGCGGATCGATGACGGCAACCGGCGCGGGTGCGGTGGCGACGAGGGCATCGGCGCCAGTTAGGCTTGCTGAGCCCTCCAGCAACTGACGCCAAGTTTCCAGCGCTCGGCCAACCGAACCGGCCTCAACCATGGGTGCCTGCGGTACGAGCGGGGGAGTCGACTCCATCTTCGGATGGCCCCCCTGCCACTGCCCAAGGTCCTTCCAGGCTTTGTGGGCCTGAGCGACCGTCGCGAGGCCGGAGACCGACCCCATCTGTGCGCTCAGCGCATCAAGGACGCGAATCTCGTTCATGGGAGTCGCGGGCTGCTTGTTAACCACCCGGACTCGGCCGGTACGGTGTTCCCAGTCGAGGAAGGTGCCGGAGGTCTCCTCTAGTAGACAGACTGGCAAAACGACGTCGGCTCGGGCCGAGACCTCGGAGAAGCGCTGCTCGACTGAAACGACGAACCCGCAATTCTCGACGGCCTCGCGAGCCCCGGTCGGGTCAGGCATATCGGCCAGCTCAACGCCAGAGACGACCAGCGCGTCGAGTTGTCCGGCTCGGGCGGCAGCCAACATTCCGTCGGCGTCAAGGCCGGGCTGGTTCGGCAGGTTGGTAGCTCCCCACGCAGCTGCGATATCGATGCGGGCTTTGGCATCGTCGACGAAACGCCCACCTGGTAGCAACTGAGGTAGCAAACCAGCCTCAATGGCACCAATCTCGCCGGCTCGACGCGGCACCCAGGCCACCCGTACCGTCGAGTCAAGGTCGTTGATGGCCGACAGGGTGCCAGGCCGGGTGCCAGCTCTCTCCCCCACCAGCACGATGGTTCCCTCACCTATGGTCCCGTCGGCTACCAGCTGGGCTAGGGCCTGAGGCTCCTGACCAGGCAGGCAGCGAGCTAGCTCGGCTCCCATCTTCGCCGAACCATTGGACAGGTGTGTTCCAACCGCAGTGATCGCGACCTTGTGGCGACGCCACGCTTTTCGCAGTCGCAGGAAGATCATCGGGCACTCGTCTTCGGGCTCGAGATCGACCAGGACCACCCGCGAAGCCTCTTCAAGGTCGGCGTAGGTGACGGACTCCTCGAGGCTGCGCCCGGCCACCCGGCTTGCCAGGAAAGAGGCTTCCTCCGCCGAGTGGGGACGAGAGCGGAAATCGACGTTGTTCGTGCCGAGTACGACGCGGGCGAACCGCGACCAAGACAGGCATGTCTCCACCGGGAGTCGTCCACCGGTGAGAACGCCGACGCTGGTGCCAGCCTTCGTCAATCCAGCGGCGGCGGTCTGCAGGGCCTCAGCCCATGACGCCGGTTCCAGCACACCGTTGTGACGCACTAACGGAGTCGTGACCCGGTCGTCGCCACGGCCATAGCGGAAGGCGAAACGACCCTTATCGCAGTTCCATTCCTCGTTGACCTCCCGCAGGTTACCGGCATTGCGACGCTTGACCTCGTAATGACGGTGGTCGGTGCGCAGCTGGCAGCCGGCGGCGCAGTGCTCACAGGTCGTCACCGTCGAGACCAGATCAAAGGGACGGGAACGGAAGCGGTACTCGGCACTGGTGAGAGCACCCACCGGGCAGATCTGGATGACGTTCCCGGAGAAGTACGAGTTGAAGTCATCACCCTCATAAGCTCCAATCTGGGAAACGGCGCCGCGCTCCTGCAGGTTGATAAAGGGATCTCCGGCGATTTGGTCAGCGAACCGAGTACAGCGCTGACACAGCACACAGCGCTCGCGGTCCAGCAACACCTGGGCTGAGATGTTGATCGGCTTGGGATAGGTGCGCTTGACCCCGCCGTAGCGGGACTCACCGCGTCCGTTAGCCATCGCCTGGTTCTGTAGGGGACATTCGCCACCCTTGTCGCAGATCGGGCAATCCAGCGGGTGGTTAATGAGGAGGAACTCCAGCATGCCCTCCTGGGCCTTGCGAGCCATCTCGGAACTGACCTGGGTTTTGACGATCATCCCCTCGGCCACCGGCATAGTGCAGGACGGCTGTGGCTTGGGGAACCCACGCCCATTACCGGCGTCGGGAATCTCGACAAGGCACTCACGGCAGGCACCGGCCGGGTCAAGCAGCGGATGATCACAGAACCTTGGGATAACGGTGCCAATGGACTCAGCCGCGCGGATAATGAGGGTTCCCTTGGGTACGCTCACCTGCTGACCGTCGATGGTGCACGTCACGAGTTCGACAGGCTTATTTTCGCTCATGCTCCGGCCCCCTCCAGGACTCGGCGATCGGCGTCGTTGAAGATCGAACTGCGCTCATAAGGCAGGTACTGCCAGGCGGGAATCCCCCGGCACCCGGCTTCGAACTCGTCTCGGAAGTGGCCAATAGCCCCACGCAGACAGCCCACAGCACCGTCGGCCAGAGCGCAAAAAGAACGGCCGCCGATATTGTCGGCGATGTCCAACAGCTTGTCGACGTCACCCTCCTGGCCCTCACCGGCCTCAATGCGACGCAGCATCTGGACGACCCACCAGGTGCCCTCACGACATGGGGTGCACTTGCCACAGGACTCGTGTTTGTAGAACTCCAGCCACCGCAGCGTGACGCGAACCACCGAGGTTGTCTCATCGAAGCACTGCAGAGCTTTCGTACCGAGCATCGTCTTGGCCCCGGCCATCCCCTCATAGTCGAGCGGAAGGTCGAGGTCGTCCTTGGCCAGAATCGGAGTCGAGGAACCACCGGGGGTGAAGAACTTCAGCTCATGTCCCTGCCGCATGCCACCGGAGATGCCGAGGAGCTGACGCAGGGTTATGCCCATGGGAGCCTCATACTGTCCGGGGTGGGCCACATGCCCTGACAGCGAGTAAATGGTGAAGCCATCGGACTTCTCAGTACCCATGGACTTAAACCATTCCTTGCCGTTACGCAGAATCGCCGGCACCGTCGAAATGGACTCAACGTTGTTGATGACCGTCGGGCTGGCGTACAGTCCAGCAACAGCCGGGAAAGGCGGGCGCAGACGAGGCTGTCCTCGACGCCCCTCCAAAGAATCCAACAGAGCCGTCTCCTCGCCACAGATGTAGGCGCCTGCGCCAGCATGGACGACGACGTCGAGGTCATATCCGGAACCGAGGATGTTCTTGCCAATGTAACCCGCTGAGTAGGCCTCCCGCACGGCCTGCTGCACGCGTCGAATGACGTGCAACACCTCGCCGCGGATGTAAATGAAGGCCACCTTGGCCTTGATGGCGTAGGAGGCGATGATGACACCCTCGACAAGGGTGTGCGGGGAGGCCATCATAAGTGGCATGTCCTTGCAGGTGCCCGGCTCGGACTCGTCGCCGTTGACAACTAAGTAGGTCGGGTTGGGGTTGTCCTTAGGTACGAAGGACCACTTCATGCCGGTAGGGAATCCGGCGCCACCGCGACCACGCAGGTTAGCGTCCCTAACCAGCGAGACGACCTCATCAGGCTGCATCGTCAAGGCATGCCGAAGGCCGGTGTATCCGCCCTGTCGCTCGTAGTTGAGTAACTTCCAGCTGCGCTCGTCGCCCCAATTGGCCGACAGAATCGGGGTCAGTGGATCGGTCACTTCTTTTCCTCCACGGGCTCAGCGGGAGCGGGCAGGTTATTCGAATCTGGAGCTTTCCAGCCGTTCTGCTTCGCTAGACGGACACCTCGTAAAGATGCCTCACCGGCGCTGGGGCCCTCGTCGGCCCGACCATCGGGGAAACCAGCAAGCACCCTCTCGGCCTCACGCCAACTAGTGATCTTCGCACCGCGGGTGGAGTGAACCTCTTCGTCGCGGGCCAAGGCGTCTAGGATCTCTTCGGCACGAATCGGGGTCATGTTGTCCATGTACTCCCAGTTGACCATCATGATCGGCGCGAAGTCACAGGCTGCATTGCACTCCACTCCTTCAAGGGAAAACTTGCCGTCGGGGGTCGTCTCCCCCTCCTTGATGCCAAGCTTCTTCTCGACGCGGGCAAGCACTTCTTCGCCACCCATGACGGCACACAGCGCAGTAGTGCAGACACCGATGTGGTGTTGACCAGCAGGGTGCTTCTTGTACATGGTGTAGAAGGTCGCCACACCGGAAACCTGAGCGGTCGTTATGCCCAGCACCTCAGCTGCGGTCTCAATGCCGACCGGGGAGACGCGTCCATCCACCGACTGCACCAGGTGCAGGATCGGCAGCAGCGCCGAGCGCGGATCGGGGTAGCGCGAGGCAATCTGGCGCATCTCCTCGATGGTGTGCTCGTCAATATTGGTAGAACGGTCGGACTGGTCAATTCCACCGCTCCCCGAGAAGTTCGAATGGAAAGACTCGACGTAGGGGTATCCCAAGCTGACAGGTTCGCGATCGCTCATCGGTCGACTCCTCCCATGACGGGGTCTAGGGATGCCAAAGATGGCACCACGTCGGAAAGCATCCCGCCTTCACACATGGCGGGCAGAGACTGCACATTGATAAATCCGGGATCGCGTAAGTGGGAACGATAAGGCCGGACACCACCGTCAGAAATAAGGTGGCAGCCAAGCTCGCCCCCGGCTCCCTCGATAGCCTGGTACACCTGGCCAGCAGGCACCCGGAATCCCTCAGTGACGATCTTGAAATGATGGATGAGAGCCTCCATCGACTCACCCATGATGTGGCGAATATGCTCATTGGAGTTGCCCTGGCCGTCGGGGCCCAGAGCCAATTCGGCCGGCCACGCAATGTGCGGGTCCTCAACCATGTGACGATCGCCCTGGGTGTCCTCAAGGCGCTTGAGACATTGCTTGAGAATGCGCACCGACTGATCCATTTCTTCCAGACGGATGCGGAAGCGCCCGTAACAGTCGCACGTATCCCAGGTGGCGACGTCGAAGTCGTACGTGTCGTAGTCGCAGTAGGGCTGGGTCTTTCGAAGATCCCACGGCAAGCCAGTGGCGCGCAGCGCAGGGCCGGTAACTCCTAGGGCCATACAGGTAGACAGGTCGGCGTAACCGATGCCCTTAGTGCGAGCTTTGAAGATTGGGTTTTCATTGCAGAACTGGCCGATCTCGGGGAGGTACTTCTCCATGCGCTTAATGAGGTCACGCAACTGGTCGAGCCCGGTCTCGGGCAGGTCAGTGGCGACGCCACCAGGACGGATCCACGCGTTGTTCATACGCAGACCAGTGACGGCCTGGTTGAACTCTAGGATGATCTCGCGTTCCCTCAGGCCAACCTCGGCCACTGAGGAGGCACCAAGCTCCAGGCCGCCAGTACCCACCGCGATGAGGTGCGAGGAAATGCGGTTCAGCTCAGTAATCATGACTCGAAGTACTCGAGCACGCTCGGGAACGTCGTCGGTGACGCCGAGCAGCTTCTCAACGGCCAAACAGTACACCAGTTCGTTGAAGAAGTTCGCAACGTAATTGCACCGGGTCATAAAGGTGACACCCTGAGCCCAGGTGCGAAACTCCATGTTCTTTTCGATACCGGTGTGGAGGAAGCCGATCCCAACTCGTAGGTCCGACACCGACTCGCCATCAAGCTCGATGATGAGCCTCATGACACCGTGGGTGGACGGGTGGGAAGGCCCGAAATTCACGATGATGGTCTCGTCGCCTCGCTCAGCGGCCTCATCAACGATCTGGGCCCAGTCGCCGCCCTGGGACAAGTACTCGTTCTCGCTGATCAATTGTAGCTCCTGCGCTGGTCCGGCGGTGGCACGACGGCACCCTTGTACTCGATCGGGATACCACCGAGCGGATAGTCCTTACGCTGCGGGTGGCCGACCCAGTCGTCGGGCATGAGGATGCGAGTAAGGGCTGGATGACCGTCAAAAATGACCCCGAACATGTCCCAGGCCTCGCGTTCCTGGAAGTCCACATGCGGGTAGACCGAAACGATGCTGGGTACGTGGGGCAGCAAATTGACATTGCTGTGCCCGGTACGGGCGACGTCCTCCTGGCCGGGATCAGCCAGGGCGACCTCGAGGCGAATGCGTCGGTTATGTGTCATAGAGAGCAGGTCGTACACGACATGCATCTCACGCCCAGTCATCTTCGGATAATGCACGCAGGTCAAGCACGAACAGCTCTCAAAGCGCAGAGCCTCGTCGTCGCGAAGAACTTTGACCAGTTCGAGGAGCTTCTCAGGGCGGACGAAGAAGGTGATTTCCCCGCGATCAACCACGGTCAAGCCGTCAGAAAAGTCGGGGACGAGCTCCGCCATGCGATCGGCGACCTCATCAAACCAGCCGCCATAGGGGCGTTCGGAATTGCCAGCTATTTCGACGGTGCGAACGATGCCGCCGTAACCAGACGTGTCGCCGGGGCCAGAGGTCGCCCCCCACATGCCCGTTCGAGTATCGATGCGACGATCGGTCCACTCGCGGCCCTTGGCCGGGGTGTGAACCTGATCGGGATGGCTGGGATCAAGGGAATTGCGGCCGTCGGGGATGCGGTCCCCAGAGTCCGAGCCGCCTGCGGCGCCGCGCGGGGTCGGCTTGTCACTCATCGCATGAGCCCCTTCTGCTCGAGGGTGGTCTTGGCTTCAAGGGTCTGCTTCTCCTTGGCTGCCTCGACCTCGGACATGTGGCCCATGAGCGGCCAGTGCTGGATCTGCTCACGGATCTTGAAGACGGCGTCAATGAGCATGTCCGGGCTGGGCGGACAGCCTGGCAGGTAGACGTCCACCGGGACGATATGGTCGCATCCCTGAACAACCGCGTAGTTATTGAAAATGCCGCCAGAAGATGCGCATGCACCCATCGAGATAACCCACTTGGGTTCGGGCATTTGGTCGTACAGCTGACGGACCACCGGAGCCATCTTCTGGCTCACCCGGCCCGAAACGATCATAAGATCTGCTTGACGGGGAGAGGCACGGAACACCTCGTGACCCCAGCGCGCAGCGTCAGCACGCGGGCCACCGTAGGAGATCATCTCGATGGCGCAGCAGGCCAGGCCCATCGTCAGCGGCCAGAATGAGGTCTTGCGGAGCCATCCGACGATGGCCTCCATTGAGGTCATCACGATGCCAGCTGGGACGTCGGCGTCGTACTCAGCCATCTCGCGCATCCTTTCTTTCTTAGACGTTGAGTGATGTGGCGCTCGGGCCACTCAACATATTTGCTGCGCGCGACCCCAAGGCCGCGCGGGAAGATCAGGTCCAATCCAGGCCGCCGCGGCGACGGATATAGAGGTAGGGGATGAAAACCATCGCCACGAACAACACCATCTCCACCAGTGCAAAGACGCCGAGGTGGTTAAAGTCGACCGCCCACGGGTAGAGGAACATGATGTCGATGTCGAACACGATGTAGAGCATTGCGACGACGAAGAACTTGACCGGGAACTTTCCGCCACCTGCAGGTTGTGGCGTTGGTTCAATGCCACACTCGTAAATCTCATGCTTTGCGCGGTTGGGTCGTTTTACCGCAAGAACGACGTTGACTGCGATCGTCGCCAGCACGAAAAACGCACCGAGGACGACCATCCCCACCAGGGGAGCATATCCGTTCATCTCACCACCTCTAGTCAGCACCATTCGCTCAGACCATACGACTCTCATTTGTCGCGCTGGTACTTTGGGTAACCTAACTTGAGGTTTGGCGACGCCAGATGGCAGTCGTCGACCACGACCTCACACCGACGGGGCAGCCCTCGTCAGGGCGTTGATAATACGGTCATCAAGGTCTCCAGATTCGGAATCAGTGAGGTTTGCCAATAATTTATTCACAAACTTCATGAGTCGACGGCGAGGAAGCCCGTACGTCGTGCAGATCTTCATGACGCGCGGGTCACCAATGAGTCGCACGAAGATCGTCCCCAGCCGGTAGTAACCACCGAAGTGGTGCCGAAGGGCGCGCGGGTACCCCTGAAGCGCTTTCTCGGCAGCCGGTGTCTGGTGGCCACAGTAATAGGCCTCAGCGATGGCGTCAGCCGCCAACTCACCGGCCTCCATGGCGTAATCGATGCCCTCGCCATTAAATGGGTTAACCATGCCGCCGGCATCCCCTACAAGTAGCAGACCGTCGTGATAGTGAGGTTGACGATTAAACGCCATCGGCAAGGCGGCACCGCGGATCGGCCCCTCCTGGTGTTCTTCGTCAAGGGTCCACTCGGCGGGCAGATGTGACAGCCAGCGCTTCATCAAGGAGCGGTAGTCAGTGTTCCCAAAGGCGGCAGAGGAATTGAGCATTCCCAAACCGATATTGACCGTTCCATCCCCCTCAGGGAAGGCCCAGCCGTAGCCCGGCAAGAGGTCAGATTCTTGCGGGGTCCCGTCCCACGGTTCTAGCCAGCTCTCCAAATTACGCGACTCCGACAGCACAGAGCGGTAATAGGCGCGTACCGCCACGCCCATCGGACGATCGTCCCGCTTGTGCAGGCCCATCGCTAAGCCGAGTCGAGAAGAATTGCCATCGGCTGCGACGATAACGGGGGCGGAATACTCGGCACCCTCGGACGTACGGACGCCGCGAATACGGCCGTTAGGATTGAGGATCGGCTCAATGACATTAGCATTCTCAACGAGGGTGACTCCCTGCGACTCGGCGTGACGGGCCAGACGCTCGTCGAGAACCGTGCGTCGGCACACCATGCCGAAATTGGGGTAGTCAGCCAGCTCGGGCCAAGGAAGAACAAAGGGGGTGACACGTCCACCGTGGATCCGCAACCCCTCAGTGTGTTTCCACCCGGCTTTTTCGGAGACGTCTATTCCCAACCGGATGAGCTGCTTGACAGCACGCGGAGTCAGGCCGTCACCGCAGACCTTGTCGCGGGGGAAGGTCGCCTTCTCCAGCAGGGTGACGTGCAACCCCCTGCGGGCAAGATGTGCGGCAGTCGCCGAACCGCCGGGACCAGCACCGACGACGACGACGTCGGACTCCATCTGACTCGTCACGTGGACCCTCCTCATCGACGACGGCGCCGAACTACCGGCATCTGCAAAGGCGAGTCTAGGGGCTGTCAGCTACAAGCATGTCGGCGCGCCAGGTTCACGAAGCCGGAAGGCAGATAAACCTCTACCCGGGACGCCGTCGTCTCCAACACCTTAGTGACACTATGCAGTGCTATGCTCCAAACGAAAGTCTAAATGATTTTCGCTAATTTCCATACGTACGACATATCGGGAGACCATCATGTTCGTCCAAATCGCTGCCAGCCTGGCAGCCGCATCGACCATTGCACTCGGCGTTCCCGGAGCTGCCACACCCCTTAATGGAAGCCAACTTCCGACCGGTCCCCAAGTGTCGGTGACGGACCCTGCACAGCACACTGGACCGTTCAGTACGGCCACCCCTCTCACCATTAAGGTCAAGCCAAGCGCCCCATGCGTGAGAGCCGACGGTCGCCAGCAATCCCTGGTGGCCCGCGTCCTCGACGACAAGGGCCATCAGGTATGGTCCGGAACGTTCGACGAGTCACAGCTCATCGGCGGCACTGGACGTGGCACTGCAACGTTCCACGTTGGATCCGCGGCCGCAGCATTCAACTTTCACGGCGGCAAGCGCACCACCTACCGGGCTCTCGGCTACTGTGCCTACCCGCACTACGTTAACGGCACCCGGGAGCGTCTCTCCCAGGTGAGCGTCAAGACATTCACGGTGGATCCCGCCATCAACTGAGCTAATAGGCGTGGGCAGCGCCGCCAGGCCAACGCGAATTGGCCGTTCTCGTCGGCGCTCATAGCGATGAGACGGCGCTGCCCATGTAGACATCTGGGTTATCCTGCCACCGTGATCCTTGCCCCAGGTTCAGCCCGTTTGTGCGCCCGCACCGTCTCGATCCCGGACCCAGGCCCGCTCGAAAACTACATGACGCCCGAGGACTCGGTATGCTTTTTGCACCGCAACTACGGCATGGTCGGGTTAGGTGAGATCACACGATTCGAGACTGATTCCCCGGCAGCCGCCGACGTCTGGTGGGAGGCGTTGTGCGACGATCTTGAGCACGAGACCGAGATACCTGGCGCTGAGGCCACCGGGCCAGTCGCTTTCGGATCGTTCACTTTTGACCCGGACAGGTCCTCGTCACGGTCCGTGATGATCCTTCCCAAGACGATTATTGGACGCTGGCCCGGTTACTCCTGGCTCACCCAGCTCTCCCAGGACAGCATTACCGATGACGCCCCTCGCCAGCAAAGCGTACCCCGGTCCCCCGGATCTATGACATTGCGTGACGGCGTCGTCAACAAGTCGAGTTGGCGTCAGGTCGCCCGACTCGTCCAGGGCATCATGGGGCCTGAAGAGCTCGACCAGATCGTTCTCATGCGTGACCTCGAGGCCAAAGCTGGCTCCCCCATCGACCCGCGATGGATCGTCGAGGTCCTGCGTCGTCAATTCCCTAACGCATATACCTACCTTGTCGAAGGATCTGTCGGCACCACTTCAAAGCTCACCGTCGGAGTAAGCAAATCCTTAATCACTTCCCGGGTATTAACCCATTCCCCCGCTACTGACGCCAACCACCAGACCCTGTTGTCTGCGCTTCAGGGCACGGGGCCGCTAGCAGCCCACCACGACGAGATCGTCGAGCAGACTTGCGAACGTCTCGAGCAGTTCTGCGACACGGTCCACGTTCCTGATTGTCCAGGATGTGTCTATAGCGACGCCTCAAACTATCTCGTTACCGACGTCACTGGTGTCCGCTCCCCCGACCAGGGGTCTTGTCTGGCCCTCGTGGACGCCCTATGCCCGCCAGCCTTTGTCACCGGACTACCACCACATCGCGCCATGTCCGTGCTGGCCGAAGTTGAGCACGTCGACCGGGGCCGTGTTTCCGGCCCCACCGGTTGGGTCGATTCCTTGGGCAATGGCCAGTGGGTTACTGACTGTCGTGGCGGCCAGATCGACGCCACCGATCCCTCACTCGTCCACATCTTCTCTGGCCATCCCGTCGGTCATGACGACGACACGGACGTTTTATCGACCGAAGCGGAGCATCGCATCGACGTGCTGCGGAATCTCTTCCCAGTTGACGTTAGTTGAAGCTTCACCATACGAAGTCCAGTGGTGGGACAGCTCGGCAGCGGCACGCACCGATAACCGACCCGATCCCGCCCGGCGGTCATCTCCGCTTACGCTCAATGACCTTCTTTTCGGCCTTACCGCCTCGCGCTTCCTGACGGGCTTCCGTTAGCTGTCGCTGCGATTCCTCGCGCATTTCAGCCAGGTCCTGCTGGTTCATTCCGCCCATGCGCAGGAATCCGAACACCACCACAGCGATGAACACCGATACCCACGGCGACCATCCCAGCACCACTGGGATGGTGACGACAGCAACCATGTCAAACCCACGGATGAGGTTGAACATCAACCCGGGAGGCATTGCGCCGGCCTGGGTTGCCACCATCGGCGAGGAGTAATCGGCCGGTTTTGCACTCACCCACCGAATCGCACCAGCAAGGCCACCAGCAGCCGTCACCAAGCCGTACATGATGGCCTGCTCCCACGGTCTTGAGGTCGCCGAACCGGCGCCGTGGAAGGCTGGCATAACGGCAATCGCCCACAACGCTGCTGCCACCGCAGGAATCACTGAGGCCGCCGAAATCACCTGGCTAGTCGTGAAAGGTAAACAACGCACCAGGCCTTTGCTGCGGGTAAGCACTCGCAGGCTGGTAAAGAAGGGCACCAATGCCGCGACGAGTACTAGGGCCGACACTGGAACCGTCAAGGCACCAAATCCCAGGGCTGAGACGGCGTAGGGCACCACAGCCGTCACGATGAGGGTAAGCAGCGGCTTCGGGGAACGCATGATGCGTTGCACATCTCGCCACACCAGGGCCTTCAATCCCTCACCCCGCCCGCGGGTGGCGCGTACCTGGCCGCGCTCAATGGCCTCACGCTCCTGAAGGATGTCGCGTATAAGGGCGAAGTCGAGGGCGAATGCGGCCCCCTGCATACCGGAGGCCAGTGAACCACCGGCCATAAGACGGGCCCGTCGGATCCGGTTCAGACGCAGTCGTGCCAGCAATAACGTGACGACAAGTAGCGCCGTCCCAGCCCCGGCCACTGCCCAGGCGGAAGTGAAGTTAGCGTCACTCGACACCGGCACCGCGTACCATCCCGACGCCGTCGAAATGACTCCCAGCAATACCGTCAGACCAGCTAACCCAGCTAACGCCTCGATGGCTTTCACTGACCAGGTACGTTCGGCCCCTTGCTCAGCGGCCGCAAAGGAGACAACTCCGGCAGCGCCTAGGGCGGTCGCCAGGGTCCAGGCGACGACGGCCTTGCCAGCGGCTCCGGTGAGAGCAGCCACCAAGGCTCCCAAGACAGCACCACCGAGCACCGAAACGAGCACCGCAGCTCGCAGTCGTTTAGCGAGGAATTTAGCCCGGTCAATGGGAGCGTCCATGAGCCAGAACCCCTCAGCCGCCGAGGCGAGTACTGGTCCGAACACCCGAGCCGCGGCCAACGCAAAGGCCAACACTCCTGACAATGCCGCCCACGGCAGCAGGCCGCGTGCCGTCTGGCATCCCGTCGAGGTGCAACCCGAGGCCTGCCCCTGGGCCTGTACGATGAGGCTAACGATCATGGCGAGGACGACGACCAGCGAAAAGACGAGCACGTAAGCATCGCCTATGGCCTGCCAGATATTGCGGGTGGTACGGCCTTTACGCCAGTCACCCATCAGGAGGGAGAGCTGGCGCTCGTCGGCCTGACCACCGAAGAATTCGTCGGGACGGTGAGCGATGACTAACTCCGGATCGGGGGCGACCACCGCCTCAACCCTGGCGGTCTGCGGTTCAGGCTGGGACGCCTTGGAGCGGGGCTTGGAGTGCTTGTCGTTGCGCCGACTCATCCGCGCGGGCCTCCCAGCTCAACGGTTCGGGCCCCCAGGGTCGCAACGAGGGCCGGCTCGTGACTGGCCATCACGATGGCGAGACCGTGATTCATCTCCTGGCGCAGCCTCTTGCCGAGCCAGGCAACACCTTCGACGTCAAGGCGGGCTTCGGGCTCATCAAGGACGAGGAGTTTGCGAGGGCGCACGAGGGCCGTTGCCAGACCCAGCCGTCGCCGCTGGCCCGAGGAGAGGGTGCCAGGAAGCTGGCCGGACTGTGGGACGAGCTGGACCTCCTCAAGCACCTCATCAACGAGGGCGTCAGCATCGACCAGGCCGTGAGCGCGGGCAAGTAAGTCGAGGTGCTCCACCACCGACAGATCAGGGAAGAAATCAAGGTCGTCAATGACCGTGGCAACGTTGCGACGGAACTCCGGGTTCGTCTCGGAAACTTTTTTGCCAAGCACCTCGATCGTTCCAGAGCTTGGACGATCGGCTCCCACCAGCATCCTTAATACCGTCGACTTACCGGCACCGTTGCGGCCAGTGAGGGCGACGGCTTCTCCTTCGCGGACGATGAGGGAGAGGCGATCAATGATGGTTCGGTCACCGTAGGACTTCGAGATGTCCTTGGCAACGAGGACGGTAGAGCGGGATGCCATGTTGGCTATTCTCCCGCACTTGTGAGACCTACCTCAACCTGCGCCCAACCCGATCGAGGGAATCAGGGGACACGCACCCCCTTCGCGGGAACCCACCCCGATCGAGGGAGGTGAGGGGGGAGTCGCCTGCCCCTTAAAATGAAACTCGTGTTGACAACCCGAGCCACCCTGGATAAGCACCACACCGATGTCGCATCAATGTTCGATGGGGTGGCGAAGCGCTACGACCTTATGAACCAGATTATGACGCTGGGGGTGGTCGACACTTGGCGTGACCTTGTCGTTGACGCCGTAGAGCCGGAACCCGGCCAGATCGTCCTCGATCTGGCGGCCGGAACCGGCACATCCTCAGCTACTTTCGCAGCTCGAGGTGCGCAGGTTTACCCCACCGATATTTCCACCGGGATGCTGGCGGTAGGCAAGCAACGTCAGCCCCATCTGCACTTCGTGGCCGGGGACGCCACTTGTTTACCCTATGCCAATAACTCTTTTGACGCGGTAACAATCTCTTACGGTCTACGTAACGTCGAGGATTCCCAACAGGCGCTGCGTGAGATGCTGCGTGTCACCAAACCGGGCGGTCGCGTCGTTGTCTGCGAATTCTCGTACCCCACTTGGGCGCCGTTCCGCCACGTCTACACCAAGTATCTGCTGGCTGCGATACCGGCGATGGCGCGGTTGGCCTCGTCGAACCAACAGGCCTATAACTACCTGGCTGAGTCGATCCTCGCTTGGCCCGACCAGACCCACCTGGCGGACATGATGGCCGAGTGCGGCTGGCAGGCCGTGGCATGGCGCAACATTTGCGGTGGGGTGGTGGCTCTGCATCGTGGCTGGAAAGGCAGTGTCGGCCCCCATCCCAATGGCCACCGTCATGACGATGCCCACTGGCAGGAAGGAGATGGCCTGAGGTGAAAGGCCCTTCCTCCCCCATCCTCCTTAGCGCCTGGGCAGCTTGCAGTTGTCCGGTTAAGACTCAGAACACTTTCGACCCACAATTGTCCGAGCCGGTTGGGGATCCCCGCGACGACGAGCTCTTTGCGGGCGCGCAAACCCATATGACGGCGGTCTGTGACGCTTTGGCTGCTATCGCTGACGCTGTCGATGTGCGATCTGACACGGCTAGCCCAGCCAGCCGTCGAGCTGCGACTCACCGGGCTATAGATGCCGGGGCACCCGTCATCGTCTGCCCGGAACTACCATCGTCTCCCCAAGGCCATCGCTCTGGTTCTCCGGATGCCCTCGTGCTGGCCGGAATCCGCGCCGATAGGGGCCCCGGATACCTACCGCTTATTATCAAGGACTACCTTGTTTTGGAAAAACACCACACGCTAGCCGAATTCACGTGGGTGTCTCCGCTTGACGACCCGGATCCTCGTCATGCCCGAATGTCACTCGACCAGACATTTCGTGCTAGCCGGGAGCGCGCTCTCATCCAGGCTGTCCACCACTGGCGCTTGCTTGACGACCTCGGTCTGGTGGCCACCCCTGACCAGTGCCCGAACCATCGTCGTCTGGTGGGGCTGGTCGGTCGCGACGAGATCGCCATTTTGAGTGACGCCCTGGCAGTCTCCTGGTTGGACCTCGACCATAAGTTCATCCGTACGTTCTCACGGTCGGCGGCGTCGGGATGGCGTCGACGCAGCCTATTTGACCGCTATGACCACGAGCACACGTTCCGGGTCTCGGTCGCCGAACACGCCCTAGCTGGAGGCGAGCCGATGGTCGCCCCAATTGTGGTGCCAGAGTGCGAGTCGTGCCAATGGTGGGCCACTTGCGAGCCGCGTCTTGCCGACGATGACCTGTCCCTGCGCATCTCGAAGGCTCCGCTGGACGTTCGGGAAATCTCGACCCTGCGTCGCCTCGGAGTAGCGACGGTTAACAATCTGGCCGACGTGAGCCTCGACGAGCTGCTGCCGGTTTACCTGCCTGAGGTGCAGCACCGTCCCCGTTCGGAGCAGAGATTGCGGGCAGCGGCCAGGCGGGCTCGACTCATCCGCGAGGGCGTGCTGCTGGAACGTAACGATGAAGGCCCGATCGAGGTGGCCTCCTCGCGTCTGGAAATTGACTTCGATATCGAGACGTCCCCCGATGGCCGCGTCTACTTGTGGGGGTTTGAGGTCAGCGACCCTGAACGTCTACTCGATTCGACCACAGGCTGCGAGCCCTACTACGTGGCGTTTAGCGATTTCACCGATATGGACGATGCTACCGAGCACAAGCTGGCTGCCCGTGCAATCCGGTGGCTTGAGGGTATCGTCAACGCCCATCCCGAGACGATCATCGTCCACTATTCTGACTACGAGATCGTCCATTTGCGTCACTTCGGCCATGTTTGCGAGGACGAACGCGCTGCCGTCCAACGCCTCCTCGGCTCGGGCTGTTTTGTGGATCTCTTTACCACGATCAGGGCCCATTTCTTTGGGGTTAATGGAATTGGACTCAAGGTCGTCGCGACGGCCGGGGCGGGATTCTCTTGGCGCGACCCAGATCCAGGCGGCCTGAATTCCCAGACCTGGTGGGACCTTGCTGTCCACGACCCAGATCCAGACGTCCGGGCGGCGTCCAGGACTCGGGTGCTGGAGTACAACGAAGACGATGTGCGGGCCACCCTGGCTGTTCGCCGTTGGCTCAACGACACGTATCAGGCTCAGCCCTGAGTCACGTGGCCCCAGGGCCTTGACATTCACGCGATGCGGTTACGCAGTTCAACCATTGAACGCGTGAACGAGCACGACGAAGTTCCAAGCCTCGAGAGGACATCGTGGTGGCGGTCTTATGAGGGGGAACACAGAGGTACAGCTGTGTGGGTTGTGATGTGGTTATTTTTGCTCGTGTTGATAACTGGGGCCAGCGCAAAAGACGACGTGGCCTGGTGGTAGCGTCTCATCTTGCTAGCAGAAAGTTAGCTTTTACTAAGTTTCTAACCCTTAGGAGAAACGATGCGTCGCACAAGGATCACCGTGGCAGCTGTAACAGCAACCGCCCTGGTCGGGTCAATAGCAGCTATCACCCTCTCTCTCCCCCCCCCCCCGCGAGTGCCACTTCTGACAAGGGCAGCTCCGTAACCCAGTCAGCTGCCCTCCGTCCCGACACCAACAAGACAAAAATCGACGCGGACTGCCGCAAGGCCATCATCAACGACCTGAAGCTGCGCGCCGCGATCGTCGACGCCCTCATCAAGGCCGGGCTCAGTGCGGCCGACGCAGCCGCTCTGGCCCCCCGCATCGCCGCAGAAATGGCAACAGAGGGGCCCTTATCATCAACCACAACCATCTGAAAGCCCTCGTCGCTTCCCAACTGGGCCTCATAGCAGACGCCAAGATTCAACGCGCAGCTGCAGCCATTGACGTCAGCTTCAAGGCCATCCTGGCCGCGTCGATCATCCCCAACGCACTGGGATCAGCCGCACTGAAGAGCGCGGTCATCACAGACCTCGTCGCGGCTGGTATCGACAAGCACCTGGCACGAGCCACCGCAGTGGCTATCGTCGCCACCGCACTCAACCCCGCCCTTGGGCCCATCGCGAAGATCGAACTCATCAAAGCCGAGATCGCCGCTCAAGCAGACCTTCTCATCAGAAGGGGTGTCCACCTCCAGAAGGCAGCCATCGAGCACATCATCGGCCGAGCCTTCGACACTGCTGTAGCGACCGCAATTATCAGCTCCCCGATCCTGAGCGCGCGCATCGTCACTCACCTTGTCAGGGCTGGAATAGACAAGTCCATTGCCATCAGCCTTGCGCCCCGTATCGCCAAGCGCCTAGCAAAGGAGCCGCTGCTGGCGTTCAACACCGCTAAGCTCGTTAAGGACATCGCCCAAGAAGTCGTCGACGTCCGCAACACTAAGGAAGCCGTAGCAATCTACAAGCAGCTCAAGGCAGAGCTACCAACCCTGGACGGGCTCGTGCAGAAGGCCTGCACCCCGAAACCGGCTCCCGATCCGACACCGACCCCAACTCCAACCCCGACTCCGACTCCAACCCCAACCCATGCGGCCACACCCAATAGGTCGATCAGCCGTACAACGGATCGCCACGACCTTGGGTCTCGCGATCTCCAAATCGCGGCCTCCGCGTTGACCCACGTAAAGGCCCTCCCAGCAACAGGAGTCTGACACCTTCAAGAGAGGCTCCAGAGTCCCTCTAACAACCACAATGGCCGTGGTCCACATCTGTAGACCACGGCCATTGGCTCTTCCCCTAAAAAAAGGGGGTAGAAGAGTTTTCAGCGACCTTTAGCGCAGTAGGTGTACACAGTAATAGGCGATATTTTCGACAGACGAAGTCGAAAAATAGGTTCGATTTCACCGTAGCTGTGGGTTCCATTCTTGCCCTGGACGCCATTCTTTTCCGGAGACGACCGATCTGTCAATAAATATAAATGATGGATGAACCGAGGCATAGCTCGATTAGGATTTCGCACCTCGATTGCCTCGAGACTTATCCGACGAGGGCGCCCACGAACAGGCCGATCGAGCACACCAACTCGGCGAGTCCGGTGTTCTTCAACGCCGACACCAACGCCATCCCCGTGGCCTTGGTGACCATTGCCCTTACCGGGGAGACGAGTAAGGCAATCGCAAACAAGCCGAACAGAGTCCACCACGTCGTCAAGGCCGCGACGGCAACCACCCCGACGCAGGCCAGCGTCACCAGAACGAGGTAAAAGATCCGTGTCCCCTGGTGCCCAAGCTTGGTGGCCAGAGTGTGCTTGCCACTGACGCGGTCACCATCGATATCGCGCAGGTTATTAGCCGTCAACACCCCGCAGGCCGTTGCGCCGATGAGGCAGGCCGCCACCCAACCAGCCGCACCGACGTGGTCAGTCTGCACATAGACCGTGCCGCCGACGGCAACCAGCCCAAAGAACATGAAGACGAAGATCTCCCCTAGCCCAGCGTAACCGTAGGGGTGGGAGCCCCCGGTGTAGAACCAGGCGGCGAGAATGCAGACCACCCCCACGGCGATGAACCACCAATGCCCGGTGACGATAGTGATGATCAGTCCGGCCACTGCCGAGACCCCGAAACACGCGAAAGCCGCAGCCTTGACCTGGGCGGGTTCAGCGATTCCTGACCCGACCAACCGAAGCGGACCAACTCGATTATCACCGTCGGAGCCGCGAATACCATCGGAGTAATCGTTGGCGAAGTTCACCCCGATGACCAGTCCCAAGGCCACCACTAGGCACAGCGCGGCCAGTCCCCAGCATGCACCACTATCGGCGATAGCGATCGCGGTACCTGCCAACACCGGCGCGATTGCGGTGGGAAGGGTGCGGGGGCGAGCCCCTTCAAGCCATTCAGCTGCTGTGGCCATAGACAACTCCCTAAGTCAGTGGTAGACACGCGAACTGTGCGCGTCAGGCGGGCGTTGAGCGGAAGATCTTTTCAGGACGTGCACCTAATGGCGACCATATCGCCGCTGCACGTTCAAACCCGCATCTACACAAGCTAACGAAACGATAAATAACCACAGAAGCCCTTACATCCCCATTCGAGTTTGGCAGGAGACCTCGCCGTGAGAACCATGTTCGCCAGCCTGACCGTTCCGAACTATCGGATCTACTTCTCGGGCACTCTCATGACGAACATGGGCCAGTGGATGGCTCGCACCGCCCAGTCCTGGCTGGTACTCATCATTTTAACCCACGGCAACGCCGCAATGCTTGGCTGGGTAATGGCGGTCAACTTTGCACCAATTCTCCTCGTCACACCGTGGGCTGGCGCCCTGGCCGACCGAATGTCCAAGCGTCGCATCATGGTGGCGGCACAGTCCGCCATGGCTGTTGACGCGGCCATTCTTTCCATCCTTGTCCTCACCGGAACGGTGCAGCTGTGGATGGTTTTCGTTATCTCAGCGATGGACGGCGTCGCCGGAGCCTTCTACAGCCCAGCCACCCAGGCCTTCGTCTCCGAGCTGGTCCCGCTAAAAAACCTCCCCAATGCGGTGAGCCTCAACTCGGCGTCCTTTAATGGCGCCCGGTTGCTAGGCCCGGGCCTCGGTGGCTTGCTCATTGCGGGAGTCGGTGTCGGCTGGGTGATGGCAATCAACGTCGCTTGCTTCATGGGGTTCATCTCCACCCTGCTGCTCATCAAGGCTGATCGCCTCTACACCTCCCCGCCAGCAAACGACAAAGCCCGAGTCCGCGACGGCATCCGTTACGTTAAGCGGCGTCCAGACCTCGTCATTTTGTTGACGATCGGTTTCATGATGGGCACCTTCGGATTCAACTTCAACATCTCTGACGCCGTCATGGCCACCCAGGCGTTTGGCAAAGGGTCCGGACAATACGGCCTCCTCGGTTCCCTTATGGGCATCGGGTCAATGGCCGCCGCCCTAGAAGCAGCTCGACGCAAGCCGCGGCTGCGCTGGGTCGAACTCGCCCTGTTGGTCTATAGCATCAGCATGGCCTTGTCGACGCTGGCGCCAAACTACGGCACCTTCGCCGTCCTGAAGATCTTTGTCGGATGGGGAGCCATCTCGACCCTCATCACCGCCAACGCCATGGTGCAGACCTCCGTCAGGCCGCAAATGCGTGGCCGGGTCATGAGCTTGTGGGCCGCCCTGGTCATGGGCGGCACCCCGTTCGTCTCCCCGATCGTCGGCTGGATCGGCAATACGGTCGGCCCGCGCGCCACGGTCGCCTGGGGAGCCATCAGCCTCGGCATCACCTTTGTGATCATCACTGCCGTGATCATGCACAACGATCACATTCGGGTCGTCTTCGATCCCTCCAAGCGGGCGCCGTGGCTGCGGCAGGTTCGCGGCAAAGTGACCATCGACTACGTCCAGCAAACGAAGTAAGTCAGCCAGTCGCGCATCAGCAAGTGGGCACGCTGCACGGTGTAACAATCCCCCTCTGGAATTTCGGGATCGGGATGGTTCACTGGTGCCATGAAGAAACTCATCAATGCTGTTGAGGATATCATCGTTGATTCCCTGCGCGGCGTAGCGGCCGCCCACCCTGACTCTCTGAAAGTCGATCTCGAACATCGCATCGTGCTGCGCGCCGACGGACCGGTCAGCGGAAAGGTTGGTCTGGTTTCTGGTGGCGGTTCCGGCCACGAGCCGCTGCACTCGGGCTACGTCGGACGAGGTATGCTCGACGCCGCCTGCTGCGGGGAGGTCTTCACCTCCCCCGTTCCTGACCAAATTACCGAGGCCACCAAGGCCGTCGACGGTGGTGCTGGCGTGCTCCACATCGTCAAGAACTACACCGGTGACGTTATGAACTTCGACATGGCTGCCGAGATGGCCTCGATGGAGGCTGGCATCCACGTCGCGTCCGTCATCATCGCCGATGACGTTGCCGTACAGGACTCCCTGTACACCGCCGGGCGACGCGGGGTGGGTTTGACGGTGCTGGCCGAAAAAATCCTCGGTGCAGCAGCTGAAGAAAAGCGTGATCTCGACGCCCTGCTCGAGCTCGCAAAACGCATCAATGACGGTGGTCGTTCCTTCGGCGTAGCCCTCACCTCTTGCACCGTCCCGGCAGCCGGCAAACCCACTTTCGACCTCGGCGCGAACGAAATGGAGTTGGGCGTCGGCATCCATGGCGAGCCCGGTCGCGAAACCGCCACGTTGGGCACTGCCGCCGAGGTTGCCGCCCAGATCATCGAACCTATCCTGGCTGATCGTGACTTCACCAAAGCCCCGGTCATCGCTATGCTCAACGGCATGGGCGGCACTCCTCTCATTGAGCAGTACCTCGTGTGGGGCGAAGTCGCCAAGATTCTGGCAGGAAAGGGCGTCGCGGTTGCCCGCACCTTGGTCGGCAATCACATTACGAGCCTGGAGATGGCAGGATGTTCTTTGACCTTGCTCTCCGCTGACGACGATCTCCTGACGCTGTGGGATGCCCCAGTGGAGACTTCTGGACTTCGATGGGGATGCTGATGTCTGAAATTTCTGCCGTGACCGTTTCTGAGTGGCTCAAGGACTACTCAGCGGTCATCTCGGAACATGCGAATGAGCTCACTGACCTGGATCGCCAGATTGGTGATGCTGACCACGGCTCGAATATGGCTCGCGGGATGACCGCAGTGGCCGCCCTCGACCCGGAGTCCTTCACCTCTGCCTCCGAACTCCTCAAGAAAGCAGGAATGACGCTGGTAAGCACCGTCGGTGGCGCTTCCGGTCCTCTCTACGGCACTTTCTTTCTGCGGCTGTCGACGGTTATCAAGACTGACGGCGAGCCCAATGCCCAGTTGCTCGCCGAAGCCCTCGACGCTGGCTTGGCCGGCATCGTGGCACGCGGCAAAGCTGAGGTCGGCGACAAGACTCTGGTTGACACCCTGTCCCCTGCCGTTGACGCTGCCAAGCAGGTTGCTGCCGGCGGTGGTTCTGTTGTCGAAGCGCTCATAAAGGCAGCCGAAGCCGCTAACAAAGGCCGCGACGCGACTATCGAGATGGTGGCTCGTCGCGGCCGAGCATCATATCTTGGGGAACGAAGCAAGGGGCACCAAGACCCCGGAGCCACCTCAATGGCCCTGCTCATCGAGTCCGCAGCACAATGCCTGTCAGGAGCTAATCATGAGTGACCAAGGTGTTGGAATCGTCATCGTCTCCCATAGCCGCCCATTGGGCCGAGCTGTGGCTGACCTGGCATCGCAAATGCTGCCTGGCCCAGAGATTCCCCCCATTGAGATTGCCGCCGGTCTTGACGACACCACTTTAGGCACCGACGCCTCCGCGGTAAGCGCGGCGATCAAAAAGGTGGGCGGCTGTGACGGGATCCTCGTTCTCGTCGACCTCGGATCGGCAATTCTCTCAGCAGCAATGGCCCTGGACTTCCTCGATCCCGACATCGCTAACAAAGTCAAGATCTCCACTGCCCCGCTGGTCGAGGGGGCTGTCGTCGCGGCCGTCATGGCATCAACGGGCGCCGAGTTAGAGGTCGTCGCTGCCGAAGCAGAAAAGGCCCTAGACCCGAAGGTTTCCCAGCTCTCCAATGACTGAACCTGGGCGGTGTCGGGTTCGCTCAGACATTACCGTTGTGCCTTCATAGGCTCGCCTCCTGACGAGGACGGTGCAGCTAGTGAGCCTTTCACAGCTCCCAGTTGACCAGATCGTCTTCACCAAGCTCACCATCAGGCCAGACTGCCCGCACGACGCCAGCTGCTGCCAGTGCCTTGCGGCATCCAGAACACGGCTTATCGGTCACGTAGGCCGTCGATCCAGCAGTATCTCGGGTGGCGAAGAGCAGGGCGTTCACCTCGGCGTGAATGGCTATGCAGAATCCGGGGGAACCGGGCACGTCATAGTCGGAAAATGCTGGCACCTCGCCATAGCCCAGTTGACCGCGCGGGCAAGCTCCTTCTAAGCAGTCCGGACGGCCGGGAGCGGCGCCGTTGTACCCCGTAGCGATAATGCGATGCTCGTGAACGAGCAGAGCCCCCACTCGACGGCGAGTGCACTTAGCGCGCGCCGAGACAGCCTCAGCTATACCCAGGAAATACTCGTCCCAATCGGGCACTGTTACGATCTTGCCGTTCACCTCGGCCATCTTGGACTCCTCTCGCTCAGCTTCATGCGTTCACGCCCGCTAGGCGCCGCATTCACTGAATCACCATGTCCGACCATAACCCGGGTCAGACGTCCATATCCTCGTAAGAACGCGGGTCCTCGATAGGTTCCAAATGGCCGCTCACCCTCATCTCGGGCCATTCTTTAAGAATTTCATCAATGAGGTCTTCCATAGTGTCATGGCCTTGCTTGACCGTCCAAGACCCTGGAACGAGCATGTGAAACTCGAGAAATTGTCGGTATCCAGCTTCACGGGTGCGCACCGCATGGAACGTAATGTGCTCATTGGAGTGGGCGTCAAGGAAATCCCGGATAGCCGCGTTATCCTCCTTGGGTAAGGAAACGTCGAGCAAAGCAGTACTCGACTGTCCGACGAGTTTGGCCCCAGTGACGAGGATATTGATCCCCACCGCGAGGGCAACGATCGGGTCGAGGCGCTGCCACCCCGTCAGCCAGACCAGGCCCACTCCTACCAGAACGCTGACGGAAGTCCACACATCGGTGAGAAGATGCTTGCCGTCGGCGATAAGGGTCATCGATCGACGGTTGCGGCCATTCCTGAGCAGAACCCACGCGACCGCTCCGTTGATGATTGAGGCTAGCACCGAGACCAACAGGCCGATACCGACGTCCTCAATGGACTGGGGATGGAGAAATCGCTGAATCGCGGTGTACACAATGACCGCAGCAGCGATGAAGATCATCATGCCCTCAGCACCGGCTGAAAAGTATTCGGCCTTGGAATGACCAAAATGATGGTTCTTGTCCGGAGGTCGGATCGACACCTTGAGGGCGACGAGGGCGATGATGGCTGCAACGAGGTTCACGAGGGATTCAGCGGCGTCCGAGAGCAATCCGACCGATCCGGTAATCCGCCAGGCGAGAGTCTTTAGCAGGATTGTCGCGGTAGCCGCTGTGATTGACAGCCATGCAAAGCGGCTAAGGTCCTCCGGAGGTCGGTGCCTCGAGGCGACCGCGGGAAAGTCGGGAATTGTTGTCACCCGAGCATTGTCCCAGCCCAACCTGTGCTCCCCAAACAGGACAGGTGAGCGCCCTGTTAGGACGCAGCGTGTGCGTCCTGGACAAACTCTGCATGGTGGATGGGCGGGGGAGACAGCCGTCACCATAGCCACGGCAGCTACGGTGGAGGGGGTGTCACGATACTGAAACCTCTTGGGTGAAGGATAGGGATGCAAGCAAGTACTTCGTGATGATTGCAGGAGGTTTCTTATGCCCATCAAACCACACAAGCTCGGGATTATCGGAGTCGGCCGGGTCGGTGATGCCGTGCTTTCCGACGCCATGATGAGCGGCCTCTTCGGCGAGATTTGCGTCATTGACATCAATGAAAAGATGGCTGCCGGGCAGGCCCTCGACCAGCATCACGCTACCGCACTGCCCAACGTCACCAGTGTCGCTGTGTACGCCGGCGACTACGATAGCCTGTCTGACGCCGACGTCATCATTTTGACTGCCGGGCCATCTATCGACGCATCCAAAGGCCCAGCCACCGGCGCTGCGCGGCGTGAGTTGGCTGCCACTAACAGCAAAATCATCCGCTCCACCATGACGGAGATCACCAGCCGCAACCACGACGCAGCTATCATCATCTGCTCCAACCCTCTCGATGCCCTTGTCCACATCGCTAGCACCGAGTTTGACCACCCGCAGGGCTTGGTGCTCGGCACCGGAACGATCCTTGATTCGGCCCGCATGTGTCGTGTAATCGCCGACCATCTCGGCGTCGACCCAGACTATGTGCGCGGCTACATGATCGGAGAGCACGGGCCGTCTGGATTCCCGATGTTTACCGGAGTCAATGTTGGCGGCGTCGGTTTTGACAGCCTGGCTAAGCTCTTTGATGCCGATCCGATGGACCGCGACGAGCTGACCACGCGTATTAACGATGCCGGTACTGCCGTGCTCAACCTCAAGGGCTGGACGAGCGCTGGCATCGGCCAGTCGGCGATCACCATTGCGCGCTCTATCCTCCTCAATGAGCACGCCGTCTACCCGGTTTGCACCACTCTGCACGGCCAGTACGGCCACGACGGTGACGTGTCTATGGGTGTGCCGTGCGTTATCGGCGCTAAAGGCGTCGAACGCATCCTCGAGGTGCCGCTGGACGACTGGGAGCAAGCTCACCTGGTCACCACCATCAAGGCCATCCAGGAGACCGTCGAGGCGGCCTCCTGAGCATCCTTTCCTGAAGTCCGTAGGATCGAGTCATGGAACTCCCCTCATGGCTCGGTATCCCTACCCTCGCATTCGGACTCGGGAGTCGAACCCCCCAGCAGGGTCTAGTCCTTGCCGGGGGCGGGTCGAGGACCTCCTTCCAGATGGGGGCGCTGCGGCACCTTTATGACGTCGTCGGGATTGCCCCCACCGCGGTGGTAGCCACTTCAGCTGGGTCGATTGTGGCCTGCGCTCTGTCCCAATGGACCGATCCAGCCAAGCAATCGGCGGCACTGCGCCAGCTGGAGACGATGTGGCTCGGAATGACCGATAAGTCCGACATGTTCACGCCGCGGACATGGTTTTCCCGGTTGCTCGAGAAGGGTCCGGAATGGATGTCCTTGCTCAACCGAGAAGCCGCTAGAGCCAAGAGCCAGCGTCCCTGGATGAGCTTGCCATTCCATCGCGGCCCCGAACAGACGAAAGTCCCCGATCCAGCAGAACCTATCGCTGGCCGTGACGACGACCGCCTCACCGGTCAGGCGTCGACCTTGGAAATGGCCACTCGTGACGACCCCGTTGCGTGTGATTCCTGGACCCCAGGTGTCGTCCTGCAGCTGCTGTCAGCCCTGTCCCGATTGAGCCTCGACGGTGGCGATATTTCGGCGATCGCGACAATAACCCCATCGGCTCCTCAACCTTTGATGTCTCTCGCGGGGTGCTCGCCTCCTGTTCCATTCCCGGGGTATTCCGTCCTGTTTACCTCGACGGAGAGCACTACGTCGACGGTGGACTGCGGGAAAATGTGCCGGCCGAGATGGCTATCGGGCATCTCGGCGTCACAAACCCCTACGTCATCACGTGTTCGCCACGAGGAGCCGCACGAGAGTCCGATTTCGGCTCCCGCAACATGCTCGATCTAGTAATGAGGTCGGTGTCGATCCTAACCGACGAGACCGAACGGGACGAGGTGGCTTATGCTCTCAATGCTGGGGCCGTCGTCATCGGCCCCGAGATTTCCGTGCATGACTCCATGACAGTCGATCCTGGCCTGCTACGCATCAACCGTGATTACGGCTGGATGTGCTCGGCGGAGAGACACGTCAAGTCGGGGTTTGACGATCACGAGCTCGTCAAGGATGCGGTACGTACTCGGGTGCGCGGCTGGGAGCTCGAACAAGCCTGGCTTAAGGAAGAAGCCTCCCGTCACGACATGAACGAGATGCAGCACGTCAAGGACCATTTACGCGACGTTGCGGCCCGACTACCGCTCGATCTAGCTCCTGACGGGGTCGAGACGTGGGGGCGGATTCTCGAAGGACACGGCCATCCGCAAGCCCCCGAGGATGTCGTCATCCCCTGGCAGACGTAAGACCATTCTGGAAGTCTCCGCCTACGGCACGATGGTGGCGAACGAGGCTCGCCACCATCGTGTCGTAAATGTCTCAGATGAGCTCGTTGAGATCGGCAACCGAATCAAGAATGATGTTGGGACGGTAGGGGTACTGCTCGACGTCCTCACGTTTGGTGATGCCCGAGAGTACCAGGACGGTCAGCAGCCCAGCCTCCATACCAGCAACCATGTCGGTATCCATCCGATCACCGATCATGGCGGTGGTCTCAGAGTGGGCCTCGATGCGATTCAAAGCTGAGCGGAACATCATCGGATTCGGCTTTCCGACGATGTAGGGCTTGTGCTTCGAGGCAGCCTCGATCATCGCGGCGACGGCGCCGGTGGCGGGCAACGGCCCGTCCTTACTGGGACCAGTCGCATCGGGGTTGGTGCAGATGAACCTGGCACCGTCGACGATGAATCTGACGGCCCGGGTAATGGCCTCGAACGAGTAGGTACGAGTCTCCCCGAGGACGACGTAATCGGGCTCGGTGTCGGTGAGGATGAATCCTGCCTCGTGCAGGGCCGTCGTCAGGCCGGCCTCACCAATGACGTAAAGGCGAGCTCCAGGCTGCTGGTCGGCTAGAAAATGGGCGGTAGCCAGGGCGGAGGTCCAGATATTATCCTCCGGCACCGTCAAACCCGACACCTGCATCCGGGCAGCCAGGTCACGCGGGGTGAAGATCGAGTTGTTGGTCAACACTAGGAATCGCTTCGAGGTGTCGACCCAACGATTGATGAGATCGCTGGCGCCAGGCACCTCATGGTTCTCGTGGACGAGCACACCGTCCATGTCGGTCAGCCAGCACTCGATGTCTGCGGGATCTCTCATGACTCTAAGCCTATCGATAGGCGGGCATGCACATGAAGGATGCACCCCAAACGGAACCTATGACCACCTGGACGCCAGGAGTGCGCACGATTCACGCTGCTTCTCCCCTGCCGTCTGTTCTACGGCTTCGACGGGCTATGACGATGAGGTGCCCCCACTGGGACTCGAACCCAGGACCCGCGGATTAAAAGTCCGCTGCTCTAACCAACTGAGCTACGGGGGCCCCCCTAGTGTAGCGATGGTTTCGCCAGCATGCGAAGCGACCACGCATCCAGTCATCGATTCCCGGTCACTCGCCGCAGGAATCTCGGTTACTCAGCGCGTGACGTGAAAATACCTACTCATAAGCGTCAACCCGTACTTCAGAGTTGCCATGAGATTTTCAGACTCGCCTTGGCAACGGCGGCAATCGAGACGATCACCTGCACCATGCGCGGCATCACCCCTAGTCAACGCCGATTAGGGGCCCCTCAGAGTCATCAGCGGACTCCAAACAACATCTTTGAGATTCTCAGCCATTTCACGGCGTGTCGCCTTGCGGGTGACAAAAAACTCTTTGGAGCAAGTAGACGAAAACGGTTTTGACAACTTGAATTGCTCTTGTCACGCGAGGTGTTCCTGGTTGGATCGGTGGACGGATCCGGGGAAGAGCCAGGAGCGACTCGAATGAAGGCGGGTCCACACGCCGGAAGGAGTCAGTCCCATGGGTGTAGTGCACCCGCTCCGGGCCGGGGTTGCAACCCTAGCCACCGCTGGTCTCGCAATCGGCGGCAGTCAGTTGTTCGTCCCCCAAGCCCAAGCCTCCAACACCGCAGTCAAGGCCCGCGTGTCCGCTCGCACCGCCGTTAACATTAGAGCCCAGGCGGGCATGAAAGGAAAAATCTTGGGCGTGCTCGAGAAGGGCCAGCAACTCAATCAAACCGGCGCACCCATCAATGGCTGGGTTCCGGTCGCTTACCGTGGCCATACCGCTTTCATCGACCACCACTACCTGTCGTCAGTTGCTTGGCGCCCATCTTCCTCCAACCCCTCCGCCTCCAGCTCTCCGGTCGGATTTGCCCAAGCAACCACCTACGTCAACGTCCGCGCGGGGCATTCTATACGGTCCGCCAAGGTGGGTCTGCTCTCCCCCGGTGAGAGGGTCGGCCTGACCGGACGCTCTTCGCAGGGGTTTAGCGAGGTCATCTATAACGGGGTTCACCGTTGGGTTGGTTCCCGCTACCTGAGCGCCACCCCGGCCAAGCCTGCTCCAAAACCGGCGCCAGCCCCCAAACCAGCCAAAACGGTCTACACCACAGCAAACCTCAACCTACGAAACAGCGCCTCCATGAGCGCCCCCATATACACCTCAGTAGCAAAAGGCACCGCCCTAACAACCACCGGACGCACCACCTCCGAATGGACCCAAATCACCTACCACAGCCGCACCCTATGGGCCTCCACCCGCTACCTCACCACCACCAACAACAAACCTGCCCCAACACCGATCAATAGTGCTCGGGCTGCCATTGTCAACTACGCCATGGCACAGGCAGGCAAGGCCTACACTTGGGGGGGCGAGGGCCCCAACAGCTTTGACTGCTCCGGTCTAGTGATGAAGGCTTACCAGCAGGCCGGAATCGACCTGCCTCACTACTCGGGGTCACAGATCCAGCGTGGCCACCGAATTTCCCTCGACCAGATCCGACCTGGGGACCTTTTCGCCGCCTCAGGTGGCGGTCACGTCAGCATCTACACTGGCGACGGGCAGATGGTGGAAGCAGCGAACCCTCGCGCCGGAGTGCGGCTGAGCCCCATCCGCTCCTCAATGTACCCAGTTCGCATCAATTCAGACCTCCTAAACTGAACTAGCGCGACGCCGGCAGCCTCCAAAGGTTGCCGGCGTCTGCCATGTTGCGAGCCGTGGGCACACTGGTACATGCTCGTCCGCCGCAATGGTCAACAGTAACTCTGGGCGGACGATTTCTCGCCAGTGATACGACCTGGATATGATGGCCTAGTTCGGCAGTTGCCCTTGCATTGATGAGCAACCGCCGAGTCCCGGTCGTCCAGAGGCCTAGGACACCGCCCTTTCAAGGCGGCAACGCGGGTTCGAATCCCGTCCGGGATACTCAAGGTCCTGCATCGACACCGATGCAGGACCTTCTCATGTGTGGGCTGGCTGGTTTGTCAGCCAGCCCAAGCCCATTCACACCTTATCCCCGAAGTCATGTGACCGACGCGGTGAAAGTGCGCACATCAGTCCGAGAGCGTCATCAACACCCACAGCCGGTCAACCGCAGCGGCCATCAGTTCGTCCGTTCCTGCAGAAATGCCCATACGACGTTGGCACTGCCCGATTCGGGCTACTTTTGGCAGGAACGGACAGTAAACCCTGAAGTGCTTCAGGAAACCGCTTAACGCCAAGCTGCCTCTGCCCTTCCACCTCCACACACATCCAGCCCGTGATCGAAGACTTCTCGCCATGTTCGCTTATCGCGAATTTCCACCCCCACAAAGCAGCACCACCAGTCCATACAAAACCCCTAGTCACAGCCACTTTAGGACGACTCGCAAGCCTCAATTTCCCTTCAGGGTCAGATCCTTGCTATATTTTTCGAGCTGCTTCAAGCAGCGGTCAGGCTTGAAAGAGCTAAGGCCCCGTGGCGCAGTTGGTTAGCGCGCCGCCCTGTCACGGCGGAGGTCGTGGGTTCAAGTCCCATCGGGGTCGCTGAAGCGGTGATGAATACATCACCGCTTTCGTGTTCATGAGACCTTTGCGTGAACACGATGGCCGGGTAGCTCAGTTGGTAGTAGCGTTCGCCTGAAAAGTGAAAGGTCACCGGTTCGATCCCGGTCCCGGCCACCTCGCGGAATGGTTCCGTCACTTCGAAGTTCAGCCCCCCGAGAGGCGTGCTTAGGCCGGAACACACCAACCTACGCCGATCCTGGCGTAGCGGAAGAGCACCAACAATCGCGGGCGCCTTCCTCGTTCATGATCTGCGGATAATTCGGGTTCTGTCCAGAAACCAGAGCGTTAAGGCCGATGGTGACAGGCCCGTTGTTTTGTCAGCACCCAAATCAGCAGCCACAAGAGACTCAAAGAGCTCGGTCTGGGCCCGGACACCACCGATTGACAACGGGGTGGCGACACCCGCACCTTGGCCCTCTCCACGTTGGCCATCCAGCCCTTGATGTCGGTCGGGGTCTTAGTGACGCCGGCCCTCCTGAGGCGAGCTGAATTGGCCCACGTCACGGTGACGCGGCAGATGTCAACCAACAAGTAGATATGGCCATCGACCGTGAGCGGGTCGACGAGGGCCTTCGGGAAGACCGACTCACCACCAAGCTCCTTGATGCCGCCGCAAGGGCTGAGATCTTCTTGGCGTACATTCCAAACCTCCGTGTGGTTCGGTCAGACCGCCGTCTCCGGGCGCTCATGCCGCAAAGTCGACCTGTACTGGACGGCGGTGCCCAGCACAGGAAATGTGTCACAAAATATTAACGACGTCCAAAGCGTGTCAGATGTGAGTCATTACGCCAGATAAGCGCCAACCCAGCGCTCCATTTCAGCGAAAACATTGGCCCGAACTGCCGGAGCGGAGAGCACCAAGTCGTGGAGTCCACCCCGGACACGGACCAGCGTGAGATGGCGGCCAAGGTTGACTGATGCACGTGCCAGCCGGTCGACGTTGAGGACGGTATCAGCAGCCTTCATCGACGGCTTCCACGTCGCTGAAAGGTCACTGCGAGCGGATATAAGCACCAACACTGGGACGTCAATGTGCAGCCCCTGAGCCACCTTCTGATGACCATCGAGGATAGCTGCCAGCCATCCAGCACGGGTAGCGAAAGGGGCCCATGACGGGTCCTTCACCTCCGGGACGTCCCATTCCCCGTCAAACTCACGGCGGATTGAGCGACCGAAATTGTCCCGAGACGGAATAGGCAGCACGGTCGTCGGTTCTGCGACACGGACTGACCGAGCCAGTGGCCCGGCTAAGGCTCGGGTCAAGAACGACCCCTGGAGGTCGATCCACGGTGAGTTGAGAATAACCCCGTCAACCCGGCCTGGATGACGTGACACCCACAACGGGACAATGAGCCCCCCTGTGGAGTGGCCCATGATCGTCACCGAATTGTGATCCGCACGCAGCAGTGACACCGCAGCGCTGATTTCCTCATCATATTCGGCCAGGTCACGAACCCAGCCGGCCATCTGACCGGGAACGAGATTTCGCCCGTACCGACGCAGGTCGAGCCCGAGGAAGTCGTATCCCCAACTCTCCACCGCCTCAGCTAGGTGAGCCTGGTAGAAGCAGTCCGACCAGCCGTGGACGTAGAGCATGGCACGACCATGACGTGGCTCACGACGACGCACCACGCTCGCAGTCAGAAGCCCGTCGGGATCTCCAACAGCTTTGGCTGCATGTGGGAGACCGATGCGGGCATATTCGAACCCGTCGAGCAGGGGGTCGTTGAGCCACTTCATGGCCGCATTACCGGCTCAGTCGTCCTCGCCGTAGTGGGCGTACTTTTCAGCCAAATCTGCGTACTCATCTGACAGGCCGTCCTCGTCATGAGGATCCTCCTGCTGATGGTTGTCGCCTCTCAGCTCTCGCTCCAGTGACTCGAGATCCATGTTCACCGAGCGATACTTCAAATCGCGGGCAACCTTGGTCTGTTTCGCCTTTGCACGGCCGCGCCCCATGTGGGTCGACCCCCTCGCTTCTCAATAGCGGCATTGCCGCCCAAAATCATCAACTGTCGTGGAGCACAGGCTACCCGAGCGATGACCCACGTACCAAAGCGGGCCACCGCAAGTTGTGTTTCCGGGAGGAACTGCCTAATGGCGAGGATGGCTTGAGACCAGCGCTGCCCCCGGCTTTTTCGTCGCGTCACGATGGGAAACATGACCGCACTGCCAAGCGGAAAGACCACGCTCAGCAAGCAGATCGATAGCTGTGGAGATGTTCGCGTCGGGCATGACGACGACCATCCCGACTCCCATGTTGAGGGTCGCCTCGATGTCAGGCTGGGAAATGTTGCCCACCTGCTGGACGAGACCGAAGATCGGAGCGGGCGTCCACGTGGACCGGTCGACGGTGGCAACGACGTCGTCGGGGAGGACCCGAGTCAGGTTGTTAGCTAGTCCCCCGCCGGTGACGTGACTCATGGCGTGCACCTCGACCTGGCGGATGAGAGCCAGCAGATCAGCAGCATAAACCGTCGTCGGCTCCAGCAGCTCTTCACCAAGGGTGCGGCCTAACTCATCGACATGACGGTCCAAAGCCCAGCCAGAGTCAGCCAGCAGCACCTTGCGGACTAACGAGTAACCATTAGAGTGCAACCCCGAAGAAGCCACCGCTAGCAGGGCGTCACCCTCCTGCACTCGCTGAGGACCAAGGATGTCGTCGTACTCGACGGCACCCGTCGTAGCGCCGGCAACATCGTACTCGTCGCCGGCCAGCAGGCCCGGATGCTCAGCCGTCTCTCCGCCCAACAGGGAACAGCCAGCTTTCGCACAGGCTGCGGCAATGCCCTTGACGACATTGGCAATCCGGTCAGGGTCGACGTGACCGCATGCGATGTAGTCGGTGACGAACCACGGCTCGGCGCCCACCACGACGAGGTCGTCGACGAGCATGCCGACAAGATCAAAACCGATGGTGTCGTGGACGTCCATAGCTTGGGCGATCGCCACCTTGGTGCCAACCCCATCAGTCGAGGTGGCCAGCACCGGGTGATGGTACTTACCCAGGGCGGAGGCGTCGAAAAAACCAGCGAAGCCGCCCAGGCCACCGAGGACCTCCGGGCGACGGGTAGCGGCCACGTGGGCCTTCATGAGGTCGACGGCGCGCTCACCAGCCTCAATGTCGACTCCGGCGCGGGCGTAGGCGGACTCATTGCTCACTGCTGCTCCTGGTTAGGGTCGGTGTGGGTGGCGTCAGCTAGCACGGCCCGCGCAGAGACAGGCACTTGCACAGGATAGACGCCGTCAAAGCAGGCTCGACAAAGGCTGTCGGTGTCTACATGGGTGGCACGGACGAGGCCGTCAAGGCTGACGTAACCGAGCGAGTCAGCGCCAATAGATCGGCAGATGTCCTCGACGTCGAGGCCCGGGGCGATGAGCTGAGCGCGGGTGGCGAAGTCGATGCCGTAGAAGCAGGGCCACTGCACCGGTGGAGAAGAGATGCGCACGTGCACCTCGGCCGCACCAGCCTCACGCAGCATTCGGACAAGCTGACGCTGGGTATTGCCGCGCACGATGGAATCATCGACCGCGACGATGCGTCGGCCCTCGATGACGTCACGCAGCGGATTAAGCTTGAGCCGAATACCCAGATTGCGCAGGGTCTGGGAGGGCTGGATGAAGGTCCGACCCACGTATGAGTTCTTGACCAGACCCAGGCCGTAGGGAATACCAGACTCGTCGGCATAGCCAATAGCTGCCGGGGTGCCAGACTCTGGCACTGGGATGACGAGGTCGGCGTCGGCAGGATGTTCCTGGGCCAGGATTTTGCCGATCTTGACGCGAACGTTGTGGATCCGTCGTCCGGCGATGACGGTGTCCGGGCGAGCCAGGTAAACGTACTCGAAGATGCAACCTTTGGGGTGGGCCTCGGCAAAACGGCTGGTACGCAACCCAGCGGCGTCGATGGCGATCATTTCGCCAGGTTCGATCTCACGGACGAAGGTGCCCCCGACGATGTCGATGGCCGCAGTTTCAGAGGCAACCACCCAGCCACTAGACAGGCGCCCGAGCACCAGCGGTCGGATGCCTTGCGGGTCGCGAGCAGCGCACAGGGTGTGGTCATCCATGAAGACGAGGCTGAAGGCACCCTGGAGGTGGGGCAAAACCTGGGTGGCGACCTCCTCAAGGGTGCCGTCATAGGTCGTCATGAGGGCGGTTATCAGCGAGGTGTCGTTGCTGGAGTCCATGCGGTCCTTGTGGGGAACCTCGGTATCCGGGGCGCGCTGAGCAACGAGGGCATCGGTGTTGGTGAGGTTACCGTTGTGGGCAAGGGCCAGTCCGCCACCACCTTGACGCGACCTGAACGTCGGCTGGGCGTTGTCCCAGATACTCGCGCCAGTTGTTGAATAGCGGGTGTGGCCGACGGCCATATGTCCTTGGAGAGAGTTGAGGGTGACTTCGTCGAAGACCTGAGACACTAGCCCCATGTCCTTGAAAACCATCATTCGGCGACCGTCTGACACCGCCATGCCAGCTGATTCCTGGCCACGGTGTTGCAGGGCATACATGCCGAAGTAGGTGAGTTTGGAGACCTCCTCACCGGGGGCATAGATCCCGATGACGCCACAGGCATCCTGGGGTCCGTGGTCCTGAGGGTTGAGGTCTGCGGTAAGCCTTCCGTCTGCGCGCGGCACATAAACACACTACCGCAGATCGGTCGCACCCCAGGACCGGGGTTCAGAGATTGTGCGGACGAGTTGGGAAATGGGGAAACGGATTTTCAAGACCCGTCCTGGATTCCAGTTGCGTCAGCACATCGTCAGGCCCTGACCGGGGCCACCCTCCGCGCCACCGGAAGGGCCAACAGGGTCGCCGCCACACCGACTCCCACCGTCACCCCATAGGCGGGAGTCGGCCCGCCCCAGTCAGCGAGACGCCCGGCCAGGGTCGTCCCAAAGGCGTAGCCCAGACTGTTCATCGCCGCAAGCAAGGTCATAACCGTCCCGATTCGCCCCGCCGACGCTGAACTCTCCGCCACACTAAACAAGGTGATCATATACGGGGCCGCCGCCATGCCAAGGATGATGAGGACCGGCACCAGCGGCCCAAGGTGGCCTATCAGCAGCAGGGGAGCTGCAAAGACCGCCAGTCCAGCAGCGAAGAGACGCCACCTGGCCGCAAGATCCAGACGATGAGCCAGCCTTGGCAGGGCCAGCCCGGCAACAGCGCTGCCCACCGAGAGGAGGGCGTGGAATATCCCTGCCAGACCAGGACGTCCCGCCTGTGTGGCAAGGCTGGTCGTTCCGGTCTGCACCGAGCCGAACACTATGCCCATAAAGACCATGCCGACGTTGGTGGCCACAACACCAGCGGTGAACAGCGGGCCGGGGGCATGGTGATCCTGCCGCGACCCCCCAAGTTGCCCAGAATCATCGGCTAGATGGTGCCCAGGTACCAGCTTTGACGTCGGGTCCAGGGCAAACCAACTCCCCAACACCAACAGCATGGCACCGGCTACGAGAAGCCCCGGAACCGGTCCAGCCAGCACAGCGAGGACACCGATTGCAGCCGGGCCGAGAGCGAAGGAGGCTTCGTCAATGGCGCCCTCCCAGGCAAAAGACGTTTCGAGAATCCCTGCCCCCATCGTGGGATTCGCTGCACTCATGGCACGCCAGCGAACCCTGGCCATCGTGCCGATCTGCGGCAGAAAAAACCCCGCTAAACCACCAATCGCGGCCACCACTGGCCACGCAGCACCCATTGTCGCAGCCAGTCCCTCAGCGATAAGGGCTGCGCCACCGACAAGGGACTGCACAAGCAGCACTATTCGCTGACCATGACGGTCCGTCAGAGCACCAAAAAGCGGAGAACCAATCGCGATAGCCAAGGCGACCATACCGGCTGCCAACCCCCCGGGGGCTAACCGTCCCGATACCTGCGGGCTGGACACCAGCAACAGCGTACCCAATTGGCTCATAGCTAGAGGCAGACGAGCCAAGGCAGAGACGGTGACGAACGTCCCGCCAGGCAGCGAGAACAGGGTTCGGTAGCTCACGGAACCGGAGGGCATGAGACAGACCTCTCGATGACGGGGACAACGTGCTGTCCGCGCCTGCCCACCCTTCTGACGCGAATCCCAGTGATCGTCACGCAAACGGGGCAATTCCCCCGCCGGACGTCCCAGGCCCTGCCTGCCGGCTCAGCCGACGGCAGGGTCATTGTACGCGGGAACACCGTGCAGTGGAATTCGCTACTCACTCGGCCAGACCGGCGAGAATGAGGGCCTCGGTGAGAATCGCCCGACGGAAATCACCCAGGTGCAGGGACTCGTCGATGCCGTGCATACGCGAATCCGGGTCCGTGACGGCAGTCACCAACACCGTCGCCGATGGGAAGGCATGCTGCAAGTCGGTCACCAGCGGGATAGCGCCACCGGTGCCCATCTCGACGGGTTCCTGGCCCCACGCCAGCCTGAAGGCCTCCTTGGCAACGTCGGCCTTATCGCCAGTAAAGGGGACGACTCCCGGCTGCCCCAACTGGCCACGAGTCACCTTGATGTGAGCGCCAAACTCGATATGAGACTCTAAGTGCCTGACGAGGGCTTCCATGGCCTCACCAGCGTCCTGACCGGGAGCAACACGCAAACTGATCTTGGCTCTGGCGCTGGCGGGAAGGATGTTGATGGCATCCGCGACTGGAGTGGCATCAATGGCGATGACGGTCACCGACGGTTTGGTCCACATCTTCTCAACAGCGCGTCCCTGCCCGACCCATTGAACACCGTCGAGGACACCGGTCTCCTCACGCAGACGATCCTCCGGATAGTCCAGTTCGGGACCCGCGAATCCCTGCAATCCGTCAACGGTGACCTCACCGGACTCATCGTGCAGGGTTGCGATGAGGCGGCACAGAGTAGTCAAAGCGTCGGGAACGATGCCGCCGAACTGGCCGGAATGCAGGGCGTGGTCGAGGGTGGAAACCTCGACCACGCAGTCGACGACACCGCGCAGGGTGGTCGTAACGGATGGAACGCCCTGCTCCCAGTTGACCGAGTCGGCGACGACGATGACGTCGGCGGCCAGCTCGTCCTTGTGCTTGGCGATGATGGCCTCCATGGACGACGAGCCGATCTCTTCCTCGCCCTCAACGAAAAGGGTGACGCCGACCGGGGGTTTACCGTCGAGGGCACGAATGGCGGCCAGATGGGCCGCGACGCCGCCCTTATCGTCAGCGGTGCCACGGCCATACAGCCGCTCACCCTTCGTGGTGGCGACGAAGGGCTCGGTGTGCCACTCGTCGAGGTTACCGGTGGGTTGAACGTCACCATGGGAGTACAGCAGAACGGTAGGCTTGCCTTCAGGCGCCGGCCAGTGAGCGATGACGGCCGGCAGGCCATCGTTCTCGGTGACAACGGTGACGTCGGCGGCACCGGCTTCCTTGGCCGCGGCCGCAACGAACTCGGCTCCGGACCTCACATCGTCGGGCCGTTGAGAACTGACCGACCGGACTGCCACGTGACGGGTAAGTTGCTCAACAGCATCGTCGAAACCGGAATCAACCTTGGCAGACAGGTCCTTGAGAGCATGAGAAAGATCCATGGTCAAAGTCTAGAGCCGTTGACGTGACGGCTCGTCGGATTGTGAGGTGGTGGCGTGCTCGGGCTGCTCTATGCCTCAGGCAGTCGAGATGCTCATGGAAGCAGATTGAGGCCCAACCAACCCGACGGTCAGGCCACCATCGGTCAATCCCCGTGATATTTGCGGATGAGGGGGGCAAGGACGTCAATAGGCAGTGGGAACACCACCGTCGAGTTCTGATCGGCTCCCAGTTCTAGAAGCGTCTGCAAGTATCGCAGCTGCAAGGATGCCGGACTCTTCGAAAGCTCGTCGGCAGCCTGCCGCAGTTCTCCCGAGGCCTGCATCTCACCCCGCGCGCTGATCACCTTGGCCCGTCGCTCACGCTCTGCCTCTGCCTCGCGCGCCATGGCCCGCTGCATCGCCTCCGGGATTTCCACGTCTTTAATCTCTACGACGGACACCTCCACACCCCAAGGGCCTGTCTGCACTTCAATGATCTCGCGGAGGTCCCTATTGAGGTCCTCGCGATGGGCGAGGAGGGTATCGAGATCTGCTCGGCCCAGGACGCTTCGCAACGTCGTCTGAGCGATCTGGCTCGTCGCGACCGCGTAGTTCTCCACGTTCATGACGGCGCTCATGGGATCCGTCACATTGAACAAGACGACAGCATTGACACGAGCCGGCACGTTGTCCCGGGTAATGATCTCCTGCGGCGGGATCGTCAGGGTCACGGTGCGTTGGTCGACCCTATGCAGCTTGTCGAGACCGGGGAAGATAAACACGAGCCCGGCCCCGTGCAGACCCCGCAGTTTGCCAAACCGGAAGACGACGCCGCGCTCATATTCGGGGATGATCTTGAAGCTCGACACCAGGAACCCGATGATGAGGATGACGATCGCGATCGTCGTGAAGGCCCATTCGAGATCACTCATGCCCTGCTCCTGCTGACGTCGACGCCGCGGTAATACCTGTCCTGGTCAAGCACGCTCCGTGCTTCAGCCTTGGCCACAGCTGCCTGCTCGACCGAGCGATACCGGGTGCGTCCGGATCTCCAGCGGGACCCGTATCGCGCAATGAGGCGATCGGCCTCATCACCTGCTCGGTCGGTCGTCGCTTGCCCATGAACGCCGAAGACCCGGACACGGCCGTCCTCCTGCGCCATCCCGGTATCCGATACTGATGTTTCCAGCGGTAACCCCTCCGGGATATCCACCGGACGATGACGCATGGACGCAGCGGTGGGTACGAGAGCCAGACAGACGATGGCGATGGTCGCCACGAGAGCGACGACCTCCGCCACCGACCGTGCTACGAAAAACATGCCGACCGGCAGGGCCAGCGCCGCGACCATGGCACACACCGTCATGCCGCGATGGAACAGCCCAGCCTCAGAATATGGCCACGGGTCAATAGGCATAGTTACCTCTCGCGCGGGCACTGTCGGCGAGCAGGTGTCCTTGACGGGGCACCTGCCGCAGATCTCATGCTGACCGCGATATCTCACGACCCGCTTCTGTGGGTCAAAACTCGCAGGCCACAGCCAGTGGTCCTCGTGGCACTTCCATCCATCCCGATCGTTGTGGTAGACGAAGTTCGTCGTCTTCCACTCCCGACTCATCCGGGAGCCGTGACGTCCCAGCACGTCCAGCAGCCAGGCAACGATGAGCAGGAGCATGGAATAGCAGCAGGTGAGGATCACCTGGGACGATGTGTTCACTTCGACTCCTCCGACGACCACGCGTACTCACGATCGTCCGCGGTGGGCTCGACGAAGAGGCGTTCTACCGGCAACGTGTCGGAGGTCCTGCCCTCTCGGTGATGTATTAGTCCTTGGAAGGCCATCCACAAGAACGGCAACACCCCGCCGATAATGAAGACAAGGTCACCGGGCATACGAAGCCACTCGAGGACGACGTTACGGTGCTCGGTGACGTAGTTGAGCTGCCGGGCCTCAAAATACCCAGCGCCTACTGACCGGTACAGTTGCAGGATGCCGAGCGGCAACAAGGTGACGAAGACCATCCAGGCCAAGCCAATATTCGTGCACCAGAACGAAATCTTGGCAAGCTTGTCGTTCCATCTGTCCTCGGGTATGAGGTATCTCAACGCGAACATCGCCAAGGCCATGGCCATCATCCCGTAGACACCCATCATGGCTCCGTGGGCGTGGTTGGCGGTCAAAGTGGTGCCAATCTCGTAGTAGGACACGATTGGCAAGTTGATGAGGAAGCCAAAGACCCCGGCACCGAGGAAGTTCCAGAACCCGACCACGACAAGGAACATCACGGTCCAACGGTGGGGGAACGGAGTTGACGACCGTGACTCACGCCGGGCTCCGAGCTGCATGAACCCCCAGGCCTCGACCGTAAGGAACGTCAGTGGGATGACCTCCGCAGCCGAGAAGAAGGCGCCGATAGCCATATGAGCACTCGGAGTGCCCGAGAAGTACAGGTGGTGCATGGTGCCGAGCACACCGCCAGCCGAGTACAGGATGACATCCATGTAGATGACACCTAACGCCACCTTCTCGCGAACGACGCCGAGCATGACGAATATGTATGCGACCATGACAGTGGTGAAGAGTTCAAGGAAATCCTCAACCCACAGATGAACCACCCAGAAGCGCCAAAACTCGGCCACTGACAGCTGGGTATGTGTGCCGGCGAGGAGACCCACGGCATAGAACATCGGGATCGATAACGCCGAGAAGAAAAACACCCACGGCATGTTGCCAACGGACTCAGTTTTCATTCGGGCGCGCATGGCACGCCAAATGATGAACACCCACAGGAACATGCCAAGGGTGAGGAGTAACTGGAACATCCTCGGCAAGTCGAGGTATTCCCACTGTTCACCGAAGACCGGCCCCTTGGCCCATGAGACTCCGTACACCGACAGGGCCTCACTGGCGAGAGAACCGAACACAACGAAAGCCACCGCCCCGAGCAGGACGTAGGTGAGCACGTGCTGCCTCTTGGGCTCCTTGCCCGAGACGAAGGGAGCTAGAAAGATGCCACCTGCGAGGAAAGCAGCGGCCGTCCAGAACAACGCCAGCTGGACGTGCCAGGTGCGGGCAAGGTTGTACGGCAACCATGAGGCCAGATTGAACCCAAAGAAACTCGAGATGTCAGCCCGGTAGTGTTCGGCGGCCGCACCGACAAAAGTCTGCACGAGGAAGAGTGCGGCGATGACGAAGAAAAACCATGCCGTGGCGCGCTGTGACTTGGTGAGCCCGACCTGGCTGGGACGGATGAAGTTCAGTGACGGAGTCTCCGACTCGTGCCATCCGATGTTCCTGCTCCACCGTCCGTAGATCGCGAACATGACTCCGGTACCGCCGATGAGGACGATGAGGGAGAGCGCCGACCAGACGACCATGTCCGCCGTTGGACGGTTCGCCACAGTCGGATCTGCCGGCCAGTTGTTCGTGTACGAATAGCTATGCCCGGGCCGATCCGCAGCTGAGCCCCACGCGGTCCATGCGAAGAAATCGGTCAGTTGCTTGGCTTGTGCCGGGTCCTTAATGTCGTGGGCCAGGAGACCAAGGTTGTGCGAGTTCCTCCCGAAATATGTCGTGTAGTGGGAGACGAGATGGTGGTACGCGGCAGTCTGCTGACGTGACAGGACGAGCACGCCGGTGCGGGAATCGTAGCGGTTAGTACGCCAGTCCTTGATATTTTCCTGGTGCGGTTGGCTTTCCCTTGCCTTGATTCGAGCGTCCAAGGTGAATGTCGCGGCACGGCGCAAGTAGTCGGCGGTGAAATCGGGCCCAAGATACCCGCCGTGACCGACGATGGACCCATACTCCATAAGGCCTCTGTTGTTGAAGGTTTCCTGCCCGGCAACGATGTCATCATGGGTGAACAGCACCTCCCCGGTGGTGGAGACAACTTTGTCAGGTATAGGTATGGAGTCGTTATATGTGTGATAAGCGAGAATGCCCATCACCGTGAATCCCAGGATCATCACGAGGGCGATGCCTTGCACCCACCCCTTACTGACGACCATCGGTCGACGACGAAGCCCCTTTGGGCTCTTGCCTCCATTGCCCATGGCGTAAGAGTATCGTTTATTGACGATACAGTCGTCAATAAACGGCTAGTGCGTCTTCCACACTCTCGGCACAATTCCAACAGGCCGTCTCGGGTAGCGGCCTCTATCCTTAGTGCTAGCGCTCTTGCACCGCAGCGGATGTCACCGAGGAGGGCCCGTGATCCTGCTGGTCGACAACCACGATTCCTTCACCTTCAACCTCGCGCACCTGCTGGCCGAGACTAGCGGTGTCGCGCCAGTGGTGGTCCGACCCGAGGAGGTCAAGCGTGAGGGAATCCTCCACCGGCTGGCTGACGGCGAATTCGATCATGTGGTCATCGGGCCAGGCCCTGGCACCCCGCTCAACAACAAAGATTTCAACATTGCTGACCGGATAATCGATGCCTCCAGCGAGCTCCCCCTACTTGGGGTATGCCTTGGCCACCAGGGCCTCGGGCTGCGTCACGGTGCCCAGTTGGAGACCATCCGACCCCACCACGGCATCGTTAGCCGGATTCATCACTCCGGACAAGGGATCTTCGCCGGATTGCCACAGGACTTCGAGGCCACTCGTTATCACTCACTGTGCCTGTCAGCACTGAGCGATGACACTTTTGAGCACGCTCGCGCTGAGGATGGCACCATCATGGCGTTCGAGGTGGCCGATCGGCCGCACTGGGGTGTGCAGTTCCACCCGGAGTCGGTGATGACGCAGGTAGGCGCCCAGCTGGTCGCCAACTTTCTGGCGATCAGCCACCCACAATGCAACACGATGTCTGAAAACCGCGACGTAGTGTCAAAAAATCGCAAACCAGGTTATCCCCCGTCACGCACAAGCTTTCGGACCCCTGCGCGATGGGAAATATGCCACCGCGACGTCAGTATCGACCTCGACGCGGGAGCTACCTTCGCCAAACTGGCTCGTGACGTCGACGCCTTTTGGTTGGACTCGGCAGTCACCCGCGGTGACGCTGGTCGTTGGAGCATGATGGGCACGACGGCGGGATCGGCGTCAGAAGTCGTCAGTTACGACCTCAACACGAATACGTTGATAGTCAATGGGCGATCCAAGCCCGGAGATGTGCTGGGTTTTCTGGCACGCCGTCTTGCGAAAGGGGCAACGAGACCAAAGCTAGGTGATATCCCGTTCACCGGCGGCTACGTCGGCTTCTTAGGCTATGAGTGCAAGGCGTTGACCTTGGGCCCGAATGCGCACCGCAGCGAACTACCCGATGCCATGTGGCTGCGTCCGGCAAGCTGGATTGCGTACGACCACTACCAGCAGCGTGCCCATCTGCTGGCCTTGGTGGACCGCAAAACGCCACGCCGTGACGAAGCCGCTGATCTGCTGGACACGTTAGCAGCGGCGTTAGTGGCTCGACGAGAACCTGACGAGCCATCCACTCCGCCGATGAGCGCGCCCGTCGGGTCGTGGCGGCTCAGCCGAGGGGGCTACCGGGACCGGATCTTGGCAATCCAGCAGGCGCTGGCATGCGGGGACTCGTACGAGGCCTGTCTCACCGACACCTGGACCTCCGAGTGCGACGTGGACGGCTGGCAGCTGTACCGGGCGCTGCGGCGTCGAAATCCGGCTCCCTACGGGGCCTACCTTCGGTTCACCAGCCCGCGTGTAGAGGTGTGCTCATCCTCCCCGGAACGGTTCCTGACGGTGCGCGACGGCATCGTTGAATCCAAACCGATCAAGGGGACGATCGCCCGGTGTGGTGATCCGGTTGGGGACGCCCAGCGGGTCGTCGATCTGCGAACAGACGCGAAAAACCGTGCCGAGAATCTCATGATCGCTGATCTGGTGCGCAATGACCTGTCCCGGGTGTGTAATCCCGGTACGGTTGAGGTGCCACACCTGATGGCGATCGAGTCATATGCGACGGTGCATCAGATGGTGACTACGGTGCGCGGGCAGCTGCGCGAAGACGTCGGTCTCGTCGACGTGCTGCGAGCGACCTTTCCTGGTGGGTCGATGACCGGAGCACCCAAGGAGCGGTCCGTAGAGATCCTGGACGGCCTGGAGGCCGGCGCCCGGGGAATCTACTCGGGAATACTGGGGTATCTCGGGTTCGATCGCACCGCCGACCTCAGCATCGTGATCCGAACGTTGATCTTGGCGGGGTCGAAGGTGACGGTCGGCGCCGGTGGCGCGATCGTTGCCGCGTCCGAACCCGATGACGAGTGGCGCGAGAAAAACCTCAAGGCGGCAGCGCCGTTGGATGCGTTAATGGAGGCGGTACAGGATGTCTCACTAGCCTAGAGAGGTCCCAGCAGCGTGCACTTTTCCGTACCGGAGGTGCGTCATAAAAACGCTCAGCTATACGGAATCCCTCGCCAACGCCCGCCGTCTCCTTGATGCGAGTCCACCTGGAAAGCGATGAAGGCGCCCGCCACGACCTGGTAGAGGACTGATCGTGGCCACCCTGGTGTGGGATGACATGGCGTGGGAGGGCTGCGGCGGTGGCAGGCTGACGGCCACCGGGCTCTCAAGCGGATCACCATGCTCATCGGGAACATCGCGCGCAATGGCAATGAAGGTATCGGCAAGCCAGAAGCTTTCAAACATGGTCTTTGGGGATATTTTTCACGCCGCATCACCGATGAGCACCGTCTGGTCTACAAGGTCGTCAGTCAGGCGACCCGCATCACACGTTGCCGTTATCGCTACGGTAGGTGACCAAACGGAGCGCACATGGCCACCATGGCCATTAACACGAGCGACGGGAGAATCTTTTCTAGATCCTGACGCTACGACGTGTCCCATCATCCAACTCCGTTCGACGGGGTGCCTACAGCCCCGTCGTCTAACCTATCGAGAACAGGATCGATGACGCTGACGACTGCGGCAGCGGTGTCGGAAAACTCCTCGGGTAGGTTCTCCCCCACGTCGCCCAGACCCTTCCGATAGGCAATATAAAGCGTTGCGTCCCCTCCGCAGTCTGTACTAGCGGGGCCAACGTGATCTCACCGAAAATCGCAGTCATTCTGATCGTCTCGCGCACCGCCGTATGCTAGAGAACTCCGTGCGCGCGTCAGGATATGGATATTCATGAAATCACGCCTCAGCGTATTCCACCATGAGCTGGCCTCGAGCCCGGGGTTTCCAGATATTGGCGTAGCGCGACAAGTGCAACGGGTAAGATGGCTCCGCCCCGGGCTTCGCTGGTGACGGGCTGGGAATAGCCTTTGAGGCCGACCACGAGCCCACGCACAATGTCAGCCTCGTAAGCGATGAGGTAACCCTCCACTTTTAGCCAGAAAATAACCATCTTCGACAAGAGGGCGCTTAGCCTGCACCACGTCGTCTCATCCATAACGAACGTATGCATCTCGCAATAGCGTGGATTAGACGGGCCAGGTATACCCGCATTTGCCAGTCGCGGCCGGGATGAGGGCTTTGTCCTTGTACCCGGCGAGTTACAGTCTCTGCGCAGCCATCGAATGGTGGCTTCTTTCTGATCATTCCCCCATTGCACCCGGAATCGGCCTGCGCCAGGCTCGCTCGATCTCCTCACAAGGGAGGCTAAACAGACCATTGACCTCGAACTCACCGTGATCGATGACCTCGCCAATACGCGCGACCGGCACGCCGTGCTCCTGGCACAGCTCCTTGAACTCGCGATAGTCCGCACCGGACAGCGAGACGATGGCCCGAGCAGGACTCTCGGAGAACAACATCACCGACGGTTCACCCTCAGGCAGACTCACCGACACGCCAAGTCCCCCTTGCAGGCAACTCTCCACAAGCGCCTGGGCCAGGCCGCCATCGGATAGGTCGTGAGCGCTAGAAAGCAGACCGCGCTTTGACGCTTCCACCATTACCGCAGCCAGAGCCTTCTCGGCATCCAGATGAGGCATCGGGGGCATACCGCCCAGGTGGCCAGCGTGGATGACGTCCTCGTAGACCGATCCACCGAACTCGCACTTCGTCGTTCCCAGCAGCACAACGGCGTCGCCGTCGTGGGCGAAGGCCGACGGAATGCGACGATGCACATCGTCAATAACGCCGAGGACGCCAACTAGCGGAGTTGGACGAATCGACTCGTCTCCAGTGCGGTTGTGCAAGGAGACGTTGCCGCCCGTCACGGGAACGCCGAGCTCGCGGCAGCCGTCAACCAGACCAAGGATGGTCTCGTCGAATTGCCACATGACGTCGGGGTCGTAGGGCGAACCGTAGTTGAGGCAGTCCGTGACGGCCACCGGGGTGGCACCCGTGACGGCCACATTCCGGTAGGCCTCGCACAAAGCAAGCTGAGCACCCAGGTACGGGTTAAGGGTGGTTTGCCTACCGTTAGCGTCCAGGGATAGCGCGATGCCGAGGTCCGTCTCCTCATCAACGCGAATCATGCCGGCATCATTTGGTTGGGCGAGCACAGTATTGCCACGCACGAACCGGTCGTACTGGTCGGTGATCCAGGACCGGTCGCACAGCTGGGCAGACCCAACGAGGGCCAGCAGCGCCCCAGCAAGACCTTCACCGGAGTTATCACGCGGCAACGCATTAGCGTCGTTCCCGTTGAGCTCGTCGATCCACCACGGGCGCGCGGCCGGCATGTCGAGGACCGGGCCGTCGTGAGCAACCGTCCGTGGATCGACGTCAACAATCCGCTCACCATGCCAGTCGATGTGAAGGCGGCCAGTGTCAGTGACCTCACCAATGACGGTGGCAGCAACGCCCCAGTGGGCGCAGATTTCCATAAAGCGGTCAAGCTGATCGGGGCACACCACTGCGGCCATCCGCTCCTGGGACTCACTCATGAGGATCTCCTCGGGAGCGAGGTTCGGGTCGCGCAGCGGGACGCGGTCGAGCTCGACGTGCATACCACCGTCGCCAGCACTAGCCAGCTCGGAAGTGGCACAGGAGATACCGGCCGCCCCGAAATCTTGCAGAGCCTCAACTACCCCGGCGTTAAAGAGGTCAAGGGTGCACTCGATGAGCAGCTTCTCCATAAAGGGGTCGCCCACTTGGACGCTGGGTCGCTTCGACTCACCCCCTGCGGCGAACGACTCCGAGGCGAGAATCGACGCACCCCCAATACCGTCACCGCCAGTAGCCGCACCGAAGAGAACAACGAGATTACCCACGCCTGAGGCCTTGGCGAACTGCAAGTCTTCGTGACGCAGTACCCCGACGCACAGGGCGTTGACGAGCGGATTGCCGTAATAGGTGGGGTCAAAGAGGGTCTGGCCGCCAATCGTCGGCAAGCCAAGGCAGTTGCCATAATCGGCGATCCCGGAGACCGCACCAGGCAGCACACGCGCAGTATCCGGAGCGTCCAGTGGCCCGAAGGCCAAAGCATTCATGACACCGACCGGGCGGGCTCCCATCGCCATGATGTCGCGAACGATGCCGCCGACCCCGGTAGCCGCACCCTGGTGAGGCTCGACGTACGAGGGGTGGTTATGAGACTCCGCCTTAAAGGTGACGGCTAATCCGTTGCCGATATCAACGACACCGGCGTTGTCTCCGATGCCAGCAAGCAACGGGCCGAGCGGCGTCTGCTGAGGAAGGTCACCGAATCGACGAAGGTACTTCTTCGATGACTTGTAGGAGCAGTGCTCTGACCACATCACCGAGTACATGGCGAGCTCGCCGCCGGTCGGGCGGCGTCCCAGGATCTCCCGGATGCGCTGGTACTCGTCGGCGGACAACCCCAACTCAGCCCAGGGCTGCTCGACGTCGGGGGTGCTGACGGCGTTCTCCACTGTGTCTGCCACAGGACAAATCTAGCCGTTGAGTAGCGTCATTGCCGCCTCGACCAAGATGCAAGCCCCCCCTGAGGGCACATCGCGGCGGCAGAACGTCTTACCATGAGCCAAGTGCGTACCACCACATTGAACCCTCGTCGTCGCGTCGCCATGACATGGGTGGTGTGGATTACCGCCGTGGTTGCATACGGGTTCGCGGTCATGCAGCGGACCTCGCTGGGCGTCATGGGGCTGACGGCAGCCGACCATTTCAACGCCCCCGCCTCCGTCGTCGCCACCTTCATGGTGCTGCAGCTAGCGGTCTACGCCGTGCTCCAGATTCCAGCCGGCATCACCGTCGACCGATTGGGATCGAGGGTCGTCATCACCGCCGGATCAATTGTCATGGCCATCGGGCAGGTCGTCATGGCACTCGCCGGGAGCGTCAGCGGAGCAGTGCTGGCTCGCATCCTCGTCGGTTGCGGCGACGCCTTCATTTTTGGTGCCGCGGTACGGCTAGTATCAGCGTGGTTCTCTGCTAAACAGATCCCTCTGGTAATCCAACTCACCGGTTTGCTGGGCCAGTTCGGACAAGTCGTCTCGGCGGTAAGCCTTGTGGCCATGGTGAACAGCAGTGGATGGCGTTCCACCTACCTCCTGGCAGCCGGTGGTGCTGCGGTAGCGGCCGCATTGACAGTTCTCTTCATCCGTGACGCTCCGCCCGGAGTGGAGCCGGAACGCACTGACGCCAATGTTAAGCAACTCCCCCACCAGGTCGTCGAGGTTGTCAAACATCCCTCGACGCGGCTGGCATTTTGGGCGCATATGTCGTCGAATTTCTCCGGTATCGTGTTCTCGCTGATGTGGGGTATGCCTTACCTCACCCATGCTGAGGGACGCTCGACGGCCACCGCATCGACCCTCATGACCGTCTACGTCATCGCCAATGCCATTGCCGGACCAACAGCGGGCATCCTCACCAGCCGCCACCCTATTCGTCGTGGCACCCTTATCGAAGGAATGATCACCGCTTCTGCTCTGGCGTGGCTGATCGTCCTGGTGTGGCCGGGGCCCGCCCCGCTGTGGATGCTTTTCCTCCTCATCATCTGCCTGGGCATCTCACTTCCAGGCGGAAACGTTGGCTTCGACGTGGCCCGCACTTTCCAGCCAGGCAGCCGGTTGGCCACCGCCACAGGCGTGGCTATTACGGGCGGCTTCTTTTTCGGTCTTTTAGAGATCGAGATTATCGGCTTACTACTCGACGTCCTGTGCCCCGGCAGCCGATACACCCTCAGCGCGTTCCGCTGGGCGATGTCAACTCAGCTCATCTTCTTCGCCATCGGGTTGATCGGGTTGGAAATCAACCAGCGTCGGCTGTATCGGATCATGGCCGACAACGGCGTGACGGTACCCACCTGGCGCGAGGCGCTGGCGCGCCAGTGGCGGGTTGCCAAACAGCATCGCCGCTGAACAACCCGCCTCAGCGTTACTCAGTTATTGAAGTCACGGGCGGTCTCGGCACGAGATGCCGCATCGCGGCGCTCCTTGACCATTCGAGTCAGACCACCAGTGGCCGACTGGTGACTTGCCAACCAACGATCAGCAATCTCGGCAACATCACCGTCGGGGAATAACCCGACGACCAACCGCTGAGCCATCTCGATCGGGAACTCCTGCCAGATCTGCTCGAGATCATCGAAATAGGAGCTATTGAGATCGGCAAAGGTCTCGACACCCAACGGGGTTCGCAGACCGTCGATATAAGCCAGACAGTGCTCATTGGACAGTTCTCCCGGGGTCCGTAGGCGGCGATAGGCCTCCTGCTTGGCGACATCGTCGGGACGGGCGGTGAGGGCAGCCATGTGATGGGCGACGCCGGTCTTGGTGCGGTCACGCTCTAGCTCAGCATCAAGGTCTTCGGCGCTGGCCCGCCCCAGAGCAGCCAGTGCCATCCAGGACTGCCATCTCATCTCCGGATCGACGACCAAGCCGGTGACATCGCCATCGAGCAGACCTCGAGTCCTCTCGACCGAATCTGGATCGGCTGCCGACAAGGCCAAGGCGTGACGCGCCCAAATACGCTGGAGGTCGCTGCCAGGCTCAGACACGTCGAGTCCTCGCCAAGCCCGGGCTGCTTCGGCGCGACGTGCATCTTCACGGGTAGAGTCAGGCAGGTAGTTCTCGACGGCCATTTGTAGCTGCTGCAACACGGTGGCGAGGATAGCCGGTTCGGTCTCCTTGGGGCTGTGCAAGGCAGCCGCGTCGAGGTAATTTTGCACCTTGAGCTTGGCGTCGCGCACGCAGTTCCATAGCATCGACCAAACCAGGGCGCGAGCCAATGGCTCGGCCAGGCCCGACAAGTGGGAAAGAGCGGTCTTTGTGCCAGTGGCACCGAGACGCGCCTTGGCGTAGGTGAGGTCGTCGTCGTTGATGAGGATGAGGTCGGGGGCCGGCTTGCCAGCAGCCTCACGCACCGGCGCGCGTGGGGAGGAGATGGTGAGGTCGACGAGGTCGGCACGCACCAGATCGTCACCGCGCAGAGAGTACAGGCCGACGCGCAGGGTGTGGGGACGATTGACGTTGCGGCCGGTGCGGGCGTCAACTGAATCGCACACCACGGCCAGCTCGGAAACGACGCCGTCACGGATGGTGAGTTCAGGTAGCAGAACGTCAGGACCAGTGGTCTTGAGCCATGCGTCGACCCAGGAGCTCAGATCGCGTCCGGACGCTTTTTCCAGGTAACGGATGAGGTCGTCAAGGGTGGCCGACGAGAAGGCCAATTCACGAAAATAGCGGCGGGCTGCGCCAAAGAACTGCTCGACGCCGACATGGGCCACCAGCTGCTTGAGCACCGAGGCACCTTTGGCGTAGGTGATGCCGTCGAAGTTCTGACGGGCGGCCTCTAGATCGACGATGTCAGCGACGATCGGGTGCGTCGTCGACTGCTGGTCGGCGGTATAGGCCCAAGCCTTGCGGCCGACGGCGAAATTCGTCCACGCCTCGCGGTATTCGGTGCCAGCAACTGAGGCGTGGGCGCCCATGTACTCGGCGAAGGACTCCTTGAGCCACAGATCGTCCCACCATTTGGGGGTGACGAGGTCGCCAAACCACATGTGAGCCATCTCGTGGAGGATGGTGTTGGTGCGCCCTGCAAGCTCAGACCTGGTCGCCGGGCCGCGATGGATGTAGTTCTCGGTGAAGGTCACCAGGCCCGGATTCTCCATAGCGCCAAGGTTGTATTCCGGCACGAAGATCTGGTCGTACTTGCCCCATGGGTAGGGGTAATCAAAGGCACGGTGGTAGAAGGTCAACCCCTGTTTGGTGATCTTGAAGATCTCTTCGTGGTCGACGTATTCGGCGAGCGAGGCGCGAGCCAAGATGCCCAGTGGAATCGACTCGGAACCGTCCCGAGAATGCCACTCATCATCGAAGCGCACGTAGGGTCCCGCGGCAATGGCGGTGAGATAGGTAGACATTCTCGGGGTGAGGGCGAAGTCGTGTAGGAGGCCATTTTCCTCCTCCCGAATGTCCTCGTGAACCTGGTTGGAGGCGACCCGCCAGCCGCTCGGGGCGATGACGTCAAAGTCGACGTGGGCTTTGAGGTCGGGCTGCTCGAACACTGAGTACACCCGGCGAGAGTCGGCGGCTTCGAAGTGAGTGTAGAGGTACACCTTGCCGTCGGCCGGATCGACGAAGCGGTGCAGGCCCTGCCCAGTGTGCTGATAGGGCAGCTTGGCGGTGACGATGACGAGATTCTTGCGGTGAGTGTGGAGTCGGTGGAGCTGAATACGCGATCCGTCGTACTCCGGCTCGATTTCCTCGTCGTTGACAATGACCGATTCGATCTCGCCGTCGAGCAGGTCCAGGAAGGTGTCGGGTTCCTTGGTGGAAAACCGCACCCTGGTGTTGGAGGTGAAGTGGGTGGCGCCATCCGCGTCAGCACCACGTACGTCGATACGGACGTGGTACCTCTCGACCTTGATGATTTCAGACCGGTGACGGGCTTCCTCACGGGTCAAATTCGTCGAACTCACACCACCAGAGTATGGCAGTGGCGCATACCATGAGCATCCAGACCGAGCAGTTCCTCCGGATGAAGCTGCACCCCGGCTCGACCGGGATACCTGGTGTTCGCTCTTGGCGGGTACAAGCCGGTGGCTAAGGACAGCAGTGTCAGGGTAACTAATCCAGCGATTCCTTTGGGCAGTCCACCTGCTGGACCGTCACACCATGCGCCACGTCATACACCCGACACGCGACCGAGGAAGCGGATTTTCCCACGTCAGGTGGCAGCAGAGAGCCAGACTTCATATGCCTATACAGGTCGACACGAAACCGGGTCCCCTGGCGCCAACGCACCACCCACTCATCGACGACGTTGACATCGGGCGGGTTGGTCTCGTTGAACCATGTCTGCGCAGCGTCCGCACGCGCAGTAGGAGAGGTGAGCCCTCGTGAATCAAGTTCCTTGCGCAGCGCATCAGGCAGGTCGTAGTCAGCTCGCCCAGCAACATCCTCATCCGTCTCAGACTGGATCGTGCTGCAACCCGCCAAGCCGAAGCAGAACAGCACACACACAGTCATCACAGCCAGGAACCAAGGACCCCTCATCGGCGCCTCCTCAGTTCTCGCACAGCAGCCGCACGCCGCTCAGGTAAGTAGGCATCCACGGTACCAGCGCCTCCTGATGCATCCACGTGATCGACCATGTCGAAATGGCTCCGCAATCGTCCCACCTCGGGTGCGGTCGGCCCCTTCGCGAGGTAGATCAAGGACTGGTCAGGCACCATGAGATGTCCACCCCAGGCCAGGACCCCTCGCGACTCAGCAACGATATCCTCCAGCACAACGATCTCATCGGGGAAAAGATTACCCGTTGACCCGTAGGGGAGAAAGCTCTCACGAAAAAGGAAGGCCGTTCCGGACAGAAGGTTGGAACGTTGCGGTGAGGCAACATTCCGGTCATACTGGAGCCCTGACACGTCACCGGGACGCAATGAGACAAGTTCGTAGTTGATGCGCCTCAAAGCGTGCAGTAGCACGACCGACGGCGCACCGGTCGTCAGAGTCACGTCGATCCCTGCACCCTCGACGAGCTGTGTAGTAGTAGCAGCACCAATCGGCCAATCGTTGGCGCTGCGCATCCCAGACCATCGTTGCGCGCGAGAAGGCTGGATGGGCGATGCCGGGACCGGTGGCAGGGCAAAGGCCTCGGGAACCAGAGCGACCGCTAGTCCACTTGCGGCCATACCACTCAGCAGGGCACGACGGGAGATTTTGTGGGAACTGTGTGACATCGCCGCATAACCTCTCACACGCTTGCCGCCAGCTGGCTGACGACCTTGGCGAAACCTGCAAAGAACGGGGATAGTTTGCTGGATGGCAGTACTCCCGGAAGCAGAGCTTTCTCGTTGATCTGTTCCTCCACCGCCGCTACTTGCAATTTGTGCAAGACCGGATCGGATGAATCAAAGAACATAGCCCGAGCTGATTTCTCAACAGCGTCGGACGAGGAGTTGAACCGTAGCCGGTAGAACTCGCGGAAGCGAGTCGTGATCGCCTGGCCAGTCACGTAATCTCTCAGCACCGTCTTGAAGGGCCTACCGGCCCGGATTGCCCGACCCAAGAGGTATCCATCCACATCTTCGATCATGTCCGAGAAACCAAAGGACGACTCGACGCTGCGATGGGCAAGCCGATCCATACAGAACGCGTAGCCCGATGCATAACTCCTCTCATTGTTCATCCAATCGGCGTAAAAGGTCGAGAGGTCACCACCCCAGCCCCCGAAATCGCCTCGGTTCGCATTTTCCCCGTGGCCCCAGCCCATAAGCATGACGGCGTTGGCAGTCGCGGCGAGATGATCCATTGACACGGTCTCATTGTGAACAGGATCCGTGAACGTGATCGGACGCCAGTGGAGTTCGCTCGTAGCTGCCGTGAGCCAGTCCTCTTCAAGGGGCCCGAGCAAGATCCTCCAACCTGCGTAGACGCGGGTGTACTTCGGGTGTCGAAGGAACTCCAACACCCGCTTGTTGATAAGGGCGACGTCGCTGGTGCCTCCATCGAATTTCGCCGCCATCTCGTGGAGTTGGTCGACTTTAGCCAACACGTCCTCCAGTTTTGACGGTGTATGCCCACCCACTCCCTCCGGGCCAATTCCTGGATCAATGTTCATACGGTGCACATCGCGGTCTAAATCAATTTCCCCGTCCGGGTCAGCAGAGTAGCGAAACTCCTGGATCTGGTTGAATGACCAATTGTACGGGAGGGGGAACCCGAGGTTGCCGGAGTAGCCCCACGACATCCCTGAGACGAAGGAGCTGACCGTGTAGGTCTGCGCTGACACGCGCGAGCAGACATTGCGGCTACCGTAGACACCGGCGCGATAGGCATGGCCTCGGCTAGCCAAGGCCGCCTGAATTCCCCGAAAATAGGGGATAATATTACTGTCAATCTCAGGATCGGTCGCGTCGTAGTCCACCGCGAAGTAGACAATGGCACCTGGGTTGAAACCATAGTGGACCATACGGTCATGTGCCTTGTTCCCGTGCTCCCACCCAAAGTCGAAGGAGAAATCGATCAGCCGGCGTGCATTGTATTGCCAAATGGGAAACACCCTCATGTTACCAGCGAAGATGGCCTGGAGTTCACCGTCTTTGAGTTTCTTGTCTAACGTGCTGTCTGGGGGCTCATCAAGATACCGGCCTACCACCGTGTAGCCCGATTTGACTAGCGAATGTGCAAGCGACTCAGTGATTGTGAACCGCGTATCACATGCATGAGCCGTGCGATTTGGATCGCCCGTAGATACCAGTAATTGACACCAAGTAGCGTAGTCCACGCGATTGGTAACGGGTAGCAAGCTGAACGCCTGAAATGCCCGGATGTACGATGCCAACTTGTCATCGAACTCATGCTTGAACACCGTATGAACCATGCCTTCACCGCTTGGAACAGCACCGTTGAAGACGCAGGCCGCAGACAGCAACTCGACAAGAACGCCACTGTCACCGGGCTTTAGACTATGGGCCGCCAACTGCTGTCGGGTCGCCGGCCCGAAATTCCCATTCACGGAGGCGTCTGCTATCCCAAACTCACATTGGAGGGCCTTCATTAGTAATTTCTGAACATCGCGTGAATAATGTCCCTCCGTAGGGATAAGCGTTGCAAAACTACGCCGCCAATACCGGCCATTCAACCACTGCTGGATCTTACGAATTTCCGGATCACCCCCGGAGACTAGAACGTAAGCATCCATTGTGAGTAAGGCCTTGAAAAGTTTGGCGTTCAGCCTGTCCTGCCTCCCAATCCCCATGTTGTCGGTCATGGCGTACAAGGAACCCGCTACTGCGTCCTGCTGTGGTCCAAAAGAGGGTGAACTCTTCCAGATCCCATCGAGATTTCCACCGGGATAGCCTTTGCAGTAGAAGGCACACTTGATGATATTGACGATGTTTTTGTTCCGCTCACCTGGCCCGACACCACCACGGGCGTCCACCTTGGACATCGTGGTCGGACCGAACGCATGCGACAATTCCTGGATCCCCAATTCGTGCTGCAAGCCTTCGGTAAGCGAGTACATCGTCGCCCAGTTCGTCTTGCCGTCCTCTGGACAACGCTCATATCCTGCAATCCCAGAATAAGTCGTGTTGACCCACCTCTGGGCATCCAGCACCCGCTCGTCCATACACACCCTAACTGTGCTAGTGGTAAGCTACCTACTTTTAATTATCACGATCTTCGTGTTTCTACGCTACCCGCTCAAACACAGATAGTTTACAAATACGCTGCTCGCAAGCTACACGATAGCATCCTTGCCCGGATGGGAGCCACCCCCACGGTCAAACCTTTTACACACAGCGATTTTGTGGGGTCAAAATCGCCATGGTTACTGGGAGCCCGAAGATCGTCTGGGCCTCTGGGGCACTAGTGGTTGCGTAACGCACCGCCATCGACAGAGTATTATCTAGAGTGAGTATGCTTTGATCGATGACCCCGCCCGGTCCGAGAGCGTAAGCGTGATCGGTGTCAATGAATATTGCATGAAGAACACATCACCGTGGGCATCACGCCTACCCGACATTGTCTCGCACCATTCCCCAGCCCTTAACCGTGTGCTTTCACAATACCGTGGTCAGGCCGGTAATCACAACGACAACAAGCCCGCCGTGATCATCGACCAGAAAGACTCGCTAAGCCTCATTCAATACCGCTTCAAGGAGCAGGAGTCGAACTTGAGCAAGCCGAGTGTCTTGCTGAACCAGCTCACAAAGCATCCTCGGCACCATGCTGGCCCCGGAGACAACCAGACATCTAGGTGTTCATTAGCGAAAAAGCCAACGGATCTCGCACCGGCACGTATCGGCATCGATACCCGCTCCGCGAAAAAGGGACCGGTCACAGCCGCCGTCGCGCAAGAATGGCTATGCCGATGTCGGCTCCCTAGTGGGGTAATCAGCCTCAGTCACGTATGAAAGGGCACAATGAGCGAACTGAAAGTAGACGTTCTGGTCATTGGATGGGGCAAGGCAGGTAAGACTATCGCCGGACGCCTCGCCGGGGAGGGACGCAAAGTTGCCCTCGTGGAAAGGTCACCCCAAATGTACGGCGGTGCCTGCATCAACATCGCCTGCGTACCTACCAAAGACCTCATCGATTCCGCCTCCAAACGAGACGGTCAAGACCCTGTCACCTACTTCGCTTCCGCCGTCAGCGACCGCGACGCCCTCATCGCCAAGCTGAATCACGCCAACCACGCCATGTTGGAGGGCAAGGTGCTCCTCCTCGACGGGGTAGCCAGCTTCACCGGGCCTCACAGTGTGAAGGTGTCCGGTGAAGACGACGAGATCGCCGTGCAGGCCAAAACGATCATCGTCAATACCGGCTCCCACCCAGCTACCCTCCCGATTCCCGGGGCCGATGGACCACGTGTTCATGATTCCACCACGATTCAGCACGTCGATCCCCTGCCGTCGCGGCTCGTCGTCGTCGGTGGCGGGTTCATCGGCCTGGAGTTTGCCCAAATGTTCGCCCGCTTCGGCTCCCAGGTGACCCTGCTCGAGGCTGGCGAGACCTTCGCCCCGGCTCTAGATTCCGACGTCGCCGATCGTGTGCGCAGCATGCTGGAGAGCGAGGGGGTCACGGTTGTTACCGGCGCTCGTGCGATCTCCTTTAATGACACAGGCCACCACGTTGACGTCGTCACCGACGATCAGACTTTCACCTCCGATGCCGTGTTGGTAGCCGCGGGCAGGCTCCCCGCCACTGAGGACCTCAATCTGGCCGCCGCCGGGGTCGCTACTAACGAGCGGGGCTACATCCCTGTTGACGACCAACTGCGCACCAATGTCAGCGGGGTGTACGCAGTCGGTGATGTCAACGGCGGTCCGCAGTTCACCTACGTCTCCCTTGACGACAACCGGGTGCTGTGGGACACCCTTCACGATGGGCCCCGCCGTCGCGACGATCGGGTGGCCGTCCCGACGACGACCTTCCTCGACCCGCCACTGTCGCAAGTCGGCATGACGATGCACCAAGCTCGGGAGTCTGGTCGTTCCGTGCTCGTGGCCTCCAAGGACGTCGCCACGATAGCTGCCATGCCGCGTCCCAAGATCGTCGGACAAACCGAGGGCCTCATTCGAGTTTTCGTCGATGCCGACGACCACACCATCCTGGGCGCGACCCTGTGGTGCATCGATTCGCAGGAACTCATCAACCTCGTCTCCCTGGCTATGCGGTTGGGGACACGCTACGAGACGCTGCGCGACGGCATCTGGACCCATCCATCGTCGACCGAAGCCTTCAACGAAGTACTCGGGGTGCTCGAACCTCTCACGTGAGAAATGACCGAAGTCCAGTTATTTTGACCGAGTACTCACGGTCAAAATAACTGGACTTCGAAGGGTTTGGCCTCGGGAAACCGAGACCACCTCGGGCTTGAGGTTCCCGGTCTCGACCTTAACGACATGCCCAGCCTTGTCGACGGTCACTTTGGCGCGCTGCCAGCCGCCCGAAGACGAGTCAAGGGCATACCCAGCATCAATCTCGGTGGCAGCCAGCACCTGACGGCGCTGGGCATTGGAGAGGGTCGGGAACGCGGTCTCAAGCAAATTCTCAGCGCCCGCCGGCACGACCGCAGCTGTGGTGCTGGGGGCCGGGCCACCATAGGCGAAGGCTTTGTCAAAGCCGTAGGTCATACGGGCGCGGTATGTCTTGAGGGCCGAGGCACGATCGACCACCGGCGCCGTGGACACCGAGTCGGTGAAGGTGTTATGGTACCCCTTCTTGTCGTTAGCACCCACGTTTCCGATGCAGGCCTGCAAGGTATCGCCGTGACCGTCAGTCTTGCAACGGTGGGTGAGGTATGCCGTCAGTTCGGTGCGAGCGGCCTTGAGGTAGGCAACGTACAACGTGTCCGTCGACAGTGCCGAGGAGACATTGTTGTGGCCCTCGATACGCCCACCCATGACGCCCAACGGGTAGTGGACGCCTAGCACAACATGATTGTTGCCGGCCTCGGATGCGCGGGCGAGGATTTCGGGCCCCAGCTCAGGCAAGATCTCGGCCATCGCCAGGCCATAAGCGTAGGCGGCGGTGTGACCCGATGGGAAGGCCTGGCTGACGGTCAGGTTCGTGCCCGATGCGCCGTCCATCAGGTCGTAGCCGGCGGTAAGGAAGCCCCGACCACCCCTCTTGTGGTCTAGGTCGATCCGGCTCGGCACCCGCATGATGTCGAGGCTCTTTTTGAGACCACGAAGATTGTTCGGGTTTCGGGAATCAGCAAAGCTGCGATCGACGAGGTAGGGGCGCGGGTAATTGAAGTATTTCTTAGCAGACCCGATGCTCTTCGTTGTCACTTCCTGTAAGCCTGTCGACCAGATGAACCGGGCAACGTGAGTAAGCCTGCAAGCGTGAAGATTCACCAGGGTGCACTGGGCAAGCCCCTCGGCCACGTATTTACCGAGCACCGGGCCGAGGGAATCGTTGTCCTCCTGCAACGGATCAGTGAACATCACCGCATCGCGCAGGGCACGCCGCTGTTGGGATCTTCCTTGTCGGTCAGCGACTTGTTGCGCCTCGTCAACACCGGCTTTGTTGATTTGCTCGACGCCCTCGTCGTTGCGAGCCAGGATCTTCGAGCCTTGCGGGGTGACGTCGCCGCGAAAAGCAGTCTCGAAATTGCGCTTGTCGAACGGCTTGGGGTCCAATAGCGGTTGTACTCGTTGAGAAGAGTGATGTGTGGATCCGAGGGTTCATGAGGTTGCGCAGCTTCGGCAGGGCTGACCTCAGCACTACTGACGAATGCGGTCAGACAGGCAAGACCCAGGATAGAGGTACGAAGAATTTTCACCGGATAACTCCTGACGCGGTACATAGACGTAACGGCTGTAACGAATGGACGGCACAAAAGGTAGGAAGTCCTGACATGTCGTATCAGGCGCTATATCCCTTCGGCGGAATGAGCGTCGCCATCTGGTCGAAACTCAACGTGTAGGTTGGCGATCCGGCGAATCCGGCCGGGTCAGCAACCAGAATTTTTCTGGTGTCTGAGTTATATTCAAGGATCGTCAGATAGTGGTATATCGTCTGGTTAGGGTAACGCGGAGGATGGTTATTCGCAGGGGCCACAATATTAGCAACAATGACGTATCCCTTGTCGGTGTCGGTTGTAATGTCTTGCCACAGCAAATTCTTCTGAGTCACGCTGGGGGGATCGTTGGGCATGTATTTGTTTTCATACCACTGTGGACTGAGATGGTTATTGAGAACTTTAGTCACTAGCGAGATATCATCAGTGCCATTTTGCGTCGTGCCGAGTTCGTCAGCCATCTGCTGCTGACTGACGATAATTCCCCGAGCAGACAGGGCAATCCGAGTCGAAGCCGGACCACACCACCATCCGGTGACCTGATACTCGAAATCGATCTTGACGGTATGAAATCCGCGCGCCGCGGCATCGGCAATTTCCTTATTTGCGACATCAGCGGCGGTAGCTTGGGCCTGCGGCGAAGCCACCTTAGCGACCTGCATCTGAGCGCCCGCGTGGAATACAGCCTGAGCCGACACCGCGGTCGGGCCAACTCCGACGGCCAGGACAGCCAGACCAACGACCACACTGCGCCGAAGTCTGTTCATCGTGGAACTCATAAGCTTTCCCTTGTCACGTACCAGTTTTGGATTCGGTAGGTTTTGGATTCGGCGGAATTAACCACCGAGGTGGCCACCACCGGGGACGCCACTGAACAGTCACGCCACGGCGGTGACGATCCTCAGCGGCCGGCGCGGTAATCGTTAAGTAATTCGACCGACAGGTCGTACCAATTGTTGTAACGATCGGGGTAGGCGGAATGTTGCACAGCCTGCGCCAATTGACCGGGGCTCATGGTCTGCCATCCAGGCTGTTGAATAACACCCGGATTGCTGCCATAAGAATTGATCCCATAAAAGGACTGTGACGCGAAGACCGGGTCCATAATCTGCTGAGCTGATCCCCAGCCACACGACGGTCGCTGTTGAAACAGCCCCACAGAGTCACGATCGCCGTAATTAATGTTGCGCAAACTGGATTCCTGCATGGCGGCCATGAGCGCCGCGTGAATGGCGTTATCTTTACCAGCTCGGTCAATCGAGTTGGATTGTTCTGCGACACGAATACATCGTGTACGCATTCTGACGCTGTTCAGCGGTCAGACTGGCAGCCGAAACGCTCGAAATGGAGACAGTGGGAGCCGCCTGAGCCACTGCGGACGCAGCCGCTCCCGCCCCGGTCAATGCCATTGCAAGGGCCGCCGTCGAGCCGACCAGACGTGCCATCGTGTTTACAAACATGCTGTCCCCTTTCGGTCGGTGCAGCACATTACGTGAGGCGGTGTCACCGAACCTCCGCATCACATTCCTGTTATTGGTGACGCCAGCGCCGCGACCTGGCGAACCTCCGCCATGATCACAGCACCCCACATAAGCCCCACACAGTTGCACCCCGCTGTTCCCAGACGGCACACCCGAAACTGTCGTGTTCACCTTGAGTGAACGCACTGCTGTTTAAAAGACCACAGCCTGCTGTTCGATCGGACGCCGTGATCGTCCGGGATGCTCTGATAGGCACACCGCGCCGCCTCCCCATACTCTTGGCTACATGAGTGATGCTGAGCTCAGTAAGTCCTCCCCCGTCCTGGCCGTCGACGCCGGACAGTCCAGCACCCGCGTACGATGCGAGTCCGGGCCGTGGGGGCCGGGCTGGATCGTCACGTCGTCAGGGGTGCGCACCGCGCTCCCACTTGCTCAGCAGTTTGCGACCGTCATGCAGGACGTCGTGACAACTCACCCGGAGGTCGCTGAGTCCGAATGCACAGTAGCCATCGGATCATCGGGAGCCCGCGACGACGAGGACCCGCTCCCCGTCCTGCAAGCCCTCAAGCCCTTCGGCGTCAGCCGAGTACTCCTCGCCCACGACTCCATCACCTCTTACCTCGGCGCTCTCGGTGACCAGCTAGGAGTCGTCACGGCGTCCGGCACCGGGGTCATCACGCTGGCCGTCGGCCGCCACAACGTTGCCCGAGTCGACGGCTGGGGGTACATCATCGGCGATGCCGGATCGGCCTTCTGGCTGGGCCGTCATGGCCTCGACGCCGTCATGCGTGCTCACGATGGTCGCGGCGAGCTGACCCTCCTCAGCGACACCATTGGCAACGATTTCGACGACATTGAGGCCGCCTACCTGGAGCTCCATGCCGATCCGCTCATGGTCTCCCGGATCGCCCGCTACTCCGCCAAGGTCACCGCCGCGGCGGAGGCGGGCGACCACGTCTCACGCGACATCTGCATGCGTGCAGCCCGTGAGCTGGTCCACTCCACCGTCACTGGCCTACGCCAGGCCAAACTCACTGACGCCGACTGCCCCGCCGTCGGCCTGCTGGGCGGTGTCATGAAGTCTCAGCTCATCCATACCGCCATCGTCGAGGAAATCTCAGTGACGATGCCGGGAGCGCGGATCGTCGAGCTTCTCGGCGAAGGCCTCGACGGCGCTGCTGCGCTACCAACCATCAGCCCCGACTCTCCACTCGGCCAGCGCATTCACGTCGCCCAGTAACCATGGTCGTGGGCTACCTGCAGAATCTTGTCGACGCAAGGGGGGTAACCCACGGGACCGCCCCGTCATACGCCTCCGGGATCCCAGACACAACGTTTTATACCTGGGCCGACAAGAAAGTCGTCAACGAACGGAAGAACCCCAACCCGTCGGTTCCAGCACCGGTAAGCTCCTCGACAGAATGTTCAGGGTGCGGCATGAGCCCGACAACGTTACCTGCCTCATTGGTGATGCCAGCAATGTCGTGGACCGATCCATTCGGGTTCACGGTGTAGCGGAAGACGACTTGATTATTAGTCTCCAACGCAGCCAGGGTTTCGGCGTCGACGACATAGTTACCCTCGCCGTGCTTAGCAGCAATATGGATGCGCTGGCTGGGGCAGAAGTCGCAGGTCCACACGGTGTCCACACTGGCAACTTGGAGCTGTTGCACCGAGCAGTGGAAGCGTCGTTTTTCGTTGCGCATCAGGGCGCCGGGCAGCAGATGCGACTCGCACAACACCTGGAATCCGTTGCAGATGCCGAGCACCGGCAAGCCCACGTCTGCGGCTCTGCGAATAGACGACATTACCGGGGAGGCAGCAGCCAAGGCTCCTGCCCGCAGGTAATCACCGTAAGAAAACCCACCCGGAAGGACGACAGCGTCGACGCCGGCCAAATCGGTCGAGGCGTACCACAGCGATACAGGCTCAACCCCAGCCAGGCGAATAGCCCATGCTGCGTCCTGGTCGTCAAGAGTACCGGGGAAAGTAACGACTCCAATCCGCGCCATCGTCAGTCCTCCACGTGGACATCGAAGGACTCGATGACGGTGTTGGCCAACAGCTCAGAGGCCACTTGGTGGATCTCGTCAAGCCGATTCTCCAAACCCTCACCGGTGATCTCGAAGCGCTTACCCTGGCGCACCGTCAAGCCGTCATGGCCAAGCCGAGCGAGCACCGACGTGATGGCCTTGCCCTGAGGATCGAGGATCTCGGGCTTGGGCATGACCTCCACCACTACACGTGACATGGCTCCAATCCTATCGGCACCACGGGATTCCGGCTCGCCAGGGACGTCGGCAGCTGTCGGCACAACCTCCCCAGACTCCTCGGAAAGGCCATCCGTCCGCTTCTCATTCTGGGCCTGCTCATCGCTAACCTCCTCGGGCCCTTGTCCGCCGGTTAGACGCGCCCAGGCCTCCTCATAGCGACGGCTGGTGGCCTTAACGACCTCATCCGGGAGGGCAGGCGGTTCCTGGTCACTAGCGCGGTCCCAGCCCGACTCCTTCGTGAGCCAATCGCGCACATATTGCTTATCGAAGGAATCGGCCCCTTTACCGGGCTGCCAGCTCTCAGCGTCCCAGAATCGCGAGGAATCAGGGGTAAGCACCTCATCAGCCAGCACGATAGTGCCGTCAGCACGGCGTCCAAATTCAAACTTGGTATCAGCGAGGATGATGCCTCGCTTCCGCGCGATCTCCTCTGCACGCTGGTAGATCTGCAGCGAAAGGCTACGCAGCTGAGCCGCGACCTCGGGGCCGACAAGTTTGACCAGGCGCAGGTAGTCGATGTTCTCGTCATGCTCTCCCTGTGGGGCTTTGACTGCCGGGGTGAAGATGGGTTCTTCGAGTCGGGAGCGGTCCTGCAACCCGTCGGGGAGGCGAATTCCGCACACGGAGCGGTGGCCCTGATACTCGGCCCACCCTGAACCGGTGAGATAGCCCCGCACGACACATTCAACCGGGAACATGTCGAGTTCCTCAACGACCATGGCGCGCCCCGCGACCTCGGCGGGGACATCTAGGCCTACAAGATGGTTATCGACGATGTCGGCCAATTGGTCGAACCACCACAAAGACATACTCGTCAGAATGGCCCCCTTGCCGGGAACACCGGGGGTTAGGACGTGGTCGTAGGCGCTAATCCGGTCAGTAGCAACCATAAGGAGGCGACCGGGCTGATCGGGAAAGCGGTAAAGGCGACGGACCTTGCCCTCAGCCAACAACGGAAGATCGAGGTGCGGAGTGACCATGGGGGCATCATGCCACGGTTGCAGGTCTTGACGACACAGAGCATCGCGATTCGTGTTCTTTATAGACATTGGCTATCGATACCTGTTTAGTGATAGCCTTGACCTATCACGCCGTCGATTAGAAAGGTCTCGCATGAGTCTCATCAACACCAAGATCCTTCCGTTCAAGGCCAATGCTTTCCGTAATGGGGACTTCATCGAGGTCTCCGATTCTGATATCAACGGCAAGTGGTCCATTTTCTTCTTCTACCCCGGTGACTTCACCTTCGTCTGCCCCACCGAGCTGGGCGACCTCGCCGACCACTACGAGGAGCTACAGGCCATGGGGGTCGAGGTCTTCTCGGTGTCCACCGACTCGCACTTCGTGCACAAGGCCTGGCATACCGACTCTGACACCGTTGGCAAGGTCACTTACACGATGATTGGCGACCCGAGCCTTCAGCTGACCCGCAATTTCGACGTCGAGCGTGAGGGAGCTGGACAGGCCGATCGCGCCACCTTCCTCGTCGACCCCGACGGCACCATCCAGTTCTACGAGCTGACTGCCGAGGGCATTGGACGCAATGCCACCGAGCTAGTCCGCAAGGTTAAAGCCGCCCAGTACGTCTACACCCACCCAGGCGAGGTCTGCCCTGCCAAGTGGGAAGAAGGCGAAGAGGCCCTCGCCCCGTCGATCGACCTCGTCGGCAAGATCTGAGTTCCGACCTGAGCACCTGTCGCAGGGGCATTCGTCCCTGCGGCGGGTCCTCGGACCGGCGCCGCCGCTCCTCCTCCCCACCTCTTTCAGGAGAACCATGCTTGATAATGCCCTGACCACCCAGCTCAAGTCCTACCTCGAGATGGTGCGCGAGCCGATCATCCTGGTGCCTTCCCCGTACCAGGGTGACGACGCCACCAAGTCGTCGAAGTCAACCCAGATGGACGAGCTGCTGTCGGAGATCACCGCCTTGTCTGACAAAGTGAGCGTCGGTGAGCCCGTCGACAATGAGCGCACCCCGTCCTTTGCCATCACTCGCCCCGGAAGCCCCATCGACATCCATTTCGCCGGTCTGCCGATGGGCCACGAGTTCACCTCCCTCGTGCTGGCCCTGCTGCAGGTGGGTGGTCACCCTGTCAAGGAGGAGCAGTCCCTCATCGACGCCGTGCGCGCAGTCAAAGGGGAGCACCATTTCGTCACCTACATGTCGCTGACCTGCCAGAACTGCCCGACGGTAGTGCAGGCCCTCAACGCGATGGCCGTTCTCAACCCCAATATTCATCACACCGCCGTTGAGGGTGGCACCTACACCGATGAGGTGGAGGCCAAAGGAATCGCCTCAGTGCCGGCCATCTACCTGGATAGCGAGGACTGGGGCTCCGGACGCATGGACATGGCCGACATCCTTGAGCGTCTCGACACCGACGCTGCCCAGGGAGCCAAGGAGGATCTGTCGCAGCGCGACCCCTACGACGTACTCGTGGTCGGGGCTGGTCCTGCTGGTGCCGCCGCCGCGGTGTACGCGGCTCGTAAAGGTATCCGCACCGCCATAGTCGGGTCTCGGATCGGCGGTCAGGTGCTCGATACCGAGGCCATCGACAACCTTATCTCGGTGCCCCACACCACCGGCCCGCGTCTGGCCGACGCCCTACGCAGCCACGTCAATGACTACGACATTGACGTCATTGAGCGTCAGACCGCCAGTGCTCTGGAAACCACCGACGGCATGGCCACCGTGCATCTAACCGATGGCAACCTGCGGGCGCGCTCGGTCATTCTGGCCACCGGTGCACGCTGGCGCAACCTTGGCGTGCCCGGCGAGGAGGAGTACCGCACTAAGGGCGTAACCAACTGCCCGCACTGCGACGGCCCGCTGTTCAAGGGTAAGAAGGTGGCCGTCGTCGGGGGCGGAAACTCCGGCATTGAGGCCGCTATCGACCTTGCCGGTGTCGTTGACCACGTCACCGTCGTGGAGTTCCTCGACGTCCTCAAGGCTGACGACGTCCTGTTGCGCACTTTAAGCTCGCTGCCGAATGTTGACGTCATCACTTCAGCCCGCACCACCCAGATCCTTGGCGACGGGTCCAAGGTGACCGGCCTGGAATACGAGGACCGCACCAGTGGTGAAGTGAAGAGCATCGAGCTAGCAGGTGTCTTCGTCCAAATCGGTCTGCTGCCCAACACCGAGTGGCTCGAAGGTACCCTAGAGCGCAGCATGCGGGGAGAAATCGTCATTGACGAGCGCGGCACCACTTCAATTCCCGGTGTCTTCGCCGCCGGTGACTGCACCACTCAGCCGTACAAGCAGATCATTATCTCCATGGGGGCTGGCGCCACCGCGGCTCTGGGGGCCTTCGACCACCTCATCCGTCAGAATCCAACGCAGAACTGAGGCCGTGTGAACCTTCGTGATCTGAGGTATTTCGTCACTCTGGCCGAAGAACACCACTTCGGCCGAGCAGCAGCATCATGCGGTGTCAGCCAGCCCACTCTCTCAACCCAAATCCACCGGCTCGAGAACGAGCTCGGCGTGGTACTGGCTGTGAGGGTGGGACGACGCATCGAGATCACCCCCGTGGGGGAGCGCATCGCCCAAGCTGCCCGGGACATGCTGGCGCTATCCGACGACATCCGGGCAATGGCGCGGGAGGAAGCCGACTGGATGACCCTTCAGCTGAGGGTCGGGGTATTTCCCACCTTAGGGCCGTTCGTGTTACCTCGGCTGATCGGCCGGTTTGACCAATACGGACCCGACGCGAATGTTCGTATCGTCGAGAAGCGCACGGCTTGGCTGCTAGAGGCGGTTCACGACGGACAGCTAGACGTCGCCGTAGTGGCAGCCCCCGTTGATGACGACTCTTTGGAGACTATCCCCGTCTTTCGGGAGGAGTTCTTGCTCGCGACGGGGGCTGACGACGAGTTGGCCCAGGAGGAAGGTCCAATCGATCCGCATGACGTTCCCACCGAAGGACTCATCCTCATGTCGGAGGGGCACTGCCTGAGGGACCAGGTGCTAGAGGTATGCAGCCATGCGTTGCCTCCCGACGCCTTAACAGCAGGATCCCTCGAGACGCTCCGCGAACTGGTCTCGGTGGGAGCTGGTCGAACCCTCATGCCCCGCAGCGCGGTCTCGGCACCATTTTATGCGGACCCACGCATCGTGGTGCGCGAATTCACCCACCCCAGGCCCCACCGCGACATCGTGGTGTGCGGCAGAGCGACAACGATGACCCGTCCGGCAGTGCAAGCCTTGGTCGCCATCCTGCGACAGCTGCCAGGTGACGTCATCGAACCGCTCGGCGTTGCCGGGGCATCGTTGTGCTCCCACGGGATGTGAAGTTATAGGTCATGCCGTGGCTGGCTACTCCGACACGCCCCAAGCAGCCTCACAACACCAGACCGGGAAGGTAGCTGGCAGCCTCCGGGTACTCCCGAATGATGTCCTCCACCTTGGCGCACAGCGCCTCGACCTGATCCTGGGCACCACCGGTGAGATCTAGCGGCGAGGAGACCAAGCCGCGTAGCTGCTCCTTGGTAAGCGGGATCCGCGGATCAGCAGCCAGACGGGCAAAAAGGTCGTTGTCGGTGCGGCCGGTCTCGCGCATGTCGAGGGCGACGCCCACCCCGTGCTCCTTGATGGCCTCGTGAGCGTCCTCCCGACCAACCCCAGCGCGCACGCACGCCATAAGGATTTTGGTGGTCGTCAGGAAGGGAAGGTAGCGCTCGAGCTCGGCCTCGATGACGGCCGGGAATGCCCCGAAATCGCCGAGGATCGTCAGGAAAGTCTCGAAGGCTCCGTCGATGGCGTAGAAGGAGTCTGGCAGCGCCACGCGACGCACCACCGAGCAGGAGACGTCACCCTCGTTCCACTGCACACCCGCCAAACCAGTAGCCATCGTCAGATAGCCACGCAGCACGACGAGGAAGCCGTTGACCCGCTCGCAGGAGCGGGCGTTCATCTTATGCGGCATCGCCGACGACCCCACCTGACCGGGCTTGAACCCCTCCGTGACGAGTTCGTTACCGGCCATAAGGCGAATTGACGTCGCCAGGTTGGACGGACCCGACAGCACCTGCACCAGGGTCGACATGACCTCGAAATCCAAGGATCTCGGGTAAATCTGACCGGTTGAGGTGAGCACCTGGTTGAATCCCAGGTGATCAGCAACGCGATGTTCGAGTTCGTCGAGCTTGGAGTCATCGCCGCCGAGCAGATCGAGCATGTCCTGGGCTGTTCCCATCGGACCCTTGATACCACGGGCCGGGTAGCGCTCAATAAGCTCGTTGACGTGATCCCATGCCACCAGCATCTCATCGATAGCGGTGGCGAACCGCTTGCCCAGGGTCGTCACCTGGGCGGCGACATTATGGGAACGTCCAGCAATAGCTTGATCGGAGTATAGAGCAGCTAACCGCGACAGCTGGTTGAGTGTAGCAACCATCCTGTCGCGTACCAGCCGTAGCGACTCCAACACCTGCATCTGCTCGATGTTCTCGGTCAGATCACGGCTCGTCATGCCCTTGTGGATGTGCTCATGACCAGCCAGAGCGTTGAACTCCTCGATCCTAGCCTTGACGTCGTGGCGGGTGACGGCCTCCCGCTCGGCGATCGAGTCGAGGTCGACATCGTCGATGACCGCCTGATAATCGGCCAAGACCTGTTCGGGATCGTCGCCGCCGAAGCTGACACCGAGGTCGGCCTGTGCTTCCATGACGGCTAGCCAGAGCCTGCGTTCGGCACGGATTTTGTTCTCCGGCGTCCAGATGGATCGCATGGCAGCGGAGGCATAACGGGTGGCAAGGATATTGGGTACGCTCATGATGACTCCCCGTCGGTCAGGTAGGTGGAATTCTCGGGATACGATGCGGCTTCGTCAGCCAACTCGTCAGCGGCCTGGAGCTCGGCTGCGTGGCGGGCAATGTCGGTGCGGTGAAAACCGCCACTGACCTCCAACTGGTCGATCCTGCGGTAGGCGTCGGCGCGGGCTCCGGCCAGGGTTTCGCCGTGACCGAGCACAACGAGAACGCGGCCACCACTAGTGACGAGGTCATCCCCTTCAATTCGGGTTCCGGCATGCAAAACGTCTTCGTCATCAACTGGGGCGACGACCTGACGCTCCTTCGCCGGGGAAACGGGATACCCCTCGCTGGCCATGACGACACCGACGGCTGCGCCATAGCGGAAACGGAGGCCGTCGACACCAGACAGTTCCCCACGGGCTGCGGCAGCCATAATCTGGGCCATGGGCGATTCCACCATACTCAGTAGGACCTCGGTCTCAGGATCGCCGAAGCGCACGTTGAACTCAACGACCTTTGGGCCAGCAGAGGTGAGCGCCAAACCCACGTAAAGCAGGCCAACGAATGGGGTCCCACGATCAGCCATGGCCCTCAGAGTCGGCGTGATGACCGTGGCCGATACCGTCTCAACGAGATCGTCCGGGGCCCACGGCAACGGGGTGTAAGCACCCATACCACCGGTATTTGGACCAACTCCCCCATCCCCGACCCGCTTAAAGTCCTGGGCCGGTTGCATCGGAAGGACATGGGTGCCGTCACAGATAGCAAAAAGACTGACCTCCGGGCCGTCAAGGTACTCCTCAATGACCACTCGGTGACCGGAGCCGAGACACCGTTCAGCATGGGCGAGAGCCTCGGTGCGATCGTTCGCGACGACGACTCCCTTCCCCCCGGCCAGACCATCGTCCTTGACCACATATGGTGCCCCGAACTCGTCGAGGGCAGCCGAGACGGAATCGACGTCGTCACAGGAACGGGAAGCTGCCGTCGGCACGCCAGCGGCGACCATCACCTCTTTAGCGAAGGCTTTCGACCCTTCCAGTCGGGCAGCCTCGGCACTTGGACCGAAGCAGTCGATTCCAGCATCGCGCAGAGCGTCAGCCACCCCGGCGACCAGGGGAGCTTCCGGGCCGACGACGACGAGATCAGCCTCCAGGTCACGCGCCAGGGAGACGACGGCGTCACAATCGCACGGATCCAGTGGGTGGTTCGTGGCGAAGGATGCCGTTCCCGGGTTACCGGGAGCAACGTGGACGGCGACAACATCAGGATCACGATGGCAAGCTAAGGCAAGGGCGTGCTCGCGGCCACCAGACCCGAGGACGAGAACAGTCATGCTGGACACGGCAACCACAGTAGAGGGTCGTTACGACAGGTCTATGCCCTCTACCCATCGGGCTTCCAGGCACGGACGGATGGACACCTCACCGTGCTCGCGACAAACCGTGAAGCGACTCGTTGCCATATTTCTTGACGTAGCGAGTTGATCACCAGAGATTCATCCCCACATGGCGCTTCGGGGCCGATCGTCCCCGTCAATGACCGAAAGCCGTGAACATGTCCTCGAAATCCTGGACGGGGCCGAGACCATCATCAGGGACGGGGCCAGACAACTTGCGTCCGTCAGTTTCGGAGTCGTCGCCCGCAGCCACCTCAGACCCTGAAACCCCATTCCAGCCAGCGAGCACTCGGACGAAGGTCCGAGCTGCCCGCTGAATTCGTCGGTCCAAGGCCGACGGGTTGCCCCAGTCCTCCGTGGCGGCAAACACCGACACCGGCGAGACGAGGGCATGGTGATAATGCAGCGAAGCCACGATGTCCCGGTCCATCACGAGACTATGACGGACCGTCCCGCCGGTGGCCCCAACGAGCACCGGCTTCCCCTCCAATGCCCCCACATCAAGGACCTCGAAGAGCAGATGGAACACTGCCGCGGCATGGGCGTTGAATACCGGCGAAACCGCTAGCAGGCCGTCGGCTCCAGCGATGGACTCCAGGGCCTCGGTAACACCCACCGAGCGCACGCCAGTGAATTCAGCGTTGAGCAGGTCGTGGCCCAAATCGCGCACCTCCATAACCTCAGCTTCGGCGTTGGGAAGATCCTGGGTGATCTGAGCGACCAGACAGTCGACCAACATTCGAGTGGACGAAGGCTGTCCCAGCCCGGCGCTGATAGCAACAATCTTCATATCAATTCCTGTCGGATGTTCCAGCGACCTCGTCACCGGGAGTAAAAGGTACCCGTCGCTGTGCTCACTGCAAGCCGCCACGAGGGAGTCATAGGTGGGGGCGTCGGGAGTATCGGCTGGACGACCCTCAGCAAACCCCTTGCGCAGCTCGGGAAGGATCTCACCCAGCAAGTCCATCTGCTTCACGATCATCTTCAGCGGCAATACCGCATGGTCGAAAAGGAATAGCCGACGCTGACAGTGACCGACGTGGTCCTTGAACGACAGCGTCTCCTCAATAACCTGCTGCGGCGAACCGACGGTCAACGGGGTGGCCGATGTGAACTCCTCCAGACCGGGCCCGTGGCCGTTGTCTAAGTAGCAATGGAACTCGTGCATGGCATCCTGGGAGTTCTTGCGTAGGAAGAACTGTCCGCCCAACCCGACGATGACATCCTTGGGGTGTCCGTGAGCGTAATGGGCGTGCCGAACGCGGAATCGCTCGATCACCTTCTGAACGTGGTCCATCGCCTAGAAGATGTTGTTACGGAAGAACCCGTCGCCGTAGTAGACGGCCTGCTCCAGGAACTCCGGGGAGCGGATCGAGCCATGCCACACAAATGGCGGGACGTCGTTGAGGGGACTCGGGATCGACGTGAATGACTACGGCGGAATGCGAAACCGCCCCTTCCAGTTGACGGCGCCCTCACACCACAACCGATGGAGTAGATCATAATTCTCCAAGGTGAGCTTGATGCCGCCGCGGATGCCACAGACGAACCAGGGGGCAGACCGGGGCGGTGTTTCCCCTCTCCAACATGAGGTCGTTGTGACATCTGTCCCAACGTCACGCCACCCACATCTGTTCCCGCCAACCAGGAGGAATTAGTCGATGAGGTCGTTAATGACGATCGACTCGTCACGTCCGGCTCCCACGCCGATCCCGGAAATCCGAGCACCCACTAACTCCTCTAAACGACGCACGTAAGCCTGACAGTTACGCGGCAGATCATCGAAAGAACGGGCTGTGGAAATGTCTTCACTCCAGCCATCCATGAACTCATAGACGGGCTTGGCATGGTGCAAATCAGACTGGGTGACAGGCATGACGCCGGTGCGCTCACCATCAATGTCATAGGCCACACAGACCGGGATCCTCTCCCAGCCTGACAGCACGTCGAGCTTGGTAAGGAAGAGGTCAGTCACCGAGTTGATCATGACCGCCTGCTGCACTACCAGCGCGTCAAACCAGCCACAGCGACGCGGACGCTTCGTCGTGACACCATATTCGCTGCCCTCACTGCGCAGCCGCTCACCATCATCGTCAAATAACTCAGTCGGGAATGGACCTTCTCCAACACGAGTGGTGTAAGCCTTGGCAATGCCAACGATGCGGTCGATGCGGGTCGGTCCGACACCTGAGCCAGTACACGCACCCGCAGCGATCGGGTTGGAGGAGGTGACATACGGGTAAGTGCCGAAGTCAACATCAAGATGATGGGCCTGGGCACCCTCAAAGAGCACGACCTTGCCCTCGTCAAGGCCCTTGTTGAGGACTCGAGCCACGTCGACGACGTAGGGACGGATGCGCTCGGCGTGGGCCAGCAGACCGTCGGCAACCTCGTCTGGATCGATGGCGCGACGGTTGTAGATCTTCACCAGGATCTGGTTCTTCTGGTCCAACGAGGCCTCGACCTTCTGACGCAAGATCGACTCGTCAAAGAGGTCCTGGACGCGAATGCCCATCCGATTGATCTTGTCCGAGTAGGTTGGCCCGATGCCACGACCCGTGGTGCCGATGCGGCGATTGCCGAGGAAGCGCTCGGTGACCTTGTCGAGGGTCTGATGGTAGGGGGTGATGAGGTGAGCGTTGGCGCTGATGAGCGGGTGCGGGATCCCGACGCCGCGACCTCGCAGAGTGTCGATTTCGTCAGCAAGTACGTCAAGGTTGAGCACGACTCCGTTGCCGAGCACGGCTGTGGAGTTCGGGTTGAGAACCCCGGAGGGAAGCAGGTGCATAAAGAACTTCTCGTCACCGACGACGACAGTGTGTCCAGCGTTATTGCCTCCCGAATACCGCACGCAGTAGTCAACGCGCTCGGACATTTGATCGGTGGCCTTGCCCTTGCCTTCGTCACCCCACTGGGTACCCATGACGACGATTCCAGGCATGTGTTCCTCCATTTCCTTGCACCCCTGTGCGGGTTGCCTCTGGTTGCACCGGCACGGGCCGCTACGCAACCAGCCACACTCTACGTGTCCGTAACGACATGAGGAACGCCAGCCCGGGCCAATCCGTTCTGCCCGAGCCTATTAGCAACGCCCCTCAGACAACGGTTGCGCCATCGTCCACCGCATCATCGACGTCGTCAGCCGGCAGGACCGAGATCTCCATGAGATTCAGGCTGGCTCCCTCCAGCGGAAGGCGAGACGCGAGCGGGCCGAAGTGTGGGTCGCTACGATGACCGTCGAAATTGATGCGCTTAAAGCCGGCATCCTCGGCCCAGGTGATCACCGACGACATTGCTGAGGCGACGGCTTCGTCACCCGCCGGGGTACCAGCCTGCACGGTTTCTGCCACCACAGTCGGGTTTTCGTCGACAAAAACGAAGGCCACCGCCGCAGGCTGACCATCGACGAGTGCCACACGAGTGGCTTCGGCGTCGAGGTCTTCCAGTTCCTGACGCAGTGCCTCATGGGCCGCCTCGCTGTCATCGACCGGGGACCACGATTCGTGCATCCAGACGTACATCTGCTCCCACAACGCTTCGAGCACGCCAGGAGCCAAAGCTGCGCCCGAGATGGCTCCACCCGGGCCAAGGCTAGCCTCCGTCAACACCTCAATCGCTCGTCCAAAATGGCGGCGAGACAACTCGAAGGGCGGGCACGACGCGTAGACCTCCGCACCCAAAGAAAGGATGAAGCTCTCAGCGTCAGAACCAGCAATAGCCTTGGTTGCCAATGGACGGTCCACCCTCTGCTGAATCTGACGCACCAACCTGGTACCGATCCGGCGGCCTCGAGAGTCGGGATGGACCTCAACGTCGATGAATCGACGAGTGCGGTGGACGACCGCCAACCACGAAACTGCATATCCGACGATTCGGTTCTCGTATAGAGCAACCCTAGCGACAACATCCGGACGGTCGATGCGATCAATTAGGGAGCCAGGTTCTCCGAAAGTGATGACCTTAACGTCCTCTGGCCGCATATCGCGGAAAACAACGTGCTCGCTCATGTCGCGCTCCTGGGTCTGGCGACGCCTTCAACGTCGCTGTGTCTCCATTCTTCCGCCTTTTGCCCCCGCGCGTCACCCAAGCCAGTTTTCCGGTGTCGCTATCATGACGTCCATGCCATGATTGACGGCATGTCAGATACGAACGGCGCCGTCCACTTAGCCGATAATCTCAATCCGGCGGCTCAGCGGATGTTCGAGTGGATCCTTTCCTCAAATCTTGTCCCCGGGGACCCCATCCCAATCGAACAGGACCTCGCGACCCAGTTCGGGATGGCCCGTGGCACCGTTCGTGAGGCAGTGCGTGAATTGCGCGCTCTGGGCATCCTCGAGGTGCGTCGTGGTCTAGGGACGTATCTGTCAACGGCATCTGCGTCAACAATCCGGCCCAGTCTCGTCTACCGGAGCGTCAAGCAGGTCGCCAGCGATGAGAGCGGAGCCCGAGACTACACTGGGCTGCGAGAGATGGTGGAAGTGCGGGCCCTCATGGAATGCTCGCTGGCCGCCGAGGTTACCGGCACCATCAGCACCGAGACCGGTCGCGCCCTACACGCCCTGGCAGCCCGGATGGACGACCCTAAAGAGTCGGCCGTCGCGGACCGTCAGTTTCACCGACTGCTGTACGCGGACATGGCCAATCAACTCGCCCGCGAGCTCATTGACGTCTTTTGGGACTCCCTCAACCTTGCTGGGCTGATGCTTCCTCCCACCAATACCATGCCGGCCACTCGTCAGGCCCATGACCTCATCGCCGACTGCGTCATAGGCCATGACCCACAGGCCAGCCGCGAGGCCATGTGGCACCACTTCGCCGCTATTCGGGAGAGGCTAGGAGGGGTGCCCCGCAGCTCCTGATAGATGCGCGCCACGCAACCTTGAAATAGTCAGCCTGATTTGGCTAGCTGTTGGACGCACTGGTGGGAAATACCGAGTAGTTTCCCGGCTTCAGTCTGAGAAGAGCAGATAACAAACATCTGCCCACAAGGGTAATGTGACGAATCGAATCACCTCAGAGCATCACAGAACCACCTGGTGATCGAGGTCGGATGGGTAATCGCGGTTCCCACGACGACGGCGTGGGCCCCCAAGTCCATCGCACGGCGAGCTTGGTCCGGGGCGTGGATGCGCCCCTCAGCGATGACGGGACGCCCACCATCAAGCCTGTTGACAAGAGTCTCAATAACCTCATAATCGGGACCGTCGGTCTTCGGGCGCTCCCCGGTATAGCCACACAGTGTCGTCCCGATGAGATCAGCCCCTGCTTCAGCGGCGAACAAACCGTCGTCAACCGAGCCGCAGTCGGCCATGACGACGACGTCGTACTCCTCCTTGAGGCCCCTAATCGTTTCAGCCAGCGTCAGCCCGTCGACGCGGTCACGTCGGGTGCCATCGAGGGCGACGATGTCAGCCCCAGCAGCTGCCACGCAACGTGCATGTCGCAGAGTTGGGGTGATGTAGATGCCCTCGTTGCCCTCCTTCCAGATACCGACCACCGGAACGCTCACTCGCCCCCTGACAGCGGAAACATCGGAGAGTCCCTGAGCGCGCACCGCCACCGCTCCCCCGACCTCGACCGCGGCCGCCATCTGGGCCATCGTCTCAGGGTGGCGCAGCGGTTCTCCTGGGTAAGCCTGGCAGGAAACCACAAGTCCTCCCGCCATGGATGCGATGAGCCTGTCGGTGAATCCGCTCATGCTTAAGTCCTCCTCAGATCGGTGTTTGTCATTCACGCGAGCTGGCCGACGCGACGAAGCACCTCGGCGACTCTCTCTACGTTGTCATCTGTGAGGGTTGGCAGAGGCACGCTCATGGTGTTGGTTGCGATGATGCCCAGGAGCTGCATGGCCGTCTTGAAAGCGCCCACACCGGCGGCCGGGCCGACGACACCCTGCGGGGCGAAGACGATCTCGAACAGCTCGGTGGCCTTGTCCTGCTCGATACGAACGGTCTCCCAATCCCCCTCACGGTAGGCCTTGTACATGGCGACGTAGTTGGTCGCGTCAACGTTAGCCAGACCAGGCACGACACCGTCGGCGCCCGACATGAAAGCCCCGTCGACGACAACCTCGTGACCGGTGAACAGGGATAGCGGAGAGCCGGCAGCACGGTTAGCCAAGGCGAGACGGCGGAAGGAGACGTCATCGGCCGAGGAATCTTTGCAGCCCACAATGACCCCCTCGCGTCCCAACCTGATCATAAGCTCGACGGGGACTTTGACGTGCACGCACACCGGGATGTCGTAGACGAACAGTGGTAGGTCAGTGGCCTCGTGCAGGGCGCGGAAGTGGTTTTCGACTTCGGTAGGTCCGGTAATGGCGTAAAACGGCGCGGTGGCGACGACGGCGTCGACGCCAACGTCCTCGGCCTGGCGGATGTGGCGAATGACGCGCAGGGTCTCGGTGTCGATGACGCCAGCCAGCAGCGGCACCCGTCCGTTAATGATCCGCTTGGCCTCGGCCAGGACGCGTCCGCGCATCTCGTCGTCAAAAAAAGCGACCTCTGAGGTGGACCCGAGGACGAACAGTCCGTCCACGCCTTGGCCGAGCAGGCGGTTTATAAGCTTCTCATAGGACGGGACGTCAAGGTCGCCATTGGTCGTCAGTGGGGTGACGACAGGGGGAATGACGCCGTGGAACTTCGTGGTCATGGTGTCGTCCTTCGTGTTGTTTGTGGATGTCGTGTCGTTGATGGATGTCATGCCGCCACCATGACGTCATGGATGGAAGCGATCATGGCCAGCCGCCGCTCGACGGTGGCGTTGGAAGGAGTCTGGATCTTGATTCCTTGGTAGGCCTGCAAGCCTCGGGCGGCGTCCAGGAAGGAGCCGATGAGGTCTGAGGTCAGGAGGCTGGTAGGTTCGTCGTCTCGCAACGGGAGGTGAGCGTCTCCCCAGACCGGGCCGTACTGAGTGGCGTCCGGACCAGCGCCCGAGACCATCACCCCGCCAAGCAGACCGGCAGCGGCCAGCCGAGCAACTTGGCGTGCGGGCAGCTCGGGGTCATGGGATTCAACGACACTGCGGCCCCAGTTGATTGTCAGGGACACCCCCGTGCCGGCCACCGCGGTAATCTCGTCGTCTAGACTGAGGAACTCCTTCTCACCCGGTCCGACGCTGCCAGCCGAGTCGCAGTGTTCAACGACGATGGCAAGTCCAGCGTCCTCGAACAGGCCGGAGAGCTCGGCCAGCGAGGAGGCGAATGCCTTCACGTCGGCCTTACGACTGGGAGCGGAATGGACCTCGACCCATCTGACGACAGGGTGTCCGACCACCTCGTGCAAGGCTCGCACATCGTCAACCAGGGCGGTGAACCATTCGAGTGCTCGTTGACGCCCTGGCCCATCGGCGGACGCCAGGCCGAAGTCCGGATCACCGGCCAGCCGCCCCATGGTTCCCGGAATGGCCGTCACGACGCAGTGGGCGAACCGGTCGCGCAGTTGATCGACGAGCCACCGAGGATCGGCGTCGAGGCCATCTCGGTAGGGAATCTCGATACCGTCGACCCAACCGGTCTCGGCCAGCCCTCGGTAAAAGTCCTCCCGCTCGGCAGTGGTCCGTGGCATCGCGGCGTACGCGCCAACGATGGTCGGAACAGTGTTCATGTCATGGCCTCCTTTTCGCCCGTATCACGAGGCGACGATAGTGTCAGGATCCCGGGAAACCGCGAGCTCTTCATCGACGTGATCCATCCGGTCGGCGGGACGCACGTGGTCGGGGCGCAACAGTTTCTGCACCCGGTACGGGAAATTGATGGCGATGAGAATGATGATCACCGCGGTGAATGCGAAAGACAGGATGAACAGGGTCCATCCGAGGCCCCAGCTGGAGGGCAGCGCACCGCCGACACCGGTAGCTGGATCACCTGCCAGGGCAATGCCGAGGACCGGGGCGATGGCCCCACCGAGAGCTCCGACGTTATAAGAGAAGCCCAAGCCAGCAGCACGTTTCTCAACCGGGAAGTAGTTCGAAATGAACTTCGGCAGCAGACCAGAGATGCCCTGTCCGAACATCTGCTGGGCAAAGATGAAGACTCCGAGGAGCACGACCCATATTGTTGAGGAATGCACCATGTCCCGGCTAACAAGGAAGACCGGCAGAACGAGGAACTCCGAAATGAGCAAGGAGACCCAATAGGCCTTGCGGGTGCCGAATTTGTCACCGATGAATCCGGCCATGATGCAGCCCGCAGCGGCGCCAAAAGAAGTGGCGGTCACGAGATTCGAAGCGGTGTCGCTGGCCAGGCCCAGAGTCTGGCGATAGTAGGTGGGCAACAGGGCCTGCAAAGGCCAGGAGTAGAGGAAGGCGACAAACACCGTGATCATGACGGCCACACCTGTCGGCCAACGCGGTCCCTCGAACTGGGCCATGAAGCTCACCATGACAGCCACGACGACGATCCACAGCAGTGCCAACACGAGCCCCGGGACGCCGCTCTTGAACAGGTAAATGACGATTAGGCATCCGAACGTTGTGAGGGCCAGGACAATGTTAATGATGCTTCGCTTCGGGGTACGTGCGAAGAGCATGGTGAACATGTCGGTCTTCTCGACGGCTTCGCCGACAGCGGCCCGAGCGGCCTGTTCCTCGCGCATTTTTACAAAGTCGGCGGCCTCAGGAAGGGCACGACGCAGCCACAGGGCCAAGGCGATCGGGATAATGCCAAGCGCGAAGAGGATTCGCCAGGTATAAGGCTCAGCGGAGGTGCCACGGGTAAGGTACTCGATGAGGGCATATACCTGAGCCGTTACACCGGCACCGAGAGAGAATCCGGAAATAAGGAACCCGGAGGCCTTATTCCGCAGACGCACTGGCCAGGACTCAATGACGTAGGTGGCTGAAGAGCCGTACTCACCGGCCATACCCATGCCGATGCAGACGCGGGCAACGAAGATGACCCAGAAAGCCGGGGCAATGGCACAGGCGACCGATCCACCCGCATAAAGCAAAATCGAGATGACCATGGCTTCCTTGCGGCCTATCCGGTCGCCGATAGCTCCCAGCAGCAGCCCGCCAAACCATCGCGCAATAAAGGCAGCGGACACCAGGGTCGCAGTCGCCGCTGGTCCGACGTGAAAGGTCCTGCCGATCTCGGTGAGGACCAGCGTGATCATGACGAAGTCGAATCCGTCCAGCAGATAACCGATCCATGCCGCCCAGAACGATTTCCACTGCGTGCCGGTCAACTCGTCACGCCATGATTTCCTAGCCGCCATGGCCTCGACGTTGCTCATACGCCCATCTCCATTGATTGGTCAGGTAAACACCTGCGCATTACGTTGGACATTGGATGTCCTATGTTAAGGATGCAAAAGAATAGGCCCACTGTCAACCTTCTACTGCCGGGCGACAACGAAACCGTCACTCCTACTCCTCAGCAGACCCTTCAGCCACGTCGACGTCTACAGCACTACCAGACGGCACATCATCGCCACGCAACGCCCGCCATGCTTCGTCGCTCAACTCCCGCAACATGGTGTCGGCGTCGTCGGCTTCATCACCGAATCCAAGCCGCTCGGCCGCCATCGACAAGGCGTGCAGGCAACGGAATACCCCTTGGTGAGGCAGATAGCCCCAATCCACGAGCCCCTCGCCATCCCATCCAGCGTCCCGAAGTTGCTCGAGGCCAAGGTCACGACCTGTGCGGGCATAAGCGTACGCGGCAACGTCAGCGGCATCAGTACCGCTCAGCAACGACCCCTCAGCCAGGAGGGCCCAGCATAACGTCGAGGTCGGATGCTCCTTAACGACCGCCATGAACTCATCGCGACCACGCCTGGCAAGTTTGCGAATGGCCGGGTCGGGCGGCAACCGCACGCCATGGTCCTGCCCCTCGATCTCAGTGGTCAGATCGGTGTTTTGCTCCTCAGCCATGCTCCCAAGCCTAAGGCGAAACGCAGCGCGGCGCTCGCTCGGGCCACCAACAAGGCCACATGACATAAACTTGTTTCAGCCCACGAAAGGATTACCACTATGTGCCGACCCGTCAGATGCAACGTTTGTGGCAAGACGACGTGGGCCGGGTGTGGCGAGCACGTCGACCAGGTCAAGGCACAGGTGCCACCCTCGCAGTGGTGCGATGGAATTCACACGACTGCCGAGAAAACTGCGACTCACCCACCACATCCGCACTACTGAAGGTGGCGCTGACTCGCTCATTCGTAGCGCAACCCTGCCCTGACCTACACTTCACGGTGGTGCGTTTTCGCCCGCCAGCCGCCCGCGACCCCATCGCGGTGTCTCCATCCTCGACCCGAACCGGAGTTCTGCATGCCCGTACGCAAGGATCTGCGCAACATCGCTATCGTGGCCCACGTTGACCACGGAAAGACCACTTTGGTCGACGCTATGTTGTGGCAGTCGGGAGCCTTCCGCGAGGGCGCCGAAGTCGAAAAACGCGTCATGGACTCGATGGATCTGGAACGCGAGAAGGGCATCACGATCCTCGCCAAGAACACTGCTGTCAAGCACGTCATGAGCGACGGCGAGAAAATCACCCTCAACATCATCGACACCCCCGGCCACGCCGATTTCGGCGGCGAGGTGGAGCGCGGCCTAGAGATGGTCGACGGCGTCATTCTGCTCGTTGACGCATCCGAGGGGCCATTGCCACAGACTCGCTTCGTGCTACGCAAAGCGCTAGCAAAGAAACTGCCTCTCATCCTGGTGCTCAACAAGGTTGACCGCTCCGACGCCCGCATCGACGACGTCGTCGAGGAAACCTACGACCTCTTCATGGACCTTTCTGACGACGACGATGCCTCTCTGCTCGACGTGCCAGTAATCTACGCCTCAGCCAAGGCTGGCCGAGCCTCCCTCAACAAGCCCGAGGATGGCAAGTTGCCCGACTCCCCCGACCTGCAACCGCTGTTCGACTGCATCCTCGAGAACATCCCGGCCCCCACCTACGAAGAGGGCGGGGTGTTGCGCGCCCACGTTACCAACCTCGACGCCTCCCCCTACCTCGGTCGTCTGGCTCTGTGCCGCGTGGTGTCCGGTGAGCTCACCAAGGGACAGACGGTGGCGTGGTGCAAGCGCGACGGCTCGGTCCAGAACGTCAAGCTCTCCGAACTGCTCATGACCGAGGCCCTTGAACGCGTTCCCGCGGAGAAAGCTGGGCCCGGAGACATTGTCGCCATTGCCGGTATCCCCGAGATCACCATTGGCGAGACGCTCTCAGATCCCGAAAGCCCGGAACCGTTACCCCTCATTCACGTCGACGAACCGTCCATGTCGATGACGATCGGCATCAATACCTCGCCACTGTCAGGCCACTCCGGGGACAAACTCACCGCTCGTCTTCTCGAGGCTCGCCTCAACCAAGAACTCATCGGAAACGTCTCAATCAAGGTCGCCGACACCGCCCGCCCCGACATGTGGGAGGTACAAGGCCGCGGCGAATTGCAGCTGGCTGTCCTCGTCGAGCAGATGCGTCGTGAAGGGTTCGAGCTGACCGTTGGCAAACCGCAGGTCGTCACCAAGACTATTGACGGTAAACTGCACGAGCCCTTCGAACGGGTCACCATTGACGCCCCAGAGGAGTTCATGGGTGCCGTCACCCAGATGATGGGCCTGCGCAAGGGCCAGATGATGCACATGGTCAACCATAGCTCCGGCTGGGTACGCATGGAGTTTGTCGTCCCGGCCCGTGGTCTCATCGGATTCCGCACCGAGTTCCTCACCCAGACCCGTGGCCAGGGCATCATGAACCAGATCTTCGAGAACTTCCAACCGTGGGTGGGCGAGTTGCGCACCCGTCAGAGTGGCTCGATGGTCGCAGATCGTCACGGAGTCGTCACCTCCTACGCTCTGTTCAACCTGCAGGAACGCGGCACCATGTTCGTCTCACCGGGCGAGGACACCTACGAGGGCATGGTCGTCGGCGAGAATTCCCGTCCCGACGACATGGACGTCAACCCCACCAAGGAAAAACACCTCACCAATGTGCGCTCTTCCACCGGCGACGAGCTGGAACGCCTCATCCCGGCAACCAAGCTCTCGATGGAGCAGCAGCTCGAGTTCTGCCGTGAAGACGAGTGCCTAGAGGTCACCCCGGCCGTCGTGCGTATCCGCAAAACTGAGCTCAATGCCCACGAGCGGGCCAAAGCCCGCACCCGCGCAAAAAATAGCTGACAAACGCCTCACGACGGCGCTGCAGTTCTCGCTGACTAGGAGTGCTGCGGCGCCGTCGTAATGTCACAGCGAAAACCCTGCCACCACAGGCTTGGGGGAGAACAGAAACCAAGTCAAAGCCGTGGGCTAAAAGGCGTAGCATCTTCTCGTCCACATCCTGAAAGGTTTTGACTCATGCACTCCTCCCGCACTGCCGGCCTGGCAGCCGCACTGGCGATGTCGCTATCGGCTGGGGTCGTCGGCGTTGCGAACGCAGGACCGACTGCGTCACCCGATCCGACGCAATCTTCGCCCGCTGTCACCGCCGGCGCACCCGGAACCCCGACGACCTCCCCTGGCTCCGAAGAAAGCCCTTCTACTAAGGCCATTCCTTCCCCCGAGTCGCCTCTTTCCTCAACCGAATCGGAAGCCCCAAGCTCACTGGCGACGCCGAAACCCTCAGCATCGACTCCATCGGTATCCGCTCATATCAGGGCTACTCAGCAATCAGTCACCGGCACACCGCTGTGGATGTACCTCACCACGGACCTGCGCACTGGTGCCGGGACCAGTTACCGTTCCATGGGCAAGGTGTCGGTCACTGCACAAGTGAGTCGTCGCGGTGCGGACTACAAGGGATGGGCGCCGATCCTCTACAAGACCACCAAGGCTTGGGTGCCCGCGAACACCGTCACGAACTGGCACCCCCAAACCCAGTGGATCTACCTCTCCTCCAACCTACGCACCGGAGCAGGAAACAACTACCGCTCCATGAACAAAACCACCACCACCCACGCCCTAGTACGCCGCGGCCCGAACCACAACGGCTGGGCCCCGGTCTACTACCAAAACAAACAGGGCTGGCTACCCGGAAACACCGTCACCTCGACCCGTCCACAAACGTTCTGGGTGAAGACAAATCAGACGATACGCACTGGCGCCTCGAAGTCGGCGCGGTCAATGGGTACCGCACATCAGGGTGATCGCGTCGTGCGTCGCGGCCCGAACTACAACAGGTGGGCGCCGGTCCTGTTCAACAACAGACAGACATGGGTTCCAGCCTCATCGTTATCCTCCAGGCGCGTCGCGGCCCCTCCGACCACCCTGCCGATCTCGAATGCCGGTGTTCACCTTGATCGTCGCTGCTTGACCGGAACCGTTATCTGTGGCTCCAAGAGCCAGCGAAAGATCTGGATGGTCCAGAATGGACGCATCCTTATCACCCTCGACGCCCGCTATGGACGGTCGAGTATGCCGACTGCCGAGGGAGTGCACTCGGTGTATTGGAAGGACAAGAACCACGTCTCAAGTACCTACGGCTCCCCCATGCCGTACTCCATGTTCTTCTACAAAGGCCAGGCCATCCACTACTCCGCCGGATTCGCTAAGAATGGTTGGGTCGGCGGATCGCACGGTTGCATCAACATCCGCAACATGAATGGCCTGAAGTGGCTGTGGAATCACACCCCAACCGGCCGCAAGGTCATCATCTACAAATGATGTCAACCGCCACGACGTGAAGGGCGGCCCGCTCCTCAGAGGAGCGGGCCGCCCTGTGGTTTACGGGCCTCAGCCCAGAGCCACCAGGCCTTGGCCTCCCTGGACAGCGTCTCCGACAGCCACCAAAACACCCTTGACGGTTCCGTCCGCCGGGGCATTGATCTCAGTCTCCATCTTCATGGCCTCGAGGGTCAGGAGCACCTGACCGGCCTTCACGGCGTCTCCCTCGGCCACGAGGATCTTCGCTACAGTCCCGGCCAGCGGAGCGGGAATCTCGCCCTCACCGGCCTTTCCGGCGCCGCCAGATGCCTTCATCGGGCCGCCGGAGCCACCGCCGAAGAGGATCGGCGCCATCGGCGCATTGGGGGTCTTATCAACGTCAACGTCCACGTCGTATGCGACGTCATTGACGGTCACCTTGAGCTTCATGTCAGTTTCTCCAGGTCAACGAATCGAATGGTTCTGCTGAGCCCTGCGCCCTTGACGGACCCAGGTCTCACTTGGGGCGAAACGGACGGCCTGAACTTTTCCGTCGTTGCCCAGGTAAGCCGAAACAGCGGCGCAGATAGCAGCGAGCACGTCCTCAGGAATTTCCTTGCTCGTTTTCTTGAGCCGGGAAACCTCGGCCTCCAGCGCCGCGAGTCGCTTGTTCAACGTCTCGATGACGAGTTCATTATTCTCACTCATCTTGTCCTCCCATCAGCCTTATTCGCTCAGCACGGCATGACGCCGTGCTTCTTGGCCGGACGGGACTGACGCTTGGTGGCGTAGGTCTCCAGGGCGGCGGTAATCTTGCGACGGGTGTCGGCCGGATCGATCACGTCATCAACCTGCCCGCGGGCGGCAGCCACATAGGGCGTGTTAAAGGCGTTGCGGTACTCCTCGATCTTCGCGGCACGTGTAGCTGCGGGATCCTCAGATTCCTTGATCTGGCGACGGAAAATGACATTAGCAGCGCCATCGGCACCCATCACCGCGATCTCCGCACTCGGCCAGGCGTAGACGGCGTCGGCACCCAAGTCACGGTTACACATGGCCAGGTAGGAGCCGCCGTAGGCCTTGCGCAGTACCACGGTGATCTTCGGGACGGTGGCCTCGGAGTAGGCGTACAGCATCTTCGCACCGTGGCGAATAATGCCGCCGTACTCCTGCTGGACGCCAGGCAGGAAGCCAGGAACGTCAACCAACTGCACCAACGGAATGTTGAACGAGTCGCAGAAAGTGATGAACTCGGCAGCCTTGTCGGAGGCGTTAATGTCGAGGCAGCCCGACATGACCTTCGGCTGGTTGGCAACGATGCCGACCGTCCGACCATTGACCCGGGCGAAAGCGGTAACGATGTTGGTCGCCCAACCGGCCTTAACCTCAAGGTAGTCGCCCCAGTCGACGATCTTAGAGATGACGTCGCGGACGTCGTAGCCCTTCTTGCCGTCCAACGGGACGATGTCGCGCAGCTCGGGCTGCGGGGAAACGTCGCTGTTGGGGTTGGAGATCTGGGCATCCTCAGTATTGTTTTGCGGCAGGAAGCTCAGCAGCTTCTGCGCGATGAGCACTGCGGCGTCGTCGTCCTCGGCCACGAAGTGGATGTTGCCCGAAGTGGACATATGCGCATCCGCACCACCTAGGTCGTCAGCGGTGACTTCTTCACCGGTAACCGACTTGATAACTCCGGGGCCCGTAATGAACATGTGGGCCTTCTTCGTCATGATGATGAAGTCGGTCAGGGCCGGGGAATAGGAGGCGCCACCGGCGCAGGGGCCGGCAATGATGGCGATCTGCGGCACGACGCCCGACAGCTTGACGTTAGCGTAGAACATCTTGCCGTACCCAGACAACGAGTCGATGCCCTCCTGGATTCGGGCACCGCCAGAATCATAGAAGAACAGGAACGGGGTACCGGTCAACAGGGCCTGCTCCATCGTCTCGACAACCTTGGTCGACTGAGTCTCGCCAGCCGATCCACCCATGACAGTGAAGTCCTGGGATGCGACGCGCACCGGACGACCGTGAACGGTCGCGCGACCGGTGACGACGCCGTCAGCGGGAACCTCAGCCTTATCCATGCCGAAGAGGGTGGTGCGATGTTTACGGAACGCACCAACCTCGTCAAAAGAGTAAGCATCAACGAGGTTATCGATACGCTCACGGGCAGTTTGCTTGCCCCTTGCGCGCTGCTTCTCGAGTCGATCCTCACCGCCGCCAAGCTCCATAGCGTGACGCTCGTCGGCAAGCTGCTCGATCCGACCGGCCATAGTGTCGGCCAGCTTGATTGGTTTCTTCTCAGCCATAGTTGGCGATCATCCTCACGCAGGCTCGACGGTCACCTGGTGGCTGTTGCCACCGACCGTCACGTTGTAGTTGACCGGTCCGGCGATGCCGGCAGCGCCGGTGCCTTCCTTCTCGGCCTTCAGCTGTGCCTCGGTCATCGCGACGCTCTTCGGGCCCTCCGAGCGCTCCTTGAGGAACTTGGGGGCAACTCCCGGGAACAGGGCGTTGGTGAGAACATCTTCATCAGAGCCGTCGAAACCCTCGAGACCCTTAGCCTGCTCAACTAGCTGATCCCACTCAGGCTCGAGCAGATCGGCGGGACGGCAGTCGATCGGCTCCTTGCCGGTCTGCTTCTTGGCCATCTCGACGATCTCGGGGTTGAGTTCACCGATGGGCTTTCCGTAGTAGCCAAGCATGAGGTCGGCGAACTCGGCGGTGAGGTTCTTGTACGAGCCATTGCCCATAAGGACGTTGAACACGGCTTGAGTCCCGACGATCTGGGAAGACGGGGTGACTAGCGGCGGGTAACCGGCATCCTTGCGGACGCGCGGCACCTCCTTCATGACCTCATCCATGCGGTCACCGGCACCCTGGGCCTCGAGCTGGGACTCCATGTTCGACAGCATTCCGCCCGGGATCTGAGACTGGAAGATGTTGGTGTTGACCAAGGTCTTCGACTCAAACTTCTTGTACTTCGGGCGGATCTTCTTGAAGTGGTCGCGGATCTTAAGGAGACGATCCATGTCAAGGCCAGTGGTGTACTCGGTGCCCTCGAGCATCTCGACCAGCGACTCTGTTGGGTTGTGGCCAGGGCCGAGTGACATCGAGGAGATAGCGGTGTCGACGACGTCAACGCCGGCCTCAATGGCCTTCTGCAGCGTAACCAGGGTGACGCCCGTGGTGGAGTGGCAGTGCAGGTTGATCTGCACATCCGGGTGGTTCTCCTTGATACCCTTAATGATGTCGAATGCGGGCTGAGGCTTAAGCAGGGCAGCCATGTCCTTGAATGCGATTGAATCGGCACCCATATCGATGAGGCGATCGGCCTGCTTGACGAAGCTCTCCGGGGTGTGAATCGGGGAGGTGGTGTAGCAGATGGTGCCCTGGGCATGCTTGCCCGTCTTCTTGACGGCAGCCATCGCGTGCTCAAGGTTGCGAGGATCGTTCAGGGCGTCGAACACGCGGAACACGTCCATACCGTTCTCTGCCGATTTTTCGACGAACTTATCGACGACCTCGTCGTTGTAGTGGCGGTAGCCCAGGAGGTTCTGGCCACGTAGCAGCATCTGCAGCCGAGAGTTCGGCAGCAGCTTGCGGAAGGTGCGCAGACGCTCCCACGGGTCTTCGTTGAGGAATCGGATGCAGGAATCGAAGGTAGCTCCACCCCAGCACTCAACAGACCAGAAGCCTGCCGCATCAATGTCGGCACAGGCATCGACCATGTCCTCCATGGCCATGCGGGTGGCAAGCAGGCTCTGATGCGCATCGCGGAGCACGAGCTCAGTAACGCCAATCTTTCGCGGACTCATGGGTCCATGATTTCACGTGACGAACAGGCCGGGACTAAGTGGGTCCCTTTTTCAGACTTGAACCACGTTCAACTGAACAATTGCCCAAAAGCCCCGCCCCACCCACAAAATCAGCGCGTTGCAACCTCACCGGCCAGGCGGCGGATCTCGGCGAGGACCGAGACGTCCAACCCGCCATCGTCGGCCTGCGCAAGCCTGCGCAACCCCGCAACCACGTCGGTCAGCTCGGCAGCCATCGCTTGACTGGCTCCGATCTGCTCCTCCACCCGCGGGACGATATCGGCTACCCCAGATGACAACTCGCGCTGGCTGACCATCTGTTGCCAACTGCTCAGTAGCGCGGTCGGCATGGACATCAGGCCGGCAAGCTCCTCAGTACGCGATGCCGCCTGTTCGGCCAGGGTGCGCACCTGCTCAAGGTGATGGTTTGCCTGCGACATCGCCTCCTCGACAGCCCGGGACAGGTCGTCAATGGCCGGCAAGGCGCGCTCCCAGCCGTCCACCTCAGCCCACAACTCGGCAACGAAACTGCGCGTCGACTCCACCTGGATATAGGCCACCGCCAATCGGAAACTGGTGAGGTCAGCGCTAGCAGCCAAGGCATCGAGGTCGGCAACCACCCCGTCGACAAGCGGGGCGATCTCGGCGTCCATACGACTCCACAAAGTAAGAACCGTCACCAAGGGCCGCAACGCAGCCTCGGCGGCATGGTGGGAGTCGGTGATGGCGTCACTGGTGCGCTGGGATTCAGTCATCGCTTGCCCAAGGGTTCTGGCAGTTCGACAAGCCTTGACCGACAGATCACTCAGCCCACCAAAGGTCTCTAGCCACCTTTCCACCACGGTTCGGACATTGCTGACCTGGTCGGCGAGCTGACCAAGGGACGAGCCATCAACCATACCACGGGAGGCACGGTGCCGCTGCCGGCGCGCCGCTACTTCCTGCACTAGCGCCTTGCGCATGAAGGTCGGATAGTCAGGGTATCCCGCTTGTTCGAGAGCCGACTGGACGGCGTCCAGCCCGCGACGGGCACGCTCCGGGGCACCACACCCCTGCTCCCCGGCCACCCACTCGGCATCACGAGCAGCCTGGTATACCGCCTCGGCGGCCTGAAGCATCTCGGGAACCTGCGGGGCAACACGCACCGAGAGGTAACCATCCGCTTGGGAAACGATGGTGGCCAACACGGTATACGTGGCACCGTCACCGGCCAGGTTGTGGACGTAGGCGCAGAAAGGATCGCCAGCCTGGATGGTTGTCCACATGGCTAGGAATGCTGCCCCCGGCATCATGGGGTGGCGAACGATGTTGTGGGGAGCTCCGACGAGGTCGTCCCAGGAGTACCGGGATATGTCGACGAACACCGAGTTCGCCTTTCCGATGTTTCCTTTGGAGTCGGTAGTAGAAAAGAAGATCTCGTCGGCGTCGACGACGCGGTTCTCTCCGGTGGGTTTGGGTCGCGACATGGCTCTCCTGAATTGATCTGACTTGTTGTTCCAGCACTTCCACGCCGCCTCGTCATCCGCATCCGTTCACGACCGGCAATCTGGCAACCAGGAGTTCTCCGTCAGGCGAATGCTGACGGTAGAAGGGGGCCGAGGTCAACTCGGTGACGTCGCGGAGATCGCGGCCGTAATCACGCGACACGCTATGGCAGACATGCGCACTCGGGATTCCGCTGCCACCACACACGGCACGCAGCGCCCCTTCGCACCAAAATGACATACTCACAGTGGGGCTATCCGACCAGCGAAAAGTTGTTCATACAAACCATCACGACCACTGTGGCGTGTCGTCTGTTTGCCGCCTGTCTCGAAGTGTTTGCGATGTACCTGACACCTGCCCACGCATTCCAAGGCGCCGAAGGCCGACCACATCAACCCGGTGGGCGCCGCAGATTATGTCGTCACGTCCTATACACACTGGCCTGGTGCCCGGAAGCCTTCGATCCCTCCCGAGAGCTTGATTCGTCACACCTGAATCGACTGAAATGAAAGAGCCGAAAGTTGAAATATGTCGACAGGATCGGGAAGACCTTCGTCACCAAGGACCACCCAGACTTCACTGGCGCAACTATGCAGACAGCAGGCGAATGTCACGGTAAGAAGCCACCTAAGCACGCTGCCCGAGCCTCTTCGTTCAGCGGCCCTTGCACCACGAGAAGACATTCACCGCGACAAGCTCCCCGACCCGGCACCGTTGGCTGCCGAGCTCTACGAGATAGAGGCGCGAATTAATCCAGAACTAAGCGAGAGATCAGTCAGCCGGTCGGGCCGCTTCAAGGCAGCCGCATACGCCAACAGGTACTGGACGAACTACAACAGTGCCTATCGCCGCTGTGATGGCTCCGGACAGGGAGGAGACTGCACGAACTTTGTTTCCCAATGTATGTCAGGCACCGGGATGAGGGTACACCGGAAACCTGATATGGAAGAACGCCGACAAGTCATGGTTCTACCTCCAGTGGCCTCCGTACACTTCTGCATCATAGGTCAATGTCGGAAAATTCCGATCATTTGCCTTGGCCAACAAACGGTCCCGGCTCGCATCGCACTACTACGACATGTGGCACGGAAACGTCGTTCAGTATGGATATGGGAGCGCTCGGTATCATTCCACGATCATCACGGGAAGAAGTGGAAAGCAACCACTCCTCACCTACCACAGCAAAACGTACACAACAAACCATTCTTTGCTCTTAAAAAGAGCGTTGATTCTGAGAGTAAAAAGAAGAGCTTGAGATGGACAATATGGGTGCTTAACTTGACATAAAATCGATTATTATCCAGAGGAAACACTGAATATCAAGTCTGCTGTCAAGTATGCTTTACGTGCCATCTTGTCCGCCGCTGCCGGGATTGGCGGAACACTCCTAGTACAGCACCGTGATGATGAACTCCAGGTAAGCACCGTCGGCATGGCAACCTATTTCGCCGTCAACCCCTGACACCATTGATAACTACCGAGTCCAGGACCCCGTCGCACCCAATGCCGACTGGGACAGTCATTCCAAGAAAGCTGAAGCCTGGGGTCACGCCATTTTCAAGGCCTTCCACACCGACTCAGCCAGGCTGAACAAAGGAACCCTTATCTCCGAAGGCCCTCTTCCGACAAGAACGACGGATATTGACTCACGAGCGAGAGCAGAACCTATCGTGACAGTCGCCATGACCCCCGTCAATGGCAAGTGGCTCGTCGACTGTAACACCACAGTACACGCCAACAACAGCCCGCCGCCACCACTACCATCACACCGATGACAATTAAAATTCCCGGCCAATCCTCAACAGGACTGGCCGGGAATCTTCACAAAACAACTCAGGCGTTAACCGAGGTACCCTTCGAACCCAGCTGCTCACAAGCCTCAACAATCCGGGCAGCCATACCAGCCTCAGCTTTCTTGCCCCACGAACGCGGGTCGTACATCTTCTTGTTACCGACCTCACCGTCAATCTTGAGCATGCCGTCGTAATTCTTAAACATGTGCTCAACAACAGGACGCGAAAACGCATACTGAGTATCAGTATCGACGTTCATCTTGATGACGCCGTAGGACACCGCGTCGGCGATCTCCTGAGCGGTCGAGCCCGACCCACCGTGGAAGACCAGATCGAACGGCTTGTCCTTGCCGTACTTCTTGCCGCACTCGTCCTGGATCTCTTTGAGGATTTCCGGGCGCAGCTTGACGTAACCAGGCTTGTACGCACCGTGAACGTTGCCGAAGGTCAGGGCCGTCGTGTAGCGGCCCTTCTCGCCCAGGCCCAACACCTCAAGGGTGCGCATGCCATCAGCGACGGTGGTGTACAGCTTCTCGTTGATCTCGCCAGTGACGCCGTCTTCCTCACCACCAACAGCGCCGACCTCGATCTCGAGGATAAGTTTGGCCTTCGAGGTACGCGACAACAACTCCTCGGCAATCTGCAGGTTCTCCTCAACCTCAATAGCCGAACCATCCCACATGTGGGAGTTGAACAACGGGTCCTGCCCCTTGTCGACGCGCTCCTGCGAGATGGCAATGAGCGGGTTGACGTACTTGTCCAGCTTCTCCTTCTGGCAGTGGTCAGTGTGCAAGGCCACGTTGATCGGGTACTTCTTAGCGACGACGTGGGCGTACTCCGCAAGAGCAACCGCACCGGTCACCATATCCTTCACCGTCTGTCCGGAGGCGTACTCGGCACCACCGGTAGAGATCTGGACGATGCCGTCGGAACCAGCCTCAGTGAACCCCTGTAGAGCAGCGTTGAGGGTCTGGGAGGAGGTCACGTTGATAGCCGGGTACGCGAAGCCGTGTTCCTTCGCGCGGTCGATCATCTCGCCGTAGATCTCGGGTGTTGCGATGGGCATGTTAGGCCTTTCCTATTATGAACTCGCGATGACAAGAACCATTCTTCCGCAGACACCGCCCCAATGTCAGTCCCAGCGCCTAGCACGCTCATAGGTGCTGCGCAGCGCGCATTAGTCAGCGATCTCCGAACTATCCTGTTCCACCCGAACCCGACCACCAGAGGCCACGGAGATCGCGGCGTCAATGTCAGCTAGTCGACTATCAAGCCACGAGAGTGGAACCTCCCACTGCCTGCTATCATCGGCATGGACGACCAAACCGGGACCAGACCCAATCGACGAGCCGCCCACCTTGATCGCCGAAAGATCGTCCCAGCGGACCTCATCCATAGACGTAGCCGTGGACTCTTTGGATCTTAAGCGCAATGCTCGTCTCAGAAGTAACCGGCCCGGACAGATGATGAGCGCTGGGCCTTCCCCGACGTCGAGAAGATCCTTGCGAGCAGCGTGTAGCCGCAGATTCTGGATGACGAAAAGCACGACGAATAACACCACCCACGCCCCGAGCATCCACATCACCGTCGATAGCTTGAAAGCGTCTGCTGTCAGCGTCCACAACAGACCACCTATAACAACGATGATGAGGGCCTGCACCGCCAAGCGAAATCTCGTCGCGTGATGATGGGCAACCCGGGAGGCACTAGGCACTGGATTGAATGCCACGACTAGATGTGGTGGTCCCTCAGTGGGTTGTGTGCTCATGGCACGAGCCTAGGGGGTGACAGTTCTCCCCGATCAGCCAGTGGGCGGCTTTGGACGCCACTGTGTCGTCCAGGCGTACATGGCAATCGCGGCAGCCGCACCAGCATTCATGGAACGAGTTGACCCGTATTGGGTGATGGCCACCAACTGCTCGCACCCCTTGACAATCTCGTCGGTTAGCCCGGGACCTTCCGATCCGAACACCAGGCAGCAGTCCTGCGGCAGTTGGGCTGTCTCCAGTGGCACTGACCCGGACAGGTTATCCACTCCTACGGGAGTGACACCGTGCTCGTCAAGCCACTGTAGGAAAGAAGGAACGTCAGGGTGGTGGTAAACGTGCAAGTACCGATCGGTCACCATCGCGCCACGTTTATTCCAACGACGCCGCCCCAAGATATGAACGGCTGACACGTTAAAAGCGTTGGCGGTGCGCACCACCGACCCAATATTGAAGTCGTGCTCCCAGTTCTGGATAGCCACGTGCAGCCGGGAGCGCTGGGTGTCAAGGTCGGCGACAATTGCCTCCATCGTCCAGTACCGATACCGATCAATGACATTGCGTCGATCCCCTGAGGCCAACAGCTCAGGATCGAGTCTCGGGTCATCAGGCCATGGTTTGGGCATCGGCCCAATACCTACAACTGCGGTCGCTAACTGGCTGGGGATTTGGAGCGAAGGAGCATCAGCGAGTTCATCAGCGGACGGGGAACACACGGACCAAAGATAGTCTTGACCCCATGCCGAGTCTCCTCATGACCCTCCCTGCCCTACTCACCCCCGCCTGGATGGACCCTCAGACCATCATTGAGGGCGCCGGTGCTGCAGCTCTGTGGATTGTCGCGCTGATCGTCTTCGCCGAGTGCGGCCTCGCCGTGTTCTTCATGCCCGGAGACTCTCTGCTCTTTGCTCTGGGAATGTTTGCCGCCGTAGGCGTCAACTCAACCATCCCCTTGATCCATTACGGGTCTGCGCCGATAACCCTCATCATCATCAATCTGGTCCTTATCCTCTGCGCTGTCGCAGGAAATACCTGCGGCTACTGGATCGGTTACATGGTTGGCCCGAAACTTTTCCGGGAGCGAGAAGGATTCATGGGCAAGGTGTTCTCCCCCAAACACGTGGACACCACTCACGAGTTTTTCCGCAAGCATGGTTCAGTCGCCCTCGTCTTGGCTCGTTTCGTGCCGATCGTGCGCACCTTCGTCACCATGATTGCCGGCGTTGGCCAGATGACGTTCCGGAAATTCATCACCTACACCGCTATCGGCGGCGTCCTCTGGGTGCTTATCGCTGTCCAAGCCGGCTATTTCCTTGGCCAGATCCCCGCCGTCCGGAACAACTTCGAGGCGGCTCTGCTCCTCATCATCGTGGTATCGGTGCTGCCGATGGGCGTCGAATGGCTCAAGGCCCGACGTAAAGGTCAGGCAAGCCAGCCGCAATCAGCTCGACGCTCCCACGCCGAGTGAGGGCCGAGTTGCCGCACATGGGTTCAGCAGGTGAAGAATCGGCTCACTTTCGACGCGCTGTGGCTTGCCATGGCTGAACCTGCCCCGGTTCCAACCAACCTTCCTCTGGGGGATTTGCGATCGCCTTGTCACGTTCGGCAACAGCCTTAATCCACGCATTAACTGGTGCGCTCCAGACAGTCGCCAACACCACCGCGACGGCCATGATCCCGACGACGTCGAACCCTCCCAGAAGTTCTGTGCCGCGAGAAAGCCACCACATCCACCCCAGTGAGAGCACCGTGAAGAGATACCGGTCGATGGCATGACCACGACCCATCGTCACCGTCAAGACACAACCTGCCACGGGGATAAGTAGATGACCGGCCCAGCCTCCCGAGTCCATGCCCAGGGCGAACGACGTGAGTATTGGGCCGAGGGTCGATTGACTCTCGCTGCGTCCAGCCGCCCATAACCCGCAGATGACCAGAGCCCACATGGCCGACAAGCCGATAACGATAACCCGTACCACAACGATCAGTTTGGGAATGTCGGGCAGCGACGGCAGAGAACCATATCTAGCTGTTCCCTCAGAGGCCGAATGGGTCATGGTGACATCATCTCACCTAGCGACGACCAGGACGAAGCCGTCATCTGACGTCTCACCGGCTCGCTGACTAGGTCAACAACCAACCAGGCGATCGTCAAGAGAAGAAAGTCGCTCCTCCAGGCGGCCCCGGCGAGGACTCAGTATCATCGTCGTGGAAGGGCTGAGCATCTGACAGCAGCCTCGCCAGCGCATCACCAGCGATAAGCCGGAACGGGAAAGCCGCGCCGCTACAGCGTCGCGTCAGCTCCCCCTCGTGCAGCTGCCCATTGGAGGCTGCCAGGATGATATTTCCGTAGCGACGTCCTTTGAGGGTCGACGACTCTGCTGCCAAGCACACGTTGGAAAACACCTTTTCGGCAGCCCTCGCGACCCGTTTGGTCCATGTGAGAAGTGCGGAGTCAGCCAGGTTCGCCACCACGATGCCGTCGGAGTGCAGGATGCGCGATACATCGGTAAAGAACTCGACGGTAACGAGGTCACCAGGAACCTGGGCGCCGTCGAAGGCATCAAGGATGACGACGTCGGCGAAATCCTCCCGCATGGCCGCGACCCCCGACCGTCCATCTACTGGGCGCACCTTGATTCCCGAACGTGCTGGTAGCGGAGCCTTGAGACGCACCTCTGCTGTCAACTCGGCATCAGGTTCACAGACGATCTGCGGGCTGGTCGGACGGGTCGTCGCGACATACCTAGCCAGGCACATCCCTGCACCACCTAGGTGAATAACGCGCATCCTCTCCCCCGCTGGACGGTGGACATCAAGATGGTCGGCAATACGCTCCATATAGTCGAACTCGAGACGGGTGGGATCGTCAGGATCGACCCACGACTGATCCGCGCCACCGACGCGTACTACCCATGCCCCCGCCACGTCGGGGTCGGGGAGGAGCCGACTCATCGAGACCCCAGCCTTCCGGCCAGCCAGTCGTCCACCCAGCCCGGATTGTCGGCCATCCACCTCGAGATCGCAGTGTCCTGTTGGCCACCACGCTTGGTGATATTGACCATGAGGTGTTCCAGACTCGACAGGTGGGCGTCGTCGATCGCAAGGTTGCGAATGAGTTGAGCGGCCTTGGGGTGATCCTTCTCGAATCCGGGCCGCCCGAAACTGTAAATAAGTTCGGCGTGAGAGATCGCGTTTTTAGGATCAGCGAGGTCACGCACCGGGTAGGCGTCATAGGCCCAATGCGGCCGCCACAAGGTAACCGCAACATTACTCCCCGCCTTGGTTGCTTTCTGAAGCTGAGCCAGCATCGCCGGTGTCGACGAGGTCTTGAGGACGATGTTCGACAACCCATACATCGGCAGCGTCTGAGTGGCGATAGTTTTCGTCATCTCCGCACCAGGTTCAATGCTATAGATGACATTTCCGTAGGCGCTGCCAGTTTTCTTCAGATCAGCGATGGAATGTGCCGGCGAGTCTTTATTCACAGCAATGGTGAGGTTCGCATTGTCATACCAGCATCCAAGGTTCTCCAACTTCGGCCCGTACTTGCGGATGTAGCCGGCCTGGGTCACCGGAAGCCAGGAATCAGTGATGATGTCGATGTCACCGCCAGCCGTCGCCTGGTACCCGACCCCGGCATCGAATCCCTTGATGGTAACGGTGTATCCGTCCTTCTTGAGGACCTGCTTGATGAGACCAGCCGTCGCCCAGGACTCGTCCCACCCGTTGAACGCACCGATCGTCAGCGTGGTGTTGGTGTCGGGCTTCATTGCGGTGACGTCCTTGGAACGAGCTCCCGGAGTGCAGTGAGTCCATTTCTGGTCAGGCGTCGCACCAGCATGAGCCTTGGGGGTCGATTCAGCCCCCAACCTTGATCCGTTGACCGCCTCCTCGCCGCTGTTGTAAACCCCCGCAGCACCGGAACAGCCAGTGAGCCCTAACCCGATCAGGCCTGCCACAAGCACCGTGGCCACCACACCGTGCGACATCATCCATCTCCCATCCACCCAGCGCCCGATGTGGCGCAAGCCTTCCGAATCCCACCGGAGAGCCGCTCCCGACTGTAGTCCGCACAGGGCGACACCCAGCCTGAGATGCTTGAGTTATAACCACATTGTGTCCTTGCGGGACAGGGCGGAACCTCGATCAGTGTTGCGGACCGATTCTCGAGGACCCTCGTCGCGCCGAGACCGCTGAAGCACTCATGAGGTCGCGCTACACCGCGAACGCCCTGGGACAGTGGAACCACCTGTGGGCGACCTGGCACCCTCGGACCCGCCCCGATATCGTCGATGCGCAGGGCCTGGAATGGACTGGGCTACAAGTCCTCGCCACCAAGGACGGCCAGCCGGGCGACACCACAGGAGTGGTGGAATTTCGCGCCTCATACCAGGCAGGGAAACGCCACAACGTTCTCCATGAGGTGTCCCGTTTCCAGCGTCGCGCAGGCCGGTGGATGTATGTCGACGGGAACGTCGAGTAAGCGCTCAGCTCTCGCCGGGCGGCCCCTCCACCGCGACCGGGACGACGAGGCTATCGGGCTCCTCGTGCACCTTGCGCACCGGTCGCGGCATGACTACCACCGGACACTGCGCATTGCGCATTGCGCAACAGAACTCTGGCAAAGATCGGCTCCAGATTGACACTAGATGCGACACCAACCTCACGCAGCCTTGCAGGCTAGCCCGCACCAGAACCTCACTACGACTTCTCCGGACAGTAGCTAGCTCGACGTCTGCCGCCTTCTCCGCGTTAGGGCCCCAGCCCGTCGCACCACCTGACGCAAGTCGCCGAGCTTGGCATGGCCCACGATGTCAGAGGTCCCCGCACCGCGAGATGAGGCGGACCTGGCGGTGCCGATTGTTATGGCAGGACGGAACGCGATCAGAGCCACCATGGTGACGCCACGACGGCAAACCCCTTGTTAACCCCTAGCGCGGGGCGGCCAGGGACCCTGACCTCATACTTACACCGACGGCGACAGCGCCCTGCCACACAGCCTCGGCGGAGGTGACGTCGGGCTCGGGAAGGCTACCGGTAGATGGAACGATGATCGCCATCACCGTACCCTCCCGACTCACGCCGTTTTCTGGGCAGTGGCTGACTTTTTGGCACGGCCACGACTGAGCGGATCAGTAATGGCCTCCAAGCCCTTGCCCTCCGCATCGACGCCCATAAACAGAGCGACGAGGCCCCCAATAAGCATGATGCCGGCGCCGATGACGTAGCCACCGACAAGGGGTCCGCGCGAAGAGCCGTCACCGATGAGGTTGCCGAAGATGAGGGGAGCAATAGCACCGGCGATCTGAGCAATTGAGAAGAAGTAGCTAATAGCTTGGCCACGGACTTCCAGCGGGAAAATCTCGGAGACCGTCAGATAGGCCGAGGAAGCTCCGGCGCTAGCAAAGAAAAAGGCCACGCACCAGAAGATAGTGTGAGTGGTCGGCGTCAGGGCGTCATGCTGAAAAAGCAACGCACTGATCACCAACACCAGAGCAGAAACCCCGTAGGTAGAGAAGATCATTTTGCGCCGACCAACGATGTCAAAGAATCGCCCCAGAAAAATTGGACCGAGTAGATTACCAACCGCGAATGGAATCATATACAAGCCGACGTCAGCTTTAGGCACCGAGTAGAACTGTGACAGCACAATCTCGTAGGTGAAAAAGATGGCGTTGTAGAGGAAGGACTGGGTCACCATAAGGGTGATACCCAGTATAGTGCGCTTCCAATAGCGATACAGGAACACCTCGACGAGTTCAGCCCCGGACTCCTTAAACTCTGCCCACCACTGGGAGACGCTGCGGTAACCCCGACGCCTCACCTCGGGTTCCAGAGTGATGGCCTGGTCGTCACCAACCGGCTCAAGGTCATGCCCAGACTCCTGAACATCCTTCTCGATCCCAGCGACGATCGCTTCGGCCTGTTCACCGTATCCATGGGTCAGCATCCAGCGAGGCGACTCCGGAATGTGCTTACGGATGAGTATGAGGATAATGCCGAGAACTGGACCAATGAAAAAACCAATACGCCAGCCCCAAAATTCCGCTACCTTCGTCGGATCAAGGAGGTAAATCGTCGCTACTGAACCGAGCATAACGCCAGCCCAGTAGGTGCTATTGACGGCCAAGTCCACCCGACCGCGATACCGAGCCGGAATGAGCTCATCAATAGCCGAGTTGATCGCTGAATATTCACCGCCAATACCGGAACCAGCGATAAAACGGCACAAATAAAGAAACCACGGCAGGAAAGACAAACCTGCAATACCCGAACCAAGAAGGTAGACCAGCAGAGTCAGGGTGAAGAGCTTCTTTCGGCCAATACGGTCAGTGAGTTTGCCGAAGAAGAGAGCACCAAGCACCTGGCCGAGCAGATAGAAAGTGGCGGCTGCGGTAACCTCGGCGGTGGACATGTGCAGCGGCTTTGCAAAGCCGTTTGCTGCGACGATCTGCACCTCAATACCGTCAAGGATCCACGCTGTTCCCAGACCGACGATAACCATCGTGTGGAATTTCGACCACGGCAGCCGGTCAATGCGGGCTGGCACCCGCGATGTGATCATTGGCTCAGCGACTTGGGTGTCGGACAAGGTGGTCCTCCTCCATATGGGGACGACGTCCGCAGGCTATACCCACAGATTCCACCAGATCGTGAGGAACATCACATCGGGGGCATTGGCCCATACGCGCCAACACCCCCGTAAACTGTCATAACGCCGTCAAACGGCGAGCGTTCGCCGTCAGTGAATCACCATGCCATCACCGGTTTCATTAAGGTCAAAGGTCGCCGTGTCACCCTCCTGCACATACCCAGACAGCACCTGGCGAGCCAACTGATCCTCGATAGTGGTCTGCATCAGTCGACGCAGCGGCCGGGCACCGTAGACAGGATCAAAACCGGCCATGGCCAGCCAGTCTTTGCCGGCGTCGGTTACGGCGACGGTGATACGACGCTCGGCCAGCCGCGAATTGAGCTTGGTCAGGTTCGTCTCGACGATCCGCCCCAGATCGGCCATCGTCAACGGATCGAACATGACCACATCGTCAAGCCGATTCAGGAACTCGGGGCGGAATGCGTTCCGCACCGCCCCCATGACGGCCTCGCGCTTGGCCTGATCATCGAGGCTCGTATCCGAAAGGAATTGGCTACCCAGGTTGCTCGTCAACACCAAGATGGTGTTGCGGAAGTCCACCGTTCGCCCTTGTCCGTCGGTTAGGCGACCATCGTCGAGCACCTGCAGCAGAATGTTAAAGACGTCGGGATGGGCCTTTTCCACCTCGTCAAGCAGAATGACCGAGTATGGACGGCGCCGCACGGCTTCTGTGAGTTGGCCGCCCTCCTCGTACCCGACATAACCCGGAGGAGCACCGACCAGGCGCGAGACGGAGTGCTTCTCCATGTACTCGCTCATGTCGATGCGCACCATGGCCGTCTCGTCGTCGAAGAGGAACTGGGCTAGGGACTTCGCCAGCTCGGTCTTGCCGACACCGGTCGGCCCCAAGAAGAGGAAGGATCCGGTAGGGTGGTTCGGGTCAGAGATACCTGCCCGGGAGCGGCGTACCGCATCCGAGACTGCCTTGACGGCTCGGTCCTGACCAATGAGGCGCTCGTGCAGGCGCTCCTCCATGTGAAGCAGCTTTTCTTGCTCACCTTGCATCATCCGCCCGACGGGGATGCCGGTCCACGAAGAGACGACCTCGGCAATGTCGGAGGTACCGACCTCCTCAGAGACCATCCGCGTCCCTTCTTCCTCAGCCCTATTCGCTGCCTCGGCTTCCTTCTCCAGGGCCGGAATCTGGCCGTAAAGGATCTCAGAGGCCTTGCCAAAATCACCCTCGCGCTGGTACTTCTCGGCAGTGGTGCGCAACTGGTCAATGCGTGTCTTGAGCTCACCAACCTCGTTGAGGCTGGCCTTCTCAGCCTCCCAGCGCGATTCCAAGCCGCGTAAGGTCTCCTCCTTATCAGCCATCTCAGCGCGCAGCCTCTCTAAACGCTGCTTGCTGGCTGGGTCGTTTTCCTTTTCGACGGCGAAGATTTCCATCTTCATGCGGTCGACTTCACGGCGCAGGGTGTCGATCTCCTCCGGGGAGGAGTCGATCTCCATGCGTAGTCGAGATGCAGCCTCGTCGATAAGGTCAATAGCCTTGTCAGGAAGCTGACGTGCGGTGATGTACCGGTCAGACAGGCTAGCCGCCGCAACAAGGGCACCGTCAGTAATACGCACCTTGTGATGGGCCTCGTAGCGCTCTCGCAAACCGCGCAGGATGGCGATGGTGTCTTCGACCGACGGCTCACCAACGAAGACCTGCTGGAAACGACGTTCCAGGGCTGGGTCTTTTTCAATGTGCTCGCGGTACTCGTCGAGGGTAGTAGCCCCGATCATCCGCAGCTCGCCGCGGGCCAGCATCGGCTTGAGCATATTGCCGGCGTCCATGGCACCCTCGCCGCTGGCCCCTGCACCAACGACGGTGTGCAGCTCGTCGATAAAGGTGATGATCTGCCCCTCGGCCTCCTTGATTTCGTTGAGGACGGCCTTAAGGCGCTCTTCAAACTCGCCGCGATACTTGGCCCCGGCGACCATCGAAGACAGATCCAGTGAGACGACGCGACGCCCCTTGAGAGAGTCGGGGACGTCCCCGGCGACGACGCGCTGAGCCAGTCCTTCAACGACGGCAGTCTTGCCGACACCAGGCTCGCCAATGAGAACCGGGTTGTTCTTGGTGCGTCGTGCCAGTACCTGGACGACGCGGCGGATCTCCTGGTCCCGGCCAATGACAGGATCGAGCTTGCCGGCACGGGCGCGCTCAGTGAGGTCGACGGAGTACTTGGCGAGGGCCGATTCGCCACCCTCGGACTCTTCGGAGGTGACACGGCGGTCTCCGCGCCCCTCGTTGAAGGCAGCCGCCAAAGAGTCAGGTTTGAGGCCGAGTCCTGCTAGGCCGTTCTGGACATCGGATGGAACCGCCGTCAGGGAAATAAGCAGGTGCTCGGTAGCAACGAAGGAGTCCCCCATGGCCTCGGCGCGGTTCTGCGCGTCGGCGATAACTCGGGCGAAGGCTCCGGACAGCTGTGGCTGAGCCACCGAAGCGCCGGTGCTTGACGGCAGGGAACGCATCGCCGCGGTGGCGACGGCGTCGATCCGCTGAGGATCGATTCCCAGTCCAGCCACCAGCGGGCCGACAGTATTGTCTGGGATCGTGAAGAGGGCGTGAAGAAGATGCGAGGGCTCCACGGACGGGTTCCCGTGGGCCAACGCATGCCGAGTGGCGGCGGTAACCGCATCACGGCTCATCGTGGTGAGATTGGTGTCCATTACGTGCCTCACTGAAGTTGAGTTGCTGTGACTCAAGTATGAACCCTGACGGCGCACAATCAAGTGATGTTGAGCGTAAGTGACTCAACTGTTCCAGGAGTGTCGTTTATCCATCAGCTTGAGGTCACCTTGAGGTCGGTCACAAGTGCGGGCTGATGAGTAGGCCCTCCGCGAGGAAAAAGTCTCCGGGGATAGCAGCGACCAGATCACCAGGGAGGTGAAACGGCAGCCACCCTGGCAAGATACTCCCATGTCCGATCTGCGAACCGCCCCCAAGCACACTGCCCTCCTCATCGGGCTCATGACATTTGGCCTGTTCTTCGGCGCCGGAAACCTCATCTTCCCAGTCGAGTTGGGGCGCCTCGCCGGCCACAACACCCCCGTGACAGGCGCAGGATTTCTCGTCACCGCAGTCGGAATCCCCATCGTGGCCATCATTTCCTCCGCCATATCGGGATGCTCAAGCGTCCATGAAATGACCTCGCGGGTGTCCCCTAAATACGCCACGATCTTCACCGGTTTGTTGTACCTGGCTATCGGTCCGGCCTTCGCCATCCCGAGGACGGCCACCGTCTCCTACGAAGTCGGCGTGGCGCCTTTCATCCGAGGCCACGGTCCGGCACTCCCCGTCTTCACTGTCGTGTTCTTCGCTATAACCCTGGCTGCGGCTCTTAAACCCGGAAAGCTCATGGACTGGGTAGGGCACTACCTGACTCCACTGTTCCTTGCCCTGCTAGCCATCCTCATCGCGGCAACCGTCATCCATCCCATGCACACCGCCACGAATCGCCCCGAGCCCCCGTACAATCACCAGCCCTTTATGCGAGGTTTCCTCGACGGCTATAACACCATGGACGCGCTGGCGTCCCTAGCCTTCGCTATCGTCATCATCGAAGCAATCAATCAGCGTGGCTCGACAGGGCGCCGCAACGTCACCCACATGACGATCCGCGCCGGGCTGATCGCCACCATCCCGCTCACCCTCGTCTACGTGTCCCTGGCATGGCTCGGGCGCACCTCCACGATCGTCGTCCCCAACGCCGACAATGGCGGTGTCGTTTTGGCTGGGGTCTCACGCCACTATTACGGGACGGCCGGTCAGGTGCTGATAGCCGCGATCGTGCTGGTGGCCTGCCTCAAGACGGCGATCGGGTTGGTCGTATCCTGCGCCGAGATCTTTCGCCGCATGTTCCCGGCGGGACCGTCGGTGCGAAGCTGGGTCGTCATCTTTAGCGTGGGGTCGGCCATCATCGCCAACGCCGGCCTGACGACGATTATCGCCTGGTCGAGCCCGGTCCTCATGTTCCTATACCCGTTGGCGATCACGGCGATCATTTTGGGGCTGCTTGACCCCTGGCTGGGCACCAACCGCCTTCCCCACCGCGCCATGACCGGATGCGTCGCCGTGGCTGCCCTGCCCGATCTTGCACGCGCCTTGCCGGTCCAAGGGCCAGCAACCCGCGCTATCACCCATGTGGCCGACACGGTCTTGCCCTGGGCCTCCGACGGTCTTGGCTGGGCGCTTCCCGCCGTCATCGGCCTAGCTGTCGGCTGGGGAGCCAGTGTTGTGTCGAGCCATTCCTGCCGCTGGGGCACAAGTAGCTGAGTGGCTTTATGCTTGCGAGAGCAAGTCTTCGAGCTTGGCCAAGGTGTCTTGCCAGTCGGAGACCGCGACACACGGAACGCCCATTGCCTTGACGGGGTAGTCGTTGCCGTGTTCGTCAAGACGATCGCCATAGAACAATACATTCGCCTTGGATAGGCCCGTCACCTCGAGCAGCTTGGCTATACCAAAGGACTTGTCACGACCAACCCGGGTGATGTCGACAGAGGTGGATCCACCAGCGCGCACCTCGAGATCAGGGAGCTTCTCCGCAACCGCCTCACGCAATCTCAGCTTCTTTTCGCCGCTGGGATCCCACGCCTTTTTAGCGTCGACGGGTGCCTGCTGGCCCAGCGCGGAAAAGGTGATCTGCGACTCCCGGTCCTCTAGTACCGGGCCCCAGGTGCGCTCCTCCCACAACCCGAGATCACGGGCACAAGTCTCAACAGCTTCCGTGGCGCGGGACTTCTCATCGTCGGTCAAGGCCTCGACGTAAATGCGCCGCCACTCACCGTTAACACAGCGGTAGTACTGGGTACCACAGGCTGGCAGTAGGTGAAGCCGATCCAGTCGGGGTGCGTTGACGTCGTCAAGAGTCTCGACGACCTGGGCCCGGAATTGGCCGAACTGGCCGCCAGAGATGACGCACACGCTCGTACGATCAAGTAGACGAGCAATGGTACGGGCCATCTCCTCGGGGAGGCGAGACTTCGAGGGGGCCAAAGTGTCGTCCAGATCAAACGCGACAAGTTCGGGAATCACCCTCGAACTGTACAAGGCCGATGAGCCCTGATGCACGACAACGGGCCCACGAATTTTCCCGCAGGCCCGTGATACGACGCAGGGTTAGGACACCGAAGCAGCGTAAATCGAATCGACCGAGCTGCGCAGAGTCTGGTCGAACTCCTCCTGAGACTGGTCGTGGCTCAGCCCTTCAGCCAGAGCACGCGAAAAGCTCGCGATAAGCCCGCGATTGCGGGCCAGCTTCTTATTAGCCTCGCCACGGGAGTATCCGCCAGACAGCGCGACGACGCGAAGAACCTTCGGATCTGCGATGAAGTCAGCGTATAGGTTATCGGTGCTCGGGATCGTCAACTTCAGCATGATCTTGGCATCGATTGGCAGGGAGTCGATGTGCTCTCGGATGAAGTTGTGCAGCCTCTCCTCGGCCTTCTCCTTATTCGGGGCGTGAATGTCGACTTCGGGCTCGAGGATCGGTACAAGGCCCGCGGCGCGGACCTGCTCACCCAGTTCGAACTGCTGATCGACAATCTTCTCAATGCCAGCCTTGTCATCGTCAAGGATAACGGAGCGTTCCTTGGTACCGAAGATGTGCTTCTCCTCAACAGCACGGTGCAGCAACTCGTCAAGGCCTGGGATTGGCTTCATAAGGCGGACGTGGGAGTCCTCGTCAGCTAGGCCCTTGTCAATCTTGAGGAAGGGAATGATGCCCTTCTTCTCCCACAGGTAATCACCAGTGGGGGTCCCCTCGATCTCGCGATCCATCGTCATCTCAAACAGGATCGCTGCGAGAATGTGGTCGCTGGTAAACGACGGGCTGGTGATGATCCTGGTTCGCATCTCGTGGACGAGATCGAACATCTTGTCCTTATCGTCTCCGTAAACCTCAGGCTCAACCCCATATGCCTTGAGGGCTTTCGGGGTAGAACCGCCGGACTGATCCAAAGCGGCAATGAATCCGGGCGCTGTACTCATGCGTTCAGTCTGCTGGGCGCGCGCATCAGTGACTGTCATGGCGACATCTCCTTCGACTTCGGTGGCCTCCTCCAACGTACCCGAAAACATGGGTTACGGAAGGTCTAGTGAGGAATCTCGCGCCACCCCATCCCGACACATGGCAACTGCCAGCTTCGATCCGATTGACTGTCACGGAGACGAGCGCGACCGACCCGGTAATCAGTCCTTGCAAAAACACGAACCAACCCACACCAATGGCAACAACACATTTTGAATCCCACCGTTACCCCATAGGGAAGCGCCACCACTCGCACTCAAGGCGTTTCCAAGACCCTAAAATCCTTCCATGATGCCCTTAGAACCAGTCGGACTCATACACAAATATCTAATCTGAAAGTTCATTGTCAGCCTTTTTCATGACGGTTTTATGCCCCGTTGACGCAACAGCATCAAATCACCCTGCCACCCCTCTTTTAATCCCATTCCCGCCGAGTTTTTCCACCTCTAATCCTAGGCAGTAATCTGGCTAGATACAATCCTCATGTTTGGTTCAAACCAGTTGATCGGAGCACCTCTTGCTTGCGCTTCGTCTTCATAAGATTTGCAATACTCCTCCAATATTTGAGATCCAGAGATTTCGATACGTCCCCTCTCATCGACGTAGATTGAAGCTACCGTTATGGTAAGAACCACCGACATTCTTGTTTTTCGCTTCAGCTCTATATCTTAGCGTCATTATAACGTTTGTTTACTATCTCATATTGACGCATCTGAAAATGCTTACGTGAGTTCATGATGAGTGAATGGAGTTGGAGCTGGCGCAGCGCATAACGATCCTAGCTTCGCAGGTGCTTACGTGGCCCAAGGAAACCTCACAAGACAAGAACGAGATCTTGGGCGGGGTCTGCCGGGTCACCGGCTGGTATCGCGACCATGCCCACACATCGCGTTGCTAATACAACATTAAGCCGACCTGCTCGAATTAGCCCGCCGCGGGCCCATCCAACGCAAAGCCACACGTAACGCCATCCGCCTTTCGCGCACCAAACCTACCGCCCGGGCACCTTCACATGAGTCAACAGGATCGAAGGATTTCATCTACTAAGCGACGTCCGGGTCGGTGCCTGCTATTCGCCACGTGGCTACCGAGTAGCTTTGCCGTGTGCTGTCTTTCCTTGCGGTGACCTTTGCCTCCAGTGCCGTCCGCGGTCACCTGATAGCTATCACCGGAACTAGTATATGTGGCTCACCTGGGGAGAGGGTCCCCTACCCGACCGATAAAGACCACTCGGTCGTAGCTTTGAAATGGGTGGTACTGCCCGTCGTCTTCCACACTGCGGCCATAGAGGAGTCTCCTGATCTCTACTTAAACCCAAGCCCGAGATTGCAAGGCAGGGCTCATCACCCGTCTGAGCGCATCACTAGTCTCACGACTACCACCAGAGTATTTCGCTCAGGGATCATGCGCCCATGACAGTCTCGACGACGAGCACCACATTGAGAGCTGATACCGCCGCCACAACGGTCCACGCGATAACGGCCATAACGCGCCCATTTGCCCACTGACCCATCAAACGCCGATCGCCGGTGAACCGGGCCAGCGGCACCAAAACGAGCGGCAACCCCATGCTCAACAGCACCTGGCTCCATACGAGAGCCCGAGTCGGATTAGCGCCGGATGCCAGGATGATCAACGCTGGGATAATCGTCACCAGTCGCCGGACAAGCATCGGCACCCTTATATGGAGTAGCCCGGCCATAATCTCAGCCCCGGCATAGGCGCCGACTGAGGTCGAGGCCAGACCTGACGCGAATAACCCCACTGCGAAGATGAGCCCCACTACCGGCCCCATTGAGTCACTCATGGCTGCATGAGCCTCAGCTATGCCGTCGATCCCCTCAATGCCTTGCAGACTCGCCGCAGCCAACAGCAGCATCGCGATATTCACAGATCCAGCCAGCACCAGAGAGACCGCAACATCCCATCGAGTTGCCCGCAGCAGCGTGGCGATCCGGCTTGGCCTGTCGGCAACCCCGTGGCGATCGCGCACCAGAGAAGAGTGCATGTACACCGCGTGGGGCATGACCGTAGCACCCAGCATCGACGTGGCGAGCACGACGGTTTCCGTACCTTCAAACCGGGGCACTAGACCTGACGCGACCCCTCCCCATGACAGCGGTGATAAGACAAGACCGGCGGTAAACCCGATAGTGATGACGACGAGCATCCCGATAATGACGATCTCGAAGGTGCGCTGACCATGACGCGACGGGATCGCCAAGATCGCCAGCGACAGCGCCCCGGTAATAACTCCGCCTACGATCAGTGGGAGCCCGAACAGCAGTTGCAGAGCCACCGCCCCACCAATGACCTCCGCCAGATCAGTCGCGGCGGCGACGAGCTCGGCCTGGAACCAGTAAGCCAGACGGCTACCGCGACGCGGTAGCGCCTCCCCGACAATCTCGGGCAAGGAATGCCCAGTAACCAACCCCAGTTTGGCAGACAGGTATTGCACCAGCATCGCCATTACGTTGGCGACGACGAGCACCCACACCAGCAGATAGCCGTAGCCTGCTCCGGCATCCAAGTTCGCAGCGACGTTACCCGGATCGACGTACGCCACGGCCGCGACGAACGCCGGCCCCATAAGGCGTATCAGTCGAGAATGATTTTGCACGCAGCCATCATGCCCCATGACAAAACAACCGCGCGAAAGCCACGGTTGCGGAGGACCTCCACGGCGTCAGAATCCACCGACGGAACGATGTGGCGAACTCCTTGACCCCGTAAGGTCATGAGGGTGAGCACCGCTATCGCCCCCACCCGACGCCCACCCGGACGTCTGCGTCGTGGTTATCGGTGGCTGCACACCCATCCGATGGTCCTCGATTCGGTGATGGCCTTGCTCGTCCTCGTCGCCGCATTCGCGTCGTGGGGCCACGACACCAGCCATGACACCGCTCACAGGGTATGGATGGCACTGTGGGTGCTGATTGTTTGCACGTCCTGGATTTGGGCCCGCACCAAACCGGAAGTAACTGCCTCAGTGCTGGTTGCCTCACACATCCTTCAGCTGGCAGTACACCCGTACCCATCACCGCAAAACGCCCTGGTTCCGCTCATCCTGTACCAGGTATCACTGAAAACTGGCCCGCTCCGACGCAGATTCTGGCTGGCTATGTGCCTCGTCGGACCGGTTTCCGCCGGGGTAAGCTGGGGATTCGCCCCGACGACCTCCGAGTCCATCGGTTATGAGACCCACCTCATCCGCTCCTCCGTCATCACCATCGCGTGCATGGCCTGCTGTTTAGCAGCATGGTTTGCCGGCAGCGCCGTGCGGGACCGACGTCAAACCATGGAAGCGTTACGTCAACGCGCCGTCGACCTGGAGCGCGAGCGCGACCAGAGCATCAGGCTGGCCACCCAGGAGGAACGAGCCAAGATCGCCCGGGATATGCACGACATTGTCGCCCATTCCTTATCAGTCATCGTGGTGCAAGCAGATGGTGGCGCCTATCTGGCTCACCACGAAGAAGCCGGAGACGTCGAGACCCGGCTAGCGGCCAGTGGGCAGGCCCTCGACACGATCGCTACGACGGCCCGCCACGCCCTTGACGAGACTCGATGCCTTGTCGGTGTACTGCGTGACAACGACTCTGACCCGGAGCTGACCCCCACTCAAGGCATTGACGACATCCCCGGCCTCGTCAAGGAGATGAAGGGGGCCCTGGCCATCACCTTGACGATCGAGGGCGGCCCGGAATGCCACGAACCGCTCTCCCAAGGCGCCGAACTCGCCTGCTACCGCGTCGTCCAGGAAGCCCTCACCAATGTCCTGAAACACGGCGGTCCGGCGGCGACCGCCCATGTCACTATCAGCCACCACCCCGATGACGTCACCCTGGAGATCGTCGATGACGGTTGCGGCGCTGGCGTCACGGGCATCGAGCGCGCCGACGGGGCAGGGCATGGTCTGGTGGGGATGCGAGAACGAGTGTCCGCTTGGGGTGGCACCCTTGAGGTGGGGAGTCGCCCGGACCACGGGTTCCGAATCCTCGCCGTCATCCCCACCTATTGATCGTCAGTTTGAGCCCCAAAGGACCACGCCATGACCGACCCGATCCGACTCCTCTTGGCCGACGACCAGCAGATGGTGCGCGCCGGGTTCCGCCTTGTCCTTGACGCCCAGCCAGATATGTGCGTCGTTGGGGAGGCAAATGACGGAGCCGAGGCCGTACAGCTCGTCGACGAGCTGACCCCCGACGTCGTCCTCATGGATATCCGGATGCCCGTCCTTGATGGTTTGGGCGCCACCGAGAAGATCATGACGAACCACCCTGAGGCCAAGATCCTCGTCTTAACAACCTTCGACCTCGACGAGTACGTCCATTCTGCGCTGCGAGCCGGCGCGTCCGGGTTCATGCTCAAAGACGCTGGACCCACCGAACTATTAGCCGCCATCCGCGCTGTCCGTGACGGTGACTCCGTCGTCGCCCCGTCGGCCACCCGCCGTCTCATTGAGAGGTTCATCCCCCGTCAGTGCGAGGGGGCTCCCGCCATGACCGACCTGAAACTCGTCGAGACCCTTTCAGACCGGGAGCGTGAGGTGCTCACCTGCGTCGGCGAGGGGCTCACGAACGCCGAGATCGCCGAACGGCTCTACCTGGCCGAAACAACCGTCAAGACCCACATTGGCCACATCCTGTCGAAGCTCGGGCTGCGCGACCGCGTCTCCATGGTCATCACGGCTTATGACGCCGGTCTGGTGCGTCCTGGTCGCTGATCTTTCGGGCGACCGGGATACTGCCGTAGACGGGCAGCATCCTCCTGCGGTAGGAGGGGCGAAACCACTCCAGAGACTGATGCGTGACGAGGGGGAACACCCATAGCGTCGAAGTGTTGTTCAACCTCGACACAGGAGTTTCCATGTCTGCCTCAGTGACGGCCGCAACCACCACGGCGTCCCGCACGGTCTCGGCAAGTGCGGTTCGCACTCTCGACCTCACTAAGACGTACGGGTCCGGAACGACCCTCGTAAGGGCCCTGCGGTCCGTGACCCTCGACATTCCTGCTGGGCGATTCACCGCGATCATGGGAGCGTCGGGTTCGGGCAAGTCGACCCTGCTGCACTGCATCACCGGGCTCGACTCCCCCACTTCGGGCCGAGTGTGGATCGGTGATACCGAGATCACCCACCTCGACGACGACGCCCTCACCAAACTGCGTCGCAAGCACGTCGGGTTCGTCTTTCAATCCTTCAATCTCATGCCGACTCTCAGTGCCGCTGACAACATCACCCTGCCGCTGCGTCTGTCGTGTACCAAGATCGACAAAGCATGGTTCGACCACATCACCGGGATGCTCGGTATCACCGAGCGCCTGGGCCACAAACCATCGGAGATGTCTGGCGGCCAGCAACAGCGCGTTGTCATCGCCCGCGCCTTAGTAAGCCACCCCGACGTCATCGTCGCCGATGAGCCGACCGGCGCCCTCGACTCCGAGGCCAGCGACGATCTGCTCACCTTCCTGCGCCATTGCGTCGACAATCTTGGTCAGACCGTCGTCATGGTCACCCATGATCGCGACGCGGCTACCAGGGCTGACGGCATCGTCACCGTTGCCGACGGCCAGGTCTCGACCACTCGCAGTCAGGAGGCGCTGGCATGATCCACGAACGTCGTCGTCTCATACCCACGATGATCGCCGTCATCATTGGCGTGGCCTTCGTGGCCAGCACGCTGATGTTGATGGACTCGATTAAGGCCTTCACACTGCGCACCCAGGCGGCAGCTGTCGGGGACGCCGCCGCAGTGGTGACCGCTAAGGAATCCTCAAAACCTATCTCGTTGGCGACTGCCAAAAAGGTCGCCAAGGTGCCCGGTGTGACCTCGGTTGAGCAGACTCGTGAAGTTTTCCTGCAACGCACTGATAACGGGCAGGCCGCCTTCGTCAACGGTCATCTGGTCCCGGCCCATCCCAACCTGATCAAGGGCCGTGCACCAACCAAGCCGAACGAGGTAGCCGTCAACCAGTCCACTGCCGACAACAACGCCGGGATTGGGTCGAAAATCACCGTCCACGACCCCTCCCGAGACGGCGCGAAGTCCATCACCCTCACCGTGGTCGGTGTCCTCAGCCCGGGCGCCCGCACCACGGCTACCCCGACTTCCCCGGAAATCTATCTGATGGACGCCTCCCTCGCGAGCATCAGCGGCCAGTCCGGTGCCAGCATCTTGTACGTGAACTCCGACCGTCGCGCCACACAGGTCGTGCAAGACGTCTCGAAAGCCGTCGGCACTACAGTGACGGTCCGCACCGCCAATGACGAGCGAGCTCATCAGGCCGATCAAGCCTCCCATGGATTCGCAGCCATAACGACCTTCATGGGGGCCTTTGCTGTGATCGCACTGGCTGTGGCCGCCATGGTGATCGTCAACACCTTTACGATCCTCGTGGCACAACGAACTCGCAGCCTCGCCTTGGCGCGCTGCATCGGTGCCACCCGAAAGCAGGTACAACGCTCGGTTCTCAGGGAGGCACTTATTGCCGGTCTCATCGGATCGGTCGCCGGAACCGCACTAGGCATTGGCGCCACCCAGCTCATGCTGATGGGTCTTAAAGCTTCTGGGTCCCCGATCGACGCCTCGGTGAGCGTCACCGTGATGTCCTGCGTCATCCCCATTCTGGTGGGTGTCGTCGTTACGACTCTGGCTGCCCTGCGTCCGGCGCGCCGCGCCACCAAGGTCGCTCCAGTGGCGGCCCTCCAGCCGGTAACCGAGACGCCCACTCGCCAAATCGGACGAGTCCGCGTCGTACTGGGGACCTTGCTCTTCCTCGCCGGTGCTGCCCTCGTCGTCATCAGCGCAGCGAGCGATATGGGGACGAAGAACGCCGTGATATGCGGGGTTGCCGGCGGGTTTATCAGCTTCGCCGGAGTGCTCGTGCTGGCCCCTATCCTCATCAGCGGCCTGGGTCGAGCCATCGGTGCCGCTCGCCTTGGCGGGGTCCCCGCAGAGCTGGCTGTCGAGAACACCCAGCGCAACCCGCGCCGTACTGCCACGACGGCTTCGGCCCTGCTCATCGGCGTCACCCTCATCGCTACCGTGGCGACGGGTGCAGCAACCGGCCGGGCCTCCATTGGCAAGATGATGAACGGACACTTCCCCGTTGACGCCACCGTGAGAACCCAGAGCCCGCTCAACAACGCGACCATTCACGAGGTGAAAAAGTCCGACGGTATCTCCCAGGTCACCACTGTCACGACGGTCTCTGGCACGGTCGAGGCCGGCGGCAATGCCACCAGGGTCGCCCTCCAAGGGGTGTCTTCGGAGTTCCCCAAGGTCGTCCGTGACGAGTCCACCGCACAGGGACTCGACGACAACCATGCTGTGGGCGCCCTGTCTGGGGTCGCCGATGGCAGCAAAATCACCATCACCGTTAATGGTAAAAAGGCCAACCTGACTCTGATGCGACACGGCGAGGAAAACGACGGACTCATCGTCACCCAGGGCGTCGTCGCCAAACTGGCGCCCCATGCCCAGCCTACTGAGATTCAGGTGCGCTATAGGGACAGCACCGACCAGTCCAAAGCCACCCAGGCGCTCTCGAAGTCGATGTCGGCCCACCCAGGAGTGACGGTCACGTCGACGGCCGATCAGAAAGCCCAGATGGACAAGATCATCAACATCATGCTCGGGATGGTCGTCGGATTGCTGGTGATATCGGTCATCATCGCCATGGTCGGCGTCGCGAATACCCTGGGTCTATCGGTAGTCGAGCGCACCCGCGAGATCGGACTGCTACGCGCCCTCGGCCTGACTCGCGCACAGGTCCGATCGATGTTCGGCAAGGAGGCGCTCATGCTTTCAGGCATCGCGGCGATCCTGGGTATCGCCTTGGGCATCGGGTACGGCATCGCCGGATCCTACGCCCTGTTCGGCTCCCTCATGACCGTTCAGACGTCCGTGCCGTGGTTGCAGATGCTCATCGTCGCCTTCGTCGCGGTGCTGGCCGGATGGCTGGCATCCGTGATCCCAGGACGCCGAGGAGCCAAGGTTAAGCCAGCCGTCGCGCTAGCTGAGGAGTGACCATAATCGTGTCCTGCGACGGATAAGTGAGACTCACAGCAGACCCTGCTGCTGCAAGGCCGGGATAACCCGGTCAAGCAACAGCGGGGCCTGTCGCGCGTCGTCATGGCAGTGGTCGAGGTCGGTCCACTCGTACTCGACAATCTCGGAGTCCGGGGTGGGCTCCGGCCAGGCCTTACGCCAGTTACACAGGTAGACCGCACACCGAATGCCGTCCGCATCGCGATTGGCTGCAGGGGCGTCGAAAGTACCGAGGTGGGTCAAATCAGCAGGGTCAAGGACGAGGCGGGTTTCTTCCCGAGCCTCGCGGGTGGCGGCCTCCAGCGGGGTCTCTCCCGGCTCGATCTTGCCGCCTGGCAAGATGACGTGATCAGCTCCCTTCTTGCGGACGTTAAGGCAAGTTCGGCCTCGCATCAGGCACACCGCGGCAAGGTTAAGTATCACGCGGTCAGGGTACCGGCACCCCGGCACCACCCGCAGAGCCACCACTGCATTGACTGAGGTCACGTTCACCCCTCGACCAACACGGGCCCCTGCCGAGACTCACCTCTAAACTCACAGACCGTGACCGAACCCGACCAGCAACTGCATCGCAGTTTGCGCAACCGACACATCCAGCTCATCGCCTTGGGTGGCGCCATCGGAACCGGTCTGTTCTACGGAGCAGCCGACTCGATCGCGGCCGCCGGACCGGCGGTCATCGTCAGCTACCTCGTTGGGGGCATGGTGATCTACCTCATCATGCGAGCCCTTGGTGAGATGAGCGTCCACAACCCGACATCGGGTGCCTTTAGCGAATACGCACACCGATGGTGGGGAGATCTCCCCGGGTTCATCTCCGGTTGGAACTACTGGTTCAACTACATCTTCGTATCAATGGCCGAACTCTCGGTGGTCGGAATCTACATCAACTACTGGTTCCCAGCCGTCCCCCGGTGCGTGTCAGCGGCGGTACTGCTCATCATCGTCACCACCGTCAACCTCCTCCACGTTCGCGCTTACGGAGAAGTGGAGTTTTGGTTCGCCATCATCAAAGTCGTCGCAATCATTGCCATGATCGTCCTGGGGCTGTGGATCATATTCTTCGGCACCCACTCCACTTCAGCGACTGGCATCGGCAACCTGTGGCGCAATGACGGATTCTCGCCTCACGGCGTCACCGGAATGCTCGCTGGGATCATCATCGTCATGTTCTCCTTTGGCGGCACCGAGCTCATCGGCATCACCGCCGGTGAGGCCGAAGATCCGCAGCGCTCCATCCCCAAGGCCATTAACCGGGTCGTCGGACGCATCCTGCTGTTCTACGTCGGTGCCCTCATCGTTATGGTGGCGATCGTCCCATGGACGAAAATCAACGGAAATGCCAGCCCCTTCGTCCAGATTTTCGACCTCGTCGGGATCCCGGGAGCGGCGGCCATCCTCAACCTCGTCGTCCTCACCGCAGCGATATCGGCGTATAACTCTGGTCTCTACGCCAACGGACGCATGCTCCACGCCTTGGCCCATCAGGGGGATGCTCCAGCCTTCCTCGGCAAGGTTAACAAGGTCGGGTCACCATGGGCCGGGGTGCTCCTATCTAGCGCAGTGACGGCCATCGCGGTGGTCGTCGTCGGGCTGCTGCCGGAGCAGGCGTTCATGTACATCATGTCGATCGCCATAATCGCCGCCATCATCAATTGGGCGACGATCATCATCACTCAGGTATTTTTCCATCGCCGACTCGACACCGAGTCCCGGGCTCACCTGCAGTTCACTATGCCCGGAGCCCCGGTGACCAACTGGATTGTGCTGGCCTTCCTGGTACTCATGGTCGTCGTCATGACGATCATGCCGCCCTACCGGATCGCGGTGGCTATCGGCCCCATCTGGCTAGCTGTCCTGACCCTCGGGTGGCGGCTCTCACGGCGCCGTCAGACCCCGTAACCCGGCACTAGGTCCGATCGACAACTCAGACCAGCACGATCACCTGCACTAGCAGAATCTTGACGATCGTGCCCAGCGCGAAGAGGGCACCGTAGGCCGACTCGATCCGTTCGTCGTTAACGAGGGAGTTAGCGTAGCTGAGAATGGCGGGCTGACCGACGAAGCCTGCGAAAGCTCCCGTGGCGCGCTGGGCCGACAGCTTCATAAACCAGGCCGCCACGATGACGATCGCGCCACCGAGGACCAAAGTCACTGCCGAGACGCCAATAACCGCCAACCCTGTCCAACTCGCCGCCTGGGACAGGAATGCCGGACCGGAGGCCAATCCGACACAGGCCAGGAAGATCATGAGACCGAGCTGACGCAGGATCGCGTTCGTAGCATGCGGCAACTGCCAGCGCAGCGGCCCCGTACGGTGGATCGAGCCCAAAATCATACCCATGACGAGCGGCCCGGCAGCGGTTCCCAACTCGAACTGCAACCCTCCAGGCAAAGCCACCATGAGAGCACCAAGCAGTAAACCGAGGGCAGCGCCCAGCCCCAAGGACAGGGCATCTACTTGGGAGACGCGAGCTTCAGAGTCACCAAAGAAGTCCGCAGCGTCGGAAAGGCGATGAGCTGGCACGACGCACAGCACCCGGTCGCCGGGCTGCAGGACGATGTCGTCGCGGGCCAACATATCGAGGTCACCGCGACGCACTCGCGTCACCTTGCCGCTGGTTCGCCCGCGCACATCGATGCTGCCCAGGGTATGACCCACCAAGGCGGGGTTAGACACCAGGAAGCGTCGGAAATCAATCTCGCGGCGCTCGTTGGTAAGGGTGCGCTCCGAGACGTGTCCGAGGTGCTTGACGGCGCGATCAACGTCGTCAGGGTTTCCGACCACCAGCACCTGGTCGCCGACATGAAGGTCGTCGTCAGGGGCGGCCAGCCGCATTTCACCGTCGCGCAGCAGATAGGACATCCGAATCTGATCGTCGTTGAAGCCTGGGGTCTCCCGGATCGACGTCTCCCGGTCAACGACTGTCGACACCGAGGTAAGTCCAGCCTCAGCCATCGAGGTGTTGTCCTTGGCGGCGGGCCAACGCCGCTTAGCAATGAATGCGACCATGATAAGCCCGACAACAACACCCACCGGATAGGACAACGCGTACCCTACAAGAGTGTTCCCAGCCCCGTGAGTAGCCGTCGACGCGGCGTCAATAGCCGGTGAGGTGAGGACGCCGGCGTACAAGCCCGCGACGTGGGCCGGAGTTAAGCCGAATAGTCGTCCCAGGCCGAGTCCGGCTACGGCCATCACTGCCAACCCGACAACACCGGCGAGCATGAGGCTCCACTGGCGTTTGAGGTCGGACAAGAAAGTCGATCCGGCAGCCAGACCGACGGTGTAGCAAAACAGCACCACGCCCAGGCCTTTGGTCATCCCGAGATTTTGGCCGAAGCGAGGGTCGAGGGCCCCGACAACCAATCCCATGAACAGGGCTCCAGCGGCACCGAATCTCAACGGGCCGAACTTGATTTGGCCTAGCAGGGCGCCGGAAGCCAGGACAATGAGGATCGTCAGCAGTTGATGCGTGGCGAGGAAGTCGGTCAGTACTGTCATGAGGCTCCTGACATCGTGCCGACGCTCCCGCCACGACGGCAGGATGCGTCGTCGCAGCAATCCCGGTGGTCCGGGGTCTAACTCATGAATTGTAGGACTTCACTCAGACACAGACGCCGCACACAGCCGCACAGATCGATTCCGCGCAACGCGAGGGGGTCACGACGGCACCCGTGATGCGCTGAGCAGGTGCAACGTCAGGGCTTGACGATGATGTGGATCGGGTTGCCCTGGTAGGCAATGGTCCGATCCGCGGCGTGAAAACATTCAGCAAGCATGGTTTGTGTCACCGTTGATCCTTTGTCAGCGGACCGACCTCATTGCCGACACTATTTGATAGGGGAATATGAACGGAGCTATTCCTCACCTAAAAGTCGGGTGAAGATTCGGCTACGGCACGGTGCCCGATGTGGGCGCAACACACTCCCTGAGCTAAGCTCCTGCCTGCGCTTCCCGGCTTCCCAGGCCACGGAACGGACGTCACTCCCCTGCCACATGCTCAGTTTTCGCAACCTGAGCGGCTAGGTTTTCCGGAGCTAACTCGGCGTGCTCAAACTCAGTACTGATCGGCAACCTCAACCGCAGATCCGTTCCGACGCACACCTCGACCAGACCGTGTCCCAACTGGAAATCCACGACGTGGCCGCCATGATCCCGAGAGTCCGTGACGAAGTGCACGTGACACCCCGGAACCGAAATACCCTGCTGATAAACCGGAGTGCGGAACCCAACGAACACCCCATTAACGTCCTCACTTCGCACAATCTCCTCGCCATTAGTAGCCTCCACCATCGGCCGATACGGCTTGGACTGTTGCACGACAGTGCGCGTCATCACCCAGTTGACGAACCCAGTAATCCGCAACGCATACATGTAATTCGCACTAGGTAGTACCTCATCAATAAGTTTGGAAATCTCGGCTCGCATCATCGGTGAGTGGACCTCGAGCCGATGGGACGGCACGAAATTCGTCACCATCGCGTACGGCGTCCTAGCCCCGAACGGCGCAGGACGACTCATTCCGTCCCCTCGCAACTGGTAGCAGTGCCCATCCAGGATAACCATCTCGCCGTCAAGGGCATTGAAAGTCCCCAATCCGAAAGAGCCGTGAGACAGCAATTCACCGATCGTCATTTCATCCTCATAGACCCCATCCATGAGAGAGGAGATGAGGCTGGTCTGAAAGAACTCGTGCCTGTTCACGCCGTCACCCTACGGGTTCACTACCCTCGTCAGGACAGCTCGGCCTCCACAGCCTCGGCCAGCACCTTATGCCCTTCCTCGGACGGGTGATCCCCGTCGTCCATAAGCAGTGCTGTGTCATCACGGTTACCATCTGCCCCCTTAAACGGAGTACGGACGTCGACGTATACCACTCCAACCTCGTTGGCGATCTTCTTGACGTTGGCGTTGAATGCCTCAGTGACCATATCGGCCACCTTGACGTAGTCGGGCCCCTTGTTACGTCCAGCTTTGCCGTCAAACCCTACATTCCAATACCCGGTGACGACAACAGTCGCCCCCGGCGTGCTCATGCCGGCCTTGACGCGTTCCAGGATCGTCCGCACTCGACCGGTCACATCGTTGACATCATCAGCTACACACGACACATCGGAATGGGCGCACTGACCCACGAGCGTGTCAAGATCAAAGTCGTTTGCCCCAATCGTCACGATGACTAGATCAGACGTTTCCAGCAGGGATTTCGTACTGTTGGACTCAAGCTGGGTCAACACATCAGCGGTCTTGTATCCCGCTACCGACTCGTTACGCACCGCAGCTTTCACCCCGGCTTTACGCGCCATATCGGTGCCGACCCTCTCAATGAACGTCGTGCAGTTGGTACATGGACCGCCCTGCGGCACCGAATCACCCAAGCCGAGGGTCGCCAACGTTCCCCCATGCCCTGTCACTTTCCGGGTGGCGTACGCTGCCGGAGTTGGGGCCGACGTCACCGCCGACGAGACAGCAGACGATGCGATCGTGCCCACTGCTAAGTTCGACACGCTCGCGGCATCGGATATATGGCGGCCCTGGAATACTGACCCGAAGGCATGGGAATTGGGTCGCAACCCGATCGCGATTCCTGCCACGACTACCACAGCGACCATAACGCTGAGAATCCTAAGAATTCTCTTCATACTCTCATCATGCCTTGCCCAACCCCACCTGTCTGCATCTGGGAGTGGGAATCCGATTTGCTTTTAGCGGATCCGCAGCAGGCCCACACCCGCCTATTGTGATCCGAGGTCAGCCGCGGTGGGCAGGCAGTGCCAGCTGGGCATGAACGACCGTTCGGCCCATATGCACGCGGCCGGTCGACTCTGCGGTGAAGACCCTCGGGTCCTCACCGCCCTTGTAACGCGCCGCTTGCATCCCTCGCACGGTGTCGGTGAGCTGATCCACCTGCTCCGACAGCTGCTCGATCCGACGCTCCATCTGGAGGATTCGTCGGATCCCGTTGAGGTTAATCCCCTCTTCCTGGGACAGGTGCTGGACCATCCGCAAGGCGGCAACGTCACGCATCGAGTATCGACGCCCCCGCCCGCTGGTGCGCTCGGGTACCACAAGTCCGAGCCGATCGTAGGTGCGTAGGGTCTGAGGGTGCATCCCGGCAAGCTCAGCAGCCACCGAGATGGCGAAGATGGCAGCGTCCTTGTCGATCACCGCAAGATCGACAGCGTCGGACAAGTTCCTGCTGCGCCGCACCATCTCACTTCACCTCCCATGGTCGCGGCGTGGCCTGCCGAATAGTGTCGCGAAGCCTCTCCACAGCCTGACGGGAGTTGTCGTCAAGATTTTCCGGCACAGCTATCTCAACGGTGGCTAGCAGGTCACCCTTGCTGCCATCGGAACGCGGCACACCGCGTCCTCGCACTCGGAAGGTGCGTCCATTCGGTGTCCCGGCGGGGATACGCAGTCGGACGGTCGCCCCCGTCAAAGTGGGCACCTCAACCTCGGCACCCAACGTAGCCTCCGGGAAAGTTACCGGCACGGTGACGGTGAGGTTGTGACCGTCGCGGCCAAAGACCTCGTGAGGACGCACCGCCACCTTGACGTACAGGTCACCGGCCCTCCCGCCGTTCTCGCCAGGGGATCCCTTGCCCTTGATACGGATACGCTGACCATCCTCCACCCCGGCAGGAATGCGGATCTGCATGGACTTAGTGGACTTAGCCCGTCCCGATCCATGGCAGACCTGGCAGGGGTCCTCAACAACCATGCCTCGTCCGTGGCAATCCGGGCAGGGTTCGGTCATCTCGAACACCCCGCCGGCCGAGCTGGCGTGCATGCCTGACCCTTGGCAAGTCGAGCATACCCGCGGTACGGTGCCAGCCCTGGCTCCGGTCCCCCGACATGCCTGACAGGGGGCTTGCGAGACCATGTCCATAGTGACGGTGGTCCCAGTCACGGCGTCGTCGAAGGAGATCGTCGTCTCCCCTTCAACGTCAGCTCCCCGACGTGGCGACCGGGATGCTGTGCGACGTCCTCCAGTAGCCCCAAAGAGATTGCCAAACAGGTCACCGAACCCGTCCCCGTTGGAGGCAGTACGCAGGAAGTCCTCCACGTTGACGTTGGTCTGGGTTCCACCTCGTGGGAACCGGAATCCACCTGCTGATCCGAACAGGCTACGAGCCTGGTCGTACTCCTTGCGCTTCTTGGCGTTCGACAGCACGTCGTTGGCCTCTGAGGCCTCCTTGAAACGAGCCTCAGCGGCTTTATCACCAGGGTGGGAGTCGGGATGGTTGTCCCGGGCGATCTTGCGGAACGCTTTCTTAATCTCTTCGGGCTTCGCGTCCTTGGAGACACCGAGAATCTTGTAGTAGTCCTTCTCGGCCCAGTCCTTGGTACTCATCTAGTTCCTCCCTCCCTAGCCATCGTCGGGTTTGTCGTCATGGCCGCTTCATCGTTGTCGGCCTCGATCGCCGTCAGTCGTTATGCGGCGTCTCGTCGTCCTCGTCAGCCTGAGCGGACTCGCCATCCGCCTGGGCGGACTCATCGACCGGGGTGGCGTTGGGGTCGGGATCCGAAACGGCCACGCGGGCCGGGCGCAGGACGCGATCGCCGAGCTTATAACCGGGCTGCATCACCTGGCTGACGGAGGTGACGGAGACCCCCTCCATCGGCATCTGCATCAGTGCCTCGTGGAGGTTCGGGTCGAAGGCGTCACCCACTTCACCGAAACTGGTCAGCCCGTGATTATTGGCGACCTTCTCCAGTTCATCGACGACGAGCTTGAATCCGCCCTCAACCTCACCGTGCTGACGAGCCATGGCGATTGAGTCGAGCACCGGCATGAGGGCAGTGATGACCTTATCCACGCCGGACTGACGCGATAACGCGCGGTCACGGTCGACGCGCCTCTTGTAGTTGACGTATTCGGCCTGTAGACGCTGCAGGTCCTCGGTACGCTCGGCCAGCAGAGCCTCCAACTGGGACTCGCGGGACAGTTCTTCTGGAGCCTGCGAGTCAGTGGCCGACTGATCAGCGTCGATGTCGACGTCACCAACGATGTCGGCAAAGCGCTCGTCGACGTTATCGTCGCGGTTCTCGTCGGCCTGGTCATCGTCAGGATTGACGTTCTTATCAGTCATCTGTGCTCCTCCACGTGAGTGACGACCGCCGGGCCGTCGTTTTGGCGACCCGGCGGCAGGATTGGGGGCAGGCCGTGGCCCCGGTCACTTCTTCTCGTCCTCGTCGTCCACGATCTCGGCGTCCACGACGGTGTCATCGCCGGACTCCGAGTTGGCCGACTCGGAGTCCTGACCCTGCGGGTTCTCGGCCTGAGCCTGCTGAGCGGCAGCGTAGATCGCCTGACCCATGGCGGATGCCTTCTGGTTGAGGTCGTCCATGGCGGCCTTAACCTCGTCGTCGTTATCGGTGCCCTTCAGGGTCTCCTTCAACTTGGCGATGGCCTCGGTCACCGGGGCCTTAGTGTCCTCAGGAATCTTGTCGGAGTTCTCGTCAAGCAGCTTCTCGGTGCGGAAAGCTAAGGCGTCAGCCTCGTTACGCATCTCGACGGCCTCGCGACGCTTCTTGTCAGACTCGGCGTTAGCCTCGGCCTCTTTAACCATGCGGTCAATCTCGTCCTTGCCCAAGGCGGATCCGCCGGTAACAGTCATGGACTGCTCCTTGCCGGTGGCCATGTCCTTGGCGTGAACGTGGACGATACCGTTGGCGTCAATATCGAAGGACACCTCGATCTGCGGGATGCCGCGCGGGGCCGGCATCAGGCCGGTCAGCTCAAAATTGCCCAGCGACTTGTTGTCGCGGACGAACTCGCGCTCGCCCTGAAAGACCTGGATCATCACCGACGGCTGGTTGTCCTCAGCAGTAGTGAATACCTCCGAACGCTTGGTCGGGATGGTGGTGTTGCGCTCAATGATCTTGGTCATCACGCCGCCCTTGGTCTCGATGCCGAGGCTCAGCGGGGTGACGTCAAGCAGCAGCACATCCTTGACCTCACCCTTAAGGACACCGGCCTGCAGGGAAGCACCGAGGGCCACAACCTCATCAGGGTTAACGCCCTTGTGCGGCTCCTTGCCAGCAAGCTCCTTAACGAGCTCGGCGACGGCCGGCATACGGGTCGAGCCACCCACGAGGATGACCTCATCAATCTGAGAGACGTTGAGACCAGCATCTTTCATGACCGCGTTGAACGGGGTACGGCAACGCTCAAGAAGGTCAGAGGTCATGCGCTGGAACTCGGCGCGGGTCAGCTTTTCGTCAAGGTGGAGAGGTCCGGCGGCACCAGCAGTGATGTAAGGCAGATTGATGTGGGTCTCAGAAGCCTGCGACAGCTCAATCTTGGCGCGCTCGGCGGCCTCTTGCAGACGCTGCTTGGCCATCTTGTCAGCAGCCAGGTCGATGCCGTTGGCGTTCTTGAACTGGGTGACGAGCCAGTCGACGATGCGCTGGTCCCAATCATCACCGCCAAGGTGGTTATCGCCATTGGTGGCCTTCACCTCGAAGACGCCGTCGGAGATGTCGAGCAGGGAAACGTCAAAGGTGCCGCCGCCGAGGTCGAAGACCAGGACGGTCTGTTCCTTGTCAGCCTTATCGAGGCCATATGCCAAGGCGGCTGCGGTGGGCTCGTTGACGATGCGGTCAACAGTCAGACCGGCGATCTCACCGGCTTCCTTGGTGGCCTGACGCTGAGCATCAGAGAAGTAAGCCGGGACGGTGATGACGGCGTTGGTAACCGGCTCGCCGAGGTAAGCCTCAGCATCTCTCTTGAGCTTCTGCAGGATGAACGCACTGATCTGCTGGGGCTTGTAGGTCTTATCGTCAACGCCCATCGTCCACGTCTCACCCATGTGGCGCTTGACGGAGCGAACGGTGCGGTCAACGTTGGTAACGGCCTGCCGCTTGGCGACCTCGCCGACGAGAGTCTCACCGGAGTTAGTGAAAGCGACCACCGACGGGGTGGTACGGGCACCCTCAGCGTTCGGGATGACGGTGGGCTCGCCGCCCTCGAGGACAGCGACGCACGAGTTGGTGGTTCCGAGGTCGATACCGACTGAACGGGCCATGGTTGATTTCCTCCTGATGGACGAATGTTCTTGGGAGTACATTCCCTTGAGCGACTTCGACTCAACCTTAGAATCTGAGTCGCTAACACTCAAGTCGACGTTGGCTGATTTTTCATGAAGTTGAGTTCGCCAGGCTCAACTGATGGGCTGTCGGATGTATTCCAGGCCCCTCGACGCTCGCGTCAGGGCCCACCTCGTCAGACATTCAGAGCCCACTTTGTCAGACCACAAAAATGCCGGACGACAAATCCGTCCGGCAGTTCATATCTACACCTCAGTGAAAGTACGGGATGAGCAGGTATAACCCATACAAGACGATGAGGCCTGCGACGCCAATAGCAGTCCAGCCCAAAGCCACCAACCCAGCGGCTCCGTCGCTGCCAGCTTCCGTGCGCGCATGTGCCCGGTCCAGCATCACTGCCCCACCCGAAACGATGGAGACGATAAGAACAGTAGCCGCAATGGTGACGATGGACACCAGTCCTAAGGAAGTCCAATCGATATTCATGCTGCAGTCCCTCCGGCAACGGCGGAGCCCTTACGGACGCCCACCTGGGTGGAGTCGTTAACGTTCCTATGGTCAACCTTGTGCTGATTGGCCTGACGGACGATGAGTGCGGCCATGATAGCCAGCAAGGCCAGATCGACAATGACGCCCCAGGCACCGACACCGGCAATAGCTGAGGTGACAGCGCCAACAAGGGCAGCAGCGGGCAGGGTAACGAGCCACGCGATGACCATCTTTCCAGCGGTAGCCCAGCGAACCTCAGTGCGACGACCGATTCCCGAACCCAGGATCGAACCCGAGCAGACGTGGGTCGTCGATAGGGCAAAACCCAGGTGCGAGGAGGCCAAGATGGCAGCCGTGGAGGCCGTCTCGGCGGCGAAACCCTGCGGAGACTCGATATCACATAGCCCCTTGCCCATGGTCCGCATGATGCGCCAGCCACCCGAGTAAGTGCCTAATCCAATGGCACAGCCGGCAGCCAGGATCACCCACCATTCTGGGCCAGTGCCAGAGACCTGATAGCCAGCGGAAATGAGAATCAGAGTAATGACGCCCATCGTCTTTTGACCATCAGAGGTGCCGTGAGCGAGGGCAACCATGGAGGCCGAGACTCGCTGACCGTTGAGGAATATTGGCGAGGAGTGGTCGGTGATGCGGTAGGCCAGCCAGGTGGCAAACAAGGCCGCAACACCAGCAACGAACGGGGCAACCAAGGCTGGCAGGATGATCTTGCTCATGACCTTGCCAGCATTGATGCCGCTCATGCCAGCCTCAACCAGCACAGCACCGATAAGGCCACCAAAGAGGGCGTGGGAGGAGCTGGATGGCAAACCGAACAACCACGTCGCTAGGTTCCAAATGATGGCGCCGATAAGGCCAGCGAGGACCATGGGAGCGGTAACCAGGTGGTCGTTAACAATACCGCCTGAGATCGTCTTGGCAACCTCAGTCGACAGGCAGGCACCAATGACATTGAGCACCGCCGCGATCATGACGGCCACCCTAGGCTTGAGTGCTCCGGTTGCCACCGACGTCGCCATGGCGTTGGCCGAGTCGTGGAAACCGTTAGTGAAGTCGAATGCCAACGCCGTCACAACGACGATAACCACGATTAACAGAGTCGAACTCATGCAAGATCCTTCGTGCGGGCCGTAACGCCCCCGGACGGCAAGCTGGGATCCCCCGCCCCTCACCGGGGCGGAGAGGACGGTCGACCAGAACCCGGGAGCAGTTCCAGCCAGCTGACACGTTACCGCGCCCGGGGCATCACTCATTCCCCAACCCCATCACCACTGTGGGCACAATGGCGGTTCCGCCCCCACACTGTTGCCAGGGGTCGGGTAAGCACGCACCGAGACGGTCAACCCTAAGACCACAATTCATGACGCACTTCGGCTTCACAGCTATGCTCGTGCGTTATGTATTCGGTACATTAAAGTAGTCTTTCACCAACGAAAGACAACCAAGAAACTACAAATTCTAATTACACCTCTTCTTTTTTACGGCGGCGTCATTCTCAGGTATAGGAGTTCCCTCATCCCCCGCAGAGCACCTCCGGAACAATACGACATTTTTAACCCATCGAATACCTCCACAATCTCCAAAATACATCGGAATAGTCAGCGTCAAAGCCTGGATAATACCCAATTCCATCGACACCGTTTAGCCCATGCCAGCGGAATCCAAACCAGTGACTATTCAGCCTTCATGATCTCAACCAATCATAACCAGAACGCCGCGGCAACCCCCACCAACAATGGTAGTCAAATATCGCTCATCTCTTCCTCGGATCACGTTGATTATCACACCACCATACCCGATGGCGATCTGATAAAACTTCGCATAGATGGTTTTACATTACTGGCCTACATCGAGACCCCGTAGGAACGATAGCTACATCATGGGCGGTCGACACATCGGGACACCAACTGCCCACCCGGTGATACGAGGTTCTCCCAGATGACATCACCCGCCAATATGTCGACTTGCGCGGAGCGTCCTTTCCAATCGTGGTTGACCCAACATGATGGCAGTGGACCAAGACCGCTCCAACAATCCCCCACGACAAGCTTCCATCCTCCACAAAACGCAAATTCATCCAATTTAGCCCGGAAAAGACAAGAAAGAAGTGACAGTACTGTTGAGATTCTCCCGAAACCAAATATGAGACGTTTCGGAAGGTGCGAGCCGTGGGCAAATCTTCAAGGAAACTAACCAGACAAAAACATCAAAAGCTAATTCCACATTGACATCCAGCGAATCCCATGATGTCGGTGGCCACCTTAACGACGATCATGTCAGCACTTTAGATCGTCACGAAAAAGCCAAATCTCTTCCTCATACACAAAGACCATGGTGATTGTTCACCTGTAGAATATTGATTCTTTCGGAAACCTTGACCGATGAAAAAGACGGCAAAGAAAAAGATAGAAAACGGGAATAAGTATCATCGACCTCGTCAAAGGTTGCAGCCATCGAACCAAGCCAACCGTGTGGGGCTGATCGCATGTGTGCAATCAGCCCCTTCCCTGGCAGGAACGCAACCGGGCCCGAGCGTGCATGGCAATCCTGGTCACAACCGCCCCGCCTGCCACCCCAGGTAGCACGTGGCTGGATTCTGGACATAACCGCCACAAACTCGATCAGCCCCCTCGCGTCCACCATGAGGCATTAGCCACAGGTAGAGTGAACCTGCCCCCAACCGAAGGAGATTGGCATGTCCCCCAGCCCGTCGGCCACCGACTTGGCCCACCTGATCGATCACACCTTGCTAACCCCCGAGGCCACCCACGACGACGTCACCAAACTGGTCGCTGATGCGAAAGAGTACGGAACGTGGTCGGTGTGCGTGTCGCCGTCGATGCTGCCGCTGGACCTCAACATGGGTGACGTCCACCTAGCCGTCGTGTGCGGGTTTCCGTCGGGCAAACACACCAGCGCAGTAAAGGCTGCTGAGGCTCGCGAAGCCGTCACCGCTGGGGCTGACGAGGTCGACATGGTGATCAATCTTGGGCTGGTAAAGGAGGGGCGTTGGGAGGACGTCACCGCCGACATCGCTGCTGTCAAGCAAGCTGTTCCGGATCCAAAGATCCTCAAGGTCATCATCGAGTCGGCCGTACTGACCAGCGACGAGATCGTGCGGGCGTGCCAGGCCGCCGAAAAGGCCGGTGCCGACTTCGTCAAGACCTCAACGGGCTTCCACCCGAGCGGCGGCGCAAGCGTTGAGGCCGTCAAAATCATGGCCGACACAGTCGGTGGGCGACTGGGTGTCAAAGCGTCAGGTGGCATCCGCGATTACCAGACGGCATGCGCAATGGTCGAGGCCGGGGCGACGCGTCTAGGAGTTTCCTCGACCGCCAAGATCCTTGCCGGAGCTCCCAAGGTGTGACACTGTACGCGGTATCCGCACTGTCAACGCCCAGGCTGGGTCGACTCCGGAAAGACCTGAGCCGGCCCCTCGGCAGCAGCCTCGCGACGCTTCCAATTGAGCAACCACGAGACCTCGTTGCACAACAGTTGGCGCCGCGACGCTGAATAGTACGAGCGCGGTGAATGACCCAGACCGTCATATACAACACTATTGCCCATCACCCAGCACATTGGGTGGAATTCCTCGCCGGTCTCATGGAAAAGCAGCGGGGTCGCGAGTGGATTGACGTCTAAGTCAGAGTAGCGCTCGTCATAGACCACTACCTGCTCAACACCGCGCAGAATCGGGTGATCCGCCGCTTCGGGCATGGGCTCAAAAACCGCATAGGATCTCTCGGGATGTCCGCTCACCCCCAGTACCCACTTACCGCCAAGGATGGACGGCCACAAGTCCCAGTCACAGAAGGTGTTACACGCGGTATGTAGCCCGAGGACCGGTTTGCCGGCCTCGTGATGTTCCAAGATCTCGTTATGAGCACGCGACCATTCCGGAATGTAGTCCCATCCTTCTTCCGGATCGCCACCCCCAGTATTGACGATGAGCAGGTCCGCGCCTGCGAGGTGATCCAAAGCCTCCGGCTCCGAACGCCTCACCTCCACCTGATGACCCCGCTCAGTCAAGATCTGGGAGACCGCCTCAGAGGTCGCGTCGAAATCGTGGATGCCGTCCCCATAACGCCCAGCCCCCGACAAAACGAGAATGTGCCCCATCAGACTTCCTTCCTGATCCTGGGTGAGCCAAAGGATCACACTAGGAGGCTCACCCGCAAAGGGCGAACCAGGTGACGCATAGCTTGTTGACATCTCCTCCTGAGGCCAGAACAACGATATTCCGGGACATTCGCGTCCTGAAGGCGTCGTCAGCCTTGATAAGCCTCAATAGTGATGACAACTCCGTCACCGAGATCGACCGAATCACCGATGGACAAATCGATGGTCTGACCGCTCTCCAACCGCAGCGGATCCTGACCGATGCGGTGAACGACGGTCCCGTTTGTCGAGTGCATATCCGTGACTTCGATACCCCACTGGCCGGGAGCAACCCTGACGTGAGTACGGCTGATGTCTTGCCCTGGCGACGGCACCCGCATGACGTCCTCGCCATTCTCGCCGCGCGGAGCGCGCCCAATGAGAACGGGACGGTTAAGGTGGGTCACCTCTCCGGTGCTCGAGACAAGGGTGGCAGCCGCAGCATCCGGCCGCGAGGACAACTGGCTGATCGTCGATCCCGACGCGATGCGCCAATCGCCGTTGTCGTGGGAATCGCCCTGAGGGTGGTCGAACTGCCGCGGACTGTCGGGCTGCCTCGCAGCAATATCTGGAGCAAAGGCTGCGACGACGTCCAACGACTCCGGTTGCACACCCACCGGCTGGGTGCCGGCATGAACTTCACCGTCAGCGTGTACCGATTCGTCCTGGGACTGATCGTCGCCGGCATTACCGGCCTCGTCCCGCGCGCGAGCCGAAGCAACAGCATCACCAGCAGCGGCATCCTCACCGCCAGGCTCCCAGGTTCCACCAGTTGTAGCGGGAACGGACGGCTCAGAAACCTCGCCCGGGGCCGGAACCGCCACGAATCCGGGAGCACGCTCCTCATCGTCGGGGGCCCCGCCTGATTCGGCAACCTCGCCAGTCCCGGCGGAGCCCTCAGACTCGTCAGCCTTCTGCGCCTCTTCCAGCTCGGAGGTCCACGGTTTGGGCGCTCCGTCGGTCAACACGCGAGGCCGATGGACCTCGTCGGTCTCCGGCACGACGAGGGGTTCAACGTTGCCAGTGGCATCGATGACGAGTTTGCTCGCCTGGGCGACACCCAGCAACAGTGGCATCGACAGCCCCTGCTCAGCCTGCTCCATCTCGACGACGACGGTAGCCGGGTTTAGCTTCTTCTCACTCCACGTCAACAGCCCATCACCATGATTGACGATCTCGCCAGTGGATGCATCCTTGACGACGATCTGGCCACGCGCCAGGGAATGCATCTCCCCGCCCACCCAAAAGAACAGCCCCAAGCTTGGCATCTTCGCCAGCCCGATCATCGAAAGGGTTTTAACAAGCGATTCGGGATCCTCGGCCTGTGCTACCTGTCGCCAGATGGACGACACCAGGCCTGAGTGGCGTGGGGCGGCCGGCTGCATGACGACGAGGCTGCTCGGCCCGGCTAGCACCACCCAGGAACCAGAGGTGTAGGTGGCACGCCAAGCACCGAAAGTCTGGGACATTGATCCTCCAGAAGTCGAGGCACGGTTGGGGCCATTATTCCGCGACCGCGGGTCCCGAGTCGACAAAACCGTCCAATCGGACGCGAATTGACCGGCATATATAGACGCGGTGCGGCCTCTCCACCGCGATGGAAAGGCCGCACCGTTGTAATTCAGGCGCAATCGCATCAGTGATGCGATGCCCTCAGATCACTTCTCCTGCTGGGAAATGACAGCCTGAGCCGCAGCGAACCGAGCGATCGGCACACGGAACGGCGAGCAGGAGACGTAATCGAGCCCCGTCTTATTGAAGAAGTGGATCGAGTCCGGATCACCACCGTGCTCACCACAGATCCCCAGGGATAGCTCCGGATTAGCCTTGCGGCCCTTCTCAACGGCCCCGGCGACGAGCTGGCCGACGCCCTCTTGATCGATCGAAGCGAACGGGTTGTCCTTGAGGACCTTCGTGCGCAAGTACTCGGTGAGGAAGCCGTTCTCGGCGTCGTCACGGCTGATACCCAGGGTGGTCTGGGTCAGATCGTTGGTACCAAAGCTGAAGAAGTCGGCAACCTCGGCGAGCTTGCCAGCGATCAGGGCGGCACGTGGCAATTCGATCATGGTGCCGATCTTGACGTCGACCTTAGTACCGGCGGCCTCGAACTCCTCGTCGATAGCCTGCTGGACGATCCGGCGATGGGTCTCGAGCTCAGTTGGAGTGAAGACCAACGGGATCATGATGTGGATCTGGACGGTCTCCCCCTCCTTCTGAAGCACCGACAGGACGGCGCGAATGATCGCGCGAGCCTGCATATCGGGGATCTCTGGATAGAGCATGCCGAGACGGCAGCCACGGGTACCGAGCATTGGGTTCTGCTCGTGCAGCTTCTTGACCTGGGCCAGCAGGCGACGCTCCTTGTCGAGCTCGCCGGCGTCAGCACCCTGGTTCTCCATCTTCTGAACCTTGAGGGACTGCTCGACGAGGTTCGGCAGGAACTCATGGAGCGGCGGGTCAAGCAGCCGGACGGTGACAGGCAGGCCCTTCATCGCGGTGAAGATGCCCTCGAAGTCGTCCTGCTGCATGGGCAGGATCTTGTCGACGGCGGCCTGACGCTCCTCCGGGGTGTCCGCGGTGATCATCTCGTGCATGGCCGGTAGACGATCAGCACCGAAGAACATGTGCTCGGTGCGGCACAGACCGATGCCCTCGGCACCCAACTCGCGAGCTTTGGCCGCGTCGGTGGCGTTGTCGGCGTTGGCCTCGACACCCAAATGACGGATCTCGTCGGCCCAGGAAAGCACCTCCTGGAAGTCCGCGTTGATCTGCGGGGGGATGAGCTTGAGACCGCTGGCGAAGACTTCACCGGTGGAACCATCGAGAGTGATCATGTCCCCCTCGTGAATGACGGTGTCACCAATGGTCAGGGTGGCGACCTTGGCGTCAATCCTGATGCCACGGGCACCGGCGACGCAGGGCTTGCCCATGCCACGGGCGACAACGGCGGCGTGGGAAGTCATGCCACCGTGGGCGGTCAGAACGCCCTGACTGACGATGACGCCGTGAATGTCGTCAGGGGTGGTTTCGAAACGGATGAGGACAACCTTCTCGCCCTTGGCACCACGCTCAGCAGCAACGTCAGCGTCGAAGACAGCCTCACCAACGGCAGCGCCCGGAGAGGCCGGTAGGCCCTCGGCAACTGGCTGCTCGGTGTGGTCCGGGTCGATGGCCTCGTGCAAGAGCTGATCAAGCTGAGCCGGCTCAATCCGCGTGAGTGCCTCTTCCTTAGTGATGACTCCCTCGTCGACAAGGTCGCGAGCCACCTTGAGGGCCGCAGCGGCAGTGCGCTTACCATTACGAGTCTGCAGCAAATAGAGCTTCCCGTTCTCGACGGTGAACTCCATGTCCTGCATGTCGCGGTAGTGCGACTCCATCTTCTTCATGGTGTCGATGAGGTCATGGTAGGCCTCCGGCAGCACTTCCTCCATCTCTGCGAGGGAGCGCGGGGTGCGAATACCGGCGACAACGTCCTCGCCCTGGGCATTGACGAGGAACTCACCATAGAGCTCCTTGACACCAGTGGCGGGGTTACGGGTAAAGCAGACGCCCGTAGCGGAGGTGTCGCCACGGTTACCGAACACCATCTGCATGACGTTAACGGCAGTGCCCAAATCGTCAGGAATCTTATTGGCCTTGCGGTAAACAAAGGCGCGCGGATTGAGCCAGGAACGGAAGACGGCATCGACGGCACGCATCAGCTGCTCACGCGGGTCAGTTGTCCAGTTGCCACCGAGCTGCTCGTTCGACAGCTTCTTGAAAGTGTCAACGAGGCCCTTGAGATCGTCGGCGCTCAAATCTGTGTCGGACTCGACACCCTTTTGCTCCTTGAGGGCCGTCAGGGCGTCCTCGTAGATGTGAGCGTCGATCCCCTCGACGACCTCGCCGTACATCTGGATAAAGCGGCGGTAGCAATCCCACGCGAACCGCTCATTGCCGGCCTCTTTGGCGATGGCCTCGACGGTGTCGTCGGAGATACCGAGGTTAAGGATGGTGTCCATCATGCCGGGCATCGAGATCACGGCGCCGGATCGCACAGAGACCAGCAGCGGTTTCTTGCCATCACCGAGGACACGGCCGGTACGCTCCTCGAGTCGCTTGAGACCGTCCCACACCTGGGAATCCAGATCCTCGGGCCATTCACCCTTCCTCGTCATGGTGTCCACGCAGGCTTCGGTGGTGACGGTGAATCCGTCGGGCACCGAGACGCCGAGACGCTTCATCTCAGCAACTCCTGCGCCCTTGCCGCCGAGCAGCGGTTTCATTTCCGCACTGCCCTCGGACAAGTCGTACACGTAACGATCAGTCATGAATGATCTCCTTCGATCTGTGCCAGCCTGTTCATCGATTCACGGCGTTCGGACCCGTACGACTGCACAGCGAGCCCGAGGCCCGGCCCGCTATTGGACCGGATGGGGCTATTCTTTCACGCTCGCGGCGCATTTTCACTAGCAGTGACAACCAAGAATGCCAAATAGCACCGAAGTCATCTTGGCACCGCAAAATCCCGCCATGGTAGGGCATCTGCTCAGAAGATCATCACCTGCCCCACAGCATGCCCTGCATCCAGTTCGTCCATGGCTTCGTTGATGTCCGCAAGGCGGATGCGCGAGGAGATGAGCTTGTCGACGGCCAGGTTTCCGTCCAAGTACATCTGCGCATAGATAGGTATGTCACGCGAAGGCACCGCCGATCCTCGGTAGCAGCCTTTGATGGTGCGAGCCTTGCCCGTAAGTGCGGCCGGGGAGATCCGCGCCCAAGCTTCCGGGTGGGGAAGACCGACGGTAACTGTCGTGCCGCCCATTGCGGTGAGGTTGACGGCGGTCTCAAAGGCTTTCTCATGTCCCGCAGCCTCAACGACAACTGGAGCACGCAGCTTGTCGGCCTCGGTGTCCTCGGGAGTGTTGACAACGTCGGCCCCAAGCTCCTTAGCCATCGTCAGCTTGTCTTCGTTAACGTCGACGGCGATAACGCGACCGCCTTTGCGGGATCCAGCAGCGGTAAGCACGGCTGCCATCCCCACCCCTCCCAGTCCGACGCCTACCACATCGTCCTCGGGCGCGGGCTGTCCGGCGTTGATAACGGCACCACCGCCGGTGAGCACCGCGCATCCGAGCACAGCGGCAATTTCGGCCGGAACCTCATCGGGTACCGGAACCAGGGACTCCCGCCTCACAACGGCATGGGTGGCGAATCCAGAAACGCCAAGATGATGGCGGATTGCCTCGTCATCCCGGTGCAGTCTGATGCCACCACCGAGCAACGTGCCGGCAATATTGGCCTCACTTCCAGGGATGCACGGTAATTTGCCGTCGGTCCGGCAGGCTGAACAAGTTCCGCAACGCGGAAGGCTAGCGTGACGTGCTGACGAACCTTGACATCATCAACCCCTTCACCGAGTTCCTCGATGACTCCGGCAGACTCATGACCTAGCAGCATCGGCATGGGACGCGGTCACGATCCGTTGACTACCGACAGATCGGAATGGCAGATACCGGCAGCTGCAATCTTCACGAGCACCTCACCTGGGTCAGGTGGGTCCAGTTCAAGTTCTTCGACTGTGATGGGCTTCGAGGTGCGGTATGGCACGTCCCGGCCCATCTCCTCTAAAACTGCTCCGACGATCTTCATGCCCGGCCTCCTTGCCTGACGTCGATCTGTGCTGTGCAGTTTTCATTCTTGCTTGCGCGGGTTCGTGAAAGGAGGGACCCCAACCTGGGAGCGCTACGACGGATGCGGCCGAGCAGTCATGAGTCCTTCCGGTCGGGTTGGCTCTTCGTGGTCAGGGACGTGTGCGATACGACCCGGCAGGCCTGCGAAGCCGAGTGCCCGCCGTCTTAGCTCGCTGATCAACAACGTCAATAATCTTCGTTGCAGACTCCTCCAACGCCAGGCCAGTCGTGTCAATGATGGGGCACCCCAGCCGGCGCTGAACTTTGCCAACCTCGTCTAACTCGTCATAGATCGCGGCGAGATCGGCGTACCCGTCCTCATTACCGAAACCGCCCAGTCCGCGCACCCGACGTCCTCGGATTTCCAGCAGCCGCTGCGCGTCGATTGTTAAGCCGACAATGCGCCACCGATCCACCGCAGCGAGCTCGGCTGGCGGTGCGATGCCAGGAACCAGCGGGACGTTGACCGTCTTGTAGCCCAAGTACCCCAGGTAGATCGACAATGGGGTCTTTCCTGAACGGCTCACACCCACCAGGCAAATATCTGCCTCGGTCAGGCGATCGGGAATAGCGCCGTCGTCGTTACGAACCGCGAATTCCATCGCCGAGATCCGGGTGAAGTAATCAGCCTCAACACCCACTGGACGGCGCGGGACCGCGTCAGCATCCAAGCCAGATGCCTCCTCCATCGCGTCGAGCATCGGGCCCATGAGGCTGACCTCACGGATGCCCATCTCCTCACACGCGTCGGAGACCATTCGACGCATATCGGGCAACACCAAGGTATGCACAACGCACACCCACTGCCCTGCCTCGTGGGCCTCCGAGACAGCCTCCAAGGCCGAAACCATTTCCGGTACGGCGCCGATCATGGGATGGCGCACGATGTGCCAATGGACCCCCTCGAACTGACTGCGGGCAGCCCGAGCCAGACGAACGGCGGTCTCACCCGTCGAATCAGCTATGACATGTATTTCCAGGGGCGACTCTGCCATGGCGTCATGATATCGGGGGCCATGACGCCATGGCATTACACCTTGTCGACGAGGCTTTGTCGGTGTCAGGTCGCGCTTGCGACCCTGGTGACGAACCTAACGAGCTTGGCCTCAACGTCAGCCCGGGACTTCGACTCGTTGTGAACTTCGTGGCGCAAGCCCGGGTAGATGCGGATCTCGACGTCGTGCCCGGCGCGGGAGAGTTCGTCGGCGACTTGCTGGGCACCGTCACCAAAATTAGCGACCGGATCGTCGCCGCCGCTGAAAATAAGAACCGGCATCGGTGGCAAGTCACGGTAGAAAGACTCACTGTTGGCGCGCTGGTAAATCTCCAGGAAGCTCCAGGCGAACCGATTGCTCATAGGAGCACCGAAGTTGTTGAACTTGTCCTTGGCGTGATCGCGGACAATAAACGGGTCTGTAGCAACCCAGTCGGTGGGGCCAGGGTTGGGTCCACAGCGGTCGAGAAAACCGTCGAACATTTGCTCGACGAACACCGGCTCGGCGCGCCCGGCGGGATCGGCGTTGACGGCAGCGCGCAAACCTTCCCGGTCTAAGCTGTGCTCCAGACCCTTGAGCTGGGCTGCGACGCCGCACAGGGCCAGACCATTGAGCCGCGCTCTGGGATCGACGGCCATCGCGCGGGCAATCATGGAACCCCAGCTGTGGCCAAAGACAAGGTAAGGCAAGTCGGGGAACTGTTCGCGCACCAGGCCCTGCAAAGTCAGCTCATCCTCAACGACGACTTTCGCACCGTCATCTCCCGCGTCTGTCCACACCCCTGACAGCATCGCAGTTCGTCCGTGACCAGCGTGGTCATCGGCCACGACGATGCAGCGAGCGTCGAGCAGCGTGGTGATCATGTGTAGATAGCGGCGGGAATGCTCACCCAACCCGTGAACAAGCTGCACTACTGCCACCGGATCAGCGGCGGGCTCGTAGATCCATGCCTGGATATGGTCGCGACCATTGTGCGAAGTGAATGCGATTTCCTGTAGGGCCACGATGCCTCCTATCACAGAATTAGCGGGTGTTACGTTACGGTGCGGAAATGCACACCACACTCAGCGTGCACACTCGTGCAGGAGCGAGTTACCACTGTGGATATTCCGTCACGCTCGCCGGTACACCGCCGCTGACGTCCCACTTCACAGAAGGTGCAACGACCTGTCCTTCGCCGTGCCGATCTCTATTTCCATAGTCTTCCATAATCGGCCCCGAGACACCGCGGTGATACCGGTTGTGATCAATGTGGGAAAAGTTTCCCGGATGTAATCCTCATTCACGCCCCAGGAGATGCGTGCGCCCGGGACCCTGTGAATCCGGCACAACTTAATGTGAGCGTAATGTGAGCGGTGGCTGCGTAACGCTACTCGTCATGATCCCACCCTCAATCAGCACGATGAGCGCGAATACGTTCTCGGGGATCAACTCACGGTATCCGCGACGAGGGGTTGAGGCAACGGCGACCGCCATCTTTGTCCTACCGGATTCGACCGCATATGCATATATCGAAGGCAGGAGCTTGGCCTGCCAAAGGTGGTCAGCATTCCCGACATCGTGCCGTCCTTCATTTGTCATGAGGGTTGAGGGATGCATCTTCAACATCTCTGGAGGCCAATTGCCGTAGAGCGGGGAGACGGGCCTCTGGGGACATGACAAATGGCCTGCTGCTTGCCGAGACGGCAGCTCGGATTTACCCGACTTCGACACCAGGTCGGTAAAACAACCTGTGCCACCCCGCTGAGGTTCTTGCCGCTATGGTGATCCCGCTCACATTTGCGTCTGGTGTCGTTTGTCATGGCATCAGGCGCGAGCACAGACGGTTCCGCCACGATCTGAGAGACTGCCGCCATGGACGCTGTAGACGAACTGATCGTCGCCGAATCACCACAGACCGACTCGGTGTGGGTGTTGGGGCGCCCGTCTCTGCTGCCGGTGGCTGGGGACAACGTCATGGCGTGGGCTGACGACTGCCGCGATCTCACCGCCATCCCCCCAGGCCATTCGCCTCAACCCCTTGGCCGCAGGCGCTGTGTCCACTAACCCCGTGGTGTGGATGGGCCTGCCGACGGGTCTCGACGAGCTCGACGAACTGTTCGGAAACCTCTGGCGCACTCTTGGACCTGAGGCCCACATCGTCGCCGGTGGACGCATCAAGCACATGAGCCGGTCCATGAATGACGTCGCAGCCCGCTGGTTTAACGACGTCCATGCCAGCCTCGGCGTGCGCAAAGCCCGGGTCCTGCACTTCTCATCGCCTCGAGAGCGCCCCGCCATCACTGGGGAATGGCCGCGCACTAATACCGTGAACGGATTGACGATTCGAGCCCACGGTGGCGTTTTCCATACCGCCGGACTCGACGCTGGAACGTCCCTGCTCCTCGATCATCTCGACGACGTTGCTGCCGACGTCGACTCCGACGTCGTCGATCTTGGCTGCGGGAATGGTGTCATCTCCGCCCATTTGGCACAACGACTTCCCCATGCCCGTGTTCACGCCACCGACGTGTCGTGGCAAGCCGTCGATTCCACTCGTCTGACTGCTGACGCGAACGGGCTTAGCATCGTCACTCATTGGTGTGACGGGCTCGCCGATCTCCCCGACGACAGCGTCGGCGTCGTCGTTACTAACCCGCCCTTTCACCGGGGCACAGCCCAAGACCATGCCCCAACAGTTGCCATGCTGACCGATGCTGCTCGGGCGTTGCACCCCGGCGGAACCCTGTGGTGTGTCTTCAACAACCACCTGCCGTGGGCGTCTCATGTCAAGCGCCTCATAGGACCCACCCGACAAGTCGCACGGAATCGTCAGTACACCGTCATCAGGGCAGTACGCCGATAAGCCACATACCCAGTTTTCACAGCGTGCAGTGTGCTGAGGCGCGGGAACTCACCGAACTCGAGCAAAACCCACCTACCGTGGTCTCATGAACTCTCGCGTCATCCTCATCAGCGACAATCGCACCAGCCTTCGCGCCCCCGGCACCCTGCTGTGGTCTGATGCCGCCTGCATGCGCGGCATTCACACCGGCGAATGGACCGCACATATTTTCGAGTACGCCATGTCTTTTGAGGGCAATTTGGCGCAGGTTCGCGAGCTAGCTGCCGCCAACAGTGTCGGCGTACTACATCCCCACGGCGCCTTGGCCACCGAACCTCCTGGTCTCATCGTTTGTGATGTCGACTCGACCGTCACACGCACCGAGGCCATCGACCTGCTTGCTGAGTGTGCCGGGAAAGCCGATGAGGTCCGTGAAGTCACCGCCCGCACCATGGCCGGAGAACTGGACTTCGTCGAGTCCCTGTACGCCCGAGTGAAATGTCTGGAGGGGTTGCATATCGGAACCTTAGAGGAGGCGCGGAAGGCCACCGTCGTCACCCCTGGGGCAGCCGAGTTGGTGGCCAGCGCCCATGAGATTGGGGCTGCCGTCGGATTGGTGTCCGGCGGGTTCACGGCCCTGGTCGATCCGTTAGCCAAACAGATCGGGGCTGATTTCGCGACATCCAACGAACTCGAGGTCGTCGACGATCACCTCACTGGACGAGTGGTTGGTGACGTCGTCGACCGTGTCGCAAAGGCAACCTGGCTGCGTCGCTGGGCCTCGGAATGCGGGACCGGTCTTGAGCGAACGATCGCCGTAGGTGATGGAGCTAATGACCTTGACATGTTCGCGGTCGCTGGGCTGCCAGTTGCTTTCTGTGCTAAGCCGGTCGCCGCCGAGGCTGCACGAAACACCATCAGGTGTGAGCGGATAGACGCCCTGCGCGCCGTGTGGGCGCACTGACCATGATCATAAGAGCATGAGTACCCTTCCTGGAACCCTTCATTCGGCCCATGATGGCGCTTGGCAAGTAGCAGAACATGGCTGCCAAGTGTTGGCCTGGAAGGCCGACGGCAAGCCCGTCATCTGGTTCGACGCCGAGCACGCTCACGAGTCCGAGGCTGTGATCCGGGGAGGAATCCCGCTGTGTGCCCCATGGTTCGGTCACGGGCCCAATAACGACCAGAACCCCCAGCATGGTCTAGCCCGTCGCAGCGACTTCGCGGTGACGGTCGCCGATCCCTTCCGCGTCATAGGAACTGCCGAGACAGCGTTGATCGGAATTCGTCACGAGGTCGTCATGGCCGACGCGGCTCTAGAAATGACGCTCTCCCTCACCAACCATGATCACAAACCGCGCACCGTTGAGGGGATGTGGCACACCTACCTGCGCGTCGGGGACGCTGGGCAGGCGCGGGTCAGGGGTATCCAGGGCGCCGACTGGCACAACTTTGCCACCGGGGAGAAAGGGGGTTTCAACGCTGACGAACTCGTCCTGGCTCCCGATACCGACACCGTCATCCAAGGAGTCGGACCGGCCCTAACCCTTGTCGATCCGGCGTGGGGACGCCAGATCCGCCTAGAGACAACGGGGTGCCCCAGCGCCGTAATCTGGAATCCACGCTCCTCGTCAGCGACTGGTGATAACCCGACCGCCCAGGCGTGGCGCGACTTTGTATGCGTCGAGACTGGGGTGTGCAAGGACAACGCGGTCGTTCTCGCCCCAGACAGGGGCCTCACCATGTCCATGCGGATCAGCGTCAAGACGTTGTGATCACGGTCGGGTTCGGACGTCATTGAGGTCGTACCCAGCCAGGCGGCGGTATGAACAACCGTGCGAGCGTCGTGCTTTAGCTACGAACAACAGTGCTCTCTCGACCCCAAATAGCAGGGGTGGCCCATCTCGCCCCAGCGGACGCCATATAAAGTGATGTCATGGTTTCGGACCGCCTGCAACGGGAACGAAACAGTGTTTCTTCGACGGCTCACGGATAGCGCTGTGTGCCGTCACCGACAACCAGCCGCACGGCGGCAGGAGGACAGATGTCAGAGCGGATTGCCAACGCAGCCCTGCGTCAGAAAGTGATGAGCGCGGACGACGCAGCTGCCTTCATCCATGACGGTGACCAGATCGGCTTCGGTGGATTCACTGGGTCGGGCTACCCGAAGGCGCTTCCGGGCGCACTGGCCAAGCGCATCCAAGAATCCCACGATCGCGGTGAGAAGTTCACCGTCAACGTCTTCACCGGAGCCTCGACCGCTCCTGAGCTCGACGGCGCCCTCGCCTCCGTCGACGGCGTCGGCTGGCGCATGCCGTACCAGTCCGATCCCCAGATGCGGAGCAAGATTAACGACGGCACCTCCTTCTACACCGATATCCATCTGTCAGAGTCGGGCATGATGGTGCGTCAAGGCTTCTTCGGCAAGGTTGACTTCGCCGTCATTGAGGCCACCCGGATCACTGAAGACGGGGACGTCGTCCTCACCTCATCAGTCGGCAACAACGCGGTGTACTGCGATGTCGCCGAGAAGGTCATTATTGAGGTGAACTCGTGGCAGTCCGAAGACCTGGAAGGAATGCACGACATTTACGGTGGGTTCGCGCTTCCTCCGAATCGGGTGCCCATCCCGATCACTCATCCCGGTGACCGGGTCGGTGACAAATTCCTCCACATCCCCCAGCACAAGGTTGCAGCGATCATCGAGACCGGTGGCCCCGATCGCAACACCCCGTTCAAGCCGATCGACGATGACTCTCGCAAGATCGCCGGATTCCTGCTTGACTTCTATGACAACGAAGTCAAGCAGGGACGCATCCCCAAGAACCTGCTTCCGCTGCAGTCGGGTGTCGGCAACATCCCGAACGCCGTCCTTGACGGCCTGCTCCACTCCGACCTAGAGCACCTGACCTCCTACACCGAGGTCATCCAGGACGGCATGATCGACCTCATCGACGCCGGCAAGCTCGACGTCGCCTCCGCTACCGCCTTCTCGCTGTCTCCTGACTATGCGCACAAGATGAACGAGAACGCGGCCTTCTACCGCGATCACATCATCTTGCGCCCGCAGGAGATTTCAAATCACCCGGAGATCATTCGCCGCCTCGGTGTCATCGGTGCCAACGGCATGATTGAGGCCGACATCTATGGCAACGTCAACTCGACCCACGTCATGGGCTCGCGGATGATGAACGGCATCGGCGGATCCGGCGACTTCACCCGCAATGCCTACATCTCGGCCTTCGTGTCCCCATCGACAGCCAAGGGGGGCGCCATTTCGGCGATCGTCCCGATGGTCTCCCACGTCGACCACACCGAGCACGACGGCATGGTCATTATCACCGAGCAGGGCATCGCCGATCTGCGTGGCCTTGCCCCACGCCAGCGCGTCCCGAAGATCATCGAGAACTGCGCCCACCCGGATTACCGCCCGATGTTGCTCGACTACTACGAGCGTGCGCTGCGCGACTGCAAGTTCAAGCACACCCCGCATCTGCTGGGTGAAGCATATTCATGGCACACCCGGTTCCTCGAGACCGGCACCATGAAGCAGAACTAAAGTCACCCCGCCACTGACCCTACGATCGCCCCAGGATCGTGTTGGTTTTGGGGCGATCATTTTGTGCGGTACGACGATTCTCGTCTCCTGCCGTCAGCCACGCCACTGTGCACAGCCGCAAACAGTGGCTCCATGCTGGTCGATTGTAAAAACTCCCGTCACGTCCGGTAAGCAGACACGTCGGTGCTGCCGGCATGGGTGAGGCGGGGTTTTGGTCACCGAGGTTCACGGTTCCGAGCATTTTCGAGGGCACGTCCGAGTGCCAGCAGGGTGGCTTCGTCGTACATTCGACCGCCGATCATGATGCCGACCGGCAGCTCGACGCCGCCGACTCTCGTAGTGTGCAGCGGCAGGCTCATCGCCGGGCGTCCGGTGATGTTCCACAGGCTGGTCCACGGGGTGAAACGGCATTGCGCGTCAAAATCTGCCGCCGGATCGCCGTCATTGCGCAATGCTCCGACCGGCAGGGGAGGTTGGGCCAAGGTAGGGCTGACGATGACGTCGAATCGTTGCCAGTGCTGCCCGACTTGACGCGCCACCATCTGGATACCGGCCAAGGCTTCGGCTAGTTCAACTCCGCTGCGGCGTCGGCCCTGGGCGCGCAACCACCTGGACATTGGTGTGCAAAATTCCTCGCGCTCAGGTGGCACCGGGATAGCGGCTGCCCCCACCTCCCACACGCATCGGAAGGAATCCCACTCGGACGGGCCGAAGGGGGCACTCGTCTGCTCGACCAGGTGGCCCATCGACTCCAGAGTGACGGCGGTCCGCTCCAGTGCCGCCAGGATGTCCGGGTGGACCTGAGCGTCGGCGATGACCGGTTCGCGCAGGATTCCGATACGTAGCCGTCTCGGATCGCGATCGCAGGCCGACAGAAAGGGCTCGGTCGAAGCTGAGGCATAGTAAGGATCTCCCGGCCACGGTCCAGACAGCGCGTCGAGGGCAGCAGCGGTGTCGCGCACCGTACGGGACAGAACCCCGCCGCAGACCAGCCCGGGACCGTCGATCCCGCAGGGCCCCGCAGAGACCCGACCTCGGCTGGGTTTGAGGCCGACGACCCCACAGCAGGAGGCCGGGACACGTATCGATCCGCCACCGTCGGAGCCTTGAGCGATCGGCACCTGGCCAGCCCCGACTACAGCAGCAGCGCCCCCGGAGGAGCCCCCCGCCATTCGGGTGTAGTCCCATGGAGTGACGGTAGGTTCGCGACCGTCTGGTTCGGTGTAGCAAGGAAGCCCGAACTCGGGAGCAGCCGTCGTACCGATCGGGATGACACCGGCGGCCTTAAGCCGGGTAACGATGCCGTCGTCATGGTCCGACAGCATCCCGCCCACGGCCCGGCTCCCGACGGCTCGGGGTGCTCCGGCCAAGGCGTTAAGGTCCTTGATCGGGCAGGGGACGCCGAAGAGCGGGCCGGGGCAAACCTGCCCGGCATCGAGTTGGTGTTGGAGCTCGCGGGCAGTGTTCCGGGCCCCGTCATCGTCGATCCAGGTCCAGGCGTGACATTCGTCGGCATGTGCTGCTTCTAGGGCAGCGTCGAGGACCTCAAGGATGCCGACGTCACCAGCGGCGATGCGGGTGGAGGTTTCCAGGGCGGTCAGTGGGTTCATGGTCATGACACCATCATGCCGACGTCAAAGGTTGGCGCAGCCATCAAGTATCCACCGGAAGGCACGCTGAGGCCCGCATTATAAGAGCGGTGGGAATCTGGACGACCCTCGAGTCGTCGACTCCAAGGGCAAGACGAGCCGCCGCCTCTCCCACAGCGGCAAAATCGAGCCGCACCGTCGTGAGCGCTGGCCGAGTAGCTACCGAATGGGGGTGATCATCCATACCAACAACCGAGACATCCTCGGGGACTCTTAGCCCCAGCTTGTCAAGCCCTGTCATGAGGCCGAGGGCCACGTCGTCGTTTCCGCACAGGACTGCGGTCACCCGGTGCGCTCGTACCGCACGTGCAACGTGCATGCCCGTCTCGACCGACCACCCAGTCGCCAACGGTTCGAGCGACGGGAGACCCCGGGCAGCCATAACCTCGCGCCATCCCGCGCATCGTGGATCAGGATGCCCTGCAGGCGGTACTCCGACATAGGCGATGCGACGGTGGCCGAGGTCCGCTAAGTATTCGGTGGCTATGAGGGCACCTGCCCGATCGTCGATCCATGCCCGCGGCCAGGGCTCGCCGCCCTCAGGCCTCCCTCCGGCAATAGCGACCGGCAGGTCGACGGGCAACCTAGGCAGGAGGGCAACGCTAGGAGAATCAAATTCCAGGACGACGACCCCGTCAGCTCGAGCGTCCAAGGCACATTGCACGGTGGAACGACATCGCACCGGCGAACCTGCCAACACATGTAAAGAGGTTTCGACGTCAAGGTCGAGGGCCGCGGTGAGTACCCCCGAGAGCGTCGCCCAATAACCGGTGCGACCGATGTCGGAGACGAGGACATGCAACCGGGCGACATCGGGGTCGGCGCGCCGATACCCCAGTTCAGCTGCCGCGGTGAGGATCTCCTCGGTGGCCTGCGGGAGGGTACCTTCAGTGCCGTACTGACTTGCCAGGGCACGCGAGGCTGTCGCCAAGGAGACGCCGGAACGCTCGGCGACATCAGCCAGCCGTGGGGGCCACCACGGCCGCCTCACTATGGCCGGGTCACGTTCCATGCATCGGACGATACCGGATTCATGCCCCCGTCCTCGGCAATCGCGTCCACGAGGGGCCGGGGCGCGAGGGGATTACACTCGAGGCCGCCAGGGTAGAGGGGGCCGGGGTCGACGGGCCGGGAGTCGGCAGGGGAGCCGCCGCAGTGAGCGTCCAGACCGCTGCGATAGCCGAATTCGAGCCCTCGACCAGCTGACCGTCGACTAGGACGACCGGCATGCCGGTGAACTTGGAATGCAAGGTTCGCCCGTCCCCATCTGCCAGCAAGTGCCAGCGGTTGAGGCTGCCCGCAGCGTCGAAGGTCGTCCGGCGGCCAGCACCGGCGACAACCTCGTGTCTCCCGGCCTCGATGTCGACGCCAAGCACCACGCCGTCAGGGGTAGAGAGGCTGTATGTGCAGTCGTCATGTGGGACCACACGCCAGGTCTGTGGCTGCGCCAGCAGGGCAGGGACACCGTCATGGAGCGCCAAGAATCGTCCGTCTGCGCTAGTCAGCCGGTAATCTCCGGGCTCCAGCGCCGGGTTGGGAGCGTACCAGACGCGCACATAGTCGACGTCGAAACTAGCCGGGAGTTGACTGGCGACTGGGGTGCCCAGATGGCCCTCAAGACTAAGGACCATGTGCCGCGACATTCGCCATAGGGCGGGGTCGCCGGGCTTCGTTTCCCAAGCTAAGTGACGGTCAAAGTAGAACCGGAGTCGACCGTCGCGGCGCTCGACGCCGTAGGTGTGATAACCCTGCGAGATGTCGACGCCGACTGGGTAAGCGTGGCCGCCGAGACTCTGATGCGTAGCCTCCGTGTTGCCGGGCCATACGTGGGTTGCGATGTTCATTTTCGTGTGGTCAAAGGTCTCTTCGATGTCGAGTTCTGGGTTCGGCTCGGCGCCAGTAAGCAGGGAGGGACCGCCGTTGAGGTTGGACGACTGCATCCAGATGGCCGACAGTACCCGGGCGGCCGAGGGTAAGGCCTTGGCGCGCACTTCGACGTAGGTGCATAAGCCTGGCAAGTCGAAAAACGACTCGACGGCGCCGAAGGTGTACGAAAAACTGTCGTACCGGTCGGCACGAGCGGTCAGGTGAAGCTGGCCATCGGAGACGGACACATTCGCGTCTTGGAAAAGCCCGCTTCCCGAGTGGGGATACCACAGCCGCGATGCCACTGGGCCGAGCTGTGAGCGGGATCGGTGAACTCATCTCCAACGCCCAGGAGAGTCCAGCCGGCAAGGTCGATATCGGCGTCAGCGGCGACGGCCCGATCGTGGCTGGCGACTACTGGAACAACCGCCGTAAAAACGGCGGCGCCGAGGACTGATCTACGTGTGATCTGTGTCATGTGTCCTCCCTTGCAACAACGTCACCTCTGGCTGGAGTTCCACGCAGCCTACGACGAATGATCGAGGCTGCCACGAGCGCGTGAAAACGGCCTTTCATGTACTGTGGACGGCCCCTTCCTCAGCTCCTAGGGTGAACGGCATCACGAACGACGGCCAATGCCAGCCAGCCAGGAGTTCACCACCATGCATGATGTCACCCATGTCGTCCAGCCGTTCCGGCTCGCGACGGCCCCCGACCAACCTGTCGGCTTGGCAGCCGGAACTCTTGACGACGCGCTGGCGCTCCCCCTCGTCGAGTGCCTCACCCTCGAACACGGCCGGTGCTTCGTCGACCATCGCCTTACCCAAACTGCGGTCGGATCCGGTCTCCGTCCCATCCGCCGCGAGCCGCTCACCTCGCCATGGCCCGGAACCCGAGTCATCCAACATGATCCAGGCTCTAAACTCACCGTCACCGTCGATCTGTGGCACCCCACCCCAGGACCCTGCATGGGCAAACAACCGTCCACAATGACGGCACGCATCCGGTCCACCTCACAGCCGTCTCCGTGATGTGCGCAAGCCTGCTATCTGGAGCCGAACTTGATGACCTTGACCTGCTCATCGCACCCAGTGCGTGGATGGCCGAGCAACGGTGGACCCATCGCCGCCTGTCCGATCTTTTGGTAGCCGTCGGCACCGAATTGCACGGAGAATCCCCGCGCGACCGCCTCGTCCTATCCTCAGAGTCCGGCTGGTCATCAGGCCGCTGGGAACCGGTCGGCTTCATCACTGACCAGGCCTCCGGACACGCCGTGGGCTGGCAGATCGAACACAACGGTGGCTGGACCGTCGAGTTAGCTCGGTGCTCGTCAACCCTCGGCCTCTGCCTCTTCGGGCCAACCGACCTTCAGCACCACTGGATGCACCAGCTCAACCCAGGCGAGAATTTCACTACCCCCACAGTGACTTTAGCGGTATCTGATGACAACTGGCAGGGCGCGGCAGCCGAACTGACCACTTACCGGCGAGTTTTACGACGCATTGACGGTCACGATGCAGCAGCTGCTCCGATCGTCTTCAACGACTACATGAACACACTCATGGCCGACCCCACCGAGGAGAAACAGGCAACCCTCATCCCTGCTGCGGCTGCCGCCGGGGCCGAGGTGTACTGTATCGACGCTGGTTGGCACTCCGACAACGCAGACTGGTGGGACGACGTCGGCCGCTGGGAGCCCTCGCCACGCCGTTTCCCCGGCGGACTGCGCCATACCCTCGATCTCATTGTCGCCTACGGCATGACACCCGGCCTGTGGATTGAGCCGCTGGCGGTCGGTTTACACAGTCCTCTCGTCAATGATCTGCCCCCAGAGGCTTTCATGCGCCGCGCCGGGGTTCCGATCGTCGAACAGAACCGGCTACGTCTGGATATGCGCAATCCGCAAGCTCGCGCTCATCTGAATGCCGTCATCGACCGGATGATCGGTTACGGCATCGGTTACCTTAAGATCGATGACAATTTCTCTGTCGGTTCTGGCCCCGATGAGGATGCGGATTCTCCCGGGGACGGCTTGCTGGGGCACTGCCGCATCTGGGCCTCCTGGCTCGCTGACCTTCCTCTTCGTCACCGTGGACTCATCGTCGAAAACTGTGCATCTGGGGGCATGACCACCGATTACGCCCTGTTGGCACGGGCGGCCATCCAGTCAACATCAGACCTACAGGATCCGGTGCGCTACCCGCCCATCGCAGCCAATTCACCGATGACAGTTTTACCCGAACAAGCCGCCAATTGGGCTTATCCGCAGCCGGACATGGACGACGAACAAATCGTCTTTACCGTAACAACCTCCTTGGCCGGCACCTTTTACCTATCTGGTCATGTCGACCACATGAACGCCCACCAGATGGCTCTCGTGAAATCCGGCGTGGAGGTAGCCAAGGCCTTGCGGTCAGATCTGACCAGCCAACTACCGTGGTGGCCGAACGGCCTTGCCAGCTGGGACGACGAGTGGATCGTCACTGGGCGTCGAAAAAATCGTCTCGCGACGGGGAGATCATCGTTTGGCACCGCCCCAGCAACGAATCCACGATTCTCGACCTGTCAACCCTCGCTGGAACCCGACTTGAACAGATCTACCCACCAACCTCGTTGGTCCCCGATCTAGGAATCCGCATTGATTACTCATCAGGTTCACCTCAGCTGACTTGCCCGTCTCCCAAACCGACCGGCCGGGTCTACCGCGTCCGGGATCTTCACGATCGCGTCACCGATGTCGCAGAAATGGAGAAAAAATGAAACGCATCCTCAAAGCTGCTGTGGTAGGAACTATCACGGCGTTAGCCCTGACGGCCTGCTCAGACCCGGGCTCTGGCTCTTCGGAGTCCTCGTCCCCCAAGTCGTGGTCATCAGCGAGCGCCAAGCTTGACGGTGTCGAGTTGACGATGTGGGCTGCCCAGTCATCAGCTTCAATTCCCAAGCAGGTCGCAGCCGATTTCAGCAAAGCGACCGGGGCTAAAGTCAATATTGTCACGATCCCAGCCCCCTATGAGCAGGGGGGCCAGACGAAAGTCGCTACCGGGGATATTCCTGACCTGGCGATGTGGCAGCCGACAACGTCGATGCTTACCAGTCTCGGAGCCAAGGAGCGTCTTCAAACCCTCGACGGGGCCCCATGGGAATCCAAGACCGACAAAAACGTCCTGGCGGCCGGCGGAACTCTTGACGGGCATCGGTACGCCGCCTTCATTTCAGCTCCGTCAGTCATGGGAGTGTGGTACAACAAAGAAGTTTTTACAGCCAAAAGCGTCCACGTGCCTAAAAACTTCAACGAAATGCTGACCGCCGCCAGGAAGCTCAAAGCTGCCGGACAGACTCCTTTCTACGAGATGGGCGGTGAATGGTGGGCCTCCCAGTGGGCGGTCCAGGTACAGCTGGCCGACGCCGCCAAGGCCGGTCTGTGGGACAAGGTCAACAAGAACGAGGACAAGTTCACCGGCACTGAAATCCAGGATGCCATCAACACCTACGACACAATGATCAAGGAGGGTTTGTTCAACTCGGATATCAAGACCGGAACCTTTAACGACCAAGCCAAAGCGCTGCTCGGCGGGAAAGCAGCCATGGCCATCCAGGTGACGAGCCTATTGGGCAACATGGCCGCCCATGCCGGCACCGCCACCCTTAACAAGAAGATCGGGTTCTTCCCGATCTCCAAGTCGGGCACCGTGGCGACGTCGATCCCCGACCAGACCAACGCCGTGGTCGCCTTCAAGTCGAACGACGCCAAGAAGGAGGCTGCGTCACGTCAGTTCATCACCTACTGGTTGTCCAACGACTATGCGTCCTTCATCAAGGCGCAGAACACTGTTTCCATCATTGATGATGTCAAGACTCCCGATTCCGTGCCCAAGGCCCTCATAGACTCGAATGCCACCCTCAAGGACTCGGTCGGCTCGATGCAGTCTCTGGCCGTCGCCAACCCTGACTTAGCTAAGAATCTCGGCGACATGATCGCCGGCACGAAAACCCCAGCGCAGGTGGGTTCAGAGATCCAGGCCCAGTTCGCCCAGCTCGCCAAGGCGATCGGCGCAAAGGGATTCTGATCCTCATGCCCTCGCTGGAAGCCGCACCGCGACACGGCCGTGTAAAACAATCGCACCCCTGGGAATTCGTCGTACCCGCGTTCGCTGTGCTCGCGGTGTTCTTCCTCACACCAACGATCTACAACTTCATCTACGCCTTCACCGACTGGTCGAGCTTCAAAACAGCCATCAATCCGGTCGGATGGGGCAATTTCTCCGATCTCATCGAATCAGGAAGCTTGCGGAAATCCCTGATCATCACCCTCATCTACGCTGCTGGTGTGGCCGCATTGCAGAATCTGTTCGGGTTGATGCTGGCCATATTGTTGGAGCGCGACACCCTCGTCAACAAGATCGTCCGAGTGATCTTTTTTATCCCTGTCATCCTCTCGGCACTGGCAACTGGTTACATCTTCCAAGCGTTGCTGCGACCCGACGGCGGGCTCAACCAGATACTGGGAATACTCACGGGGGCGCCGGTGAAAGTCGCCTGGCTGGGATCTACCACGTGGACTTTGCTCGTATGCATTGTCATCCACTCATGGAAGTGGATGGGCATGTCGATGCTCGTGTACCTGGCGGGACTCAAGACGATCGATGCCCAAGTGCTCGAGGCAGCACGTATTGACGGGGCGTCGCGATGGGCAACATTCCACCAGATCCGCCTGCCTCTCATCGCCCCGGCGGTGACGTTTAACGTTGCCACCGCCTTGCTGGGGTCGATGAACTCCTTCGATATCATCCAGGCGACGACGGGCGGAGGACCCGGCGGCTCTACCGAGCTGCTTAACCTCTTCATCTTCCGAACTTTTGGTCAGGGTCTCTACGCTCAGGCGACAACGATGAGCCTGATGCTCTTCCTGGCCGTCGTCATCTTGGCATTCCCCGTAATCGGGATGCTTCGTCGCCGTGAAGGAAGGATGTCATGATCAAGCGCATCATTCAGCCAATTGGCGCGGTACTGCTGGCTTTGGTCATCGTTGGGATACCGCTGTGGACAGTCCTCGTCACCGCGGGAAAGTCGCAGGCCGAGGCGCTCACCCCGGACATATCGCTGCCGCACCATTGGCAGCTGTGGACCAACATCTCCACTGTCATCAGCCAGACACGGATCGGTTGGGCATATCTGGGCTCGCTATTCCTGTTGGTGCCCTCGGTGGTTATCGTCTTGATCATCGGGTCGATGGCATCGTGGGTGTTGGCCCGACGCAAAGGCAAGCTCGTCTCCGTGATCTACGCGCTGGGAATCTCGGGCATCATCCTGCCACCAGCGGTCGTTACTTTGGTGCTACTGCTGCGTCAGCTGGGATTGGCTGGCCGTCCCATTGGAATGATCTGTGCCTATGTGGGGATGTACCTGTCGACGGTGATCTTCTTCGTCACTGGATTCGTCCGCACCGTCCCCGAATCACTCGAGGAAGCAGCGCGCATCGATGGGGCCGGACCGATGCGGGTCTTCCTGAAAGTCATCCTTCCCCTACTTCGGCCGGTGCTCGCCACTGCGACAATCCTCATCAGCCTCTACGTGTGGAATGACGTCTTCTATGCCTTTTTCGTCGTAGGAGGCCGGATGGACACCCTACCGCTGAACTTGTTCACCGTCGCCAGTGCCGGGGTGCACCTCAATAACTGGCATCTCATCTTCACCTACGTGCTGCTCATGAGCGTGCCGATCGTGGTGCTGTTCATTGTGTTCCAGCGCAGCATCATTTCCGGTATTACTTCGGGTGCGGTCAAGTAACCCCTCTTATCGCCTGAGGCCTTCGACCATCCTTGGCTGATGGTGGAAGGCCCAAGCGTCGGTGGTGACAATCCCGCAAGCAGGAGCACGTTGTGCCACCGACCGTGGTAATGGGGTCGAAAATCTTCAAGGTAACCATAGCAAGCTACCCAGGCCAGGATCCGTTCGCTTGGTCGGCCACTACGTCTAGGCTGGAGCAACACGTCGCCAGGAGGATCGTGATCGAACAGCCCACTTACCCACAGCCCCGCCATGCAGAAACAGAAAGCGTCTCACCGAGTACACCACCACATGCCAGCGCCGACACAATCGCCACTTTCCCCCCATCCGAGAACCCCCAGACCCAAGCCGCATCGTCAGCGAGAGTCGGAAGGATCGCTGCCGGACTTTACCTCGTTGCAGCAATCACTGCCGCCGCAGCGCTACTGATTACATGGTGGCAGTCCATCCACATGCGGACGTTCATCCAGGCTACGAACCTCATGACCTGGGCCCACCCACGCCCTGGATCCTTAGCGTCGGTCCTTCTGGCCACCACTATGATGTGCATCGCTGCCGCGATGGTGGCCATGCCCGGGATCCTTGCTGTCAACACGTGGCTAGGCCGCCGGTGGGTGCGCTGGGGTGCCATCGGCGGAATCGCAGTCGGATGCACAGCTGTAACCCTCAATTGGGTGTCGTGGGTTGGAATGCCGTTCCTGGTTGCCGCCGGCGTCATGGTCTGGCTGCCACCGGTAAGACGCTGGATGGATTCGCTTCATCCGGTCCTTGAGCAGGGACCGTGTTCCGTCGGCCCGGTGAAATATGGGCGAGTCCCCCAGCATTACTGAAATCTGTTGGGTTCGCACAACTCCGATATAGTGCGCTAAACTATCCAAAGTCTTTGGACGTTGCGGGCGTAGCTCAATGGTAGAGCGCCAGCTTCCCAAGCTGGATACGCGGGTTCGATTCCCGTCGCCCGCTCCACACGAACGGCCTTGTCAATCTATGCTTGGCGAGGCCCTTCGCCCTTCCCGCGCAGACGTGGTAGTGACCGCTTACTCACTGCACGGGCTCTCACTCGACGCACGGCTGCCGGACACTTTCGAACGCAAGCCGCACTACCCGACGACGAAGGACATCGATCTGGTCCAAATGCGAGCCGACCTCGATCGAGTGATCGCGTCACTCCACCCCAATTCCAATAACGGGCCATAGAGGGGTCCATGCAGGACGTGGTGGGCCTACCCCAGCAGAGCTGACACCTTAGCCGATCGGTCACTTGTGCAACTGATCGCGCCTGCAGATCGGCTGGGCCTGGTCGGCATCAGCCTCAACATGCTGTACCAGGACATTTCGAATGCTCTGCTGGTCGAGCTCGTCGAGAACGGCTTACACACCTACCAGCGCTCTCCCTTGATCCAGACTACGACGCCACATACCAGCAGGATGTCAAAGAAGGCTTAGTACCCGAGACTCTGCGGGACCTCACTCGCAACAACATTGCAATACTCGGCTACGTGCGAGATCGCTTGAGTACCCACGCCCAGCCGCGCCTAGAGATGTACCTATGCTCGGACACCGGATGCGAACCTCACGATCATCGATGACCGTCGCGCCTGTGCGTAGTTCTATCTCTCGCAGACTCGTCGGAATGCCGCTCCCAGGATCGCGTACGAGAGCAGCAAGCATTTCCCCGGGGCTCTTCCCTATGAAGGGCAGCACGATAACTGATTGCGAATCCGCTGCGCTCACCGAGGCCGTCGACATGACGGTCAACTTGCTGAAGACCGGCAAGCCCGACCCCCCACCTACAAGACAGATCGCGACCTCGCGAACGAACTGGACGAGCGCACCGAGCGCGAAGTCAAGAAGCTGTTTGCTAGGCGCACACCAGACATCCCCTTCTTGGGCAAGGAATCCAGCAGCGTCGGCCCCTCGGGCACCTACTGGTGTCTCGACCCCATCGGCAGAACCCTCAACTTCACCCAAGGAATCCCGATGTACGCCACGCCATTGGCCCTGGTGAGGGATGGTGTTCCGAATATCGGCAGATAACCATGCCCGCGCTCCACGAACGTTATTCCACGAACGTTATGAGGTGACGCGCACCAGTGCCCTGCTCAACGGCCACCCCAGCAGGCCGAACAAAAATATGACTGTACGCGACGCCGTGGTCTCGGTAGGCAACTTCGCGACAGGCGAAGGGGCTGAGGTCAAGAACGTGCCCGCGTCAACGTAGTGCCGAACCTGGCAAACCAAGTCCAGCGTGTCCGAATGCTCGGGTCCGCGGCTATGGATCTTGCGTGGTTCGCCACCGGACGTCTTAACGCATCGTCATTTTAGGCGGACATCCTTGGGACATTTCCGCAGGAATTGCCTTGTGCAGGCAAGCAAATGTTCAATTATCTACCGCCCATGGAAATTCCTATCACCTCAACGCCGAAATCCTATTGGTCCAGACACGCTCCCTGCCTACGAACCTCTTTGAGTTCCCGCTTCCTTGAGCATCCGTACAGAACCAAGATCCAGCCAATACACGGAAACGTTCCCAGCTACACAGAAGGCGGTCAATAAAGAAACTTCCTTTTACAATACAATGAAAAAATCCATCAGATACTGTTCACAGATGAAGGTGCAGTTTACGCGTGAATACCCATCCTCAAGTATGGACCTCGAGATGTAGCGGGTGGAGCCCCAGAAGCCGAAAACAATCCCGCACAGATGTTCGAAGCAGCCATTACTCACCCATGTCGGTCCGCTACTAAAATGAGTGGTTGCCGAACGCGAGAATGTCATTTCGCCACAACTTTGCCGGGATCTTGAAGGCACCCTTAATGGAGGCCAACCTCCAGCACTTGGTCACAGCACTCCAAAACAGAGTTGCTATGCGACGCGACAACCACCATGGATCCCTGCTTAGCAAATGACCGAAGATGCTTCAATACCATCTCCTCATTCAACGCGTCGAGAGAACCAGTCGGCTCATCCGCAAGCACTAGGGACGGGCTCTTGAGCATAAGACGAGCAAGAGCAACACGCTGCTGCTCACCCCCTGAAAGCTGATAGGTAGGGTTCACCCCACATCCTGGCAGCCCCACACCCGCCAGCGCTGAGCTGATTCCATCATCCAAGCCTCGTCTACCTATCAAATGGGGAACACCCATAGAAACATTCGAACGGACGTTCATGCGATCTACCAGGGCGTAGTCCTGAAATAGAAAACCGATGTCTTTAGCCCAAAGCCTTCTGGATTTACGCACACTCAAACCCGATATACGCCTGCCATTCAGAAAAATATTCCCGCTCGTAGGTTTTTCTAGTGCTCCGAGACAGTTCAGGAGCGTGGTCTTCCCACCTCCACTCGGGCCAGTGATCCCAAAAATCTTCCCTCGAGAGACTTCAAAGGATATTCCCCGCCACAGCTCCCTCGAGCCAAAACTCTTACTTAGATTTTCGACGCCAAGACTCATAGAATTCCCTCTCTCTACCTCAAAGACAACCAATAAACATCGGGCTTCTCAGAACTTATTGCGCAGAATGCGCCGAGTTCCAAGCACTAAGGCACCCCCAGCACCCAGAAGGGAGATAAGCGAGACAGCAACAGCTCCAGGTACAGCCCACCTACTCACCGCAAGGCTTGCCTTGAAATAGGCAAATGATGTCGATTGTGGATTAGCTAAAATCACCCCATAAGAGTGCTGTCGATAATATTGCCAATAAATCACAGCACTCACCAAGAGCAACTCAGTGCATTCAAATAGCCAGTGCATTCTTATACTGAACCAGCCATTCATCAGCTGCGCCTTAATACGTTGCCTGGAAATTTTGAAATACACGATGTCGTTGGCCAGGGACATACCCAGCAGGGCTGAAATCGATAAGAGTAGCGCCGCGAGCAGTTGAGAGTTCGAATTCAACAGATCCTCCTCCTTCTTGAGAGCAACACTCTGCAGCGGAGTTACTGAGGAAACATATCTCGTCAAGCCAGCATCCTGAGACACGTCATCAACCACCTTGCGTGCGCTCGTAAACAAGATTGATCCGTTACTAATCATTGCCATCACATCATTAGGCGAGAGTTTTCCAAATTTCTCAGGTAGCACCGCGATGATGGTCCGCGCGTAACGAGATGACGACTCTCCGACAGAGCCGATAGGGGGAACCGCGCCGATAGTCACTGCACTAAACGCTCGGGTAGACCGTACAACATGGACACCCAAACGACTCGGGCTATTTTTCACCAACGGCAGAAGTGGCCGTACCACGCGGTCAATTTTCGCTATCAGTTCCCAAGAAACCTCTCGGAGTAAGCACTTGAACGTCGGAACTATCTTCGTCTACACCCCACCCCTTGGACATTCCGCTCACACGCAGGTAAGTGTCGTTCACCACGAGCACCTTCCATCCGGAAAAGCTCGAGGGTACCTCACCTAAGCTGGCCTGGGGGTCAGAGTTGAGCGCGAGAACGGCTCGCCCAGACGTCAGCTCACGAGCGCCATAAGACCCCACCTGTACCGGCATGTCACCATCAACAGACTGTGCCGTCTTCAGCCCAACTACCGCTAGGTGAGCAAATCTTTCCCAGTCAGCGTTTGATCTTGCAATCGAGTTAGCCTGAGCAACTCCGGCAGCTAGACTATTACTCAACGAAATGGCTATACAGATACATAAGACTTGGATGCCCCTCAAAAGTATTACCAGGTACTTTGAATTAACCCCGCCCTTAAGTAGGGTCCCGATACTGTCAGAAAAGATAATTCCTAGGGAAACTCTCTCCAAGACAAGTAGGAGAAGGGCCCCGGGAATAAACATTCCCAACCAGAGGAATACCAAGATCGTTGCCGCAGTGACACCACTAAAAATCACCAGGCCCCCGAATGAAATGGCACCTAGCACCAACAGCCAAAGTAGGCAAACCCTCGCAATACAAATGCCATCGGAGGCGACAATATTACCAATGCTCCATCCGTTGAGCACTTGAGTCGTATAGCGTCGCAGATCTAAAATTAGGGCCCCGAGAAGAAAGATCGCAGAGCATACAGCAATTGTTGCAATCAAAATCGCAAAGGGACCGCTGTGGAAATAAAATCCCACAATTCTTTGAACCGATCGTTCATTTTCGACTTGGACGCCCAGTCCAGCTTCTTGAAAAATGGAGGCAATCTCTTCCGTCTGTACTCTACTCGCCGTCGTCAGATAGATCCCACGGGGATCCAATACGGCTACATCGGCAATCGGTTTAACCACTGTGGTCAGATCGGTGTTCACACTGGGATAACCCTCCCCCAGCCACTCGCGTCCCAAAGAGGACCCCGAAGTCACGTAAACCACTCTGGCAGCCTGAGTCTCATCCAGTCCAATGTCACGCTTCGCAATCATTACGGAATGATTCTCCGAAAAGGATTGCAGCTTTGATACAAGGCCCTTAAAGGAATCCTCAACCCTCTTCAACGGCCCATCTACAATCAGGGAGTAATGGCATCCGGTGAGAGTCTGACCGTCATAGTCTCGCAACACTGCGAATGCCATACCCAAGGTAAGAATGAGCATGAATACGAAGCTGAATTTCAGGACCCGGGATGGCATTTTTCTCGCTTACATAGAAAGTTAACAACGATATAATAGAAAGTCACCCCGCCATGGTTATCCAATTCTCGACGGGGCGACACATACGTCTCTGGCACCAAACAGCCGAGCGCCGGATCAGCTGTAAATCAGCCTCTCAGCAGTGACTATACCGTCTTGTACCAGGAGAGCGGCGCCGATGCATGCGACGTCACCGTGGGGCGCTTACATCCGGAGTACTTGACCTCGTTGCCCGCTGCCGTGGATCCATGGTTAGAGGTCCGGTGATAATAATTAGACCAGACGCTCGACATATCCGATCCATGATCCCACAACCCTCCACCAGCGTTGTCCCAAGCCAATGCCGGAAGCGTACCCACTCCAACGAAGACCGCCACCGCTGCAGCAATCCCTAGCACCTTACGCGTGTCTTTCTCCTCACTGAGATAATATCGAGGAATCTTCCAATTGTGATTCCCTTGCAGGGGGCTACTGAACATCTGAGAGCTCGTCAATGTTAGGCCCAAAAGTGTAGCCGAAAGTTACCATTGGACTGTTCGTAAGGCTCGGTTGGATAGGCGCAGGGCTTCGGCAAAGTCGTGGCTCGGTGGTCTGGTTCCCCGATGTCGTTGCAGGTAGGCGTCAGTCCATTTCACAGAGAGTGCTGCTCGTTGTTGAGATAGTCCGGATAACGGTCGGGGTGGTGCGAGCTTGTCACGACCTGAAATTATTCGAACAGCAGCCGTCGCGCCGTGCCCAATCGCGCCTAATCCATCGGTTGTAGCCGGCCATCAACGGTCACGTCACCGCTCCCATAAGCTCGTCGGCACGCCTGAATCCAACCGTGGATCGGATTCCCGAGCTGGATATGCGGGTTCGATTCCCGTCACCCGCTCGCCCTTCGGGATGATCACGCTGACGGAGTACTTGGGCTTTCCGCCCTGGATACTCTTCGCCTCGAAGATGTTGGTGTAGGACAGGCGGACTTCGCCGGTGACCACACGGGTCGGATTAGTTGTAGACATCTCGTCTTACCTTTTTTCTGTTGTTATTTGATTGCAGTGAATTCGTTACTGGTTGGTGCGGAATCCGACGCCCTCGGCGCCGGAACTCTGCGAACGGTAGGACGTGATGGCAGAACTGGCCTTGACCAGACCACAAGGCACTGTAGACATGACCGCCGGTTGTCGCCCTTCAGGCCTAACGCTTCGAACCCTAGCAGGAAACCGGCTCAGTACCCGGGGGTCTTGACCAGTCCAGAATGATATGTGCATAGTTATGTTCATGCCTACTCGAAACGTGTACGTGTCTGACAAAGACCAGGCTTTGTTCCGCGAGGCGGCCGAGATAGCGGGAGGATTGTCGCCGGCGGTCAGTGAGGCCTTGCATGAGTACGTCCAACGCCGTCGGCTTGTGGCGGCGAGTCTCAAGCAGATCGAGGTGGACCTGCGCAGTGAGGGTGTTGATCGCCGTGTCTCTTTCATGGGTAGACGACTGGCGCGGGTGCAACGGGACCACAAACAGGGCCACCGTGTCGACACCGTGTACGTAACGGCCAAGAGCCAGATCGCCGTTGTGTCCAAGGTTCAGCGTTCCCTGCCTGGTTGGGCCGAGGGGAGAGAGAATCTCTGGTCTCATCCGGAGACCTGGGACAGGAACTTCTGGACGGCTGGGGACCGCACCCTCGCCGTCTTCGCAGACTTGGACGAGCTGCGCACCGCCGATACCGACCTTGCTGATCGGGTGGAGTCGGCAATGCGAGTCGTGCCCTACCAGGTTCTGGACATCTGAGGGGGGACGGTGGACGCGAACGCCTCCTCGCCTGTTCCCACGACCCTGTCCATCAGGAATCTCGTCAAGAAGTACAAGGTCCGGGGCGGGTACCAGGTCCCCGCTCTCAACGGGGTCTCGCTTGAGCTCGGTCGCGGTGAGATGCTCAGTCTGTTCGGTCCCAACGGTGCAGGAAAGACCACCTTGGTCAGGATCATTGCAGGGCTCCTGTCGGCAGACTCTGGGACGATCGAATGGCCCGGCAACGAGAGTCGGAACCCGAGGTCGTTGCTGGGGTACGTTTCGCAGAAGGGCGGCCTGCAGTACGGACTGACGTGCCGCGAAGAGATGACCTTTCATGTCCGTTGCTTCGGTCTGGGGGACCGCGAGGCTGCGCGGCGCGTTGAAAGAGTCACCGAGATGCTCCATTGTGGCTACCTGCTCGACTGGAACGTAGACCGCCTGTCCGGTGGGCAACGACGTGTCGTCGAAGTGGGTATGGCACTGCTGCACGAGCCGGCGGTGATCCTCCTGGACGAACCGACTCTCGGGCTCGACCCGGCCACGCGTCTATCCCTGTGGGAGACGGTGGGCTCGGCTAGGCGGGAGTCCGATGCAGCCTTCCTTGTGACCACGCATTACATCGACGAAGTCGCGCAGCAGCTCTCCAATGTGAGCGTCATCAACCATGGCACGGTCATCGCGTCAGGCACCCCGGAAGAGCTGCAATCCACGTACTCCACCGGCAGTGTCTCGATCATGGTTCCAAGGGAGCGACTAAGTGAGGCGACCCAAGCACTGCAACCAATCTCCCCAGACGTCTATGCGGTGTCCGGCAAGGTCGTAGTGCCGGCCCCGTCGCCGGATCGAGTGGTCACGGCGGCACTGCAGGCTTTGGAGGGCCATGGCATCCGTGCGTTGGCGGTCGCCGTTCGCAAACCATCCCTCAATGAGGCATTCCTGGCGCTGACCTCGACCCCGTCCGCATCAGAAGGAGAATGGACCGCATGACGGCATGCTTCCGCAGGTATCTGACGTTGGCGGCGCGCAATCGCCGTGATTTCGCGTTGTCATTCGTTCAACCGCTCGTGTACATCGTGTTGTTCGGGCCACTCTTCGTCGCCTCGGTGAACATGGCGCAACACTTGACACAGGGCCGCTCGTATGCGCTGTACGTGAGTGGACTCTGCCTCCAGATCGCCATGACCATCGGCGCGTTCTCGGGGCTGTCGATCATCTTGGAGTATCGACTCGGAATCTTGGAACGCATATGGAGCACCCCCTCACTGGCCGCGCAGCGATCGGGGGGCGAATCGGCAGCGACGTGGTGCTCATGAGTGCGCCAATCCTGCTGGTGGTACTGCTCGGGGTCGTTCTCGGTGCTAGGCCCAGTCTTCCACCCTCATCATCACGGTCACCGGAACCGGGGCCACGTTCTCTGGCATGTCCTACGCTCTGGCGCTGCGGACTAAGAGCGAAGCAGCCTTGTCCGCGATCTTCAATGTCGCCCTGCTGCCCCTCCTCCTGCTATCGGGGATCATGCTGCCGCTGTCCTTCGCCCCGCGCTGGATCGGAGCCGTCGCTCGCTTCAATCCGCTCTGGTACCTCGTGTCAGGCACGCGTGATCAGTTCGAGCGAGGTGATCTCACCGGCTCAGCTGTCATCGCATGGGCTATCGCCTTTGGCGGGATGGTCGTGGCATATCTCTGGGGCTCCCACGAGTTTGGGAAGCGTCGCTGAAGAGAGCTGTGGCCAACCACTCCAAGGAGAGCGGTCGGCCACAGCGGCAGGACGGGTTCGGGGACGTGTCTCAGTGTTCGACCACGCTGATCACAGCGCACGTCGAGCAGGACGACGAGAGCCAGCGCTGGAGCAAGTCGAGCCACCCGGGGCCAAGAGGTCGACGGTGACCGAGGCGCCGCCGAAGGCCGAGGTGATCGGGCTCTGAACGCTGCGGGTGCGATGCTCAAGGGTGGTGGTGAGCTTCATGGCATCTCCTGTGAGTGTTGAGATGCTGACGATATTGGACTTAAAACTAGCATGTCCTGACTGTTGCCGTAGCGGGGTTGATCCGTTTTGGTGGACTTCGGTTAAGCAGTTTTGCGGCTGTGAGTCTCGGTGTTTTCGAAGTTTACGAGGCTGAGATGTCGATTTCGTTGTCAGTGGTGTGGTTTGGGGTGAGGTGAGTGTAGACGCCGACGGTATACATGGTTTCGACGAGGGCGGCCGAGTAGCCCTGTTCCAGCACTAGTTGTTGAGGAAGGCGAGGCATTCGCCGTCGGAGTCGATCTACCACATGGAGGCCCGGATCGTTGATACGGCTCTCTAGGTGACGGATCGGGCGTTGGAGGCCGGAAATGTGGAGTTGGCCCGGTGGGCCCTGACCCAAGGACTCCTCGTATCACCCGATCATGAGGACCTGGTCGCCGGATGCCTACGCACCGAGTACCAGGCCGGGAACATGGACAAAGTCTGCGAACTCGTCGATCACCTGTCGGCCACCGCCCGCCGGCTGGGCGTCGACCTGGGCGAAGACACCACCCGCATCATCGATACGGTCACCGATACACACACAAGAGCGTCATGACCGGCCCCGCTCTACCCCCCATTCAAGGAGGATCCTCATGCACCATCGTGGCGCATCCCTGACCGCAGCTGTTATCACGATCGCAGCCCTGGCCAGTGGCTGCCAATCCAACAGTTCAGCATCCGCACCCTCACCCACGCCGACCCCGACTGTTACCTCGGCTACCCCCAGCCCGACCCCGTCAGCCGGAGCGGTCTACACCAGCAGCGTGGCCACCTGGACGCTCCACCCAAGTGGGCAAGGACGGACGGCTGCGCCTCACGGGTGTCATGGAGGGCCCCTAGAGGCGTCCCAAACCAGATCGGAACGGGCCGCTTTGTCAGAGCAGGCCGAGCAAGCAAGACTTCCCGAGGAGGCGCCCAGTGACTGAGCAGGACAGTCAGGCTCAGGACCTAGTGCGCACCTTGTTGGCCGAGGGGTGGAGCCAAAAGAGATCGCCCGACGAATCGACCGAGACCCCCGTCCGGTGAGGTCCGTCCTCAAGGGCGAACGGCCCAGCACAGCCCTGGGCTTCAGACGATGGTCACGCGTCAACAGACACGCACCCAACAGACGCGCCAGCACCACGTACAGCGCATCATAAGCAGACACGTTGTGCCGCATCTCCCACGCATCCACCATCAGTGGTTCCACCGGATACAACTCCACCTTGAATGCTCGGAAGTCCGACAATATCTGCATTGCCTCCGCATCGGTGATGAGTTGCCCCAAGGAGAGGTTTCGTACGACATGGGCAATCTCTGCAGACAGATGCTGGGGGGCAATGAACTCCTCGCCGCCCCATTGCTGCCATGCCGCACACCCAACCGTGCTACCAACGAGCATTTCAGCGAGCACGGACACTTCGACGACAAGTGTCATCGTCCTTCCCGGCCTTCTTGCAACACCTCGACCATCGGCGGCAAATCCGTCCTAGCAATCTGCACCATGATGCGCTGCATCAACTGCTCGCGTGAGGGATTCTTGAGTGTGTTCTGTAAGCACTTCCAGGGTGTATTCACTCAACGATTTTCCCTGCAAAGCCGCTCGCGCCTTGAGTTCCCTGCTGGTCTCCTCGGGAACGTTGCGGATCTGAATGGTCTTCATGTACGAAGCACAGTATCCATGCAACTCACATGCGCCCTCACGCCAATCCAATCAGGGCCTAGGACCGCCCCCTATGGACACTGGTTGCAGGTCAAGGCGCAACCCCTCCCAATGGTCGATCAGCCAGCGATCATGACTCGCCACCACAAGCGTGCCATTCCACTTTTCCAATGTGTTCTCTAGTTCCTCTATCGTGGCCAAATCCAGATAGTTCGTCGGCTCATCCATGATGAGCATCTGCGGCGCCTGAGAGACCGCGAGTGCAATCTGCACTCGACGCTGGTTACCGTCCGACAACTCGGATATGGGTGTGTTCCACATGGACGGATGGAGTACTCCAGCACCACGCTCGCCGATGCCTGCCTTCCAGCCGATACCGAGAGTGTCAATCGTGGGCAAATGCTGAGACACGAAGCCGAGTCGCGCATGGACGCCAATCTCCCCGACGCCATCACGTGGTGGCTGACCAGTAGCCATCCATTGCAGCAATGTGCTCTTCCCTGCGCCGTTGGGGCCGGTGAGAAGCAGGTGCTCCCCAACTGCAAGGTCGAACGTCACGGGAGCGAGCCTGCCGCTAACGGCTGTGCTTCGCACCGTAACGGCAAGACCACTGCTCAAAGACACCTCGGGTAAGTTAAGCTTGAGGGAGTGGTCATGGGGCTTGCGTACTTCACGACGGGCAAGATCCTCGAAACGTCGATCATCGTTACGAGTACGGCGCACCGAGGTTGCCGCAGCTCGATCGGCAAAGAACTTGCGGGCCATACCCTCGGCCCTCGCTAATTTCACCCCACCACGAGCAATGTCCTCACTACAACGGCGATGAGCCTTGAGGTGCCGTTTTACATCTTGCTGGGCGGCATGGACCCTATGGTGCTCGGCCTGCGCACGCTGCTTAGCAGCAAGGTAATCATTGTAGTTTCCCGCGCACCGGTAGATCCCCGGCAGGTTGGTGCCTCCCCCTGCAGTCACCAGGGCTTGCCATGACGCGGTATCGAGGTCATAAATAACGGAGGACACGGCTTCGATAAAGGCCCTGTCATGGCTCGCCATTAACACGGGGCCTTTCCACTTGCGGAGCTCGGAAATCAGATAATCCACCGCATCGTCGTCAAGATGGTTGGTTGGCTCGTCGAGGATCAAGATCGCCGGTCGTGACACCACGATTCCCGCCAGTTCGAGTCTGACCTTCTGTCCCAAAGACAATGTGCCCACCTCGCGGTCTTCTTCGTTACCCACCAGTTGGGACAACCCCAAACCGGCGAGGGTCTCATGAACACGAATGGACATCATCCACGCATCGACGGCGTCCAGCTTGGACAACAGATAGTCATATTCACCAGCTAGTCGCGCAGAGGTGGGATTTTGCGCCAACCTGTCGGTGACATCGTCAAATCGGGCGATCAGTTCGTGTACATCTGACAACACATTGTCGAGATAGTCCTGCACGGTGACACGGCGCTTAAGGGCCCCACACACTTCCAACACCGACGGCACTCGAAGCCGATTGGACGCCCCCGCACGGTGACCGAACCACTGTCTGGGACGATCTCACCCCTAATAAGACGCAACAGGGTTGTCTTTCCCGAGCCATTGGGCCCGACGAGCACGGCACGTTCACCGTCACCCACACTGAGGGAAATCCTGCTCAAAAGCGGTTGGGTAGAAAACGAGAAGGAAAGGTCGTTCACATCGATACTGGGCATAGCTGATCTCCAAAAGTTCGCCGCATGGGTCGATCCCGGCCGACCTCAATCGGACGGGGCTTCTCGGCTAGACCGAGTGGAGATCACAAGGCCATCGGAACGAACACACTCCCAAAGGTTTCAACGGACACGCCGCATCAAAGACGGTGGGAAACTCCGAACTGTGACACACGGGCTCGAAGTGCATCCTCGTGTCAGGCACATTAGCAACACAACTGCCACAAACGCAAGACGGTCGCGATGACCGACCGATGTCCTCAACCCAACCCTCCCCGCAGCGTCGCCATGAGATGCTCAATGAACCCTCGCGCGTCAACATCGCACAACAGGTCGACGTTGGGCTTCTTGCCCCAACGCCCCAACTCGTCGCCGACGGTCTGACCACGGGTGAGGGTCCCGGCCAACTCAACGTCGACAGCCAACGGGCGCGTGCTGGCAAATTTCCCCGTCACCGCGTTAGCCACCACCAAGGGATCGTGCAGATAGGCGCACCACCCCAGGCCGTCAGCCTGATGGAACTCAAAGTAAAACTTCAGCGCGTCAGCCAAGACCCTCACAACCGGGTGGCTTCCCAACCCCTCTATAGCCCGACGATCCTCCTCATCAAAACGGATCACCTCAGTAGCCTGCAACGCCCCCAACACGACCCGCCTCGACGCCTTCCCCCACGCCTCGAACACCTCATGGGCAGCCTCCGGATCCACGGCGATATTCCACTCGCTCGTCGGGCCGGTATTACCACGGTAATTAATCGCCCCACCCATCACATGCAATTCCTTGAGCAGTCGCGGCAGTTCAGGCTCCTCCCGCAAAGCCAGCGCGAGATTCGTCAGCGGACCAGTGGTAATACCCACCAACTCCCCCGCGTAGCGATGCGCGAGATCAACCCACAATTGCGCACCACTACGCACGTCCGAGCGACGCCCACACTCCCCCAACTGGGCATGACCCAAACCATGAGGTCCGTGAGTCTCCTCGGCAGTCATCATCGGCTCGACGAGGGGCACGTCAGCTCCGCGCGCCACCGGCACGTCCATTCCCAACAACTCGGTCAAACCCAACGCATTGCGCAGCACGTCGTCCTGGCCGACATTGCCAGCAGTCGTCACCACCCCGACGGTCTCAACGTCGTGGCGACAGGCCAGGTAAGCCAGCGCAAAAGCGTCATCGATTCCAGGGTCACAATCCAGCAAGACGGGCAGGGAGCGTATCGAAATCGTCATGTTGGAAGAATAAGACCCCATCCCCCACCGCTAGAAAACATGACGAATGACGGCACCCTCGGAAAAATTCTCGAATATTGCGTATTGACGTCATCGGAGCACATGTCTTCAGCTCGCCGTACCACAATCTGTAGGAACGGCTCTCCAGAGACTCGCTAAGACAGCACGGTTCTGAGATAGGCGAGAGGTTTTCCTCATGGTCCATTCATGGTGCGAACTGGTCGATGACACGAAAGTATGAACCCAAGCTGGTCATACCAGTCCATCGGTAATGCTCCTTCGTGAACAGTTCCTCATTGCCGAAACTCCCGATGGGTTCGACGACCTCTCAGGCGACACTTGAGGCACGATGGAAGATGTGAAGTATTTCCCGACGATGACGCGAGAGGCGACGAACAAGGGCGAACGCATGACCGACGAGGAGCAGATCCCATCTCGCGGGGCGAGGATTCTTGCGAGTATCGTCATCCTCACAATCTGCGTGGCCGTGGTGTTAGGCCTCCTAGCCGTTGCCGTCGGCCGTAAGTATGCGTTACGGATGTTCATCGGGGTAATGATCATCGGGATCCCCGGGGAGGTCATCGTGGAGTTCTTCGGGGGCGGGGGCGCTGGGGTTCGCTCTGGCGGAAAACCGGCCCGGTCGCGTGGTACACGGCTGTTCATCTCGGCGCTGGTTCTCGTCGCTTGGGCCTTGGCCGTGTTCGTCCTCACCACCCTCGTCAAGCCGTGGCGCGGAGCGTCCGGGGACATGGCCTGGATGATGGCCCTCGGGATCCTGGTGGTACTCGTCGGCGAGTTCATGGACACCCGGAGGAAGAAGTAGATCTAACGCGCCGGTCTCCTCCCCGCGGACGGAATTGCATGATCGCGGTCGGTACTCTCGCTTGACCCATCGCAGTGGATAATGACCGTTGTCGGAGCAAGATCGTCGGTGACCTATGCCACATTCATGCCGACGCAATGGATCGGGGGGGACGAAGATGACCACCGCACATCAAAGGAATCTCTTCACCGCGCGCATAAGGAGGAACGCCGTCATGGCAGTCGTGTTCACGCTGCTGGCAATTGCCGTCGGGTGAATATCGACGCTGAGAATGTTCATTGGCGCGCTCATCGTCGGGATCCCCGCAGAGATCATCGTGGAGTTCTTCGAGCACTGGTCCACAGAGGTACGGGCCAACAAGGCGCCGATCCGAGCGCGCGGCTTGCTATCACCCATGTGCGCACTGTTCCTCATCGTGTGAACTGTCACCGTGTTCACCCTGACCGCACTCATCGAGCCACGGCCCGGAGCGCTCGGGAGCATGGGTTGGGTGACGTTCCTCGCACTCCTGGCCGTTCTCGTCCAGAAATTCCTGCGCACCGTGGGGAAAGCTAGTCACGAATGATGTGGGCGGCGGGGGCGTGAACGATACGACGGTTCGAGCGCTGGAGCCCCACGAGCGGAGCGGACCGTGAAGTTGTCAAACGCATCACCGCTTTGCCAATTGATTGCAGTTCCATTGATCTGACGTGCATCACCGACCCTCGACGGGCGGTGGCGCGGGATGAGGGCGCGGAAACCCGAGATCAGGAAAGCGATCGCCCCTGAGAAGGGGTGCCGGGAAACAGCCCACGCTCCATGCCGGCGATGATGAACTCCACCTTGAGGTCGAGGTTCCCGCGCTCTCCCAAATCCTGCATCCCGAACAGGTCAGGCCGACCACCCAGGATCTGCGTCAATCGGTCCAACCCGGTACGACCATTCGCGTCGGGAGTTAGATACGGCTGGATCGACACGTACGTCTCCAAGGTCATGTCCACGACGAAGTCCAAGGCGAAGGCTGCTCCATCCGTCCCCGCAGGGATACCGAGTTCGGCCAGTCTCTCAACGATCGCAGCGATCCGTGGCAGGGCCATGCCGAACGCCTCTGGCTGGGTGAGTATGACGGTCGCTGCCTCCGGGTACCTCGAGCACATGTCCCAATAACGGTTTACGACGTCGCGCAGCGCCTCCTGCCAGGTACGCAACCGTGGGTCCGGCTCAATATCGCGAGATATCGCGTTCATCGCAGCCAGTTGCAGCTCCTGGCGGGAACTGAACACCCGGTATAACGCGGTGGCCTTCACCCCAAGGCGCTCAGCGACCGCCCTCAGGGTGAAAGACCCGATCCCCTCGGCCAGCGCAGCGTCGATAACCTGTCGTCGCGTAAACACTGGCTTGCGCCCCGGCCGCTTACGCATCACCGCTGGCCCATGATCGACCACCCCTCGGCCCGTTCCCAGGCACGCCACAAATCGGCGTACAGACCGCCGCCGGTGATGAGGTCATCATGGGTTCCCACTTGGCAGATCCTACCGGTGCGATCGACGACGATCCGGTCCGCTGAGCGAATGGTGTCGAGCTTGTGCGCAATGACCAGGATCGTTGAGGTCTGCCGCATCTGGGACACGGCAGCCTCGATCTGTGCCTCATTTTCCGGGTCCAAGGCTGAGGTGGCCTCGTCGAACAACAGGATCGGGGCGCGTTTGAGCAGGGCTCGAGCCACCGACACCCGCTGGCGTTCACCGCCCGAAAGGCGACGGCCGCCCTCCCCGACACTGGCGTCCCAACCGCCTGGAAGACGAGCAGCGATCTTGTCGACCCCGGCCAGGGTACCGGCCTGACGCACCCGCTCGTCAGAGGCATCCGGACAACCGAGGCGAATGTTCTCGGCCAAGGTGGAGTCATGGAGGTAGACGTCCTGGAACACCATGGCGAGCTGACTCATAAGCTGCTCGGTGGTCTGGCTTCGGACATCGGCCCCGCCAACTCGCACCGTCCCGGAATCGACATCCCAGAATCTCGCGATGAGCCGGAACAAGGTGCTCTTACCCGCCCCCGTGGGCCCGACGATGGCCGTCAGGCCGCCGGCCGGGGCGGTGAATGAGATATCATGCACGACCGGGCGCGCCTGGTCGTAGCCGAAGGTGACACCCTCGAAACTCACTTCGCCGGGAGCAGAAAGCTCCACTGAGTTGTCCGGTTCGGGAAGCACTGTGGCCGAGAGGATCTCGTTGACTTCGGCTATTGGTTCACGGACCGTCTCGATGGCCAAAGTTGCCGCGCAGACGTCCTCCAACACCTTGGTGTAGCGCAGCGAGATTCCGACGAAGGCAACCGCCACGACCGGGCTCAACCGTCCCGATCCACCCAGGTTCGCCGCCAACATGACAAGGGTCACCGCGATACCTTGAGCCGCCAATCCGGAGAGGAAATTTGCCAACACTGCCAGCCATAAATCTTTGCGGGCGGCTCGCCCACTCGCCGCTTGGGCGTCGTGGAGGGGTTGGTAGCCACTGGCCCGTCCAGCTGCCCGAAGCGCAGGCTGGGACTCGCAGAACTCGACGATTCGAGCCGCCACTTCTTGTCCAGCAGGGTACGTCAGTGCCTCACCGCGAAGCTTGAGGGCGCGCGAGGCGATTGTGAGTAGGTAAATGATCGGAATGGCGAGGAGCAAAGCCAATCCCAACTGCCACGACCATGCCCAAGCCAGGATCATCATGACCAGTGTGGTGGTCATGCCCCTCACCAGCGGAGCCGTGAAGTGCCCCAGACTCTCACCCAGTGACATAAGTCCCCGCGTCAACAGACGCGAAAGCCGGGCGGGGAAATCGGACCGGAACCATCCCAGGGGCAAGCGGGCGACGTGGTCACCGATACGGGTACTGAGGTGACTCAAGACGTCCATCGCGCACAAATATCCAGCACTCGATTGAACGTACGACACCGCACCCCCAGCAACGGCCAGGACGGCAAGCACCCATATCCAGCCCCACCAGGGCAGACCCAGCGACGGCCGCCCCTCAACGAAGGCGGTGCATGCTGGGATGACGGCAAACAGACCGACTCCCTCGATCATCCCCAACACGCCAGCCCACACCAAGGAACCGTGGAACCGCCGAGTACCCTCGTCGGTCAGCAATGGTCGGAAGGCCCGTAGCAGGAAGATGTCCCCGGCCCACCCGAGACGTGACGAAATGACACTCATCGGTTCGATCCCTCCACCGACTCGGCGTGATGACCAATGACCAACACAGTTCGACCTCGAGCCAGGGCGGCTAAGGCCTGCTGGATCTCGGCCTCGCAGTCAGGATCGACGGCAGCGGTCGCCTCGTCTAGGACGAGGATCGGGGTGTCGGCCAACACGGCCCGTGCGATGGACATCAAGTGGTGGCGGTCGACCCCTGAGGTGGGTTCATCAAAGATGACGACGTCCTTGTCCTGCGCGATGGTAGCCGCGACGACGAGGCGTTGGGCTTGTCCGCCCGACAATGACAGGGGGTGACGGTCACGTTCGTCGGCCAGGTCAAGGCGGCCTAGAAGCCCCGAGACGTCGGCCGCGGCACGCTGCGGAGCGCCCAAGCCGAGAGTGACCTCGCATTCCACCGACTCGCTGAAAAATCCTGCATCACCATCCCACACCATTTCTGACGCTTGCCGGGGGGACCAAGGCTCCCCCATGCCGATACGGGCCTCGGGCGGGGCTTTTTCGAGTCCACAGATGAGTCGAGCCAGAGTCGACTTTCCTCCTCCATTCGCACCGGTCAGGATCGTCACCACTCCAGCAGGCAAAAACAGGGAGTCGATGTCGAGAACTACCGGGCGATGGGGGTAGGAAAAAGTGAGGTGCTCGATAGTCAGCCCTGCCGACGGTTTTCCTCGGTTGCCCGAGGTGGAACCGGAGCGCGTGGACCTGCCCCGAAGCACCGGAGAACGACCGACCCGAGCATGTGGTGGTGTAGGAAGATCGACCGGTTTGACGTCGATGCTGCGTAGGCCCCGCCCCAGCAGATCGTCTTCCGACAGAGCGAAGAAGTCGTCGCCACTCATCCGCTCAACGATCTGACCATCGGAAATCCGATTGACGACGTTGGCTAGCCCGCGGAACAGGTGCAGACGGTGCTCGGCGATCACGAGTGTCTTGCCGGCATCCATGAGCTCCATGACAAGGGTACGAAAATCGTCGATACCTTCCGCCGAAAGGTTCGAAGTTGGTTCATCGAAAAGCAGCAGGTCGACATCGGCTGCCAAGGCGCAGGCACAGGCAACCCGCTGCAACTCTCCCCCTGAAAGGGTGTCGAGTTGCCGGTCGAGTAGATGGGAGATGCCGGTTCGAGCAACGGCACGAGTGACGGCTTCGCGGATATCGGCGGCGTCCACACCGTAGTTCTCCAGCCCAAACGCCAACTCGGTGCGCACGCTGGAGGTGAAGAACTGGGTATGGGGATTCTGAAAAATCATCGCAGAGGTACGGCCGACGTCGTGTAGCTCGACATCAGCGAGATCGATGCCATGAACCGTGACCCGGCCCCGCAACGTTCCCCCATAGAACTTGGGGACGAGTCCGTTCATCGTCCTCAACAAGGTGGACTTCCCCGATCCCGACGCCCCCACCAGCAGGGTGAGGGTGCCCGGTTCAATTGTCATCGTGATGCCGCGAAGCTGCTCTGCGGTCTGCCGGTCGGGAGCCGGACCGTCAGAGAACGGTGAGGAGTTGAGGTCGGGTGGCAAGTAGCCGTAACTAACGTCGTCGACGCTGACAAGGCTCATGCGATCACCTCGCCGGCACGCCAGGTGACCAAGGCCGCCAGCACCGTCAGTACAACGGCGTCCCCGATACCAAAGTGACTCGGTTGGGTGTTCGACCGGGTTTTCTGCGCGCCGAGCCCCTTGATGATAGCGGCTGCGGAAAGCTCATCGGCAATGCGAGCTGCCGAGGCCAGGAAGGGAATGACAACGTATTCTCCCGTACGCATCGGGTGACGCATCGCCGACCACGCCCCAGGTTTGAGGCCACGCAGGGTCATGGCCTGAATGATCGCCCGCAATTCACGTACTGCCATCGGGAAGAACCGCACCACCACCATGACGGGCACGTAGATGACCCGAGGAGCATGCATCTGAGTGAGGACCGCACCCACCCGAGCGACGTCGAGAACCTTGATCGCTGCCACCGCCGCGCCGAAGACCCCCGCGAATCAGAACATCCAGAAGGCAATGAAGACCAAGAACGCCGATACCGTCGAGCGCCACAGCAGCGGGAGCAGGAAGCAGCAAAAACCCCACACCAGCACGAATGCCGTCCAGCTGACCCATATCTTCGGCCGAGTAGTCAGAACCAAAGACATCGCAACGACCCCAAGGCTGGCCATCACGAGGGCTGTCGACCCGGCCCTCATGAGCAGGAGGTTGAGAACAATGACGTAAAGGGCAAGGGTACGCGGATCCACCACGCCGAACGGCCGCCAGGTTCGACAGACGTGGACCTTCGAAGCGGCGCCGAGACCTACTGCGATAGGTGAGCGACCATCGGCGAAACAGGGGGTGTCACTGAGCACCGCCGCGGTCACCTCATCAGAATTCATGAGGTGAGCCTACCCTATAACTTATGGCTGTCAACAAATACTCTGCCTCGGGTCTTGCATGGAACGCCACGGCGAGAACTGACCTCCACCGCTAGCCGCAACACCATGAAGACCGAGCAGAGGCCGACTTTGGTGCCCCCCGGCCAACGACGGACGAAAGCGCGTTCTTCTAGTGGATGTGGCTATCGACTACCGAGCGACAGTGGGACCGGATCGCAACCCATCATCGAAGCGAGCTCCTCCCCCAGCTACTCTGGGAGTCGATAAAGTGAGAGGAGACCCGCGTGGGCATCGGAAGCAATATCGGCAAAGCACTGCTGGCTCAAGCCCCCAACATGGCACCCGGGGCAGCCGTCTCACTACTCCGCAGCATCGTCGGATTCGCCATTGACGGCGTCTCGGGGCTACCGGGAGCGCGTCAGGCCGCCGGTAAGACCCTCACCAAGCACGACGGCGATGTCGAGCAGGCGATCAACTCCTTAGTTAATCAGCACATTGTGATGGCCGGGGCCCAAGGATTCGCCTCCAACCTCGGTGGCGTCGTCACCCTGGCCGTGACCATCCCTGCCAATATCTCCGGCGTCGCGATCGTGCAGGCCCGCATGGTGGCTACCATCGCCCACTTGCGCGGTTACGATCTCGACGACCAGCGGGTCCGGACCGCCATCCTCGCCACGCTCATGGGCCAGCGCGAAGTCGATAGCCTCATACATGAGAAGAAGCTACCGACGACACCGATGGGCATCGCTACCGCTCCGGTCGGTGACGCCGATCTCGAAAAGGTCGTCGCCCGGAACCTTATCAATGTCCTCATGGGACAAGTCGCGGGCAAGAAGCTTCCGGTGTTTGTCTCCAAGCGCGTTCCTGTGCTGGGCGGCGGAGTCGGCGCGACTACCGACGGGTTCACCACGTGGAACGTCGCCCGCTACGCCCGCAAGCAATTCCCCACCCGCCGCCCACGCAACTAAGACCCACACACTCGGGATACGGCCAGGATGATTCGGGGGCAGGAATAGTGGCGTCCGACCACAGTGAAGGATGTGGCCGGGATTCAGCGACGCAAGGATTTCACCCCGCCCAGCCCCCATGCGTACCCGACAACCCCTAGGAAGGCACAAACGACGGCACACACCATGGCCATGGTAGACACTGTCGGCGCGCTACCCTCAACGGCGGCCGTTTTCCCTGGATAGCCGCCCGGGAGGAATCGCAGGAAGGTGTTCGATTGAGCAACGACCACAACCAGGTAGATCAGGGGGCCGCACAATGGTCCACCTCGCCGCGACACCATTCCCGCGGCGAACAATGCGATACCGGTACACAGCAGGCAGGTCACCGAGAGCCCTATGAATGGCGGCCACGGCAGCTGAAACCGTGCGGGAATTTGCGGTACCAGGACGGAATCACCATCAGGTATCAACTCAACGGGCAACGATCGCAGTACCCATCCTATGAGCAATGGAAGGCCAGCTGCACAGCCGCATATCCACAGCCCCATCCACGCATATCCAACCGTGAGGGACCGAACCGATGTCCTCTCGACCCAATCCATGGCCGATGAGACGCACCACATGATGGTGGCACAACCCACCAGAATGATCAGCTCAGGACCAGTCACAGGGCGATCCCACACGTCTCCCGGCGCCACCGACAGTCTCGTCTTCCACAGGAAAAAGGCCACGAACAAGACCACAAGCGGCACAATGACAAGGGCAATAGCATGACGCCCCCTCAGGAAAGTCGCTACGCCTCTCATCGGTGAAGATCACTGGAGGCCAATGAACACGTGCTCACCGCATGATGATGCGCCGTATACCAATGACGGAATGCGGTTACATCCATGCCGTCAAGGCCATTTCGTCACATCATCATGCTGAAATCCAGCCAGCCGAAGAATGGTACGTTCCACGGAATCGACACCATTGAGGGCCCCCATCTGCTGAGATGTCAACTCCGACCCTCCGGTCCGACGCATAAAAGCACATGCGTCTCGGCCTGAAAATGATTGAGCCAGCCCCTCACCCGTCAGATCCGACATTTGTTGTCTAGAGCCATATGAGGTCGGTCGGCCGAGATCAACCACAAGTTGCCCCTTGTATGCTTGGTACCCAGACTCAGCAAGCAGGACGTCACGAGAAACCACCGTATGCGGCAGGACAGACAAGACGCGCTGAGCGGGTTTCGCGTAGGACGACGCGAGACTCCGATGTGCTGGCGTGACGCATACCCGTACGCCTTCGTGCGACGAACACTCAAAGGCTAGTGGCGCATCACGAAACAACGGCACTAGCAAGACGACGCCCACGGCAGCAATGATGAGCGGTGGGGCGATCAAGGCCACACAGGGCATCACTCGACGCCAGCAGAACCTGTCGGCACGGACCCTGGACCAACGACTGGCGGTGAGGATGCAGGACAAGGTGACGATGCAGAAGAAGATGGCGCGCATGACCACGGCCGTGGCCGTGACGGTGTGGGTGCCACCCGGTTCCGACATTCCCAAAGACCATGCAAAGGCCACCGAGCCACGCCCCGTGTTGGCAAGAAGATTTCCATTAACGACGATCGGCATTTCGACCAGGATGATGCACACAACAGGTGCCACCAGCCACACGATGGGGTGGGACACCATCGCGGCCACGAGGTGAGCAACGGCCACCAAAGCCGCGAATGACAGCAGGACGACGATTAAGTCGGAGGCTTCGGCGACGGTTGGAGCCGCATTGAGCCACGTCATAGCGACCAGCGGGGCCGCCACGATGACCGTCCCGATGAGGAGGGCAGTCGTCTGCCGCCAGAACCAGTGCCAGTGGATGCCAAGAATGGACCGCGCCGGAGCAACCCCCACAACCATGTCCGAAGGTGCCGTTCGTGCCGCCAGGCCTGCCCCCATGAGGCCAGCCACGATGCCCCACAGCATACTGGACTCCCGGAGCGTGACGGCGACATCCTGCACTTGCCACAACCCCCAAGCCCATCGGCCTCGCAACGCAATGAAGCTGCACATGGCTCCTCCGACCGTCACGAGGACCATGTGCCATGACGTGAAGGGGAATACCATGCGGTGAAGACCGCGCAGCGGACGTATACCCTGAAGCGAAGTGAGCATCACACTGCACCCCCGAGGAGAGTGAGGTATCCAGCCTCAGCATCGTTGGTATTACGGACTGGATGCCCTCGGCCAACAGATTCCAATTCGGAATACGAGCCCTCGAAGACCAGCTTTCCCTCGGACAGGACGACGAGTTGCGACACGAAGCTCTGGAGATCCTCAAGCAGGTGAGTCGACACAATGACCGTCCGATCCTCGGCGAGCTCACCGAAGAGGGATCGCACTCCAATCCTTGATGCCGGGTCGAGGCCTACCGTCGGCTCATCAAGCAGTAGTACAGCCGGATCGCCGACAATCGCACACGCGATTCCAAGTCGTTGACGCATTCCACCCGAAAGAGACTGGACGCGCTCATCGGCGCGGTCAAGAAGCCCAACACGATCGAGGGCTGCACGTGCCCTCGCACGGCATTCGCTCGGTTCAACGCCTCGCGCCCAGGCCGCGTATTCCACGGCCCGCCGCATGCGGAAGTGCGACGGGAGGGAAAACCGCTGGGGCAGGAATCCGACCAAACCACGAATGGTGTCGACGTCATCGCTGACATCAACACCATTCACCCGAAAGTGGCCGGACTCCGGTTCACGAAGTGTCGCGAGGATACTGAGAAGTGTCGACTTTCCGGCCCCATTCGGACCGAGCAGCCCCCACAAACCAGAGCCAAACTCACAGGAAATGTCAACTAGGCTACGCCGATGGCGGTACCGGTGTGATACATGCTTGAGTTCAATCATTCACTTGACCGTAACGTAACCCGATTTCGCTGATGCCATATGACGTCCTTTCTGAAGCAGAAACATCTCTAATGGAAATCTCGCCACCGCACCCAGATTTTCATCTAAAGTAGGGCAGTATCAACCTTGTGGCAAATTCTGCGGTACATATCGCGCTCCCACAATTCTTCTCAGAATCGAGTCAGTACAGCATTGCCGACGCCGGATCCGAGAGGATCTCCGCAACATCGTGGAGAAATGTCGAACCCTGCTCACCGTCAATAAGACGATGATCGAACCCGAGGCTCATCGTCGTGACCCACCTGGGCACAACGCGCTCGTCGCCACCAGTCCCGACGACCCACGGCCTCCGGGCGATAGCTCCGAGTACGAGGATCGCCGACTCTGTCCGGTTGACGACCGGGGTGCCGGCGTCGAGCCCGAACACCCCGACGTTCGTGATCGAGAAGGTACCGTCGGCATAGTCGGGCGGTTGCAGTTTGTCTTCCTTGGCGATCGCAACGATCCGGGTGATCTCCGTCGCCAACTCAAGCATCGTCATGTCCTGGGCGTCGCGCACCACCGGTACCATAAGGCCGCGCGGCGTAGCGGCGGCAATGCCGAGGTTGATGTGGTCACGGAAGACGATCTGGTCAGCGGCGTCATCCCATGCGGCGTTGATGACGGGGGTGCGCCCCATCGCCAGGCACACCGCCTTGCACCACACCGTCAGCGGGGAGACACGCAGACCCTTGAAACGACGGTCGGCACGCAGCCGGTTGACCAGCTCCATCGTCGGGGTGACGTCGCAGGTAAGGAAGGCCGTCACGAGGGCCTTAGTATCCAAGGAATCCTTTACGGCCTTCGCTGTGACCTTACGCACCCCACCCACTGGCACCTTGCGGGTGTGGCCGTCGGGCTCGATCGGGGCGCCACCGAGGAGACGTCGAGACATCACCGACAGGTCCGCGAACTCGGCGTCGTCACTAGAACCACCGGTATTCCGAGCGGCACCATGCTGTCCCACCTCGGCCGCCGCTTTGACGTCACTCCTCGTCACTGCACCCTGCGGACCGGTGCCGGTCACCTGGAATAGGTCGACGCCGAGGTCTGCTGCCAATCGTCGGGCCGGCGGCTTGGCAAGGATGTGCGCGGTGCGGTCCATGCGCGGTGGGTCTTGACGAGGAGCCGACTCGGTCAGACGCTGCTTCGGTTTCGCCTCAGCGTCGTGTCGAGGTTCCGAAACCGATTGCTCAGGATGAGTGTCTGCATCCTCCTCGCGCGCCCGCTCAGTCGACACCGCAGCACATTTGCGGCGACGACGTCGACGTCCGGACTCCGCCGGGACGTGGCCAACGAGGAACTCCGGCTCGTCCTGCGAACCGTCGTCAATCGTCACCAAGGGCGCTCCAACGGCCACCGTCTCACCAGGCTCAGCACACAGTTTTGCCACAGTTCCGGCAAACGGGCTGGGAAGCTCGACGACCGATTTAGCGGTCTCGACCTCGCACAGCACATCGTTGATCTTGACGGTGTCGCCGGGAGACACCTGCCAGGAGACAACTTCTCCCTCAGTAAGTCCTTCGCCCGGGTCGGGCATGCAGTAATTTTTCATGTGAATGCCTCTCAGACGGTGATCAGAAGGCCAGGGAACGGTCGACGGCGTCGAGAATGCGGTCGACGTCCGGGATGTGCTCCCCCTCAGCCTTGGCCGGCGGGTATGGGGTCGACCATCCGGCGACCCGCAATACCGGGGCTTCCATAACGTAATACAGCTCCTCACCCAACCGAGCCGCGATCTCCGCACCAATGCCCTGGGTGCGCGGCGCCTCCTGGACGACGATCGCCCGCGTCGTACGACCAACCGACTCGTAGACGGTCGCCATGTCGAGCGGGGAAAGACTACGCAGATCAATAACGTCGAGCTCTCGCCCTTCCCGGGACACCTCCTTTGCCACATCCAGGCAAGTATCGACCATCGGGCCGTAGCAGATCAGGGTAGCGTCCTTACCGGAGCGCGCGATCCGAGCTTGGTGCAAGCCCAGCTCGGGTGTCTGCCCAACCTCGCCTCGGGTGTAATACCGACGCTTCGGCTCGAAGAAAATCACCGGGTCGGGGCTCTCGATGGACTGACGCAGCAACCAGTAGGCGTCATCAGGGTTGGAACAGGTGACGACCTTAAGACCCGGCGTGTTTGCGTAGAACCCTTCCGGCGACTCGGAGTGGTGCTCCGGCGAGCCGACGCCGCCACCGAAGGGAATGCGAATCGTCACCGGCAAGGACCACCGGCCACCGACACGAGCCCGGTATCGAGCCAGCTGGGAGACAATCTGGTCAAAGGCCGGGGCACTAAAGCCGTCGAACTGGATTTCCACACACGGGCGATACCCGCGCATGGCCATGCCAATCGCTGTTCCGACGATGCCCGACTCTGCCAGCGGCGAATCGATGACTCGACGGCCACCAAACTGGGCTTTGAGCCCGTCAGTGATCCGGAAAACGCCACCGAGGGTGCCGACATCCTCTCCCATGAGGACGACGTGGTCGTCAGCAGCCAGAGCATCGGCCAGGCCAGCGTTAAGAGCCTTGGCAAGGGTGACCTCCCCCTGCGGACGCGCATTCTGCGATGAATTCTCGCCCATCACTTATCTTCCTCCCATGAGGCGATCTCCTCAGCATCGGCTAGCACGTCGGGGGTCGGCTCAGCGTACACGTCCGACATGAGCTCAGCCATCACCGGCGCGGCATTCTCGTGAACAGCTGCGCGAACCTCAGCGCCGAAAGCCTCCTCACGCTCAGCGAGGCCGTCAAGCCACGCCTGATCAATGACCCCGCGATCCTGCAAGTAGATGCGCAGGCGGATGATGGGGTCGGTCTTGCCCCAGGTCGACTCTTCTTCTGCGGTGCGATAACGGGCGGGGTCGTCGGTGGTGGTGTGAGCGCCCATCCGGAAGGTCCACGCTTCGACGAAGACTGGCCCTTTTCCGCTGCGGGCATGGTCGAGGGCCGATCGCAGCACGGCCGTCATGGCCATGACGTCGTTGCCGTCGACTTGCACGGCAGGGATGCCGAACCCGATAGCGCGACGGAAAAGGGACGACGGCGACTGCACCTTGGTCGGCTCTGAAATCGCCCACTGGTTGTTAACACAGACAAACACCACGGGGGCGTTCATCGAAGCCGCAAAGACGTAGGCCTCGTTCGTGTCTCCTTCACTCATGGCGCCGTCACCGTGGAAATCCAGCACGGCAGCCGGAGCACCCCCAGCTTCGACATCACGTTGGATACCCATGGCATAGCCGACGGCATGCAAGGTTCCCGACCCGATCATCACCGGGTAGGCGCTGAAGTGAGTGGTGACGGTGTCCCAACCGCAATGGGAGGTGCCGTCCCACGCCCCAAGGATGTCAGCCAAACTCACGCCCATGGCGTGGGCCAGGCCCTGCTCCCGGTAGGTGGGAAACACCTGATCTTCCCCTCCCAGGGCAAGCCAAGCGCCAGCCTGAGTGGCCTCCTGGCCCAGCAGCGGCGGCCACAGACCTAGCTCACCGTGACGCTGCAAGGCGGTGGCCTCAACGTCGAGACGTCGCGTCATGACCATCATCTCGAGGGCTTTAACGAGGTCGTCGTCGCTCAGGTCAACGGGAAAGCTGGGGTGCTCGGTTAAATGTCCCTGCTCGTCGAGGATCCGCACCATTGCAGGATCGGGACGATCAACGGGATGTTGCCTCGCTGGGAGGACGAACGGATCCGCGTCCCCTTCGTCGGCACACTTGTTCTCGGTCACATCTTCCTCCTGGTCAAATGCTCCGTCCCTCAATTCTGGACGCCAACAAGTCCAGTTCCAAACGGGATCTATCGTTCCGTAAAAAGCCACCAAAGATGAGGTTACCGTTCCGTAGGTTATCCACGGTCCCCACCCCGGACTTCAGTTGCTGAGACAATGTGCGTACCCTCAAACGGTGAGCAAAACAGTGGCGGTCATCGGTGCCGGAATGACGGGTCTGACAGCCGCACACCACCTGCAGAACCACGGCTGTCGACCCGTCGTCCTCGAGGCGGGGCAGCGCGTCGGCGGCCAGGTCAGGTCCCGTCGTCTGGGTTCCGATGTGGTCGAGATGGGAGCCGAGGCCGTACCCCTTCGCGCCCCAGGAGTTGCTGCACTCGTTACGGAGCTGGGGTTGACGGACTCCATGCGTCATCCAGCCCCTGGACGCACCTTATTATCGAGCCGGCGCGGGATCGTCGAGCTGCCAGCCGGGGTGACGCCAGTAGGACCCACGAGGTTCCTCCCCACTATCGCCTCACGCATCCTCTCCCCTGCCGGTCTGCTACGAGCCGGGCTCGAACCTTTCAACGCTCGCCCACACCCTGACGACGTCAGCGTAGGCCAGTTCATCTCCGAGAGATTTGGTGACGAGGTGGGTCGCGCTGTCGTCGACCCGATGCTGGGCGGTATACATGCCGCTGACCTCAACACGTTTTCGCTAGCGGTCGCCGCACCCGCCTTGGGGCAGGCAGTGAAGAAAGGCGACTCCATCGTCGCCGGAACTCTCAAGCGCAATGCTGCCGGATGGTGGTCGCGGATTCGCCATCGTTCACAGCGCTCTGGTCCCCGTACCCCTGCCACGGCCACCTGGAGGCACGGCCTAGTGACGTTGCCCGACGCGCTGGCGGAAGGACTCACCATTCACACGAATACCCGTGCCACGGGAATCCGTCAGGTTGGTCACGAATGGGTAGTCGAAGTCACCGGCCCGCGTGGCATCGGATCGGTTGCTGTTGATGACGTCATCATTGCTACCCCCGCCAAGGTTGCGGCAGCCCTGCTCGCTACAGCATGCCCGCAGGCTTCCGAACTGCTGTTGCAGTGCGACAGCACCACAGTCGCCACGCTAGTTATGCGAGCCGAACCCACTGGCCACCCGATCGCCACGGCCCAAACATGGTTTATCGGTTCAGCGTGGTCTCCCCTGGTACGCCAAGTCACCAACCTCTCGACGAAGTGGTACCTCGCCAAGCCCACCTTCCGGATCGCCATAGGTCGGCAGGGTGGAATGCCCATCGACAACCTATCCGACGATGACCTCGTCGCCATGACCATGGCAGAACTGAAACGTCTCGGACTGGCTCTCGACCTTCGCAACTACGTCGTTGAGCGCCACCGCGGCGCCATGCCGCAACCGGCTCCCAGCCACCGGAAACGCATGGCCCAACTCACCACGATCCTCGACGGCACCGGCCTCCACGTTGGAGGTGCCGGTATCGATGGTGCTGGAGTCGGCACTGCAATCGTTGCCGGACACCGTCTCGCACGCCACATCACCTCGAAGGAGGAGAACTCGTGACTATCACTGAGCACCCCAACCACCTGGCCCGGCCTAGCAGTGCGCCCACAAGGCACCCTGGTGGCCATCCGGGAGGCCATCCTGGCCACAGCCCACTCGTCCGCGAGATCAGGCACGACCTCAACGACAAGCCCTTCATCGTTATTTGGGAGGTCACCCGCGCCTGCGCGCTGGTCTGTCAACATTGCCGCGCCGAGGCCCAGCATCATGCCGCCCCCGGTCAGCTCACCAACGCCCAGGGCCACGAACTCATCGATCAGCTCACCAGCTACGAGAAGCCCTACCCGATGCTCATCCTCACCGGCGGTGACTGCTTCGAGCGCCCTGATCTCGTCGACCTGATTGAGTATGGGGTCAGCAAGGGTCTCCACGTGTCGGTCTCGCCGTCGGTGACCCCGCTCTTTACCCATGACCGCGTCAAAGCAGTGCAGGACGCCGGGGTATCGATGATGTCAATGTCCCTAGATGGTGGCTCAGCAGCGACCCACGACGCCTTCCGTGGTTTCCCGGGCACCTTCGATCGCACCGTCGAGGCCTGCCACATGCTTCGCGCGATGGGGATGAAATTCCAGCTCAATACGGTATTCACCGCCAAGAACATCCACGAAGCCCCCCAAATGCTCAAGAACGCCATCGACCTAGGGGCGTTCATGTTCTATACGTTCATGCTGGTGCCCACCGGACGAGGCGCCCAGCTCGACATGCTCTCACCTCTAGAGCGTGAGGACGTACTGTACTGGCTGCACGACAACTCCACGCGCATTGCCATCAAGACGACCGAGGCACCGCAGTACCGACGCATCGCCTTCCAGCGCGAAGCCGTCCGTCAGGGCAAAGAGCGCCCAGTTCGCCACGGAGAGCTCTACGAGTGGCTCACCCGCGAGACCAACGAGCTGCTGGGCGAAAGCATCACGGATCCGCGCCCGCCACGCACCCCGCTGGCGATCAATTCCGGGTCTGGGTTCGCGTTCATCGATCACACCGGCGTCTACCCGTCGGGATTCCTGCCGATCCATTGTGGGTCGATCAAGGAGAGGCCCTTCCCCGAGATCTACCGCGAATCGCCGATCTTCCAGGGGTTGCGCAATCCGAACGGGTTCTCCGGTAAGTGCAGGGCGTGCAATTTCAACCACTTCTGCGGTGGGTCGCGCTCGACGGCCTACGCCATGACCGGGGATTACCTCGCCTCCGATCCTTCCTGCGCCTATGTGCCGCCGGGCTATAGCGGTCAATTGCCTGAGGGGGTTCCCGTCGAGGGGATTCCGCGGATCTGACCGCAAGCCTTACGTGGACGTCACGAAGTCGACACGGTGGAACTCCTGGTGGCAAATGCCCATTGCTAGGACGGCCAACCATAGACGAAGCTAGCTGTGTATTGCACACATCATCACTTGGACGAGTTCAGGGGGAACCATGAATCACCGACGCAGGGCCCGAATCGCCGGCTTGACGGTGCTGTGCGTGGCCGGTGGCAGCTTCGGTGGTAACCCGGCTTTCGCGGCACCAAGCGCCAGTGGTAACCCGTCAGCGCCAGCCGCGTCGTGTAATGGTGACAAGAACGTCGACATCTTCAACTTCAACGACTTCCACGGCCGCATAGCTACCGGAGCCAGCCTTGTTCACGAGCCCGTACGGGTCCGCGGTGAGCCATTGCCCGCTGGTTTCTCCGCTCCGTCGGTAGCACAGGCGGATGCGACGTCGCTCTCTCGCTGCGGTCAGCAGGTCGAGTTCCTTTCCGGTCGTGAACCACCCTGATGGGTCGATGAGGAGTACCTCGGACAGGGGCGGGGTACCAAGCACCTGTCCTCGCGTGGCGATGGCCGTCATTTTCTCCTGGGCGCTGGCGTGGACTGCCTGCAGCCCGACCTGCTCAAGAAGGTCGGCGTCCAGCCCCGCGACAGTGAGCAGCTGAAGCTCTCCCGGATCGAGACGAGCGACGTCCAGCCGAGCCCGGCCGTCCAGCACGATCGCGCCACCGTGTGAATCGGAACGCCCGCAGCTGGCAATGCTTCGACGTCACGCAGGATCGTGCGCGGTGAGACCTCGAATCGTCGGGTCAATTCTTGGCTCGTCATCCGCTCATGGGTCTGTAGGAGCAGCAGGATCGACAACAGCCTCGAGGACTTCATGGCCCCGATCCTCGCAGAAAACATGACATGAGTTGTCCTGTTTTGGTGATCGGCTAGTGCCAAATGATCCACTGACCCGAGAGACACCCATGCCGGCACCCAACCTGTTCCTGACCTACGTCAGCGACGCCGAACGGTCCACCGCCTTCTACAGCGACTTGTTCGACATCGAGCCCAACTTCACCAGCCCGCGCTACGTCGCCTTCGAGGTGACACCCGGGGTGCTGTTCGCCATCTGGACCGGCCGCAACGAGGACACCACCCGCGACACGCCCCGCACGAGCGAAATCGGACTCATGGTCCCCCGGTCGTCCACGGCAGTCGATGACGCCTACCGCGAGGGGGTCGCGAAGGGCGTACACGTCATCGAGGAACCACACGACGACGTGTTCGGCCGCACCTTCGTGATCGCCAACCCCGACGGCAACCTCATCCGGGTCAGCCCCGTCGACTGACCCGACAACCGATCCCCACGTGGCGGCGAGCACCAGCGCGGCGTCACCGTGGAGCGGGTCCTGTCCGACAACGGCGGCGTCTACCGCTCACACCTGTGGCGCAACACCTGCAACGAGCTCGGCATCAAGCACAAGCGCACCCGCCTGTACCGGCCGCAGACCAACAGCAAGATCGAACGGTTCCACCGCACCCTGGCCGACGGCTGGGCCTACGCCCGCTGCTACACCTCCGAGGCGGAGCGCCTTGGCAAGCTCGGCGACTGGCTGCACTACTACAACCACCACCGGCCCCACCCGGCCTGCGGGAACCAGCCACCCTTCTCACGATTGACCAACATCCCCGGTCAGTTCACTTAGAGGTGAACGTACAGGTAGTCACCCACGCAGACGACGCGCCCACCACGACCTAACCTGATGGACGACATGGCAGCGCCACCCGGCACAAGGCAGGGACCGAGCTACTGTTCGTTGTCACCACAGTCGTGGTTGGTGGCCACGCCGCACGGCGCTGGAGAACCCTGACCTGCCACAGTTCATGCAGCATCCGTGGTGGCTACGGGCAGAACCCGGGGCCGCCACGTGCAGGAGATCTCTCGTGGGTGGTTCGGATCGAGGGCGTTGAGCACCATCTGGTAGGCGACGGGATCATAGGGTAGGCGGCCGTGGCCATAGGCATCCAGAGGGCAGGCGTCCTGCACGGTCATGTTCTTGGCGCCCTTGAGGAAGGCTTGCGTGTAGGGCGTGACCGTCGTGTCGAGCCGGGTGGAGATGACGGTGTAGGCGATACCCGGGACGGTGTCGCCGTCACGGTAAACCTGTTGCATCAACGCTGATCCCTTGAGCTGCTGGCCGTAGGCCTCCATGTTGTGGTCGTAGCTCCACGTGCTAAGGAAATCCTTCACAGCCTCGGGCAGGCCGTCGACAAGCTTGTCGAGACCGACGGCGGTGGTGCCGTGGTTGGCGGCCACCAGTCCGATCAGCTTGTCGACCTTGGACGCTCCGCCATACATCTTGATGTAGGCGTTCGGCAGGATGCCGCCACCCTGCGAATGTCCGACGAAGTCGACCTTCTCAGAGCCCGTCGCTTTCCGGACCCGATCCACAAAGGCACCCAGCGCCTGCGCGGAGGCGCGCACGTCACCGGTGAAGCCCCAGCCCTCGTCGAGGATCCCCACGGGGACATTGGTGGTGAAGGTGTAGACACAGTACCCCTCATGGGCCAGATGGGGTCCGTAGAAGGACCATGTGGCGAACGCATTGCCGCCAGTACCGGGAATCAGGATGACCGGTCGGTCGCCGGGCTTGACCTTGCAGGAGAAGTCGTTCACACCCCGCGGCGCCACGCCCAGGTGCTTCTCGCTGTAAGAACGCGCCATCGACGACGTATGGAATTCCGGCCCGACGCCGTTACCGGGAATACCGTCGGGGCTGTGGGCTGCCTGGACCAAGGGATGGATATCCCCCGGCGAAGTAACAGCCTGCGCAATCGGCGCGGCAGCCATCAGAACGGCCACACTCGCGGCCATGACGGCGAATCGTGCGTTGATCTTCATCAGTGACTCCTCAGCGGAACACGGGGCGAATTTCGTGAATCATATTGATTCAATTCGAAAAGGGTAGACTACAAAAATTTCATCTCAAGGGGTGGCCTAAACGATACATCACATTGAGAATTCTCCTAACTCGGTCAGTGGGGTCAACGCCCCCTAAGGTAACCCCCGAGAGATTCCATACGACTTGGCGGTGGGGATCAGCGGGGGCGCAACTCCCCGTAGGGTGTCCTGCTGCTTGCCCTCGGCGTTCCACGATATGGCCTGCGGCAAGCCCCTTGGCTTTCTAGCCAGACAGGCGCCATACTAAGGCCAACTGAAGCTATCCACATAATCTAACCCCAGTAAGGCTCCATGCAAGAAATAATAACCGCACAACTGTGAACGAAAGTTATCTGATATGACCGAACGCTATACTTTCGTGAGCCCGCCGGTCATGCTAATTTCGCGGCTACTTGGCGCGCTATAGCTCCGTGTATCACGCTCGTCACCCCACCGAAGAGCCCTCTTCATATATGCTGGTACCTCGCCAGTCATCTCCAGCCCGATTCATCCTGGCGGCTGTTGGTAGTTGACATTAGAAGAAGGAATTGCCATGCGTCGAAAGTCTGCCCTCGGATTTGTAGCTTTGTCCCTGTTCGCCACAGGGATGGGCGTTGCCACAGCAGTGCCGGCAATTGCCTCGCCGGCGGATACGGCAGCGCCAGTTCGCGTCGACGCTTCACGGTGGACCACCCAGGGGCGTTGGGTGACCGACGCCCAGCACCGCGTGGTCATCACGCAGGGGATCAACGAGGTCGCCAAGAGCGCCCCCTACGCCCCCGATGCCGTCGGTTTCGGTGAAGACGACGCAGCCTTCCTCGAGGCGCAGGGGTTCACCAGTGTCCGGCTGGGGGTGCTGTGGGCCGGCGTCGAGCCTCGGCCGGGCGTCTACGACGACGCTTACCTGGCCCGGGTCGAACGCACCGTGCGGATCCTCAACGCCCACGGCATCGCCAGTGTCCTCGACTTCCATCAGGACATGATCAACGAGAAGTACCAGGGGGAGGGGTGGCCTGCCTGGGCCGCGCTCGACCACGGCATGCCCAACATCGTCAAGACGGGCTTCCCCGGCAACTATTTCCTCAACGAGGCCGTCAAATACTCCTTCGACTCCTTCTACGACAACGCCAAGGCCTCTGACGGCATCGGTGTCGCCGACCACTACGCCAGCGCCTGGCGACATGTGGCCGAGCATTTCCGAAACGTGCCCGGCGTGCAGGGCTACGACCTGTTCAATGAGCCGTTCCCGGGCCACCGCTACACGCGGTGCCTCACGCAGCTCGGTTGCCGCGCTGCTGACGCGCGACTGTCGGCCGTCCAGCAGAAGACTGTCGACGCGATCCGCTCGGTCGACAAGGCCACCACTATCTGGTACGAGCCGATGCAGTTCTTCAACATAGGTGTCGGGACCAACGTCCGGCTCACGGGATCCAACCTGGGGTTAAGCTTCCACGACTACTGCACCAGCCAGGCCACCCTCCACTCCTATGTCGGATGCACTGCGCCCGACAACCGGGTCTTCACTAACGCAGAGAAGCATTCACGTCAGACCGGGTCGGGGCTGATGCTCACCGAGTTCGGCGCCATCACGACCCCCGCGGTGATCACGTCCCAGATGGACCTGGCAGCTCGCAACCGGGTCGGCGTCCAGTGGTGGGCCTACACTGCCGGTGATCCCACCACAGCCGGCCCGGGCACCGAGCAAGCCCTCGTCGACGACCCAGCTCGGCCACCCCAGGGGACCAACGTCGAAAGCGCCAAGCTGGCGCTGATCGCCGTTCCCCACCCGGACCGTGTCGCGGGCACCCCATCCGCGTACCACCACGACCGGTCCCGACGCGTGTTCACCATGACCTGGACCGCCCAGCGGCCCGACGGGTCGCGCGCGGAGGAGTCGGACGAGACGACTGTGGTGGTCCCTGCCATCTCAGCGCCCCACGGGTACGACGTGCAGGCGTCCGGCGCCCACGTCACCTCCCACCCAGGCGACCGGGTGGCGCGGTTGCACCTCAACCAAGGCAGTGCCACGGCGAAGGTCACGATCACCCTGCGCTAACCCTTCAAGCGTCTTCAGCACCGACCTACAAGTCTCCCAGACACTTTTACGACCGGCCCTCCTCCTTGGGGTGGGCCGGTCCTTTTCGTGTCGCGGGATGCACCTGGCAGCACCACCTCCGGCCCCCATGGAGAACAGTAGGTATCCTCGCAGGGTATTACGGCCAAGGCATATTTGACGTTCCACGCTTGCCACTGCCGTCTTAGGGCCATACTGCCGCCACGCAGCTGAGACGGTGACCAATCGGGTAGGGTGACTGGTTGCCGTAGCCCATGTGAGGCCGGTGATAGTTATAGTGGCGTGCTCAGCCCCCCTGAACTCACCCCGCCGTTCAGCCTCAGAGGTGTAGCAAGCAGACGTAAGCTCAGCTAATCGGTCAAGACGTGGTGGAATCTCTCGGTCTTCCCATTGACATATACGCGATATATCCGAGTCCACTGGCGTGTGATACCCAGTATCAGCGCCACGAGGACGGTCAGCCACCCCAACGTCACCTGCAGCGCGTGGGCATGGGGAGTGGGCAGGGCGTTGAAACGCACGACCACCACAGCGAGGGAAACTGCCAGAACGAGGAATAGGCACGATGCCGCTACCCCGCCGACGAGAGTCAGCACGGTTTGAGGCAGTGAGCAGGTATAACCCCATGGCAGATACAACTCCCGCAGTCGGCAGGTTCGTGGCCGTGGGAGGTTTCGCGGACGGGGTGCCCGCGACACGGTCCGGGCGGGGAACGGCGATCAGCGCCAGCTTGACGCCTTCGACGTTGATCCCCCTCTGTGATGACCACGCGGCGCTGTACGTCGGTCACCCAGCGTCACTGAGTGGTCCACCGTGAAGCGACAACGCAAACCGGCGCTGCCGTATCCGCCGGCGAGGCAGTTGCCGGTGTTGCTGCGGCAATGCCCATCCCTGTGGCGAACAACAAATCCGAGGAATGAGTAGAGCTTTCGGTCAGATTGAATAACTTTCGTTCACAATCGTGGCGAGGAGGTTAGTAAGGGGTTCTGACGAGAGAAGGACTTTGATAGTCACTGATCGGCCCCAATGGCTGTTCCACATCCCTCGAGGAGGATTCCCATGAAACGTTCGGCTCTTATCATCCCGATTTTGACCGGCGCAGTGCTTGCACCGGTGGCGCCCGCGGTCGCCGTGGCGGCGCTAGCTCCGGTGAGCCAGTCTGCTGCGCGCCAGCATGCCCAGGTCGACGCCGAGCAGGCGCTCGCGCAGGTCAATGCCCGCATCGCCGAGCTGCATAAGATTCCCCAGGCGCAGGTTCCCGCAAGCGAGGCTCCGAAGGTCAACTACGGCGAGGAGATCCGCAAGCTCCTCGACACGGCCTTCGAACTGCGCACCGCGATCGAGTCGATCATTGCCGGCAAGGTGCCGCCGGTGGACCTGTCCACCATCCCGGCTCGTGTCGACCTGCTGACCACCAGCGTGAAGACCATCCAGCAGGCCAACCATAACCTGGTCAACAAGGTGGAGGCTGCTCACGTCGAGCTGGGCTTCTCGATCACACGCGCCCTGATCCGCACGATCAACCCAACCAGCACCGCAGCGCAGTTGGCCGAGAGCAAGGCCGACGTGCTGTCCACGTACGCGAAGGTCGCGGCCTACCGCGACCTCAAGCCCACCGATGCGGCGACCGTGTACGTCAAGAACCGCCTCAACACGAAGATCTGGCAGACACGGATCAACCGTGACAAGTACCTCCTCGGCAAGAACGCAGAGGGGTACAAAGCGATCAACAAGGCGCTCACCCACGCAACCAGTGTGTGGTTCAATCCCGCCACCACCGTCAAACAGGTCGACGACGAGGTGAAGGCTCTGGACCTCGCTTTCCAGGCCGCTCTGGACCGGGGGCCGGCTGATGGGAAGCTGCGTACCAACTGACCCACCCTCCCGGGACTTCCGTAGAAGGAGACTGGCTCGCCTTGCCCGTGAGCCCGGTCTTCTTCTCCCCTATTGACGTGTCGTCCAGGGCTTGGTCCGCGACGGATTCGCCCCACGGGTCGTCCACTTGGTGGATCATTTGTGGCACACGAGAGTTCACAGCCGTGACCGTTCAGACTGTGAACGCGTCCAGTCGGTGCAGCGTCGAGAGGCGTTCGACGTCGTTGCCCAGAAGGGTTCGGGCGGTATTGGTTGTCGTGGTGGAGCCAGAGTCCAGCACGCTGCGTCGTTCGGTTTCGGAGGTGTAGCAGCGGGCGTTGATGAAGTGGCCACTGGCAGTGGCTTGGTGGGTGAAGTCGAGTGCTCCGGTGCGCCAGGGTGCCGCCGCGTCGAAGCCGAGTTGCGTGGCCCAGTCCTGGGAGATGACCCCAACGGGCATGGCCAGCTGAGCCCCGCATTCGCGGTCGGTCGTGTCCATCTCGAGGGCGATTTGTCACTGCGCCCATAGCCCCGCAGGTCGGGACGATCACCGTGAACCGTCGAGCCGCCGGGCAACGTGTCGCCTCATGTAGTACGTCTGCGGGAAACCGTGGAATAGGACCATTGCGGGGCCCTGTCCGCCGACGGCAACATTCAGGTGAGTTCCGTCGGTGCCCGGGGGAGTGATAGGTGAAGTCGTTGGTTGTGAAGGTGGTCCACCTGCGAATAGCGAAGTTGTGACGCTTCTTACTCGGGTTCAAGTCAAAAGACGTCGATATCTCTTGTCCGTCGTCCAAAGCTGCCAAGAAATCTCGCTGTTGACGTTCACATCGCCGAATCGGGGCATTTCTTGACAGCTCCGTGTAGTTCGCCGCAAGTATGAACCCTGGCAAGGCCCTCCCCACACCAGGCAGACTGGACCCACCGACCATGGGAGGAACCCCCTGTGAGCAACCAGAACACTTCCTCCGTCATTTTCGTGTGCTGGGGAAACATCTGTCGTTCCCCGATGGCCGAATTCGTCGCCAGGAAAGTCTTCTCCGACGAAGGCCTGGACGCCCGCATCACCAGCGCCGGTGTCAGCGATGAGGAGCACGGCGGCCCGATGGATTCGCGAGCCAGGTCCGTCCTGAAGTCCCACGGATACCCCTGCTCGGGCCACAACGCTCACCAGATCGACGAGTCCGAGATCATGTCCGCCGACCTCGTCATAGCCGCCGAGCCGCGCCACATCCAGATGATGAAGCGGATGGCCCCCGACGCCGACAACCTCCGTCTCATCCGCGACTACGACCCCAAATGCACCCCTGGCACCTCCCTGCCGGACCCCTGGTATGGCTCGGCCGACGGGTTCGAGGACACCCTCGACGCCATCGAGGCCGCAATGCCCGGAATCGTTGACGAGGTGCGCTCACTGGCCTGATCAGTTCCCCGCCATGGCGCTGGTCCCCCGAGACCAATCGTTGCGGCACTATAGGCTGTTCCCATGAGTTTGTTCTTGGTCGGCGGAGGGTACGACGACTCACTGGTGGAGGTCTACGACGAGTTCGTCTCCCAGGCCCGCCATCACAATGCTGACGCTCCGATTGCGGTGGTCGTGGCTGGTCCGCCCTCCGAGTCCGCCGACCACGCCGCCGAATTGACGCGCATCGTCGCCTCCCGGTGGGTTGACGCGAACATCCTCACCATCTACCTAGACGGCCCGGGTACCGCCCCGATGATGGGCGACCCGGCCACCCCGCTGTGGGCAGAGGACGAGTCCTTCCAGCCCCCCGACAATCTCGACGCCCTTGCCGGCATCATCGTCGGCGGCGGTGCCGTCCCCAGTTACATCAACGGTCTTGCACCGGCCGCCGAGCAGCTCTCGATGCTGGTGCGCGGCGGTGCTCCGTGGCTCGGCTTCTCGGCCGGTGCGATGGCCCCGTGTGTCACCGCTCTGGCAGGAGGCTGGAAGCTGCAGGGACGCCAGGTCGGCCAGCAGACAGGTGCTGAGGGCTTCGACGAGGTCACCTTCGTCGAGGGCCTTGGCCTGGTCAGCCTGACCATCTCCACCCACAACGACACCCTTTCCGGCGACGGCCTCATCATATCGGCCGTCGAGTCCGGCCTGCTTTCCAGTGCCGTTGCCGTCGACGAGGCCACCTGCCTGCGCATCGACGCCTCGACCGGCCACACCGAGGTGATGGGACGTGGCCTGGTTCGCTGGTTCACCCGCGAGGTCAACGGAGTTCTCGTCCGCTCCCAGCGCTCCGTCACCCCGGAAACGGCTCCAGCCCCGCACAAGCCCCGCTTCGACGGTCTGGCAAAGGTGGCGGCGGCGACCCGTGCCGCCCACGACAAGGAGGAGCGCGCGAAGGCAGCCCGGCAGCGTGCCGAGGAGAGACGTCGCGCGCGGAAGTCCAAGTCTGCTGATGACGAGACCAAGACCTCCGAGGGCTCCGCCACCCCCGAGGACGCACCTGCCTCCGCAGCCAACCCCCAGGCTGCCGCGGATCCGACCCCGACGGCAGGCCCGGAACCCGATCCCCTCTCGGATGCCGATCCCACCGCACAGCCCCCGACGGAGGACGTCAAGCCATGAGCATGCACATTCTTGTCGTTGACGATGATCGCGCGGTACGAGAATCCCTCGCCCGATCCCTGCAGTACAGCGGCTACGAGGTCGATAGCGCCGCCGACGGCGTCGAGGCTCTCGCCCATCTATCCGGAACTCACCCCGACGCCGTCATTATGGACGTCATGATGCCGCGTCTAGATGGCTTGGAAGCCACCCGGATGCTGCGCAGCAACGGCAACGACGTCCCGATCCTCGTCCTCACCGCCCGCGATGCTGTCGACGACCGCGTTGACGGCCTCGACGCTGGCGCCGACGACTACATGGTCAAGCCCTTCGCCCTCGACGAACTTCTCGCTCGACTACGCGCCCTCACTCGTCGTTCCCGTCCCGAGCCAGAGCAGGACGAGGCCCCTGAACAACTCTCCTTCGCTGACCTCACCCTTGATCCAGGCAGCCGCGAGGTCACCCGCGGGAACCGTCGCATCAGTTTGACGCGTACCGAATTCGCCCTACTAGCCGTTTTCCTACAAAACCCGGAAAAAGTGCTGGAGCGATCGTGGCTGCTACATGAGGTGTGGGGATTCGACTTCCCGACCACCGCGAATTCCCTTGAGGTGTACATCGGATATTTGCGCCGCAAGACCGAGCACGATGGTGAGCCGCGTCTCATCCACACCGTTCGCGGCGTCGGGTACGTGCTGCGGGAAGCAAATTCGTGATCCGTCGCTGGTGGCGGAGGCTGCTCGATTGGCGTCCGCGCCCCCTGCGCATGACCATGGGACGCCGGGTCAGCCTCCTAGTATCGACGTCCGTTGTCGTCGCGGTCGCTTTGACCTCCTTGTCGGCGTGGCTCATGACTCGCATCTCGCTGTATAGCGAGCTTGACGAGCAACTCACCCGGATGGCAACCACCATCTCGCCAAGTGTCGCCGCCGACCCTCAAAACCTCGGTGGGTTGGAAGCCAGTTCCCTGGCCGCCACGAACACCACCCTCATCCTGGTACGCGCCGACGGCCACATAACCACGGCCCCTGGAACTGAGGTTACCGTCACCACGGGACCCCAAGAACTCGCAGTTGCCCGCACCGGAATTGGGGTCAAGGCTCACACCGTCATTGACTCCCGCGGCGTTCCGGTGCGCATCGTCGCGATCCCCTTCACCTCAGATGGTGTCCACTATGCCCTCGTCACAGGCCAGGATCTCGCTGGGACCCGGGCCACCCTAGGGTCGCTGTGGATCGTTCTCGTCGGCACCGGAATCGTGGGCATCGTGCTCACCGCCATCGCCGGATATGTGGCAGGCAACTCTGCGACCAGCCCCTTGCGCGACCTCTCGCGAGCTGTTCACCACGTCACCACCACCGAAGATTTAACACCCATCCGGGTCCACTCCCATGACGAACTCGGCGATCTTGCTGTCTCCTTCAACAACATGCTGTCGTCGCTGTCGAACTCCCGGGAACGCCAAAAGCAGCTCATCGCTGACGCTTCCCATGAGTTGCGAACCCCCTTGACCTCGATGCGCACTAACGTTGAGTTGCTCATGGCTAACCAAAAGAGCCACATGCTCCCAGACGAAGCACACGGAGAGATCCTTGACGACGTCGCCGCCCAGCTCGGTGAGTTCTCCAGCCTCATCGGCGACCTCGTACAGCTCTCTCGTGAGGACGCTCCTCCCCCGCGTCCAGAATATTTTGACTTGTCAGATGCGGTATCCAAAGCCGTCGAGAGGGGACGACGGCGCGGCCCGAACCTGGAATTCGACGTCCATTTGGAACCCCATCTGGTGCTTGGCGACGAGGCCACCTTGGAGCGAGCTGTCACCAACTTGCTCGATAATGCGGTGAAGTTCTCCCCTGCCGGCGGCACCGTGACGGTGACTATGGAGGGCGACACCGTCGTCGTCAGTGACGAGGGACCTGGCATCGCGGAAGCCGATCTGCCTCACATCTTCGACCGGTTCTACCGCTCTGACCGCGCCCGCAACACTCCCGGAACCGGCCTCGGTCTATCGATTGTGGCGCACACCGTCACCAGCCATCAGGGCTGGATCAAAGCGTCACGCGCCCCCAGCGGCGGCGCCATGTTCACAATGTCCTTGCCGCGGGCAGAACCTCCGACGGAAGAACCGCCGGCGTCCTCATGATCGCGACCACGGTTGGCGAGTTTTCCACAAAAAGCCTGTGGAAAACCAGTGTGGCTGGGGAAAACACATTGATGTCGTTCCCACAGGCGGAGCCAGCACCGGTGGACACATCTTTCATGACGTCAAACCGTGAGCTTTTACGATCTAGGTATGACCAGTCACATCGTCGACCAGATCGACCCTGCCTTCGTCATCCACGGTGGGGCTGGAAACGTCCCATCACGCACCGGAGAGGAAGCTGCGAAGTCCCGCTGCTCCCTGCGTCAGGCTTTTCCCGCCGGGCAGCAAGCCCTCGTCGTTAGTGCTTGTAACACCGCCATCGCAGCCGCCATGACGATGGAGGATGACCCGCTGTTCAACGTCAGGCGAGGTGGGGTCCTCACCGCAAACGAGACCGTCGAAACCGATTCCGCCATCATGACCGGAGACGGGCCCGTCGGGGCGGTTGTCCGGGATCGTCATGGGCACCTGGCGGCAGCCAGCTCAATCAGTGGTCTCATCGACGTAAACTCTTCTGGACAACTGGTGGTCTGCCACATGTCAGCGTCAATGCCGGTTGCCTGGCCAGATCATGACGACATCCTCACCTCGGTGTAGCGACGATCAGCGCGGAAGATAGGGCCCAAACTCCAATATCTGTTCAACAGCCCGGGGGCTCAGCAAGGCCGGTACCGCCTGGGCCAAGTCGTACATGTCCTGCCAACCAACCCAGGTGACCTCTTCCACCTCGTCAGGATCTGGGTTGAGCTCGACGAGCTCTTCTGGCAGGAACAACCGGGCAACAACCACCGGGCAGAACTCATCTTCAACAATGCCTCCGGCATCGGTGGCGCGGTAGGAGAAATCCGGCAGCACGACGCGCATTCGACGCGGATCAAGGTCGAGTCCGAGCTCCTGATGGGTGCGGCGCACAGCGGCATCAATGGTCGTCTCTCCCACGCGCGGATGCCCACAACAGGTGTTGGTCCACACTCCTGGCCAAGCCACCTTCGTCAAGGCTCGCCGGGTCAAAAGTACCCGGCCTCCAGCGTCAAGGACGTGGCATGAGAAGGCGAGGTGCCTCGGAGTATGTTGGCTATGGACGGTCGCCCAGGGAGCGGTTCCGATGTGGTTGCCGTCGTCATCGAGCAGAATGACGAGATCGTCGTGGAAGGAATCCGCGTTCATGTCATTATTCTCGCCACCGTGCTGACCCATGACGTCAAGCTACCAATAACCGCGAGTTCCGAGAAGTCGAATGCGTTTTGGTCTCACAGGCGAGTTCAACATTGGCTCAACGCCGCCTCACGGGCACCATTGAGATGCTGTCGATTCATCCACCCACCCCTGATGGGAGAGCCATGGCGCACACCCTCGACATCATCCTCGCGGTGATCCTCATCCTCCGTGCCTTATGCGGATGGGCCCGGGGCGCGATTGTCGGGCTCGTCAGCCTCCTCGGTTTGATTGGCGGAGTCTGGGTGGGGCTGTGGGCATCGGGAGAAATCGTGCCCCGGATCACCAGCGAGTCATCGTCATGGTTTGCCACCGGAGCCCTGCGCATCGGTGTTGTCCTCGTCATCGCAGAAATTCTTCATGGCTTCTGTGTTGGACTCGCCCGCCGAATACGCCATGCCTCTGAGGCAGCAGGGTTAGGGACCCTTGACCGGATTGGCGGCGCGTTGCTGTCTGCGGCCGCTACCGCCCTGGTAGTGACGGTGGGAGCGACGGCTTTAGCCCCAATCCTGCCTCCCCGATGGACCCAGGCCATCGACGAATCAGCTGTCATTAACACCGCCAACCGCGCGGTTCCACCCCAGATCAACCGCGGAGCGGCACGGCTTGTCGGTCAGGTGGCCGATACCTTCCCGAAAGTCTTTACCGGCCAGGATCCCCGCCTTCCCGGCGATGTCCCTGACGATTCCGCGACGAGTAGCTCTGGAGTACGGCAAGCGGCAAGGTCCATCGTCAAGGTGAGGTCACTGGCGCGCCAATGCGATCGGGCCTCCGAGGGCACCGGATGGGTTAGCTCACGACACCGCGTTGTCACCAACGCCCATGTCGTCGCCGGGTCTGGCCAAGTGACGGTGCAGGTTGGTGGCGACGGAGCCCGCCTACAAGCGCGTGTCGTCGCCTACGACCCTAACCTCGATCTAGCCGTGCTCGCTGTCCCCAATCTCAACGCCCCTTCCCTGACTATGGCCTCATCGGTAGGCACCGGGGACTCAACAGTCATCGCCGGATTTCCACTCGACGGGCCATACACGACCGAAGCTGCGCGAGTGCGCGGGACAATAACCGCTCGTGGCGAGAACATTTACGGCGACAGCGACGTCGTTCGCGAGATTCTGTCTTTGCGCGGCACTGTGCAGCCAGGCAACTCAGGCGGTCCACTACTGACCACCGACGGAAAGGTAACAGGGACGATCTTCGCTCGGTCCACCTCGCAACCACAGACCGGCTATGCCCTCACCAACCGAGAGACTCGACAGCTCATCAAGTCGGGCATCTACGATTCCACTCCGGCATCGACTGGACGGTGCAGTATCGGCTGAACCCGAAAAAACCTTGGCCACCCAACCACCCAGAACGCACCTTGGCGTTACGCACGCTTGCCCCCATCGTCACCCCAAAGTAACTCTGACAAGGCCTTTCACCAGTGTAGCAATCTGGTTCACAACTGTTAGCCATGTAACGTACGGTGGCACATCACCTCAGGGGCAACACATCCACCACGACACGCTCTCTGGACGCGATTAGGATGCCTACATGGCTGTTTTCATTGTCGAAACCCATTACGATCCCGCCCATTCCGAGGAGCGCATGGCCGCGCGCCCGGCCCATCTCGAGAATCTTGACGTCATGCGCGAGCGTGGCCAGCTCGTCAATGCCGGCCCGTTGGCCGACGGCAGCGGAGCGGTGCTCATTTACACTGTGCCTGACCGTGACGCCCTCGACCGCTTGCTGGAGGCTGACCCTTATCCCAAGGCGGCCGTCCATGTGACCTCCGTGCGCGAGTGGAAGCCGAATTACCACCACCACGCCTGAGGCTGAGCACCATCTGAGGCCGACGATCACCCATTAGGGGTCGAGGTTGAAACGCGTGATGTCATGGAGTCATGACATCACCTCTGCTGTTCCAACCCCTCACCCTCCGTGGATTAACGGTTCGCAACCGCGCCTGGCTACCGCCGATGTGCCAGTACGCCGTGGACTCTCGCGACGGGATTCCTGGCACCTGGCACCTTGTTCACTACGGGTCCTTCGCTGTCGGTGGCTTCGGCCTCATCGTCGCCGAGGCCACCGCGGTAAGCCCGGAAGGCCGCATCAGCCCCTGTGATACTGGGCTATGGAGTGACGACCAGGTGGCAGCCTGGTGCACCATCACCGATGCTGTCCATGAGCTCGGTGGCAGGATCGCTATCCAGTTAGGCCACGCCGGCCGGAAAGCCTCCACAGAGAAATGGTGGCCCGGTTTCCATGGCGGGGTGGTTCCTCCCGACAAGGGCGGCTGGATTCCCGTCGGACCAACTACCGCACCTGCCGACGGCGAGCAGTATGCCGGGTTGCCCGTCACTGCCCTTGATGAGGACGGCATCTCGAAGGTTATTGACGACTTCCGGACTGCAGCATCGCGTGCCGTGGCGGCCGGATTCGACGCCGTCGAGATTCATAGCGCCCACGGCTATTTGCTACATCAGTTCTACTCGCCGCTATCCAATACCCGTGCCGACAGCTGGGGAGGCGACTATGACGGACGAGTTCGTCTGCCGCTGTCGGTAGCCGAAGCGGTACGCGGGGCCCTTCCCGACGACATGCCGCTACTGGCCCGTCTCTCGGTCACTGACTGGCGTGACGATGGCTGGACGGTCGAGGACTCGATTGAGCTGTCGCGCCGGTTCGCCTCGGTTGGCGTCGACCTTGTGGATGCCTCCTCGGGTGGCAATTCGTCCGCCCCTATCCCGGTGGCGCCAGGATACCAGGCCGATTTGGCGGCTCGAGTGCGCGCCGAAGCCAGCATTCCCACCTCCACCGTCGGGATGATTTGGACCAGCGAGTTGGCTGAGGAGCTGCTCACTAGGGGGTGCGCGGACGCCATCATGGTGGGCCGGGCCGCACTGCGTGACACCAACTGGCCGCTACGCGCCGCCCATGAGCTCGGCGTCCCCAACGAGGATGCCCCGTGGCATCCGGCACGGTTCCGTGGCGCTTGGCGGTGACGACCGGTTTCAAACCAGTGCGTCCACGAGTTAGCCCATCCTTGGCCCCAAACGCACATACAGCGCTTAAATCGGTGTAGTCGATGACGACTTCACGCCTATTGGCCGTGTCCGTCGGAGACTACTGCAACCATGCTCCCCGGCGAGTTGATACGGTCCCGCAATGCCGGGGGACGACATGTTGGACACACATAGCGCCAGGTCAGCATCGGTACGCAACGAAACGGACATGTCCCGTGCAGTGTGGAACACTGCCAAGGGGTCGATGGGCAACCTCGTCGAGTGGTTCGACGTCTACACGTATACAACGTTTGCGGCCTACTTTAAGGACCAATTCTTCTCACCCGACGACCCGCACAGGAGCATCTACACCTACGCGATTTTCTAGGCGACGTTCATCATGAGACCCTTCGGGTCGTGCTCTTCGGCCGCTGGGCCGACCACCATGGCGGTGACGATTATGGCCGCGGGATCTCTGGTGACCTCGGTCCTACCAACCCGCAACGTCATCGGGGCGTGGGCACCGATCCTGTTGCTCTTGTGCCACATCGTGCAGGGCTTCGCCACCGGAGGTGAACACGGCACCTCGGCCACCTATATGCCAGAGGCCTCCGCTAAGGGACACCGCGGCTTCTTCTCCTCCTTCCAGCACTTCACTGGGGTATACCTCAATCTCGGCTGTCGTGGAGTCCGACTTGCTTGTTCCCCGCCGATATGCGCGCCCTTGGTGTGGGCATGGCCCACAGTTTTGCGAACTCGCTGTTCGGCGGCACGGCTCCACTCATCTATGTGTGGGCGAAGCAGGGTGACGCGATCCCCGCCTTATCGGCTACGTGACGGCGCTATCGGCAATTACCTTCCTCACCATCCTCTTCGGGATGGCGAAGCGCACGACGTCGCACCTGGACGCACCGACAGCCTCGTGAGCGCCATCATCGATGTGGGCGACTACCACGAGTGTTCTCCTCTAAGCGCCCATTTCAACACTCCGAAAGCGTTAGTACCATGGCGTCAATCCCGCCTGCGACAGTATCGAAAGCTGCGACGAGAGCATCGATACCTCTTATCACTCAGTGAAGAAACGCAGTATCCGACATGCTTCCGCGGCGCCTGAAGATAACGGTCTCAGCGATTCCACTCATCCTTGTACTTGGCGAACTTCTTCGAACCAGGTCCATGGACGACGACGTCACTGAGGATGTTAATTCCGCGCAAGGTGAGGACCGGAGCATCGCGGCCAGGCTGGGACAGTCCACGCACCTTGACATCGCCAAGGATCCGCAAAATCGAGTCCTCGACACGCACCCCATCGGGCACCAAGATGGAGGCGCCGCACATGAAGAGCATGAGGTAGATAGTGATGTGACGACTCGCCCACGGCATAGACGTGAGGTCGAAGCGCGGATCTCCCATGATCCCGGTGACGGTGGTGCGTCTGGCCATCGTGCGTCCCGATGCCCAAGTGGTATCGCTCATGATACAGGTCATACGGTCGGCGTCCGGGCCGGGAACGATGCGTACAACCTCACCGTGATTTCGAGGATCTGGGGACACGACGTTCTCTACTGTTGTTCCCAAGTCGGTTACCAAGACGCCTAAGTCACCATAGGTGCGCGCCGTCAGAGCGGCTTCCACACGCTCGTCGTGCTCCGTCCTGGTCAGCTTTCCGACGACCCAGGCCTCATCAAGGATGCTTGTAACCCGCGCTCGCTCAGCATCCCCAACACGCCAGTCGTTCGATATCGTCATGACGCCAGTGCAGGGAACGCCACCCGGCCCCCAACACCTTCCGTTGACTCCCCTTGCTCGCCCTTCATATAGTGACGAATGCACATGGTTCCCGTGTTCGCACGGGCCAAGAGGGAATCCGGTGCGAATCCGGAGCTGCCCCGCAGCGGTATACGAGAACGACCGCCGTCATCACGCACTGTGCTTCGGCATGGGAAGCGACGGCCAGTAGGCAATACAAGTGCTCGTGAGCCCGAAGACCTGCCAGGTGTGGTCCCGCAACCGCGGGGCCCGGTTCGCGATCTCGCGGGAAGTATCGCAGCGTTCAGGGGGACCATTGTCCCTGCCGCATTCCGCCCGGTCGCGTGCCAACGGCATCGCACGGAGGAATTGCAATGAGCGCCGACCCCATCTCGACCATCCGCGTCCGCAAGCGTGACGGGTCTTTAGCCCCTTACGACGGCAATGAAGTCGCCGCCTCGATCATTGACTCAGCCCGCGGGCTGGATGACGCCGTCGCCCGGGCAACCCTGCTGCAAGCAGAGGTGGAAATAACCCTCTTCGACGGCATTACCACTGACGCCCTCGACGAGGCCGTCATTCAGGTGGCTTTGGGCAACGCCAAGGACGATCCTGCCTTTGACACCATCGCCAGCCGAATTGCCGTCAAGAAACTCTACAAAGAGGTTTTCGGCAACACCCATGATAGTCTAGGTGACGTCGACCCGGAGCAGGTACACGACCTGCACCGTAGCTATTTCCCACGAACGATCGCCAAACTCGTCGCTGACGGTTACCTTGACGAGCGTCTGGAGCGAATTTTCAATCTCGAAGCACTTGCAGCCGCCCTTGACCCCACTCGAGATGACCTCATCGGGTTCACCGGCGTGCGCACTATGATCAACCGTTATCTCCTACGCACTCCCGACAAGAAGGCCTTGGAGGTGCCGCAGTACTTCTGGATGCGCGTAGCAATGGGGCTGAGCATTACTGAGGACGACCCGACCTCCTCGGCGCTGACCCTCTACAACTCGATGAGCAATCTGCGCCATCTGGCGGCTGGATCCACCCTCGTCAATGCGGGGACGCCGTCGGCCCAGCTCTCTAACTGCTTCGTCATGCGCACCGAAGATGATCTGGAACACATCGCCCAGACGATCCGCGACGTCATGTGGATCACCAAGGGCACCGGCGGCATCGGACTGTCGATGTCGGACCTGCGCTGCGAGGGATCCCCGATCCGCTCGGACAACACCGCATCGACCGGACCAATCCCCTTCATCCACACCATTGACTCCACCCTGCGCGCGGTCTCCCGGGGTGGCAAAAAACTCGGTGCCTTGTGCTTCTACTTGGAGAACTGGCACCTGGACTTCCCGCAGTTCCTCGACCTGCGGCAGAACTCCGGTGACCCGTACCGACGCACCCGCACCGCTGACACCGCGGTGTGGATTTCCGACGAGTTCATGAAGCGCGTTGCGAAGGATGAGGACTGGTACCTCTTCGATCCGGCGGAAACTCCAGATCTCACCGAGCTCACGGGAGCGGCTTTCTCTAAGCGTTACGCCTACTACGTGGCGCAGGCCCAAGCTGGCAAGATTAAGCGCTTCCGGCGCACCACTGCTCGTGAGCAATTCCGCACCATCTTAGTGAGCCTGCAGACGACGTCGCACCCGTGGCTGACATGGAAGGACAGCGTCAATACCCGCGCGTTGAACAACAACACCGGAACGATCCACTCGTCGAATCTGTGCACCGAGATCTGCTTGCCCCAGGACCGCGACCACACCTCGGTGTGCAACCTCGCCTCGGTGAATCTGGCGGCGCACCTCGTCGGCCCGCGTGGCAAGCGTCGTCTGAACTGGGATCAGTTGGCCGCCACCACTCGGCTGGCGGTGCGCCACCTTGACAATCTTGTCGACATCACCGCATCCGCAGTGCCACAGGCTCAGCGCTCCAACGAGGAGAACCGCGCAATCGGTCTGGGGGTTATGGGTCTGACGGATATGCTTGAGCAGATTCGAGTCCCCTACGACTCTCCAGAAGCTTGCGAGATCGTTGATCGGGTCGTCGAGTTCATCAGCTGGCATGCCATCGACACCTCGTCCGACCTGGCCACCGAGCGTGGGTCTTACCCGATGTTCGAAGGGTCAGGGTGGTCACGTGGGATGGTTCCGGTGGACACTTTGGCCGTCCTTGAGCGCGACCGTGGCATCCCCGTCGACGTCGACCGGACGACGCGGATGGACTGGGACGCGCTGCGCGCCAAGGTGCGCACCGGGATACGTAATGCCACCCTGATGGCCATCGCTCCGACGGCGTCGATCGGTTTCATCGCGGGCACGACGCCAGGCCTGGATCCGCAGTTTTCCCAAATGTTCTCCCGAGCGACCTCGGCCGGGAAGTTCCTTGAGGTTAATCGCAACCTCGTGGCCGATCTCAAGGATTTGGGCCTGTGGGACTCGACCCGCGAGGAATTGTTGCGCCGTCAGGGTGATCCCAGCGAGATCGACGCTATTCCGGCATCCTTGCGACACCTGTACCGCACCTCCTTCACCCTGGACCCGATCGCCTACCTCAACGTGGCGGCCCGGGCGCAGAAATGGGTGGATCAGGCCATTAGCCGCAATATCTACTTGGCCTCGCGGTCAGTCGGCGATATGGAGGATCTCTACACTGCGGCATGGCGGATGGGCGTCAAGACGACGTACTACTTGCACATGCTGCCTCGCCACACCGCCGAGCAGTCGACGGTGGCCGTCAACAAGGCCGCGGGGCGCCGGAATGGCCCACGTCGGGGATTCGCCACCACAGTGCGTCGGTCGTCACGCACCGCGACGATCGAGAAACCAGTCATCGAGGAATTCGATGAGGTCAAGCCAGTCTCCCTCAACCTCATTGACGGCACCACCTGCCCGGTTGATCCGCAGGAACGTCAACAGTGCGAGTCCTGCCAGTGACTAACCACACCGCCCACTGAAAGCGAGAGCACCTATGATCCTTGGTTCCGGAATCCAGGAGGGGCTGCTACTCAAGCCCGTCACCTACCCCTGGGCCTATGACCTTTACAACCAGGCTGTGGCAAACACGTGGTTCCCCAACGAGGTCCAGCTCGATGAAGACCTCGCCGACTTCGCCCGGATGACCCCGGACGAACACCATGCCCTGACCCACCTCATGAGCTACTTCAATCCCAATGAGCTACTCGTCAACAAAGCGCTGGCCTTTGGCGTCTATCCCTACGTCAATGCTGCCGAGTGCCACCTGTACCTGGCAAAGCAGATGTGGGAAGAGGCCAACCACTGCATGGCTTTCGAGTACGTCCTCGAGACCTTCCCGATTGACCGCGACGAAGCCTACCGATCTCACATCCACGTCCCCTCTATGGCTCGCAAAGAGGCCTTCGAGGTGGAGTTCATCAAACGGGTGACCGAGCAGACCCTCGATATCACTACCGTCGAGGGTAAGCAGGACTTCGTACGCAACCTGATTGCCTACAACATCATCCTCGAAGGGATTTGGTTCTACTCCGGATTCATGGTCGCGTTGTCGTTCCGCCAGCGGAATTTACTGCGTAATTTTGGCTCTCTCATCGATTGGGTGGTCCGTGACGAATCTTTACACCTGAAATTCGGAATGAATCTCATCCTGACAGTTCTGGAGGAAAATCCCGATATCGCCACCGATGAATTCGCGGTCGAGATCCACGACATGATCCTCAAAGGGGTCGAGATGGAGGCACAGTACAACCGCGACATGCTCCCTCGGGGCATCCCCGGAATGAACGCCGACTACGTCAAATACTTGGCAGATCGTCGTCTCGAGGAGCTCGGACTCGAGCCAGAATATCACGTAGCTAACCCGGCCAAATGGATGGCCACAGCCAATGACACCTTGCAGCTTGTGAATTTCTTCGAGACCACCAACACCTCATATGAGGTCAATGCCCACGCCACCGGGGGTCGGTGAGATCGGGAGCGGACCCCGATCCCCGATGACGGCGAGCCCCTGTATTCGGGGACTCGCCGTCAACCCCGTGTGGTGAACGTGCATGAATGTCGCCACAGCATGCACGCTGACATGCCGGCCCCACGTAATGTCTTGGGGCCGGCATTGTCCCTTGTTAGGGTCGATGCCGTGGACGAACTCTTTAGCCCTCCCGGATGCGAGTGGCATCCAGTCTCCAAAAGCTTCGTAACCGTCAAGAGGCTCATGGTCTGTCTGACCTGGGGCATCTTAACGATCATCCTCGCCGTCGTGCTGGGAGTTTTCGTCACCTGGTGGACGGGCATCATCGCGGCCGTTGTCGGTCTAGCCTTCACCGGGTGGAGGTACTCCCGAATGCCCGCCATCGTCGCGGCGATGGGGTGGTGTGAACGCGAGAGCGACTTGTGCATCCGCTCAGGGCCGTGGTTTCGTCAAATGGTCATCGTCCCCTATGGCCGTATGCAGGCGGTGGAGATCAATGCTGGCCCTATCGACCGGCATTGGGGAGTGGCATCAGTCCAGCTCGTTACTGCCGCCACGGCCACCGATGCCTCCATCGACGGTCTGCCCGCCGAGGAGGCCCGTGCGCTGCGCGACCGCATTACTGAAATGGCCGAGGAGAAGGACGCGGCGCTGTGATCGAACAGAGGGCCAGCGAGACGAGGGACGTCGAAGAGGTCGTCGAGCAGCGTCCCCACTGGGCGACTCCACTCGTGCGCGGCTGGATGATCATTGCAGCCGCCGCAGTCATCGTACTGCGAGAAATACTCGAGAATGCCAACGACTTCCACTCGATATCATTTCGAAATCTGGGGGTCGCAGGCGGCATCGTCGTCGTAGTCGCCATCCTGCAAATCATTGTCGGAACCTTCGTCTGGCTGACTACGAGGTTCCGAATTGACGAAGATGAAGTGCGCATTGAACACCGGTTCATCATCCACAAATCCGACCGGCTGTCCTTGTCCAAGGTTCAGGGAGTTGACGTCGTCCAGCCTTTCGCCGCAAGAATCGTCGGACTGGCAAGCCTGAATATCGACGTCGGGGCATCCGATTCCAAAAAGATCGAGTTCCTCACGCGTCGCGTCGCCTACGAGCTACGCGACCTGCTCATTTCGCGAGCCCATCATGAGGCAGCCGAGCGCCCAGAAGGCGACGGAATCGGATCCCAATGGTGGGATCGGCGCCGCGACGAACATGAAATCGTAAGCATCACTGCGCGCCGCGCCCTCATCGCGGGTTTCCTGTCGATGACGTTCGTGGTTCAGGTGTTAGCTCTAATCGCCTCGATTGTTATCAGTGTCATCGCCGATCAGCCTATTGGCATCGCCGCCATCCTTGCCTTACTTTTGAGTATGATTGGTGTGGTTTGGAAACAGTTGGATGCAGCATGGAAATTCGCCCTACTGCGCTCGCCGGGGGCGCTCAAGGCGGTCCACGGACTCACCAGCCTAACGACGCGCACAGTTCCGGTACGACGAGTGCAAGCCGTCGAGGTGTCCAAGCCCCTGCTGTGGCGGCCGCTCGGAATGTCCCGCATCACCATGACGGTGCTCGGCGGAGCCAAGCTCTCCGACGTCGAGCAGTCGACAGTGCTGTTGCCGATCGGTGACGATGAGCAGGTGCGCACGGCTCTTGACGCCCTGTGGCCCGGATTCCAGCTGGACGCAGTACACCTCCTTGGGATTCCAAAGCGAGCGCGATGGTTTCGCTGGTTTGACCAGAAGATCATCGGCTGGGGATTCGACGAGAAAGTTGTCGTGACACGCAAGGGGCTGTTCACCCGGACCTTCAGTGTCGTTCCTCATGCTCGATCGCAGTCGGTAGGACTGTCCCAAGGACCGTTACAGCGCAAACTTGGTTTGGCTGATGTCGACGTGCATATCTCGTCTGGTCCGGTGACGGTCTCCTGCCCCAACCTTGACGCCGCGCACGCCCGGGCCTTTGTCGTTGGTCAGATGGATCGCACCCGTGCATCCCGTGCCCGGGAACTATCCCATGAGTCTCTCTTAGACCAGCCATCTACCGTTACGCTTGTCCATCATGAGCAAGGTGCTGGGAATTGACGTTGGTGGTTCCGGAATCAAAGGAGCCCCGGTTGACCTCGAAATCGGGGACTTCGCCGAACCGAGGCTTCGCATTCTCACCCCGGAGAAGTCGTCGCCCAAGAATGTTGTCGCCGTACTGCGTGAGATCGTCGACAATTTCACCCCCACCATCGGCGACGGGCCGGTCGGTATCTCCTTTCCCGCCCCGGCACGCCACGGCGTCATCCCTTTCATCGCCAACCTCGATCAAGGTTGGGCCGGTTTGCACGCGGAGGACTACATCAGTGACGCTCTGGGCCGCCCGGTAACCGTCCTTAACGACGCCGACGCCGCAGGTGTGGGCGAGGTCCACTACGGGGCCGCGAAGGGGGTGCCGGGTGTTGTCATTCTCACCACTCTGGGCACCGGCATCGGCTCTGCGGTCATCAACAACGGCATCCTGTTGCCAAACACCGAGCTCGGGCATCTAGAGATCGACGGCCACGATGCTGAAAGGCGCGCCGCCTCCTCAGTCAAGGACCGCAAGAACATGTCCTACAAGGACTGGGCCACCAAGCGTTTGCAGCGCTACTATGAGGTCGTCGAGATGCTCTTTTCCCCCGATCTCTTTGTCGTCGGTGGCGGTGTTTCCAAGGACCATAACAAGTTCTTCAAGTACCTTAATCTGGAGACGCCGATGGTCCCGGCGAAGCTGCTAAACCGTGCTGGCATCATTGGTGCCGCCTGGCAAGCTCGGTGGCGCCTTGACCACCCCGACGTACCCGAGGAGCAGATCGTCGAGGCAGCCAAGAAGGCGGAGGACGCAGACTGACCCACATTGATCGCCCGTCCAAGCGGACGGGCGATCGTCATGTCTGCGAGTTTGACCAGTTACGCACTCAAACCCACGTATCACTCGGTTGTCGTACCGCGGGACGATGTGCGACGGCCCTTCACCACGGCAGGGTCACTGCCATAGCCGCACATGAAAAAAACTCATGACCAAGCAAGAGTTCATCCTGACCCTCATTTCGGCCGCAATCGTTCTGGTTTCCCTCGTTCCGACACTCATCTACAAGGTCCGCAAGGAGCGGAACTTCCCTACTTGCGAGCCGGCACCTATGACTCAAGGGGCAACAATTCATGGCCTTGCTGAGTGATGCCATTTGGAGGCGAGGAGCTTCTTTGATCTGCTCCCAGCCGTTTTTCCGTGTTGCGGGCGGGTTCAAGCTACGTTGCCGACATCGTGAACGTAGGTGCGCAAGTTGAGATCGTCGACGAGAGCGGTGGATCGACCGTAGACAAAAGAGTCCAGGCGAAAAGAGCCTACTGAGACCGCATCATTCCCGCGTCCACGGCAATAGCTACCACACCATCGGTCCTCAGGGGCCGATATGCAGCCGTGCTTCGTACCGTGTTCGTTTCGTGGGCTTACCCTGACAACGGGCTTCCTCACCCTGTCAGCTATCTCTCCAATGGCGGGATGCATACTCAGTTCGCTAACGGCTAGCTGCCTCCATAGGCCGTCCGTCTCTTTCATGAGACCATTGAATGATATATTATCAGCCCCTTCCATATCTCAAAGACCTAACAGTGAACTGATTTCTAAACTGGCATCAGATCTACTGAATTAAGCAGGTTTCTTCTCTATCCTTCCCCGAACCTCTTTCTCTACCTCTGGATCAGGATGATACTTTAAATCGATCACACATTTACCACTTCTCTTTAGCGTATTAGATTTAATCGTGAGAGACTTTGTAAGGTGATTTGGAGGATTTCTATCCTCTGTTACAGCCTTTATCGCAGCGTCTGGTACACGGACGGTGATAGGGCTGCCGTCCGAGGAGACCATGGAATCATCTCCGATAAAAAGAGCTTATTTCCTCTTGCCTCCGAACCGTTAGGAGCTTCCTTTGAACTGTCGGCGTCGCCACCGAAATCACAAGCTGATACAGAAAGAGGAAAAAGAGCAAAAGTCATCAAAAAGGAATACTGCGTTGGCTGATCAGGGTAATCCAATCCACTCGTTCCAACCGTTCTGCATCTCAGTCCCGTGGGCAACTTGACCAGGCAATTACGTAGGCCCCATCCAGCCCACTGCATACCTTCGCGATATGGCCCACCAGCTTGGCCGGCACGGGTAGGCAATCATCATCAACCTCACTGGACTGACCACCCTCGCTGGCGACCCGAGCCGTAATCCCGGGATCAAACACGGCCTCACCAGCCGCAGATGAAGTCTGCAGCTGGTCGATGCAAGGAGCATCAAGACCCCACCTTGCTGACCGAGAGCCCTATCGAAGAGGGCACCGCCTCTAAGGCAGAGGCGGTCGGCGAGCACAGGCTCGCATCACATCCGGTCGGGGGCGTCGATACCCAGCAGATCAAGGCCCCGGCCAAGTACCCGCCGAGTCGCCGCGCACAAGGCCAAACGCGATCCGCGTACCTCTCCGGTGCTACGCAACACCGGGCACTGCTCATAGAACACCGAGTAGGCACCGGCCAGCTCGTACAGGTAGGTGCACAGCTTGTGCGGGGTCAGGTCCTGGGCCACCAGCTCGACGACCTCACCGAACTGCGAGAGCAACAGGGCCAACTGCTGCTCGGCGGGCTCGTCAAGAACGCTAATGCGACCCCAAACCATTGCATCCAGGTCAGCCTCGGGGTCAACGTCCGGGTTGGCCTCGGCGGCTGCCTTGCGCAGGATCTGTGAAACGCGGGCGTGGGCGTACTGCAGGTACGGGCCGGTGTCGCCGGTGGTCTGGACCATCCGCTCAGCGTCGAAGACGTAGTCCTTCTGCAGGCCGGTGGACAGGTCGGCGTATTTAATGGCGGCCAGGGCGATGTTCGGTGCGGCGTGGGTCTCGGCCTCGTCGAGTAGACTCCACAACGACACCGTACCGCCCTCACGAGTTTTGAAGGGGCGGCCATCCGGGCCAAGCACCATGCCGTAACCAACGTGCTGAGTCTCGACGTCGTCGGGCAGGAATCCGGCCATCCGTGCCACTTGGAAAAGCACCTCGAAATGGTGGCTCTGGCGCACGTCGGTGACATAGATGATGCGGTCAGCCTTGAGCTTGCCAACGCGACGACGAATAGCGGCGAGATCGGTGGCGTCATATCCGAAACCGCCATCCCTCTTACGCACGATCATTGGAGCATCCTGCCCCTCGACGAAAACACACAACGCACCATTGTCCTCAACGGCCAGACCATCGGCCTCGAGCTCGTCCACAACACGGGGAAGGTCGTCGTTGTACGTGGACTCCCCGGCGACGTCGTCGTCGGTTAGCAGCACTGACAGCCGGGCATATACCGCATTGAACCCCTCCAACGAGACATCGATGAGGGTCCGCCAGATCCGCAGAGTCTCCTCGTCGCCGCCCTGCAGCTTGACGACACGGCGACGCGCACGATCGGCGAACTCGGGATCGGCATCAAAGGTTTTCTTGGCGTCCTTGTAGAGCTGTTCAACGCCGGGAAGATCAAACTCGGAAAGATCCATCCGGTTTTCGACGATGTACTCGACGAGCATGCCGAACTGGGTACCCCAGTCGCCGAGATGGTTCTGCGGGATGACGGTATGGCCTTGAGCACTAAGCACCCGGTTGAAGCAGTCGCCGATAATCGTCGAGCGCAGATGGCCGACGTGCATCTGTTTGGCAACATTGGGGGCCGAATAGTCAATGACGACCCGCTGAGGCTCTTCTACTTGGGTAATCCCGATATTGGGGTCGGTGATGAGGTCGGAGGCAACGCGGGCCAACACATCGGAACGTAGCCGCAGATTGATAAAACCCGGGCCAGCGATGTCAGGGGTCTCGCACAGGTCCTCGACGTCCAGCTTGGCAACGATGTCGGCGGCGACGTCACGCGGCGGGCGTTTCTCCTCCTTAGCCAGGCGCAGGGCAACGTTGGACTGGAAATGCCCGAACTGTGGTTTAGTAGCCGGGCGCAACTGCGGATCAATCCCGGTAACGGACTCGATCCGGGCAGCAAGCTGAGAAGGAAGTGACGACATGGCGGCATTCTCCCACGAGCGGGGCAACTCGTCACAGTTGGAGGCGTCACAGGCGCTGTGGTGACGTTTTTGGAACAAACACCAGCGCGGATACGTTCACTTTGACGATAGCGACGTTTCGACAGGGAGGATTTATGAGCGTTCCCACTACCACTCTTAACGACGGAGTTGTCATCCCCCAGCTCGGTTTCGGCACCTGGCAAGTTCCTGCCGACGAGGCTGAGAAAGCCGTCAGTGCCGCTTTGGAGGCGGGTTTCCGCCATATCGACACCGCAGCTATCTACGATAATGAAGAGGGGGTTGGCCGTGCGCTCGCTGCCTCTGGCCTGGACCGTAAAGACCTCTTCATCACCACCAAGCTATGGAACGACGCCCATCATGCCAACGATGCCCGCAAAGCGATCGAGACCAGCCTGTCCAAGCTGGGCCTTGACCACATCGACCTCTACCTCATCCACTGGCCGGCTCCTGTCAAGTATGGCGATGCCTACATCGAGGCATGGAACGCCCTGCAGGACTTCAAGTCAGAGGGCTTGACGCGCTCCATTGGTGTGTCGAACTTCAAGACCGAGCATCTGGACGCCATCGAAGGGGTCACCCCGAGTGTCGACCAGATCGAGATGCACCCGACCTTCAACCAGGCGACCTTCCGAGCAGAGCTGGCCAAGCGCGGCATCACCCCGGAAGCTTGGAGCCCGCTGGGCCAGTCGAAGGACCTCGACAACCCGGTCCTCGCCGACATTGCTAAGGCGACCGGCAAGACGCCTGCCCAGGTGGTCATCCGCTGGCATCTGCAGATCGGCAACGTGGTATTCCCCAAGTCGGTGACACCGTCACGAATTGCCGAGAACTTCGACGTATTCGGTTTCGAGCTGTCTGACGAGCAGATTGCCGCCATCGACGGCCTCGACCACGGCAACAGGCTTGGCGGCGACCCAGCTACCGCTGATTTCTGATTCCGAAGACATAACCGTTGCCGGGTCCATATCTCAGCCCCGGCAACGCGTTTGCGGGCGACAATCGTCCGCACGCCATCACGAGTTGAGGGCCTTGTGGACTCCGTCGACAGTCTGTCCCAGAGTCGGTTTTCACCAGCTGACGACGTCCCAGATCATCTTGAGCCGGAACCCGAACTCGCGGTGCCAGCCATACCACCAGACGTCATCGCGAGGCTGACCGCGATCCGGGACGCCGACGGCAGCAAGGCCGTTCTCTAACACGTCGCAAATGCCCGCGACTCCTAATAGCACTGCGTATGGCTGACTGAACGTCAAAATGCGACGGGCCCGCAACACGTGTCATAGGTGCCATATCCGGCTCGGTCCGGCACGATTTTGGACGCCGGGATACCTTTAACATATACCAGGTATTTCTTCATAGCGCAGCGCTCATCATGATAACGTGTCCGGTTGTCCCCAGAAACAGGGATGATCTTAGTGCGACCAGACGAGTACAGCGCAGCGGCGACGTCAAGGCGCCCCTTCAGATATGCCGACGGCTATCCAGACGACAGCACCTGTACCCCGAAGACGATAGTGACATCGCGAGTTGGAGCGGAATCGACGTCGTGAACCTTGCCGTATGACAGTACCCCAGCCAGCACCCAGACCCCCAACAGCGCAACGAGGGCAGTAATGCATGTCGACACGATCACGGTGCGAATTGGGTGTCGGCGGCGCGAACTCACACTCCCACTGTATAACCCGTGTTTCACTTGCGGTCTCCAGCGACTGCAATGGTGCGTGGGAGCACAAAAGAGGTCACCACCACACCATGCCGCCTACCCCAAAAAACTCCGTCGCTAACCCAACGCTTCTCGCCATGCTTATCGCCACTAGGAGACCAATAATGACCGCAAGAATAACGACCGCGACAATCAGCATCGAGATAACCCACGACTCACTCGACATCAATAATACATCCACGCGCTAGACTTCCCATTCAGCTAGCAACCCAGCAGTAATACTCATAAAACTATTTCAAACTAGTCAGTCTATAAACTTAGCCGTTGCGTTAAAGTCCTTTACAAAGAGATCCAGGAACCTTGATCTAGAAAACAAACCAGCATAACCAGTAAGGGTACCTCCAAACTTCACGTGAGAACATTGATGACTACCTTTCGTACCATTAACTCTTCATCGAATGCTTCCCCATTGAAGGTATGCAAGAGCATATTATCATGGCACAGATCGAACGAAATGTTCACGACCTATACGAAAGTACAGCTTTTCTTAGGGTGGTGTTTGACGGCATCACTGCCGCCAAACACCACCCCACAGTGATCACCGCCGATGCTCGCGATACCACGTCACCAGACCCTGGGTGGACGGGTCCTGGGTGGCCAGGGCCTCGTCGTCACCGCTGACCGCCGGGGCAATCTGCAGGGCGAGCCTCTTGCCGAGCTCGACACCCCACTGGTCGAAGGAATCGATACCCCACACGGCACCCTGCACGAAGGTGATGTGCTCGTACAAGGCGATGAGTTCTCCGAGGACCTTTGGGGAGAGTTCGTCGGCCATGATCGACGTCGTCGGACGGTCCCCGGGGAAGACCCGTGCTGGCACAATGGCCTCGTCGGTGCCCTCGGCGCGCACCTCGTCAGCGGTCTTGCCGAACGCCAACGCAGCGGTCTGGGCGAAGAAGTTGCTGAGGAACAGCTGGTGGACATCGGTCTCGCCGTCCCTGGTCGGGTGAGCCGGGTTGGCCACCGCGATGAAGTCGGCGGGAATGAGGCGAGTGCCCTGGTGGATGAGCTGATAGAAGGCGTGCTGGCCGTTGGTTCCCGGCTCACCCCAGAAGATCTCGCCAGTATCTGTGGTCACCGCCGAGCCGTCCCAGCGCACCGACTTGCCGTTGGACTCCATGGTCAGCTGCTGCAAGTACGCCGGAAAGCGGTGCAGGTACTGGGCGTACGGCAGCACGGCGTGCGAGTGGGCCTTCCAGAAGTTGACGTACCAGATGTTCAACATGCCCATGAGCAGCGGGACGTTCTGCTCCGGTGCGGCAGTGGCGAAGTGCTCGTCGACGGCGCGGAATCCGGCTAAGAAGTCCTCGAAGCCCTTCGGCCCGATAGCCACGGCCAGCGAGGTGCCGACGGCGGAATCCACCGAATAGCGTCCGCCCACCCAGCTCCAGAAGCCGAAGGCGTTGACCGGGTCAATGCCGAACTCCTCGACTTTGTCCAGGGCCGTCGAAACAGCGACGAAGTGCTTAGCGACGGCTCCGCGACGGGCCTCCTCGGTGTCCTCGATGGCACCGGCGGCGACCAAACCATCAAGCAGCCAGGCACGCACGCACCGGGCGTTGGTCAGGGTCTCGAGGGTGGTGAAGGTCTTGGAGGCGATGATGACCAGGGTGGTCTCGGGGTCGAGATCAGCGGTCTTGACGGCGGCATCCGTCGGGTCGATGTTGGAGATGAAACGGCACTCCAGACCCTCCTTGACGTAGGGCTTGAGAGCCTCATACGCCATCACGGGGCCAAGATCGGAACCACCGATACCAACGTTGATGACAGTACGAATCGGCTTGCCGGTGACTCCCCTCCACTCGCCCGAACGCACCTTGCCCGCAAAAGCGTAAATCTTGTCAAGCACCTCATGGACATCGGCGACAGCATCCTGACCATCGACGACAAGGGAATCCGTAGCGGGTCGACGCAAAGCGGTGTGAAGGACGGCGCGGTCCTCGGTGACGTTGATGTGTTCACCGGCGTACATCGCATCACGACGCTCGGTGACGTGCGTTTGTTCGGCAAGCTCGAGGAGGGCGTCCCGGATCTCGTCGGTGAGAAGATTCTTCGACACATCGACGTGCAGGTCGGCAACGTCGAGGGTGTAGCGCTCAGCACGCTGGGAGTCAACGTCAAACAAGCGGCGCAGCTTGTGCGGCCCGTCAACGAAGTGGGATTTCAGATCGGAGAGCTTTCCCCATGCGGGGGTGGACGTAGCGTCGATGGGAGTCTGCATAACTCAAGCCTAGGAGATGCGGCGGCAATCGTGTCATCAACGCCCACCGCACTTATCATGTTCGGGATCGACTATATGGAGGACACGTGAGCGCGAGACACCGCCTGGCCCTGACGTCGCTTCTCGCCGTCTCGATGTTGATCCTGACCCCGCCAATGCCCGTTACGTCGACGCCGTGGGCGGTATCGACGGCCCATGCCGTACCTCCGGGGGCGACGCCGCCCGGAGACCTGTCGATGAGCGCATCCCTCGACCGGTTGGGCACCGTGCAGGTCAAGGGGGCATTACGAACCCAAAACGGGCAACCGGTCTCAGGAGCCCTCATCAACCTGGCGGTAGACGGAAAACCCTTCACTGCGGGCGTGACGCATGGCGACGGATCGTGGTCCAGCACCCTTCGGTTGCCTCCCGGTATGCAAGCTGGCTCCCACGAGTTGTCTGCCACCTTCGACGGCATCGAGGGCGTCGGAGCCGCGTCGGCAAGCGGCAGTTTCTCGATCGCTCCCCTGCCGACTGGCATCTCAGTAGCCGTGAAACCGATGGCCACCACGCCCGGGACGCTGCTCAACGTTCATGGCCAAGTGATCCTTTCCAACCATCGTCCAGTCACCGACGGCCAAGTGGCGATAGTGCTCGGTACTGACGGTCAGGCGGCGTTGACGACTCCCACCGACTCCCAGGGCTATTACCAAGCCGCAATCCAGGTTCCGCTCGATGCTCCAAGCGGGCCTCTCACGGTGACGGTCAAACTGCTCGACTCCCGATACGGAGTCTCGCAGCGGACGTCAACGGTGCAGGTGAAGTCGGCCAGTCCAAGTCCCACCCCGACTCCTACTCCGACCACCGTGACCCCTACGACGCCGACACCACCGACCGCTACCAATGATGGTGTGGGCTCCCCGGACGGCCGGATCCCTACGACGTCATCCCGTCCTGCTCCAGCCGCGCACCTCAGCGTCCTGGACTCTTTCGGCGGCCGCAAGCCGGTTCTCATCCTCGCGGGAGTCGTCGGGGTTCTACTGCTCGGTGTCCTGCTCGGCTCAGTGACCCGTCGCCGCGGTGGCAAGAGCCGTTCTGGTGACGAGGGGGACGGCAATTCCCTCTTCGACGACTGGGGTGGCCCGGACCAGCGTTGAAGACGTCGTCGGTGACGCACCCATCGAGTTCAGGCGCGATCAGGCGTTCGCATCTGCAATCACCTGCAGTACCGAACGGCAACGCTCGCGCAGGGCCGAGACGATACCGTCCTCACAAGCATCCCCGACGAGAACGTCGTCAAGACAGACGGCAAGGGCACCTGCGGCTAGCCAGCGTCGCAGCGCGTAGGAACCGACTCCACCGCGCGGGATGAGGGCAGTCCCGGGAGCCATGCGGGTGAGGATGTCGCCGTAGCTAGCCGACCCCATGTCGGCCGGGACAACTTGGACGGCGTCGGCACCGGCATCCCAGGCAGCCCGTACCTCGGTGGGAGTCAGAGCGTCCGGAGCAGCGGGAATGCCAGCTTGGCGTAAGGAGTCGAGAACCTCACGGTTTGCGGCCACCGGGAGGGCAAAGGCAACCCTGTCGTCGACAAGCCCCTGGACGTCCTCGACACACATCACCCCGTAGACACCAATAACGGAGCGGCGTCGGTAGATCTTAAGTACGGCGCGACGACGCTCAACATCGGCGACTGGGAGGGTAAAAGCGCGTACCTTCTCCTGGATCATCGCCTCAATGGGGGCCATGAGATCAGCTCCGGGAACGTCGGGGAGTACCGCAATGATCTTCGTCGCCACCACTTCGTCGGGAAAGGCCAATCGACCGTCAGTGCGGCTCGAATCGTCAACCTCTGCGCTCATAGGTCACATCATGCCCCATGAGGGCATCTCGCCGATGCAGGAGACTCCAACACTTGACATCCCGAATCTTTCGTGCTCGCAACGGAATAAAACACTTTCGGCTCCTGTTTCCCTATATGTACGCCGGTGGCCGGCACTTGACCACCACGAACGAAGGAGATGTCGAATGGCTAATACCGTGAATGTTCCGAATCCTGCTGGACAGACCATTACCAAGCTGGAAAATGCTGAGTCTGGTTTCAAGGCTTCCGAGACCCTCGCTGCAAACCTTCAAAAGGTTCTCGTCGACTTTATCGCCCTGGAGTTGGTAGGCAAGCATGCCCACTGGAATATCGTCGGCCCCAACTTCCGTGACCTCCACCTCAATCTTGACGAGGTCGTCGCGATTGCCCGCGAGGGCGCTGACGAGATTGCCGAACGTATGCGCGCCCTGCATGCCTCCCCGGACGGCCGTCCCGCGGTTGTGGCTGCCACTAACACCCTGCCAGAGTCCCCTCAGGGCGAGGTGCTGACCCACGACGCCATCAAGGTCATCACCGAGTCGATCGAGGCTGTCACCGGCACTATGCGCGAGGTCCACAATCAGATTGACGAGGAAGACCCCACCTCCGCTGACATCCTGCACGGATTCATTCAGCAACTTGAGCAGCAGGCGTGGTTCATCAGCGCCGAAACTCGTACCCCGACTGCTTGCTGATTCACCGGTTCAGACGCAGTCCATCCTTCAAGTCACTGCGGGCCCCGAGGCGCCTCGGGGCCCGCAGTGTGTATTCAAGACCACCAACCTCGTCGGAAGCCACCATTATATTGGACACAAACCTCTCGAACCGCCCGACCCCAAGGAGACACCGTGCGACTGGCCGAAGCCCTTGACGACATGGTCGACGGTTACGTCCCTGTTACCACCGACCGCGCGGAGCGTCGACCGGGTTGGGACTCCCCCGGTGCCCGTCCCCTCAATGCCGGCATGGCACTGGACCACCTCGAACGCGCCGTCGCTGCCGACGGTATCTCAATGTATGAGCACCAAGAAGAGGCAATCCTCGAAATCCTGTCGGGAAACCACGTCATCGTCACCACCCCAACCGGATCCGGGAAATCCCTCATCGCCACCGCCGCCCACTTCGCGTGCGTCGCAGCCGGCGGACGCTCCTACTACACCGCCCCCATCAAGGCTCTCGTCAGCGAAAAGTTCTTCAACCTCTGCGAGATCTTCGGGGCCACCAACGTCGGTATGGTCACCGGGGACGCCTCGGTCAACGCCGACGCCCCCATCATCTGCTGCACCGCCGAGATCCTCGCGAACATTGCTCTACGCGATGGCCGTCACGCCAGCATCGACCAGGTCGTCATGGACGAATTTCACTTCATCGGCGACCCTGACCGCGGCTGGGCCTGGCAAGTGCCACTGTCCGAGCTTCCCCAGGCCCAACAGATCATTATGAGCGCCACGCTTGGTGACGTCTCTGACCTCTCCGCTGGCCTGACAGCTGCCACAGGGCGCCCCACCGGCGTCATCACTGGGGTCGTCCGACCCGTCCCGCTGGAATATTCGTGGTCTATGAAGCCCGATCACGAGACCATCGAGGAACTTGTAGCCGATCAGAAGGCCCCGGTCTACATCGTCCACCCCTCCCAGAAGCAGGCCTTGGAACGTGCCCAGTCCATGACGTCGACGAAGCTGGTGACCACCGAGGAACGCCACGACATCGCCGCTGAGATCGCCGATTTTCGCTTCGCGAAAGGGTTCGGATCGACGGTGCGCAAGTTCATCACCGCCGGGATCGGCGTGCATCACGCGGGGATGCTGCCAAAGTACCGCCGCCTCGTCGAGACTCTCGCCCAGCAGGGCAAACTCAAGGTCATCTGCGGCACCGACACTCTCGGCGTCGGGATTAATGTGCCGATCCGCACCGTCATGTTCACGTCTCTGACGAAGTTTGACGGTCGACGCACCCGCGTCCTCAAGTCTCGGGAGTTCCACCAGATCGCCGGGAGAGCCGGACGTGCCGGATTCGATACCCTCGGTTACGTCGTTGCGCAAGCACCCGAGCACGTCATCGCTAACCAGAAAGCTCTTGCCAAGGCAGGTGATGACCCCAAGAAGCGTCGCAAGGTACAACGTCACAAACCGCCAGAGGGATTCGTCAACTACTCCGAGGAAACTTTCACCAAGCTTATCGAGTCCGCCCCGGAAACCCTCCATGCCCGCATGAAGATCACCGAGGCGATGCTACTCAACTTGTTGCAGCGCGACGAAGACACCGCCCAGGCCGTCCAGCACCTCGTCGAGGCCGCCACCTCGGTCGTTGCCGAACGACGCCGCCTCTACCGCCGGGCCGTCCAGATCGGGATATCCCTGTTGCACTCCGACGTCATCCACCGCCTCGACGAGCCCACCCCCGGCGGCCGCAAATTCGCCATGAACGAGGCCCTGCAGGACGATTTCGCACTCAACCAACCGCTGTCTGCCTTCGCCAGCGAGGCCGTCGCCACCCTCGACCCGGATTCCCCCAGTCACGCCCTTGACGTCGTCAGTGTCATCGAAGCCACCCTCGACAACCCGATGACCATCCTCATCGCCCAACAGCACTCCGCCCGCGGTGAGGCCATCGCGCGGATGAAGGAGGAAGGCTACGACTACGAGGACCGGATGGCGGCCGTCGAGGAGATCGAATGGCCCCGCCCCCTCGAAGACATCCTGGACGCCCTGTTCGAGATCTTCGCCCCGAGTCACCCGTGGATCCCGGCGGACGCCCTGCAGCCCAAGTCGGTAGTGCGCGACATGTACGAACGCGCTATGACTTTCGGTGAATTCTGCGCCCACTACAAAGTGCAACGCAGTGAGGGGTTGGTGTTGCGCTATCTCACTGACGCCTACCGAGCACTGCGCCAAACGGTGCCGGAAACCGAGCGCACCGACGAACTGTCCGACGTCATCTCGTGGCTAGGCGAGGTCGTGCGCTCCATCGATTCCTCCCTCATCGACGAGTGGGAGGAGCTCACCCATCCCGTCGACGAGGGGCCCGAGGAAGTCCGTCCGGTGCGGACTTTCACCGCTAACCAGCGTGCTTTCACCGTCATGGTGCGCAATGCGATGTTCCGCAAGGTCATCCTGGCCGCCGACGACGACTTCAAGGCCTTAGGAGCCGCCGAGCCCGAAGGATCGGCCATGACGACCGCCGCCTGGGAGGACACCCTTGGCGACTACTGGGATGAACACGACGAGATCAATGACGGGCCCGACGCCCGCACCTCCGGTTTGTTCATGATCGAGCAGGAGTCAGGGCGACACGACAGCCGGATCTGGCTAGTTCGTCAGATCATCGACGATCCAGCCGGCAACCACGACTGGGCAATCACCGCAACCGTCGACCTTGACGAGTGTGACGAAGCCGACGACCTGGTGCTGCGGACCAGAGCGTTCACCCGGCTGGACTGAGCTCGCCGCTCCTCACGACACGCGGCGCCCCATCCGCAGCCCGTCATCTCTGGCTGCAATGACTGCGTCCACGGCTGATGTGCCCCGACATGACGTAACCCCGGCGATATGGAAACCAGTGATCGTTCCGGGGTCCTCGTCTCGAGGGTAACAGATCGGAGTCCTCAGTCTCTACACCATCTCAGCGGCAAGAAAAGATCCCTTTGATCGATTTACTCGCCCTTACCTGTGACCACTACAGAGGGTTCCTGGTCGGAGGCGCTGGCTCTTTATGGCTGGAACATTCAGGCCGAACCCTCCAACCACTCAAAAAACACCCGAGCTCACAGGGTTTCCACGGCCCGTCCGACTCGCAGAGTGGCAGGGACGTCGATTATTCGCTGGTTACTACTTCCCCGCCACGGCAGGGTGAGGGTGCGATGGGTGAGCTGGAAGGGGCCGTCAACCAGGACGTCGATCTGGTCCAGCATGTCGGCCAAGTCAGCGTCACGACGCGCCTGCCTTATCAACGCCTCGACGGTATACCCGGACCACGCCCACACGTCCCATTCCATCTCGTGGGCGGCACGGGCCAACCGCGCACAATCACCAGGCTGACGACTCGCCTCACCCCCGGACAAGGTCAGGCCGTTGGCCAGGACCGACGACCTCATGGCAGCAATGATCTCCTTGACGTCAACCTCCCGCCCACCGCAAGGGTCCCAGGTGCCCGGGTTGTGGCACCCTGAGCACTGCAATGGGCACCCCTGCGCAAAGACCGCGAAGCGGATGCCGGGGCCATCGACGATCGACTCCGGCTCAATCCCGGCAATCCTCATCCGTGCTTGACGCGATCTCTGACCTCGGCGCGCTTGGCGTCGTTGAAACGATCCAACGTGCCCACGAGATATCCAGTGATGCGCCGGATCCGGTCAAAGGGGCCAGATTCTTCAGTCCGTCCGCACCTGGGGCATTCGTCATCAATAATCCCCGTATATCCACACTGTGGGTCCCGGTCGACAGGATGGTTGATAGATCCGTATCCGATGCCACTGACCGCCATGTGTCGCACAATCGCCACGAAAGCGTCGACGTTGCGTGCTGGATCCCCTGATAACTCGACGTAGGAGATATGGCCTCCATTGGTCAAAGCGTGATAGGGAGCCTCGATGGCGATCTTGTCGGCGGCACCAATGTGGTGCCAGACCGGCACATGGAAGCTGTTCGTGTAGTACTCGCGGTCGGTGACGCCGGGGATGGACCCGTAGCGCTGCCGGTCGATTCGGACGAACCGCCCCGACAACCCTTCGGCCGGGGTGGCCAAGGCCGAGAAGTTCAGGCCGGTGCGTTCAGCAGCCTCATCCATGCGTTCACGCAAATGCCCAACGATCCGCAAGCCGAGTTGTTGCGCCTCTTCCGACTCCCCGTGGTGGACGCCGATCAACGCCGTAAGCGTCTCGGCCAGCCCTATGAATCCCACCGACAGCGTCCCGTGTTTGAGCATCTCGGCGACGGAATCGTCAGCAGACAGCCTTTCGGAGTCGATCCATACCCCTTGGCCCATGAGGAAGGGAAAATTGCGCACCAGTTTGCGGGACTGGATCTTGAGACGGTCGAGCAACTGATCGATGACCAGATCGATCATCCGGTCGTAAGAGGCAAAGAAAGCTTCGACGTCGTGATGGGTCTCGATAGCCAGTCTCGGCAGGTTGATCGATGTGAACGATAGGTTTCCCCGTCCCCATGTCTGGGCTCTTGACGGGTCATGGACGTTCGACATCACACGCGTACGGCAACCCATGTACGCGATTTCGGTCTCGGGGCGGCCGGGACGGTAGTACTCGGCGTTGAAGGGGGCGTCCTGGAAGGAGAAGTTCGGGAACAGCCGCTTGGCGCTCACCCGGCAGGCCAAGCGGAATAGGTCGTAGTTGGGATCGCCCGGGTTGAGGTTGACTCCCGCCTGCACCCGGAAGATCTGGATGGGGAAAATTGCGGTCTCCCCGCCACCCAGACCGGCCTCGGTAGCCTCCAACAGACACCGCATCACCATCCGCGCCTCAGGGCTGGTGTCGGTGCCGTAATTGATCGACGAGAATGGCGTCTGTGCGCCGGCCCGTGAGTTCATGGTGTTGAGGTTGGCGATAAGGGCCTCCATGGCCTGATAGGTCTGACGTCGGGTCTCTTCAATGGCCTGGCGACGAATCCGCTTGGCGAGGCGATTGGTGTCGTCAATGAGTCCCGCGAAGAGCCGCCGAGCCTGCTCTCGCTCGGCTGCAAGACCAGCCTCATCAGGTTCCAACGTCCATACGGACGCTGCCTTCCGCACCTCGTCAAGCTTGCCTTCATCACCCCCGAGAACTTCGAAAGCCCTCGTCAGACTGGTCTGGACGGCGCGACTAAAGGTCTTAGCGACACCCGATGCCATATCTCGATCGAAGTTCGGCACCGCCTGACCGCCATGCTGGTCGTTCTGGTTGGATTGAATAGCGATGCAGGCTAGGGCTGCGTAAGACCCGATGGACTGCGGGGCACGCAGCACACCATGGCCGGTGGAGAATCCGTGTTCGAACAAGTCGGTGAGGTTGATCTGGCAGCAGGTGGTCGTCAGAGTGAGGAAGTCGAGGTCGTGGATGTGGATATCCCCGTCTCGGTGCGCTGCGGCGTGGGCAGGGTCCAACACCTCGAGCAAGTTGAACTGCTTGGCCGACTCGGTGCCATAGCGCAGCATCGATCCCATAGCGGAGTTGCCGTCAACGTTGGCGTTCTCCCGCTTGGCGTCAGCCTCCTCAGCAGACGCGAAGGTGATCTCCCGCAGGGTGCGCATCAAGGCCGACTGCTGGTCGCGAGCGACAGTGCGGCGCTGCCGGTACAGGATGTACGCCTTTGCGACGTCGTCATGTCCTTGGTTCATGAGCGTCTTCTCGACGAGGTCCTGGATGGCCTCAACATCGGGGGTCTCCTCGCCCATCTCGCTCAGTCGGGACATCACCTCGAGGGCAACCTCAGCCGCATGCCGTTCGGTGGTGTCAATCCCACAGGCGACAAATGCCTTGCGGACAGCCTCGACGATCTTCGTCGAGTCAAAGCGGATCACCCTGCCGTCACGTTTGCGGATGGACGTCGGTACTACGCGATGTTGAATAGTGGTCTGGTCGTCTGTCTGAACGATCGTCGACATGCTCACTCCTCGAAGCAGCGCACGGGTGGAGCATGGATCGCCCCGGGTCGTCCCGCGCGCCCGTTGTCGTACCGGGTCGCCGACCCGGGTACTGGCAGGTATTCGGACTTCAGGGCTTTCCGTCATCAGACGGGTTCCTACCGAGCGATGCTTCCCAGCCGGAAGGCCAGTGCGTGGTGTCGCCGTCGTTCCCTATTACCGCTGCGGGGCAGTTCCGGTCTCCCACCGGATTCCCTCTTACCTCCCATCACCACCACACGAAGGATTAACCCCTACATCTGGTATCTGGAGATGGGAACCAGCACAAGATGAAGTATATACGCCGCTGGTGGCAATCCTGTACGCGACTCTTCAAGTTGCCATAAAGCAGCACACAATCGCGCTTTGCCATCCTTCTTGTGGCGGCAGAGATGGCTGGCATGATGGACACACGCTTAGGGAAAGGACACGACCATGGAGATCACCAGTACATCCATTACCGAGGGGCAGCCAATAGAGTTGGCCCACGCCCATGCCGATGCGGGCGGCAAGAACGTCAGCCCTCAGCTCAGTTGGACACCCGGCCCGAAGGGCACCAAGTCGTACGCAATCACCATCTACGATCCCGACGCTCCCACCGGATCAGGTTTCTGGCACTGGATCCTCGCCGATATTCCAGCCAACGTCACCTCCATTGACGAGGGAGGCCCGCTGCCCGACGGGGTGCGCGAATGGACCAATGACTACCAGGAGGATGGGTACTCCGGCGCCTGTCCGCCTCCCGGCCCCGCTCACCGTTACATCCACACTGTCCACGCCATGCCAAATGAGCACCTGGACATCCCCGACGACGCCGCTAACGTCCAGGTGCGCTTCGCCATCCACACCACTGAGTTGGGCTCCGCCTCGATCACCGGAACGTTCCAGCAGTCCTGAGCTATCTGAGCAGGTGTCACGAGTGTCCGCGGCACCTGCTTGACTAAGGTTGTGAGGTTTCGGCAGGCACTTCTCATCTTCCTCGCCCTCTTTGGCCTGATTCCCCGTGGTCTGTTTTCGGTGCCCCTTTCTGCCAGCGCCGCACCACTAAACCCCACCCCGACAACTACCAGCACCGCGTACGCCAGTGAGGCTCCGACCCCACTACCATCAGCCGAGGTGACCCCAGGAGCGGGGATGGGCTGGGACTCTGCCCCGGTGTCCTCTGACATGGCCTCGAAAATGGACTGCGCCTCGGTCATGTTCGTAGGCGTACGAGGATCAGGAGAGACCCCACCTTACGGGGACACGATTACGTCAGTCCGTGACGCCCTAGCCCAAAAGTGGCGCGGCAGGGGAACCGTTCGTCAGGTGTATTTGGACTATCCAGCAGCGGACCCCCACACCCTGCAGAAGGCACCCATGAGTGGCCTGCTTTTCGACGCCCAGATGCCTTCTGCAGAATACTTCGACTCTGCCGCCCTGGGAGCCAAAAAACTCACCGTCTTACTTAACGCCGAGAAGAAACAATGCCCCAAGGAATGGGTGGTCCTCGCAGGTTTTCCCAAGGGGTCCAAGCCATCACTCAAGCCCTCGCCCAGACCGACACGCCGCAGCGGTTAGCAGGCGCCATCCTGGCCGGAAACCCCGACCTTTACCCCGGTCAGAATGTCCAGGAGGCCAGCGGGAACGCGGGCCGGTCAGCAATTGGAATGGCCGCCATCCTCTACTACCTGCGTGAACGCGCGAATGCCACCCCGGGCGCCAACCGTGACGCCCAGATGCGGGCCATCATTGAGGCGACGCTTGGGCTAAGCCAAAACTCCATCAACCAGGACGCCCTCGATGCCGACATGGCGAAGGCAGGGGCTGCGATTCCAGCAGAGGCATATCCGGAAACGTATTCGGTGTGCATGAAGGGCGATCCGGTCTGCGATACCGCTCCGGCCCTCACACGCATCCTCACTTTGCAGTCGACTTGGCAGGACGAACTCAATCAAGGCCGTCCGATCCATATGGGCTACACCCGCACAGTCATGGAAGGGTCGTTGGACCGCATTGCTCAGCGTATTAACGCCATCAGTGCCGCTGAGGCCGAGGGGACGCCCCTGCCTCACGGGTCGACGATAACAGTGACGACTCGCAACTGGGGACCGCTTCAAATAGGGGTGGCTGTTGGTGCCGGTGTTGCTGGGCTAGGGGCGGGCTGGCTCTTGGGGCGTACCGGTCGGCGTTGTCAGCGTCGCCGCCGTTGGCGCTAAACGGGTTAGATCTCGAAGAACCACTGCCCCGTAAGCACGACGCCAGTAGCATCGGCCAGCAGAACAACACCAAAAGCAGCCAGCAAAGCTGAAATACCGCGATGGACCGCCACTGCGTGATCCTCTCGGATACTCGCCACCATGCGAGCGACGCGATCTGGTCCGCCAATGAGATACGCGATCACCAGGACGATCAGCAAACTATGGCTACAAACGACCCAGATCAGCGATTCGACGACCGCCCAGCTCTGATGCGGAAGATGGGCAGCATGCACAATCATCGCCCAGAACGCCGGGTCGATGAGGGACGACAGCCCTACCAGAAGACCGCTGACGGCCAGGGCTCCCGGTGCCGTCGAGCGTGGCGCTGCAGACGTGTCCCCCTCGAAGTCCTTCGTTGCTGTCTCTGGACGCAATCGCCATGCCGCCCAAGCAACAAACACGACACCAAGGATGGCCACTAGGCACACCCAAACCAGGTGGGGAACGTGGAACCCATGGATACCCAACCGGGTAAGCAGGACCCCCAGGCCAAGCGCCCCGGCAATTCCGAAGACGACGGAGGTCCCTACCGAGGCTATGAGAAGAGTGACCACGCCGCGTCGTCTGACCCCGAGCCCAAGTGCTGCCAACAGCACGAAGGATCCCAACGGATCGAAGCCAGCGACACCGAGGGCGAAGGCCGCAGCGAGGAAAGACAGCACGGGGAAAGGTTACTCGGTAGCCACCTGACAGATAATACGCACCGACTCGGTGTCGCGCTGCAGACGAAATCCGTCGATTTCACTTCCGTGTTATCTCCGTGCTACCGTCTCTGAGTTGGGTTTGTCAGGCGAGCCCGATGCGCGAGTGGCGGAATGGCAGACGCGCTGGCTTCAGGTGCCAGTGTCCCTTGGGACGTGGAGGTTCAACTCCTCTCTCGCGCACAACGAATGGAGAGCCTCGAGTCGGCGGTTTGATTCGGGGCTTTAATCGTTGTGATCACAGTTGTCAAGTGTGAGTGCATCCGCTCCTGTGATCCATCAGCGAGAGACCGCGGTCGTTCACCGCAGATCTTGTGCGATTCTCCAAAGTCACTAGGCCATACTCTCGGCCCACCATAATAGCCATTCGGCCCTTTTAAGCAGACGAAAGTACAGTAACCCGCTTGCCAGGTGGACCCGTTAGAACTCGGCTTCCTACTTATCTACGTCAGCTGGACACAGCCGGCACGAGCACCCCACCAGGTGCCGAGTACCACAAGAGAGGACATCTCATGATCAAGAATCGTCTCGTCGCCGCTGGTACAGTTGCCGCTCTCGCAACTGGTACTGCCCTCATTGCCGCCCCGGCCTACGCTGCCGATCCCGCTCCTGCTCCCATTTCCTCCACTAAGTCGAGCATCGACAAGTCGAAGCTCCCGATCCATATCGACTTCGACTGCCTCAAGCGCAATGCCCAGGAGCGTCACCAGATTGAGGCCAAGATCGCCAAGATCCTGCTCAAGGATGGGGTCACCAAGGCCAAGACCGTCGCCGTGAAGTCCGCCAAGGACGTCGTTGAGGCTGTCCTCAAGGATCCGTCCTTGCTGGTCCACCAGGGCGCCCTCATCGCCAAGATCATCAAGATCGTCACCGACAACGTCCGTGAAGCATTCGGCGATACTTCCGCCCTTGACGATCTCAAACCGCTCGCCCAGGACATCGTCAACAACCTTAAGGCCGCCAAGGCCTGCTTCATTATCAACCGGCCGGGCCAGCCCCCGAAGATCCAGCATGTCGGCCAGCTTGGCGATCTCCAGTCCGCTGCTTGGCTTCCTGCCAGCCAGGTTCACTGAGCCTTCCACTTCAACAACCGACCCAACCGGACAACCGCCTGCATTGATCCAGTTCCGGTGGGGCTGCGGAATCTCCCGCGGCCCCACCGCTGCAGTTACTTGGTTATCCACGACCTGAGCACGGTTGTGCGTAGAGCATTGGTAGATCACGCACATTTGGTCGAATTCGAACATGCACACGCTTTCAGCTCAGCTACATGGACCCGAATGCGCTTAATCTTGCGGCACAGCCACAAGGCGAGCCACCTCACAGCAAAGGAGCTTGGACATGACTTTCACAAAGAAAATGAGTGCGCTGGCCATCGCCGGGACCATGGCCATCACGGGAGCTTCTATGGCGGCTGCTCCCGCCTTGGCCACTAATAGTTCCTCGGCGCCGGTTGCCACCGTCTCCGCTCAACCGAAGCTGATCACTGGCTACGTCACGAGCACCGACCACTGGGACACGAAGCTCTTCTTCCGCAAGAACATCATCCCGAACGCCAAAGGGGCCGTCGTCATCGTCCACGGTGCGGCGGAGCATTCCGGGCGTTACGACTATCTAGCCAAGCGACTCAATGACGCCGGCTACTCCACCTACCGCTTCGACCACCGTGGACACGGACGCAGTGCCCGTCCGTATGTCGACAACGACATCCCGCGCGGCAACATCGACGACTGGCACAACCTCGTCAATGACGTCCACCAGTTTGTGCAGATCGCCCACAACGAGAACCAAGGTAAGAAGGTCTTTCTCTTCGGGCACTCCATGGGGAGCTTCGCGGTCCAGTCCTACGGCGTCAAGTACCCGGGAACCGTTAATGGCATCGTCAGCAATGGCGGCGGCATCGCTATCAACCCGTGGGGCCGCGACACCGAGGGTCCGGAGAAGATCACCGCCCATGACCTCACCGATGCCGAGAAGAATGCCAAGCCCACCATCAGCCAGAAGCTGCCGATGGACAAGCTCACCAGTTTCAACGGCATTCTGCTTACCCAGGCCATACACAACCCAAAGGCGATCCACCTGCCCTCGACCATCGTCGAGGCTTTCATCCAGTTCAAGAATCCACTGGCGAACGGCGTCTGCACCGACCCGGCCGTCATTGAGGACTACAAGAAGGATCCCCTCAACAATAAGTACATGAGCCTCGGCATGGTCAAGCAGATGGGCGTCGGACAGGTGTACAACATCTTTAACGCTCCGTCCTTCACCGAACCGACCCTCATCATGCACGGCGCCAACGACGGCATTGTCCCAGCGTACTTCGACGTCAACTGGTACAACGCGATTGGCTCTAAGGACAAAAAGATCATCGAGTGGGAAGGTCTGATGCACGAAACCATCAACGAGCCCGTCAAAGATCAGGTTGACGACACGATCATCAACTGGATCAACGCTCACAACAAGTGAGCACTATTCAACGGTGTCCTGATAGCGGCTGAGCCCAAATATTCCTTGGGTTCAGCCGCTACCGTTATGCGATCATTAGGTAAGTGACAAATCACCATCAGTCACCACGACCCGCTCATCATTGTTTCGGTGAGTCAAACATACGAGGTAAGGTCTCCCTCATGTTGCTGAAACCTAACCTTCCTCTGCGGGTCACAGCCGTCGCACTCACGGCCTGCCTAGCGCTCAGCGCCTGCTCCTCCCATGGCGATGCGAAGAATCCCAGTCAGTCTGGCGGTTCCTCCACTTCTGGTGCACCACACGCCACTTTGGCGAAGATTTCAGCCGCTCAAGCCGGGGCAACGGACATCACCTTTAATGCCCGCCCCGAGAGAGTCAAAGCCACCTTCCCACGCTTCGCGAAGGCACGGAACCTCAGCACCGCAGTGGAGGTCATCAAAGGGCGCATGCTGCGCGACTCCTGGCAGCAGAACGCTTCTGACGTTAACGTCACCTCCCAGATCATTGCGTCCAGTGACGCAGCCTTGGGCGTGCTAGTAACGAACACCACCACCATTGGCGGTAAAAAACAGACGATCCCGGCAACCGTCTGGTACTCCGCCGCCGCCAAGCAGTCCTACTCTTCCCCCGCCCTCATCAACGCTGACCAGTGGGCCAACCTGACGACGGCGCTGCAGGATGCCGGCAAAAATCAATCTCTCGATGGCGGCAAAATCGCCGCGGCCACCAAGGCGAAGTCAGCCCCGTACGGCAACGGCCCCGCCCTAGGCTTTGACCACAACGGTGACATTGTAGCCAGCTTTGCATCCGGGGTCGTCACCGATAACCCCGTCACCCTCGTCGTCCCCAGTGACAAGGCGAAGGGAATGCTCAGCACCTTCGGCACCCAGGCCCAGAAAGCCTCAATGGCCCCCGGTAAGTTCACTGGAACTACCTCCCAGCCCGCAGACAAATCCCTCAAAACAGCCACAACTGCCCGCCCGTCGACGGCCGTCGGCCCAGATTGTCGGGTGCTGCATTGCGTCGCCGTCACCTATGACGATGGCCCCAGCGCCATGACCCCACAACTGCTCAGCACCATCAAGAAATTCAAGTTGTCCATCACCTTCTTCGAGATGGGCAACAGCATCACAGCCTTCCCGAACACAGCCCAGAAGGTGGCTGCCGCCGGTATGGAGATCGGCAACCACACCGTCACCCATCCAAATCTTCCGGTGAAGACTCCAAACCGCATCCATCATGAGCTGGAGCACAACTCGCAACTCATCAAGGATTTCACCGGGGCCACTCCGCTGTTGTTCCGTCCACCCTACGGTGCTCACAACGGCATCGTCGACGAAATCGCCAAAGAAAACGGCATGGCGATTATACAATGGCAGATTGACAGTGAGGACTGGAAAAACCGCAACCCCGGAATGACGTACAAGAACGTCATGACTGCGCTGCCGTATACCGCACCCATCGTCCTTGAACACGACATCCAGAAGGCATCCATCGATGCTGCCCCTCAGATCTATAAAGATCTTGAGGCCAAGGGCAAGACGATCGTCAGCGTCAGTGAAATCTCCCTCAACACCGGGGGCTACCAGGCCGGTCACGCTTACTGCAATGGAACGGTCAAGCCCCAAAACGGCTACAACTGCAAGGGATGAGCATCAAACCGGGAGTGCGCACAGCCATGGAAGGCTTCGCACTGCTGGCCTGTGCCGCACTTGGATTCCAACTGCTGCTCAGCGGCCGGGTGCATCTGTTCGTCGGCAGCATTATCACGACCCTGCTGTGGATTACGTCCCCGGTCCTGACGGCCATGGGCCTGTGGACCCTGGCCCGCGCATTCCATCACCCGAACATTATGGGGCACCATCGTGCCCGAATCGGGCTGCTCATCGTCGCCCCCGTAACCCTCGGGTTATTCGTCCCGCTGGAGCCACTAACCCTGCTCGGTGCGGCGAGCTATCGTCCTGCAGTACGAGGGACCAGGCCGTCAGGGTCGGCGACCACGAGCTCGTGGAATGACGGTGTACCAAAGGCCCCCACGTCGGTACCCCCGGTAGCCGTCGATCCCAAGACCGGAAAAACCGTCGGCGGGTATGACAACGGCGGCGACAACGTCGGGTCTGACCGCAACGGCCCAATGGGACCACCGCCTGCTCAATGGCCTGCTCTCAAGGGCAATCCGGCCGAACTCACCGTCTACGGCTACGTGCAACGGGCCGACGATCCCCGCGGCATCGCCACGCTCAAGGGCAGAAAGCTGACGATGATCGGCTTTGCCAGTGCCGCCCCGGAAGACCCAAACCACGCCTGGGTGCTGGCCCGACTCAAGATGTGGTGCTGCGTGGCCGACGCACTGCCCTTCATGACGACGATGGTGGGAGCCCCGTCTCGTCCCGCCGGCGGCTCATGGATCCGCGTCACCGGGACGTACCTGCCGAGTTCCCCCAACGGCGACACTCGATTCAAGGTGAATCGCATCGACACGATCCCGGCCCCGGAGAACCCATACATATGAGCGAACTGCCGCCCCAAGTCAATGCCTGGCTCGTGATCTTCATCGGCATATGGCTACAGGCCGTGCCTTTTCTGCTCCTCGGGACGATCATTTCGTCGACCCTGACAGCCTTCCTCAAACCGCAGACTCTGGCCCGTTTCCTGCCGCGTCGCACCGCCTTGGCCGTAGCGGTCGCGGGGCTTGCTGGCATTGCTCTTCCCGCATGCGAGTGTGCCTCGGTGCCCACGACCAGGTCTCTGGTCAGGGCCGGCGTGCCGACAGCCGCGGCTCTCACCTTCATGGTGGCTTCCCCGGCCATCAACCCGGTCGTCATTACAGCCACCGCGATCGCTTATACCGTCAATCCTCGGATGGCGGTAGCGCGGTTCATAGCGGGATTATTAGCGGCCATCCTTATTGGTTTGGGATGGATCTGGCTCGGCCGTCCTCTCCGTGGAGTTGATGATGCAGAATCTGTCTGCGGAGAGGCCTGCGGACTGCACGACCACCAGCCGCGCACTATGTCCGCGATGGCCGAGACCTTCCGCAACGAACTGACTCACGATTTCATCCAATCCTGCGGCTTTCTCGTCATTGGCGCAGCTATCGCTGCCACTGTCAAGGTTTGTGTTCCGATTGCCTGGATGCAGGCTTTGACGGCCAACGTCTTAGTGGAGGCAGCAGTACTGAGCCTGTTGGCCGTCATCGTCGCGCTGTGCTCGGAAGCTGACGCCTTCATGGCCGTCTCCTTGACGAGCTTCTCTCCCACCGCTCAGCTAGCCTTCCTGGCAATCGGACCGGTCATCGACGTCAAACTTTTGGCTATGGAGGGCGGGGCCTTCGGTGCGGGATTCCTCAAGCGGTTCGTCCCGTTGGCGGTGTGCTGCTGCTTCATCTCAGCAATCTTTATCGGCACTCTCATCTTTCCCTCGTAATTAATCTGCACTGATGACCACCGCCGAGACCCGCCAATGGCAGCATGCGCACCCACGGCGCCGGTCATCTGAGAATCCGAAGAACTCTCCCAGAATGTTGCCGACAACCGGCGTTGTAATTCTTCCTTGCTTGAAGAGGGCCTTAATCTATGAACCGTGAGTGCCTCCCCGCGTCGCTCGATTCGAGCCCTGGCTATCGCTTTAATCGCCCTGCTCCCACTTGGAGCCTGCTCTCACGACGACGGGAACCCCGACTCCTCACCCTCGGACACCCGCTCAACCACGAAGTCAACGTCCGTGGCCACCGACAACGTCTCGGGGGCGTCGATGACATCGACTTCCTTCCAAAAACCGTCAGACATCTCAATCAAGGTGCCGACCGTCACCACCGCCCGCAATCTCAGCCAGGCCATTGAAGTGGTTCGGGAGCGCACCTTGCGCAGCGCTGCATGGGATTCAGCGACGAAGGTCACTATGACCGGTCATTTCACTTCCTCAACGACTGACCTGCTTGGAGTCGAGTTACAAACTGAAGTGAAGAAGGGCAACACAGCCTCCAAGTCCACGACGACACTGTGGTACGACGCCACGATGAAGCAGACCCTGTCGGCGAATGCCCTCATTTCGTGGCCCAGTTGGCCGAAGTTCAGCCAGGAAGTTGTTAAGTCTGCCAATGACGATGGCTTAAACGGCAGGAAAGCCGAGGCAGCCCTCCAGCAACCGCAAGCCCCCTACGGCACCGGGCCCGCGCTGTCATTTGACTCCAAGGGAGACCTACTTGTGAGGTTTCCAGCGGGAGCCATCGATAGCGTTCAACGCACTGTTCTCATCGATTCCAAGGCCGTCTCTCCGATGCTCAGTGGGCTTGGCCAGAAGGCCCTCGGTGCCTCGCTACACCCGACGTCTTTCACCGGTACCCCGTCAACGGATACGACATGGTTTACCAAACTCAAGGCGAGCCCGAAGCCAGCAGATTCCCCAAACTCCAAACCGCTCCCGGACGATCCGGCCATCAAGACAAGCGGTACACCGGCTCACCCCTCGACGGCAATTGGTGTCGATTGCATCGTCGAACACTGTGTAGCCCTAACCTATGACGACGGACCCGCTGATACGACTCTGAAAGTTATTGACGGTTTTACTCACGCGAAGGCCGCTGCGACCTTCTTCCAGCTCGGCACCAACGTCGACAACCACCCCGACACCACCACATTGCTGGCCGGCTCTGGTTTCGAGGTTGGCAGCCACTCGGCCAGTAACCAAACCCTGACGAAGCTCGGGCCCCAAGGCCGCACAACCGAGATCACCAATGCCGTCAATGCCCTAAGCAAGCTCACCGGACGTCCGACGATGCTCTTCCGTCCGCCGTATGGTGCACACAACGAGCGGGTCGATGTCGCGATGGCAAAACAGAATCTGGCGATGGTCAACTGGGCAGCCGATTCCAACGACTGGCAGAGCCGTGACGCTGGCAAGATCACCAAGGCGGTGACGCAGTACGCCACCACCTACACCCAGCCAATCATCGTGCTGCACGACACCTATTCGTCAACGGCTGACGCGACCAGCGGGTTGATCGAGGCGCTCCGCCACAAGGGCATCACCCTCGTCACCGTCTCCGAGCTGACCGTCAATACTGGTGGCCTCGAAGCCGGCAAGGTTTACTGCCGTGGCACTGCCGTCAACCAGAGTGGATTCGGCTGTCACAACTGATCACAGCGCATCACCCACGTGCATACCGTGACCACGGTTTCGGCAACCATGCCTCAGTTCCGACGCGCCACCTTACGTAGTATGGGCCTCAGCAAATCCAGAACCTCGTCGATGCGCAGCACCTTCGCCAGGACGAGGAATAAGGCGACGAATAGCACCCCGCCAATAAAGGTTCCGCCAGCATGACCAACCCACGCCCCATGTCCGGCAGCGTCGATTCCGTGGGCAACGAGATAGGTCGGAACCGCAGCAACGATCGAAGCCACAGCGAGCTTCATCCATAGCCGGTTGACTTCCCCCATGCCGATACCGTCGAGTTGACGGGAAGCCACCACGAGCCACGCCGTCGCACCGACCAGGCTGGCAATGGTCTGGGCAGCCGCCACGACGAGAAGGGCATGCTGAGGCGGGAAGACGAACATCGTTACCAAGATGACGAGCTGGGTGCCCGTGGTAGCCGTCTGCATGATGAGGTTGAGCTTGCCGTCCTCACGGGCGAAGCAATAGCGCTGCTGCAGGGTGGTGATGCCGAAAGGCAGCAGACCCACCCCCATGATCGCCACAGCTCCCGCCAACGACCCAACCTGACCAGGTTCCAGCGAGAACACCGTCTGCACACCAGGGCGGGCCAGTACGACCATTGCCAGAGAGCACGGAATGATCGCTAGCGCTGGCATCTCCAATCCCTGACGCAGCAGCTTCTTCATGGTGGAATTGTTGCCGTCGGCATTGGCACGGCTCATCCGGGGGAAGATCGCAGTAAGAATCGATGTCGTAATGAAGCTCTGCGGCAACATGAAGATCAAGAAGGCGTTGTCATAGGCGCTAATCGACGACGAGACCTCCGGATGCACCAGGCGCACGTGGGATAGCATCTTCTTCATGATGATGCCGGCCAGCTGAGCGATGACCAGTGCGGTGAACGTCCACACGGTGATGCGGGCGGCTGCTCCTAAACCATAGCCGCGAATTCCCCAGCGGGGGCGCCACCGGAACCCGCCACGATGCAAGGGGATGATGAGAAACAAGCCCTGGATGACGATGCCCAGGGTCGTCGTCCCAGCCAATACCCACACCATCTGAGGGGTCCAGGTAGCGGGGTCGGGGTGGGCTCCGAATTGCACCAGGAACCATACTAAGCCGGCGATCTGGATCACATTCGCCAGCACCGGACTCCACATGAAAGCGGCAAATTGGTTGCGAGCGTTGAGAACCTGGCCGAGGATCGCGTAAAGGCCGTAGAAAAAGATCTGCGGCATACAAATAAATCCGAAGAAGACGGTGAGGTGACGAGTCGCCCCGCTCGACGAGAAATAGAGATCCAAGAGCCATGGAGAGGCTAACGTCGCCACAACGGTAACGACAAGCACTGCCGCGAACGACACCGTTAGCAACCGATCGACGAACTCTTGGCCACCGTCGGACTGCTTCATTGCCTTGGTGATCTGCGGGATCAGGATGGCGTTTAGGACTCCCGCACTAAGCAGAATGAACACCACATTTGGCAGTGTGTTGGCAGCCTGGAAAGAGTCGAGAGCCAGTGAAGTACCAGCCGCAATGACGGTGAGCAGGTAAGTACGGACAAACCCCAGAATTCTCGACACCATCGTACCGGCAGCCATGACGATGCTGGCGCGACGCAACGACCCCTCAACAGGTACCTCGGGAACCGCCGACGTTGGTGGTGGGCGGACTTCTGTACCGGGGATAACTCGGGTGTGATCGAAATCCTCGTCAGGGCCGAGCCGCGTCAGGCTGCGGCGAGAAGCATCGGCGCCGAAGGTGATGGCGTCAATGTCGAGGCTATCGTAGACGTCGACTGGCGGAGCTGCCTCCGGGAGACGGAGGAGATCGTAAATGTCGTCATCATGGGAATCAGGCATGGTCGCCTCAGCGGCCGGTCCCGGCGTAGACGACGGCCTCGCCCTCGGCATCGAGTCCGAAGGCAGTGTGGGCAACACGAACGGCCTCGTCAACTTGGTCGGCGTCTACAACCACCGAAATGCGAATCTCGGAAGTCGAGATCATTTGCAAGTTGATACCGGAGCTAGCCAACGCGCGGAAGAACGTCGACGTGACCCCGGGATGGGTCCTCATGCCCACACCAACCACTGAAACTTTGCCGATCTGGTCGTTATACAGGATCTGTTCGTAGCCCAACTCGTCCTTGACGGCAGTCAAGGCGCGCACTGCCGTGGGTCCATCACTCATCGGCAGGGTAAAGGAGAGGTCAGTACGACCGTTCATAACCCGGGATGCGTTCTGCACAATCATGTCGATGTTGATGTCAGCATGGGCGATGATGTCGAAGATCTGGGCAGCGCGACCCACCGCGTCTGGGATCCCAGCGACGGTGATCTTCGCCTCCGAGCGGTCGTGGGCCACGCCCGAGATAATGGCCTCTTCCATGTCAGATCCCTTCGTAATGTCAGTAACGTCCTTGACCCAAGTACCGGGTTTGTCAGAGAACGAGGAGCGCACGTGCACTGGCACGTCCTCGCGGCGGGCGTACTCGACGCAACGCAGATGGAGGATCTTCGCACCGCAGGCAGCCATTTCGAGCATCTCCTCGTAGGAGATTTCAGGAATACGTCGAGCTCCTTTGACGATACGTGGATCAGCGGTGAAGACACCGTCAACGTCAGAGTAAATCTCACAAAAATCAGCACCCAAGGAGCTAGCCAGGGCGACCGCAGTGGTGTCAGATGCTCCTCGCCCCAGGGTGGTGACGTCTTTGGTCGTCTGGGAGACGCCCTGGAACCCCGCGACAATGACGAGGTCTCCCGCCTCCAAGGACTTCTCGATCCGCCCGGGGGTGATGTCGATGATACGGGCATTACCGTGGGCAGCAGTCGTAATAACTCCGGCCTGGGAACCGGTATAAGAACGTGCCGGGATGCCCACGTCAGACAGGGCCATCGCGAGGAGAGCGGCAGACTGCCGCTCACCCGTTGTCAGGAGCATGTCGAGTTCTCGTGGAGCGGGCTGTGGAGAAACCTCTAGGGCAAGGTCCATAAGGTCGTCAGTGGTGTCACCCATAGCTGAAATGACGACGACAATGTCATTGCCCGCCTGCTTTGTAGCAGCAATACGGCGCGCTACGCGCTTAATCGATGCAGCGTCGGCCACTGAGGACCCGCCGAACTTCTGGACGACTCGCGTCATCAACCCTCCTGCCAGGTTCGGACACCAAAGTCTAACCGGCGTCAGTATGGCGTTCCCGCCGTGGTTTGGACGGGAGCGCCGCAGTCACTTGCGCTACGCCATGAACGAGACCATGGCCGTCAAGCGCGCCTATTACGATAGTAGGAACATGGAATAAATCCATGAAAGACTTGCCTACGACCCGGGTAACTCGGGTATGTCTGAACCCTCACGTATTCTTGGAACATGCGCTCAGACAGGCACGGTAAGCTCTACCCCTTAGCCATGTTCGGAATCGTCAGCATCCTGACCGGACTGCTAGCGGTCGGATTCGTCGTGCCCGTCGCAGCTTTGGCCGGTGGAACCGCCAAGATGGTTGCCAACAGCATGGAAGACTTGCCACCCGAGTTGACAAGCACACCGCAGGCTCAAAAGTCCCACATCCTCATGGCCGATGGATCAGTACTAGCCACTTTCTACGACGAGAACCGCGAATACGTCCCGTTGTCAAAGATCTCCAAGCAGATGCAAACTGCCCAAGTCGCTATCGAGGACAACCGGTTTTTTTCTCACGGAGCGGTCGACCTCAAGGGCACCGCGCGCGCCCTAGTGGCAAACGTCGCCGGATCAGCCCGGCAGGGCGGATCAACCCTCACCCAGCAGTATGTCAAGCAGATCCGCATCGAGGCCGCCGTAGCCGCAGGTAATGAGGAGGGCGTGCAGGCCGCCCAAGAGCCGACGGTCACCCGAAAATTGCAAGAGCTACGCTATGCGGTGGCGATGGAGAAGAAGCTTTCCAAACAGCAGATCCTGGAGCGCTACCTCAATATCGCTTACTTTGGCGACGGTGCCTACGGCGTCGAGTCCGCGGCCCGTCACTACTTTGGGACGACGGCCGCCAAACTTGATCTCGCCCAGTCGGCGATGCTGGCTGGGCTAGTGCAAAACCCGGTCGCCTACGATCCGGTGAACCACCCCGAGGCAGCCTTGAACCGCCGCAATATCGTGCTGGCACGTATGGCTCAACTCAACCTCATTAGCACCGACCAAGCCCGAAAGGCCGAGGCAGTCGTCTTCGACAAATCGAAGGTCTTCTATCCGAAGAACGGCTGTATTTCCTCGAAGTACCCGTTCATCTGTGACTACGCATATCGCAGCTTGTTGCAGATGCCGAGCCTGGGCAAGAACCCCGACGAACGGGCCAAATTAGTCAAGCGTGGTGGACTAACGATCCAGACGAATATTGACCCCAAGGTTCAGGATGCCGCCCAGAGGGCTGTCTCGGACGTCGTTGGACCCAGGGATCCGGTTCTTGCCGGAACGGCCATCATTCAGCCAGGCACCGGTTTGCTTATGGCGATGGCGCAGTCTCGACCTGTCATGGGCAAAAAGCCCGGGCAGACCTACTACAACTACATGGCACCAGGCTCGATGGGCGGGGCCACCGGTTTCCAGGCCGGATCGACTTTTAAGGCCTTCACGATAGCTGCGGCCATCGCCAAAGGCATACCCATGAGCAAGCACTACACCGCGTCTTCTCCCATGGACTTCACCGGTGAAAAGTTCACCAACTGTACGGGAAGTTTTAAGTCGGGGCCGTTCCGGGTGCATAACTCAGCGGGACACTCGTGGAACATTGGTTTGCGTGAGGCAGCCGCATGGTCGGTTAACACCTACTTTGTCCAGCTAGAGCAGGACGTCGGCATGTGTGACGTCACCAAGATGGCTCAGAGCACCGGCGTGCAACTTTCTAGCGATAAGGACATCGTCAAGACCTTCCAGAACGTGCCGTCGTTCACCCTCGGTACTGCGTATGTGTCCCCGATGTCCATGGCTTCGGCCTACGCGACCTTCGCCTCACGTGGCATTCAGTGTGACCCCATCATTCTCAAGTCGGTCAAGAATCGGAATGGTTCACCTATCAAGGTCCCGACCGGCAACTGCAAGCGAGTCATGCCACAGAAGGTTGCTGACGGCGTCAACTCGGTGCTTTCGGGCGTCATGGATGCCACGGGTATGGCGGCAAAAATCCCGGGTGGTTATCCGCAGGCAGGCAAGACCGGTACCACCGACGCCCATGAGGCTGCCTGGTTCAATGGGTATACCCCGCATGCTGCCGGTGTAGCGATGATCGCCGCCGATGGTAGCAGCCCCTACTTCCGTGGAGACAAGTCCCGCTCGATCAAGGGTATTCGGACCACTCCCGGGGTCTACCTCAACGGTTCTGGTGGTAGCGATGCCGGCAAAATCTACCGTGCAGCGATGGCCGGCGTCCTCCAAGACAAGCCCAAGACAGCCTTCGTGGCTCCCACCGACGAGGTGCGCTACGGCAAACTCATCAAGATCCCAAACACTGACGGAATGACTTATTCCCAGGCCAAAACTGCCATCCACAAGGCGGGATTTCGCACCAACGTGTGGCATGTCTGGGACGACACTGAACCCGGTACCTACCTCGGCACGGCTTCCAAGGGATCAGCCCATTCCGGAACTTCCGTCACCCTCAAAGTATCGAAGGGTCCAAGGCCAGCTCCTGAACCGACCTACTCTCCTCCGCCGTCAGAAGACCAGCCAAACAACCCCGGCGATAAGCAGCCCGATCGCCAACAAAACCCTCCTGATAACCAGACCCAGCCCGGCGACCATAACGGCAATAGTGGGGGTAATAACGGCCACAGCAATGGAGGTGGCCAGCAAAACCCGCCCGGAACGACGAGGCCTCGCTGACATGAGGACCGCTATGAAGACTGGCTTCACAGCGGTGACCGGCACTATTGGTCTCGGCGTTGCAGGACTGACCTATGGGGTGATCGAAGCGCGCCGGTTCGTGGTGCGTCACGTCGAAGTACCGGTACTGAAGCCTGGCACCTCGCCGCTGCGCATACTACATATGTCGGACTTGCACCTGCTAGCCCGCCAGAAGGCGAAGCGAGAGTTCATCCGTCAACTCGCCGCTCTCAAGCCTGATCTTGTCATCAATACCGGCGACAATTTTTGCTCGGCCGATTCGCTCTGGCCCCTTCTTGACGACATATCGGGGCTGCTACAGCGACCTGGGGCATTCGTTTTAGGGTCCAATGACTACCTGGTGCCGGAGTTCAAGAACCCGTTTTCCTACCTCCTTTCGGGACGCTCTCATCAATCCGACAAGCCGGTACTAGAGCTTCCTCATCAAGAACTTCGTCAGGCTTTCACTTCTGCGGGATGGCTGGACCTCAACGACAAGTCCGGAACATTGGAGGTGGCCGGTCGCCGGTTGGCTTTCCGCGGCACTGACGACGCCCATCACGACCGCGATCATTACGAGAAAGTGGCCGGCCCAGCTGACAACGATGCCGACCTCAACATCGGCGTCACCCATGCCCCCTATCTCAAAATTCTCGACGCCATGGTTAGCGACGGCATGGACATCGTCTTCGCGGGCCATACCCATGGCGGACAGGTATGTCTGCCCTTCAAGGGAGCCATCATCACCAACTGTGATTTGGACACTGACCGTGTCAAGGGGCTATCGCAACACACCTGCGGCGAGCGCACCGGGTGGCTGCACGTCTCGGCTGGGTTAGGGTGCTCCCCCTTCGCTCCGTACCGGACATTCTGTCGTCCGGAGGCGACCCTGCTTACCCTTGTTCCCCGGCCCTGACGGAGGTCAGCTTGGCGCTTTCAACCAAGCTGGGTTAAAGTATGCGTCGGTCTTCCCTATGAGGAGGATGACCGTGGTCACGGGGTGTGGCGCAGTTTGGTAGCGCGCTTCGTTCGGGACGAAGAGGTCGCAGGTTCAAATCCTGTCACCCCGACCATCCGGGCCTTCAGCTGGCGGTTTCGTGTGCGACACCAGGACTGGATTGTTCGCTCGGTTTCGCAGGATGAGCCACTAACGTCACCCCTACCCTGCTGTCAACGATGTTGCATCGCACAATTCTGGGACAGCGTCCGTCACAGTCCGCACAACCACCATCACCCCATCCAGATGTGGCAAACCCCAGGTTCGTGTCACCACGCCAGGGGCGTCTTACCATGACGGATCAGGACACCCCGCAGATCAGTCGCCATCGGATTGTGCAGGCAATGACAATGACCTGTAGCACTACCAGAGCCGGGATTCCTACGCCTCTTACCCAGGCAAACTTCGTCGCCACGAAGACCTGCTGTCGCTTTTCCAGGCGATACGGCTGGTCCCGTGGCTTCGGAATACTTTGGCATTGGGCCTTGTTGCACCACTGAACGCGACTGAAGGAGGAACCACCATGGCTGCACGCGCGCTCATCGCCGTCACCGACTTTGGAGTTGAGGAGGCCGAGCTCGTCGAGCCCTTCAACGCCCTCAAGAAGGCCAACATCGAAGTGACAGTCGCTTCCAATAGCGGCGAGACCGTCCAGACCGTCACTGGCGACAAAAATTGGGCGTCCACGGTAAACGCTGATTCCACGCTCGCCGACGCCAAGGCCTCCGATTACGACTTGCTCGTCATCCCCGGTGGCACCGTCAATGCGGACACCTTGCGTACTGACGAGGATGGGCGTCGCCTAGTCAAGGAGTTCGCGGCTGCTGGCAAGCCGGTCGGGGCTATCTGCCACGGACCCTGGGTGCTCATTGACGCCGACGTGGCTAAAGGCAAGACGTTGACCTCCTACATCTCTATTCGTCCCGACCTCGAGAATGCCGGGGCCACCTGGGTCGACAAGGAAGTCTTACGCTGCCCCGGCAACGGATGGGTGCTGCTCACCTCGCGTAATCCCAACGATCTGCCCGCCTTCACTCAGGCTCTGGTCGACGAGATTTCCTGATTCACAGGAATGTCAGAGAAGGGGACTCCCACCTGCGGGTGCGAGTCCCTTTCGCATGTCCGAGGGGTAGGACAATCTGTGTTCCCAACTCCTTCAGGGCTAGCGACGATGCGGTGTACGATCCCAAATATCTCCACATCGTGAGACCGACGTCCACCCAAGCAAGTGACTTTACACATGTTTCAATACGGTCACGATGTTGTTTCAACCCTTCGAAACGGCTGACGAATGCCGCGTCGCGGTGGCATGGTGTCCCGAACAACGTGGGACCGTCGGTTCGACGCCGACGAGACGTGAGAAGGAGACACCATGCGTCGAATGAGGCCACTCATTACGCTGTCCCTCGCAGGCTTGATGGCATTGTCAGCGTGCGGCGAGGATGTCGCAGCCAAGAACGACTCGACTGGCGAGTCGTCGGCCACTGGCGGCAGCAATAACAGCGCCCCCGCCAAGGATGGCGGATCGATCACCGTTCGCGGCTGTACCCCGCAAAATCCGCTTATTCCGTCCAACACCAACGAGACCTGCGGCGGAAACGTCCTCGACGCCGTCACCGCACGCCTCATCCACTACAACCCCGACACCGCCAAGCCAGAGATGGACATCGCCCAGTCCATCGAGACCAAGGACAACCAGAACTTCACCGTTAAAATCAAATCGGGATACAAGTTCTCCGATGGCACCGAGGTCAAGGCTAGAAACTTCGTCGACGGTTGGAACTGGGCCGCCTACGGACCCAACGCCCAGCAGTCCGGCTACTTCTTCGAGCCAATCGAGGGTTACGCCGACGAACAGTGTGGTGACGAGGCTTGTAAGACCAAGCCCAAGGCTAAGTCCATGAGCGGTCTCAAAGTCGTCAACGACCACACTTTCACCATCAAGACCACCGAAAAGGTCTCTAACCTCGAGGTACGTCTGGGCTACACCGCCTTCGCCCCGCTGCCGGATGCCTTCCTCAAGGATCCGATAACAAGAAGTGGGAGAAGATGCCGATCGGCGCCGGGCCATATAAGGTCACCGACAACACCGCCACCGTCATCACCACCGCCAAGAATGAGAACTACACCGGAGCGTACAAGGGCCACGTCGATAAGGTCACCTTCAAGATTTACAACGACGCTAGCCCAGCCTACAACGACACCGTCGCCAACAACCTTGACATCAACGACCTCATCCCGACCGACCAGCTCACCAACGACCAGTGGAAGAACGACCTCTCTGGCCGCTGGGGCATCCGTCAGTCGGGCATCAACCAGACGCTGACCTACTCCAGCAAGGACAAACAGCTAGCCGGCAATAAGGACCTGGTCAAGGCCCTCGGCATGGACATCGACCGGGCAACAATCACGAAACAGATCTTCGCTGGTTCCCGGACCCCCGCTGATGGCTGGGTCTCCCCCGTCGTCGACGGATACAAGAAGGACCAGTGCGGCGAGATGTGCAAGTACGACAAGGACAAAGCCGTCGAGCTGTACAAGAGGTCCGGTGGGTATAAGGGCACCCTGACCATTGCGGTCAACGGTGACGGCGACCACAAGGCGTGGTCTCAGGCCATCTGCAACGGTTGGAAGAACGATCTTGGCCTCAAGTGCCAGCTCAAGGTCACCCCGGACTTCAAGACCCTGCGCGACATGATCAACAAGCGTCAGCTCCAAGGCTTCTTCCGCACCGGATGGCAAATGGACTACCCCTCCATCGAGAACTTCCTGACCCCGCTATACGCCACCGGCGCCTCCAGCAACGACAACGACTACTCGGACAAGGCCTTCGACGCCAAGCTCAAGGAGGCTGCTGCCGCCACCGACACCACACAGGCCAATACGCTGTACCAGGAGGCCGAGAAGATACTGCTGAAGAACCCACCCAACATCCCGCTGTGGACAACCTCGACCCCGTTCGCGTGGTCGAACAAGGTCGCCAATGTCAAACTCACGCCGTTCGGCACGATCGATTTCCAGTCGGTCAGCGTGAAGTGATCCATCCTTGATGACGCACCTGTGGGTCCGCCGAACACTCTCGGCGGACCGACAGCGTCGTGAGGAACACCATGTTCAGATACATCGTCAGACGCATCCTTCAGATGATCCCAGTGCTCATCGGGACGACGTTCATCATCTTCTGCTTGGTCTTCGCCCTGCCCGGCGACCCGACGGCCGGACGATGCGGTGAACGTCCTTGTCCGCCTGCCTACGTAGCGGCATTCCGGGCCGAGTACAACCTCGACAAGCCCCTACTCGTTCAATACGGCCTGTACTTAGAGAAACTGTTGCACGGCAACCTCGGCGTTGACTATTACGGCAACACCGTCGTCTCAGAGCTCGGTGCCCGCTATCCAGTGACAATCAAGCTGGCCGTTCTCGCCCTGCTCGTTGAGATCATCATCGGCATCCTCGCCGGCGTGTGGGCGGGCGTGCAGCGCGGCACGTTCATCGACTACTTCGTCCTAGTGTCCTCCCTCACCGTCATCTCAATCCCGATCTTCGTCATTGGTTCGCTCGCACAGCTTGTCTTCGGTTTGCGGCTGGGCTGGTTCCCGGTGACAGCCGGTGACGGCTCATGGGGAGCACTCATCCTGCCAGGACTCGTGCTGGGAGCGTTGTCGGTCGCCTACGTCGCTCGTCTGACGAGGTCGAACCTGCTGGAGAACCAGCGGGCCGATTACGTACGCACTGCCAAAGCTAAGGGCATGTCGCCGTCACGGATCGTCACTGTGCATACCTTGCACAACTCCCTCATCCCCGTCATCACCTTCATCGGGTACGACTTCGGTGCCCTCATGGGTGGTGCCATCGTCACCGAGCGCATCTTCAACATTAACGGGATCGGCAACTACGTTTATCGGTCGATCAACCAGCGCGACGGTGTCTCGGTGGTTGGTGCGGTGACCTGTCTGGTGTTGGTGTATCTGCTCGCAAACCTCCTCGTCGACCTGCTGTACGGGGTGCTCGACCCGAGGATCAGCCATGACTGAACCACGTATGAACCTTTCCTCGCTCGACGCCAGTGGTCTTGAAGTGATAGCCGATCCCATGCCCGGCGAGAACGATGTGCTAGAAAACTCCAAACCGCGCTCAGTGTGGAATGACGCCTGGGACTCCCTCAAACGCAATCCGCTGTTTTGGATATCGGTGACTCTCATCGTCATCTTCCTCGTCATGGCGGGCGCCCCAGCAATCTTCACTTCGAAGGACCCCACCGACTGCAACCTGTCGGCGGCACGGCATATCCCCTCGGCCGTACACTGGTTCGGCACCGACATTCAGGGGTGCGACGTGTATTCCCGGACAGTGCACGGGGCTAGGTCATCGATTCTCGTCGGCGTCCTTGCTACCTTAGGAACGACCATTCTCGGTGCCTTCATTGGCCTGGTTGCAGGTTTTCACGGTGGCTGGCTCGACACCCTGTTGAGCCGAACCGGCGACGTTTTTTACGCCATCCCGCTGCTGCTCGGCGGCATCATCATCCTGTACACCTTCCCCAACGAGCCGGGCACCCCGTACCTCGTCATGGTGCTCAACGTGGTAGGCGCGATCATCATCCTCGGCTGGCCGTCCATCGCACGACTGATGAGGTCGTCGGTGCTGCAGGTGCTACCGCACGACTACGTTCAGGCGGCTCGGGCGCTCGGGGCGTCGTCGTGGCGGATTATCCGCTCCCATATCCTGCCCAACGCCGTCGCCCCAGTCATCGTAGTGGCCACCATCAACCTGGGCGCCTACATCGCCATCGAGGCAACGCTGAGTTACCTAGGCATCGGCTTGCAGGAACCAGCCATCTCGTGGGGCGTGTCGATTTCTGACGCTTCCGGGTTGGGATACGTCCGGTCGGCACCGTTCATGCTGCTGTTTCCGTCACTATTCCTGTCTCTGGCGGTGCTGGCGTTCATCTTCCTCGGCGAGGCGGCACAGGACGCCTTCGACCCCAAACAGCACTGAGGTCTCGACATGGCACGAAAGACACTCACTAGCGCTCGTCCTCACATGGCACCGGTCGACGGCTCCTTAAGGTTGACGACCTGCACGTGGAGTTCCGCACTCGTGACGGGGTGGCCAAGGCCATCAACGGGACGAGCTTCACCTTGTCTGAACGCGAGACCCTCGCCATTCTCGGCGAGTCGGGATCGGGCAAGTCTGTGACAGCGCAGGCAATTATGGGGATCCTCGACTCCCCTCCGGCCCAGATCACTGGTGGGCAGATCGAGTACTGCGGGGTCGACCTGCTGAGGATGCCGGAGAAAAAGCGTCGTCAGATTCGTGGCGAGCACATCTCGATGATTTTCCAAGACGCGTTGTCGTCGCTAAATCCGGTCTTTCCAGTCGGATGGCAGATCGCCGAAATGTTCCGGGTTCACCGCGGTATGAACCGCTCTGATTCGATGTCCGAGGCGATTCGCCTCATGGAGAGGGTGCATATTCCGGCAGCCAAGGAGCGTGCCAACAATTACCCGCACCAGTTCTCTGGCGGTATGCGTCAGCGCATCATGATTGCAATGGCGATTGCGCTCAACCCCTGGGTGCTCATCGCCGACGAACCGACGACGGCTCTCGACGTCACCGTTCAAGCCCAGATCATGACCCTGCTCAAAGAGCTCCAGGAGGAGTCCGGCATGGGTTTGATCCTCATCACCCACGACCTTGGGGTGGTGGCTGACGTAGCCGACGATATCGCGGTCATGTACTGCGGACGATTCGTCGAACATGCCGACGTCCACCGTCTCTACGATAACCCCAGCCACCCATATACCGTCGGTCTGCTGAATTCCATTCCGCGCCTAGACCAAAAGGGCAACGAGCTGTACGCCATCGGCGGCTTGCCGCCATCTCTGACGAATTTGCCGTCAGGTTGCTCTTTCCACCCGCGCTGCCGCTGGGCCACCGAGGAATGCCGTGTCGGCGGTGCTCCCACGTTCGTCAAGGTCGAACCCGGACGCTCGGCTGCCTGCCACCATACCGAGGAGGTCCTCCATCATGACCGCTAAGACCACCACTGCCGGGAAACCTCGACCCATCCTGTCGGTGCGTGATCTCGCCAAGCATTACCCGCTCAAATCCGGGGTAGTGCGTCACACCGTCGGCCACGTCAAAGCCGTCGACGGGGTCAGCTTCGACCTCTATCCCGGCGAGACGCTCGGTGTCGTCGGAGAGTCCGGGTACGGCAAGTCCACGCTAGGACGTCTGCTGGTGAACCTCGAGCCACCCACATCGGGGAAGATCACCTTTGAGGGGCGTGACGTCACAGATCTCAAGGGGTCGGCGATGCGCAAACTACGACGTGATATCCAGATCGTCTTCCAAGATCCCTACACCTCGTTGGATCCGCGTATGACGGTCGGCGACATCGTCGGTGAGCCGTTTCGGATCCACCCCGATGCTGTACCGCGCGGCAAGCGAACCGAGCGAGTCAAGGAGTTGCTCGACCTCGTCGGGCTCAACCCAGAGCACATCAACCGCTACCCGCACGAGTTCTCTGGTGGCCAGCGTCAGCGCATCGGGATCGCCCGCGGCATTGCCCTGAACCCCAAGCTGCTGGTGTGCGACGAGTCGGTGTCGGCGCTAGACGTTTCGGTGCAGGCTCAGGTCGTCAACTTGTTACAGAAATTGCAGCGGGAACTGGGGATGGCGTACATCTTCATCGCTCACGATCTGTCGGTGGTACGCCACATCTCCGATCGAGTGGCTGTGATGTATCTCGGCAGGATCATGGAGATCGGCGATGAGAACCAGATCTACGAGCACTCTACTCACCCTTATGCCCAAGCCCTGCTCTCGGCAGTGCCGGTACCCGACCCCTCGGTGCGAGGTACACGTCACCAGATCCTGCTGCACGGCGATGTGCCCTCCCCGGCAAATCCGCCCTCCGGGTGTCGCTTCCACACCAGGTGCTGGCGGGCGCAACCGCTGTGCTCGGAACAGGAAACTACCCTGAGGTTGCACGCTGATGGCCAAGGCGAGCACGCGTGCCGATGCCATTTCGCAGAGATCTTCGAGAAGGCTTCAGACGACATCAGCCCCAGCGACCTCACCGACTGATGGGACGATGGACCCCATTGGTCGACACCGCTGGGCCCATAGTTGATGATCGCTTACATGTCCACGTCGATAAGCAGCCGTACTCCAATTAGCGGCTGAGGAAAGTCGTCGCCTTCTTGGCAATATCCAACATGGTGTCAAAGCTGACATTGTGAGCGGAATGTACTTTCCGCTACGCGCCGCATTTGCGGTATTTGCAATGCACCTTGCTGGGCTAACCGAATTCCACTTGGACTGGCTCCAACGGGCCTCAAGACAAATTTGCTCGGTCGCCGGGGAAGTTGTCGACATGCACTGACCACAAACTGTGAGGGCAATGGTCGGTGTATCCGTTGCTCCAAACCTGCCGTCCACAGTGATCGCATACAACATTGTCTTGGTGCCGTTAAAATTTTGGTGTCTTCATACCAGATAGGCTGGCCGTGTGTTGACCCTCATCTCCCCAGCCAAGTCACTGGACCTCGAGAGCCCCACGCCCGCGCACCACGCCATCGTGCCCCGCCTACTTGACCAGACCGCCAAACTCGCCGAGATTATGTCCAGCAAGTCGGTGACAGAGCTACGCAAGCTCATGAACGTCTCCGAGGAAATCGCCACCCTCAACGTAGAGCGATACCGCGACTTCCAACCCGGCACCCCTGTCAACGCCCGACCAGCCGGCGTGACCTTCGACGGAGCCGTCTACCGAGGCATGGATCCGCAGTCCTTTACAACCCGCGACTGGACCGAGGCGCAGAAGACCTTACGCATCCTGTCCGGCCTGTACGGCGTTCTGCGGCCCCTCGACCGCATCCAGCCCTACCGCTTGGAGATGGGTACCGCCTTGCACACAGACCGGGGCACCACCGTGGCGAGTTGGTGGGGCAATCGCATCGTCAACCTCGTCGAAACCGACCTCGAGGAGTCTCCAGGACCACAGGTCGTCGTGAACCTTGCCTCGGCGGAATACTTCCAGGCCGTCGAAGGCATCGACGCCAAGGTCATCTCGCCGCGATTTGAGTCGCGGGATCGTCAGGGCCGCTGGAAGGTCATCTCCTTCACCGCCAAGACCGCCCGTGGTCTGATGGCCAGATGGATGATCCGCAACCGGGTGCGCACCGTCAAGGCACTCGCCGAGTTCAACGACGGCTGGGCATATTGCAAGGAGGTCTCCTGCGACCAGATCCCCGTCTTTCGCAAGGAGGACTGAACCGGGAAAACGGTGGGGACGCCATCAGGCACCCCTACATCTCGCGAGAACACACGTGGCACCCGCCATGGCGGGTGCCACGTCCAGGGACCGGACGATGCCAGGGATCAGTCGGCATACCGATCGACAACGGCACACTCTTCATTGTCGGTCGGGTCCAGGTCTTCCTGCGTCATCACCGCGTCAATAAATCACCTCCAGCCGGTCGTACCAGGGATGCCAATACGCCATCCCGACGTCTCATTTCTTGCCGTAACGCTGGTTGAATTTCTCGACTCGTCCGGCGGCGTCGACGATCTTGGCCTTGCCGGTGTAGAAGGGGTGGCTGGCCGAGGAAATATCGACGTCAATGATTGGGTAGGTGTTGCCGTCCTCCCACTCGATCTCGGTGGAGCTAGTAACCGTTGACCTCGTCAGAAAGGCTATGCCTGCCGAAATGTCCCTGAAGACCACCGGGTGGTAGTCGGGATGGATGCCTTGCTTCATCGGTTTCCTTCCGCCCCGTGCGTATGACGAGTTCGAATCTCGTCGTCGCCAGTATATGATAATGATTCCCATGCGCAACCACGGTAGGGGTATCCGTGTCACGACACTGTCAGGTCCGCGGCACCAAGCCAGGATTCGGCAACAACGTCTCGCATTCCCAACGCCGCACCAAGCGTCGCTGGAACCCAAACATCCAGAAGAAGCGTTACTGGGTGCCGTCCTTGGGCAAGAAAGTCACCCTGGCCCTGACCCTCAAAGCGATGAAGGAAATCGATCGCTGCGGCGTCGACACTGTCGTCGCCAGAATGCTCGCTCGAGGAGAGAGAATCTGATGGCCAAGAAGTCCACACAGCTGCGCCCCATCATCAAGCTGCGGTCGACGGCTGGAACTGGTTACACCTACGTCACCCGCAAGAACCGACGCAACACCCCGGATCGTCTCGTCCTCAAAAAATTCGATCCCATCGTGCGTCGCCACGTTGAGTTCAAGGAGACCCGCTGATGGCCAAAAAGTCCAAGATTGCCGCCCAGAAGAAACGCGAAAAATTGGTGGCGCAGTACGCCGAAAAGCGCGTCGAGCTCAAAGCCATCATCAAATCCCCGGCAGCCCCATTAGACGAACGCATGGAGGCATCGCGTAGACTATCTGCTCTGCCGCGCGATTCCTCCCCCGTGCGGTTGCGTAACCGTGACCAAGTCGACGGACGTCCCCGTGGCTATGTTGGCAAGGCCGGTGTGTCCCGTATCCGTTTCCGTGAGATGGCCCACCGCGGCGAACTCCCCGGAATCACGAAGTCAAGCTGGTGAGACCATGGCAGTACCAAAGCGAAAGAAGTCCCGTTCGACCACGCGTCATAGGCGGGCCCAGTGGAAGACCACACCAACACAGCTGGTTGAGATCCGCGTTGAGGGCAAGGTCCTGCGGGTCCCGCGGAACCTGGTCAAGGCCTACCACTCTGGGCTGATCGACGTCGAGGACTGACCCCTTGAAGCCTGAGCGGTCATGCGCAGGCCCATTGTCGCAACGCCTCGATCCCGTAGGGTTGTCGTCATGAGCAAGCCCGGAGTGATCCTGCCCGATTCCGCCCCCGACGACCTCGTCATCGAGGAGATCACCATCGGCGACGGCCCTGAAGCTTCCGCCGGCAACCTCGTCGAAGTGCATTACGTCGGAGTGGCCTTGAGCAATGGCCGTGAATTCGATTCTTCGTGGAATCGCGGTGAGCCGCTGACCTTCCAACTCGGAGTTGGCCAGGTGATCCCCGGATGGGATGACGGCGTCCAGGGCATGAAGGTCGGTGGACGACGCAAACTCGTCATCCCCCACCACCTCGCTTACGGTCCGCAAGGAATCCCCGGCGTGATTGCTGGTGGTGAAACGCTGGTCTTCGTCTGTGACCTTATCAACGTCATCTGACGTGACCCCGGATCAAGCTGTCGCTCTGACCCAGGCCCCTCGTCGGCTGCTGTGGGGGTATCGCCTCGAGCTGAGACCGAACATCTTCCGCAGCAGCTCGCGACGGCGGGAGGACCGATGCCGGGAACGCTCCAGCCACGGTGACCATAACGATGCGTCTCTTCACGGTATCTCTCCTCATGTCATGCTCTCATCTGGAATTGTGCCAACGGCTGAAACTGACCAGCCTAAGCAGATCGGTTCACATCTCCACCCGTAGTGATACGGTCAATGGTGTCTCTGAGGAGGCGACCCACGGCGATCACACTGAGGCGATTCGCCCATGACAATTGTGTGTGCGACCTCGCCAGGATTGTCATCCCACAACGACACCACATCGAGAACGCATTTGGGGGGAACCAAACGATGTATGACAACAGCAGCACTGCCGCAGCCATGACGATCAAACTCGACACCGAGTTCCCTCCAGACCCGGTTTTCGAACCCGGTATCCGACGAGCGCCGTCACGTGGATTCCACCTCACCCCCGATCAGACCAAGATCGCGCTACGCAATGCTCTGCGCTACCTGCCCCCAGAATTGCACGAGAAGGCCGCCCCGGAGTTCCTCGAGGAATTGCGCACATATGGCCGCATCTACGCCTACCGGTGGCGTCCGGCTGGGCACATCAAGGGACGCCCAATCGATGAGTACAAAGGTCGCTGCACCGAGGGCAAAGCCTTCCAGGTACAAATCGACAACAACCTGGACTTCGACGTCGCCCTGTACCCCTACGAACTCGTCACCTATGGAGAGACCGGCAGTGTCTGCCAGAACTGGCTGCAGTACCGGCTCATCAAGAAGTATCTCTCCCAGCTCACCGACGACACTACCTTGGTCGTCATGAGCGGTCACCCGCTGGGGCTCTTCCCGTCGAGCCCGGAATCCCCGCGCATCATCATCACCAACTCCCTCATGATCGGCCATTTCGACAACCAAAAGGACTGGGAGATTTGTGAAGAGATGGGGGTAGCCAACTACGGCCAAATGACCGCTGGCGGATGGATGTACATCGGCCCGCAGGGCATCGTGCACGGCACCTTCAACACTATTCTCAACGCTGGAAGAATCCGGCTAGGAATCCTCGCCGACGGGGATCTCTCTGGGGTGCTTTTCGTCTCGTCGGGTCTGGGGGGCATGTCCGGGGCCCAGCCCAAGGCCGCCGAGATCGCCCACGCTGTCGGGATCATTGCCGAAGTCGATATGTCGCGCATCCAGACCCGGCTGGACCAAGGCTGGGTGGGTCACGTCTCCGACAACCTCGACGAGATCTTTGCGTTGGCCAAGAAGCACATCGACGAGCGCACCCCCATCTCCATCGCTTACCACGGCAATATCGTCGATCTGCTGCAGTACGCCGTCGATAACAACATCGACATCCCGCTGCTATCGGACCAGACTTCCTGTCACGCGGCCTACGATGGCGGATACTGCCCGCAGGGTCTGACCTTCGAGCAGCGCACCGAGCTGTTGGCCCGCGACCGTGACGAATACGCCCGTCGCGTCAACAAAACCTTGCGCAAGCACTATGAACTCATCCGCACCCTCACCAACCGCGGCACCTATTTCTTCGACTACGGCAACGCCTTCATGGCCACCGTTTTCGAGTCCGGAGTGACCGAAATCGCCATGGATGGCGATGCCCGCAACGGATTCATTTGGCCGTCCTACGTCGAGGACATCATGGGCCCGGAACTCTTCGACTACGGTTACGGGCCGTTCCGGTGGGTATGCCTATCCGGCAAGCACGAGGACCTCATTGCCACCGATCATGCCGCGATGGACTGCATCGACCCGAATCGCCGTGGCCAGGACCGCGACAACTACACTTGGATCCGCGACGCCGAGGCCAACAACCTCGTCGTGGGAACCCAGGCGCGCATCCTCTATCAGGACGCCAAGGGCCGCATGGACATCGCCTTGCGATTCAACGAGATGGTCCGCAATGGCGAGATCGGACCGGTCATGCTGGGTCGCGACCATCACGACGTCTCGGGTACCGACTCCCCCTTCCGCGAAACCGCCAACATTAAGGACGGCTCCAACGTCATGGCCGACATGGCCACCCAATGCTTCGCCGGCAATGCCGCGCGGGGTATGAGCCTAGTGACCTTGCACAACGGCGGCGGAACCGGCATTGGCAACGCCATCAACGGTGGGTTCGGACTCGTCCTAGACGGCTCTGAGCGAGTCGACAGAATCATCCGCAGTGGGCTGCTGTGGGACGTCATGTGCGGGGTGGCGCGACGCGGCTGGGCTCGCAACGACCACTCCATCGAGACGGCCACCGAATTCAACCGGGAACACGATGACGCCCAAATCACCCTCCCTTACCTGGTCGATGACGCCCTCATTGATGGATTGGTGAAGTGACGACGACTTGGACTGCCGCCAGTCTGCTAGCTGAGACCGCCGAGATCGGACGCAATGAGGACGGCTCCTATTCGCGGTTTTGTCTTCGTCCCGAGGAGGTGGCACTGCGGGAATGGTTCGTGGCAAAGGCCACTGAGTTGGGACTAGCGATCGTCACGGACATGAACGCCAACATTTGGGTGTGGTGGGGAACGCCGGGCCCCAATGCCGTCCTGACAGGGTCCCACCTGGACTCCGTGCCCGGCGGTGGAGCCTATGACGGGCCTCTCGGCGTCGTCTCGTCATTGGTGGCCGTGGCCAAGATGCAACAATCCGGGGTGATGCCGTCGAAACCCTTCGCCGTCATCGCAATGGCCGACGAGGAGGGCGCCCGGTTCGGGATGCCCTGCCTAGGGTCGCGGTTGGCGTCGGGCAAGCTCAGTAAAGCTGACGCCCACGCGCTCGTCGCTCGAGACGGACAGTCCTTGCCAGACGCGTGGCGAGAAGCCGGTTTGGATCCCGATCTCATTGAGCCCGATGACGTCCTGCTCCAGGCGGCCTGCTTCATTGAATTGCACGTTGAGCAGGGGCGCGGTCTGGCGGACCTGGGGCACCAGGTCGCCATTGCCACCGCGGTACGACCGCATGGCCGATGGCGTGCCGAATTCACCGGCCAGGGAAACCACGCAGGAACGACTCTCATCCCTGATCGTCACGATCCCGTCATCCCGGTAGCGCAGACCGTGCTGGCCGCCCGCGAGGCAGCAGAGCGGGAGGGTTGCGTGGCGACGGTCGGGCGGATCAACGTCGAGCCGGGTGGCACCAACGTCATTGCCTCAGTCGCGACGATGTGGCTGGACTGTCGAGCCGAGGAGTCTCAGACCGTCACCAAGGTCGTCGAGGGCATCCAGCAAACCTCACAGGCTGCCGCTGACAAGCACGGATGCCAGGTTGTCTGGACCCGCGAGTCGTGGACCGATCGCACCGCATTCGACCTGTGCGCACGGATGCTGGAGATCCTTGGCACCGACACCCCACAGTTATCTACTGGGGCCGGCCACGACGCGGCAACGTTAGCGACGACGATGCCTACCGGCATGCTCTTCGTCCGCAATCCTACCGGCGCTTCTCACTGCCCTGCGGAGTCGGCGAGTGACGCCGACTGCGACGCCGGGGTTGAGGCACTACAAGCCGTGCTAGAGGAGCTCGTCCAATGAACGAATGGTTTTTCCCGAAGGCCCTAGTAAAGGGGCAGATTGCCCACAACGTGCGCGTCGAGAGCCAAGACGGAATCATCACGGCAGTGACGACGGACACCAAACCTCATCGACACACCTTCAACGGAATCGCCGTTCCTGGATTCGCCAATACTCACTCCCACGTTTTCCACCGCGGACTGCGTGGGGCCGGGGAGGGCGAGGATTTCTGGTCCTGGCGTACCGAAATGTATCGACTAGCTAACCGTCTCAACCCGGATTCTTACTACCGGCTGGCACGAGCTGCCTTCGCTGAGATGGTAGCGGCCGGGTACACCAGCGTGGGCGAGTTCCACTACGTCCATCACCGGCCTGACGGGACGCCCTATCGCGATCATGCAATGGAATTAGCCCTAGTCAACGCCGCCATCGACGCCGGGATCCGTATCACTGTCCTCGACACTTGCTACCTGCACGCCGGGCCGGGGGCACCCCTTGATGCAGACCAGGCAAGGTTCGGTGACGGTAGCGTCGAGGGATGGTTGGAGCGGTGGCACGCGCTGCGCAATGCCCTGCCCGATTCCCCCTTAGCAACGATGGGAGCGGCCTTGCATTCGGTGAGGGCCGTCAGTCCCGACGAGATGGCCACAGCGGTGAGCGAATTACCGGAGCGCGTACCCATTCACATCCACGTCTCCGAACAGCCCCGCGAGAACGCCGAATGCCTGGCAGCACATGGCCTTACGCCAACCGCGGTACTGGCCCGCGCCGGGGTGCTCTCCGACCGCACCACTGTCGTCCATGCTACCCATCTGAGCGACGAAGACATCGCCATGATCGCGGCTTCGAACACCGTCGTCTCACTGTGCCCAACCACCGAGGCCGATCTGGGTGACGGCATCGCGCGGATCGGGGACCTGCAGGAGGCTGGGGTGCGCATGGCGATTGGCACTGACGAGGACGTCGTCACCGATCCTTTTGCCGAGTTGCGGATGCTGGAATCCACCGCTCGCTTGGCCACCGGAACCCGAGGTGTCGTCGGTTGTGAGGCGCTGTGGAAAATCGGTACCCGAAACGGGGTGGAGAGTCTCCGTCCGGCAGCGGAGCCGCTTCCACGCCAGACTTCCACACCCGGGCCTGGATCCGCTGGGCTGGCCACCGGGGACCCCGCCGATATTGTCGTCGTCGAGCCGTCATCAGCACGCCTGGCCGGGGTGGACCCGACGCGCTGGCCCCTAGTAGCAACGGCCAATGACGTCACAGCTACCATCGTTGCTGGGGAGTGGAATCGGCGTGATGCCACGGTCGGTGAGGACCTGCGCCACGTGCTGGACAGCCTGAGAGGCCGTGACTCGTGAGCATCGTTATCAATAACATCGGCCTGCTCGTCACCAACGATCCATCCGTCGATACGGACGAACTCGGGCAGATCCGCAATGCCGCCGTCATCATCTCTGGGGACCGGATTGCCTGGGTAGGCCCATCAGCAAAAGCTCCGGCAGCCGACCACCAGTCCGATTTGGCCGGCGCCTGCGTCATCCCAGGCTTCGTCGACTCTCACAGTCACCCCGTCTTCGCCGGCGACCGCAGCGACGAGTTCGACGCACGAATGAACGGGCAGAAATACCAGGCCGGCGGGATCCTGCGCACTGTTCGGCGCACTCGCAAAGCTCCGATGGGTTTTCTCGACGCCGTCATGACTGGGATCCTCGACGAAATGGCGCGTAACGGAACGACGACCGTTGAGGCCAAGACGGGGTACGGGCTCAACGTCGAGACGGAGGTCAAGCTGGCGCGAGTGGCCAGTTCCCATACCGACGAGGTCACCTTCCTGGGCGCCCACGTCGTCGCACCCGACTGTCAGCCTGACGAGTACGTCCGTCTGGTGTGCGGCGAGATGCTACACGCCGTGCGTCCGTACGTGCGCTGGATCGATGTGTTCTGCGAGACGGGTGCCTTCGACCCCGACCAGACCCTCGAGATTTTGCGCGCTGGCAAGGATGCTGGGCTGGGCCTTCGCCTGCATGCAGCCCAGCTGGGGCCCTCTGAGGTTATCCCACGAGCTTGTGAGTTGGGTCTGACCTCCGTTGACCACTGCACGTTTTTAGCCGATGAGGACATTGACGCCCTGAAGGCCACCAGTACCGTGGCTACCCTGCTTCCGGCTGCCGAGTTTAGTACTAAACAGCCTTACCCTAACGCCCGACGCATCCTTGACGCCGGGGTGACGGTCGCGTTGGCCACCGACTGCAATCCCGGCACTGCGTTCACCTCGTCGATGCCATTCTGCCTTGCCATCGCGGTACGCGAGATGGGGATGACACCTGAGCAGGCCCTGTGGTCGGCGACTGCAGGCGGTGCCGCGGCCCTTCACCGCGACAACGTGGGCGTGGTGAAGCCTGGTGCCCGCGCCGATCTGGTGAGCCTGGCCGCCCCGTCGTGGCTGCACCTCATGTACCGCCCGGGTGTGTCCCTCATCGACCGGGTCTACCAAGGGGGCCGGTTTCTCAGACTGAGCCAACCAAGGCTGCGACTCGACGGCTGACACCAGAATCGCCACTCGCCCCGACTCGCGCCGTTTGGTAGCGAATCGGCAACGTTAGTGGTTGCATCACAGAGTGGAACGTCACAGAAACAATTGCCACGGCGACGTGGCCAAGGAAGGACGATCATGAACCCCACCATTGTTGATATTGGTGCCCCACTCACTCCCCACGACGTCGTCACAGTCGCCCGGCTGGGAACCCCGGTAACGGTCGGAGAGCAGGCAATGGAGCGGGTGAAACAAGCCTCTGACCTCGTCGAGAGCCTGGCCGACGACCCCAACCCGCATTACGGCATCTCCACCGGCTTCGGTGCCCTAGCCTCCACCCGAGTGCCCCGTGATCACCGCGTTGCTCTGCAGCGCTCCCTCATCCGTTCCCACGCAGCCTCAACCGGGCCACGGGTCGAGACCGAGGTCATCCGCGCCATGATGATCCTGCGCCTTAAGACGATGGCATCTGGCCACACCGGAGTGCGTCCAGAGGTCGTCACTGCATATGCTGACTTGCTCAACTCCGGGCTCGTCCCAGTCGTGGGGGAATATGGGTCTCTTGGCTGTTCAGGCGACCTCGCCCCGCTAGCCCACTGTGCCCTCGTCCTGACCGGTGAGGGAACCGTCCTCACCTCTGACGGCGACGAGGTTGATGCGGCCACCGGCCTGGCCCAGGCCGGGCTGAAGCCTGTCTCCCTGCGCGAGAAGGAGGGGCTAGCACTCATCAACGGTACTGACGGCATGCTCGGCCAGCTCATCATGGCCCTAGCTGACCTCGGCGTTCTCGTTCCGACGGCTGATCTGGCGACCGCAATGACCGTCCAGGCGCTGTGCGGCATTGATCGAGTCTTCGCCCCTGACCTTCAGGCCCTGCGGCCCCACCCGGGCCCGGCCGCTTCGGCTGCCAACATCCTCGCCTTACTAGAAGGTTCTGACCTTATCCAAGCCGGTCGCGAAGGTGCCGCCAAGCGGGTCCAGGACGCGTACTCTCTGCGCTGTGCCCCACAGGTGCACGGTGCAGTCCGCGACACAATGGCCCACGCCTTGCAGGTAGCGAAGGTCGAGCTGGATTCGGCAGTCGATAATCCGGTGATTACCGACGACATGAGGGTAGAGTCCAACGGCAACTTCCACGGCGCGCCGGTGGCATATGTGCTCGACTTCTTGGCGATTGCTGCAGCCGACCTCGCGTCGATGAGTGAGCGCCGCACCGACCGCATGCTCGACCCGGCCCGCAACCGCGATCTACACCCCTTCCTGGCCGACGATCCCGGCGTCGACTCCGGGCATATGATCGCTCAGTACACTCAGGCCGGCATTGTCTCGGACATGAAGCGACTGGCCGTACCGGCCTCAGTGGACTCCATCCCAACCTCAGCCATGCAGGAAGATCATGTCTCGATGGGATGGTCGGCTGCCCGCAAACTGCGCCGCGCCATCGACGGTATGGGAGCAGTCATTGGTATCGAGATCCTGACCGCCGCCAACGCCATCCAAATGCGCGGTTTGGAGCCCTCGAAGCCGGTAGCTGACGTCATTGCACGGATGCGCCAGACCATCCCCGGCCCCGGACCAGACCGCTTCCTTGCCCCCGAAATCGACGAAGCGCACCGCCTGGTAGCTTCCGGTGAGCTCCTCGAGGTGGTGCGTCAGCAGGTGGAGGTAAGTTGACCACGCACGATTCGTGTACATGGCTCCTGTAGCGTGGGGTGTGCTCTGCTCATGCAGAGGTGAGCCGTTGTTCGGTTATGTGACGCCCGTACCTGGGTCGTCTTCCCCGCCAGCGCGGGAAGCCATCCGCATTCAAAAGATGTCTAGCTTAAAGGAGTGAAAGAAAATGACTGGGTTGCCCATCATTGTGGCGGCGGTCAACATCTTGACGGGCTTGGCGTTTTGGGGCACGACCTATGCTGCCGCACGTGGGAGGTTGAAATTGAACAGTTGGTCGGGGATACGCACCAGCGAAACAATGGCTTCTCCCGCCGCATGGCAGACGGCCCACAGCGCCGCGTTACCGTGGGCCACTATAGCGCTGTGTGTGGGTCTTGTGGCTGCCGTGATTACCGGAGTTCTCGTCCTCAACGGCGCAAGTAACCGTTGGGCGATGATCGTGGCCTGTGCAGGCTTGGTTGCGATCACCGTCGTGGCGCTCCTTATGTTATGTGTTGCGGTGGAAACGGTACGAGGGTGAGGTGCAGGGATGCCGGTGACATCTGATGATGTCCCCACGCCATTCCCCAAGCTTTCCGACACGATCTACAGATGCGACTACGTGGCTCGCCAAATCGCTGTCAAACGAAATACCAACTATGGGGTCACCGGCGCAGAGAAGACCGCCATGACACGGGTGTCGAGCCGCTGACCAGCCCAGATCCTCCCGACAGGAACCACACGATGAAACAGCCCCTGGACCCCCAGCACAGCTCCTCTGGCCTCCAGGTACACCCGCTTCATGGCTATGGGTGCGGTTCGTAGGGTGTAGACCCATGGTCGGGTCGTTGGAGGCCCATGGGCGGTCAGGCATCCACACTTGTTCCCTCCCTGCCCCTACTCTTCTCCGCGGGGAACGGAAGTTATCCATGGAGCCAAGGTCACCGTGTTTCATGCGATGGTGGCACGCAAGCGGTACACCGAGGCGATCTAGAGGGGAGGATTGGTATGCCGGAGATGGATGCTCGTGATGAGGGGCCGCAGAGGATTTCGAGCGTGGTTGGTCACCAGAGCGGATCGCTGCGGCGCGGCGCGCGTGGGGTCCTGCGATGTCTGACGGGTTGCCGGTGTGGCTGAACAGGCAGTTGGCTGAACGGGCTCATGCCGAAGGGCGTACTGAGTTAGGGATCATCCAGGAAGCGCTCACCCGCTACCTAGTCGACATCGAACAAGGTGGGCTCCCTTAACCCTTCCCTCGATCTACCGCGTCCGCTGAAAGCGGGCGCGGTAGACGAGTTGTTTGGCTGTTGACTCAGCGATTCTGTAGTGGTTAGCAGTTTGCGGCTAGGTATGACCTTGATCGTCGTGATAGGCCCGAATCACCTCGCGTCGCTATGCTTGGTCGCGGAGATACCGCTCTCGAGTTCGAGAGATCCAGCTGGGTATACGGAAGTCGATGTTAGTTCTATTAGCCTTTATTGAGAGGTGAGTTAGCGAGCCGGAGAGAAGAGTTAAGCCATAGGTTGGAGCGAGATCTTGTATCAAGGAAAAGAAAGAGGATAGTTGCAGTAGCGGTGGCTGTACTGGTGATAGCTATAACTGCTACGGTGACGACTGTTGCGCTATATCAGCACCAGGAGAAATCAAAAGTACCTCTTTCGCATGGAGAGTTATCGGATTCTCTGACAAGTGTGCCGCTTGATGTCTACAATCAAGTAGGTGCAGGGTCGGCTAGCTTACAGATTCAGGCGACAGGTGAGAAGTCGGATGGGTCGACAAAAGCTAACTTCCTCTATATTGGAGCTGAGTTTTGTCCGTTCTGTGCGATGGAAAGGCTTTCTCTGACGGCGGCCTTGTCTAGATTTGGGAAGTTCGAAAATCTTCATGATACAATTTCCGGTTCTGCTGAAGGTAAACTCTCCAATATCCCGACTGTCACCTATAAAAACTATGCATACAAAAGTAACTATGTCAATTTCAAGGCTTTTGAGATAGGCGATAGAGAAGGTCGTGAAATAGCAGATATTCCGAAATTAGAGAAACAAATATTTGCTATATATAGCCCCAATGGAGGCATTCCGCTTACCTACTGGGGCGATATAGTTACCTTCGGTCCAGATAGTGGTACACTGCTTGCTGGAATTAAGGGGGCAGCTGTTGCGTCTGCTCTCACTAATCCTAATTCAAAGGAAGCTCAAAGTACCATTGGTGGTGCGAATTTATTTTCGGCTGAAATATGTTCGAAAACTGGCGGAAAACCTGAGAATGTATGCTCCTCTTCAGGTGTCAGATCTGCGGCCAAAAGAATAAGGTAAAAACTTGAGATTCTGATTCGGTAGAGAAAATATACTGCGAGTCCATCCCTGCTCGATCTCGATGTTCGTCGGCTTAGAGTCATGTTTAGCTTCGACATCGAATAGGGTAGGACCGTTTATCGCCATTAAGGCAGTTGGTCCAGCTGCTGTCAAGAGAGGCGTGGCTGGGCTTGCGGCATCACTGCGACAGCAGATACTTGGTGCGCCTCCCCCTCCTCCTCCCCACTAGGCGCGATAGATAAGGGATGCTAAATGTTTGAAGTTTACGATTCCTTCAGATACGCGGAATCTTGGAAAGTTCTGCGTCAGGAATTTTTCTAATACCACGATTGAGGAGTACTCTAACCAGTCTATTTTTGTGATTTATGCGAGTCTGCGCCGGATCTCAGCATGGGCGATGTCGCCAAAGACATATCGCGCTATTTACTAGCGAAGGGTTTTCGCTGCGTTGATCCTGGAAGAGATTAAGTAGTGGCGAACGCAACACAATAGATAGTGTCTGCAGCTCGGGTCGAGTGGTGCAGGTGGAGTCGCAGCTTTCGGACTTGCGGGCGCGTCCAGTCGAGTCCCATAAGCAGCGAGATGCGACGTAGCCCTCCCGGTTTTCCGTCGATGGGGCAGGGCCCTGCCTTTACGGTCGCGATACGGCTGGGCCCAGAGTTAGATGTTGCTCTGACAGCTCGCCAACACGAGAGTGGAAAATCCACCTCAGAACCCATCCAGGAAATCTTAGCACCTACCTCGCCGCCTAACCGCCATCGAACTCTGTCTTCGGTCCCTTGCGCCCCGCTGGACCGAAGATGTGCTGGCCAGCCGGGAGCGGCTTATAGCGTTGCAGAAGATGTCGTTGCGGAGGTGCGGGGCGGCATGGTGATAGGTGAGAGGCGAGGAGGGGATACGCCATGACTGGGTTGATTCTGCTGCCTACAGATAGGTTGCCGTCCCCCCACCCCGAGGCTCCCCCCTGGCGTGGACCAGGCCGCGACACTGCTTTATGTGGCCGCTTTCGGGATGCTTGCTGTGGGGCTGGGTGCGGCTGTGGTGGCAGGTCTCGTGGCGCGTCAACACTTTCGTCAAGGGCAGGAACGGGGAGCGACTGCGGTGGGCGGTCTGGGAGTTTTGCTCAGATGAGGCGGTAGAGGAGGACGCCGGCGATGATGGCTGCGATGGAGGGGATGAGCCCGACAAGGGGGTTCTTCTGTTCTATGCCGTAGTCGTGGTTTTTGCGTCTGACATGGGAGCTGGCTATAGCTGCGATCCCCCTAGTGCTCCGCTGACGATGAGGAAGATGGCGAAGTGGGCGATGAGAATGGTCACGGGGGTACTCCTGTGTCTATACGTTACGGTTTCGTGGTAGATGAGAGGGCCGGGCCCCGGTCCGGCCCCGGGGTGTGTGCTGGGTCGGCCAACAGGCCCAGCACACAAGTCTGTCATGGTGCGGTGGTCCGTTGTGGCCGGCCTGCCTTGGGCTGGCGTGTCCGTGCCCACTGCTCGGCTGCGGCTTTGGGAAACAGCGGGCCTTGCGTGGTTTCGATGACAGGTACAGGGAACCCGGCGGTGCCGGCGAGCTGACGGATACGCTGACGCGAGACCCCCGCAGCCTCGGCAATCTCAGCATACCCAACCACAGGCGGGAACAGCGGCCGGTCAAGACCTGCGAAGAACTCTCCTTCCTGACGGGCCTCAAGGCCGGTCACGGTGACATCGCCGCACACCTCGACGACGGCCGTGTGGGCAGCCGGAGGAGAGACAGTCGCCCCAGTGGAACCCCGCCTACGCGGGGGTGAGCCGGGCCGTCGACAGCGGACCACCGCGCAGGCCTGTTCCTCGGTGGCGTGCCTGTCGTGGGCGTCCATTGACTCAGAACCCGGATGGCCACAAGGTTCACCTCGCCCGCGTCGCAGCCCCGAGAGGGTTAGGACCTCTTGGAATCGTAGGAAAAAACTCAAGCACTCTTGACGTCCTCGTCCAGGAGCTTCCGACATCGAGCCGCCAGCTCCTCGTGGCGTTTCTCCTTGGTGACCATATCCTGCTAGACCTCACCATTCTGCTCGATCAACATCTGATAATCCCTGTACATGTTCTCGTCCACCAGATCGATGGGGGTCGGTACATCCCAGCGATCACCTCCTCGCGCGCCACGTTCATCGCCTGCTGGATCCGTCCGATCTTGGGAGCCCACAGCACCCCAAACATCGTTGGCACCTTTTGTTGCCACGTGATCCGCACCAACTGGACCAGGCCCGCCACCTTGTCGGGAGTTTTCCCACTCCTGCGTCTCGTCCACCTCGGCCATGAGAAAACACCCTCCCAAAATCAGCCAAGCCCACCGCCTAGCAACCTTCAGCGGACTCCACAAAGTCACCTGTCAGGGCATCACGGCACGCTGAACCGCAGACAACGTCTTACCTAAACCATCATGGATGACAAGGTCGGCGGCCCGGTCGTAGCCGGTAGCCTCACGGTTAATAAGAGCCAGGTGTCGACCACGGAAAAACCTCAGCAGAGCTGCAGCCGGGTACACGTTGAGCGAGGTTCCTCCGACGATGAGCAGGTCGGCGGCACTGATCGCAGTAATCGCGTCGTTAAGGTCCTGACGTCGCAGAGATTCCTCATAAAGAACAACCTTGGGACGTACCATCCCACCACATGAGCACCGCGGGATTCCGGGAGCGTCCATGATCACCGAAAGTGGATGGTCCCGCCCACAATCCAGGCAGCGGTTGCGGTTGCGGTGCACCGACCCATGCAACTCAATGACCTGACGGGACCCCGCCTCCTGGTGCAGGCCGTCAATATTCTGGGTAATGATCGTCGAAAGTTCCCCAGCCTGCTCCAAAGTAACCAACGCACGATGACCGGCATTGGGCCTGGCCTCAGGATGGACAAGGTAGGTGCGATAGAAATCGAAGAATTCCCTCGGATGCTCAACTAGACAGCCGTGGCTGAGCATGTACTCAGCAGCAAAGGCAGATTGTGCTGGGTGGCATAAAGCCCGCCAGCCGAGCGAAAATCCGGGATGCCCGACTCGGTGGACATTCCGGCGCCGCCAAAAAACACCGTCGACGTCGACTCCTCGATCCACCGTGCAAGTTGTTCCCCAGTCATTGTCGGGCTTGCCTCAGCAGGGTTCGGACGAGATCAGGCTCACTAGCCACGTCGAGGCTGGAGAAAACGTTGGAGACGTCAACCTCAGGGCGCTGCCATCCGATGGTCGCAGCGTGGGCAGCCAGGGCGACGCAGATTTCCTGGCAGCCGTCAATAAGCCATTCGGGGTCGACGTCAGGGTTAACGTACCGGGAGAACTCGGCGGCGTCATGACGCTGAGCTGCCAGGATCGCCGACAGACCGCTGCGTAGCTGCTCGACGGCCTCCTCCCCCATAGTGGAGACGACGACTGGGTCAGCAAGGTCACGACGTACCCGCTCGACGAGCAACCCGGGAACGTCCGCTGCGGTGAGGTTGTCGTGGTCAAAAAGCCAATCGGGTAGGTAAACCTCAACTGCGTCGTCGTCAACCTGCTCAACCCGCTTGACAGCAGCCTCCAGCAGGCTAACGCCGAGCATGACGGCGCCTTCGAGCTGGCACAGCGGGGTCAGGACAATAGTGATCGCGGCCCGTCCGGACTCCAACGGATCGAGCTGTTCACCTCGCTCTTGGGCTCTCAATTCCTCCTCACTGGCGCGACGCAGCACCTCGAAGGACTCTGCGGGCGGGATCTGCACGGTCTGCAGGTCGGCCTCCACCTCGTCAGTCTCGGGGAGCGAAGCACCAACCGCGTCGGGGTCGCACCAGGCGGTAGATGTCTCCGGGATGTCATTCATGGTCATTCACCCTTCCTGTCGTAGACCGATCCGGTGACACATGCCGGATTGCCAACAGCGATGGATCCGGCTGGAATGTCCTTGGTGACGACGGCGCCAGCTCCAATGACGCTGTCGTTGCCGATGGTGACGCCGGGGCAGACGATCGCTCCCCCGCCCAGCCACGCGTTGTTGCCGATGGTGATGGGTTCGGCGGCCTCGAGACGGTCTCGGCGCAGATCTGGAGCGATGGGGTGTGTAGGGGTGAGCAGCTGGACGTTGGGGCCGATCTGGCAGTCGGTACCGACCCGGATCTCAGCAACGTCGCGGGCCGTCAAGTTGTAGTTGACAAAGCTGCGGGCACCGAGGTGGATGTTCTCGCCGTAGTCGACGTAGAGCGGGGGCTTGATCACGGCGCCCTCACCGAGCTCACCGAGAAGGTCGGCCAGCAGGGGTCGGGCACTGGCCGGATCATTGAGGAAGGCCCGGTGGTAGGCGTCGGCCAGCCTGGCCCCGCGGTCAGCGATGCGGGCATTCTCCGGATCGTTGGCGATGTAGAGGTCCCCGGCGAGCATCCGCTCCCAGTTGGTGCGGGGGTCGCCTGCGAAGTGGTCGGTCATGGAGCCAACGGTATCGGGAGGCGACTCCGAAATAGCCGACTCGGGCCAGGTGAGTGACCCCACCGCTTCGGGGGTGCCCACGCCATCGGTGCTCGGGTCCATGTCCAGTTCACCGCCGAATCCACCATCCCAACCCGATCACTCGGTCTCACCTAACGATCTCGTCCTTCGCGAGCTTGATAAGGCGGTCAAGCACCGCTCCGCCCGAGGCGTTCGACCCGTTGTGCTCGTATTCGGTCGTCACCCAGGCGTGCATCTGCGGCAACAGGGACGCCGTCTCGAGGGAGAACTCGCGCGGCACATAGGCGTCGTCGTGGTACACCGCGGCAGCGCACGGCACCTCGACAGACCGAAGCACATCGGGGTCGTATAGCTTCGGCCACGGGTGGTTCGCAATGAGGTTAGCGACCTCCTTCCAAGGGCGTAACTCCTGGTCGGTATCAAACCACTCCGGCATGACGTGTTCACCCGTCAACAAGGTCGGTTCTTTCCGGAAGTCTTCAGGCAGCATCCGGGCAGCCGACCAATCGGTAACCACACCATCGGCATAAGAAGACTCATGGATGACGGTATACAACGGGTTACGTCCGCCATACGGCAACAGCTCGACCAAATCATGACGAAACGCCCGCGAGGTGTGCGGGTACTCCAACAGGTAGTGCAGCTTCTCGGCCCCACCTGAAGCACCCAATAGATGCCCTAGAGACCGCAGCCGCGACGGACATACCACATCTCCGCTCGGCGTGGTGATTTCGCCCTTCTTCGCAAACGCCGCCAACTCGGCGAACCGCTCCCGATCCCCCGGAAAGCGCTTGTAATACTCAAGCGACTTGGCGCGCAACTGCTCGTAGCAGGCAGCGTAAATATCGTCAGCGGATCGCCCGACTGCCGACAAACCACCCGTGAAGTACCCAGCCGACAACGACTCCGAGTAGGTAGACAAGTACCTCAGCAAGGTGAACCCACCGAAAGACTGGCCCAGGGCCGCCCACTTCTGAATGCCGAGGTGTCGTCGAATATCTTCGCAGTCCTCAACGATCTCGTCGGCGCGAAGATGGGTGAGGTACTCGGCCTGGCTGGCAGCATCCCCCACCGGCTCACTCACCGGAGAGGACAACCCCGTGCCGCGCTGATCGAGCAGAACAAGCTGGTAGTCCTCCAGCGCGCGCGACAACCAACCGGGGAATCCGGGGTCGCGCAGAGTCGGGCGGGGAGACTCACACCCTGGGCCGCCTTGCAGGAAGATCAGGTAGGGCTTGTCGGTGCCGTCGAGGGTGGCCACTCGACGCGCATACACTTCAATAGTGCGCACGTCGTCAGGGTTGCTGTGATCTAGCGGGACTCTGAGGCGGACGTCGTCGGTCAGCAAGCCAGGAATGTTGCGATTCCACGTCATGGGATCAGCCTATGAGGTCTCGACGCCCTCAGGGTGGCCACGGTAGTCATTCCCTCCCTGTGTTAGCCCAGGTTCGGACCACCTACAGACGGGTGTAATTTTTTGATGGCTGATTCACCACAATCAGCCGTCGGTCACCCAGAAAGGCACACCATGTCCGCAACCTTCGTCACTTAGTCTCTCGTGCGCTCCGGTGTCCATGCTGATCTTCCCTTCGCCACCGACGCCGTACGCAACAGCGTTCTGATCAACAATGACCTTGTCCGGACCATCTCCTTTGCCCTCGACGCCAACCAAACCCTTGACGAACACGCCTCCCCCAAGATTGTCATCGTCACCGTCATGACCGGCGAAATGATCTTCCACCTTGACGGTCAGCCGCATCATCTCGTCGCGGGTGACGTCGTCTACCTGGCACCGGGCCAGCGCCATGGCCTGACAACGACCGCCCCGACCCGGATGCAGTTGACCATGGTCGAGACTGAGGGAACCCAGTGGGCCAAAGGGGAAGAGTCATCTCCCGCCGCAGCTGCCGTCGCAGAGTCTGAGAGGTAAGAGCAACCCCTCAGCTTTTTCTCAGATTTTCGTTGGCCACAGGCCTGATTCGACTACCGTCGCACCTTGTCACAGGGCACCCAGAGGCGCCTTCACCGGAAGCTGTCAGATGGTAACCGCTCATCTACTCTGAACATATTTTGAGAATCTCTCAGGAACACGTACAGTTCAACACGCCCTCGAACCTGCGGCAACGCTCGGAAGGAACATCACATGACCAACACCTCGACCAACGCCGGGACGACTCTCAAGCGGACCGTCGCCCTGGCCGCTGCGGCGAGTCTCGCCGTCATGGGCACCATCGCCGAGGAGGCTCACGCCGCCCCTGCCGGCAACCCTGGGGCTCATGCCGAGAAGGCTCCCGCCCAGCAAACCAAGAAGGCCCCGGCTAAACAAGCCAAACGCGCCACAACGTACACCGCTCAATTCGCGCTTTCTCGCGTCCACCTCAACGTCCGCTCTGGACACAGCACCGACTACAAGCGCTACGGGCTCATCCATCCCGGCGACAAACTCCTCATCCTCGGCGAGGATGCCCACGGCTGGACTCCTGTCAACTATCGCGGCAAGGCCGCCTGGGTGGCCACCCGTTACATCACTAAGGTGAACCGACCAATCGGCATCTATGCCCAGCGCGGTGATCACAATGCCCGCTCGAAGGTCGTCCAGCGCGACCTATCGACCCTCAACTATTTCCCGGCCAAGTGGGTCGGACTGCCCTATGGCCCGGCCACCACCAACGCCGTCAAGGTGTTCCAGAGGGCCAACGCTCTCAAGCAGACTGGCGTGACCGACGCTGTCACCCAGAGCCTGCTCAAGTCGAAGGCTAACTACCAGCGCCAGCGCGCCGCATCGGCCGAGAAGGCCGCCCAGGAGAAAGCCTCTGATCGTGAGGCCGCCAGCGAGACAAATCCCACGCAGAGGCAGTCTGCGGAACGTCACTCCGAGCACTCCTCAAGTACCTCCCGCTCGGCCACCCGTTCGATCCGGAGCACGTCCTCTGACATTTCCACGAGCGGTATCGCCGGAAGCTGCGAGGCCTCCTTCTACACCGACGGCCAGACCGCTTCCGGTGAGTCCTTCGACTCATCGGCCCTGACGGCTGCTTCCAAGACCTACTCTTTCGGCACCCGTCTTAAGGTCACCAACAAGGCCAATGGACAGTCCGTCGTAGTGCGCATCAATGACCGTGGACCCTATATTTCTGGCCGCTGTCTTGACCTCTCCCCGGCCGCCTTCTCCCAGATCTCGTCACCCAGCGCTGGTGTCGCCGATGTGACCTATGAGAAGGTCTCCTGACCGGGTCACCGCATAGATCGTGACGTCGTTGGCCCCCGATCCACCAAGGATCGGGGGCCAACGTCAGCAGTTCTAAGACATCATCCTGCCGGAGCCTCCGGACCGTCGTTAAACCACCAGGTAGCTTGACCCGGAACTCCAGCCTTCTTAGCTTCCTCGGGCGCCTCGACCTTGTCGAAGTCGTGGATATTGCCCTCCGAGTCCTCCCAGCACACCACCTCACGGCGCACCGGAATCTGCACGGTCACCAGGTCAGTGACAACGTAGCGACGCAGTTTGGCACCAGCGGGCAACCCCATGGTCGGGACGGGGCGAACCCCCTCGTCAGAGTTGTCATCGCTGAGCACTTTGGGACGGTTTTCCTCGCCCTCATCCGCGTCCTCAGTAACCGGAACGATCTCGTCAGAGGTGGTTTCGGGGACGCCGATCGGGGTGATGATGGTGTCCTGACCGACCTCGTCGTCAGCCGAACTGGCAGCATCCTGATCAGGGACCACATCGGCGTCGGCAATACCAGGCTCACTGACGGCACCACGACCAGGCTGGGCGGTGGCTATGCCGTCATCGTCGTCGTTAATCTCTAAACCAGAACGACGAGCAGGCTCCATCCCGTAGTGTCCATAGACCTCGGCCTCACGGTCGCGCGAGAGGTCGTCTTCCTCGGAAGCTTCGGGAGCGGTCTCGATGAGGTCTCGGCTGAACGGGACATTGACCTGACTGGTGGAGTACTCGGCACCTCGCACGGGAACGAAGTACTCATGCCCCTCCGACAACACGGTCACAAAGGTCGCTGCTCCAGTGACCTCGTCGGCAAAGATCTGCTGGATCGTCCCGACCTTCTCACCGTCCGGTCCGACGACCTTGGCGTCGAACAGTCCAGGGATGTCCTTGGGACCCATGGCGCTGATGTCCATGTATCGACCTCTCGCTAGGGAGCTGGAACATACACGCATACGCGTACTCTTTACTCAGCTTGTCATACCGCGCCTGGCAACTGACGCAACGACGCCGGGCGCGTCTTGAAGTGAGTACGCCCGGCGACCAATGTGCCTTGTTTAAGGTCCACAATCAGCGCGCGTTGATCGCGCTGACCATTCTGTCGACGGCTTCTTCAAGGAGGTAGCGCGGGGTAGCAAGGTTGATCCGCGCATGCCCCTCGCCGCCAGGGCCAAAGGTAGGCCCATCATTGAGGCGGATACGGGCGTGACGCAGGAGCCACTCCCCCGGTGAGGTCGGCAGCTCGTAGGCGCTGAAATCGAGCCATCCCAGATAGGTGCCTTCAGGTATCCGATAGGACACCCCCGGCAGCTGATCAGCCAGGACCTGCGACAGCCACACCGCATTGTCGTGGATGTAGCAGTTCGCTGCATTGAGCCATTCCTGGCCAGAGTCAAAGGCGGCTTTGTTGGCCGCCATGCCGATCGTGGTGACGCCCTCAGCATCCAGTGGGTGGACCTTCTCATCCCACACTTTGGCCTGCTCGTCGGTAAAGAGGGTGACGAAAGCAGTCATAAGCCCGGGTAAGTTAAACGACTTCGACGCCGATGACACCAGCACTGAGTGGGAGGATGCCAGCTCGCTAATACTGGCGTAGGGCACCGAAGCCTTGCGGCTCTCTCCGGCGGGTACGAGGGGCCCGTGGATCTCGTCGGAGACGACGAAGCCGTGGTGGCGATCGACGACCTCGGCCAGGCCACGCAGTTCATCGATGGTGAAGACGCGACCAAGCGGGTTGTAGGGCTGACACAGGATGATCGACTCGGCTCCCTTGGCGAAGGCATCGCTAATGCCGTCAAGGTCGAGGGTCCAGCCAAAACCGGAGTCAATTATTGGCACCGAGATCCGGAGTCAATTATTGGCACCGAGATGATGTCGCGCCCCTCCAGCCCCGGCACCTCCCAGAAAGGCATGTAGGCCGGGGACGGCAAGACGACTGGGCTCCCGGGGCTGCTGTAGGTGCGAATAGCCAACTGCACGCCGGAGAGAACGTTGCGTAGGTAGCGCACTTTCAGCGGGTCAATCGTCAAACCCTGCACCTTATTCACCCATCCCGCCCAGGAGTGGCGCAGGCCATTGTCGCGCGGGTATCCATATGCGTGGCTCGCGACAGCGGCCTCGATGGCCTGCTGTACCGGTGGGGCAACCTGGAAGTCCATCTCGGCCACCCATAGTGGAATGACCCCCTCAGCGACGTCGTGCCATCTAGCCGTACCGCGTGACCGCAACCACTCGACCGTGGGGCTGTCAAAGTCAAAACCAGTCACTGCCGCTGCCGTCCTTCATCTTCCTCGCCCGACGCGCTGTCCAATGGATGCCTTTCTCCCAGCCTGTCACATGCGCCCAGGGCCCGTCTGCCGAGATCGCAAGATGGAAGCTTGTAGGATCGTTCCGTGATCTTCAAACGTGTCGGTGACTCTCGTCCATACCCTGACCACGGGTACACGCAGAAGCAGTGGTCCCAATTGGCGCCCGTCCAGGTGCGTTTGGACCAACTCGTCACGACGAAGAGCACTCTTGACCTGGCGAATCTCCTCGAAGATGACTCCACCTTCTATGGGGACCTCTTCGCCCACGTCGTGGCTTGGCATGGCGACCTCTACCTAGAGGACGGCCTGCACCGTGCTCTGCGTGCCGCACTGCAACAGCGTCAGACCCTCCACGCCCGTGTCCTCGACCTGGACGGCCATCATGACTTCCGATGAGCGTCGCCATTATCTGCGGATGGCAGGGACCCCGTTGACCTTGCTGGCCCTCATCCTTCTCATCGCGGTGGCCATCCGCGCTGGCTGGAAGGCCGTGAGTGCCCCCATCCCGCCGCCACCTGTAACCCCCTGCGTTAATCAGGACGTCAAGGGTGAGTTGACGAGCCAGGACGTCACAGTTTCGGTATACAACTCAGGGCACACCAGGGGGCTGGCCGGCAGCGTGTCCAAGCAGCTCGCCAACGTGGGTTTCGTCATTGACTCGGTGTCTAACCGCGATCAGAGCGTCAAAAAAGTCACCATCATCGGACAAAACGCCAACAACCCCGAGGTGAAGCTGGTTGCCGAGTATTTTCCGGGGGCGGTGGTGAAATCGGATCCCAAGCGGGTCGACCATGAGGTCGAAGTGGTACTCGGTGACCGCGACCCGAACTTCAAGACGAATGCGCCGAAGTCTGTGAAGGTCAACGGGCTGGTGTGCCTGCCATCTCCTTCCCCGACGCCATCCATGCTCGCGACGCCGGGGCAACAGCCCTCCTAAAGTGTGCCAGATCTCTTGCCGCGGCTCAGTCAGCAGACTGCACCCGTAGGCCATGCCAGCGCGCCAGACGCCCTCCCCGACCAATCTCGGTAAGCCTCTCAACGACGGTCCGACGCTGTCCCTGGGCCACGACGATCAGCAGCTCATCACCTTGTTCCAGCATTGTTCCGGCGTGCGGGGTGAAGGATCGATCACCGCGGATAATGAGGGAAACGACGCAATTACGTGGAAGTCTCAGCTCGCGGAGTGTCACCCCAGCCAGATGTGACCCCTTAGGTACGTCGGCCTGGAGCAAATCAGCAGCGATCTCGTCAAGGGGTGCAACCTCGATGGAGACATCTTTAGCCATCTGGGGATCGATGACGCCGAGAATATTCGCTGCGGATGGCAGAGTCGGGGCTTGGATGCAGGTGAAAACAACGACAAGCACCAGGATGACGTCGAAGAACTCGTCGGCACGATCCATATTCGACGCCATCGGGATGGTCGCCAAGATGATGGGCACAGCACCGCGCAGGCCAGCCCACGACATGAAGAGCCGTTCGTTGCGTTCGAACCCGAACCATGTCGTGCAGGCAGCCACTGCCACTGGACGCGCGACGAAAGTAAGAAGCAGACCAGCAGCGACGCCCACCCCCACTGAGGCCCAGGTAAGGCGATCGGGATTAGCCAACAGTCCTAGCATGACGAATAGACCGATCTGGCAAATCCAGGCGATGCCCTCTGAGAAGGACCTGGTGGTGTGTTGGTAGGGGAGATCGCCGTTGCCGATAACCACGGCGGCGACATAGACGGCCGAAAACCCAGAAACGCCAATCCACACGCCCGTCCCGTAAGCGGTGACCGCCCACGCCATGGCGGCGATGGCGTACAGGTTGCCCGATGGCAGGGTGATGCGCCGACTGACCTTAACGGCCACCCACCCCACGAGCAGACCCACAAGGATACCGCCGATAAGCTGGAGGGCAATCGATCCGAGTAGGGGAAGAAGGCCGGCGCTCGATTCCCCGGTGGCCACCCCCGTTAGAGCGATGACGACGAGAACGGTCGGAGCGTCATTGAGGCCCGACTCGGTCTCTAACACAGACCTCAGGTGATCCGGCAGCGAAACTCCGCGTAACACGGAAAAGACTGCGGCGGAGTCAGTGGGCGCGGTGGCTGCACCGAGCAGGGCGGCCACGCTCCAATGCAGACCGAGTACATAGTGACCGAGCAACGTCATGACACCGAAACAGACCCCAACGCCCAAGGTTGCGAGCAGAGCTGCCGGGGCCAAGGCTGGTTGGATGTCCTTCCAGTTCGTCGAGAGTCCGCCTTCAGCGAGGATGAGCACGAGTGCGGCAAAGCCAATGGCGTGTGCAGCGGCCAAGTCGTTGAAGTCGATACCGAATCCGATTGGACCAAGCAGCATTCCGACCAGCAAGAACAGTAATAGTGCCGGTAACCCGAGACGGGTGCCGATCCGAGCCGCGAAGGCGGCCAGCAAGACGACGACGACGCCGAGGAATAGGGCGAGGTCGGCTGGCTGCATGACCCCTATTATTGCAACCGAGCAAACCAGCTCTTCGTAACTGAGACTGGAGATCGGTGATCGGAGTCCGGGGTGACGGGGCCGGAGCGCGCCGACGATGGGGGCACCAAATAAGCAGGTCCTGGGGATGTCGCATCCCCAGGACCTGCGCGGCGGTGACGGAGGGATTTGAACCCTCGGTAGCTCTCGCTACACCCGCTTTCGAGGCGGGCACTTTCGGCCGCTCAGACACGTCACCGTAAACCAGGGTAGCGAATCCGTCACCACACACAAAAATCAGAGTGTCAGGAACACGTCGTGTAGGCGTCAGGCACGGCCACTCTCGTCTTTGCTAGTGACCTCGGCCTCTTGTGCGACCTCGACCTCGTCGTCCAACGTCACATTCTTTCGGTCGAATCTCTTCGCCACCGCGAGGGCCAGCCCGATGTAGAACACCAGTAGCCCGGCCATGATGAAGGACATCTGATAGATCGTCCCGACGATTGACAGATTGCTGAGGTTCAAGTAAGTCAGCGGGACCACCGCGTAGATGATCGCGAAAACCAGCGCGATGCCGTTGTTTCGGGTCACGATGAACATGTTCGAGATCGGCGAGGTGACGAAATTGACGAACAGCCACGGCACCAGAGCCACCGCAATGTCCGCCGATTGGTGAAACTTCGCACCCAGCAGCCACGGAAGCACCGGCGGGATGAGCAAGTACAGCAGCCCGAATGGCACGATGCCGATAAGGAAGGATCTCACCACCGACTTTTTGACGGTTCCGTAGAACCTCCCGGCATCAGAGACCGACAATTTCTGGAAGAACACCTGGGATAGTGCCTGGTTGATGACGGACGCCGGCATCTGCATAAGGGTCCACGCGATCGAGAACCGTCCATATCCCGATGTCGAAAACTTCACCATGATGATCATGTTGACGCCCTGCTGACGAATGGCATCGACAATGACATTGGGCGCTGTCAACAGCGGCAGCTGGCGATATTTGTGCATTAGGGTGCGCAGCGGAACCTCTGCCTCCTTGACGCTACGCAGGTCCGATCCCATCCGACGCCGGAAGTTGTTGAGAGCCAGGCACTTGCCGAGGAACGTAGCGATGACCTGACCAAAAGCCCCCAGGGAGACCGCACAGGACCCGATTCGACCCACCGCTGTCGTCGACTGGCACCACAATGCGTTGGTCCCGATGACGCCGAAGTGCTTGCGTCGGTTGGCCCAGTAGTTCACGACGTTCGCCTGGGCATATGTAAAGACAATCGGGCCCACCGCCAACAGCCACCATCGAGCCTGAGGCTTACCCAACAGGCCACTGAGGTAGGGGCCGAGCGGAACCATCGTGAGCATCGCGACCACGGAGACGATGGCATTGATGCGGGTGGCCAGTCGGAACACCCGCTTGGCCTCTGAGTCGTCACGCGGCAGCACAATGGCCATGTCGTAGCGCAGTGCGGCAGCGGGGATGACGAACTGGGAAACCGCCATGATAGCGCCGTAAATACCCCAGTCAGACGGGTCAATGTGGTGGGTGACGTAGAGGGTGGCAAGGGCAGCAATCAACTGAGCCATGCCAGTGCCACCAATAACCTTTGTTACTGAAGCGAGGAACTCATGGCGCTGAATGTATGCGTGAGCGCGCGGGAACCGCACCCGTTTCTCACCGGAGGCTGATGTCGCCCCGGATGCCGCTGGTGTCGGTTCCGTCGTCGTGTTGGTCACCCGTCCACGGTACAGGCCCGATGTCCGTCAAAGAATTCGCGCAACAGGGCGGACGACTCCTCAACCATCACCCCAGTAACGACTTCGGTCCGATGTGGCAACCTCGGATCGCGCATGACGTCGAAAAGGGAACTGACGGCACCGGCCTTCGGATCAAAAGCCCCAAAGACCACTCTCGGGATCCTCGCAGCAACGATGGCTCCAGCACACATGGTGCACGGTTCTAAGGTGACGATGAGGGTGCAATCGCCGAGCCGCCAGCCGTCACGAGCCTCAGCGGCACGGCGAATGGCAAGCACCTCCGCGTGGGCCGTCGGGTCACCGGTAAGCTCACGTTCGTTGCCAGCTTCCGAGAGGACATCACCGTCAGAACCGAGGACCACGGCACCGATGGGGACGTCACCCCACGCGGCGGCGCGGCGCGCTACGTCAAGAGCCTGGGTCATGGCCTGACGCCAACCCGGCATCGGGCCGGCCACAGGTCAGCGCACCGAGGTGTTAGCGGCCCGCTCGAACTGCGGCCCAAAGTGAACCCGGGCAGCAATGTCGGACAGGATCTCGTCAGAGTCCTCGTCGGCGTCGGCGAAAGCCTCCATGTCGAACTCCCCCAACCCGGCATCAGCAAGCATGTCGCCGTCGCCCATGGTCTCGGGATCGTCATCAGGATCGGGAATGTCCTCACCGAGAAAATCGGCGACATCACGGGCTATCGGCCAATCGTTGGCCTGGGTGGCGTCGGACAGGAAGACCTGCACATTTCGGCCTCGCACTCTGACGATGACGTAGAACTGGTGGTCGATGGAGACCATGCCGACGGCTCCAGCATCACCGGGCAGACGCCTCAGCTGAGTGACGAGCTCATCGAAGTCATTGGCGAGCATCGGTTCCATAGGAACTGCCACACGTTCGCCATCATCGTTATAGAGGGCTACGACAAGGTCAATCTCGTCCTCGCTGGCATCCTCGAGATCGTCGTCGTAATCGTTGTCATCCTCATCGTCGTAGTCGTCCTCGTCATCGGATAACTCGTCGTAATCTTCGAGATCGTCGTAGTCATCGACGTCATCGGCGTCGAAGGACTTGACGTCATCGTCGGGGACAAACTCGTCATTGCTGAACCGGGACATGACGACCTCCTTGGGGTGGCGAACGTCTCCATCGTTGCAGACATCCGGCCGGGGAAACAGTCGCAAAGCCGATTTACCCGCCACATTCTCGGGGAGCACCACGCTCTCCTACTCGACCTCTACTGTCCGTTCTTGTCAAAAACTGCGATGGCAACGTTACCATCAGGTATTCGGGCAATTTTTGGCAAGAACGGACAGTACCTCAAACTGATCCTGCCATCCCAGCACCTCCCGCCCCTACTCGAGCCAGACGGGGAGCCGAACACTACTAACCCTCCCCTATGTGCCAAGGTTAGACTTGTGGAACTCAACGTCATGGATCATCCGCTCGTCTCCCACAAGTTGACCTTGTTGCGCTCGGTAGACACCCCTAGTCCGGTTTTCCGCCAGCTTGTCGAGGAACTTGTCACCCTGATGGCCTACGAGGGCACCCGCGAAGTGCGCATCGAGCCGACTACCGTCACTACCCCGCTCACCACCACCGAGGGAGTTGCCCTAACCCGCCCTAAGCCCCTCGTGGTTCCGATTCTGCGCGCCGGCCTGGGAATGCTCGAGGGCATGATGCGTCTCATCCCTTCAGCTGAGGTCGGCTTCGTGGGCATGGCCCGCGATGAGGAAACCCTCCAACCGATGACCTACGCTGAGCGTCTCCCAAAGGATCTCTCGGGCCGGCAGTGCTACGTCCTCGACCCGATGCTGGCTACCGGCGGTTCTCTAGGCGGCACTGTCGAGTTCCTGGTCCGCCGCGGCGCCGACCACATCACCTGCCTGTGCATCCTGGCTGCCCCCGAGGGCATTGAGAATTTCCGCAAGCTCGTCAGGGACCTTGACGTCCCCTGTCACCTCATCGTCGCGGGCCTTGACGATCACCTCGACGAGCACGGCTACATCGTCCCTGGCCTGGGTGACGCCGGCGACCGTCTGTACGGCCTGGCGGAATGACTATCCTACGCCCCGCCGACCTGCGTGGCTTAGCGGCTTTACTTGGCTCCCAAGAACCCCGCGAGGTCGTCCCGCCGTGCTGGCATTGGGTACTCCTCCTTGACCCAGTCGTCCCCGCCGACCTCGACGAGGACGGGTACGTAGTCGGCTCACCGATCACCCCAGGGCCAGGCATGACGAGGATGTTTGCGGGCGGACGAGTGCGTACCATCTTCCCGCTCGCTCTCAACAGCGACACCTCTCGCACTACCGAAGTAGCCTTGGTTACCGACAAAGAGGGCCGCCGCAGCCCACTCCACTTCGTGACTATGAGGTCCACGTGGTCCCAGAACGGTCAAGACTGCCTCGTCGACGAGCAGGACTATGTGTTCCTACCGACACGCTCCGCCGATCCATCGCCCGAGGGTGCCGGTCACACCGACGGCGACGGCTTCCTAGCGACCGAGCCCCTGCTAGTGACCTTCTCGGCCCTGACGGCGAACCCGTACCGCATCCACTGGGACCGCGATTTCTGCCGCCGCGCCGGACATGATGGCCTGGTGGTCCACGGACCGTTGCAGGCCCTGCTCATGGCTCAAGCGTTCGAGGACATGGGCGCGGATTTCATTGGTAAGCAGTTCTGCTACCGGTTCAGCGCCCCAGTGACGGCCCCGACCCGACTCGTCGTCGGCATCGAAAAGGGTGAGGCCAAGGTCCGTCGCACCGACGGCACCGTGACCGCTACTGCAACCTTGCAGAGGGTCACTACAGGTTAGAGGGGAGGCACATCAACACCTGCCGACCTCAGTTCGCCAACCCCCTCGACGACCTCAGCACCAGGCAGGGAGACCAAGTCGGCGCCACTAACGATGAGCTTGGAACTGCGCAACCCTGATCCAATGCACAAGGCCTCAGCCTCGGCTACTCGCGGATCGATCCAGATCGGCCATTCGGCAGGCAGCCCCACCGGGGTGATACCGCCGTATTCCATCCCGGACATACTGACAGCCTCGTCCATCAGCGCGAAGGATGCCTTACGGACGTCGAGCTTCTTGCGCACCACCTTGTTGACGTCGACCCTTGTCGTCGCCAAAACCAGACATGCAACGTACTTCTCGACGCCACCACGCTTCCCCTTGACGATGACGCAGTTAGCGCAGGTCTCGAGACCCTCACCGAACGCCTCACACAGCGCACCGGTGTCGGCGATCTCAGGGTCAATGCTGAAGACGACTGCCGACGGCAACTCGGCGGCTCGACCGGTGACCGTCGCGGCCAACAGCTCGGGATGGTCGGCAGCGGGCAGGTGTTCTACGGAGTCGTACATGTGGCCCACCGTAGCCACGGTCGTTCCATAGACGAGACTACTTCTCACACCTCGGATAAATACCGTTGACGGCAGTTGTTTCGACGATAAGGAGAACGATGACCGACGACACGACCACAGTCCGCGGCAGCTACCTCCCGAATGCCGATGATCCCATCCCGACTACGCCGATCGCGCCATGCGCATGGGCGTCTCTCCCCCCATCGACGGTGGCGCTGCGTTCCGCAGTGTAGGCCCCGCACGCCGAGGCCGTCGTCGTCACCGAAACTTTCGATGACCGGGCAGCTCAGCCGACGGGTGACAACGACGACGAAAAGGTCCACTCAGCGAAATTCCAGCGTGTCAGCGAAGACAACGGTTACTGGTACGGCCAGGCTGCCGGGGCGAAGAAGGCCACGCCAAAGGCCTCGCGGGCCAGAACGTCGAGACTTTGCACCTGCACCCAGACAGTCACGTCTACGTCTTCCACCGCTGGGCTGACGGCGGTCCGTATGACGACGACGTGGTGACGATGAACCTCGACTCTAAGATCTGGAGCGACTGCGCCGTTGGCATGCCGGTTGCTGGGTGTCGAAGTTCAACTCCAACGCGAAGGTGTACTCAGATGTCTTCGACGGGGTGGACGTCCCAGAGTGGTTCGACGCCGTCGAGGACGACTATGACGGCCAACCGGCCTCCGTGACCCTCGCCTTGCCGCCCTACAGCGCTGTCATTGTGTCACGAGCGTAAGGGCGTCATCGCCTCTGAGGCGAGACGAAAGAAGCATCACCGAGGCGAGGAAGCCACGGTAGCTTCCCAAGCCCCAGGATGCGTCAGATCCCTCGGTCAATTTGCAGTTAAGACTAAGGGGTCCATACTTTCTTGAGTGAGTCGCAGCTATAGACGGCAAGCAGTGGCCAAGGCCACCCAGCCGATCGCTGATCCTGAACCAATCCGATCCATGAAGCCAGGGCTGGCCCTAGCCGCGTTAGGAGTCGTCTTCGGCGATATCGGCACCTCAGTCCTTTATTCCTTGCAAACGGTGTTCTCAATGGAGAACCATGCCGTACGCCCAACCCCCGAAGACGTCATGGGGATCATCTCGATGATCTTCTGGTCGATCCTGCTCGTGGTATGCGTCAAGTATGTCATCTTCGTCATGCGTGCTGACAACGACGGCGAAGGGGGCATCCTCGCCCTGATGGCCTTGGTGCGTCGTCTCATGACTAGTCACAAAGGCACTGGCATGACGGCCCTCCTCCTCGGCATCATCGGCGCTGGCCTGTTCTACGGCGATTCTTTTATCACCCCGGCGATCTCGGTGATGAGCTCAGTGGAGGGCATCACGGTGGCCAACCCGGCCGCCGAGAAGATCGTCCTACCGGCTTCCATCGTCATCCTCACTGTCCTGTTCATCGTGCAGAGACGGGGAACGTCGGCCATCGGCAAGGCCTTCGGTCCGGTGATGGGGATCTGGTTCCTCACCTTGGCAGCCATCGGCATCCCATGGATCATCCGTCATCCCGTCATCATCACGGCCCTGCTCCCACACTGGGCAATCCTCTTCGCCGTCGAACGCCCCGGCATGGCATTCATCGCGATGGGTGCCGTCGTCTTGACGATCACCGGTGCCGAGGCGCTGTACGCCGACATGGGCCACGTCGGGGCCTCGTCAATCCGGCTGGCGTGGTTCGCCCTCGTGCTGCCCTGTCTGCTCATCAACTACCTGGGCCAGGGTGCGATGATCCTGCTTCATCCCGACTGGATCGACAATCCGTTCTTCCGGTTGGCCCCAGACTGGGCAACCGTCCCACTGGTCGTCATCGCGACGACGGCCACCGTCATCGCCTCCCAAGCGGTCATCTCGGGGGCGTTCTCGATGAGTTCAGAGGCCGCCCGCCTGGGGTTGCTGCCGCGCCTGGGTGTGCGTCATACCTCAAAGTCCGAAGGCGGCCAGATCTACATCCCGGAAATCAACTGGATCCTCTTTGCCGGTGTGCTAGCCCTTATCCTCATCTTCCAAACTTCGTCGAAGTTAGCCACGGCTTATGGCCTGGCCGTCACCGGCACCTTCCTGCTGACGACGAGTCTGTTCCTAGTGTTGGCTCACCGGGCATGGCATTGGCCGATGTGGGCTCTTATCCTCTTTGGTGTCATTGTCGGTGGCGTCGAGTTATCGATTTTTTCTGCCAACCTGCTAAAGATCGCCTTTGGCGGCTGGATTCCGTTGATGTTTGCAACCATCGTCGTCATCATCATGACGACGTGGCGACGCGGTACCGCCTACATCGCCAAGCAGCGACAAGACGATGAGGGACCGCTGGACGATTTCCTCGACTGGATGCACGAGTCCAAGCCAACCCGCGTCCCCGGCCTGGCTATTTACCCGCATCCTGGGCGGGCCACAACCCCGCTGGCCCTGCTTAACAACCTCAGGTTTAACCACGTGTTGCACGAGCACAACGTCATCATCTCGATAGTGGTGGAAAACGTGCCACACGTGCGGCACGTCAACCGGATTGAGAAGGTGGACCTCGGCAGACCTACCGACGGCATCACGTACATCGCGTGTCATGTCGGGTTTACCGATTCCCAGGACGTCCCCAAGGCACTAGCTTTGGCGGCCGCTAAGTGTCCTAGTCTCAAGCATCATCTCGACGAGGCGATCTACTACCTTTCCCTAGTAGATGTGAAGCGGGACGAACCACAGCAGGGTGCGCACATGGCCGGCTGGCGCAAGATGCTTTACATCGCCATGTCGCGCAACCAAGCCGATCGCACTCGGGTCTTCCGGATACCTCGTACTCGCGCGGTGGTTATGGGTGAGGCCGTCGATTTGTGACGATCCGCTAAAACTGCCATGGTTCCCGAGACTTAGCGAGGTCTCGGGAACCATCTTTTCTCAGGGCCCACAAGTTCCAGGAATTGCGCAGCGAAGGCCCCATCAGCATTGACGACGTCGACGTCGCGACGCACTGTCTCTGCCGCGACAATGGCTTCTGACCAGGGAAGACGTTGTTTCCATTCTTTCTCGGTGTGGCCAATGGTCCAACTGTCAAAGGTGCACTCGGGATGGAACTGGACCCCCATGCGCGCTCGGCGAACCGGACGGCCTCAACCTGACCGGTGGGATCGCGCGCCAGCAGGACGGCGCCCTCGGGGAGGACGACCGCAACATCGTTGTTGAAGTGAATACCGCGGTGTCCGTCGTAGACCGACAGCAGTGGATCCTTCTCCCCGTCCGGGGTGAGGTGCATTTCGACCGGCCCGAGGCAGAGGTGGTCGGAGGTGCAGACCCGTCCTCCCAGTGCGACAGTGGCAAGCTGGTGACCCAGGCAGACGCCAAGGAAGGGCGTTCCTGCCTTCACCGTCCGGGAGATGAGCTGGCGGGTGGAAGCCAGCCACGGTGCCTCAGCGTCGTCCTGACAGCCCATGGAGCCACCCAGCACCACGAGCGCGTCGGCGTCCACAATCGGCGGCACCGGTTGGTTCCAGGCACTGACCTCGACGACGTCTGCCCCGGCGTCGCGCCACACTTGCCCGAGCCTGCCTGGACTGCAAGAGGACTCGTGAACGATGACCAAGATCCGCGTCATGGCGGAAACACTACGGATTTTCTGTAACTGTCGTGTGTCAGAGCTGTTGCAGCTGAGTGCAGTCTCGCCCGACAGGAGGCGGATTGTCGCTGGTGAGTGCCGGGTAAGCAGGGCTGCTGTCAATTTTCTCCCATGACTTGCTGGACGGTGGCGGGTCATTCCTGATCACGACATCGACGTCAATGGCACGGGCAACGGCGTCATCGTGACAAACGACAACGTTGCCGTCGTCGGCAAGTTGGACGTCGAGCTCGACGCCGTCTCAAGGTCTAGCGGCGTTGTAGCAGGAGGGAAGGGTATTTTCCAGGAATCGCACATTCGAACCACGATGGACCCACACGGTGGCCATGGGCCACTGACACTGATCGGATCGACGGCGTCAGTACTCCGAGGCACATGATTCTTTTGCCATCCTGTCGGCCTTGGCCATCGTCGTGCCGGTCATCATGTTCGTCTTTGCCTTGCTGTCGATTCTCAGGTCGAACCATCTGACGGATGTGGGCAAGGTGATCTGGATCGTCGTCTGTCTCTGCTTCCCGGTTGTTGGGCCAATCGTGTGGCTTATCGCAGGTAGAAACACAGCGTTGAGGCGAGAGCGGGTATCTAGCCCGCTTCCGCAGTGAGCCGCCTCGAGGCGACGAAACCCCGCTGCACTAGCGGAGTTTCGCTCTGCGCGCCCGGAGGGATTCGAACCCCCAACCTTCTGATCCGTAGTCAGATGCTCTATCCGTTGAGCCACGGGCGCTTTGCGCTGTGCGCGTTGTTAAACGCTACAGCTCTCGGGCTTGCAATGCAAACTCGGGCAAATCAATTCCGGACGATCCGCCTGGTAAGCGGGTTTCCGGAACACCATCTGTGGGACACCAACCCACCGATGACCCCAGGTCCAGAACCTCCCACTAGGGCACAACCAACCCGGCTACCGACCCTACAATGCACAACGCCCGGCGCCCCTTACGTAGGAGCTACCGGGCATCCGGCGGAGGTGGCGGGATTTGAACCCGCGATGGGATTACCTCCCAAACCCGCTTAGCAGGCGGGCGCCATAGACCTGACTAGGCGACACCTCCAACACGCCGTGTCAGCCTACCCTCTCAACCCCCAACCCTCCAATTCCAGAGCTCGACAACGTGCCATATCGGCTCTGGCACGCCTTCCTGACAAGGGGCATCTGTCTGTACAGACACCGAGCGCCAGTCACACTTGCTATTGACCAGCCAGGCGCTACCGCCCCGCATTGGGGGTAGAGGTTAACATGGGGTCCGCCCCATCGATTTTGTGGAAAGGGATGAGCATGGCTGACGCGTCGTACGGCGCTAACTCACCGTCTCCACGTCACGCCGCTCAACCGGACTGGACGAACGACCCGGAAGCCAACGAGGACACGCATGTCCTGCGGCGGGCGGATCTCGAGGCTGCTGTTCGGCAGCCGGCACCCTTCCCGCGTCCACGCCGCTCTGCAGCTGAACCCCCGGTCAATGCCCCGCAACCTCCCAGCGAGCCAAAATCGCGTCCCACCCCAGCCCGACGGGCTGCAACCGCGACGGCTTCGCCGGCTGGCCGCAGCCGCCGCATGCCGTCGAGGTGGAACGAGGAGGCCAAACGCAACCACGCCTTCCGCGCCTGCCTGGGATGGACCGTTCTCGGGGCCATCGTCCCCGGTCTGACTCTGTCTCGCAGTCGCGCTCCGCGTCGCCGTGTCACAGGCCTGACGATCATCGGTCTCCTCCTCATCGGGCTAACTATTGCCGTTTTCTTCGTCCTGGCTAACCCGTCAGTTGCGGCATCGATCGTCGTACGTCCCAAGTTGCTCACCGCTTTGAGCTGGGGCTTGCCGATTCTTGCCGTCGCCTTGGTGGCACTGCTGACCTTCTCTCATCTGGACCTTCGGCCTCAGGGCATCACCCACGGGCAACGCTGGGTCTCGACCATCCTTGTCACCGCGCTGTGTACCACCGTCGCGACCCCACTAGCCGTCGCTGGCCGGTATGCCTACGACGAGGCACACATGCTCGGTCGAATCTTCACCGATAAGCGATCCGGTACCCGCCCATCCATCAATTACAATCAGGACGTCAAGGCGATTTGGGCAGCCAAGCCACGAGTCAACATTCTGCTCGTCGGCGCCGACGACAGTAAGGTGCGTAATTATCGCGCCGAGAACTCCATGAACACCGATACGATCATGGTGGCGTCGATCAACACCTCCAACGGTGATACCTCGATCTTCCAGATCCCTCGCAACACCGCACGGATGCCATTTCCACCTGATTCGCCGCTTCACAGGGACTTTCCCAACGGGTTCGTCGGGAAAGATGGTAACGGTGACAATCCTGACTACATGGCTAACGAGATCTGGTCGACGGTATCAGCCCGTTACGTCGACCGCATGGGCGCGACCGACTACCCCGGAGCCGACGCTCTCAAGCTGGCTACCGGCGAGGCCCTCGGCCTCAAGATTGACTACTTCGTCATGCTTGACATCGACGGCCTTCAGAAACTCATTGATGCCCTCGGCGGAGTGTCTGTGAACATCAACGAACGCCTGCCCATCGCCGGTAACACTGAAGGTAAGAAGCCGGACGGTTACCTCGAGACTGGCCCCAACCAACACCTCGACGGCTACCATGCCATGTGGTACGCGAGGTCGCGCTCAGAGAGCACCGATTACGACCGGATGGGACGCCAGTCTTGCCTTATTAAGGCCGTTCTTGACCAAACCAGCCCGCAGACCGTATTGACTCGCTTCGAATCGATTGCTGACGCTTCCGGACAGATGGTGGTCTCCGACATCCCGCAGGGAATGCTGCCGGCCTTCGTCGACCTCGCCATCAACATGCGCGACGCCAACATCAATCGCGTCGTCTTCACCAATGGCAAGGATGGATTCATCTCTTCCCATCCGAATTATGGTCTCGTCCGCAAACAGGTACAGGCCGCTATTCATAGCGTCTCCGAGTCGAAGAACAAGAACAAGCCGGTGACGGGGGCCACGGCTGCCAAAACTCACAACACCGCCACGTCGAAGCCGATCCACAGTACGTCAAAGAAGTCCCCGCACGGCCCTACTCCACATCCGTCACCCAACAATCACGATGTCTCCCAGTCTGTGACTGACGCCTGCGCCTACAACCCGCAGCAGCCCTGACGCCCAGCCTGGTCTGCGCCAGCAGTGTACGGTTCGTCGTTCGGGATCAGTGCTGCGGAGGTGCGGTACTTCCCCGAACCACCAGCGGAGCCGGCACCATCACCGACTTCTTCGGGACTCCCTGCAACTGGGCTAGGAGTTCTTCAGCGAGACGTTGCCCAATTGCCGTGAAGTCCTGACGCACTGCCGTCATCGTCGGCCACACCACACTACCCAGGACATCATCGAATCCCACCACGGACATATCGTCAGGGACCCTGACACCCATATCGAACAGACCGACGATAACACCTGCCGCCATCTCATCGTTGCTGGCTAGCACGGCCGTCGCCCCAGCGGCCCTGAGGTAACGCGCGGCATTGCGTCCGGACGAGGCTGTCCAGTCCCCCTTGATGACATCGGGGATCTCGCAGCCGTTGGCTTCCACGCACTCTTGCCAGGCCCGACGGCGCACCGCAGCCTGGCGGGAATTGTCCGGGCCGCTAACGAAGTGAACAGTACGATGCCCCAACGCCACGAGATAGTTGACGGCGGCACGCACGCCGGGGTCTTGGTCGCACCCGACGGTCGAGAAACGGCTGCATGGAGGGCCAGCCATCACGACGGGAATACCCGGCGGTGCATCGAGTTCCTCGGGGTGGTCAAGCTCAAGCCCTTCGATGATGAAGCCGTCGACCCGCCCCGCCATGCGCTTCATCGCGTGCCGGTAAGCCCCGACGAGGTCGTCAGTGGGCTCGAGGCGATCAAGGACGACGGCGAACTCGCTGCGACGGGTAGCATCAACAATGGCTTGGACGGTCCGCAGCTCTCCGGTGCGTGAAAGGTCCGTAGCAAGGACGCCGATGGCACTCGTGCGGCCCGAGCGCAAACTCCGAGCCGCCACATTGGGCGAGTAGCCGACTTCAGCCATGGCCTTGAGGACCTTGTCAACAGTTTTCTTGCGAACGGCGTTGGAATTGTTGACGACCCGCGAGACGGTCTGCTGGGACACCCCGGCGGCCGCGGCGACGTCACCCATTGAGGGTCGAGATGACCCTCGACGCTGCTGCTCGGTCATAACTACACACTCCGCATAAGCACGTCAGCAGCCCACTTCCGGCTCCACGCATCGCCCACTTTCAGACGGCCAAGGAACGGGCGAATTCTGCCCCACAATCATTGCACCCGTAGGGCAGCCGGACCGGGGGTAACGACGTAGAACTCGGGGTGGGCGAAACCGGCTTCACGGAAGGAGCTCACGACCTGCGTGGCAACCTCGTTGCGAACGTCGCGATCAACCAGAGCAATAGCGCAACCACCGAACCCGCCGCCAGTCATCCGTGCGCCGAGAGCACCAGCATCACGAGCCGCGTCGACGGCGGTGTCCAGTTCGGGGCAGGTGACCTCGTAGTCGTCACGGAGGGAGTTATGGGAGGCGTCCATAAGCGGTCCCACTTCGCGGACCCGGCCGGTGTCGAGGAGCTTGACAAACTGGGTGACGCGGTCGTTCTCAGTGACGACGTGACGAACCCGGCTGGCCAGCTCTTCATCATCGAGAGCAGCTACAGCGGCCCCCAAGTCACCGACGTCACGCAGGCTACCGACGCCGAGGATGCGGGCAGCATTTTCGCAGGCTCGACGTCGTGCCTCGTATTGGCCGTCGACCAGCCTGTGGGGGGCGCGGGTGTCGATGACAAGCAGTTCCAAGCCGACCGCATCTAGGTCGAAGGGGACCTGACGAACCGACCAGTCGTTACAGTCGAGGAGGAGGGCGTGGCCTTCGGTAGTGCGCAGTGAAGCGGTCTGATCAAGACCTCCAGTGGGAGCCTCGGCAACATTGTTCTCCGCAGTACGGGCAGCATTAACGAGATCGGTACGGCGGGCGTCGGAGTCGGTGAGGCCAAGGTCGTAGAGGTCGGCAAGGACCAGACCGACGCCACATTCGACGGCTGCCGATGACGACAGTCCCGCGCCCAGAGGAACGCACGTGACCAGTGCAGCCTCGAATCCACTGAGGTCATGTCCGGCCTGACGCAGCGCCCAGGCGACACCACCGGTGTAGGCCTTCCAGCCGGCAACCGACCCGGGAGCGATCTCTTCAAGGGTTTCCTCCCACGTCAGGACGCTGTCGTCAAGCTGGGAGACAAGGATGACCTTGTCGTCATCGCGGCGACGAGCAGCAACGTAGGTACGGTGGGGAAGGGCAATTGGCAGACACAAACCGTTGTTGTAGTCGGTGTGCTCACCGATGATATTGACGCGACCGGGGGCCGCCCAGACGCCGTCAGGACTGCCACCAATGTGCTCGGTGAAGAGGTGATGCGCGCGAGTGGCGCCCTCCTCGGTCGACCAGGCTGTGCCGATCGTAGGGGTCTGACGATCCGCCGCCACGGCGTGGGGTACCTGCGACATGAATGGCTCCTTTGCCGGTCGAAATCCTTTGTCAACGGAGTTGAGCGTACGACGATGGCGACAGCGACGCTGGTGCTGTCTCCACTTCACTCACTCAAAATGTTTACGTACTCAAAACTACCGGGTGCGAGTGCGTTCGTGCCACACTGGGGGTCTATGGTTCCCCCCGGGGGCGACGCCAACGAGGCCGTTCTCCTCCGCACCAACCGAAAGGACCGCCCCACACACAATGCCGTTGGAGACACTCATCAACGCAGGGTTCGTTGACTATTTGATCCTGCTCATCTATTTCGTGTTCGTCCTCGGGATCGGACTGGCCGCCAGGCATCAGGTGTCCGATTCCCTCGACTTCTTCTTGTCCGGGCGCAGTCTGCCCGGATGGGTAACGGGGCTGGCATTCGTGTCAGCCAACCTTGGCGCCGTCGAGATCATGGGAATGTCGGCTAACGGAGCTCAGATCGGCATTCCGACAGTCCACTACTTTTGGATCGGCGCTATCCCCGCGATGGTGTTTCTTGGCATCGTCATGATGCCCTTCTACTACGGCTCCGGTGTGCGCTCGGTGCCAGAATTCATGCTTAACCGCTTCGGCCCCGCAGCGCACCTCGTCAACGCAATTTCCTTCGCGCTGGCCCAGCTACTTATCGCCGGTATCAACCTGTACCTACTCGGGACTATCGTCCATGCCCTGCTGGGATGGCCGCTGTGGGTCGCCCTCATTGTCGCTGCGGTGATCGTGCTCGCTTACATCAGCCTTGGTGGCTTGTCGGCAGCTATCTATAACGAGGTGCTGCAGTTCTTCGTCATCGTTGCTTCCCTGCTACCCCTTGTCATCATCGGTTTACATCGAGTTGGCGGCTGGAGTGGCCTCAAGACCAAGATCATGGCTGCTGCCAAGGCTCATCCTGGCGTCGTGACGCCGGCTGCCCAGCAGCTTCATTCCTGGCCTGGTCAGGCATTATCCGGGTTCGACAGCCCGGTGACGTCTGTCATTGGTATCACGCTCGGACTCGGATTCGTGCTGTCCTTCGGCTACTGGACGACGAATTTTGTCGAGGTGCAACGGGCGATGGCATCTGATTCTCTGTCATCTGCACGCAAGACGCCGATTATCGGGGCTTTCCCGAAGATGCTCGTGCCCTTCCTCACCGTTTTGCCAGGCATGCTCGCTGCAGTGCTTGTTCCTGAAATTGCCCGCATGAAGGCTGGCGAAAAGGTTGTTGGTGGCGCGTCAGGTGGCTTCGTCCAGTACAACGACTCAGTGCTGTTCCTCATCCGTAATCTGCTGCCAACCGGTCTGACGGGCGTGGCGATTACGGGCCTATTGGCTGCCTTCATGGCTGGTATGGCGGCGAATATTTCGGCGTTCAACACTGTCTTCAGCGTGGATATTTGGCAGCACTACATCGTCAAGGACAAGTCCGACGACTACTACGTCAAGGTGGGACGCATTGCCACGGTCATGGCGACCGTTGTCGCCATCGGAACAGCGTTCATGGCGTCCGGGTTCTCCAACATCATGGACTACTTGCAGACGTTGTTCGGATTCTTCAACGCCCCCCTGTTTGCAACGTTTATCCTCGGTATGTTCTGGAAGCGCTCAACCCCGCATGCGGGTTGGTCGGGCCTAGTCGTCGGCACACTGAGTGCCGTAACGGTGTGGGTTATGAGCCTGACGGGAACGTTTACCTTGCCAGGTCAGGGGGTGGCGTTCCTCGCTGCCACAGCCGGATTCGTTGCGGACATCATCGTCAGCATCGTGGTGTCGCTGTTTACCGAACCTAAGCCTGCGGCAGAACTGGTCAGGTTGGTGTACTCGGAGACCCCGAAGGAGCATCTCGTCGATCCGCAGGAAAAGGAGCTCCCGTGGTATCGCCGCACGGTTCCGCTCGGCATGACCGTGCTCGCCATCACCATCATTCTCAACATCATCTTCTGAGGAGCTTGTCATGTCGAACAGAACTGCTACAGCTCGCCACAATCGCCGTAAAGCCGCTCGCGCGATGGATATTCGGACCGTCATTGGTGAACTGCTCGGACTCTACGGGATTATCTTGACGATCACTGGGCTAGCGAAAGGATCTGACGCTCACGCCGACCTGTTGTCTGGGATCTGCTTGCTTGCCGCTGGGGCGGCGTTTCTGGTGTGGGTGAGACTCCGCCCAGTCAAGGTGCCGGAGGTAGTCGAGGAGGCTGACGGGTCGGCTGCAGAGAAGAAGTGAAACGACGGGCGCAGACCCGCTTCAAGCACTAGCTAACCGCTAGCTGACACCGCGTGGGCTATCCTGCACGCGAAAACCCAAGGCAGTGGCGTTCCAGAGCATCTCTGGAACGCCACTGCCTTGTTAGTCGTTATCGACGTCTCAGATGTCTTGGCAGTATCCGCGTGACTTGTCGAGGCGATGTGCGACGTCGACAGCGAGGTCGTCCATCTCTTTGGGGTCCCCGACGCCAGGACGCACGATGTGGGTACGTCCAACTTGGCCGTGGTAGAGAGTGAGACGAGAGCGTGACTCGGTGAGCGCGGCCTTCGTGACCTTGTCCCAGGTTCCGCAGCGATCCTGTCCAGCGCCATGGATGTGGTAACCCTTGTCGTCCAAATCGACGTAAAGCTTCATGTGAACCATGGACCATGCTGCAGTGACAGCCAGGGCGATACCGCAGGCGAGGACAGCGATAAAGATGATGGTCACCATCTCATGCCAGCTCTTGGCGATGCTGATAATCATGAGGACAACGCCAACAATGGACAAGATGCCAGCGATGATGAAACCACGAATAGGAGGTTCCGGCGACATGATGTGCCGAGTCGTGCCAGGTGGAAGATCCGTCACGTCCGTCCTGGGCATCCCCATCTCCCATCACTGCAAGGCTGATATGTAAAGGGCCTGGCCCTCGGGCGCTACACCTGAAGGCCAGGCTCTGTGGCGGCGAGAGTGGGATTCGAACCCACGGAGGTTGCCCTCGGCCGCTTTCAAGGCGGCTGCACTCGTCCACTATGCGATCTCGCCAACCGGGCACGTCCCGGTAATCACATCTTAGCCATGATTCATCGATCATAATTCATCGTCTCGGACGCGCACACGCTCATACATCGCCCGAACGTTGACGAGTCCGGGCGTGGGCATCGTCTAGTGGCCCTCGTTTCCAGCGCCTGGGCGACGGTAACTACGATTTGCCTCGCCCTGAAACCAGCTGCCGGCCATCATCGTCTTCCGGGTTTTGTGAGCACGCCGATGAGTTCTTTAACCGTCAGCGGCTTAGCGGATGACCTCCTTGTGATAGTCGTGCCAGACTGATCGCCTGAACGCCATTCCACGCGACACCTCGGTCATGCGTACGGTGTAGTTTCCTGGGTGCTGGTAAATATAGCCGCAATCTGGAGACTGTGCTCGCGGATCGGCATTTTCCGGGCGCGGAGTTGAATGAGCGCAGTGGATGGTTTTCTCACCAGTGTCGTAGACGGTCTCGACTCGTTTGATGTCGAGGGAAACGATGATTCCGTGCGAAGAATCACTGGAGGTGTGACGTCCTGACCCTGGATTGTGGAACCACAACGGTTGCCCCACCGCAGTGATGTTCCACTTGTTGACTGTAGGTTGCGGCTCAATGTCGACGACCGGCTTAGCAAGGTGAATACTCGTCGCAAGATTGATAGACCAGTCTCGGATTTCTTCCCGAGTTGGACCAGCAGACTCCGCAATCGCGGGACCGGGCGCCCTCTGAGAGTGGGATTTCTTAGGCCTCAAAGCCGAGGGTAGGTCATGGTGCCCTGGCCAATAGGGAACCCAGCTAGGAGACATCATCATCGAATCGCGGTACGCCTCGGTCACCGTAGGTTCGTACCGCCTCTCAAGCGCTCGAGAACGTGGTGTCTCAGACTTTCCCGGCTTGTGACTTCGATGCTTATGATAAGAGCCGCTGTATCCGAGCGTGCTATGCTTGACATTTTCCCGAATTTTAATCCGGGGCTTGTGATGGGAACCTTCATTCCGGTACCTGACCGTCACATTCCCCGTGTTTTCCATGTCCGTGATATCGATACCTTGCTCCACAAGAGCCAGCGTCGACATGAGACCGGCATGAATCGCGATAACCCCCAAGAACAAACAGATCACCCGACGCATCTATCTACACCTCTCGAGCTAGCAGCAACAGTCACAAGCGATCCATTTTCTCTAGCCATTGACATAGTGATCTGGCGTAAATTACCTCTAGACACTTCTTCACCTGACTTATCCACAAATACCCACTGGCGTTGATCTACACACGATATAAGCGTTATTAAATATGGGGGTTCTGTCTTAACACGAGACAGGGTTATATCCCCGAATCCAGCAGACTGAGGACTCACATGATGCCCTCGCCTCCTCACTTTAGCGTAGTATTCTTCGAGAATATTTTCCCACGGCCCACCTACTGTTTTCCCGAGACCTAAAGGTAAAGATTTACCCCCACCTTCCTGCTCAAAAAGCAGAGTCTGTTCCAGATACGTCTCATAAACCTTCTTCGCCTCCAAGAACAACGCATCCTGTTTCGTACCCGGGACAGGTCTTGCCGACACCTTCAAAAACTTCGGCGCCTCCGCTCTAGGCATCGGAGTCAAACTTTGTGCCGGGGCCACGCTTGCAACTGGAGTTACGCCACTCGACGAATTCCCGCCAGCTCCACACGCAATCGCCCCTAAACCGACCATGACAAGGGATGCCAAGGTCGCTATACGCCGTCGACAACATCCCGCGCTTTCACCATTCATCACCATGGCGACAATCCTGGGGGTCTGCGAAACCAGTGAGAACCCCCAGATTCAAAATCTGTGGATAAGCCCCAAAATCTGTGGACGCAACTTCCCCCTCACGTGAAATCTTTTGGGAACGCGAGGTCCTAGGCAACCTACTTACCCGCCGTGGCAGGCTTGATACATGCATGCAATCACCGTTCGCCCAACCAACAAAACCGACTCCAAGGGCCGTCATCGCCCCGGCCCCGAGTGCATCGAATGGACTGAAGTACCTACGCCCCAACCAGGCCCAGGAGAGGTCCTCGTCAAAGTTACGGCAGCCGGTATCAACCGTGGTGACCTGCTGCAGCGCCAGGGCCTTTACCCGCCGCCGAAGGGCGTCTCGGAAACCATAGGCCTTGAGGTCACCGGCACCATCTCCGCCATCGGTCCGGACGTCAGTTGGTCTGAGGGTGACAGGGTCGTTGCTCTACTCGCCGGTGGCGGCTACGCCGAATACGTCATCGTCCCCGCTGGCCAACTCCTCCCGATCCCCGAGAGCATCGACCCAGTCACAGCGTCGACCCTCATTGAGGTGGCTGCCACCGTCATCTCCAACATGGATCACGTCGGCCTAGCCAAGGGTGAGACCTTCCTCGTGCATGGCGGTGCCGGCGGCATCGGTCAGTTCGCTATCCAATACGCCAAGTCGCTCGGATGCACGGTCATCACCACCTGTGGCACCGCCGAGAAACAGGAGTTCTGTCGCAGTCTGGGCGCCGACGTGGCCCTCGACTATCACGACGACTGGGTCACCGGCGTCACGGAGGCCACCGAAGGTCGTGGCGCCGACGTTATCCTCGACGTCATGGGCGCTAAGTACCTCGGCCTCAACATCGATGCTCTCGCCACCGGCGGACGTCTCGACATCATCGGTATGCAGGGCGGCATCAAGGGAGAGCTCAACATTGGAAAACTCCTCAGCAAGCGCGCTCTCGTCACCGCTACTAGCCTGCGCCCGCGGCCCCTCGACGAAAAGGCCAAGATTTGCCAGCGGGTTCGTGAGGTCGCGTGGCCGCTGTATGCCAACGGCAGCGTTAAACCCGCCCCAGTCGAGTCCTTCCCTATGCCCGAAGCAGGCAAGGCCCACGAACGACTCGAATCCGGAGAGGTGCTCGGCAAGGTCGCGCTAACCCTCTGACCAGCCAAGAACCAGCAACTGCCCCCCCAAAAAAGCCGGCGACGGCCTGCCACGGCCCAGGTCATGGCAGGCCGTCTGGTATCCCCGAGTCCCCTAGGCATTCTGGCCCGCTTCTAACAACCTGCGTTTCGCCTGGCCATTCCTTACCTCAGCATCCCAGCCATCCCTCCACCTCAACCGACCGCATATCCATTTGGATGGTTGCATATATATGCGCTAAACTGATCGACGTGTCCAAGGTCATTACTCAGCTTCCCGTTAGCGAGCGCGTCGGCATCGCATTCTCCGGAGGTCTCGACACCTCCGTCGCCGTTGCGTGGATGCGCGAAAACGGCGCGGTCCCGTGCACCTACACTGCCGACATCGGTCAGTACGACGAACCCGACATTGCGTCAGTGCCGGGACGCGCCCTTGACTACGGCGCCGAGATCTCTCGACTGGTCGACTGCAAGGCAGCGCTCGTCGAGGAGGGCCTGAGCGCTATCGCGTGCGGCGCGTTCAACGTTCGCTCCGCCGGACGCCCTTATTTCAACACCACTCCAATCGGCCGCGCTGTCACCGGCACTCTGTTGGTGCGCGCCATGCATACCGACGGCGTCTCCATTTGGGGCGACGGCTCCACCTACAAGGGCAACGACATCGAGCGGTTCTACCGCTACGGCCTACTCGCCAACCCACAGCTGCGCATCTATAAACCGTGGCTCGACGAGAACTTCGTCGCTGAACTCGGCGGTCGTGACGAGATGAGCGGCTGGCTCACCACCCACAACCTGCCCTACCGCGACTCGAAGGAAAAAGCCTACTCCACCGATGCCAATATCTGGGGTGCCACCCACGAGGCCAAGAAACTCGAATCCCTACACATATCCATCGAGTCCGTTGACCCGATCATGGGCGTCAAGTTCTGGGACCCAGACGTCAAGATTGACACCGAGGAAGTGACCGTCTCCTTCGAGCAGGGCTTGCCCGTCGCTATCAACAACAAGGAATACGACGACAAGGTCGCCCTCGTTTTAGAGGCCAATGCCATCGCTGGTCGTCACGGCCTCGGCATGAGCGACCAGATTGAAAACCGCATCATTGAGGCTAAATCCCGCGGCATCTATGAGGCCCCAGGTATGGCATTGCTCCACATCGCCTACGAACGTCTCGTCAACGCCATCCACAATGAGGACACCCTAGCGACCTACCACAATGAGGGACGTCGTCTCGGACGGCTGCTCTACGAGGGGCGCTGGCTCGACCCGCAGTCCCTCATGATCCGTGAATCCTTGACACACTGGGTCGCCAGCGCCATCACCGGGTCGGTCACGCTGAAACTACGTCGTGGCTGGGACTACTCCATCCTCGACACCACCGGACCGAGCTTCTCATACCACTCCGAGAAGTTGTCGATGGAGCGCGTCGAGGGAGCCGCCTTCGGTCCGACCGATCGCATCGGCCAGCTCACCATGCGCAACCTCGACATCGCTGATACTCGCGAGAAGCTCGAGCTCTACTCGGCGCAAGGCCAGCTCACCAGCCACGCAGACCTTGTCGGGCAACTTGAAGCCGGAGGCGCAGCAGCCATCGCGTCCAACGACGGCGACGATGACGATGACAGCCAGAAAGCCCTCGACGCTGCCGCAATGGAATTTGGCGTTGACTGATCGATCACCTCGCGTTCGGGTCGTCCGGAATACCTGGGCGGCCCGAACGGGGCTCGTGAACCACCTCCCACTGTTAGGAATGCGACACCTTCCATAGGCACACCATCAAGTGACACACCGCTGCCATACGTAATAACCCGACGCCTCCCAACGGTTGGGATAACCAGGGCAATAACTCGCAGAACCAGCAACCGTACTCCCAGTCTTTTCAGCCGAGCTATCCCTACCGGCCGGGAGGATCCAGCCGGCGATGACCAGAAGGGGTTCTTCGGGTCCCTTTTTGACATACCCTTCGGCATACTATGTGACCCCAAAGGCCCTAATATATCCTTTTCGCCATTTTCGCTGTCGCCTTATGAGCTGGTTTCAGTATTGCTTCGTTCGCATCCGACGACAAAAGCAGCGCCTCGCTTACTGTAATGGCGATCATTTCAAGTGGGATTCGTCATTCCTCTTCATCGTCATGACGAGGACGCAGATCAAATTTGTCATCGCGCTCATCATGACCAGCGAGAACTCGTTTTCCATTCGCAAAAAGCTGCGCTAACAAGCGCAGCTGAGTGGGGGCTGTGTACCGCTTGCGCAGCCCTACCCCTGACGTAGATGACGAGCTCATACGCGGAATCGTTATAGAGTGCTTAGATGCATGGTTACCGGGATGTCATCGCCATTCGGGAGGTGTGGACGACCCTCCTGTTGTCAGCCTTTATCCGGATTCCGATTTTCAGCCTCGGAATCGTCATGAGCGTCCATGTCGTGAGCTCGCTGCACCTCGATTACGTGCGCGCCGGAGTAGTAACGACTGTAGTCACCATAGCGACCATGATTTCTGGACCCTGGCGCGGCAGTATGGTCGACCGCCACGGGTTGCGACGCACGATGTTTCCCTCACTCATCATCACGACCATCACGTGGGGCTCTGTCCTTGGCTAGGGTATTTCCCTCTTCTCGTGCTGTGCGCAATCGGCGGGCTATGGAATTACCCGATCTTCACCATCCCGCGTCAGGTTCTTATGGCAGCTGTGCCCGCATCACGGCGTCGCGCTGCATTGTCGCTCGACTCTGTGAGCGTGGAGATCTGCTACATGATCGGCCCGACCGCTTCCGTCATCGCAGCAACGACGATCGGAACCCGGAGCACCATCACGGCGTGCGGATTCATTGCCGCCATTGGAGCCGCCGGGTTGATGGTCGTCAACCCCGCGACGACAGAGCCTTCCCAGGACAATCCCGTCCCGTCTGCTGCCCGAACCCCAACCTCAGCTGCGTCAGTCGTCCAAGCGCCTCATAACCGCAAGATGGCGTGGCTGTCTCCACAGTCAGCATCGATCCTCTTCGCAGTCGTTGCCGCCGGGTTCTGCCTTGGGGGTATTGAGTTGACGACGGTCGCCGCAATGAGGTCGATGGGGCACCCCGAAATGATTGGTTGGGTGCTAGCCGCATCCGGGTTCGGGTCAGCCATCGGCGGTGTGTTGTACGGGGCCTTGCCTCGAGGTGCGTCAACTGCGCTTCTCCTCGTATTCCTGGGCACACTGACCGCCCTACCAGCCTTATCGAGCGGCCCAGCGTCAACAGCCATCTTGTTATTTGTGGGCGGGGTATTCTGCGCTCCGACGATTACGTCCTCCGTGGATGCACTGACGGATCTGGTGCCTGCGGACTCACGGGGCACCATCATCGGATGGCAGGGATCATGCCTCAACGGTGGGACGGCCATGGCAGCCCCGCTCATCGGCGCCGTTATGGACGCCAATGGCTGGCAGTGGGGTTTTCTCGTCGCCGGAATCGCAAGCGCCATTATTGGAGCCACCATATGGACGATGGGGTGGGTGATCCGGAAGCGCCAGCCCGCCTGAGCAGAGATTGAGGAAGGCATCAGGAGGCGTTTCCCCAAGCTCCCCTCACCACTCGCTCGGTGAGTCGGCAGAAATTGGCGACGACCTCCCCGCGCTCGGCTCACCGGATTGTGACCGAACTGGCTCCTTTCTCACTAGTCTCCGCAGCCTGCTCAGACTTGTGGCTCTTTTCACTATGGTCAATCGTGGCGCCAACCGGATCACTAGCAGCCCCGTTACCGGCCATTTTGTCCTTCTCCTCAGCTGCTTTCCGGTCGGCGTCAATGCGATCTCGCACCGCCGCTTCCGACGATGGGACCGATATCGTCTGTCGATTCGACTTTTCCTCCTGAGCAGCAACGGGCTCCGGAGTGTCTTTCCACTCGTCACCCAAGTAAATGATGGTGTCGTCCTCTTTGGGAGCGCTCATCTCGTTGGTGGCAACGTTCACCGAAGAAGACTTAACGACAAACATCACCACGGCGTCCGGCATGACTGCCCGGAACCCTTCCCAGTTGCGGTTCTCGTCCAGCTTGACCCGGCGTACCCGTTTGCTATTGCGCCACATTTTGTCCATCGCCGAGTGCGAAGCCGGCGGGTCAAATGCCGTCCTTGCTTTGAGGATCTGCGCGGTGCCGGTAGTGGCGTCACCGTCATTTCTTTCATCCATACGTTCTAGTTGGAAGACGTTCGCCCGTCCCAACGCACGCCGATAATGCACGGACGCAATTGAGTTGGTGTCATCGTCCGGCGTACACGCCACCATTGAGGCGATTCCTGCAAGATCCATATCTTCAGTCGCGTATTCAGATAAGAAGTCCGCAGCCTCGCATCTCAGACCGGCTTTGCGCGCCGCATACAGGTCATACGCACGTCGGGTGACGATGAGGGTCGGCACATCGAGGTCACGCAAAGTCTTGGCGGTATCAATGGCCCAGGCAGGCGAGCCCGCGAACATCACTCCTCGCGGACTCGTGGAAGCTAGCCCAAGTTTCTCGGCGAGCCTTCCGATACCCAGACCGTAAATGGCGACAGTACAAACGATCACAAGGAAGACCAACGGCACGAGCCGGTCGACCTGGCTAGCCATACCAGCGATCTGGTTAGCAAAGGAGAGCAACTGCTTGGAACGCTCAGGATCAGATCCAGCGATCTGCTTCGCCTGCTCCCGCACGTGGTTGGCGGACTCGTTGAACTGCATGGCAAAAATCGACGCCACCGACGCCGCTACGATTCCTCGCGGAGCCATGAATGACATTAGAGTGCGTTCTTGGCGAGTCGTCTCGGTACCGACCAACCCCAACAGCACCGAAGCGGGCCGGATGACGAGCACAAGCAGCGCAACGAAAATCAGGCCGGTGGGCAGGATGTTGAGGATCTGAGACGGGGTCACGCGTCCCGCAAGCATAATGAACAGCACGCCAACGAGGAGCACCTGCAAGTGCTCCTTGAATTCAATCACAGGTTCAAGCTCGAGGTTGCGCTGGTTGGCCAGGTAGATGCCGAGCATCGTAACGGCGACCAGCCCCGACTCCTCCCGAAGGACGTTAGCGCCAACGCACGTTCCAACGGCGACCCCGACGAAAATTACACCTTGTAGGAAGTCCGGGATGAGGTGCCGTCTCATCATCGCGGTGACAATCCACCCGATGGGGCCAGCGAAGAGCAGTCCGACCAACAAAGTGAACCCCAAGTCCAAGACGCCTTTTCCGATGGAGGATCCGTCGATGCTCGTAATGGCCTGGTACACCAGCAGTGCCAGGATCGCACCGAGTGGATCGACAACGATTCCTTCCCATCTCAATAGAGCACTCACTCGCCGAGTGGGGCGCAACTGGCGCAAAATAGGGTTAATAACCGTTGGTCCAGTGACGATGAGGATCGCCCCCAACAGCAGGGACACGCGGCCATCAAATCCCAACATCATCGCCGTGGCGGTAATGAGAACCCACGCCAACCCTGCGGTAACGGTGCATAACCGAAATATCGGACGCCCAAGGTCACGGACCTCGCGAAGCTTGAGTCCAAGTGACCCCTCGAAGAGGATAATCGCCACTGAGAGGTTGACACCATCGAATAGTAAGTTTCTCCCGAAGATCTCATCAGGAGTGACCCACTGCCCGAGAGCGAAACCGATCACGAGGAGGAACAGCAGCGCGGGCAGGCGTAACCGCCATCCGAGCCACTGGGCACCGACCGCGAGTACCAGTACGAGCGCCATGTATGTTGCTGCATCCACCTGGGCACTCTAACCGGGATAGCGCCAGTTTTCCCACGCAAGATTCGCGCAGAGACAAGCGGGGGGATCCACTGAAGGTGTGGACATCGTAGGCATATAGACGAAAGTCGAATGGATACGTAGCGCGCTGTCCAATAGTACAGATCCAGCTGCTCTGAAAATCAGCCCTCCTATTCGCCTCAGCTACGAAAACCCCCGAACTAAATACGTATACATCGGCCTGACAAGCACTTTTAGACGTCCAATTTGATCACCGTCAACGTCAGATGAACTTCTGAAAAGCACTTGTAACATCACTGCTAGTTGACGTCGAACACGCCGCCTTGGCCCATTAGAAAGGAGCCATCGTGAACCGGACGAACGATCGCACTCTCCCGTCCTGCGCCAACCTCAGAGCAGTGTTCCAGCATCCCCTGCTCGAAGGTGACAGCACTGCCGCTACACCTGACGAACAGCGCCTGGAACGCACTCTGCAGGCCCGCGCTCGTGCTGCCTGCTCTACGTGCCCTCTCTTTGAACAGTGCCTCCAAAACGCCATTCTCGATCACGACGTCGCTGGATTCGCCGCTGGCACAACGCCGCGTCAACGTTCCCGCATCCGGTCCTACCTCGGCGTCAGGGTGCGTCCCGACGATTTGGAGTCCTTCGCTGGAGTTATCGCTAGCGGCCACCAGGTTGTTACCCAGGACGTCATTAGGCTTCGCCAGGCTCATCCCGACCAGCCACTGAGTTTCATCGCAGACCGTCTCGGCTGCTCGCTGTCCACCGTGAAGCGGCACCTGCGTCGGGCTCGCGACGCCTCGTCGACTCCACGTCGTAAGGCGCCTTCAAAGGTCCCAACGACTCGTCTGGCTGCCGCCTACGAGTCAGTAACTGGCCGTCCCCACCCGAGCCGTGCACGGTTGGTTGCCTGAAAAACGTCACGTGTTATTCACCGCTTGATCATCCCGTGGTGGCAAGCTGGCTGACATGACATTCACTCCCCGCATGGTGGCCCTCGATATCGACGGGACCCTCGTGGATCATCAGGGGAAACTTCCGGACGTAGTCCGAGAGGCGGTCGCCAAGGTTGACGTTCCCGTCGTCCTGGCGACCGGGCGAGGGTTGTTCGGTACGGTTCCCATCCACAAGACTCTCGGACTACAAGGCGGACACGCGGTGGTATCTAATGGTGCCGTCACCGCAACAATGTCCCCACTCAAGGTTCAAACTGAGATCACCTTTGACCCGCGTCCAATCATTGACCACGTCATGGACGTCTATCCCCAGGCGCTCATCGCCGTCGAAGACGTTGGCGTCGGGTATCGACTCAACCAGCTCTTCCCAGTCGGGGAGTTGCAGGGCGAGCTCCACATCGAGACGATTGAAAAGTTGGCATCGCGGCCCGCCCCACGGGTCATCATCCGTGATCCGAACGGTTACGCCGGCTCCTTCCGCGATCTGGCATGCAGCCTCGACTTGCACAGCGTCTCCTATGTCATCGGCTGGTCAGCTTGGCTCGACATCACCCCTGAGGGCGTGACGAAGGCTTCCGCTCTCGACGACCTGTGCCGCCTCAAAGGGATCAACCCGAAAGACGTTCTGGCCATTGGTGACGGCTACAACGACATGGAGATGCTGCAGTGGGCTGGACGCGGTGTGGCCATCGGAGATGCCCCAGACTCAGTCAAAGCAGCAGCCGACAATGTCGCGCCATGCTTTGAGGACGGCGGCACCGCGGTTGAGTTGGGGCGGTGGTTTACCTGACATTTACACCAGTGCAACTTTGGGCGACCCATCGCGACGGCGCCAGTTGGACTCCGCTGGGGTGGCCCCCACTGTGCCAAAACATGCAAAGCACCACGAGCCCGCGCGGAAACAGCAACCCCAAGTCGACCTTCACTGCTCGACCCTATTACTACTCACCGACCAATGATATTGGGATCCAACACAACACCCGGTGGATAAATCATCCGACCAGGGTAGTCAAACGCACGCCTGCCTAGCGGGTAGTATACGAGTGCCGTAACGGCAAGGCCGACGATCCAAGAAATATCTGCACCGTCCATCGCTTGCGCTCCTGGCCCAACATAGAACGCTTGGGACATAAACGGGATTTGCACGGCGACACCGAGCAGATAGACAACCAGCGTCGACCAATGGAGTTTTCCATAGCGACCCTTCGAAGTATACAGTGCGGGAATATCGATATGGCGATGGGCTATGATGTAATAGTTTAAAAGATTGATCGCTGACCATGGCAAAAAGAACATCAGCAAAGTCAAAATGAAAGACTTGAAGACATCCAGGAAGTCCGATGATGCCGCGAGTGCCGTCAAAACCACCACAACATTGAAGCCAATTACAAATCCAGAACGAACCTTTGAAGAGACACTACTCCTACCAGTAAAACCCGAAATCCCAGTCGACAACGCCATGACACCGCCATATGCATTTAAGGTGTTGATGGTGAGCTTGCCAATCACAATAGAAATGAAAACTAAGATCGCCAGGACACGGTTTTGGGCAAGGTCTCCCATGAAGCCAACCTGGTCGCCGATGAAGGTCTCACCCCCGGCTGCAGCAATGAACACACCGAGTGTCATGGAAATCGTAGCCCCGAGCACTGATCCCGCAAACGGGCCCCACCAAGCACGTCCGAGTTTCGTATCTCGCGGGAGATACCTCGAATAGTCGCCAGCGTATGGCGCATAGGTTAGCTGCCATCCAGCAGCCAAGGAGGTCGACAGAAGGAAGGGGACAATCGAAAAGCGCGAATCGGCCAACTTCGGCCCAAACGATCCTACTTGGAACAAGCGAATCGCAACATAAATTAAACCAAGAAGACCGATAGTCGATGATACCTTACCTAGCTTATGGATCAGATCATATCCAAACATGGCAATAATCGCCGTCAGAGCAGCGAAAATTAAGATACCTATCCACCTAGAATGAACGCCAAGCGCATTGTTGACAGCCTGCCCAGCCAAGACCGTCCCTGTAGCAGCAAAACCGAAGTAGAGAAGCAGTGGCAACGCGGCTCCATGAACACCGAACTGCGCCCGAGAACTGATCATCTGAGGTAGTCCGAGCGCAGGACCTTGGGCTGAATGGAGCGCCATGATGGCGCCGCCGATGATCTGCCCGATGAAAAGGCCAATGATTGCCCATACCACATCGGCTCCGAAAACCACCGCCAACGCACCATTCACGACCGCCGTAATCTGCATATTGGCTCCGAACCACAAAGTGAACTGGCTCTTCGGTGTACCGTGTCTTTCACTATCGGGCACCATGTCAATTGTTCGTTTCTCAACGCCGCGGGTTGTCCGCGCCATGACTGAGGATGAGTTCCCCCCACAGGCTTCATCCCTACCGCTTTTTTGTGTAACCATCGCAATATCTCCCATCGGGTGCCGTCTATATCGCTCCACAGCCATCCGGAAAGGTCTGTCAACCTTCTCTGAATGAAATTCCCGCCGCACCTATGGGGTAGTGCCATTCCAGCGATCCTGGAGCAGCGACTGCCAGGCACGTGCCACATTCCAGACATGCTGCATACTCCACGGAAATCGTGCCGTCCGGCTCCTCTGAGTACACGTGTGCCGGGCACACCCGCACCAAAAGTTTCCCCGTCCCCGTTCTTCGTGCAATGTCTTGGTCGATATGGATGTGGGAGTTCTCCTCGTCCACGTCATAATGATTTCTTGCAAGACGCTCAGTCACGGATCCGAGCCCATCGCCTTCTGTCGCCATCATAATGCCCTCACTGCTCTAAGCCCGATCGAAATGAGCTGAGGAAAACTCAGCTTCGATGACTTCATCGCAGAGAGCATCGTTGGTAGAAGATGTTTTCGCGGCGTCATGTCAAGGTCATAAATACGATACAAAATATCCGCAGCGAGCCTGCCAATGTCTCCGTACATCTCTGGGGATTTCAAGAATATCGGAGCATTCCGGTACGTACTCATATCGCGACCAACGAAACTGTCGTTACAGTTGGAGACATAACCATCCAAGATTCCTCGCCCGACGTCTTGACTGCGTAGGGCCAAATCAACCACTTTCGCGGCTGCTAGCGCCGAACCTGTGGCCAGATCCATCCCTCGAACCGTGAATCCAGTGTTCAACGTGAAGCCGGCGGCGTCACCAATGACCAGGAGCCCGGGTCGAACCAAGTCGTGCTGCATTCTCACCCCGCCTTCGGCAATAAGATGGCAGCCGTACTCCATCAGCTCACCGCCAGCGAGGAAGGGCGCAATGGTCGGGTGGGTCAAGAAGTGATCGTGCAGCTGTGAACTCGAAGCACCGCTCCTTTCCAAATCATCCAACCGCAGAACGACTCCAGCCGAAACGCTGTCTATATTCGTGTACAGGAATCCCCCTCCAGCAACCCCCCTCGTGCAATCACCAACGACTGCATACGCGGCGCCTTCACCACCGTTGACTCGAAACCGCTCCTCGATAACACCGGCATCGAGGCCGATCACTGACTTCACGCCCACCGCGAGGTTGTCCTTGGGCTCTGGACCCCGAAGGCCTGCATCACGACTCAAGAATGAGTTCACGCCATCGGCAGCAATGACCACGCGTGAATACAGTTCTTCATCACCCGATCGGACCCCGACGAACTGCCCGTCACGCTCGATCAAGGAATCAACACGGACGCCCGGCATGACCGTTGCGCCAGCCTCTTCGCATTTCCCCGACAGCCACGGATCGAGCTTCGCTCGGAGGACCGTCACAGCGTTGACCGGGTCCGCGAGTCGTGCGTCGCGGTAATCAAGGGCGACAGATGAGTCTCCGTTCAAGAGCATCAGCTGGTTGCGTGTGATCTTGCGCTCGACCGGGGCATCCTGCAGAAAGTCTGGAAATATTTCTTGAAGAACTCGGCAATAGAGAACGCCCCCCGAGAGGTTCTTGCTCCCAGGCTCTTGGCCACGCTCGATGAGAAGCACGTCGTGCCCTGCCCTAGAAAGCTGATACGCCGCAACAGTACCCGCCACGCCACCACCGATGATGATGACGTCGAAGTCAGGCTCGACGCCTGGGACCTCCCACATCGGCTGCGGGACCGACTTGGCCGGTTTGAGGCTCGACTCACGCAGTATGTCTGCAATCCCATTCATCACGCCAACGCCTTCGTCAGCTCGGGAAGCACTTCATAGAGGTCCCCAACGATCCCATAATCAGCCTGTTCAAAAATCGGCGCACCTGGATCGGAATTGATGGCCACGACGATCTGCGAGCCATTCATTCCCACAACGTGCTGCAGCTGACCGGAAATCCCCACCGCAGCGTAGAGCTCAGGGGAAACCTGTGCCCCTGAGATTCCGACATAGAGTTCTCTCTCAAACCAGCCCAACCCCTCTGCCAGCGGCCGCGAGCAAGCTAGATCCGCACCAATCTGATCGGCGAAGTCGTGCGCAATCCGAAGGTCTGTCCTGTCACGGAAACCACGGCCGCAGGCCACGATACGTTTCGACGCAGTCAAGTTCACGGTCTGGCCGTCAGTTTTGTCCTCTGAGACGACGGTGACTCCATCTACGGTAGTGTTCACGTGAGTGCTCTCGGCACATACTCCCTCAGTCGGCGCGCCCGGTTCACAGACGAAAACCATTGGTGTGGAAAGCGAAAGCGTCAACTCCAGCACACCGCCAAATTGCAAGACTGTGGCCTTGTCGGGTTCCAGTCCTTGTAACCCACGAAAGATAGGAACATCAAGCTGGACGGCTACCGCTGCAGCCAAGACGCGGTCTACCGGCGACGTACCAGACAAGATCACATCACCAGGCTCCGCAGCAACCTGCTCCGCTGCCGATCCCGCCACTGCTTCAGCGGGCACCGAGGCTGGAACCTCAACCTCGACGACTCGATCGACACCCGAAAAATGCTCAGCGGTAACCCCAACCGCCACCACAACGACGCTGTCGCCTCTTTGTTCGGCCAACGCCAGCAACTGCGAAATGTTTGGCTGCGCGGTGACAATCCAACTTGTCGACATCTGGAAAGCTCCTTTATACCTTAATGATTTTCGTCAAATGACACACGCATCTCGGAGGGCGGAAACAAGCTGGCCAGCAGCATCATCCCCCGTGAAAACCCGGTGTTTCCGCCCCCTTACCGGTGCTGGCCCACGTGAAACGACATGCACGGTCGCCCGAGAGATGTCCAACTCGGAGCATTCCACGTCTTCCATTGGCTTCTTCGCCGCCTTGAGGATGTCTTTCATCCCAGGCGCTCTCGGAGTCGTCGCATCCGGCGTCACGGCAACAACCGCCGCACCGTCCGTACGAATGACGCGGCTGCCACCATCGTGGTTTTGAGTGATTTGCCAGCCTGCGTCACAAGGCTCGACGTGTGTGACTTCCAAAAAGGTGGGCCATCCGAGACGAGCCCCAACAAGCGCAGACATCAATTGGGCGCCCTCATCGACGGATGCGTCGCCAGCAACAACCAGCTCAACACCCTCAATACGTTGGGCCAAAGCCGCGAGCGCACTCGCAACCTGGACACTTGACCATTCACTGGTCTCATCGTCGCCCAAGGTCACGACTCGGTCCACGCCTCGAGCCAAGACACTTTTTTCTCCCTGGCAGCAGTCGCGGCGACCGTGCCAACGCTGACACCGACGACCTCATCCCCACAGGCATTACCCAACTCCCTAGCCACTTGAATCGCTGCAGGGTCATACTCACTGATCCCTAATTTCGCGCGGGACCAGTCTATTTTTCCATCCGCTCCAACACGTGAATCTTGAGGATTGGCAGCTACTTTATATGCAACGGCAATCGTCATTGCTTTTCCCTTCTGAAACAGCTGATCTCTTCGACTCAGAAACTTCGACTATTAATCAATTGCCGGACAGCAAACGGAGGTCCGCAAACTTTGCGAACGCAGCGCCGGCATCCAGCCATCACCTTTCGGTCATCCCCATTCCGCGGCGATGGTCTCCGCGGTCTGTTCCCCCAAACGCGGTGGCGGCGCCGAGGACACCTCCGCCTCGCCGGACCCGAAATCTACGGGGAACCGGATGTACGGCATCTTCCCAAGCCCCGGATGAGTGAAGTGGCCGAGTGAGTGGCGTGCAACCACGTGTTCGCTTTCAAGTGCATCTTCGAGGTTCCAAACGGGTGCAGCGGGTATACCGGCCTCCTCTGCTTTCCTCAGAAGTTCGGTGACAGTCATCGTCCGTGTCCACCCAGACACCAGTTTCGTGATTTCGTCTCTTCTGTCCGCACGATTCATGTCACCGAGATACGCCTCGTTAATGCCGAGGTCTGGTCGCTCCATGAGGTCGACCAAGCGCCCCCAAATTCGATCGTTTGCCACCGCTAAAGCAACTAGCCCATCCATAGCTGGATAGGTGTCAAACGGCACAGACACCGGATGACGATTGCCGATTCGCCCCGGCAGCTCGCCATCAGCAAGAAGAAGACTCAGATTGGTCACCTGCAACGCAATCAGGGAATCAAACATCGAGACATCGATAGTGCGGCCAGTCCCAGTACGCTCGCGCTCGTAAAGGGCAGCGCTGATCGCCCATCCGGCGAAAACGCCCGAAACGACATCGCCCAGCGATTCACCAACGCGTGTCGGTTGTCCTCCCTTCGGGCCCGTGGCGGCCATGATCCCGCTCATCGCCTGCACGATCAGGTCATATGCCGGGCGGTTTCGAAACGGCCCTTCCTGGCCGAACCCCGAAATACTGGCGTATACCACCCGCGGGTTGACCTCGTGCACGCTTTGAGCATCCACTCCCAAACGTTTCGTTACCCCCGGGCGGAAATTCTCTAGCACCACGTCCGCGTGTTCGACAAGTTTCATGAAACGTTCGTGGTCCTCGGGATTCTTGAAGTTCAGGACGATACTTCGCTTACCACGGTTCAACTCGGCAAAATACACGCTTTCATCGTCTTTGAATGGCCCTAAGTGACGCGCATCATCCCCGATCGGAGCTTCGACCTTGACGACATCTGCACCCAGATCCGAGAGGAATGCGCCGCAGTATGGACCTGCCAGAACACGCGAAAGATCCAGGACCCTGACTCCCCCAAGCACACCTTTAGACACGATCAAATACCCTTTCTTCCCCTCCAAACGAATGACGTCAGCGACACTTGCCGAAGGGTTGGCGCGCGATAACGATCCGCTGGATCTGATTCGTACCCTCGTATATCTGTGTGACCTTGGCGTCACGAAACATCCGCTCAACTGCGGACTCCTTCGAATAGCCGATACCACCGAGCAGTTGGACTGCGTCGGTACAGACCGACATCGCCGTATCCGAGGCGAAGCATTTGGCTGCCGCACCGAAATAGCTCACGTCATCGGTCTGGCGCCCGCTGCGGTCAGCTGCGGAGTACGTGAGCGCACGCGCCGCCTCTAACCGCATGGCCATGTCCGCGAGCATGAATTGAATTCCTTCAAAGTTGGACAGCGGCTGGCCAAATTGCCTACGCTTCTGAACGTAATCCGTGGCAGTGTCCAAGGCCCCTTGCGCAATCCCCACTGCCTGCGCTGCGATCGAGACACGTGAGTTGTCAAGCGTACCCAGGGCAACACTCAACCCGTGACCACGGCGGCCAATCACTCGCTCCTTGGGGATACGCGTATCTTTGAAAATGACTTCCCTAGTAACCGACCCCCGTATCCCCATCTTGTGTTCCGGGGCCCCATAACTGATGCCGGGATCGTCGGCGTGGACCATCAAGGCGCTGATCCTGTGACGTGAATCACTTGGGTCGGTAACCGCGAACACGACCAAGTACTTGGCCTCTCCAGCCTCCGTCACCCACGCCTTGACGCCATTCAGGACGAAACTGTCACCATCCTCGTCCGCTCGACACTTGAGAGCAGCTGGATCCGACCCTGCATCAGCTTCTGAAAGAGCATAGCCGAAAAGCGCCTTCCCCGATGCAACCTCGGAAAGGTAACGGCTTCTCTGCTCCTCACTACCGTATTTGAGAAGGGGAACGGCGCCAAGCTCATTGGAGGAGATAACGGTGGACGATGACGCACAAACTCGGGCGACTTCTTCCATGATTATTGCTGCAGCGATTTCATCCGAACCGTCGCCACCATATCGCTCCGGAATACCAGGCGCTGCAAATCCTGCCTCCACGAGGGAATCGTACTGCTGCTGAGCGAAAACACCTTTTTCATCAACCTCCGCCGCATTGGGCGCAAGCTTTGACTCAGCGAATTCGCGGACAAACTGCCGCAGCATCTCATGCTCATCCGACAGGTGATAACACATCGCAACCCCAATCATTGTCGATTACGCTTGTGGCCTCATTGACTTCAGCGTCCTATCTACGAGACCGGACGTTAGTTGGTGATTTTGGCGCAACGCAATGTGGACACGCCACTTGGTGTTTCATATGAGAAACAGCAGATACCGCATGTGAAACGACGGAATATCGTAGCCACTACTCACCAAAATTTCTCTTGGGTTCTCGCTTTATTCAAATCTTTTTAAGTCAATGCATATTCAGTCGACGCTGGATTACTTGCGCGGCTTTGAAGAGATGGTCGAGGAGGGCTTTCTCGAACCTTCTACTCTCTAGCGCCGTCTTGTACGTCGTGGCAATCGAAGCCACCGGATAACCTGACACATCCACAACCGGGACAGCCAAGGTCGACCATCCAACCGTCACAGAATCAATCTCGCGTGCCCATCCCCGCCGCCGTATTTCGGCAAGCATCATGTGCAGCTCTGCGGTCGAGGTTGGTGAGTTCGAATGACCGGCCGACAACTCAGCTGAACTCGGGTAAAGCGCATCTACTTGCGTCCATGATAGGCAAGACAACATCGACCTTCCGGTCGCGGTGATCTCAGCCGGAAGTCTGACCCCCACCTCGGTGATGAGCGATGGGGTATGAGTACTTCGCTGTTCCACAATGTATATGACGTCTGATCCTCGGAGCAGTGCAAGATGAGCGCTTGAATGGGTTTCGTCCACAAGACGGTCAATGACGGGGAGGCTCACCCGGCGTAACGGTTCCTGCCGCTCATAGGCAGCCGACAACTCGTATGCTGCCGGACCAAGTGAATATCTCCCCAATTCCGAATCATGGATGACGTACCCCTTAATCACCAGCGCAGCAAGAATCCTGTACGTCGTAGTTCTCGGAATCCCCAGTCGCCGAGCCAAAGTGCTTGCGTACTGTGGCTCAACGCAATTGGACAAAGCACCCAACACCTCGAGTGTCGTCAGTGCTGATCGACTAGGCTCCATTAATAGAGTCTAACTTTTCCAGGCCAACTTCGTTCTATCTTGGCATGACGACGTGTCATCGGCACCATTTGGCCGCTCGGTAGTATACCGTCCCTATGTACCCGGTTCGTGACCGCGCCCACGTCGGGACACCGAACCGCCGTCACCCGCACTTGAGCCCTTCTCCTCGCCCCGCGTGCGTAGCAGCAAGCACTGCCTTGGGGATCCGCACTCGTCCCCCAGGCCCATTGCAGCGATTCGTCCGGCTGCCCTAGCTTCCTGCAGTTTCGGCAACAGCTGGGCAGCGAGGGAGGCCGGGGAGATGGTGTTGACGTAAATCTTCGTGCCTCCTTCGAATCCGGCCAGGGTTGAGACGCGCAATTTGAGGATGATCCTCCACGGCACCGGAATCCCCGTACCCATCGGGCGGTAATGCCACTCCTCATTGGCGGGTACATCGTCGCTGACGGCTACATGCGCGGCGTGTAGGAGGTCTGAGACGGCGTCAATCCCCTCATCGTCGATCTGCCAGGGCTGATCGGCTCGGCTCGTCGACCACACCTCCACCGACGGGTAACGGTGCCCAAACCCAACTGTCATGACAGCCCCCTCATTGCGAGCCAGCACGAGACCATGCTCTACCGCGAAGTCAGGCCCCCATCGATTAAAAATGCCCGGGTCGAGGACAGCTTTCGGCAGCACCGACTCGTTATCGGCACCCACCTCGTCAATGGCCACCAACTGTTTATGCAAGTGGTCTAAGGAGGCCCCAGCCGGCTTGAGCCAGTTCTGGAAAACCACCACATACCGCACATGCTTGTTGTGTCGGTGAAGTTGAGCCATAGAGTCGACGGTCAGGGCCATGAAGGCTCGATGCTCATCGACAGTAAGACTCGCCGATCCGGCAATGTCGGCGGTCGTTGTGCCCTCATCGGTGTAGTGACGGCGGGCGACGACAACGTCATGCCCACCAGCGAAGAAAGCCGCAGAAGCCTCACGCAATTCCTGGGGCTTGAGGGTTTCAGCATGCTGCTCCGACCCCACCGCTTTGAACTTGGCGTTGAGAACCGACCTCACGTGGGCCTCCCCTGCCGGATTGGATCAGGTACTCCTCCTGCCAATCCCGCGACGCTCGAGGCAGGTCCATCCCCCAGTTGAGTTGCCAGTACTGCCACGACAGGATCTCGAAAAGGTTGGGGACGCGTCGAAACTCCGGGACAGTCGCATCGAGCTGGTCGGCCGGAACGTGACGAATGAGGTCATGACCGCGCACCAGACCGCCCTCGCGCTTCACCAGCCGGGTCTTCTCCGGCGGCGTCAACAAATGGTTATCAGGGCAGAACGTGCATGCAGCATGGCGATCGCGCTCGGTCAGGTTCTGAAGTTGCTCGGCTGGTCTACCCAGCGGGCGCGCCCCGCGACCCGGAACCGTCCACACTTTCGTCCCGGTGAACGGGTTGACCTGCTTAATCGTGCCGTCGGGCAACTCCCGATAATACGGATCGTCATTCATTTCGCAGGCTCGATGAACCCACGCCCACCCAGGTAAGGGCGCAGCGCCTTGGGCACCCGCACCGAGCCATCAGCCTGCTGGTGATTCTCCAGCAACATGATGATGATGCGAGTCATCGCACACAAGGTGCCATTGAGGGTGGCCAGGGGCTCGACGCCGTCGGGTCCGCGGTGGCGGATGGACAAGCGACGGGCCTGGAAGGTAGTGCAGTTCGACGTCGAAGTAATCTCGCGATAGCGGTTCTGGGTTGGCAGCCAGCCGTAGCAATCGTATTTGCGAGCAGCCGACAGGCCCAGGTCCCCGGAGGCAACATCAAGCACCTGGAATGGGATTTCTAGCGCCGTGATGAAGTCCTTCTCAAAGCTAAGTAACTTCTCGTGCCAAGCCTCAGCCTCCTCTGGGAGGCAATAAACGAACATCTCGACCTTGTCGAACCAGTGGACGCGGAAGATACCGCGGGTGTCCTTGCCGTACGAGCCGGCCTCGCGTCGGTAACACGGAGAGAAGGCTACGTAACGCTTAGGCAGTTCGGCGTCGTCAAGAATCTCCTCGGAATGGAAAGCCGCTAGAGCCACCTCGGAGGTTCCAACGAGGTACTGATCATCCTTGGGCAGGTAGTAAACGTCGTCGGCAGCTTGGCCGAGGAACCCGGTGCCCTCCATGGCCGACGGCTTGACTAGGGCCGGCGGGATCATTGGAGTGAATCCCCACTGAGCCGCTTTGGACATCGCCAGGTTGAGCAGGGCCAATTCCAACTGGGCACCAACGCCGGTAAGAACGTAGAAACGGGATCCAGAAATCTTCGTGCCACGCTCCATGTCGATAGCCCCGAGGGCTTCACCGATCTCAAGATGATCCTTGGGTTTAAATCCTTCAGCGGCAAAGTCACGCGGGGTTCCAATGGTCTCCTTGATGGCGCCCTCATCTTCGCCACCAGCAGGGACCCCGTCGATGACGATATTGCCAAGGGTCTTGGCGAGTTCGGTGAACTTGGCGTCAGCCTCGTCTGCGGCCTTTTTGAGGTCAGCGACTTCACCAGAGATTGTTTTGGTACGGGTCAGCAGCTCCGCCTTCTCGTCACCAGATGCCTTGGCGATCCGCTTGCCGAGTCCCTTCTGTTCTGCGCGCAGGTTCTCATGGGCGGCAATAGCCTCACGACGAGCCTCATCTGCGGCGACGACATTGTCCACGATCGAGGGGTCCTCGCCGCGGGCGACCTGGGAGCGGCGAACGGTGTCCGGATCCGTTCGCAGGAGCTTGGGATCGATCATGTGCCCGATTCTACCGGGCTGAGGGCATCAGGACGCACATATGGGTGAGGCCCGGGCTGTCAGGCCCAAACCTCACTCGTAGTCAGTGCATCACTTGGTGTGCTTGGTGTTATCGATGTCGATCTGCTCCTTGGCAACCTTGCCGGACACGGTCTCGGTGTCCTGCACGGCTTCCTTGCCAATCTTGATCTTCTCAACACCGACGGTCTCCTTATTGACGACCGGGCGCTCCTCGTGAGTCACGATGTCCTGGGTTCCCTCAGAGAGCTTGACGTCGTCAGCAGCAACCTTCTCGTCAAGGGGAACGCGCTCGACGTGGATCTCCTCACGCTCAACCGGAACCTCAACGGTCTCAGTGTCGTGAACAACGTGCTTGCGGATACGCACGCGACCGGTCTCGACCCGTTCCTTACCCACGTTAAGGCGCTCCTCATGGCGGACTACGGAACCGTCCTCGGCGACCGGAAGCTTTTGGCCGACCGTGGTCTGAGACTTAGTGTCAGTAACCTTCTTGCTGTCGGCGGCCTGCTGGCCAGCCACTCCGCCAGCAACACCCCGCTCGACGTTCTTATCGGTGGTCTTCGTGTCCGAAGCGAAGGCGTCGGAATAGTAACGGTACAGCTCATCGGTCTCGTCCTCAGAGAGGTGGCCGTCGGGGTCAACGCTCGGAGCGTCCTTCACCTTATCCTTAGTGTAGGGGGTGCGAACCTGGTCGCTCGAGGTTTCCAAGCCCTTAAAGGGGACGAAGGTCTCATTGCGCCCGAAAAGGCCGGTCTTGACAGTCACCCATGCCGGCTGACCCGAGGCATCATCGAGGTAAACCTGACCGATCTCGCCAATCTTGTTACCAGACTGGTCAACAACGGTGCGGTCGTAAAGAGCGTCAATATTAGCGTTCGTAGGCATCTTGTCGGTTGGCATTCTTGGTTCCTTTCGTTTTGATTTCTATCAAATCCCGTCGGGAGTACCGAGCGGGCTTGGTTGATGCCTTCAACGATACGAGCCAGGAGGTCACACACAAATCACCCTAAAGGCGGGATTTCATTGAATTTTTGAAAACTCTTATTTAGACAACCTAACTATGCTACAATTCGCCGTTGCCGGAACGGTAAAGGCGTCGTCATTTTCCCGTGACCCGCGCAAACCACTCTTCTGCTGCGGTATAGTCCTCGTCACTGAAGCCACGGACCACCTCGGGACCCTCTGACGAAGAAAAACCCCTTGCGAAGCCGTTCGGATAGGACCCAAGAAAGATCACCTTCCGGCTGATTCGATACAACCCTTTGAGCGCGGCAGCCATCCTCTCATCCTTGACGTGCCCGATGGCATCGATAGAGAAGCAGTACTCACCAAGGCGGTCCTTCGTGGGACGGGATTCAATTCTCGATAAATTAATTTTGCGGAAAGAGAACTGTTGCAAGATTTCCAGCAAGGAGCCCGGATGATCGCTCGAAGGAACGACGACAGCAGTCGCTCGATCATCGCCAGTTCGTGCCACCATCTGACCACTTCTTGCGACCAGAATGAATCGTGTTACAGCATCAGGATTATCGGCAATTCCCTGTGCTATAGCTGTGAGTCCGTACATCATTCCCGCAACCTCTGCGCATACTGCGGCGTCGAATCGTGAGCGTGGGTCCGACACCTCTTTGGCAGCCGCGGCCGTCGAACCGCCCTGGGTGATCTCGGCATGGGGTGGAAGGTTGGCAGCCAGCCAATTTCGACACTGATTCGCGGCATGAGGATGAGTTAAGACGTGACGAACCGACGACAGACTCGTCCCTGAGCGCACGTACAAGATTGAACTGCACCGCCATGACCACCTCACGGATGACCTGCACAGTCCATCAAGCGCAGCGAGGGTATCGAGAGTGGCCGCAGCTCCGTCAAGCGGGCATTTTTCGCACTCGCTCGAGTAAATGGACACCATTCCACGCCGGGTCATCTGGACTCGTCCACTGTGGAGCTGGACGCTCAAGAGCGTCGGAAAGCAGGGCAAGATACTCAGCGCGATCCACCTCAATGACGCCAAGACTGGCCAGGTGTGGAGTGCTCCATTGCACGTCAAGGAGCCCAGGACCGAGTTCGCAGACCAACCTCATCAGAGCTGTCTTGGAAGCATCACGGCCATACTCCGGATCGTGGAACATGGACTCTCCGCTGAAAAATCCCCCAACACTGACGCCATAGAGACCTCCTACCAAACGGCCCTGCGCGTCCCACGTCTCGACTGAATGAGCCCACCCGCGACCATGGAGGTACCCGTAGGCTTCCATGACCCGGTCGTCAATCCAGGCATAGGGGCGGGTCGGGTCCGCGCACCGTGTGATGACCTCATCGAAGGCGCGGTCGACGGTCGTCGTCTGGTGTTTGGTCGTCTTGCGCAGGCTGCGAGCGACCTTGAGTTGACCAGGCAGCAAGATACCGCGGCGCATGGGAGACCACCATGCCGCCGCACCCTGGAGTTCCTGCGACACCTCTTCGTCGGCAATGGGCATGGGGAAGACACCTTCGTGTAAGGCCGCCAACACGAGGTGTGGGCTGAGCGCTCCCGTGATCGCGATGAGATCGTCGTCGGGCCATTGATCCGGGTCTCCGAAGAGTTCTGGAACCGTCACTGACCTGGCCTCCTGACATCGCTGCCGGTCTATTGTCCACCCGGAGGCAACACATCAAAATCTGGTACGGCGATCCTCTAATGCCTCACCTAACTCCCACACCCGCAGAGCACCACTGTGTTGCCTGACGATTTTTGTCAGCTGATGCCAGGGCCAGGCACTTCAGTGCTCTTACCCCGGCTGTGCTGATACTTTTCACACCACACGTCGGCGTGGCGTCATTGTCTCGGTAGGTGTCATTGACGCCTCATGAGGAATGGTGGACCGGGTGCTGTCGACGGTCTCGATGACCAGGGTTGTCGCCGCGCCGCCCGGGTGGGTGATGTGCCCATCGCCAGGATGAGCACGAATACGACGACCGTCCACGCCCGCTCTGATGATCGCCTCTGCGGCGTTGATGACCTTCACCGGAGGTCCTGACCGGTCGTGGTGTTGCATGTAGGTGGGGCCGGATGGTCCTCGATCCCGTCCTGCACTTGGTGCGCCACGATCACGGCGAAGACGTAGCGGCCCGTATCGCCCATCGCACGGTCGTGCCTCCTCATCGGGTCGGCAGCCAGGCCCCGGTACATTAAGCCATCGGCAACTCCAACCACTCACCGTTTCTCAGAACTCACCGCGTGGATCATCAGCCACCTGGACCAACCGCTCGCTGTAACCGACCTGGCGAGGCAGACGCACCTGTCCAAGCAGCACCGCATCCAACGTTTCGTACCCGAAACCGGCCAGAGCCCCTTGAAGTGGACCCTCCATCAACGCATCTTCACGGCCCGACGGCTGCTAAAAATTAGCGTCCTCTCCATCGATGTCACCGCACAACGAACCGGACGGAGGATCGCCTTCACCCTGCGGCGACGCATGCGGCGTGAGAGTGGGTCACGCCCACCACCTACCGCCACACGCTCCGAGCGACCCCTGCACATTTTTGACCGAACGACCAACGCCTCGGGCACCATAATGCCTGGCCCCTAGGTGAGGTGGCGATTTTGGTTCCCAACGCCCCTGGGGCCTGTTGGGCTCAGGTGATCGTGCTAGAGAACAACATCAGTCGAAATTACACCGATGTGAGTTGTCCCCAGTTGGTGGATAACCCTGTGGATAACTCTTGAGGATACTCGCTGCGGATCCTCACGTATCCACTGCTCACCCATTTAAAAACGTAACCGTTTCATAATTGCTGTAGCCTGGCCACATGGCCAAAACCCAATGTCTCGCACGAGTCCGCGAGGTCCGCCATGACATCCCTAACGTTATTTCGATCGATTTCGAACGGTGTGCCATGCCGCCCATCACCTCGGTCGATGACCACACCAAAATCGTCCTGCCATCTGACGGCTCTGACCTGCGCCAACCTGTCAGTGACGACGCGGCACAGCCACTTCTACGCACGTACACCCGACGCAGGTGGTTCAAGGACGGATCGTGGGGCATAGACGTCCTGGAGTTTGGCCCTGAGCCCGGGGGCGAAGCCCATCATGGGCCCGGTGCCCGGTGGTCCCAGGCCGTCCAGCCCGGAGACCAGGTCACTGTTCGTGGACCGGGCGGTCACTGGCAGATGCCCGGCGATATCTCCCACCTGCTCGCCGTCGCCGACGCAGTGGCCCTCCCTGCGGTTGCGAACGCCCTCGCCGCCCTACCGACATCGGCTCAAGCGACCATTATTCGCGTCGATGGCCACCATAGTTACCCGCTCACCCTCACCGACCGCGTCACCGTCGTAGCAGCTCCCCGCGACCCCGAAAGGATCGTCGCTACTGTCCGGGACCTAGACCTGCCCCATAACACCCACGCCTTCGTCCACGGAGAGGCCGCCATGGTTCGTCCGATGCGCCGTCATCTCCGGCTTGAACGCGGTATACCCAAGGACCGGGTGCACCTGTCGGCCTACTGGTTCGCTGGTCGTGACGCTGACGGTTGGCGCGCCATGAAGCAGGACTTCAACCGCTCAATGGAAGCCGAGTCAGGAGACTAGGCAATCCTTCGGGGAATTCGTCTCCCCGTCCAACCCCGGCCTGGCATATGGAGGCTGGCTCTGTTAGGTCAGGCGGTGACGACGTTGGTCAGGATGAGACCAATCATGACGAGCCCCACGATGACGCGGTACCAAATGAATCCAGTGAACTTATTCGACGAGACGAACTTCAGCAGCCACGCGATGGAGACGTAAGCCACGACGAGGGAGACCACGGTCGCCAGGATCGTCGGTCCCCAACCGATCGCGGCAGCACCACCTCGGGCAATAGAAATGTCACCGGCGGCAGAGACCGTCTCGTAAATCCCGGCCGCAACCAGCACCGGGATGCCCATGAAGAATGAGAGTCGGGTCGCCGTGGCACGGTCAAACTTGCGAAACAAACCGGCAGAAATCGTCGCACCCGAGCGAGAGATGCCGGGGAACAGCGGAGCCAAGGCCTGAAAACACCCGATCACAATGGCATCGACGATGCCAACCTCTTTCATCCCCCTGTTGAGGCCCGATTGACGATCACCCAGCCACATCACACCACTCCAGAGGATGAGGGCAATGGCGACTACCCACAGAGAGCTTAACGTGTTCTCGATTGCGTCTTTGAATACCAGCCCCACGACGCCCACCGGAATTGAGCCCAGGATGATGCCCCAACCGAGGATGTAATCCGGGTCGTCACGGTCTTCCCTATGGACTAGACCTTTACACCATGTGACGACGATGCGCACGATGTCAGACCAGAAATAGAGGATGGCGGCAATGATCGCACCGACCTGGATGATCGCGGTGAAGGCAGTGATCCCTGCGCCCTGGATGTCGTACCCCAGCAGTTTCTCCACGATGCGCAGATGCCCGGTGCTGGAAACAGGCAGGAACTCAGTGATTCCCTCGACTATGCCGAGGATGACGGCGTGCAGCCAGTTCACGGATAAAAGCCTCTCGATTGGGGGACCGTGCGGATGCGAGGGTCAATGCATCCAGGCTCACACATTAGACGTTGACAGCGACAATTCTCGCGTCCCAGCCTCACATTGATGACCGTGGTCAGGGCCGGGTTCCCCCAGCTACGACCACGGTCGTTATGTGCATCGCCCCCTCACAGCGGCGGCCATCGCGGAAGCGCACATCGTTCGGGAGCGACGGGTTTAGTCACTCTGGGTTTTCGGTGGACTCTACGTTGCGGGAACCAAGCTCGGCGTCTAGCCGGAGTAGGCCAGGGCCATCGTCACCAATGAGCTCAATGCGACCGACAATTTCGCCAACGGTCGATTCTTCCTCGATTTGCTCATTGATGAACCATTGCAACAGCGGAATAGCGTCAATATCTCCAGTCGAGGTGCAGGCACGGTAGAGTTCGCGGATGGCCTCGGACACCTTTTCCTCGTGAGCCAGTGCAGCCTGGAAAATCTCGAGCGGGGAGAGACCGGCTTCAAGTTCAGGTGCCTCGGTGGTACCGATACGTGGATGGCTACCGCGATCGAGGGCATGGTCGATGAACTTGTTGGCGTGAAGGATCTCCTCGTCGGCTTGATGACGTAGCCACGCAGCCATTCCGGAAAGATTCTGTGCGTCGGCCTCGATAGCCAACTGACGGTAGGTCATGTCGGCGGTGAACTCGAGGGTGATCTGATCGTTGAAAGCTTTGAGGATGTCATCGGACATTTTCATGTCTCGATGCTATGTGGCTAGTTCAAGGGCCGGTCAGTGGTCCGGGCATGCGTGTCGAAATGTCACCTCAGGGCGCGCGGCATCATCTTCATAACCTTTGTTTCCTCGAAGCGACGTTTTTGCACTCACTCATTCCTTACTCTGGTGGCTGAATTCCCTTGCGGTGTCGTCTGGGGTATCCACGTCAACATCTTCTGTTTGACCTTTGATTTTCGCTGCCGAATCAGGGTCACAGACGGTAGGTGTGACCGTCACCTACTCGCCAAACTGAGACCCCCGACACCCCAACTTCCAAAGGCACCACACCAGCGAGAATTCTGACAGCTCGCCCCTGCAACTTCGACGGAACTTGATACCCCATCGTGACGTGGGGGTTCCACCACCGAGGGCCGTAATAGTTGAAGGCGACGACTCCTGCCGCAGCTAACCGACGGTGCAGCAACTCATGAGGTCGCCGGAGATCCTCCGGTAGATAGATCGGCGCGCGAAAACTACCGACAGAGGTAGGTGCGGAGCACGATTCAGGCTCCCCCTCCCATGAGGCGTCAAAAATCATCACGGAGTCAGGAGAGGTGGGGTGGTGAGGGCATAATGCGACGACGCCGTCGGAATTGGGAAGGCAACATGGCATCGTGAGTCTGATCCTCTTAGGCCACCCGACGTCAACAAGTTGGGGATCGACACCCTCCATGGTTGAAACTGCCGCGATCGTGATGTGGGCTGGCTGGTGCAAGACGGGTACGCCAGCCGCCAAGAGCTGGTCACAGGTACTTTGAAGGGTCTCTTGAGCTTCGTCGTCAAGGGTGAGGGACAGGGTGTGGGTGAACACCACGCCGGGCTGCCAGTCGATGTCGTCTGTCACAGCTCACCCCCAAATGTGTTACAAGTCTGTGACCACTGTCCCTGCTCCCTCCAGGGATGGGGCATGGTTCCAACCACGATGCCGAAGGAAGCACCAACAGGGGAAAGTGAAACACAACTAGTCCGCGAGGGACACAGCCCTTGACGGGTTGCACTCAACATCCTGAAGGGGTACCTCATCGAGAGGTACGGCATACCTACACGGTCTTCGCAACATAGTCCCAGAACTAGTTCATCGGCCCTGAGGACAAGAACTCGCACATCTATGTCGTTGCCGTGTTCACCATCGCCTTCCCCATAAGGCCCTGGGGATCGTGGATCTTCGGACGGTAGGTCGACCGTCACGGACGCCGTTCTACCACCTTCTCGGTCCTCGTCATGACTTTCGCCTCTTTAAGATCGGCATATAGGCCGCCGTCCTCCTCATCATCTGCCGTACTGTTCAGGGCTTCGCCGCCGGAAGTGAATACGACACCTCAGCGGCTCATATGTCCGAGGCGGCGGTTCGCAACCGGTGTGGCGCGTCTTTCCAGTACGTAACCCTCGTCGGTGACCAGACCATCGCCCAGGCCGTTCTCCTCATTGAGACCACGACAATGCCCCATGACCAGATCACTACCTGGGGTTGGCACATCGCCTTTGACATTGACAACCTCGCAGCGGTCGTTGTTTTGTGGGTAAGACGCGCTACGGACGAGTCCTTGGCTGAGAAGCACTCGGAGATTCGCTCCAGCCTAGATTGCGACTCCGGCACTATGCGTACCCTATTGGTACAACACTGACAACCCCCGTTGCTGGTGTTTCTCATCACCCTGGGTAGCACACTCTGTTTCTACACCTACTCAGTAAACGTCCTGGCCATCGTCAAGTTCACCTTCATAGAAGAGGCAACGACGGCCACCACCACCGACCTCATCGCACTCGTCATCCTCATGTTCCTGCAGCCCGTCGAGGGCCTCATTTCCGACAAGATCGGCCATAAGTCGCTGCTGGTTTTCTTCGGCGTGAGTGCCATTTGGTGCACCTGGGTGCTCATCATTTTCCTGCCGAAGACCACAAACCCGCTAGATGTCTTCGGCCTGCTGCTAGTCGGCACATCATCACCGGCTACACCTCGATCAACGCTCTGGTGACGTTCTAGCCTTCCCAGACATGGTCCGCGCCCTAGGTGTCAGCCTCGGCTATGGCCACTCCTACTTCGGCGGCACTGCTCCGCTTATCTACGAGGCCTTTAAGGAGCACGGCCAGGTGATGTGGTCATTGTCTACGTGACGACCCTGACCTTCATCTCGACTCCCATTTACATCTTCGGGCTGAAGATCTCGACCACGAGCAGAGACACGCCTAGGCTTACAACGAGGGTACGGCTCCCCTCGCATAAGACTGGGACCGCGCGATGAACCCTTGAGACACCACAATAGGATTGCTTCGTCATTTACTTTCGCCGGTGGTGACGGAATAAGGGAGGGCACCCACTGGTGCCCTCCCTTATGTCTGCGTGCGCGTCAGATCACGTGGCGGGAACAGTCTCCACCGTGATGTGACCCTTAATAGAGTCATGCAACTTGACGCCGACGGTGTGTTTACCGATGGTCTTAATCGGCTTGGGGATCTCAATGGCCCGTTTCTCGAGGGCGGGACCACCGGCCTTCTTGACGGCCAGAGCGATATCACCAGGAGTGACGGCGCCGAACAGACGACCGGTCTCACCGGTCTGGACAGTCACCTGGACGACCAGGTGCTCCAGCTGCGAGCGAATCTGCTCCGCGTCCTCCTTGGACTTGATCTCCTTAGCCTGACGGGCGCGAGTGATGTCCTTGATCTGGGCCTCAGCTCCGCGCGTCCACTTGATGGCGTAATTCTGCGGCAGCAGGTAGTTACGGCCGTAGCCGTCCTTGACCTCGACGATGTCCCCAGGGGCACCGAGCTTGGCTACCGGAGCCGTGAGAATGAGCTTCATGTCTTTCTCCCTTCTCAGCGAGCCGTCGAGGCGTACGGGAGCAGTGCGAGTTCGCGTGCGTTCTTAATCGCGATGGCGACCTTGCGCTGATCCTGAACAGACAGCCCAGTGACGCGACGTGCGCGGATCTTACCTCGCTCAGAAATGAACTTACGCAGCAGGGCAGTGTCCTTGTAGTCAACCGCACCGATATGCACGGTCTTGATGGGGACGACCTTCTTCTTGTTCACAGTCTTGCGCTGTGGACCGGCCATTGTGGTGCTCTCCTTCGTATGAAAGCCCGGCTTTTGCCGGAATGTGCCTTGTCCGCGACCCCGAGCGGGGACGCCGAACTTGATGTTTGTTGATGACGACGCTTATCGGCGGCTTAGTCTTAGATCAGAATGGGGGCTCGTCGGCCTGGGCTGAAGCCCAGGGATCGACTCCACCGCCACGATTGGCGTCACCGTTGTTATAGGACCCCTGGTTCCCGGAGTTTCCACCCCAGCTACCACCCTGGCCACCATTGCCACCGGACCAACTGCCCTGGCCACCACCGGAGTTTCCACCCCAGTTGCCGCCCTGACCGCCGCCGGCATTGCCACCCCAGTTACCTCCACCGGAGGACTGGTTACGCGACACCTTGGCCGAAGCGAACCTCAGCGACGGACCAACCTCGTTGACGTCGATCTCATAGGAGGTACGACGGTTACCGTCGCGATCCTCGTAGGAGCGAGCCCTGAGGTTGCCGCTGACGACGACACGCATTCCTTTAGAGAGGGACTCAGCGACGTTCTCGGCGAACTGGCGCCACACCGAGCAGTTGAGGAACATTGCTTCGCCGTCACGCCACTCATTGGTCTGTCGGTCAAAAGTTCGCGGGGTCGACGCCACCGTGAAGTTCGCGACAGGCACCCCGTTGGGGGTAAAGCGCAGCTCAGGATCGGCAGTCAGGTTGCCAATCACCGTGATAGGTGTTTCACCAGCCATGTCAGTCTCCAGATCGCAGTGATTCTCGTAGTTTGCAATCAATGGTTCCAGTGTGCCGCTCACCCTAGACAGTCTCCCGGGTATCACCCGGAAAACAGGGCGAACAAGCTCGTGGGGCCTGCGATCCTCAGTGAATCTCGGGACGCATGACCTTAGTGCGCATAATCTTCTCGTCGATGGCAAGAAGACGATCCATCTCCTGAATGGTCGCGGGCTCACAGGTCGCGTTGACGACGACGTAGATGCCTTCCGACTTCTTCTGGATATCGTAGGCCAGACGACGCTTGCCCCACACGTCGACGTTGTCAACAGTGCCCTTCTCGTCAGTGATGACCTTCAGGTACTTCTCCATGAGGGAATCGACCTGACGCTCTTCGACGGTCGGATCAACGATAATCATGACCTCGTACTTACGCATACGCTGACTCCACCTCCTCTGGTCTCAGCGGCCACGAGTACATCCCGTGGCAGGAGGGCGAATGCCACCGATCGGGGTCTTCCCGACCAGCCGACTGCCATGACAGGCAGCCAGTTAGAGAGGATACCGGGTGACCCGCCGTTCTCCGAATCCAACACGTTGCGACAGTTGTTGCAGCCTGACCATATACCCCCGCTCCGGGACGGAACGAGTCCAAGCCGGGTAACGGCCTCCAGCCGGGCGTCAATGGATCGAACCGCTCTGGAGCTCCGCACCGCCACTACCAGCTCCCCTCCATCGGCGGGAGTCCCGCGACCGGCACAACTGGCCTTATCGGGCTCGCCGGGTTGGGAACGCTGTCACCAGGTTCCGAAACTAGCGGAATTCAGCGACCGCGCGGCGGTCCAGGGATGAGGATCTCCCCACCGGCACGCCAAGCACGCAGGCCAGAGGCGAGGAAGTCGCAGTTGTAACCCTTCTCCCGCACCGGACCTACCAGATGACCGGAGCGAAACCCTGTGTCACACACGAGGATGAAATGGGGGTCAGGTTCGGCGAGCGGGTCATCACCATACACGGCGGTAAAGGGGTCAGCGAGCAGCTCCTTAGGGTTGACGAGCCGCGCCCCGGGTGCGTGCCCGGCTTCATACTCACGAGAGGTCCGCACATCAACGAGCACCCCACCCTTAGCGAGGGCGTTGAGGACGTCCGGGAGCTCGAGGCCGCCCTCGGCCATCCCATGATTCATCAGCAGGTCGCGCAATCCCATATCTGCACAGTGTAGGGAACCCTGTCGATCGGTGACTCAGAGCGTGTCCAACCCCACCGCCCAACTCATCTGATGGCGAAAACTCCCGACACGGCAAGGCCCGCGGAACGGTGATACCCGTCCCCCGGGCCAGCTGACAAAAATAGTCAGTCCCGCGTTCGACACCGTCACACTCGTCGAGGGCGATTTTTTCAGGCGCTGATACCGGCCAGTACCTCCCGGACCTCTTGAGGATTCGAGGTAGCCATGAGTCGGCTGCGGAAATCAGCCTTGACCAGGGAACGGGCTAGCGAAGCCAAAATCCGCAGGTGCTCGTTACCAGCGGCAGCTTCGGGAACAGCGATGAGGAAGATCAGGTTAGCCAAAGAACCGTCCGGGGCTCCCCAATCCACGCCCTTGTCACTACGGGCAAAGGCCAGTGTCGGGCGGCCGACGCCATCGCATTTACCGTGCGGGATAGCGATACCGTCGCCGAGTCCTGTTGTTCCCACCTCTTCACGGGCACGAACGGCTTTGATGAGAACGTCGCGGTCAATCAGGGCGCCACTAACATCGATAAGGTCGACCATCCTCTCAATAGCGTCGTCCTTATTTCTTGCGGTAAGGGAGAGATCAATAGATCCCTCGTCAAGCAGGTCTGCGATGATAGCCATGTCATAACTCCTTTCGAGGCGGCTCACGCGGTGACCGCGTGATCCTTCTTACGGGCGGAAATTCTCTTGAGGGCCAGGGACATGAAGGCCGTCACTAAAGCTCCAACGAGGATCGCCGCAAAGAACCCGAGCAGGGGCTTGCACGCCCCGAGCGCACCGACGATCGGGCCACCATGCATGACGACATCATGAACGCCAAACATGCCAGCCAGCACAGCAGCGACGGCACCACCCACCATATTTGACGGGATCACACGGGCCGGGTCAGCCGCGGCGAAGGGGATAGCACCTTCGGTGATGCCGAACAGGCCCATGAACAACGCAGCAATACCGGCGTCACGTTCTTGCTTGGTGAACAGACGACGACCGATGAGGGTGGCCAGGCCCATGCCGAGCGGGGCCACCGGGATGGCGGCCGCGGCCAGCCCCATAACCTTGCCCTGGTCAACGGCGATCATGCCCCCGGCGAAAAGGAAGGCAACCTTATTAACTGGACCGCCCATGTCGAAGCTGATCATGAGGCCAATGATGATGGCGAGGATGGCTATCGACGATGTCGTCATGCTGGCCAGGAAGTTGGTCAACCCATTAAACAGGGCCGCTAGCGGGCGACCGAGCACATAGACGTACAGTAGTGAGACGATCGCGGTGCCGAAAATCGGGACGATAAGGATTGGCACAATCGGCCTGACGTACTCGTGCCACGGGATCTTCCTCATCCATTTGGCGACGTAGCCAGCGATGAAGCCGATGATAATAGCGCCGATAAATCCGGTGTTGAGGCCGGTCTTCGTGCCACCGGGGCCAGTCGTCGTCAGGTAAGGGAATTGTGCGCCGCTATTGGCGATGAAGCCAGAGACCATGCCGACGACCAGACCAGGACGGTCGGCGATAGCCTGAGCGATGAAACCGGCGAGTACCGGGATCATGAGGGAGAAAGCCAGCGTGCCAACTTGCAGGATGGTCTGCCAGAAGCTGTCTTCAGGAACGGCGACGCCACCAGCAGTAGGTTTGCCACCGATACCTAAGGCCAGCGCGATCATGATGCCGCCACAGACCACGAACGGGATCATGTGGGATACACCAGCCATGAGGGCGGCGTACAAGGTGTGCCCAACGGACTCCTTCCCGTCCTTACTGGAGGTGGTTCCCGCTTCAGCGACTGGTTCGCCGGAGAGTTCGACCCCGGCGCCGCGGGTTGAAGCAGTCAGGGCCTGTTCCAGCAGCTCGGCTGGACGTGAGATGCCATCTTGAACGCCGGTCACCAGGACTCGCTTGCCGTCGAAGCGGGACAGATCGACCTCAGTGTCGGCTGCAATGACTACAGCATCGGCTTCACGAATGTCGTCGGCAGTGAGCTCGTTCTCAACACCAATCGAACCCTGGGTCTCAACCTTGATCTGGTTACCGGCCTCCTTGGCGGATTCTTCCAACCTCTCGGCAGCCATGTAGGTATGGGCAATACCGGTCGGACATGCTGTGATTCCGACGTACTTCTTCATTGTTCTCCTTGCTGTGGGGACGCGCTCGTCCGGCTGCCAGCGAGCGCTGGAATGGTTGACGCCAACCCCCATGGTCGGAGGCAGTCCTACTGACACCGAACCATCCACACGGCAACGTGAGGCGCCCGAAGAGCCACCTTCTCGCGGAGTCGGCACTCGGCAGGAGTGTACTCCCGACCTTGCCGCCGGAATCCATGACCCGGTGACGAAAAACCCCGGCTCGGGCAAGGGTGGGTCACGGAATTGACGCGACCGCCCCCGTGCTGACAAAAATCGACACCGCAATTTAATCGGGTCTCAACCCCGGACCAATCCGGCTGTGACGCACTGCGCAAGACGCGCTCTACCAACGGAAAACTGAAGAACCCGCCCGCGCCCTGAATCAGTGCCTGGAATTTTTCTTCCCAGCTCTTCGCCGGGCCGCAAGCCGCGCGTACATTTCCTCAACGATCTCGGTGAATCTCTTCTCTACCTCGCGTCGGCGCACCTTGAGAGTCGGGGTGAGCAAGCCGTTGTCTGTAGTGAACTCGTCCCACAACACCCGCAGGTCACGAATTTGCTCTTGATGAGGCAGTTTCTCAGTGATCTCAGCCACCCGGCGACGAATTTCTTCCGCGAGCTCCTCGGAACGCAGCATCTCCGAGCCCGTCATTGAGGTGATGTGTAACCTCTCAGCCAGTTCCTCCACCTGCGGCAACGACGGCTTGACAAGCAGAGTCAGGCACGGGCGGTTATCGCCCAGCAGTACCGCGTGCTCGAACAGCGGGTCCTTCATGAGCGAACTCTCGATCGGTTGCGGCGAGATGTTCTTGCCGTTCAAGGTGACGATAATGTCTTTGAGTCGATCGGTAATGACGAGGAAACCATCTTCATCGAGGTACCCGATATCGCCAGTGTGCAACCAGCCATCGTCGATTGCTGCGGCAGTAGCCTCAGGGGCTTTCCAGTACCCCTTCATGACGTTGGGACCGCGGTAGAGGATCTCCCCCTCCTCAGTCGTCGTCATCTGACTCCCCACCAGCAGCTTGCCGGCGGTGCCGAACTTATATCCGTCTGGAGAGTTGAAGCTCACCAGTGGGGAGGCCTCCGTCAGCCCGTACCCCTGGCACACCAACAGCCCGCAGGCGGCGAAGAACTCTTCGACCTCCTTACGCAGCGGCGCTCCACCGGCCGCCAGCACGGTCTTGGGGCCACCGACGGCGTCACGAATGGCCTTGAGGACGAGACGATCGGCAACCTCATGACGTGCTCGCAGCGATACGCTGACACGCCGTCCTTGCCGCTGGGACTGCCACCACTCGCGGCCAACCTCCAGCGACCATTCAAAGATCTTGAGCTTGACCGGAGAATCAGAGACCTTTTCACGGGCCACTTTCATGACCTGTTCGTACAGCTTCGGCACTGAGACGAAGAGGGTTGGACGAACCTCAGCCAACATTGTCGAGATCGTCTTAGGGTTAGGCACGAAGGTGTTGAGGCAACCGTGCCGGATCACCACCATCGACCATCCCCACTCCAGGGCGTGTGAGAGCGGTAAGAAGCTCAGGGAATGATCGGCCGGGGTGACGTCGAAGAACGCGTCGAGGGCCTGCAGTTCAGCCAATGCAGCCCGATGGCTGATCATGACCCCCTTGGGCTGACCAGTGGTTCCCGACGTGTAGATCAACGCGGCGACATCATCGGCAGATGACTGCCCCATGCGCTCCTCAACGACCTCCTGCATCTCCTCAGAAACCCCGGCCTGACGCACCTGTTCCAGGGACAGCACCGTCAAACCATCATGATCACTAACCTGATCTGCTGGGTCTATCAGGATCACCGTCTCCAACCCAGGCATCTGGTCGCGAGCCTCGAGAATGCGGTCGAGCTCCTTGGAACCAGCCGTGACAATGACACGCACCCCGGCGTCAGTGACGATGTGAACAATCTGATCAGGGGTCGACGTCGGGTAGATCGGTACCGGGACGACGCCCACAGTTACGCCCGCGAGATCAGCCTCGATCCACTCCGGGCAGTTGCCGACAAACAAAGAAATACGATCCCCCCGCTGCAGACCATCTTTGGTGAGTAACCCGGGAGTGATAAAAGCCCGCGCGAGCCCGGCGACACGACGCCCAGTCTCTGCATAAGTGCGGATAATCCACTGGCCGCCTCGACGAACTCGAGTCGCGGGACGGAAACCGTGGTTGGCGACCGTGGCGCGGAACATGTGGGCGAGGTGGCTCTCGACGAGGTTCTCCCCCGGTACAGGTTGACCGAGAAGATCCCCGGCCGGGTCAAGTTCAGCCCTGCGGGGCTGATGTGTGCTCGCTGACATGACCGTTCTCCCTTGCCGGTATCGACCCAACTCCCCATCGTAATATCCTGCGATCACCCCGCGCAGGCGCCGGTCACAAGCGCTCACGCAGCCAAACGATATCGCGAGCCTGACCCTCAGCGTCCCCTGGAGTCTCGACAACGACCGGGGCCTGCGCGGCACGGATGGCATCGACGAGGGTATCGGCCTCGCACTCGCCTTCCCCTAGATTGGCGTGGCGATCCCGCCCCGACCCGACAGCGCCTTGAGAATCGTTGGCATGCACTAGATCGATCCGACCCGTAATGTCACGCACGTCGTCGACCAGACTCGTCATATCCAGACCGGCCGCGAAAGCATGGCACGTGTCCAGACAGAACCCGACGTTCTCGTGCCCTGACGCGGCACCAATGGCCTCCCAGGTACCCGCCAACCTCTCCAAGAACCGCGCCATCGCATTGGCTCCACCAGCAGTGTTTTCTACCAACAGCGGCACCGACATTTCGAGTTCGTCAATGGCTTTACGCCAGTTGTCCTGCCCCTTCTCAATCGGCTCCCCGGCACGCACGTGGCCACCGTGAACGACGACCCCCATTGCCCCAACTTCGGCAGCGGCGTCAAGGGTTTGCTGCAGAAGTTTGCGGCTGGGGATGCGGATACGGTTATTAAGGGAAGCGACGTTAATGACGAAAGCGGAGTGCACCACCAGCGTCAGACCAACCTCCCCGGCGGCCTCCCGCAGCGCCTGGGGGCCGCCGGGAAAGTTACAGTCCGGTTTCTTCCAAGATCTCGGATCCCCCAGACTGATCTGAGCGATATCGGCTTCACGCGCTGCCGCCTGCGCCACGGCGTCGGCAGCGTCGACATGACCCCCAATGATCCACTTCGTCATGCCAACACTGTGCCATCAAACAATGTACGGTCAAACACCGCGCCGTGAGGTAGCGCCGGCCCCACGACTGGTGGTGCGTTATAGCGGAACGCTGACGAAAGTCGCTTCGATGATGGTGACCATCCTCACCGTGCCGTAGATTGGACGGTATGGCAACGAGCATGGTCACGGGTGGAACATCAGGCATCGGCCGCGAATTCGTCACCCAACTGGCTGCCCGCGGGGACGACATCGTCATCGTCGCCCGCGATACCGAGCGGATGGCCGCGATCAAGGACGACGCTGAAGCCCGCTACGGAGTTTCCGTCGAGACTATTGCGGCAGACTTGTCGTGTCGCGAGGACGTCGACCGAATCGCCACCCGGGTGGAGGACCCTAACCACCCCATTGATCTACTGGTCAACAACGCCGGGTTCGCAGTGCATGCCAAGATCCTTGACACTGATACCCTTGAACTACAGGACCGTGCCTTCGAGGTCATGATGCGGGCAGTTCTAGTGCTCTCAGCCGCAGCCGGACGCGCAATGAAGGCCCGCGGTCATGGGGCCATCCTCAACCTCTCCTCGTCAAGTGCCTGGATCAATACCGGCAACTACTCAGCCGTCAAAGCGTGGGTGCTCACCTTCACCGAGGGGCTGTCTAACGAGCTGGCCGGCACCGGCGTCAAGGCCATGGCACTGTGCCCCGGATGGGTACACACCGAATTTCACTCCCGCGCCAACGTCACCGCCAACCATCTGCCGGATTTTTTCTGGATCGACACCGAGGTCCTGGTGCGCGAAGCCCTCAATGACCTTGACCATGGCAAGGTAGTGTCTATTCCCACCTCGCTCTGGAAGTTCTTCATCGCTGTGGCCACACACACTCCACGTTCCGCTATGAGATTCCTGTCACGAACCTTGTCCTCGTCTCGAGACAAGGACGATCATCCTCGGCAGGCTCCGGGAGGCGAGGCCTGAGATGGCCAGCGTCAAACCCACTAGGGACCGAGGCCGCTACACCAATGATCTGTCTGCCGTGACGCGACAGGCAGCGAACCTGCTTCTGCTGCGTCCCCTGGTGTGGAAGGTCGTCAAAGTTAGCGTCCACGGAACCGACAACCTCGATGGGCTCGACGGTGCCTACGTCGCCGTCGCTAACCATTCCTCCCACCTCGACGCCCCGCTCGTCTTTGGGGCCCTTCCCAAACGGCTGTCAAAATATCTGGCTACCGGCGCCGCCGCCGACTATTTCTTCACCGCTTGGTGGAAGGCCATCGCCCCAGTGCTCTTCTTCAACGCGTTCCCGGTTGATCGGGGCAAAGGCAAAAGTAAGCAGGGCGCCCATAGTCCCCGTTCCCATCGCGGTATGGCGGGATCGCTACTGACAGACGGCGTCCCTCTGCTGATCTTCCCGGAAGGCACCCGGTCTCGCACCGGCGCAATGGGAACCTTCAAGCCTGGGGCTGCCGCATTAGCTATTTCGCGTGGAGTTCCGGTTATCCCGATTGCGTTAGTCGGGGCATGGGCGGCCATGCCGTCCGAGCAGGCCGGGTTACCAAAGGGACGTCCATCAATTCACGTGGCTATTGGACACCCTATGGACCCTGTTCCCGGCGAGATCGCCCACGAGTTCTCCGAACGGATTCGTCGCCAAGTAATCGAATTACACGACCAAACCGCCCGCGCCTATGGCATGCCAACCCTTGACGAGTACGGACGCCACCGCGCGCTGAGTCAGTCCTCTGAGAGCAGCCACGCAGCGTCTACCAGCAAGGAGTCGACGGCTGAGCCCCCTCGGCCGAACGGAGGCCAATGATGGATCGCCCGGTCAACATCCGAGAGGTCGATGCCTGCCGGATCATTTCGATGACCCGGGTGGTGTCCATTGATGACCTCGGCCCCTTCATAGAAGAAGCCTTCGAGGTTCTCGAACGCCTTGTCCCCGGTTACCCTGCCCTCGGCAAGACCTTCCCGTTTGTCATTTACCATGATGGTCTCACTGCCGAACACGACGGCACCGTCGAGGTATGCCAACCGTTCCAGGGCACGATCGAAGACTCTGTACTCCCCTGTGGCGTCGCTGTACGCATCGTTAACGCCCACCGGGAAGCATGGGTTACCGTTACTAAGGCCGAATTGGAGTACCCCGACATTGACGAGATCTATGACGACTTCGACACCTGGCTTGAAAAAGCTGGGCTAGTGCGCAATGCCGCGCCACGCGAAGTTTACTGGGCCGACTGGGACACCACCGGCATGGAAGAACCGGTCTGCGACGTGTGCTTCCCCATCGCCTGAGGTCGACGTCGGCGCGACCACCTCACGACAGCGCCCCAGGAGCGGACAACAAGAGATGCCCTGTCAAACGCGGGCTGCAATCAGCTATAACGGACGGTCACCAGCCCCTCTCCGGGAGCGATGGCGTTCATCGCCGCCGTTGAGAGGTCGAGGCAACGTCCACCGACGTAGGGACCGCGATCGTTAATCCGCACGGTCACGGTACGGCCATTGCTGACGTTTGTGACGCGGATGGTCGATCCAAGCGGAAGGGTCTTCGACGCGGCGGTGAAAGCTGACGGATTGAAAGTCTCACCGGAGGCGGTGGGGCCACCAGCAGTGCCGTCTCCCTCGCCGTAGGTAGACGCCAAACAGGTGATGCCCCTAGTTACCGGATTCGAGGAGGAACCGGAGGACGACCGGCTTGAGGAAGAGGATGACGAGGTAGAACGCGACGGCTCAGCCTTCTTGGTGCCAACCTTGACGACCTGGGTTACGGGGGCCTTGACGACCTTGCTAGAGACCTTCTTCTCGGACACCTTCTTACCGTCCTTGAAGACGACGGTCCAGGTCTCCTCGTTAATACCGTTGACGCCCTTAGTGATGATCTTGGTCTCGCCCTTGGGCAGATCGGAGTCCTCAACCTTCCTGGTGGAGAAAGGTACGGCGACGCGGCGCTTCTGGGGCTTCTGGTCAACCATCGTTAGGTTGATCTTCATGCCGTCAGCAAGCGGAGTGCCTAGACCCGGGTTGACGATATCGCTCGAATCAACCTTGATCTTGGCCGCTTTGAGAGCGTCGGCAACGGTTCCGACCGCGGTGACCTTCTGAGTCTTACCGCCAGTGGTGACCGTGACATTCTTGGCCGTCTGCATCGAGAAGGACAGCCCGGCTCGCGAAATATCCAGCGAGCGCGACACCGATACGAGGTTGTCAGGATCCGACTGGTTCAGTTGCGCCAGAACCTCGGACACGTTTTTGGCTGTGGTCCAACGGGCCACCTTCTTGCCGTCAATAGTGACCACGACACGGCGACCGTAGTTAACGGTGATGACCTGCCCATCGTGGATCTCAGAGTCCAGCGAGGGCTGCACGTCGTCGTGGGGGCCAACTGTAATCCCCTGCTGAGCGAGGGCCTGCTTGACCGTGCCCGGCTTGACCTTGGCCTGCTGGGAGACTCCATCCACGGAGAAAGTCACGGTGTCTCGATCAAGCGCCTGGACCATCGTCAGGCCGCCAGCTGAGGTGAGGCTGAGGGCCCCGGCAATCGCGGAAGCTACAACTTTCGACATTCGACCACTTCAGTATCGGGGGCTCGAGGGCCCGGTACGGGGATCGGCGTCAGCCACACAGGCACGCGCCAACGTGCCCCCGGCAGGAAGCACGGCCACTACCATAGAACAGATCATTCGAAGAATCCAAAGATTTACTGAGAACCTTAAGATTCGCTCGTGTTGAACGCGTGCTCGGCAGGGGGCCATATTGAGGTCACCGAAGCCCCAGATCGAGCGGAAGTCGCGCTATAAAGCCATTTTCTGATGAGTCTCCCCAGCGATGGACCTGCCTCAGGTTCTCAGTTTGAATCGCTCATCCTAGGGTGCCATCGCACCAACCTCATTGAGTTCGTGACAACAAAGATCGAGCTGAAGGCCATCGCCGCAGCCGCAATCACCGGACTCAACAAGCCCACGGCGGCGACCGGAATAGCAACCACGTTGTAAGCGAAGGCCCAAAACAGGTTCTGGCGAATCGTGCGGTCCGTGGCGTGGGCTAAGGATAAAGCGTCAACTGCCAAACATGGATCCCCCCGGGTGCAGATGATGTCGCTGGCAGCGATGGCGACGTCGGTGCCAGTCCCCATGGCGATGCCTAGATCTGCGGTCTGTAGGGCAGCAGCGTCATTGACCCCGTCCCCCATCATCGCGACGCGGGCGCCGTCAGCACGCAGCTGAGTGACGACATCGACCTTGTCGGCGGGCATGACCTCGCTAATCACCTCGCCAATGCCCAATTCTGACGCCACACGGGCTGCAGCGCCGGAATTATCACCCGTTACGAGCACCGGGCGTACGCCAGCTTGGGCCATTCGCTTCACCGCGACGGCAGCCTCCGGCTTGATCTCGTCGCTTACCGCGATGGCACCGAGAATGTCGTCGCCCCGCCCCGCCAAGAGCACCGTGCGACCCTCAGCTTGGGCTCGCTCGACATTTTTTGCCAGCGCGTCAGGGATGGCGTCAAAAAGCGACACCCGCCCAGCCTTGGCTGGCAGCCCGTTCACAACCCCACTAACCCCAAGGCCAGGAAGAGCCTGGAAGCTCTCTGCGGGGGTCACACTTGGGCACGCCTTAACGATGGCTCGCGAAATCGGGTGCTCCGACCCTGCTTCAAGCGCTGCTGTGACGGTAAGCGCGGGTGAGCTGTCAGAAATGTTCACCACATGTCCGGATTCATCCCACACCGCGACGACGGCCATCTGGCCGGTGGTGATAGTGCCGGTCTTATCCATCGCCATGACATCAATACCGCGGGCCCTCTCCAGAGACCCCGCACCTTTAATAAGGATTCCCAACCGGGCACCGCGTCCCGTGCCAGCAAGCAGGGCCATAGGGGTTGCCAAACCCAGGGCACAAGGGCAAGCAATGATGAGGACCGCAACCCCAGCGGTGAAGGCGGCGGTGGCTCCCTGACCCAAGACCGCCCATACAATCATCGTCAGAGCCGAGATGATCAAAACTGTCGGCACGAAGACCGATGAGACTTTGTCGGCGAGATCCTGGGTCTTGGAACGACTAGTTTGAGCAGCCTCAACGAGGGAGGCGATGCGAGAAAGCTCGGTATCTGAACCAACAGCGGTTGCCTCCACGACCAACCGTCCGGAGGTGTTAACGGTGGCACCAACCACTTCGTCACCGACTGTCACCTCGACCGGTAAGGACTCGCCGGTAACGAGAGAGGCGTCAATCGCCGAGCTCCCCTCAGCGACCCGACCATCGGTGGCGACCTTCTCTCCCGGGCGCACGACGAAATGGTCCCCTACCGCAAGGGCCTCGATCGGGACAGTGACCTCCTGGTCATTACGGATAACGCGCACCGACTTGGCGCCCATCCGTAGCAACGCCTGCAGGGCGGACCCGGCGTCAGCGCGGTTACGGGCCTCAATCCACCGCCCAACGAGGATGAAGGTAATAACGCCGACTGATGCCTCCAGGTACAGGGCGGAGGACGGATCCGTGCGTTCTAGAGCCCACGTCATGCGGTGACGCATACCGACATGTCCGGCATTACCCCACACCAACGCCCAAACCGACCATCCCAGTGAGACCAAAGAGCCAAGGCTTATGAGAGTGTCCATTGAGGTTGCGCCATGCCGAAGGTTCGTCCAGGCGGCGTGATGGAATCCCTCCCCGCACCAGAAGACGACCGGGAGGCTAAGAGCCAGCGCCAGCCATTGCCATCCGTCGAACTGCAGAGCGGGAATCATCGAGAGCATCATCACCGGCACTGCAAGAATAACGGCGACTATCAGTCGGGTGCGAATCTTCGCTGTGTGATCCTCGGGGGGTACGGCCGGCGTGGGGACATTCGCCCCGTAACCAGCAGCCTCGACCACCCCGATAAGGTCGTCGACCTCAATAGACCTCGTGGCGAGGACATGGGCTCTACTGGTGGCGTAGTTGACGGTGGCCTGGACCCCATCAATCTTATTGAGCTTCTTTGCGATGCGGGCGGCGCACGAGGCGCAGCTCATACCTGTGATGTCGAGGTCAATGGGGGTGAGTTCCGTCGCGTCCTTTAGCTCAGACTGGCCGTCTGAATGAGTCAGGGTGGGCATATGTTTCCTTCCTGGACGGCCCACCAGAGTCCATGGGGTCAGGGCTACCGGCTACTGGCAGCTCCAGCGACCCCAGGAGGCCGGTGGGCCGTAGGGAAAATAAACGTCGGGGCCGGGATCTGGTAGCGTCATGCGGTCAAACCCCGGGGCCCGACGTCAAGATGGGTAGCTCAGGCCTGGTGGCCTCCGCAGCCGCAACCACCCTTACCGGCGTGCTCGGCATGCTTAGCGACAGCCTCCTCAGAGTGATGATGTCCACCACAGCCACAGCTCGATCCTTCGGCCTTCTTCTCAGCGTGGCCACGGCCTCCACAACCGCACCGGCCACCGGGATGGCCGGCAGTGTCGAGAGATGCGGCTTCGGCGACGGTGTACTCACCAGCCTCGTCGACGGCATCGGCAACCTTGTCAAAGGGGATCTCTTCAGCTGAGTCGATCGTCATGGAGCTGGATTCCAGGGAGACGGTGACGTTGTCAACGCCGTCAAGGGCCGAGACCTCCTCGGTGATGGCTTTGACACAGTGCTCGCAGGTCATTCCATTGATGGTGTAGGTCTTGTGCATTCTTCCTCCAAATGTGCTTGTCATCAGGCTTTGACGAGGCGGGCAATGGCCTGATTGGCCTCGGTGATCTTATCCTCAGCCTCCTGCCCACCCGCTTGTGCCGCACGAGCAACACAGTGACTCATGTGTTCGGCGAGCAGTTCCAAAGAGACCGATTTGAGAGCTGAGGTGACTGCTGAGATCTGAGTCAAAATATCGATACAGTACTTCTCCTCATCGACCATCCGCTCCAGGCCACGCACCTGCCCTTCGATCCGCTTGAGACGGCGCAGGTGCACGTCCTTATGCCCGAGATACCCATACTGGGGGTGGTTGCAACCACATGCCCCGCAGGCCTCACCAGGCACCGAAGATTCAGCGTCCTGGTCTGCCGCGGTGTGTTCGCAGTAAGGGGCACAGCAGCCATCATCCAAGTTGGTCATGCATCCTCCTCTACCCCACAACATACCCTGGGGGGTATCCCAGACAAGGGCACAACCACTCGGTGATCTCAAGTAACGTCCACCCCTACCTGCGGATAGCTCTACGAGCCATCTAACCCGCCCCAGAGATCAGCATCTATATCCACACCCCCTGTGGATAACGGGTCATTAGAAGGCGCTTGTGCCGCATTTAAGCCCCATTTGTGCACATCTAGGCTAGACGCCACTGCCACCGCGACACGCCGAAAATTTTCGTCCAATACCTCACACAGCAGCGATAACCCCTAGTCAAACCGCGGTTACCGGATAGTATTCCACGACGCATCCCTCAATCCGCCAAGTTATCCACGCGTTATCCCCAGGCAGTCCACACTCAGCCCGGCATTACCCACAGGACCTGTGGATAACCCTCCTGCAAAACGTTCGCAATCGTGGCACACTCCCGCCTGAGAGAGTGTCGAACCCACGTGGGAACGTGAACGTTACCTTGATGACGAAACCCCGGCATAGCCACCCCCGTCAGCCGTGAAGGAGCCGCCATGTCCAGCGCACCTGTCGAGCCCGGACCCTCCTTGGATCGCAACCCTCCCCAGGACATTGACGCCGAGAAGTCCGTACTAGGCGCCATGCTGTCTTCCAAGGACGCCATCGCCGACGTCGTCGAGGAGATCAAGGGTGTGGATTTCTACCGCCCTGGACACGAACTCATTTTCAACACCATCACCGATCTATACGGCCGCGGCGACCCTGCCGACACCGTCACCACCGCCGATGAGCTGGATCGCCGGGGCGAACTCGAGCGAGCTGGTGGGCGCCTTTACCTCGCTGAGTTGCTGACGAATGTCACCGTCACCGCGAATGCGGCTTACTACGCAAAGATCGTCGCCGATAAAGCCGTTCTTCGTCGTCTAGTTGAAGCGTCAATCCGCATCGCCCAGATGGGCTACCAGGGGCAGGGAGAAGTCTCCGACATCGTCGACGCCGCCCAGCAAACCCTCTATGACGTGTCCACCCGCAAAACCAGTGAGGAATATCACCCGCTCTCGGAATTATTCGAGAGCACCTTTGACGAGCTTGAGGCCATTGAGGCTCGCGGGGACGCCATGGCCGGTATTCCCACTGGGTTTACCGACCTTGACGAACTCACCAACGGATTCATGCCTGGCCAAATGATCATCGTTGCCGCCCGTCCAGCCATGGGAAAGTCCACCCTCGCCCTCGATTTTGCCCGCGCGGCAGCGATCAAGAACCACCTTGCGGCTGCCATCTTCAGCCTCGAAATGGGCCGCAACGAAATCGTCATGAGGTTGTTATCTGCCGAGGCCGGGATCGAGCTGTCACGTATGCGTGCGGGGCGCCTGTCCGAAGAGGATTGGCAGCGCATGGTCGACAAAACAACGCAGATCTCGTCAGCACCATTATTTATTGACGACTCTCCCAACCTGACGATGATGGAGATTCGTGCCAAGGCCCGGCGGATGAAGCAGAAATCCGACCTCAAGCTCGTCGTCATCGACTACATGCAGCTCATGACCTCCGGTAAGAAGGTGGAATCGCGTCAGCTGGAGGTTTCGGAATTCTCCCGCCAGATCAAACTGCTGGCTAAGGAGCTTGAGATCCCCGTTGTGGCCCTCTCTCAGCTCAACCGTGGCCCCGAACAGCGCAACGACAAAAAACCCATGATGAGCGACCTGCGTGAATCCGGCTCCTTAGAGCAGGATGCCGACGTCGTCATCCTGTTGCACCGAGAGGACGTCTACGACAAGGAGTCCCCCCGCGCCGGTGAGGCTGACATCATCGTCGCAAAACACCGCAACGGACCGACGCGGACCGTGCCAGTGGTCTTCCAAGGCCACTACTCACGATTCGTCGACATGCAGCGCTGATAGCGGTACCCAAACAATCCAGTCGGCACTACCGTGGGGACATGGAAAGCATGCACGCCGTTGCCATCACCGGCCCCCTCCCGGTCTCCGATCCCGAATGCTTCGTCGACGTTGACCTACCGGTCCCCGAGCCGGGTCCGCACGACCTGCTCGTCGAGGTCCAGGCCGTTTCGGTTAACCCCATCGACGTCAAGCTGCGCAAGGGGGCTGGAACGCTCTCACATCCGCGCGTGCTGGGGTTTGATGCCGCCTCCGTCGTGCGCGCAGTCGGGTCGGAGGTCAATGGCTTCAGCGCCGGTGACAAAGTATGGCACTCCGGAAACCGCGACCGACCCGGCACCTACTCCCAATTCACCCTGGTGGACTCGCAGATAGTCTCGAAACGCCCGTCATCGTTGTCCATCGCCGAGGCCGCATCCCTGCCGCTTACTGCCCTGACGTCATGGGAAGCCCTCATCGACCACATCCGTCTGGGCACCCTCGAAGAGCGAACCGACAAGGCCTTCCTCATGATCGGCGGCGCTGGTGGCGTCGGATCGGCAGCCATCCAGCTAGCTTGTGCTATCACCAACGGACCAGTCGTTGCGACCTCCTCGCGTCCAGAAAGCGCACAGTGGTGTCAGAACATGGGAGCCACCGGAATTATCAACCACCGCGAACCGCTCGCCCCGCAGGTCAAGGACCTCGGCATTGCCGGATTCGACGGCGTCCTCTCGGCCTACACGCCACCAGCATCGGCCTTAGCCGAGATCATCGCGCCGTTCGGGCATCTGGTCATGATCGACGGGACCGACTCCTTCGATCTCATGGCTTTCAAGTCGAAGTCGTTGACGGTGACTAGCGAGTCGATGTTCAGCCGCCTACAGTTCAGAACGGCTGACGTCGCCGAACAGGGACGGGCCTTAGCTAACATCGCCGACCTCGTCGACAAGGGTCAGATCCGTCCGACGATGACCCGGCATATCGAGGGTTTGACCGCACAACACGTACGTGAGGCCACCGCAGCCATCGAGTCCGGGGCCATGATTGGAAAGGTCGTCATCACGCTGTGACGAGGGGTGTACAGCCCCAACACTGGCCGCGTTGTATATGCCTTTTAATACATGGCCACCCTCAGCGAAGTGGCGAAGGCCGCATTGGTATCTAGACTCGGATCATGAAGCTCAACAAAGCAGAAGACGTCAATACCGCCGAGGTCGCCGGCCTCGGGCTCGTCGGAGGGTGGCTCACCGCCCGCACGACCGGAGTCCGGCCGCTGGGTGGAGCGGTCCTCGCGACTGCTGGTTGCTGGGCTGGCCGCACCTGGCTCGTTAAGAGCGGACCTACGGTTGCTGGCATGCTTGGTGCGACCTATCTGGCAGCGTTTGGCGCTTCGCACGGATTGGCGAAAAAGATCGGCGCCTGGCCGGCCGTTCTGAGCGTGACCGCCGTTACCTGCACAGCCTGCCATTTTTTGTGCGACACCCAAGAATGATCGACCTTTCGGCACCCGCTATCGAAGTCGCCCCGCTTCTGCTCGGTGCGACGATCTGGCGCGGTCCAGTGGGGATCCGCCTTACCGAGGTCGAGGCGTACATGGGACTCAACGACCCCGCATCCCACGCCTTCCGTGGCCCTACGCCGCGCGCCCGCGTGATGTTCGGGCCACCCTTTCACGTATACGTGTACTTGTCCTACGGCATGCACCGCTGCGTGAACCTCGTGTGTTCACCCGATGGGGAGGCATCTGCTGTGCTGCTACGAGGTGGGCGCGTGGTGGCCGGCGAGGATGAGGTACGAAGCCGACGCGGAAACGTCGCCGAGAACCGCCTTGCCTGTGGCCCGGGAAATATGGGGTCGGCTTTGGGTGCAACCCTCGAGGAGTCTGGAAATCCGGTAAGCGTCATCACGGGGACCACTGTCGGAGGGGAGGCCCTCGAAGCGGGACTCGGTGCCGGCGCTCGATGGCGACTCGAACCCGCACCGAATATTGTCGAGTTTCGACAGGGCCCACGGGTAGGGATCAGCCGCAATACCGACGCTCCGTGGCGGTGGTGGATCCCCAAGGACCCAACGGTTTCCGGCTCTCGGACATAAGCCACAGCGCCCGGAAGCACGGCGGTCCTCCCCTGGTATGTCCTCCCCCTAGACGTGCGTTGCTGACCCCGTTGATGCGCACTCCCATGCTCCGTTGACGCGAGTCCCCTCCTTCGTTGACGAAAAATCCCGACTCGCAGGGCATCACATCACAGCAATGCTCGGACCCGGCTCGAGTTAGGGATTTTTAAACACCGATGTCAGGATGTCCCCTCGACCGACCGTCAGAACGATGAACTCGTCCAAGATGGCGCAATCGATTGCGACGTCACATCCGAGGTCGGCGGTTCTCGTCAAGGTCATCATGGTGCCAACGGCATAGGACACGGGGAATGTCGGAACCTGGTCGCGTTGCTTCCCATGGAGGATAAGGAAGGCTACTCGCATCAGCAGTTCCAATATGTTCGAGTAGCGTCAAGGCTTGTCTGAGCCAGGATCGTACCCTTGCACAGTAAAAATCTGGCGCATCGGCCAGCCTCACCCGTGATGTCGGAAAGCAGCGTTGTCCTATAAACCGCGAGTCGAGAGAATAGATTTCGAGGCGACCCGAGCAGAAGTCCAAGTCGATTGTGGGCTCGTCGAGGACAAGCAGGCGGGGATCACCGGCTAGGATGTTGGTCACGCGACCAGTCAGTCTGTATTGGGTACCGGTGACAAATATGGGTGTGGTCGTCATGGCTCAGAGATTGATGCATGATCATCGAACCCAAACGCTCCTACGGATCAGCAGGGACATTAATAGCACTACAAAACACCATACGAGTTATCATTACGGTGGTGAGGTTTTGGTGTACCCAACATTGAAGCCTGAAGGAGACTCCCATGCCTCGAATCCACGACATCGTTACCGTTTTCACTACCCTTTGCTACATCGGGCTTCCTGCTAGTTTCAGCCATGACACCTGCATTAGCAGCACCTATACCCTCGGATGGCTCATCACCGTCTGCAATTACCACAACCCGCGCACCGGTGACGAATCCAAGGACAGGTCAGACCCATACACCTACCGGTATCGCGCGGCCAATCAGTACGACCACGGGTGACCCTGCGGTCACCGCCTACTGGACCCTTCGACGTCTCGCTGCTGCAATACCTGCCGATACTCTGTACAACGCCGCCGTAGTCGAGGACCATTTCAAGGGGCGGACTCCCACGAGCGAGCCGCTCACCGTCGGTTCTCCACCTGTCGCGCCGATAAAAACTCAAGGATTCCGCAAGCCACACCCCCAGTCACCAATTTCTCGAAAACCAATGGCAAGATCTTTTATCACAATCAGACCAATAGGAAAGACTACGTCTGCTCGGGATCTTCCATCAACAGTGGTTCCAAGCGTCTTGTAATCACCACAGGACACTGCGTCTATGGTGCTCCGGGAAATAAGTGGCATACCAATGTCGTGTTCATGCCGGGGTACGACAATGGCCCCGTTACGGAATTTATCAGGCCGTCGCGCTACGCACATTCGACGACTGGATCAAGTATGGTGGATCTGGTCGAGGGTTCAATTCCGACGTTGCCTTTATCACCACCCACAACGGAAGCACCTCTAAGGCTGCGGTGGTGAACGCGGTCGGTGGTCACGGTTTCGAGTGGGGCGGCAATATCGGTTTTGACGCCAGTATCTTCGGCTACCCGGCAAATCTCAACAGAGGCCAGATCATGTGGGCCTGTTGGGGACGAAGCAGCGACGGCTGGATCGGTGCCCACAAGTTCAACCGCATTGCCGGTTATGGTTTCGGGGGGTGGTGCATCTGGTGGCCCCTGGCTCGACAAATATAGCAACACTAATGATCTAGGGTACGCGCGCAGTGTCACGTCGAACGGCCCCGCCGGCAGCACAACTCACATCCAGGGCCCATTTTGGCCATCGCGTCAGGGACATGTTCATCGCAGCAAACAAGGACCGATGAGTACTATGCAGGATGTGATTCGCCATTGTCGACGTACAGCAACGCTGCTTGCCGTCGTCTTGGGAGTTGTTGCCATGACAGGATGTACCGGTGAGGGGGAAAAACTCCCTCCTAGTTCCGCCATTACGAGTTCCCATCCCAACCCCACGGCCGCACCGCCCCCCAGACCCCGAGCGACGTGCACCAGCGGGGTGATCTCCGTCAAGAGCATGTATCGTCATGGAGCCATTACGAGGCGGTCTCAAGTCATTCGGTACGTGTGTTCTTCTACATGGGAGACCCCACGTGCCATGGGGTGCGAGCTACCGTCAACGAGAACGCCACCACAGTGCGGATCGGCCTTCTGGAAGGGGCTCTACCCGATGCACCATCCGAATGCGCCGCCATGGCAATGAGCGCATCCCTTCTCGTTACCACTCACGATCCCATTGGAACACGTTCCATCATCCCGGCTTCCTGACAGATTCTTCAAGCCGCTCTGTGGCCTTAACCTCACGATTGGTGTCAAAGGTCACTGGGCGAGAAGGAGTAACGCTCGCGTCTGACAATGCGCAGCATTAGGTCGGTCTACCCTTGTAAGTCTCGACCGCCAACTCGTCGGTGAGAGTTCACAGAATCGTCGAGCCAACCTCCATACTCGACAACGTGGGTACGCTCGCCTTGATCAGCCTGATCGCGATTCACCAAATTCTCGCACCGTGCCGCACAGCGTTACCCTGCCTGACGCTCCCCACCCCACCACAACGTGCGCGCCCACCCCCATTGACGAAAAATCCCGACTCCCAGGGGGTCAGATCACACCAGTGCTTGGACCCACGCCGAACTGGGGATTTTTGAAAACAACAACAGGGCACTCTCAAGCAACCGCGACCAACTAAAAGGCCGCCTACATCACCGCGGCACGTGAAAAGGCCGGAACCCGCCCCCACAGCAAGTCCCGGCCAACTCCGGATCACAGGAGGTCCGGCGAAGCTGAGCCCCACACCATCGAAAAGTGGTAGGGCTCAGCAGGCTTCGGTCAGTCGAACAGGTTGTCCGATAGCCCCAGTGAGTGGTGCAGCAACCACACCGGATGCACGATCTTGACTCCCGAGGACTTGGAGATCTGCCAACGACAGGTCTCGGTATCACAGACTCCCACACCCTCGTTGTGATCCTGCATGTGCCTGAACACACCTGCACCGATCTTTTGGGCGACCTCGTAGCGCTCGGCCTTCAGACCGTATGTACCAGCGATGCCACAGCACGGCTTATTGGACTCCAGCACTTTGACGCCCGGGATGAGTTCCATGAGCTGAACCGCCGGGAACCCCATGCCCTGGCTCTTGACCTGGCAGGGCTGGTGGTAAGGGACTGTGATGTCGATCGGACGGAATTGCGAGGCGTCGAGTTCGCCGTTGCGGTACTCGTCCATGAGGAACTCCGAAAAGTCCCGGGAGCGCACCGAAACGTCGTGCAGACGAGGGTCGTCAACACCCATAATCTCGTGGGCCTCGTGCTTCATCATTCCGACGCAGGAGCCGGACGAGGACACGACTGTCAGGCCCTTCCCGAGGCTGATGATCTTGTCGCACAGGCTGAGGATGTCTTTGGTAGCGCCCTCGAACAGTCCGTTCGATTGCTTAGCCAGACCACAGCAACCCTGCTTCGGCACGAGCACCTCGTAGCCCAGATGCTCAAGTACCTCGATGGACTTCTTGGAGGTTTCGGTCTCGAAGTAGCCGCCGGCGCAGCCTTGGAAGAAGACGATCGGCCCCTTGGTGGCCGGCTTGGCCGGCTTGTGGTGGCGCATCCACTTGCTCAAAGTCTCGGTCTGGGCGGTTGGCATTGGCGCATCGCGGTGGACCTTAATGATCTTCTCGACGGCGATGCGAATCGGCTTCTGCTTGAGGCCCCAGTTGGCCAGTGGGGCGATCGGGGACAGCACGCGTCCCTCAAGGGTGGTCAGCGGGATGAGGCGGTCACGCAGCGGCACACCATTCTGGTGCTTCATCTTGGCAGCCGCCTGCTCGTTGAGCTCCGCAATCTTCACGCCCTGTGGGCAGTGGAGAGTACAGATGCCGCAGAAGTTACACCACTCGAGGGAGTGGTCGACGGAAGCTCCGTCGCGGTAGCGCTCACCCTGTGGGCCGTTGTACTTCGGTCCGGTGTAGAGCGGGGTGGCCTTGGCCACCGGGCACATCGTCTCACAGATAGTGCACTTGACGCAGGCGTCGAGCGACTGGCGCGAGACCTCGTGTCCGGCGAACGTCTCCTCGATAACACCCATGATCAGTTCCTTTCCCTGGTCGCAGCACCAGCCCCGACCGACGACAGGATGGCATCCGCGGCCTTGATGGCCGAGCCGAGGGCGACGCCCTCACCCGACTTTTCCTGCCACCTAGTGGCACCGGCGATGACGCCGCCGGCGGCGTAGACATTGGAATGGACAGGCTTGCCCTGGTAGGTGACGAGCATGTTCTCGTCGACCTCAACGCCGCACTGGAACAGCGGCTGCGGGGAACCCCAGTAGTCACCGTGGACGAGATCTTCCTCCTTGACGCCTTCCGGCATGGTGACCGGCAGGTCGAGGATGGTTTCATGCAGATGGCCGTGAGAGTCAAGCTTGAGGGCGCCGGACTCAAAGCCGCCACCCGCAAGGACGACGGCGTCAGCCTTGATCTCCTTGGCCGCACCGACGGTTCCGACCGTCACAGAGACGACCTTACCGTCGGTCACCTTGCAGCCGGTGACCTTTGAACCGAGCACGTAGTCAACGCGCTCGTTCTTAGCGGTCACGACGAGCTTGTTGTTGAGGCGCATGCCGGGCACGCAGGGTGGCAGCGATGCGATCTCGAACACCTCAGCGCCGAGAATCTTCGTGAAGTCGGCGAGGACCTCGCTGTGGTTGTCGATACCGAGGACGGCCGGCAGCGCGACGATCTCACCGGGGTTGACGAATCCCTTGAGCCCCTCAGCCAGCGCCCGACGGGTACGGGCGTTGTCAAGGGAACGAGCGATCGACAACCCAGTGGCGTCGTACTCGCCCTCGCGGGGCTCAAAATCGACCACGACAGCGCGAGCGGAAGCGTGACCACCGCCGGGCAGCGTGGCCCGGTCAATGTTCTGAGCGATGAGACCAGCGTGGAAGTCCTTGTACTGGGCCAGCCCGATAACGATGACCTTGTCACCGTCTTTGAGATTGCCTTTGATCATCGACGGCGGGACCAGAGCGGTGGGGCGAATCGCACCGACAGCGGTCGGCAGGTTGATTGTGGTCTCCCCGTCACCAAGCAAGTAAGAGTCACCAGTAACCTCGCGCAGGAAGTCGATGCCCTCCCTAACGGCCTCAACGCCGATCTTGGCGTAGGGATGCTCGGGGTGCTTGGACGCGAGTTCCTTGACAGCCTCGTAGGGCTTTTCGACGCGACCCGGGGTGTAGCCCAGGACGTCGACAGTGCCCTGGCCCAACTGCAGGCCGCCGACACCCTTGGTGACGAGGGTCACCCGGGCGCCACCACGACGCAGGCGCAAGGCGGCAGTCAGGCCGGCGAGGCCGGATCCGATGACGACGACGTGCTGAGCGTTGAAACGGTCGGCAGTGGTCGATTTGGTGGGGACGGTTGCGGTGCTCACAGCTCGACCTCCTGCTGCGGGGTGGGAAGGTGCTCAACGTCGAAGGTGCCTTGGAAGATCCAGTCATCAAGGGCAGTCTGACGAACTTGCTCGCCGTAGAGAATCGGCCACAGACCGATCCAACGGTTTTTGAGGAACAGACGCAGCAAACCAGTGGCGCGCTCGGCGTCGATCGTGCCTTCCTCAACAGCAACACCGGTAGCGCGCATCGAGCAGAAACCGCCCTGACAGGGGCCCATGCCCAGACGCAGCTGGCGGCGCAGGTCGTCGAAGGTCGCGTCAGGCTGATCGGCCAACAGATCGGTGAACATCTTGCGGCTCATAAGTTCGCACTCACAGATGACCTGGTTGTCGATCTTCTTGGACGACGCCACGGCCTTCGGATCGCCCCCGCGAACCAGACCAGTTCCGGCACGGCGCTCCTCGTTCTCACCCAGACGGTGGGTGATGAGGTAGTTCTTGCCGACGGTCGATCCAGGCACAGCCTCGTCTGCAGTGCGGCAGGGGCGGTCGTCGCCGAGCTGCTCACACATGACGTCGACAACGTTTTTAGCCATCAGCCGGTAGGTGGTGAGCTTGCCGCCGATGATGGAGACAATGCCATTGACGCCGTCGCGAGAGCCGTGGTCGAGGATGCTCATGCCGCGGGACATGTGGCGGGTATCGGTAGACGAGACTCGCTTGTCCTTGAACAGCGGACGGGCACCAGCCCAGGCGTGGACCGCACGGGCGTCGCGGAATCCCGGCACAAGGGTCTCGCCGGAATCAAGCATCTGCTGCACCTCGTTACGAGGAATGGCCAGACGCTCGGGATCATCAGCCTTGACGTCGGTGGTGCCGATGATCGACACAGTGTGCACCGGAACGAGGATGTCGCCATCAGCAGGATAGATGCAACGATTGATCACCGTGTTCACCAGGCGGTGGTTCATAGCGATCATGATGCCGCGGCCCGCCACGACGTCAACGTCATGGCAGCCAACAAGCTCAGCGATGCGTCCAGCCCACGGGCCAGCGGTATTGATGACGAACTTGCAATCGATTCGGATCCGCTCGTCGTGCTTAAGATCATGGGCGACAACAGCGCTGATCTGGTCGCCCTCACGAATGATCTCGGTGACGGCGGTGTAGGTCATGACTTTGGCGCCATACTCGATAGCGGAGTGGGCGGCACCCCACACCATCTGCCATCCATCAACCGAACCATCCTGAACAGCGAAGGCACGTTTAATGCCGGGGTTCAGACGGGGCTCACGACGCAGGGCCTCCGCGGTGGCAATCTCCTCGAAGGGCACCTTGGATTTTTTAGCTCCCTCAACCCACTGATCGGAAAACTCCAAGTCATCTTCAGGGGTCACCACGAAGAGACCGCCAGTCTTCTCAACAGCGTCAGCGTGGATCCGGGTAACGATCTCGTTTTCCTCAGCGCACTCCGTCGCCGACCCGGGATCCGAAACGACATATCGCCCACCGGAGTGGAGCAGGCCGTGGTAACGACCGGTGGTTCCTTGGCCGAGGTCGGCTTTATCCAACAGAACGGCGCGATATCCACGCATCGCGACGTCCCGCACGACGCCTGCACCGGTGGCACCGCCACCGATGACAACGACGTCTGCGTTCATGGTCCTCATTGAATGCTCCCTTCGAAACCATCCGGCGTGTGGGGGGGTGACTCAGGGGATCTCGGTGCCCCGCCACCGTTGCCAGGTACTTGCCAAGGCTAGGGAAAGCTCTGGACAACAACCACCGAAAACGGCTTTTGTGCATGTTCGTGCACACCCCCTAGAACAGACGTGCAAACCGCGTCATAATGCGGTTTTCATGCCACAGCAGCCCGCCCACAGCGACACAATTTAGGCAAGCGATCGATAGCTTAAATACAGAAAACAGGTTTTCGGAAATAGCCGTTTCCACAGGCTTTCAGACAATTCTGCCCGCGTCATTGCGTACTCTCTTCGCCCCGATGAACACAGCCGAGGCCGGCTCTCTCCGACGACGTTGTGCCAAGGAGAACCAGACCCATCACACCAACGCTGTGAGCGAACGGATCACTCCACTGGGGTTTCAGCTGGCTTCCCGTCAAGGACCTTGGCGATATTGCGCGCAGCTAGACGGCTCATCGCTTCACGAGTCGGCAGGGCAGCCGATCCAATGTGAGGCAGCAACACGACGTTCTCCATCGTCAGCAAGTCCACAGTGATCGCCGGCTCATCCTCGTAGACGTCCAGACCCGCACCGGCAATCGCACCCGACTTGAGAGCCTTCACCAGGGCAACCTCATCGACACAGGCGCCGCGAGCAGTATTGACGAGATAGGCGGTCTTCTTCATAGCAGCCAGGGCGTCAGCGTCAACGAGGTGGCGGGTCTTATCGGTGAGTGGGCAGTGTAAGGAGACGACGTCGGAGGTTACGAAGAGCTCGTCAAGTTCGACGCGACGAGTTGGCTGGGTATTGGGATTGACGGCGTCAATCGCCATGACATTCTTCTCATGACGAGCGTTGTAGATGACGTTCATGCCGAAGGCTGCGGCGCGTCGAGCCATAGCCTCACCGATCTGCCCCAGGCCGATGATGCCGAGGGTAGCCCCCTGTAACCCGGCGCCCAGCATGAAGGTGTGATCGTAGCGCCAGGCCTTGCCAGAACGCACCCAGCGCTCAGCCTCGCCAGTACGACGAGTAACCTCAAGAAGCAGAGTGAAGGCAAGGTCGGCGGTGGCCTCGTGGAGGACGCCCGGGGTCGACGTGACCACAACCCCAGCCTGCTTGGCAGCGTCGAGGTCAATGTTATTAAAACCAGCGGCGCACTGACCGATGACCTTAAGGTTTTTCCCTTTACTAATCATCTCGGCGTCAAGGGGATCAGACAAGCTAGTAAGCAGAGCGTCGGCGGTGGCGATCTGGTCGGAAAGTTCCTGGCGATCCATGGCATGATCGCCACCCACGACCTCGTGACCGGGAAGTTCCTCGTTGACGACGGACATGAGCTGCGGTGCGGTGACAATGATGCGAGCCATGGCATCACTGTAGGCGACCACGCCAGCTGTAGACCGAGCGTCGCCAGAATTAATGCAGTGTGCAACAATTCCACTGTGCAGATGTCGCAGGATGCAACAAAGTCGGAAGGGCCAGCCCCCAACCACGCCGATGTCGAAACCGCTTTGCAAGCATCGTGGGCCCTCCTCGACGTGGCAGCCCGTTCCCTAGTGGAACTTGCTGAGGACGTCAGCGCGCCGCAATACCGACTCCTCGTCCTCATCGACGCCGGAGTGACGCGTGGGGTCGACCTGGCTCGTGACCTCGAGGTCCACTCCTCAACCATCGCTCGGATGGTCGAACGTCTCGTCTCCAAGGGGCTCGTCGACCGCTCTCCCGATCCCGACGATCGTCGCGCCAATGTGCTCTCTCTGACGAAGCGGGGGTCCACGCTCGTGCAAGACGTCAATAAGCACCGTCGACGTCAGCTCATCGACCTACTCAGTCACCTCGAGCCTGGCGAGATCGACACTGTCGTCACCGGGTTCACCTTATTTACCCGCGCAGCCGAGGCAAGCGGCCACGGCACTCCTATCCGCTCCTGCGCAGAGGATTCCAGCCAGCAATGACCGAGACCGCCATCCATCCCGAGACCCGGGCCGCATGGGCCAAACGACTCAGGCGCCTCCGCCGTGCCCTCGTCCCGCACCGCCCCAAAGCCTTCCGAGACTCCTTAAACCGTTGGCTGCTTATGGGCACAGTCATCGGCATCGTCTCTGGCGTGGGTGCCATCATCTTTTTCTTCTGTCTGGAAACCGGTACGCATTGGCTACTCGAGACGTTGGGCAGCTACACCCCGCCAGGCACCTTGGGCGAGGGCGGAGGCGCCACCAGCACCGGACCAACACGGCCTTGGGCGATCCCACTCGTCGTCACCGGAGGTGCCCTAGTTTCGGGAATCCTGGTGTACTTTGTCGCGCCCACTGCCAAAGGACATGGCACTGACAACGCCATCCATGCCGTCCATCACGACCCGACAGCTCTCAAGGGCAAAGTCGCGGCGGTCAAGATCATCGCATCCGCCCTCGTGATAGGTTCCGGCGGCTCGGGTGGACGTGAGGGCCCCACCGCCCAGATCAGCGCAACCGTCATCTCCTCATTGTGTAAGAAGCTCAAGATCGCCACCCCGGACGCCCGGATCGCCGTCTCGGCAGCCACCGCCTCGGGAATCGGTGCCATCTTCCGTGCCCCGCTGGGCGGTGCTCTACTCGGTGCGGAACTGCTCTACCGCGACGACATGGAGTCCGACGCGATCATGCCCTCTCTGGTGTCGTCGATCGTCGCCTTCGTGGTCTTCGGGTCGGTGTACGGATTCGAACCAATCTTCGGATCGCTCAACGGAGTGCAGTTCTCCGAGCCTTTGCAACTCATCTGGTTCGTTCTGCTGGGCCTCACTGCTGGCCTCATGGGCAAGCTTTATGTAGAGGTCTTTTACGGCGGCACCAAGCTCTTCGAGAGCCTCAACAAAGTTCCCGGCTGGCTTATCCCAGCCATCGGTGGTCTGGGAGTCGGCCTGCTTGACCTGGCCATCCCGGCCGCACTAGGTACCGGTTACGGCTCGGTACAGCAAGAGATGTTCGCCAACAACCTCGTACGGATGCCGCTGCTCATGGTGCTGGCAATCCCCTTCGCCAAGATCCTCTCAACGACCCTGTCCATCGGATCGGGCGGTTCGGGCGGCGTCTTCGGCCCTGGCATGGTCATTGGTGGGGCCACTGGCGCGGCACTGTGGCGCATCCTCGAGGGACTGCCAGGCATCCCGTCCTCACCGATGAGCTTTGTCATTGTCGGCATGATCGCCTGTTTCGGCTCGGTCGCCCATGCCCCACTCGGTATGCTGCTCATGGTTGGGGAGATGACCGGCAACCTATCAATGCTCGCTCCTGGCATGATCGCCGTCGCCGTCGCTGGCCGAGTCGTCGGGAACACCTCGATCTACACCTCCCAGCTCAAGGACCGCCTGGAGGGCCGACGCGTCCATGCCATGGGGCGCGTCACGAAACCATCAGAGGCTAAATCCGAAAACGGGGCTGCTAGTTCGAAGCCCGCTATCAAGAAGCCATCCGGGAAAAGCACCTCCTTCCCGAGGCCAGCTGCTGAGCCAATGTTCGCCAAGTCGGTAACGGTTCCTTCTCCTGATCTGGCCCCGACTCCCACCCCAACAGCCACTGACCGACGTGCCACATCTCGCATCGTCCCGGAAGTCATTCGGGCCAAGGACCGCAAACGCGACTTGTTCGCTCGGTCCCCCAAGCCCCCGGACGACCCGGGGCCGTCATCCGCCTGAGTTCAGTCCGTCGTGGGATGGAAGGGGCTGCGTCCGGCATGACGAGACCACCCCATCCCAATGACATAGAGGATGACGACAAGCCCCCCCGTCGACATCAGCTGAGCACGTACGTCGGGAGCAAACATGCCTAATACGACGATAGCGACCAGCAGGATCATTGCTGCCCAGTTCACCACCGGGAACCCTTTTAACCGCATCGGCAGTAGAGTGCCCTCCTTTTCAGCCCTGCGACGCAGCACGTATTGAGAGCAGGTGGTGAAGAAGTAGGTGACGATGATGGTTGAGCCGACGATGTTCAGCAGAGTACCAAGTACCGCGTCGCCCCATTGGAAGGTAGCCAGCACACAACAGAACCCAAAGGCCACGCTGGCCAGCACGGCGACCGTCGGCACCGAGCGGCCCCTGGTCCGCATGGCGACGCGAGGGGCCATACCGCGTTCCGCCAAAGAGCCAAGCATCCGGGCAGCCCCGTAAAGATTGGCATTGAGAGAGCTCAGCAAGGCCAACACAATGACCAGGGTCATAACCTCAGAGGCTGCTGGGATCCCGGCCCGGTCAAGGACGGCCACGAAGGGTGAGGTGCCAAGCCTGGGATCATCCCAAGGCATCGCAATCACCATGATGGCTACTGAACCCATATAGAACAGCAGAATCCGCCAGACGATGGTGCGCACAGCCCGAGAGACATTGTGGGCGGGGTCTTCGGTCTCGGCAGCCGCTACCGCCATAATTTCGATGCCGCCAAAGCTGAAGGCGACCAAAAGCAGTGCCGTCGCCACCCCAGACCACCCATTAGGCAAGAACCCACCGTGACCAAGAAGATTGGACGTTCCCGCCGCGGGAGCCGCCAAGACGCCGCAGATAAGCAGCACACCGATGACGAGGAAGACGACGACGGCGACCACCTTGAGCAGGGCAAACCAGAACTCAAACTCCCCGAAGCGGTCGGCTCCCAGCAGGTTGATCGCGGTGAGAACGACCAAGAAGATGAAGGTAAGCAGCCAGACGGGGGCTATGGGCCACATGGCGACAAGGGTCGACGCCGCTGCGATCGCCTCGGCCGCTACAACGACGACGAGTTCGATCCACCAGATCCACCCCATTGCGAAACCGGCAGCAGGGCCCATAGCTCGCGATGTATAGACCGAAAACGCCCCAGAGTCGGGGTCGGCTGCAACCATTTCGCCGAGCATGTACATGATGGCGATGACGAGCAACCCAGCGACGATATATCCCACCAAGGTTGCTGGTCCGGCCGCAGCCACACCCTTGCCAGACCCTACGAAGAGACCGGTCCCGATGGCCGAACCGAGGCTCATCATCACCAGATGACGGCCCTTCATGCGGGGTTTATTCGTAGCGGGTTCACCGGATCCCACCGAGATGCCTGTGGACGCTATTGCCATATGTGCTCCTCATCCGCGTCGGTGAGGCTGATGTTAAGGCCGGTATTGTCCTGCGGATGTGGCCGTTTCTCTAAGTGGGACGGACGTGAGATGGAGCGGCGGTGTGTCCTGGCCTCAACTGAGGTCCGCGGGGTTAGCGTTGTCTTCCTTAGCAAGGCTCTGGCGAATTCGCGATAGGAAGGCTTCAAGCTCGTCGAGATGGCCGCGATTAAGCCCGCCAAAAACGATGCGCCGGACCAAGGCAGCATGGCCCGGAGCGGCCTGTCGCAATGCGGCCATGCCTGGATTGGTGAGGTGAATGATGGCTCCCCTGCCGTCAGAACAGCAGACGCGACGTTCGATGAGGCCTCGCTTCTCCATACGCGTGAGGTGATGGGATAGCCGGGAGCGTTCCCATCTCATGCGCTCTGCTAAGGCCACGACTCTCATCTCGCCGCCGTCGGTCTCAGAAAGACGCACGAGCACCTCAAAGTCCTGCACCGACAACTGCGAATCGCGGGACAACTGACGGTTGAGTATGGCAGGCAGGGTGGTCGATACTTCCAGCCACAAGCGCCATACGCGCTGCTGGTGGTCGTCGAGCCAATGGTTGTCGAGCCAAACGGTGGAATCCTCAGTCACAGCGCCTCCTTCGTTGCCGAGTATAGGGGGGACGGAAACATATCTGTTGCCACCAAAGCCACCAAAGCACTTTGTTGCTGACGTGTCCCATTCTTCGCGCCATGATGAGGAGTAAGAGGAGATCACATGATCGACATCATCGCTGTCAACGGAAATTGACCATCGCCACCGCCACCCCGCCTCGGGTTCATCACCGGTCAGGCAATGGTTACCAAGACACGTGGGTCCTTCGATAAGTGTGGACGCTGCTTCGGGTAACGGCTCCGACCCCGTCCAGCGTCTCCATTGAGGTGACTGCCAGACCACGTCCTTTTTCACCGGTAATACCGATCGTGATGGTCCCGTGAAGTCCGCTGAAATAGGGCTTACAAGCCAGAACACCAACGGAACACGCGTACACGAGCAGTGTCCAAGTCATTTCCTATCGTGCTGCCATGACTAGATTCCTCCACACCTCAGATTGGCAACTGGGGATGACTCGGCACTACTTGTCTAAGCGCGGTGACGATGACCCGCAGGCACGGTTCACTGCCGATCGGATCGAGGCGGTGCGCAGGCTGGGCGATGTTGCCCACCAAGAGGGTTGCGAGTTTGTCGTCGTCGCCGGGGACGTCTTCGAAACCCAGAATGTCTCCGCGCAAATCATTGCCCGAGCATGTGAGGCGATGGCCTCTATTGACATTCCGGTATACCTGCTACCTGGAAACCACGACAGCTTAGAGCCGGGCTGCCTATGGGACGGGCAAGATTTTCTTCGTCGCTGCCCCAGCAACGTTCACGTACTGCGAGATCAAGCAGAGACCCAAGTTACTAACGGAAATGGTCTCGTCATCGCGACGATCGTTGCCGCTCCGCTAACGACCCGCCATCCTTCAACCGATCCTCTGGCCAAACTTGCGATGAGTTTGAAGCCCACCGAGACGCCACGCATCCTGGTTGGCCATGGCCAACTTGAGGGATTGTCGGGCGATACCCGTGACGCCCTCATCTCCCGCTCCCCCCTCGACGAAGCGATTGCCCGAGGAGCGCTGCACTACGTGGCGTTGGGGGACCGCCACATAGCCTGGCCTCTCAACGATGACCACGCCGCTATCCGATACAGCGGAACCCAAGAATCAACGAGCTTCAATGAGGTCGGTGTCGGTACTACGGTCATCGTGGACCTCGGCGATCCCCTCACCTGCCAGACAATCGATGTCGGCACATGGTTGCACGCTCGAGTGAGTCAGGAGGTCGCCGGCGAGGCAGATCTGCAAATTCTGCGCGACCGGTTAGATTCCTTCGATCACCGGGATCGCACCATTATCCGATACGACCTTCACGGTCAGGTCACCATCCCTCAGCAGGCAGAGCTTGACGAAATTCTCGCTGACTATGAGACCGTTTTTGCCAGCCTTGAACCGAGTGAAAACCGCCATGATCTCACCGTGGTCGGTAACGACATCAGCCTGGCTGAAGCTGATGTACCCGGTTGGGTTCGCGAGGCTGCAGAAGAATTGTCGGGCATGTGTGCCACTAATGACGACGCCGTCGCGGCGCTCACCCTGTTACACCGCCTCGTCAACGCTGAAGAAGCCGGTACCGCACCCACCGTTGCACACACAGTGGAGGTGTCACGATGAAGCTACACCGCATCCACGTCGAAAATTTCAAAGCGATTGACGAACGCACTCTCGAGTTGCCCGACCGCGGGATTGTCATTGCCGCTGGACGCAACGAGATCGGCAAGACCTCCATGGTGGAAACTCTTGATCTACTACTCGATACCGGCACCAAAGCCTCGTCAAAGTCCCGCAAGGTCCGGATCGCCCAGCCCTATGGAACATCTCGGCAAGTCGTCATCGAAGCTGAGATGACGATCGGCTCTCACCGCTTCGTCCACCGCAAGTGCTTCCTCAAGGACAAGGAGTCTTCCCTGAAATTCCTCTCCGGGTCACGTGCTGGCGAGACGGTCACCGGTGATCAGGCCGTCGAGACAATGGAGACGCTGCTATTAGACACCGATGTCACACTGTGGAATGCGCTACGTCTCATGCAGGCAAGTGGACTGTCCCCGCTGCGACTGGACTCCTCTCAAGCCCTCACGACCGCCTTGGAACAGGCCGGCGGGCAACAGCCGGACGAGGGGTCTGGAAGCGGACTCATGGATCGGGTTCGAGACGAATACGATAAGTACTTCACGCCTGGAGGCTCAGAGCGCCGCAACGTCTTTGCAGATCGCGACGAACTTGAAAACATTCGCAGCGCCCTTGCAGAAGCGCAACACAAGCTCGCTGAAGTCGACGATGTCGTCGCTTCCCTCAGCAGAATCAATGAACAAATCAGTCATGACCGAACGGTGGTGGCAGCCAAGAAGGCGGACTACCAGCAAGCCGAGACCGACGTGGCAAACCTCGCCGATCTTGAAAAAGAGGTCGAAGTGACGAGGCATGCTGCCAGTGAGGCAACACAGCGTCAGGTCGAGGCCAAGTCGGCCCACGACACGAGGGCCAAGCTCGTTGACAACCTTGCGACTGCACAAAGCGAGGACCAACACTGCCAGCAGGTGCTCGCAGAGCTGTCGGTGCTGAGCACAACGTCACCGTGGAACGCGAAGAGGCTCAGACGGCGTGCAATAAGGCTCAGAAGATCGTTTCCGAAGCCGAGACGGCTGAAGCCCAAGCCCGGCAGACCCTTGCAGCAGCGCGAGCTGGTGAACAGTCGGCCAGGGCCCGGCAACAACTCGATCGCATTAATGAGCTCAAGGAGCGAATCGCGACCGAACAACAACGCCTCGACGCTGAAAAGGTGACGAGCGAGACGCTGAAGGCGCTGCGGAAAGCCGTCAAGGCCGCAGAGCTCGCCCGTCATAAAGCATCCATGGCAAGCCCACAGCTAGCCATCGAGCACCTCGCCGAAGGAGCTTCACTGCGAGTTGACGGCGCGGACCTCAACGTCCCAATCGGCGAGACGAGCCAGCGTCGAGTAGATGGTGAGCTCGTGATGGAGATGGGCGAAGCCTGGCGAGTGCGGATTTCCCCCACCTCGGAGGTCATGGCCTTGGGGCAGGACGCTGAAAAGGCCCATCAAGCCGTAGTGACCCAGCTTGAAGGCTTAGGCGTGACGAGTCTGGAGCAGGCAGAGTCCCGTCTGACTGAGCGCAATGTCATGGAGACCCACATCTCCTCGTGGCAAGAACGCCTTGAGGAAGAACAAGGCGAAGCCACCATCCATGAACTTGAAGCCATGGCTGAGCGCGATGATGGCGCCGCCAACATCTCAGCCGCCGAAGCCCAGAAGCTGGAAGAAGAAGCTGTAGCTACCGCAGGTGAGGCGCGTACCACCCAACGCCAGGCTGATGCTCGACTGAAAGCGGTAGAGGAGCGCCGCGTCGAGGCCCGCGAAAAAGCGTTCCGGGCGCGTGTCGACGCTGACAAGGCTGCTGAGACAGTCGCCCGGTCTCTCATGAGCTGACAACCGCCCGCGAAGACACCAGCGACCAGGTCCTCGCAGAGACCCTCGCCACCTCCCAGGAGCAGGCGCGACTCGCACAAGCCGAGGCCGACCGCGCCCAAGCCGCGCTCGCGGAACGCAACCCAAATCAGGTCCGTAGCGAGGCGGAGGGGACGCGGGTGGCGCTGACGGCCGCAACCGAACGCCTTGAAAGCAACATCCGTTACCAGGCTGAACTCAACGGACAGCTGCAAGGACTTGGCCGCCAACAACGTCAGACCGAGGTCGACACCCTCACCTCGAAGGAACACCAACTGGCACGACGTGTTGCTGGATTGGAACGACGGGCGCAGTCGGCCAAATTGCTGTTCACCACCCTGACAGCACATCTGGAAAGCGTGCGGCAGTCCTACGTAGCACCGTTCACTACCCACATCGATCGAATTGGACGTGGGGTTTTCGGGCCTGACCTTCACGTCGAGATCGATTCCACCTTGTCGGTGGTGGCACGTCATCTCAATGGCTCCCGCCTGGAATGGGTCCAGCTGTCGTCAGGAGCCCGTGAGCAATTAGGACTAGTTGTCCGGTTGGCCGCCGCCCGGCTCATTGATCCCGACGACGGGGTACCGGTGATCCTCGACGATGCCCTGGTCTACTCCGATCCGGTAAGAGTCAGACACATCCTCGGCGAAGTCGCCCAAGGCGCCCAGACCAGCCAGATCGTGGTGTTCACCAGCGCACCGGAGAGGTACGACTCCATACCGGGAGCGCAGCGAGTCGATTTCGGCTGATGCAATGCCTGGTTACGTCTCTGCTACGGGAACCGTCGAGCCCCTGCGGCACCAAGATATGGTCAAGCGCCGGTCCTCATCCACGTATCCCCCCGCGCACGCCATGCCAGGATGGCGCAGCGCACGACCATGAACCCGCTAAAGGCGATCCATAGCCAGACCACCGCGGCGGCCGGGTCCGACGGCGCGAACAAATGCACCGCCCAGGCCATTGGTAAGTACACCACGAGCATGACAACCTGAGCGCCCGACAGCCACCGACCGTCGCCAGCCCCAATGAGCACCCCGTCAAGGACGAAAGCCGGCCCGGCAACGATCTGTTGAGCCGCGACAACGAGCAATCCGGCGGCGACCGCTCGGTGCACGGCGGGGTCGTCGGTGTATAGGACAGGAAGCAGTTGGTGGAAGGCTGCCAACACGACGCCTATAACAACGCCGGCCACGAGCCCCCATCGTGTCATCGTGGCGGTCAGCGACCGGGTGCGTCGGGTGTCGCCAGCCCCCAGGCTTGCCCCGGTGAGGGCCTGACCGGCAATGCCCAAGGCGTCCATGGTCATGAGCAGCAGGTTCCACATTGTCATCGTCACCTGATACGACGCCATAGTGATCGCTCCAGACCGGGCCGCAACCCAGGTTGTCACGTAAAGAGCGGCGCGCAACGCCAGGGTGCGGATAAGTAAGGGGGTGCCATCACGCAAACTCGAAGCAATGCCGCTCAGATGCGGCATCAAGTTCAGGTCAAGACCGCGTGTTCGCATCCACAACACGCACACTAAAGCCACCGCCATAGCTATCTGGCAGACGAGGGTGCCGATGGCAGACCCCTGGATCCCCCAGCCCATGCCGAGGACAAACCACACATTGAGCACCAGGTTTGCACTAAAGGTGATGACGGTCACGACTAAAGGCGTGCGGGTGTCCTGGAACCCACGCAACACACCCGTGACCGCCATAGTCGCGAGCATCGCAGGCACGCCGAACCCGGTGATGCGTAAATAGCGCCCTGCCTGATCCGCAACCGCGCCACTAGCCCCAAACCAACCTGCCACCGTCGTCGGAATAGCCACCAGCATGGTCGCCACGAGCAGACCAATGATGAGAGACAGCCACAAGCCATCAACACCAGTATGGGCGGCTCCCTGACGGTCCCCCGCCCCCATTCGACGCGATGATGTTGCCGTCGTTGCGTAGGCAAGGAAGACAAACAGCCCTGTGAATGTCGTCAAGGCCGCCGAGGCCACACCCAGACCTGCCAACTCAGCGGTACCCAAATGCCCCACCACTGCAGAGTCTGCAACCAGGAACAGCGGCTCCGCGACGAGGGACAAGAAAGCGGGTACCGCTAGATTCAGAATCTGACGGTACCCGGCCTCAGCCTCGAAACCGGGATCGCGACCCCTTGGAATCATCAGGCTCGAACGATCGCGCCGCGCAGGGACGCACGAATGATATTGAGAACCCGGTCGGCCCACTCAGGGGTTTTCTCACCACGCAGGGGGCCAGACGTCGACAGTGATGCAAAACCGTGAAGCACGGACCACAAAAGAATAACGAGGCCCCGGACGTCAACTCGGTCGGGAAACGTGACCTCTGGGTTTGAGAGGACATCCCGGATCACCGAGTCGGGCAGATTCGGTGCTTTTGACCGATCCACCTTAAGGGCGTCAAGTCCCGCATCCGAGATGCGGTACGCGACGTCGAAAAGCCCCGGTTCGGTCAGAGCGAAATCAAGATATGCGCGGCAGGCGGCCACGAGTTGACCAACCGCCGCGACCTCATCATCAACGGGCTGGGCCTGGGCCACCGCTTCACGCATCACGACGCCGATCTGGTCGGCAGCTACCAAGCCCACCTCATCAAGAAGGGCCTCGCGATTCGCGAAGTGACGGTACGCGGCGTTGGGTGATACGCCTGCGCGGCGAGTAGCCTCACGCAGCACAACAGCCTCGGCGCCACCGCTGCGGGCCATCTCCAAGCCCTCCACTATGAGGGCTTCACGAAGATGACCGTGATGGTACGTCTGACGTGGTTGCGACGAGCGATGCGTCTGCGTCATGAATGATCCCCCGGTCCGTTCGTTAGTACTAGGACGTCAACCTGGCTGGCTGACCGCTGACGCCCAACCATACGTGAAATTTCTATGGCGTCGGAGGACAGTCTCTATGACCCCCAACCATCACTCAACTAGGCTGAACGCATGAATTCAAGTGTTCCATATCTGCTAGCCATCCTCGGTGAAGGGGTCGTGCCGCCATCCACCATGGTGTGCCATGCAGACGATCTCGGGCTGGTACGTGGGGATGGTGTCTTTGACACAACCCGTATCGTGACCGCCCAGGATGGAACGTCGCGTATCGACCACCTCGACGAGCATCTCTCCCGGTTCGCCCGCTCTATCGCTGGAGTGGACGGCCCCACCCCCGACTTGGACTCCTGGCACCACCTCATCGAAGAAGCGGCACGCAACTGGCGTATCCCTGGAGAGGCTGCCCTCAAACTCGTCTACACCAATGGCCGTCAAGTCGTCCCCGGGCCTCCCCGGGGTTTTCTCATCATCTCTTCCCTCTCCAAAACTGCAATCGAGGAGCGGGAGGGAATCGACGTGCTGTGCCTATCGCGCGGAGTCACTAGCGAAGCCTTCGCCGATGCCCCCTGGCTTCTCGGCGGAGTTAAGACCCTGTCCTACGCCGTCAACGTGGCAGCTCTGCGCTATGCCCGTTCCCAGGGTGCCGACGACGTCATCTTCACCTCTACCGACGGTTACCTACTCGAGGGGCCGACCTCTGGGTTAATCATTGAAGCCGCCGACGGGCTGTGGACGACCCCCACCGGCGCCACCGGCATCCTGAGCTCCATCACCGTCGGTACCGTCTTCAAAGCCGCTGATGAGGACGGGGTCAAGACGGCTACCCGTCTCATGAAGCGCGGGGAGGTGCTGCGTGCCCAGGGTGCCTGGTTGTTGTCGTCAGTACGTGGCGTCGCTCCCGTTCTCAGTATTGACGGCCATCCAACTCCCCAAGATGAGGACATGACTCACCGGTTGCGGACCTGGGCGGGATTTGAAAGCTGATGCCTGCGTCAGACCCTGCTTCCCCGGCGACCAAAACCCTCGTCAAGGCCAAGATTCCGCATGTCCTGCACAGCTACGACCACGATTAATCACCACTTTGGCGATGAGGGGGTGGCGAAGCTTGGTTTCGACCCATCCATCATGCTCAAGACTCTGGTCGTCGAGCTGGCCCCTTCAGGCAAGCTTGCCGTTGCCGTCGTTCCGGTGAGTTATCAACTCGATTTCAAGGCCTTCGCCTCAGCCGTAGGTGCGAAAAAAGTCACCATGGCCGCCCCAGAGACAGCAGAACGCGCTACCGGCTACATCGTCGGGGGAATTTCTCCCTCGGGGCAGAAAAAGCGGCTACCCATCTGCATCGACGAGTCCGTGCTAGAGCAGCCACGGGTGCTGGTTTCAGGCGAGCGTCGAGGTCTATCGGTGGAATTGTCGCCGTCGGACCTGGTGACTGTTACTGGGGCGGTGACGGCAAAAATCGCCTGTTGACGCCAGCTCCGGTCACTTATTGGAGTTCTTGCCGACCGACTGAGGCAGCACGAGCAGTCCGGTGACAATGACGACACCAAGCACAACGTGGATCCACTTGGTGGCGCCACCACTGCTCAGCTCGCCAAGAACATACTGGACAAGGATTAGCACCGCCATACCAACGGCGTGACCGACAACAGCCGACGGTCCGCCGCGATGCTTCCACATCACCGCCAGAACGGCCGCGACGATGGTTGCCAGCAGGGTCACAATTCCGAACCCCATATGCATGTCACCGAGGCCGTGAACCCCGGAAAGCATGAAACAGGCCAAAACAGCCTGGATGACCACGGACCCCACGGCAACCCAAACACAGATCGTGAGGGCTTTAGGGGCAGAAGAGACGGTCGACGTGCGCTGCTGTGTCATGGACCACACTCTAGGTCACGACTGCGGCTTCACCTTACATCGTGGTGCCCGCCCCACCATCACCCATGGCCCCCACCAGCATCCCAACGCGCTGGCTGTTATGGCAGCCAGCCATGAGATTTCCGCCACCGCCGACAGAACCGGAATGAGGGCGTAAAGACCTGCTGCTCCAAGCAAAACCGCCATCGCGCCGACGACTCCACCGGCGATGCGTTGGCTCCTTCGCCGGACGAGACGCCCGCCCAGCAGAGCTGCCATGAGGACGACCGGGATGATGAGAATCACCGTTACTCCCATCGCGTAAAGCAGCCCGACCAGGAGGCTACCGAACCAGCCGCTCGCCGGCATGCCCGCCCGGGTGCCATTTACGCCCGGGCTCGTCGCCCAGATCGCCAAGGTCAGCCCCCACACCAGTCCAGTAATGGCCATGGCAACGATGAAGGCACCTGCGGACCTACTCACCCGCGCCGACTCAGTGGTCGCCCCCAGAACATCCGGGCTGTCCTGGTCCAGGTGGCCCAGGCGCGCTGTCACATCGAGAGTGTTTTCCTCGCTGCGTCGACGGCTCACCGCACCTTCACCTTCGTGCCTTCATGAGCGAAGTTGTAGAGAGCTTCGGAATCTTTGGGGGCCAGCCGAGCACAGCCGTGACTGGAGTATCCGGGTAATCCCAGGGTATAGGCCGGCTGCGCAGGTTTCTTGGTCTTCTCGTCCCAGGGAATCTGGTGGAAACCGATAGTTCCTGTCGCCCCGGGCCGCTGATAAAAGGACAAGAAGTTAGGGATATACCAACGTATGCCGTCCTCAGTCGACGCCGCATGACGCACTTTGTATTCGATCTCGTAGTCTCCGACAGGGGTCTTCCATGGCTCAGCAGTAGTGAGCATAGCCCGCTTCACTACTCCGTTATCGACGAGGTAAACACGGTTCTCCGCTTTGATCCACAGGACATATTTTCCAGCTCCAGCCGAGGACTTTGCCCCGACGGTAAGAGATGCCGCTGGTGGAGTCGGACCAGGAGTCGCCGGAGCTGAATCATCGGCCTTCGGACCCGCAGAATCTTCAGGACCATTGGCGCCGTCATTGCCAGACGGCCCGTCTGGAGGTGTATGCGTAGCTTGAGCAGTCGGATCCGGGGACGCCGTAGGGCAGGTCACGGGGTATTGGTGGCGGGTGCGCAAATCGCCCGCGCCAGGGACGGAGTCGACACATGGCGCCGAAGCAGGCATTGACGATCCGCAGCCAGCGACCAAGCAGACTATTGCCATCAGAGCAGCAAGAAAACTGCCGCCACGACACAGGCCTGAGCCGACGCGCGGTTCCGGGTTCAAGATGTTTCCGGAGGCATGCACAGGACCAAGTTTAAAGGCCACACCGTGTTTAAAGGCCACACCGTCACCGTTCGAATACAACGTCGGTAACGCCCCCGGCCCGACACCTCGTACCTAGGGAGAGATTTGTAGGAGCCGACAGCAGGAGAGGGCTATGTTGAGGACACTTATTATTGGGGAATCGTTGATTGATGTTGTCAATAGCGAGGGCCGGATAAGTGAGCATCCTGGCGGCTCCCCGCTAAACGTCGCTGTCGGTCTGGCACGTTTGGGGCGTGACGTCGAGCTAGCCACCTGGATTGGCGATGACGGCCCACAGTCTTGAGGTTCGGGTTTCTGGAGAGCAGATCAACGTAGTCGACACCGTCGGTGCTGGGGATTCGTTCATATCGGCGGCCATTGACGGTGTGGACGGCCGGGTTATTGGGAGTCGACCACCGCAGGGATCTTGGTCGGGTCGAGCCCGCGGTGCTGCAACGAGCAGCCCACATCGCCGCGATTACCGTCTCCCGCTCCGGTGCGAACCCACCGCGCACCGCTGAATTAGGGTGACCGAAGGTTACCCGCGCCAGTGTCTGCGAGACTGGCCCCATGAAGGGGAACTTCCACTCGACTTATGACCAAGGCTTTGCGCGAATCGCCGCCTGCACCACGCCGGTGCATATCGGTGACCCCGGTTCGAACGCGGGGGGAATTCTCGACACCTGCCGAGAACTCGATTCCCGAAACGTCGCAATCGCCGTATTCCCCGAGCTGTGCCTGACCGGCTATGCCATCGACGATCTGCTGCTTCAAGACGTCGTGCTTGACGCCGTTCTCGACGCCATCGAGGCATTACGCCAAGCTTCCCGCGGCCTCTTCCCGGTCATCATCGTCGGGGCACCGTTGCAGCGCGGCAACCGGCTCTACAACTGCGCGGTCGTCATCCACCGCGGGCAGGTCCTCGGTGTGGTGCCGAAAAGTCACCTCCCCAACTATCGGGAATTCTACGAAAAACGTCACTTCGCCGCCGGCGCGGACACTACCGGGACGATCGACTTGTCAGGGCGGCAAAAATCTCATGCAGCTTCTACTGAGGTTCCCTTCGGAGCCGACCAGCTCTTTCAGGCCACCGATCTTCCTGATCTCATCTTTCATGTGGAGGTGTGCGAGGATCTTTGGGTGCCGGTCTCCCCGTCTTCCCGGGCCGCACTGGCCGGGGCCGTCGTAGAGGTCAATCTCTCAGGCTCCCCCATCACTGTCGGAAGATCCCGCCAACGCCATGAGCTATGCAAAGTCACGTCCTCGCGCAACCTGCAGGCCTACGTCTATGCGGCTGCCGGCCCCGGAGAGTCCAGCACAGATCTGTCGTGGGATGGCCAGACAATGATCTACGAAAACGGCTCCCTTCTTACCGCCACCGACAGGTTCTCTCCCGAACCAGGCTTCTGCCTGGCTGACATCGACCTCGACCTGCTGCGGCAAGAGAGGCTGCGCCAGGGATCTTTCGACGACAACGCCCTTGCCCAACCCGCCGAAGCCCCGTGGCGTACCACTGCCTTCACTCTTGACCCGCCCCATGACGACATCGGCCTGGAACGCCCCGTCAACCGATTCCCTTTCGTCCCCCACGACCCTGATCAGCTCGCCCAAGATTGCTATGAGGCTTACAACATCCAGGTCTATGGATTGCGTCGACGCCTCGAGTCGATTGGATCGCCAAGAATCGTCATCGGGGTTTCCGGCGGACTCGACTCCACCCACGCCCTGCTCGTCGCCGCCAAGGCCATGGATCAGATGGGTCGGCCACGCACCGACATCCTCGCCTTCACAATGCCGGGGTTCGCCACCACGAACCACACTAAAAATAACGCCCTAGATTTATGTCACGCTCTTGGCATCCCGTGTGAGGTGTTGGACATTCGCCCAGCTGCCACCCAGATGCTCAAGGGGATGGGCCACCCGGCCGGTGACGGGGCTGAGGTGTACGACGTCACTTTCGAGAACGTCCAGGCTGGGCTGCGCTATGACTACCTCTTCCGGATAGCCAATCAACGTGGCGGCATCGTGCTGGGCACCGGTGATCTGTCGGAACTGGCACTCGGCTGGTGCACTTTCGGTGTTGGCGATCAGATGAGCCACTACGGAGTCAACACAGGAGTACCCAAGACCCTTATCCAGCACCTCATCCGGTGGTGCATTTCGTCGGGCCAGTTCAACGAGGCCACCAATGTGGTACTCGAGTCGGTGTTGGGGACGGAAATCTCCCCCGAGCTCGTCCCCGCCCGCCCGGGTGAGAAGATCCAGTCCACCCAAGCGAAGATAGGCCCTTACGAGCTGCAGGACTTCACTCTGTATCACCTGCTACGCCACGGGATGCGCCCCAGCCGGATTGTTTTCCTGTCCCACCACGCCTGGCGGGATGCGTCGGTGGGCTCCTGGCCTCCCGGGTTCCATGACGAGGACCGACACTCCTATGACCTGTCGGCAATCAAGGGTTGGACTCGGCTGTTCCTGCGCCGGTTCATCGGAAATCAGTTCAAGAGGTCGACCCTTCCTAATGGTCCCAAGGTCGTCGCCGGAGGTTCACTGAGTCCGCGCGGCGACTGGCGGATGCCCTCGGATGCGGTCGCCCGAGCCTGGCTCGACGACCTCGAGACGGTTCCCGATGAGCGGTCCTGAACCGCCACGTTCTGCGCCCCGGGGATAACTCTCTTCGGGTCCAGTACCCCGGAGCCCCATCCTTCAACCAGTGGCAAAAATCCCGGCAGCGGGACTAACAGTCACAGTTCACCCGCTGTCCACTCCCGCGCGGCAATATTGAACCGTGCGTGTTAATGACGAGATAAGGCTCACCCCCACTCTCCCCGACGGTCACGGTCTGCGGATCGGCATCCTGACCAGCGGAGGCGACGCTCAAGGCATGAACGCCGCCGTGCGAGCCGTGGTGCGCTCTGCACTAAGTGTGGGAGCCGAGGTCTATGCGATCTACGAGGGCTACCAGGGAATGATCGATGGCGGCGACGGCATCCGGAAATTCAGGTGGGACGACGTCGGTTCGATCTTCAACCGTGGTGGCACCGTCATCGGAACTTTCCGCTGCAAAGAAATGCGCGAACGCCCGGGACGCCTGAAGGCTGTCAGAAATCTCCTCGAACACGGGATCGATCGTCTCGTCGTCATCGGCGGCGACGGTTCGCTTACCGGCCTAGATGTGCTGCGCACCGAGTGGACCGGCCTGCTCGCTGAACTCGTCGACACCGGCCAGGTGAGCGCCGAGGTAGCCCGCGAGCATCCCACCCTCATGATCGCCGGACTCGTCGGGTCCATCGACAACGACCTCGTCGGATCCGATATGACTATCGGCGCCGACACTGCTCTGCACCGCATTGTCGATGCCATCGACGACCTCACCTCCACCGCGGCCAGCCACCAGCGATCCTTCGTCGTCGAGGTGATGGGCCGCCATTGCGGCTACCTCGCCCTCATGGCGGCCGTCGCCGGCGGCGCTGACTACGTCCTTATCCCGGAGCGGCCGCCCGAAAATGGCTGGGAGGACCGCATGTGCGCCGAACTCAAGCGTGGCCGTCAGGCGGGTCGACGCGACTCGATCGTCATCGTCGCGGAGGGCGCCACTGATCGCGCCGGCAACCGGATTTCGTCGGAATACGTCCGTCAGGTGCTCGAGGACAAACTGGGTGAGGACGCCCGTGTAACCATCCTGGGTCATGTCCAGCGTGGCGGACGACCGTCGGCCTATGACCGCTGGGCATCGACCTGGCTGGGTCATCACGCGGTTCACGAGGTGCTCTCGACCACTCCGGAGGCCGAGGGACGCGTTATCGGTACCGGAACTAACCGCATTCATCGCCTCCCTTTGGTCAAGGCCATCGCTGACACGAAGTCGGTGCCCGGTCTCATCGCGGAGGGTCGATACAACGAGGCCATGCGGATGAGGGGACGTTCCTTCGTCGAGATGGACGCCATCTTCACCGAACTCAGCGAGCCAGCTCGCACCACCTCCGACACCGCTGGCGACGCCGACCGCAAACGCATCGCGATTATGCACGCCGGTGGTCCGGCTCCGGGCATGAATACTGCTGCTCGTGCAGCAGTCCGACTGGCGATTTCCCGCGGTCATACCGTTGTGGGGATCCATAACGGATTCGTCGGGCTGGCAGCCGGGGACATGTCGGAATTGGCTTGGAGCGACGTCGAGGGTTGGGCCGGGGAAGGCGGCGCCGAGCTGGGCACCCGCCGGGAGATCCCCAACACTCGCGACCTGTACGCTGTCAGCCGCGCCTTGGAGGACAATCACATCGACGCGCTGCTCGTCATCGGCGGCTACTCGGCCTACGAAGGTATCCACACCATGACGACTGAGCGGGACCGATACCCGGCCTTCCGTATTCCAACGGTGTGCATCCCAGCCTCGATCGACAACAACCTTCCCGGTTCGGAGCTATCCATCGGCGCCGACACCGCCCTCAACGTCATCGTCGAAGCGATGGACAAGGTCAAGGAGTCGGGTATCGCATCCAGGCGCTGCTTCGTCGTCGAGACAATGGGCCGTGACTGCGGTTACCTCGCACTGATGTCGGGTATCGCTGCTGGTGCTGAGCGGATTTACACCAACGAAGACGGTATCTCTCTGGATGACCTGGTCAACGACGTTCACTGGTTGCGGGAGTCTTTCGCCCACGGACGCCGGCTCTTCCTTGCCGTACGTAATGAAAATGCGTCGCACAATTACACCACCGACTTCATCGCGCGGCTGCTGGAGGAGGAGTCCCACGGCATGTATGACGTGCGCCAGGTGGTGCTAGGACATATGCAACAGGGCGGCTCACCTTCACCCTTCGACCGCTTGCTCGCCAATCGACTCACCTACCGTGCTCTTAATCTTATTGACGACGAGTTGGCGGCGCGTCAGGACGGTTCGTGGTTTATTGGCGTCAACGAGTCAGGAATGCGGCCTAGCCCGATGGAGACGATGCTTTCCCTCGTTGACGCCGCTCATCGTCGTCCCCGTGAGCAGTGGTGGCTGCAACTGAGGACCATTGCCCGCACGGTCTCGGACGAGGTGAGGTGAGTCGCGACGGCTTTCCGAGAGCTCTAGAGATGATGGTGGGGTGGTGTGGCCCACCATCATGAACCTCACAACACCTCAGAAACAGCCACACTCTCCATACCAAGCGCCTCACCCACAGGCCCACTCAACAACTTGCCATCATAAGTCGCCAAACCACG
>NZ_BJEN01000002.1 GCF_008326345.1 Cutibacterium modestum | reverse complement strand
GAAACCACAAAACCGCAATCCCGAAAGCCAACCAGCAGAACCAGCCACCACCCAGAACCACTCAAACCACTCCAAGCAGCCCCCGACGGCCCGCCAAACATTACACACACCCCACCACCAACGCAAATCCAAGCTGCTAGCGGCATCTTCACTCAGCCAACTGCCTGCCCGGTCTCCACCCTCCCAGCACCACACCAGCCGCAAAACTCCTCATAGACTCGCCTCGTGACGTGTCGAATATGGTTCCGGCAAACCGGATGCGTAGTCCTTAGTGCGATCACGCTTTGCGTGTCTGCCTCATGCAGCTCTACCACCCCTACGACACCCTTAGACGAGCCGAGCCGCACGGCCTTAGTCCCGTCATCCAAGGTCACTGCTTCGGTATCCCCGCTCGATGGCATTCATACCCGTGTGATCATCAATGAACTTGTCGCGGCGTCAGGCAATGGACCTATCACGAAGGTAGACATCACCAAGACCGCTCTCAGCATCACCGCCCAGATTGGCGGCTCCCCCACGGTCTGGACTTGGCAGAACGGCAAGATCGACTCGTCAGCAACCCAGAGCACCCAGACAGTGTCACGTCCCTTCGATCCCGACGACTTCGCCGTCGAAAAGATGCCCACGATTTTGAGTAAGGCTGCCGATATCTCTGGATCCCATATGAACCAGAACCTGCAGATCGTCGAGTACAACCAAGGTACTGTCCTTATGACAGTCTCAACCAAGCCAGAAAGTCGGACCGTCTTCTTCCGGCCGGATGGATCTGCGATCAACCACATCGACTTCGCGTCGCCTGCCGCCATGGCTGAGGCGTTAACTGATGCTGTCGCTGGTGCTAAGCAGGTCGGGCAGGTCAGCTACCAGCCCGGTAAGGCCATCATGGTCGATACCCCGACGACGACGCCTGGCGTCGTCATGAGGCGCACCCGGTCTGCTGATATGCCCGCATGGGCGGTGCAACGCAAGGGGGACGCATCCGCGACCTTCTCGCCTACCCTGCTGCACCCGAATGTCATCATCCACATCATGAATCTCACGGCGGCGAAGGCCAACCAGAAGCCATCCGACATGGGATGGACGATCACCGAGGATTCGAAGCTTAATGCGCCCGTCCTCCGCGTTGGCGTTAACGGTGTAACTAGGGCTTTCAATACTGACGGCACCGACGTCACCGACGAGGTCAAGTAGCGCCTCGGCTCCTCGACTGATTCAGCCCATCAAGGAGCTAGACCGCCGCCTATGGTCAAGGTGGTTGAATGAAAGTGTGCTCATCACCGCAGTCGGAACGCCAGGCAGTGGGCAGACCCATGCCTTCCGCGTCCGTCACGGGATGAATCCACACGTCGAATTGTGGCGTCATGGACTCGTCGTCAGGGAATACCTGTCTGCCGATCGAGTCGATGATGAGATCGTCGTCACTGCTCACGTGGCACCGCGAACGTCCAGCTCTCAACCCCCTCGCACCCGAAGGGGCGTACCAGATCTCTCTGAGGACCGTCAGGCCGACGAATTAGTTCGTCCATACCAACGCGTTGCCGCCTATGCCGTTGTGCGGTCGCGGCGGGGAGTTCTAGGTACTGAGTGTTCTCCACGTACCGCAGTCCCTGGTCTGTGGGCACTGCCTGGAGGTGGTCTGGAGCCCGGTGAGTCCCCGGCTCAAGCGGTCACCCGTGAGGTCATGGAGGAATCCGGGCAACACATCCGCCTCAATCGCATCATCGACCTGCAATCAGATCACTGGATCGGCCGCTCCCCCGCTGGGGTGCTGGAGGACTTCCACGCCCTGCGGATCATTTACTCAGCCACCAGTGAAAACCCCACTGACCCGTACGTCATTGACGTCGGTGGCACCACCCAATCAGCTCAATGGATCCCGCTGTGGCGCTGGCGCCGGCTGTCCTGGGGAGCCGCAACACGAATGTGTCTGGAGACTCATCTGCACGACGTCCCGAGCACCTGATCAGCCATAACTGTCACAAACTTGACAGCAGGGGGCTTGGTCATCGCGACCAAGCCCCCCTTGCCGTCAACGTCAATCAGCACGGAAGTAGCTGAGAATTCGCAGGATCTCCGTGTAGAGCCACACCATCGTCACTGCAATGCCAAAGGCGGCTCGCCAAGACTCAGAAGCTGGAGCCTGGTTACGCACCCCCTGCTCGGCGTAGTCAAAATCCACGACAAGATTCATGGCAGCCAGAACCACACCCAGCGCTGAACACAAGATGCCGATAAGGCCAAAACTGGAAACGCCAACGGTAATCCCGAACAGCGTCAGCATGAGGTTGAAGAGCATCGCGAGGGCGAAGCCTAAGGTCGAAATAATGACGATCTGACGGAACCGCGGCGTCACCTGGATGTTAAAGAACTTGTAGGCCGCCAACGTCACACCGGCAGCGGCGAAAGTACCCAAGACGGCCTGCACCACGATACCGGGGTAGGAGGCCTCGAAGATGGCCGACAGTGAGCCAAGGACTAGCCCCTCACAGATGCAGTAGAAAATGACGCCACCGACTGGCACCGTACGGCGGGTGCTAACGATTATCGCGGTAATGAACGCCGCAATTGACCCGACGATCAAAGCGGGGCCGCCCGCCACCATGTTCGGTCCGATTAAGGTGAAGCTCAAAGCGCCGATGGCAGCGATGATGAGCAGAACTAGGCCGGTACGGCCGAGGACGTCGTCAAAGGTCATTGCGCGCTCGGCACGCTGCTGCGGGCCGTCATGTGACAGCGAGCCCCACTCACCGCCAGGTTGCCCTGACATGCCGTACTGCGATGGATACCCTTGGCCTGCGTAGGCCGGCTGCCCGTAAGGGTTGCCGTGCGACTGGAAGGCCTCGGCTCGGCTAAAGACCGGGTTGGCCATGTGATCCTCCTGTGAAAACTGTGGTCACATCTACTGTAAACAACGACGCGATGACGCGGAACCTTCCCCGTACCGCGGTTTCTAGCGACCGCGACGACTCAGGTCGTACACACTGCGTAGCTGCTCCTGGTGACGTTGAGTACCCCCGACGGGATTCGAACCCGCACTGGGACGGGTTTAAGCCGTCTGCCTCTGCCGGTTGGGCTACGGGGGCCAGGAGCGATTTAGCTCTCCTGCGCCAGCATTGCCAGCGCTATGCCGTCAAGGATATCGGTCTCCGAGACGACGAGTTCACCTGCCGTCACACGGCGGAACACTTCGTCAATGATAAGGGCACCTCCACACAATACCTCTGCACGACGTCGCTTCAGCGGCCCCATCTGTTCAACTTCGTCAACAGTAGACGAAAGCAGCTTGTCCGCCAGGTCGAATATCTGGCTAGCCGCCAGTACTGAATGATGAACCTTGACGCGGTCATACTCCGCGAGGCCCTGGTCAATTGCGGACAGGCTCGTGACCGTGCCCGCGACGGCGATGACAGTACGTGCGGCGGCAACATCGACCGGGCAGGACCCCAGGGCTTCACGAACGTACTTGCGCGCGTCATCGATCTGCTCTGCGGTGGGCGGGTCATCATGAAGGAAACGCTCACGCAGCCGCACCGAGCCGACCTCGAGGCTCGCCTGGGAATCGATAGTGGTTCCATAGCCCAGCACCAGCTCCGTCGAACCTCCCCCACAATCAATCACAAGAACCGGCTCATCGGTTACCTGGACCCCAGACATCGCTCCGGCAAAAGACAAACTTGCCTCTTCTGTGCCGTCAATGATCTCCGCGTCCACATCGAGAGCATCACGGACTCCCGTGAAGAAGTCATCGCGATTGGAGACGTCACGGGCGGCCGATGTGGAGACAAAACGCACCTGGTCGCAGTGGTGGTCCGAAATGGTCTTGGCAAAGGTGCGGCAGGCTGAAAAAGTGCGCTCAAGGGCGTCGGGATGGAAAGAACCGGTGGCGTCAACCCCTTGGCCGAGCCTCACCAGTTCCAGATCTCGTGCCTGCTCAACCAAACGGCCGTCCGGGCCAGCTGATGCGATGAGAAGGCGAATCGAATTCGTCCCGCAGTCGATGGCTGCAACGGTGTAGTTGCTACTCATGCCGTCCTCCTGTCCGACTCAGGCTCGCGATGCGCCGGGGTGCATGGGCTGCACCAGAACTTCCCCAACTCTGCAACGACCTCGTCTCCAAAAGGATTGACCCCCGGGCCGACAGCTAAGGCGTGCCCTGCCAGAGCGTGCAAACATTTCACACGCGTCGGCATACCGCCCGCAGAAAACCCATTGATCTCAGGAACCGGGTCAAGACCGGCCTGTTCACCGATCCGAGCACGATCAGCAACATAGGTCTCATGGGCACGCCGGTATTGGTCGGCGAGCTCCTCGTCCTCGCTAAGACGTTCAGTCATCTGAGCCATCAGCCCCGAAGATTCCAGGGTGCCGATGAGGGATACAGCACGCGGGCAGGTGAGATAGTAAGTCGTCGGGAAGGGGGTGCCGTTCGGCAGCCGGGGCTCGGTCGCGATGACACCTGGCTTGCCGCAGCCGCAGCGCCAAGCCACACCGGCGACTCCTCGTGGTTCGCGCCCAAGCTGGTCCCGGACGTCCTGACGGTCATTGTCGGTAAATTCCTCGAGCATGTCACCTCATCGATGAGAAGGGCCAGGCGATGATAGCTTCGCCGAAGGTGTGGGCGTGATCATCGCTCCCGGAGTGGCGCTGCCGAGTGGAACGGGATGGTCAGCGTCTTGGATTGATCCCGCAGCTTGTCGCCACCAGCGGGCGTCGGAGCTGGCCGCAGTCACTGGGTCTTTTCCATCCAACGAGGTCGTCGATCCGATGACCTTGCCGTTCTCCCCAATAACCTGATATCCAGTTTCGCCCGGCATCACCCAGCCGAGCTGAGAGCGCGCCTGAGCACGGACGTAGTCGGGATCGTGCCATCGCTTGACCTCGTCCTGAAGGCTCGATATGGAAGCGCGTGTCCGAGCTTCGTCATCTTGGATCCGGGAGATCTGGGAACGTTGAGAGAAGTAGATACCTAAACTAGGCGTAATCATGACGAGTACCAGCAGAACCGCCGCACCCATGACAACTGCTCTGAGGGTGAGACCGAACCGGCGAGGCTGGTCCCCCTCCTCCTCAGTAGCTCGGCTACGGGGAGGTTCTGTGCGCGTAGTGCGCTCATAATTTCCGCGGGTCCTCGGACCTGACCGGTTCGGCGCGGACGGGCGTGTGCGCCCCCCGGTCGGTTGCTGGGACCTTCCGGACGAACGGTGTCGGCTGCTTGGTGTCGTGGCCATCGTGGTCCATCTTGACACGACCGTCCCGGCAACACCGAGACGGTCGTGTCAAGCCAGGTGCCAGGATCAGCACCTCATGGCGTGATTCAGGCCTGGAAACGCGGGAATGCGGAAGCACCGGCGTACTCGGCAAAGTCGCCCAGTTCCTCCTCAATGCGCAGCAGCTGGTTGTACTTGGCGATACGCTCGCCGCGGGCCGGGGCACCGGACTTGATCTGGCCAGTTGACAGTGCGACGGCGAGATCGGCGATGGTGGTGTCCTCGGTCTCACCGGAACGGTGCGACATCATGCAGCGGTAGCCGTTGCGGTGGGCCAACTCGACGGCGTCAATGGTCTCCGAGAGGGAGCCAATCTGGTTCACCTTGACGAGCAAGGCATTGGCGGCCTTGGTCTCGATTCCCTTGGCGAGGCGCTTCGGGTTGGTGACGAACAGGTCGTCGCCGACAATCTGGATCTTCTCGCCGAGCTTCTTCGTGAACTCGGTCCAGCCGTCCCAATCCTCTTCGTCCAGCGGGTCCTCGATGGAAACTAGCGGGTACTTGGCGATGAGGCCCTCGTAGTACTCGATCATCTCGGCCGAGGTTTTAGCCTGGCCCTCGAACATGTACTTGCCACCCTCAAAGAACTCGGAAGCAGCGACGTCAAGGGCGAGGGCGACATCCTTGCCGGGCTCGAAGCCGGCAGCCTTGATGGCGTCGAGGATGAGGTCCAGGGCGGCAGCGTTACTGGGAAGGTTGGGGGCGAAGCCGCCCTCGTCACCCAGACCAGTGGCCAGCCCCTTGTCCTTGAGAACCTTCTTGAGGGAGTGGTAGACGGCAGCGCCCCACTCGTAAGCCTGTTTGAAGGACTCCGCGCCGATCGGGGCGATCATGAACTCCTGGATGTCGACATCGGAATCGGCGTGGGCACCACCGTTGAGGATGTTCATCATCGGGACGGGCAGCACGTGGGAGTTCGGTCCGCCCAAGTACTGGTACAGCGGGAGCTCCGCAGAATCGGCAGCGGCGTGTGCGGCAGCCAAAGAGACTCCGAGGATGGCGTTGGCTCCCAGCTTGCCCTTGTTGTCGGATCCGTCGAGCTCAATCATGATCTGGTCGATAGTGCGCTGCTCGCTGGCGTCGCAGCCAAGCACCTCTTCAGCGATCTTCTCGTTGACGTTCTCGACAGCCTTGAGAACGCCCTTACCGGAGTAACGCTTCTTGTCACCGTCACGCAGCTCAACGGCCTCGAACTGACCGGTCGAGGCACCCGAGGGAACCGCAGTGCGGGCCTGAGTACCGTCGTCGAGCATCATCTCGACCTCAACGGTCGGGTTGCCGCGGGAATCGAGGATTTCACGAGCTTCGATGAATTCGATGGTTGCCATGGACCAACCTTTCAGAGAGGATCTTTGCGTCCACCGCAAAGCGTATCGAAGCCGACCAACTAGAGGTATTTCAGGGCCGCTCGTCACTCACTGCCGTTGATCCTTCACTGGGTTTTCAGCGATGACGAATTCGTAGGTGACGTTGTCAGGTGCGTCAATCTGCAGCTCGACCTGCCCGCTTTGTGCCCGCTTGCCAACGCTCAGATGAGCGAACCCTCCATGGCACGGTGCCGATGTCGTCGATTCGTCGTCTTCAGTGACGCTGGTCAGTGCGTCGGTGGTATCACACAGAAAGTAGTAGTCGGTGACGGTACGGCCTCGACGACAACGGTCTGAGAGGTCGAGCCGGTAACGACACGATCACTGATAATTCCGGTAACGCCGGGCAGAAAGTCCTTCACCCCGCCTCGCCGCGGGGTTGCCGTCGACATAGCGTTCGGATTCACATCCTGCGGAGTCGGCTTGCGGCCGGAGGATTGACTCGCCGGCGGCGCCGAAGCTGCGGGGGCATCCGATACCTCAGTAATGCCAGCCGGGTCGTTGACACTGCCCTTGCAAGCGGACAACGCCCCCACTGCGACGACGGCGACACACACCGCCACCAGGGTTCGCCACATCGCACACCTCCTCTACGCCTCCGACTACCGTACTGGTCATCGCCACCCAGACCACCGCCTCAGCAACGAGAAATGTCGCGGCGATAAACCGAGTATCGGTCAAGAAGTGAGGTGTTCAGCCTCCCTGATCTCGTCTTCGAGACTGCGCAAACGGTCTCGAAGCGCCTGATCTGGGTCGACACCGCTCGCCTGGGCACGAGCGATAAGGGTCAAAAACTGTTCACCAGTCTCCTCCGCAGTGATCGGCTCATCGGGCAATTTGACATCCACTCCACGACTGCGCGCCCGTGAGATGGCCTTGGCGCAGCGGGCTACGCTACAAAGGGACCGGCCGATGCCGTCGAGGCTGGAGGTGCGTCCTTTTGCCGCGGCCTTACGGGCTTCCCATGCAGAGTCGAGGTCTTCAGGCACTTCCTCGTCGGAAAACACATAGGGATGACGGGCCACAAGTTTGGCCACGATCCCACCGACGACCTCGTCGATGTCGAAACGTCCCTCCTGCTCACCGATCCGAGAATGGAATACAACCTGGAGGAGCAGATCACCCAACTCCTCGACGAGATCGTCATCGGTACCGGCCTCGATGGCGTCAATAACCTCCCCGGTCTCCTCGACCAGGTAAGTCACCAGGGATCGGTGGGTCTGGCTGCGATCCCATGGACATTCCTCGCGCAACCTCGCCATCACTGTGACGAGATCGCTGAAATCGGCCCTAGATCGCCCCTCCTCAACCGTCATCGACGGAATCAGGAAATCTTACTGAACGGCTGAGACAGGGACGAACTGTCCTGAACGACCAGGTTGCCAGCATCCCAAGATCCCAAACGCGGGTTGACCTTCACACCAACAGCGGACAGGTCAGCCTTCGCCTGTTTTTCACCCTCGAGGTCGAGAAGATGCAACAAGCCCGCAAAGTTACGGACCATCGTGTGACAGACCTGATCGGAGGTCAAAGCCGTCATGCCATTTCGAGCGACGATGTGGTCACGTTCAGCGTCGGAGAGCTTCGCCCCGCGCTTATCCAGGACCTCTTGCGCAGCGGCTCCACGGATAACCGTCGAGGAGATGATCTGGCGCGGGGTGATCTCCGAAGAAGGATTGATGAACTTCGAACAATGCTCGACGGCATCGTCAACGGACTTCATTGTCACCGTTGTGTTCCCCACCGTGGCCGCGGTGCTCGGGGAGCTCGCGCACCCGGACGCCACACTTACCAGGGCAACAGCCACCGCAGCGGCACCGAGCCGTCGTCGCATCGTCATCACATCTCCTGCCACGAAAAACGAGGGTACAATCGCTTATCTTATGCCCCGGATCTTATCTGGATTGGTGTGGGGCGCGATGAGGCCCCTCGTTTCGGCATCGTATCGCTGGCCCGACTGAGGCACCTATAACAGTAACGCTCAACAATCACCGGAACGGACAGCGAGACGAGCGTAACCGACCCACCCGCAGTGATGGCAGCTACAACCCAACCAACCCCCACCGGGCTCATACCTGACGGCACTGGCCAGTTATTACGCCTCGCGCTAGCCCCGCCCGACCCGGGGAGCGTGGCGAACCCTGCAGATGGACGAGCACCCCCGCCATGAGCCTGAACAGGGTCGACTTCCCGGCACCATTGACGCCCAACAAAACTGTGCGACCGTTAGAAAAACGACAGGTTATGCCCCGAAGCACATCCTCTCCTTCCCCTATACGAAAATTGAACTCCCCTGGTTAACAATTCATCGCCCATGGGTCACCAGCACCACTATAGAAACGAAACCTCAATATGTGACTGGTATTAAACGCATCCACGCCTCGGAACTACAGAGATACCCTCTACCGCGAGACGATAACCATCCGCGGACCGCCGCCCCATCCGGTACGCGTCAAAGAATAGCTACATGACAGCGTTTTATTCCCTCGCGCAATATCGGAAAGCATCGCCCATCTAAATTTTTCCAACGTACTCACCGTGACCTCACTACATGAGGGTTCGGGAAATACATGCCGAACGTGAGGAGCCGTGCCTAACGCCAAGCTGCCAGTCAGTTACTTGTCGATGCCAGAGTCTTAACGCCCAAAACCCCGGTGACAGCTCGCGATGCCCAGTCGAGCAGCTCGGCACCTCCCAAGGGCTGGCCTCCAACCTTTGCGGTCATGGGTTTAGGCACCAGCACCAGACCCGCTGTGTGTTTGACCACCGATCCGGGATACAACCTCTTGAGGCGCATCACCCGAGATTCCGGCAGGTCCACCGGCGAAAACCGGATGTTACGTCCGGCTGGAACGACCTCGTGAATTCCAGCCTGCCGGCACAGCAGGCGGAATCGCGCCACCCCAAGCAGGGCCTGGACGGGCTCGGGCATCGGTCCATAGCGGTCGACCAACTCGGCTCCAATGGCGTCAATCTCCTCGTCACTGCGCACCTCAGCCAGTCGTTTGTACATCTCCAGGCGTAGGCGCTCGGTTTCGACGTACTCAACCGGAAGGTTGGCGTCAACGGGCAGCTCAATGCGCATCTCCGGCTCGTCGGCAGCGGTGCCGTCCCCACGAAACTCAGCGACGGCGTCACCCACCAGACGGATGTACAGATCAAAGCCAACGTCGGCGATGTGCCCGGATTGCTCACCACCAAGCAGGTTCCCGGCGCCGCGAATCTCCAGATCCTTCATGGCAATAGCCATGCCGGCACCCAGGTCGGTGTGGGCGGCCATCGTCGCCAGGCGGTCGTGAGCCGTCTGAAAGAGTGGCTTATCCGCCGGGTACAGGAAGTAGGCATAGCCGCGCGCCCGAGACCGCCCCACTCGGCCACGCAATTGGTGAAGCTGGGACAGACCCATGAGGTCAGCACGATCGATGAGCAGGGTGTTGGCAGTGGGAATGTCAATACCCGACTCAACGATCGTCGTACAGACCAACACGTCAGCGCGACGTTCCCAGAAGTCCACCATGATCCGCTCAAGCTGCTTCTCGTTCATCTGGCCGTGGGCAGTGACGATCCGCGCCTCCGGCACGAGCTCGCGCAACTTGACAGCCGTCTTCTCGATGGACTGCACCCGGTTGTGGATGTAGAAAACCTGACCTTCACGGGCAAGCTCGCGCCGAATGGCCGCAACGACCTGCCCCTCGTCATAGGGTCCGGCGAAAGTGAGCACCGGGTGACGTTCCTCCGGCGGAGTGGCGATCGTACTCATCTCACGGATGCCCGTTACTGCCATCTCCAAGGTGCGCGGGATCGGCGTGGCGCTCATAGCAAGCACGTCAACGTTGACCCTCATACGCTTAAGTGCCTCCTTGTGCTCGACGCCAAAACGCTGCTCCTCATCGACGATGACCAAGCCAAGATCCTTGAACTCAACCTCTTTGGCCAACAGGCGATGGGTACCGACGACGACGTCGACGGTACCGCGTTTGAGCCCCTCGAGGACCTCGCGAGCTTCAGCGTCAGTCTGGAAGCGAGATAGGGCCGCCACCTTGACGGGGAATCCCGCGTAACGCTCGGTGAAGGTCTGGAAATGCTGCTGCACCAGCAGCGTGGTAGGCACCAGCACTGCCACCTGCTTGCCATCCTGCACGGCCTTGAACGCAGCGCGTACCGCGATTTCAGTCTTGCCATAGCCGACATCGCCACAGACCAGCCGATCCATTGGAACAACCTGTTCCATGTCGCGCTTGACGTCGGCGATGGTGGTGAGCTGGTCAGGGGTCTCAACGTAGGCGAAGGCGTCCTCCAACTCCCGCTGCCATGCAGTATCAGGGCCGAAAGCATGCCCCTTGGTGGCCTGCCGAGCCGCGTAGAGCTTGATGAGCTCAGCGGCGATCTCACGAACCGCCTTGCGGGCACGTGCCTTGCGCTTGCGCCAGTCTCCCCCACCCATGCGGTCGAGGCTGGGAGCATCTCCACCGACATAGCGGGTCACCTGATCCAGCGAGTTCACCGGCACGAAAAGGCGGTCGCCGGGCTGACCCTTCTTGGACGGCGCGTACTCGATAACGAGGTATTCACGGGTGGCACCGCCGACAGTGCGCTGCACCATCTCCACGTACCGTCCCACACCATGCTGCTCATGGACGACGAAATCACCCGACTTGAGCTCCAGAGGCTGAATCTGATTGCGACGTCGCCGAGGCATACGCCGCTCGCTGGTGACGGCCGGATCCTGAGATTCCGCAAGGTCACCAGTGGAGGCAACGAGTAACTTGAGGGATTCGGCAGCAAAACCATGACGCTGATGACGCCGGATGACCTGAACGCACGGCTCAGTGACATCCAGGGCGGCATCTTCGACCTGCCTGGCTGCGACGTGATGCTCGCCCAGCAGCTCGGTCATGCGTTTCGCCGTGCCCTCACCCTCGGCGCACAGAACGACCGTCCAACCGTCGTCAAGGCGGGTCGTCAGATCTTTGACGGCTGCCTCAACGTCGCCACGCCACGGCTCAACGGCCACTAACTGGGGATTGACGGTCTGCGGAGCACTGGTGGCGGGCTCGTCGGCGCCGAGGACATCAGTTGCCGAAGCATCCAAGGTGAAAGAGGACATTGACCACCAGGCCATGCCACGCTCCAGGCAATGCGATCTTACGCGGGTCAAGCTGCGATAACCCGAGGCGGCCAGGTCGATAGGAGCTTGTCCACCACCGGCGGCAGCTGCCCATCCAGCGCCAAGGAACTCTTCAGAAGTGCGAACCAGATCCGCAGCCCGGGAGCGCACCATTTCCGGATCCGACAGAACGATCATGGCATGCTCAGGCAGGACGTCAACGAGCAATTCCATCTCGTCGACCAGGGCCGGCATGAGAGCCTCCATTCCCTCAACAGCCTGACCGTCACCAATCCGCTCCAGCATGTCAGCCAGCTCGGGATGATCGGGCAGTAAGGCCTTGGCTCGGGAACGCACGTTGTCGGTAAGAATGAGCTCACGACACGGAGCACAGATAAGTTCTTCGTGGGTCTCATCGGTCGATCGCTGGTCGGCTACCGCGAAGGAGGTCATTTCCTCAATCTTGTCACCAAAGAAATCGATACGAACCGGGTGTTCCAACACTGGTGGAAAGACGTCGACGATGCCGCCACGTACTGCGAATTCGCCACGGCGTTCCACCATGTCAACACGGCTATAGGCGGCGTTGATGAGTTCGGTCGCCAGCTCTGTGAGGTCGTGTTCCTCCCCTACGGCAAGGTGCACCGGCTTGATGCGTCCCAAGCCAGCTACTTGCGGCTGTAGCAAGGAACGCACTGGGGCGACGACTACTTGTGGCACCTCACCCTCGGTGCCACACAGCCGACGCAGTACCTCCATGCGTCGGCCGACGGTATCGGTACGCGGGCTTAGACGTTCATGAGGCAGGGTCTCCCACGACGGGTAGTAACAGACGGCGTCGCCGCCAAGCCAGGTCTCCAGGGTGGCAACCGACTCCTCGGCCTCCCGAAACGTACTCGTCACTAGCAACACCGGAAGGCGCCGGGAACCATCGAGAGACCGGCTCAGTACGGCCACCACCGCCGGGCGAGCCGACGCGGTCACCTGGAGGTCAAGAGTGGGGGTGCGCCGGGTAAGAGCATCTTCCACAGCGTGGGAGAGCACCGGCTCGCGGGAAAGAAGGGAGGTCAATCCGCCGAAAGTCACCAAAACAGTGTAGGCGTCGGATCATGATCTGCCGAGCGGGCGAAGCCGTGGAGCAGAGCCTAAACACGGCAACCCACGGGGAAGCCTCACCCCGCTGCGATCCGCCTTGGAAAACCCATGGCATCAACTCCTGGGCCCAATGACGACACCGTTCGACGACGCAAACATGGAGCTTCCACACATGCCTCGCCTCTCGGTACGTCACAGTCCACACGAACATATCCCTCGAGCCACCATGAACGAACCCCTGGCGTCTATCCTCATAGAAACGATTAGCCTAGGAACCGCCAACACGACGCCGGTCACCCCGGGCACATCGCGCTTCTACGGCGCACCGACTGCGACGCAGAGCAAGACGGGATCAGCAGAAAGCGTCACCAATAATGAAAGCAGCAGTAGTTGAGCACTACAAAGAGCCACTAGTCATCGAAAATGTGGCTGAACCAACCCATGACCCGGACGGCGTGCTCGTCGAGGTGAAGGCCTGTGGCGTCTGCCGAAGCGACTGGCACGGCTGGCAGGGCGAGTGGCCGGGATTCACCGGCAACTCCTTGCCTCACATCTTCGGACACGAATTCGTCGGGCAAATCAGTGAGACCGGCACCAACGTCAGCCGGTACCGCGTTGGCGACCGGGTAATCGTCCCCTTCACATTGGGTTGTGGTCACTGTGAATACTGCCGAAGCGGTCACTCCAACGTCTGCCCCGAGGTATCCATGCCCGGATTCAGCTATGACGGCGGATTTGCGCAGTTTGTCGCCGTGCCGGATGCAGATGCGAACCTCGTAAAACTTCCCGATGCCGTCACCTTCACCGATGCTGCGGGTATGGGCTGCCGCTTCATGACCGCTTACCACGGTGTCATCGAGGTCGGACGGATCCATCCCGGTGACTGGCTGGTGGTCTATGGCGCGGGGGGAGTAGGCCTGTCGGCCACACTTGTCGCTACCAGTGCGGGAGCAAACGTCATCGCCGTCGACCTCGCCGATGACAAGCTTAAGCTGGCACGCAAGGTCGGGGCCGTCGAGACCATCAACTCGCATGAGACCGATCCGGTGGCGGCAGTTCGCGAATTGACCGGCGGAGGTGCGGACAAGAGCATCGACGCCCTAGGAATCTCCGATACGCTCCACAATGCGGTCAACTCATTGCGCTCTCGAGGGATCCACATCCAGATCGGCATGACCCCGGAAGGGCCAGCCGGCCAGGTACCGCTGACGATCAACGACATCGTCTCCAAGGAGATCGATTTCCGAGGGTCCTTCGGAATGCCTGCCGTCGAGTTTCGCTACCTGCTCAACCAGGTTGCCGCTGGCAAGGTGAAGCCAGGCCAGCTCGTCGCCAAGACCATCGCACTAAGTGAAGTGAATGACGCTCTCACCGCCATGTCTACCTACAACACAGTGGGGACCAGCGTCATCACCGACTTCACTCGCTGAAGCAGACGTCCGTGATTGGGCTCGGCACCCCCGAGCCCAATCACGCTTGTATCGGCTCACGACTCGAAACTAGTCTGCGCAGGGCTCCTTCAGGGATAGGGCGTCATACCACCCAGTCCCGCAATACCACACCAGCGTCCACGCAGCATGCGACCGCACACCCGCGGCCGAAACTTCGGGCTTAGCCATCTCTCCCAACCTTGCACCAGATGTGACGCAATAGGCGCGTCCCCTCTCATCTACTCCCCGAAGAGCGTGGCGGAACACACCCTCATGATGCCCCTGATGGCGGTGAGACGCATGAAGCTCATCCTGGGCTGTGGCGAAAGATCACTCGCTGGAACGCTCCGCCGGTCGACAACTCGCGGAGATGACCGTGGGCATCATTGGCGCAAGGCGATTGGCTCGAGGATCGCCCATCTATTGCAACCCTTTGGCTGCGAGTCTTGGTCTACGACATCCTGCCGGATCCACAACTGAACGACATCGTCGAGTTCCTCAACCTGGAGACCCTGTTCAACGACGACGCCATCATTTTGCATGTGCCCGCCCTACCCGTGAACCATCACATGATCGACGCTAAACAATTCGCCATGATGTGCGATGGGGTTCTCCTCATCACCTGTGCCCGCGGTGAACTCATTCGTACCGGGGCACTGCGATGCCATCGGATCTGGCAAGGTTGCGGGCGCTGCAATTGACGTTATTGGGGGATGATCACAGGTATTTTCACCATGATCACCGTCCCGACGCCCTGGACAACTACGACCTTGTGTTGCTCCGTTCCTTCCCAAACGTGATCATCACCCCGCATATTGCCTTCTACTCGGACACCGTTACAGCGGAGATGGTGGACTGTGCGATGGATCCCCTGCGTGATTTCTATCCCGATGGAAGGGCATATTACCGAGACCCTATCCACGGGTGCATCGAGAACCGCTACGCAGAGCCGGTCAGGAATTGAAGCGGTTCTGGGTCGCCGCCAGTCCTTGAGTAATGATCATTTCGACGGCGTCGGCAGCCAGGGCCACCCGAGCGTCCATGTCAGCGCGCTGCCTGGCAGGCACCCGGGCCAGCACCCAGTCAGCTGGATCCTGGCGACCGGGAGGACGCCCAACACCGACCCGCACCCGAATGAAATCACCGGTACGTATGTGGACTCGAATGGATTTCAGTCCATTGTGGCCATTGTCTCCGCCTCCCTTTTTTATGCGCAGCCGACCCGGGTCAAGATCAATTTCGTCATGAACGACGATGAGATGGTCCGGGGTGATCCCCGAGAAGTCCGCGACCTTGCGGACGGCGATACCCGACTCGTTCATGTACGTGCGGCTGCGCATGAGGGTGACGGTCTGGGCGTCTGCAGCTGGTATACCCAGACCCGCCGAGCTCAAGCGAGTGCGAACAAGTTCCGCTCGTTGACCACGGGCCGGCGAGAGGTTCTCACCGACCCGACGGCATAACTCGGTTATGACGTCTGCCCCGACATTGTGTCGGGTGCCGTCATAACGCGGGCCCGGATTGCCGAGCCCGATCACGAGCCACGATGGGCTCACTCTTGCTCAGCTTTCTCCTCGGACTCGCCCTCAGCGTCCTCACCCTCAACAGGCTCGGTCTCCGGGAAGACAACAGTGGCGGCAACAGCCTCCGCGTCGCCTAGCAGGCTGGTGCCCTCGGGGAGCTTGAGGTCACCGAGATAGATCGTCGTGCCGGCCTCGAGGCCAGTGACGTCGATCTCGACAACCTCAGGGATGTTGAGAAGGTCAGCCTGGACCTCGATCTCGTTGAACTCAGTCATGGCGATGGTGCCGGGGGCCGACTCACCGGTGACGCGCAGGGCGACGTTCACGTCCACCTTCTCGCCACGACGCACGGACAGCAGGTCAACATGGCGGACGAATCCCTTGAGAACGTCACGCTGAATGTCCTTCGGTAGGGCGAGCATCGGTTCCCGGCCCTCAATCTCAATTGAGAGCAGCGGGTTCTCGGTACGTAGAGCCAACAAGGTAGCGTGGCCGTCAAGGGTCACGTGAATCGGGTCGTGATCGTGACCGTACATGACGGCGGGAACCTTGTCGTTGCGACGGATCCGACGCGCGGCGCCTTTACCGAACTCGGTACGCTGCTCTGCCTTAAGGTGAATAATGTCTGCCATAGTGGCGTCTCCTTCTCGTTGAGGTAAACCGGCTCGACGAGAGGAAGCCCAGTGGACGGCCAGTCGATCACGGACCTTGCGGTCCCTCGCCAAGCTTAAAAAAGCTTACCCATACGACGTGAGGGTCACAACCTGAGTTGCCCAGGTTGTGACCCTCACGGGGCATATTCAGGCTTCTCAGTCAATCGAGTCCTCGGACGTCAACTGGGCATACCGGGATTCGGGATTAGTTCCTGAGAATGGTTTCCCGATCGCGTGCCAGGTGAGATTAGCCCCACAACTAACGTTCTGGGCGTCAACATCCAGCATGATGAATCCCCATACCAAACGTCCCTGGGTGTGCGGAGCAAGGTCGTAAGGCCCCACCTGCTGTGACAGCTCCCACGACACCGTGTCGACGTAGTCGAAGCCGTAAGACTGATTGAGGTACGTGGCCAACGTGCCAGCGGCTTTGATCTCGGCCTTGACCTCGGTCGTCTCACTGCGCTTGACCGTGACGGTGTGGGTCACGGGCAGGGCAACGTCGGTAGTGTTCTCCACGCTAGCCCCGTCAGTCTGTTTGAACCATCGACGAGACGCCGTCACGTACACACCCCGCGTCCCCTGCGGTGTGCAACGAGTACCGGGCTTATAGTCGTCGTTCCACCGCTGGGGCAACTCGAAATCGATCCCGCTGTTTGACGATTCCCTGACGGCATGAGCAGGAACTGCTGGGAGCACGGTGGTCAACGCCACGACCACGGTTACCGCACCCATTACTGTCCGCCGCAACACGCTGATCCTCTTTAGCATCTCAGGCGTCATACTGCTCATTGTCGCGGGTGCTGATCCTTACGTGATGCTCCCGTGGGAGGGTGGCGGTGAAGTGGTCACCGCGGCCCTGCCACTTTTTGTCGGAACCGCAGACAGTGTGCTGCCCTTCGAAGTCGGAGACGATCCATCCGGCTTGGAGAACTGCGGTCTTGCCCGGGGCGATGTCGTACGGACCGACGGTCTCCCCAACCTCATAGGTAGAAGAGGTGCTGTAGCTGCTGGAAATGGAGATGTGGATCACATCGAGCAGCGGGAAGTCGATGCCTGCCGAAATCGACCAGTTCTTCGTCTTCGTTTCTGTGATGGATCGCGTCACCGGCAGCGGAGTGTCGTTGCAGTTAGAGACGGTCCACGTTCCAGCAGAGCCATCGAAGTAGCTGCGCACTACATGAACGGTCTGTCCGGTGTCACCAGGGTTCGAACAAGGGGCACCGATGGTGGTCGGGTTGGCGGGATTCTGGTGCTGCACCGGCAGGGCTTGGACGGGCATCTGGGCACCAGCAGCGACGATAGCTCCGGTGGCGAGAGTGGCGACGAGTGAGCGAATCATTGTTGTTCCTTCCAAGAAGCAAGTGAAGATGGGGGTCAGCGGGTGGTTTGGGTGGGTACAGGAAGACGCTTCCACGCGTCAGGGGTGACATCGACGGTACGTTTGGCTCCGTCGGTGCCAGTAATGGTGGCCTCAGCCCAGAATCCGGCAGGCGCGGAGGCCAGTCCGTAATTGGAGACGATAGATGCAACGCCGTCCTTGCAACCAACCTCGCGGTAGTTCACTCGCCGCAGCAGGGTGCCATATTCGACATGAACCTTCTCCCCGGGAGCAAGATCGACGCCCTTGAGCTCGGTCTTGACGGGTAGGTAGGCGCGGTATATCGCCCCGACGGATTCCAACCATCCGCGTGGTGGTCCGTAGGAGGAGGGGTTCCAGTTCACGTATCCTGCGTACTGAGCTCCCACAACGGTGTCAGTAACAGAAGTGAAGTGGTACTGGCCCTTGGACCAATTGAGGAAGTCCTGAGAGTACCCGGGCTGACGGACAAGCGGATCAATACCGGAGATGTCCAACGGGTACCAACCGTTCGCCGCACACTGCTCTCCGTGCTTGGGCCAAGAGGGATCGCGCCATAGTGGGCTGGTCGGTTCGACCGGAATATCCTTGCTGGGATCAGCGAGCTTCTCCAGATTCGGACCGGCCATAAAAATGTCGCGATCGTCAACGACTCGGCTGTTCTTGCCCGATCCTCGCGACGGAATGGACAGGGCACGATCCGAGATGGAACCATCCTTGTGGATGACGAGCGCGTATGCGTACCGCTCGGCTGGCGCGGTACCCTGGATGACGCCAGCCCCGCCGCTGGGCTGAAGATACCCGTCCCGGCACCCTAAGAACATACCCACGAACCTCTTGAGGGTGACACCGTATTCAACCCGGAAGGACTCTCCAGGGCCAAGTTTGACGGGGCCGAAGGTTTCCTTGTCATGCCACCCGTTGGAGGCAACGATCCCCAACTCCGTTTTGAGGGTGGTGTTCCAATTCGGGGGAAGCTTGGATGCCGAGTTGGAGTCGATTTTGTGGTTGGTGGATGTTTTCACGCTGGCGGTGTAGTTAACTGCATGGTCGGTTTGGTTCGTGAACTGCAACGTTCCGTCGGACTGGTAGTGGCGGTTCGTCTCGCCGTAGTGCCAGTCTGGGATCACGGAACCACTGCACGGATGGAAAAGACCAGGGACGGGATATGCCTGCGGCTTACCCGTTTCCCTAGTCCCTGCGGCGTGGGCCCCACCTGTTGCAAAAGCAGCCATGACTACGGCTGTCGCCACCACCCCTGCGCAACAGGCCCTTACCGTCCTGATGGGCCACATATTCCCTCCAATCGGGACAGGTCGGAGGTGCGCCGGAGTCAAAAGGGCGCACCTCCGGCCAAGACCTGATCCTGACGGACGAACGGTATCAACCAAGAGGGCCATCTCGACCGGCGCGAAGGGGCACGACGCTGCGCCCCTTGCAGAGGCAAATTAGCGGAACAGACTCGTCACTGACCCGTCCTCGAAAACCTCCTGAATCGCCTTGGCGATAAGCGGGGCGATGGACAACAGCGTCATGGCGGGAATGTTGATGCCCTCGCGGATCTTGAGGGTGTTGGTGACGATAAGCTCCTCGATGGGAGAGTTATTGATGCGCTCCGCAGCCGGGTCCGACAGGATCGGATGAGTGGCAGCGGCGATAACCCGTTTAGCACCGTGTTTCTTGAGAGCCAAGGCAGCCTGGCACATCGTGCCTGCAGTGTCGACCATGTCGTCAACAAGCAGACAGGTCTTACCCTCGACCTCACCGACAACCTCATGGGTGGTCGTCTCGTTGGCTTTATTCGGGTCACGACGCTTATGAATAATGGCCAGCTGGCAGCCGATCTTGTCGGTCCACATATCAGCCAGGCGCACCCGACCTGCATCCGGGGAAACGACGACCATGTCGGAATTGTCATATTTAGAGGTGACGTAGTCGGCGAGCACCGGAAGGGCCCACAAGTGGTCAACTGGACCATCAAAGAATCCCTGGATCTGGGCGGCGTGCAGATCGACTGACATGATGCGGTCGGCTCCGGCAGCCTGATAGAGGTCGGCCATGAGACGGGCGGAAATGGGCTCCCGTCCTAGGTGTTTCTTATCCTGACGGGCGTAGGGGTAAAACGGAGAAACCACGGTAATGCGCTTGGCCGAAGCCCTCTTGAGGGCGTCAATCATGATGAGCTGTTCCATCATCGCTTCGTTCACCGGGGCACTGTGGGACTGGATGACGAAGGCATCACAGCCGCGCACAGACTCCTGGAACTGCACGTAAATCTCCGAATTCGCATACGTAACCTGACGCGACGGGACAAGCTCGACGCCGAGTTCGGCAGCGATCTGCTCGGCAAGTTCGGGATAGGCCCGTCCTGAGCAGATCATGAGGTGCTTGTTGTTCGGACGGGTGGTTCCACTCACTGGTCAGCCTCCGGGGTCGGGGTGTCGTCTTGGCTGTCGGACGTGACGTCCGAGTTGGTGGCGGGAGCTGCGTACTCCCGAGAGAGAACGGATCCGGCAACGACGGAGGATCCTGCGATCACCTCGGAATCGCCAACGTAGGCCATGTGGGGAATGGCCGCTTCCGTTCCGACGTGGGTGTTCTTGGCTTCAACGAAGGCTCCGACTTTGGCGTCACGGTCGAGTACGGAACCAGGACGGATGTTTGAGAATGGGCCAACCCGCGCTCCCTCACCGACGACGGCGAGAGTGATCTCGGAGCGGGTGACGGTGGCTCCCTCGCGAATCTCGGAGTCGGTGACGGTGACGTCCGGACCAACCGTGGCCCCAGCACCAATGGTGGTGGCCCCATTGAGAAAAACTCCGGGATACAGAGTGACGTCATTGGCAAGATCAACATCAGGCTGGACCCACGTCGCTGAGGGATCAATGACAGTGACCCCGGCGCGCATCCATCCAGTGACGATGCGGCGATTAACCTCGGCATTCATGCGGGCGAGCTGGACCCGGTCGTTGACCCCCTCGGTCTGCCAAACATCATCGATACGGAAGGCGCCAACGCGACCGCGGCCAGGAACTTCGACAGTGCCGTCAGCAGCCATGGTGACAACGTCGGTGAGGTAGTACTCGCCCTGAACGTTGTCGTTAGAAAGCTTGGAGACACCATCGCGCAAGGCTCCGGCATCGAAAACATAAATACCGGAATTGATCTCGCGGACAGCTCGCTGGGCCTCATCGGCGTCTTTGTGCTCGACGATGCCCACGACGGCCTCGCCGTCTCGCAGGATGCGTCCGTAACCGGTAGGGTCCTCGACTTCAGCGGTGAGAACCGTGACAAGATTGCGGCGCTCACGATGAACCTCAACCATCTGCTGAAGAGTCTCACCGGTGAGCATAGGGACGTCGCCGTAGGTGACGACGACCTCACCGTGGAGCTCACCCAATCCCTCGAGACCGCATGCGACGGCGTGACCAGTACCCTTTTGCTCCGCCTGGACAGCCGTGGTGACGTCGGGGGCATCCTCAGCCAGATGAGCTTCGACCTGCTCACGACGATGCCCCACGACCACGACGAGGTGGTCCGGGTTAAGTCCGCGAGCCGCTCCGACCGCCCACGACAACATTGGCCGACCAGCAACCTCATGCAGCAGCTTGGACTTGGTCGATTTCATGCGGGTGCCGCCGCCGGCAGCCAGCACGATGACGGCGGCCACTCCGTCGATCATGGCTCGGTCAGTGGACGGGCTCGACGTCACGGTGCTCCCCCAGGCTCGGATGTGGCATGCAGGATTTACTTTAGCCGTCACTTGGTGACACCGCATTGTGGGGAGCGGGATGAGCGGGCTCCCCGGGCAGGAGTCGAACCTGCGTCGCTAATCCTGATTCAAAGTCAGGCGGGCCCTGCCGACAGACCAACCGGGGAACGCTCGGCGAACCGAGTCCCCATAACTCTAGAGCATGCATCGCGATTCGGCCACGCGGCAGCGCTGAGTAGGCTCAATGTCATGACGTCCGAATTCACATCCCAGCCATCACCCCCCCAGCGCCATGCGCGGATGACCAGTGGTCAGCGTCGTGAACAGCTCATCAGTGTGGCCCGCCGACTTTTCGCGGATAATGGCGTGGCGGGGACCTCCGTCGAGGAGATCGCTACGACTGCGGGAGTCTCTAAGCCGGTCATTTACGAGCATTTTGGGTCCAAAAATGGGCTGTACGCCGTCGTTGTAGACCGCGAGGTGCGCCACCTGCAAGATTCCCTCAATGCTGCCATGACTCGCCCAAAACAGGGTCCGAAACGCACCCTTGAGTCAGCGGTATTGGCCTTGTTGGACTACATCGGTGATCGTCCAGACGGTTTTCGGATCATTTCGAGAGACTCCTCGGTCGGTTCAACCACCGGTTCGTACGCATCGATTCTCTCCGACGTCGCATCGTGGGCTGAGGGAATTCTCTCTGACAACTTCGACCGTCACGGGTTCGACGCCTCGTACTCCTACCTGTACGCCCAAGCTCTCACCGGCATGGTCGGCATGACCGGCCAGGCGTGGCTCGACACCCGTGAACCGGCCAAGAAGGTCGTTGCCGCCCATCTAGTTGATTTGGCTTTCAACGGGCTCGCTCGTCTCTCGGAGAGCCCACGTCTCAGCCACCACGCCGAGAGAGAAATCCCTCAGTCCAGCTCCTCCTGACGAGCCAGGACGGCGCGCAAACCTTGGCCTAGCTGCTCGACGACCTCGGCGTCCATCGAGTCGAGTAGACGTCCCTCAGACTCAAGTAGTGCCGCCAGGGCACCATCGACCCGGTTGCGCCCTTCATCGGTGAGTTCGACGATGACTCCACGCCCATCCTTGGGATGGGGAAGGCGCCGCACCAGATCACGATCCGACAGCCTCGTAATGCGGTTAGTCATCGTCCCTGATGCCACCTCGAGCTCGTTGAGAAGTTGGCCCGGACTAAGTTGGTAGGGCTCACCACAGCGTCGCAGGGCCGCTAGCACGTCGAATTCCCAGCCCTCGAGGCCCCACTGCGAGAACGCTTTGGCGCGGTCACGATCCAGACGACGAGCGAGCCTCGAGACGCGCGACCACACCTCCATCACCTCGACGGGCAGATCAGGACGCTCCCTAGCCCACGCCGCGATAATGCCGTCGACCGCATCCTTCTGTGGCAAATTCTGATGCGGAGCGTTCTGATGTATGGGGCGGGTCATGCGAAACTCCCCACCGGGCCAGGCAGGAGCTGCGCTCCCGCGGCTGGACCGCAGGCAATTCGGGTGCGATGAACCTGGGGCAGATTGGACACCGCAGTGCTGACCTTCTTGACGCCAGCGGTGCCCCGAACGAGAAAAGCGCAGGTCGGCCCCGACCCGGAGACCAGAGCGGTCAGTGCTCCGGCCTCCCGCCCGACCGTCAGCACCTCTTCAAGTTCAGGTCTAAGGTCAATAGCGGCGGCCTGTAAATCATTGCTCAAGCTGCCAGCGACAGCATCGAGATCGCCGCGGGTCAAGGCCGAGATAAGGTCATTAGGGACTGCTTCTCCCCCAGGGTTGCCGCCTAACTCGTCGAAACGCCGGTAGACGGCTGGGGTGGACAGTCCTTGATTCGATGTCGCGAAGACCCAGCGATGACGTCCTCGGCAGATCACCGGCGCAAGGCGGTCTCCTCGGCCTCGCCCTAACGCCACTCCACCGGTGAGGCAAAAAGGTACGTCGGAGCCGAGCTCGGCAGCCAGCGGTTGCAATTCCTCAGGAGAATCGGGGATCCGATACAGCGCGGCTGCGGCCATAAGGGCGCCCGCGGCGTCAGCTGATCCACCAGCCATCCCACCAGCGACCGGAATCGACTTATCGATGTGAATATCAACGCCGTGGCCACGATTTTCCCACTCTGGGACGGATTCGTTGCGGACGAGTTCCACAGCCTGCCAGGCCAGGTTCGTCTCATCGGTGGGGACTTGGTTGGCGTCCTCTCCTGAGATGGTGAGGGTGATGCGCGAATCGTCGCGACGAGTCACCGTCACCTCATCGTAGATACAAATAGCCTCAAAAACCGTCGCCAACGGGTGAAAACCGTCAGGCGCGCGGTTGCCGACCCCGAGCGCCAGATTGACCTTGGCGCTGACCCGCACCGTCACCGTCGTCGGCCGGAGCAAGTCGAACGGATCGTCCATCATCACCATGTGCTTACCGTACCGGTAGAAGTTCACACCTGACCGGGGTCACCAAGGGCGCCAACCTGGGCTAGAGCCTCTGCGACCCGAGCCAGATCGGCAATGTCAAGGGCTTCACCGCGGGCCGTCGGGTCAATTCCAGCGGCAGTGATGAGCTCGGACGCCGCCGTTGATCCACCGCACAACCCAGCCAAGGCCGAGCGCAGCATTTTACGGCGAGAAGCGAAGGCTGCGTCGACAACTCGGAAGACTTGGGAGCGGGTGGCGTGCGGGTCCCGTCCGTCGATCTGGGGAGGACGTCGTCTCGTGATCCGGACCAACCCGGAGTCCACATTGGGCACCGGCCAGAACACCGTCGGTGGAACGTTTCCGACCCGGGTCGCCTCGGCATACCATGCCAGTTTGGCGCTAGGGATGCCATAAATCTTGGAGCCGGGAGCGGCTACCAGCCGGTCGGCCACCTCCGACTGCACCATAACGACGCCGGTGCTCCACTGTGGGCACATTGCCAGCATGTGGAGCAGCACCGGGACCGCGACGTTATACGGCAAGTTCGCCACCAAAGCGGTGGGTTCCGCGCCGGGAATGGCCTTGACATCGAGGGCATCAGACAGGACGACATCCAACCTCTCAGCGGCTTCTGGCATCCGCTCGGCAATGGTGTCGGGAAGCTGGTTGGCCAATGTCTCGTCAATCTCGACGGCGACGACCTGCGCGCCGGTTTCCAGCAGTCCCAAGGTAAGCGACCCTAGCCCAGGGCCGACCTCAATGACCCGGTCCTCGGATCCCACCAGTGCCAGGGAGACGATCCGCCGCACCGTGTTGGCGTCGTGGACGAAGTTCTGCCCCCGGGTCTTGGTCGGCCGCAAGCCGATCTGGTCAGCAATGCGTCGGATCGACGCCGGGTTAAGCAGTCCGGTCTCACTCACCAGGCACCTCCGTAGGCGGCAAAGGCGTTATCGGTTAACTGTTGACAGGCATGGACTTCATCCCAGCCACGCTGCTCCGCGACGAAGCGGGCGGTGTGAGGCAGCAAGTACGGTCCGTTGCGCTTGCCGCGGCACGGCACGGGGGTGAGGAAGGGAGCGTCAGTCTCAACGAGGATGCGGTTGTTCGGCGCGATCGCCAATGCGTCGCGTTGTGGGCCGGCCGAGTTGAAGGTGATGGTCCCTGAAAACGACAGGTATGCTCCGTGGTTCAGGCAGATCCAGGCCAGGTCAGCGTCACCCGAGTAGCAGTGCATGATAACCCGATCGGGCCAGCCTTCCGCGTTGAGAACGTCGACGACGTCATCGTGAGCCTGACGGCCCGAGCTCGACCCGCCACTCTCACCGCCATTATGGGCATCGCGCATGTGTATTGCCAAGGTGAGTCCGTGGGCGTGAGCCATGGCGATATGAGCGGCGAAAACCTCGCGCTGTAGAGCTTGACCGTCGGCGTCGGTGGTACCGAAATGGTCGATCCCGGTCTCACCTATAGCGCGAACGTGGTTGCCGACGCTGGCAAGCTCGTCGATCCGTTTCAAAGCCTCACCAATCGTTGTCCTGCCGAGACGCGCAGCGTCGTTGGGATGGATGGCAACCGCAGCGATGACATTCTTGTGCGTCCGCGCCAACTCCTCGGCGAACTCGGAGCCCTCGACGTCACACCCAATTTGAGCGATGCGGGTCACCCCGACCTCGCGAGCGGCTGCCAAGCTGATCGCCGGCTCGATGCCGACGATGTCCTGCACGGTGTCCAAGTGGGTGTGGGAATCCACGATACAGCCCGCCAACGGCTCAGGCAGAGGCGGTGCTCCGGCCTCGCTCAATACCTCGCGGATGGCTTCGTTCACGATTCCTCCTTGTCGGTGGTCACAGCGTTCTGGGCTGCGTCATAGAGTTCATGGCGGTCGACTCCGGTGGCACGGGCCACTTGAGCGACGGCTTTAGATCGCTTGATGCCGTCGGCGGTGAGCTCTGCGACCATCTCAGCAGCCTCATCGATGCCGATGACGGTGCCCTGGGCTCCCTCGATAACGATCGTGATCTCCCCGCGGGCGTGCTCACGGGCCCAGTTGGCCAACTCGCCTAAGCCGCCGCGGCGAACTTCCTCGTAGGTCTTCGTCAGTTCCCGGCACACCGCGGCCCGCCGATCGGTACCGAGGACATCAGCGGCGTCATCAAGAAGATCAGCAAGCCGGTGCGGGGCCTCATACAGGACGGTGGTGCGTGGCTCTTCAGCCAGTTCGGCCAGACGACGACGCCTCTCCCCCGACTTGCGCGGCAGAAATCCCTCGAAACAGAACCGGTCAGTGGGCAGCCCGGAGATAGCCAGGGCCGTCGTGGCGGCGGTGGGCCCAGGCACCGACGTGACAACGATGCCATGCTCAATGGCTGCGCTGACAAGTCGGTATCCTGGGTCCGAAACCGAAGGCATCCCGGCATCAGTCGTCACCACAACATCGTCACCGTTAAGAAGGCAGTCGATAAGTTCGGACGTGCGGGCGAACTCGTTGCCTTCGAAGTAGGACACCACGCGGGCAGAGGTCTCGACGTCGAGGTGGCGCAGCAGGTCACGCAGCCGGCGGGTGTCCTCGGCCGCAATGACGCGGGCATCCCGCAAGGCCTCGATGAGGGCTGGCGAGGCGCTACGACGGTCTCCAATAGGGGTGCCTGCCAGGATGACTCGTCCCGGATGTGTCTTGCTCACCGGGCTATCGTCCCACGCCGGCGCGACGATAGTGTCCCACCAACCCTTTACGATGGCACTGTGCCAGCAACGAGAAGATCGACCCTCGAACGCCTCGACGACGGTCGCATGACCGACGAGTACCCAAGCTGGATTATCACGGCCCTCATCACAACTGTGGCCTTCCTGCTGCGCACATGGAACGTCGGGTTCCCAAACACTCTCGTCTTCGATGAGACGTACTACCCCAAGGACGCCTGGACGATGCTCCATCAGGGGTACGAGACCACCTGGCCCGACGCCACCAAGGCCAATGCCGACATCATCCGTGGGATCACGAATACCTGGACTCCAGACGCCGAGTTCGTCGTTCACCCGCCAGTCGGTAAGTGGCTCATCGCAGCAGGGGAACAGCTGTTCGGCTTTAACTCCTTCGGCTGGCGGTTCGCCTCGGTGGTCTTTGGATCCCTGCTTGTCCTCATGACGATCCGGCTGGCTCGACGTCTCTCCCGTTCCACCATGGTGGGGGCTATTGCCGGCATCCTGCTCACCCTCGACGGTTTAGCCTTCGTCATGAGCCGGATCGGCCTGCTCGACATCTTCCAAGCCTTCTTCCTAGTGGCAGGGGTGTCCGCGGTAGCAGCCGACCGGGACTGGTTTCGTCACCGACTGGCCGATCATTTGCGCACTATGGGAAGTCCGCACCTCGACGGGGATTTCGGCCCCGCTCTGCGGTGGCGTCCCTGGCGGCTGGTAGCAGGCATCATGTTCGGTTTAGCCTGTGGCACGAAATGGAATTCCGTGTTCGTGCTGGCGACCATAGGCGTCGTCTCTGTCATCTGGGACTGGTCAGCGCGTCGCTTAGCTGGTGCCGGGGTGAAGGCGTGGTGGTCCTTCCTCCGGGACGGGGTGCCGGCCTTTGCGTACCTTGTCATCGTTGCACTGCTGACATACATCGCCACCTGGGCGAAATGGCTGGTCACCTACCCACACATGGTTTTCGGCAAGTCGTGGGCTGGCCCCAACCCTGATCCAGGCCTGTCTAAGGTAATCGGGAAACCATTGGCTGCACTGTGGGATTACCATCTGCAAATATATGACTTCCACACTGGCTCATACATGATGACGCAGACCCACGTCTATGCCTCGAATCCGTCGGGATGGCTGGTGAACCAGCGTCCATTGGGTATCGACGCCGTCAACGACATCAAACCGGGCCAGCAGGGTTGTGGGGCCGTCGGTGGTACGTGCCTGCGCATCATCTCTGCGACCGGAACCCCGGTGCTGTGGTGGTTCGCTGCCATCGCCCTGGTGGTTGCGGTGATCTGGTGGATCTTCGCCCGTGATTGGCGGTTCACCCTGCCGATCGTCGCCATGATGTCGACGTGGATTCCGTGGTTCCGCTACGACGACCGCCCGCTGTTCTTCTTTTACGCGATCTGCATCATCCCGTTCACCGTAACGATCTTGGCGATGTGGCTCGGTCGGATCCTCGGACCAGCAAAGGCCACTAGCCGACGGCGTATCGGTGCGATTGTCGTCGGGACGGTGATGGCCCTGGTCGCTGCAGATTTTGCCTTCATCTACCCGATCCTCACCGACGGTCTCATGACCCGTAAGGCATGGCTGGCGCGCATGTGGTTCCGCTCCTGGATCTAAGTCACCCATCCGGGGCTTGGATGAGTATGCGTGCCAGACCGATACGCTGAGGCTCTGGAAGGGAATCAACCCTGGAAGGACGCCCATGATCTGGAAACTGCACAATTGCGGTGTATTGAAGCCAGGTGAGGTGGTGGCTCCCGATGAGAGGCTCGGGTGGGGCCGCACCATCGGGCTAGGTGCCCAGCACGTGGTGGCTATGTTTGGGGCGACCTTCGTCTTCCCCGTTCTCATGGGTCTCAATCCACAGTTGGCGGTCATGATGTCGGGTGTGGCGACCCTGGTGTTTATCTTCGTGACTCAGCATGAGGTGCCGTCATATCTCGGCTCGTCGGCCGCTTTTCCTGGGGTGGCCACCGCTATCTACGCTTCGGGAGGTAAACCCAATGACGTTTCTGGTGCCCTGCTGTGCGTTGGCCTGACCCTGTTTATCTGTGGCATCGTCATCCAGACCGCCGGATCTCGGGTCGTCCATAAGGTTCTGCCACCGACGGTGACCGGCGCCGTCGTTATGCTCATCGGGTTCAACCTCGCGCCGGTCGTCGCCAAAGCCTACTGGCCCACCGACCAGTGGACCGCACTCATCGTCATGCTGCTCGTCATTGCACTGTCGGTGGGACCACGCGGCTTCGTGTCCCGGATCGCTATCTTCTTGGCCCTGGTTATCGGCTATGCGCTGTCGTGGGTCGAAGATCTCGTTTTCGGCCCGCTGCGCCACTCCGATGGCAGCACCGCCCCACGGGTAGATTGGTCGGCGGTACATGGCTCCGCGTGGATCGGCTTGCCTCCGGTGACGAGCTTGGACAGTTGGCGATACCTGCCTCAGGCCCGCAACGGGTCCCACTATGCGTCAACCAATGTCGTCGGATTCCACCTGCCGACCTTCCACTTGGCGTTTATCTTGCTAGCCCTGCCGGTCGTCATCGCCCTCATTGCTGAGAACACCGGCCATGTCAAGGCCGTCGCTGAGATGATCGGTAAGAATCTCGACCACCAGGTCGGACGGGCAGTGGCTGCCGACGGTGCGACCTCGATGCTGGCGACTTTCCTGGGCGCCGCCCCGACGACCACCTACTCGGAAAACATCGGAGTCATGGCTGCGACAAGGGTGTACTCGACGGCTGCCTATGCGGTAGCGGCCGTCGTGGCTATTCTGTTTGGCTTCTCCCCTAAATTCGGCGCTGTCATCTCGGCAACACCTAGCGGCGTCTTGGGCGGCATCACCGTCGTTCTCTATGGGATGATCGGTCTGCTAGGAGCGAAAATTTGGAAGGAGAATAAGGTCGATTTCGGTAATCCGGTGAACCTCGTCCCGGTAGCCGCTGGAATCATCATCGGTGTCGGAGACGTGTCGCTGAAGTTCAGCGAGTCCTTCACCTTGGGCGGCATCGCTCTGGGCACCATTGTCACCGTCGGCGTCTACCACCTAGCCAAGTGGCTGGCACCAAATGAGCTCTCTGACGTGGCGGGTGGCACCAACATCATCCTCGATGCCCCAGGGATGTATGTCGATGACGACATCCCCGGTAACCACGGTCATGACGGCGGTGACTGACGCCGTACCCAGTAGGCTTGCCGCGCAAATGTCGGAGGAGGCGATTCAATGTCAGCAACATTCCAGCCCAAGAATACCGCGCTAACGAGCGCGAGGACCCGTGGGGGAACCTCACCAGTGGCAACCGGACCGATCGCCGACACCAAACCAGGCATTGTCGACATCAAGTGGTTCGAGCAGGGAGTTCCGACTGACCCGGAGCATCAACCTGATGTCGAGTCCACTCTGTCTTGGTTGGACGGGCACCCGGAACGGCTAGGAATCATCGTTGAGCAGAGCCCCAATCGCACGCAGATCAAGCGGTTGGTTGACCTTATGAGCCTCGATCCGTTGCTAGCTGAGGACCTCGCCGAAGGCCATCAACGACCCAAGCTCGAGCGACATGGCGAGGCCCTGTTCCTGGTGCTGCATCCACCGTTCTACATCGATTCAATCGAGGACGTCGCCTTTGTTGAGGCTGAAGTCATTAAGCGGCGCAATTGCGTCGTCGTCATCATGCAGCGCATACCCGACGAACTGTCGAGCCTCAGGTGGGCTCCTCGCCTGCCCAGGGACGGAGAACTACTGCGACACGGCCCTGAATCGGTGCTGTATACGATTCTCGACGGCGTGGTCGATCAGACCTTCCCCGTCATCAGCGGCATCCAGTTCGACATCGAGCAGATCGAGAGGCAGGTGTTCAGTGGGGATTCTGCGGCCCCCGAACGCATCTACCGCCTGTCTCGAGAAGCCATCGACCTGCAACACGCCACTAACCCACTCATTCCGATCATTGCGGCGCTCAGGGCAGGGTCGGCCAAACACCAGGTCCCTCCAGAACTGCAGGCCTACCTGGTCGACGTCGCAGACCACCTAGCCCGGATCTCCTCACAAATCACCGACATTCGAGAGCTACTTACTCAGATCCTCACCGTCAACGCGACCCTGGTCGACCAACGTTCCAACGAGGATCTCAAGATCATCTCCGGTTGGGCAGCCATCCTTGTCGTCCCCACCCTCATCGGGTCGATCTATGGCATGAACTTCGACAATATGCCAGAGTTACATTGGAGGTTCGGCTACCTTTACTGCATACTCGCAATGGTGGCCAGCAGCGTGATCCTCTACGCCATATTCCGCAAGAACAACTGGTTGTAGGTCTGGAGGACGGAGCCACGGACCAGACCTCCATGACCACGACCTATGATGGGAGAAGTTTCCGCGGGAGTCGCACGGAACGAGATGCGGCTGAGAGGGCATATTCGCCGACCGCTTTTACCTGATGCGGGTCATGCCGCCGAAGGAAGGACACGCTGTGGGCACTGCCGTCATACCCCAAATGTTCGCTGGATCTACTGTCGTGGGTCACGCCGATAAGAGCCGCCACAGTCCCGAGGCTTCGATTCCTCGACCGTCGGGGCGTGGTCGCCCTTCCTCGGTCGTCATCGCCGGAGCCGGGATTATCGGCCTGACGACGGCCTGGCGACTGCGTCGTCGCGGGATCGAGGTCTCCGTCTTGGACGACGCTCCAGTCTCCGGTGCCAGTTTCGCTGCTGCCGGGATGCTCGCCCCGGTCTCCGAGGTCGTCTGGGACCAACCGACCCTCTACCCGCTGATAGTGGAGTCGGGCCGGATCTATCGCGACTTCGCTACCGCTATAGCCCAAGACGTTGGCCATGGCGTCGGGTATCGAGAGAGTTCCACCTTCGTTTGCGCTGGGGATTCTGCCGATCATCAAACCCTCAATGAACTGCTGGAGCTCCAGCACCGGATGGGCATGGACATCAACCGAATTAGCGTCTCCCAGGCACGAGTGGCAGAACCCGCACTGGGCCCAGGATACGTCGGGGCTGTCGACATTCCTGGCGACCACCAAATCGATCCCCGACGGCTGTGCGGTGCCATCCTGGAGATCCTTGGTGACCGGGTCGTGCCTACCCGAGCCAGTGAGGTTCTCTTCGATGAGAATCATCGCGCGATTGGTCTGCGTGGTGCCGACGGCAGAAGCTACCACGCCGATCACGTCGTACTCGCGGCCGGGGTAGAAACCGGTGAGATCGCCGGCATTCCGCAGGCTCTCACTGGTCTGCTGCGTCCGGTGCGAGGTGAGGTGTTGCGCCTTCGTGTCCCCGAGGCCTTGCAGCCGTTGGCGACAAGGACCATCCGCGGCGTCGTGCAGGGCAATGCAGTTTACATTGTCCCGCGCGTCGACGGCACCGTCGTCCTGGGCGCGACGACCCGGGAGGACGGCATGGTGGGGGTGCGTGCCGAGGGGGTCCACCAATTGCTACGCGATGCCCACCGCTTAGTGCCCGGAATCCTCGACTGCGAGTTCTACGAGATGACGGCCAAGTCCCGCCCCGGTTCCCCCGATGACGTGCCCATGATCGGACGGGTAAGCGACGGGCTCACCGTCTCGATGGGGTACTTTCGGCACGGCATTCTTCTGGCCGCTATTGGCTCCATGATTGGCGCAGATTTCGTCTGCGGCACCGAAAAGGACAATGACCCGGCCCTACTCACGGCAGTCAGCCCATTTCGATTCTGCAACCGGTAAGGAGCCATCATGACGACGCACAATGGTGAACACATGGCGATTAACCATGTCGGTTGCACCACCACGATGATCAACGGAGAGCCGTACGCCCATGGCGGTAACGAGACAATTCTTGATCTGGTCAGTGCCCGTACCGGCAAGACGCTGAGAGCCGACGGGCGGACCGTCGATGGCTCTCCTCTGGGGATTGCGGTGGCCGTGGACGGGACCGTCATACATCGCGCGCAATGGGCGAAGACCCCGGTGCGAGGAGTCATCGACGTCGTGGCTGCGGTACAAGGCGGATGACAAGGGGACAAGCGGACGTGACGAACACGAGCGAGATGACGGTGACCGAGGTTGGGAGGACAACGACGGACCCCGACGAGCCGCTGCGCATCGGTGGTCTGGAGTTCACATCCCGACTCATCATGGGCACCGGCGGTAGCACGAGCATGGTCACCCTCGAGCGGGCCCTGGTGGCTTCGGGAACCCAACTGACGACCGTAGCCATGCGTCGATTCGCCGCCGGGGCTCGTCAGTCGGTGTTTGAGATCCTGCAGCGGCACCGCATCACCGCCCTGCCGAACACGGCTGGCTGCTACACGGCACGAGACGCCGTCCTCACCGCGAATCTGGCCAGGAAAGCTCTGGACACCAACCTCATCAAACTTGAGGTCATCGCCGATGAAGATACCCTGCTTCCCGATCCCGTCGAGCTCATCGACGCCGCCGAACAACTCGTCGCTGACGGTTTCGTGGTGCTGGCCTACACCAACGATGATCCGGCAGTCGCCAAGCGGCTGGAGGATCTCGGTTGTGCTGCAGTGATGCCGGCCGGCGCCCCAATCGGTACTGGGCTGGGAATCCTCAACCCGCACAACATTGAGTTGATCGTCGATCGGGCAAGTGTCCCCGTCATTCTAGAGCTGGGGTTGGCACAGCATCGGAGGCCGCCCTGGCCATGGAACTAGGGTGCGACGCGGTGCTCCTGGCGTCGGCAGTAACCCGTGCCCACAATCCAGTGGGCATGGCCAAGGCGATGAAGATGGCCGTAGCGGCTGGACGGGCAGCTCGCACGTCGGGACGCATCCCACCTCGGCGTCTAGCGCAAGCCAGCTCGTCCTTCGACGGCATCATCACTGAGCGGGTACGTGGCCCGAGAGAGGACGATAGCCTGTGAACGCTCCGAACCCGGTGGGCAACGCGGCATTACGTGCCACCAGTGACCGCGACGCCGTAGGAGATTTGTCCCCCGAGACATCGCTGACCAACCGTGACCTGACCCGATATGCCCGCCACATCGTCCTACCCGGATTCGGGCAAGATGCCCAACGGCGGCTGCGAGATAGTCGGGTACTCGTCGTCGGAGCCGGAGGACTTGGCTCCCCGGCACTATTATACCTGTCCGCGGCTGGGGTCGGCCACCTCACAATCCTTGATGATGACGTCGTTGACGAGTCCAACCTGCAGCGTCAGGTAATCCACCGCCAAGCCGACGTGGGACGGCCCAAGGCCGTTAGCGCCAAGGATGCGGCGCACCGATTGGACCCGCAGCTGGCGGTGGAGGCCGTCGTCGCCCGGCTGGGAACCGACAATGCGCTCGGCCTAGTCAAGGATCACGACCTTGTCCTCGATTGCACCGACAATTTCACGACCCGCTACCTAGCCTCCGATGCTGCCGAGATCACCGGCACCCCGCTGGTCTGGGGAACGATTCTGCGGTACCAAGGACAGATATCGGTCTTCTGGCCTGGTCATGGACCGATGTTGCGTGACCTGTTTCCCGAAATTCCCGCTGCCGACTCGGTACCGTCGTCCGCTGTCGGAGGCACATTCGGCCCGATCGTCGGCCAGGTGGGATCAATGATGGCCGCCGAAGCCATCAAGGTGCTCACTGGGGTCGGGGCACCCTCCGTGGGGAAGCTCGTCGTCGTCGACGCTCTCGACGTGGGCGCCCGCACCCTCAGCTTCGCCCCAGACCCGGACCGGAAACCGGTGACGCGGCTTCCTCCGTCCGATCGGTGAGTCATCACCAATGGCTTTGGTGCGCTGTTCTGGCGTCTCGATACATTTGGGCGTTCCGACGAAGCTACTGCAGTACGGAGGTTTCCCCGCCTGATCGAGGGTGAGCTCGCGAATGGTGTCGGTTGGGCCAAAGACAGACAGCAAGGTTTCCCCTGGTTCGAAGTGAGGCTCTCCTGAGGGTTCGCGCCGCACGACGACAGGTGGGCTTCCCCGGGACGTCGTCATGGCCCACCCGTGCCCCGATCAGCTCTGGGTCAAGGCACCGCTATAGCTAACAGCAGCAATAGAAAACCGTATGGGGCACCGGACGCGTCGACCGCCGCGAAAGAAACACTCGCTGAAGCATACTGCCGCATTGTACAACAGCATAGTCAAACGCTACGACAACTCTCGCAGCAAACCGAGTGAGAGTCCGCCTAGATCCGCTGCCCGGAACATCCTTACTTTGCCTCGCCGCGAATTCCCGCACGATATGATGGCGTATCGACGACATGTCGTGTGTCGGGAGGTCTCAACGTGGAACCCAATTCGACCAATATGTCTGGAACACGTCCTAAAGTGAGTCGCCGTGAATTCATGAAGTGGTCCGCGGTGGTCGGTGGAACCGCCGCCCTCGCCCCGGCGCTGCACGAGGCGACGGGCGCGCGGACCAACTAGCTCGTCAACCACACCTCGACCACCGTGTGGTCTGCCTGCACCGTCAACTGCGGATCCCGCTGCCCACTGCGGCTGGAGATCAAGAACGGAACTGTCACGCGCGTCTTGCCAGACGACACGGTCGGCGACGAGCTCGGCTCTCAACAGGTGCGTGCTTATGTGCGCGGACGCTCGATTCGCCACCGCATCTACAACCCGGATCGGTTGAAGAAGCCGATGAAACGCAAGCCGGGCACTAAACGTGGTGACGAACAATGGGTGACAATCAGTTGGGATCAGGCTCTTGACGAGATCACCGACAAGATGAAACAGATCAAGGCCAAGTACGGAAACGGGGCCTTCTACATCAATTACGGCACCGGAACCCTAAGCTCAGTCATGGCCAAGTCGTGGCCGCCAGACCAGAGTGCCTTCGCCCGGCTCATGAACACCTGGGGTGGCTACCTCGATCACTACAGCGACTACTCCACCACCGAGATCACCCAGGCCTACCCGTACTTCTACGGGTCGTGGGTAGCAGGCAATTCTTTCGACGATGCCAAGAACTCCAAGCTGCAGGTAATGTTCGGCAACAACCCGGCCGAGACACGCATGTCCGGCGGCGGCCAGGTGTTCGTCTCCCAGCAGACACGCAAAGAGTTTGGGGTGAGCACGATCGTCATCGACCCGCGCTACTCCGAGACGGCCATCACCATGGCCGACGAGTAGATCCCCGTTCGGCCAGGCAGCGACGCAGCCTTGGTTGCGTGTCTCGTCCACACCATGATCACCGAAAACCTCCACGACCAAGCCTTCCTCGACCGCTACTGCATAGGATTCGACGACGACCATCTACCCAAGGGAGCACCCGCAGGGTCTTCCTACCGCGCCTACCTGGAAGGCAAAGGACCCGACCACACCGTCAAAGACGCCACCTGGGCCTCCCACATCACCGGAATCCCCGCAGACCGCATCCGCCGCCTCGCCCGTGAGATCGCCACTGCAAAGCCCTGCGCGATCACCCAAGACTGGGGTCCCCAACGCCACGCCAACGGTGAGAACAGCGCGAGAGCAATCTTCTTGCTCGCTGCTGCTACCGGCAACATCGGCATGCCCGGCGGCGGCACGGGGGCCCGCGAGGGCAGCCAGGCATTCGACTTCGCTTTGCCCTTCAACACGGGGATCACCAACATCCATTCCAACAAGATCATCTCGGTGTTCTCCTGGCTGGACGCCATCGACCACGGCGACCAGATGGACACCTTCAACTCCGGTGTGTGCAAGAAAGCAGTCCCAGGAGTGCGCGCCAACAAAGTGCCGATCGACGAACACGGCAAACCGACAAACGTGAAACTCACTACCCCGATCAAGATGGTCTGGCAGTACTCAGGCAACTCGTTACTGGGACAGACCGGTGACAACAATCGTTCAGCCGAGATCCTGCGCGACGACTCTAAGTGCGAACTCGTCGTCGTGTGCGACATTCAGTACACAACCTCGGCCCGCTATGCCGATTACATCTTGCCCGGCACCTCCACCGCCGAGGAGGACGACATACATCCCGGCGAAAACGGCGGCCCCATGGCCTATGGAATCGTCTCGTCCCAGGCAATCAGACCACTATACGAGTGCCGCAATATTTACGACATCTGCGTCGGACTCGCCAAGCGTCTAGGCACCGAAAAGGAATTCACCGGGGGACTGACCCGCACCCAGTGGTTGGAACGGACGATAGCGGAAACCCGTAAGGACAATCCCGAACTACCCACCTATCGTGAGTGGAAGAAGATGGGCATTTTCCGCAAGGACATGGACCCGCACGTTGAACTCGCCGAATTCCGCAAAGATCCAGGATCCAACCCGCTGGACACTCCGTCAGGCAAGATCGAGATCTACTCCGAGCGCCTAGCAGCGATGTCCAAGGTATGGACGTTCGGGACCTTCCACGACAAGCTTCGCGGTGACGACCTCACTGCCCTGCCCGAATACGTCGCCACTTGGGAGGGCCCCGAAGAAGCCAAAGCATCCAAGAAGTACCCGTTCCAGGTGATCGGCCACCACTTCAAGGGACGCACTCACTCCAGCTACGGCAATGTTGATTGGTTGGTGGATGCACACCCCCAGACGGTGTGGATCAACACCAAGGACGCCCGAACCAAGGGGATCACCAATGGCGACGAGGTCTTCGTCTACAACGACCGCGGCACCATCCGGCTGCCGGCTCGCGTGACCAACCGCATCACACCCGGAGTGCTCTCGGTACCCCAAGGTGCTTGGTACCGCCCCTCAGATGCCAGGGACATCACCCCGCCGAACGGGGCCAATCCCAATCACCCGGTCGATATTAACGGTGCCGTGAACACTCTCACATCCCTACACCCTTCGCCGCTGGCGAAGGGGAATGCGGTGCATACAACAATTGCTGATGTGGAGAAAGCGTAACCCGCATCTCTTTCCCATAATCGGCCAATCCGCGCCAGGTGATGAAAGTGAGCTGGTCGGATGTACCCGACGACGACGTGGCATCCACCGTCTTTAACGAGCAGCACCGCATATCACCTAATAAAAGCCTAGAGAATTTGAAAGAACCGAAGGATGAGTACGAACCACTACACCAAGAGGGGGCCAAATACGGCTTCTTCTTCGACCAGACGCTGTGTACCGGGTGCAAGGCCTGCCAGATCGCCTGCACCGATAAACACGATCTGCCTACGGGAGTGCGGTGGCGGCGGGTAGTTGAGTATGCCGGCGGAGGATGGCAGACCTCCGGCGACACCTTCAGCCCATCGGTTTTCACGTACTACACGTCGATTTCCTGCAACCACTGCGAGGACCCGATCTACATGGAAGTGTGCCCCACCACGGCGATGTCGCGTCGCGATGACGGCACCGTTTATGTTGATCAGGACAAGTGTGTGGGATGCAGGTACTGCGAGTGGGCTTGCCCGTACAGCGCACCACAGTGATACCAGCCGGATGAGCAAGTGCGACCTGTGTTATGACTACCGTAGCGAAGGCAAAGAACCGGCCTGCGTAGCCGCTTGCCCGTCGCGAGCCCTCGACTGGGGGCCGATCGACAAACTGCGCAGTAAGTACGGCGATGAAAATGCCATCGCACCGCTACCTGACCCCTCGGTGACAAAACCACATTTAGTCATCGCTGCACACCGTGATGCCCAAAGCATGGGATGAGGGCACCTGCGAGATCGCCAATCCCGGGGAAATCTGATGCACACTCACGATATACCTATGATCCTGTTCACCATCGTCACGCAGATGTGCGTCGGTGCCTTTGTGGTTCTGGGGTTCGTCCACGTGGGCGCAGCCATCAAAAGACGCGAAAACAGCGTCGTAGAACGGGCCAGCCGCCCTGTGCTCTACGCCATCGGTCCGGCCATGGTCTTTGGCCTCTTCGTCTCTATGTTCCATATGGGTTACCCAGCTCACACCCTCAATGTCCTGCGTCATCCGCAAACTTCCTGGCTGTCGCGCGAGATCATGTTCGGCTCTGGCTTCGCATTGCTCGGCTTTGCCTTCGCCCTGGTCAGTTGGTTCCGACGAGCCTCTTTCACTGTTCAACGAATTCTCGCGGCCCTCACCACAATCGTGGGCATCGGCCTGGTGGTGTGTGAGTCGATGATCTACTACTCCTTGGTGACGGTCCCGGCTTGGCACAGCTGGTGGGTGCCCTTCTCCTTCGCGGCTACCAGCATCATATTGGGGACTCTCGCAGTTGCGTGTGCGGTCATGATCACCGCGATGGTGCGTCATCGTCATGAAACCACTGGGACCCCAGCCAAGGAGACACCTCCGACGACCACGGGTTGGTGGTCTCGATACGTCACTGACGAGATTCACGCAACCAACGCCCCTACCGACGACCAGGATGGGCTCTTTCGCTGGCGGTGACCAAGTGGTGCTCCATCGTCGCTGCAATAGCCACAGCGGCCCTCATGGTGGGTTACCCGATCTATACCTCCAGCCTCGCATCAGGCGGGCCTGCAGCCCATCAAGCTGGCGGCCTATATTCCGGCGCAAGCTACACCATCCGGCTCATGCTGCTGGGTGTTGTCGTACTCATGCTGGGACTCGTCGTCTACCACGGTGCACTACGTACCCCGCGCGAACACCCCAACGGATTGGGTCGGTTACTCGTCGCTGTCCTGGTGATCGCTTTCACTAGTGAACTCGTCGGAAGGGCACTGCATTACGCGAGTCTGGCACGAATCGGGATATGACCGGCGACGACCTGAAACCACTGCTGAGATGGCAACGTGGCCACGATCTTCCTCGTGCAACGGTCTTCGGTTGCGGTCATGAGCCGGAACTGCGGGTACACCGATTCATGGTCGGGGTGCGCATCACTGGCTGCCTGCCTGAATACCCGGTGGATCTCGTGGCTCAGATATTGGCCATGGGGTGAGCGTGATCCCCGTCACCCTCTGTAAGGATAATCCACGGGGCGTGGCTGACCGCATCAAGGAGTGGTCGCGACTTCTACCGGGATACGTGCGGACGGTCACACGCTCCCAGATCCAGCCGCGATGGCCTCGCCGCGCCGGAGTCTCGCTGATCTTGGGACGAATTGCGCTGCCACGCCGCGAGGCACTTGGCCTAGAGGCGGTAGATCAACTGCGTGCCGTAAGCAACGAGACGCCGGATCTGTCTGATGACCACGCAGCTCGCACCACCCAGGCGCCGCGCACATCGCGCATATTAAGTCGCCGGCCGTCTTCCCGACCCAAATGTGCCCCACAGATGCGGCCACAGGCCGGCGAAAGGAGACTAGGTAATGCTGTTGTGCCCTCAGCGAGCCACATGGAGGCATGGATCAGCAGGGTGATACTGACGAAGCAGGCAGTAGCATCAGACCTCTGTTCCCGATCGTAGGCTCGGGGATGCGTGGCGTGCGGTGTGTGCGTTCAGGCGTGTCCGACACGGACATTACGACTGCGCACCGTGGACGGACTTGCTGAGCTTGTCCACATGACCTCATCTCACTGACAGGGCGGTGAGAAACGCCCGCACGGCCCGGTGCCTCGATCCCACCGCCTCTCGCACGGCTTTAGCTTTGTGCCGAACCTCGCTGGCCGGCAATCCGCGTCAGTTTCGTCGCCAGCTCCGTCGTATTGCCACCTTGTGCAGTGGCAAGACCAACGAGGAAGGCTGTAAGCGGCGCCCCCGGGCGTGACGGCCCGTGAGAGATGGCCGAGACCATATCGAGCAGGGGCTGCTCGGCATCTGTTAAAACGGCTGGGTCCACACTCAACTCGTCGGCCGCGGTCTTCAACCATTCGCGCATCTGGGCCATTTTCTCCGGGTTGTCGTCATGATGCGGCACGATTTCCTCCTGACATCTCATGGGCATCACACGTAGTAGTTCACCTATTCTCGTCCTAGGGACACCCTATGACCCAACAGCAACCCCGAGGACGGGGCGCAGGTGTGTTAGAGCGTACTCCGCAGACTTGCGAGATGTGACGCACCGTCCCGCGTGTGGTGGGCGTCAATGTCCCCCACCTGCAAGCTGGCTAAAGATGTGCTCGAGCACCGGACCGATCACGGCGAAGGTATCGCGCACCCCTCCGGTGGATCCCGGGGCATTGACGATGAGCGCCCCCTGACAGTCACGCGAAGTGACTCCCACCAGCCCGCGCGAAAGCCCTGCTACGGCGGAAGCATGACCGCCATTGGCTCGGATCTGCTCCGCCAACCCATCCAGACGGGCAACCAGCATTGGCTCAGTAGCTTCCGGGGTGAGGTCACGCGGCGATACCCCCGTTCCGCCAGTGGTGACGACAAGACGGTATCCATGCCTCAGCGCGTCCCTCAGGGCACCACGCACCGAGTCGATGCCGTCGGGCACGACAACTACCGGTCCGGGGCGAAGCCAGCTGTAACCCAAGCCAGCGAGCAACGAAAGGGCCAAAGGGCCAGACCGATCCGTCGCCGCTCCCGAGGCACAACGGTCCGAAACGGTGATAACACGGGCCTTGATCTCTTCCACGCGGGAAATGCTATCGGGGGCCTCACCAGCAGTACCGTTGACCAACCCCCAGTCGACTGGGTGAAGCGCATCCTCGCTGGAGAGCATAACCTGGACGTTGCGCGGGGAGAGATTCTGTCATCGCCAGCAGGCCTGCCGGCAAGCCAAGCATGAGCGAAGCCAACAGGAGCTTCTTCATCACCTGGGAGTTACGTCAATGCCCAGCTTCTGGCCGAGCGCGGCCCTTCCGCGACGAGAAGCGCCCAACATCTGTTTCTCCGGGAGAAAGCGTCTTGCATACCTCGAGCAACGTGAATGACCCGGGGCGGGACAACAGACGAGTAAGGCTTCCGAGAACACGCCAATCGGAGGGTCAATCGGCGGCATGGTGCCGCCACCATTCCAGGTCATCCGGGGTGTCGAGGTCACGACAGACTTCTGGGCCCACCGGCACATCGAGTAAATCCAACTTTCCCAGCACGCTGTGCACCGAGCGGTTGATGACCATGCCGGAAGCAACAATGGTTGCCTCCAAAGACACTCGTCGATACACCCCCTGCAGGAGTTGACGACGAGGTTGCGGGGTTCCTCCGAAGGCCACCGCCCCAGCGAGGTGACTCACCGAGTTGTCATCCAAGGCACGGCACAGTTGCGGAATACACTTCCCAATCCCTGGGGAATCCACTGCGCAGACGAGCACCAAGTCGCCCGGCCGAGCGGGAGGCAGAACCTGCAATCCTGCGTCGATCCCGGCCAGCGGCCCAGAGCCGGGCGGTTCCTCCATGGTGCGCAATACACGTCGAGGCAACCCGACCGATTCACGGGCAACGATAACGTCACAGCCTTCCGCCCCCTCACGGACCCGATCTACTGCATCCATCACGACATCCAGTAGACGACGCCCCCCTACACGCAAATCAGCCTTCGATACCCCGCCCAGTCGGCGGGCACGTCCTCCAGCGAGGATGACGGCATCCAGACGATGATCGGTCATGTCATGATCATGCCTCGCCACGGGCAGGCAACCTCAGAACTAGGACTTGCCATGTCGTGAAAGGCATTAGAAGATGAAGAATCTTGATCTTGACAGGTCACGGTCCCTGGCGAATGACGAGAGGGACCAGCTGCACATGAGGCCCATGAGGCCAACACCTCGTCGCTCAACGGCACCTGGTTTCACTGGGCGAGTCTCCCCGTGGAGGTGGCGTCATCGAGGCGGAAAACTTTTGTTGGTTCCACGACCCGGTCGCCCGCTCCCCACCCAGCTCGCTAGTGCAACCTGGGCCATGTCGACGTTGGGACGAAGTGCCCGATAGTATCCCAACACCGATTTTCTCTGGTAATCTCCGTGCTAATTAACCGATCCCACGCGGAGGCACCGTGAGCACAAGCCCCTCCCGCCATCTCATCGAGAACTGGGACCCCGAGGAAAACTGGGATTCCCGTATCGCATGGCGGACCTTGACCATTTCGACGTTCTCTATGATCATCGCGTTTTGCGTCTGGTTCTTGGTGAGCGCGATCGCACCCAAACTCAACGCCATCGGATTCCAGCTGACAAAGTCGCAGCTGTACTGGCTCACCGCCATGCCAGGGCTCTCGGGAGGCCTCATCCGGCTGGTCTACATGTTCCTGCCGCCGGTGACCGGCACTCGCAGGCTCGTGGGATACAGCTCCCTGCTCTACCTCATCCCCATGCTGGGCTGGTTCTTCGCCGTCCAGAACACGTCGACCGGGTATGGAACCCTTCTCCTGCTCGCCTTCTTATGCGGCATTGGAGGCGGCTCTTTCTCCGGTTACATGCCGTCGACGGGCTACTTCTTCCCTAAACGCAAACAGGGCACCGCTTTGGGACTACAGGCTGGCATCGGCAACCTGGGGATGTCCATCGTCCAGTTGCTCGGCCCGTGGCTCATGAGCTTCGGACTCCTCGGCCTCACATGGGTAGCCCCGCAGCGCACAGCCGGGAGCCCTCTGTGGGTGCACAACATCGCCATAGTCTTCGTACCGTGGACCATCCTAGCCACGATCTTGGCCTTCACCATGCTCAAAGACGTTCCAGTGAAGGCAAACTTCCGTCAGCAGATCGACATCTTCGCCAACCCCGACACTTGGATCATGACACTCATGTACGTCATGACCTTCGGCCTGTTCAGCGGTTTCAGCGCCCAGTTCGGATTGCTTATCAACAATACTTATGGCAGTTCGAGCAGCTTGGCTCAGGGATTCTCTGATTTGCCCGCCGGCGCCTCCTATGCCTTTCTTGGCCCTCTCATCGGTTCGTTAGTGCGTGTTATCTGGGGGCCGCTATGCGACCGCTTTGGTGGGTCGATCTGGACCTTTGTCTCGGGCATCGGGATGGCGCTGACGCTCGGATTCTGCGCTTTCTTCCTCAATCCCACCAATCCGGACCAGTTTGCCTACTTCCTGTGGGGAATGCTCACCATGTTCTTCTTCTCCGGCATCGGTAACGCCGGGACCTTCAAGCAAATGCCCATGATCATGCCTGCCAGGCAAGCTGGTGGAGCCATCGGGTTCACCGCCGCCATCGGCTGCTTCGGCCCGTTCGTCGTCGGCGTCGCCCTATCGTCGATGACGGCCGCTGCCTGGTTCTGGATCTGCACCGCCTTCTGCATCCTGTGCTCGATCATCTGCTGGATCCGTTACGCCCGCCCTGGTGCCCCATACCCAGGCTGACCAGTGGGCCCCAGTTCCAACACACTTAACTCGGTTCGTTTTTACGAAGGAGGCCCCCGATGACGGCGTACGGCGAAGCATCTGACCTCGAGCCCCCCAGCAGCTCAGCCTTACTCAAAATGGGAACCTGGCTACGCCGCGGCACGACGTCGTCCGATACACGCCAGCTGTTCCTGAAGGGCGGACGCGACGCCGACGTCTTCTACCGCAAGCGTTGGGCCCACGACAAGGTTGTGCGCTCTACCCACGGGGTGAACTGCACCGGCTCGTGCTCGTGGAAGATCTATGTCAAAGATGGGATCATCACCTGGGAGTCTCAGGAAACCGACTATCCGTCCACCGGCCCGGATATGCCCGACTACGAGCCACGCGGATGCCCGCGTGGCGCCTCGTTCAGCTGGTATGAATACTCTCCCACACGGATACGCCACCCTTACGTACGCTCGATCCTACTGGACGCTTGGCGAGACAAGCTCGCTGAACTCGGCGACCCGGTCGATGCCTGGGCAGCCATTGTCGATGACTCACAGCTCTCCCGCGCTTACAAAAGCGCTCGCGGGCATGGCGGTATGGTGCGTGTGTCGTGGGAGGAGGCCACGCAGATCATCGCGGCGGCCTATGTACATACCATCAAAGCCTACGGACCCGATCGCATTGCCGGGTTCTCGGTCATCCCGGCTATGTCCATGGTGTCCTACGGAGCCGGATCCCGGTTCACAGAACTTCTTGGTGGCACCATGTTGAGCTTTTACGACTGGTATGCCGACCTCCCCCCGGCCAGTCCCCAGGTCTTCGGCGACCAAACCGACGTGCCCGAGGCTGGCGACTGGTTCAACTCCCAATACCTCATCATGTGGGGATCTAACGTTCCCGTGACACGCACCCCAGACGCGCACTTCATGACCGAGGCGCGCTATCACGGCCAGAAGGTCATCGTCGTGAGTCCGGACTATGCCGACAACACGAAGTTCGCCGACGAGTGGCTGCGCGTCGCCTCGGGAACCGACGGAGCTCTTGCCATGGCCATGGGCCATGTCGTCCTCTCGGAATTTCATGTCAAGCGTCGCGAACCAATGTTCCTTGACTACATGCGTCGGTACACCGACTCTGCCTTCCTCGTCGAACTAGACCGTTTCGACGGCCCACAGGCCGACGGCGCGGCATATGTACCCGGAAAGTTTCTCACCGCCGACAAGGTCGATGTTGAGACGCGTCCAGATCACCCCGAGTTCCGTCCGCTAGTGATAGAGGCTGACGGGTCACTCAAGGATCCCGGTGGAACCTTGGCCGATCGGTTCTCCGAGTCGGGGGCCGGGCACTGGAATCTCAATCTCGATGGCGTCGACCCCGTCATGAGCATGATGGACACCGATTCCTGGGAAGCCGTAGAGATTGCCCTGCCCCGCTTCGACCTGCCCTCCAGCCCGGACCAGACAAGCCTAGGTGCCGGCATCGTGCACCGCGGAGTACCAGCCCGTCGCATCGGTGCCAGGCTCGTCACCACCGTCTACGACCTCCTGCTCGCCCAATACGCCGTCAGCCGTGAGGGGCTGCCCGGTCAATGGCCCAGCGGTTACGACGATCCCACGGTGCCGGGAACCCCCGCCTGGCAGGCCGAACTCACCGGCGTGCCAGCGACCGCGGCCGAACGCATCGGCCGGGAGTTCGCGCTGAACTCGCTGGAAACCGGTGGACGGTCCATGATCGTTATGGGAGCAGGAGTCAACCACTTCTACCATGCCGATGAGATCTACCGGACATTCCTCGCGTTGACGAACATGTGTGCCACCCAGGGCGTCAACGGTGGCGGGTGGGCCCACTACGTCGGTCAGGAGAAGGTGCGACCATTCACTGGCTGGGCCAACTACTCGTTTGCGCTGGACTGGGCACGTCCGGCACGTCAAATGATCTCCACTGCCTGGTACTACCTCACCACCGACCAGTGGCGCTATGACGGTGCCCGCGCCGAGAGCGTGGCCTCTCCCCTAGGCAGCAACTCCTTTGCCGGCCGAACCACTGCGGACTGCTTGGTGGACTCGGCACGCCGCGGATGGACACCGAGCTACCCAACCTTCACCCGCAATCCGCTGGATCTCGCCGACGAGGCCGCCGCTGCCGGGATGGAGCCAGCCGGTTACATCGCTCAGAAACTGACCGACGGTTCCTTGGGCTTCGCCTGTGAGGATCCCGATGCCGCTCAGAACCATCCACGCCTGCTGGCCAACTGGCGCACCAACCTACTGGGCTCCAGCGCCAAGGGCACCGAGTTCTTCATGAAGCACATGCTTGGCTGCGAAAACGACGTCAACGCCACCGAGCTACCCGAGGATAAGCGTCCTGCCGACATCCGTTGGCGCGACGACACCCCACCGGGCAAACTCGACCTCATGTGGACCGCGGACTTCCGCAACACGTCCACTACGCTGCATTCCGACATCGTCCTGCCGGCCGCTACGTGGTATGAGAAGCATGACCTGTCAAGCACCGACATGCATCCCTACGTTCATTCCTTCAACCCAGCGGTGGATCCACCGTGGGAGGCACGTACTGACTTCGAGGTGTTCCAGACCCTGGCACACCTCGTCTCCCAGATGGCGGCAACACATCTGGGGACCCGCACCGATATCGTCGCTGCACCGTTGATGCACGACACCCTCGACGAGATGACGACGCCCGCCGGTTCCGTCAGCCGGGAGCAGGAAACCTGGATCCCCGGAGTGACGATGCCCAAGCTCGTCACCGTGGAGCGTGATTACACCCGGATCGGTGCGAAGTTTGACACCCTCGGGCCACTCACCGAGAATCTCGGGATGGTGACCAAGGGGGTGCCATTCCATCCCGATCAGGAAGTCGCCGACTTGGCACGACGCCACGGCGTCGCCACCTCCGGCCCCGGTGCGGGACGCCCGCTCCTCGACACCGCGATCAAGGTCTGCAACACGATTCTGGCCACCTCCGGAACCACCAACGGTCGTCTGGCCACTGCCGGTTTCGAGCAATTGGAAACCCGTACGGGCACGAAACTAACCGACCTGTCCACGGGGTCACAGGACCGCAGGGTGACGTTTACCGACACAGTCATCCAGCCCCAGCCCGTCATCACCTCACCCGAGTGGTCGGGTTCGGAGCACGGAGGACGTCGCTACTCGGCCTTCGTCATCAATGTGGAACGACACAAGCCGTGGCACACCCTCACCGGACGAATGCATTACTACCTGGACCACGACTGGATGCGTGATATGGGTGAGAGTCTTCCGATCTTCCGACCCCCACTTGATGTCGCACACATCTACGACGAGCCAGCTGCCGGATACACGGGTACTGATGCCAATGGCACGGCGGTGGTGTCGGTGCGGTACATGACCCCACACAACAAATGGGGTATCCACTCGCAGTACTACGACAACCTGCACATGCTCACCCTGGCCCGCGGAGGCCAGACGATCTGGATGTCTCCTGTCGATGCCGCGAAGATTGGGGTCACCGACAACGACTGGGTGGAGGCTTACAACCGCAACGGCACGGTCGACGCCCGCGCCATTGTCAGCCACCGGATCCCGGAGGGAACAGTGTTCATGTACCACGGGCAGGAACGCACTGTGAACACTCCACTGACCGAACGCTCAGGCAAACGTGGCGGCACCCACAACTCCCTCACCCGGATCATGCTGAAACCTAGCCACTTTATCGGCGGGTACGCCCAGCTCAGTTACGCCTTCAACTACTACGGCCCCACCGGTAATCAACGGGACGAAGTGACGCTCATCCGGCGTCGTGGCCAGGAGGTGACGTTCTGATGAAAGTCATGGCTCAGATCGCAATGGTGATGAACCTCGACAAGTGCATCGGCTGCCACACCTGCTCGGTGACATGCAAGCAGGCCTGGACCAACCGTGAAGGCACGGAGTACATGTGGTTCAACAATGTCGAAACCCGGCCTGGCGTCGGCTACCCGCGCGGTTGGGAGGACCAAAAACGATGGAGGGGAGGATGGAAGCGCACCCGTTCCGGAAAACTGGTCCCCCGCCAAGGAGGGCGCCTGGCCACCTTGGGCAAGATTTTCGCCAATCCGAACCTGCCCGGAAACAAGGACTACTACGAGCCGTGGACCTACGAATACGACCAACTACTGTCGTCCCCATCGACGACGCACATCCCCACTGCCCGGGCGACATCAGCCCTCACGGGTGAGCACAGAGACACCATCGACTGGGGCCCTAACTGGGATGACGATCTTGGTGGTTCCATGGAAACCCTCGACCAGGACCCGGTGCTACACCAGATGAACCTCACGGTGCGCAAGTCCATCGAGGATTCATTCATGTTTTACCTTCCACGCATCTGCGAACATTGCCTCAACCCGACGTGCGTTTCCGCTTGCCCATCCGGGGCGATCTACAAGCGCACCGAGGATGGAATCGTCCTCGTCGATCAGGATCATTGCCGCGGCTGGCGCATGTGCGTGTCCGGATGTCCGTACAAGAAGGTGTTTTTCAACCACCGCAGCGGCAAAGCCGAGAAATGCACACTGTGCTACCCACGTCTAGAAACCGGGCAGCCAACAGTATGTTCGGAAACCTGTGTTGGACGACTTCGCTACCTGGGAGTGCTTCTCTACGATGCGGACAAGGTCACCTGGGCCGCATCCCAGCCGGATCCACGCACCCTGTGCGCTGCCCAGAGAGAAGTCCTTCTCGACCCCAACGATCCCGAGGTCATCACACGAGCCAAGGCCGAAGGCATCCCACACTCTTGGATCGAGGCAGCCCAAGCTTCACCGGTATGGCAGCTCATCAGCCGCTATCAGATTGCCCTGCCCCTGCACCCTGAGTACCGAACGCTGCCGATGGTCTGGTACGTACCACCCCTGTCACCAGTCGTCGACGCCGTCAGCGCCTCGGGCAACGATGGGGAGGACCATAGAGTGCTGTTAGCAGCGATCTCCCAGATGCGTATTCCGCTCGAGTATCTCGCCGGGCTGTTCACTGCCGGAGCCACGGCTCCAGTGGAGTTCTCACTTCGTCGTCTGGCCGCAATGCGCTCCTACATGCGAGACATCTTCCTGGAGAATGACACCGACGAGGCGATTCCCAAGGCAGTGAACATGACCAGTGAAGACATGCGAAGCATGTACCAGCTGCTGGCCATCGCCAAATATGACGACCGTTACGTCATCCCTACAACCCGCACCGATCTACCCGACGGAATCACAGGATTGGACCGCTGTCCGGTGGGCGGGAGCCTCGAGGCCTTCCACAGCATCTTCTCCCCGGCCAGTGCCCCGGAGGGCACACGCATACTGCCGTTGGAGGTGATCTGAGGTGGACGTCTTTTTGGGCGCACCGCGCATGCCAGTGTCGACTCACGTGGATGCTTCCCCTGCCCAGCGCCGCGTAGTCCACATGGCGATGAGTCTGTTGCTGGACTACCCGGACGGGCAACTCACCCACAGCATTGCGGCAGTGCGCCACGATCGTATCCTCATGCCTGCCGCTGTGGCCGATGAGATCATCGCCTTCTGTGATGTGGCTGAGAGCTGGGGGCTGCGCGCCCTGCAGGAACACTACGTGGAGACCTTCGACCAGCGTCGCCGTTGTGCGCTGTACCTCAGCTATTACTCGGCCGGGGACACCCGCGAACGGGGGGCTGCGATCCTGGGGTTCCGGGACGTCATGCGCAATGCCGGGTTCGAGATGAACCATGCCAACGAGTTGCCCGACTACCTACCCGTGGTGTTGGAGTTCTCGGCACGCGCCACAGAGGGTGACACGTTGTTACGTGCCAACCGGGAGGCCCTAGAGATCATCAGATCAGCATTGGTCGCGGCGTCCAGCCCCTATGCGCACCTTCTGGAGGGTTTGTGCCTCGTCTTGTCGCCCCTGGACGAGAGGACCCTCGGCCGTTACCAGAAACTCATCAGCCAGGGGCCGCCTGTTGAGATGGTGGGTCTCGCCGCCATGGATTCCGTATCAACCCCTAGGAGGCAGTCATGAACACGAAATCCTTGCTGGTGTGGCTGGTACTGCCCTACCTGTCGATCGTCCTCTTCATCGGAGGGATGATCTGGCGGTACCGCACGGATCAGTTCGGTTGGACGAGCCGATCAAGCCAGTGGAACGAGCCAGCCATCCTGCGCTGGTCATCGCCACTGTTCCACTTCGGGATCCTCTTCGTCTTCCTGGGACACGTGCTGGGGCTTGTTTTTCCAGCGCCGTGGATCTGCGCCATCGGGATCACCGAGGATGCCTATCACGTCATGGCAACTGTCCTGGGGGGTGCGGCTGGGCTGGCGGCCCTCATCGGGCTTTTCGGGCTGCTGTACCGCAGATTCGTCATGAAGTCAGTGCGCCTCACGACGACCAGGATGGACATCGTCACCTATGTGTTGCTCACCCTTGCAGTCGCACTTGGCTGCTGGGCTACCGTACATCAGCAAATGATTGTCGGTGGTTACGACTACCGGAATACCATCAGCCCATGGTTCCGCTCCATCGCCCTGTTCCAACCTCGGCCTGCGTTGATGGCCGCGGTGCCGCTGGATTACAAGATGCACGTACTGGCCGGGTTGATCCTACTTAGCGTATGGCCATTCACCCGACTTGTGCATGCCATCTCTGCACCAGTGAGTTATCCGACAAGACCATACGTCGTGTACCGGTCGAGGAACCAGCATCTGGAACCTTCGTCACAACGCTACGAATGGTGATGTGGTGAGCGAGCGAGGCATTGACGCGATCCTCACCACCATCGCATCGCTCACCCCTGCCCAGCAGGCAGTCCTCAGGGCGGTGTCGCTTCATGCGGGACCGGTAACAATTGCTGATCTGGCCCAGGAGTGCGGGCTGCACGTCAACACCGTTCGGGAACCCCTCAACGTGCTGGTGTCCGTGGGGCTGGTGGAACGCGAGCGGATGCCGGTGTCGGGCCGTGGACGTCCATCCTGGGGATATACGAGCCGCACTCTGTCCGGGCCGAACTCGCCGACCGATCTCCTGCGCCATCTTTTTCGCTCGACGACCCGCTGGATCCGCGACAGCAGCGACGATCCCGTCGCCGCTGCCACAAGTCTGGGGCAGTACCTGGGTGATGAGGCCTTGGCCATGGCCAAGGTGCCAGACCACTTGGGACGCCCCGTGACTGACCAGTTCAGTCTGGCCGAGCACATGACGAAGATCCGAGTATTCCTCACAGCGTTCGGCTTCTGCGCCGAGTCACACCCGACGAATCCCACCGCTTTGGTACTGCGTGCCTGCCCGTTCACCGACCCCAATGACACCGATCCAGTGGCCATGGCGATCCAGCGCAGCATGCTGTACCGGGTGATCGAGCGTACTGGTGGTAACTGCGTACATGCCACACTGCGTCACGATGAGGACTCGGGAACCTGCGAGTTGGTCCTGGTCTCGAACCGCGCCAGCGCGGCAAGTTGAGCCGTGAATGCCATGCACGGCTCCCTCAGCAGTTGAGACACGCCGCCATCCTCCACGACCCGGCCGTGTTCCAGAACCACCAACCGCTCAGCCAATGCCATCGTGTCGGCGACGTCGTGGGTGATGATCAGGGCCGTCGTGCCGGTCTGATCCAACCGAGACCTCAGCAGGTCCCGCACCAGTGTCTTGGCATCAACGTCAAGTGCTGCGGTGGGCTCGTCGAAGACCAGGACGTCCGGGTCGACGGCAAGCGCCCGAGCCAGGCTAACCAGTGCCGCTTGACCACCCGAGAGCTGTGCACCGCGCCGCCCGGCAAGGTGTGAACATCCCACCGCGGCAAGTTGGATGCGAGCCACCTTCCGTGCCTGCCTACGGCTCAGCCCGTGGCAACGTGGACCATAGGCGACATTGTCGAGTACTGACATGTGCCCGAAGATGCACGCATCCTGGGTAAGCAGGCAGACCCCACGACGTTCTGGACGTACGATGTTACCGTCCCCGGCGTCGACGACCCGCCCCCCGATGTCTACCTGGCCGCGGTCTAGGGCGAGCAGCCCGGTCACGACGCCAGCAAAGGTGGACTTACCGGCTCCATTGGGTCCCATGACGGCAACGACCTCACCGGACTTAACATCCAGCCTCACCTGCCATGACCGAATGGCTACCTGTCCGTCGACGTGGACTGCAGCCGCGGCAGAACCGGCCGGTTCATGATCAGCCGTCGCGCCCCAGACCCGATCCCCGCAAACGTCGACAGTCAGGGGGCGCAAGCCGGTCGTGGAAGCGGCACCCAGGCAGGCCTCAACCGGCGACTGTCGGGAGGGCTGTTGCGCAGGCGGGTTTAGCCCCACGAACACTGACTTGTCTCGTCGTCGTGGGCACTGACTCAGCCGCGACTGGGTGAATCCCACGACAATGGCCCCCACCACTACCAGGACGAGCCCTAATGCCATGGCGGTGCCCGAATCGGTTTCACGGGCCAGGTACACCTGCAGCGGCATTGTCCGGGTGACGCCTTGCAGCGACCCCGCAAAGGTGATCGTCGCCCCGAATTCTCCCAGACACCGTGCCGCAGCCAGCGCTGTTCCCCGTCCCAGAGCGGGAAACACAGTGGGCAGCGTGATGGTCGTGAGTACCCGCCACGGCCCTGCCCCCAAGGCCGCTGCCGTCTGCTCCAACTGCCGTGACCGAGCCCGGAGCGAGGACTCGAGCGTCGTGATGAAAAACGGCAGCGAGACATATACCTGTGCCAGGATGACAGCCGCCGTGGAGAACGCAATGGTGATACCTGCTGCGTGCAGCGACGCCCCAACCATGCCGCGTCTACCGAACGTCGCCAGCAGGGCCAGACCAGCTACCACCGGCGGCAGCGATAGGGGCAGCAGCACGAGTACTCGCACCACTGCCACACCTGTCCAGTCGCGGGCCAGAAGCAGCGCGATTGGCACGCCAAGGATCACGTCGATGACCGTGGCCATCACGCAGGTGCGCACGCTCAGCCACAGGGCTTCCTGAGCCGCCGAAGTGGCCATGATTGAGGGGATTCGAGCCCAGGGCACCTCGTTGCCCATTCCCACCAGAGGCAAAACGAGCGCCCAGATCCCCACTATGGCGGGGATAACGATCCACACCGGCAACGGGACTGGGGCGAGTGAGCGCCGTTGGGAATCAACCCCGAGATTGTTCATCGTGGCCTGAGGAAACCGTTACCGGCGAGAACCCTTTGAGCCTCACCCGACATGACGTATTCGACGAAGTCCTTGGCCAGGTCATGGTGGACCGCACCCGCAGCGACAGCGATCGGATAGTCGTTGACGACCTCGCCGGCTCGGTCGATCGGCACCACATGCACCTTGCTGCCAGCAGTGATGGCGTCTGTGCGGTAGACGATCCCTGCATCGGCTTCCCCAGACTCCACCTTGCCCCGAACGTCGGTCACCTTCTGTTCCTCACTCATCGGCTTCAGGGTGACACCTAGTCTGCTGGTGAGTTTCCTCGTCGCGTTGCCACAGGGCACTTCCGGGGCGCAAATGACGAGCTTGGCGCCATCTAGCGAGGAGTTCAGTCCAGTCACCTTGGCCGGGTTGCCTGCTGGAGTGATGAGGGCGAGGACGTTGCGGGCAAACTCGCGTGGAGCTTCCACGAGGTTCTCCTTGACAGCGGCGTCCATGCTTGTCCGATCAGCGGTGGCCAACACGTCAGCCGGAGCTCCCTGGGCCATCTGAGCGACGAGGTCTTGGGACCCCTCGAAAGTGAACTGTACGTCGACGCCCGAGTGATTCTTCTCAAACTGCTTACCGATCTGCTCGTACGACGGGGTGAGAGATGCTGCGGCAAGGACCGTCAACCTCGTCGTGTCAGCAGCGGGTGCGGACGACGGCGATCCACCGCCGCACCCCGAGACCGCAGCTGCGACGATGCACCCCAAGGCAGCCTGCAGAACTCTCCTCATGTTGCTCACCTGGTTTCGGGGAGTTGGAGGGACACGTTGGTCGCCTTGACCTGAGCGACGGCGATCGAGCCGACCTGCAAACCCAGCTCCTGCACGGCTTCGGTAGAGATGAGTGAGACGATACGCAAGCCTCCAGTGACGAGTTCGACCCGGCTCATTACCGTGTCGGAGGTAACGGCCGTGACGATCCCCTGAATGTGATTGCGTATCGACTGCACCTGTGAAGCATCGGAAAGGTTGTGACGCCCGTTCAACTGGTCGACGAGGAACGCAGCGAGATCAGCACCGTCCACACGAAGAGGCCCACTGCCATCCTTCGCAGCATGTACCTGCCCCAACTCGATCCAACGGCGCACCGTGTCGTCGGAGACCCCGAGCAAGGTCGCGACGTCGGAGACTCGATGCGAAGGCGAATGTGGATTCTTCGTGCCCATAGTGGAAAACTCCGTGTAATCACTTTGAAATACCCGTATCCGCGGACATACTGAGCGTTTTCCTCCGGATATCAGAAATCAGACTATCCCATTTCTCCGACGTACAGGACAAGGGATCGAGCCAACTTCATCTGCGCAGTAATGCCGTATATCCTCAGACTCATAGTTGTACCGCCGCATCAGCCATGACGCCTACACCAGCGGCAGAGCAGGAGGATGGTGAGGCTATGAGCACGATGATCGGCCCTCGCCCAAACCACCGCGGTCTGCCAGACCGGTTCGGACGGGTCGCCACCGACCTGCGTGTTTCAGTAACGGACCGCTGCAACCTGCGCTGCACCTACTGCATGCCGGCACAGGGCATGGATTGGCTGCCTAGACGTGACTTGCTCACCGACGCCGAGATCATCCGTGTCATCGGCATCGGGGTCAAGCGGCTCGGCATCACCAAAGTGCGATTCACCGGCGGAGAACCATTGCTGCGCCCCAGTTTGGAGCACCTTGTGAGCGCCACGGTGGACTTCCGATGCGCTGATGACAAACCACCGGTCGCGGCCTTGACGACCAACGGCATCGGCTTAGACAAGCGCGTAGCCGGACTCGTTAATGCTGGCCTTGACCAGGTCAACGTGTCCCTGGACACCGTGGATCCCGAACGATTCACCACGATCTCCCGGCGCAACCGGCTCAGCCAAGTGGTTACTGGGATCGACACCGCACTGGCCGCAGGACTGCCGGTGAAGATCAATGCCGTTCCCCAAATACACTCGTATCACAGCGACGTACCCCAGCTCCTGAACTTCTGCCTGGATCGTGGGCTCGAGTTACGATTTATCGAGTTCATGCCGATTGGGGCGAACGGCTGGCGGCGCGACGCCACCGTGAGCGCCGACGACATCCTTGGTGTGGTGCAGGATAGTGGGTTCATCCTCACCGAAGACACCAAGCCTCGGGGCTCTACACCGGCGCAGTGCTGGCGAGTGCGTTCTGCGGACGGTCGTACCGGACGAGTGGGGATCATCGCCTCAGTGACCAGGCCATTCTGTGAGCACTGCTCACGGACCCGATTGACGGCCGATGGACAGATCCGCAACTGCCTGTTTGCCATCCGCGAGGCCGACCTGCGTTCTGTGCTGCGCTCCGGAGGCAGCGATGACGAAATCGTTGCCGTGTGGCAGGGTGAGATGTTGCGTAAGAGCGCCCAACACGGAGTTGATGCCGAAGGTTTTGCCGACTCCGGACGACGCATGTCTGCCATAGGAGGGTGATGGTGCTGGTGCATTACTACGGTGGCACCGCCGAAGCTACGGGGACCACCGAGGAGACGATCGAGTTGCCTATTGACCTCACCGTTGACCAGGTGCTGGAGCACCTCGGCAAACTCCATTCCGATTTGGGGCGGGTACTGGGAGTGTGCACCTTATTCGTTAACGGATTTGCAGCCCGAGGTGACCAAACGGTGCCAGATGGCGCCCAGGTCGACGTGCTTCCGCCATTTGCAGGAGGGTGAATGTACGCCGAAATCTCTGAGCAGCCGCTAGACGCCGCCCGCATCGTCAGCCTTGCCGGTGACGACCGCAGCGGTGCCGTGGTGACCTTCACCGGCATCGTGCGTAACCATGATGCTGGCCACGCCGTCATCGCCATCGACTACAGCGCCCACCCACAGGCCGACCTGATCCTCCGAAAACTGGTTACACAGTACGGTGCGCGAGAGGGGGTGCACGGTGTCGCCGCCGTGCACCGGACCGGCCATGTGACCGTCGGTGAGATCGCGATGGTCGTGTCGGTGTCTGCGGAACACCGCCGGCAGGCCTTCGACGCAGCCTGCGATCTCGTCGACTCCGTCAAAGCGACGCTTCCGGTGTGGAAGTGCCAGTGGCTCGCCGACGGCTCCCACGAGTGGACCGGATTGTCAAGGAAAACCTTATGACCGACACATCGAGTCTCGTCCGGCCCGTAACTCCACCCGAGCGAGTGAGCATCGAGGAGCATCTGCAACTGGTCTCCGCTCTCCCCGCCACACCGGGGACGGTCACGTTGCCCCTGTCCATGTGCTTGGGACTGGTCACAGCCGAGGACATCGTTGCCCGGCTCGAGGTACCGCCGTTCACCAACTCTGCGATGGATGGATTCGCGGTATGCTTCGATGACGTCTCCGCCGCCACCCCGAACACGCCTGTCACTCTCCCGGTGACTGCCGACGTGCCAGCCGGTTCTCCAGCCGACTATCCGTTGAAGGTCGGCACTGCCCAGCGCATCATGACTGGTGCTCACATGCCGGAGGGAGCTGACACCGTTGTCAAGGTAGAAGACACCGATCACGCCGTCGGCGTGTTTGATGCCCCTGCAACGGTGACAATCATGCGCGCTCCCGCAGCTGGTGCTAACGTGCGTCACCACGGCGAGGCGCTGACCGTTGGGGATCTAGTGCTGTCAGCCGGGACGAGCCTCACTCCCGAGGCACTCACAGCTGCCGCCGCAGTTGGATACGGTGATCTGCGGGTGCATCCGGCACCACGGATCGGCGTGTTGACGACGGGCTCGGAGCTCAGCGAGGCCGGTGAGCCGCTGGATCGTGGGAAGATCCCGGACTCCAATGGTGTCCTGCTCGCAGGCTTGGTGCACTCATATGGTGGAATCATCACCGAACAGGCGAAGGTGCCCGACGACCCGACCCGGTTGCGTGAACTCATCACCTCCTGGCAGGTAGATCTCGTTGTCACGGCGGGAGGCATCTCTATGGGAGCTTACGAGGTCGTGCGCCAGGGGTTGCCAGAACTTACTTTCCACCCCGTCGCCCAGCAACCCGGCGGCCCACAGGGGATAGGTCTCATTGGCTCGACACCCGTAATGGCCTTGCCCGGAAACCCGGTCGGAGCATATGTGAGCTTCCATGTCTACGTCGTACCACTGATAGCCCGGCTACGTGGCCTCCCCCCAGATGGCACTCACGAGATGCCCGCCGAAGCGTCTATCATCCTTGACTCAGTGCTGAATCGCCCCATCAAACGGGCTCCCGCTGCTGCATCGTGGCGCTCCCCGGTTTCCAAGACACAGTTCATGCCCGTACGCTGGGTCGCCGGAGGAGTCGCTCCTGTGCACTCGTTGGGTTCACAGTCACACGTGGTGACGGCTCTGCCGGCCACCGACGGACTGGCCATCGTCGACCCCGGCGTTGATCACGTCGACATTGGCAACGAATTGAGCATCCTGTTGACCAGGAGGAATAGTCCATGAGCGCATCTCCTTTCACCCACCTACGAGGCGACGGATCGGCCCACATGATCGATGTGACCGACAAGACCCCCACCGTGCGTGAGGCAACAGCAGAGTGCTGCGTAGTGTGCTCCGAGCCGATCATGTCCGCACTGCACAACGAATCGGTTCCCAAGGGAGACGTGCTGGCCGTGGCCCGCATCGCAGGCATCCAGGCCATCAAACACACACCTGACCTCATCCCCCTGGCGCACCGTATCGGCGTGCATGGAGCCGAGGTGGACCTGTGGCTCGAAAACGACCGAGTGCGGATTCGCGCCACGGCGCGCACCGCCGACCGCACCGGGGTCGAGATGGAGGCACTCACCGCGGTGACGGTAGCCGCTCTCACGGTGGCCGACATGGTCAAGGGTGTCGATCGTGGCTTCGCCATCGAACACGCAGTGATTACTCATAAGGCTGGTGGCCGCAGCGGCGAATGGACCCGAGAGGACGATAAGTGAATCCCGGCGGCATCACCTCCGACAACGGGCAGGGCGCCAGCCTCATCCACGAGCCGTCCGAGGATGACCTCGATGCCTTCGCGGCCACGTTCACCACCTTGGGGTCGTTGCATCGCACAGCCCCCGGCCCCGAACAGCTCAGCACACTATTGGGGATGATCAACGAATGGCCACGAAAGGGCTGCCTGGCCGCAGGAGCACACCATCCCGCTGTGAGCTCAGGCCTCACGATGTGGCGCCTTTCTTGTGACAAAGCAGAGTCTTGGCAGGATGTTGCCTCCGACCATGATCGTCTGTACGGGGATTCCGCCGTGGCTGTCGTTGCACCGTACGAGTCGGTGCACCGCAGCGAGGAGGGCTTGGTCTTCGACGAACACACCCTTCAGGTACGCACCTGCTACGCGCGTCTGGAATTGGTCACACCAAACATGAACCGAGAACCTGACGATCACATCGGTCTGGAGCTGGACTTTCTGGCCCAAGGATGCCTTCACGCCTTGGACGCCCGGGAAAGCCACGACACCGACCAGAGCCACCACGTACTCATGGTCGTCGCCGATTTCCTGCATACCCACGTGCTCGTTTGGGCACCGTCGTTCCTGTCACGCGTCACCGAGTACGCACGGACATCCTTCATGCAGGGTGTGGCCTTACTCACCATTGGGACACTGGATGAGTTTGACGAATGTCTGGTTGAGCACCGACATTGGTGACATCATGTCGGCATCAATGTGAGGTGACAGCCCTCGGAAGTGGTGCGTCTAGTCGCAAGCCACGGCCCTTACTAAGAGACTCGCCTCTCCTCGCTCTAGCCCAAAACGTCTAGAAGTTGGGGAGATGAGGTTGGCGACACCGGCTCGTGTATGGAGACGGAGACACGTCAGGAGTGATGCTGTCACACCTGACGGACCCAGCGCCCGGTCGCGGATGGGTCAACCCACCACGTGTGGTTTCCGAGAACTACGGGCGCGCGGACACAGTTATGCCTCACAACAACCATATACACATGTGCGCGATTACGTCAGGTGCCCTGACCAAGAAAAAAGCCCCAAACATTAAAGTGGTTCACGAGGTGGACTGATTCAGAGGTAGGGGCCAAGCGACAAGGACTTGGCCGAGGCTAAGGAAGCCCCGATGCTCATACAGGGCGTGCCATGCTGACTTTTAGAGTCGCTACGGGCGGCATCGTGTGGATGTTTTAAGCAACGTGCTTCACCTCAACGAATTCATATTCACCACCGTTTGCCACGTGGGCGACGTTGCGCATTACCTGAAACCTCATACTTTCATACACCTTGATTCCCTGCTAGTTGAATGACACAGCGGAAAGGCGAATTTCGGCGCCCGGGTAGTACCGTCGGATCTATTCCAGGCTGTATCTCATGAAATTACGCCCAGGCCCCGACCGGTGATACCTGGGCGCAGCCCTAGCCCAATCTCCACAAACTCGCTCCTTCCTACGACGTCACCGGAAAAGAAACTAGTAAGCTAGTCGTCCTGCCGCGCCTGGGGAAAGTCTCCGACCACAGCGGCGAACACATTCCTGATAGTCCTCGGGTTCCGCTGTCATGCCGTAGAAGTCATATGGTAACGGGTATTCCCATTTATCCGTGATCTGTCGGGCGGTCGAAGCGTCCATTGGAAAGTACCCGAACTCGTGACCGATTTCGGTTGGCACTGAACGCAGCTTTCTCTCCTGCGTGGCGATAGGGAACGTCACGGGGCACAGCGCCCGCACGAAACAACCTAGCTGAGGTCATGCAGCATCCCCAGAAGCAGACCGCCCATGCCTCGCCGCCATCCGCGACGACCTCACCTCACCAGCACCGGCGTTCTGACGGGAGTCACCGCAGAAACGAGTTTGCCCTGCCCGTGATTCAGATAGGGCGAGCACACGAGTCGATCCGCGCTGGACAGCACAGGACGCACCGCCGGAGGTGCCAGCCACGGTAGACGCCGTGAGCATCCGAAGGCCTCCTCCAGCGAGTGGAAGCCGCCTACGCTTCCGGCGGGTCCCTGAAAGCCGTGGCCCGACAGGTTGGTCTTGGACACGAGCGGCTCTCTCGCCTCCTGCGAGAACGTGGTGTCATCCTCCGCGACCGCTCTCCGGCGACCACGAAATTGGGCTGATGCGTGCCATATATGAGCAAGGGGCTTCACTGGAGCGTATGGGCGACAAGTTCGGTTACACGGCAGGGACAGTCCGCAAACACTTGATCATCGCCGGCATCGTGATGCGCGACACGGACGGTCGTGTCTGAATGGAACCCCACGGCTTCGGCCAAGAACTCACGACAACATGACGAGCGTTGATGCTCGCAGCAAGCGCTGGTTCAGAGCATGCAGCCCGCGCCGCGCATATCAGCTCTGTACCTGGCCGCGCGCATGATCGCGGGCTTGCTGACGCAGTCTTGCCCGTACCTCACCGTAGATCATGGTCGACGTCTGTTCTGCTGTCTCGATGGAGGCCATGAGTGCGTATCGCACCGTCTTGCCGACACCAAGGTGTTGAGCCTGGTCCATGCATTCGACGTGGATTCGGAGCGTGTCATGGTCGCCGAACACTATGGCGCAGTTGCCTTGGACGATCTCGTGTTGGAGGCTCCTTCGCCCGACCGAGTTGTGCTCCGCACCAATGCGTTCTCTGCCTGCAAGTTGCTTGTCTGGGGCGGCGAGAAGTACACCTTCGCACTTCGGTAGCGGTTGAGCCGACTGACGGTGGGGACCATGTACGCCAGAATGATAGTGAGGCGATGCCATTCTGCGCGTACACGAAGCTAAGGCGGGAGGACAACTCGTAGGTGTTGCGTTGATCGCCGGCTATCAGCCCTCCGCTGACTAGGACCGCCGTGTTTGTGGCCGCAGCGCCGAGCTGAGCTGTGTCGAGGCGTCCATAGCCTAGAAGCGCGGTCAGGTGTTGACGAGCTTCCTGCTTGTTCAGACTTAGTTCGCGGCACAGTTGTGCCTCCCAATCGCCCCAGCTACTCGCATGGGCGAGGAGGGCTCTCACGAGTAGTGAATGATATTGAGGATCTGGTAGCGGCATATCTTCGGAATCGTCGGGGCACCCCACGCACAAGGTTCGAACTCTTGCTATCTTGGATGGCTTCGGTTCGGGCCTTGTTGTCGTTCTTAGGCCCAGGTGAGGGCGTTGGCGTTGATCTCGGGGTCGAGGAGCATTTCGAAGGGTCGGTTGTTTTTCAACGCGGAGTTGGTCGTCTTCGTCGATGTAGATCTTGGTGAAGAAAGCTTGATTGCATAGGCGTCGGTTGGCGTTGTCGCAGCGTGCGTAGACGTCGGCGCAGTTGGCGAGCAGGTTGAGGGCGTCGTCGAGGCGGTCACGGACTCGTACTGCCCTCCCTCGTGCAGATCGCCGCGGCTCTTGCCAAGCGCAACCTCGAGGATCTGCGGGAGCTTAGCCACGTACTCATCCTGCGTCAACGATCCTGATCGGTAGGCCTCTGGCACGATGCTGTCGATCATGAGGATGTCGCTAACCATAACATTCCTGCGGCGCAACTCGTCAGCGACGGCTACGGCCTCATTCCCACCGAACGAGTAACCGCCCAGCAGCACGCACCGACCCTGGCTGGTAGCTACGACCTCCTCCGCGTAGAGCGGAGCCAGGTCCTGCACGGTCATCATGGCAGAGCTGCCGCCGTAGGGTATACCGTACACATTGACCGGCAGATCCAGTCCACGCAGGAGATCGCGATAGCACTCGATGCTGCCGCCCGCTGGATGGATCAAAAATAGATCGGTACTCGAACAGGCGTCGTGGAGGCAGACGGCAAATGACCCCGAAACATCGTCATTACTAACCTGTTCGACCAGCGAGCGCGGGGTGACATCTCCCTCCAGGCGGTGAGAGGGGATCTCGCAGCCCAACAGGTCAGTCAGGTCCGAGGCAAGCATGAGCGTCGTGAACGAATCCAGCCCCAGCGAGACAAAGGTATCGTCGGCTCCGACAGGTGTGCCCACCTGCTGGGAGAACAGGTTGAGTACCTGATCAAGCAGGTTGCTGTGGTCGCCGCGGGTCGTCCCCGTGTTCTCCCGAACAGCTGGTGCCACCTCGAGCCAGCAGCGCTCGCCGCGCAGCGTGAGCACAGGTAGCGGCACGCGGTGACCGTCCACGGCCACCGTCGCGATCAATGATGTCCTGTCACCCGTGGTCAGCCAGTCCTGCACCGACTCGCACCCCTCGACGGTCCGTCCGGCCATTGGATCGGCCATCCAATCGTCCAACGCAGACACTAGCGCCGCCCGGTTGGTCGCGCGGAAGCAAGCCCGCCACGGTGCATCCACCGACACCCGCGAGACGAGCGTTGTGCTGATGTCGGCCAGCGAGAACGGTGCTTCAAGCAGGTGGTCGCGCAGCGACCGGACAAGCTGCAGCAAGTCGTCCTCACGGTCGGCGGCGAGCGGAAGGATGCGGAATCCGTCGTCGTCACGACGCCCGGACTGCTGGCCGGAAACGACAATGTGAACGTTGGTGCCACCCATGCCCAATCCCGTGACGCCCATGAGATGGCGTCCCGGTGCCAGCGACGTCTCCTCAACGGGCACCATCCCGTCGGCAGCGGCGTCAAAGGGCGAGACAATACCCGTCTTGGAGAACGGCGAGCCCGGTAGCCAGATGTAGCCACTAGGGTTGGGGAGTTGTAGGGAAGCGCCGCCGACGAGAGCCGCGTCACAGTCGCCGCTGTCGATAGCTCGGCACGCGGTGACGAGCGCCGTCAGTGACGCCGAGCAAGCGCTCAGCACGGTCATACTGGGCCCCTCCAGGCCGAGTTGGTAGGAGATTCGCGTGGCGGCTCTCACGATCAACACCCCTCGACCTTCTATTCGCAGCGCGGAACACATTCGAGTGAGGGCCAAGAACGCTATAACGACCACTTCCAGCCCCACAACGGGCGGCACCGACGAAGGTTTCTCCATCCCCGCCCAACGCGAAGCCGTGCGCCGGAAAACCGAACAACTCAAAGCCACCATCATCGAAGAATTCGTCGACGCCGGAGCCGTCCCACTGTCGGTGTTGGAATGAGGGCAAGACCGCGTCCTGGCCGAACTCGACACCACCAACCGCAGAATCCAAGCCCACCACGGCGACTACGCCGACGCCCGTGACCGCCTCGACGACGCCCTCAACCTGCTCGCCAACTGCGCCGACGTCTACGCACGCTGCGACAACGCCAACCGACGCCTATGCAATCAAGCTTTCTTCACCAAGATCTACATCGACGAAGACGACCAACTCCGCGTTGAAAAACAACCGACCCTTCGAAATGCTCCTCGACCCCGAGATCAACGCCAACGCCCTCACCTGGGCCTAAGAACGACAACAAGGCCCGAACCGAAGCCATCCAAGATAGCAAGAGTTCGAACCTTGTGCGTGGGGTGGAGCATAGGGGATTCGAACCCCTGACCTTCTCATTGCGAACGAGACGCGCTACCAACTGCGCCAATGCCCCAACGGCACAGTTAAGCTACCACACTCGGGCAATCTGCGTCACGCTACGAATCAGTTGGCAAAGAGAGCCCATCCGCTCAGGATCCCCCTCCTTCACCAGCAACATCACCAAAGGCAGCGCGCAGTACCCTAAATTATCATTTCGATGGTTGACAACCCCATTTGCCGAACACACCACCGGCGACTACCGACAGAGCACCCCGCACTCTCCCCACGGCAACATGGACAATACCTCTGAGAGCAATTGAGAGCCAGGGAGCTCTAACGCATCGAGGGCGTCACCGACAGCCTCGCGTGGCTGAACCTCATTGACACCCAAAACGACAAAAACAACAGCGGGGGAACCGCGCACAGCATCAGACCGGAAAACACAGGTGTCATTGTGTCAATCCCATGCCGTCAGAACTCGGTTCAGGCCGACGCAATTCCGACGACCCCCGAGGGACCCTCGTGCGCTCCCGCAGACTGCCCATCGTCGGACTTCCCAACCATCTCCTCGACAACGACAGGGGTGTCAACCTGGCCGGGAACCGGCCCGGGCGCGGACAGGTCAATGGTGCGGACTGTCCGGGCGCTCAGCGGCGTCGAGACATAGGTCGGGGCAGTGACGACGACGTCGTTCCACAGGGAGCCTTCCGGCGCCGTCACTGGACGGTCGAGGTCGATGGTCCAGGAGGTGGGCTCGACCTCGGCACGAAAGGGCTCCGTGCTCACCTCCAATACTACCGTGTCTTCGTCCCATCCTTTATCGATGAGCGCGTATCTGCGATCGAAGCGCTTGGCCATTGCCACCACGGACCAGCGGGCAAGGACAAAGAAGCCCACCACCAACAGCGCGAAGACGGCCACCAGCCACCATGGCGTCACGTCAACAACAGCAAGCACCATCGACAGCACCGTCAGCCCTAACAGCACCAACATCGTCGTCATCCGGCGTCGGGCGGCCACCGCCCATGAACGCCTCAGATTCCAACGTGCATATGACCTTGTGTACGGAGTGGAGAGCTCCACCCCGGGGCCCTCGTCGGTGTCGCCAGGAGTGACTGTGCAGGAGCCCCGAGATACCACGCTCATGGTGTCCGGAAAGTCCTCGTGCTTGTCGTCAGTAACCTCTTGGGACCGTCGTCGATTGACGACCATGGGGACGAGGTAAGCGATCCACCCCACGAGGACGATGGCAATGAGGACAGCTTGGAGGGCTTGCACGAATGACACGCTACGGGGAGGCTTCGGCGTGTCGCCGGGACCACACGCGGAGTGTCGGGAAACGAATCACAGCGATGTGGTTCAGCCCTCGTCTTCCCCTACCGCAGACCCTGGAAGAAGATGGTTGACCAGGTAATTGCGCAGAACCCCATCAGGATAATCATCAGCTAACAAGCGGAACACTCGATGGTCGCGCCATTGGCCGTCGATATGCAGGTATGCTGGCCGGACCCCTTCCTCCGTCAGGCCAAGCTTTTCGACGACGCGCAAACTCTTGGTGTTTTCCGGCCGCACGCAGATCTCAACGCGATGCAACCCTATGACCTGGAAAACGTAATCACACGCCAACGCCACTGCAGTGGGTGCAATTCCCTTACCAGCATAGGCGGAAGCCACCCAATAGCCCATCGAGCACGACATCGCAGACCCCAATGAAATCGACGACACCGTCAATTGCCCGATAAGCGGCGTGGTGGCTCGGTTCGCGACGGGACAATCGGGCCAACCATCATCCCATCCAATCGCCCACGGCAAAGAGGAGCCTCCTTTGGCTCGTCGGTGATTCCGGGAAACCATCGTAAGGTAGCCGCCAACCCGCTCTCGAGAGCCGGGAGGCTTGGTGGCCTCCCACGGGCCTAGCCAGTCCCAATCGAGTTCCCGTGTCGTCGTCCACCTCACCTGGTCGGCACAACGCAGCGGGCGCAATACCACCCCGCCGGCTTGCATTGTCACTGGCCAGTGTCGATGCCGCGGCATCGACACCCCCCACGGCAGACGCGATGAGGTCACGACGTCACCTCAACCGCCAACAGGTTAGCGGCATTCCGGTGGGAACTGGCTCATCCCCCGCCCCGACAACAGCGATGGCGTCGGACATCGACAAATCGACGACATGGGTGACATCCCCCATCCCTGCTCGCGATAGCACCGGGCGACCACCTACCCGCGCTAAACGTACCGGGACGAACGTGGTGGATTCTGGATGCCGCACAATCGGTCGATCCGTCTCAGCCGTGAGCTTCTCGGTCGGCGGCAGCCCCGATAATTTGCGCAGAAGGGGTTGCACAAAGGCCATGAAGGAAACGAGAGCTGGCCCAGGCCCAACCGGCAGGACGACGAGGGGAACCAAACCCGGATCTATCAGGGCGAACCCTTGATTCGCGCCAGGCTCCATCGCCACTCTGGCGAAGTCGGCACCTCCCATTCGCGGCAACACCGAAGATACGGGGTCCTGCTGACCCACAGCTATCCGGTCGCTGGTAGCGATCACAAGATCAGCTCCACGTGCAGCATTCGCCAGCAACCGCATCAACTCATTGTCACTAGAGGTACTGGTGGAAACGACCGTGACATTCACGTCGAGTGCTCGGGTAGCAGCTTCGATAGCGGCAGCAGTCGCGTCAAGGGACGCAACATCCTCGGCACCATTGGCCCGAGCCCTTCGCTCAATCTCCCCCCGCTGGTCCTCATCAGCACGCACTGCAACAATGACAACCTTGGGGCGCGGACGGACGAACACCTCGTCAATTCCGGCCGAAGCGAGCACCGAGATAATGCCGGGGTGCAGGATCGTCCCGTTACGTACCAGAACTTCGCCAGCGCCGTAATCCGAGCCCGCAAGTCGGGCCCCGGCCCATCTCTTCACCGGTGAGAACAGCACGATGTCGCCATCGACATTTAACAGGTCTAAAGGGAGGACGCAGTCGGTCCCCTCGGGAAGCAGAGATCCAGCTATGACCCGCACAGCAGTACCGGGGATGACCGGGCTAGGTGGGCGTCGGTCAACCTGAACCTCGATGGCACCGGGACGTCCGGCCATTCGAGTCGACGCCGAATCGAGGGCGTAGCCGTCATTGATCGCCGTCGTCACGACTGGAACGTCATAGGGTGCGTGGACGTCCTCACAGACAGCCAGACCAACGGCTCTCGGCACTTCCACGGTTACTGGCGGGACGGCTTGCACCAGGCTGCACAGGTAGTCGCGATGATCGTCGACAGATCGACGACCTGACATATCCGTCTCCGGCGCTCCCGGCAGGCCGAGAGGCTCCGCTTCGGGTTCGGGGGCCTCGACCTGCTTCTTCCTGTGGAACAACGCCATGACATCACCCTAGAGGGCATTATGTTGTCTGCCAGGCAGCGACTCGGCTTGGGCATAGCATGAGGTAGTGACGACAGACCATGTTCCGTCAGATAGGAGACCCGCCGGAGTGGATCCTCAACTCGGCAAGGAGGAGTTGCGATGCCGCTGCCTCGCTCGTCGTGCCGCATTAGATCACCGAACGCGGATGAGCCGCGACGATCGACGCACCGAGCATGCCATGAGTCGGTTGCTGTGGGCCCACAAGGTCGCCCTCTACCTCTCTCGTGGCGATGAACCTGACACTATGGATCTTGCCGACACCCTCGTCATGATAGGCAAGAAGGTCCTGGCACCCGTTTTGACCGACGGCCGTGGCCACCCACTTCACGAACCGGCCTGGGCGTGGTACGACAGCAAAAACGTACGAACCGGCCTATGGCAAATCCCCGAGCCGATAGCTCCCGTTCTCCCTGCCTCAGCGATCGACCAGGTCGAGGTGGTGCTGTGCTCGGCGCTCTTCGTCGACCGATCCGGATACCGCGTCGGCGTGGGCGGTGGCTGGTACGACCGTGTTCTCACCTACCGAGCCCGCGGCGTTCCCGTATGGGCAGTCGTCAACAACGACGAGATTCTCGATGAGGTGCCCCGCGAGCCATGGGACGAGCCCGTCACAGCAGCGCTCACCCCCAGCGGACTGCACTTGCTGGGCCAGTAAGTGACGCGGAGTTTCCTGGTACCCGGTGGCGCGCCTATCATTCGACAGGCGCCCGATACCGCCGGAACGAGGAGATCATGCCCACCTACCAGTACCAATGCAATAACTGCGGCCGTGACCTCGAGGTTGTGCAGAAGTTCAGCGACTCCTCGCTGACTGTCTGCCCATCCTGCGAGGGCACTCTGCGCAAGGTCTTCAGCGCGGTCGGGGTAGTTTTCAAGGGTTCGGGGTTCTACTCCACCGACAATCACACCAAGAGCGCATCAAAAGCAGCCACCGGGGATAGCTCCACGCCAACCTTCGCGGACCCCTCGACGAAGTCTGAGTCGTCCTCGTCGTCATCGTCCGCGACCACAAAGGCCTCCGAAAGCGCGTCCTAACATGAGCTTGGGTGAGGCAACTTCAAAATTGCCCTGTGGATAACTGAATATTCTGTTCTGGCCTGCCGATAACTGTGAGTGTGAGACTGACATCGAAGAACTCCCAGGACCCCCGACGCCCAAGCTTTACCAATAGATCCACCGCGCGGCGACGCGTGCACGTCATGGTGGCCCGCCACCGGCGTGGGTTAGCTGCCCTCCTCGCGGCCCTCGCGGTACTTCTGGTGGCATCCCCAGGAATGGCGACCTCGTCTTCCGGACGTGAAGTTGTGGTTGCCGCGCGCGCCATCGAAGGCGGTCGCGTCATTCAACGCTCTGACCTTCGCACTATCCGGATTGATCCAGGCATTCTCCCCCACGAGGCAGCCGCCCTTGCGCAAGTCGAGGGCCGCCAAGCATCGGTACGGATCACCGAGGGGACGATCCTGACAACCTCAGCGGTACTGTCCGGGTCCGCGACCGGGTCTGGAAAAGCGCTCGTTGGCATCCACTTGGCCGACTCGTCGATGGTCGGAATGTTGCAGGTAGGCCAGCAGGTATCCGTCGTCTCTCCTAGCGAGGACGGAACCCCGCACGTCCTGACGCGTGGCGCCATCATCCGGAGCCTGCCTACCAGTGGAGGTGGACTCATCCAGGGCTCTCCGTCAACGGAACTCGTCGTGGTATCCACCGGATCAGCCGATGCCGCGGCGATCGCGGTAGCCGGCCAGGGGCAGCCTTTGGGATTGGTGGTGGAGTGAATACGCGGCTGGCAAGACACAACGAACCGTATTAGCCAAGCCTTCCCAGTACCGTTACCGTTCTTAGCAGGCCCGACGTCTGCGGGCAACACACCAAACCGAAAGGAGCCCTGTGAAGGGATTCAAGGACTTCCTGATGCGTGGCAATCTCATTGAACTCGCCGTCGCATTCATCCTCGGCAGCGCGTTTTCCACCGTGGTCAAATCATTTACGACGATCATCATGGACCTGATCGGCAAGCTCGGCGGGACCCCGAACTTCTCCGGCTGGGTTCCGGGCGGGGTCCACGTCGGCACCTTTATCACCGACGTCATCTCCTTCTTCGTCATGTCCCTCGTCATTTACTTCGGACTCATCAAGCCCATCGAGGTGGCTACGGCAAAGCTCAAGCCTGCCAAGGATGAACCAGTGGCTGCCCCCACCACCGCCGACCTGCTTATCGAGATCCGCGACGAGCTGCGCTCCCGTCCGGTCCAGTGAGGGCAAGGCTGTCAGATTCAGTGCAACAGGCTGTGCGGTGGACGCTCGGCCAACAGACGAGCCTCGTCCGGCCCAATGACCACCGCACCCCGGTGCACCGTAGCGCTCAAGCCATCAAGGCCAGTGATCCGACGAACCTGGGCTAGTAACGCTCCGTAGCGAGCGAACTCCAGTCCTGTGGATAAATCGTCGGGGATCGGGGCGGGCCACGATCGCCTGGCCTGCTGAAACTCGGCACGCCTACCCGCCAACCGGCCCGCCGGCCACCCTTGCCCGGCCAGCCACTCTACGAGATCGACGGCCTGCCATCCTGGCTTGTCAGGGGCGGTAATTCGCTGTCCGGTCAGGACCGCAGCTACCGCCTCCCAGCACTGCTGATCCGGTGTCACTTCGTCTCGCCGGGAATATCACCCGTGAGCACGGTCCCATCGGGTATCGTCAGGGGCTTCTCAGTGGCCAGCGAAGCATCCCCCTCGACGACAACTCCCGAACCGAAAGTCCAGTCTCCCTTGACGTTGAGCGAGGTGGCGCGACGCAGAGACGGCAGCTCAGGAATGCGATCGACGAAATCACCGACCTTCTTGTAAAACTCCTTATCAAGGTCGACCGCGCAGGTCTCGTGCGTAGTCTTGACGAGGTGGCCCGAATCGTCAAGGTCATAGACATCGGAGCGGAGCAGCAGCAGCTCGTTGGTCGTCTTGACCGGTAGGAACCGGGAGCGATCGACGCAGATGCAGGTGGCGCCTTCGAAGACCTCAATAGCGCCTCCCATGGCGGACTCGATCTGGATGACGGGAGTGGATGAGGAATCCTTCGGATCGACCGTCTTCTCGTTGCGAATAATTTGCAGGCCCATGACGCCGTGCCGCTCGTCGAGCACCTTCTTGAGGGCCTCAAGGTCGAACCACAGATTGTTGGTGTGGAAGAAGGGGTGGCGATGCTCGTCGGTGAAATAGTCCATTTCCTCGGCAGCCGTCTGTGCGGTATCGCGCAGGATGAGCTGATCGTCGGACTTACGGATGGCCAGGTGGCCGCCCTTCTTGTCGTTGATAGTGCGACGGCACAACTCAGCAGCGTAGGGCGCGCCCGACGTTGCAAACCACCCTGCGAGACGACCGTCGGGAACAGCGCCGAGATTGTCACCGTTAGAAACCGAGGCGTATTTGTATCCGGCTTCGAGTAGATGGTCGAGGGCGCCGGACCCGAGCAGGGCGGTATAGAGGTCGCCGTGGCCCGGAGGACACCACTCGAGGGAGGGGTTCTTCACCCACTCGACCGGGGCGAGGGTCTCGGCGTCAAGCTTCGGCTCTTGATCTTGTAGAAAGTCGAGCTCCAAGGCGTCGACAGCCAAGTCTGGGTACTTCTCGAGGGCCTTGAGGGTGTCCTCACGGGTATTGAAAGAATTCATGAACATCAGCGGCAGCCGGGCACCAAAGGCCTTGCGCGCCGAGAGCACCTGGATGGCGATGATGTCAAGGAAGGACTTTCCATCACGCACCTCGAGCAGTGACTTGGCTCGGTCAAGGCCCATCGAGGTTCCGAGCCCACCGTTGAGCTTGATGATGACGGTCTTATCAAGGGCTTCAGCAGCCTGCGCTTCGCTGACCTCAACGTCGTCGAGCATCGGCGGATCGGTGAGCGGGGAGATGGTGTCCTCGCGGATGAGCCCGGTATCGCCGGTCTCGAGCTGGTGGTAGTAGGAGGTGAAGACCTCAATGGCGACGGGATCGACACCTGCCTCGGTCATTTTCTGGCGTGCAGCCGCAAGCCCTTCTTCACTCATCCTGGCTCCCCTACGTGTTAATAGACGCCGTCAGTCTATCGGGAAGGGTCCGCTAACAAGCCAGAGCACGCCACTCCGTCAGGTGCGGCGGTCCCCGAAACTCCCCTCCGTGAGATCACTGGCAAGGGTGAGCTGGCCGTCAAGCGTTCCTAGCATGGTGGTCCTGGGAAGGCCCGGGGAGACTGCCGTCTTTAGCGGCAAATCCCCTACCAGGGTGACGCGCCGCTGCTCTGGCAGGGAAGGCTTCTAGATACGCAGCCTCTGAGGCCCACCTGCGGGTGCGGGACTCGATATGCCACCTGGGTGAAGAAAGTCGATCCGATGAGGTGAGGGGGATAGCGTCGGACTGGGTAGTCACCCGGGCGACATGCGATCACCAAGTGGACAACCCACCCCACGACGACAAAGGTTTCGAAGTTGGTTCAGCCAGCTCTGCCGGACTAGTCTAGTAGGGCCGTTTGTGGGCATGGCCCCGTAGCTCAGGGGATAGAGCAGTGGTTTCCTAAACCATGTGTCGTAGGTTCGAATCCTATCGGGGCCGCCATACAAATCGCTCCCGGCAAGGGAAAACGTTTCCCACCTGCCGTCTGAGACCGTAGGGAGTAAAAATCGGTCCGCCCTCAGGCGTAGCGCCGTTTCATCTCGACCTCGATCTCCTCTAATGAGCGCCCCTTCGTCTCCGGCATGACCTTAACGAGGACCAACGCGATGACAAGGTTTACTAGGCCATAGGTCAGGTAGGTTCCCGCGCCTCCGAGCCCTGCGAGCATAGCTGGGAAGGTCCACGTGATGGTCGCATTCGCCAGCCATTCGCAAAATACTGCAGCACCGTTCATCACTCCGCGCATCCGGGTCGGGAACATCTCACCAAGCATGGTCCACACCACTGTGCCGTTGGTGGATTGCACGATGAGCATGAAGATGCTCATTAGGACGAGCACGAGGACGGGCGCCCACTTCGGGACCTCTCTACCCACATGAGGAGCAATCGCCAACCCGAACGTGGCCGCAATGCCTAGAAGACACGCCCCGACCGCGGTGACATCAAAGATAAGCAGGTGACGACGGCCAAACCGTTCGATGAGCCACAAGCCTGCGGCGGCCCCAATAACAGACATCACACCGTTGGCCACCTGGGCGATAATCGACGCCTGGGTGCTCATCCCTGCGAACTCCAGCACCTTAGGGGCGTAGTACATGACGGTATTGACGCCAGTCGTCTGGTTAACCGCAGCAAGGAGGACCCCGACCAGCAAAAGGCGACGCGTCCACCGTGACTCCATCACGGCCGCCCACTGCCGACGATGGCTGAGCCTGCCGCCCTCACCGTTGAGTTCAACCATCTCAGTGACCTCATCGACGACAGGCTCATCAACCCCTTCGACGCGCACCTGCTTTAGACATGCAATGGCCTCCCGGAGCCGACCGTGACTCAAGTACCAACGTGCCGATTCGGGCATCCTCCTCATACCGATCCACAGCACGATAGCGGGCAGGGTGCATACCACTAGCATCCACCGCCACGCTCCACCAGATCCGGCGGGCACCGACAGCTGCATGAGGAAGGCGTGGAAAGCCTCGTCGCTCATCGTTCCGCCATGGGAGGTCGTCATGGCCTGCAGGGTGTCCCACGAATAGGTCCCCGGAGCCAGCCGTCGCGACGGATCCGCCGTTACCGTCAAACTGGGTCCTCCGTGAGCTGCTGAAATGGCGGCATTGACGGAGAAAGCCAACAGCTGCCCAAAGACGATCATGAACTGGTCAAGCGCGACGATCCGACCACGCAGCCGCTTAGGTGAGGTCTCCGACAGGTAAACCGGCACTGTCGCTGAGGCCGCCCCTACGGCGAATCCGAGTACTATTCGGAAGGGGTGCATCACCCACACGCTGGGGGAAACGGCAGTGCCCAAGGCTCCCACGATGAAGAGGACAGCCAGGGTCAGGAGGTTATGACGACGACCCCAGCGGTCGCTCATCATGCCGCCCACGAGACCGCCGAAAGCCGCGCCAAGGGTAAGCGTGCCACCGATGGCACCTTCGTGTCCCAACGTCAGCGCCAGACCGCCGGCGCCATGGGGCAGATACATGAAGGGCAACGCGCCAGAAATCACTCCGGTGTCGTAGCCGAAAAGCAGTGAGCCCAGGGTAGCGACTGCGGCCACCACACCTATACGGCGCTTCGGGCCGGCCGGCTGCGTCGTCTCGACGAGCTCAGCCACCTCGATTCTCGATGTCACGGATAACTCCTAGGAACGGCATGGTCAGCCTACGCACCACTGCGCTCGGCACCACGACCCGCCCCATCGCTTCTTATGAGATACGACGAAAGACAGGCCGACGGCAGGACGTTACCACCCTGCCGCCGGCCTGGAACCCCGCGTTTCAGCGGGATATGGAAAACCCGGTGTCAGCCCTGGCTTTGGGCCGCAGCCTGCTTCTTGAGATCCTCAACGTCGATCTCTTTGACCTTCTCAATAAGCTCATCGAGCTGACGACCCTGCAGCAGACCAGACTGACGGAAGACAAGGTATCCGGCGCGGAAGGCCATGATCGTCGGGATGGAAGTGATCTCCAGACCGGCAGACAGCTCCTGCTGGTCCTCGGTGTCGACCTTGGCGAAGGTCACGTCCGAGTGACGTCCACTGGCGTCCTCATAGATCGGCGAAAACCGCTGACACGGCCCACACCAGGATGCCCAGAAGTCGATGAGAACGACATCGTTGGAATCGATGGTCGAGGAGAAATTATCCTTGGTCAATGCGACGGTTGTCACCTTGTACCTCCCGGTAATCGCTTAGGTTCGGTCGACCGCAACGCCGTGGCGCCTCGGCCCGTACGTCATCAAACAGCAACAAGCACCGAACTATTCCCCGACGCACCCGCACTTAACGGGATCTCAAGCAGCCTTCAACTCGGCAATTGCGGTGGCACCCAAATCTTGAAGCAAATGACCAGCTCGAATCGGCCGCGCAGCGATGACCGACACCACCCGGGACATCCCAGGCAACGCCTCGTCAGAGACATCAACATCATACCCCGGAGCCGACGGGTCGAGCATTGGATTGGAGCCATCAGCCCACTGCTCGTTGAGCTTGTTCCACGTCGTCACCCACGCATGTCCGATCTCGCTGCCCGACGGCACCCCAAAGAAATGACCCACCGGGGCGTGATGACGCAGGGCCACCAGGCCAGACTCTTGGAAAATCCGAGCCAGACGCACCCGAGCGTCAAGGGCTCTGCGCTCCTCCCGGGTCCCAGTCAAGGCCCACTGGCACGGTGCAGGACAGGTGATGCCAACGTCGGGACGCTCACCGGCACTGATAGTGGCATGGTTCATGGCGCACACTCCGAGGGCCTCCCCCAGCCGAGAGTGGAATTTGTCAAGGTACGAGGTATACCCCTCCTCGTCTCCCTGGGCAGCATGCAGACTGCGCCGCGCGGTGGCATTCATAGCGGAGGTGTGGGCACAGCCTTGACCATCACCACCCCATTTCTCGCCAACCTTGCCGGGAAGGGTGAGAGGGTCCCCGCCGTCGCCTAAGACCGGTTGCCAGGCCAACTGCGCTAAGTATTCACCCAGGATGTGGCAGACCATAACGACCTGCTGAGGCTCCTCACGATGCATCCGGATGTCAAGGACCTCAAGCATAAGCTCGTATAAAGGGACGAGGCTACCGAGCGCTCCTCTCGCTGCGGCACGCGGATGGTGCGGAAAACCGGAGTCAATAAGGCGGAATCGCAGATCGGTTGGCAAGGCGTCACCAATTTCCTCAAAATCCTCAGCGTCCAAAGTCATGACTCGGCGAGCTACCGCCATTACGGCAGCGGCCTGCACTAGGTGAGGATTGTCAGACTCAGATGCGTGCACCATTCTCAACATGGAATCAGCGGTGTCGTACCAGCCTGATTCACAGAGGGCGGCGATCTGGTCCAAGTTCAGTACCTGACTGGGCCACAGGGTTTGAGGCACACTCATTGCGGCGCAGTCACCGTGACTCAGGAATTCTGAGCGACGAATAGGCCCGAGAGGATCCCTGGATCGACGACGACAGAACCCTCAGAGCCGGTCAACCGGATACCATCGGCGTCATCATCGACCTCAATGCTCTTACCCGGCAATAAGCCGGCCGCGTAAACGTCCGCGAGATTGCCCTCTGTAGCTTGGAAGAACTCTGACAACCGGGTAACAGTCACACTGACCGGACAGCCAACCTCGGCGATGACCTCGTCTAAGGGCATGGAGTCGTCACGAAAGCGGACGGAACCATCCGGACAACACCCAGTTTGTTCAGGCGGCAGTGGGCAGCCGTACGGAGAAACATCAGGGTTGTCAAGGAGCCCCGTGAGTCGCTTCTCAACCTCGCCAGAAATGACGTGCTCCCACCGGCATGCCTCGTCATGCACCAAATCGGGGCGAAGGCCAATGACCTGGGTAAGCAGACATTCGGCCAGACGATGTTTGCGCATAACAGTCTGGGCCACGTCGTGGCCTTCTTGGGTCAGCGAGATCGAGCGATCAGACTCGACGACTACGAGGCCATCACGCGCCATACGAGCCACGGTCTGGGAGACAGTCGGGCCAGACTGGTGCAATCGCTCGACGATACGGGCCCGACGCAGTTCGACGCCCTCCTCGAGCAGCTCGTAGAAAGTCCGCAGATACATCTCCGTCGTGTCAACGAGCTCACTGCTCACGGTGCCACCTCTTCCCCGCCCTCGCAGCCGAAGGGCGACGCTAGCCGCCTGCCCATTGGACAAGCTCACTATCAACAATCTTTCGGGCGTCATTGCTCACGCCCGAGCGACCCCCTGCAAGGAAAGTTTAGTGCTCAATCAACCGCGGTAGCCGTCAGATTGTCTCACCGCGGCGAACGACGCGCACCAGATGACCCCTCGCGTCAGTGAGACACAAGTCAGCCCAGCGGCCCTCTTCGATGGCGCCAACCTCATCCAAACCGTGGATTCTGGCCGGTGTTGTGGCCGCCACGACGGCAACCCGACCCAACGGGACACCCACGACGGAAGTAACGAACTCGACCGCTCGACCCATCGTCAGAGTCGATCCCGCTATCGCTCCCAGCGAACCATCAGCAGCCAACAACCGGGCGCGCCCATCGACAACTTTCACTGGCAAACTACCCAGAATGTAGTCGCCGTCAGGCTGACCGGTCGCGCTCATAGCATCGGTCACCAAGGCGATGCGTTTCGGGCAGGCGGTCGACATCGCCATCCGAACGACGTCCGGGGCCAAGTGGACGCCATCGCAGATGAGCTCACAGACCACCCGAGAATCAGTGAGCATCGGCGGCACCGGACCGGGCTTTCGGTGATGGATGGATGGCATCGCATTGAACAAATGGGTCACGACGTCTGCTCCGGCGTCGACTGCAGCGCTAGCCGTCGTGTTGTCACATTCGGTATGACCGATAGCAGCGTGTACCCCCGCGTTACTGAAGGTGGCCACCGCCTCCAAGCCGTGCGCACGTTCCGGGGCGATAGTCACCATCTTGAGAGCCGAACCGCCAGCCTCGATGAGCCGATCCACAGATGCCGGATCTGGGTCACACAACAGCTCGACGGCGTGGGCCCCTTTCCGCGACTCAGCCAGGAACGGCCCCTCCAAGTGGATGCCGGCGATCTCGTCAAGGTCGACGAGTCGACGAAGTCGCTCAATCTGCGTGACGACGTCGTCAATTGCCGCAGTCACCGTCGAAGCAAACAGAGTCGTCGATCCCTGGCTGCGGTGGTAATGGACGGCACGTAGAGCGGCCTTGGAATCAGGATCGGTGAAGTCAGCACCGGCGCCACCGTGACAGTGGGTGTCGACATATCCCGGCAAGATCCACTCGTCAACGAGTTCGGCTTTCGGTTCAATACCCTCGCTGACGTCACTTATGCGTCCAGCCTCGACGGTGATCGTCGCTGGTGAATCCCTGCCATCACGATCGACGACGTGGTGAGAAGCAATGCGGGTGATCATCTATGCCTCCTAGCCCGGTTCCCCTCATCCTGCCACACGATCACAGCGTGAACTCTGCTGTTATGCACTACATGATCTGCGAAGATCGGATTATGGCTCAGCCGAGGATTCCCCGTGACCTTTTACCCTCCGACCCCCGATTCGGTTGTGGACCGTCTCGAATCCGTCGTGAGGTGGTAGCCAGCCTGTCCGAACCAGGATCAGTGATGGGCACCTCCCATCGCCAACCACCAGTCCGTCACATGGTCGCGGCGATCCGTGAAGAGTTAACCGAACTGTATAACTTGCCAGCCGACTATGAAGTGGCACTCGGCAATGGTGGGGCCACCCTGTTCTGGGATATGGCGACCGTCTGCCTCGTCGAAAACCGAGCTGCCATCGGTGTCTATGGCGAATTCACGCGAAAATTTTCCTCGGCGTTGCAGCGTGCTCCCTTTCTTGCCGACCCCGCCGTATTTCACGCCGAACCTGGCGAGCTCGCCTTACCGGAGGCTGTCAGCGGCGTCGACGCCTATGCCTGGGCCCACAACGAGACCTCCACCGGTGTCGTGGCACCAGTCCAGCGGCCTGGTGACATTGACGACAACTCCCTCGTCCTCGTCGACGCCACCTCGGCTGCCGGTGGCGTCGCGGCGGATATCTCAACCATTGACGCCTACTACTTTTCACCGCAGAAAAATCTGTCCTCAGATGGTGGATTATGGCTTGCAATCCTGTCACCCGAAGCAATCGAACGCTCGAACAAAGTGACATCCTCGGCCCGTTGGGTGCCCCAAATGCTCGACTTAAGCCTTGCGGTGACGAACTCGCGAGCCGACCAGACCCTTAATACCCCAGCTTTGGCCACCCTCGTCATGCTAGAGGCGCAGTGCCGGTGGTTACTCGATCAAGGCGGTATGGCGTGGGCTGCGTTACGCACGGCGTCAACGTCAGGAATCCTCTACCGCTGGGCCGAAGACAACCCCCTGACGACCCCCTTCGTCACTGACCTGACGCTACGCAGCCCGGTTGTCGTAACGATCGACATCGACGAGTCCATCGACGCCGCGCACCTGTGCGCCCGTGCCCGCGAAAACGGCATCCTGGACATCGAGCCTTACCGCAAACTGGGGCGCAATCAGATCCGGGGCGCGACCTTCAGCTCGATTGAGCCGAGCGACGTCGAAGCTTTGACGGCATGCCTGGACTGGCTGCTCGAACATCACGACTAGCGGTGGCGCCAGGTGGTGTCACGGGAGCGGCCGTAGAAGAAGGTGATGACGCCGGCGCACAACGCCACTGCAACCGCCCCCATCACCGCGATGAGAGTTCCTGATCGCGCCTTGGATGTCGGTTTGCCGTTAGCGTGGGGAGCCGCTGCCTTGACTTTTGGAGTGTGTGACGGGGTCGGCGTGATCGAAGTCAAAGTTGTTGGGAACTTGATCCCCTTCACCTTGTTACCTGAGGTCGCAATCTCCAGAGTCTTTTGAGTGGTGTCCGTCGTGATGGCCTGACCGCCGGAGAAGGCCGCGTTGGCGACTGTCTTCCAGGAGTAGGCGTCAACGATGCGCACCTCGTGCCCAGTAAGTATGGCCATTCGTGACCCGTCTGGCAAGAATGTGGCGTCCTTGACCCCAGCGGGAGCATCCGCCACTTTTTCGAGCGGGTTCGATTCGGTGCGACTCACCTGAGGACCGCCTCGGTAAATCGCAGGGTGCGGACCGTCGGTGATGATGTAAAAACTCCCCTTGGGGCTGACGGACAAGGCTTTGGCGTCGTGAGCACCGTCCGGATAGGTGAACATCCACTCGTAATAGGCGGACTGTTTAGCTGTCGTCGAGGTTGGGGACACCACCCGAATGCCATGACGCCGAGCTTTCTTGTCACCAATGTCAGCGACGTACAGCACACCGTTAGCCCACGACATCGCCTCGACGTCGTGGAAGGCTGGCTCCCATGCCACCCGGTGAACTTCTTTGCCCGACCTGTCGAGAGCAAGCAAAGAACGGACCGTTGACGAGGAACCATCGGTGATCCAGTACCAGTCATGATTAAGATCGGCAGCCATACCTACAAGGGTGCCAAGCTTCTCACCCGTGCTGACGGTGAGGCCAGCAGCTGCTGCAGGACCGACCGATAACCCCCAAGCGCATCCGAGCGCCAGGAACGCGCTCGCAGCTCGAGAGACGCGAAGTCGGGTCCGGGATCGTTGGGTCACAATGTCACATCCTGCCATGTCGGGCCGGCCTATCACAGCAGGGATCCCATCACGACGAGGAACACGAGGATGATGAGAACCCCGCTGATGATGTGCTGTCTGGAGCGTGAATTCATGGACGACACCTTATGCCGACCCGCTGTCTTATACCCTGTCGCTATGGGTGGGTTGAGATTCAACGCCATCGCGATCGACGAAGTTCGCGACATATTCGGGGCCGACGAGGGTCTCGCCATGAAACTACGTAGGTGGACCGAGGCTCGCCTTAGCGTGCCCGTTCATCACCACCGTCGGTCGAGGTGGCGCAGCACGTTCCACCCGCTCTACCAGCCCAACGTTGAAGGTCCGATGCTGCCAACCGGATGGCCGACCCCCAACGATGTCGAAGACCTCGTCCGCGGGCACTATATCGAATCCGATCGGTTGGCACGGTGCTAGCGGCTTGTTAGTGATTGGCTTACCCATCTGTCATGGGGGTGGACTGAAATTCCCATGTCGATGGCGCGCTCCGAAGAGTTGGATTGTGATCTGGCAGCGGCTGGATTACCCAGCGCCTACTCGCTCAAGCGGCTCATGAGTGGGGACCCCCAGATTCCATTACGACCAGCACCTGGCATGAAGATTGGTTACGTCGACACCGCTCAGATACTAGCCACCTGGGTTGAGCTGTCAAAGGTCATTGGCACAGTGCCGTCTGCACGACGAGGTGAGGCTGAGGCCGTGCTGAAGTTCCTCGATTCTTACCCGGGGTGGAAGCACCTTGCCGTAGACCTGGGCCGCCCGGCGCCAGACCTCTTAGTGGTCTGGCAGCCGGACACTGTCGAAGGCGCCCACCCTACTGGTCTCAGAGCTGACCAAACAGCCTCATAAGAAGGGACTGGCTGAAGTACACCACGAAGAGGAGGGCAACGACCCACAGCAGGGGGTGCACGCTGCGAGCCTTACCAGCGATGGCCTTGGTGATGCAGAACATGATGAGGCCAGCTCCGATACCCGTAGTGATCGAGTAGGCGAACGGCATGAGCACCATGCCCAGGAAGGCTGGTAGGCCCTCCTCAACGTGCTTCCAGTCAATGTGCGTGACCTGAGCCATCATGAGGAACCCGACGAAAACGAGCACCGGCGCGGCTGCCTCAGAAGGAATGATCGACACGATCGGTGACAGAAACATCGCCAACAGGAATCCCAGACCGGTGACGATGGAAGAGATACCTGTGCGGGCCCCCTCCCCCACGCCAGCAGCCGATTCAACGTAACCCGTTGCCGACGATGCTGACCCAAGACCGCCGGCGACCGCAGCCAAGGCATCAACGACGAGGATTCCCTTGAAGTGCTCAGGGTTGCCGGTCTCGTCAAGGATGCCAGCCTGGTCACCAATCGCGACAACCGTCCCCATGGTGTCAAAGAAATCAGCGAGCATCAGGGAGAACACCACCAGCAAGGTACCCAGGAAGACACCGATTCGGAAGTGGCCGTCGGCAAGGAACCCGCCAAAAAGGTCAACATGACCAAGCAAGCCCAAGTCAGGCCAGCGGAAATCCGAGGCTGCGGGCAGACGGGGCACGTTGAGAGCCCAGCCAGTGGGGTTCTTGTCACTCTGCGCGCCAATGGTTCCCATGGTTTCGATGACCACCCCCACCAACGAGGTGCCGATGATCGCGATGAGCATGGATCCCTTGACGTGACGCTGATGCAACACCACCAGCAGCAGGAAACCAAACAGGCACAGCAGGATTGGCCACCCCTCCAAGCTGCCACCAACTCCCAGAGTGACAGGGGTACCCGAACCGCGGCGAATCACACCAGAATCCACGAATCCGACAAAAGCGATGAACAGGCCAACTCCGACGCTGATCGCCGAACGCAAGGAATTCGGGACGGCCCGGAAAATCATTTCCCGGACGCCAGTAAGGACGAACACCAGGATGAGGATGCCCTCCCAAACAACCAAGCCCATAGCCTGAGACCACCTCATCGTCGGGGCGACGACGTAGGCCAGCAAAGAATTAATGCCCAAGCCTGTTGCGATACCCATCGGGAATCGTCCCCAGATACCCATGGCAATCGTCATGACGCCAGCCACGAAGGCGGTCACGGCCATTACCATGATTTTGTTGTCATCAATACCAGCGGTATTGAGGGTGGTGCCGGCAGCGTCAAGAAACTTTGGCGCTCCATTGAGGAGCTTGCCATTCTTATCTGCTGCGGTGCCGATGATAAGAGGGTTAAGGGCCAGGATGTAAGCCATCGTAAAGAAGGTGACGATGCCGCCGCGAACTTCACGTGACCTCGTCGAGCCACGTTCTGTCAAATGAAACCAATGATCGGATCTTACTGATGTGGTGTTGCTAGGCACGGAGGCATTCTAGGGATGACGTGTCACGGCAATGTTGCAGGGCATTACGATGGGGCCGTGTCCAACCATCACCTGCTTACCCAGGCGAACGTCGCCCCCATTGACGAAAACGGGGTGACGGTCGGCATCGTGGGAACTATCGCTTTCGCAATGGCATCTCTTATCTGCTGGATCATGCTCGACCGTCTCACCGAGAGTGGTTACCGCGACTGGCTATGGATCTGCCTGACGGGTACCGGCCTAGGTGTTCTCGGCAGCGCATATTGCTGGCGACGTTCCTGAATTCGCTCGCAGGCCGGGATTCCTGCAAGCGAGATGACTCAGTCGAACAACGACTCGTCGATCGAAATGGTGTCAAAAACCGGCTCTGGGAGCTCAATCCCCCGACGCTTCTCAACGACATCGGAGTGGCCTCCGCAACCATGGTCGACATGAACCACCGAGCCGTCGGAGGGAGAGAACTCGTTCGAGCACACCCCAAAAACCCATCCCAGGGAATGTTGCAGACGCACGAAGTACCCGCACGTCACGCAACTGGCTGGCGCATGCCGGCTCGTCGCGTTATCCGGACCGCCGTCACCAGCAAACCAGCGCTCAGCAGTGGAGTCACGGCCCTCTCGCGACAGCAGTCGCTCACGCCCTAGCCCCAACTCGGAGACGACAGCGCGAGTGGCAGCCCACTCAGCTGGGTCCTCATCTGCAGCCAATTCACCGCCGGTGTAGCCAGGTTCCAAACGCGGATCGTTGTCGGCGGTCGGCATGATGGTGCCGGCGGCGATGTCACCTGCCCGCACCCGGTCACGCCACGGCACCCATTCAGGGACCAGCAGGGAATCCTCACCAGGGATGAGAACGACCTCATTAACAGTGACGTTACGGCCACGTAGAGCGCGCGACATCGTCACGGCCCAGCGCCATCCCCGGTAGCCGGGATGCGGACACTCGAACAGGTGAGTCAGAACACGCTCATCCTCGGCGATAGTCCCGACGTGCTCACCCACACCGAAATCACCGGCACGACGTTCGGCAGCTTCCCGGGCCTGATCAACAGCCTTCGCAATGGTCACATCAGCCTTGACAACTCGGGTCGCAGTGCGCGGCTTCGACGTCACCTGTGTCATCACAGCTCCAACTCGTCAGCGACCGCACGAAGCATCTTGGCCACCGCGACGGCAGTGCGCGGATCAGGGTGACGTCCGTGCCGGTAACCATTGCCCATCTTGTCGAGCATTTTGATGAGGTCCTCGCAAATCACCGCCATCTCTTGCGGCTTCTTGCGGCTCGCCTTGGACAACGATGCAGGGGTCTCGACGATCTGCAGAGACAGGGCCTGCTCTCCTCGACGTCCCTCAACAATCCCGAAGTCAACCTTCTGACCGGGTTTCAGGGCGTTCACCCCTGCGGGCAGAGCGGAAGCGTTGACGTACACGTCACCGCCGCCGTCCTTCGTCAGGAAACCGAACCCCTTGGTGGCGTCGTAGAAACGCACCTTTCCGGTTGGCATCTCTGGCTCACTCCTTCTGGTCATGACGGTCAATGGACCGCCATACAAGGCTACAAGCCTTAACGGCGGTCCACCACTCACAGTTCTTTCGAAATTCGATAACCGAGGATACTTACCGGGCCGGAAGCGTCGCTGAATCTCACATCGCTCCGGAGAGCCCACCTCGCTGAGAATCGGTCCACCGGAAGTACTCAGCCATAGTGAGTTTCGAGGCTGCAGCCTCGTCGGCGATCACCAGAACGTGTGGGTGGAACTGCAGCACCGACCCGGGACACATCGCTGAAACCGGTCCCTCGACAGCTCCTGCTAGCGCATCAGCCTTGTTGGCGCCGACGGCCAATAGCACGACATTGCGGGCATCCATGATCGTGCCGAGTCCTTGGGTGACGCAATGGCTTGGCACCTTCTCCCCCCTCTCAAAAAAGCGGGCGTTGTCGGCCTTAGTACGCTCAGCGAGGGTCTTCACGCGAGTGCGCGAAGACAGCGAACTGGTGGGCTCATTGAAACCAATATGCCCATTCGCCCCGATGCCGAGGATCTGAACGTCTACCCCGTTGACGTCCCGGATGGCCTTCTCGTAGGCGGCACAGGCAGCGTCGAGGTCATCGGCCATGCCATCGGGGGTGTGGACGTTCGCCGCATCGAGCCCCAACTGTTCGGTGACGGTATGGCGGATGGTAGCGGCATAGGAACGCTCATCGTCTGCAGGAAGCCCGACATATTCATCAAGGGCGAAGGCGCGCAGACCGGTAAAGTCAGCCTTACCTTCCGCTGCGAGAGCGGCCAGAGAAGAGTAAGTCGTCAGCGGGGTCGATCCAGTCGCCACCCCTAACACCGGAGTCTCGGCCCGACTCAATACCTTTGTAATCCGGTCAGCGGCGATCCGCCCGACGGCCTGCTCATCGGAGCAGATGATGACCTCCATGTCGAACCCTCCTTGATGCGCATGGGTCACGTCCTATCTGACGACGTGCCTGATGTGAGACTAAAGCCGCGTGAGCGTTCCTAAGTGATCGCACTCACCACCTATGAGCGTTGGCCTGGTACGGGTGAGCGTGCCGCTTGGTCGGTCTTACCCTCTACCATGGAGTTATGGCACGCAGCATCACCGTACCCGTCGATGTCGTCGGCTCTCGGCCTGCTCCGCGCGCCTTCCGGGCACCTCGGGTCGAACCGTTGGAAACTCCCATCCAGCCTGTCAACCCCGCTGCTGGGAAGCCCATTAACGCCCCGCGCCACTATCGGGGAGGCGATCACCGCCCGCTCACCGAGTTGATCCCCCGTCGACGCAGTAGCCGTCAGCCCCTAGATCCGTTCTCCACCCAGGCTGGGCTGGCACGGCCGCGCATCACGCATCGCGATCCGCATGAACCAATCCGTACCAGCCGGCTGACTAGCGGTTATTCCACATGGTCAGCACCGACCGAAGCGCCGGTATCGACGACACCGCCGTCCCGCATCAAATTGGTTCGCATGCCTACCCGTCTCGATCCGCGTACCCCGGCCAAGGCTGGCAGTCGGTCCTTCCTCGACCTGTGCCGAGGGTTGGGGTGGCCGTGGATCGTGGTCCTCGTATTGGGATTCGCGTGGTCTCCGTTATCTATTCCGGCCCTCTTCGTCACATGGTGGCTGGCATGGCGTCACCCCTTTGCGGCCGGACGTCTCACTAAAGCTCTTACCGCGGTGACGGTAGCGGTCATTATTGGCGGAGCCATCGAGTCACCGGTACGCACCGCGTTGGCACAGTTCGCATGGATGTCTCGCCTTGGTTGCGGGATCATGCTCGGCCTGGGGTTCCTCCTCATTGACCGTCAGCTCACACCCACGGATCCGAGGACTTCCCGATGAGCGCGGCCGAGGAGCCGACGACCCTTGCCTCCACTATCCGAAATCTCGATGCGCAGAGTCTGTCGCGGCTGTTAACCCTGCGTCCTGACTTGGCCAACCCCACCCCGAGAGATTTAGCTGAGGTGTCGTCGCGCGCGAGCACCCACGCGTCGATCAATGCTGCGATCTCCAGTCTCGATCGTTGGCGATTGAGCCTTTTGACTGCACTGGCTGCTTTGGGGGACCTCAGCCTCGCCGAGCTCGCTGATGCGTTGTGCCAAGGGTGGCCGGCTACGCCTGAAGCCATCCAGGCCGACGTCGTCGACGGCATCTCCGACCTGCTCGATATGGCCCTAGTCCTGGAAGATTCCGGACGGCTGCACGTCATCCAAATCGTCACCACTCATCTACCCGGATATCCTGCCGGACTCGCGCCTGTGTCCGTCACGCCCATGGACATTGACAAGGTCACCGAAAGGTTGGCGCAGGCTGACCCCAAGGCTCGCTCGGTGCTCGAGCGTCTGGTGTGGTCCCCCACTGGGCACGTCCCCAATGCTTGTCGCTCTGTAACTCCCGCGACGGCCACCACCCCCGTCGAGACCGCTCTGGCCCATCGGCTCTTGCGTCCTCTTGACGACAACACCGTTATCTTGCCTCGTGAAGTGGCCCTGGTGTTACGCGGGAATCGCCTCTTTACCGAACAACCTAGCCCTGCCCCACCACCATGGCCCGAACCACGTCAGACCACTTTGGTGAACCGGGCCGGGCTCGGCACTGCCCTCGAAGCTGTTAGTGCGATGTCTGCTCTATTAGAGGCAGTGGAGCGTCACGACTGTGCTCTGCTGGCCAGCGGTGGCATTGCCAAACGAGACGCACGCATCGTGCTCTCCCGGGTAGCACCCGAAGACGATGCATGGGTTTACCTTGCCCTGGCGGCCGCGGGCGGTTTCATCGGGGCAGACGGACGCAGCTGGCTTCCCACTCCCCTGGCCGACCGATGGCGTACTGATTCACTATGGGGACAATGGGTGAGCCTCAGAGATGCATGGCGAAGCATTCCGCAGCTACCCGGCAACCTCAACAACACTCTCGACGCCTCAGCGCCTGCAACTGCTCGGGCATGGCGTCGACTGGTACATCGGGAACTACGCACCGCCGAACCAGGCACCCCAATCAAAGCCGAGGTCGTCGCGAATCGGATCCGGTGGCGTCAGCCTGGCACCACCGTCAACGATGCCTTGATTGAGGCCGTCCTAGATGAGTGCCGAGTGCTCGGCATGGTCGCGCTGGACGCGAGCACTGATCTGATCGATGCGCGCACCTGCACCGACATGCCGGAACGCACCGACGACGTGATCCTGCAATCCGACCTCACCGCAGTTGCCCCCGGCCCGCTGACCCCCGACACCGCTGCCGACCTCGCCCTGCTGGCCGACCGCGAGTCCACTGGGATCGCCGGAGTGAGACGATTTAATCGCGCAAGCCTGCGTCGCGCCCTCGATGCCGGGTGGACTGGCGAGCGAGTGCGCCAATGGTGGGCCAAGCACTCCCTTGGTGATGTTCCGCAGGGCCTTCTAGTGCTTCTCGACGACGTCGTGCGTGACTACGGCCGGGTGTCGGTAGCAGCCGCTGGAGCCCTCCTAGAAGTTGACGATCCCGCTGCCGTCGAGGCAATTCTGCGTAGCTCGCTGGCTACCGATGCTGGGTTGCGCCGCGTCGGACCGCAGGTGTTGGTGGCCCAGGCGGAGCCAGAGCAGGTGCTGGCACGTCTGCGTCAGTTGGGAATGTCTCCGGTAGCCCGCGACGCCCACGGTGACGTGTTCTCGACCCCTCCCCCACCTCGAGGCAAGGTAGAGGCACCGGCATCACCGGCTCCCCAGACCAACCCCGTGGAGCTGGCTGCGTCACTGTTGGACAATCGGGGACGCGGATTCTCCGATCGACGACAACTCATCGCTCAATTGCACCAGGCACAACAAAACGGCACCTGGATGCACATTGAACGGGTCGTCGACGACGGCACCTCGGTACGTCAGACAGTACGGATCATGGCCGTGGCCGCCGGCGCGGTGCGCTGCGGCATTCGGGGCGGCGGCGGGGTGGCCATCGTGCCCGTCTCGCGGATAACCTCCTGCCAGCCTGCCTGATTGAGCTACCAAGGCCGGTTAATTCCCTACCCGGACGCGTCGTGGAAGAGCATCATCTTGTTGCCAAAGTAACTGCCAAACTGGCTGATAGCCGGGAGCAAGAATACCATTTCAGTCTTTGCTACTATCCAGCCATTGAGCGACGCAAGCGACATACTGACCGTACTGTTCAAAGACCAGGGGAATCGCCACATCCACCTTTCGCGGATCTACCTCCACGTACTCATGGGTGAGGACGTTACGCATACCCACGCTGCGTTCTTGGTCTTCCACCAACGATATTGGTATCACGCGCGGCCGAGCGAAACGACTCCTTCACCTCAAAGGGGTCCCCGTACCCATGCTTGCACTGACATGAGTGTTGATGCCGACAGCCAGATCTACAAGCTGAATCAGTATGCGCTCCACAGCCAACCGCTCGACCAGCTCCAAGTTAGGCTTAGCACCCACCTCGCAGAGAGTGCGCAACAAACTAGACGACAAGTTCAGGCGCCGCAGCACGACATCTTGGTCAAACCGTCGCGGCACCATAGGCAAGCTCCTTCAACAATGCTCTCCGCAAGGGCTCCTCGCCACAGTACAGACCAAAAGCCGCGATCTGCTGGTTGGCGTACAGGTGCGGCACCCGCTCCACGAGAAGCTCACCGAGCATCAGGGCGCCGTACCGTGCGACGGCACCCGCGCGGACAAGCGGCATGAGGTCAACACAGTCGCCATACCGGTTGATGAAAGCACTCGCCACGTCGACGTCGTCACCATCCACCCCAAACTCAAACAGGTATGCCAGATCGAGGTCGTGGGCCTGAGATAGACGGTTCACTACGCTGCCGTGCAGCGTCAGCAGAGCAATCCGTTGCTCGGCGCATAGCTGCTCCAGCGCGGCCACTGCGGCAATCATCCCAAAGGCGCGAGATGGCTCCCTGCACTGTCGTCATGGCCCAACGTAATCGCGCACCGCGCCTTGGAACACGACCGGTATGGAACTGTTGGTTCCCTATGCCTCTGTCTGGCCGGGCCATCCGGTTCACAGTGGTTCCCCTTGCCATCTACGGTGGCAGAAAGATCCACACCGCACATGATTGCCACAACCCCTCGGGCTCTGACACCGACGCCCCCAACCCGGACCTCCTCGGGAACAAACACACGCCGCGGGGCGATACTTGAGGTGATGATTTCTGTACCCGGCCCTCTCATTGTCCAGTCCGACCACACCCTCCTGCTGGAGGTAGATCACCCTCAGGCAGACGAGTGTCGTCACGCTATAGCCCCGTTCGCAGAATTAGAGCGTGCCCCTGAACACATCCACACCTACCGGCTTACCCCGCTGGGACTGTGGAACGCCATGGCCGCCGGACACGATGCGGAGCAAGTCGTCGATACCCTCATGAGGTATTCGCGCTACCCGGTAGCCTCCGGCCTACTCATCGACGTTGCCGAAACGATGTCGCATTATGGCCGGTTACGCATTGAAAAGCACCCCACCCACGGGCTGGTACTGGTGTCGACTGACCGAGCCGTGCTCACTGAAGTATTGCGTTCCAAGTCGGTGCGCGGTCTTGTCGGTGACCAGATTGATGATGAGACGGCGGTGGTCCATCCTTCGCAGCGCGGCACCCTCAAACAGGCGCTACTTAAGCTGGGATGGCCCGCTGAAGACCTCGCCGGTTACGTCGACGGCGAGCACCACGACATCGACCTCGACGAGGGCGGTTGGAAACTGCGTCCCTATCAGAAAATAGCGGCACAATCCTTCTGGGACGGCGGATCTGGCGTCGTTGTGCTGCCTTGCGGCGCTGGTAAGACGATTGTGGGGGCCACCGCGATGAGCCTCGCCCGCTGCACGACGCTGATCCTCGTCACCAACACCGTCTCGGCCCGGCAGTGGAAAGAGGAACTCGTTCGTCGTACCTCCCTCACCCCCGACGAAATCGGCGAGTATTCCGGGTCGCGCAAACAGGTGCGCCCGGTGACAATCGCCACCTATCAGGTCATCACAACCAAGCGTCACGGAGTGCACCCACACCTAGAACTCTTCGAAGCCCGCGACTGGGGTCTGGTGATTTATGACGAAGTACATCTACTACCGGCCCCAGTCTTCCGAATGACGGCTGACCTACAGGCACGCCGCCGTCTCGGCTTGACGGCAACCCTGGTGCGTGAGGACGGACATGAGGACGACGTCTTTACCCTCATTGGCCCGAAGCGCTATGACGCTCCGTGGAGAGAAATCGAAGCCCAGGGGTGGATCGCCCCTGCTGATTGCGTCGAGGTGCGGGTGAGCTTGTCTGAGTCCGACCGGATGACATGTGCGATGGCCGAACCTGACGTCCGCTACCGGATGGCCGCAACCCTCCCGATTAAAAATCGGGTCGTGAGAGACTTGGTAGAGCGTCATCGTGGCCAGCCGACCCTCATCATCGGCCAATACGTCGACCAGTTGGAGGAACTAGCCACAGAATTGAAGTGCCCGATCATCACCGGTTCAACGACACCGACTCGACGTCAGGAGACCTACCAGGACTTCCGGGAGGGACGGGTCGACTTGCTCGTGGTCTCTAAAGTCGCCAACTTCTCCATTGATCTACCGAGCGCCGAAGTCGCCATCCAGGTCTCCGGAGCTTTTGGATCCCGTCAAGAAGAAGCACAGCGTTTGGGCCGTCTTCTGCGACCCAAGGACGGCCTGGTCGCCCGTTTTTATGCGGTCGTCTCGCGCGATACTGTTGATGCCGACTTTGCTAGCCATCGTCAGCGATTCTTGGCCGAGCAGGGATATTCGTACCGCATCATTGATGCGGACGATCTGGACGCGTTGGGCTGAACGGCGTGAGAATGGACGTGAACGCACCGGGTCCACGAATAGGAGGATATGATTGTCTGCGAAGGTGCTAATCACCAGGCGTACGGCGTTAGGGGGCTTACTCGTCGCTACCGGAGCCGCCATTGGTGTGCCAGCAGTGCGAGCTGCCAATAGGCCGGAGAAGTCAGCACCGCGCAAACCTGCCCCGACCACGGTGGTGAACCCTGCGGCTCCTGGGCTATATGTGCCATTCCCCTACCAGAATGAGCTGAAAAAATACCTCAAGACCCGTAACGGAGAACAGTCCGTGGCGATGCGGGTACACGGGCAGCGTGAAATCCATGTTCTCAATCACGGCGCTACCACCTACATCACCGCGTCCATTATCAAACTGGCGATTATGGAAACCGTCCTGATCCAGGCCATCGGTGAGAAGCGCCAGCTCACCAAGAGCGAGAAGGACCTTCTAGTTCCCATGATCGAGAATTCAAGTAACGAAGCCGCGACTGCGCTGTGGGAGCAGGTTGGCAAAGCTGACGGTGTCCGCAAGGCGATGCGTCGCATGGGAGCTACCCACACCACCTTCGATCCCGAAAACCGTTGGGGTCTGACCTCGACAACTGCCGCCGATCAGATCGTAATCGCCGACCACATTTTCTGCCCTAATACCATCATTCCAGAGTCCATGCGTGCGTACGCCTGCGAGCTGATGTCTAGCGTCGAGGACGACCAAAACTGGGGCATGTCAGCGGGCATGAAGTCCCCTTTCGTCAAGAATGGGTGGCTGCCGCGCGACGATGGTTGGCACGTGAATTCAGTGGCCTCTACCGGAGCCAAGGGATACACCGCCGTCGGTCTAACCCATTCCGCCACAGCGTCCATGGACGATCTGGTGGAGACCATCGAGGGAATGGCGCAGATTATTGCCCGCCATCAGCCTCGTGACGTCACAGCTCCTCCCCCGTCAGCCCGCCCACAGACCGCCACCCCAGCCCCTCAGACTGCGGGAGGCGATCACGGTCACATTCCTTTTCGGGCACCGGGCACCCGGAATGTCTGGGTCCGGGCGTTCTGACGCGAACCTGGCCTCACCCAGCCAAACGGTCGAGGAGATCTCGCCAGGACCTCACTAAGTCAGCATCAACCCACGCCTTCCATGACCCTTGGGGTCGAGCAGGGCTGCCAATGTGAAAGGCCCGAATGCCGGCCCGATATAGCCACGGGACATGTTCGGCGCGTAACCCACCGCCAGCCATGATGAGGTCGGCTACTCGAGGATCCGTTTTAGCCCGGGCGATGAGGTCGTCCAGACCGTGCTCGACACCTCGTGGCGATCCGGCCGTCAGCACCTGATCGAGCCCAGGTAAACCGAGCAATTGCACCCATGCCTTATCCGGCTCCAAGCTGTTGTCAATGGCACGGTGGAAGGTCCAACGCCGGCACCCCTCCGTCAGCTCGGTGATAATCCCGACGTCAACTCCGGTCGCCTCGTCGAGAAAACCCAGCACCGGGCCGTCAGCTCCCAGGTCCCGATACGTACTAACCAAACACAAGATCTCGTCACGACGACGCGGATCAGCCCGAAATCCACCACCAAGACGCAACATGGGACGCACCGGGATGTCGACAACGCTGAGGGTGCGTGCCAACAGCTCGGGGCTGGGCGCCAACCCGCCTTCGCCCATTGTGCCGACCAATTCTATGCGGTCAGCGCCTCCCTCCGCTGCCCGCTTGGCGTCGTGTTCGTGTAGACAGATGACCTCGAGCAATGCCATAGGTCTAATTGTTGCGCCATTCGTGTCTAATCGTCACGAGAAGGCCGGTAACAAGGATAACCAGGACAATCGTGCTGATGATGGATCCCTCCGCCCCGAACGTTCCCCCAGTTAGCCAAGGGTGGGAGCCAGTTGTCCTCACGGTCGTCAGTACGCTCTGGTTGAATTCCAGGCCTGAAACGTCGAACCCTAACACCATCCCCTGCAACCAATTCCAGACTGTGTGGAAGCCCATCGCCACGAGCAGGTTGCCTCGCCAGACCACCAGCAGCCCCAGCATGAGACCGAATCCTGCAACGTTGACCAAGGCCACCCATGTAGTACCTGGGTTAGCCCCGTGAAGCGCGGCGAAGACGACGGCTTGAATGGCCAATCCAGCGGGGATCCCCCATTTAGCTGCCACCGATTGCATGATGTAGCCGCGCAGCACGACCTCCTCGGCGCATCCCTGCACCAGAAACAACAAGATCGCGGCGACAATGAGCACTACCGCCATGGCGCTTGGCCTTGCCCACAGCATCGTCACCTGACCGCTGGTCGTCATAACCACAACGTCGATAACGAGGATTGCGACCGCGATTGCCACCCCAATCCAGACGTCGTTGCTATGCCCGCGAAAGCCAAGACAGTTCATGGGCCTCTGCTCGACGAACCGCATCCAAGCCCACAACGCTAACCAAACCCCAGCGAAGGATGCCAGCAGCAAGATCGTCGAAGTCTGAGCGTCTGGATGGCCGCCAACCAACGCGGTAAATACAAAGGCGAAACCAGCCTGTCCCACCCCAAGGATGGCCATTGCTGTTAACAATGACAACAGCGGGTGAAGCGTTCCGGCTCCAGCAAGAAACCGATCGACGGGTCGTTCGCGAGCACGAGAAGACCCCGGAGACAGGTCGAAAACACCTCCGTCACATCTCGGCGACATCTTCGCAGATTCAGTGTCCTCCGCAGGCGACACTGAATCTGCGAAACGTTGATTGTCGGTGTTCACCTAGGTGATCGTACCGAGCGGCATCAGAGGGCGACGACGCGATGCTCCTTGGCACTATGCGTTGCCGCATCGGCCAGGACCAAGGCTTCATAGCCGTCACGCGCTGACGAAGAGACCGCGCCGCCGATAGCGATTGAGTCAAGGAAAGTCTCCAACTCGATACGGTAGGCATCCTCATAGCGCTCAAGGAAGAAGTCCATGATCGCGGTCTTCGCCTCGGTCTGGGTGCTGGTGGCCTTGCGCACCGCAGTTTCGGTGAGGTTATCAGCGCTGAGCATGCCGGCGGCGCCAAACGCCTCAATGCGCTGGTCGTACCCAAAGGCGCAGGTCCGTGAGTTGATAATGGTCGCGAGCTTGCCGTCGCGAGACTTCAAAGTGACGATCACCTGATCGAAGTCACCCTGCTTTGCGATCTCCGAGGAGGCATTGGTACCCACAGCGTTAACTTCGGCAATGTCACCGAGGAAGTGCCGCACCATGTCGAAGTCGTGGATCGTCATGTCCTTGAAGATGCCCCCAGAGCCCGCAATGTAGGACGCCGGCGGGGCTGCCGGGTCTCGAGAGATGACGGTGAGTTGCTGCAGACTGCCAATCTCCCCATCGTCGAGGCGACTCTTCAAAGCGCTAAAAGTCGGGGCAAAACGGCGGTTGAACCCCATCATCACCTGGTCTGCACAATCACCCAGTTCGTTGATGCACCTCTTGGCAGACTCAACGTCGAGCGCAATCGGCTTCTCACACATCACTCGCTTGCCGCTGTTAACGGCTTTGAGGATGTGGTCGACGTGGAACTGGGTTGGAGATCCAATGACGACAGCGTCGATTGTGGAGTCGTCGAAGACCTCATCCGTATCCAAGCAGTAGTTCACGTCGTATTCCTCGGCGAGAGCACGTGCATTCTGCTCGAATGGATCACAGACGAGTGCCAACGTGACGTTGTTGCGGCCTCGGACGGCTCGGGCGTGGACGTGACCAATGCGTCCGGCCCCAATAATGGCGATCCTGATCATGCTGTGAACCCCTATGTTCGACAAAGCTGGTTTCTCGCCACTGACGGCAAGATCCCGCAATGTTAGCACAAAGTCTACTAGCAGCGTCGATTCTCACACCGGCGACAGCTATTGCTCCGTCATTTGACAGGACATATACTACATGGATCGGTCTGATGCACAGGAGCTCAGGCCTCCGAGACACGAGGAGCACATCAATGAAGATTGCCGGAGCGCCCATCAGCTGGGGCGTCTGCGAGGTTCCGAACTGGGGTTACCAGATGGACGCCGGAGCGCGTCCTCACCGAGATGAAGCAAATCGGTCTTACCGCCGCTGAGTTTGGCCCTCAAGGCTGGCTACCTATTGAGGCCAAGGCCCGCGCCACAGAAGTGAAGAAGTACGGCCTCACGCCCGTGGGCGCGTTCTTCCTGTCCGTCATGCACAATCCGGACTTCGATCCGATCCCCATGGTGAACAAAGAGCTTGATGCTTTCGAAGCCGCCGGGGGTGACTATCTCATCCTCGCCACGGACTCCGGACGCAATGGATACGACGATCGCCCCGTCCTCGACGAGACGGGTTGGAAGACGCTGTTCACCAACCTGGACCGTATTCGTGACGTCTGCACCAGCCGCGACGTCACCGCCTGTCTACACCCCCATTGGGGAACGATGGTCCAGAACCGTGACGAAGTGATCCGAGTGCTCGAAAACTCCTCGATTGGACTGTGCCTAGACACCGGACATTTGGCCTGTGGCGGCACCGATGTCGTTGAGCTGGTGCGTGAGTATGCCGACCGCATGGACATCGTCCACGCCAAAGATGTCCATAAGGAGATGGCCGACAAGCTTCTACCTGGCGAGATCACCTGGTCCGAGGGCATCCGCGCCGGGATGTTCGGGCCCATCGGCGACGGGGACATAGACTTCGCCGCCATTGTAAAGCTCCTTGACGAGGCTGGGTTTGACGGCTACTACGTGCTAGAACAAGACATCATGATCGACGAGGAGCCGCCCGTTGGCGACGGCCCTATCATCAACGCCCGCAAATCCTTCGAGGCCTTGTCAGCACTGGATCACTGATCCAAGACACAAACTCGGGTGGCCCCTCCATGGCAGAGCAGGCCACCCGGGTGTCCTCATCCTCTCGGCAGTCTCATAAGGACATGTTGACTCATAAGGACATGTTGACAACCCCGCGGGAGGCCATAGCCCCCGACAGCAGGAAGATCGACGCGGGTACGCGTACCGCAAGAATCCAGGATCGACTGTCTGCGTCGCACCGTACGGTCAATCTCGACGCCGCCCGTCTGTACTCTGGTCTCAGGCCAATGGACACCATCTGCCCCTCATCGGCGAGCACGCCCCATGGCCGTCGTCCACGTTGCAGGGATGCCCCAGCGCTTCGAAGGCAACGTCAACTCCGCACCCACCGGTGATCTCGAAGACCTTCTCTCATGCGTCGTCGGTAACGGAATTGACAATGTGAGTGGCGCCGAGCCTCTTGGCCTCAGCGAGTTTCTCACCCTGGACATCGATGGCGATGACCAGATCGGCACTCATGGCCCTAGCGAACGATGGTGTTCGAACCCGCTCCCCGGTCCCGACCACCACCACAAACTCCCCGTAACGAAGGTCAGCGCCGTGATGGGCAGCACCATAGGCCGTCATCACGTCACACCCCAGAATGGCAGAATTAACCGGGTCACGGTTATCAGAGAGGGGCGCCCAGCCGTCGCCGGCATCACACAGTATTGCGTCAAGGCTCCCACTGAGTACATTGCCACTGGCTCGCCGTCAGGGAGCTGAACAGACGGGTTCGCCCGTCATGGAGAGTGCCGTTTAGCCGATTCATCTTGATGAACGGCCCGAACAGATCGTCTCGTCCACGGCAGCACGCATCGCACCCGCCCGCAGGACACGAGGAGCCCACCCGAGACGGACTATCCAATCTCGAGGCCGAAGCGTCCCAGACTTTCACCGGGTTCAACGATGACGCAGCCGACCTCATGCCCGAAAACCGCCGGAACCGGAAAGGTTATCACCCCGACCTAGGGCATGCAAGTCCGAGTGGCACAGCCCACAGGCAGTGACCTTGAGAAGAACCTCATCGTAATGTGGTCGTGGGACATTGAGGTTTTCAATGACGAACGGCTCACCGGGTTTCCGTAGCACCGCGGCACGCATAGTTGTTGGCGAGGAAGCCATAGCCACCTACTCGTTTGTCCTTACATCAAATGTCATTGCACCAGGAGCTCTTAGGTGTCACAAGACCCAATCACAGCAAATTTCGAGATTTCCGCAGGCTCAGCGATAGCGTTATTTCATTACCCCAATCGGCAGTGGTTGCGTGCAGAATCACCCATCATGAGCCAAGGAGATAGGGTGCATGGCCACAGCTACACACCCCATTCAACAAACCAGATAAACTCAAGAGTAGCGCTCCTCCATATACGCTTCTATCTGTTCCAAGGACTTATTTCGAGTCTCGGGCATGATCTTGAAAAGGACTACTGCGATGACGAGATTCATAATGCCATAAATAATGTACGTCAACCCACCACCCAAGCCTGCCATCATGGACGGGAAAGTGAAGGTGATGACGGCGTTGATCACCCACATGAAGAAGATGGCCGTGCCATTCATGATGCCGCGAACGTTCGCCGGAAACATCTCGCCGAGCATGGTCCACACCACCGTGCCATTGGTGGACTGCACGATGAGCATGAACACTGCCATAAGTCCGAGAATAAGGTACGGTGCCCACGCCGGCGGTGTGGTCTTGTCAGCAATATGCGGAGCGATTGTGAACTGGAAGGTTGCCGCAATAACGAGCAAAGTAACGCCCACGGCGGAGACGTCGAAGATGAGTAGACCGCGTCGACTGAACTTAAGGATGAGCCACAAACCACCGACAGAGCCGATGACGGACATGACGCCATTGGCCACCTGCGCGGTAATCGACGCCGAAGTCGTCATACCGGCGTATTCCAGTACCTTCGGTGCATAGTACATCACGGTGTTGACACCCGTTGTTTGATTCACGATGGCAAGGAAGATACCCACTAGCATGAGCCTGCGCAGCCATGGCGTCCGCCACACATAGGCAAAAGCATTGCCCTGATACTTGTTCTCCAACTCGCGCTGCTGGGAAATAAGCATCTCCTCAACCTCTGCGTCCAGAGGGCCGTCCTTCTCAGGATCGCGCACTCGTTTGAGGGCTCCGACGGCATCAGCCACCCGACCTTTTGCCAGGTACCAGCGAGCCGACTCCGGCATGAGGCGGATACCGATCCACAGGGCAATTGCCGGAATCGAGCACAACACCAGCATCCAGCGCCAGGCCGCACCGTTGCCGGACTGGATCACGAGATTCTCCACGAACGCGCGGTACTGGTTCCCCTCTAGAGGCCCACCCTTTGAAGCCTGGAGAGCCAGAATTTGGTCCCAAGAGTAGGCGCCCTCGGTAATCCCGAGGCTGTTCGGATTGTTGTTGGTCTTGACGACCAACTGCGGACCGCCATGGGCAGCGTTAATGATGGCGTTCATGGAAAACGCCAGAAGTTGACCAGTGACAATCATGAGCTGGTCAATGGCAACGATCGACCCTCTGATTCGTTTTGGCGCATTCTCAGCAAGGTAGACCGGAACAGTGGCCGACGCGGCACCAACAGCGAATCCCAGCACGAAGCGGAAGACGTACATCACGAACACGTTCGGCGAGAACGTCGTGCCCAAGGCCCCCAGCAAAAAGATAACCGCGAGTACCGTGATGTTATGACGCCGCCCCCACCGGTCGGACATGATGCCGCCAGTCACGGCGCCAATTGCAGCACCGATGAGGAGTGTGCCGCCAATGGCACCCTCCTGCACCGGAGTTAGGGCGAGACCGCCAGCCAGCTGGGGCATGTATAGGTAGGGAAGCGCCCCGGATATGACACCTGTGTCATATCCGAAGAGTAGGGACCCCAGGTCGCCACAGCTGCAAGTGCACCGATGCCCCGGTGTTTGCCGGACGGCGGAGTCTCATCGATCATCCGGCTAATGTCTTCTTTGATGTGTGGAGGTGTACTCATGTCACCCTTTCAGTCAGAGGCAATTCCAGCCCCAATCCATCTGGCGGCAGCTCCCACCGGCGGCCCAGTTTTGCTGCCAGGCCCGGTTAAAGGCACGCGATAACGCGGTCACTTGTCGAATGTGGTTCTCCCCGAAACCGGCTTCACGTCATGCCAAGAGTGGTCCCCACAGGAAGCAACGATCGCGTCGTTGACCTCCGCCGAGGCCCAACCGTCTGCGACGGATGGGCCATACTGCTGCCCATCCAAGACTCCTCGGACGAACTTCGCAGCCTCAACGACCTTCATATCGTCGAAGCCCATGGATGTTCCGGCTCCTGGTTGGAAACGCATGAACTCAGGGAAGTCTGGTCCGGCCATGCAGTCGACATACCCTTGCAGGGCACGATTGTTTCGCCCCAGACAAACCTGTAGGTGGTTGAGATCCTCGAAGTTCCATCGGATTGATCCGTCTGTTCCATAGATCTCGACGATGTATTCCGCGCGCGGCCCAACACTGACCCGACTGGACTCCAGGGTGCACATCGCTCCGTTCTCCATGCGGGCGATGACGGCGCAATAATCCTCGTTGCTCACCGTCCCGAGCTCGTCGGAGACGACCCAGCCCGTGTGACCGATACCTTCCTTGAGCGGCTTGGGACGCTGACGAATGAACACCTCGGACACGGCGGACACCTCGACGATTCGCCCCCTGAGCAGATACTGGACAAGATCCTCGCCGTGACCCATGAGATCGAGGATGACGCCGGCGCCCGCCCGCTCTTTGTCATAGCGCCATGTCAGCGGCCCGCGCGGGTCGGACGCGTAATCCGCAATGAGCCATGCCCTAGCATTGGTCACCGTCCCCAAGCGCCCATCAGCTATCAGCTGGCGTGCGAACTCGATGGAGGGAACGTGCCGATAGTTGAAACCGACCGACGTAACAAGCCCCTTAACCTCCGCTGCCTCAGCGATCTGGCAGGACTGCTTCGCATTGGTCCCCATCGGCTTTTCAATCCAGAACGGCTTTCCCGCCTCCGCAGCGACAAGAGCTATATCGCGATGCAGAAAATTCGGTGCGCAAATGGAGACGACATCCACCTCGGGATTGTCGATAAGATCATGATAGTCCTCGACCGCAGTAGAGAATCCCAGTCGGTCCACTGCCTGTATTCGGTTTTCCTTTAGCAAATCGCAACACGACACCAGTCGGATCTTTGCGTCAATCTCTGGAAATTTCTCGGCAAGTGCTTTGTACGCACGGGTGTGTAGTCTCCCCATCCACCCTAGCGAGACCACGCCGACACCAATGGTTCGTCTCTTGTTCATCATGACCCCCATGAATCACCGTCAGCTCCCATAGCTGACGAACCCACGCACAGCGCCGTGCATTTGTCCTGTCAAAAGGATAGCACAACGAAAGTTGCCGTCCAGTGCCTATGCCAGCCAGCCCCAGACCTCCCCATCGTCACTGACCTCAGTCATGGCTATAGGAACGTCGACAACCTTTATCTTCCCCGCCAACGCGACCCCGGCTCGAGGATAACGAGGCGGCCGGGGTTGAACCCGGCCGCCTCAATCACACCCGCCGTGTCATTCCTCGCGCTGGAACGACATCGTCGCGGCGTAGGTCTTCTCCGTTAGCCAGCGCTCGGTGATGGCCTTGGCACGAGTGTAGAAATTAACGCCTTCTGGACCGTGGATGTGGGTGTCGCCCAGCAGCGACTCCTTCCAGCCGCCGAACGAGTAGAACGCGACCGGGGTCGGAATCGGCACGTTGACGCCGACCATGCCCGCTTCCACATCAAGGGTGAAGCGACGGGCTATACCACCGTCGTTGGTGAAAATCGCAGAGCCGTTGCCGAATGGCTGAGCGTTGACGATCTTCAGCGCCTCGTCGTAGGTATCGGCGTGGACAACAGCGAGCACCGGTCCGAAGACCTCCTCAGTGTAGACCGGGGCATCGAGTGGGACGTCGTCAAGGATTGTCGGCCCAAGGAAGTGCCCGTTCTCGTAGCCGGGAACAGTGAGTCCGCGGCCATCAAGGACGACCTTCGACCCACGCTTCTCGGCGTCATCGATGAGGTCGACGATACGAGTCTTGGCCCGGGCAGAGATGACGGGCCCCATCTCGACACCCTCACCCATGCCCTCACCGACCTTGATGGCCTCGGCATGCTGCTTGACCTTCTCAGCCAATTTCGGACCACAGCCCCCCACAGCGACGACCACCGGGAGCGCCATGCATCGCTCACCGGCAGCCCCGAAGGCGGATGCGGAGATGTGCTCGGCAGCGAAATCTAGATCACAGTCAGGCATGACGATGGCGTGGTTGTTCGCACCACCAAGGGCCTGGACGCGCTTGCCACGGCTTACACCCGTGTCTTGGACGATGTGAGCCACCGGCGTCGAACCAACGAAGGAAATAGCGTCGATGCCCGGGTGGATCAGGATGTCCTGAACGCTGCGGCGATCACCCGAGAGCACATTGAAGACACCGTCGGGAAGTCCGGCCTCTTTGTAAAGTTCTGCGGTAAGAAGCGACGCGGACGGCGTGGGCGACGCCGGCTTGAGGATGAAGGCGTTCCCCGTGGCGATCGCCAGCGGGTGCATCCACATCGGCACCATAGCCGGGAAATTGAATGGACAAACGCCCGCAACGACGCCAACCGGCTGACGGGTCGTATGAATGTCGACTCCGGTGGAAACATCGTGAGAATATTCACCCTTGAGGGCAACGTTGATTGCCGTTGCGAAGTCAAGGGTCTCCCGACCACGCTGAATCTCGCCGATGGCATCGGAGTAGTTCTTGCCATGCTCTTCGACGATGAGTCGTGCCATCTCGTCCTGGTTGTCGAGGACGAGCTGACGCATCCGGAACATGATGGCCACACGCTTCGCCAAAGAATAGCTCGCCCACTTCTTCTGCGCCTGGCGAGCCACCTCGACAGTGTGGTTCAAATCCTCCTGGGACGCCTGCAAGAGCTCTGCAATTATCTCGCCAGTTGCCGGGTTCTCAACGGGGATCGCTCCCAGCGGGGATCCCTCGTAGTACTCACCGCCAACCCATTGCTTGATGGTCTTCATGCTCGATAACTCCTTCGTCGTCGACGGATGTCGAAGGCGACCGCCTCCATGGTTAACGCACCTCATGATAACCCCTCAAGCACTCTTTGTACTAACAATTAGCGATCCTGGTTCTAGTACGGGATCGTTTCCCCATGCCCCCGGCGACACAACCACGCGGAATCATGAATTCATTCCATGCCCACATGAAGATTGAGTATGGTCAAAGTTTCCGTAGAGGACTCGACTGACAGCGCCGTCACCAGCTTCAGCGCGCATAACGCACGGGCATCGTGGATCGCAGCGGCTTCGATGATCGACGTCGGAAGTTCGTGAAACTGCGCGCATTCAGGACACACCGAGTGCGACCGACCGTGAGAGCTGAGGTGCCATCACCGCCGCCCTGACGATCATGCGATCACTCAGGTTATTGTGCTAACATTCGATCCATTGGGGTAGTTCCCCACCGCTCGAGAGACCTCGAGCGTGCACACGGTCGTGCCGAGCACGGCCGTACGGTCATGTCTCGGCACCCGAGAGGGAGTTAAGACACCACATATGTCCTTGAGCTACGTTGACTCTAACGTCATTCTGCGCGCCCCGGCTGGTATGCGGTCGGTCGCGCACAGTCAGGCAGTCATCTTGCTTCGCTTTGTTCCGGCGGCACTAGTCTTGTTTGCTTTAGCTATCGCCGGTGTCATCAACCAAGCCACAATCCTCACCATCGTCTCTGGCCTCATGACTGTCGCCCTGACGATCACGTTGAGCATGATGCACTTCTTCGACAACGCCTGAGCACACGCAGCCCCATATCGCAGCAACCACGCCCGACGGGCAGGGCAAGACACCAAAACATCGACGTGTGAAGGGGCCCAGCCAAGCTGGAACCCCTCGCACTGCCTTTGGGACCCGTCGTTCGACCGCCCGGCCGATAGGGCGTGGGTACCGTCAGAAGAACCTGCGCTGTGCGGCTACTCGTCCGATATACTCGGCATAGGCTTTCTGCGTCGACTCCAGACGCGATTGTGACGTGACCGGCACATCCCACCATCCTGATGCGGGTGGATTGGGCCCGTACAGGTCAGTCTCGATATGGATCATGGTGGCATGATCAGACGCCGCGGCCTTGTGGTAGGCCTCCTTGAATTCCTTGATGGTGTGAACCTCGAGGACGTCAATTCCCCACGACCGTGCATTGGCAGCAATGTCAAGAGGTAGCAGGGCGTCATCCCCGACCACATGGCCTTGTCCGTCGTCGTGCTGGCGGTACTTCGTCCCGAACCGCTGGGAACCGTGAGATTCGGACAGCGCCCCGATGGAGGCGAATCCGTAGTTCTGAAGCAATACGAGGATGACCTTTGCACCCTCCTGGACGATCGTCGCCAACTCCATCGGCAGCATCTGGTATGTGCCGTCACCGACAATCGCGACGACCTCGGAATCTGGCAACGCCATTTTCACGCCCAAAGACGCCGGAATCTCGTAGCCCATGCAGGAGAAGGCGTATTCCACGTGGTACTGCACCGGCGTGCTGGCACGCCACAGGCACTGCAGGTCGCCGGGCATCGATCCGGCCGCATTGATGACGACGTCGTCGTCACCCATGAGCTCGTTGAGGGCACCGAACACCTCGGTCTGGGCGGGCAACGGCCCGTGGCCCAGGTGGTAGCAGCGGTCGGTGACTTCGGCCCAGGCCCGCGCCTGGGTCACGGCGAAGTCACTCCACTCCTGGTCGACGTGGTAGTCGGCCAGCTCTTCGGTGAGAACCGTGAGGGCCTCGCGAGCATCGGCCACCACCATCTCGGCGCCCTGCTTGGCCGCGTCGAAGGAGGCGACGTTGATGTTGACGAACCGCACGTCCGGGTTCTTGAAGGCCGTCTGGGATGCGGAGGTGAAGTCCGAGTACCGGGTTCCCACCCCGATGATGAGGTCCGCCCGGGCCGCCAGCGCATTGGCACTGTCGGAGCCCGTGGCACCAACACCGCCGACTGCACACGGATGATCCCAGTTGATGGCCCCCTTGCCGGCCTGGGTGTCGGACACCGGGATGCCCGTCGCGGTGGCCAGCTCCCGGAGTTGCTGGGACGCCTCGGAGTAGATGGTGCCGCCGCCGGCGATGATGAGTGGGCGACGTGCCGACCGGATCGCCGCCACGGCCCGCCCCAACGCAGCGGTATCGGGACGACGTCGGTCGATGTACCAGACCTTCTTGTCGAAGAAGGAGACCGGCCAATCGTAAACCTCCGTCTGCACATCCTCTGGCAGGCAGATGACTGCAGCGCCCGTGTCCACGGGGTCAGTGAGCACACGCATCGCACGAGGCAGCGAAACCATGAGCTGTTCGGGACGATTCACTCGATCCCAGAACTTCGAGACCGGACGGAACGCATCATTGCACGACACATCGGGATTGGTGGGGTCCTCCAATTGCTGAAGGACAGGGTCTGGTGCCCGATTGGCGAAAATGTCAGCCGGGAAGAGCAACACCGGTACCCGATTGGTGGTGGCGAGGGCTGCGCCGGTGACCATGTTGAGCGAGCCCGGACCAATGGACGCCGTCGCAGCTAACGCTTGCAACCGGTTAGTAGCGCGGGCATAAGCGGAACAGGCGTGAACCATACCTTGCTCGTTTCGGCCCATCCAGTACTCGAGGCGACCTTCCTCATCGTCAGGGGCGACCTCGTTCTGCAGCAGTGCCTGGCCTAGACCGGTGGCATTTCCATGGCCGAAGATCCCGAAGACCCCTCGTATGAAGCGGCGTTCATTCCCGTCTCGCTCGGTGTACTGATGGGTCAGATAGCGCACGATGGCCTGTCCGACGCTAAGCCTCACAGTCTTGTCAGTCATAATCACTCCTCTGAGCCATCCACTGCCAACAGCAGACGGGGGTCAACGTCTTGGTCCTCCCAAGTCTGACGAATCCACCCGTAATGCGGATCGTCGACCGATTTCCACTCGGCGGTGCCCGGCCCCGCCATAACGTTGAGGTAATAGAGGTCATACCCGGGAGCGGCCGAGCAGGGGCCGTGCCAGCCGTGCGGCACCAGTGCCACGTCTCCGTTGGCGACCATCTCGGCCACATGGATCGGCCGATCCGGAGTCCCGTAGGTCCCGTGAAAGGCCATGCCGGGGCCGTGCTCGTCACCGCGGATCTCGAAGTAATAGATCTCCTCGAGCTCGTGCTCGGCCTCCGACTCCTCATCGTGTTTGTGCGGCGGGTACGACGACCAGTTGCCGCCTGGAGTAAGGACCTCACAGGCCAACAGTCGAGATGTGTGTAGGGGATTGGAGACGGCGTAGTTCACCACCTGTCGCGAACAGTTGCCCGCCCCACGCAGTTCCACACGCACCTCTTCGGCCGGACAATAGCGCGGTTCGAGATCCTCGCTTGCAAGCGCATTCGGCAGGGCCACTCGTCCACCACTGACTGCAGTGACGGCGACCGTCCTGCGCCGGGGCACAAAGGCATAATCGGTGACCTCACCCCAAACAGTGTTGCGCCCGGCGAGACTAGCTCGGAATCCATCGCCCTGCACCGTGAACGACCCTTCCAGAGGCAAAACGAGGTACTCGTGGTCGTCGGTGATCAGCTCAAAGGTCTCGCCTTTCGCCAGACTCGCAATAGTTAGGCCGGAGTACGTCCAACCAGCCCGCTCAGGGTCAACGACGACGTCGCGGCAGCCTGAGGCAGTACTCCCAGATCGAAATATCAGTTCCGTCATACTTGTGCTCCCAACAAATGAACAGCGTTGTCAATCGCAGCCACCACGCCCGAGTCCGGTGGATAGAGAACCGACCGACCCAAGACGAGCCCATGGACATTTTGTGCAGCCAATGCAGTGGCCCAGCGACGCCGGGTCCCTCCAGGATCCGTGCTCACCTCTCCCCGAACAGGGCAATAGGCAACGAGGTGGCTCGTACCGCCCGTTCCTTGTCGTCTACCCCAGGCAGGATGATCAGCCGCAACGACCATTAGCGGTTCGGTGAGGCTCCACGTCACTCGTGGACACTGTCTGACACGATCGGCGAACCGAATTGAATCGGCACGTCGCCGATCCCACAGCTTGTCGATAAGCGGCGTGCGCGTCATGACAGACGCTCCTCTTTGATAGCAATGTCTGGATGCTTCGCCATCATCGCGAACAATTCCGGTTCCGAGGGCATTGCCGTGGAGCATTCCAACCGCGTCGTGACAAGGGCTCCGGCGGCCGAGGCAGCCTGAATCGTCTCGGTAAGGCTCCATCCCTCCAGCAGTCCGTGACATAAGCTGCCGCCGAATGAGTCTCCGGCTCCAAGTCCATTGGTAACGTCAACTGGGGTAGGGGCGACCTCTACGCGTTCTTCGCGAGTCATGGCCAAGGTGCCTTTGGGCCCCTGCTTAACGACGGCCAGCTGAACGCCTGTCTCAAGCAGCGCACGGGCGGCTCGGTCGGGGTCAGCCTCCCTAACAGCCACCTCACACTCCTCGCGGTTTCCGATCGCCACCGTCACATGCGGCAAGATCGCCGAGACGGCCTCATGGGCTTTCGCAGCAGATTCCCAAAACATCGAACGGTAGTCGAGGTCGAGGACGGTGTGTTCTGCCTTGCCGCGCACTTCGAGGGCCCGGCAATGCGCATCGTAGGAGGGCTGTTGACACAGACCAGTCACCGAGAGCCACAGGATCCTCGCATTCCCCACGGCATCCTCTGGCATGTCGTCCGGGGTTATCCTCAGGTCTGGAGCGGTGGGGCGCCGGTAGAAGTACAACGGGAAGTCGTCGGGTGGAAAGATCTCGCAAAACGTCACCGGGGTGGGCAGTTCGGAATTGACGAGCACATAGTCGTCATAGACGCCGAGCCTGGCCATCTCACGGCGACAGAAGCGCCCGAAGGGGTCATCGCCCACTGCTGTGATAACTGCAGCAGAATGACGTAACCTGGCAGCCGCGACGGCCACATTGGTCGGGCTACCACCGAGAAACTTTCCGAACGACGTGACATCCTCCAGCCCCACCCCGTACTGCAGCGGATAGATGTCTACACCGATTCGTCCCACCGTGAGCACATCAAGGTCACGACGGCGGCTAGAGACCATGACCACTCCACTTCATCGAGGATGTCTAACCTCCTAAATGCTACCAACCAAGGGAAGTATGTCAATACAATTGACGACGCTGTCAGATACCTCACATGCAAAGCTGTCGAAAATCGCCATCCGCGCACATCCTGACGCAGTCCGCACGATCGGCCGCCCCTTGCGCCGACCACCAATAGACTGTGCGGCAGCACATACTCACAGATGAGGAACGGCAGTGGAGAACGAGCCCTACATCGCTGACATCACCATCGACCGGTCCAGCCCGGACCCACTCCACACTCAGATCGCGGAGCCACTGGCACAACTCATCGAATCTGGGGAACTTCCTCCGGGAACGCGCATCGAGGACGAGATATCCATGGCGGCACGCCTGCATGTGTCGCGTCCCACCGCGCGTCGGGCCTTCGAGACTCTCACCCAACGTGGACTCGTCATCCGCCGACGCGGCATCGGCACCCAGGTGACTCCTACCCGGGTGCACCGTGCCATGAATCTCACGAGCCTTTACGACGATTTGCAGGCATCTGGGCAAAGGCCCCGCACCAGCGTGCTCGACTGGAAAGTGGAGACCGCCCCACCAGCTGTCGCCGCAGCACTTGGCCTACCCAGCAACTCCGAAGTGACCCATTTCCGCCGATTACGAATGTCCCAGGACGAACCGTTGGCGATTATGACAAACTGGGTGCCTGTAGACCTCGCACCCAGCGCGGAGGCGCTTACAACCACTGGTTTCTATAACTATCTGCGCAGCAGGGACGTCGTCATCGCGGTAGGTCATCAACGATTCAGCGCCCGTCTCGCCCTCCCCGACGAAGCACGTCTACTCAACGAACCAGCTGGCGCCGCCTTGCTTACGATGCAACGCACGGCGTGTGACGAATCGAACCGTGTCATCGAGTTCGGACAGCACGTGTACCGAGCTTCTATCTATGCCTACGAGAACACGGTGTACGCCTGACACCACAGCGAAACATTTGACAGGACAAATCTTGGGGTGTTGGCTAAACCTCGTACCGGCGACGACGACGCGCCGGTGAAGACCTCGCATAGGAGCCGCCATGAACATCGAATACACCCCAGGTCCACTCCTTGACGCGTCCCGCATGACCCCGACGGCGCTGTGGAACGACTCGGCCGACCTGGACGAACTTCGTCAGTCCATCGCGTTTGGCGGCGTCGGTGCCACTTGCAACCCGGTCATCGGTTACACGACGATCAGGAAGCACCCAGACATCTGGCAAGACCGCATTCGCGCTATCGCCGAGAGCAATCCCACGTGGGGGGAATCGCAAATCGGATGGCAGGCCATCAAGGACATGTCGGTCGAGGCCGCAAAACTCCTCGAACCGATCTTCGTCGAGCACAGGGGCCGAAACGGCCGCCTCTCCATCCAGACCGATCCGCGGCTACACCGCGACGCCAAGGCCCTGACAGACCAGGCCGAAGAATTCAGCAACCTTGCGCCAAACATCATCGTCAAGATCCCCTGCACCTCTGTGGGCATCGAGGCCATCGAAGAGGCCACCTACCGTGGCGTCTCGGTCAACGTGACGGTATCCTTCACCGTCCCTCAGGCAGTGCGCTCTGCTGAGGCCATCGAGCGAGGGCTAAAGCGCCGGGTAGCCGAAGGCAAACCTATTGACGAGATGGGACCCGTGGTTACGATCATGGCCGGTCGCCTTGACGACTGGCTCAAGGTCGTGGCCGAACGCGATCGCCTTTTTATCGATCCCGGGCACCTGGAATGGGCCGGCATCGCCGCGATCAAGCGCGCCAACCAAATCTTCATCGAGCGCGGATTCCGCTCCCGGGTGCTGTGCGCTGCATTCCGCAACGTCCTGCAGTGGTCAGAACTCGTCGGTGGCGACCTCGTAGTTTCTCCCCCATTCAAGTGGCAGAAACGCATCAACGACTCCGGCTACCAGACTGTCCCCCGCATGGATGAACCGGTTGCCACCGAGCATCTCGACGCTCTCAAAGAGATCCCGGAATTCATGCGCGCCTATGACCCGGATGGAATGACGATCGAGGAGTTTGACACCTTCGGTGCCACGCGAGCAACCCTCCGCCAGTTCCTCCAGGCTGATGCCGATCTCGACATCTTGGTGCGTGACATCGTCACCCCAGCCATCTGATCCTCCTCGGAGACACTGATCTGATCGACACATGACCCGACCGGGGCGGTTGCCACGGTCGGGTCTCGTGTAGCCTGCGGCGATCCACACAGTCGGCGCGTGCTGTCCTCACCCTTACTCGCTGTATCTGGTCATGACATTGGTGACACGGCCGTGACGCGCGTCACAGGTAACGGGCCACCAACTGCGCGCCTCTCGGCAACAGCTAAACATACTTATCGTTCGATTTAACTGATGCATGATCTGACGTACATTACCTCTTCAGCAATCCGGGTTAGCAGCAAAAATATACGTACGAGATAACTATTCCTATGCAGGTCAGCTAGAGACGATAATGGGTTAGACATTCCCTGGGAACATGTACGGTGCAGGTTCCGACGAGTCGCCGGCAGCGCAGCGATGAGAAACTGGTAGAGAGCACCACGACCATGTCGGTCAGGGCCCGCTGGCAATACACATCGTGCGCCGCCTAGGTAGCCTATCCCAGGCCACGCCACCGCAGAAATTAGCGCCATGCTACGGGACTCATCTCAGAGGAAATCGCATGAAGCGGGGGATTCTATATTCCGCACGAATATCTACTCACGGGTGCGGATGCAGTAGCCTGTCCACACGAATTGTTTCCCACATGGCACATTTCCAAGCCAGAGAGGATCTCATCATGACCAATCAACCGCCAGGCGGTGGATGGTCCCAAGGACCACAACCACCCATATGGCAGTCCCCGTATGGGCCGAATCAGCCCTACCCAACTATCCCTCAACAGCCAATGCGCAGGACACACCGCCCCCAAGTGGAGTGGATTCGTTTCGGTGTGGGCGCTGCATTGATGCTGTGCGGAGTCCTCACTCTGTTGAGTCTGATGCTATCCATGGTTACATTGCACGCCTCCAACGTTCGGGAAGACGTTCCACAGAGCGTGTCCATCAAACCGTTCAAGGGAATCGACGCGGGAATTGTGACGGACGCGATGTCAGCTGACGCTCATGCCAGGCCCTTCGTCGACGGAGCCCATCCATGGCAACTTTCACCGGTATCTTGTCCTTGCTGGCCGCATTGCTCTTCATCGCCGCAGGCATCCTTCTCATGCTGCGTCGCACGGTTCTCCTCACGACCGGTATGACCGCAAGGGCCCTTTATCTGTGCTTGACAGCGCGTATTCCTGTCAAGATTCTCACTGGATTATCAGGTGCGGCGGATCCATCAGGAGAAGACCAACTCGAAGACCTCGGAGATCTGGGCTTCATTTCTTCACGCATATTACGTCGTACTAATGATTTCTTAACATCAACCTCAATAAGCAATGGGGCTGGAACGAATCTCATCATCGCTTCCGAAGTTATCGGAGGCGTAGCGTTGATCACCCTGGTTGTCTGGGCCATCATCCGCGGGTTCAAGGCGACGAGGAGGGTCCCGCGATGAGCGAGAACGACGACTTCGACAAGACTCACATCAGCGCGGCGCCGACGTCGAATCAGCCCCCGAGCCAACCCGGGAGCCAAGGTAACGGGCCGCTTCCGCCTTCCCAAGACAACGGACAGCCGCGCCCCGCTCCGTACCCACAGCAGTACGGGCGACCCCCGCAGCAGCCACCCTTCCCTCTGGGCGCTCAACAACACCCCAACCCCTACCCCCAGCAGTACGGCCAGCCCAATCCGTACTACAACACGCCGGCCGCACCATCCGGCATACCTGCGAGATCGTCCCACGGCTTCATGACGTGGGTGAAGCAGGACAAGACTTCGCTGCTGTTCGGCGGGGGGCTGGCGCTCGTGGGTATTCTGCTGTTCTTCGTCCCGTTGTTTACATGGTTTTCCATCGGAAATCTCAAAGGCAAAGCCACGATAACGGGCACCGGCCACGTCACTGTCAGTTCCGTGGAACTCGGTGACAGTACCGAGGACATCAACGCACTCCAACTAATCAAGTCATGGGCACAGGCATTCACCAGCCCGACCCACACGATGCTCATATGGACGGGGATCATCTTCATCGTCGCCGGACTCATCACCGCGCTGACGGCGAGCAAGCTCGGTGACGTCATCGCCGCCGTCTCTGCCGGGTGCATGGCCGTGTCCTGGCTGACGATGGCTGTCGTTCCCATTCACAAGATCGCCGAGGCGCTTTCAAAATCCGAAGCCTCGGCACATGCGAAGATGGGCTCCGGTGTCATCATCGGCCTGGTGCTGCTTGTCGCAGCTCTCGCCGTATCGATTGTCCATCTCGTGCGAGAACCATCACCTTCGCGCAGGATGGTATCCACGGATCATCTCTGACCCATACGAATATCCATAAAACAATGGGGCGGCTCCAATTGGAGCCGCCCCATTCAGCTGGGCTAGATCACATCATGCCGCCCATGCCGCCCATGCCATCCATGTCGCCGCCGCCAGCGGGAGCCTTGACCGGCTCAGGCTTGTCGGCGATGACAGCCTCGGTGGTGAGGAACAGGGCCGCGATAGAGGCCGCATTCTGCAGGGCCGAACGAGTCACCTTCGCCGGATCGATGATGCCGGCGTCGACCATGTCGACGTACTCGCCAGTAGCGGCGTTGAGCCCCTCGCCGGCAGGCAGGCCGGCGACCTTCTCGGCAACAACTCCACCCTCGAGACCGGCATTGATTGCGATCTGCTTGAGCGGGGCGGCGCAGGCAGCCAGGACGATCTGGGCACCCGTCAGTTCATCATCCGACAGGCCCTCGATCTCGGCAGCCTTGGAAGCCTGCAGCAAGGCGACACCACCACCGGGGATGATGCCCTCTTCCACGGCGGCCTTGGCATTGCGCACGGCGTCCTCGATGCGATGCTTACGCTCCTTGAGCTCGACCTCGGTGGCTGCACCCACCTTGATGACGGCAACGCCACCGGCAAGCTTAGCGAGGCGCTCCTGCAACTTCTCGCGGTCGTAGTCGGAGTCGGAGTTCTCGATCTCCTTGCGGATCTGGCTGACGCGCCCGGCAATCTGCTCGGAGTCCCCGGCACCGTCAACAATAGTGGCCTCGTCCTTGGTAACGACGACCTGACGAGCGTGGCCCAGCAGGTCTAGGGTCACGGCGTCAAGGGACAGACCGACCTCTTCGGAGATCACCTGACCACCGGTGAGGATGGCGATGTCGTTGAGCATAGCCTTGCGACGGTCGCCGAATCCCGGGGCCTTGACGGCGACGGACTTGAAGGTGCCGCGGATCTTGTTGACGATGAGGCCAGCCAGAGCCTCCCCCTCGACGTCTTCGGCGATGACGAACAACGGCTTGCCCGACTGCATGACCTTCTCGAGGACTGGCAGGAGGTCCTTCAACGAGGAGATCTTGGAATTGACGATGAGGATGTAGGGATCCTCGAGGACGGCCTCCATGCGCTCGGTATCAGTAACGAAGTAAGGCGAGATGTAGCCCTTGTCAAAGCGCATGCCCTCGGTGAGTTCGAGCTCCAGGCCGAAGGTGTTGGACTCCTCGACAGTAATGACGCCTTCCTTACCGACCTTGTCCATGGCCTCGGCGATAATCTCACCGACGGTGGGGTCGGCAGCCGAGATGGAGGCAGTGGAGGCGATCTGGTCCTTGGTCTCGATGTCGATAGCCATGTCGGACAGACGAGCGCTGATGGCCTCTACCGAGGTCTCGATGCCCTTCTTCAGGCCCATCGGGTTGGCACCGGCGGTGACATTGCGCAGGCCCTCCCGGACCATGGCCTGGGCCAGAACGGTTGCGGTAGTGGTGCCGTCGCCAGCGACGTCGTCAGTCTTCTTGGCGACCTCCTTGACAAGCTCGGCACCGATCTTTTCGTAAGGATCGTCGAGCTCAATCTCCTTGGCGATGGAGACACCGTCGTTGGTGATAGTGGGAGCGCCCCACGACTTTTCGAGAACGACGTTGCGGCCCTTGGGACCGAGGGTGACCTTGACCGCGTCGGCGAGGGTGTTCATACCCGCCTCGAGTCCGCGGCGGGCCTCGATGTTGAATTCGATGAGTTTTGCCATATTTGGGGATTCCTCCGCTCCGGTGGGCTTGGCAGCCCGTGGACGTCAGATGGTGTGGCGGGAGCGACCCGCGTTGTGGTTCCCCGTGATGCCCGCGACGGACGATCTGGTGATCTCATCACCGGGATAACCACCCCCATCGGCGCTCGCAACACCGATCCGGGCGGTAGCACTCTCGCTTGCCGAGTGCCAATGACATGTTTAGCACTCACGCCCGGCGAGTGCAAAGAGTTCGTGAGCGGAAAATTGCCACTTACGCCGCCAACGATGACGAGGGACCCCTGTAGCGTCACTTACCCAATCCATTACGGGGCCGCCCCTAAACTGGCACCGTGTCAGATTCCGTCACCCCCGACTCCGAGAAGTCCGGCGAGCTGTGCGCCTCGGACCGCGCGATTTTAGACGTGGAAGATTCCTGGCAAGCCGGGAATCTAGGCGTTGACAAGGAAACCGCCATTCGCGACAGCCTTGGCCTGTCGTCCCCCCGCTACCATCTGCGACTCAATGAACTCATCGACGACGAGAGGGCCGCACGATATGCGCCGTCCCTTATCGGGCGGCTCCAGCGGATTCGCAGCCAGCAACGCCGTTCCCGTAGCGCACAATTGCTCGGATAACATCTGCGATGTCGTCAACGATGCGACACGATGAGAGGCACACTATGAAACGCCTGACCGGAACGGTCCGGACGTACTCCTGGGGCTCCTACGATGCAATCCCAGACATCCTTGGAAAAGAGGCTGACGGACAGCCCTGGGCGGAATACTGGCTGGGAGCCCATGAGACCTCGCCGTCAGTCCTCGATGGCATCTCACTGACCGATTACATTCACACCCACCCCGACGAACTCGGCGATCGCAGCCGCGACGTCTTCGGTACCCGCTTACCGTTTCTCCTCAAGATTCTCTCGGCCCGCCACCCGTTAAGTCTGCAAGCTCATCCTGACGCCGCGATGGCACGGACTGGATTCATCCGAGAGAACCAGAGCGGCATCGACGTCAACGACCCCCACCGCACCTTCGTCGACGATTGGCCCAAGCCCGAGATTCTCGTCGCCCTCAGCGATTTCGAGGGGCTGTGCGGGTTCCGCGATCCGCACGAAACCCGCCAACTCTTTGATGGGCTCAACATCCTCACCCCGACTGACCCGCTGTTAGGATCGCTGACCGAACGTTCCGGTTCAGCCGCCCTTGCCGAAACCTTCCTCGACTGCCTCGCCGGGGACGGCATGCGACGTCAGATCGCCACCGAGGTGGTATCGGAAGCTGTCAACCATGTGGGAGAGGACACACCGCTGGGAGAGTTCGCTCGCACCGCTGTCGAACTCGACGAGTATTTTCCTGGAGATCCCTCGATCCCGGCGGCACTCATGCTCAATCGAATTCACCTGAAACCGGGGCAGGCGTTGTCCGTACCGCCGGGGCTTATGCACTCATACCTATCGGGCACGGGCATTGAGATCATGGCTGATTCCAACAATGTCGTGCGTGGCGGGCTCACCGACAAGCACATCGACGTCGACTCACTGATCCAAATCGTCTCCTTCCAGCCCCAGCCACCACAAATCATCGAGACCGAGGAGATCGAGCACGGAGCCCACGCATATCCCGGCATCGCCAACCAGTTTCGGCTATGGAAACTTGACCTCGACGCGACTCGCCCGGCAATGCTGCCTGCCACCGATCTGGCCCGTATTCTCCTCATCACCGGAGGATACGCCGTATGCTCTAGTTCAGGCGACACCGAAGAAGTGGTCCGTGGACAGGCCATGTGGATCCCAGCGAACGAACAGATCCAGGTCGACGGCGATTGCGACGGATTCCTAGCCGCTGCTGGAGTGTGACGGACACACCCCAGGCAGGGAACCCGCTACATTACAGACGGCCGACAGCTGCCCAAATCATATCAACAAGGCGAAAAGGCTTGTAAGCCAGTTTTCGACATATCTGATCTATCTGCCGTGCTGAGCCCCGAACCCCAGAGCAGCCACCGCCCGAAAAACACGAGGGATCCGATGGCGACCGCTGAGCCATCCGCGACGACCGAACCCGAACAAGAAGGTGATCATTATCTTCATGCACGCCATATTTGCTGGGCCCTCAAACCGGTTTTGGAGGAGATCGCCACGGATTCCCCAGCCAAGAACCCCAATATCCTGTCATATTGCAAGAGCAGACGACTTCCCCACCCTGCATACCAAGCCCCAGACCCAGATCGCGGCCACCTCCGCTCCCGCCTTGGCCCAGGTCTACGAGAACCGAGCCACCGAACACCGAGATACTGGCAAGATCGACGAGCTCTACAAGGAGGTCGAGAAAGATATCGAACTAGCCGACAGCAAAACCTGAATGTCGCCATTCAACAAGTCCCTCATGATGATCTACCGCAACACCAGGATGGTCCTCGACGCCCTCGTCGAGGCCTGCCGGATCATCGGAACACCGCGCATTATTGCCCTGCACGGGTTCCATCCGGAACGGTTTGACGTGCCCGGATCGGTAACCGTCCTGCCCGAGTTGAGTGAATCCATCACGGTGTGATGTGGGCGTTGACGACGCTTGGAGTTCCCCGGTTCACGAATGGTTGCTGGCGTCTTTCTGACGTTGCAGTGCCCTATCAAGGACAGGTTCGGTGGCGGCCGTGATAAGTGTCACCACAATGGCAGCAGAAAAGGCACAGATAGCAGGGTGTATGAGAGCGGAGTAAAACCACCAGAGCACCAGAAATGCAAGGGATTCGTGAGTGACCTTGTTGACCACAGGGTGAGCCAATGGCGCAAAGAGCCTTGCGAGCACGCCCATGAGCAGGGAGACACCCATCCCCATGGCGAACAGCGCCACCCCACCGACAATGACAGTTTGCCACATCCACGGTGAATCTAGATCACACCCGGGAAAAACCAGGGCAAAGATTGCTGGAACCATAATAAAAGGCGCCATGACAAAAACGATGACACCAAGGAAAACGGCACCTGCACCCAGCATTCCTACCAGGTCATCGAATTTTTTGAGTCCTGCCATATCCAACCTCACCCTAAGAAAAGCACGATCCAATCTGCAACCGCAGCAGCAACATCGTATGGGATTCTTGCCTTGGTTACGACGGAGATGATAGAGGCTTTTCCCAAACTTGTGTATACTCAAGAATATCTGCGATTTTGTTTGCCCACGGCCGGATTTTGGCGGGCAACTTGTGAATCGTGTGGCGAAGCACGAATAGGACAGCTTTACGCCCCCAAGACACCCAACTATACGTGGTCACTTCGGGAGAGTTCACCACTCCTGCGACTGGCATTCCACGATGCGATCGCAATACTCCAATATCACCAACACGATCAGTACAAACAGAGACGCGAGCACCGTCGGCATAGCCTAGGTCATGACGATCCGACATGGATCGCATCATCGAGATAGCGGTTTGGCTCTTGCCAGATACTGTCTCCGCATACGCGACTACAGACGTCGATCCACCAGGAACACTAAATAGTGCCGCAAGGGTAACCGTCGCCACTGTAGTTGAGACGAACTTCTTTGTTCTCATGGCTGTACTTTTCGAGCGAGATAGCTTCATAGCCCGCGATAGTTAGGTAACCCTTGCTTACGACAATAGATTGTATCAGTGCGCCCGTCAACCCCTGCTAGTTGACCGATCCAGGAGTGCAGTCGAAGCGGGGCGCTGTCTTACCCGCTTTTCGGGTCGGGCCATGGAGCAACCGCATAGTTCATCATCACGCGAATCAATCTGTTCTACGAACTCAGTTGCTCGCCTTTGCTGCGTAGAGAGTCGATCAAACTGACGTGCGAGAGAATGGGATCATGGCACACAAGATGAATGTCGAGAGTTTCAACCTGGACCACACCAAGGTCGCGGCACCCTTCGTGCGGGTGGCCGACGTCAAGCATCTGCCCGCCGGGGACGTCCTCACCAGGTATGACGTGAGGTTCTGCCAGCCCAACCGGGAGCATTTAGAGATGCCTGCGGTGCATTCGCTCGAACACTCCTTCGCCGAATGCGTGCGAAACCACTCCGAGTCCGTCATCGACTTCGGGCCGATGGGATGTCAGACCGGGTTCTACCTCATCATGGTTGGTGAGCCAGATGTCCCGGCCACGTGCGAGCTCGTCGAGACCACCCTGCGCGACATCCTGAAGCTCGACACCACCCCGGCTGCCAACGAGGTGCAGTGCGGATGGGGAGCCAATCATTCTATCGAAGCCGCCCGGAAGGCTGCCCAGACGATGCTGGACCACCGCGATGAGTGGGAACAGGTAATGGCCTGATTGAGCCGGGGCACCCTTCCCAAGCATATGGTGTGGGTAATAGGATAAAGTGTCTCATTCTTGCGCCGATGGAAAGGTTACAGTGATAAACTTAACCAGTATTTTACCTTCGGAGGCAATTCGACTCGGAGTGCAGGCCCTTGACTGGCAGGGCGCCATTCGTCTTGCTGGCGAATTGCTGGTTACCGCTGGCACGACCGCCCCGGAATACACCGAAGCTAATGGTCGACAATGTCAGGCAAAACGGTCCTTACATCGTCGTCGCCCCCGGGTTCGCACTGGCCCATGCCAGGCCGGACTCCTCAGTGCTGTGGACAGGCATGTCGTGGATACGTCTTGACGAGCCGGTGGCATTCGGCCATGAGACGAACGATCTAACTCTAGTAGCAGGACTCGCAGCCACAGACGCCTCTGCCCACCAAAATGTTCTGACCGCGTTGGCGAGCGCACTGGCCGATCCAAACAGACGCAACGCCCTCGACACTGCGACGACCCCCCAGGAGGTCGTGTCGATCCTCTCCAACGAGGCCGGACACCGTTCAACTGGGGCATCGGCATCCCGAAACCTCTTGCTCACAGTCTGCGGCAACGGATTAGGTACTAGCTTGTTCCTCAAGAACACTACCGAACAAGTTCTCGACACCTGGGCATGGACCCCATACCTGTCGGTTGAGGCGGCAGACACTATCTCAGCGAGAGGGCGCTGCAGTGAAGCAGACGCCATTCTGACGTCGGGAGCCATTGCCCAGACCCTCGGTGAGCTACCCATTCCCGTCGAGGTTATTGACGATTTCACATCAATGTCCCAGGTTGATGCCGCGTTGCGCCGCATCTACGACGTCTGATCGCCGACCACCAGCCATTCCGCCCGCATCGTCCCCGGAGGTCCTCCATGAGCATCGCCCTGGCCATCGTCCAGTTCCTCGTCAGCGAGATCCTCAGCGTCCCTGCCTTCCTCATCGGCATCATCACCGCGGTCGGACTGGCAGCTATGCGCAAATCCGTCGGCCAGATCGCCGATGCTGCTATCAAAGCCACCCTCGGTTTCCTCTTGATTGGGGCCGGGGCAGGACTAGTCGTCAACTCTCTCGGACCGTTGGGAAAGATGATCGAAGGAGCGCTCGGAGCACACGGCGTCGTACCTACCAATGAGGCGATCGCCGGCATAGCCCAGCAACAATATGGATCCCAAGTCGCATGGATCATGCTCGCAGGGTTCCTCATCTCACTGTTACTGGCCCGCATCACCCCACTCCACTACGTGTTCCTCACCGGACACCACATGCTGTTCATGGCAACCCCCATCACCATTGTCATGGCATCGTCATCAATGCCCACCCCCGTCACCATCGGACTGGGATCGCTACTGCTGGGGGTGCTCATGGTGAGTCTTCCCGCTCTGGCTCACCCCTTCACACGAAAGGTCACCGGCGGCGAAGGCATCGCCATCGGACATTTTGGTACCTCGGCCTATATCGCCGCTGCCGCCACCGGCCGCTTAGTCGATCCGCACGGAAAGAGCCAGTCGACCGAGAATATCAAGGTTCCCGAAGGCCTGCGGTTCCTTCGAGACTCCATGGTGGCGAAAGCACTGTCAATGGTTCTTATGTACGTCATCATCGCCATTATCTTCCTGGCTCGTCGCGGCAAGCAGGCCGCATTCCAGACGTTCCTAAAACCAGCGACCGACACCGGGAACTACATCATGTCGTCGGTCACCCAAGGGCTCGAGTTCGGCATCGCGGTGGCCGTCATCCTCTTCGGCGTCCGCACCATCCTCGGCGAGCTCATCCCTGCATTCCAAGGGATCGCCAACAAGGTCGTCCCCGGAGCCATCCCGGCACTCGACTGCCCTATTGTCTTCCTACGCCCAGAATGCCGTCCTCATCGGATTTATCTCCTCATTCATCGGGGGACTAGTGGGATTAACGATCCTCGCGACCGTGCTCGCCGGCATTGGGGCTCGCCCTGATCCTGCCCGGGCTCGTACCCCACTTCTTCACCGGTGGAGCCGCCGGAGTCTACGGAAATGCAACTGGCGGACGACGCGGCGCGGTTGCGGGAGCGTTCGTCAACGGTCTACTGGTGACCTTCTTGCCAGCTTTCCTCCTCAAGGTTCTTGGGCCGTTCGGTTCGGCCAATACGACCTTCGGAGATGCCGATTTCGGATGGTTCGGGGTTCTCATCGGATTCAGGGCTCGAACCGGCACCATCCCAGGGTCCATTATTCTCGCCCTTATCGGTGTCGTCATCCTCGGCGCCGCCATCGTGGTACAGCGCGGGGCCGTCACCGCCGGTTGGGATCCAGCTCCGGCACGACGATCGGCATCCTCTGGTGTGACGGCCGTCGTCATGACCCAGGACGTGAGCGCTGGCCAAAGCGAAGCCGTGTGTGTAGCAACAGCATCTACGAATCACGACCACCGCATCACTCCTCCTATCGGGGCACCAAAACCTCCATCCCGGGATAAGTTGGGGTTGTAACAACCTCCGCGAACGGTATCGAAAACAGAAAACCACCCAAGCGATAAGACCGTTCTCTGCGGGTCGATGGTGGATTCATGCAGCACACTGTGGATGAGCCACTCGCGTGCTAGCGTCCCTCCAATGGTTAGCGGTTCCCTAAAAACCCTTGCGAAGGGCGGTGCCGCGATTAAACGGATAGAAGGCACCATGAGTCGCCAATCTCGGCATCCGCCATAGTTTCATCGCGCATTCATGATTCACTGACGTTGAATGATGACTTACCAGACACCAATCCTTCACGCACCTAACACCAAAATGGTTGCATATATTTTATCTGTTCGGCGACGAAGGAGACGCCAACAATGCTCATCTCAAAGCGCCCTATAAAACTGGCTGCGATCGTCATGTCGCTCATCCCTGTCGCCGCCATATCGGCCCCATCCGCTATAGCGGCATCGACATCCAACGACACCGCTATCTCACCGCAGGACCAGGCTGCTCTCACCGATCGTACCGGCCCGGCAACATCACCTATGACCCGAACGTCGCCCAAATGGTCGACAACGAACTCGACCCGGATAACGCACATACCGTCCAATTCAGGCGGATTCCATTCATCAGATGACCGAAACGAGCCAGCCCCGAACTGAATCACTCGACAAGGAGACGATTCACATGAAATCACACAAGCTACTCACGATCGCCGTGGCTGCAGTCATGGCCACATCCGGACTCGGTACCATGATTCCTTCCCAGTCCGCTCATGCGTCGGGACCATCGCAGGAGGAACAGGCCCAACAGATCGGCCCCAAGACATGTGTGTCCTTCCTCGGACGCCCCGGCAGCTCGGGACAATTCCCCCTCGGGATCATCCCACCGAACTGGGGGACCAACGGTTGGCAGCGAATGGGCTCTGCCAACCGCCCCGATTTGCCCAGCAAGGTCGTCATGCGGGACAACAACGAGGGTTTCAACCAGCGCATGGATTTCGCCCTGCGTGACGGCAAAGTCTACGGACGTTTCCAATCCGAGAACCAGTGGCGTCACGTCGACACGCCACCCTGCTTGGATGGGCAAATCTCGGCCATCTCCGTCAATGACGCCATGCTGGTTGCTGTCGATTCGAACGGATGGGTCTACACCCTTAATAATCTGCTCTCCTCCCCTAAGGATTGGGGCTGGTTCCGGGCGTGGGGCAGCCCATTCTGGTTCGGACGCGGCCTCAAACTCGACAACCACGACCAAGGCCGGTGGGCCCTGTCCCTCATCGACAACCAGACCGACCGCACCTATCGCGGTGTCGACGGTCATGATCACCCAATCTCGTTGGCGATGTGCACCGAGATCATGATGGTCTCAAAAGACGGAGCTCACATCTACCAGCACGATCCCTGGCTGCAGAACGACTACTCCTTCGAAGCTTCAACCCCGTACAACTCGAGGTTCCGTGTGCACTCCATGTCCGCGTCGGGGTCAGTGGCGCTGATCACGAATGATCACGGCGACATGTTCACGAGGCTCTGGGACTACGACATCGCCGGAACCGACCCGGCCCAGTTCCGCTACACCTGGCAGGACCAGAGTAATCTTCCCAGTCCTTCCACGTGGCTGCAGGGCAAAATCAATCCCCGCTACGCTGCCATTAAGCTGCCACCGGCCGGATGGAAGCACCAGCCGAAGGTCCCTGGCGAGATCACCGACAGACTTACTGTGGTGTCCACGGCTCCCGGATCACAGAACCGGGAGCTGCGTGTCGAAGGACGTCGTGACGGCCATACCGGTTACTGGTCCAAGATGATTGACGCGAAAACCTGGACGTTCGTACCCACCGATCAGAGTCTCAAGGGCAAGTCCCTTGACAACCCGCAGCGCGATACCTCGAAGGTGGGTCTCGGGTCTGCCAGCGGAGTTCACTACTCGGGAAGCCTGCAGGGCGCGGCAACCATTGATATCAAAGACTTCGCTTACCAGTCGACGACACGGACGGTTGACCTCAAGATCAGCGGAAAGACTTACCCTGTGAAGCTCCATTCGATCGACGGCCGCCTCAAAACAGCCATTTCCATGCTGAGCCCCCGCAAACGCGGACTCACCGATACCCCGCGTTACTACGACGCCGCCATTGAGGTCCCCGACTCTTACCTCGAGGATCCGAATTTCTCGTCCTTCATGAAGGGGTATATGAGGGGAGAAAAGGTCCACGAGGTCTACCTAGTGGTGACCAAGGACTCGTTCAAGGTGATCAACGACAGACACCCCGGAATCGCGTTACGTCTCGGACGAAACGTTTCCATCCTCCACCGGGTCAAGTGACGCAATCCCCGCCTGATGGCGCTGGCGCTTCAGCGTCGGCGTCATCATGGTGGTTGCTCGCGCGGAGAAGTGTTCTGCACCTAAATTGGAGGCCGATAGAATGATTGATTCTCGTGCTTGACCTTCGAATCCTGTTATGGCAGCAGGGGCAGCAATGTTTAACGCCTCTAGACGTGAAATACAAGAGCCCCGAGACTTTCGCTCGTGAAGCGAGCGGACCTGATCAAGCTCATCCAACCGATGGGACAAGGACCACTAATTGGATGTCCCATACGCCGAAGGCAGAAACCACACCAAAGTCAAGGTGACCGTGACAGCCGGTCGGGCCACTGGTAGGCCATCGATGTACCCCAGATCAAAGAACTTTTCACCAGGCCCGACAATTGGACCATGTGCAAACCATGGTTGTCGGCGCAGCTGGAATGCTCACTAGGTAACCCGCAAGCAGCTTCCAGGTCTGCATGGACACAACGGGACCGTGCAGAGACGAATTGTCCGCTCACGAGGAGGCCAGCGGACAAGCTGAAGCAGCAGCCAAGCGCGCCATGCAAGCTTCACGCGATGCATTGGCTGCTATGCGCGCTGATGCCTCGCCAGCTCGTGGTACTACCACCCCGATGTAGGTCGCCCCGCAGCGGGTCAGCCAGTTGAGCCGTTCATGAACTCATGGCATCGGTCATGGAATGGTCTGATTGACCTACTCCCTCCACACTCGGAAGCCGCATGGACTCCAGTTCGGTGTCCACCACTGACAGGAGACGGCTCCGTCATCGCCATCGGGGAAACTCGCCTGACCGGAGAGTGCCGCTGTCGGGATACACCCGTTGGGACGTTTTACAGACAGCTACAAATCCCGACGATGACGAGACTCCCCAAATGGCCTCTGGCCAGGGATTTGTTGAGCCTCTGACAGGATTCGAACCCGCGACCATCGCTTTACAAGAGCGGCGCTCTACCAACTGAGCTACAGAGGCCTGCCGCCTCATGGCGACGTGGGACATTGTGGCACATCTGCCGACTATGCGTCATCAGCCCGGCCGACAAGGTGTGTCGTCAGGCTATTGCCCGGGCAAGATACCGACGCGCACCCACCATGGACGGGCCGTACCACGCGAGCTTTTGGCCATCAACCAAACGCACGTCAAGGCCGGGGAAGGCAGATACATCGTCGGGACCGAAGTGGTACGGCTCGTCGGGAAGGATGACGCGATCAGGATGCGTCGAAATAAGCTCGGACAACTCGGCATGGGGATAGCGAGACTCCCCCGGCAGGTCGATCAGCTCTACCCCAACCCGCCTGAGTGCATCGGCGATGTAGGTGTCTTTTCCAACGCAGATCCACGGATCTCGCCACACCGGGACGACGGCGCTGCGGGTCTCACCGGGCCACGGTTCATTCCACTCCTCGCCGGCGTCGTGTAGCCACTGCGGTTTCCCGCCGTCAAATCCCTCCTTGAAGAGTCTCGTCAGGCTGGAAATCGCCTCCGGTACGGTGTCGATGCACGTTACCCACACTGGCACTCCCGCCTCGCGCAGCATGGTGACGTCGTGCTCACGGTTTTCCTCTTGATTGGCGACGACGAGGTCCGGACGAAGGCCGATGATGGCCGGCCGATCAGGGTTCTTCGTCCCCCTGACCCGAGCCACCTTGTGCCCCACGACCTGTTCGAGATTGGCCGGACGGATGCAGTAATCAGTACACCCCACCAGGACGGTGGGACACGTCATCGCGATGGCTTCGGTAATCGATGGCACCAAGCTCACCACTCGCTGCACCGACCCTACCATCGGCACCTCGACACCAAGATCGTCGATCATGACACCACCGCCACTGTCAGCGCCGACAAAACCCAAAACGTCATCTGGGTCACTTCATTAATGCTTCCAAAAGTGTCCCCCGTCATCCCGGACAAGCGTCGCACCAGATGATGAATCCATCCTCGCGCGATAAGCAAAGTCGCCGCAGTACAGCCAAGGGCCACCAGGCACCACACCCAACCTCCAGCCACCAATCCGGCCAAGACACACACGCAACTCACCGCCGTGAGGTTGATCGTCGCGGACCTCGGCGTCGTCACTCCTGCAACCAAGGACCCAAACCCGCCCGGGCGGGCACATGGCACTCCGGTCATCGTCGCGAAGAGAATGGCGGCACGACCTACCGTAGGGCCCAGTCCCACCAGAATCGCCACGCGCCACCATGCTCCCGGTCCAGCGGTTCCAGCCAGGCTCACTACAGCGGTCGCGTCAACGAACAGCACCAAGACGATACTGATGACGCCCATCGGCCCGATATCGGACTTCTTCATGATCTCGAGAGCCTTCCCTGGTGCCGCCCGGGACCCCAAACCATCAGCGGTATCAGCGACCCCGTCCAGATGGAAGCCACCCGTCGCCCCAGCCAACCAGCACAGGGCTAGCGCCCCAGCAAGCCAGGACCCAGCACCCATTACCAGCACGAGAGCGACGATCCCTCCCGCCACCGCGCCCAGACACAAGCCCAGCCACGGGAAAGCGGTAATGGCACGACGGGCCAGCGGGCGGTCAACGTTGCCCAGGTACGGCCCAGGCAAGATCGTAAAAAGGGACAATGCCTCGGCAACCCCACGCAGCGGCCCGAGCCTCCTAAGATCCATATGTGGGGTCATGCCCACCTCTTCGGGATCCCGGCCACACACATCCACACCTCATCGCAGGCCTGCCCAACAGCGGCGTTGAGTCGCCCCAACTCGTCGCGGAAGAGCCTCCCGGCCGGAGTGTCGGGCACAACCCCCATCCCGACCTCGTTGGAGACAAAGGTGACGTCGCGACGAGTACGGCGGATAGCGTCCGTCAACTCATCGACGTGGCCTTTCAGATCATTTTGCCAAGTCTGGTCGCCGGGGGCGGCAGTCCAGGCACCAACCTCGTCAAGAATCCGCGTCATCCACACCCCGAGGCAATCCACCAGCATCGGGGATTCATCGTCGGCTAGCAGCACTGAGGCGATGTCGGTGGTCTCGACGGTGTGCCACGTCGCCGGGCGCCGGGCCTGGTGCAGGCGGATTCGCTCCTCCCACTCGGCGTCGCCAGAATTGCGCTGGGAGGTCGCGACATAAGTGACACAGGAATCACGGGGCAGTCTCGACTCGGCAAAGGTCGACTTGCCCGACCTCGCACCACCCAGAATTAGCGCCCGGCACGGGGGAATGCTCGCTTGGACAGCGTCGGGAATGTCCGTCTCCCCGCTCACCTTGATGTCGGTAACCTCGGCGTCCTCAAAGGTGGCCATCTCGTTGAGGATGTGAGCGCTGGCCTGCACGATCGGCAGGGCCAGGATGGCCCCGGACCCCTCCCCCAGCCTCATGCCGAGGTCCAACAAAGCGGGCAAGCCCAAGGCAGAAGTTGTCGCCGTAATTCCCGGCTCGGCGCCCGCATGGCTCGTGATGACGAAATCTCGCGCCCTCGGACAGATCGCGGTAGCCGTCAGGGCGGCAGAACAGGCGATGACTCCGTCAATGAGTACGGGGATCCGCAACGAAGCCGCAGCCAAGATAAAACCGGTCATGGCAGCGTGTTCGAGACCGCCTACCTTCGCCAACGCCTCGACCGGGTGCTCGGCGTCGGGTCGGTTGACCTGCAGGGCGCGAGCGACGACACCGATCTTATGCTGGTGACGACGATCGTCCGACCCGGCTCCTTTTCCGGTCACCTCGGCGGGTGGCAGCCCGGTGAAGACGCTGATGAGGGCCGATGCCGGAGTGGTGTTGGCGATTCCCATCTCCCCGGTGACAAGGATGTCAGCCCCCTGCTCGACGGCCTCCACCCCAGTCTCAATACCGACCTCGAGGGCCTGGACAGCCTCGTCAAGGCTCATCGCTGGCCCTTGGGAAATGTCGTCAGTGCCGCGGCGCACACACCGCTGCCGGATTGGGGCGTCCACCTCGTGACGAGCGCCGACGTCGGTAATCCACAGCTGCGCACCCATCTGGCGCGACAGCACGCTGATCGCCGCCCCGCCAGCTGCCATATTGACCATCTGCTGGGTGGTGATCTCCTGAGGATCCGGGGAAACACCTTGCGCCCATACCCCGTGATCACCGGCGAACAGCCCGACAACTGGGTGGCTGGGCACCGTCTCTGGCACCTGCCCGTACATTCCTGCCAAGCGAATCGACAGATCCTCCAGCAACCCCAGCGATCCCTCGGGTTTGGTCAGAAGCTGTTGGCGGGATCGCGCGGCCTCCAGGGCTGTGGAGTCAGCTCCTCGGATGGCCCGCACTGTGCGTGCGAGCAAGCTTTCAGCAGATAGGGACTCGGGCAGGCGGGCCATCATGCTCCATCGTCGGGGACGCCGCCGCATCCCCCGGGTCTGTGTCCTCGCAGACCCGGGCGCCACGCACGGCGCCGCAGTGGTTCCGCTCCGGTTGGAGCGGGTGAGCGCGGTTCTGGTCTGGCTTCGCCCCAGAGGCGTCACAGTGGCGGGACCGTCCCGGATTCTCACCGGTGTTCCACCGCGATCGAGGTTCATTGTTCCACAGGCTGGTTTGATGGACTTATGGACGTCCTCATTCTTGGCGGTACGACGAAAGCTCGGCAATTGGCCACCCGGCTGGTCGATGAGGGGGTGGACCTGTGTACGTCGTTGGCGGGGCGCACGAAGTCGCCCCGACCAGTTCCTGGCCTGACCCGGCTGGGTGGTTTTGGCGGCGTCGATGGTCTCAAGGAATTCCTGACTGATAATGAGGTCAAGGTCATGGTGGACGCCTCTCATCCCTTTGCCGCGACTATGCACGGCCACGCCGCCCAAGCATGCCGCGACCTTAACCTTCCGCTAGCCCGGCTGGCACCACCAAGCTGGCGTACCCAACCTGAGGCGGCCACCTGGCGCTGGGTTGACGACCACTACAGCGCTGCTCAAGCTCTAGCTGACATGCCAGACGTCATCCTGCTGACGGTGGGACGCCAGCCCGTCAGCCACTATTTGAGACTTGGCCCGCGCCAGGTGATCGTGCGCTGCGTCGACGCCCCCGAGCAGGAGCTTCCCGAAGGCTGGACGGTACTGCAGGAGCGCGGACCATTCACTCTCGACCGCGAGCGAGAGATCTTCTCGCAGGGCGTGGCCACGGTTGTCTCCAAGGACTCCGGGGGCACTGACCTCGACCCCAAGCTCAGACTGGCGGCAGAAACCGACGTCCAGGTCGTCATGGTGTCACGTGGTCCGGCCCCCGGCTGGGGGGATGAGCTGAGTACGGTCGACGAGACGGTGCAGTGGACAAGCGATCACATTGCCACCGTGATTGAGCTCCCCCGCCAAGCAACGACTCAGTGATCAGACGGCTCGTGAACCTGGGTCCCATCGAGGTTTAGCCCAGCAACGTCGCCTACGACGGTGATGGCCGGCGGCTTGATCTCGGCCTCAGCCATGGCTTCGGCAGCCTTCTCAAGGGTCGTCGTCAGGCAACGCTGAGTGGGCAGTGAGGCATCAGCAATAACGGCGACGGGCGTGTTCCCGGTCAGCCCGCCGTCCATAAGGCGTGCCGCGATGTCGTCAATATGAGCCACACCCATGAGAATCACCAGGGTGGTGCCCGTCTTGGCGATCTGGGCCCAGTCCAACTCCGACCGGGTATCACCAGGGGCGACGTGGCCCGACACGACGGTGAATCCCTGCACCATGTGGCGGTGGGTCAGCGGAACCCCCATGAGTTCGGGCCCCGCCACACATGAGGTGACTCCGGGGATGATGCGCACCGGAACGCCAGCAGCGACGCAGGCCTGCCATTCCTCGCCACCGCGACCGAAGACGAACGAGTCACCACCTTTAAGACGCACCACCTTGCGTCCGGCTTTAGCATGCTCGATGAGCAGTTTGTTGGTGCGTTCCTGGGGAACGTAAGGTCCTCGTGGCACCTTGCCGACCGGAATCCTTTCGGCCTGGGGGTTCTCGTCCATGACGGCAGCTGGGGCCAGACGGTCATAGAGGATGACGTCGGCCTGACGCACCGCCTCAAGTCCTGCGACAGTCAGCAACCCTGGGCCACCAGGGCCACCTCCGACAAGGGTGACGGTGCCGGGAACGAGGTTTGCGGAGTAGGTCATTAGTATTCCTTAGTTGTGCTGTGCGGTCAGGTCGGAGATAGCTCGAGCGAGCTCAGCGTGGATCTCCGGGTCACGGACTGCGAGCCTGATCCAGGTGGGCCCGAGCCCGGGGAACGTCTCTCCTCGCCTCACCGCAAAACCACGCTTGGCAAGGGGCTGTCGTATCGACTTCCCGCTGAGGGACGATGTGTCGACCAGAACGAAGGGAGCCTCAGAGGTGACGACGCTCAACCCGAGGACTGTGAGCCTCTCGACAAGGTCAGCGCGGGCGGCAGGGATATCGTCGCACAGCTTGGTCTGGAAGCGTCTTGCCTCCTCACAGGTGCAGGCGATCATGGCTGCGATGGCTGGAGTCGACACCGACCATGGAGTCTGATGGTCTGCCAGCCGTGCGATGAGTCGCCGGTCGCCGATAACATATCCGGCCCGGATTCCGGCTAGCCCGTAGGTCTTTGTCAGGGACCGTAAAACGAGGAGGCCATCCATATCGCATCCTATGAGGGACTGGGACTCATCGGTGGCATCCATGAAGGCCTCGTCAATGACGAGGATTCTTCCGGGTCGGCGCAAAGCCAGCAGATCAGTAGCTGGGTGCAGCCTGCCAGTGGGGTTCGTCGGGTTCCCGACGATAACGAGGTCGGCGTTGTCAGGAACGAGAGCCGGGTCGAGGGCGAATCCATCGGAAGCCTTGAGGATGTGCCGAGCGACGTTAATCCCGGCCACTCTCAGAGCAGCTTCAGGTTCGGTGAACTGGGGGTGGACGACGACTGCGTGGCACGGTTCGAGGGCGGAGACCAGCGGGAAAGCCTCTGCGGCGCCTGCGGTAGGCAGCACCATGTCGGTTGGCACCCCATGCATGGCCGCCAGAGCCTCGCGACCCGGTGTGGCGTCGGGGTAGCGGGCCCAGTCATGCTCGGTGGAGGTGATGGCGTCACGGAGCCACTGCGGAGGCTCAGTCACGCGGACGTTAACGGCCAGATCGACCAGGCCGTCGGCGATGTCACGGTCCCCGTGATGGTTGAGATCGAGATAAGCGTCTTGACCACCTCGCTCCTCATGGAACCTCGCCACCTCACTGGCAAACCACGCTGCTTGGGCGGGCTGACCGGCCCAGTGCAGGTGCAGATAGGACGCCTGGATCGTGGGTCGGCCCCGCCCTGCTGGGTCCCCCAGGGCACCTTCGGCGCGGCCGGTTCCGTCGGGCATCGTGATGTTCCACGCCGGCTCGACGTCAGCAAGTGGAGTCGCCATGGTGCGGTGGAATTCATGGCCAACGACACTGATGGAGTCACGCGTAGCGACGCGGTAGCCCATCGTGAGCCATTTCGCCATAGCTGCATCCATCGGCAGCACTCCAGCCATCTCATGCCCGTCAAGATGCCGGCACAGATACAGCAACCCGGCACACTCGGCGACAATCGGCATCCCGGCGTCAGCGTGAGACCGCACGTCATCCGCCAGCTCCGAGTTGGTTTCTAAATCGGTGACATGCATCTGGGGGAAGCCACCCCCCAAGTAGAGCCCTTGAATACCATCGGGAAGACGCCGATCGGTCAGGGGGTCGACGTCGACGACCTGGAACCCTGCGGCTGTCAGCATCTCGGTGGTCTCGGGGTACCGGAAGGTAAAGGCCCGTCCGGCGAAGATACCCACTAACGGAGGCTCATCAAAGGAACGACCTTGCCAACCCGCGGATTCTAGAGCGGCAGCAGGATCCCATGGTTCGACGTCGAGGTCGGGGGCAGCGGCAGCCAGATCCATGACAGCGTTAAGATCGACGTATTCAGCAATAAGGTCTCCCAACCCGGCGACCTTGGCTGCGGAGTCCTGCCACTCCCCCGCCGGCACCAGACCGAGATGGCGCGACGGCACGAAGATCGACTCAGTGCGCGGAATCTGGCCGAGCACCGGGATACCCAGTCGAGCTAAGCCGCGAGTGACTTCGGCACCGTGTCGCGGCGAGGATACTCGGTTCAGGATCACTCCCGCGAGGGTGACGTCAGGGTCAAACGTCGCCAACCCGGCCACGACGGCGGCATGGGTGAGTGATGCATGCGCGGTGTCAACGACCACAACAACCGGAGTTTCAGTCGTCGTGGCGATCTCGGCGCTGGAGCCGCGGCCGGTTCCAAGCTGGCCGTCAAAAAGCCCCATAACCCCCTCAATGACCGCGACATCGGCCGGATCGGGGGTGATGAAACCGTGGGCTAGTAGGGGGGCCATGAGCTCGTCACCGCACATGACGGAATCGAGGTTGCGGCCGGGACGTCCACTCGCCATCGAGTGGTATCCGGGGTCGATGTAATCTGGTCCGACCTTGAAAGGCGCCACCGTCCGGCCGCTGGCGCGAAGCGCTGCCATGAGACCAGTGGCAACAGTCGTCTTGCCGCCACCTGATGCTTGGGCGGCTATGAGAATTCGTGGAAGGCGCATCACCACTCAATTCCTGCCTGGCCACGCTGACCAAGGTCAAACGGGTGTTTGATTTTCGTCATCTCGGTGACGATATCGGCCACCTTGATGAGCGCATCCGGTGCCCGACGACCGGTAATGACAACGTGCTGGGTTCCGGAGCGGTTGACCAGGATCTCGACGACCTCGTTGACGTCGAGCCATCCCCAATCCATCGGGTAGGTGAACTCGTCAAGGAGATAAAAGTCGAAGGCCTCGTGGGCTAACAGGTCAGACACATGGCGCCACCCCTCTCGGGCGGCAGCCTCAGGGTTTTCCGCAGCATCAAAGGATCGCGCCCACGACCACCCAGTGCCCATCACCTCCCAGGTGACTGGCCCTCCGACACCGGTCTCCTCATGCAGCTGTCCGAGGGCCTGCAGAGCATCTTGCTCACCGACGTGCCAACGCCCGGATTTCACGAACTGAAAGACGCCAACTCGCCATCCCTGGTGCCAGGCGCGCAGGGCGGTTCCCACAGCTGCCGTCGTTTTTCCCTTGCCTTCACCGGTATTAACCACCAAAACTGGACGTAACCGCCGCTGCTTTGTGGACAGTCCATCGTTGGGTTCGGCGTTAGTGCACGCGTGCGGCATGAACGACCTCCTTGCGGGTCCGCGACCTGACCTGCGGGACCGACCTGGCTTGTGCCGAGACGCGCACAGTGGCGGGACCGCCTCGGATTCGTACCAGTTTTCCTCCCCACGGGTCTCGCCCGATTCTGTCATATAGGTCATGTTGCTCTCATACCACGCTGCCCTAGGCTTCCCACATGACCCATGATCCTGACACCACCCTTCTCGGACGCACGCCTGGCCTGGACGAACAGCATTTCGTTCACGATGGCCTCATCACCAAGCACCCAGTACGCGCGGTCGCTATGGCTGCCCTGCGACCCATGCCGGGGCAACTGCTGTGGGATCTGGGGACTGGGGCCGGGTCAATCGCCGTGGAATGGTGCCGCGCAGATCCGAGTTGCCGGGCCCTTGGGGTAGAGCGCAAAGCGGAGCGAGCCGCCAACGCCCGCACCAATGCAGCCGAGCTCACCTTGCCCGGACAATTCGAGGTCATCGACGCTGACCTGACGATGGGACTACCCGACGGGCTCCCGGACCCCGACGCCATCTTTATCGGTGGCGGTGTCACTGAAACCCTCGTTGGCCAGTGCCGACTTCGCCTACCCATCGGAGGGCGCCTCGTCATTCACGGGGTGACGATGGAAGCCGAGATGCTAGTAGAGGCTTTGCACCGGAACCTGGGCGGGGACCTCATGAGGTTCGGAGTTGAGACCGCCGACAGCATCGGACGGCTGCGCGGCTGGAAGCCGGCCCGCACCGTCGTGGCGTGGACGTGGCAGCGCACTGAGTGACAGCTCTGGCCACCAGCGCGCCACTCGACGACTTCGAGTTCCATCGAACCACCGAGGCCACATCACCGAGACTGACTCATACCGCCCCTGCGACGAGGCACAACACCATCACTGTGCAACGCTCGGCGGGTGCCTGCGCGACAGCATCGCCACAACCCCGCTCATCGTTCGCGGCCGCTCGTCCATGCCAAGGCGACGAGCCAGTTCAAGAGACCATGGCAGATGCAGGTGAGCTTTCTCCACCACGGACGCATTCGCCAGCAGCTCGTCAATCGGACCTTGACGCACTCCCCCGTCAACAACGATGAGGGCTTCATCAGCCCAGGCCAGAGCCAGGTCGACGTCGTGGGTGGCCATCGCCACCGTTGTCCCGTGGTCGCGCAGCCGATCCAATGCCTCCAGCATCTGGGTGACCCCAACTGGATCAAGTCCGGCGGTGGGCTCATCAAGGAGCAGCAGATCCGGGCGCATGGCCACGGCACCGGCCACCGCAATCCTTTTACGCTCGCCATAGGACAATTGATACGTGGCACGTTCAGCCAGGTGGCTAGCCCCGAGTAGTTCTAGAGCTTCGGAGACCCGGTCACGCACCTCGCCAACATTGAGGCCCATATTCATGGGACCGAAAGAAACATCCTGACTGACATCGGCACTAAAGAGCTGATCGTCAGGGTCTTGCAGCACGAGCTGGACGGCTCGTCGGTGCTCACGAAGTTGGGCGCGCCCGTAGCTGAGCACGGTGTTGCCTCTCTTGACATGACCCTTGACAGGTTTGAGAGAACCGGACAGGCAGCGCATGAAGGTCGTCTTGCCGGATCCATTAGCTCCCAGGATCGCCACGCGGACCCCGGCACGAAAGGACACATTGACGTCGGTCAGCACCATAGGACGCCCCGGGTGAGTGGCGTACAGCTGCTCGGTCGACAGCAGGACCTCGGCGCTCATCTGAAAATCCTTCCAGTCGTCGTCCAACTGACCCCCCACAGGCCAGCAATGACGAGGACGACGATGATCTTGTACCGCACCGAACCGGTGCGCTTGATGGGGAGAGTGACCAGTGCAGCTTCAAAGCCACGGTTAACCAGTCCATCGTTGAGGCGGCTAGCCCTCGTCCATGCCCGGATCCCCACTGATCCCAGCAGAGCGGCTGTGTTGTTCATGCGCCGATTGAACCCGCCGAATTGTCCAACCGGGGTATCGCCGAGGCGGGCGTGCTGGGCCTCGCTGGCCGTCACAACGGTATCGAGTAGCACGAAAATGAGTCGATATGTCAAAGATGCGATTTCCAACAATGGATCAGGGATGTGGAATTTCCGCAGCCAGGTGAGAAGATCAACCATCGGCGTGGTGACGGCCAACACCATGAGGGTGAGAGTGCCGCATACACCGTGTTCGATCAGGGACATCGCTTGGGCGCTGGAGACCGGTCCAATGTTGAATAGCCCGGCATGCCACCAGACCGTTCCTACGGGGGTAGAACCAAGGCTGACAAGGACGGAGATACCGCCGATGATGAGGAAAACCAGCGGGGCGACGACCGCCTGCCACAGCACTCGTCCAGCAATGCGGGCCGGCCCCAGGATGACGAACACACTAACGATCCCAGCCAACAGGGCCCCGGGCCAGATACCAGAACCGACGACCGAGCTCACCCACCGCGAGAACTTCATCGACGGGGTGCAAAGGGCGGTCAGAAGCAAGGCAGTCGACAGGGCAACCTTTTCTCCGACCGGACGACGCCGCCAGGGGGAATCCCAGGCGGCGTCGTCAAGAGAGGTAATCGTCATGACTTGTCAGTCGCGTTGACTTCCGACGAGGTGACGGCGGCCTCGGGCACATCGTCAACACTGTGGAGATCAGAGGCATGCTCAGCCTCTTCGCGACCTTTCTTACGGCCACTCATGCGGCCTAGGGCGTATCCAGCGATACCAGCACCCAAGGCTGCCTGCAGCGCGAACAGACCGGATTCGACCTCACCAGAGTTCGGCTGGAAAATCGGCTCGATCCACTTCTTGGCACCGGCTTGCTCGGCGGCCTCGGCAGCAGCGTCGTCAGTTCCTCCGAAACCTTCCTCGTCACTGCTGGTCTTCTTAGCACCGAAAACCATGCTTATGATGAAAAGGGCAACCAAGAGGACGATGATGACCGGAGTTACCCACTTGCTCTTGCCGGTCAGGGAATTGTCCTGACGGACCTTAGCAACAGTATTCTCAGGCATGAGTCACCTCCGGGTTGCCGTCGAGGACACCGAGCTGCCGAAGTTGCGGGGCTGCGACCTTGGCGAGGAAACGGAACAGCAGGATGCCGACCAGACCCTCAGCGAGGGCCAGCGGAACCTGGGTCACGGCGAAGATGCCAAGGAACTTGCCGACGGCTCCCCAGAAACCACCAGTCGGATCTGGGAAAGCAAAAGCCAGTTGGAAGCTCGTAACGACATAGGTGATGAAGTCGGCGAAGACCATGCACAAGAAAATCGCCAACGCGTCAGGTCCATGGAGTTTTTTAGTGAGCTTGTAGAAGGCGTAACCGGCCCATGGTCCAGCGATGGCCATGGAGAAGGTGTTGGCACCCAGGGTGGAGATACCGCCATGAGCCAATAACAGCGCCTGGAAGATCAGCACGATCATCCCCAAGAATGCCATGACCGGTGGTTTGAACAGGGCTGCACCGACTCCGGTTCCCGTAGGGTGGGAGGACGAACCGGTCACACTCGGAAGCTTGATAGCAGATAGAACGAAGGTAAAGGCACCTGCGGTAGCTAGCAGGAGCTTGTTTTCGGGGTGCTCCTTGACTTCCTTGACGACTCGATAGCCGCCATGGATCAAAAATGGTGCGGCAGCCGCGTACCAGACTGCGCACTGGGTCGGTGAGAGAATCCCCTCAGCGATATGCATGAGGTGTCATCTCCTTTCTCGGGATTCGCGTCCCGTCCTGGAAAGGCCTGACGTACGTGGCAGATCTGACTTTCGATCCGCATGGGATTGTTCACAGTGGCGCGCCCGTGCCGGCACTTCCCGGCTTCAACCACGTCATCAAGACGTTCTTGAGTTGTACAGAAGCCAGTAAAACACAGCCATTTCAGACATTGAATCCGAGGGTTGCCTAAGCATAGTCCCGCTCCACTACAGCGCAATGGCTTAATGTTACGCTTCCAAGGAATCACCCTAAGTCTTCGCCATCGTCAGGAGCAAGATCGTGGCCCACGAGTACGTCAACAACGGATCCGACATTTATCGCGAGTCTTTCCGCATCATTCGCTCCGAAGCACACCTGGATCGCTTCCCAACCGACGTCGAGGGAGTCGTCGTCCGGATGATCCACGCTGCCGCCGATCCAGCCATCGCCAACGACATCGCCTTCACCCCCGGCGTAGTGACGGCAGCTCGCAAAGCTCTAGGTGACGGAGCACCAATATTGTGCGATTCCTCCATGACCGCCACCGGCATCATCCGATCCCGACTTCCGCGCGATAACGAGACGATCTGCTACATCAAGGACCCTCGCCTGGCCGATTTCGCGAAGGCAAAAAACATGACGAAGACCTGCGCCGCGGTCGATTTGTGGGCCGAGGAAGGCAAACTCGACGGAGCCATCGTCGCCATCGGCAATGCGCCGACTGCCCTGTACCGGGTTCTCGAGGTCTGCGAGGAAACGGGAGCTAAACCCGCAGCCATCGTCGGCATCCCGGTCGGGTTCGTCGGTGCAGCGGAATCCAAGCAAGCCCTTGTCGACTCGACACTTGGCTTGGAGTACCTTACCTTGCTGGGACGACGCGGCGGCTCAGCGATCGCGGTAGCAGCCGTCAACGCCATCGCATCGACCGACGAGCTGACCAACAGTCATCGCTGAGGGCAGCACATCGCTCTTTCCGAGACGGCGAATCGTCACTTTTGAAGCTCCTTCGTTACCTACTAGGTGCGAGCGCTATCGTGGGATCCCTCATCCTGCTGAAAACCGCCTCCCATACTGGCCTAGGAGCACTATTCGGTGCCACACTGTTATGGGTTGCAGGCTGTGTGCTGTTGGTAGCATCAACCCTGTTCTTTGCAATATGTAGAGTGTTTTCGCGCCTGCCCGGTACAGGCTGGGCATGGCCTGCTCGTATTAGTCTCGTCCGTAATCGCGTTTTCAAGCTCTCTGCCAGCGTCACTATAGTTGCGCTAGCTGCATTATTGTTTTCTGCGACCGTTTCCATGATTACTGGTGCCGAGCAAGTGCAGCGCGAAGCACTTGCTAAGTCTTTCCGGCCGGCAGCCATTGTCGCCACGACCACGAATGGCATCCCACCGGACGTAACTACTGCCCGATATATATGCACCAGCAAGCCTGGCTGTTCCGGCATCGTGCTGATAGCACCAAAGAGTAGTTCACAGTCAGGAGAAGCTTATACAACTTCACAAGTAATCAACCCTTTATATAGCAACGGATTCCACGAAATAGTGCCCGGTAGCCTATCAGCCTCGCCATGGAGACATCTGAGTGTTACTCCCCCGGTTGACCTATCGGAAGCTTGGCATGGGATCCCGATCTTCAAAACGCAACCTGCGTCCACCCACGCGAGCCTGCGTCATGCGTCTAGAATCATCACGCAACCAGCAACCTCGTGGGCACGCACCGGTCCAGCGCAAGTTATTTTAAGAGGAAGCGGAGCCGCCGACATTGGTCCGATGATGGCTCCCATGCTCACCACGGCGCTGCTGTTTTCTGCAGCCTCGGCTTACCTGCTCCAAGCAAGCTTCCACCGCACAACCCACACCATCGACATGCTGGGATCAGGCAAGTTCACTGATATGACATTCGTATTAGCCGACGCATTCGCTCGGAGTCTAACCGTTTATGCTATCATGTGGGCTAGTTGGATCTTGATGGCCAGAGCGCTCGTAGCAGTTGGTCACTCGTATGGCCTGCGTACTATCGCGCACCCGCTGCCAAGTGTTGTGCACGTCGCCTTCGTTGGATTACTTATCATTACTTTCATCGGAGGGTTGCTTGGTATGCGCGCAGGGCGAAAACTTTAGTGGAGTTAAGGTCACGATGTTAACCCGAGTGACAGAGCGCCGTGCAAAAATGCTTGAACAAGCACCAGCAGACACGGTTTGTTTATGCTCAAAGGGTCGTCGGTACTTTGGAATCACCATCGCCTGCGCGTCGTCCGGTGTCGGTTCTGTTTTGATGGTGCTACAGCCCATGGCGGCGAGAAAAGCCATAGAAACCGGATGGCAAAGTCGACTATGGTTTGTAGGCGCAGCATGGGTTGCCCTTCTTGTAGGGCAATGCGCGCAGGCTCTTTAGTTGCAACAATTATCGGCGTCTTTTTAGTCTCACACGGGGAGGCAAACACTGTTGACCTTGCAACACTACTCATGTTAGGCGGTCTAATCGCGAGTCCCTTTGGAACTTTTTCCACCATCGGCCAAGACATGACACGGCCGCGAAGAGCGTTGCGAGATATACAGAGGATTATCCACCACGATCATGACCTCGTCCACTGCTCAGGTGAGATTACTTTGGGGCGACGTATGACACTTAGAAACGTATCCGTCAAAGCTGGAGACACGCAAATCCTGAAGAGCGTCAACCTTGATTTAATTAAAGGTACGAAAGTAGCCGTCGTGGGAGCTTCCGGGAGCGGAAAATCACTCTCCTTCGGTTGCTGAGCGCACAGATTATTACCGCTGAGAGTCACGATTATTCAGCCTTGGATTCATGTCGAAGAACGCTGTTTTAAATCTTATTAAAAAGACTTCTTCTACGCTTATTCTGGTTACTCATGACAAAGTATTAGCCTCCGTATGTGCAAGGGTATTATTCGTTTCTCATGGTCAAATTCGAGCTGTTGGTAGGCATGACCGCCTGAAGATCACCAACCCAAAATATCGTCACCTATGGACCCCAAAAATGTTGACGATAAATAACGAGCTTATCGTCTTAATCGGTGTAAGAATTCCTCAGCCCTCGTGCCCCGGCACGGATGTAGGGATGATGAGTTGCGGCTTGATCGACGACTTAGGCTCCAACCCCCACTTCTCCAGGCTGACCCGCAGGTGCTCAGCAGCATCAATGTTGAGAGGGCCAGAGGTCCACATGGCGTAGGGAAGATTTAGGAAGCGCTTCTTCTGCACCGCAGCAAGCTTCTTGGTCGCCGGGTTGGATTGCAGAACCTTTACCTTCTCAGAGAAGGGCTGGGCATCGTAATCAACGAAGGCGATGGCGTCGGGCTTGAGTGTCGCCACTTTCTCCCAGCCGATCCCCACCCATGTGTCGTTGACATCGTGAGTCGCATTCTGCCCACCGGCAGCGTTGATGATGGCCTGCGGGCCGCCCTTGCTGCCGCTAGTGAGGACGGTGTCCTTAGCTGAGTCGAATAGCAGAACTACAGGGGTTCTCGCAGCCTTCGGAGCCTTGTTGAGTGCATCAAGTCGGTCATCGAGATCCTTAACCGCTTTCTTCCCGGTCGGTTCATTACCAGTGAGCTTAGCCAGGTTACCCAGATCGGTACGGACGGCGTCCCACGGCTGCATGACACCACGGGCCTTCTCACTGCCCTCCTGCCGACAGGATTCGCTGAGCAGGTAACTGTTTATGCCCCGCTCATGGAGTTTGTCGGGTGTCAGATTGCCCTCTTCGGAGAACCCATAATTCCAGCCCGCGACGACGACATCGGGCTTGTTGGCTATGATCGATTCCAGCGTCGGGCACCCCTTGACAGCTTCATGCAGGTTGTCGATGACACGTGAGCCGTACTTGGCGGCAAGAATCGTTTTGTCATCATCCAATGAACTTACAGCAGCAATCTGCTTAGCGGCCCCCGCGCTGAGAGCCATGGCGATGATGTTGCCGTCATTGACATAGAGGCGCCGGGCGACCTTGGGGTACGTCACCTTGTTCCCACAGTTAGTCAAGGCGACTTCGGATGGGCTCTTGGCGTCGTCACCCTTGGAGGTGGATCCATTGCTGCATCCGGCAAGAGCCATGGCTAGGCACGCGACCACGGCGATGGGCAGGCGAGGAATAGACATTTCAGATTTCCTTTCTGGAGGGCTCGGGCAGCGCTGCGGTACAGACGAGTTCCCGGCTGCCTTCAGGAGTGGTGACATGATGCGCGACGACATGGAAAGCCGTCGCCACGTTCGATGAGCTGAGGGCCTCCTCGGCGGGTCCCGTGGCAAGAACCCCACCGCTGGCCAGGACGACCACGCGATCGAAGTGCGAAGCGGCCATGCTTAGGTCGTGGATGGTGGCCACGACCGTCCGCCCACTGGCACGCAGCGTCTCCAGCAACTGCAACTGATGCCGAACGTCGAGGTGATTGGTCGGTTCGTCCAGCAGGATGAGATCGGCCCCTTGAGCCAGCCCACGCGCGATGACGGCGCGTCGCCGTTCACCGCCCGACAAATGGTCGCACCGACGATCGATCAAATGATCCAACCCGACCAAAGCCAAAGCGTCACGAATGATCGCGCGCTCGGAACGCTGCCCCACCTGCCACGGCTTGCGGTGCGGCGTGCGTCCCAGCGCCACCATCTCTCCCAGCAGGAGGTCCGGGGAAGGAGATTCCTCCTGCCCAACGAATGCCATGAGTCGAGCCCGCTGCATCGGGGTATACTGGTTCACGGATTTCCCATCGAGCAGGACATCCCCGGCATTGACCTTTCTGACACCGGCGATGGATCGCAACAGCGTAGACTTACCCACACCATTGACCCCAACGATGGCAGTGAGTTGTCCCGCTTCCGCCGTGAAGCTCACGTCGTCAACGATGACGCGATCACCGATCCGGCACTGCACATTGCGAACGTCAAGACGCGTCATGATTCACTCGAGAATCGGTACTGGCTGCGACCCATGAGGTACAGGAAGATGGGCGCACCGATGAATCCGGTTACAACGCCGAGGGGCACTTCTTGCGGCGCCGCAATGACTCGTGCACCGACGTCCACCCATAACAAGAACAGGCTGCCCACGGCGGCAGCAATTGGGAGCATCGACCGATGACTGGCTCCCACGAGCAAACGAGCCATGTGGGGGATGACAAGCCCCACGAACCCGATGCCGCCGGAAACGGCCACGAGCACCCCAACGAGCACTGAATTCCCGACGAACAGCGCCTTGCGGACACGAATGTCAGGTATGCCCAGGGAACGAGCGACGTCGGTGCCGGCCGCCAGAGCATCTAACCACCCGGAGAACGCGATCATCAGCACGGCGATAACAACAGTGACAAGGGCCGCCACCCACAGGCTGTCCCAGGTGGCACCCGCAACCGACCCCAGCATCCAAAACAGCACCGACTGCGCCGCACGCGGTTCGGGACTTCGGAAGACGAGGAAACTCGCCAACGCAGAGAACGCCGAGGACAACACCACGCCCGACAGCACCAACCGAAGCGGCGTCATGCCTCCTTGCACCATCGAAATGAGATAGACCAGTGCAGCTGCCGCCAAGGCCCCTACAAGGGCACCAAGAGTGAGTCGGTGAGTCCCCCACGAAGTGAACATCCCTAAAGCGATGACCGCGGTTGCTCCCACACTCGCGCCAGCCGACACACCTAGCAGGTAGGGGTCAGCCAACGGGTTCCGTACCAAAGTCTGCATGCCGCTTCCAGCCAGGGCAAGACCCGCGCCAACGATAACCGCCAGTAGAGCCCTCGGAGCACGCAGGTCCCAGACGATGACGTCGATCGTCGGATCAGGTCCCGGTTGACCGGTCACCCGAGCCCCAAGGGTGTCAAGGACTCCACGCAGCGGCAACGGTTCGGAGCCGATGGCCAACGAGACGACGGCGCTGACGACGATGAGCACCACGAGGACCAGCAGCAAAGGCGCCACCGGCAACCTGCGGTCACGCTCCACCGATCGCCTCGAAGAGGGCATGATAGTTCCTTCTTGGTGCGAGGACCTTGATGCGAGATCCGAACAACCCAACGCCATGCATGGGAGTCTTCGGACTTCGGATCACCCTCGGTCGGCCCTTCCCAGGATCGCTCCCAGTGGTTTCGCCGACGTCGTCACCGTCACCGCTGCGCAACAGTCCCGGAATCACACCGGGTTCCTGCGACCTCATCGGGGTCGCACCATGCAGACCCATGGAGGATATCAGGGACCTCCATTCCATGCCGCACAGCCTCGTCAACGTACCGGGCCACACAACAGAATCGGCTCGGACCACAACTTTGTGAATGGACAGTTATACCGGCGATCGCGAGGTGCCCACGGGTTTTCGATCGCCTACGAGCCAAGCTTCACCGTGATGCAAACCTTGCGTGAGAGCAAGCCACTGGACGCGAAAACGTCAGGACGTGTTGTCACCACGCAGATAGTGGAATCCACAACCCGCCATGCTCTTTGACGAAGGCCTCAACACACCTTGGCCCAGGAGATCTTTCAGGACCGGTCCACATTGGAGGCCAGAGCACCCACAGTGGCACCCAACTCCGTCGTACTGATGCGACCCCGATGTTGGGCATACCGGCGTGCCGTCGTCATCCGGTTGGGCACCGAACGGACCAAGCCCCGCTGCCGATAGTCTTTCTCCAAACTCGCTGTTGCACTCCTAGACAAGGTGAATGCCGGATGGGCATCAGCCTGAATGCCTCGGATCGCGCTCAATAGCGGCTCCCCACCCACCTCCATCTGCCGTAGCAGGTCAAGAACCTCGCGCACCTCCTCACTCGCAACCTATAGCTCGTTCGGGCAGCAGCTCGCTAAGCTTCCCTTTCAGCTGACGTCCTCCTTGAAGTCGACGCGCTTGTGTTCCTTCACCCTAAAACCCCTATCGAGGTGCTCCAGCGCTGCTTGGATCTCGACTGTGATCGGATCCAGCCCGAAAGTTGTACCCATGTGGACAATATCGGTGACGAGTGCAATTTTATGATCGAAAAGTTGTACCTCCGGCGTCGGTGCGGGAGGCGCCTACAACTTTGGACGCTCGACGTGAAACACCGACGCCCGCGAGAAGGTCCCGTTGCCTGCCACAGGAAACCGTCCGCCACGATCCACACCGGAAAACCACAAACGCCGCAACTCAATTCACACTGCAAAACTTAAAGTGTTAGTTGTAGTGTGACGTTCCCACACTGCAAGCATGACCAGCCCGCCATGACGACGAGGTGTAGAGCGTTGCAACAAAGGACCGCTCATTCTCACCCCCAGAGGGCATCACCCTCCCAGGTTCCCGTCGACACCACCGGGACAACCTGCCCCGTGACGACTGACCCCTCATGCGGCGTTCGCGGTAGGTTCGCGGGGGCAGCCAAAGTCATGGGAATCGAAGTATTCCCCACGATCCGGTACCAGTCTGCCCCGGTAAGCGCGTTCGTGCGTTTCTCAACTTTCTTACAGACCATCGTCATCTCAGCGACAGCGCTGGCCTCATCACGGGTGGCACGCCCGGCGTTGATCTCCATGAGCCAGGGACTGATCAGCGTTCCTGCGGCGAACTGTAGCTCGCTGCCCAGGGAACCTTCGTGGGAACGACCATACTCCTCTTCGGCCTCGAACACCCGCAACATCTGATTGGCGACCGCTCCCACACGCAGGTGCTCGACGAAACGCGGGGTGTCGTCGCCGGGTTCGGGACACAGCGGCACTTCAACGGGATCGTCAACGTTGGCCAGGAACCGCGCCAGGTGCTTGCGATTCGTCATCGGCAGCTTGAGGACAGACTCCCCGGTCAGCATCGAGGCGAGGCTGGCATGGGAATAGATGTCGACCAAAGCCACCGACGGGCTGAATCGCACCAGATCTGCTGGATGGGTCGTCGGGGCGACGAGGGAGGCCATCGTCTCCATCTCCTCATGACCTTTTTGCTTCATGAGGGCTAGCCGAGCTCCAGACGGATCCGTGTAGGCAGCCAGCAGGTCAAATCCGCCGACATCCCCCACACCGACAGCACCAGCCTCAGCCGCAGAGTTGACGAGGGCGTCGAGATCGGGAGCGTCGAAGCCCAGGGCATGCAGGTCGTGAGAAATCACCCGACGATGATATGCACCGCCAAACGCGTCCGTCAGGTCAGGCGATCCCACGACACGTCATGAATGACCCAGTTGATCACCCCTGCAAGGCTCGCAACACCTCGTCACGCAGCCTGGCGGAACGACGTGGGGTGCGATCACCGACGACGCTGACTGTCATGCCGCCGGCCTGCTGGGTGGCCGGAGTGAAGGCACTACCCTTGCAGCCCTTATCGCCGCGCACGCAGAAGATGCCCCGCCTGTCGGCCTCCTCAGCCACCAGAGCATTCACCTCCGGATCGTTTGTCAGCGCTTGGACAAACCAGACGCCGTCGAGATCCTCAACCCGGAAAGCCCGATGCTCCAGATTCACCAGCCCTTTACGGGACATCCGGGTGAGTTGGATGCCCGAGTTGGGGGCTACGACGTGGACGTTGGCGCCGGCATCCAATAACCGCACGACGCGACGCTCAGCCACGTGCCCAGCACCAACGACGAGCACCTTGCGCCCTTGCAACCTCAGCCCTGACATGTACACCGGGGCACCCTCCCCGAGACCGACCTCGTCGAGGGGTTCGCGATAACGATCGACAACAACATCTGCAACTTCGTCACAGTCGCCGATCACCGAGGCAATGCGGATCTCGACTCCGGGGTGGCTGACCTGCCAGGCCTCCACTTGCTCGGTCATCCACACATGTAGCAAGCCTGGGAAGAGGAAGTTGCCCTGCACGACGATCTGGTCGGCACCCTGAGCGGCAAGGGCTGACAGGGCTTCCGGAACCGATGGACGGGTCACCTGGATGAACGCCGGCTCCACCCGCGACAGATCGTTTTCCTCCCAAAACATGCGTGTCAAGGTGTAATGGGCGGCGTTAGCGTCAAGCACTAAGGCACCACGCCCCACCAACACCACCGACGTGTCGCGTGGCCTCCACTCCTCGCGTCCGTCACCAACAGCAAGAGCCTCGACAAGGCGATGGCTGAGGGCCTTGCGCATGCGAACGTCTGGCAGCAACGGGGCAGAGTACATCACCCGGGCATCGCCCCGACCTTCGTCAATAGCCTCTGGGATGTCCTCGCGGACGTGACCACCAGTGTTGAACATCAGCGGTACGACGACGACGGCTGCCTCCTCGTCGCCGTCGGCGCCCTCGGGATTGTCCGGGGCCTGGGCGACGGCGGCACGGACAGCCTCTGGAATGCCAGGCTCGGCGAGTTCGACGAATCCCAGTTCCACCGGGATTCCGGGCAACTTGCGGGCAACGCGCTCAGCCAACGCACGGCATTCGGCTACGCCTGCCTCGTCACGGGTGCCATGAGCAGCAATAACGAGCGGGGTTCCGCTGGTAAGGGGATCGGTCATTTCGAATCCTTCGTATCGGGTGTGGACTCGGGCATGCGAGTCGAATGGACCGGAGGCTTGGAGAGGTAGGTCCCCTCGTCAGCCTTGGGCAGATCCTTGTGGGTGTAGTTCTTGCGAACCTCACCGGAGACATGTCCGTCCATCCAGTGGTAGTCACGCGGCGTAACCATAAGGCGCTGCCCGTCCCCGGAACTGACGTACTTGGTCGTCGTCGAGCCAACGACCACCAAAGTTGTCATGCCACACCACTCGGGTTTGAACTCCTCCAGGGTGGACATGATCACTTGCTGCTGACGACGCTCAGCGTGGGAAACCAGAGCTACTGGGGTGGACGGGGGACGGTGCTCCGCCATGATCGCCAGAGCGTCAGGGAGCTGATGGGTACGGGTACGCGAGCGCGGGTTGTAGAAAGTGGTGACGAGGTCTCCCTCGGCAGCCGCCTTCACTCGCTTGAGGATGAGGTCCCAGTCGGTGTGCAGGTCCGACAAAGAGATGGTGGCGTGATCATGACCCAACGGCGCTCCGAGGATCGCCGAGACGGCGAGCTCTGCGGTGACTCCAGGGACGATCTCGACGTCGATACCGTCGGTGCCCATCTCTAACGTCGGGGAAGCCATCGCGTATATAGCCGGATCGCCGCCACACACAAAAGCCACATTGCGGCCGCCGCGAGCGGCGTCGATAGCAGCCTGAGTGCGCTCCTCCTCAGTGCCCATCTTGGTCGCCAGGATCTTGGCTCCCGGACGCACCAGGTCGCGAATCTGACGCACGTAGGGGGCGTAGCCGGCGACGAAGGTGGCGTTGCGAATAGCCTCAACGGCGCGCGGAGTCAGCAGGTCACGAGAGCCTGGCCCGAGCCCCACCACCGAAAGATGGCCGCGAGCTGGGATGCGGCCGATAGCGCAGGTGGCCTCAGGCGTTTTGGTCTTATGCACCAGCAACTCGGCTCCCTGACACATCACGGCGGCCTCACTAACACTCGGGGTTCCGACCTCACGAGCGACGACATCGGAAGGGCTCGGAACGTCCTGGGCGGCCAGGGCCTCGGCTGACTCGGTGCGGTACTCCACACCGAGTTGGTTGGCCAGCTTTACCAGACCAAGCTCACCGGCCTTGACCTCATGAGATACCAGGCGGGTCACCGAGCCAAGGGCCAAGCCGTTATCCTCCAAGGTCGTGACGAGGAGTTCACGCAGCGTCTCGACCTCGGTGCCTCGGTTGCATCCCATCCCGACGACCAGGCAACTCGGATGTAGTACGACGGTAGGCAGGTCGTCACCATGATCGTCGAGAACACGCTCCGCAACCCGCTCGGACACAATGATCCGGGTAGCCGGGGCCTCGGCGTCCTCGGTGACGTTCTTGGGTAACGGGGGCAATGGCCAAGGCTGCTCGCGGATGACGTGCACCGGGCGTCCGGCAATGATCGAGCCAGTCACGCCCGCGACGTCACCTTCGTAGGCCCAGCCGAGCTGGTCGAGGGCCGGTACACCGAGGGAGTCGGTGGCGGTGGAAACGACCGCAGTACCGCCAAGAGCCTCAGCGACAGTGCGGGAGAGCTCGTTGGCTCCACCGACGTGGCCACCCACTAGCGGAATGGCGAAGCGTCCAACCTCGTCAACGACGACCACTCCCGGGTCGGTCTTTTTGGACTTCAGCAGCGGGGCAATGATCCGGGTGGTGGCGCCCAGGGCTAGGTGGGAAATGATGAGGTCGCATTCCCCCCACGCTGCGGCCAGTCCAGTGCGCGATGGCCCAACGTATTTCTTCGTCTCGCGCTTGAGAGCACCGTCGATGGCTTCGGCGTGAGCTGCCGCAGCGTCGGAGTTGATGATCTGTCCGATGATCGGGTCACGGTCGGAACCGTCGGGGTTGGTGTCGGAGCCTGGATGCGGGTCGTCGGGGCCATTGACGTTAACGTCACCGGCGAGTTCCGGGGTGACGCCAAGCGCCTCCGGGGAATCTGGGTGGTGGTCAAGCACCAGCACAACGTTGGGGCTAAGAATGTCCTCCTCGGCAATGACGGCCTTGGCGGCGTCCTCGTCGAAGATGCGCACCCGCTGACCCTCCTCTCCGATCTTTTCGGCCAGCACGAAGGTCTTGCCACGCCCGGCGAGTCCCTCGACCAGCTCAGCGAGACCTCGGTTGGGAGCCGTCAGCACGCCGACCTTGGGATGGATCTTCGCAAGCCGAATGGCCGTCCCGATGTCCTTGGAGTGGGAGGAGACGAATTGGGCGTCATCCCACGGCAACGCAACGGCGGCGAAAGCGGCCTGCAAAGAGGTCGGGGCGGTCACCACGTCGACGCGCAAACCGGCCTGCCGGATGCGGCGAACCACACCAAAGAACAGCGGGTCGCCGGAGGCAATGACGACGATGTTGGCGTCGTCGGGTAGGGACTGGATCCGTTCGACGGCGGGCCCAATAAGGCCAAGCTTTTGACGCTTATCGACGGGGACGTTGAGGGCGTCGAGGTGACGCTGGCCCCCGACAACCAGATCAGCCTGGACAACCTCCTCGCGCAAGGCGTCGCTAATGGTGCCGAGATATCCGTGGACGCGAATCATGAATTGCCCTTCGTGTCGGGGTTCTGGTGGTAGACGCCGCGGGTGCCGTGAGTCTTAAGGTCAGCGTGGGCCTGAGCGTCGGCACCTCGGTATTCGTGGCGGAAGCCGGGATGGTATAGGTGGCTGCGGGTGGAGATCGGTCCCTCCGCCAGTGCCGGGCCCACCAGGACGACGGCATGCTTCCATAGCTTGTGGTTGCGCATCGTCTCCGACAGGTGAGCCAGGTCGCAGCGGAACATCATCTCCTCGGGCCAGGTCACCGCGTATCCGATGATGCACGGAGTCTCGGACGGATACCCACCCTCCAATAAGGCCTCCTGAAGCGCCTTGTTACGGGCTGCCGACAGGTAGATCGCCATGGTCGCCCCGTGGCGGGCAAAGGATGCGACGGTCTCGCCGTCGGGCATGGGCGTGCGCCCACCCTCAAGCCGAGTGAGGATGAGGGACTGAGAGACTTCTGGGACGGTAATTTCGACGTCCATCCGGGCAGCAGCGGCCGAAAAGGCAGAAATGCCAGGAATGGTCTCGAAGTCGATGCCGATGCGACGGCACAAGTCACGCTGCTCTGCGGTGGCCCCGTAGATAGACGGATCACCGGTGTGGACCCTGGCCACCACCAGCCCCTCGTCACGGGCGCGGATGTAGAGGGGTTCAAGGTCTTCCAACGGGATGGATGCGGAGTCGATGAGCTCGGCGCCCTCCTTGTGACGGGCGACCATGTCGGGGTGTACCAGGCTGGATGCCCAGATGATGATGTCGGCAGTCTCAATAACTCGAGCGCCACGCACACTTACCAAGTCTGGGGCGCCCGGACCGGCCCCGACGAAGACGATCTTGCCGGCTCCTTCGGGGATATCGCGACGGGACACCGGCGGAGGCTCGATGGCGTTGTGGTCTAAATCCTCCAGGGCTTTCTCAGACACGTGCTGAGTAGGTCGTGCGGCCTGGGGTTCGTTCACAGTTTTCCTCCTGTGGTGGTGCGCTCCGGAGTGGTAAGGACGGTCGAAAAGTACGGCAGGGTTTGCGCGTCGGTCACTTCGTCAAGGTTGATAATCTGCTCGGACTTTAGGGTGATGTCGGTGCCGATGACGGCTTGACGGTCCCGGCTGCGCAGCTGCTCGACGACCTCGGGAAGTTTGCGTCCGCCTTTGTAGATGGCCACCGAGTCGACGAGGTCGAGGACCTTCCCAAGTTTGTCTATGCCGACGGTGGCCGGGACGAGAGCTAGGATCTCCTTGCCTTCCACCAGCGGACGCCCGGACACCGCTGACAGGGCCTGCATGGCGGTAATACCGGGGCTCAACTTGACGGTGACGTCGGGCAGCCTCTCCTCAACGTTGGCACGCAGGTAGGTGAAGGTAGAGAAAACAGTCGGATCTCCGACGGTGGCGAGGGCAACAGTACGGGCTCCCTCGCCGAAGGCTGTCACCACGGCGTCTGCGGAGACTTGCCATGAGGCCTTGCGCTTCTCACCGACGCCGGACCTCTCCCGCATTGAAAAGGGGATGCGTTTGATGCGCTCGGTGATCTCGGGGGCGATAGCCGTAATGATGCGCTCGGCACGCCCCGGACCGTCAGTAGTGGCCTCGGTGTAAGGGACGAGGATGACGTCTGCCTCACGCAAAATGTGCACGGTTTTTAGGGTGACCAGTTCCGGGTCTCCCGGACCGACCCCCACTCCGAAGAGCGTGCGTGACGTGGCATCATTCATGTAGTTCTCCTCAGATATCCTCGCCTGACGGTTTGTTCGGCAGGAGTCGGGAAAGCGTCTGGCTACACCGCATGGGGTGTTACAGTGGCGGGACCGCTCCGGACTTGCACCGGCATTGCTCATCGCCCGATCGCGTGTCGAGCATAGCTGAGACGAGAGGCCACACACCCAGCACTGCCAGGAACACATCCCCAACGCCGTGTTCTCCATCGTCACGGAGCCGTTCTTGCATACAGTACGGTTTGGGCCAAGTCCTCCGAGCCGAGGTGGCCGAGCCCGTCGCCGAGTGGGGAGGCACCTCAGCCGCCCTCAGCGAGCCAGATGCAGTATCTGATCGACATCGACATGGGCCTCCACGGCATCGGCGAGGGTTTCGATCATAGCCTCGCGTCTAACCTGATAACCCGGCTCGTCGGGGTTGGGGCGCCAGGATGAACCAGCGTGACGGGCAATATCGGAAAGCCAGGTACGTCGGAACTCATCATGCTCGAAGGCCCCGTGCCACATCGTCCCCCACACCGAGCCCACGCGGACTCCATCGAGGAAGGCCTCAACCTCCTCGAGCGGGTGACAGACGCCGTGATGGATCTCGTAACCGCCGACGTCGATACCCCGCCACCTCCCGTGCGACAGGGTAAGGGTCTTGGTAGCGCCGAAGTCGACCTCGACCGGCAGCAACCCGAGCCCCCCGACGACAGTGCCCGGAGCCGCCTCCTGACCGTCGGGGTCGATGATGGTGCGGCACAGCATCTGATACCCGCCGCAGATACCCACCACGGTGCGCCCCTGCTCGGCACGACGAGTCACGACGTCGGCGATGCCCGAGCGTCGCAACCATTCCAGGTCAGACACAGTGGACCGTGACCCCGGCAGGACGAGGACGTCGGCAATCTGACACGTGTCCGGGTTTGTCGTCACCTGGACGTTGACGCCGCTTTCACCGGCCATAGCATCGACGTCGGTGGCATTCGAGATGCGCGGGAATCGCACCACGGCCACCCGCAAAGCTGACGGGACGGTGGCGTTACCTTCGTAACGCCACCGTCCCACCTCCAAGGCATCCTCGCCGTCGAGCCAAACCCCCGGCACCCAGGGCAGCACGCCGAAACTCGGCATGCCGGTACGCCGAGTGACCTCCTCAAGTCCGGGAGCGAGGATGGCATCGTCACCACGGAACTTGTTGATGATGTACCCGGCTAACAGTGCCCGGTCGTCATCGTCGAGGAGCGCCCAGGTACCAAAGAGGCTGGCGAGCACCCCACCCCGGTCGATATCGCCGACCACGACCACCGGAAGGTTCTTGGCTCTAGCCAAACCCATGTTCGTGTAGTCGCCGCGGCGAAGGTTGATTTCGGCCGGAGATCCGGCTCCCTCGCAGATCACCAGATCGTGGGTCGCGGCAAGTTCGTCGTAGGCTGACCATGCGGCATCGGCTAGGCGACGCCGTCCGGTGGTGTACTCCCCCGCCTCCAACGTTCCGCAGGGTTTTCCGCGCAGCACGATGAAGGAGCGTCGATCAGTGCCCGGTTTGAGCAGGACGGGGTTCATGGCAGAGGTTGGTTCCACGCCGGCTGCGGTGGCCTGGAGGTACTGGGCCCGGCCGATTTCGGAACCGTCGGCACACACCATCGAGTTATTCGACATGTTTTGGGCCTTGAAGGGCACCACGTGGACGCCGCGACGCCGGGCGACCCGACACAAGGCGGTGACGACGAGGGATTTGCCAGCGTCCGAGGATGTTCCGGCGACGAGGATTCCGGTCACTGTGAGTCTCCTTGTGATCGACGCCTTGTGCTGTGTGGCAGAAGACCGCGTGGAATCGGGCCACCGTAAAACAGCACGTGGGCTACACTGGCCAGCCCTGCGACAGCGCAGCAGGTGGCTGCCATGGTAACCGTAGTGACCAGGAGCGCCGCGTCTGCTGTCTTGTTGGCGTCGGGACGCGGGCCCGACCCCAACAGGGGACGGAACTCCACCCGGTTACCGTAGTAAACGTTACGTCCGCCGAGTTGAATGCCGAGGGCTGCTGCCCAGGCAGACTCGCACCAGCCGCCGTTGGGGCTGGGATGGTGGCCATGCTCGGCCCGCATCACTCGCCAGGTGGTTGCGCGATCGCCTCCGACCATCGGGGCACACGCAGCAGCCAAGGCTCCGGTAAGCCGAGCTGGCACCCAATTGACGGCGTCGTCGAGGTGAGCCGCCACCTTGCCGAAGTATTCATAGCGATCGTTGTGGTGGCCGATCATGGCATCGAGGGTGTTGGTCCCGCGGTGGACGAGTAGGCCGGGCAACCCGGCGATTGCACCCCACCAGATCGATGCGACGGCGGCATCGGAGGCGTTCTCGGCCATGGACTCGACGGTGCCTCGGGCGATCTCAGGGGCGTCGAGGGCGTCAGGGTCGCGCCCACACAGGTGCGGTAGACGTTTGTGCGCGGCACGCAGGTCATTGTCGGCCAAGTGGTCAGCCATCGCCCGTCCTTCCCGAGCCAGGGATGCGGACCCGATGACGGCCCACGTGGTCAGGGCGGTGGTGGCGATGCGCAGTGCCGATCGATGCCGGGTGAAGCGGTCGACAAGGGTTCCAGCAACGGTGAGCGGAGTCAGGCATGCGGCGGTAAAGATGGCACCACGCCGAACCGAATCCGCGTACATGATCTTTTCCAACCGGGCGACCGCCGAGCCGAATACGGCCACCGGGTGATGGGTCTGTGGGTCGGGCACGATGCGGTCGGCGATGATGCCTAGCCCCAGCCCGGCCGCCCGGGCCAGCAGACCGGCGGCGGTGTGGCGACGTGGCGTGATCGACATGCCTTACACCTTATCGAGAGCGAGTTATCAAGACGCCCGGGTAGCCTTCGTGGGGTGAGTCGCATCGTCATCGTCAGGCACGGGCAGTCGACGTGGAATCGTCAAGGGCGCATCCAAGGGCAGACAATGGGTATTCCCCTGACGATGCTCGGGAGACGCCAGGCTCGCCAGGCCGCTCACACGGTGGCAGGTCTGGTACCCCACGACACCCCGATCATCGCCTCCGACCAGAAGCGGGCGCGTCAGACAGCTCGTCCTATCGCGCGGGTGCTGGGCGTACCAGCGACGACCGACCCACGGCTGCGCGAGCAAGGGTTGGGAGCCATGGAGGGTCACACCGCGGATGATCTCGAGCCCCTTCCCCAGCCAACGGGTGTACATCCGGCCGACGTGCGATGGGCTGGTGGGGAGTCGCTCGCGGATGTGGCGGAGAGGTGCCGCAGCCTGTTGGATGACGTGGCAGCTCGCGACCTACCGGCGATCGTCCTCGTCACCCACGGTGACACCATGCGGGTCCTGCTGGGGATTCTCGACGGTCGCAGTCACCGCGACCTCGACTGGGACCTTCCACTGACGAACGGAAGTGTCATAGCGCGAGATGTGAACCTCAGCGAGTCGCATCGGCGGCTTTCGCTGTCGTAACCAGTCAATCAGCGGTGTGTCCCACGTCCATCAGCGCTAGCGAGGATGTAGGGTCCTCTTTCCACTCATCGCGCGTGTCAACAATCACCAGATCGCCGTCGAGACCTCCCGAACACATTGACTGGACTTTGAAAGCATAGGTCCCGGATCGCCCTGAGAGGGTTGTATAAAGACTCGCAGCCGACTCCAGCACAATGGGCAATCTCCCTCATGACCTCGACCTTGGGATGTCAGACTGTTGGCTCGCCTTGTCACCACCGCTGCGCAACGCCCGCGGCCGCAATCACGAATCTCCTCACAACCACCCCCGCTGTCGAGCCGTGACGGCAGCCTCGGTGCGATTCGCAGCACCCGTCTTGCCGATGGCCGAGGATACGTGGTTGCGCACCGTGCCCACCGACAGATAGAGCTGGGAGGCGATGAGGGAGATGGAGGCCCCCGACTCGGCCAGCCGCAGAATCTCCCGTTCCCGCTCCGACAAGGGATTGTGTCCCTCGATGAGGGATTCGGCGGCCAAAGCTGGGTCGATAACTCGACCTCCGGCATGGACCTCGCGCACCACTCGGGCCAGGTCCTCAGCTGGGGTGTCCTTGACGAGGAACCCAGCCACACCGGCATCCATGGCCCGCCGCAGATAACCCGGCCGCCCGAAGGTCGTCACAATGAGAACTCGACACCACGATGCCTGGTCTCTCAGCTCAGCGGCGACGGTGATCCCGTCGATACCTGGCATCTCGATGTCGAGCAGACACACGTCGGCATGGGTGGCCTGCACAAGGGCGAACACCTCGTCTCCCCGACCACACGTACCAACGATCTCCAGGTCGTTCTCCATGCTAAGCAGGGCTGCCAGAGCGCCGCGTACGAGGGTCTGGTCGTCGGCCAGCACGAGCTTGATCATGGTCTTATCGATCATGGTCTCAGCCTGTCACGATGATCCGGGTACCGTGGTCGCGCTCCCCCGGTCCGATCCACAGCTCTCCCCCTGCTGCCTCGACCCGCCGGCGCATTCCCGTCAAACCATTGCCCTCGGGGGCATTACTCCGACCCCGGCCATCATCGCTGATGGCCAGAATCTCGTCACCGACCTCGATGAGGCAGGTATGGGACTGCGCGTGACGCACAACATTCGTCACCGCCTCGCGCAACACCCAGCCGCGCACTGTGTCGAAAGCCGAGTCCTCCTCGTGGCCTCCATGGGTACGCGAATCGGAGACGACGCATTCGACCCCAGCAGCCTCAAGCGCCGTGCGAGCCGCCGCCAGTTGCGCATCGACCTCCATGCGGGCCATGCCGCTGACCAGTTCTCGCACCTGTGCCAAGGCGTGGCGCGACAATCCGTGCAGTTCGACCGCCTGGGCACGCGCAGCGTCCGGGTCGGTGCCAATGAGGCGTTCCACCAACTGGGCCTTCATGGCCATAACCGTGAGTGTCTGACCGAGCAGGTCGTGGACATCGGAGGCGACCCGTTGGCGTTCCTCCAGACGTGTCAGGACGTCCTGTTCGGCTTGACGAGCCAACTGCCCCCGGCAGGCCGCCCGCTCCAGGACCCCCACCACCGTCACTACAGCAACCGAGATGGCTGAACCGATCGCCCACGCCATCAAGCTCGGAGTGACCCACACCAGGACGGCCATCCCGACAACCTCGATGGCGAGCGTGATCCCTAGGGCTACCTCAGGCATCTGGAAGACAGCGAAGGCTATCGGGTATGCCAGCACACTGGCCGCCACCTTGGGTCTGACAAGGGCCAATAGGGCGCACAAGACCACGAGCATAATCTGACCCACGATGGCACTTGCGCGAACCTGATGCTTTGTGTACCACAGTTCCAGGCCGTCGACATGCCACCAGAACAGCGCCAGGTAGAACAGCGCGAAGATGGCCAACCCCATCCAGCCCAAAGCAATACGCCATGGCGGTAAATGCGAGCTCTGAAGGGACATCACAGCATAGGCCAGGAAAACGAGCCAGATACCAGCAGCGAGGGCGTTGCGGTTGCGACGGCGTAGGGGAATCGAGGTCGATGCCCCTACGATCACTGCCATGGTGGTCTCCTTCCTGCTGGCCCAGTTGATTCCACGGGTGCTGTCATGGCCGACCCCGTCGCCGAGTGGGCTTCTCGCTTACTCGGCCCTTATCAGCGGTTCTGACGGCGTCTGCCCACCAGCACCGCCACGATCCCCATGATGATCGTCCAAGCGATAATACTGACGACAGGACGCCACACCGGCTCGTTAATCACGCCGTCCATCGTCACCATCTGCTTTCCGATGAGCGGCATCCGCGTCAGCTGACCGGGCCCATACATCGGGGTGAATCGCGACACTTTCAGAATGAATCCACTTAGCGGGATAAACATATTGCCGAGGAAGGACAGGGCGACGATGCAAAAGGAAGTGATCCCGGTTGCTGTCTCGCCACGCACCAGCAGGGCGACGGCCAGACCGAACAGAGTGAAGGGCATCGAGCACACCCAGCACAGCAGGAAGGTCCACAGCCAGCGCAACCCGTCAGCGCGGGCATTGGTGGCAGCACCCGTGACGAAAACGATCGCCAGCGGAACCAAAGCCACAGTTTCAATCGTCAGCACCTTCGAGAAGACGTATTTCAACGGCGTCATCGGGGTAAGCGCCAGCTGACGGCCCCATCCGCGCTGCTGTTCGAGGGCGGCTTGGGACCCCCACATAGTGACGGCCATGATGGCCCCGTAGACGGCCATGGATACCATGATCGTCGCCTTGACGTTTCCATGAGCAACGGCGGTATCGAGGTTCGGTTGGGTGGCTCCGAAAATAAGGTAGAAGCCAGCAGGCATAAGGATAGTAAAGATGATGCCGCCGGTGTTGCGAAGCAACCTGCGGGTGTCGAGAAGGGCGTAACTGATCATGCTGCTGCCTCCGAGTCGTCGGAATTATCGCGGGGGTCGTTGGAGCCTGTGAGTTGGACGAAAGCGTCCTCAAGGGTCGTCGTCGAGATGAGTAGCCCGTGGGCGTCGGTGCGGGTCAGGAGGTGACGAGCCAGATCGTCGGGTTGATCGGTATGCATGATGAGTTGCTGTCCCTGGACGGTGACATCGGTAACACCAGGGAAAGCGTGCAGGCCATCGGTTAGCCCGGTGGGGTCATCGAGGGTCACCCTGACGGTAGATCCGGACATCGATGCGCGAATCTCGGTGATGGTGCCGTCCGCAACGATCTGTCCGCCACTGACGAGGACGACGCGACGAGCGAAGGAGTCGGCCTCCTCGATGTAGTGGGTAGCGAAGATGATTGTGCGGCCGGCGTCGGCCTCCTCACCCATGACCTGCCAGAAGTGGCGCCGAGCCTCAACGTCCAGGCCGGTCGTCGGCTCGTCAAGGATAAGTACATCGGGGTCGGGCAGCATGGCGAGAGCAAACCGAAGACGCTGGCGCTGACCTCCTGAGCATTTGCCAACCTTGGTTCCAGCGAATGGAGTAAGCCCCCACCTCTCAATGAGGGGCTTCATCCTCGAGCGCTTCCCATGTGCGGCAGCGATGGCCTTCATGGTCTCTACGACGGTGAAGTCAGGTAACAGCCCGCCAGTCTGAAAGACGGCACTGATGCGGCCAGCACGCGCGGCCATCCTCGGATCGGAACCAAGGACGACAACCTTCCCACTGTCGGGGCTGGTCATGCCCAGAAGCATATCGATGGTGGTGGATTTTCCGGCACCATTGGGGCCGAGAAAAGCGACAACCTCTCCGCAGTTGATTGTCATCGACATGTGGTCGACGGCAACGAGACGTTCGTGACTGCCGACTTGGGGGAACGACTTGACGAGATCGTGTATCTCAATCGCTGGTTTTTCCATAGCTTCAGTCTCGAACCGACAAAACTGAAGCCACCATCATCCAATGTCACAACCTGGCCGTGACATTCGTCATGGTCATCAGCGCAGGCTGCTGACCAGTACTTGTTCAAGGGTTGAACAGCCCCCGCGATTCACAACCGGACTAGCATCTTCCCCGTATTTGCCCCATTGAGCATGTCGATGAATGCTTTCGCAGCGGCGTCGAGGCCGTCGCGGAAAGTCTCGTCCCAATGGATTTCGTCGGCCGACAACCATTTGGCCATCCGCTGCTGGAACTCTGGACGGACCTCCTCGGCGTATTTGGCGATGACGAAGCCACGTAGGGTGAGACGTTTCCCGATGGTCAATGCGAGATTACGAGGAGCGCACGGCGGTTCGACGGAGTTGTACTGGGAGATCGCCCCACACATCGCGACCCGCCCGTCGTTGTTGAGATGGTCGATGGCGGCCTCCAGGTGATCGCCGCCGACGTTGTCGTAGTAGATGTCGATGCCGTCGGGGGCAGCTTGTCCAAGCAGCTCGGTAACCGGGCCGTCGTGGTAGTTGAAGGCGGCGTCAAAACCGAGGTCGCGCAACCGGGTAACCTTCGCGTCAGTACCAGCCGAACCGATAACCCGCGAAGCACCGAGCAACCGCGCTAACTGACCGACCATCGATCCGACGGCCCCAGCGGCTCCCGAGACGAAGACGGCGTCACCGGCCTTCATCTCGGCGGCACGGGTCAGGCCAGCGTAGGCAGTGAGTCCAGTCATTCCAAGCACGCTCAGATATGCGGACGCGGGGGCGATGTCGGTGTCAATGATGTGTGCGCCATCAGCGTCGAGGACAGCGTGCTCGCGCCACCCCAGCTGGTGGACGACGTGGCTGCCCACCGGGATCTCCTCACTGCGGGATTCGATGACTGTGCCAACCGCGCCGCCATCGAGCGGCTGGTCAATCTGGAACGGCGGTACGTAGGACTTGACGTCATTCATCCGGCCGCGCATGTATGGATCGACCGACATGACGTCATTGGCAACCAAGATTTGTCCGTCGGACAGTTCAGGGAGACTGATTTCCTCAATGCGGAAGTTGTCCTCGGTCGGTGCGCCGTCCGGGCGAGAGGCCAGGTGGACGGCACGAGAGTTTGTCGGACGCGTAGTGCTCATGAAGATACTCCTGTTCTCGACCCGCTACGGCATCATTACCTAACTCTTGCGCGAGCATCACGCCCACACCAGACGATTCCGCGGAGGGTGATCACGGGTCATGCACAATAGGGATTATGGCCGACATTACGATCCTCCGAACAGACATCACCACTCTCGACGTCGAGGCCGTCGTCAACGCGGCAAACCGTCAGCTGGCTGGTGGCGGCGGGGTTGATGGGGCCATCCACCGGGCTGCTGGGCCGGAGCTGTCGGCGGCCTGCCGGAAGCTACGCGAGACTACACTGCCCGACGGTCTGCCCACCGGCCAGTCGGTGGCCACCACTGCTGGAAAGATGCCCGCGAAGTGGGTCATTCACACCGTAGGCCCGGTATGGGCCAAGACCATCGACAAGTCTGATCAACTCGCCTCCTGTTACCGCAGCTCGCTACGGGTGGCCGACGAGATCGGCGCGCGAACGATTGCCTTTCCGACCATCTCTGCCGGGGTCTACGGCTACCCCATGGACGAGGCTACCAAGATTGCCGTCGAAACCTGTCTCCAGGCCGACACCAAGGTGGAGACGATCTACCTCGTTGCCTTCAACACCGAGGCCGAGGCGGGCTACCGTGCCGCTCTCGGAGAAGACTGATCCGGGTACTCGACCGAGAACACTGACAATTCAGCTAGCCAACTCTGTGAGGATCCGCGCCAGTATAACGGCATGGTTGACCTCGCGGTCGCCTGCGCCGAAGAGAAGGATCACCTCGTCACGGTCGGCACACTCGTCAACGAACTTCTTCGCCGCACCGGACTCGTCGAGTTCGGCCTCATAGCGACCTGCGAACTCGTCGAAACGCTCAGGATCGTGGTTCCACCACGTGCGCAGGTGGGAGGACGGGGCCAAATCGGTACGACGCTCGTCAAGGTCGGCGTCGTCCTTCTTGACTCCTCGCGGCCACATCCGATCAACCAATACCCGGTACCCTTTGGCAGGGCCCTTCTTGAGGTCATCACGAATGTTCACTGCACGGAAGATCGTCATACCTCCCACTGTGTCATACGGGGATCAAGCCTTCTGCTTCTTTCTGACGAAGATCGGCGCCAAAATGACAATGACTAGGGCGATAGCCACCCAATTAGCAATCTTGGCGTAGTACTTAAGGGCGCCGACGATGGGATCACCCACTCCCCAGCCCAGCCCCAGATATCCCAGGTTCCAGACAGTCGCGGCGATGAAGTCCAGGGCAACGAACCACCTCACCTTCATCCCAGACGCCCCCGTTAAAACGAAAACAACCGGCATGATCGGAAGCGGGATAGGCACATAGGCGACGAGCACTCCTAGCCAGCCAAGCTTGCGTGCCCATTTCTCCGCCTGGTCATACCTGCGACGGGCCCGCTCAGACCGTCCAGCCCAGACCTCGATCATGCCTCGGCCCCACAGCTTGCCGGCCCACCAGTAGACCCAGTCGAGTTTGATCGACATGATCGAGCCCAGCAGCAGCCACCAAACCCAGTGCGGAACCTGCCCTACTGATGCCAACGCCCCAGTCGCGGCCGCACCGGTACGAGACCCCGTCAACCCCATGAGGATGGGCGGATCAAGGCCAAGCAGCCAACCACGCAATGGGAGCATCGCCAAAGAGAAGATGCCGAGGAAGCCGATCCACCCCATGCACCAGTAGTCGGCGCGACCCGGCTTGTGGTTCCAGGGCATGCCCTCGGCCTTCCACCACTCCTCCTCTGTTGCGGAGTCAGATCCGGCGGAAGACTGCTCGTCTTCGGCTACGGCGGTAGCGACAACGGCGAAGGAATCCCTCTCACCTACCGCCGCGGTGCTCATCTCATCCTGCACGCCGTTGAGGATACCCAGAACCAGTGACAACTCTGCGTCGGCAATATCCGCCAAGAGGAGAACGCCCTACTCATAGAACTATCGCAGCGGTAACATGGCGCCTCAACCGGCCACCCAGCACACGCGAACCTCCGCCGGGCGAGGAGGGACCACATGATCCGCTTCGACCACGTCAGCAAGCGTTTCGATAACGGAACGGTCGCCGTTGACAACTTCGATCTGAAAGTGGAATCCCACCACCTGGTCGTCCTGCTGGGGTCTTCCGGGTGTGGCAAGACGACCCTGCTGCGGATGGTCAACCGGATGGTCGATCCCTCTGAAGGGCGAATACTCATTGACGATATCGACGTCGCCACGATCGATCCGGTCAGGCTGCGCCGTCAGATCGGGTACGTCATGCAGTCGGGCGGGTTGCTACCGCATCGCACTGTTGTCGACAACATCGCCACAGTGCCTCTTCTCTCGGGGGTGTCCCGAGCTGCCGCCCGTACTCGGGCGATGGACTTACTCGACAGAGTCGGCCTAGATTCTTCCCTGGCACATCGATACCCCACACAGCTATCGGGCGGGCAGCAGCAACGGGTCGGGGTGGCACGCGCCCTGGCCGCCGACCCCAACATCCTTCTTATGGACGAGCCTTTTGGTGCCGTCGACCCGGTGGTGCGGGCCGAATTGCAGCAGGGTCTGCTGCAAATCCAGGCTGATCTGGCTAAAACGATCGTCTTCGTCACCCACGATGTTGACGAAGCATTCCTGCTCGGCGATGAGGTGCTCGTTTTGCGACGGGGGGCCCAGATCGCGCAGCGAGGGTGCCCCGACGACATCCTTCTTCACCCGGTTGACGACTTCGTCTCCTCTTTCATCGGTGGCGATCGCCGGAGCCTCCATATGGAACGGTATGACGACCACCTCACCGTCGTTGACGCCGGTGGTCGACTCGTGGGACGCCTCGCCGATCAGCCCACAACCGTCAAGGAGAATTCGTGAATACCCGATGGGTGAGCGAAAACTGGGACCAGATTTGGCAGCTAGCAAGCCATCACGCGGTGCTAGGCGTCACCCCCGTAATGACGAGCTTACTGTTGTCGGTTCCGCTGGGGTGGTGGGCGTATCGCTCCCAAACCGCCAGGCGCATTCTTGTGCCGGGCACGTCGATCCTCTATGCCCTTCCATCTCTTCCGTTGTTCGTCCTTTTACCTCTCGTCCTAGGCACAAAGATCCTTGATCCGATCAACGTCATCGTCGCGCTGACGCTGTACGGCATTGCCCTGCTGGTGCGCACCGCCACTGATGCCTTCGATTCGGTGGGACGATCGGTGCGCCGTGACGCCGTCGCCATAGGGCATTCAGATTCCCAAGTGTTCTGGCGGGTTGCCTTGCCGCTAGCTGTTCCCGCCCTTGTTGCCGGAATGCGGGTGGTCTCGGCGTCCACCCTGTCCTTAGTCAGCGTCGGCGCCTTAGTCGGCGTCCCCTCTCTGGGTTACTTCTTCACCGACGGCTACCAGCGCTCCTTCCCGACCGAAATCTGGGTAGGGATTATCGGAACCCTAGTGTTGGCGGTCATTTTCGACCTCATCATCGTCTGTGTCGGTCGGCTCCTGACGCCGTGGCAGAGGGGAGCGGCGACATGAACCAGATCGCAGCCGCTATCACCTGGTTGACGACCTCCTCTCATTGGACTGGTTCCGGATCTATCGGGATCCGCATCAGCGAGCACCTGTGGTACACCCTGCTGGCACTCATCGTCGCCGCTACCATCGCCATTCCTGCCGGGCTAACTATCGGCCATACCGGTCGTGGAAAGACCGTCGCGGTGGCCTGTTCTGGAGCTTTGCGTGCTCTCCCCTCTCTCGGCCTGCTCACTTTGCTAACGCTTTCAACGACGATCGGGATCGGAAATCCCGTCGTACCTTCCACCATCGTGCTAGCCATCCTGGCGATCCCGCCCCTGCTAGCAGGTAGTTACTCCGGCGTTGAGGCCGTTGTCGACGAGGTAGCCGACGGAGCCCGGGCCTGCGGCATGACCCAGATGCAGGTGCTAAGGCGCGTCGAGTTGCCGCTGGCCGCTCCTCTGCTCTTGGGCGGACTGAGGTCGGCCGCCTTACAGGTCATCGCGACCACAACGATCTGCTCATATCTGGGCATGGGAGGCCTTGGCCGTTTCATCCTTGACGGGCTCGCGGTCTCCGACTACCCGCAGATGCTCGCCGGGTCCATCGTCATCATCGCGCTGGCCTTAGTCACCGACGGGCTGCTCTCCCTCGCTACCCACTTACTCATTGACCCGGGTGTCAAACACGCCTTGGCCTTGACCCCGCAATGATCCCATCGAATGGAGCACCCTATGATCACAACGACGATGCCCCGCCGAATCCTGCTCGGAACAGTGTTGCTGACCGGCCTGGCAGCATGTTCTTCAAATGATCCTCTCAACTTTAATGACTCAGGATCCGGGAGCGGAGGCGTGACCGTCGGCTCGGCGAATTTCACCGAATCCGAGATCATCGCTGAGGTCTACGCTCAAAGTCTGGAGAAGGCCGGGATTACGGTCAAGCGTCGCATGCAAATCGGCACCCGAGACATCTACGTCAAGGCGCTGAAAGATGGTTCAGTCGACCTCGTCCCGGAGTACTCAGGCAATCTGCTGCAATTCTTTCAAGGGACGCCGTCCGCCTCCGACGAGACGTCCGTCATGGCCGCCCTGCGCAGGTCGATGCCCGCCGGTATGACGGTGGGTGAGCCCTCGGCAGCTCACGACGCCGATTCCTGGTGCGTCACCGCTGAATTTTCACAATCCCACAAGGTGACTTCCCTGGCCGACCTAGCCAAGCTGAATTCCTTCAAGGTAGGCGGCAACCCCGAGCTCAAAGAACGCCCCTACGGCCCAAAGGGATTGACGAAGGTATACGGCGTTCCAGCATCCAAGATCACGTTCACCGCCCTGTCAGACTCCTCTGGGCCGCTCACCGTCAAGGCGCTTACCTCGCGTACGGTGGATCTCGTTGACCTCTACACAACAACCCCCGCAATCAAGGAACAGCACCTCGTCGTCCTCTCCGATCCCAAGCACCTCATCATGGCGCAAAACATCGTCCCGCTCATGAATAAGAAGGTTGACGACAAGGCGCGTAAACAATTGGCCAAGGTGTCGAGGGCACTGACCACTGACGATCTCATCGCGATGAATCAGCGCTCCCAAGGAGACGAGAAAGCCTCAGCAGCCACCATCGCCAAGGATTGGCTTGCAAAAAAGGGGCTGGCCTGATCGCCAGCCCCTTCCCAAACTCAGTTTTTCACTCAGCTCACTCGACTTCCTCGCGCGCCTCCTCGAAGGCCTTAATGGCCTTGTCGAGCTGTTCTCGGCTAAGCCCGGCCGACATTTGGGTACGGATGCGAGCCTTCCCTTTGGGAACCACCGGGTAGCTGAAGGCACGAACGTAGATGCCCTTGGCGAGCATGGCGTCGGCCATCTTCGCAGCCTTGACGGCGTCTCCCACCATCACCGGCACAATCGGGTGGGTGGACTCGGGGATCTCAAATCCGCGACGCGTCATCTCGGAACGGAAGTACTCGGTGTTCTCGCGCAGCTTGGTGAGCAGGTCGCCGGAGGTCTTGAGCAAGTCAAGGGCAGCTAGCGAGGCTCCGGCGATCGAAGGAGTCAGCGAGTTAGAAAACAGGTAAGGACGCGAGTTTTGGCGCAACATCTCGACGACCTCCCGATGGGAACAGGTGTAGCCACCCGACGCGCCACCCAGAGCTTTGCCAAGGGTACCCGTGAGGACGTCGACGCGGTCACGAACACCCCAGTACTCAGGGGTTCCGGCACCGTGGTCACCAACGAACCCGACGGCGTGGGAGTCGTCGACCATGATCATCGCGCCGTATTTCTCGGCGAGATCACAGATCTGCGGCAGCGGGGCAACGAATCCATCCATCGAGAAGACGCCATCGGTGGCGATCATGATGTGCCTGCAGCCCTTGGCCCTAACGTCCTCAAGCTGAGCTTCGAGGTCGGCCATGTCCTGATTGCGGTAGCGGAAGCGTTGGGCCTTGCATAGCCGGACCCCGTCGATGATCGAAGCATGGTTGAGCTCGTCGGAAATGATCGCGTCGTCGGGGCCGAGAAGGACCTCAAAGAGACCCCCGTTGGCGTCGAAACACGACGAGTAAAGAATGGTGTCCCAGTTGTCAGGGCCGTCGGGGTGAAGGAACTCGGTAATGGCTCGCTCGAGCTCCTGGTGAAGGGTCTGAGTGCCACAAATAAATCGAACCGAGGCCATCCCGAAACCCCATTCATCGAGGGCCTTTTTGGCGGCCTCAATAAGCACCGGGGAATCAGCCAAACCAAGGTAGTTATTCGCGCACAGGTTGATGACCTCGCGTCCGTCACCGACGGTGATCTCGCCCGACTGGGGGCTGGTCAACGGGGCCTCCGCTTTGTAGAGGCCTTCCTCCTTGAGGGCTGCGATCTTGGCACTGAGTTCATCCTTCATAGATCCGTACATAGTTGTCCTTCCTGTAAATCGCTTATCAGTCGAGGCATTCCCAGTTCATGACGACCTTGCCGCCGTGGCCTGAGCCGGCGACGTTGAAGGCTTCCCGAAAATCCGTGATCGGGTATCGATCGGTGATGATTCCGGAGATGTCTAGACCAGAACGGATGAGGGAGGACATGGTGTACCAGGTTTCGAAGATCTGGCGCCCGGTCACTCCCTGAAGTGTGATCATGTTGAAGATGATCTTGGAGACGTCGAGGGTAGTGTCGTTGCTCGGGGTTCCTAACAGCGCGATACGTCCGCCATGGGTCATGTTGCCGATCATGGACGTCAAAGCTGCCCCCGACCCGGACATTTCCAGGCCGATGTCGAACCCCTCCTTCATGTCGAACCGGTCCCACACCGTCTCTAAACCTTCACGGGAAACATTGACGGTGTTCTTCAAGCCCAACTGCTGAGCCAGCTCCAGCCGCTCGTCGGACAAGTCGGTGACGACGACGTTACGCGCCCCTTGGAACTGGGCAACCAGGGCCGCCATAATGCCGATCGGCCCAGCACCTGAAACCAGGACGTCCTCGGCCAGACAGGGGAACTGCAGGGCCGTATGTACGGCATTGCCAAACGGGTCAAAGATCGCCGCAACGTCGGGGGCAAGGTCGGGGATGTGATGTACCCAGACGTTGCCGGCCGGCATGACGAAATATTGGCAATAGGCTCCGTCGACGGCATACCCGATACCTTGGGTGTTGCGGCACAGGTGACGTTTGCCTGCTAGGCATGCTCGGCAGCGCCCGCAGACGTAGTGGCCCTCACCGGAGATGAACTGCCCGACCTCTAGATCATTGACCTCTGAACCGAGCTCGACGATCTCGCCGCAAAATTCGTGACCGAGGACCAGCGGGGTATGCACCGTCTTGGCAGCCCAGCCATCCCATTTATCGATGTGAACGTCGGTGCCGCAGATCCCGCTGCGCAGCACTTTGACGACGACATCGTTGGGCCGTGGTGTTGGGTCGGGAATGTCAATAAGTTCAAGTCCCGGTTCTGGCCGGGTCTTTGCCAAAGCCTTCATCGCCGTTTGCCTTTCCGGGGGATCACCCCCAAACCACATCCTTGTGACAACACAACTGTGCCACTACCTCGTCGGGGATGCACACCCAGTCGGTAACTATTCATTCAGCCTTTCAAACCGGAGCTGGCTAGCCCTTCGATGACCTTCTTCTGCATCGAGAAGAACAGCAGGAAGATCGGCGCCATAGCCATCACCGAGGCGGCCATCATGAGGGCAAACTCGCTGGAGTGCTGGCCTGCCAGGGTGGCAATCCCCACACTCAATGGCATGGATTCTTCCCGCGTAGTCACGATCAGCGGCCACAACAAGTCGTTCCAGGACCAAAGAACGGTGGTGATCATGACGGCGAACAGTCCTGGTTTGACGACAGGAACCATAACTCGCCAGAAGGTCTGCCAGGGGTTGCAGCCATCCAGGCGGACGGCCTCTTCGAGTTCGACAGGCACGCTCATAAAGGACTGCCGCATGAGAAAGATACCGAAGGCTGAAAAGAATCCGGGAAGAACAATACCCCACGGCGTCTCTAGCAAGCCGAGGTCACGAATGATCTGATACTGCCCAAGGAGGCACGACTGCCCCGGCACCATAAGGATAGCCAGCACGAGGCCAAAAATGATCGACCTGCCCCCGAACTTCATCCGGGCAAACGCATACCCGCCCATAGCGCACAGGATCAGCTGTGCGACAGTTCGCAGGACGGTAATCGTCACAGAGACACCGAACTGCTTGAGGAACGGCAATCTCGTGAAAACTTCGGCATAGTTCTTAACCTGCCACTTATCAGGGATGAACTTAGGTGGGACGGCCTGAATCTCAGCATTCGTCGACAATGACATGAGCACCTGGTATGCGAACGGGAAGATCATGACGATGCCGCCGAGGAGCAGCAATACGTGAACACCGACAAGACTTTTTTGGGAGTTCCGATCGCCCTTCTTGATGAGCTGGTCGACCTCCTGCTGGCTCAAGGCCCCGCCCTCCTGTGCAATCTCAGACATAGTTGACCCATTTCTTCTGACCCAGAAATTGAACGACGGTGACGGCAGCTACGAGGAGGAAGATGACGATGGCAATTGCTGCTCCCATCCCCTGATTGTTGTTGACGAATGCCTCCCGGTAGAACAGGGACACTAACGATCGTGTTCTAGGTTCAGCTGGGTTTCCGGTACCGATCATGGCGTATAAGGCGCCAAAGAGCTGGAATCCGCTGATCGTCGTCATAATCGCCAGAAAGAAGATCGATGGGGACAATAGTGGGACCGTGATCGACCGGAACTGGCGCCATCTCGAAGCGCCATCGATCGATGCGGCTTCGTATAACTCCCGAGGTATCGACTTCAAGCCGGCTGAGAGGATAATGACGTTGAACCCAATAGATGCCCACAACCCGAATAGTGCGACCGCAGCTAAGGCCCACCCCGGCGTGACTAGCCAGTAAGGTGGATCGTTCACACCCAAACCCCGGAGGATCTGATTGAACAGGCCGAACTGACCGTTGTAGACGATCTTCCAGACTTGGGCGACAGCCATCGGCATCGCCAGGTAGGGCATGAAGTACAGGATTCGGTATAACCTCTTAAACTTCAGACCCGGCAATTCGATTATCGACGCGATAATGACCGACAGAGGGATCCCTAGCAGAACGATGAGTGTGTATAACAGGGTGTTGAACATCGCCGAGCCCAGGTCCGGACTCGAGAACACGTCGCTGTAGTTCTGCAGTCCGACAAACTCGGGGTTCCTCCCGAAAGCATTAGTCTGCTGCAACGAGGAGACGATGTTCTTGACGATGGGCCAGTAATAGAACACCGCAATGCCGAGCATGAATGGGCCGATAAAGAGAATTGGCCACGCCCCCACACTCGTCGGATTTCTTCGTCGGGGCCGATGGGATCTCGGCCGGCGGGGAGAGGCGCCCGCCGAACCACCACACCCACCAGACGGGGTCATCACTTTTCCTTACCTAGGGCGTCGTTCATGAAGGCCGCCAGCTTTTTGGCTGCTTCGGAGACCGGCGTTTCGCCACCGAAAGCTGGGGTTAGGAAGTCAGCCTCCCGGTTAGCCCAGGAATCAGTGTTCTGACTGACTGGGTAAGTCACGGCATACCTGGTCGCCGCATCGACAAACATCTTGCAGTTCCATTTCGGAAAGTTCTTGACCCAAGCGCTCTGAGTGCCATTGAAGGCCGGGATGGCCGTGCCGTTCTTCGCCTCGACCTTCTGGCTCTCCTTGCCGGACATGTGGGCGATGAGGGCTAGAGCTGCCGCTTTATTCTCACTCTTGGCTGACGCGACCCAGCCAAGGCCATGGATAATGGTGGCCTGCTTTGCCTTCTTGGGCAGGTCAATCACGTCGTAGTCGCCTTCTTGGCCTTTGAGCTCTTCGGCAAGCTCGGAGGCCGTCCAATCACCCGTCCAGAACATGGCGGACTTACCACTCGTGAACATTTGGGACGGTTTCGTGTCGGTAACAACCTTCGGCGATGCAACCGATCCGTCCTTAACCCAGTCTGCCCAGCATTGTAGCCCCTCGATGCTCTTAGGATCACCGAATCCAGAAGCATGGTCTTTGATGACATAACCACCAGCCTGCGCAATGGTGTTGTAGTATGTATCCTGACCATCACCGTTGATGGTGGTAGCACATCCGTAAATACCTTTGGATTTGCCCCAATCAGAAATCTTCTTGGCTTTATCGTGGAAATCATCCCAGGTCCAGCCCGCGGTAGGCGCCTCGACTCCGGCCTCCTTAAAAATCTTCTTGTTGTAGAAGACGCCGATGGTGTCAAAGTCTTTGGGCACGCCGTAATGCTTGCCCTCAAATGTATAGAGATCAACCAGCGCTTTCGGGTAGTTAGACCACTTAACACCTGCGCCAGTGATCTTGTCGATGGGGGCGAGCATGCCGTTGGCAGCGTAAAGTTGGATGTTAGGACCGTTCATCCAAAAAACGTCGGGAAGTTCGTTGCCCTGCGCCTGGGTGCGCAGCTTGTTCCAGTAGTCCTTGAACCCGGCCAAGTTCGTTTTGATCTTGATGTTTGGGTATTTCTTAGCGAAGGACTTAAGGTTCTGCTCGATCGTCTTCGTCTGGTTCTTGTCCCAGTAGGCCAGGGTCAGCTCCGCCGACGTTTTTGAGTCGGCGCTCGGCGAGACGTCCGACTCGTTCTCCTCGCTTGATGAGCATCCAGCAACGGCTAGGGCGGCGAGAGCAGCCCCGATGAAACCTCTGCGATCCATGATTGACCTCTCTGTCTCGTTCTCGTTGTGATCACTTGACCTGGTTGTTGTTGAAGTACCGGACGATCTCGTCATCCAGCGTCGGCACCTGACGCGGCGTCGACCCATGACGCAACGACTCAGTGGCCTCAATTCCCGCAGCGACGGCATACCAGGCACCCAACGGCGAGGTATCCGTGCAGGTTCCGTTCCTCACGAAGTTGAGGAATTCGGTAACCGTCAATACGTCGGCGTCACCGTGCCCATTAGCATCCCCAATGATTGGGAAAATCTCATCACCGTCGGCGTTGTAGTGGGTTCGCTTGTTCCACAACCGGATAACGCCTCCTTCGCCGTCACCGAAGTTCTCAATGCGTCCCTCCGTACCGATGACGGTGTAGTTGCGCCAATAATCCGGGGTGTAATGGCACTGTTGGTAAGAGGCGAAAACCCCCGAGTCCATTCGCATAAGCATCATCGAAATATCTTCGACGTCAATAACAGGATTGAGGCCTTTCTGAGTCAGCGGAGGCCAGTTATCCAGCGAGTACCAATCCCCCATGAGTTGGTCGGAGTTGTCACGGCGATCGGTAATTTGGTCGTAGAGGGTCAATCCCCCCATGCCGACGACATCGGCGGTGTAGGAGTCTGCGAACCAGTGCATGACGTCAATGTCATGAGCAGCCTTCTGCAATAGCAGGCCCGTACCGTGCTCGCGGGTGGCGTGCCAGTCTTTGAAGTAAAAGTCACCACCTGACCCGACGAAATGACGGCACCAAATCGCCTTAACCTCGCCGATCCGACCCGTGCGGATGAGGTCACGCATGGATCTCACCACGTTCATATGCCTCATATTGTGGCCGACGTAGAGCTTCGTGCCGGTCTCGAAGGCGGTCGTCAGGATCTTGGTCGCCGTAGCCATGGTGACAGCCAGGGGCTTCTCCAGGTACACCGGGATTCCAGCCTCTAAAAGCGGGCATGTGACCTCGGCGTGGGTGTCGTCTGGGGAGGTGACGAAAGCGACGTCGATACCCGAGGCGATGAGTCCGGCAACGTCGGAAGTGATCGTGATCGAGTCGGGGTCCTTCCCTAATCGCTCTGCTACCCGTTTGCGGGCCAAGTGATGCGGCTCGCAGACCGCAGTGACGACGCCCTCGTTGCCCTCCATTTCGGCGTTAAGGGCAAGCCGGCAGCGAGCTCCAACGCCAACGACGCCCACCCTCATGTGATCGCCGAGGCGCTCTTCTCGATGTGTCGTCATGACGCTGTGCTGTCCTTTCTCAACTGCGGAAACGACCTTGGCCATGTCTCGCAGGGCCACGGGATGTGGATGCTCGGTACCTAGGCCTTCCTCGTCACCACTTCCAATGCGGTGTTAAGAGTCCCCACGACTGACGCGGCCCGGCCCAACTCTTCAACCTCGGCGGTCATCGACTCCGAACCGAGCGGACGCCTGGATATGAGTCGTTCGATGACCCGGCGAATCACCGTGACCGACGCATTCGTAGGCCCGGACATGACGATGACATCCGGGTCTATGACCGCTGCCACTGAACCGGTCGTCAGGGCTGCTCGATCGATCCAGTCGTCATCGGGCGTCTCGTCGCCGTCCAGACGCAGATCGAGCACGTCGCTAATCTCACCCGCATTCCACGTCCGGCCTCGGTGCAACTGTCCGTTGAGCACCAGACCGGTGTGCAGACCGCGGCTCATCCGCACCAGGAGCATGTCAGCGTCAGGATCGAGCGCACCGCGCTGGCGACGTTGGCAGAACTCGCCGTAGGCAGCCATATTGATGTCGTTGTCGACGGTCACGGGGACGTCAACACGTTGGGAGAGCAGATGGCCAAGGTTTAACCCGGTCCACTGCGGTACCAGATCGCTTCGGACGACGCGCCCCTCCCCATCGACGACTCCTGTGGTGGAGACAGCCAGGTGCAGTAAGGGCCCCTTGTCCCGGCAGGCGTCCCGCAGCGACTCGATAGCGCTGACGACAGCCTCAAGACGGGCGTCAGGCCGGTACTGGCTGAGCCGAGAGCTCCGCGCAGCCATGATGGTTCCTCCGAATGTCACCGCCACCATCAGCATGGAATCAACGAGGATGTCAGCACCGATAACGATTCCGACGTCGCCGCCCAGGGACCACGTCGTCGCGGGCCGACCCAGACCACCGGGGTCGGAGGCACCACGAATCACCCACCCGGATGATTCGAGGTCGTTGAGGATCGAGATGACGGTCGGACGAGATAAACCGGTGGCTTCCACTAGGTCAGCAGCGCTCATCGCATCTCCGGCACGCAGCTCGAGTAGGACGTCGTCAGCCCGTTCGCTGCGTCGATCACGCTTCGCCACTGTCAGCTCTCCATTCCCGAGTCTAAAGACAACGCCTTCACAACCTTTGTAAAGGCATATTTCAAAAGAGGATTTCACTTCTTGCTTGAAATGAGCATGGACCACCCTGACGAGTTGGTCAAGAGGTTGAACGAAACTCGCCGCTGTTTCGCTCACTCGCGGCGCATCCCCTGCGAAGACTGATGAAGACAACTCGCTGCGACCCAGCCATTGCGGTTCGCTGACATTGCTCTTCAGACTTTGGCAAAATTGATGGCGTGGCAGTCAGTGTTTTCGACATCTTCAAGGTCGGCATCGGCCCGTCCAGTTCTCATACCGTCGGCCCCATGCGAGCCGCCCGGATCTTCGTAACTGATCTGGCTAAGTCACCGGTGTGGCCAGAGGTCACCCGCGTGCGCGCTGAACTCTTCGGATCGCTGGGAGCGACCGGGCACGGACACGGATCTGAGGCCGCTGTCCTGCTGGGCCTCGAAGGCGAGGATCCGGCCACCGTCGACACGGATCAGACTCCGGCTCGAGCCGCCACCATCGTCAACGGCGGTTGCATCACCCTGGATGCTGCCCATAGCGGTCGGGAGGTTTCCTTCGACGTCACGACGGACCTCGTCCTTCATTGCAACCGGTCGCTACCCTTCCACCCCAATGGCATGACGTTTACCGCCTGGTCTGGTCAGGACGTCGTGGTTGAGCGCACCTTCTACTCCATCGGCGGCGGTTTCGTCGTTGAACATGGAGAGGACGAGCACCCCGCCATCGTACGGGACTCCGCGCCGGTCCCTTACCCCTTCAAGACCGGCACGGAGCTCCTCCAGCAGTGCTCGGACTACCGGATGAGCATCCCCGAGGTCGCAATGGCCAATGAGATGACCCTCAGAGACGAGGAAGAGGTGCGAGGCCAGCTCCTTGACATCTGGGCAGTCATGCATGCCTGCGTCGAGCGCGGTTGCTCGCGCGCCGGCGTTCTTCCGGGCGGTCTGCATGTGCGCCGCCGCGCCATGAAGATGCACCGTGATCTTGTCACCCGAGAGCGGATCACTCCAGGCAAACCAGAACCGTTTGGTTCGGTCGACTGGCTGACGGTGTGGGCCCTAGCTGTCAACGAAGAGAACGCCGCAGGTGGCCGTATTGTCACCGCACCGACCAACGGCGCCGCCGGCATCATCCCGTCCTGCCTGCACTTTGCGGTGAAGTTCCTCTCCCCCGGTTCGGACATCGATTCGGGCACGCCAGGCGTCGATACCGGTGACGACGACCTCATCGTTGACTTTCTGCTAGCAGCTGGCGCCGTCGGGGAGATTTACCAACAGTCCGCGTCGATCTCCGGGGCCGAGGTCGGGTGCCAGGGTGAGGTCGGCGTAGCATGCTCAATGGCTGCGGCTGGTCTGGCTCAGGTCATGGGCGGGACGCCGGCCCAGGTCTGCAACGCCGCCGAGATCGGCCTAGAGCATCACCTCGGGCTCACCTGCGACCCCGTCGGCGGTCTGGTACAGATCCCTTGTATTGAACGCAATGCGCTAGGCGCTATCAAGGCCGTCACGGCTTCCCGCCTAGCGATGGCTGGGGACGGCTCTCAGATTGTCAGCCTGGATCAGGTCATGAAGACGATGATGGAGACCGGGCGCGACATGAAGGTGAAGTACAAGGAGACGGCGCGCGGCGGTTTGGCCGTGAACATCGTTGAGTGCTAACAGCCCCTACCCGCACGCCGGAAATTCGCCACTTGACAAGGATAATCACCCCGGATTCATCCCCCGCCCCACCTTTGTAGTTCGTGTCCATTATGATCGGTTCTGGTTTTTCGAAGCCTCGGAGAGCCCCGGTGACATCCGTCGCCGATTTTCCACAACGGATCGTCGGGCACGTACCTGCCCGTGGAAAGGAACAACGGTTATGGCAACCGTGCAATATAAGGAGGCGACTCGGGTTTACCCGGGCACCGATCGCGCAGCCGTCAGCAAGCTCAACCTCAACATTGGCGACGGGGAGTTCATGGTCCTCGTCGGACCTTCTGGCTGTGGTAAGTCGACCTCCCTGCGAATGTTGGCCGGCCTCGAAGAGGTCAACGCCGGCTCCATATGGATCGGGGACCGTGACGTCACCGACCTACCCCCAAAGGACCGTGACATCGCCATGGTCTTCCAGAACTACGCCCTGTACCCCCACATGACCGTGGCCGACAATATGGGCTTCGCCCTTAAGATGCAGAACGTGCCAAAGGCTGAGCGTCAGCAGCGCGTCCTGGAGGCCGCCAAGCTCCTGGGCCTAGAGGACTTCCTCAACCGTAAGCCAAAGGCGCTTTCCGGTGGTCAGCGTCAGCGCGTCGCCATGGGCCGTGCCATTGTTCGTAACCCGCAGGTCTTCCTCATGGATGAGCCGCTGTCGAATCTTGACGCCAAGCTGCGCGTCCAGACCCGTACCCAGATTGCCGCTCTACAACAGCGCCTCGGCGTAACCACCGTCTATGTGACCCACGACCAAGTCGAGGCCATGACGATGGGCGACCGCGTTGCCGTCATGAAAGACGGCGTGCTGCAGCAAGTGGACTCTCCCCTCGCCCTGTACGACACCCCGAAGAACCTCTTCGTCGCTGGTTTCATCGGGTCGCCCGCCATGAATCTCATGGAGGGCGATGTCGTTGACGGCGGCGTCAAGCTCGGCGACTACATCATCCCGGTTTCTCGCGACGTCCTTGTCAAGGCCCCAAACGAAACCAAACTGACCCTTGGCATCCGCCCAGAAAGCTTCACCCTCGCCAATGAAGGCATCGGATTGGACGTTGCCGTCGTGGAGGAGCTCGGAGCTGACGCCTACCTGTACGGCTCTCTCGTCGGATCCGGTGAGCAAGCTTCGATCGAGAACGGCGAGGCTCACCAGGTCGTTGCTCGTATCTCTTCACGTCGTCCTCCGCAGCGTGGCGAGCAGGTGCGTCTGGGCGTCAACCCGGCTGCCGTCCACGTCTTCAGTCAAGAGACCACTGAGCGCATCTCCTGACTCTCGATGAACGCCACGAGGCCCCAGTACATCCGTGGGCCTCGTCGTCTCAGAGGTTCAGATCATTCGTTATTGGGCTCAACCTTGGAAACGACGACGTCTACCTTCCCTGGAGCGCGCCCGGATTGGGTAATGGCGGTGAAAACACGATGACGAAGATCCTGTGTTAATTGCACGATAGGCACCGTCAGGTCGACGGTAACCTCCACCTCCACATCACTGTGCCCATCCTCCTCACTGATCCGTATCGCTGAGCGGCCGTCATTACCGAAACGACGCCACCACGGTTTGACGAGTCGCGTCACCCCGGGGGTGTTACAGACTGTCGTGACGATGACCCCCGCTAGGTCATCAACAGCTTTTTCGCCCGTCAGCAGCGTCCCGGAGACGATGATGTCGTTTTCTAACTCAGACATGGATATCCTCCACGAAGATGTCGATAGCTTCCGGACGACCACCAAGCTCGCGGGTCATCGCCATTGAAATGCGATAGCGCACTCTCTCGGCGCAATCAGGTATCGGTATCCCTCGTGCGACGGATAGACCAATGCGAAGTCTCAACGGGGTGTGAGGAACCGAGAACCGAATCCGATTGAGTCTCCCATCCTCGCAGTCGGCGAGGCTGTTACGCACAATCGTGGCCAGCACGGTCTCCCGAATCTTCCACCTGGCCACCATCGTCATTGGCAACACAGTGTCGCGGCGACAGGTCAGCACTGTATGACCTCCACGCTGACTCCAGCTTCAGCGGATCGACGACCACCTTCGTCTGCGCGTGCTCAGCGACCGTGTCGTCACGCAGCTGGTCAGCACGAAAAGCCTCAGTGCGCACGGATTGGCAAACTGGGCGCTCGACCTCATGTTCGATAGGAGGCTGCGTCGCTCTCTCTCCCAGACACGGTTCATGTCCGCACCACACGCGAGCTTCACCTCCATGGCTCCATTTCCTTCGCGATGGTAGCCCTTGCCCGAGCCAAACGGCCTCGGATGGTAGACAGTGGCAATTCCTCAATATCGGCAATCTCGGCATATCCGAGGCCATCTATCTGGGCCATTATCCAGATACGTCGCTGGTTATCCGGCAACCCGGCGACACCCTTTCGCAGCGCCATCATTGCGGCATCTCTGGTGTGAGCCCTCGCTGGATCCTGCTTGGAGCCGATCCTCACCGCAACCTCTTCCGGAGGCACTGGGTCGGTAGCGCGCCTGCCTGCGTTTCTAATAACTTCTCGGCACCGATTGCGGGCGATAGTGTATATCCACGCTCTGAACCTGGTCTGGTCGTCGAGGCCAGGCAGTTTTTGCCAGGCGGTGAGCAGAACGTCCTGGACAGCATCTTCAGCGTCGATCGTGGCCGGCAGGTTATTGTGGCAGAATCTCAACAGCCGCCCGCCCCACGATTCAACGAGGCGAGCGTAAGCGCCGGCATCTCCGTCCTGAGCAGCGCGAATATCTGCCAGAACGGCCTCATCGCCACCGGGACCGTCGACTCCGCTGACCATGACTTGACGCTAGCAGTGGTCGAGGCCAACTTCCGTGTCCTCGACCACGAACGCACTTCAGGCGAGCATCTTCCCCTCACGGGTCCTCGGCTTGGCCCGGTCGGACTTCTCCTTAAGGAATGTCGGTTTCGGCATCAGACTGGCGGGAAGACTGTCTTCCGAATCATCAACGTTGGGCACCTCGGTCACACCGACGTGGCTCACACCCATTCCGGCAACGTGGGCCCCGGTACGCAGCTTCGTCCCGAACCGCACCAACTTCGTATCCAAGGTTGTCTCGACGTCGCGAGCTACCTCAGACTCCAACCGGTCAACGAGCTTTCTCACGTCGGTACGGTCATCAATGTCGATCTGAACCATCATCTCGGGAGCCACGCGGGCCCCGAAGAACTTCACGCTGGCGCTGCTAACGCCAGGGAACTCCTCGATCTGCTCCTCGATAGCCCTTCCCAGGGCATCGGTGGACAGCACCGTTGAGCCATGATCCGTCTCGTGGCTAATGCCGTAGGTGCGGGCCCGATTGCTCGACGAAAACTGGCGCAGCAGCCAAATCAAACCGATCACCGCGGCTAGAACGCCGATGATAAGCAAGGCCCACGATGCGTAGTCAGTTCGCCATACCTTCGGCACGTCGATGATAGGAGCATCGGGTTTGGGCTGCCGCCATCCCCATGACGAGGCGACGTTAAACCGCACCAGCATGAACCACGCAACCACCAACAGACCGATGATCCCGACGATGGCGAGTCGTGTTCTATTTGCGCGGCCCCTCATCGCAACCTCACTTTCACCTTCGGGGGCTGTTTCAGCCCCAGCGAATCAACGCGGTCAGCGATCCTCGTCATGAGCTGCTCTCGCATCACTTCTGGGTCCTTGACGGCAGTCTCGACGTCAACCCTGAGAGTGTTGACGCGGCGTTTCACTGCTGACGACGCGACACCGTCTTCCTCGTCAAGCCAGCGAGACAACCAACCTGTCAGGTCAGAGTTGTCCATGACGACCTCCCGATTGTCAGGAGCACCCTCGCCCGGTTCGAGAAGCACCCCGGAGGTCCGCCCAGGTTTCAAGGCCCAGATCAGCAACAGCAGCGCAATGACGCCGATAACAATGGCCACTGTCAGAGCAGTGCTGTTCAGCCATGTCACGGTGGTCATGTGACCACGCCCCCAGGCCAACCATCCCGGCAAGGATCCGTGCTGGAGTCGTTGAATGGCAGCAATGATGGCCACCACCCCGGCTGCCACGAGCAAGACGGCAAGAATCGTCACCGGAACCGTCCGGGAAGGGCGACGAATGAGAGGCGGGGACATGTATTGCCTACTCATCTCAGGTCAACTCCTTCGTCGTCAAAGTCTTACTGACGACCCGGCTTACCAGGATGTCGATCGTGCCGATATCCACACCGGACAGTTTCGGCACCTGCTCGGTCAATCGGGCTCGAAGATCGTCACACTGAGCCTGGACGGGGGCGGGGTAGCCAATGGCAACCTCCACCTCAAGATCAGCCGTACGACCGGTGAGGACCGCGCTAACCTTCGGACCTCGGTCGAAGTCGGCACGCGATCCTGACCCGAAGAAAGACGAGATGGGAGCCCCGAAACCCTCACTCTGAGCCGCCACGCGAGCGGCGATCTTCTCGACAACCGCTGTGGTGACTGTCAGGGCTCCACGACTAGCCTTCTCACGGTTGTGGACCGCCAGCGAGGGCACCGAACGTACGCGTGTGGTGCCGGCGGACATCAGCGGTTCCGTTGACTTGGTTTGCCGAAGATGTCATGCACGTCGAGCTGGCCGTCAATGATCCGGCCAATGATGAGACCGAGTAGCCCCAGCACGAAGACGACGATGGTCTGCCACACGCCGACACAGACCGCAATCACACCCAACAGCAGTCCAACGAGTGCTCCGATGCGTGACGCATTCATAGTGTGACCTCTCAAGAAAGCTCGGTGTTCTTATGCTGGTTGGCAGCCTGAGCATGCTGCTCGTCGTCATCATCCTCACCCTGGATGTAGACATCGGTAACCTGGACGTTTACCTCAACCACCTCAAGGCCGGTGCCGTACTCAACAGCGTCAATGATGGTTTCGCGAAGTTTATTGGCGACCTCAACGACCGAGTAGCCGTATTCAATAACCACCGATAGATCGATAGCACACTGGCGCTCACCTTTCTCGACCTGGACTCCGTTCGACACATTGGTGGTCGATCCGGGGATGCGATCGGTGATGGAGCTGAGCATACGGCGCCCAGCCGAGCCCATAGCGTGCACGCCAGGGACCTCACGACAGGCGATGCCAGCGATCTTCTGGACGACCTGCTCAGCGATAAGGGTCGAGCCGTGATCGGTGTGCAAAGGGGAGGGGGGTAGGGTCTCCTTCTCCTTGGACCTCGTCTCCAGCAGGTTCTCGGTCTTTGCGGCGTCGGACTTGGTGGAGTCGGTCTTCGCGGAGGCGGTATTGTTGTCAGCCATATCGGCTCATCTCCATTTCGATGTGGGGGACTTTCATACATAAGGATGCCTCACACGAGAATTCGTCACGGCGAATCCAAAAGTTGGTCGAAATATTTCCAATGCCTCATCTCGGCTACCCTCAAAATCACCCGATGACAGGAGGGGCCATGCCGACGTCCACCACTATGCAGGGACTGACGACCGGGTTGTGTTCAGACCATGACCACTCCAGCGTCATCCCGCCAGCCTTCCTCTTCTCGAATTATTTCTACGACACTTTCGGGGAATGCCCGCCCTTTGACTACGGGCGAGGAGGCAATCCAACCCGGGCGTTGCTCGCCGACACTTTGACGACCCTTGAAGGTAGCGCAGGAGCTGTCGTCACCTCATCAGGAATGTCGGCGGTAATTCTGGTGCTGCAAGCCTTCGTACCGATTGGCGGCCACATCGTCGCTCCGCACGACTGTTACGGCGGCACCTGACGCATCCTTGACACGTGGGCCGCCGCTGGTCGTCTGAGCGTCGATTGGGTCAACGAAACTGATTTTGACGCCCTGCGCACCGCTCTGGAGCCTCCTACTGATCTGCTCTTGGTGGAGACTCCATCGAACCCTCTACTGCGCATCACCGACATCGCAGCGGCAGCTGAATTAGCGCACTCCTCTGCTGGGAAGCGCACCGTTGTTGCCGTCGATAACACCTTCTGCTCACCGATTCTGCAACAGCCACTCAGCCTTGACGCTGATCTCGTTATTGCCTCTGACACCAAGTTCCTTAACGGTCACTCCGACGTCATCGGCGGCTCGGTGGTCGCCGCGAACCAACAAGACGTCGACCTGATAGCCTTCCACGCCAACATGATGGGGCTGACGGCCTCCCCGCTGGATTCCTGGCTGACCTTGCGAGGTTTGCGAACCCTTGGTGTGAGGATGCAGGCTCACTGCGCGAACGCCGCTCGGATGGTGGAGATTCTCCAAAGTCACCAGGCCGTCACAGCCGTCTATTGGCCTGGCCTGCCCAACCACCCCGGCCATGAGTTGGCCGCCCGCCAACAGAAGAACTTCGAGTCCCTGCTGAGCTTCGAACTGGCCGGTGGCCGAGCATCCGTCGAGGCTTTTATGACCGGGCTGAAGGGGTTTATCCTCGCGGAATCCCTGGGCGGGGTGGAGTCCCTGGTCTGCCACCCGGCGACGATGACCCACGCCGCCATGAGTCAGGAGGCTCGGGACGCAGCGGGGGTCACCGACGCCATGATTCGGATGAGCCCAGGAATCGATCCTGTTAATGACCTCGCGATCTGCCTGTCCGAAGCCCTCGATCGGGCCACGACTGTCTGAAATTCCTCTCGAATCCCCCCTGACTAGGCCCCACACCACCCAACCGGAGTGCGAGTGGCAGACTATTTCCGTGACCCGTTTCCTCAGCGCGAAGCCCGACTCCCGCCTGCTTCCGTTGCCGTGGAGTACACCGCTGGCACAATGGCCACAGGAGCGACTAGTCGCGCTGCCCCGGGGTATCTCTCGTCACGTGGTGCGGTTCATCACGATCGGCGACGATGTCTATGCCGCCAAGGAAGTCGTTGAACACCTGGCGATTCACGAATACCGCTTGCTACACGACCTCACGCGGCTCGATACCCCGTCAGTCGAGCCCATCGGCGTCATCACTGACCGCGTCGCACCCAATGGTGAGCCGCTGGAACCGATCATCCTTACCCGCCACCTACGGTTCTCGTTGCCTTACAGGTCCCTCTTCCATTCTGGTGTACGTCAAGGAACCGTCATGCGACTCCTGGACGCCCTCGTCGTCCTGCTTGTGCGGCTTCATCTGGTGGGCTTCTTATGGGGTGACATCTCGCTGTCGAATGTATTGTTCCGACGCGACGCCGAGGCCTTCGCCGCCTATCTGGTCGATGCGGAGACCGGTGAGTTGCACGATCGCCTGACCACCGGGCAGCGGGAACACGACCTACAGATCGCCCGGACGAATCTCTATGGCGAGTTCCTCGACCTTGAAGAAGGTGACATGCTCGATGATGCCCTTGACCCATTGGGCTTGGTGACGACTATTGAGGACCGCTATCACGACTTGTGGAACGAACTCACCGCGGCCGAGGAATTCGCCGGCGGCGACTACTCCCAGGTTGAGTCGCGGGTGCGTCGCCTCAACGCCCTTGGCTTCGACGTCGCCGAGCTGGACATCCAGACCTCACCGGACGGTCAGCGACTACGCATCCAACCCAAGGTTGTCGACGCCGGGCACCACCAGCGACGCTTGTTGCGTCTAACTGGCTTAGACACCGAGGAATTTCAGGCACGGCGTCTGCTCAACGACCTTGACACCTTCCGGGCGCGCAACGGACTCCAAGGGGACGACGAGGCCGTCGCAGCTCACCGCTGGCTCACTGAGTGTTTCGAGCCGGTCGTGCAGCAGATCCCTCCGGAACTTTCCCGGAAACGCGAACTCGCGCAGTTTTACCACGAGGTACTCGACTATCGGTGGTACGAATCCCAGCGTCAACAGCGGGAAGTTCCGCACGCCGAAGCGGCCCAGGGCTACGTACGGGACATCCTCGCCAAGCTGCCTGACGAGGCCATGAGCACGGAGTCCGTCGTACCAGTGGACGGTTCTCCAATGCGCAACGGACATGAATTGGTCAACGTCTACGACCCGTCACTCGGATACGTCGAGGATGAAGAGGGGGACGCCCCCTACGACCCGTGGGAGGCCCATGCTGAGGTCGTCGACGTGGAGTCCGCGTCGCGTCTCGATATCGACGCCTTACGCGCCCGGATGAAAAGTTAGATCAACCCAATTAATCTGAAAGCTTCGGTGGCGTCGTCACGGTGAAGGACCCCCACTGGGTGGCAGTTGCGGCGGCCGATGAGGTGGACTCAGACTTCGTCTCCGGCTCTTCAACCCCCTTGTCGGGGCGCGATCCAGGGACAACCGGCTTGATGGATTCACCCATTGCGGCCTCCAAAGCCCGGGCGATGGGGCTGGACGACGGTTTGTGTTTGCGGATCTCGGCCATACGGCCATGGTAGGCGATGGGTCGGGGACCACCGGTAACCTGGGAGCGTGACGCTTAAGCTTTACAACACCGCTACCCACGGCATCGAGACCTTCGAACCCTTTCGCGAGGGTCAGGTGTCGATTTACCACTGTGGCATGACGGTGCAGTCCAGTCCGCATCTGGGCCACATCCGCAAGGAGGTTGTCTTCGACGTCCTACGGCGCTGGCTGGAGTGTTCTGGCTACCAGGTGACCGTCGTCGCCAACGTCACCGATATTGACGACAAGATCCTCGCAAAGTCCGCCGCTACTGGCACCCCGTGGTGGGCCCACGCCTACCACTACGAAAACGAGCTTCATGCGGCGTACAAGGCGTTGGGATGCCGTCCACCGACCTATGAGCCTCGGGCTACCGGCCACATCCCGGAGATGATCGAGTTGGTCAAGACCCTCATCGACAAAGGTCACGCTTATCCCGCCCCCGACGGTTCTGGTGACGTCTACTTCGATGTTCGGGCCTGGCCCCGTTACGGGGAGTTGTCCGGGATGCGTGTCGACGAGATGAACCCAGCCGAAGATTCCGACCCGCGTGGCAAACGCGACCCGCGGGATTTTGCACTATGGAAGGGTCACAAGGAGGACGAGCCCGAAACAGCGTCGTGGATGTCCCCGTGGGGACGGGGTCGGCCGGGCTGGCACCTGGAGTGCTCGGCGATGTCCGGGAAGTATCTGGGTGAGACCTTCGACATTCACGGTGGCGGCATCGACTTGCGGTTCCCTCACCATGAAAATGAGCTAGCTCAGTCGGCAGCGGCGGGTCGTCCCTTCGCCCGTTACTGGATGCACAACGCCTGGGTGACGATGTCCGGGGAGAAGATGAGTAAGTCCCTGGGCAATACTGCCCAGGTGACTGAGGTCACCAAGGCCTACAGCCCACGCGCCGTCAGGTACTTTCTGTTGGCCCCGCATTATCGCTCCATGATCGAGTTCAGCCCCGCTGACGAAGGCACCAAGGGGTCTCTGGATGAGGCCACTAAGGCCATCGAACGCATCGATTCCTTTCTGGACCGAGCCGGCGACCTCGTCGGCGAGCAGGTGACGGCGTCGCAAGAGCTGCCGGCGGCATTCGTTACGGCGATGGATGACGACCTAGGCACTCCACAGGCGGTAGCGGCCCTGTTCAGCCAGATCACCGAGGGCAATAAGTCCGTGTCGACCTGCGATGTCGAGGCCACCCGTCACCACCTGGCCCGTGTAAAGGCAATGCTCGCGGTGTTTGGACTCGATCCGCAGGCCCCCGAGTGGGCCGACGTCGCAGGCAGCGACGACCGGTTAGAGCCGGTCGTTGACGGCTTGGTGCATGCCATGCTGGAGCAGCGTGCCGAGGCTCGTGCCCGCAAGGATTGGGCTACAGCTGACGCCATCCGCGACACCTTGACAAACCTTGGATTGACGATCGAGGACACCCCCGCTGGCGCCCATTGGTCGCTGAGCTGACAAGGAGACTGACATGGCAGGAAATTCTCAGCGGCGCGGCGCAGGGCACAAGGGCAAGAGTTCGGCTGTTGGCTCTGGCGGACGAGGCCGCAAGGCTCTCAAAGGCCGAGGCCCCACCCCCAAGGCGGAGGACCGCGTTTACCACAAGGCGTATAAGGCCAAGCAGGAGAGGTTGGCCCGCGCCGCGGCCCGCAAACCGGCGAAGTCCAAAGGGGCAGGCCCGGAGTGGGTCATCGGTCGCAATCCTGTACTCGAGGCCCTTCACGTCGGCCTTCCAGTACGCACTGCTTACGTCGCCGAAGGAGCTGAGCATGACTCGCGGCTGAGGGAGATCCTCACCTTCGCTGCTGATCATGGCATCGCATTGATGCAGGCCACTCGTGGCGAACTCGACCGTATGACAGGTGGGTCCAACCATCAGGGAGTGGCCCTGCGCCTACCCGAATACGAGTACGCGACCGTGGACGACCTTATCGCAGCTGGCAACCAGACCTACCACGGTGGGCTCATAGTAGCCCTCGACAAGGTCACCGATCCGCGCAATCTGGGGGCGATCATCCGCTCGGCTGCCGCCTTTGGTGCTCAGGGGGTGCTCATCCCGTCGCGTCGCTCGGCCTCGATGACGGCAGCGGCGTGGAAGACCTCAGCTGGGGCAGCCGCACGCGTACCGGTGGCGATGGCCTCGAACCTCAACCAGGCCCTCGGCAAGTTCGCTGCGACTGGCTGGATGATCGTCGGGCTGGCCGGTGAGGCCGACTCCGACATCGCCGCCGCTCCGGGTCTGGACGGCCCGCTGGTGCTCGTCGTCGGCTCAGAGGGAGAGGGCTTGGCCCGTCTCACCCGGCAGTCCTGCGACGTGCTGACGTCGATCCCGATCAGCAGTGATGTCGAATCCCTCAACGCCTCGGTGGCAGCGTCGATCGCGCTGTACGAGGCGTCGAGGGTGCGTGGGAGTGCATCGGAGGACTGAGGCTCACGGCGGGCTGTCCCGGGAAGGTCACCGTCACCGAGTCGTCAGCCACGTCGATCTGCGGATGGGGGCCACACATCCCGAGCCCGACGAGGGCGATGTAAGGTCCACTGCCCGCATGGGCGTCTCCATCTGCTCGACGGTCGTCGCCTCTGACAGCCCCGTGACCGCCTGAGCCGTCAGCCGTTGCCTGTACTGCCACGGCGTCACTGGTTCGAGGAAGGAATCCGGTCCCTGTTCGGGGTCAGTCGGCCAACCCGGCCACGACGACGGATGCCACCGGTACGTCCTCGTCGAACCAGGCACAACGCACCTCGATTCCTTGGTGACAGACCTGGGCACACACGATGCGCGGGCCCAGGTCGGACTCACCACGCGCGCCGTAGCCCACTTGGGAATCCGGTTCGACCTTGATCCAGTGAACCTGCCAGGAGGATTGCCCGACGAGGACGTCCCCGAGCTGTTCCAACCGGTCGACGTGCTGGCCCGATCTGCACGAAACCCGCCCCTTCGCATCGCGCAGAGCGACCACATTGGCAACAGGTTGCAGGGTCCACTCCCCCGCCTGTGCTGGGGCCGTCACGGTGGAAAAGCCGAGAGACGTGTACAGGGGTGCCTCACTGACAAGGTCTGCCTCGTTCTCACCATCGGTACCGATGTTGAGCACACGAACCACGCCGTCGGCTGACGTTCCGCTGACCATCCATCCCGGCGTGGAAATGAGGCGATGGGTGTCCTCCTTCTCCACCGGCAGAGCCTCCTCCTCAGCTGCCCATACCAGGTGGTCGGCAGGCAGGGCTAGACCGAGCATCCCCTTGGAGGCCCAGTAGGGGGATCCCACACCGAAGTAGAACTGGGCCATCGGGCGGAATTCCCCGAACCAGCCCATGGTGAGGATGCCGTCAGCGCCCGCTCCTCGATCGAGGAAATGCCTTACGGTTCCCGAGCAGATACGCCTCGTCAGTCCGGGGGGACACTGGATAAACACCCATGAAGGTTCCGGCCCACAGCGGCGCGCAGGTGCACCACCGGTAGATGAGGCTACGTCCCTGGATGAGAGGAGCGGTACCTCCGTGGCCGTCCAGATCAGCTCCGACGAGGAAGGGGACGTCCTCAAGGTATCTCCTCAACCTGGGCCCGTGAACGGTGGCGAAGTCTCTGCTAAGATCCCAGGTCGGGTCCATGAGGGTCCACAGGGCCGGCAGAGTCTCCATGGCCCATCCGACATAGTGGTCGTAGCAGCGCCTCGGTCCGTCGCTGATCCAACCGTCGGTGCGGTACCAGTCCTCGTGACGTTCGAGGTGCTCGCGGACGAGGGCCTCGTCCCAGTCGGCACCGAGGCCTCGCAGGAAGGTCTCGACGATGACCTGGAACCAGATCCAGTTGTTGTCGGGGATCTCGGGATTGCGCACGTCCTGAAACCACTCGACGGCCTGCTCCTGGGTCCGCTGAGAGAGCTGATCCCAGATCCAGGGCTTGGTGAAGTGGAGCGTCAGGGCCAATGAACAGGCCTCGACAACGGCCTGCCAATGTTCAGATGGTCGCAGCCAGCGATCCTCGGCCCTCTGGTCGACGCCGGCGGCGACGCCTCCGGCCCACCACGACGCCAACTCTTCGAGCCCGTCGATGTCAGGGCCCAGTCCGCCCGGTTCCCCCGGCATCACAATCCGCCCGTGGCCTGGTGTTGCATGGCTCATGGCCGTCGTCACCAGACGATCAGCGAGATTGCACCAGTCCTCGCGTCCCCAATGGGTCAGTGGACTCCTCTGCGTCATGTCATCACACCCTGCCGCTCACCATCGAACTGTCGCGTAATTCGAGGATCAAAAATATGATGTCCAACTGGTGACAATGGTAACCGCTTTCCTGTAATGTTTCTGGAAAACAAACCTGTACGTGTGGCAGTGTTGCCACCCTCTCCCGAGGAGCGTGACCCTTGTTCGGCACCCCATCTCGACGAACCTTCCTCACCGCATCTGCGCTGTCAGCCATGGCGCTCGCCGCTTCTCCCACAGTGACGGACGCCATTGCCGCCCCCGGGCCCGACAGCTGGTCGGCGCTGTGCGAGCGATGGATCGACATCATCACCGGACGCAGAGCCGCCCGGACCTCTGACCCACGTGCCCGAGCGATCATCGCCAAGACCGACCGGAAGGTCGCCGAGATCCTCACCGACCTCGTATCCGGCTCGAGCCGTCAGACCGTTCTGATCTCGGCAGACCTCCGCAAGGAGCAGTCGCCCTTCATCACCAAGACAGCCCGAGCCATCGAGTCGATGGCCTGCGCCTGGGCCACACCCGGGTCCAGCTACCACAAGGATCCCGAAATCCTCTCCGCGTGCATCGAGGGGCTCAGGGACTTCTGCCGACTTCGGTACAACCCCTCCCAGGACGAGTATGGGAACTGGTGGGACTGGGAGGACGGCGCGTCAAGAGCTGTCGCCGATGTCATGTGCATCCTGCACGACGTCCTGCCGCCCGAGGTCATGTCCGCAGCGGCAGCCGGCATCGACCACTTCATCCCCGACCCCTGGTTCCAGCAGCCGGCGTCGGTCAAGCCCACTGCCAACCCCGTTCAGCCCGTGGTCTCGACAGGCGCGAATCGCATGGACCTGACCCGTGCCGTCATGTGCCGTTCCATCGCGACCGGCGACGAGAAGAGGCTGCGTCATGCCGTTGACGGATTGCCTGACGCCTGGCGCGTCACCACCGAAGGTGACGGTTTCCGTGCCGACGGCGGATTCATCCAGCACTCCCACATCCCCTACACCGGCGGCTACGGCGACGTCCTGTTCAGCGGACTGGCAATGCTCTTCCCGCTGGTCTCCGGGATGAGGTTCGACATCGTCGAATCGGCTCGTAAGGCTTTCCACGACCAGGTCGAACGCGGCTTCATCCCCGTCATGTACAACGGCCAGATCCTCGACGACGTGCGCGGCCGATCCATCTCGCGCATCAACGAGTCTGCCGCCATGCACGGCATCTCGATCGCCCGTGCCATGCTCATGATGGCTGATGCCCTGCCGACACACCGCGCCGAACAGTGGCGAGGGATCGTGCACGGTTGGATGGCTCGAAACACCTTCGATCACCTGTCCGAGCCGTCCACCCTTGTCGACATCTCCCTGTTCGACGCCGCCGCCAAGGCGCGCCCCGTCCCGGAGTCGTCGACGCCGAGCTACTTCGCGTCCATGGACCGTCTCGTCCACCGCACCGCGGACTGGCTAATCACCGTCTCCAACTGTTCGGATCGCATTGCCTGGTACGAGTACGGCAACGGGGAGAACGAATGGGCGTCCAGGACCAGCCAGGGAATGCGTTACCTCCTGCTGCCCGGAGACATGGGACAGTACGAGGACGGGTACTGGGCCACCGTCGACTACTCAGCACCGACGGGGACGACGGTGGACTCCACTCCGCTCAAACGCGCCGTCGGAGCCTCGTGGGCGGCCAAGACCCCGACCAACGAATGGTCCGGGGGCCTCGCATCGGGGTCGTGGTCTGCCGCCGCGTCCCACATCACCTCCCAGGACTCCGCCCTCAAGGCACGCCGCCTATGGGTGGGTCTGAAGGACGCCATGGTAGAGCTGACGACCGACGTGACCACCGACGCATCGCGGGCCATAACCGTCGTCGAGCACCGCAAGGTGGCCAGCTCGTCGACGAAACTCCTCGTCGACGGCAACCGGGTCTCATCCGCGACCTCCTTCCAGAACCCCCGGTGGGCCCATCTGGACGGAGTCGGCGGTTACGTCTTCGCCACTGACACCGATCTCTCCGCAGATGTGGCGACGAGAAAGGGAACGTGGATCGACGTCAATCCCTCCCGCAAGGTCAAGGGGGCTGACGAGGTCATCGAGCGCGCCTACGCATCCCTGCACGTCACCCACCACGATCGTCCAGTCGCGTGGGCGCTGCTTCCCACTGCCAGCCGTTCCCACACGATGGCCCTGGCCACGCGCCCAGGAGTCGAGCCGTTCACCGTGCTCCGGAATGACGCAACCGTCCAGGCCGTCCGCTCTGCGGGTGCCCTCTTGACGAAGGACCCCACTGTCGTCACCACCTTGGCTTTTTGGAAGCCAGCTACCTGCGGCGGCGTGGCAGTTAACCGTCCTGCGCTGGTGCAGACTCGGGAGAGCGCAAACCAAATGGAGGTCGTCATCGTCGAACCCACCCAGAAGAGGGGATCACTTACCGTAACTATTGAGGGAAGCTGGAAGGTCAAAACCGCAGATAGCCACGTTGATGTCAGCTGCGAAAACGCGGCCGGGACTCTGCATGTCGACACGGCGGGGCTAGGCGGCCAGTCCGTGCGAGTAACGCTGGCACGCCAGGTAACTCAAACTCCCTCCGGCGGCGGCCGCCACGACCGAGCCTGATGTGCCGCCTCACCTAACTAGATTGCCGCTAACCCAAGTCACGTCCCGCTTCATCAGGCACGCCCCGCGTACTGACCGACCGGGAATTCCCCGGCCACGGGGGCACCGGAAATGTAATTCGCCAGGTCATCGACCGCGCCGTCGCCGAGGCGGTGAAGCTCTCGTCCCATTGACCCGGCAGCGTGTGGGGTCAGGATGACGTTCGGCAGGGTCCACAATGGGGAGTCGGGCGCGTTGACCTCGGGGTCGGTCACGTCGATGATGGCGCTGATCCGGTCGCGCTGCAGTTCAGCGATGAGGGCGTCCTGATCACAGATGGCCCCGCGCGCAGTGTTGATGAAAGTCGCTCCGTCCTTCATCTTCGCGAAATCCTCAGCTCCCAGCATGTGGTAGGTCTGCGGCGTCGACGCCGAGTGCAGGGAGACGACGTCACGTCGCTACCGAGCTCTGCGCACCGCCATCGAGGCCGGCAAGAACATCTACACCGAGAAGCCCACTGCCGAGACCCTCGACGAGGCCATCGAGTTGGCGGAGCTGGCACACCGTCACAACATCATTGACGGCGTCGTCCACGACAAGCTCTACCTGCCTGGCCTGGTGAAGCTGCGTCGTCTGGTCGACATGGGATTCTTCGGACGCATCCTCTCCATGCGCGGCGAATTCGGATACTGGGTGTGGGAAGGCACCGACGTTCCCTCCCAGCGACCGTCATGGAACTACCGCAAGACTGACGGCGGCAGCATGACGACCGACATGTACCCGCGGAACTACGTCATCGAGGGCATCATCGGACAGACCCGGGACGTCTACTCCCAGACCGCCACTCACATCACCAAGCGCGTGGATGAGCAGGGCAACATCTACAACGCGGACACCGACGATGCCGCTTACGCCATCTTCAACGTCGTCACACCCTCCGGGGACCCAGTCATCGTGCAGATGAACTCCTCGTGGGCGACCCGCGTCTTCCGCGACGAACTGCTCGAGTTCCAGATCGACGGCACCCACGGCTCCGCCGTCGCAGGCCTGTTCGGATGCGTCTGCCAGCCCCGCGGGGTCACCCCCCCCCCGCCCGACCTGGAATCCCGACATCCCTGACACTAATGACTACATGTCGATGTGGCAGGAGGTTCCCGACAACGCCGCCACTGCCACCGGCAGCCTCGACAACGGTTTCAAGGCACAGTGGGAGGAATACCTCACCGACGTCGCGATGGATCGTCGGCACCGCTTCGACCTGCTGTCGGGAGCACGCGAAGTCCAACTTGCCGAACTCGGATTGCGGTCGGCCGCCGAGGGACGACGCGTTTACGCCCCCGAGATCGTGGTGGACCAGCGATGAGTGACCTCTCGAGGCTGTCCCTCAACACTGCGACGGCCAAGCACGCGACCCTGGCAGAGTGCACCTCCGCATGTGCCGAAGCCGGCCTGGGATGGATCGGCCCCTGGCGCGACCGGATCCAAGGAGTAGGCAACGACGAGGCGGCCCGGATCATCTCCGAGGCCGGGCTCAAGGCGTCGACAGTGTGCCGAGGAGGATTCCTCACCGGCACTGACGCTGACTCCCTCCCCGGGGCCATCGCCGAGAACACCAGGGCTCTCGAGGAGGCCGCAGCCGTCGGGGCCAGCGAACTCGTCATGGTCGTCGGTGGGTTGCCCACCGGGGACAAGGACATCGTCGCTGCCCGTCAGCGGGTGGCAGATCGGCTTGGCGATCTCGTCTCCATTGCACGCGACCACGGGGTGCGCCTGGCACTCGAGCCGATGCATCCCTTGTTCACTGCGGACCGAGGAGTCCTCACGACGTTGGGGCAATCCCTCGACATGGCCGCACCCTTCTCCCCTGACGTGGTGGGTGTCGTCGTCGACACCTACCACGTGTGGTGGGATCCGCAGGCCCGCGAGTCAATCGCCCGTGCCGGCAGGGAGGGACGCATTTCCAGCTACCAGATCTGCGACTGGATCCTGCCCCTGGCCGCCGAGACCCTGAATTCGCGCGGATTCCCCGGGGACGGGTACATCGACTTCCCGACCATCACCCAGTAGGTCAGCGAGGCAGGCTACACCGGCCCGGTCGAGGTCGAGATCTTCAACGAGGAGGTCTGGGCGATGCCAACTCGCCGGATCGTCGAAAGACTTGCAGCCAGGTACGAGGAACTCGTCCTGCCCCACCTGTGAGACGAACGGCCCGGTCGCTTCATGCGACCGGGCCGTTTCCTGTCCAGCTGTCCTCATACCGTTCGGAGTCTCAGCTGAGCAGCCAGTCCACCTCGTTGATCAGGAACTTGCGATGTGACGGCGAGGAGTAGGACCTCGCGTCATGACCCATACCGTCATAGATGACGTTGTCTCCATGGGCCCACCCCATCACCTGCCACTCCTCACTGAGTTCATGGCGAATGAGCGGAGTGGAGCCCTCGTGGACGACGAGGTCTGAGTACCTCTCGTCGTAGACGGTGACGACGTCGAGCCCAGTCCAAACCGGATAATCCTCCGCCCCGGGGGCCTTTCCGAAGGTCGCAATACAACGCTTGGGGTGCCAACTCGTACCGCGCACCCATTGACCGCCAAGCAGAGCGGGCCATTCAGGCCAGTCCGGGAAGGAATTCGCGGCAGTGTGGACAGCCAGCACTCGTCCGCCGCCACGAATCCACTGACCGAATTCATGCTGGGCAGCGGCCCATTCGTCGTCGTGTTCGAGCTCCACCTCGACGTTGCCCCCGAGATTGACGACCACCAGGTCCAGGGCGTCAAGCTCCTGCAAACACGAGACGTCGTCGTCACGAACCTCGACGCGATGACCGACCGCCTCCAGGATCTCGCGGATTGCCGCAGATCCCTCGGCGAAGGGATGCCATGGATCGGTGTATCGGCCATGGCCGGACAGAACTCTGATGGATGCCACGATGTCTCCTCATCGAGTGGGCGGTCAGTGGATGTTGTGATCGACCCGGTAGGTCTTCCAGACGTTCTCCAAGAACTCGTCCTCGGTCGGGATGGGACGCACCGGACCCCAATGCGCGTGGATGGCCTCCCCAACGGCGTCGACGGACACACGCTGGGTGACGCCGTGATGGGCCTTGGAGTCCAGACGGTGCCGGAAGATCTCCTCGACGTCGAGGTCGGCGCCGTCGTTCCACCATGAGACCGGCAGATCACCGTCGGGGTCGGTGTAGAGGACCGATCCGCGCGAGCCCACCCCATGATCAAGATGGTCGAGCATGGCGGCCACGTAAACGGCCTGGACGTCGAGGATGTCACGGACCAGGAAGAGCCTGTCGACGCTGCGTCTGCTCGTCGGGTCGACGACACATTCATCGACAACCCGACGACGCCATTCGGCGACGTTCCTTGCCAGCTCCTCAAGGCCCTGACGAGACCGCACAAGCCCGGCATTGTCGCTCATTGCACGGGTGGACTCCATCAGCACATCATCGATCAGAACCCCTGAGGATTCCTCGCGTCCACAGGCTGCCTCGAGAAGGCTCCGCGCCTTCTGCAAAGCATCACCGGCCAACTCCTGCCAGCCCTCGTCAGCGCGAGCAGCACCCTGCTCTCGGGCCGCGATCCACTGGGCTGCCCTCGTTGCCCCGACCTGGGCCGAGTTGAGGGCAGCACCGCCTGGACGCGCCACCCCATGGGCTCCGGCAGCCTCTCCCACCGGAAACAGGCCGGCGATGGAGGATCGCCACCACAGATCGACGTCAATCCCGCCGTTGTTGTGCTGAGCACACACGCCGATCTCGAGGCGATCGGCGGCCAGATCGATACCCGGATTGCGGTTGAGGTAGAACTCGTAGGCCGGCTGGTTCATGTGCTGCAGACGCTCGACCGGCGTCTCTAAGCCGAGCACACCTGCAGACTCCAGGTATCCGCGAGCCTCGTCGTCAAGCAGATTCGGATCCCAGCTCGGCTGGTTGATGCGGAAGTCGAGGAAGACCCGACGTCCTCGCATCACCGTCTCGCGGTAGGTGAGGATGTCGATGAGGCTGGAACCGTCATGGACCTTGTCGATGTCGAAGGGCCACTGGTAACCCTTGCGGAAGATGAGGCTGGTGAGCGCGCCCGGATCGTCGATGACCTCGGCCAGGAAGTCGTGCTCGGTGCCGTCGGGGCCCACCGAGACAAAGGCAGGAACCACCTGCATATAGGTCCCCGACACGTTCCAACGAGGTCTCAGGGAGGCCAGCCCGAACTGGAACTCGGGCAGGTTGTGGCCGACGGCTCCGGCGCGCAAGGCGGCACCTGTGGCACCCCACTGACCGTGCGGCCACACCGAGTCGGCGAACATTCCGGCGGGTCCGCCGGTGGCCAGGACGACATTGCGTGCGGCAATCAGAATGAACGGACACCCCTGGTCGGCGACTACGTCACGTCGCAGCCCGAGAAGGCCGACGCAGCGAGGGATCTCTCCCGAACGATCGACGATGAGGTCGACGACCCGCACCCCACCGACGATCTCGGTCCCCCGGGAGCGCACCCGTTCCTCAAGATGCTCAACCATCGACTTCGAGGTGAAGGGCCCCACCGAGGTCGCTCGCTGCCGGGGGTCGTGGTCAGTCTTGTAACCGATAAACTGTCCGTGACGGTCACTAGGGAATTCGACACCAGCCTCTACCAGGTTGTAGAAGCACCGCGCCGAGAGCGCTGCCTCCGTCAGGGCGATGTCGCCGTCCATCGCTCCCCCGTCGAAGAGGATGCGGGCCATCTCTCCCACCGAGTCCGGTCCGTCTCCGGCCAGGGTCAGCTTGTAATAGGTCTGCTTGTCGGAGCCAGCATTTCGCGAGGCTCCGGCATTGATGGTGTCTGCAATGACGAGGACGTCGTGCTGTCCGAACTGGGCCAGCCGGTCTGCCGCACAATACCCGGCCGATCCGGTCCCGACAACGACGGTGTTGACGCTGGCGACCGGGACGTCGAGCCCGGCAAGGTGCATGGTGGGCAGGTCCATCTCACAACCTCGCGATGTGCATGCCGCCGTCGACATTGATGACTTCACCGACGGAGTACCTCATCGATCCGATGACCAGGTTGACGACAGCTGCAGCGACGTCCTCGGGACGGCCCCAGCGTGGCATCGGCGCGAGCCCCTCGGCGAACTGGCGGTCATACTTCTCCTTGACCCCGGCCGTCATCTCGGTGGCGATGACGCCTGGACGCACCTCATTGACGAGGATCCCCTCCGGAGCGAGTCGCGCGGCCCAGAGCTGGGTTGCCATCGAGACCCCAGCCTTGGAGATGCAGTACTCGCCGCGGTTGAAGCTGACCATCGTCGAGGAGCAGGAAGCCACGTTGACGATAGCCCCGACGATCCCGTCAGTGGTGTCGGTGGTGCCGTCACCCCGTTGGGCGATGAGCTGACGGGCGACGGCCTGGGTGAGGAAGTAGGGCCCGCGCAGGTTGATCCCCAGCACCCGGTCAAAGGACTCGACGGTGGCGTCAAGGATGTCGTCACGGCTGGTCGGAGCCACGCCGGCATTGTTGACGAGGACGTCGATGCGACCCCAGCGGTCCAGTGCGTCACCGATGAATCGCTGATGAGCGGTCAGATCGGAGACGTCGCCACTGGTGTGACCAACCTCGCTTAGACCTTGCAGCTCCGTCAGCACCTCCGGCGCTAACTCGCTTCGTGACAGGATCTGCACCGCGTATCCCTGCTGCAGCATGGCCTTGCTGATAGCCAGACCGATGCCACGGTTTCCTCCGGTGATGAGCGCAACCTTCGTCATGCCGACTCCCTCGTCGTGTGTCCGTGGCGTTCATTATTCCTGTCAAGACCAGCTTCGGCAAGCGCTTGCCGCTAGTATTTGAGCGGATCGGAGAGACTGCCACGCTTTCGACAAAATCGACGGGAAACGATGGCAAGGCCTCGCCACCCCCTCCCCCTCCGGAACAACAATTGACACAAACCCCCAACGTCGGAGATCACAAGTGAGCAACGAAGCACTCGACAAAGTCCTGGCGAATCTCGTCATCCCAGTGGTCGTCATCCATGACGCCGCCACCGCCCCGGCCGTCACCGACGGTCTCGTCGACGGTGGACTTCCCGTCGCCGAGGTCACCTTCCGTACCGACGCCGCACCCGCCGCCATCGAGTCGATGGCCAAGGACGGACGCGTCATGGTCGGAGCCGGAACCGTCATCAATGCCCGTCAGGTTGACGAGGCGGTGAGCGCAGGAACGACGTTCGTCGTCGCCCCTGGCCTGTCCCGCGAGGTCGTCGACCGCTGCCGTCACCATGACATCCCCGTCCTGCCGGGAGTCATCACCCCGACCGAGATCATGGCCGGAATCGACATGGGACTGGACACCTTCAAGTTCTTCCCGGCCGGCAACTTCGGTGGCGCGACCACGATCGCGTCGCTCGATGGCCCCTTCCCCAACCTGCGCTTCGTTCCCACCGGTGGTGTCAAGCCGCACAACCTGGCGGACTTCCTCTCCCGGCCCAACATTCCTGCCGTCGGAGGCACCTGGCTCACCCCGGCCGACGCCGTCGCCGCCCGGGACAACCGAACCATCGCCAACCTGGCACGCGAGGCCGCCCGCAGTGCCCACAGCATCGTCGAGGAGCAGTCATGAGCATCACACTTCGTCCCGCAGATCGGTGCCGTTACGACATCGTCTCCCTTGGTGAGGTGATGTTACGCCTCGACCCACGCGAACGTCGCATCCGCACCGCTAAATCCTTCGACGTCTGGGAGGGCGGTGGCGAGTACAACGTCGGCCGTGGCCTGTCCCGCGTCTTCGGCAAGCGTGCCGCCGTCATCACCGGTCTGGTCGACGACCCGGTCGGCCACCTCGTCGGCGACCTCATCACCGCCGGCGGAGTCGACGACCAGTTCATCACCTGGGTGCCTTCTGACGGAGTCGGCCGCACGGTGCGCACCGGACTCAACTTCACCGAGCGCGGTTTCGGAGTTCGCGGCGCCGTCGGTGTCTCGGACCGTGGCCACACAGCGGCCAGCCAACTGCGCGCTGAGGACATCGACCTCGACTGTCTCTTCGGAGAATTGGGAGTGCGTTGGCTGCACACCGGCGGCATCTACACCGCCCTGTCGGAGACCAGCGCCCAGACCGCCAAGGCCGTCATGGAGGCTGCCCACGCCAATGGCACGATCATCTCCTACGACCTCAACTACCGCCCCAGCCTGTGGAAGTCGATCGGCGGCCAGGAGGAAGCCCGCCGCGTCAATCGCGAATTAGCTAGTTTGGTCGACGTCATGATCGGTAACGAGGAGGATTTCACGGCGTGTCTGGGATTCGAAGTGGAGGGCAACGACGAGAACCTCTCCCACCTCGACGTCGACTCATATGCTGCCATGATTGACAAGGTCGTCGAGGAGTTACCAAACATTTCCGTCGTCTCCACCACCCTGCGCCAGGTACGTACTGCTAGCCGCAATGACTGGTCAGCTATCGCGTGGTCCAAGGGCACCGGTTTGGTTCGCTCAGTGGAACGCCCCGACCTAGAAATACTCGACCGCGTTGGTGGTGGCGATTCCTTCGCTGCTGGCCTGGTGGCTGGTCTCATGGAGACGGGAGGTCTGCAGAAGGCCGTCGAGTGGGGAGCCGCCCACGGCGCTCTGGCAATGACAACTCCCGGCGATACGTCGATGGCTACCCGCTCCGAGGTGGAGAACCTCGCTGCCGGAGGTTCCGCCCGAGTGAAGCGCTGATCGATCGATTCCGGACTCACACTGGACGGCGAGCCTGACTGGCTCGCCGTCCTTTTGGTCCCTGCCCACGAGTGGATCCAGGGACGAGTAGATTCGTGCCTACCATCCCGTCATGACAGGAGCCATCCGTGACCAGCGCCGTCGATCCCACCGCCCGTGACATTGCCGAGAAGCTAGCCCCGGCCTACCGCACCATGCTCGATGCGATTGCGCAAGTCGAGCCGCGGATTGCAGAAGCCACCCGTGCTGAGCTCACTGACCAGCGTCACTTCCTCAAGCTTATCGCTTCGGAGAACTACGCATCCTTGCCAGTACTGGCGACCATGGGCACGTGGCTTTCTGACAAATACGCCGAAGGTACTGCTGGCCATCGGTTTTACGCTGGCTGCCAGAACGTTGATTCCGTCGAGACGATCGCCGCAGAGCATGCATGCGCTTTGTTCGGCGCGGACCACGCCTACGTTCAGCCCCACTCAGGTATTGACGCCAACCTCACCGCCTACTGGACGATCCTCACCCACCACATCGAAACCCCAGCTCTAGCCGAGTTTAGTGCCCGCACCGTCAACGACTTGACCCAGGAAGACTGGGATACACTGCGCCACCGTTTCAACGACCAGCGAGCTATCGGTATGAGTCTCGACACTGGAGGCCACCTCACTCATGGTTTCCGTCCTAACATCTCCGGAAAGATGTTCGATCAGCGCTCCTACGGCACCGATCCGCAAACCGGTCTGCTCGACTACGACAAGGTCGCAGAGCTAGCCCGCGAGTTTAAGCCGCTCGTCATCGTCGCCGGATACTCCGCCTACCCGCGCCGGGTGAACTTCGCGAAGATGCGCGAGATTGCTGACGAAGTCGGTGCTGTGCTCATGGTCGATATGGCCCACTTCGCTGGACTGGTTGCTGGCAAGGTTTTCACCGGCGACGAGGACCCTGTCCCGCACGCCCAGATTGTGACGACGACAACCCACAAGTCCCTGCGTGGCCCGCGCGGCGGCATGGTTCTGACTACCAAGGACTACGCTGACGACGTCGACCGCGGTTGCCCGATGGTGCTCGGTGGCCCACTGTCCCACGTCATGGCTGCCAAGGCCGTCGCCTTGGCAGAAGCCCGCACTCAGGCCTTCCGCGACTACGCTCGGCGCGTCGCGGACAATTCGAAGGCCCTGGCCGAGGGGCTTATGAAGCGTGGCGTCAAGCTCATCACTAACGGGACTGACAACCACATCAACCTGCTTGACGTCACCACGAGCTTCGGACTGGCCGGACGCCAGGCTGAGGCCGCCCTGCTGGACGCAGGCGTGGTCACGAACCGCAACTCGATCCCGGCCGACCCGAACGGCGCCTGGTACACCTCTGGCATTCGCATCGGCACCCCGGCACTGACCTCTCGCGGATTCGGATCCGACGAATTCGATCAGGTTGCCGAACTCATCGTCACCACATTGAAGGCCACCACCCCGCTGACGTCCTCCACTGGCAAGCCTGGCAAGGCCAAATACCACATTACGGACGGAGTGGCTCAGAGGGTCCATGACGCTGCCGACGAGTTGCTGGGTAGCTTCCCGCTCTACCCAGGATTGGACCTTGCCTGACGATACCCAGTCCTAGTTTCGGGAGCACCTAACCAGGTATCTACCCCACACAAATTCAACACCGTTTTCGATCGACGGTCTATGTTCTGAAACGGCCAGAACATAGACCGTCGATTTCTCGTCGCTATCCTTTCTCCTTCGTTTCTTTGACACCTTGCCCCCGATCCTGCGACTTCGATCAGCTGGGTCTGTGACGTCGGGATGGTCCGCCTCATCGGACGGGGCCTTACCACACGGTGACGCTGATAATTCAACCGTCCCACTCTTTTTGATCCGGTTGTAAAGCTACTTATCCTCAGTGCAGAGTGGCCCTGTCGCGGCGCTAGCATTCCCGTGCTAGACCGGGGCGCTATCGTCACGAGGAGGTTCCCATGCAGGAAGGTAATCCTGTTACCCCGCAGACCAGCACCACCGTTGACAAGGGGGATAGTGGCTACAACAAGGCCTTAAGGAATAGGCACCTGCAGATGATCGCCATCGGCGGCTCAATCGGCACCGGCCTGTTCCTAGGGACCGGCGGACGCATTGCCCAAGGCGGCCCCGGATTGGCAATCAGCTACGCCGTCTGCGGCATTTTCGCCTTCCTCATGGTAAGAGCCCTCGGTGAAATGGCCATTCGTCGCCCATCCTCGGGTGCCTTCGTGTCCTACGCGCGTGAGTTCATGGGCGAGAAGGGCGCCTACGCCACCGGATGGTTCTTCTTCCTCGACTGGTCTGTGACGGTAATGGCCGACATCACCGCAGTGGCGCTGTACCTGCACTACTGGACGGCCCTACGTTCCGTCCCGCAATGGGTGCTAGCGCTCATCGCCCTCGGCGTTGTGTTTGCCCTCAACATGCTGAGCGTGAAGATGTTCGGCGAGGCTGAATTCTGGTTCGCTGCCATCAAGGTGACCGCCATCGTCCTATTCATGATCGCGGCTATCTGGGCCATTGTCGCGGGCGCCCGGGTTGGCAACTATACGGCAGGATTTCACAACATCACTCGACATGGCGGGTTCTTCCCCGCTGGCCTGGCGCCGGTCTTTGCGCTCACGTTGGGAGTGATCTTCGCCTTCGGCGGCACCGAGATGGTCGGCGTGGCAGCAGGCGAGACCAAGGACGCGAGCAAGATCTTGCCCAAGGCCATCAACTCAATGATCCTGCGTATTTTCGTGTTCTACGTCGGTTCAATCATTCTGATGGCGCTCGTGCTGCCATACACTGCTTATTCGACCAATGAGTCCCCGTTTGTCACCTTCTTCACCGGAATTGGAATTCCCTATGCTGGCGACATCATCCAGGTCATCGTTCTGACGGCCGCCCTCAGCTCTCTCAATGCCGGCCTGTACTCAACGGGGCGCACCTTGAGGTCGCTGGCGGTGGCCGGCGAAGCTCCAAAGGCCGCAGCCAAGCTCAACCGTCACCACGTGCCTTCCGGCGGCATCGCCATGACCGCTGCCCTTGGCCTGCTGGGCGTCGCCCTCAACGCCTTCCTCCCCGATAGTGCGTTCGAGATCGTCATGAACCTCGCCGGCATCGGTATCGCCGGCACGTGGGCGATGGTGCTGTTGTCACATACTCGTTTCGTAAGCGCGGTCAAGGAGGGCGAGGAGACCCGACCGGAATACCGCATGCCGGGTGCTCCGGTCACGAACTACGTCTCGCTGGCCTTCCTGCTGATCGTCGTACTGTCGAACCTCACCTCGAAATCGGGGCGCTGGACGTTAGCCCTGTTCGCCATTGTCGCAATAGCCATGGTCGCCGGGTGGTACGCGGTGCGTGACAAGATCAAGCCTGACCTGCTCGACAATGTGGTTCCGAGCGACGAAGGGATGTAAACCATGCAAACCCACATTCTCTACACCGGCGGAACCTTGGGTATGGTATCCACTCCTGACGGTTTGGCTCCGGGTGCTGATCTGACAGGGTGGCTTACCCAGTTACTATCTGGCACCGAACTCGCCGGAGCTTTCGAGACTCAAAGTTTCGAGCATCTCATTGATTCGGCCAACGCCACTCCCGATGATTGGCGCCGAATTGTCGACGACCTGTGGAAGTACCGCGACGACGCCGACTCTTTTATTGTTCTTCACGGAACCGACACCTTGGCCTACACTTCAGCAGCGCTGTCCTACGCCCTCACAGAGTTCGGCAAGCCGGTCGTCGTCACCGGAGCACAGTACTCATTAGGAGTAGTCGGGACAGACGCCGCACCAAACGTCACGGGGGCGCTCCGAGCTGCCACGAGCGGCCGTCTCAATGGGGTCGCAGTCTTTTTCGGCCACAAACTGCTGCGCGGCAATCGCGTCACGAAACTCTCTTCGTGGGCCTATAACGGGTTCGACTCCCCCGCTGTCCCACAATTAGCGCGCACCGGTGCACCGTGGCAATGGGGCGAGAACGCGTCGACAGGCTGCGGCTGGCTCAATCCCGCCCCGTATCAGCGCCACGACGTGCTCGTCGTTGACCTATCGCCCGGCATCAGCGCTCAACGCCTCAGCGCAGTCCTCGACCCCTTGCCCGAAGCCGTCATCTTGCGCGCATTTGGGGTCGGAAATATCCCCAGCGATGAGCCCGGCTTCGTTGAGGCTATCCTCGACGTCATCTCTGCCGGTACCCCCGTCGTCGTCGCATCCCAATGTATGCAAGCTGATGTCCAACTAGGTCAATACCAGTCAAGTCATGCCCTCACGGAGGGCGGAGCAATCAGCGCCCATGACATGACCCTTGAAGCTCTCTATGCCAAGCTGGTCTTTCTGCTCTCCCAAGGAGTGCATGGTAAAGAACTGGGACGATGGATCGAGACTGACATCGCTGGTGAGATCAATGCCTAAATACGGAATTTTCCCCACGAAAGTCCCACCTCGATGCACGTTCGTCGCAAAATGATGTGAGATTTACCGCTAACACTGGCTAACGGCCTGAACATGAACGACTATGGAAGCATTAGAGGTGGGGTATTGTTGTTCCTTTGTCACCGCACCCCCAAAATAGCCGACGAGGTGGGTTCGGCATACACGTGAGGAGAGGCATTGATGGTCAACAAGAAGATTCTGGTCTGCTGTGGCACCGGCATCGCCACCTCCGTCCAAGTGGCCAACAAGTTGCAGCGGATGCTGCGCGATCGGGTCGTCACCGCGACGATGAAGGAATGTAAAACGGCCAACATCCCCGCTCAAATGGAGACTTTCCAGCCTGACGCCATCGTCGTCACTACCGCCATCACCCCTCCAGATGAGGCAGTCAAAGTCTACCGAGGCACGCCACTGCTCACTGGGGTCGGTGCCGAGGAACTCGCCGACCAGATCGCTAGCGACCTAACAGCGTGATCATCCACCGGTCGTCGTCGATGCCGTGGAAAGGGGCATCCCGTCTCATCGTGGCCAATGTGACAGCCACCAACCAGAATGACCTCTTTGCCCAGGTCAATGATTGTCTCACTGCCGACAACATGGTGGAACCGACATTCCTTAGCGCAGTGACTGCACGAGAGATGAGATTCCCCACCGGCCTCGACTTCGGCTACGTGTCCATCGCTATTCCGCACGTTGACCCCGAACACGTCATCTCGCCGGGCGTGTTGGTGTGCCGCAATAGTACGTCAACAACCTTCCGCGCTATGGATGGCCCTGAACGCGGTCTCGACGTCCAGCTCAGTATTTGGCCCCTAGTCACAGACCCCAGTAATCAAGTAGACATGCTCGGTGCCGTCATTACGCTCATCCAAGACGAATCGTCGTACCCAGTCTTACTGCACGGCGATCAGACGGAGGTCGTGGACAGAATCTCGTGCGCGCTCGCACCGACAGAGGACTGAATGAACTACGTTGCCGAGCTCGCCGTCGAACGGCCGAGGCCATGGTCGAGATCCCGGAATCGGCACGTCGACGCGGATCGGGTAGGGGCAGCGAACGCTCATCTCTCAAGCCCACTATGGTGGAGCCATGACTGCAAAGCTCATCCTGCTCCGCCACGGCGAGAGCGAGTGGAACTCCAAGAACCTTTTCACCGGCTGGGTAGACGTCGACCTCAACGAGAAGGGCGAGGGCGAGGCTCGCCATGCCGCCGACCTACTCAAGCAGGAGAATCTCCTACCCGATATCGTCCACACCTCGTTGCTACGTCGTGCCATCCACACCGCCTATCTAGCCCTTGACAGCTGTGACCGCCACTGGATCCCTGTGCGCCGCTCCTGGCGCCTCAACGAACGTCACTACGGCGCACTGCAAGGCTTGAACAAGGCTGAAACTAAGGAGAAGTACGGTAACGACCAGTTCATGGCCTGGCGTCGCTTCTATGACGTTCGTCCTCCGGACCTTGACCACGACGGCGAGTTCAGCCAGTTCAACGACCCGCGCTACACCGACATTCCGGAGTCCGAGCGTCCGGTTGCCGAATGCCTCAAGGATGTTGTGGCTCGCATGGTGCCATACTTCACCTCTGATATCGCTGCCGACCTTAAGGATGGCAAGACTGTGCTGGTGGCTGCTCACGGCAACTCTCTGCGCGCCCTCGTCAAGCACCTCGATGAGATCAGCGACGAGGACATCGCCGGCCTCAATATTCCGACTGGTATCCCGCTGCTCTACGAGCTTGACGACAGCCTCAAGCCGGTAACCAAGGGTGGTCGCTACCTCGACCCTGAGGCTGCTGCCGCTGGCGCCAAGGCGGTCGCCAACCAGGGAAACAAGTGAACCACCGCGACTAGCTCGCATAAATGCCGTGGTGCCCCCCGGAATCCCTGGGGGCATCACTTGCTTCGCGTGACGTTCTGGAATCAGGAAATGACGCCGAACTCGTAACCCTGGCTCTTAAGCCACGAAAGGATCGACGGCATGGCCTCGGCCGTCATCTGCTTGCCGAAGGTGTCGTGGTTGAGGATGACCACGACATTCGGATTATTGGACTCCTTAATGCTCTTCTTGACCATCTCGAGATAGCCGGGAATGGTTGTGGGACGCTGCACGTCCGCGTCACCACTCATTGCGTTCCAGTCGATCCAGTCCACCCCACGCTTAGCTAAGGCGGCGTCGGCTTGGGACAGGTTGGTCCAGGACATGTGGCCGCCCGGGTAGCGGAAGGCCGAGGAGAAGTAATTCGACCCGAGGACGGCGCGATTCTGGGCCATTGCCCAGTCCCAATCGCATGCGATGTGCTTGGCCTTATCCGCAGAGCTGCCGTGATACAGGTATTTGTAGTCGTGGGAGTACGAGTGGATAGCCAGCGCATTACCCATTTTGAGCGAACGGCTAAGCATGTTCTTATTTACATCCCGAATTTGCGGGGAAATCATAAAGAAGGTGGCACGGGCACCGGCCTTCTCTAGATTGTCCAGCTGCTCGCCAGTGAACTTGGTCGTTGGGCCATCGTCAAAGGTAACGAAGACGATCTTCTTATTCTTGGGCTGGGTGGAAGGTTTCTCCAACCACTGATTCACCACCGAAGCCGGGTAGGCATACTTATCGGCAGCCGTGCCGTGGTTCGTCCCCGACTCCAGACCGTTGATGTCCTTGACGACAGTCCCCGGCACCTTAAGCGGGGAGTAATTTGACGGCGGCTCGGGGCAGGCAGGTTTCGTGACGGCCGCGCCAACCCCGAATGTGCCGGCAGGCACCGGGCCACGCGGCATGCCGGCCGTTACGCTGGCCCCGCTGGGCTTCGCGACGGGACTCTTCGACGGCGACGGCTGCGACGCCTGCGCCGAGCTAGCACCTGATTTCAACGGGGAGCTAACAGACTCCGGATCACTATTCGCACACCCGGTGATGGCCATCAAAACGGTAGTGACGAGAGCGACGACGCCAACCATCGTTTTCCTGCGGAAGACAAGAGCCATGTGACAAGACCTCACTGAGAATTTTCAGCCGTGTATCACGGCACATCGAACAAACTGATTGTACGTACTCAGTACAAGGCATCCCAACTGCGACACGACAAACCCCTCCCGGCGGCGGGAAACGCCGACGTGAAGGGTGAGTTGATCAATACGCGCTCGGCCAGTCTTCGCCTGCGGGACCCTCACCAGTGACGATGTAGATGACACGGGAACCGACGGCCACGGCGCGATCGGCGATACGCTCGTAATAGCGACCCAACAACGCAGTGTCGACGGCGCTCTCCACTCCGTAAGTCCAGTCGTCGCCCAGCAACAGACGGAACTGGTCGCGCCGCAGGTCGTCCATCTTCGAGTCCTCGGCCGCCAAAGACTCTGCGGCCTCCGCGTCGCGATCGGCGAGAGTCTTCTCAGCCTTGCCAATCATGGAGTCGGCAATCTTCGACATCTCGACGAACTGGTCGGCGACTTGCGGAGGCACAGCCACCTCGGGGAAGCGAAGACGAGCGATCTTAGCGACATGGGCAGCAAGATCACCCATACGTGCCAGTTCGTAACACATCCGTAGCACCGCGACAATAGTGCGCAACTCGCCAGCCACCGGGGCCTGACGGGCAAGCAGATCAAAGCAACGACGCTCGATCTCCTCGTTCAGGGCGTCGACCTTGGAATCGTCAGAGATGATGCGCTCAGCGGTGGTCAGATTCGCACCAATGAGAGCCGCCGTGGCATCCCTGACGGCGACCCGAACCAACTCCGCCATCGTCAGAATCCTGTCGCTGGTGGCATTGAGCTCGTCGTGGTAGCTCTCACGCATGCCGGTGTCCTTCCGTAGTGGGGTCCAGCCAAGCCTACCGACCCTGTCGACCGAGACATTTCTCCCGTGTGGCGCCCCCGTGAACCTTAGATGAACGGCCAGTGACCTCGTCAGCCTTTCGTGACACGCGGGTGACGAGTATGACGGTCATCCCCCTATTATGCGAATCGTGGGCATGATTCTGTCAGCGATCCTTGGTGCCGTTGTCGGTGCCGGATTGACGGTCCCCATTAGCCGCGTGGTGGAGTCATTTCGCCACCCCGTGGACACCCTCGCCACCGACATCGAAGCCATTGAGGTTGATTCAACCCTCGCCCGGGCTCTCGACCTCACCACCGAGGCAGCCGTCATCGTCGGACCACACGACGAGGTCCTTCACACCACCGTGGGTGCCCGCTCGATGGAACTCGTACGCGGTTCACGTATCGCTGACGATGCTCTACTCAACCTGGTGCGCACTGCTCGGCGGGAAGGCCGCGACATCGTCGACACCATGGAGATGAAACGAGCATCCACGGGGGCCGACCTCATTCTCACTGTGCGAGTCGGCCCTCTCGATGATCACGGCAACGCGATCATCTCTGCCAGTGACAGCTCGCGACATGTCAGGCTGGCCGAGACGCGCCGAGACTTCGTCGCCAATGTCTCTCACGAGTTGAAAACCCCCATCGGTGCTGTCTCTATCCTCGCCGAGGCCATCGAAGGTGCAGCTGACGATCCGGAGGCCGTTCGACATTTCTCCCGGCGGTTGACAGCAGAGTCCTCGCGACTATCTGCCCTTGTCACCCAGATCATCGATTTGTCCCGACTCCAAGCCGACGAGCCATTACTGCGCGCCGAACCAGTAGCCGTCGCAGAGGTCATTGACGAGGCCGTCTCACGCCATCGCGAACAAGCTGCCAACCGAGACGTGTCCTTGGTAGTACGCTGCGACGACGACTTGTGGGTCCTCGGGGACCAAAGCCAGCTCACCGAAGCAGTCGCCAACCTTGTTCACAACGCCATCGTCTATTCTGAGCAGAAGGCACGGGTAGCGGTCTCCGCCCGACGGGTCCGTGACGTCGACACCGACGTCATCGCGATCGTCGTCGCCGACAATGGAATCGGCATTAGCGAGGCTGACCAGGAACGTATTTTCGAACGGTTCTACCGAGTGGACTACTCCCGCTCCAGAGAGAACGGTGGAACTGGCCTGGGATTGTCGCTGGTCAAGCACATCTGCCAGGCGCACGGAGGATCCGTGGATGTGTGGAGCAAGCTGGGCCAGGGGTCCACATTCACGCTTCGACTTCCAACCCTCGACGTCGACCACCGCAACGAATCCGATCAGGAGGAGTCATGACCCGCGTACTCATCATCGAGGACGAGGAGTCCTATCGCGAGGCCACCGCCTTCATGTTGCGCAAGGAAGGATTTGAAGTCGACACTGCCACCAGTGGCTCTGACGGTCTCGAAACCTACTCGCGCAACGGCGCCGACATCGTGCTGCTCGACCTCATGATGCCGGGGCTCCCGGGGACCGAGGTCTGCCGTCAGCTACGTCAGCGTGGCAATGTTAGGATCATCATGGTGACGGCCAGAGATTCGGAGATCGACAAAGTCGTCGGGCTGGAGCTCGGAGCCGACGACTACGTCACCAAACCATTTAGCCACCGAGAACTGGTCGCGCGCATCCGCGCCGTCACTCGACGTGGCGGCCCCGAGATAGAGGTCTCCCCCGATGTGCTTGAAGAGAGCGGGGTACGGATGGACGTCGAACGCCACGAGGTCAGTGTCGAGGGGACGACCGTACGTCTCGCCCTCAAAGAGTTCGACCTGCTTGAGGTGCTGCTACGCAATGCGGGACGCGTCATGACCCGAGCCTCCCTCATCGACCGAGTCTGGGGAGCCGACTATGTCGGCGACACAAAAACTCTTGACGTGCACATCAAGAGACTGCGCGCGAAGATCGAAAAGGATTCATCCCGCCCGGTACGCATCACCACCGTACGCGGGCTGGGCTACAAGTTTCAGGCCTGAGGCAACGCCATATGGCGTATTCGGCTGATCAAGACTGAGCCGACGGAACCCCTGAGGGAGCGTGCTTCTCGAAGTCCGGGTGGGTGGACGGCACAACCGGGGCATCCAGAGTAATCGGCACTGAATGCGCAAACTTGATCGTCACCTTGGCCAGCAGCCCGTCCGACAGCCCCTTAACGGGAGCCTGAAGACTGGACTGAGTGAGGTTGACCGACGTCTGAGCCGGAAGTTTGACATGCACCGACCTCACGGTGAAGGACCGCCCAGACAGGGAGTTGTTCGACGTGAGTGGCTGCCCAGTAATTCCGGCAACTTGGTCGTTCTTCCGAGAAACAACTGCGGCGGACACACGAGCCTGACCATCACCATTGATGAGCACCAGGTTTTGCACCTTGACGGTGTCGGAGGAGCCGCTAACCCCAGCTGCCGGAGTGTAACTGGTAAGAACCTTGGGGTCGGCACCACAAGCTGCCACACCAAGAACCCCGAAGGCAGCAAAAACAGCAGTCGTCCGGCGACGGTCGATCATCATAGAATCTCCTCTTCCGGGGTTCATAGTCGTCGCTGAGTTTAGCCGAATCAGCGTCCGCGGGGCCGCATCAGCCGAAACAAAGCGGCTCATCTGCAGCGCCAAGAATCCCGGGTTCATGGGTACGCCTTCAACCAATGAGGTAAGCGCGCCATAACGCTATTACGAACGTCTGCTCGAAATGAATACTTCCCTCAATGGCTTTTATGTGATAAAATTAACCCTGAAAGGGGTTGCACAAATGACTTTCAATGTTGGTGAAACCGTTGTCTACCCGAATCACGGTGCCGCCGTGATCGAGGACATCGAGACTCGCACTATTAAGGGCGAGGAAAAGCTTTACCTCGTTCTGAGGATTCTAGGACAGAACGACTTGGTTGTGCGAGTGCCTGCCAGCAATCTTGACCTCGTCGGCGTTCGTGACGTCGTCGACGACGAGGGTCTCGAGAAGGTTTTCGAGATCCTTCGCAAGACCAATGTTGAGGAGCCGTCTAACTGGTCTCGTCGTTACAAGGCCAACCTCGAGAAGCTCCATTCTGGCAATGTTCTCAAGGTTGCCGAGGTCGTCCGTGACCTGTGGCGCCGCGAACGTGACCGCGGTCTGTCGGCCGGTGAGAAACGGATGCTTTCAAAGGCTCGTCAGATCCTGGTATCCGAGCTAGCCCTCGCCAAGAGAGTGGAGGACGACCAGGCCGAGGAGATGCTAGACGAGGTTCTCGCCTCCTGATTCATCACTTACTACGAAAACGGGGGTTCACCGCATTTTGAGTGAACCCCCGTTTCTCATGTTTTGAGGCTTGTCACAGAATCGTCAAGATTTCAGTGCGCCCGCAAGCTCGTCTGCTAACTGTCCTTCATCAACTCCCGTGAGAAAGGCGACGCCGCGGAACATCTTGACGTTCTCGTTGGGCTGCTTCACTGCGGTCGTTGAGACGATCGCGTCAGGGTTAAATTCCTCAACCGCTCGCGGAACCTCCGCAACACGGCAGTGCTCCATCAAGGCGTTGACCCCGCGCTCACGCAGCAACCGCTGAAGTTTGTTGCCAACCTGCACGGACGTCGCGATGCCCGTGCCGCAGCAGACGAGAATCTTCTTCTCGATCATGGTGACCACTCCTCCTCCGGGAAACCTCATCGCCCCTTGGATGTGGCCTACCAAGGGATTCTTCCACGATGTTAAACGCACCCCTGTTACCCGGTTCAGTGGGGGTGTGCCCCCGCGTTCATAGCCTCTTGAGAAACGAACATTGATGCTACCGTGCCCTCAGGGGCATAACGTCCAGCTTAGGGGGCCCGCCATGGCGACTGTGTACAGCACATTATGGAATGCCATGGTGCTCCGCACCGACAAAGGTGCCCAAGACATGTTGGATACCGGAGTCATCGTGCTGTTCGGAGAGCCCGTACCTGATGCCTTGTCTGATATCTGCGTCGTCCACAACCGCGGCGGTCGCTCCCCGCTGGCCCCTCGACGCAACCTGCTCCCCGGAGACATCCTCAATCTCGCTGGCACTACTTACACCATCGATGAGGTCGGAGAAGCCGCAACCTCAAACCTCAGCGATCTCGGTCATGTCGTGTTGTACTTCAACTCGCCCGACCAATCTCTACTTGCTGGGGCTATCAAGCTGTCCGGGCCACAGCCGCAGCTACCGGATCAGGAAGCCATCCTCTCCTTTGAGCCCTCGAGTAACAAGGGCTGACGCAATCGCCGCCACCCCCTCGCCGCGTCCGGTAAACCCCAAGTGATCGGTTGTCGTCGCCGACACCGATACGGGAGCCCCGACAGTTTGTGACAGGGTGGCTTCCGCCTCGGCCCTGCGAGCAGCCATACGTGGTCTCTGACCAACAACTTGCACCGCAGCGTTCTGGATCGTCCATCCTTCAGCAGTGACGAGAGCTACGACATGGCTCAGTAGGGCGACTCCAGCCGCCCCGGCCCACTGCGGATCTGCGGTGCCGAACACTGACCCGACGTCACCCAGCCCGCTCGCCGATAACAGCGCGTCGCATATAGCGTGGCAGGCGACGTCTCCGTCAGAATGACCGGCCAGACCGACCTTCTCGTCAGGGAAGTGAAGACCAGCAACGTGCATCGGCACGCCGTCGCTCAGCTGATGGACGTCGGTCCCGATCCCGGTCCGAATTTCCATCACTCCTTGCCCCCGTGGCCCAACTTGTCGACGACATTGTTCGGGGCGATGGCCCGCAACATCCGACCGACGCGACGGCCGGAATGGTGACCGGCCCCAGCCGCGGCTTTGGCCAGGACCTCGGCGATGTCGAGATCGACCGGCTCAGTGATCTTGAGCGCCATCCGGGAACCCTCCACCAGGGTGGCGCGGTGTCCGTAACGCTCACAACAGGAAATGTCATCGGTCACCGTGCCTCCATCGCGGGACAGCTGCTCATGGCACTCGGTGATGACGGCGCGGTCGAATCCCTGCGGAGTTTGGACCGCGCGAAGAGCGGAACGGTCGATGACGCGGGACCCCTCGTCGTCAATCTGCCGAATGGTGTCGGTGACCTCAACGACAGGGGTCACCGCGACAGCTCCGGCCTCGACGGTGTCAATGACGTCTTCGACGATGTAGGCGGGCACCAACGGGCGGACGGCGTCATGAATGAGAACGGTGGTGGCCTGGCTGAGATGCTCATCACCGGCGATGTATCGCAGCCCATTGCGCACCGAGTCTTGACGGGTGTCCCCTCCGGTCACGAAGTGAACCGGGATCGGAGATGCGGCCAGGGCAAGCTGCAAGTGGTTGTGCATACCCTCCTTCACCACGACAACGGCTTCGTCACAACCGCCTGCGGCTAGGGATTCAACTGCGACGGCGACGACGGCCTTTCCGGCCAGCGAAGTAACTTGCTTGGGAACGGGGCCCCCGAACCGTGCCCCCAAACCGGCTGCGACGACAACCGCGACAACGGGCGGGGTGTGCTCATCAACCATGGTTCGCACTCTATCGGCCCCGACCCACCACGTCGTATCATCGCGCAGTCGGCTATCGTCGACCCTGACATTTTCACCCCACCAAGGAGGCAATCATGCCGAGTCGCACTACCACCATCGCAGCCGAGAGCGGCCTGCACGCCCGTCCCGCAGCCATGTTCGTTCAGGCAGCGTCAAAATCCGGCCTGGCCGTCAAAATCGGACGCCCTGGCGAAGAGCCAGTAGACGCCCGCTCGATTCTGTCGGTGATGGGGCTCGGAGCCAAGCACGGCGAGACCGTCGAACTGACTGCGGAGGGCGACAACGCCAACGAGGTGCTCGATGCCCTCGTCGCGAACCTGCAGACCGACCCGGAGGCCTGACCCCATGCGGACCCTCTCGGGGCTCGGGGTCTCGGCAGGAGTCGGACAAGCCCACGCGCTTGTCGTCTCCCCTGCCCCCGGACTGCCCGCTTCAGATCCCAGTCACGGCGCAGAAGAAGACTTAGCCAAGGTTGAGGCCGCCCTCAGCAAGGTTGCTGATCGTCTTGATGAGCGCTCCCTTCACGCCGACCCATCGGCCCTTGCGGTACTGCAGGCCACTGCCATGATGGCTCGCGATCCTGGGTTGCTTACCAGCGTTAAGTCCCACCTATCTGACGGACATGGCCCGGCCCACACACTGTGGGCAGCCTTCGACGATTTCTGCGCTCAGCTGAGTGCCGCGGGTGGTTACCTTGCCGAACGCGTCACCGACTTGCGCAACGTCCGCGACCGCGCAGTCGCCGTCATGCAGGGACTGCCTGAGCCAGGTGTTCCCTCTTTTGATTCGCCAGTAATCCTTGTCGCGGAAGATCTCGCCCCTGCTGACACCGCGACCCTCAACCCTGAGTTGGTCCATGGTCTCATCACCGCAGCTGGCGGCCCGACGAGCCATACCGCGATCCTGGCCTCTCAGATCGGCATTCCCGCTGTAGTGAGGTGTAGTGAGGCTCGGGCCATTGACGACGGCACCCGACTGGCCCTTGACGGTGTCACAGGCACGGTCCTTGTTGAGCCTGATGAGGCAGCCGTCGCCGAGCTCACTGAGCGTGCCAATCGTCGCGCCGAGGTGCTGGCATCAGCCCCCGAGGGTGACGCCACGCTGTCTGACGGTGAGCGCATCCTCGTGCTCGCCAACATTGGCAGCCCTTCCGACGCCCCCACGGCGAAGAAGAAAGGTGCTGAAGGAGTCGGCCTGTTCCGCACCGAATTCCTCTTCTTGGACCGCCAGGATGCCCCCACCGTTACGGAGCAAACTGAGGCGTACACCACCGTACTTATGACCTTCGATAAAGGCGCCAAGGTTGTTTTCCGTACCCTGGACGCCGGGGCGGACAAACCGTTGGCTTTCGCCGACCTGGGCCCTGAGGAAAACCCCGCCCTGGGGCGTCGCGGTTTGCGACTGTCCCAGGTGCGCACCGACCTCATCGATACTCAGCTGGAGGCACTCGCTAAGGCTGCCGAGCAGACAGGCCGTAACCCATACGTGATGGCCCCGATGGTCGCCACCAAGGCAGAGGCCGAGTGGTTCTCGTCTCGTGCCCGTGCCGCCGGTATCAAGACCGTGGGCATCATGGTCGAGGTACCCTCGACGGCACTACGGTCATCCCAAGTGCTGGAGTCGGTGGACTTTGCCTCCATTGGCACCAACGACCTAACCCAGTACGCGATGGCCGCTGACCGTCTACAGGGCGAGTTGGCCGAACTTTTGACGCCATGGCAGCCTGCCGTCATTCAGTTAGTCAAGGCCACCTGTGATGGAGCTGGCGAACGGCTTATTGGCGTGTGCGGAGAGGCTGCCGGTGATCCTTTGTTGGCCTTGGTCCTCGTGGGTGTCGGGGTCCGTTCACTTTCGATGGCCGCCGGCAAGATCACCGCTGTCAAGGCGGCCCTGTCCTGCCACAGTTTGGAACAGTGCCACCAGATCGCCGAGGCCGCTCTGGCCGCTTGCAGCCCGGAAGAGGCTCGCAAGGCCGCCTTGGGGCTAGCTGATCCGAGTGTCGAGGTTCTCGTCAGCTGACGCAGGCTTGATCCGACATTGAATATGCTAAGGCCCCGGAGACGGGGCTTTAGCATGCTCCCTGTAGGAGCACAATGGGGCCCATGACTAAGACTGCAGTGGTGACAGGAGCAAGTTCGGGAATTGGCGCGGCCACGGCCCGCGCTCTAGCGGGCGATGGCTGGCACGTCATCTGTGCGGCCCGCCGAATCGAGCGCATCGAACCGCTCTCCGCCAATATTGGTGGGCAGGCCGTGGTCTGCGACGTGACGAGCGACAAGTCTGTATCCAATCTCGTCGAGACTGTCGGCGGCAAAGTTGACCTCCTCGTCAATAATGCTGGTGGCGCCGTCGGTCAGGAACCCGTCGCCGCGGCTGACCTCGATGCCTGGATGACGATGTACCAGACCAACGTGCTAGGTATGGGGCGAGTCACGAAGGCCCTCTTGCCCGCACTCGAAATTGCTGAAGGCACCATCGTCACCATCACTTCCACCGCCGCTGAGTGGGGCTACGAGGGCGGCGCCGGATACTGTGCCGCCAAATCTGGCGAAAGAGCTGTCGTCGAGGCCCTGCGCCTAGAACTGTGTGGCCATCCAGTGCGGGTGTGCGAGGTAAGCCCTGGCATGGTGCACACCGAGGAATTCTCGCTGGTACGTTTTCATGGTGACCAGGCTAAAGCTGACAAGGTCTATCAAGGGGTCGACTCTCCCCTGGTCGCCGCGGACATCGCCGAATGCGTGCGTTGGATTTCTGGCCTGCCCAGCCACGTCAATATTGATCGAATGATCGTCCGTCCTCGCGCCCAGGCTGCCCAGTACAAGGTGGCCCGCGAGTCCTGATTCCGAAGGGCTGCGACCCGTCAATCCAGCTGCTGGACTTCCGCGGGCAGGTGGACGTTCTCGTCAGGCTCGGTTATCTCGTCAACTCCTCGCGAGGAGACCTTATCGAAGAGGATCTTGATCGTCTGGATCATGATCTTAACGTCAAGGATAAGCGAGTACTGCTTGATGTAGATGAGGTCGAAATTGAGCTTGGCGGCGAAGTCTGAAGCGTACTTTCCGTAAACTTGCGCGTACCCGGTGATGCCGGCGCGCACGTTGTGCCGCAACGTGTAGTGAGCGTTCTGTTCCTGAAACTGGTCGACGAAAAAGGGCCGTTCCGGGCGAGGACCGACGATCGACATGTCACCGATGAGCACGTTGATGAGCTGCGGGATCTCGTCGATGCGCAGGCTACGCAGGTATTTGCCGACTGGGGTGACGCGCGGGTCATTACTGGTGGCCAGCATAGGGCCGGACTCCTTCTCGGCCGTCACACCCATGGACCGGAACTTGAGGATCTTGAACTCGCGTCCGTCCTTGGTGATGCGGGTCTGGCGGTAGAACACCGGGCCGGGCGAACTAGCCTTCACCAAGATCGCGGTAACGATCATGATTGGCGAGGCGATAACCAGAGCGATCAACGACAACAAGATGTCAAAGAACCTCTTGACAATATCCATTTCCGCCGGAATCTTAAACGGACTCGCGGCAATAATCGTCTCGTCTTCAATCGACATTATTGTCGGATTGATAAGCATCATATGCTCAAACGAGGTGGACATGAAGATTTCCTTGTCCTCGCTTAGTAGCAGATCATAAATCGCGACTCGCTCAGAAGAAGGAATATCATCAGAAACGTGGGCGGTATCAAATTCGTCGATATGAGATCGAATCTGCTCCAGGTAATGGCCACGCACCACATGGGTAAGACGATGACGGGTCGCTTTATTCGCCATGTAATTCATGACGGCCCGGTTGAGCATCTCTGGCGGGCCAAGCAGCATCACCCGTTTAGCCCCTCGTAGACGTCGATAGGCTGCAACCTCGACGCTGCGCCACACGAGGAGTAAGACAATGCCAACAACCAAGTTGATGAGGAGAACTGAACGCGGGAAGGCAAACCATCGTCCAAAGAAGGTCAACGCCATAATGACGATCGTCACCATGATCTGGTCGACAACCGTAATGATTCCTATGTCCAACAGCGTCTTATTGTACAGGACATAAACGCCAGACAAGACATTGATAATCAAGAACGCAATAACCGACGCTGTGAGCGCAGCTTTTCCGTCGTCCAGGTTCCGTTGTGGAATGACCATTCCGAAACGCATCCAGAATGACAGAACAATGCCGGCCACGAAGACGATGACGTCAACGAGGACCGTCACCAGTTTCTGGGTGCGGTTGAAATAATCCTTCTTCACGTGCTTCCTCCTCGACCCTGTTGGGGCACAGGCTCACACTACCGGGCGGACGTGCAGGCCAACTTCGGGATCAACGAGCGGCTGCTGACCCGCCGTAATCCCGTCGACCTCTAGCTCCAGACCGACGTCGACACCACGCCGCACCAGGGCCAGCCCGATCGGACCGTCGACGTAATGGTTGGCGGACGAGCCCATGGCCCCGACCCGACGCCCACCAGCGTGGATCTCGGCACCGACCTCGGGGAGCTCAGCGCGGGAACCGTCGAGCTGCAACAGAGTAAGCCGACGCGGCGGGCGCCCCAGATTGTGAACCCGGGCGACTGTCTCCTGGCCGCGGTAACACCCCTTATCCAAATGGGTGCCATAGAGACCAATCTCATTGGGGATAGTTCGATCGTCGGTATCTAACCCAATCCGCGGAACGCCGGCAGCAATCCGCAACGCCTCCCAGGCCAGCACCCCAACCGGCTCGACGGCGCTGAAAGCCACGGAGTCATCGGGCAAGATCACCTCACGCCCCCCGGCCACCTCTGAGTCAAGGACTACGCCCTCAGAAACGGCAACGTCATGACCGACCCATCGGATGGTCATATCCGGGCGCAGCTCGACGTCGACCCGCATCATGAAACGCATTGAGTCCAGCCATGCCGCCAGGCAAGCCCCACGGCCCGGCTCCGTCCACGCCCAGAAGGTCTGGCCGTCATCGACGCCGTGCAAGACGTGCTTAACGTGACCAGTCGGCGACAGGACGAGGCTCGTCGTGGTGCGTCCCGGTTCTATGTCGTCGAGGAACTGCGAGGTCAAGGAATGCAACCAGCCCAGCCGGTCGACGCCGGAGACCGCCAGCACCTCACGATTAGACAACTCGATGCTCCCACCTCCGTCGACCATCAGGCGCTGCTCGGCTATCGGGTTCCCAATGTGGGAAACCAAACCGACGTCCGGGCCGCCGGTCAGCAATACCGGATCGGACATCTCAGGACCTCTTGAGGCGGGCCCACATGTAGGGTTGTAGGGGGGCGTCGGCAGTGGCTCGGTCGAAGGTCCACAGCAGATCGCCTTCGACCTGACCATAAAGACGTTGCCCACCGGTGTAGGAGACCAGGGCGTCCTCGGTACGGGCCACAGCATCGGTGACCAACTCGATTTTGGCACCGTCGATGGTGCCGGTCCACACTTCGGCCCATCCCTCCGGGGCGGCCATCAACACGTCAACCTTGCGGGTGTCGACGTTGGGACGCCAGAAGCCGGTCTCCATGCGCAACGGGGCGACCGGGGTGCCGTCAGGATTCATGGTGAACATCTGGCAGATGTAGTGCAAGTAGTCCCCGCCGTTTTCAGTGAAATCGACCTGGCATCCGAAACCGAACTCACCGTCGTCCGGGGTGTTCCCTCGTCCCTCACCCTCCCAGTGGCCGATCATCCAAGCTAGGGGCATGAGATCACGATTCAGGTCATCAGGAATCTGAAAGGGCATGGGTCCTCGTGTCGGGTCGCGGTTGAATGGGCGAGGTAGGCGCATCTGGGACGTTCCCATGTGCAGCGTGACCTCAACGACGATTCTATGCGATGTAGCCCATGCAGCCACGACGCCAAGCAACGATCATGCCAGGACAAGCAGATCTCGTCAGCGGCATCCTCGGCAGCAACAGCACGTCGGCTCAGGAAAGACGCTTCCTTGCCATGCTGTACAGACCAACGAAGATCGCTGCGACATTGATGCCGACCATCAAGATGGGAAGGGTCACGGAAAGTTGCCCGCCAACGCGATCCGAGACGTCGATCAACTGCACGAACCATGCGATGCCCATGACCACATTGATCAAGATATAGGCAAGAAGAAATCCAGAAAGTACGACCCAACCCCGGGACGATCCCCCGTTGCGAAAGTTCATCTTGAATGGCAACTCACTCACCTCCCCCATGCGGAAATCAGACAACGCACCACAGCGGCCAGGGGTACGACAGCCCCCACCACCGCAACAGTCACCAAAACCACAAGATCCGTCACAGCCACACCTCAACCCTACGAGGTTGATTGCGTAGACTCGAGGTTTGTGCGAGTCGTCATCCAGAGAGCAACCAGTGCCGAGGTCATCGTCGACAACACAACAGTCGGGACGCTAACCAGCCCGGGGCTGGTGGTGCTCATCGGAGTCACCAGCACAGACACCGCCACCGACGCCGAGAAACTCGCCGAAAAGATCTGGAGGCTGCGCATCCTGGCGGACGAGAAATCTGCCAGTGATCTCGATGCCCCGCTGCTCGTCGTCAGCCAGTTCACCCTCTATGCCAGTACCCGTAAGGGACGCCGTCCCTCCTGGAGCGCTGCGGCTCCCGGCTCGGTTTCCGAGCCGTTGGTGGACCACTTCGTGACCCATCTACGCAGCTTGGGAGCGCACGTCGAGACCGGGATCTTCGGTGCCGACATGAAAGTGGGCCTGGTCAACGACGGCCCGATGACGATCCTCATCGACACCGACGACTGGCGCTGACCAATCCACACAGTTCAGGACTCCTCGTACAACTGCACTGTCGAGATGAGAACCGAGTCCCGGGTGGGCTCGCCGAGCAGACCCGGTTGGGTCGTCGCGATGATAGTGAGGGTGATGTCCCCTTTGACAGTGCGTGGGGGGATCATGACCTTCTGTAGATCTTGATCGTCGTCGGTGAAGTCCTGGTTGAACCAGGTCCCGTCAGGCATCGTCCAGCGCACCGTGCGCACCCGGCGATATTGCGGGTAGAGGTCGACGTCGCCGAAGGCCTTCGCGTAGCCGTTGATCATCCCCACACCAACGATCCGGGAGGGGTGAGTCAGGGTGAGGGTAATTTGCTGTCCTTCCCCAGAGCCGTTGCACCGCCACGCCGTCTCCGGCTTGTCATCGACGATGAACTCAGCGTCATAGCGAACCAGCTTATGCTCAGAATCGACTGCAGGGTCGGACACACACGATGCCGTTGCTCTCACACCGCCGATTGCTTTGACCCGCCCCTGATATGGCATATCCGCCGCAGCGGTGGATGCTGACACCAAGGCTCTTGGGGTGACCCGCACTATACCGGTGCTATCACGGGACTGGGTGATGAAGGTTCCCAGCACCAGTCCGACGACTAGTGCCGCCGTGACTATCAGGATCCAGACTGGGAAATGTCGGCCACCTGAGGATGTCGAGGCACCGGTGGCGTGGGCACGTCCGACCACCACACTAGGCCCAGCATCGTCAGTAACGACGCGAATCAAGCTGCTAGTCGTTGAGGAGATCGGACTATCCCCGGCGTCCTCATGACGAAGGTGCGGATCCTCGCTATCTGGGATCTCTGCAACGCGCTCAGCCGGGCAGGGTTCGTTCGGCCCGGACCCATCGTCGTCCGGACGGAACCACTCGTCAGGCATCCTCGTCACGGCACAGATCGTAGTGCCGATATCGTGAGACGGCTCGGTCGCCCGTGGGATGATGGGATGCGGCATCGTTAGCGACACGACCTCGGGCAACGCGATTTCAGCAGGGGAGGGCATCTGGATGGCACGACTGTCCTTGCTGGGCCCGTTGGACGCCCCGCTGCCTCAGGCTTTGGAACTACTACCGCACAGCATCTCTCGCTACGACGATTTACAGGAGTGCATATCTCATCTGGAGGGAGTCGACGTCGTGTTGGTCGACTGCCACGACGAACCCACCAGGGCTCGCGAAGCTTGTCTTCAGCTGTCCTGTCACGAGAGACGGGTGCCGGTCCTGCTGCTGGCTGGCCCCGACACCCTCTCAGTCATCAGCCCCGACTGGGGAATGGACGACTTCCTGTGTGATTCCGCAACTCCGTTAGAGGCCGAGACTCGACTTCGCTGTCTGTTTACAGTACAAGTCACCAATCAACTCGTCGCCGGGCCGTTCACCGTCGACGAGGACGGGTACACAGCGAGTGTCGGGGGCAAAGATCTTAACCTCACCTACACTGAGTTCGAGTTACTGAAGTACCTCGTCGGGCACCCTGGCAGAGTGCTCACCCGAGACCTACTGTTGTCGGACGTGTGGGGCTACGACTACTACGGAGGCACCCGGACCGTGGACGTCCATATCCGCCGCCTGCGCGCCAAAGTCGGACCGGAGTACGAGGGCCACATCCAAACGGTGCGGTCGGTGGGCTACCGATTCCAGGCGGAACGGTGAATTCATTCGGACGGTACGGGGAGACATGGAAGTCGTACACCCTGCGAGCGGGTTCCTTCCGATAGATTAAATGCAGCTACGCCCACCCAATGGTGGGCGGACGAACCTCCAAGGAGTATGTCCATGGCCAAGAAGCCCACCCCCGGGGCCTCCCCGGCTTCTCCTGAGGAGTTGCCGAAGGGTCGCTACAGCGATCGCGAGCTATCATGGCTCGCCTTCAACGAACGGGTGCTGGATCTTGCCCGGGACGCCGAGCGCATCCCTCTGCTCGAGAGAGCGAAGTTTCTGGCCATTTTCTCGTCCAACCTTGACGAGTTCTTCATGGTGCGAGTCGCCGGTCTCAAACGCCGGATCGACGCTGGGGTTGCCGTCCCCTCCGTCGCCGGAATGCTGCCGCGTGAGCTTCATGACGCCATTCTGGCCCGTACTCATGACCTGGTTTCCGAGCAATCCCGGGTGTTCGCCGAGGAAGTACGACCGGAGCTGGCGGCTGAGGGAATCGAGATCCTGCGTTGGGCCGAGTTGTCCGATGACGAAAAGGGCCGCATGCGCACCTTGTTCTCAGAGCGGATCTTCCCCATCCTCACTCCCCTAGCCGTCGATCCATCCCATCCCTTCCCGTACATTCGTGGCCTGTCGATCAACCTGGCCGTCATGCTGGCGAATCCCATCACTGGGGCAGAGCAGTTCGCCCGGGTCAAGGTACCGTCGGTGCTGCCCCGACTGGTCAACCTGGGCGAGGGACGGTTCCTTCCGCTAGAGGAGATCATCAGCCGTCACCTCGACCAGCTGTTCACCGGCATGCACGTACTACAGCACACCACTTTCCGCGTTACTCGAAACGAGGACCTCGAGGTCGAAGAGGATGACGCCGAAAACCTGCTCTTCGCGTTAGAGAAGGAGCTTCTTCGTCGCAAGGTGGGTCGTCCCCCGGTACGGCTGGAAGTGCAGGACGACATCACCGACGAGATGCTCGCCCTACTCACCCGTGAACTCGACATCAAAGACAAGGAGGTCTTCCAGCTTCCTGCCCCGCTGGATCTTACCGGGTTGTTCTCCCTTGCCGACGTCGACCGTGACGATCTCTCGTACCCGAACTTCCTGCCCATTACGCATCCGCATCTGGCCGAGGTGGAAACAGCACGCCCGGCCGACATGTTCGCGGCGATCCGACGGCGTGACGTTCTCGTCCACCACCCGTACGACTCTTTCGCCACCAGCGTTCAGAGGTTCACCGAGCAGGCCGCCGCCGACCCGCAAGTGCTAGCCATCAAGCAGACTCTCTACCGCACCTCGGGAGACTCCCCCATCATCGACGCCCTGGTTGACGCCGCCGAAGCTGGTAAACAGGTGCTGGCCGTTGTGGAAATCAAGGCCCGGTTCGACGAGCAGGCCAATATCACCTGGGCGCGGGTACTAGAGCGTGCCGGCGTCCATGTCGTCTACGGCATGGTGGGGCTCAAGACCCACTGCAAACTCGCGATGGCCATCCGCGACGAGGGTGAGGGGCTGCGACGTTACGCACACATCGGCACCGGCAATTACAATCCCAAGACCGCCCGCCAGTACGAGGATCTCGGCCTGTTGACGTCGAACCCGATCATCACCGAGGACGTCGCGAGGTTGTTCAATCACCTGTCCGGGATGACAGCCGAGAAGCGCTACCGCCGTCTCCTAGTAGCCCCAGAGGGCATCCGGAGCGGCATCATCGAGGCGATTGAGCGTGAGATTGAGAACAAGAAGGCCGGGTTGCCTGCCGCAGTACGAATCAAGGTCAACTCCATCGTTGATGAGCGCGTCATTGACGCCCTTTACCGCGCTTCCCGCGCCGGTGTTCCGGTGGACCTGTGGGTGCGTGGTATTTGCTCCATCAGACCAGGGGTTCCCGGGCTGAGCGAGAACATCCGGGTCATTTCCATCCTAGGACGGTTCCTGGAACACTCTCGCATCTTCTGGTTCGCCAATGGCGGCCGCCCGATGGTGGCAATCGGCTCAGCTGATCTCATGCACCGCAACCTGGACCGCCGCGTTGAAGCCCTTGTTGGCTTGTCCAACAAACAGCATGTAACGGAGGTTGAAGAGATGTTCGACATGGCCTTCGACCCGGATACGGTGTCGTGGCACCTGCAGGATCGCACCTGGACCGAGGTCTCGCGCGGACCGGATGGCATCCCCCTGACTGACTTCCAAGAGGAACTCATCCGACGCACTCGCGATAAGAGGCGGTGAAACCGAGTTGGGAGGACACAAGGGCCCTATCCAGGCAGCTGGCGCCGTCGTGCTGCGCGACGGTGACGACGGAGCCCGCGAGGTGCTCGTCGTTCATCGTCCCGCTTATGACGATCTCTCCCTGCCCAAGGGAAAACTCGCGCCTGGCGAGGACCTTCCCACCACGGCAGTGCGCGAAGTCGCCGAAGAAACCGGCATCAACATCCGGTTGACGATACCCCTGCAACCCATCGAGTACACCGTCAGATATCTCACACGTAACGGCAAGCCAAAGTCGCGGGCTAAGGTCGTCTCGTGGTGGCTAGGGGTCGACATCGGAGGGTCCATCGAGGATGCCACAGCCAGCCCGGAGGAGATCGATGGCGCCTTCTGGATGCCGACTGACCAGGCCCTTGGGCACCTCACTTATCCCACCGACGCCCAGGTGCTAGGGGAGGCTCTCGACTTGCCGACGACGTCAACGGTCATCCTGGTACGTCATGGCAAAGCTGTCTCCCGCAAAGAGTGGAACTCCCGCAAGAGACACGGCAAAGACGCCACACGCCCCTTGGAAAGGCGTGGTCGCCGTCAAGCCAAGGCCTTAGCCAACTTGCTGAGCGCTTTTGGGGTGACCCGTCTTGCGAGCTCGTCATCGACGCGATGTATGCAAACCCTTCAGCCGTATGCCGACACCATTGAGGTCGAAATCACCGGACTCGATGCTCTGAGCGAGGAGGTACACGAAGCGAACCCCCGCAAGACGGTGTCAGCTATGAGAAAAGTTATTGGCCGCGCACTGGCTGACCCTACCCAACCAATCGCCATTTGTGGTCATCGTCCTGTGCTGCCGACGATGCGAGAAGCTCTTGGTGGGGCGAATCACCCCATGTCAACTGCGGAATGCCTGATTGTTCACCTGGATGAAGCGGGACGTACGGTTCGCCAAGAATGGTACTCGTCACGGTACTAACCAGCAGGTCACAAACCGCGTCTTAGGCGATTTTCTTCAGTCAGGGTGACGACGGTGTTCACGTTGCGTTCACCTTGACGCGATCCTTGCGACACTTTCAAACCCTAGCGTCATTCCTGTACCAGGGACCGCAACTGCGGCTCCAGGACGACATCACTCAGAGAAGGATGCGCCGTGACGAATCGTTTCGCCAAAATCACTGCTCTGGCTGCTATCAGCGCCATCTCCCTCACCGCTTGTGGAGCCAATGGGGACAAGGGCTCCAGTTCTACCTCGTCCTCCGCTGCGCAGTCCAGCGTTTCCTCGGCTGACGCTGCCTCGTTCAAGCCCGCCTGCCCCGGTGGCAGTATTTCCGGTGCTGGTTCCTCGGCTCAGTTGAACGCCATCAATCAAGTCATTTCCGATTACAAGGCCGCCTGTTCCTCGGCAACCATCAACTACTCCCCCACCGGCTCCGGCGCCGGCGTGAAGTCCTTCATCGGCAAGCAGACCGACTGGGCTGGCTCTGACTCCGTTCTCAATCCTGACAAGGGTGAACCCGATAAGGCCAGGCAGCGCTGCAACGCCGACCCATGGCATCTCCCGATGGCTGCCGGCCCAATTGCCGTGGTCTACAACGTCGACGGCGTCAAAGATCTGGCTCTCTCTACCCCGACCCTCGCCAAGATCTTCTCCGGAACCATCAAGAACTGGAACGACGACACCATCAAAAAAGAGAACCCGAAAGCCAAGCTGCCGTCGGCCCAGATCGAAGTGTTCTACCGCAAGGACGAGTCGGGCACGACCGACAACTTCACCAAGTTCCTCAACAAAGCGGCCGGTGACATCTGGACTGAAAAGCACTCTAAGGCATGGAAGGGTGCCGGAAAGGGGGCCGACAAGTCGGCTGGCATCGCGCAGGCCGTCAAGAGCACCAAGAACTCGATCTCGTACGACGAGTGGTCCTACGCCACGAAAAACAGCCTCGACATGGCTGCCATCGACAACGGCAATGGCCCGGTTAAACTGACCAGTGAGTCCGCTGGTAAGGCCGTCTCCGCGGCTAAGGTTGTCGGCCAGGGTAATGACCTGCAGCTCGAGCTTCAGTACAAGAACACCCAGACGGGCGTGTACCCGGCCGTCCTTGTAACCTACGAGATCGCCTGTTCCAAGGGCCAAGACTCCGCCAAGACTGCCCTCCTCAAGGACTTCCTGTCCTTCTATGCCTCTAAGAAGGAGCAGAAGAAGATCCAGGACCTCGGTTACGCTCCGCTGCCCTCCGACGTCGCTTCAAAGGTTCTGGGTTCTGCCCAGGCTCTCTCCTGATCGAATCTCTGCCGGGGCGGGAGGACGCCGGTCGTCTTCCCGCCCCTCACCAGAACACGACCATGATCGCGACGAAGGAAGTCCATGGCTGAAACCACATCGACGGCACAGCGGAAACCCACGGCGGCATCCTGCATGAAGCCGGTGTCTAGGGTTGGGGACACAATTTTCGCTGGTGCTTCGTCGGTTATCGCCGTAGCCCTGGCCATTATCGTCATCCTCATGTTCGTCTTTCTCATTAAGACGGCAGCCCCGACATTGTCGGCTAACACCGATAATTTCTTCACGTCCCGAGCTTGGACGACGGATCAGAACCCGCCGGCCTTCGGTATCCAGGCCCTGCTTTGGACGACAGTCATCTCGTCTCTGCTTGCCCTACTCATCGCAGTGCCACTCTCGGTGGGCATCGCCCTGTTTATCACCCAACTCGCACCCAAGAAGCTTGCTAGCCCGGTCGCCTTCATCGTTGATCTGCTGGCTGCGGTCCCCTCGATAGTCTTCGGTCTGTGGGGCGGTATCGTCTTCGGATCCTCGGCCGTCGTCAACGGTCTACGCGAGGCCTTAATCAAAGTTCTCGGCTGGATTCCGATCTTTTCCGAGGACCCGTCGTGGTCCTCGGCCACCGGAACGATCTACCTCGCCAGCCTCGTCCTAGCTATCATGATTCTGCCGATCGTCACTGCCGTCAGCCGCGACGTTATGGCCCAAACACCTCACGACCAGATTGAGGCTGCGCTGGCCCTCGGATCGACGCGCTGGGAGGTCATCAAGCTCGCGGTGCTCCCTCACTCGCGGTCCGGCATCATTTCGGGAGCCATGTTGGGTCTGGGCCGCGCCCTCGGCGAGACCCTGGCCGTCACCCTAATTCTGCAGACGATTAGCCCCATGGCCCTTAAACAGAACCTCGACCTGTCGATCTTCGTTGGTGGCGAGACCTTCGCGTCTAAGATCGCCGGTAACTTTTCCGAGGCCATTAGCGATCCCACCTCGCTGGGTGCCCTCGTGGCGTCGGCTTTGGCCCTGTTCGTCATTACCTTCGTGGTCAACGCGGCTGCCCGGTTGATCGCGGCGCAGGGAGTTAAGCGATGAGCGCGACCACCCCTGACCACATCGCTCGTCACGGCGACGACACGCCCGAGGCAGGACAACTGGACCTCTCCCGCCCGTCCGGCAAGCGGACCACCACGAGCGGCTGCGCCTCGGTCTTCATGATCGTGGCCACTCTGCTCGCCGTCATACCACTGGTCTGGCTACTCTCCGCGGCAATCCGGCGCGGCATCGGATCACTGTTCCACGTGTCGTGGTGGACCCACTCGATGGATCCCTCCTTCGAGTTGGCCAAGCAGGGTGCCATTCACGCCATCGTCGGAACCCTCGAAATCGGCCTTCTTACGTCGATCATCTCAGTTCCGATCGCCCTGCTGACCGCCATCTTCCTGGTCGAGTACGCACGTGGAACTAAGATCGCCAAGGCCATCAGCTTCGCTGTCGACGTGCTGACCGGTGTGCCATCAATCGTCGCAGCCCTCTTCGTCTTCGCCGTGGTCGTTACCACCTTCGGTGGCGCCCAGTCCGCGTGGGCCTCCTCGCTGGCCCTCATGATCCTCATGATTCCGACAGTGCTGCGATCGACCGAGGAGATGCTCAAACTGGTGCCAGACTCTTTGCGTGAGGCCTCCTTCGCCTTGGGCGTTTCCAAATGGAAAACGATCATGAGGGTCGTCTTGCCAACCTCCATGACCGGCATCCTCACCGGTATTGTGCTGGGCCTAGCTCGGGTCATGGGCGAGACGGCTCCGCTCATCGTGTTAGTACAGTTCAACACCGAGTTGACCTTCAATCCGTCGACGCCGAACTTCGCAACTCTGCCAACCGTCATCACTAACGCCTACACCCAAGGTGGCGTCGATACTCCGGTGGTGTGGGGAGCTGCAATTACCCTGATCATCCTCGTCATGGGCTTCAACCTCATTGCCCGTGGGATCTCCCGCCGCTACATGCGTCGCATGGGCAAGTGACACGAAAGTGAGCTGAATATGGCAAAACGGATCGAGGTCAAGGACCTCAATATCTACTACGGCTCCTTCCACGCCGTTGAGTCGGTAAATCTGACGGTCGAACCCCGCACGGTCACAGCCTTCATTGGCCCATCCGGATGTGGCAAATCGACAGTGTTGCGGACCCTCAATCGTATGCACGAGGTCATTCCAGGCGCCTACTGCACCGGCAAGGTGGAGCTCGACGGCGTTGACCTATACGGCAAGAATGTCGACCCGGTCGCTGTGCGACGCAATGTTGGCATGGTTTTCCAGCGGGCGAACCCTTTCCCGGCGATGTCTATCCGTGACAACGTCGTGGCTGGGCTGAGGCTCAACGGTGTGCGGGACAACAAGCTCCTTGACGAAGCCTGCGAGAAATCACTGCGCGGTGCCAACCTGTGGGGCGAGGTCAAGGATCGTCTGGACCGTTCCGGCGCTTCCTTGTCCGGCGGCCAGCAACAGCGTCTGTGCATCGCGCGCGCCATCGCCGTCGAACCCGAGGTCCTGCTCATGGACGAGCCCTGCTCGGCCCTGGATCCGATCTCGACCTTGGCCATCGAGGATCTCGTCGGGGAACTCAAGGAGCGCTTCACCGTGGTGATCGTGACCCACAACATGCAGCAAGCTGCCCGTGTCTCTGATCAGACCGCCTTCTTCAACCTGAAGGCGCAGGGAGAACCAGGCCATCTCGTTGAGATTGACTCCACTGACAAGATCTTCTCTAACCCGAAGGAGAAGGCTACCGAAGATTACATTTCGGGCCGCTTCGGCTGAGTCACGAATCAAGAGCCCCGGCCATTGATAATGACGTATTTCCTGAAGTTATACTGAGCGACCGATCCGGCATCCTTACCGTCGCTTTAGCACCTGGGCTGCTGGTACTACTGACTAATTCCCGTCGCCTTAATACCCTCGCCATCGGAGACGAGTCAGCGACTCGGATCAGTTGGCTAGAACAATCCAGGCAGCGGGGATCGACTGGTCGAGGCCATCCGGGACCACCCCAAACGATTTCCGCTGCCGAAGTGTCAGCAGGGTTCCCCGAAGAGGGTCTAGACGACGTGCGGTGGGAAAGCCCCCCTTAGTTCTCACTCGTGGATCGCCGGGCAGTCTTCCATGGTGCGTCGACTGCGTCGAACTCTCGTCGACGATCACGGCGTTAACCGGCGCCACATCGCCTTATGGGGTATTGGAGACAGGACAGTCCAGGAATGTGAGCCTCTCGAAAACCCACTGTGAAGCGATGCTAAGCTGACGCCGTCCGACGTAGGGAATCTCGTGCAAATCGAGGACTGACGCGCAGCGGTAAGGCGGATGAACAGGCAGACGACCACTGGGACAACCCGGGAAGGCGCCCGTTCGGATGATGCCGAGTCCGAAAATCTCTCGGACCGCATCTACCCGAAGGCCGCGCGACTCGGCCCTGACGAGGACGGCTTCCTTGGCTCGATCGCATCACCGCCGTATACCGGCGCGTTTTTCACTGTTAGCGACCCTGCTCGTCCTCACCCCGGTGTTGTCCATTGCTTTTGGTGCCGCCCCTGTACCTATCGACCAAGTCCTGGGAGTACTCGCTGACCATTGCGGCATTCCGGTGCACTTGACGTGGGACTCCATCACTGACGCCATCGTGTGGCAGAACAGGATGCCCCGAATCGTCACTGGTCTAGGAGTGGGAGCAATCCTCGGTGTATCTGGTGTCACCCTTCAGGCGGTGGTACGCAACCCCCTTGCTGAACCCTATGTCCTCGGCGTCAGCGCCGGGGCATCGTGTGGAGCCGCCGCCGCGATCATCCTCATCGGCATCTCATCGTCCTTCGGTGTAGCCGGTATAGCCTTCCTTGGAGCGTTGCTGTCCACAGCCATCGTGTTGTTCATGGGAGGCGGACGGAACTCGTCGACCCTACGACTCATCCTCGCCGGTCTCGCAGTGGGGTTCGTGTTCCAGGCCGCCACCAACTTCATCATTTTCTCCTCGGACTCCCCTGAGACCGCCCGAGCGGTGATGTTCTGGACCCTCGGTGACCTCTCCCGCGCGAGTTGGGCCCAGGGATGGACGAGCATTGTCGTGGCTGCTGCGCTTGCGATACTGCTGTGGGTCTGTGCACCGTGGCTCGACGCCTTGGCATCCGGCGATTCCACCGCCATTGCGGTAGGGCTCGACCCAGCGCTGATACGCGTCCTGCTCCTCATCCCAGTCTCGGCGGGAGTGGCGATGGCTGTGGCGATCTCGGGTGGGATCGGATTCGTCGGCCTGGTCATCCCGCACCTCATGCGATCCTTTATCGGCCATGGGCATCGTCGGCTGGTCGCATCCTCGGCAATTACCGCCGCGATCTTTCTGGTGTGGGCCGATACCTTCTCCCGAACTGTCTTTAGCCCGGCGGAACTGCCGATCGGCGTCATCACCGGTCTCCTCGGTGCTCCGTTCCTGCTGATCCTGGTGAGAAGGGGGACGCTGGCATGATCGCCGCCTCTGACTTAATTGTTCGTCGCGGACAGCGAGTTGTCCTCGACAGCGTCGATCTGTCCGCGAATCAAGGTATGACGGTTGGGATCGTCGGCCCCAATGGTGCGGGCAAATCCACCCTACTGTCAGCCCTGTACCGCAACGTCACTGTCTGCTCTGGACGAATCACAGTCAGCGACCGCGACGTGTCCGCAATGAGTCGTCGTGAAATAGCCCGTGAGATAGCCGTCGTGGCGCAAAGCCCTGATCAGGCCCTGCCATTGACAGTCCGCGACACCGTTGCCTTGGGACGGCTCCCCCACCGCTCCCTCATGGGATATGGGGACACAACCGACCGCGGCATCGTCAATGACGCCCTGGCACGTACTGATCTCACCAGCTTGGCGTGTCGCCTCGTCACCCAGCTCTCGGGCGGGGAACGTCAGCGTGTTCTCATCGCCCGAGCCATCGCCCAACAAGCTGGTCACCTACTGCTCGACGAGCCCACCAACCACCTCGATATCGGCTACCAGTTCGCCCTACTTGACCTCGTCCACACCATCGACGCCACCACTATCATCGTGCTGCACGACCTCAACCTAGCGGCCCGGGTAGCCGACCAGTTGGTACTTCTCGATAAGGGGCGCTTGGTTGCATCCGGCCCATGTGAGGAGGTTCTGCACCCCGATCTACTCTCCGAGGTCTACCGGGTCAACGTCGAGCGGATCACTCACAACGGTCGCATCCACCTCTTGTTCAATCCACCCCAACAATGAAGGAGAATACTATGTCACCATCGCTCATCCACCGCCCCGGGGCACGCGCCACCGCGGCAACACTTACCGGTCTGTGTCTGTTGACCATGGCTGCCTGTGCGGGATCGTCAACCGAGCGCCCTTCCACCTCGACGGCAGGCCGCACCGTCATGAGTTGCAATGAAAAACTCACTTTCACCGATCCACCTAAGCGGGTCATCATGATGGGCGACACCGACGCCTCCACGATGAATGCCCTCGGTGTGCTCGACCACGTGGTCGCCCGGGCCGGGCAGATCAAGGAGGGGGCCTACGACGCCAAGACCCTCGCCAAACTCAAGGCCATCCCGACGATCGCCTCACAGCAACTGAACACGGGTGGCGTCAAGTTGTCCACCGAGACGGTTCTCAACCAGCATGCTGATCTCGTCATCGGTTACGACACGGGCGTCGATCGTAACGCCCTGCGCAAATCCGGCGTCAAGATGTACAGCACCGACGCCATGTGCACCGATAAGAAACCACCCGCCCCCGCCTCCTTCTCCCAGGTCAAGGACGAGGTGACCAAGGTCGGACAGATTTTTAACGTCCCGGCTAAGGCCAACCAGGTCAACAAAAACCTCGACGACAAGATCTCCAGAATCCAGAAGCAGACCGCACCCGGGGCCAAGGCCGATGCCGTCGCCCTATACATCACCCCGGGTAGCACCGAGTTCTATACCTACGGCTCGTCGAGCATGATTGAGCCAATGTTTGCCGCCAACGGTCTGCGCAATATGTACCACTCCAACACCACGCGGGTCTTCGATACCACGATGGAGGACCTACTGCACAAGAATCCGGAGTGGATCGTGCTCTTGGCTGGCGATGGCGCGATGTCGAAGGTGGAGCCGACTTTCCTGTCCTTCAAGGGAGCCAAGGAGCTCAAGGCCGTCAAGAAGGGCCACGTGGTGACAATGTCCTTCGCGCTGACCGATCCTCCAACCCCACTGACGATTACCGGCACCGAGAAGCTGCACGACCTCATCAAGGACAAGAAATAACCACGATGAGTTTATGAGGGTACGCCTGGTATCCCCGAGTGCTCCCCTAGGGCATTCGGGGATGTGGGTGGCAAGTGTGCGTCACCTCGTGGCGTCCATCTCGTTGCCCAGCCCCAGCAGGGCGTTTTCAACGACCTCGGGCAGGGCAGGATGGATCCAGTACTGCCCGCGCGCCATCTCGTCGATCTTCTGCCCAGCGCTCATCCCCTGAATACAAGTTTGGATGAGGGTGGACGCTTGAGGCCCGATAATATGCGCCCCCAGTAACATCCTCGTCTGTGGGTCTCCCAACAGCTTGACACAGTGCCCCTCGTCCTCCATGGCCCAGCCATAGGCAACATCGGCGTATTCCTGAAGATACGCCGCGTACGGAGTGTCGGACTGCAACAGTTCCTGTTCCGTGGCCCCCACCGACGCTACCTGCGGATTCGAAAACACCGCGTGCGGTACGAAGCGATGATCGGAACTGGCCAGATCATCAGGATGCAAGAGGTTGTGACGGACCACCCGAGCCTCATGATTGGCCACGTGCTTGAGTTCCCGATGGGAACACACGTCGCCAAGGGCCCAGATGTGCTCGACGTTGGTGCGTTGGTGTTCATCGACCACTACGTACCCGTCGTCGTCGACGTCGACACCAGCCGCTGACAGGTTCAGACGGTCCCCGTTGGGAACCCGACCGGTGGCATTGAGGACGACGTCTGCCGGGTAGTCGTAGTCGACGCCGTCACCGTCGACAGACAGCACCACCACGTGACCACCCGGGTCACGGTCGATGCCCACCAGCCCTTCCGACATTCGCAGCCGCACGCGGCGTCCAATTTGTTCAGTAAAACGCTGCGAGATCTCGCGATCCTCGTGGCGCAACATTCGACCAGAGCGGTTGATGACAGTCACCTGGGATCCGAGCCCAGAGAAGATGTGGGCAAATTCCGCCGCGATGAACCCGCCACCAAGGATCACTAAACGCTGCGGCAGCTCCGCTAACCTCATAATGGTGTCGGAGGTGTGAATCGACCCAGCCCTACTGGGGTCGTCGATACCAGGTACATCAGGCACTCGCGGACGCGATCCGACCGCCAGGACAATCTGGTCAGCAGTGATCCGCCTATCCCCCACCTCGAGGGTGTATGCATCAACGAACTTCGCCTCGTCGCTGTAGACGTCGATGTTCTCTAGACCCTGACGATACGAAAAACCGGCTTCGGATATGGGGTCGATTCGGCCAAAAATCCGGTCGCGGATCGAGGCGAAAGACGCTCCACGGAATTGCAGGTTAACTCCCAGCCGGGCAGCCTCGGACGGCGAGGTCGCAAGGTCTGCTGGGAGCACGAACATCTTTGTAGGTATGCAGCCGACGTTGAGACACGTGCCCCCAAAAGTGCCCGAATCGATGATCGCGGCGCGTCGATCTGCGAAGTCCTCATCCAGGATCGTGTTTCCCGACCCTGAACCGATGACGACGATGTCGTAATGCTCCATGTCCCCAGTTTGTCATCCCCACCCGTACGGATCTGGTCAACCCGGTGCAGGACACAATCGCTGATCCGGTAATCGCGGGCAACGCCATGTAGGGTGATCGCCAGACCGTAGCCGGTGTCACAGGAGCGGAATGTTCACCCTCACTTCAACGTCCGTCACCTTCGTCGGGCTTTTCATCCTCTTTGCATGGTCACTCGTGTGGTCGGTACGGGATGCCATCAAGGCCCCGACTGTTGTCACACGGATTTCCACATGGGTCCACGTCGTCATGGCCGTGGCCATGATCCTCATGGTGCCGAAGTCATGGTGGAAACCCACTGTCTCTGCCATCGGCGGCCCCACTACCCCTGTCATCATCTTCGCCATATGCACCGCATGGATGGTGTTCATGGCCGCCTGGCGATCCTCGTGGTCGTCATGGGGCCATGCCGCGATGTTCGCGGCGATGGTCTGGCACCTGGCCGCAATGCGCAAGGTGTCCTCGCTCATGGCCGCCCCCCAGCACTCCGGTATGAGCCAAACGAATTACAACCACAGTGGCATGCACAGCGTAGGCCACGGCATGCAGACGATCATAAATGCCGCCATGCACGATTACGCCGTCGCCGGTGCTCCGCTCATGGTAGCCCTGCTGGCCATGGCCATCGCCGGGCTACGGCGTGCTATCAGTGGCCGTGCGGAAAGCCCGAGCAAGGTGCCTGCCTGCCATGTCGTCGCTACCGAACCGCTGGCGATTCGGCTCTCGGGACTCGCCGACTTCGCGATGGCCTTTGGCATGGCCTGGATGAGCACCGAACTACTCACCCCGATCATGCCCTTCATGGCCCACCTACATCCCTGACGGCCTATTCCGATATCTGTGCGTCTCGGGATACGGACCAGTGTTCCATATTTCTAAACGCTGCTAGCGTCGAACCATGATGAACGGTTGGATTTTTATTACCCGGCGCGCGGCTTAACCCCGCACCGGATTTCAACCGCGCGCCCTCCTTCCACCTTCGGACGGAGGGCGTCGTCATGTTTATGCCGTCGTCGAGGGGGAACACTATGCCCACGCTGAGATCTGCCACCAGCACCACCGGACGCGCCATGGCTGGAGCCCGAGCCCTGTGGCGCGCCACCGGCACGCGAGACGACGAGTTTGGCCGTCCTATCGTGGCAATCGCGAACTCCTTCACCCAGTTCGTCCCCGGCCATGTTGGGCTACGCGACGTCGGAAAAATCGTCGCCGAGCAGGTGCGCGCAGCCGGCGGCGTACCCAAGGAGTTCAACACCATCGCCGTCGACGACGGCATCGCCATGGGTCACGACGGCATGCTCTATTCCCTACCCAGCCGCGAGCTCATCGCCGACTCGGTGGAGTATATGGTTAACGCCCACTGTGCTGACGCCCTCGTCTGCATCTCCAATTGCGACAAGATCACCCCAGGTATGCTCATGGCTGCGATGCGCCTCAACATTCCGACCGTTTTCGTCTCCGGTGGCCCTATGGAGGCCGGAAAGGCGACACTGTCCGACGGGGAGCGCAAGCTCGACCTTATTGACGCCATGATCACCGCCGGTGACGAAACCGCAGCTAACGCCGACGTCGAGCTCATGGAGGCCAACGCTTGCCCTACCTGCGGGTCCTGTTCAGGCATGTTCACCGCCAACTCAATGAACTGCCTGACCGAGGCCCTCGGGCTCTCTCTACCCGGTAATGGGTCCCTACTGGCCACCCATTCTGATCGCCGCCGTCTCTTCAAGACCGCCGGGTGCACAGTCGTTTCCCTGGCCAAGTGCTGGTATGACGAGGACAATGCTTCTGTACTGCCCCGATCTATCGCCACCAAGGCTGCCTTCCATAACGCCATGAGCCTGGACATCGCGATGGGAGGCTCGACGAATACTGTCCTTCACCTGCTAGCCGCTGCCCAGGAGGGCGGGGTCGACTTCACCATGGCCGACATCGACTCCCTGTCTGGTAGGGTTCCACACCTGTGCAAGGTGGCCCCGTCGACCAACGTCTTCCACATCGAGGACGTCCACCGCGCCGGTGGTGTGATCGGTATCCTCGCTGAGCTGGACCGTGGCGGCCTCATCGACACCACCGCCTCGACGGTGTGGTCACCCAACGGCATACCCACCACTATGGGCGTCGAAATTGCCCACCACGACGTGATGTCCGACCCAGATGAGGAGGTCCGTACCCTCTACTCGGCTGCCCCGGGCGGGGTGCGCACTACCGAGATGTTTTCCCAGTCCTCGCGCTGGAAGAGCCTCGACACCGACCGCGCCAACGGCTGCATCCGTGACGTCGACCACGCCTACTCCGCTGACGGCGGCCTAGCGGTGCTGTTCGGCAATATCGCTGAACGCGGCTGCATCGTCAAGACTGCGGGAGTCGACGAGTCCAACCTCACCTTCTCCGGGCCAGCCGTCGTCTACGAATCTCAGGACGACGCTGTCACTGGGATTCTCGGCAAGAAGGTCAAAGCCGGCGACGTCGTCATCATCCGCCACGAGGGTCCCAAGGGCGGCCCTGGCATGCAGGAGATGCTGTACCCGACCAGCTACCTCAAGTCGATGCACCTGGGAAAGGCGTGCGCTGTGCTCACTGACGGTCGTTTTTCCGGGGGCACATCGGGACTATCCATCGGTCACGTCTCCCCCGAGGCGGCCTCCGGTGGCCTCATCGGGCTGGCTCGCGATGGCGACATCATCAGCATCGACATTCCCAACCGCACGATCAGTCTCGACGTCGACGACTCCGAATTGGCTCGCCGTCACGAGGAAGAAGAAGCCCGAGAGCTCGACGCGTGGACTCCCCATGCTCCACGTCCGCGTCACGTGTCTACCGCGCTGCGCGTCTATGGGATGCTCGCCTCCTCTGCCGATCGTGGCGGGGTGCGCGACCTGTCTCAAGTCCGCCCAATAGCTTGATTGAGGGGACCGTCCATGAGTGACCAAGAGTATCTGCACGCCGTGCTGCGTGCCCCCGTATATGAGGTGGCAGAGAAGACCCCGCTGGAGCCCATGCCGAACGTGTCAAAGCGACTCGACAACACCGTGCTTGTCAAGAGGGAGGACCGTCAACCGGTTCATTCTTTCAAGATCCGCGGGGCATATAACCGGATGCGCAACCTCACCGAGCAGGAGCGTCGTGCCGGGGTGGTGACGGCCTCTGCCGGCAATCATGCCCAGGGAGTCGCCTTGTCGGGTTCCCGATTGGGCGTCAAAGCGCGGATTGTCATGCCGCGCCCCACCCCGTCAATTAAGGTCGACGCGGTGCGCCAGCTCGGCGGTGAGGTAGTGCTGGCCGGGGACTCCTTCGACGAGGCTAAGGCCCACGCCCTCGAACTAGCCGAACATGATGGACTGACCTATGTCGCCCCCTTCGACGATCCACTTGTTATCGCTGGCCAGGGAACGATCGGACTGGAACTCATCCAAGACGCCGCCGACATTAACCGGGTTTTCGTGCCGGTTGGCGGAGGAGGCTTGGCCGCCGGGATCGCCGTTCTCGTCAAGCAGCTCATGCCTCAGGTCAAGATCATCGGAGTCGAGCCAGTTGAGTCGGCATGTTTGGTGGCCGCTATAGCGGCCGGGAAGCCGGTCACCCTGGACCAGGTTTCACTGTTCGCGGAGGGTGTGGCCGTGGCTCGGATCGGTGCCGAGACCTTCCGGCTGCTCAAGGATCACCTCGACGACGTCGTCACCGTCGACTCTGACGAGATCAGCGCCGCCGTCAAGGATCTGTTTGACGACGTCCGTGCGGTCGCTGAGCCCGCCGGAGCTGTTGCACTGGCTGGGCTCAAAAAGTACGCCCGCGCTCATGACATCCACGGCGAGAAGCTCGCCACCGTGCTCAGCGGCGCCAATCTCAACTTCGGATCCCTGCGTCACATCGCAGAACGTGCCGAGATCGGTGGATGCCGCGAGGGGATGTTCGGGGTCATCATCGACGAACGCCCGGGGGCCTTCCTGGACTTCTGCCACCTGTTAGGTGGTCGCATGGTCACCGAGTTCAATTACCGGCTGGCTGATGACACCTCCGCCGCAATCTTCGTCGGTGTGCAGTTGGCGCACCGTGATGAACGCTCCGAAATCGTCGATATCCTGCGCAGAGCGGGTCTCCGGCTCGTCGACTTGTCAGACGACGAGGCCGCTAAAACCCATGTGCGCTATATGATTGGCGGACACCCGTCACGATCTGTCGGTGAGAAGGTTGTCTCTTTCGTCTTCCCCGAGTCACCGGGTGCCCTCACCCACTTCCTCACTACCTTGGGCGCGCGCTGGAACATCTCGTTGTTTCACTACCGCTCTTTCGCAATCGATACCGGTCGGGTACTCGCAGGGTTTGAAGGTGCAGCCGATGATCCCGACCTGCCTGCTCACCTCGATAACATCGGTTATCCGTGGTCTGACGTCTCTGACTCACCCGCATATCAGATGTTCCTGCGAGAGCGTTGAGAACCCTGTGGAACACTTGGGACATGAATAGTGATGCGACTCGCGACGAACGCCCGTGGGCACTGGTAAGCGGGGCCAGTGGTGGTCTAGGGCAGGCATTCAGCCGCTACCTGGCCAGCTGCGCAGTTAACCTCATTTTGACGGGACGACGGCATGACGTCCTCAACGACCTCACCGGCCGGCTCACCACCCGGTACGGAATCCAAACCATTGTCCATCCCTGTGACATCTCCTCAGCATCGCAGCGGCTAGCCCTTATCGACGACATCGCGGGGCGCGGGATCGTCATCGACACCCTCATCAACAATGCCGGGTTCGGTGCTGCTGGCCGGATTTCCGAGACCGACCCGGTGCGTCAGACATCCCAGGTGGAGGTCAACTGCGAAGCGGTCGTCCACCTATGCGGATTGCTGCTGCCTGGCATGATCGCAGCCAAGCAGGGATCAATTATCAATGTCGCCTCGACTGCGGCTTTCCAGCCCATTCCGCAATTCGCCACTTACGCGGCATCGAAGTCCTTTGTGCTGTCCTTCACCCGCGCCCTGTGGGCTGAGACCAACGGCACCGGGGTGCGCACCACCGCGATCTGCCCTGGCCCCACTGAGACCGGGTTTTTCGACGTCGCGGGAGTACCGCGTATGGGGGCGGGTACTCGACGCGACCCAGACGACGTCGTCCGTACCGCCTTCAATGCCCTGGCCCATCATCGCCCCTACGCCGTTGACGGGTTTGTCAACCGCACCGTCGCACGGCTGACGCCGCATCTACCGACGCGTCTGGTAATGGCCCAAGCCGAAAAGTATCTCCAGGTCTAAGAGCGCTGGTCTACTTGGCCGTAATGACCTTCTCCTCAGCGACGTGGGTTCCCTCCCGGATGACGAGGTCATACTCGCCCTTCGGAATGGTGAAGTTGGCGCGCCACGGCCTCCATTTGTCACCGTCGCTAGCTGACAGATTGATCTGCCCGCTCGTGATCATCCGGCTACCCTGGGGAGACTTTACTTCATAGGTCATAACAGATACCGTCGGCTGCGCGACACCGCTGATGGTGATTGTGCCAGCCGACACGTCGGCGCCGGCTTGAGGCGAGTCCACCCACACCCGGGCGCATCGAGCAAATCCTTCGTCGACGAAGTCCGCCGCGGGCTTGCCAATAATAGGCAAATTGGGAGAGCCGTCAACGAGGATGTGCACTGTTTTATCGCCGGTACGGTCTCCGACAGCAGCCGTAGCCGTGACGACGAGTTGCTGGATAGCGCGCTGTACCTGTTCGCCGTTCTTGAACTGGCTAAAGGCTGAAGCGGAGAGGTCGAGGGTGATCCGGTTGCCTTTCACCGAAGCCCGATTCACCTGACCAGCTGCCCAACCTGAGGTGTAATTCGGATCTAGGGGCGCGACATTAAGGACGGCACCGACAGCCGTTCCTAGCCGGTCGCCAGAGGTAGGAAGGTCACGCAACTCACGGTGAATGAGGCCGTCATCGCGGCCTAGGTAAAACACGTCGAGGTCAGTCTGTAGAGTCGACAGTGACTGGCTATTGGACTCTGGAGTTTGGGTAGACGGTGAAGTCTCCGGATCCCCTACCGTCGAACCATGCCCCGACCCTAGCAAGGGCAAAAATATGCCGACTAGGAAGGCTAGCCCACAGGCAAGCACCATCGCCCAGGTAGCAGGCCTGCCTCGATGAGGACGGCGTGCGATCTGGGACATGATCGCGTCATACCGCGATACCGGGTGGATCGACTCTGCGAGGGTCTCTAACGCAGAACGCACGACCGCTTCGACTCTGGGATCAGCCTGGCCCGGATTCGTGTGCGATCCTGGACGCAGGCTCTCACCAATGGCAACAAGGCCCTTAGTTTCGTTGTTGCGCACTGCGTTAACGCTCATGCCGAGGGTCTCAGCGATGTCGTCGTCAGAGAGATCCGGCGTAGCCAACTTAAGAACGAGCACCTCGCGTTGACGAGCTGGCAAAACCCTTAGGCACCAGTAGGCCAGGTCTTCAGGAGCTTCGGGTGGAGTGGCATCCCTCTCAACCGGCTGACGTCCCCTCACCTTGTTGACGACAGCAGTACGCAGATACGACACGGCATGCTCATAGGAATGCAACTTTGGGTTCCGCAAGTAACTCGTGGCGAAAGCTGCAATCACCGCGTCCTCAGCCGCGTGCTGGTCTGCCAGTAGCAAGAATGCCAACCGCACGAAAGCGTCCCACCGCTCTTGGTAGAGCTGTGGAAGCCACTCGTCGCGGGAGTCGGAAAAGGTCATGTCAGATGCCGGCATACGAGTGCAGACCATTGAAGATCAGGTTGACGCCGACGAAATTGAACCAGAAACATGCCACACCGGTGATCGCGATCATGGCGGCCGGGCGACCGCGCCATCCGGCGGTAGACCGAGCGTGGAGGTAAGCCGCGTAAACGACCCAGGTCACCAAAGACCAAGTCTCTTTGGGATCCCATCCCCAGAAGCGTCCCCAAGCGTAGTCAGCCCACACAGAGCCGGCAGCGATCGTGAATGTCCAGATCGGGAAACCGATGGCGTGAGCGCGGTATGCCAGAATGTCCATGGACTCCAGCGAAGGCAGTTTTGCCAGCAATCCCTTGACGGGGATTCCGGTCCGTTGGGCCTTCGCCTGCGCATTCATGGCGATGAGGTACATGATTGAGGCGATAGCCCCAACATTAAGAGCAGCTGCAGCGATACAAGCGGCGATGATGTGAATAACGAACCACACCGAGTGCAGAGCCGGCACGAGCGGCGCCACGGCCACGTAGAAGACCGTAGCTGCCAGCCCGTTTCCAACTGCCAACAGCAGCGTGACGGCGATACCCATCCATCTAACGTGGTGGACGGCGACGAGCACAAAATAGGCGATGACGACGAAGAGCAGCGCAGAAGTGACGAACTCGTACATGTTGCCCCAGGGCAACCGGTGGGCAGCAATGCCGCGGCAGACGACACCGATGGCCGCGCAAACAGCGCCCAGCACGGTGAGGTTAAGCCCCATGCGGCCCCAGGTTTCTGAGCGCAGACGAGCCTCGTGACTGGGGGTCCCGGCCCCCCGCACACTAGCCCATTCCACGACATGAACGAGGAAAGCAAGCATATATAGCACCGCCGCGGTCACGATACCAACGGCAGACAGATTCTCCACGCTCACGACTGGTCCTCCTCGATATTGCCAGACATGCTATCCCCGCATACCGCAGCCAGCAGAGAGTTTACGTCGTCCACTGCCCCGGATCGGGAATCACTGCGGTCCAAGCCACCAATCTCTACCCTCAGGCCATCGTCCCCATGGATAGTCCTCACCCACACCCTCCGGGACCGTGAAAACAAGCTCATACACAGCCCAACCACGGACAGCAGCACCGACAGGAAAGTTAACGGGAGCCCGGGGGTCTGAGACACCTGGATCTTGATCCACCTCTGCCAGCCATTGAACTGGATCGATCCCTTGCCGTCGGGCAGCTTGTAGCCCTGGCCTGGAGATAGCACGAAACGGGCCTTCTCCTTACCGTTCGTCGCCTGGGTCATTTCGGTGGTGTCGAGGGTGTAAATGTTTGACGGTACCCCCGTCTCCAAGGCCGGTTTGCCATACCAGGCGGTCAAATACAGCTGCGGGTTGAGGGTGTCTGGAAAGAGGGACGTTGGACCATCGGCCGTGATCGCGCCGGTCGGCAAAAAGAATCCCTGAAAGGCCAGACGATCCGGACGAGCGTCGGGAGCCTTGATGACACCGACGGATTTGAAGTTGCCGTCCTGCGGTAGGAAGACAACCGGTCCGGAATAGGCCACCTTGCCCTCGCCGTCGCGGACAATGACATCTGCGGCGTAGCCGTGACCAAGCAGGTGTACCTTTGTCGATCCGATCCGCAGTGGGTGGTTGACCTGCAAATCTCGGGTTTGCGTCTTGCCATCAACGGTGAGGTCGACGGTGGCGTCAAAGGTGCGGGCAGCGCCGCGTTGCACTTTGCCAGTTTCGAAAGAGGCCACGAACTTGCGCAGCTTCACGGAGAATGGGGTGAGGTTATCGGTATCGACCATCGCCCCAGCCTTAAATTCGTCGTACTGGGTGACATTGTTGGAAAAACCCTGCCCCTCCACAACGACGGAAGTTCCCTTAAACCCCCACAAGGTGTTCCAACCGACGCCGACCAGCAAGAAGACCAGGAAGACATGGAATACCAGGTTGCCCGTCTCACGATGGCGTCCGGCCTCGGCGCGAACGGAACCAACGTCGTCAACAACGAATCGATACCGGTGGGATCTCAGCCACTGCTGAGCACGCCTACTGACCTCCGCCGCGGAAACGGAGGTGGTCGTCGAGGCGTAGGCTGCCAGCCGGTCCAACCTGGCCGGGACACGGGGAGGTTGACGACGCAGGACCTTCGCGTGGCTGATAATGCGCGGGATAATGCAGCCAATAAGGCTAATGAACAACAGCAAGTAGATCGCCGAAAACCACACCGAGGTGTAGACGTGGTACATCCCCAGCAACCGACAAATGCGATCCAGAGTCGGATGGTTGGCGGCAAAGTCAGAAACCTTGATCGCACTATTAGCACTCTGCGGCACGACCGAGCCCGGGATGGCCGCCAGTGCGAGCAGGAAGAGCAGAACGAGGGCTGTCCTCATGCTCGTCAACTGGCCCCACAACCAACGCATGAACGGACGGAAGCCCAGCCCGTTGCCTCTGCCAGCTTTCATCACTGTCGGATCTGTCACGGAATCACCCATCAGATCACCGCCCCGAACTTAGCTGCCCAGGTCCGCAGCATCGTCATAATCGACTCCCACCACCCGGTGACCAGCAGCACGCCGATTGCCATTAAGAGAATCCCTCCGAAGCGCTGCACACCATGTTGATAGGTCCGTACCGCGTCAATTGTGCGAGCCATCCACGTCAAAGCGGCAGCCACCGCAATAAAAGGAATCCCCAAACCCAACGAATAGCAGGTAGCCAGCACTGCGCCTCGGGGCGCTGATCCTTGGGTCAAGGACAGCCCATAGACCACCGACAGGGCCGGTCCGATGCACGGAGTCCAGCCCAAGCCAAAGGCAACTCCCAGAATCGGTGCGGCAGCCAACCCTGCCCGGGGCAGACGATGAATCCGCAGTTCACGTCGGCCCAGCGGAACAAGCCCAGCAAACATCGCCCCGAGTACGACTGTCAGGGCTCCAACAACGGACTCAATGGCGCGACGGTGACCCATGAGTACCTCGCCGAGGGTGCCAATAATCGTCCCGGTAGCGACGAAGACGACGGTAAAACCCACTACGAAAAGAACTGTGCCCACCACAGTGCGTGCCCGACGACGTCCCTCAATGACGTCCGCGGCTCCCAGACCCGTCACATAGCTGAGATAGCCGGGAATGAGAGGCAAGACACATGGGGAAAAGAAGGACAGCAGACCGGCAAATACTGCCACCGGGATCGCCCCGGCCATCGATCCAGTTAGCGCCTCAGCTGCCCAGGATCCCAGGTCGAGCGGCGTCACTGACTCTCCTTGGCAACATCATTAATCGCCTGGACGAGGGTGGCGGTGCTCACCTCTCCCACAAATCGGGCGGCCGAGCGGCCCTTGCGATCGATGACGAGGGTGGACGGAATCGCTTGGGGAGGCAACTCGGTGAACTTGAGCAGCATTGCCCCATCGGGGTCGTAAAAGCTCGGATAGGAGATGTGGAAAGCTCGAGAGAAAGCCTGGGGCGGTCCGGGGTCAAGATCGCGCGTGTTAATCCCGTAAAAGGCTGCAACGTTCTTGGTGTGATCAGCCGCTTTCATCAAGGCAGGAGCTTCATGACGGCATGGCGCACACCAGGACCCCCACACATTGAGGACGATGACCTTACCCTTGGCGTCAGCAGTGCTGATCTTCGTACCGTTCAGATCGGCCCCGGTGAGAACTGCGGCAGGCTCCCGCTTATCGGCTGGAAGTTTCGACCAGGATCCATCTCCTACCGTGAATCCCTTGTCGTCACTGGTCGAGGTTGACGAGCATGCCGAAACACCCGTCGCCATGAGGGTCGCCGCAGCAAGAATGGCGATAAGCCGAGTCGTCACTCCGGTGCACCACCTGCAGAGATATTGGCCCTGCGGTCCTTCGCCGGGATAAGATCATGTGCCGGTTCGCAATAGTCGACACGGACGATACGACCGTCTAGCACCCCAAAACTCGTGACCGAAGCCAAGGTGCACTTGCGGGAACGCGGATCGTGGGGAAGGCGTCGTCCTTCGGCTGCGCAGCGCGCAATCCAAATCGGCAGCTGGTGGGAAACGATGAGAGCCTGACCTCCCGCGGGAACCCCTTCTGCTGCCCGCATGATAGCCCGGGTCATCCGCTCAGCGATCTCGACGTAAGGCTCCCCCCAGCTGGGAGTAAAGGGATCCGATAAATAGCGCCAGTTACGAGGGTTACGCAAGGCCTTGTTGCCCTTGCCAAAAACCTGGCCCTCGAAGACATTAGCCGCTTCGACGACGTCAGAATCAATGCGGACTTCAAGTTCAGGATGCAGCGCGGCAATCGGGGCGATCGTCTCCTTAGCGCGCTCCAATGGGGAACTCACCAGGGCCGACAGCTCGACATCGGCGAAGTGCTCAGCAGCGCGGGCAGCCATGCGCCGCCCCAGCGCAGATAGGTGGTACCCGGGCATACAGCCGTACAGAACCCCGGTCGGGTTATCGACTTCACCGTGGCGCAGCAGGTGGACAGTCGTCGTGGCGCCCATCGTCTCCCCTTCCGATACCTCACGGACGGCAAACCCCGCCCTGTCCATGACCCTACGTCATGGGTCTGTGTTAGCGTGACGGATGACGGCCTCGACGCTTGCGCTGGGAAGGCCGAACCACCGACAGTCCCTTGGCGACCATCTCGTCACGACGCTTCGCAGCGAAATCTGCCAGGGCATCAGCCAAGCCCAAAGCGGTCGGCTCGGGGGCGATGACGTCAACGGTCAAGCCATGTTCACGACAGGTTTCGGCAGTGCGCATGCCAATGGCGGCGACCACGGTGTGCTTGTGTGGCTTTCCAGCAATACCGACAAGGTTGCGCACAGTCGTCGATGAGGTAAACACGACAGCATCGAATTTGCCGGTCTTAATGGCTTCACGGGTTTCAGCTGGTGGCGGGGCGGCACGCACGGTGCGATACCCGACAACATCTTCGACCTCCCAGCCCAACTCAGATAGGTCGGCTGACAGGGACTCAGTGGCAATATCGGCACGCGGCACAAAAACCCGGTTAATGGGGTCGAGAGCCTCGTCGAAGGCTGGGAATACCGCAGCCAGTGCCCGGGTGGACTGCTCCCCCGCTGGCACGAGATCGGGCCGAACACCCCACTCAGCCAAAGCGTTGATAGTCGAGTCGAAGATCGCGGCGATCCGCAAGCCTGAGTATGCGCGAGCGTCCAGACCGATCTGCTCGAGCTTCTCCGACACGGCGTGTACGGCGTTGGCAGAGGTAAAGACGACCCACTCGTAGCGTCCCTCAACAAGACCGCGAATCGCCTTATCCATCTGCTGCGGCGTACGCGGAGGCTCCATCGAAATCGTCGGAACATCGAGGGAGTGGGCACCGTAACTCTGTAGCCGCGAGGGCAGGGTTGCGGAATGGTCACGGGTGCGCGGGATGAGGATATTCCAGCCAAATAACGGCTTGGATTCGTACCAATCGAGTTGCTCACGTTCGGGGGCTTCGACCACCTTGCCGATGGCAATGTGAACCGGCTCAGCATTGTCCAGCCGCGCTGTCTTGGCGGTCTGCGGCAACTCGCCGAGGGTGACAGTATGGGTGGTCTGCTGGGTCGTCGCGCCATGGCAGATGAGGGCTGCCGGCTCATCCTTACTGCGTCCAGATTCAACCGCGTGCTTGACGACGTCTTTAAGCTTGCCCACCGCGGTATTGACGACGATGAGCCCCTGATCTGACCAGTCCGAACCGTGCCCATCAACATCGCGCTGACATGCCGCGTCCCCAATGAGCTGGACGTCATGGCCATGTAAGGCCAACCCAGCGTATTCCGGAACGGCTGTCATACCAGTGACGCCAGGAACAACGTCGACGTCGTGATCAGCGCGAGCCACAGCGGCAGCCTCCGCACCAATATCGCCGTCAAGGAAAGGATCCCCAGAAACGAGACGAACGACCTCAAGGCCTTGGGAGGCCGCATCAATAACGGTGGCCGTGACGTCAACACAGTGCTCGTCTACGTCGACGGGAGTCGGAGTGCCAGTCCCCGGCTGGCTAGGCAGGTCGGTGGCTTCTTCATCAGCACCGTCAGCCGACACGATTCTGACGTCAGGGCGAAGCTCTAGGAAATCACTACCAAGCAGCAAGCGGTGCTGCGCGCACGAAATGACGATGACCTGGGCGCGATTGATGGCATCGACAGCCCCGAGGGTTAACAGATTCGGATCTCCTGGACCGGTACCCACAAACTGCACCCTGGCCTGAGCCGATGCAGTGCCCAGATCACCGGCCGGCTGCATCGTCGACTGGTGAGCCTCGTCAGTCATCTGGAGTCCTTCCGGTGTCTGCCGTCGTGCCAGACGGTGTGCTCCGGCATTGGGCATCGAGGTCAATAGTGCTGGTCCGTGGGCAAAGGTGCAAGCCTGCCCGTCCACTGAACGTCCTGGTTATCAGGGCAGCACCATCGGGGGCGAGGGGCCATCATTCAAAGCTGACAGGAAGGTGTCAGCGTCAAGGGTCCAATAGGCAATAAGGGTGCCGTCAACGAACGTGACCGGGACATGGTCGCCCCAGCGGGAGCGAAGATCCTCATTGGTATCGACGTCAACGATCGTCGGTTCGGGCACGAGGTTGCGGTGATCCTGTCTCATATGTGCAACAAGGCTGATGGCCTCATCGCACAAATGACAGCCTTGGCGGGTGACAATAACGACGCGCCCCTCGACCGGCGGGTCGAGGGGCCGTGATTCACCGCTGCGGGCGGCAGCCATGCCATGTCGATGCCGCCACATGCCACAACCGCCCGAAGCGTCACTTGCCGGCGCGACGACGCTGGATGCGCGTCTTCTTGAGTAGCTTGCGGTGCTTCTTCTTCGCCATGCGCTTGCGACGCTTTTTGATCACGGATCCCACGGTCAACCTCTTTCGTTGGAACTGGACGCTTGATACACCCGGGCAGGTGTGAAGTTCTTGGCCCACCGACAAGGCGGACAAAGGGGTACTTTACGCTGTATCAGCCACTGGAGCCAAAATGACCGCGCCGACGCGTCAAGACAGGTCAGCTGCGCGGTCTCGGCATGCCGTCATCGCAGTGGCGAAAGTGGAGCGCAGACCTCCAGCCTCCAATGCGGCCAGGGCAGCCGCCGTGGTGCCACCCGGGCTCGTCACCGTGGATCGCAGGACTGCGGGGTGCTCGCCTTTTGTCAACAGTTCAGCTGAACCGGCCAAGGTCGCCACGGTGAGTTGGCTGGCTTGGTTACGCGGCAAACCCATCGCAACGGCGGCGTCAATCATGGCCTCGGCCACTAGGAAGACGTACGCCGGCCCAGATCCCGAGACGGCTGTGGCGGCGTCATGCAGTTTCTCGGGCACGGTGACGACGACTCCCACGGATTCGAGCAGGTCACCCACCTTCGTGGCTGCTTTTTCGGCGCCGGGGGCAGGGCTCACGATGAACGCCCCTTTGCCCACCTGAACTGGGGTGTTTGGCATGACACGGACGACCTCTCCCTGCCATGCCCTGAGCAACTTCTCAGTCGTGACGCCGGCAGCGATGGAAACAACGGTCGCATCGGCTTTCAGAACACCCGAGACCTTTCCGAGTACTTCAACGGCCGCATAAGGCTTGACGCCGAGGATGACGAGGTCGGCGTCACGCGCAGCCGCCGTGTTGTCACCACTCGTAGTCACACCCAAAGTCTTGGTGATCTCATCACGATGGGACGCTGATCGCGCTGTTGCCACGACGTCCTCGGCCTTCACCGTTCCAGCGTCGATGAGCCCCCCAACGAGCGCCCCAGCCATCGTTCCGCAGCCCAGGACGGCGATCTTCCCACTCACTCGGCAGCCACCAGCTCAGCGAGTTGCACCGCATTGAGGGCTGCACCCTTGCGCAAGTTGTCCGCAGCGCAGAAGAAGACCAGACCTTTGCCAACCGGTGCGGACTGGTCCGCACGGATACGCCCAACCAAGGATGGATCAATTCCGGCTGCCGACCGGGGGTCAGGGACGTCGACGACCTCGACTCCAGGTGCCTGTCTCAAGAGCTCAGTGGCCTTCTCCGGGCTGAGGTCCTCCCGGAACTCAGCGTGGACGGCAAGCCCATGACCGCTATACACCGGCACCCGCACGCAGGTCCCCGCAACCAGCAGATCCGGAATGTGAAGGATCTTGCGAGACTCGTTGCGAAGTTTCTGTTCTTCGTCAGTCTCGCCACTGCCATCGTCAACGAAGTTACCCGCCACCGGAAGAGCGTTGAATGCAATCGGCGCGACGTAAGGGCCACAGTCCGTCACCGGCACACCACGACCGTTCAGCGCAAGGCCTGCGGGATCGTTAATGGCAGTGGTTTGGTCGGTAAGAGCTCGCACCCCGGCCACCCCCGACCCCGAAACGGCCTGGTAGGTAGCGACGACAAGGCGGGTCAAACCAGCAGCGTTATGCAGTGGCTTAAGTACCGGCATCGCGGCCATCGTCGTGCAGTTGGGGTTAGCGATGATCCCCTTGGGGCGCTTAGCGACGTCTTCGGGATTGACTTCGCTGACAACCAACGGAACGTCAGGATCGCGTCGCCAAGCCGAGGAGTTATCAATGACGACAGCCCCGGCAGCGGCGACTTGGGGGGCAAACTCGCGGGAGGTGCCGCCACCGGCAGAAAAGATCGCAATATCGAGCCCAGCGAAGTCAGCCGTCGCGGTGTCTTCAACGACGACTTCGCTGTCACCCGCGCCGCCATTCCAGGACAATTTCTGGCCCGCCGAACGGGCAGAGGCGAAGAACCTCACCTCGTCGGCGGGAAAATGACGCTCTGCCAGTAGGGTGCGCATCACCCGACCGACCTGGCCAGTGGCTCCGAAGACTCCAAGCTTCATGATACCCATGATAGGGGGCAGAGTCCGACAGGTTTTGGTGAGCGTCCGAATCGTTTTATAACCAGCTCACACGGCCAGCCAGGTAAGAGTATCCCAGGAAGGAAACGATGTCGAGGAAAGCGTGCGCCACGATGAGGGGTAAAAGTCGACGCCGACGAGAGAAAACCCAGCCCAGGAACAGGCCCATGACGATGTTGCCGATGAAACCGCCCCAGCCTTGGTAAAGGTGATAGGTGCCGCGAATGATGGCCGAGGCAACGATAACCGTCGTCATCGACCATCCGATCTGACGCCATCTCGCGAAGAGGTAACCGACCATGACGGTTTCCTCGAGGACTGCATTCATACCAGCCAGCCCAATAAGAACCGGGGCGGTCCACCAGACATGCTGCAACCCAGCGGCCTGAACAGTGGTGTTAAAGCCAAGAGCACGAGCCGTCCAGTAGAAACCAAGCCCGGGTATACCGATAACGGCGGCCAGCACCGCCCCAGCTCCGACGTCACGTCCCCACCCCGGCGCCTCCAGCCCTAGAGCGCGACGGACGCCCTGTTGTGGTGGCTTGACCTGAGCTAGCAGGAGGACCGCGAGCAGCGCTGGCGCGACCCCAAAAATGATGTCAGACAGTTGGTACACCAAATCGAGCCACGGTCGCCCTGGAGTCACCGTGGAGTTGAGTGTGGAGGTTTGCTGATTCATCGGCACACCCCGAGTGAGGCGCTCGATCATCCGCAGAATTGAGTACCACGCTGATTGCCCCAGACTGACGGCCAACAGGGCTATCGTCTCCCAGAGCAGGCGCGGGCGAGGATCGATGGTGCTCGTGCTATTCCACATCGTCAACGCCTCTCCACCAGCGATCGCCCAAACAGCCAAATATTGCCCGGCCTTTCGACGATTCGTCGAGTGCAGTACCGATACCAGTCGTGGCCATAGGGCAGATACACCCTCACTCGATGGCCGATGTCCACCAGTCTCCGCTGCTCTAGGGGGCGAATCCCTTGCAGCATCTGGAACTCTAGTTGACGGCCCAAACTCGCCATGAGTTGCTCACCGAGCGCCACAAAGACGGGATCATGGCTGGCTAACATCACCGTCGAAGGACCAGTCATGAGGGCGCGCAGACAGGCCGCCATCCTCAAGTCGACGTCGTGCGGACGGATTAACGTGACCGAGCGAGGGCCGGTATACGAGCCTTTGCATAGCCTGATGCGGCGTCCTGGGGCAGCTAGTTCTCGAACCTGCATGAGGGAATCGTGACGTGCAGCCTGGATGACGATGCCGGTGTCTTCGTATTCGTCAAGCAGGCCCATCACAATGCGATGCGAGCGATCGTGGATGTCGGGACCTTCGTCGTCAACAGTCACAGCAACGTGGTTGTCGCGGGCAACCTGGCAAACTTGTCGGGCGTGGTCCCGAGCCAGATCGTCATTGACCCTCAGCCCCAGAGCCGCCAAGCTGATCGACACCTCGGCGTGGCCATCAAAGGCTGGGTTAGCGCCGAGTCTCTCAATAACCCCGCACAGCCTGACCATCGCTCGCCGGGCCTGGGCAAGGTCCACCGGGTCGGGGCCAAGGGGGTGCAGGCTGACGTCTAGGCCTTTAAGTACCTGATCAGCAGCGTTATCGATCGCCGGTCCGACGTCCTCTCCCGCCACGTACGTCGCGGCAATCTCGCGAGCGAGCCGAGACTGAGACACTTTGTGAGCGATCGTGGGGTCCATCGCCAATTGCATCGCAAGACGTCGGCCCCATGCCAGCAGAGCTCCACCACGGAAATCATGACGACTCTCGGTCACTGCCGAGCCCCTTCCCGCACCTGGCCAGAGCGGCGAGCAAAGATGCCACGATCAACCGCCATCCTGGTCTGCATCAGAGCTTCAGACAATGCTTCGAAACGAGCGTCTTGTCCTACACCCTCACCAGAGAGCTTACGGGTGTTGACCTCCAGCACAATGTCCCCGTTAAATCCACCCGCCACTGCGCGCTCGGCAACCTCCCAGGCATGCTGGTTTCCCTGCCCGGGCAGAAGATGCTCGTCTTTAAAGGTGCCGGAGCCGTCCGTCAGGTGGATGTGACGCAATCGCGAACCCCACCGGGCAACCAGGGTGCGGGAATCCATCTGAGCGGTTGCAGCGTGAGAGAGATCCAAGACCAGATGGTCGTAATTGAGGTTAGTGGGATCGAACCCCGGCGAATAGGCAGCAAAGCGACCAGCTGGAGTGCGCCACGGATACATGTTTTCCACGGCAAAGACGAGCGGGGCGTGCTTCTCGTTGAGCTCGGCAATACCTTCCTCGAATCTACCGGCATAATCGCGCTGCCAGCGGAAGGGAGGGTGGACGACAATGAGCTTGGAGCCGAGCCGTCCGGCAGCTTCGGCGGCTTTATCCAATTTGCCCCACGGGTCGCTTCCCCACACATTCGGCGTGACGAGCAGACATGGAGCATGAATCGACCACACTTTGACGCCATATTCGGCCGAGAGATCGACGATCCGGTCAACGTCTGCGGCGATTGGATCAATACCGACCATTAACTCGACCCCGTCATAACCGATGGCCCTAGCGCGGGCGAAGGCGTCGGCGGTCGACTCGGGATAGACCGAGGTCGTCGACAACGTCACACGGGGAGCGACTGAAGCAGACGTGGTCGTGGTTTCAGAAAGTCCGAAACAGTCAGGCACATGCTCAACCTACCGTGCCTACGCCAACGCCGTAACCGGGGCGCCGGATACGCCGCCGCCGTGTCACGAAGAACCATGGTTATCCCGCATTATGACGGCCAACTGGGGGGCCGATTTCATCGTGGGAAACATAAAGGGGACAATATTGTCATGCACGTCGACCATCTCATGTTCGCCGCTGGCCCCGCAGGTCTCGATGAGGACGCCGCCCGCCTCGGCGAGGTCTTGGGGACCTCCTTTATCAACGGCGGAGTCCATCCCAGCTTTGGTACCCGCAATCGCATCCTGCCACTGGCTGGTCCGCGTTACATCGAGATTGTGGAGGTCCTTGACCACCCGGCCGCAGAGAAAGCTGTCTTCGGGCAGGCAGTGCGTGCACGCCAAGAGCAAGGCGGCGGATGGATGGGGTGGGCCGTCTCCGTCGATGACCTCGCCCCTTACGAAAAGCGCCTAGAGCGCCAGTCGGTCCCGGGCAAGCGCACCTTCCCCGACGGTCGCCACCTCGAGTGGCGTCAAATCGGGATTAAGGGCCTGATGGCAGATCCGCAGTTGCCTTTTTTCATCAAGTGGACTTCCCCGGCCGAATTGTTGCCTTCCAGCCTGAGCGGTAACGTCACCTTGGCTTCGGTCGAGATATCCGGATCGCGTCAGCGCGTAGAGGATTGGCTAGGAGAGACGATCCCTGACGAGGTTGAGGGAATCACCTTTGATTTCACCAGCCCGAACGGTCATCCCGGAATCGATGCTGTGACCTTCGACACCCCCTCGCGCGGGCGAGTTCGCGTCTGACGTCACAGCACTGGCAGGTCCCGGTGGTGTAAGAAAAGAAGTCACCACCGGGAGGTAGTCGTGGCACGGATACCTGAGCCCATGGTCAACCTGATCAGGAATCGGGAGACAGCATTTACCCAGCAGGTCGTCGAGGAGATGTGTCGGGAAGTCGGGCGCCCCATCATCCTGCCGTTATCGGATCCGACCGAGGAGATCGAGGCGATGCCTGCCGACGTCATCGCGCAGTAGTGGGGAAAATCTAGTTTTCGTCGGAATTCCGGTCAAGCCTTTCGGCTATGACGGCATCTGTTACAAGTAATGGGCAGGGCAATAATGGCCTCCTCTACCCGGGCCTGGGGTCTGGGGTATCGTCTCAGGGGCTCACAACGTGTGAGCGCCCACATGCTCTGCGCCGCCGATGCTGTGGCCTTTAAGGTCGACCCGCGTCCGGTTGAGTCATCCCTGCTACCGACGGTAGAAAACCTACGTGCTTCCTCGGCAGGCGTCGCAGTGGCAGTCGTGGAGGCTGCCCTCGAGGAGGGGACCGTTACCAGAAGAGCAGCCAACGTCGTCCAGGCAGCACAAAACGCCATGTGGTATCCGCATAACCCATCGGTGAGCTGACCGAAGCAGAACGCGGAACACCGTCATCGCCGAACCTGTCGGCTCTTGCTGGCATGGTATGAGTCATGGCGAGGAAGACGCAGGCTCCGACGTGGGTGTGCACCGAGTGCGGCTGGGCGACGACCAAATGGGTTGGCCGATGTGGCGGGTGTCAGACCTGGGGTTCGGTAGTTGAGAAGGGGGCACCGAAACTCGCTGAGGTCACCTCATCGACGCCCACCTCAAAGGCTGTGCCCATCGGTGAAGTCAGCGAGCAAGCCGCTAATCGTCATCTCACCGGGATCAGTGAACTCGACCGAGTACTGGGCGGTGGGCTCGTACCTGGGGCCGTGGCCCTGCTCGCCGGAGAGCCAGGAGTCGGAAAGTCGACCCTGTTGCTAAACGTCGCAGCTAAGTGGGCTAAAGCGGGCAGGCGCACCCTTTACGTCACCGGGGAGGAGTCGACCGCCCAGGTGAGGCTGCGGGCTGGTCGCACGAAGGCGCTGGCTGATGAGCTCTACCTAGCTTCCGAGACGGATTTAGGCACAGTGCTCGGACATATTGAGCAAACCGAGCCCTCCCTCATGGTGCTGGACTCGGTGCAAACGGTTGGCACCAGCCAGGCTGACGGTTCCCCCGGCGGCGTCTCCCAAGTGAGGGAGGTCACCGGGGCCCTGGTGCGAGTAGCAAAGAGACGTGGGATGGCGGTCATCATCGTCGGCCATGTCACTAAAGAGGGTTCGATCGCTGGCCCGCGCACCATGGAGCACCTCGTCGACGTCGTCCTCAATTTCGAAGGTGATCGCCATTCTGGATTTCGTATGGTCCGTGCCACGAAGAACCGCTATGGCCCGGCCGACGAGGTGGGCTGCTTCGAGATGACCGACGCCGGGATTATGGAGGTCCCTGACCCGTCGGGTCTGTTCACGTCAGACAACGCCGATCCCCAGCCAGGTACCTGCGTGACGGTAACGATGGAGGGCCGCCGTCCCCTACTCTCGGAAGTGCAGGCTCTAGTAGCTCCGTCAGCTTCCGAAAAGTACCCGCGCCGCACCACCCATGGTGTCGAGGGTGGCCGTGTGGCCATGATTCTGGCCGTGCTGGAGCGTAAGACGGGTCTGCCGTTGAGCAATCGAGACGTCTACGTCTCGACAGTGGGTGGCGCCCGAGTCTCCGACCCGTCGGCTGACTTAGCGATCGCGGTCGCGGTAGCCTCCGCAGTCCTTGATACCAATTTCCCGACCCGAGTCGTTGCTCTCGGAGAAGTCGGTCTAGCTGGGGATTTGCGCCGTGTTCCGGGATTGGAACGACGCGTGGGCGAGGCGGCACGGTTAGGGCTCGACCTGGCTGTGGTGCCACGTAACTCTCGGGAAGCACATACCAAGATCCCGATGATGCACGAGTTGCACGTCATTGAGGTCGGGAGTGTGGCCGAGGCTCTTTTAGTGCTCAATCTGCGCCGACAGCGGAAAACAGATCGGGATAGTAAGGACATCCGAAGTGAGAACCTCGGCGCAGCGAACTAGAGTCGACCTATGACCGACGCTCAGCCCGATCTCGAGACCTCCCGGGAGTTGCAGACGGATCGGGTACGCCATCTGATGGCCCTCTTGGCCCCTGGCACGCCCATCAGGGAAGGACTAGATCGCATCGTCAATGGAGGCACTGGCAGTCTCATCGTGCTCGGTGATGGGCCAGAGATCAATGAGGTTTGTTCTGGCGGATTCCCCCTCGACGTCCGGCTCACCCCGCAGGCCCTGCGCGAGCTGTCCAAGATGGACGGCGGGCTAGTTGTCTCGAGCGATCACGAGCGCATCAAGGCAGCTGCGGTCCATTTCGTTCCCGACGGTAGCCTGCCCACGATGGAGACAGGGACCCGTCACCGCACTGCAGATCGGCTCTCCCAGCAAACGGGTGCGCCAGTGGTGGTCGTGTCGGCGTCAATGTCGGTGATGTCGCTGTTCCTTAACGGTCGGCGGTATCTGATCGAGAGGCCTGAGCAGTTGCTCGCTCGGGCTAATCAGGCCCTCGACACCCTGGCAAGCTACCGCAGGCGTCTAGTCGAGGAGGCTGGGAACCTCACCACCCTGGAAATTCGCGACCAAGTCCAGGTGCGTGACGTCGCTGCTGTCGCTCAGCGGTTCGAAATGTGGCGTCGTATCGACGTTGAGGTTCGTGGATATGTCTCTGCTCTGGGGGTGGAGGGACGCCTCGTCCAGTTGCAGCGCAACGAACTGTCCCTAGGCGTGGAGGACCTTGGGCGGTTGCTCACCGAGGATTATCGTCCCGATTCCGTCGCTCCTGGCGAGTTTTCCCTGTCCGGGCTGCAGAAACTGTCCTGGGCGGATCTGCTTGACGTAACCAAGGTGGCCGATGCTATCCACCTCGGCCCGGCTGAGCACCCGCTGGACTCCCCTATCCGGGCACGCGGTCATCGACAGTTGGCATTGATGACGGATCTGTCGTCACGCACAATCCAGCGGGTCATCAACCACTTCAGCGACCTGCAAAGCCTGGTATCGGCATCCACCTCCGAGCTCGGCGATATTAAGGGGGTCGGCCTCAGACGAGCCCGTGAGATTCGTCAAGGGTTGGAATCCATTTTCGAGGGGGATCATCGCACCCATCACCTGCATTAGATCCGCACACGCATCGACATGTGTGTCGTCGGGGTTCAGGCGCCCATCTGCATAACGAAGCGATCGCTGGGGCCACCACCGAGATTGACAGTGGCGACATAATACCCCGCCCCCAGGGATTCCTTGGACAATTTGCACTTGCCCGTAGAACGCTTTGTCGGCCACGAAACCTCGTAGGTCCAAGGATTCTTAGGCTTGATCTCGTGCACCCCCTTGGGCCCCCAGGAACTGCAATCATCGGTCGACCAGATCCGATCTGAGCCAGACGTGACAGTGAGCGTCTGCTTCACCTTCTGGGTGTTCCAGCGGCAATCAGTCGAGCTACTGACCCGCACGGTTAACGTTTCAGTGCGGCCCACACTGGGCTTCTTGGTATCTCCGGTTACCTTCACCGATAGCTGTGAGCCTTCACACACCGCTGACGACGTTGACGGTGTCGAAGCCGATGGAGATGGGGATTCCGTCCGGCGCCCAGACCTACTTGGGCTTACTGCGGATGAACTTGCTGAGGGAGTCGCCGACCCCCACGCAGTGTCCGTCCACGACGGGTCCGGTGTGAACGACGAGGCCTCCGGAGCAGCCGCCTCTTTCGTCCCCCCTACCAGCTTGGCAATTCCGGCAATTACCAACGCCACGACGACGACCACAGCAACCAACAACACCAGTCGGCGCACCCAATATGTTTGCGGAGATTCTGGCCCCACCGGGTCAGTCAGGCCACGCAATGGCGTCATCAGGCTCTCATCTGGCGGTCGGCCCACGTCACCGGGGAGACGCGCTCGCCGGTGAAGAACGGGGTATCGACGTCGACGTGGCGACGAGCCTCAACATAACGGAGGTCCTTCATAACGTCGACAACACGGGCAAGGTCGTCACCTTCCAGGGTAAGAATCCACTCGTAGTCCCCGAGCGCGAATGCAGCCAACGTCGACGCCTTGACATCGGAGCTGGCGGCACCGACGATGCCGTGTTCGCGCAGCATGCGGGAACGATCAGCCGCCGGAAGGAGGTACCACTCCTTGGATCGAATGAAGGGGTAGAACGCGGCCCAACGCCTCGGGGCGATACCGGCGAAGCAGGAGGGCAGGTGAGACTTGTTGAACTCGGCAGGGCGATGAACTCCCACGTTGGACCACACCGGTTCCAGGTGGCGACCCAGTCCAGAAGCGCGGAAACGATGGTAAGCGTCCTGCAACACCGTCGGATCGTCGCTAACCCACCACACCAGCAGGTCGGCATCAGCGCGCAAGCCCGACAGGTCGTACCACCCGCGGGTGTCGACACCAGACTGTCCCACCCACTCGTCGGAGCCTTCAATGAGGTGGTGACGCTCGTCATCGTCAGCAGGAAGTGGGGTCGCGACGCGGAACACCGAGTACATCGCCCACTTGCTGGCGGCGTTGACCTCGTCGGGAATGACGGGGGTGTCGCGGGGATCGGTCGGCGCGGTGTAGGAGCCGGCGGGGACCTCGTCGTCGCGTGGTCCCTCAATTACCGAATCAGCACCGGAATAGTCAGACATGGGGGTCTCCTTAATCAACAGGTCGTAGGAGGAAAGAGCCACCGGTTCGACGGCCTCTGGCTCCGGGTGCGCGACTGCACTCTCTGAGCCGCTTGGCGCAAACCCCGCACCTACTGGCTCAGAAGCGGCTACCCCGGTTCTGGCAGCCGAAGACTCGACGACATCGTTACCGGAGACAGCTAGAATATCCTCAGCGCCCGGCCAGCGTCGACAGCAACCAGCGGCGCAGGGAGTCTGCCACGACGTCAGATTGCCACCCTCGCCTCGAGCCGCCGCGGCCTGGGACACGATGAGCCCGGCGATATCAGCGATAAAGGCCGGGTGGACGCCAGCAGTTGCCGCCCGCGCGAAAGCGAGCCCGGACTTGTTAGCCGCCTCGGCGGCCTCGTGATCGAGGTCGTTAGCGACCTCCATGTGGTCAGCAACGAAACCGATCGGGGCAACGACAACGGATTTCACGCCCTGCGCGGGAAGACCGCGTAGGTAGTCGTTAATGTCCGGTTCGAGCCACGGATCGGTGGGGCGTCCCGACCTCGAACAGTAAGCCAAATCCCACTGGGGCATATTTCCGAAGGCCTGGCGCACCTGTACGGCGACCCGCTCGCAAACCGTCTTATGCTGGGAGACGTAGTCGGTTTCCGGCTGACCGGTACCGGATGCGTCTTGCATGGAATCCGGGATCGAGTGAGCGACGAAAACGACGCGGGTGGCCTCGAGAGGAGTGGGCGGAATCCGCATAAACGCCTGCATCAGGGCATCCGCATTGGCGCGGATGAATCCGGGTGCTTCATTGAAGGGGGGTACCTTGTCGACCCACATGTCAGTGATACCGGCATGAGCCAGGGCAGACGCGATCTCCTCGCGGTACTGACGGCACCCGGAGTAGCTGGCATAGGCAGAGGTGACAACCGCCAACACCCGACGCACCCCGTGCGAGTGCATCTCAGGTAGCACGTCCTCGAGAAAGGGCGTGCCGTTGCGGTTTCCTAATACCACCGGAACTCGTACTCCGTGACGGCGCAGTTCATTCTCAAGTGCGTTAACGAAAGCATCTGTCGCATCATTGATCGGGCTGATTCCGCCGAAACGATCGTAGTGACGGGCAACGTCGGCCAAGCGCTCTTCAGGAATGCGACCGTTGGAGACCCTTCTCAGAAAAGGTACGACCTCTTCGGGGGAGCGTGGCCCACCAAACGAGGCGACGAGCACGGCATCATAAGGGGCCAATGGATCCGTGGGAGTGATGTAGGGGTTGGCGGTCACGATTTCCTCTCCTTACCTCGGGGCGCCGTCTCCGCGGCAAGATCGTCCACCCGCAGGCCGGTAACCGGACACGTCATGCAGTCAGCATTAACGAAGCTGGACATGTCGATGACAGGCGCGGCGATATCCACGTCAATACCCAATACGTCCGACAACGAATTGAGCCAGCGATCCCCTAAACCCTGCTCAGAGGCCATCCTGGCTCGTGCCGACGGGATGTGCGCCATAGACGCAGCGAGCCGGCGAAGGGACACCGCTACCTCATCAACGGGGACCGAACCTTCTTCGGGCAAACGTTCCAGTTCAGCGGTAACCAGATCTGAAATGACGTCGCGCAGGGCAACAACAGCCGGAGCCATCCGGCGGCGCTCCAGATCGATAGCCAGATGGTGCACTCCCGTAGCGACGATGTGCTCGGCAGCGGCCCGCTCAGCTTCCGCAGAGGCAGGAACAGCCTGTCGGATCGTCTCAAGGTCGATGACCTCTACCCCAGCGGGAACAGGCTCCTCAACGTCCCCGCTGATCGCTAGATCAAGAACCAGGAGATCGCGACCGCCACGAGTGTCAACCGCGCGCCGAGCAGCCTCGGCCGACAACGCGGGAACTCCCGACCCACGACATGTGACGACAAGGTCAGATTGCGCCAGTGCGGCGTCAAGATCGAGGGCCTCAGTCACCCGGTGGCGGCGCGCGAATCCAGCGGCCCGCCCGGAGGCCGAGTGAACTTGGATCTCAGCGACCCCACCAGAACTCAGCTGAGCGCACGACGCGCCGGCATAGGAGCCAGTCCCCATCACGAGCACCCGGGCGCCATTCAAGTCCATCCGCTGGGCGACAAGGTCAAGCCCAACCGAGACAACGGTGCGACCCTCAGCAGCCAGCGCAGTCTCGGTCGCGACATGGCGCGACGTCTTAAGAGCCTCCTCGACGACGTGACCAATCGTGTAGGTGACGGTCTGCTCACGACGCGCCTCACGGAGAGCACGCTTCATCTGTCCAGCGACCTCACGCTCCCCGACAACCATCGACTCCAGGCCTGCGGCCACCCGGAACAAACGCCAAACGGCGTCGTTCTCGCAGAAGAACTGGGCAGATTCAGCCAACACGGTCGCACCATGGTCTGCAATACGCCTGCGCAAGGCGGCCTCGTCGAACCCGTGCGCGACTGCGTCAGGGGAGGTCTCAACGATCACGCACACCCGGTTGCACGTAGATAGCACAAGGGCGCCCCGGATCTGGGGATAATCGGTCAATGCTAGGCCGAGTCCGTCAACCTGCGCGGCAGCCTCGGAAACAACGCCAAGTCCCTGCCCAGCATGGTCCACGGTCAAGACACACAATCCCACGAGGCGCTATTCAACCATGCTGTACCGACGAACCCCAGTACATCCAAAGGTCGCATCTCGCTCAATAACCGCCCCACAGATGGCATCTGCACGCGGTGCGGCACAATCGAGGTGATGACTGAAACCACCACGTTCACAGCAAATTCATCGCTTCTGCAGGCCATGACTGGACACCGCCCGGCCGTAACCCCAGTGTGGTTTATGCGCCAGGCAGGTCGTTCGCTCCCGGAGTACCGCGAAGCCCGAAAGGGCACCACAATGCTCGACTCCTGCCTCAATCCGGAGCTCGCGGCCGAGATCACCTGCCAACCTGTGCGCCGCCACCACGTCGACGGGGCCGTTCTCTACTCCGACATCATGGTGCCGCTCGCGCTGGCCGGGACGGGGGTGCGCATCGAGCCGGGAGTCGGTCCTGTTCTCGACGAACCCGTCCGCACTGCCTCCGACGTCGACCGCATTACTCAGCGCAATGCCGGGGATTCCTCGGTTATCGAGGAGGCTGCACGCCTAGTCGTCGCAGAGTTGGGCGACACCACTCCGCTCATTGGCTTTGCGGGTGCCCCATTTACTATTTCCGCCTACCTTGTTGAAGGCAGCCCTTCCCGCGACCATCTGTCCGCCCGGGCGATGATGCACTCAGATCCACAGGCCTGGGCGAGGCTTATGGAATGGGTTGCCGACCTGGACGCTGCTTTCCTGGCTGCTCAGTTGCGCGGCGGGGCGCGTGCCATCCAGCTCTTTGATTCCTGGGCTGGATCGCTGAGCGCTACCGATTACCGAGCCAGCGTCGCGCCGTTCTCTCAACGTGCGCTAGCTAACGTCGATCTGAACACCCCGGTGGTTCACTTTGGCGTCAATGCCACCCACCTGCTTTCTGAGTTTGCGCAGGTGGCGGCTACTGCCTCGCGGTACCCGGTACTTGGCGTCGACCACCGCATTAGCCTCGACGAAGCCTGCGCCACCCTCATGGTCTCCGAGATGGAGATGCCAGTGCAGGGCAACATCGATCCCGCCTTGCTCTTCGCCGGATGGGAACCGTTAGAGACCGCCACCCGCGAAATCGTCACAGCAGGACGTCAGGCCCCTGGACACGTCGTCAATCTGGGCCACGGCGTACCCTCGAGCACTGACCCCGACGTCCTGACACGGCTAGTCGAGCTGGTGCATTCACTGTGAGCAGGGAAAAGCGATGACTTCTTGTGATCCGCAGCACGTCGACGCCATCGTCATCGGCGGGGGCATGGCTGGCCTCGTAGCCGCCTGGCAATTCACCCAGGAGGGTCTGCACCCCGTCCTTGTCGAGTCCCGCGGGTACACCGGTGGGCTGGTCGCGGGGTCGACGCTGGCCGGAATCAGCTACGACATCGGGGCTGAGGGATGGGCGATCCGTCTACCTGACACCGCTGAGCTGGCCGCTGAGCTGAGGTTGACGGTTGAGGCGCCGGCCGCCTCCCCGTCATGGGTGTACTTCGATGACGCCTGCTTCGCAATGCCTAGCAATGCCATTCTTGGCATCCCGGCCGACTTGGCGGACCCAGCCGTCGTCACCGCCTTGGGAGCGGAACAGGCCGCCCGCGCCGCCGAACTCGATCGCACCCCGATGCCTAAGGAGCTTCCTCGCGACCTAGGGACGCTCGTGGCCTCCCGGATGGGGCCAGAGGTGCTAAGGCGTCTCGTCACCCCAATCGCCGGTGGCATCCACGCCGCCGATCCGCATCTGCTGTCGGCCGACGTCGTCTCCCCCGGTCTGAGAGCCGCCGCCCAGGCCACCGGGTCGCTGGCCGCAGGAGTGGCTCTATGCCGCTCACGGACACCAGCAGGGCCCGCAGTTGCCTCGGTGACAGGTGGCATGTTCACCATGCCGGCCGAGTTGCGTCGTCAGGCTGAACAGGCCGGCGCGACGGTCATAACCCGGGTGGGGGCCCGCGAGCTGACTCGCCACGGCGACCAGTGGCTGGTGGAGACCGCTGAGACCTCCCGTAATCCGGACCCGTCTTTGCCCCCCATCCCCGACGGCGAGGTCCATTCCTTCATGACCCCTCGGGTCGTGGTGGCCTGTTCGGCCGGGCCTGCCACGAAACTATTGAGCCGTGTCATCGACACCGCTGGGCCCAAGATGGTGCCGGGCGCCCCGATCGGCCATGTCAATCTCGCCTTGCAAGCGCCCGAACTAGACTCCAACCCGCGCGGAAACGGCATGCTGGTGGCCCCCGGAACGACCACCGTCACTGCTAAAGCACTCACCCATATGTCGGCAAAGTGGCCCAGCCTGGCAGAATCGTGTCCTGAAGGTCTGCATTTACTCCGGGTCTCCTACGGTCGATCCGGTGAGGCAGGCGTCGCCTTAAACGTTAACCAGGCCTTAATGGACGCCTCTATCCTGCTCGGCATGGAGCTTTCAGCCGATCAGGTTGTGGACTCTCAGATCATTCACTGGACAGGTTCCTTAGCGCCCACGACTCCAGAAACCCGAGCATGGCGCGACGGTCTGCATCATCAGCTCGAGGTGTTGAACCAGTCTGGACGGGGACGAATCAGCCTAGTCGGGGCGTGGGCATCGGGGTCGGGGATCGCCGCCCTGGTGGCACAGGCTCGCCGGACCGTTCGGCAACTGGTCTGACTGCGGACTGAATCTACGTCGGTGCTAAGTGCCACAATGAATAGCATGTCTGCGATCCGTCTGGGAACCCGAGCCAGTACCCTGGCCACCACTCAGTCAGAGATGGTTGCAGGAATGCTCAGATCGGAGGGACTGGACGTCGATCTGACAACGATCACTACCCGCGGGGACACCTCAACGACCTCGTTGGCGGCGATGGGAGGAATCGGGGTATTCGCCTCGGCGATCCGTGCGGCCTTACTGGGGGGAGACGCCGATATCGCCGTCCACTCCTTCAAAGACCTACCGACAGGGCGCCCACTAGGGCTGACGATCGGCGCCGTTCCGCATCGAGAAGACCCACGCGACGCCTTGGTGGCCCGTGACGGGCTCACCCTTAACGACCTCCCGCAAGGAGCTAGCGTCGGGACGGGCTCGCCACGTCGAGCAGCGCAACTATTGGCAGTAAGGCCAGACCTGACGATCATCGACATTCGCGGAAATGTCGACACCCGGCTGGGTCGCGTCAAAGGACTCGGCCACTACGCCCAAGGCAGTGGCACAGAAGACCTCGACGCCGTCGTTCTCGCAGCCTCTGGATTGGCTCGACTGGGCCACAGCGACGTCGTGACTGAGTTCCTTAACCCATCGGTGATGCTACCTGCCCCCGCTCAGGGAGCGCTAGCCGTCGAATGCCGGGCCGCTGATTCGCGTCACGGCAAGCTGGCCAAGGCGCTGGCGAAGATCGACGACCGGCCAACCAGACTGGCCGCCACCGCTGAGCGCGCAGTGCTCTCTCATCTGGAGGCGGGGTGCGCTGCCCCCATCGGAGCGTTGGCGCAGCTCAAGCCTGCCCCCGGAAAATCCCCAGAGGTCTTGACACTGGATGTCGTGGTGACTGCTGTCGACGGCTCCCGCACCATTCGGGAACAGGTCAGCGTCGAATTACCCGAGGAGGTCGATCCAGCACTGGCTGCGGCACATACGCTGGGCATGACTGCTGCCGAAGAGCTGCTGGATGACGGCGCAGCCGACGTTGCAGACCTCAAAGCTTCAGGAAGCACTCGATGACCACAAACCCTGCCGATCTCATGAAACCCCCGGTTGTCGTTCCTCGTGACGACTCCCACGACAAGTTCGTGACGACCTTGAAGCAGGCCGGTTATGGGGTTATCCATAAAGCGCTGACGCGCACCATCAAACTGCCGCAGGCCAAGGAACTCACCGGCCCTGACCTATGGCAGGCCGACTGGCTGGTCATCACCTCGAAGACCACCGTCGGACTGCTTCCCAACCCATTGCCGAACCCCAACATCAAAGTGGCCGCGGTCGGGGCCGCCACCTCCGCTGCACTGCGCAAGCGTGGGATTGACGTCGACTTCGTCCCCAAGGATCACAGCGGCGCCGGTCTAGTCGCAGAATGGCCCGGTGGGGCCGTCAGCGTGCTCCTACCAGTGTCCCAGTTGGCGGCCGACACCGTACCGCAGGAGCTGACGAATGTTGGCTGCACAGTAAACCGTTGCGAGGTGTACACCACCACCGCCGTCGAGAAACTGCCCGATGTCATCGCCCAGTCGTGGCCGTCTGTCGGGATCGTCGTCGTCACTGCCTCCTCGGTGGGACGCGCCCTCGTGGAGCTAGTGGAACCGCTGGGATGGCGTTGTCAGAAGCTCGTCGCCCTCGGTAAGCCGACCGCCAGAACCCTCGGGGAGCTCGGCCATCCGGCGAATGCGGTAGCCTCCTCCCCCACCCCTGAGGCCGTCCTTGATGCGGTTGAGTCTTTGGCTGTTTGACCAACGACTGTTCGTGAAGGAAGTTCATCATGAACCTGTACCTGCCTGATGCCAGCGATCCCCGCATGACCGGGGTTAAGCCACTGCCCAGGGGTCTGAATCCTGTCTCCCGTCCGCGTCGGCTACGCACCACCCCTGCGATGCGCCGGATGGTCGCTGAAACCCGCGTCGCCCCCGCCCAATTGATGCTGCCGGTATTCATCAGGGAGGGGATCGATTCCCCCGTCGAGATCACCAGCCTGCCCGGCCAATTCCAACATTCCACTGAGTCGATCAAGGAGCTCGCTACCCAAGCTGCCGAGGCCGGTATTGGTGGTATCGACCTATTTGGTATCCCGGTTCATAAGGATGAGATCGGTTCTCAGGCCTGGGACCCGAAGGGCATTCTCAACGCCGGTATCTCTGCGGTGCGCGAGGCCATCGGCGACGATCTGGTGATCTGTGCCGACACCTGTCTGGACGAGTTCACCGATCATGGTCACTGTGGGGCTCTGACCCCTGATGGTCGCGTCGATAACGATTCCACCCTGCCGCTCTACGCCGCGATGGCGGTGTCCCAGGCACGCGCCGGAGCCCACATGGTCTCCCCGTCGGGGATGATGGACGGCCAGATCGCTGTCATTCGCGATGCTTTGGATCGCGAAGGATTCACCGACGTGTCGATCATGGCCTACTCAGCCAAGTACGCCTCGGCCTTCTTCGGCCCCTTCCGTGACGCCGTCGACTGCTCCCTCAAGGGCGATCGCAAAGCCTACCAGCAGGATCCGTCGAACCGCCGGGAGGGCATGCGCGAGGCCCTCCTCGATCTCGCCGAGGGAGCTGACCTGGTCATGGTGAAGCCCGCCTCTCACTACCTCGACGTGCTGGCCGACGTCGCCGAAGTGTCGCAGGTACCGGTTGCCGCCTACCAGGTCTCCGGCGAGTACGCCATGCTCGAGGCCGCTGCCACTAACGGTTGGATTGATCGCCGCCGTTGCATCGGCGAGTCCTTGACTTCGATCGTGCGGGCCGGTGCCGATCTCGTCTTGACCTACTGGGCGATTGAGGCCGCCCAGATGTTCCGCGAAGATTTTTAATCCGTCGTGATCACAATCATCACAAGCCCCAATGACTGGAAGGACAACATGACCTCCAACGCCGAACTGTTCTCCGCCGCCCAGGCCGTCATTCCCGGCGGGGTGGATTCCCCGGTGCGGGCGTACGGCTCAGTAGGAGGGGTCCCCCGCTTCATCGAGAAGGCCCGAGGACCGTGGATCTGGGACGCCGAAGGCACCCGCTACCTCGACTTGGTATGCACCTGGGGCCCGGCTCTGCTTGGGCACGCCCACCCCGAGGTCGTCTCTGCGGTTCAAGAGGCCGCATCGAGGGGGCTATCCTTTGGCGCTCCTACCCGCACCGAGACCAACCTGGCGGACGCCATCATCGAGCGGATGGCTCCGGTCAAGAAGGTGCGCTTCGTCTCGACGGGCACCGAAGCGACGATGACGGCTGTCCGTTTAGCCCGTGGCGCTACCGGACGTGACGTCATCATCAAGTTTGCAGGTAATTACCACGGCCATTCCGACGCGCTGCTCGCCGCCGCCGGCTCCGGGGTAGCGACGGCTGGTCTGCCCGGTTCGGCCGGCGTACCGGCTGCCTCGACGACCGACACCATCGTGGTGGATTACAACGACGTCACGGCCCTCGATGCGGTGTTCTCCGAGCGTGGCAACCAGATTGCCGCAGTGATCGTGGAATCCTGCCCGGCCAATATGGGAGTCGTTCCTCCCGACCCCAGCTTCAATGCCGCGATCCGTCGCCTTACAACCGGGCACGGTGCTCTCATGATCACCGACGAAGTACTCACCGGTTTCCGGTGCAGCGCGTCGGGGTTCTGGGGTCTCCAGCAACACGATGGAGAGGACTTCGCTCCCGATATCTTCACCTTCGGCAAGGTTGTTGGCGGTGGAATGCCGCTGGCTGCCCTAGGTGGACGCGCTGATGTCATGGATCTGCTAGCTCCCACCGGCCCTGTCTACCAGGCTGGCACGTTGTCTGGTAACCCGTTGGCCACCGCCGCGGGGCTCAAAACCCTGCAGCTAGCCGATGCCGGGGTGTATCAGCGCCTCGATGCCCGCTCTAGGCAGTGGCGCGGGGAGCTCGCCTCCGCGCTCGACGCAGTCGGCGTGACGTACCGTCTACAGAACGCCGGAAATCTCTTCAGCGTCTTCCTTGACGTCGATTCTCCGGTGCGCAATTACGACGACGCCAAATCCCAGAATGCCGAGGCATACGCCGCCTTCTTCCACGCCATGCTGGACGCCGGGGTGAACCTGCCGCCGTCGTGCTTCGAGGCCTGGTTCCTTTCCGACGCCCACGATGACGAAGCCTTCGAAGTGTTCCGCGCAGCCCTGCCAAAGGCCGCCGAGGCCGCTGCCCGAGTCATCGGCGTCTGAGAACGGGCCATCAGTGCCTGCCGGGCTGACTCCGCAAGCCATCAAGACAGTCTGTGACTGGTTCGACATCAACGGGCGTGACCTGCCATGGCGTCGACCGGGCACCTCCCCGTGGGGTGTGCTCGTCAGCGAGGTGATGAGCCAGCAGACTCCAATGTCACGGGTAATCGACCCGTGGCACGAGTGGATGAACCGCTGGCCTACCCCTGACGATCTCGCAGAAGAGGACTCTGGGGAAGCAGTTGCCGCGTGGGGGCGCCTGGGTTACCCGCGTCGAGCCCTACGCCTACACGCCTGTGCCGTCGCCATCGCCACCGAGTACGACGGGGTTGTGCCCAGCAGTTATGACGAACTCGTCGCCCTGCCAGGCATCGGCGATTACACCGCTGCCGCAGTGGTGTCCTTTGCGTTCGGCGGCCGCGCCACTGTGCTCGACACCAATGTGCGCCGCCTTATCGCCCGGGCAGAATCTGGGATCGCGAACTGTCCAACCTCGGTAACAAAGGCCGAGCGGGTAGTCGCCGACGCATTGGTTCCCGAGGAAGATGCCCGGGCGGCCCTGTGGGCGGTGGCGTCGATGGAATTGGGAGCGCTGGTATGCACGGCGCGGTCTCCCCAGTGCACGGTCTGTCCGATCCGGGAACGCTGCCGGTGGGTGGCCGACGGCAGACCGGACAATGCCCCGGCCCGGCGAGCACAACCGTGGAAGGGTACAGATCGTCAATGCCGCGGCGTGATCATGGACGTCGTGCGTAATAGCCCTCACGGAATAGAGGTTCGGATCGCCGTGTCGGCGTGGCCGGAATCCGACCAGGCCTTACGATGTCTGGAATCTCTCGTCAACGACGGTTTGGTACGCCGCCGCGGCAACCTCGTAAGCCTGTGACTGGGAAATACTCAGATGGATCATTCAAGGAGACTGAGTCCGGCAGTGATGCCGCCGGGTTATTCTTGGATATGGTCCTCAGACGAGATCCGCCAAACCACGTCACTGATTAAGACACCATGAGCGCAACACCCAGACAGCCGCGCACGGCGACAGCTGCTCGTCGTCGGCATATTGTCGACCATCTGCGTTCCCTAGGGCGCTCAGAGTCCATCGGCGATCTTTCCCAGCTGTTCGGGGTATCCACATCGACGATCCGCCGTGATGTCGATGCCCTCTCGGATGAATCCAAGATCTGGAAGATATCCGGGGGAGACGTCATGATCCGACGACACGAACCCACCTGGCACGAGAAGGAACAACACGGGCACATCTTCAAGACGGCAATGGCCGCATATGCCGCAGAACACCTCGTGAACGAAGGTGACCTCGTCCTGCTCGATTCCGGAACGTCTACCGCAGCACTGGGCCGCCTTCTGTCGACTCGCGATGACATCACCATCCTCGTAGGCGGCCTGTCGGTACTCCAGGCCGTCGCCGAGGGCACTGCAAATGTCATGGTGCTCGGTGGAGCGTTGAGGCAGCACAGTGGGAGCCTCTTAGGGCCGTGGGCATCATCGAACTTGCGGAGCATCACCCCAGATGTCGCGTTCATTGGCTGCGATGCCGTCTCTGCGACCGAGGGACTCAACTGTCCGCTCCTGGAGTCCGTCGAGTTCAAACACGAAGCGATGACGCGGGCTCGTACGTCGTGGATCCTCGCCGACCCCACCAAGATCCTTAACCCTGGCGCTGAACCATATTGGGCACCGATACCGCCCCGCACGGGGATCCTCACTGTCAAATCGTCGGACATTGAGCTAGGGGAGAAGCTCGATGCCTTCCTCCAGAACGGGCACCGGGTCATCCAAACAGCCCTTCAGCCTTCAGACGCCGACTGACGCTTCTTTCGGCTCCCAGCAAGCCCGTCACCGGCTAGTCCCATTATCTCGTCCTCATCCCACAGTGCGGACATACTTTTAGATGCTCATGATTCTCATCTTGTGGCTACTTTCCTGCATTAAGTCCGCAATTCATAACCAATCCTGATATCATGGCGCATGTTCACATGAGAACATGAGCATGATGCTCATATGCATGCCCTAAGCGAAGGAGCTGGGAGTCGTGTCGGAGATTCTCGTCATCGGAGATGACCTCACCGGTACCAATGCAACCGCGTCCGCATATGCGCGAGATGGGCTGCGGGCAATGACCGTGCTCAATCCCACCGTGCCGGTCGCCCTCGACGACTCCGTCCAGGTCGTCGCATGCTCGACGGGCTCTCGCCACATGACACCCGCACGCGCCGCACAGACTGTGGCCGCGACCGTCAGAAACTTTGGTCATGGTACCCGGGTCATCGTAAAACGGTTTGACACCACCTTGCGCGGCAACATCGGAGCTGAGATCGAAGCAACCCTTACCGCAGCCAGAGAGGTGCATCCGAAACATTGGATACGCGGTCTCGTCGTCCCCGGTTTTCCGGCGGCTCATAGAACCACTATTGGCGGTTATCAACTCCTCAACGGCGAACCCATTCTCATGGGTCCGGCATCGCGCGATCCCTTCACGCCGGTCCAACATTCTGGTGTCGCCGGCATTATCCATGAGCAAACCCAGCTGACCACGACGAACATTGACCTGGATGTCGTCATGGGTGATGTCTCTACACTCGCCGACAAGCTCGCGAGGGCTATACAGGACGCCGAGCTCGTCATCGTCGACAGCGTGACCGACGACGACCACCAGCGGATCGCTACGGCAGCCAGTGCTCTCGAATCGGATGGATGCAGCTGGGTCGTGTTCGAGTCGGGCCCGTTCGGTGCCACCTACGCGCATGCGCTGGGAATTCGTCCACATGCAAACCGGACCAATCCCATCCTGGCGTTGATAGGGTCACCCACCGAACTCACGAGATTGCAGTCGGACCGGCTCGAGGGCCAATCCGGTGTCGACCTCATCACAATCGAGGACCCGGCCTCCGACGTCAACCAACTCTTGTCGCGACTCCAGGCATCAGCCAAAGCCGGGAACGCCGTCGTCGGAATCCGCACCACGTCACGGGACGGCTCAACCCCCGACCCGCTGCACGCATCCCAGATGCTTGCGCTAATCATCGACTTGGCAGTGGAGTGCGCGGATTCAATGCAGTTTGACGGCATCTACGCCTCTGGGGGTGACGTTGCTTTCGCCGTCCTCGACGCCTTGGGTGCCCGTCGCTACGAGGTAGAGACCGAGGTCGTCCCCCTGGCCGTGTCCGGGAAACTGGTCGGTGGCCCTCACGATGGTCTCGGATTTGCGACCAAAGGTGGCCTCGTCGGGGACGTCGACGCGGCGGTCGAGCGCATCAACCAGCTCCGAAGCCGAATACGTCATTCCAAACCGCAGATCGTTTAGACACGGATTCAGCGCGATCGCATCATCAACCCCGCCCACACGACAACCATCAGATAACAAAGGAGAGTATGACAATGCCCAAGACACCACTTCTTGGAATCACCGAAGGCGACCCCGCAGGAATCGGGCCGGAAATCGCGGTCCGCGCCATCCACAACATGGCTGACGACCGATCCTTCATCCCAGTCGTGTACGGCGATCCAGCCATCATCTCTCAGGCGTGCTCCGTCACAGGATTGAGCGAGACTGTTCGTCCCGTCACCTCCGAGGAGCAAATCGAGCCAGAGCCGAATGTGATCAACGTCATCGATACCGGCACCGTTTCCAATGCCAATTCCATCGAGTGGGGAACCGTTCAGGAACTCGCCGGGCAGGCAGCCATCGCTTCGATCGAGGCAGCTACTTCCGCGGCTCTTTCAGGAAAGACCGATGGTGTCGTCACCTCCCCAATCAACAAAGAAGCTATCTGGAAGACTGGCTCAGAGTTCCTGGGGCACACGGAGATGTTGGGGAGCCTGTGCGGCGCCCCAGACACAGACACAATGTTCGTCGTCGGTGGGCTCAAGATCTTCTTCGCTACCAGGCACATGTCGTTGCGCGAAGCTGTTGACTCCATCAGACGCGATCTCATCGATCAAGAGATCCACAAGGCGCTTCGCGCTCTGAAGGTGTTCGGCTGTAACTCGCCGAAGCTAGCGGTCGCCGCCCTCAATCCCCACGCCGGTGAGGGCGGCCACTTTGGCACTGAGGAGATCGAAGTCCTTCGCCCCGCTGTTGAGCGCGCCTGCGCCGAGGGACACGACGTCATCGGACCGGTTCCTGCAGATTCCGTCTTCCACAAGGGCGTCATCGGGGAGTACGACGGCGTCCTTTCCCTATATCACGATCAAGGCCATATTGCATCGAAGACCCTTGACTTCGACGTCACGGTCTCCGTCACCGCAGGGCTGCCCATCCTCCGGACGTCGGTCGATCATGGCACGGCATTCGATATCGCTGGTCGGGGCATCGCTTCACCTAGGACAATGCAGTCAGCCCTGCACGTTGCCAGCGATTTTGCGAGATTTGTTCCGGCAATTCGAAAGGAGTATTCGCCGAGCACCGGCCACCACTGATTTTTGATGGCATCTGTCTTCGACAATCTTAGGGGTCCTCCATGGCCATCAACTCAATCCACGATTCAAAAATGACCGGCAACACCGACGCAAGCAAACCACCAACGAAGCGCTGGGCCTACGTGATCCCCGTAGCCGTGGTCATGTACATGTTGGCATACCTTGACCGGACCAACACGGCGATGATTCTGCCGTACATCAACTCGGACGCCTCCAGCCAGATTCATCTCACCAAAGCCGATGAGGGCATCGTGAGCGGTATCTTCTTCTTCGGCTACATGTTCCTGCAGATCCCGGCCGCCATTCTCGCAGAACGTTGGAGCGCGAAGAAGACCGTTGCGATCCTCATGTTTCTTTGGGGATTTGCCGCCATGGCAGTCTCCTTCGTCCAATCCAACGGTCAATTCTATACCGCCCGATTCATCCTCGGTTTCTTCGAAGGTGGCGTGTGGCCGTCGGTCCTCATCCTCATCGCCAACTGGTTCCCGCTCAAGGAGCGCGCCAGGGCAAACTCCTTGTGGATGTGCTGCCTGCCGCTATCGTCGGTGCTCATTTCCCCGATCACCGGAATTCTTCTCGACCATTTCAGCTGGCGGACGGTGCTCTTCGTGGAAGGAGTCCCGCCACTGATCTGGGCGATCGTGTGGCTGTTAGTCGTCTCCGACCATCCTCGTGATGCGACGTGGGCGTCCGGTGCCGAGCGAGAGTACATTGAGGCTGAGCTGGCCGCCGATGAGGCCAGCAAACCCGTCATCGACAGCGACGGGAAGGGCGGCTACCTAGCAGCCGCACGCAGCCCGCACGTATGGCAGCTCATTGTCATCTACCTGTGTTTTATGGGCGGTTTCTACGGCTACACTCTGTGGCTTCCCACCGTGGTTAAGGGGCTCGTGTCCGGCTCGTCAGCATCATCCGTCGGACTTATCACCGCAATTCCATACATTTTCGCGGTCGTCGGGATGCTAGCGGTGTCGTCCTGGAGTGACCGTACCGGGGACCGGCGTATGGCCATCGCGGTCCCGCTCTTCATCGGGGCCGTTGCGCTCACCATCGGCCAGTTGGTGCATAATCCGATCGTCAACATCGTTCTCCTGGTGATCGTTGCCATCGGGGTGTACTCACCGTATGGCCCGTACTGGGCCGTTCCGGGGGCCTACCTCAGAATTGAGGCTCTCGCAGGGGGACTTGGTCTAATCAATGCCTTAGGCAACCTGGGTGGATTCCTCGGCCCGTATCTTGTCGGTTGGCTTGCCGACCTCACGGGGTCTGCCGCGACCGGCTACTACGCCCTGGCCGGCCTGCTCGTCGCTGGTGCTGTCCTCACGTGGGTCGTCATTAAGCCGGAGATCACCCCGACAGCACCGTAAGGTTGCGTCGAAGCTCCACTCGCATCTGCGACCCACCCTGTTGTTCTCGTCGACCCGTTCCTAGACGGGCTCAATGTGACCCATACACGGAAGTCCAGTCAATCCGACCGAGTACTCGCGGCCAGATTGACTGGACTTTAAACAGAAACCTCAGATTCCGGTCAGATCCTTGAACTTCACGGTCGTGACCTCACTAGGATCTGTGGCACAAATTGCATCAACTTTCCACTTGTCATGAGCATCGACAGAGCTGGTGTTAGCCAAGCAAGTTTTCTGCGTTGTTGCCGCCACATTATAGGTGTGAAACTCGATCTGGATATGATTGTTCATCGGATTATCGGAATTGTTGCACACAAATCCCGCCACGTGGACCGAGACCTTGTCCTTCTTTAATTTCTCACCCCCGAGCATGGCAGGATCACCCTTGACTCAATCCTCATCGTAGTCTTCGCAGCAAGCTATGCCATCCGGTGGGGGTGCTTGTTCCCTTATAACACCCCTCACGATCAAGCACCGGTCTGTGAAGAATCCTTTATCGGTTACTAGGTTAGTTATATAAGACGGTACCGAAGAGGTTAGACAAACAACGTCACTATTACGCCGCATTAGCGTACATAGTTGTGGATCTGAGCGCCATCGTGTTCTGGCTCCCCCCACCTCAGCCTCTCCACCAAAGGCTGTGCTAGCATTTCGGGAGCAGTTCATGGATTTCAGGCTTGTGACTTTCGGCAATACCTGATCCACCGGCGGGTACGAGTGTGTTCATGCCGGTGTTCCACAGTGCCGGAGGTTTACATGAATTCAGTCATGCAGTCCCTAGCAAAGGGACTCATCGTGTCGTGCCAGGCGTTGCCTGGCGAACCCATGTATTCCGAGAACGGCGGCGTCATGCCCCTGTTCGCGACAGCAGCTGCGCAGTCCGGGGCCGTCGGCATCCGCGCTAACTCAGTCCGCGATATTAAGGAAATCCGAGCAGCCGTTCCGTTACCAATAATCGGCCTGCTCAAGGAGAACTACGACGGTTTCGAGCCATACATCACCCCGACCCTCGATGGCGTCGAAGCAGTCCTGTCCGCCAGAGCCAACATCGTCGCCTTCGATGCCACGAACCGCATCCATCCCCACGGTGTGTCCACTCCTGACTTCATCGGTCAGATTCGAAAGGCCGCCCCGTCAGCTGTTCTATTGGCCGACATCTCCACCTATGACGAGGCCATAACAGCCGAGAAGTGCGGCGTCGACCTCGTTGGAACCACCCTGTCGGGATATACGGCTGCCTCCGCGGACTCGCCGGTTCCTAACCTCAACCTGGTGCGACGCCTCGCGTCAAGCTTGTCAATCCCTGTCCTCGCAGAAGGGAACATCTCGTCCCCCGGCCTCGCGGTCGCCGCCCTTGACAGCGGGGCCCACAGTGTCGTCGTCGGTGGCGCTATCACCCGTCCCGCTCAGATCTGCACCCAATTCGTCAACGCGATCCATGCCCACGTCCCCCAATCCTTGGAGAATTGACATGTTCAAGACCCTGCAAAAGATCGGCAAGGCGTTTATGCTGCCGATCGCCATCCTCCCTGCCGCAGGTCTGCTACTGGGAATCGGTGGTGCGTTATCCAACCCCACTACTGTCAAGAGTTACCCAGCTCTCGGCAATCCCATCCTTCAAGACATCTTCCAGGTGATGAGCGCTGCTGGAAATGTCATCTTCGAAAACCTTGCTTTGCTCCTGTCGATTGGCCTGTGCATCGGCCTGGCGAAACGTGACAAGGGAACCGCGGCACTCGCCGGCATCACAGGTTTCCTGGTCATGACAGCCACTACTAAGGCGCTCGTCGCTCTCTCAAGTAGCCCCGACCGTTCGATTGACACCGGAGTCATCGGTTCACTCGTCATTGGTGCCGTCGCCGTCTGGCTTCACAATCGCTACCACAACATCGAACTACCGGCGTTTCTCGGCTTCTTCGGAGGTTCTCGCTTCGTTCCTATCGTCACGGCGTTTGCGGGAATCATCATTGGCGCATTTTTCTTCCTCGTCCGGCCACCGATCCAAACCGGGATGGTGTCGGCCGGCACTGCGATCGCAGGATCGGGTGTCATTGGTACGTTTTTCTACGGCTTCCTCATGCGACTGGCCGGCGCCGTCGGTCTTCACCACATGATCTACCCGATGTTCTGGTACACACCCCTCGGCGGCACCGAGGCGGTCGCCGGCAAGACGATCGTAGGCGCACAGAAGATCTTCTTCGCCCAACTAGCCGATCCCAACCATGTCGGGCTGTTCACCCATTCCACCAAGTACTTCGCCGGCCGCTTCGCCACCATGATGTTTGGACTGCCCGGGGCCTGTCTGGCGATGTGGCACTGCATTCCCAAAGGGCGTCGCGCCAAGTACACCGGTCTGTTCGCCTCCGTCGCCTTCACGTCCTTCCTGACCGGAATCACCGAGCCCATCGAGTACATGTTCCTCTTCGTGGCCCCACTGCTCTACGTGTTCCACTCCTTCCTCGACGGCGTCTCGTTCCTTGTCGCCGACGTTATGAACATCCGCATCGGCAATACCTTCTCTGGCGGCGTTATCGATTATCTGCTGTTTGGTGTGCTGCAAGGTGAATCGAAGACACACTGGTTGTACATCCTGCCGGTCGGTACCCTATGGTTTGCCCTCTACTACTTCTCGTTCTCGTTGTTCATCAAGAGGTTCAAGATCGCGACCCCCGGACACCTCGAGGACACCATGATTGCCGCCATCCCCACCGGTAGGGGGTCTAAGAAAAAATCCGACCGGGGGAACGACGGGATCGACGAGAGAGCGACGGAGATCATTACTGCCCTGGGCGGTGCCGAGAACATCGAGGACGTCGACGCATGCATTACGCGTCTGCGCGTGTCAGTAAAGGCCCCTGATCAGGTCAACAAAGCTAGCCTCAAGGACCTGGGAGCGACCGAGGTCTTTGAAGTCGGTGGTGGCGTCCAGGCCGTCTACGGGGCGAAGGCCATCCTCTATAAAAACGCCATCAACGCCCAACTCGGAATCGACGACTGAGAGGTACCAGCATGTCCATCTTTCGCAAGCGCCACAAGGCCGCCTCCTTAAGCATCGCAGTGCCGGTCTCGGGAACCATCCTCGACATTAGCGATGTTCCAGATCTAGTGTTCGCGGGCAAGCACATGGGTCCGGGATTCGCGGTCGACCCAACCTCGGGGGAGTTCGTTTCCCCGATCGACGGGGTCGTCACTCTGATAGCTCCGACCCTGCACGCCGTCGGACTCAAGGCCGATAACGGGGCCGAAGTCCTCGTTCACATCGGCATCGACACGGTTCAGCTCAAAGGTGAAGGTTTCACCGCACACGTCAAGGACGGCGACACCGTCAGCACCGGCGATCCGCTGCTAAGCGTCGACCTGGACGCCGTAAAACCCCGGGTACCGTCGATGATCTCCCCTGTGGTCATCACCAATGCGTCTGATTTCACCATCTCGGAACGCAGCAATGATCCGGCGTCAGTACTCTCAGTTACCGCAGGATGACCCGGTGCAGCCTCCGAAACACTCGCAGCAGCTGACCAAGTCCGCCTCGCTCGGTCCTGAGCAGGTCATCATCAAAAAAGTTTATAACAACAATGTCCTTCTCGGCGTCGATCACTCCGGGACCGAGATGGTCGTCAATGCCCGCGGTATCGGCTACGGTCGGCATCGGGGCGAGGTTGTCAACGTCTCATCGGGCCAGCGCTACGTGGCGGAAGGCACCTACCGGACGGCGGCCATAGCATCTTTACTCTCGAACGCTACGCACGCCCAAGTACGTGTAGCGCAGGCAATTATCGAGCTGACGCAGGATGACCTTGGAACGCCCAATGCTCAGCGGATGATGCTGCCGGTGCTTGACCATCTTGTCGCAGCCGTGCATCGGGCCGAACGGGGAATTGTGATCGACTTCCCACTGACCTGGGAGGTTCAGCAGCTCTACCCCGACGAGGCTGTCTTGGGTCACCGAGCCGTTGAGATCGCTGACAGTGCCCTCGGGATCCACCTGCAACCCGAAGAGTGGGTGGCATTCTCCCTGCATTTCATCAACCAACGGTGGGATGGTAAAGGGGTTTCGCGGACTATGTCGATGACCCAGGCGATCTCCGACATCTTCCGAGAGCTCGAGGACCTATGGCGGGTCGAGATCGACCGCTCGTCCATGAGCGCATCACGCTTCGTCACACATCTTCGCTATCTGTTCGCTCGAGCCTCGGACAGCAAACAACTTTCTCACGTTGACCTGGACATTGTGGGGCTTATGTCAGATCGCTACCCAGAAGCCACATTGGCAGCTACCCAAGTGGCCGAGCACATGTCGAAAGTAATTGGCAACGACCTGACGAACGCCGAGATCAACTACATCGCCTTACACACCACCCGGCTCTACAAGGAGGTGATGGGGACGGATGGCTGACGGCCGCGCCTATTACGCCACATCGATAATCATGGCCGGTACACAAGAATGGCGATGTCCCTCCTATCGGAAATGTGAGCGCCGAAGCCACCCAGATCAAAATCCAGACATTTACTTAACCTCCGCGCCGGCATAACGAGGTTCAGCCACTGTGATCCATGGCAGTGGCTGAACCTCAAATTCATCAGATCCCGGTCAGGTCCTTGAACTTCACAGTCTTGACTCTATGAGGGTCTGTTGAACAAATCGCGTCAAACTTCCATTTGCCGTGAGCATCGATGGTATTGGTATTGGCCAGACAGGTGTCTGTGTTGTTGCCGGACGCGTCATAGGCGTTGAATTCGATCTGGACGTAGTTGTTGATCGACTCGTCAGAGTTGTTGCGCACGTACCCCATCACATGGGCCGAGAACTCGTCCTTCTTCAACTTCCAACCTTTGAGCACGGCAAGATCACCCTTGACTTGATCCTCGTCGGTGGTCTTAGCGGCAGGCTTCTCAGCGGGTTTTCTCGCAGACTTGTCAGCCTCCTTGACCTGGCTCGTAGCCGGAACCGACGCAGCCTTGTCACTACCGGATTTCTGCTCATCACCTCCTTTCAACCCTCCTGACTGACCTGCGAAAATCCCCACAATGACGACGGCGATGACAATCCAGAACCACGCCCGCTTGTAGATTGGCTTTTTTGGCTTCGACGGAGGCATTCCGCCCGAGTTCTGGGCATGCTGAGGGTTGGGTTGGCCTTGCCGGCCATCTCCCAGATACTGCGGCTGTGGGTAGTGGGGTGGTTGCTGGTCATTGGACATTGGTGTCTCCTTTCGACTCCACACCAGTGCATCCCGGGAACGGGCTCCCCCACATCGGCCGAACGGACAAACCACAGGTGGCCGATTGGCCAGATGTCTTCGCCCCACCGGTCGAGGCAGCTTTACCGCGCCCGCCTTTAAGATGAGAGCATGTTCGAGTACGAAGTCGTGGGTGAGGATCGCAGGCCTGCCATCTGGCTGTCCATCATCCTCATCGTCATCGGGATGCTCGGATGTTTGGTCTCGACCGCATTCTCGCCGATGGCCATCCGTGTGACGGCGCCGAACCCCGCCGGTCTCACCGCGCTGCACGGAATCGCCACCTTCACCGCAGATGTGGTTGTGCCCATCTGGCTACTGCGGCGTCATCGTCAACCGTTCACAGTCACCCTCGTCACAGCGGCAATCAGCTTGGTTTTACCGATTGGCAACACCGTTCCCCTCATCGCCCTAGCATGTTTGTTAGGACGACGACGCGGTGCGGCGTCGTGGTGGGCCACCGCAGCCGTAGCGGTCACGACCACTATCGTCGGCGTCGTCGACGCCACCAGGTCCCCAAAGGCCGCGTCGACGATCAAGTCTCTCCTGTCGCCAGCAAACACCCCTGGCACTGCCGACCTGACGGTCTCTTGGCCTACCGTTGCAGCATTCATCGTCGCCGGGCTCATCATCTCGATTAGTTCGGGGCTGTGGCGCCGCACTCAACGGGCCGCAACCTCACTCACCCGGGAGCGCGACGTCGCGCGAGCTACCAACGCCAAACTCGGCGACGAACTGTCACGCCGTGAGGAACGCGAGCGTATCGCCCAGGAGATCCACGACCAACTCGGCCATCGGTTATCCCTTCTCAGTTTGCAATCGGGAGCGCTGGAGACCCAGCTTCGGGGCAATCCAGACGCCGCCAAGGCTGCCCACGAGGTGCAAGCTGGGACAGCTGCCGCAGTCAAAGACCTGCACTCCCTGCTGTCGGTGCTCACCGAGTCCCATGTCACACCCGACCTGCCGCCGCTGTCGAATTTGGCGGAGGTCATTGACGCATCGTTCGGTGCCGGTCAGCCCCTCAATTCGAGCGTCTTCATCGAGGACGCCAACCGGGTCGATCCTGCCGTGTCGAGAGCCGTCTACCGCATCATTCAAGAATTGCTCACTAACGCCGCCAAGCACGCGCCCGGACAGACGACGACCCTGCGCGTGCGCGGGAATCCCCAAAACGGAATCAGCATCGACGCAACGAACGGCTACATCGGCGGATGGGCCGGAGGGCCAAGTGCCCATTCCCGCGGGCTCAGGGGGATCACCGAACGCGTCGAGCTACTTGAGGGCAGCCTTCACTACGGCCTTGACGACAATCTGTTCCACGTTCATGTAGACATCCCATGGCGCTGATAGTCATCCCACCCAATCCCATAACCACAGCGGAGTCGCAACGGATCGCAAGCTAAGAACATCATAGGATGTGGGTATGTTGCCCGTTCGCGTCTTGCTCGTCGACGACGACACACTCGTACGCAAGGCACTGCGCCAGATCCTCGAGGCCACTAACGACCTTGAAGTGGTCGGAGAGGCCGGTGACGGCGACGAAGCCGTTAGGCACGCTCATCAGGCCGATGTAGTTCTCATGGACCTACGGATGCCCGGAATGGGCGGCGTGGAGGCGACGTCGCGGATCATCCATTCGCCGAGCCCGCCCAAGGTTGTCGTCCTCACTACCGTCACCGCTGATGCGGCCATCATCGACGCAATTCACGCCGGGGCATCGGGATTCTTGCTCAAAACATCCTCGCCCGAAGAAATTGTCAATACGGTACGTGCGGCCCACGCTGGGGATGCCTTCATGTCCCCGACGTCGACCCGTCAACTTCTCGAACAGTTAAGAAGCGACGCTGGTAGACGGGACCGCCGGGCTGCCCGCAGGACCCTCGCCGCCCTCACCGACCGGGAGCGAGAGGTTGCAGTCGCGGTAGCCGAAGGACTGACCAATGATGCCATTGCAGCACAGTTAAACATCTCGGCGAGCACCGTCAAAGCACATCTGTCAACGATTCAGACCAAGCTCGACGTCGACAGCCGAGTCCGCATCGCGGTACTCGTTGAGCGGGCGGGGTATCTTGTTGCATAAGCGCAACGGCGCTGATAACTTGGGGTCGCTGCGCGGAGCTACTCACCTGATGACGGGCTGACCGCCCCCATCGTTGCTTTCCCTGGTCCAAGAGGACAAGACTTGTGGGGTGATCATTGACGCCAACCGCCCTGACCTTCTGGAGGAGCTCATCCTTGCCAGATTTCCACAGCACGAGCAGCCGGTTGTCCTCATCGATGGGCGCTCTGGGGCAGGCAAGACCACCTTGGCCAACACCCTCATCTCCCACCACGCCGACTGGCAGCTCGTCCAGGCTGACGACCTGTATCCCGGCTGGTCTGGACTGTCAGGAGCGTGGGATCTGCGTGATCTCGTCACTCGACACCGGTACCGGCGATGGGATTGGTATCAGGACCGCTTCGGCGACGAGGTCGTCCTGGATACGAATCGTCCCCTTGTCATCGAGGGCTGCGGAGTATTGACGCCGACGAATGCGCCCTTGGCATCCCTGCGAGTGTGGTGCGAAATTCCCGCACCGCTAAGGCGTCAGCGAGCCCTAACCCGGGACCCAGAATTTCGCGACCATTGGTCCATGTGGGCCATTCAGGAGGGACTACACATCGCACGTCACCGACCAGCTGATCTCGCTGATCTCACCGTCTCCTGACCGGCACCAAGCTGGTCTCAGCCCATCAGATATTTGACCACCAAGGCCGCCACCATGGCGACCAACAACAGGGCCATCCGAGGCCACGTCTGCGGGGATTTACCGGCCTGAACGCGTTTGGGATCCTCGAAAAAAATGATCCCGCACACCATTCCGACGAGAAAACCACCGAGGTGAGCCTGCCAGGCGATTCCGGAAATGAAGAACAACAGGGCCGCGTTGATGGCCAGCACGACCCACAGATCACGGGTCGAAGCTCCCAGTCTTCGCTGCACGATCAGCAACACTCCGAAGAGGCCGAAGATCGCCCCTGACGCCCCGACAACACCGTCGTCAACGTTCGGCAGGATCGTCCCATTCCCATTCGTAGTGGCCATCAGACAGAACAGCGCTCCTCCACCCAGTCCAGACATGAGGTAGGCGGCGAGGAATCTGGCGCGTCCTAGAAAGGGCTCCAGAGATCGGCCTAGGGCCCACAGCGCGTACATATTGAAGCCAATGTGGAAAATGTTTAGTGCGTGCCCGAACATTGAGGTGACGAATCGCCACGGCTCGGTAAACCCGGCTCGTGGGGCTAACACAACCGCCTGACTCACCTGAGGGCTTAGCAGCTCCCCCACCCACACTAGGAAACAGGTACCGATGAGGGTCCATGTGACGACCGGAACATCACTACGGCGCTTCACCCGGGCAACCGGCTGGGGAGCCGCCTGCTGGTATGACACCGAAGGAGGCGCCCACGAAGGATCTACGTCAACCGATCGGTAAGGCTCAGGCTGGGGTGTCGTCGTCTCATCTCGCTGCGCTGGTCTGGCATCGTCTCGTGTCCCTGCCGCATCGCCGTGGTTCTGCTGGGGTTCGTCCTGCCACGACCTCCACTCGTCGGGGCGAGAGAAACTGTCGGGGCGTTGGTTGTTGTGGTTCATCGGCGTCCTGCAAGTGCTGAGGTGATTGACTCGGTAATGGAGGCGTCACGGAACTCGAATCCGTGCTCAAGGGGTTTGGCTGGTCTGATCCTCTGCCCCGAGCACAGCGCCTCGTCGACGAGCTGGGGCCCGAAGATCATCTTCGCTGCTGGAATCGGGAATGGCATCACAGATGGACGGTGAATTGCCTTAGCCAGCGCTTTCGTGAACTCAGCATTCGTGCATGGGTTTGGACCGACGAGGTTCACCGGCTCACTTGTGGAGTTGACCACAGCGTCGACATCGTCAAGGAAAGGAGGCGCGGTGGAGAGGGTGTCAAGGCCCCACCGTTTATCGGAGGGCTGGATGGGTTCATGACGAGTCAACGTGACGACGTCATGGCCTCCCTTGCGCAGCCGCTGAACCAGCGCTGTGCCGATAAGGCCGGCAAACCCTCCGATGGCAATCCTCATGTGATTATCCTAGGGGTCCGGCGAAGGGCATCCATGCCACCATCGATCGGCCTTACATGAGTGCGCTCACGAATCACGCTGACGTGAACCCTGAAAGTCCGCAAAGAATGCGCAGACGATCACGCAGATCGTTCCGGCACTAATCGTGATGAACATCGACTCACCAAGGCCTCGGCCCAAGTTGTGACGAGCCATGATTCGGGCATCCATCATCATTGCAATGAAAGCCGACCCTAAAGCTGACCCGACCTGACGGGTGGCGTTATAGACCCCCGAACCGGCTCCAGCGTCGGCTTGGCCGAGGTCATCGGTACCAACCAGAGAAATTGGGCTCCAGGTAAGAGCCGCACCGACGCCGGTGATGGCAGATAACAGCGGGAACACCCACAGTCCGGTCGATGGCACCGTAAACAGCCACCATCCGAGGGAGGAAATCACATATAGCGCGACGCCAATCGCAGCCATCCGGCCAGACCGACGGCGTTGGAGAACCCGTCCAATCAGCGGAGACAGCACGCCGGACACAACAGCGGTTGGGATCAGCAATAGGGCAGCAACTGTCGGGGATTTTCCGCGCACATTCTGCAGATAGACGGCCGTCGGCAGGAAGTAGGCGGTCACTAGCATGCCCACAAGGAAGATCGCGATATTGGCAAGGGTGAAGTTTCGCTTAGTAAACAGCCGCAGCGGAACCAGCGGCTCAACGTTGGTCGAACGGGCATGCAGGCGGATCTGTACCCGCTGCGTCTGCGAGACGACGAAGAGCACCATAATGACCACACCGAGGATGATGAGCAGCGGCACGGAAATGACGCCAGTGATCGTCCCCCAGTTGTACTGCTCTCCCTCCTGAATGCCGAAAACCAGCAGGGTCATGCCGATACCCGATAGGACGACGCCGAGCCAGTCGAAGGCGTGGCCGTGAGTTTCGAGGGCAGGCACATTACGGATAGCCAACCACAGCCCGATGACGGCAACCGGGACGTTGACGAAAAAATCCACTCCCAACCCAGGGTGTCGACGAGGATGCCGCCGAGCACAGGACCGACGAAACTCGCGACACCGGCAGTGGCTCCCCACAGACCCATAGCAGCCCCGCGCTTCTCCGGTGCGAAGAGCCGGGTGATCATCGACAGGGACTGCGGGGTCATGAGGGCAGCGCCGATGCCCTGAACAGCCCTAGCAGCGATGAGGACGCCAATCGTCGGAGACAGGCCACATGCCAGTGAAGAAACTCCAAAAACGACCATGCCGATGAGGTACATCCGATGCGGCCCCCAGCGGTCACCCATACGCCCGGTAATCAGCAACGGGACCGCATAGGTGAGCAGGTAGGCGCTCGTGATCCACACGCCTTGGTTGAGGTTGGCGTTAAGGGCGCGGATGGTCGCCGGCAGAGCGGTCGTAACGATTGACGTATCGACAAGGATCATGAAGAAACCGATGAGAAGGGCCCACAGTGCGCTCCAGGCCTGCTCCTCAGTGATGACATGTCCATCTTGGTCCCGAGCAAGGTGTTCGACATGCGCGACGGACGACTGCTCAGACAGCAAGAGGCCTCCTAGGAGAAACGAAGAGGGTAGTCAAGAAGCGATCGTACCCCCGTAGGTCAGCCAGGGAATGCGCCACATCGTCCCCGAAACCTGCGTTATCACACTATAAACAAGTCTTCGACTAGGAATTATGCTTATAGATGAGATCTCAAGCTAATAGCCGTCACCAGTCGCAAGCGGCCATCACGAATCTGACGACGACCCCTGCCCGCGCCTGGGCAAGACGGTCAGCATCCTCGGGATCGACAACCCCAATAACCGGATAACCGCCCGTCGTCGGATGGTCCGGCCCAAAGACCAGAGGCACTCCCGAGGTAGGCACCTGGATTGCACCTCGCATCACCGGCTCACTCGTCAACTCCCCGGTCACCGCTCTTTCCAGGGATGGTCCTTCCAGCCGCGTTCCGACGCGGTCACTCGCCTCCCCGACGCGCCAATGGGTCTCCTCAAGGCAACGCCGCCCAGCTTCGGTAAACCAATCGTCGCGAGGTCCCCACACCCCATGAAGGACGAGTTCCATCGGCACCTGGTGCATGTCGACGGGATTCGTCGAGATGAGGCCAGCTGGACCGTCACCGACGCTGACGCGGTCGCCTGCCTTGAGAGGGGCCGGACCCATCTCACGGGTCGGATCGGCTGAAACGCTGGCAAAGGTGGGCTCCACGTTAATCCCTCCGGTCACAGAAAAATAACTTCGCAATCCGCTCACTGGCACGCCGATGCTCACCGTCTGACCATCTGTCACGAGAAAACCCCAGCCATTGGGCCGCGGCGCGCCATCCAGATCGACCTGAGCATCAGCACCTGTCACCGCAACTAGGACAGGTCCCCCGACACATCTCAACTGCACCGGTCCGAGCAGAATCTCCAGGCACCCCAACCCAGCACCATTGCCGACGAGTCGGGCACCGTCCAGATAGGCCTGACGATCCCACGCCCCGCAGCCACTGATTCCTAGATCCGCCCAACCGCGACGGCCAGCGTCCTCGATGAGGGTTCTCGGCCCGGCCGTCTCCACTACGAAGTGGGTCATCAGTTCGCCACCTCGAATTTGATGACAGCTCCCGGAATTAGTAGGGCTGGCGGGTCGGCCTTCTCATCCCACAACACTGCGTCAGTCGTGCCAATAATCTGCCAGCCCCCCGGGGAGGCTTGTGGGTAGGCGCCTGTAAATCCGTCGGCCAAGGCGATACTGCCCGGCGGAATCCTGGTTCGAGGACTGTCCCGACGCGGGACCCGGTAAGGCCAATCAGTTCCGGACATGTACCCAAATCCGGGCATGAACCCAGCGAATTCCACCGTCCACTGTTGATCACTATGGCGTCTCACCAGCTCGTCAGTGGCCATGTCGAGTACGTCCGCCACGTCAGACAAGTCCAGCCCGTCATAGCGAACTGGTACCACAACGGCCTCCTGCGCTCCTTCCTCGACGCATTCCAATCCATCGGCGATCAGCTCCTGGACATGAACGACGGCATCTGGTAATTGGCCGGCTGACTCGACCTCGATGAGCACCGTCGTCTGAGCTGGAACGAGATCTACCGTTCCTACCGCCGGATGCTCACTCAGGGTCCGATGCAGGCGTCGACGCTGACCGGCATCATCCAGCTCGACGAGCACAGCTGTTCGCCCGGCCGGCAACAATCTCATGCGGCAGCCCGCAGTTCCACTCCAGCGGCAGCAAGGCGATCACGCACTGCCGTAGCCATCGCAACAGCACCCGGGGTGTCACCGTGGACACACACCGAATCGGCCTTAATAGCCACTTCGGTGCCATCGATAGCAGTCACCGATCCCTGAGTCACCAGAGCCACGACCCGCTCGGCGACCTCGTCAGGGTCATGTAACACCGACCCCTCTTGGCGACGTGATACCAAAGTGCCGTCGGGGTTGTAAGCGCGATCGGCGAACGCCTCGCGCAGGGTGCGGATACCCTGCTGCTCAGCGAGGTCAAGAACGAAAGCTCCTGGCAAGCCGAGAATGGCCACATCGGCGCCCGTGGCGGAATTGACAGCACCGATTGCATCGACGACGGCCTTAGCCTGGGCCTCGTGGTGAACGATCGTGTTGTACAAGGCACCATGAGGCTTGACGTAACGTACCGAAGCACCATGAATTGCAGCAATTCCACGCAGTGCTGACAACTGGTAAATGACTTCGTCACGCAGCCGTCCGGGGTCAACGTCGATGAAATTGCGACCAAAACCGGCGAGGTCCCGGTAGGAGACGTGGGCGCCGATGCACACCCCATGCTCCGCAGCGGCTTTGCACGTCCCGCCCATGACGACGGCGTCGCCGGCATGGAACCCGCAAGCCACATTCGCGGAGGTGACAATTCCCAGCAGGGACTCATCGTCACCCATCTTCCACGATCCGAAAGATTCCCCCATGTCCGCGTTGAGATCAACAGTTGCCATGACATAAGGGTGACGCCGAGATCCCTCTCGGTCAACACGTTTGTCTCGGTAAACGCGCCCATGACGGTCTGGTCACCTCTAAAGTGACGCCACAACATCCCCAGAAACAGGAGAGGAGTGCACCATGTGGGTTCTGCTCGCCGTGGCTATCGTCGTCGTCGGCTTTGCATTGCGGCTCAATGCCATGCTCGTGGTCGCCGTCGCGGGAATCACTGCTGGCCTTATTGCCGGAATGTCACCTATCAAGATCATCGAGACGTTCGGCACCGGATTCGCCAGTTCGCGTTCTGTGACGGTCTTTATCGTCGTGCTACCCGTCATCGGATTGCTCGAGCGCCACGGCCTCATGCAGCAGGCCGGCTGCTTGATGTCAAAGATGAAGTCTATGACGGCCGGAAAACTCCTCACCGTCTATCTTGCTGTTCGTCAGATCACCGCAGCTGTGGGACTGTCATCCATTGGTGGACCGGCCCAGGCGGTGCGTCCCCTCGTAGTGCCGATGGCTGAGGCTGCCGCTCGACGCACCCACCCGCGATACACCCGCAAAATGCGTGAAAAGCTGCGCTCCTATGCGTCCTCGTCAGACACCATCGGATTGTTCTTCGGCGAGGACGTCTTCATTGCTATCGGGTCGATTCTGCTCATCACTGGATTCGTTGACGCTACCTACAACCTCAAACTCGAAGCCCTACAAATCGCCTTGTGGGCCATTCCAACAGCTATTTGTGCCTTCCTCATCCACGCGCCCCGGTTGTGGTTGTTGGACCGTAAACTCGCGAAGATGGCTGCCGAGGGAGGCGACGACGTCGACATCGATGGCGCCCCTGAGCCTGGCCACACCGTCAGCCTGCCCTCGGGTGGCAATCCGGAGCAGGGGGTCCGCGAATGATCAAAGTGGAATGGTTTTACTGGCTGTGTGGGCTCCTGTTCCTCGTTGTCGCGGCCGTCCGGCTACGGGACCGCAACGACAGCAAGCATTTCGGATCCACTACCTTTTGGACAATTCTGGCGTTCTCATTTGGCTACGGCAGCTTTGTCGTCAATAAGACTGCACCTGCTCTCGTTGAAGGTATTGCGGTGCTCATCCTTGTCGTGCTGGCCGCGTGTGGATTTCCGGGTCGCGGCTCCACCGAGACGACCACCGACGCCGAGCGAGAAAAGTCGGCAGAGAAGTTCGGCAACAAAGTCTTCATGCTTGCCCTCATCATTCCGATTGTGGCGGCCATTTTCGCGGTGGCTGGTATGCGCAACTTGTCGATTGGCGGGGCGTCGCTATTAGAACCCGGCATGGCGACGATCATCGGCCTCGGGGCAGCGTCCGTTATCGCCCTTGCCGCAGCCATGATCATGTTCAAGGTGCGCTCACCGATGGTGGCTTTTAAGGAGGGCGACCGATTGCTCGGTCATATCGGGTGGGCAGCTATCTTACCGCAGTTCTTGGCAACCCTCGGCACCCTTTTCAACGATGCCGGTGTCGGAGATGCGGTGGGACGCATCACCTCAAGGATCCTTCCCTCGGGAAGCCTCTTGGCGGCAGTGTGCGTCTACTGCCTTGGGATGGCCTTGTTCACCCTCATCATGGGTAACGCTTTCGCTGCTTTCCCAGTGATGACTGCTGCCGTTGGTTGGCCGCTGCTCATCCAGCACTTCCACGGCAACATGGCCGCCGTCTTCGCCATGGGCATGCTGGCGGGTTTTTGCGGCACCCTGTGTACACCCATGGCTGCGAACTTCAATCTTGTTCCAGCTGCTCTGCTTGAGCTTGACGACAGCTATGGCCCAATTAAGGCACAGATCCCCACTGCTATTCCGCTGCTGGTTTGCAATACCCTCATTATGTACCTGTGCTGCTTCCCAGGAGGTTTGCTGTGACTCTCGACCAGTACGCCCAGGGATGGGCGAGAACCATCACCGACGGGCTCAACCGTCCCTTCCCATGGGGGTCTGCCCACCAGTCTTCGGGACCTAACGATGTCGACGTCACACCGTGGCGTCTCCACCCGTGCTTCCACGGCTGTTTAGATTGGCACTCCTCAGCGCATATGCAGTGGTCAGCGCTTACCCTTCTCGAGCACGCATATCAGTCGATCGATCGCGCAACGATCGACGAGCTGACGAGTCTCCTCGATGTGCGCCTGACGGATGAGAATGCTCAGGTGGAGGCAGAATACCTACGAACCCATCGTGGGTACGAGCGCCCATATGGCTGGGGATGGGCAGCTCTCCTTTCCGCCACATGCGCCGCCCCGGTCGTCACGGCGAACCATCCAGAATGGGCCTCGGCTACCAGCATTATTGGTCGTCAGATCTTCAATAACCTCCTTGCCTGGCTGCCGACGATGACTTTCCCGGTACGTACTGGCACCCACGACAACACCGCTTTCGGTGTTGGTTTGTGCCTCGACGCAGCGCGGTCGCTGGGACGTAGCGACGTCGTCGAGGCCATCGTCAAGCACTCCCATCGCTTTTTCGATACCGACATCGATTACCCGTCATCGTGGGAGCCGGGCGGCAATGACTTCTTGTCGGCGGCATTGAGCGAGGCTCACCTCATGGCTCGGGTGTATGACGTCGAGAACCGCTCCGACGAGTTCGAGACTTGGCTTCACGCATTCCTGCCGCGGCTAGGACAGGCTGATGACAACCTCCTGGAAGTACCCGAGGTCACCGATGGCACTGACGGCAAGCTTGCCCACCTCTATGGGCTGAACCTGTCGCGAGCATGGCAACTGCGTGCGCTGGCCACGTGGCTTGACGACGACATTCGCCGTCGCATCGAGATTGCCACCGACCGTCAGATCAGCGAGGTTGCTCCACAAATCACCGACGGAGACTTCATGGCCACCCATTGGTTGGTATCCTTCGCTTTGCAGGCGGCACTTGCGAAGCTGTAGGCAGGTCGATCGGGGGTCCTTTTCACACCTCCACTCCACATGCAAATCTGTGGCCCGACACTCGATGCGCCGGGCCACAACCACAACAACCGTCAACCAGTATCAGTTCTACTGGCCGTCATTATTCTCTCCTGCCGAGGAGGTAAGCTCCTCGGGCACCTCGTCGGGCAGCTCTGAACGCTCCGTTCCCTTGAACACGAACGGCTCGTCGGAACCTTCCGAGGCTGCGTCAACAACCACGATCTGTCCAGGCTTGACCTCGCCGAAGAGGATTTTCTCGGCCAGGACGTCCTCAATGTCGCGCTGAATGGTTCGACGCAGCGGACGGGCACCGAGCAGCGGGTCGAACCCACGCTTGGACAGCAGCTCTTTGGCAGCCGGGGTTACCTCGATACCCATGTCCTTGTCACCCAGACGACCCTCCAGTTGCTCCACCATGAGGTCGACAATCCGCAGGATGTCCGGCTGGGTGAGCTGATGAAAAACGATGATTTCGTCAAGGCGGTTAAGGAACTCAGGACGGAAGTGCCCCTTAAGCTCCTCAGTGACCTTGGCCTTCATCTTCTCGTAGCTGGACTCGACGTCGTCAACTTTGGAGAAACCGAGGTTGACCGACTTGGAAATGTCACGAGTACCGAGGTTGGTCGTCAGCACAATAACGGTGTTCTTGAAGTCCACCACACGACCCTGAGCGTCGGTGAGACGCCCCTCATCAAGAATCTGCAACAGGGAGTTGAAGATATCAGGGTGAGCCTTTTCAATCTCGTCAAAGAGGATCACGCTGAACGGTTTGCGGCGCACCTTCTCGGTGAGCTGGCCACCCTCCTCGTACCCTACAAATCCAGGCGGGGACCCGAACATCCGCGATGCGGTGTGCTTCTCGGAGTACTCGCTCATGTCGAGGGTAATGAGGGCGTCCTCGTCACCGAACAGAAACTCAGTAAGCGCCTTGGTGAGCTCGGTCTTACCGACACCCGACGGACCAGCGAAAATGAAAGATCCTGCCGGACGCTTCGGATCCTTGAGGCCGGCACGGGTGCGTCGGATAGAACGACACAGGGCCTTAACGGCGTCCTCCTGACCGACATAACGCTTGCCGATCTCGTCCTCCATATGAAGCAGACGCTGAGACTCCTCCTCCGTGAGCTTGAAAACCGGAATACCAGTAGCTCCAGAGAGCACCTCGGCAATCTCGTCGGGACCAACCACAGCTGGTACCGACTCGTCGCCCTGCTTCCACTCTTCCTCTTTGGCCTCACGTTCAGCGAGAAGCTTTTTCTCGTCATCGCGCAGCCCAGCAGCACGCTCAAAGTCCTGGGCGTCGATGGCGGCTTCCTTCTCCACGCGCACATGAGCGATCCGCTCGTCGAACTCACGCAGATCCGGGGGGGCCGTCATACGACGAATGTTCATCCGGGCACCCGCCTCGTCAATAAGATCAATGGCCTTATCCGGCAGAAAGCGGTCTTGGATGTAGCGGGACGCAAGATTCGCCGCCGCAGTGATGGCCTCGTCTGTGATGGTGATCTTATGGTGAGCCTCGTAACGGTCGCGCAGACCCTTGAGGATCTCAATAGCCAGCGGGATCGAAGGCTCATCCACCTGGATCGGCTGGAAACGACGCTCCAGCGCAGCATCCTTCTCGATGTACTTGCGGTACTCGTCGAGGGTCGTCGCACCGATGGTCTGCAGCTCACCGCGAGCCAGCATAGGCTTAAGCATACTGGCAGCGTCGATTGCCCCCTCGGCGGCACCGGCACCAACAAGGGTGTGGATCTCGTCGATGAACAGGATGATGTCACCGCGGTTCTTGATCTCTTTGAGGACCTTCTTCATCCTCTCCTCAAAATCGCCGCGGTAACGTGATCCGGCGACCATGGAGCCGAGATCCAGGGAATAAATCTTCTTGTCGCGCAGAGTCTCGGGAACATCTCCCCGCACGATAGCCTGAGCCAGCCCCTCGACACAGGCAGACTTACCAACGCCAGGCTCACCAATGAGAACCGGGTTGTTCTTGGTGCGGCGGCTCAACACCACCATGACCCGCTCAATCTCCCTCTCGCGACCGATGACCGGGTCGAGCTCGCCGCCACGGGCGGCGTCGGTAAGGTTGCGACCGAACTGGTCAAGAATTGTCGCCGAGGACTGCTGCGGGCCAGCCTCAGGAGCACCGGAGGTGGCAGCCTGACGCTCGTCACCCTGATATCCCTGCAACAGCTGCAAAACGCTATTGCGCACCGTGTTGAGGTCAGCACCCAGCCGGATCAGCACCTGGGCAGCGACGCCTTCCCCCTCCCGAATGAGACCAAGCAGAATGTGCTCGGTGCCAATGTAGGAATGATTCATCTGGAGCGCCTCACGCAGGCTAAGCTCAAGGACTTTCTTGGCGCGCGGGGTAAAGGGGATGTGACCTGTCGGCGTCGAGGTACCGTGACCAATAATCTCCTCTACCTGAGCGCGAACAGCCTCCAGCGAAATGTCAAGGGATTCGAGAGCCTTGGCGGCAACGCCCTCACCCTCGCTAATGAGCCCGAGCAACAGGTGCTCAGTGCCAATGTAATTGTGGTTCAGGGCCTTGGCCTCATCCTGGGCCAGGACGACGACCCGACGGGCCCGATCGGTGAACCGTTCGAACATGAACTCTCCTTGTATGTGGGGTAGATCACTCACCGGACGACCGGTCTACCCGCGGTCGCGTGAAACCTTCATGCAACCAACCGACAGCACTGGACTATCGATCTGTGTGCTCAGTCTAGTAACCGCTACCGACACATCTGCGATACCCGTTTACGCCGCTGGCACAACCTAGGTGGAACAGCGCGACGCCGGAGCTTTCCTGCTCCGACGTCGCCACCGACACGCCTCGCCAGGCGGTCATATAATCTGGAATCAGTGAGTGCGTTCGTAGGCCTCACGGATCTCATTCGAAACGCGGCCGCGCTCCGAGACCTCGTAGCCCTGACTCTTGGCCCACTGGCGAACCTCATTAGCGGTCGGCCCCCCGGTGGGGCGACGACCACGAGTACGGCGACCACCAGTGCGACGAGCATGATCAACCCACAAAGACAGGTCATCGCGCAGTTTGGAAGCGTTCTCGGAGGACAGGTCAATCACATAGTTGACACCGTCGAGAGCAAAATTGACGGATTCCTCGGCTGGGCTTCCGTCCACATCATCGACAAGATCAACACGCACACGCTGTGCCATGGCATTCCTTTCAGGCTTGTGTCGTAGATACAACTTCGGCTTACGGAAGACAGTTTATGTTCATAACAGCAAAAATCACAAGGCAGGTCCAGTTATTTATCGAAAATCGTTGTCGTGAAGATGCATCTGAGCACGCAATGCGGCATCCTCAAGGTGTGTTCAGTTCCACGCGAAAGATCTTGTTCGTCGTTGGATCGATGCCGTTAACGCATCCCAGTCAATCCCCAGATGACGAACTTATCAAGAAATACGAGGTGACTCGGCTTGATCTAGGACGCCTTCACCCCAGCAGGCCGGGGCTCGTCACTATCGCCACAACTGTCGATGACGATCTCATCACCTCTTCACAGGTAAATGTCGGCAACCTCCACCGCGGTGATGAAAAACTCTTCGAAGTTCGCGATTACCGGCAGATTCCCATGCTTGCATCGCGTCATGACTGGACGGCCCCATTCATCGGTGAGACCGGCGCAGCCCATACCATTGAGGAAGCGATGGGCATTACCATCCCAACTCGCGTGACGTGGATACGGACTCTGCTTACTGAGTTCAGCAGAATCACCTCACACCTCACGTTTTTGTCATGGGTAGGCCATCACCGTGACGATGCCGACCTTGAAAATGCGATAGCTACAGCGATTGAAAATGCCCGAAGAGTCTGGCAGAGGTGCTCTGGAAATCGGATCCATCCTATGATCACCCGAATCGGGGGACTTCGAATCCACCCAGAAAGTGAATGGCAGCCCGCGTTGCGTGTGTGGCTCGACGAAGCTGAGGCGCTTGTGACTCGGGTCCGTGCCGCTCTCGACTCCGCCACTGGCGTACGCGGAGTGGCCGTCATCCCCGCAAACATGATTGACAGCTATGGCCTGTCGGGACCCGTCTCCCGGGCTAGTGGAGTCGACCTAGACGCCCGAAGGCGTACCACGGTGTACAACGAGCTGACATGGCCTGACGTCAATACAGACCCCCGGGGCGACGCCCACGCCCGGCTATCGACCTTGTGTAACGACGTGACGGTCTCGTCGAGCCTGTGCCGTCAAATCCTCGAACGACTGCCGAGCTTAGACGGGCCGCTAGAGACTCGTCTGCCGACCGCCCTCAAAGTTCCTCGAGGGCGTACTTGGACCGCTATGGAGGCTCCCTGGGGACGCTCCGGGCACTTCCTTGAGTCCCGCGGTGGTACAACACCATGGCGGATGGCTCTGCGCACCCCCACCTTCGCCAACGTTCAAGCCTTGGAGACTGTGCTTCCCGGCACTCCAATTGACGGCGTCGAGGCCACCATTGCTTCCGTGGGATGGACGCTAGGAGACCTTGATAAGTGAGCTCGCGCCGGGAGCTTCAGCGGATGAAGAGACGTTGTGGGGCCCAGCCGGATAGCTGGGCCCCACAACGTTGGGCGGGCAAAAATGTCGGCCAAGTGTCAGGCCTGGCGACGAGCCTCGGAAGGCTCGTCGGACAAGCGTGGGAAGGCGACCCGGGACAGATCAGCGATAGTCGCATCGTTGCCGCGTTCCCAGATCTCCTCGGCGGTAGGGACACCAGCATCGGTGACAGTGCGAAGGGTGGCCAAACGTCCGGACCGGCCGTCAGCCAGCAGAGCGTCGAGTTCGGTCTCCAACTCGGCAATACGCATCTCAAGGGAAGCGACCTTCTTGTTACCAGCGGTGACCTTGTATTGCAAAGCGGCCTTGTCGCCACGGAGGGTCGACAACTCATTCTCTGCGCGATCGAGCTTGGCACGGGTATCAGCAAGGGTCTTCGAGATGGAGCCAACCCGACGCGAGAAAGTGTCGATCATCTCCATAGACTCGGCGTGATGACGCTTCTCCTGCTCCGACGCGGCGTGACGAAGCTCCTTAAGAGTGTCAAAGTGCATCTGGCGAATGGCATCAACCTGGCGCCACGCCATGAAGACAGAAACCCATGCCCCAACGAGGGCAACGAGCACACCGGCTCGGACCGCCCAAATGGAGGGGATTACCCCACACACAACGGCAACAACCGTTGCCACAATGAGAATAGCGAGCACACCTCTGCGCTCGCCAGTGTCCTTTTCAACCCGTTTAAGATCATGCTCGCCGCTCACGCGCATCATCATATCCCGCAAAGAGACCACAAGTACAGTCCGTTTGGCCTCCGGTCAAGCACTGACTACCGGCGAGTCGCGTTCTTGTCCGCCGCCACACCTAAGGGCGTTTATCGGGATCATCAGGCCCTTTCGGGACCTTACAGGCGTTCTCCAGAAGCCACCCGGCCCATGCCATAACGGCGCAGGTGGTAGCCGTCACTCCACCTACGATAGCACGTTGGCGCGGGTAAGGAATGTTGAGGTGCCACACAAAAGTCAGCACGTATACGATGCAAGCACCGACAAGCGCAGCGCCGGATAGGGCGATCGCCTTACCCAGTGCTAGCGAGACGAGCCCTTGGTTCGCCTCAATCTCACGTTCTGGATCAACAACCTTGGCGCGGAAAGCCCGAGCGTACCCCCAGGTTGCGATAGCGACGACAAGGATGACCACTGGCAAAGACCACGGCAAGATCGGCACAGTGGTGTCATTGATCTTGTAGATGCTCAGCGCGAACCATCCCAGCGCGGCCCCGCACAGGGCTGCCACGAGGATGACCTTCCAGTCGGTCGGAGCGAGGTTGCCCGGAGGATCACCGCCGTCGTCGGGCTGCCGATCGCCATCCCAGTCAGGTGGCAAGCTCCGTGTCATACATCCTCCTCGTCGTACCTCTCATCCCATCTTCTCGCAACCGTGACCCCAGCCACGTCAATCCGACGTGGATAAGGCTTAATAGCTTCTGCCAACTCGTCGGCACCGAAGGATGCTAACAGTTCGGCGATCCGACCATACCCGGGCAATTCGGCCTCGGGGTCGACATCGGACCACGGCACGAGGACGAAGGCACGCTCATGCGCACGGGGGTGTGGGAGGGTCAATTCGTCGGTGGTGACGATCTCGTCACCGACGCAAATGAGGTCAACGTCGAGGGCGCGGGGACCATTCGGTATGGTGCGCTCTCGCCCGTGAGCGTCCTCGATGACGTGGGCACGCTCCAACAAGACTGACGGAGGAAGGTCACTAGTCACGACAACGACGAGGTTAAGGAAATCGTCCTGCTGCACTCCCCCGACGGGAGTGGTGACATAGACGGGCGAGACAACGACGTCATGGATGCCGGGAGTTTCGGCGATCAGGCGGACGGCATCGCGCAGGTGGGTAAAGGGGTCTCCCATATTGGAACCCAGGCTGAATACGGTTTTCACTTGGCATCCTTTCGGCACGTGACAGCCACGTCGTCGAGGGCAACGCCCACGGGGGCATGTGGCTTATGGACGGTTACCTGGACGGAACGGACACGTGGGCTGATAGCGAGAACGGTATCCGCGATCCTGCCAACCAGAGTTTCAACGAGGTTCACCGGCTCGCTGGTGAGAATATTTAGGACCCGCTGTGCGACTGTCGCATAGTTGACGGCGTGGGTGAGGTCGTCAGAAACAGTGTCCATGGCGACGTCGAGACTCACGTCGACGCTGAAGAGCTGGCCGAGTTCACGCTCGCTAGCAAGCACGCCGTGATTCGCGTGAGCACGAATGCCCGTCAAGGTGATCTGTCCGTCAGTCATGGCGGAAGATTACCTGTTCGCCACAATTGGGCTTTTCGACAAGTGCGCGGACTCCCAGGCGAGAAGGCAAGCGATGGTCTCCATGGCATCACGGTTGGCACGAACCTCGTGGGTGCGCACACACCAGGCGCGATGAAGAGCGAAATACGTCGACAAGGCCATGGTGCTCGCGTCACGTTCGAGGGCTGGACGGTCTTCCCCGTTCTGCGCAAGCAGCTCGCCAAGGAAGCGCTTGCGACTAACTCCCCACAGGACGCGGAGGTCGGCGAATGCATCCTGGAAGGTATCAACGGCGTCGATGAGCTGCCAGTTGTGCTCGACCGTCTTGGAGAAACCGATGCCCGGGTCGACGATGATACGCTCACGGTCGATGCCAGCAGCAATGGCTGCATCGACCTGCTGGGAGGTCTCAGAGATGACGTCGGCGACCACGTCGTCGTAGCCGACGAGATTCTGCATGGTGGCGGACTGACCCCGCCAGTGCATCAGAACGTAATCGACACCGGCGTCGGCGACGACGTCGAGGATCGCCGGTTCAGCCTTGCCCCCAGAGACGTCGTTGACGATGGTAACCCCAGCCTCGATCACGGCTTTGGCCACTGAGACGCGCATAGTGTCGACGGAGACGGTGACCCCATCGGCCACCAGAGCATTGACGACGGGCAGGACGCGACGCAACTCCTCGTCCTCGGGGGTGCGCTTAGCACCTGGACGGGTAGATTCGCCACCGACATCGATGATGTCGGCTCCGTCGATGACCAGGTCGCGGGCGTGACGGATGGCCGCCTCAGGGTCGGCCCACATTCCCCCGTCAGAAAAGGAGTTAGGGGTAACGTTGACGACACCCATGACGAGGGTACGGGCGGGATGCGGGTTGGTGTTAGCCGGGCCGACGTTGATCATGCAGTGGAGTCTAGGACTGCCTCGCAGGCGCTCATCGAGGTCTGCGAGGCAATCACTTATTTGCACCCCTCATTGATCTTGGGGACGCGTTTGCCGTTCTCCAAAAGATAACTCGTCTGACCAGTGGACGAACTGGATTCTTTAGCATCTTTTTCTCCGGCCTTCGCGACCCAAATGTCATAGGAATCGTCCTCCAAATCGGAAGTCTCACTGCTCTTCTGCTTGTCGATCTGGGTGTCGTCAGACTGGTAGAGGAACTTAGCGAAGTCGTTAGTGGTGTTAGCGTCCAGCGGGTTCATAAACCGCGCCTTGACCAGCAGTGGCACCCCATTGGAGAGCTTAACATCGTCATCCCCGAGCCACTTTCGGACCTGACTCCGGTTCTGGTCGTTGACGGCTACCCGGATGGTGGTCGTCTCACGACTCTTGTGGTCACCGTCGGACTCCTCCTCACGACCCGGCTTCTTAGGCAAAGTACTCCCCTTGCCCTGCTTGCGGTGGCGGCCCTCGTTGGTTACCGGCATCGCGAGACTTATTGGGCTCAGGCTTCCACCTACCCAGGCCAGGAACAGGCTTCCCCCCACCCGGACCAAGAAGAGACTTCGGCTTACCCGGCTCAAATTTGAAGTCACCATCCACGCCAGAATCGGCACCTTTGGCACCGCTCTTGGTGATGACGAGCTCTGTAATCTTGCCAGATTTGTCTTTGGTTACCGACACCGAGGTATCGTCATCAATCCCGGCATAACCGCCAACAGTTGGTGTTTTGACGCCGTGGTTACCCATCGTCGCGCCCGCGTTCGCATGGGCATCACCCTTAGCCGATCCCGAAACTTCAACCGTGTGCGTTATCGCACCAGTCTTCGAATCGGACTTGGTTGTGTACTGAACATTGCCGTCAACACCGCCGCTAGCACCAGCATCGACTGAACCGTGACCACCGACTTTAGCCTTAACTTTGAGGTCCGCCTTACCTTTGACATCGACCTCCACTGTCTTCGAGGTCGAAGAGAGCTGGGAGTTGGGGGCATCGGGGGCACTGCCAAGATGCATGACCGCCAGCGCACGTCCCCGAGCGTACTTGTTCAAGTTGTCCCGATCTGCGTGAGCAGCGGCGACACTGTCGTAATGGAAAGTCTCACCCTTCGTATACTTCGCCGACCCGGTGATGGACGCGTCGAGGCTGGCAGGGCCTTTACTCCAGCCAGGCGCTGCGGCGCCGGCACTTGCCCCGACGTTATAGAACAATTCGACGTCAGCTTTACCATCGCTGTACTCAACGAGATGGTAGCCGTATCCGCCTTCCCCACCGACCTTGGCTCAGGTGAATTTTCCCTCGGCATAGATTGACGTGGTGTTCTCGTCGGAGTGAATCAGGCAGCGCTTAGGCAGCTGTTGGGCCGGTGGCTTCACCGCCGGGGCACACGAACCCTTCCCAGAGATAACCGCCAAGGCCTGGCACACTTTCTGCTGTACCCACGACGCCGACCGCCACGGCACTGGTGAACATAGCCGCAATAAGGAGCATCGCGATGTATTCCAGCGCAGCGGCGCCCCGATCGTCCCTTGTCCGCATGGGTCTCCCCTCTATAGACCTACCCAATACAGGGAGAGCATAAAAAGAAGCCCATGGCTGCGCCTGAGTCCGTGGCCCCAAACCGGGACCTAAGCCGGGCCCAAACCATGGGATCAACCGGATGGCTATACATCACACGACGGAACCAGAAGACTCCTCCACCGCACTAAACAGCTGCCCAGTCCCGGTTCACAAGCTGCGATGGTCGGCTACGAGCCGCGCACACAACCGCCACAAATACCCCGTACCGACGCGGCACAGGCCGCAACCGGAAGAATCGGAGCAAGCGCTCCTACGACCACAGGATCCACCGGACTCAGGTCCACACGCACCCACGCATACACGGCCATCCCCACCACACACAGCAGGACCAAGCCACACGACCACCACACCGTCGCCAACGCCCGGCGCGATGCCCATACATGCGAAAGCACCAACGCACCCAGGACCCCCAGAAGCACCGCCCCCAGCCGCGTGTCATAAACGAGAGCACTCGACCACACGACGACGACATCAGCGATACCTGCTGCAACGATAGTGAGCAATACCCCCAAAACAACGTCAAACATCCAAGACCGTTGTCTCGGTGCCGGCGACGTCAAAGTAGGGTCCGCCCATGCTGACCGAGTATCTCGCCTCGTACCTCTCACCGCCATCTCCACCACCTCAAACAGGACACGAGATCACGCCTTAAACGACATCGAAGCAATACTTTGTCAACCAGATTCGTGTCGTCGCCGGGAAGACGGAGAAGCACGATCGCGGTACCCTCGGTGGGCAACACGCCCGAAGCAACAAGCCAATACCCACGCGCAGACTTCCCCTTATCAGTGAAGTCAAACGGGCACTTGATCGCCTTAGCAGCGCCCTTGATGGTGATCTCCTGGTACCCCTTAGCGTGGTAGCCCTCGAACGTCCCGGAGATCATGAACTTAAGCACGGACCATGCCAACGTAGGTTCGGTGTCGGCGCTGTAATGACCCGCAATCTGCATGCCATGGGGGCCGTCAGCGAAATTCTTGGTGAAATTTTCATTCTCCGGTGGCTTCTCCACCCACTCCTTGGGGTGGCTCACCGTGATACGACCAACAGTCACCGACTCCCAGCTCGAATCCACCTCCCCTTCCGAATCGGAGCAACCCACGAGCCCGACGCCAAGCATCAATCCGCCCACACCGAGCAACGCCCTACGCGACACGCCATAGTTGTTGACCATCATCCCTCACTCACTTACAGCCGGCAGCCACCGCTTCAACAAAACGCGGTGGGTCGTAGCGTTCTCGAAAAACTTGGCCTACATGGGTCTCATCTCGATAGTCTCCACAATGCCGCGATGATCATAGCGGCGAAACTGTCCGGCACGCCTGGGCCCGTGACTCTAATCTAGGCCTAGTTTGGACCCAGGCCTCAACATCGTTCCCTCAGCGAGTCACCGGAATATCAGGAGACGTCTTAGCCGACCCCACCGCGATCTTCACCTTCGTCACCGATTCCGGCAAAGGCGGATACGACGCCTGCATCACATACACACTCTTGGCGTCAATCTCCGGTTCCTCACTACCAACTACGAACGTCATGCTATGAGAGCCGTGGAAACTGTCGACTGAATATTTGACTCCTCCAGCAGTGTCGATAAGAGACGGGTAGTCCTCGGGAGCAGCAGCCGCCATCACATGACTCAGCGCCTGTGAAGTCACCCAAAAGGTCAGGACAGTTCCAGTCGGCCCAGTACGCACCGATGACACATGCAAAATCGCTTCCTGGGTATAACGATTAGGACGAAAACGAATCGCGGCAACCTCTTTGGGAATCGGACCACCATCCTCCTTCACCTTATCCCGAATCACCCGACCCGCCGCCGACTCCACAACCACAGCCCGCGCCGAACCCATCACACTAACCGACGCACTCGGCGACGCCGATATACCCGCCACAGACACACCCGAAGAAGTAACAGCATGGGGCGACCCAGCAGACATACCAGTGCTACCACAAGCCGTCAGAACCAACACAGCCACACAGCCAACGAAAACCGGACGACCTTTCATCACCCCTCCTTGACAGTGATCGTGACCCGACGATTCAAACGACGCCCAGCCTCAGAATCATTACTAGCCACCGGATCAGCCTCCCCCTTACCCGCCGTAACCAACGTGACCCCCTTCGATAGCTGCAATCCAAGAAGCCTGGCCACCGACACAGCCCGCCGACGCGAAAGATCCAAATTATGAGCAACAGAACCACTATTATCTGTATAGCCAGTCACCCCAATCTTCCCCGACACCTTACGAGCAACAAACTGCTTAACCATCCGATCAATAATCTGACGACCAGCCGGCTTAACCACATCAGAATCCAAATCAAAAAGCACACTGGCATCCAGATCAATCTTCATAGACCCCTTAGTCACCCGCTCACGACTAGCATCAGAAACATCACCAGTCGTAGTCACCAACGCGTGCACAAACTTCGACACATCAACACCAGCCAAATCCTTCGGATCCAGTGCCGGCTAAGCCACACCCAACGGCATACCCTCACTCCAACGACCCCTCGCCGTCTCCTTATCAATAGTGGGACCCAACAACCCATCACCCACCGGCACATCATGAAAGATACGGTTACCCACCGTCACATCAACCCGCTGCACATCAGCAGGCAACGGCGGAGTACTAAACCAACCAAGCGTAGAATGCCCAGGAGCCGTTCCCCACACCGGCGCACCCTCCCACCAGTCGTCGCCACACATCTTGCAACCACGGAGGTCGGCGATCGTGCTATACAGCCGCCGGTTGCGCACATCAATGATGGCCCCATCGGCAACAAGGTCGCCGCTGTAGTGCGCCTGGGCACCCCCTCCTGTACCGACGAGGTACCCGTAGTCCTCAAGCGGACCAGACACCGAAGCATCCACCGACACCGAGTAATACACCACCGTGGCATACGGAAGACGCCGCACAGCATGCAACGCCAAAATCACCGACCCCGGGTTCTCCTCCTGCCGTTTCGCGTGGTCATCCTGGCTCACCGCAACCGCATCAACCAGAGGCACCGGCGCACTGACACTCTCATCAGACCGCGCCGGCAACGCCACAAACCCAAAGACCACAGCAAGCCCACCAACAAAACCTGCTACCCTCATCTTCCAATTCCACATTCCCACAACACCTACCCAAGCCCATACACAACCAAAGCCCTACCGGACCACGAACACATCACCGCACCAACGACGCTTTACGACCCCCAAGAAGAAAACCTCGAATCCCACGCAGAGAAACCCTAGCCGCAACCCCACCATGCTCATCAATATCCACGTCGATAACTTTGTCACCGCACCGCATGTGACCAGAAGTCTGCTCAATAGGCGCTAGAGCCGGTTCGCCAGCACCACCAGGAGTCGACGTAGTACTCACAACCGGACCAGACATCGGTGTCGGCGTCGGCACATCGAGTACGCACCTGCCCCCAAAAGCAAATCCTGAGTCCGCCACCGCATGGCCCGTATTCTGCATGCCATTCTCTTGCACTTTATTGCTTCTCACTGTCACGCTCACCAACCCGTCCACGGGTGTGTACTGATACGTGACAACATGCGACCCATTTCGCTCTGCAAAGGAGATGGCGGACTCTGCCCCAATCGACCCAACCGCCGGGCTTTCCCCACCCGAGCGAGCATAGGCCTCGACTATTTGCGGAAGCATTTCCTGGACTTGCTGCGCCCCCGCCAAGGCAGCAGCATCAGCAGCACTGTCAAGCCCAGTACGCTCAGTTCCAGCCCTAGTAAAATTTGGAATTGCCATCATTGCTATCGTCAGCAGGACGAAGGTGAATGACATAAGGATAGCAGTACTTACCTGTCCTTGCTCACCACGTTTGCGTGACATTGATTTCCTCATTCCCAATCCACGCTGTCTCTCCAACGAATCCCAACCCCGAGGCAACACGCGCATATACTTAGAATATTCGACACAACTCAGCGCGATGGGGAAATCGACCCCACCGCGTAGCCGCAAACAGAGAACTCAACCCAATGGACTGCTTCCTCCTACATAGGCAACAACTTCACCCACCGACATTCAAACGATCCATGACACTGGTCGCCTTATCAACCCAGCTCTTAATTTTTTCAGGCTTGATTACCCCATAGATAGCAGAAACGAAAACTGCACCGATAATCAGCATGCCGACGTATTCAAGGGCGCTGGCACCACGCTCATTCTGACGAAGCCTCTCAACCATCGACTTGATGGCGAGCTGCGTGTGGACAGTAGTAGCAAGAACCAGATCGTTCATGGCGAATTCCTCTCCTCGTGGTTCGAATGTGCATCCGTGATATCCCAACGAAGGCAACCGGGCGATTTCCGCCCCCTCACTTGACATGTACGACATTACGGAACCGAAGCAATCCGTCATAGGGTCCGCAGGCCCAATTGTGGACCCAGGCCGAACCCAACCCTCATTCGGGCCCGTCCGGACCCGAGCCCTGGAGCCACAGGACGATGGCCTGAGCCCTCGTCGTCACCCCGAGTGTGGCGAAGATTTGGTTGATGTGGTTCTTGACCGTCTTCTCGGCTAGAAAGAGCGTCTTGCTGATCTCCTTGTTCGACTGGCCCGCAGCGATGAGATCCATCACCTCGGCCTGACGATCGCTGAGACCCATATTTCGACGAATCCCCGGGAACCGACCGATCTGCGTCCCGTGGCCCCGGCCGGCCAAGGCCGACATGACCATGGGTGCCACGGGCATGACGCCGGCCTTCGCACTACGGATCATGTGGCCCAACGCATGGGCATCGAAAGTACCGTGCACGAGGTATCCCGCAGCTCCCTCGTCCATGGCCCGTCGGATCGCTCCAGCGTCGTCGGTGAAGGTAGTCATGATGACCGTTGACCCCGCCGCGAGCTGAGACAACACTGACAGTCCATCCCGCCTAGGCATCCGAATGTCGAGCAGAATGACATCGGGTTGAAGCTCGGTGGCGCAGCGCACCGCGGTGTCACCGTTTTCGGCTTCGCCCACCACCTCGATGTCGTCGTCCTGCTCGAGCAGGGTCCGCAACCCCAGACGCATGACAGCGGAATCGTCGACCACGAGCACCGTGATCGCCTCGTTTTCACTCACGTTCCTCCAACGGCTCGTCATGCACCACCATCGTCACCGTCGTGCCCCGGCCTACCTCACTAGAGACATCAGCAAGGCCACCGATCCGCACCAGACGACGCTGCACGTCAAGCACCCCTTGATGACCGACTCGCTGGCAAGCCCGCAATTCCGACTCGGAGAACCCCTTGCCGGTATCGCGGACGACGACGGTGAGGATGGATCCCTCCTTGCTGACAATGACGTCGACATCGCAGTGTCCGGCGTGCTGGGCAATGTTGTCGAGTGACTCGCTGAGGGCGGCCAACACCTCGAACTGGACATCAGGTCTCTTGAGCACCATGTCCTCGTCGACAGTGAGCTGGACGTGCCGGCCCTCGGCACTCTGCCATGTGCTCACTAGGCCGATGACCGCTTCGCCGAAGACGAGATCAGTGCCGTTGCTACGTAATCCAGACATCACCCCTCGTAACTCGGTGACGGCGCGGGCGCTCATCTGGTGGGCCTGACGCGCCGCGGTGATCGCCCGTGCCGGATCGGTCTCCACCGCCGCCGGAATGACCGAGGTCATCAGCGCGACACTCTGGATCGTCTTGGCCAGTTTGTCATGAAGCTCGGTGGCCAGCTTGGCTCGTTCCTCAGCAGCAGTGGTCGCGATAAGGCTGGCACGCAGGATCTTGTGGCTGAGCACCTCATCGTCGGACGCCTTGCGCATGACCAGTGCCAAAACCCACAACGCAACGAGCATGAGCATCGCGATAGCTCCGCCAAGCCGATCGACCCACAGGCCGACAAGGAAAGCGGTCGTCAGCACCGTTAGCTGCAGGGCCGACGTTGCCCCGGCCACGGCGACAAAGCCGACGACGATGGCCAGGTCGACGAGTGCCAGCATGGGGTGTGCTTCGAGCAGCGCCAGAAACTCAGTGAATCTCAGCTCGACGGTCGACATCGCCACGATGACGATGATCTGCACCGGCGTCATGAGCCGGTCGGCCGGGCTCAGCAAACCGACGAAGACCGCCAGGAGGCGAAGTGCCAAGGCCGCTCGGGTGAGTTGGACAAGTTGGGACCAGCCCAAAACGGGCCGTGACGGGGCACTCACTTGAACATCCCCGAGATCTGGTGGAGCATGCCCGTCCCAATAAGTAGGCCGCCAATGAGTAACACGAGTATGCCGGGCACCATGACCGTCGTCGTCACGAGAGAAACACGCGGCTCGATTCTCGAGGCCCGCTGGAGCGCTGCCTGGGCCGACGAGCGGCGCATGTCGGCGGCGATGTGGTTGAGGGTGTCAACAAGGGGCGCGCCGAGCTCCTCGGACTGCACGTACGCCGAGACGAACTCATCAACGGCAGCCGAACCAGTCCGGTCACGCAGGGCAGTAAAAGCCTGGCGCATACTCGCCCCGTTGTCGACGTGCTGCAAAGTGAGCTGGATCTCGTCGGCGAGGGGCCCACCGTACCGCTCGGAGACGGTACGCAAAGCACGCCGGAAACCGATACCGGCGGTGACCGTCACAGCCAGCACGTCCATGAAACTGGGCAGATCCTGGTCAATCTGCTCCTTACGCCTCTTGACGTCGCCAGTGAGCTTGCCCAGCGAGATGACGGGCGGGATGAAGAGCGCAAGCAGAGCGATGAATGCCATCCCCTGCACCAACACGAAGACCGCCAACGGCACAACAATAACCGCCCACTTGAGCATGTCGGCGAGTACAGTATCGACAGTCATACCGTCGGGGCGACCAGCAGCGTTGACCTGCTTTTGGATCCACGAGACAGCACGAGTAGGCAACGCGCCGCGAACCACTGGCAGAAATCTCATTGCCAGTGACTCGAGCGGGCCAGCATGGCGGTCCCGCTCAGCTTTCTTGAGCAGTGCCACCTCGTCCAAGTCGAGCGCCTCCGATGGGTCGGATGCGGCCAAATAGATGCCTCGGACGATCAGGAGAACAGCACCGAGGGCGACCACCCCCGGGATGAGGCCGATAAGGAGGGAACTCACAGCTTCACCTTCGTCATCTGACGGATTACAACGAATCCCACCGCAAAGAGCGACAGTCCAGCGATGAGACAAATGCGACCAACGAGGGAATGGGTCATCAACTCCACCGTTCCAGGTTCGAACATGTTGAGGGCGACGAGCAGGCCCAAGCCGATGATGATAATAAGGTAAGCCGTCGCCAACGACTGGGAAAGGATAGTCGTCACCTCACGGCGGGTCTCCTTACGCTCCTCAAGGGAGTCGGCGATGCCGCGCAATGCTGTAACCAACGAGCCGCCACTGCGCGCCGAAACGATGAGAGTCGACATGAGCACCGTCACTTCACGAGATCGTACGTGAGACGCCAACTCGTCGAGGGCCGTTTGCAATGACGCGCCGAAACGTAACCGGTTCTCGACCTGTGCGAACTCCGAGCGGGCCGGCTCACCGAGTTCATCGGAAACCATGGCGATCGCGGTGGGCAGCGACAGCCCCGCGTGGCTGGCATTGGCCAACAATCGGGCCAATTCGGGAAGCTGATTAACAAATTTAGCCGTGCGACGCTGCTGAGACCGGCGTACAGACTCCCACAGGCCTGCCAGGCCGAGCAGGACACCGACCACGGCCAAGGCTGGGGCGAGCATATTGTAGAAAACCACAGCCACCAAGATGGATACGAGAATGGTCACTGCAGCCACCACTGCCGGCGGCTGAGTGATACCGCCCAACTCCAATTCCCGGGCCAGCCACCGCCCCGGACGGGTGCGCACAAACCTGGTATTGATCTCACCAAGGAGCGTCTTGGAGTGCAAGATACTCGGCGTAGCGTCGCTGACTGCCCGACGTCGCTGTGCGACCACCCATGCGAACTCGCGTATAGCCAAGATAACAAGCCCAGCCATGAGTAAACCCTCGGCAAGCATGAGCCAGAAGTAGGTCATGCGACCTCCTCGTGATCCACGGAGACACCGCTGGCCGCCAACCGCTCGCGCAGGGGGCCGGGCAGGCCACAAGTGCGGAATGAGCCCTCGCGCGGATTTTGTGGCACATGGACCCATTCCATGATCGGTTCCATGCGGAAAGGCTCCTGCCGCCGACTAGTCACGTACGAGACGGTGGTCACCCGGCGAGCTCCGTAGCTGGTGCGCTGGAGCTGGACGATAATGTCGACGGCCGAGTTGACCTGATCATGGAACGCTTGGAAAGGCATATCGACATCGCTCATGGAGGCCAAGGTCTCAAGCCGCACGAGAGCGTCCTCGGGTGAGTTGGCGTGCACCGTCGTCAGCGACCCCTCATGGCCGGTATTCATCGCCTGAAGCATGTCGAGCGCCTCACCGCCACGGCACTCACCGACGATGATGCGGTCGGGCCTCATACGCAGCGAGTTGCGCACCAGGTCGCGGATCATCACCTGCCCGCCACCCTCGACGTTGGCCGGGCGGGTCTCAAGCCGAATGGTGTGGGGCTGATCAAGAGTGAGTTCGGCAGCGTCCTCGATAGTGACGATGCGTTCCGCCGGGTCATGAAAGTCGACAAGGCGTTAAGCAAGGTCGTCTTACCCGAACCGGTGCCTCCCGAGACGATAATGTTGAGACGAGCCTGCACAAAGGACTGCAGGAGCCGTGCCATAGCCATGTCAAGCGACTTGCGTTCGACCATCGCCTCAAGGCTGAGGGCCTGAGGGAACAACCGGATCGTCACCGTCGGACCGTTGAGGGCCAGCGGGGGCAGGACGACGTTGACCCGAGCGCCTCGGGGCATGCGCGAATCCGGTGGCAGCCGCGCGTCAACCATCGGGCTGGACTCGTCGACACGTCGGTTGACGGTCGAGACTATCCGGTCGATCGCCTGCATGAGCTGTTCCTCGGAGCTGAAGGCCGTTGGCCACAGTTCCAGGCGACCGGCACGCTCAACGTAGATGGTCTGGTGGCCGTTGATCATGATCTCGCTGACGCTCGGGTCCGAGAGGATCGGTTCGAGCACACCCAGACCGACGGCCTCGTCGACGACCCGACGCACCAATTGGTTGCGCTGGGAGGTCGACAAAATAACTCCCTCGCGGGAGACCAGGTGAGCGATAACCCGCTCCAGACGCACCCTACGCTGGGCGGTGTCAAGCTTGGACAGCTCTCCCAGGTCGACCTCTTCGAGAAGGAGACGACGAAAGACCGACACGAGCGACTCACGATGATCGTCGGCCTGGGTGTTGCTGGGTCGAGAATCCTCGAACGCTGCGTACGATCTCATGCGTGCAGCCTCGGCATCTCTGCAACGCGGGTTACGGTGCCTACCCGGAAGCCGATGAGGGAGGGCACCTTGACCGTCAGGCTGACGCGACAACTGTCTCCTCCCGCAACCGACATCGACTGCACGTGCAGAACCCCCGTCAGAGACGCCTCCGCCGCCGACTGCGCATCCTCGCCGAGGGATGCGGCACGGGCGGCATCGCGGGCGGCATGCTCGGTCTCGATCGAGGCCCATCCGGCCAATCCAATCTGCAGGGTGGCGATCGCCGCCACCAGGAACAGCGGGAGTAGCCCGACGCACTCAATTGCTGCCCCTCCACGGTCGTCACGGAATTTCGGACGCGATGTCGACTCGTACACGCTCATCGAGGCTCCTCCACGACATTCTTCGACATTTCCACCACATCCATGACGCCCCACACACCGGTGAGGGAACCAGGCACCCGCAGCTTGACGTTTATGGTGCTGTCACCACTCACGGTGACGTCGTTGAACGGGGCCGGGACGCCCGCGCGGGCCGTGTCGGTTGCCATGGCCAAAGACCCGGTCACTGCATATTCCCGTGACGCCGCCGAAGCCGCACGGCCGAGCATGACGTCAGACACGCCCACAACCAGGATCTGCCATCCAGCTAACACCACCACCAGCACGATCGGCAGCATGCCGAGGTCTTCCAGAGCGACCGCGCCCCTCTGTCCCGGAATCGCCGTCCGAGGTCTCTCAGCAACGTCATCACCTGACACCCCTGTCCTCATCGGCTGTTCTTCTGGCCGGTCGATGCGTCTCGTCCGGGGATCGACCGAAGTCGGGAAGGATTCGTCGGCGCCATACTGGTTCGGCAGTGACCGTTACCGATTCCATCGGTTCGATGTCGGCGCCAACCTCGTGGCGCAGATCCGAGATGAGACGCCACCACGACACCTCGGTAAGGGCCCGCGGGTCACGATCGTTGGACGCCACCTCAAGGGCCCGCGGCATGAACGGCAGCATGACGTCGACCACCTTGGCCACTGTGAGCTTGGCTACCGCGGAAGCTGGGAAGATCGACCTTTTGTCAACCTTGTTGACGACGACCTTGAGCTCCGCCTCGTCACGCACTCCCAAGGACTCCCAGGCCGCAGCCCGCTTGCGGAAGGCTCGCATGACCAGGGCGTCGGGGCTTATCACGACGACCATCTCGTCGGCCATCTGTGCGACAGCCGCCTGACCGGGCGAAACGTGTCCACCGGCGTCAACGATGACGAGCGGGAATTCCATGCGCAGCAGGTCAAGAATGGCGTGGATCGCCTCCGGGGTGATGTAGTCCGACTCACGCACGTCGACTGGGGCCAGCATGACGTGGATACCGCTCTCGTGCTGGATGACAGCATCCCCCACGGTGTTCGCCGACAAGTCCGAATAGACCTTGGCAATGTCAGCAATGGAGACCGACTGGCGGATGTCGAGCACCGCAGCGACATCCCCCTTCTCGACGTCGGCGTCGACGACGCAAACCCGAGACTGCGGATGGACCCGCAGGAAATCGGCAGCCATGTGCACAGCCAAAGTCGTCGTGCCGACGCCACCCTTGGCACCGGCCACACAGATCAGACGGCCGCGGCGTCGTCGCTGCGCCACGGTGCCGGCGATGACCTTCCGCATCGTGTCGGCGTACTCCAAAGCTCTGCCGATACGTTCGGAAACATCCTCGAAGGCGAAGGGCTGGCTGACGACACCGCGCGCACCCGCCTCCATGGCCCGCAATGCCGCCTGCGGCGACCGATGAGTCAGCACTTGGATGACAGCCGTTCCCGGATGGACGGCGAGGAACGATCGACACACGTCGTCGACCGAGTCGGGCCCGGTCTGGTCACCGATAAGTACGAGATCGGGGGCACCTTTGGCGACGGCCCTGTGCAACTCGATCGTCGTTGAGACGACATGGCTGATTACGAGGTCCGGAACCTCATCCAGCACGGTTCGCAGGTCACCCACGACGTTCTGATCGGTGTGACAGATGATGACGGTACTCATCGCTGGCCCTCCGGAACAGCCCTGCCGCCCAGGCTTGACGCATCGTACTCGTTCTTCTCACCATTGCGGTTCGCGCCCGCATCGGTCGGCAAGGCGACCAGGCGTACCTCCTTGGCGAAGGCCGCAGCATAGGTCACTGCGGTGGCGTCATTCGGGGTGAGGGCCAAAGTAACCGGGATGACCTCAGTCTCGGTAACCCCATTGCCAGACTGCCCGGAAATATTCATCTTACCAGCGATCGAGACGACTCGAGTGTTGCGGGTGAGAACCCGCACTGACTTAGGTAGACCAGGCACATCAGCGAAGACCGCATAAATGTCGACCCGGTCACCCGGCTTGACGCGCCCGGCGACCCCTGTGACCGAGTTGACGTTAATGGCGATCTCCCGCTCGTCCGGATTGAGGTCCGACGGCGCGATAAGCATGTCTCGGGTAATGACGGTGCCTGCCTCGACACGGAAGCCGATCCGACGTCCCCTGAGGCTCGACAAACTCACCATCGAGGAATCCGAAGTCCACCGACGCGGCACCTCAACCGGTTCGAGCACAGAATCCGACAAAGGAGTGTACGGCGAAATGGCCGTTTTAGCCCGGTAAACGGTCACCCGCGAGCCGACCTGACTATTAACCGACGCCACGTACCTGGTCACCGTGAGGAAGGTCGCAATAGCGACAACGACTGCGATGAGCAAGTAGATCAGACCACGACGTTGACGGGGATTCACGCGACACTCTCCTGCACGAGAACATGGACATGACAGACGGGGCACACCACCGAGACGCATTGCACCCCGCACACCGGGCAGCGACCGGCGTACCCCCGGTCGTCGGAGGGCCATCCGAGGAGGGCAAACTCCCGGCCGTGGCCGCCGTACTCGGCCCGCACGTCAGTGATAGGACGCTCGACCGACGCCGACTGGAGCGGACCGGGCAGGAGACCATCACCCTCGGTAACATGCCAGGACCCGGCTCCACCTTCGAATAACGAGTCTGAGTTAGGAAGTCGGATGAACTCGACCTCCGGAGCGAACTGGACGACGAACGGTGGGCCCCATGGCAGCAGCGAGGCCAAGTGCCTCATGATTCCCGGATTCGGGTCGTGCAAACCTGCCACTGACGACAGCACGACCCCAGATCGTGCCGTCGTTAAGATTCGTTCGAGCCATTCGACCTTCGAGGCCAAAGGATCACGCCAGGGAGCGACCGCCCTGCAGGCGAGGGCCGCTGCCAAGGCCGAAGCCCGGTGCGTCACCGTCGTCACGGAAAGGCCGGGCACAGCCCCACTAGCAAGGTTCGCCATGAAGCGGGCCTGCCGATCGACCTGCGCCCGGTGCACGATGACCACACCGCCAACGTCATACTCACGCACCCAGACGGCCAAGGCGCTGGGGTCGTCGATTCCCATGACGAGGACGAAGGGATCGTCGTCTCGCCGCGAAATCGGCGAAGGCCAGTATGGGTGCGCCTCAGCGACGACGAAGAGATCACTCATTGTCAGCAAAACTCCTTGGTGTGGTCGAGTCGATCAAAGTGCGATGGTTCGTAACCAATTCGTGCCGTTCTTGAGAAGGAGCATCAGCCAGACCCGAGACCAAGGTCACTCTATAGGCCAATACCTTGGGGTCTGGCGCTGCCCAGAACCGGACGCATCGAAGGCGTGCGCCCGCGTCGGATAGGGTCAATACATCCCCAACTCTGCCGTAAAGGATGACCTATGGAACGACCGCTTGCCGCGTCACGGCACCGAAGCAAGTGGCGGTACACCAATTCACGGCGATTACAGGCCGTACGCGTCATCCTCACGATCGTCGTGTCGATCAGTTCCATCGTGCTACTCGTGTTAGGCATCGCCGCCTGGAGCCTGCCCGAGACCGAAGACATCCACTTGATCTCCGCATCTACCGTCCATCTTCAGAAGTCTCCACCATTGTCACAGGGGCAGGTGGTGTTCGTCAGCAAAGACATCGGGCTCGACGGGACCGGACCTGACAGCGCCCTGTCATGCTCCATCACCCGAGAGTCGAGCACATCGAGAGTGACGGCCCCTGCCGACCCTTCCATCGGTGAACGTGCGCGCGAGGACACCGCTCTGCGCCCAGTGCTGCGGATCGGAGCCACCCACGGCGATGAGACCCTCCACTGCTCCGGGACGGCGGCCGAGTCAGGTGCCGTATGGGTCATGCCGGTGCGCGTCGGTGTCCCGTTCCGGGCACTCGTCGCCACGGTCGCCGGGATAGGATTATTGGGTCTGGCCCTCATTATCCACTTCGGACGTCTGCTGGACCGAGAAGGCTGACCGGCCGCCGTCATGACCACAGTCCTGACAGAGCAGGCATAATGAGCACCACTGAGCACCAGCCACCATGTGCGGGCCGAAGGCGAACTCACGCGCACTCTCCCCCTTGACGACACGCAGTCCCAGGCCCCAAAACGATCCAATGAGGGCGCCCGCCAACACGGCAAGAAACACGTGCACCCACGACAGGTAGCCGTTCATGAGGCCGATGGACACCGACAGCTTGACGTCGCCCATGCCCATGCCGCCGCCCCCACCGATGAAGGCCAGCGCGAAAAACACAAGAAAAACGAGGAAGCCTGCACCCAGCGAACGTCCGAGAGCAGACCAGGCAGAGGTTACCGCCGCCAGGATCCCCAAAGCGACAACCAGCACCGCAGCCGTCGGAAGGGTGATGGCGTCGGGCAGTCGCTGGACGTCAACATCAACGACGCAGGCCGCAACCAATGGCGCTACCAACGTCAGAACGATTGCCATGTACGCCGGGGCGTGCCACCACGAGAAAGCCAGACTGGCGCAGGCGAAAACCGTCCAGACGGGGACCCACCAACGGCTGCGTGGCGGGCAGTCGACCTCATCGCCGTGCCGATAACGCCTCGGTGTGACAAAAGCCAGGACAAGTGCCCCCTCGGCCAACCCGGTCGCTACACCTACCGTCGCGGCAACAGGTCCGCCCACAGCGCTTAACACTGTTGCCATGCTAGGGAGATCAACGCTCCAGGCGTTAAGCCCCAAGACCCAAGTAAGGGCCCATTGGAATAGTCAACGCCCAGCCGTGATAAGTCCCATCGCTTCGGCCCGCGTCGCCGGGTTGCGCAGGATCCCGCGAACCGCAGAGGTCACCGTTCTGGCTCCTGGCTTGCGGACCCCTCTCGTCGTCATGCACATATGCTCGGCCTCAACGACCACGATCACACCACGGGCGCCCAGGTGCTTTACCAAGGCGTCGGCCACCTGGGTCGTCAACCTCTCTTGTACCTGAGGTCGACGCGCATAGACCTCCACTAACCTGGCGATCTTGCTCAGTCCTGTCACTCGGCCATCCTTGGCCGGAATATAACCAACGTGCGCCACTCCGATGAAGGGCAGCAGGTGGTGTTCACACATCGACTGCAGCTCAATATCGCGTACTAACACCATCTCGTCGTGGGAGATGTCAAAAGTCGTTGCCAGCAACTCTCCCGGATCTTGACTCAACCCGCCAAATAGTTCCTCGGCCGCCTTGGCCACGCGCATCGGGGTATCGCGCAGACCTTCCCGATTGGGATCCTCGCCGATCGCCAGGAGGAACTCACGGGTAGCTGCCGCGACTCGCTCGCGATCAACCAACAATTTCGTGAAACTCACAGCGGACAGCCTAGAACGACGGCCTGCCGCGTTACATGCGGCAGGCCGTTGATGATCATGGCCTGGGTAGGCCCCAAGGGCTACCGCTCGATGGCGGCTGCGGGCCCTCCCCCGGATTTGTCGGTCCAGGGCTTGGCGGCTCAGGTGGTTTACCTCCCCCGACACTCGGCGGCTGCCAATCAGATGGCGGCTCCCACTCACCGGGTTTATCTCCTGGTAGGTCTCCGCCCGGCTCAGGAATCGGCGGGGTGATGACGCCACGACGGGGAGCACCGACCTGCGGAGCATCCTCCTCCACACCAGCGACCTGCGGCGGCTCGATCGGCGGGATAGACGATGGCACACGCTTATCCGAACCGGTGAAGGAACCGCGCTCGGGCCACCGCTTGAGCGGCTTGAAGATCTCGGCGACCTCAGCCTTGCTCAGCGTCTCCTTTGCGAATAACTGACGCACAAGCTCGTCGAGGACCTCGCGATTGGCGTCCAAGCAATCGAAGGCTTCCTGGTGGGCGTTTTCGAGAAGTTCACGCACCTCGTCGTCAATAATCTTGGCGGTCTCGTCGGAATAGTCGCGCTGCTGTCCAGCGGTCATACCGAGGAAGGGCTCGGTGTCCCCGGACCCTAGCTGCACGGTGCCGACGCGAGCTGACAAACCGTATTGGGTAACGAGGGCACGAGCTACCTTGGTGGCCTTCTCTATATCGTTAGAGGCACCCGTCGACGGATCGTGGAAGATGAGTTCCTCAGCCGCACGACCACCCATCATGTACGCCATCGAGTCCAGCAACTCGCTGCGCCTCTGGGAGTACTTGTCGGAGTCGGGCATGACCATCGTGTAGCCCAGTGCCCGACCACGCGGCAGGATCGTGATCTTCTGCACCGGGTCAGTACCCGGCATAGCCGCGGCTACCAGGGCATGACCGCCTTCGTGGTAGGCGGTCACCAGGCGCTCATGCTCGTTCATGAGCCGAGTCTTCTTCTGCGGGCCAGCGATCACGCGATCGATAGCTTCATCCAGCTCCGCGTTACCGATCACCGGTAGGTTGGCGCGAGCCGTCAGCAAGGCCGCCTCGTTAAGGACGTTAGCCAGGTCAGCACCTGTCATGCCAGGGGTACGACGGGCAATCGACGCCAGGTCGACATTGTCGGCCATGGGCTTGCCGTGGGCGTGAACCTGGAGGATCTTGAGACGACCATCGAGGTCTGGAGCCTCCACCGCGATCTGGCGGTCGAAGCGCCCAGGACGCAGCAGGGCCGGGTCAAGAACGTCGGGGCGGTTCGTCGCCGCGATAAGAATGACGCCACCGTGAACGTCGAAGCCGTCCATTTCGACGAGCAACTGGTTCAAGGTCTGCTCGCGCTCGTCATGGCCGCCGCCCATGCCGGCTCCACGGTGACGACCGACAGCGTCAATCTCATCAATGAAGATGATGGCCGGAGCGGCCTCCTTGGCCTGTTCGAAGAGGTCGCGCACACGGGAGGCACCGACGCCGACGAACATCTCGACGAAGTCCGAACCCGAGATGGAGAAGAACGGCACTCCAGCCTCCCCGGCCACTGCACGGGCCAGCAGGGTCTTGCCGGTACCAGGAGGGCCATACAGCAGTACTCCTTTGGGGATCTTGGCACCGACCCGTTGGAATTTCGCCGGCTCGGCGAGGAATTCACGGATCTCTTGCAGCTCGTCGATCGCCTCCTGGCAACCCGCGACGTCGGCGAAGGTTGATTTGGGGGTGTCCTTGCTGCCCACCTTGGCCCTGGATTTACCAAATCCCATGACGCCACCGCGGCCACCCATGCCCTGCGACGCATTCATAGCCCACAAGAAAAACAGCAGGATGATGACGAAGGGCAAGAAGTTGATGAGCAGAGCCTTCCAGATGCTCTGCCCGGGGTTTTCTCCCTGCCACGACTTCAGCGTCTTCGCCTTGACCCGTTCGTTGAGCTTGTCAACGAGCTGATCGGACTGGTTGCCGACCCAGTACGAGCGATACTTTTTGTCGTCGTTCTCAGTGATCTTGATGACCTGGTCGCCGTCAGTTAGCGTGACGTTATCCAGCTTCCTGGAGCTATTGATGATGCTGACGGCCTCAGAGGTCGGAATGTCCTTGTAACCGTTCCCCGATTCGGCGAACCGAAGGAACACAATGATCAAGCCGATGCACAACACGATCCAGATAAGAGGACCTTTGAAGATGCGGGACGCGTTTTTCATGGACTACCTAGGGGCACGGTGGGCAGGACTCAGAGCGTCACGATACCAGCGCATGACAACATCACGCCCTCGCAACGTTCCGCGGACAGCTCAGAGCACAAACAGACCACCCGCGCGGTGTCCGGGCTTGGGATCGCATCCTCAGGACTGGTAAACGTGCGGCGCCAACGTCGCAACATCCGTAAGGTTGCGGTACCTATCGGCATAGTCAAGGCCATATCCGACGACAAACTCGTTGGGGATATCGAAGCCGACGTACTTGACGTCCAGCGGGCACGTAACAGCCTCGGGCTTGCGGAACATCGCCATGATCTCAATCGAGTTCGGGTTGCGGCTACGTAAATTCTGCACCAAGTAGCTCAGTGTCAGCCCGGTGTCGATGATGTCCTCAACAATGAGGATGTCGCGACCATCAATGTCCTTAGTGAGGTCCTTGAGGATGCGCACGACACCGCTGGACTTTGTCCCAGCCCCGTAGGACGAAACAGCCATCCAGTCCATAGACATATGGGAGGTCATCGCGCGGCATAGATCCGCCATTGTCATGACAGCACCATTGAGCACCCCGACCATGAGGATCTCTCGTCCGGCGTAGTCAGCGTCGATCTGGGAAGCAACCTCGCGGATACGGGAGGCCACCTGCTCCTCGGTATACAGAACGTGGTCGAAATCTCCAGGAATGTCAGAAACTCGCACATCATCAGCCTACCGACTCATATGCCGTCCCAAGCGCCGGGTGAGATACAGCGTTCCTCGCCTCACCTCGACGCGGCCTCCTGGGACGTCCACCCCTGCACCCCCAGGCCCTTCCAGCAAGCCCAAGACGGAGTCGACATGCACCATCCTCGCCTCCGGCAGCCACTCTTTGACGACCCTGCGCGCCAAGCCGGCCTCAACCCCACACAAACCGGAAAGCTCGTCGGAACTCACCCCGTGCTCATCCGCCCACACCCGCGCGGCGCGAGCGACGACCTGGTCCTCCCCCGCCAACAAGGCCGCACTGCGAGCCAGAGACTCCGCCACCCCTGGGCCCAGCACCTCCGCCATGACCGGCATGAGTTCAGTGCGCACCCGGGAGCGCAGGAATCGTGGGTCACCGTTGTGAGGATCCTGCCACGGCTCGACCTCCCACTCTCGACACGCCTGCACCGTCTGGGCCCGTCGAATTTCTAGCAGTGGGTGCCAAAACTGACCGGAACGCGGACGAATACCTGCCAGTGACGTCGCCCCCGAACCTCTTGCCAGAGAGAGCAGCACCTGCTCAGCCTGGTCGTCAAGGGTGTGACCGAGCAGCACCGGCTCATCTCCAGCGACGTCGAGCAGTGCTGCCCGACGAGCAGTACGGGCCGCGGCCTCGGGTCCGTCGGGGTCTTCGGCGTCGACATCGACACGGCGCACACGTGCATCCATGCCTCGACTCGCCAGCAACTGCCGCGTCCGCTCGGCTACGTCGTCGGACCCCTGCTGCAACCGATGGTCGACAATGACGACCCTTACGTCAGATCTGCACCGCCGCGACGCCCACCTTGACGCCAACGCTAGAGCCAGCGAGTCTGGACCGCCAGAGCACCCAACAACGAACCGATCGACCCCGCGCACCATCCGCTCGACGGCCTGAGCTACTGCCAGGGCTGCTGGCCCTAATTCACGCCGTGCCATTAGCGGGTGCAGCCGCACCCGGCCAGGTTGCTGTAGACAACGTCGAGCCACGACCGGGCTCTGATGTCAGTCTTGTTGAGGATGAAGGAGGCCACCAGAATTCGTCCGTCGGCGTCACGTAGCCACCCTGACATCGAAATGACTCCGTCCAAGGTGCCCGTCTTAGCATGGACGACACCGCGCCCGGCCGCCGTGCTCGGATCGGAAAACCGATTGTGGAGGGTCCCAGAGACCCGCCCCACTGGCACCGCATTCGCGACCGGCTGGAGCTTTGGGGTCGACAGGATTTTCTGCCAGGCGCGGGAAAGCATCGAGGCGGTGATCCGATTGCCCTTTGACAATCCCGATCCGTCCTGAACAACCGCGCCGTCCTGCCAAACACCCAAGTTCTTAAGGTGTTCTTCAAGCGCTTGAGAACCACCAGCAAAGGACCCCGGCTTACCACTAACAAGCGCCATCTGTCGGCTCAAGACCTCGGCGGCAGAGTTGTCCGACTCCTGTAATGTGCGGGTGACGAGGTCCTCCACCGGAAGGGACTGCACCGCCGCAATCTCTTTGGCTGACGCGTCAGCTTTGTGGCGAGTAACCGAGCCATTCACCGTGATCCCGGCGCTACGAAGCGAGCCAATGAAGGTGTTCGTGGCAAGTACAGCGGGCGTCTTGCTGCGATCCCATGGGCTGTTGTTGATCATTCCTTCATCGACCCATAACGAGGTAATCGGCGTGACCTCGTCGAAGTAGTTGTCGACCGGCCAAGCTTTGTTCCAATCCGGTCCAGTAAACAGGGTGTCATCGAAGTTGACGGTGACCGTCGTCGTCCCCGCCTTCTTGAGTGCCGCGGCCGTGCGTTTGGCAAGGTCTTCCACCGACGGGTACTCGGGCTGCTTGGTCGAGGGCTTCGAGCGCAGGTACGGGTCGCCACCACCGATCAGAGTCAATGCGGACCCATTGGCGACGACCTTTGTCGTGTAGCGATGCCCGGCGTCAGTGCAATCCAACAGCGCAATCGCGGTAAGGACTTTGAGGTTTGAAGCTGGAGTCAGGAAGGAATCCTGACCCGACTGGTAGAGGGTCTCGCCGGTCGCCGCGTCCATAATGTCAGCGCCCAGCACGCCCGGGGCCGCGCCTGCAGATTTGACGCGATTGGCGATCGCGGCAGCGACCGGCTTGGCCGACGGCGTCGTCGGCACCGCTGCCGCGACAATCCCTCGACCCGGCACTGCCTGGGCGGTGTTGTCATGGTGATAAGGGAGGATACCTCCTCCGATCTGTCCCGCAGGTGACCCGCTCCGCAGGGAGCTGACGATAACCGCAAAGACGACAATGACGGTCACTGCGACGCCGACAGTAACTGGTACCCATGCCGGCATGCGCCGTCGTGGCGCCGACATGGCTCGTTTCGGCTTAGGTTGGTCTGGGTGTAGCACGAAAATCCCTCCTGCAAACGGATACAGTGTCGATCATCACCGTGTCCAATACAAGAAGAGGGGCCCCTCGTGACCGACGATTTCACCAATCCCTTCCAGGGAGAACAGCCCGAGAGCTTGCACTTTGATGTGACGATCGAGATTCCACGTGGCAACAAGAACAAGTACGAGATGGACCATGAGACTGGCCGCATCCGTCTCGACCGCACTTTGTTCACCTCGACGCAGTACCCGTATGACTACGGGTACATCGAGGGCACTCTTGGCGAAGACGGCGACCCACTAGACGCCCTTGTTTTGCTGCCTGAGCCCACTTTCCCCGGCTGTCTCATCGAGTGCCGTGCATTGGCTATGTTCCAGATGCAGGACGAGATGGGTGGCGACGACAAAGTGCTGTGTGTGCCCGCCGATGACCCCCGCCGTGCCGGCCTCATTGACCTTGATGACGTCGGCAGCATGACCCTCATGGAAATCGAGCATTTCTTCACCGTCTACAAAGACCTGGAGCCTGGAAAGTCGGTCGAGGGCGCCACCTGGACCAGTCGCGACGAGGCTGAGGCTGAGATCAAAGCCTCCTTCGAGCGCGCCAAGGGCACCTCCTATGAGAACTCGCACACCGCCTGAGTCACTACACCCCGGCACTGCCCCGATTCCGGGCCGCGAATCGTGACGTCGCAAGCATTCGGAAACCGCATCGCCGCGGTTGCCGATTGCTGTTCATGACACAATGTCACCCATGTCCGAATCCCTCGTTCTGCTCGCCCCTGCGGCAAATCACGTCTATGCCGGGCAGGCAGGACGGCTGTGCGCCGCAGAGCTGTCCCTCACCTGCCCCAATGCCACGTTAGTTGTTCCGCTGGCCGTGGCCGGGGTCGAGTACCTAGCAGTTCGCAGCGAGGGGCCCCTACAGTCGACAGATCTGGCCGCGGTGGCGCGATCGTCGGCGGCTCTGGCCTGTTTCGAGTACCGCGGCGACCTGCTTGCCCCTATTGAGCTGCCGCAGGTTGACGTCGTGGACGAGGACCTCGTTACCATCCCCAAGTACCGCGGAAAGACCAACGAGCAGTTCACCCGACTACTGCTCAACCTCACTCTCGCCAGCTTGGAGGGTCGCTGTGCAACCCGTCGTGACGAGGGCCAACGGTTGGCTATCTTCGACCCGCTGGCCGGGCGCGGCACTACCTTGGAATGCGCCTGGAGGGCCGGACACAACGGTTTCGGTGTCGAGCAGGATGCCAAGGCCGTCGAGGCGCTTGCTGCCCACATCACCACGTGGCTGCGTCGCAAACGCATCAAGCACAGCTGCGGCACCCATCCAGTGCGTCGTGACGGTCGCTCGCTTGGCAAGCGGTTTGACGCTGAGGCGCGCCTGCCGAAAGTTGAACCGTTGACCATGGGCGTTTTCACTGGCGACGCCATCGATTCAGCAGTGTTGTGGGGACGCAAGACCTTCGACGCCATCGTTACCGACACCCCCTATGGCATCGTGCATAGCTCCCGCAGCGGAACGTCTCGACGCCGCTCCCCTACCGACCTGTTGCGCGAAGCCATCCCGGTATGGGCCGGGCAGCTACGTCGCGGTGGCGCCTTAGGTATGTCGTGGAACACCCTGGGTTTGTCTCGAGAACACCTCGTCGCGATGCTGTCTGCCGCCGGTCTCATGCCCCTTGACGACGACCTGTGGCATCAGTTCAGTCACCGCGTTGATTCCTCAATCCATCGCGACCTCATCGTCGCCGTCAAACCGTGAACGGGCTTAGACTCGTCACGAATACAGCCGAGCTAATACCCCGAGTTGATTTCAGCGCTGGACGTCCTGCCCAGCCGAATGACCGGCAACGGGGTAGACGGCAATCTGGAGGCAACGGAAAGCGTCGGTGAATAGCCGAAGGATCTGACGGTTATTGAGGGGGCACCGCCGTCAGATCGTGGGGAACGCCGGCACAATCACGAGGGTCGGTCCAAAGGGAGTCGAAACCATCGGGTTCGGGGACATTCGGGTGGTATTACGCACCTCGTCAACGCCCATATCCGTCAGCGGCATGCCGAGCATCGTAAGACTGCAGCAACCACGAGGTGCAACGATGGACCCATGCACACCCTGTTCCTCATGAGACACGCACAGCCCGCATCTCACACTCCCGGCGGGGATCGGGAACGTCCGCTCACTGATGTGGGGCGACGTCAGGCCCGCGAGGTCGGCATGCGTTTAGGACTGCGCAATGTTGGACACGCTCTGGTTTCTGACGCCCTACGCACCCGCCAGACCTGGGACTGTCTCCAACTGGATTGTCCGGTCGAATTCATGCGAGCCCTCTACTACTGCGGCACTGACACCATGCGTCAGCGCATCGCAGAAATCGGCGACGAGGTGGACAACCTGCTCGTCATCGCCCATGCCCCGACCATCCCCGGGTTAGCAGCACAGCTTGCCGCCATGAGTGGAGCTGAGGACGAGGTCGGCTGCTGGTATCCGCCCGCAACCCTCACTGAGGTAGAGGTCGACGGCACATGGGCCGACCTCATGGACGAATACTTCGACAAGGTGAGGCTCGTCGGAGTCCAGCGACCGATGTAATTTCAGGGCCCCAACCCCTCAGCGCAGAATATGAACCTCCGCAGCGACGCCACCGGTGCAGATGGTGTAGCTCTTCTGCGTCTTGCACTTCATGGTGTACGTCTTGCCCGTCACTGGGCTGTGTGCCTGCACCTCGTAGTGGTCCTGGGCGCCCGCCGGGATGGCATCAGCCACCTCAAGGGCGAACGGGCACGATGTCGTGCCGACGGCACCAACTGACGAGGAACAGATAGTGTCTCCATCAGGCAGTTTGTCAGTCACCTGGTGGGCGCTCGACGCCGGAGCCGTCGGCGACGGGAATGGACTTGACGATGTTTGACCCGACGGGGCCAGACTCGGTGAGGCGGGCGAGGACGTCAGGAAGCTCGGGGTGGCATCAATCGAGGTAGCACCCCGCTGCGGATCCTCCGAGGCAGACTGTTTAGGCTGTGAACTTGTCGACGGCGTCGCGACCGGGGCAGGCTCGCCACCTGATCGCCCCTTGAGACCGCCCGCGAAGAACAGCACAGCTCCTAGAGCAGCCAGTACCAACAAGCCCACCACTAAACCGATCAGCACCTTGCGGTGACGTGAGAAGTCATCCGCAAGTGGCGGCGAGTACGCCATTGCTGGCGTCGACGGCGGAGGTGGCGGGGTGAAAACGGGATTGTCAGGAACCGTCGCCATCGCCCGGGTGCGCTCAGCCTCCGGGTCACGAAACCAATCGTCGGGCATTTGGGAGCCCCCAGGACCCCGGCGTTGCCCTTGAAGGGGTTGCTGCGGACCCGGCTGGCTGTTGGTGGTCCATTGTTGGGTTGGCGTTGAATCCACAACCTGCCATTGTTGGGTTGGCGTGGAATCTTGCCAGTCCACCGGTTCTGACGGCGTTTGCACCCGCGGGATCTCCCGTGTCGGGGTCTCTCCCTCGCTCACCGAGCTCTGGGCACGCGTCTCGTCATAGGAACCGGGATCGGTCATGCGCACGGCACCGGGCAAGCGCAAATTCAGCCCGCATTGTCGGCAGACTGCGTCGTGCGCACCCACTTGGGTGCCGCATCGCGCACAAAACATTCTCATCTCCATTCATGAGTGGCTGCTCAAGGATATGGCATTTTCCCAAAGTTTCCCGTCACGTTGCAGCTATCGACGTAACACTGTCGTCACACAGCGGCGTGATTTTCACATATCAGTAACGCCGGCCAAACGGTTCCGCAACGTGACCAGTGAACGATTGACACCATGACGCCACTGCTTGAAATTAACGCCGGCGACACCGGGTGCTCGCCAGCGCTTGCCCGGTACTCTCGAAAGCCCACCCCCGCCACGCGGACACTCGCCCCAGGGTGAGCCGGCCCACGCCGCCTACCGCGTCGCCGACAAGGAAAAAGGTTTCGGCATGAAATTCATCGCCGTCATCATCCAGCCGTCAGCCCTCGACACCGTCCGTCTCGAGCTCGTCCAGGCCGGGGCACCGGACTAACGATCCCGGAGAGCGCCGGGTTCGCTCGTCAGAAGGGCCACGTCGTCACGGGCCATCCCGGTCACGTGGCGGCGGATTTGCTCGCCGATGGCCCTCATGTCGTCAATCGCCACCGCGCGCAAATCAGGGCCGCCCTCAAGCCAGTTAGCGGCCACCGCCCAGGAGGCGGCCCCGTTCGGCCCCTGTAGGTGGCCGACATCAATACGGGCCGTCGGGATCGATCCGGTCTTGTGGCGTAAGACCATCCCCTGATATTCAGGTTCGACGTGAGCAAGCGGATCGAGGAGGAAAGCGTCGGAGAGCATTGAGGTGTCGACGTCGGCAGCCAGCCAGGCGCGTACCCACTGCCTCACCCCATCGGTAAGAACCTCGTCGGGGTCATCAGAACCGATCCGGTGGGCGAGCTCGCACAGCTCCGCAGCGCACCCGTACGACGTCGTCTCAGGGTCGTCGGGGCCCCGGTCAGCGCGGATGTAATCAAGCATGAGGGTGTTGGAGAAGCCGAGTCGTTTAGCCACCTCATGTACCGACGACAACCCGACCAAGCGCACCAGGGCATTCGTTGCAAGGTTGTCGCTTACCGCACCGACGAGCAGGGCAGCGTCAGCAACCGGCACGTGTTGGTCGCGCATCCGGTAGAGCAGCCCGGAATCGGCCACCCAGTGGTCGGCAGGGATCTTGATGCGTTGATCAGGGCTGAGCCGGCCGTCGCACAGCTGTGTCGCTACCTCCACCAGTAGGAAAAGCTTCCCGACGCTGGCCGTCAGACAGACCACCTCGGGGGTATGCTCGGCCAGCACCGACCCGTCGGCGTCTGTAATCCGCACCGACCACGTTAGGCGGGGATCCAGGTCTGGAAGCTCAAAATCACGCATCGATTCGTCCTCACGCTGAGGCCAGCGACGGTACTGCCGCCAGCAAGGTACGGGTGTAGTCGTCGGAGGGGTCCAAGAGGACCTTCTCCGTCGCACCGTACTCGACGACTCTCCCTCGGTGCATGACGGCGACGGTGTCAGCGATATTCCATGCCAGGCCGAGATCGTGGGTGATGACAAGTGCTGATACTCCGAGACGATCACGCAGGGACTGCAATAGGGACAGAATTTCCCCGCGCACCGACGAATCAAGGGATGCCACCGGCTCATCGGCGACGATCAATTCCGGATCCAGCGCCAGAGCGCCGGCAATGACAACCCTCTGACGCTGACCGCCTGAAAGCTCCTGGGGAACATCCCCGAAGAATTGCTCGGGTGGGGTGAGCTCGACGTCGCGGAGTGCCTGAGCCACCCTTGCCGACTCGTCGCCCCGATACTTCTGCACCCGCAAACCCTCCGCCACCGACTCATAGACGGTGAGCTTGGGGTTCAATACAGCCGCTGGATCCTGCATCACCAATTGGGCCCTATGGCGGAAATCACGCAGTTCCTTCCCTCTGGTCGGTAGCGGTTTGCCCTCGAAAGTCACCCCGGACCCGTCGTCCATGAGTTGTAGGCCTAGCAGAGCACGCGCCAGGGTCGTCTTTCCTGAACCCGATTGCCCCACCAGGGCAAGGATTTCGCCGCGATGGATCGTCAAGTCGACGTTACGGACGGCACGGACCGTCCGCCTGCCACTGTGACGAGTCACGCTGACCCCTCGTGCGCACAACAGCTCCTCACCCTGGGCCGGGTCAGATGTGGGGCGAAAGGCTTCGCGGGGTTGACGACGACTAGTCGGGCGATACCGGGAAGACTCCTCGCCGATCGTTGGGAAGGCCTCGGCTAGCCGCTGGGTGTACGGGTGTTCGGGAGCCGTACAGATCTGGTGGGCTGGCCCCTCTTCGACGACCTCGCCGTCTTTCATGACCGCGATCCGCTCGCAGGAGGTCCCCAGCACCGACAAATCGTGGCTGATCATAAACAGAGAAATACCCAGCTCGGTCACCAGCTCGGCGATCATGTCGAGGATCTGCTTCTGGACGATGACGTCGAGGGATGTGGTGGGCTCGTCAGCGATGATGACCTCTGGGTCGCAGGCCAAGGCCATAGCAATCATGACTCGCTGACGCTGACCACCGGATAGCTCATGCGGGTAGGCCTTCGCGGTAGGAAGATCGACCAGGTTCAGTAGCTCGGCGACCCGGTCCTGCCGCTCCTGTCCGGTATTCCACGAGTGGCAGGCATGGAGCTTCAGTGCCTCTTCAATCTGCCAACCGACCGTCTTGACCGGGTTGAGCGAGTGCATGGCCCCCTGGAAGATGATCGACGCCTTAGCCCAGCGCACTGCGCGAAGTCGTCCCCACGACAGCTCGGAAATGTCGGTGTCGCCAAGTCTCACTGACCCGGTCAGCGTGGCGTTACTGGGAAGCAAGCGCAGGGCGCTCGAGATTAGAGTTGACTTACCCGAACCGGACTCCCCTGCCACCCCGAGGGTGTGGCCTGACGGCAGGGTAAGGCTGACATGACGCACGGCGTGGACCTCGCTGCGGGCAGTTTCATCGCCAACGCGTCGACCACTCGTTCGGTAGGTGATCGAGACGTCATCAAAAACGAGATCGGTCATCTCAGCGGCTCCTCATGGTGGAATTGGCGATGGACTCGACGGCCCGGCCGACGAGGGTAAAGGCGAGCACGACGACCAGGATCGCCACACCGGGAATGAGCACGTACCACCAGTAACCACTGGTCGCAGCCGAGACGTCCATGGCGTTCTTGAGGATGGTGCCCCACGATTGTTGGGTGGCATCCCCTAGCCCGAGGAAAGACAAGGTGGACTCGGCGATAATGGCCGATCCGACCGTCAAGGTGGTGTTGGCCAGCACCAATGGTATGACGGCGGGGAATAGGTGCTTGACGATGATGTGCCAGTTACCGGCCCCCAAGACCCGCGCGCGTTCCACGTAGTCACGTTGAGATACCGACAGGGTCTGGGAGCGCACCACGCGAGCGGTACCGGCCCACGACGTCAGACCAATGGCGATAACGATGGTCCAGACGCTTCTGGAGAGCACCGCCGAGAGCACGATCGCCAGGATCAAAGAGGGCAGCACGAGGAAGAAGTCGATGATCCTCATGACAAGCCCGCCAACCCAGCCATGGAAGTGACCAGCGCAGATACCCAGGATAGTGCCTATAAGCATGGACATCACGGTGGCAGCGAAACCGACGAGCAAAGATACCCGCGCACCCCACAGCATCCGCACCCATAGTTCACGGCCCTGGTGATCGGTGCCCAAGAGGTGGGCCCCTGACGGTGGGGCGAATCGCGGGTTGTCGAGCAAGGTGGTGACGTCGAGGAGATGAGCCGGAGCGATCACCGGGGCTAGCAGGGCCGCAATGATGATGAGAAGAAGCACCACCAGGCCGGCCATGCCACCACGGTTGGCGCAGAACTGGCGTCGGAAGGCTTTGCTGGCGGCACGACGGCGGGCTCGGGTAACGGACCGGGGAGAGGTCGCAGGGACGGTGGCACTCATGACGTCCTCACTCTCGGGTCGAGTACACGGTAGACGAGGTCTGCTAGCAAATTCATGACGATAATGATCGAGGAGAACACCACGAAGGTGCCTTGCAGCAGCGGCAAATCAGGGCCCTGGATGGCGTCGAAAGTGAGCTTTCCGAGCCCCGGCCAGGAAAACACCGTCTCGACGGTCACAGCTCCCGCGATGAGGCCACCCAGGTGCAAAAAGACCAGGGTCACCGTCGGCAGCAGGGCGTTGGGAACAGCGTGGCGGGACCGCACCAGATCCTCACGCAGACCCTTAGCCCGGGCTGTTGTCAGGTAGTCGCCCCCCATCTCCTCGACCAAGGAAGCCCGCATCACCATGAGGTATTGGGCGTAGACGACAGCGACCATCGTCAGCACCGGTAGCACCATGTGGGCCATAACGTCAAGGATTCGTGCTCCCGTACCATCAGGCGGGTCAGGGCTCATCATGCCGGCTGTCGGGAACCAGTGCAGGATGCCCGCGAAGACCATGAGCAGCAGCAGGGCAAGCCAGAACGTCGGTACCGACCAGAACACCAACGCGATGGCTGAGGAGATGTTGTCGAAGGTGGTGCCGTGCTTCCACCCGGCCCGCGCTCCGAGCCACAGGCCCAAGGCGATGGCAATGACGGCGGCAGTGCCCGTCAGCAGGATGGTGTTCCAGAAGTATTGGCCGATAAGGCTAGCCACCGACTGTTTATAGACGTAGGATTCACCGAGGTTTCCAGTGAAGATATCGGCAAGATAGCGGCAGAACTGGGACCACCACGGCCGGTCCAAGCCGAGCTGGGACCGCATCTGGTCCATCTGGGCTGCCGTCATGGGTCGCTGCTTGGCCATCGCGAGGACAGGGTCGCCGGGCATGATACGGAAGGCAAAGAATCCGAGGATGACCACGAGGACCAGGGAGATGACGGCACCGCCGACTTTTCGGCCAAGGAATGCCCATCCGCTACCTCCGTGGGCCCCGGCTGCAGCCTCCAGATTCGGATCTGTGGCGACGACGACGTCACTCATGCGACCTCCTCACGATTGCGACGGTGCACCAAGTGCACCGCTATCCCTACCACCACGAGCGCCACGAAAAGTTCGCCTGTGACGGCTAGCCCGGTCATCGGAGTGCCATTGGTGGCAGTGCGGGCGCCAGCAGGGGCGACGTCGAGGAATCCCCAATACCCGACCTGCTTGGCGATAATTCCGCCGTCTTTCGGCTGTAGTCCGAAACCACTGAACCGGTCAGACCGGTAAGCCTCCAGAGACTTGGCGTACCACAGCGTCACCTGCGAGGCATCTTGGTAATTGCGTTCCAACATGGTGCGCACGATGGTTTGGCGCTTAGTCGGATCGGTCTCGTCGCGCTGCTGCTGATACAGCTTGTCGAACTCGCGACTGCACCAACCGTCCTGGCTCGTCCCACCCGATCCGTCAGGGTGGGTGGGACGAGTCGCGCAGGTGTTGATCGACAGCTGGTAATCCGGATCGGGGTTGATGCTCCACCCGGAGAAATACATGTCGTAGTCACCCGAGGTGCTGCGCGTGCTGATCGAATCTGAATCCGTGGCATCGATGCTTACAGCGATCCCGACGTTGCGTAGCCATGGCCGTAGGTACTCAGCAGCTGACTGTTGGGATGAGTCGGTGGAGTCGACCATGAGGCGCAAGGCAAGTTTCTTACCGTCCTTGACACGTACCCCGTCGGTGCCGACCTGCCAGCCAGCATCGTCAAGGGTCTTCCGGGCCGCCGCCGGGTCGAACTTCGCGAGTACCGGGTCGTCGGTAGGCAGGGACCACTTCGGAAACGCGTCTGGGATGAAACTCGTCGCCGGGGTTGCCTGGCCGTCCAGCACCTTGTTAGTGAGGGTCTTGATGTCGATGGCTTGCCGGATCGCCCGTCTGACGTTGACGTCTTTAAGGGCCGGGTTGCCAGTACCGAAGGGCTTGCCGGTGACGGTTCGTACGCCGGAATTGAGGACAACCGCGGTATAGCGACGTCCTGTCCCGGCATGGACGGTCACCCCTTTGACCCTTGACAAGGCGTCAAACTGGGATGCTGATAGGCCCGTGACGAAATCGACGTCACCAGACTTGAGGGCCTGAACCTGAGCATCGGAGTTGGTGTAATAGATGTATTGCAGTCCGGAGATTTTCGGTGCTCCTCGCCAATAGTGCGGGTTGGCTCGGAAGGTGATCCGCTGATTGGCCCGGTAGCTGTCGAGGATGTATGGCCCCGAACCGACGGCATTGGAGGAATTCGGGTACTTCCACGGCTCTTTGATTTTGGACCAGACGTGCTTGGGCACCACCGGGATTTCCACACCTGGGTTGGGGGCTTGGGGCTTCTTGAGAATGATGATGACGGTGTGCTCGTCGGGCGCAGTAACTTTTGAGAAATTGGCGACAAGGCTGCCGTTGGCCTGACCCATCTGCGTATTAGTCATCATCTGGGTATAGGTCCACACGACATCCTCGGCGGTAATCGGTTTCCCGTCAGACCATGTAAGCCCGTCTTGCAGACGAAACGTCCAGGTGCGACCATCTTCGGCGGTTGTCCAGCGGTCCGCCAAACCTGTCGTCGGAGAGCCGTCGGTCTGGTCATAGGCGACGAGATTCTCGTACATGTAGCGGAAGGTGCTCGTCGGTAGCAGGTAGATAGACGTGAACGGGTTAAAGGAGTCAACGAACCCAGAGGTGGCAATGCGCAGGGCCGGCCGGGCCGGGGCCGAGGCTGGCCGGGCGTGAGCGGGCCGGGGCACCGCGGTGAGAATTACCAGCAGAGCTGTCACAACGACGGCTCGCACTCTTCGGAATGGCACGAAATCTTCGCCTCCTCAATGATTCGATCGAGGTTCATTACATCCTGGATTCGATTCACGTGAGCGCCAATCTGCCGCGCGGCGCCCGAACCGTTACCAGATTGATACATCGATGCTCTTAAGCTGGACACACGACGAGCGCAGAAAGGAAAACGAGATGGTTGTCTGGCCCAGCGTCGAATATCAGCTAGCCACCCAGGATGGGTGGGACGCGGACCACGCCGTGTGGACGTCCCCTACGGTCGATGCCGGTTTCCGAGCTGACGAGGCCATCATCTCCTGGAATCTTCCCGCCGACGTCACTGCGTCCTGGCAGGTGCGTCCTGGCGATCAGTGGCTCGACCTCGCCATCTGGGACGCCAAGCCCGGTAGCTCCTCCCGCCGCACCAGCTATTCGGCTAGTCACGGCCCATTCCGTGTGAACGTCGACACCATCATCGGGTCAATGAGCAAACTCGAGGTACGTGCGACCTTCTCGCGACCCATCTCTACCGACGAGATCCGGGTGTGGGTGAATTTCAGCGGCCCTGCTTTTACTGCGCCCCTTCCTGATAAGCCTGCTGTTGGGGATAATCTCGTCGGCATCGCAGCCCAGGTAAAGCCGCTGTCTCAACGCGAACTAGCCCACCGCACTGATCTGGGTGGCGGCGGTAAAGCGTGGTGCGCGGCGACCTCTTTGACGATGGTCTGCCTGGCCTATGGCGTTGACATTCCCACTGATTCCCCAGAGCCCCAAGGCGACCCTCGGGTGGCGTGGGTGGCCTCTCGGGTGTGGGATTCCAGCTATGACGGCACCGGGAATTGGGTATTCAACGCTGCCTTGGCTGGGACTTTTGGACTTTCGGCGCGGGTCGTGAGGTTGCGCAGCCTCGACGACATGGCCACGTTCACGTCGGCCGGCACCCCGCTGATTTGCTCGCTGCGCTTTCACAAGGATGAGATGCCAGGGGCCGACTACTCCACTGCTGGCCACCTGCTCGTCGTGCTCGGTTTGACCCCCAATGGTGACGTCCGGGTCGCTGATCCGGCATGCACAACCCCACAGAAAGGCCTACGCACGTATCCTCGAGAGTCGTTTGACCGAGCGTGGCGTCGGTCTCGCCGCAGCGTCATCATCGTCGAAAGGAGCAGCCATGATCGGTGTCATTGACGGCCACAACGACCTCGCCTGGGCCTCCCGCGAGAAGCGTGGCTACCGGGTCGACGGGCTCGATGGCCACCTTGACGGCTTCCACACCGACATTCCACGACTACGTGCCGGCGGGGTCACCGCCCAGTTTTGGAGCCTGTGGGTAGACCCGGTGCTCCAGGGTGCCGAGCAGGTGACGGCAACCTTAGAGCAGATCGACTTCGTGCATCGGTTGGTGGCGGCTTACCCCAGGGACTTCGTCTTTGCCCGTACTGCTCACGATGTCCGCGAGGCGACGGCCTCAGCCCGGATCGGCTGTCTTATGGGGGCTGAGGGTGGCGACCAGATCGACGGGTCCCTAGCCACCCTGCGCAGTTACGCGCGAATGGGCGTGCGCTACATGACGCTGACGTGGTCGCAGACGACGCCGTGGGCCGATTCTGCCACTGATATCCCGCGCCACGGGGGACTAAGCGGGTTTGGGCAGCAGGTCGTCGCGGAGATGAACCGGATCGGCATGGTCGTCGACTTGGCCCACGTCGCCCCCACCACGATGCGTGACGCGCTGGACTGTTCGGCCCTGCCGGTGATGGTCTCCCATTCCTGCGCCAGTGCCTTGTCCAACCATCCGCGCAATGTTCCCGACGACGTCATTTCCCGCATCGGCTCCGATGGTGGGGTCGTCATGGTGGCTTTTGTGCGCGGATTCGTTAGCCAGGATGCCCGCGACTGGTACGGGGACGGCAAACAGGACCCTGCCCCCGCCGTCACCGCTAGCCAGGTAGCCGATCACATGGACCACATCCGCGAGGTAGCCGGGATTGAGGCGGTCGGTATCGGGGCTGATTTCGACGGCACCGACACCGTTCCAGATGATCTTCCCGATGTCTCCCACTACCAGGAGCTGCTCGATGAACTGTCGCGTCGAGGATGGTCCTACGCTGACCTTGAGGCCGCCGCTCATGGCAACGTGCTGCGAGTATTGGAAGCCAATGACGACGCCCATCGTGCTTTCCTGGCCGGGGATGCCCCTGAGCCACCGCGAACTGCCTTGGTGCCCCGCGTCGACGCCAATGACCGTCCCGAATCCCACTGACTCCCGGAGGCCCTCATGAGCGCGGCTGTGCTCGTCATTGTCAATTCACCCACCTCGGGGCCGCGTCGGCTACGTCGTTGGCTATCCGAAGCTGGAATCGAGGTCATCGAAAAACTGGGCCAGGATGGCTTGCCCGAGACCCTCGATGGTGTCAATGGCCTGGTCATGCTGGGCGGGGGGTTCATGCCCGATGACGACTCTCGGGCACCATGGCTGGCTCAGGAACGCGAATTGGCCCGGGAAGCGATCCTTCGTGATCTTCCAACCTTGGGGATTTGCCTAGGGGCCCAAATCCTCACCCATGTCGCGGGTGGCAAGGTGCGCGCGAAATACGGCCCGGCCGAACGAGGAGCAGTCATCATTACTGCCACCGCCGAAGGGCGCCACGACGCGGTGATGGGAAGCCTCGCCAAGGGCGCACCAATGATCGAGAACCACCAGGACCAAATGACTGAACTACCGCCTGATGCCGTGCTGTTGGCTACCTCTGACGCGGTGGCTCACCAAGCCTTTCGGTTAGGCAAACACGTCCGCGCGGTACAGTTCCACCCAGAGGCTAGTTCTCAGGACCTTCGCGCCTGGGACGAAACCGCGCTGGCCGATCAAGGTTTGACTTTGACAGACCTCATCACCGCTGCCGACAACGTCAACGAGGAGAACACCGCTGCGGCCGCTGACCTCGTGCGGCGGTTCGCCGCCGAGGTCGGCGTCTGATCGACTTGGCTGTGAGCGGGCTTAGAGCAGGTCAACGGCCTCCTGAGCAGCGCGGGCTCCAGCACGTAGTGCGCCCTCCATATACCCGTTAAAGGAAGAAGCGTACTCAGCTCCAGCGAAGAGCACCCGGCCTAGCGGCTCAGCCAGGATCGGTCCTGTGGTCGTCCACAGGCTGGGAGCAAAATGAGCTCCGTGGCATCCGCCGGTGTAGGGCTCGGAGAGCCAGTCGCGGTCGAGATACTCGATCGGCGAGCTGGGGGCCTTACCGAAAGCGGACTCGACGACCTCTTCGAAGGCACGTTGGCGCAGGCCGGTGGAAAGCTTCCCGTAGCTAGAGGCCTCGGTGCCCTCGAAGAAGCCCATGAGGATTCCCTTGCCGGTCTCGTCGTCGGAGGTATCGAAAATGACGCGGACAGCGCCTTCGTCAGCACCCATCTGGCCGGAAGCACCAGTGGTGCGCCACCACGGGCTGTCGTAGACAAGATAGGCCTTGATGACATTGCCGGCCGGCACCTTCTCGGCCATCTTGAGACGTTCGGCAGGTAGCGCTGGCTCGAATTCGATGTCCTTAAGTAGCCGCGGTGGCACGGTGACGATGACGCTGCGTCCTTGATACTGCGTGCCGTCGGAAGTGGTGACGGTGACGCCGTCATCGTCACTATGAACGGATCGTACTGGGCTGGAGAGTTTAAGATCGTCGCCGAGGTGCTCGGCGAGGTTGCGGGCAACCTGAGCAACCCCGCCCTTGACACGCTGCTGCTTGAGGCCGCCGTTGACAGCGACAAGGGATTCCAAGTCCACACCGGCGTTAGCTTTGGCCAGACCGTCCAGAAGGGTGGTGTCATCGGAAGACACACCGAAGGCTCGACGGAAAAGACTCGTGATGTAGCCACGACCAGCGTCGGTACGAACGTTCGAGACTGTCCACTGGCTCACCGACTGGTTCAGCCACGTGGCATTGGCAGCCGCCCAGCCCTTGTTATTGGCAACACGATCGGCCAGACGGCGGAACCTCAGCAGCCCTTGGCCGAGGTCAGCCAATTCGAAGGGGCTAAGGGAGTGAGCGGATGGCTTGGACGAATTAGTGACGTGAGAGACCCTGCCCCTGGCCTTGACGACAACGTCGCCGTCGGTGGAATCAACTAGTTCTAGTCCTTGTGAAGAGAGGAGACAATGAAGTTCCTCATGGCCCTCTCCCACCCATTGACCACCCAGTTCAACGACTTGCCCGTCGGACAATTCGGCGTTCTCCACACGGCCGCCTACCCGGGCGCGGGCCTCCAGGGCCACCACCGAGTGTCCTGCGGATGCGAGTTCTTCGGCAGCCGTGAGTCCGGCTAGACCCGCGCCAATGATGATGCTGTCGTACATGTGTCCCCTTGCAATTCCGCTGGACAAACCGAACCTTATGGCCGGACCGTAACCATGAATCGTGGTGAATTGATCGTACCTGGCGCCTCTGACGGGCTAAGCGTCGACCCTGTCCGATCCACAGGTTTGTCCTCTTGAGACGAGCGGTCGCAAATCGAGGTTGAGCGGACTGCTGCGGTACCTTGTCAGCAATGCTTTACCAGTTCAATTCCTGGCTGCCCGAAATCTTTCGCGCCATCGACCTCACCGGTGTACTCCTCAACGGAGTGCTGGGAGGTCGGCTGGCTCGTATGAAGCGTTTTGACGCTGTGGGTTTCTGTGTTTTGGCAATCACCAGTGCTCTGGGTGGTGGGATGGTTCGGGATGTCTTGTTGGGAGCAGCTCCGCCGGTGGCGCTGACCGATCCGCGCTACTTAACGGTCGCTCTCGCTGGGGCGGGTGTGGCGATGTTGTGGAAGTTGGACTCACGTCCGTGGCGCATCGCGTTGATCCTTGCTGATGGCATGGTGCTCGGATGTTGGGCAGCTACCGGCGCACTCAAGACCTTGGTTGCCGGGTTCGGCATTTTGCCAGCCCTGCTGCTGGGGCTCATGACGGCTGTCGGCGGCGGGATGATCCGTGACGTCTGCGCGGGGAATGTGCCGCAAGTCCTCGGTGGAAACCACCTCTACGCGACTCCAGCGCTAGCCTCAGCAATTGTCATGGTTGTAGCGTACAAGTGCGGGTTCCCTTCCCTTGGGATGGTTTTGGCGACTCTTATCGGGTTGGGATTTACAGCATTGGCACATCGTCGTCGGTGGGTACTGCCCCAGAATTCGGAGTGGACGTTGCAGTTATCGTCTTCTCAGGTGCAGAAGATGCTGCGAATGCGGGCAGCGCGACGGGCAGACAAGCTGCGAAACCGGCATGAGAAAAATGCCGAGATGCCACCAGAATGAGAAGAACGGCCCCTAGAGTCCCGGAAAACCTTCGCAGGAGCGTCATGCCCCTCATTCACACTATCGCCCACGCCAAGCCGTCAGAAGATGCCGGTCGCATCGATGACTGGCTGCTGGCCATTCCCGTCCACAACAACCGTCAGCGGGTCAATGACCTGCTCGATCACGCGATCGGAGCAAAAAGGGCTGCACCACTTTGTGGGCGAAGCAAGCATAATCGGTCACTGTGATCGTCTAGCGCTGGTCATCCAACGTATTACAGTGTCCTCACAACCCGGTTCGGGATGCTGTTCTCCCTGCTGGAATGTGCTTCGACCCTCGTGCGGACAATTTTGTGAGTAACTGCGAATCTCGCCTCGGGCTGCAACTCGCCAAATGTGTCCCTGACTTGGACCGTCATGGAGCCAACTACGGGAATCGAACCCGTGACCTACGCTTTACGAGAGCGTCGCTCTACCGACTGAGCTAAGTTGGCACGCCTGCCGTGGCAAGCCTCCAAAACTATACCGGCACGATGACCTCTTCACGAAACCAACACGCTTTTTGCTGGAACATCGCATGCCACGTAGCCGTCGGTGACTCGGTATAGCGTCAGTTGTGTGACCACGAACGATGCACACACCACCCACCAGATGGGATCAGAGGTCGACGAAGCTGCCGACCGCTACTGGGATGCCCTCGTCCAGTCCAGCCCCATGCTCGCCACAGCTCTCGGACTGGACCTCAACCAGGATGAATACGATGACCTGTCCCCCGACGGCCTGGACGCCCAATATCGCCTCACCATGGACGCCCTCGACCGGCTCGACCAGGCTATGCCCGCCGACGGCACTGATCAGATCACTGTCGCCGCGATGCGCTCCAACCTGGGCTTAGAGGCAGAGAGTCATGACAAGGGGTACGACCTGCTGTCTCTCAACGGCATCGCGTCGGGGGCCCACGCGATCCGTGAGGTTTATGACGCCATGCCGGCCGAGACTCCCGCCCAGGTCTCGACGATCGCGCATCGCCTTCATGCGACCGGCCCGGCGCTGGACGGCTGGTTGGAGAGCCAGCGCGCCGCCGTCGACGCCGGGACTTTGCCGGCCATCCGCCAGGTCGACCTCCTCGTCGAACAGATCACCGCATGGGCTTCCGACGGTGGGTTTTTCGATGACTACCTCAAGCGGACCGCCTCCCGTGACCTACCCGACGCTGTGAAGACCGCGCTCGCCGAGGGGATCGACGCTGCCAAGGCTAATTTCCGTCACGCCGCCGAGACTCTCTCGTCTGAAATTGCCCCGCTGGCTACCACTACCGACGCCGTCGGCCTCGACCGCTATCGGCTGGCCTCTCGCCAATTCGTCGGCGCCACCGTTGATCTCGCTGAAACCTACGAATGGGGAAAGCAGGAGCTCGCCCGTATCGAACAGTTGCAGCGCGAGACGGCTGAGCGCATCCGCCCGGGAGCGGGCATCAAGGAGGTCATGGCCATCCTCGACGCTGACCCCGCCTACCAGATCACCGGCACCGAAGCCCTCAAAGCTTGGATGCAGGAGCGCGCAGACGAGGCCATCTCTTCTCTGGACTGTGCCCACTTCGAGGTCCCCGCACAGGCTCGTCGCATCGAGGGAATGATTGCTCCCACCCACGACGGCGGCGTCTATTACACTCCTCCGTCCGATGATTTCTCCCGTCCCGGCCGTATGTGGTGGTCGGTGCCCGACGGCGTCAACACCTTCACCACCTGGCGTGAGCTCACCACCGTCTACCACGAGGGCGCTCCGGGCCACCACCTGCAAACCTCGTCGGCCATCGCGGCCCGCGACGAGCTCAACTCCTGGCGCCGCAACTATTGGACGTCAGGTTATGGGGAAGGTTGGGCCCTCTACGCTGAGTGGCTCATGACCGATTTGGGCTACATGGACGATCCCGGCCACTTCATGGGCTTGCTTGACGGGCAGTCTATGCGCGCCGCCCGCGTCGTGCTCGACATCGGCCTGCACTGCCAGTTCGAAGCCCCAGACGAGGTTGGCGGCGGCGAGTGGAATTGGGATAAAGCGTGGACCTTCTTCAATAATCACGTTTTGATGGAGGAAGGTTCGGCCCGCTTTGAGGTCAACCGTTATTTCGGTTGGCCCGGACAGGCACCATCCTACAAGCTCGGCGAGCGGACCTGGCTGGAGCTACGCGAGGCAGCGAAGGCCACGGATCCGAACTTCGACCTCAAAGAGTTCCACACTAAAGTGCTGCGGATGGGAGCCCTTCCACTGGACGTGCTGCGTCAAGCGGTGCTCTCCTAACTTGTTCCGGCGCATGGGGGAGCCCGGGAATTTTTCCCGGGGTCTGATAGCGTCGCTGTCCCTGTGCGTGTATGTGATCAAGGATTGCGCACACACAAAGCCCCAACGTACCCGGTGTCGTGGCTCAACTCGTGGCGTACCGACACCCGGGTTAATCCCTCGGGGCACTTTGATGAAGGCTTGACAACGTCTTTGACGTACCGGGCGCCATTTTCCTGGCATCCCACCATCGGGACACGCCCGTCGTCAACTCTCGCGCCTACGAGGACGCACCGCCCGTCCACAGCCTTGAGATCGTTCCACGCGTGTGAGCGCCACGCCCATTCCAGCGCGAGCAAAACACCCGCGAGCAGGGCAAGGCCCACAACGCGCATCACGATGCCGATGGCGTGGCGCTGACCCAGAGTCATGAGCAATCCCTCCCCACGACGACAAGGGTAACGACGCCTCCCAAACCTCTCGACGCTCGCGCATGATTCACGCCCCCATCACTCAGGGCAAGCTGCATTTAGCACACCGTGTTGTCCTCGGGGATTTTTCCATCATTAACGTACCCTTCAACAGCCTTCTTGACACATTGGTTACCCAGTTCCCACGCGGAGTGGCCGGATCCTCGCCACGTCAACAACACGCCAGACTTCAGCTGGTCAGCCATCCATTGGGCCTGCTCATAAGGGGTCGCAGGGTCACCGGTAGCACCCAGCACAAGAATCGGAGCTGCACCCCGAGCAGTCAGGTACAGCTGCCGGGCCGGGCGGGCCGTCCATACCTCACAGGTCGGCGTTGCTCCCAAAGCTTTACCTAATGTCGGGGCCTTGGCGACCTCTTTAGACCACTCTTGACGCGCGTGCTTCAGACCAAAATCCGCTTGGTCGAGGCAGGAGATTGCGGGAAACGCCGAAGCGATCGTCTCCCATTGACCGTCTTTTCCGCGGCCGTTGAGGTAATCGGAAGCCGTCAATAGATAGCCGCCATTGCCATCCTTCATGGCTCCGACGAGGGCAGCAGTCAGATACGAGTAGGCCTGCTTGCCCGAATACAGGAACAAAGCGATGCCGGTGGCCGCCAGGCTCTGCGTCAGCTCTCGACCATCAACCTTCAAGGGGTGTGCATCGAGACGGTTTAAGAAATTCAACGTTGCTTTGCGAATCTGCGCCTCGCTCGTTCCCAATGCGCACTGCTTTCCCCGTTTGGCACACCACTTCGCGAAATCACCAAATGCTCGATCGAATCCAACCACCTGGCTGACGGTGTCGTGATTCGTGATGTTCACCGTCGAGTCCAGCACCATGCGTCCGACCCGACCAGGATACAGCTCGGCGTATGTAGCTCCGAGGAATGTGCCATACGAGATGCCGAGGTAATCGAGCTTTTTATCGCCCACCAGATACCTCAAGTAGTCGAGGTCACGAGCGGTGTCGATCGTCGAAACGTGGTCCAGCAGCCGTCCCGAGTGCGCTCGGCAATTACGCGCAAAATTCCTGGTGCCGCGGATAAGCGCATTCCACTCGGCCTCGTCGTCGGGGGATGCATCCAGGTTGAACAGGTTATCCATCGTCTTCGCCGGGCCGCAGTCGACGTGAGTCGACGCCCCCGTACCGCGCAGATCCCACCCAATGACGTCATGGCCGGGGAAGGCTGATGACTGGAAGGAATCCACCATTTCCTGGCCGGAACCCCCCGGGCCTCCAGGATTGATGAAGAGGGTGGCCTTCTTGGCAGCGCCTTTGGCCGATTTGCGCTTGAGTGCCAAGGTGAGTGCTGGACCATCCGGGTCATCCCAGTCCAACGGCACCGGGATGTCTGAGCACTGGAACTCTCCGCACCTGTGCCACGAAATCTTGCGCGACAGGTACCGCTTCATTCCTTTACCCGCAGGTGCCTTACTAAAGAGTTTGTTGTCCCCAGCTGGGTGCATGGTCTGCCGATCAGGGCTCTGCGGGCCCTCCATGAAAGCGTGCGCTTTCGGGTCAAAGAAGGCTACCGGCGGATTGGCATCAGCCTTACCCTGGGCAGGTGCGATCGAAGCTGTCACCGATGGCGAAGCGCTTGGTTTATCCGCCGCAGGCTGCCGACTCGCCGAAGCCGACTGGGTAGGCTCAGCTTCCCCGGCGGTACATGCGGTGACGGCGAACAGGGAGCTAGCAACCAAGGCTGCGGCAATCATCCGTCGTCGCGAATCGTGTCGTGTCATTGAGTCCCTCCCGGGTCAGGCGTCTTAGTGCTCCTGGTGCCGCCTGTGAGAACACGCCGACGCCAGCGGGCATCCCGGGCCATCCGGGACGCTGGCCTCTCCGAGGACAGCCTCGAAGTCAGCGTAATAAGGCGACTCGTAGCGCAGGCAGCACATGAGTTTGCCGCATGCGCCGGTCACTGCCAAGGGGTTAGCAGCCATCCCTTGCTCGCTGACAAGGCGATTAGGCACCAGCAACGGCTCGGGCAGGAAGGTCGAACAGCACAGCGGATGACCGCACACTCCGACACCACCGACGACCCGAGCCGTATCGCGGCCACGAAGCTGACGCAGGTCGATTCTGGCGCGTAGCCGCCGGGCGAGGGGCTCAACGATGGCGGCAAACTCCACTCGGTGTGGGGCACGGAAATACACCGCGATGAGACGGCTATCGCCGGACTCGACAAGGTCGATCGCCAATACCTCCATGTCGACTCCCACATCCTCGACGGTGCGCCGAGCGGTTTCGAAGATCTCAGTTCGGGTGCGTCGATTATGCGCTGCAGCGGCAACCGCGGCATCGTCGGCCGTCCCGGGACACCTCGGTAACGCCCCGTCGAGATCGACTTCTTCAGGACCCCACACGCACCGGCATACCAGTGGCCCGTCTGGGGTGGGATACAGCAACCATGAACCCACCTCGACGTCGAGGGCCCCGACGTCGAGGTGGAAAAGTTGACCGTATTCGCGGAAGGCGACCGCTGCGACTCGGCTCAGTAGCCGACCTCCTCTGCCTTGGCAGCGGCACGGCTACGCCGGTAGGCGGCGTCAATAGACCATCCGCCGCCCCCTAGGAAGAGCAACAGCACGCCGCATCCAGCCAGCAACAGCTCCAGCTCTCCCTTAAAGCCCATTGTCTTGAAGATGGCAAAATTGCCCCAGAAGATGAAGGTCAACGCCAGCACCATGATCGCGATGACGCCGACTCCCGCGACGCGGGTAAACAAGCCAAGGATGATGCACACCGCGGCAATGCACTCGCAGATACCCAACACCCACACGCCGGTCTGGGCGTATCCGCTGGGCAGAGGAAGGGTCTGCACCGCGCGCAAGGTGAGGTCTCGCTGGGTGAGGTGCTGGAATCCGTGAACCCCAAGAATCGCGCCTACGACGAGGCGGAACAGGAACAGGCCTAGGGATGCCACGGCCTTGTCGGTGGTGCGCTTGGGGGCTGGTTCAGCAATCGGCTCCGGATCCGGCTCGGGCGCGGCATGGGCGGCACGACGCTGACGCTCGGCCTCGATGGCCTGACGGTCAGCACGCTCACGGGCACGCTGCTCGGCCAGTTCGCGACGGCGGCGCTCCTCCTCAAACTCGCGATCGTCCACAACGCGAGTCGTCTCGGAGCCAGGACGGAAAACGTTGTCGTCAATGACACTGGTGCGCTCCGAGTCCGCCGAATCACTGGGCTTGATGACTTCAGTGGGGTTGGCATCGGCATCCACGCGGGAGGCCCCCGTCCGGATGACCCGGGTGGTCTCGGCGTCGGTGGAGTCCGCTGCAGTCCTCTTGATCGCCTTGCTCACGCTCAATCCTCACGACTTGGGGACCGCACCGAGGATACGGCACGGCACATTCACACTGTGCCACGAAACTCGCTGCCCCAGCGGCGCAACACACCGTTGTTATTCACTTCGTCATGCCTTGGCAGGGGGATTCACCACCGTGCATGGTCTGCTCCGGTCATGGCAATCAGGAGGGTTTCCATCACGAGCAACGGGGCCACGCCATGTTCCAGGCTCTTGCGCGCCTCCAGGATCGCATCGATTGTGGCAACGGTGTGTTCAGGATTCTGCGAATCTGCGACCCGATGAAGCGACGCCGACCAGCCCGAATTGACAAGGCGAGCTCCTCGTAATGCGTTCTCCTCAAGACGCACCGCTCCGATTTGGATAGCCAACACGTCACGATGGTAGGCCGTCAACTCGGTTAATACGCGGTCCAAGGCGTCGCGCTGTAACCGTTTCAACCGCGCGGATTGCTGTTTTTCAAGGTCCCGGATAGCAGCTTGAGCATTGCGCGGTCGAGCACCAGAGGAACCAAATCCCAAGGCCTTCTCCAGGTCGGCCCGCTCGGCCGCATCAACCTCGGCGGTAGCAGCTGCGGCTTCCTCACGAGCCTGAGTGACGAGGTCTTCGGCTGCTTGCAGACAGTCCCCCAAGCTCCGCAACCGAGTGGGGAGCTCACCGATAGCGTTGCGTCGAGTGCGAGCCTCCTCGTCCCAGGCCAGGCGCCGCGCCCGTCCAATGTGACCTTGACCAGCGCGAACAGCTTCAGCAGCGACTTCCGGGGCAATGCCGTCACGGCAGGTGAGCAAATCTGCCACAGCCTCGTCACGCGGCGTAGCCAAATGGAGGCGCCGACACCTCGACCTGATTGTAACGATGACGTCCTCGGGAGTAGGGGCACACAGCAGCCAGACGGTTTTCGGCGCAGGCTCCTCGATGGCTTTGAGCAGGGCGTCACCCCCGCGTTCAGTGATGCGGTCGGCATCTTCGACGACGACAACCTGGTGACGCCCATGGACCGGATTCATCGCCGCTCGACGGACCAGTTCGCGCACCTCGTCGACGCCGATAGACAGTGCCTCGGTACGCACTAAAGTCACGTCTGGATGGGCTCCCGACAAGGCGGTTCGACACGCATTGCACCGGCCGCATCCGTGGTCGACGCATTGTAGGGCAGCTGCAAAGGACTTCGCGGCATTCGACCGACCCGATCCGGGCGGGCCCGTAATGAGCCATGCGTGACTCATGGCATGGGAGGAGCGCTTCGGCTGTGACTCGACGGCACGACGTAGCACCTCGACAGCCTTCTCTTGGCCCACGAGCTCGGCCCACACGCCGGTCAACACATCACTCACACCATCATCGTTGCAGATCAGCCCGACACTGCAACAAGTTGATTCCTCACCGGTTGAGTAGACCAGCTACCCGGTGACAGATGGCTTCGCTGATCTCCTCGCGAGTCTTCCGCGCGTTGAGCACGAGGTATCGCTGTGGTCGACGCATTGTAGGGCAGCTGCAAAGGACTTCGCGGCATTCGACCGACCCGATCCGGGCGGGCCCGTAATGAGCCATGCGTGACTCATGGCATGGGAGGAGCGCTTCGGCTGTGACTCGACGGCACGACGTAGCACCTCGACAGCCTTCTCTTGGCCCACGAGCTCGGCCCACACGCCGGTCAACACATCACTCACACCATCATCGTTGCAGATCAGCCCGACACTGCAACAAGTTGATTCCTCACCGGTTGAGTAGACCAGCTACCCGGTGACAGATGGCTTCGCTGATCTCCTCGCGAGTCTTCCGCGCGTTGAGCACGAGGTATCGCTGTGGGTGGGCCGCAGCGAGGCTAAGGAAATGCTGACGCACCCGAAGGTGAAACTCGTCACCAGCAGCTTCCAGACGATCCTTGGCGGCGATCTTGGCAGTACCTTCGCAGGGGTCGACGTCGAGCAGAACGGTCACATCAGGTACCAGGCCGACCGTCGCCCAGCTTGCGAGCTGGGCGACCTCGTTAGGGTCGAGGACCCTACCAGCCCCCTGATAGGCGATAGTCGAATCAACGTAACGGTCACAGACGACGACCCTGCCCTCTCGCAGGGCCGGAATGACAACCTCATCAACGTGTTGGGCCTTGTCGGCGTTGTACAGCAACGCCTCGGCGCGCGAGCAGATCGGTCCCGAATCAGGAGAAAGCACTAGTTCGCGGATCCGCTGTCCAAGCCAGGAATCTCCGGGCTCACGAGTCATCAGGTGGGGGACTCCCTCGGCCGTCAACCACTGGTCAAGCAGTCGGGACTGGGTCGTCTTACCAGCACCGTCCCCGCCCTCGAGAACAACGAATACTCCGCCCAGATCACAGCCGGTCATTGTCTGCCGGTCAGTCATGGATAGCCTTAAGAATCTTGCGGCGATGCTGTGGCCAGTCCTCCCTAAACGACTGTCGGGCCACAGACAACGATGCCCAGGCACGTTCTACCTCGCGGCCCGCATCAAAAGCTTCCTGAGGAGACATCTCCGAGACGTCAACAACCTCAGTTACCCTGCGCTTAGTCCGCGCTATCTCCTTGACAACGGGTCGCAGCCGCTTGGCCACCTTACCGGCGCGACCAGTGTCGAGGATTCCGGCGACCGCTGCGGCGTGACGAACTGCAACCTCAGCTGTCGACCATCCCTGCAAACCCTTTACGTCATCACACTTGGCCACTGCATCAGCGACCGACTCTCGAAGCATGCACTTCATGGTAGGACGAGCAGGTTGATCAGGATCAACAGTGAGACGCGGGGACCGCACCGCCGCCGTGACCTCCTCGAGTAACTGGTAATACTCCCGAGAAAGGTTATGAATGCTGACGCGGCTGGGATTCAGATCCATCACCCGCAAGCACAAGTTCTGGGCACGTCCAACCCAGGCCTGATCGAGCAGACCCGACATTGCGTCCAGGGCCTCCAACAGCGTCCGAATCGCCTTCTGAACCGGCCGAATAGATCCGTGATTCCTGTCGTGGATACTGGGGGCTGACGCCGTCACCGGGTCATAGCCCATCCCCACAGGACCAGTGCGATCTGGGGACTCCGGAAGAACACGCGGCTCCGTCCGCTTAGTCTCGGTGAGGCCTAAATCCATCCCCTGGCAACGCGCTGCCAGATCGGCCTCGATAACGTCCCGCAATTGCCCGGCCAGCTGAGCCGATACCCACGTCTGTACCCCGGCATCATCACGAAGAAGCGGACGCGGGTAGTCGGTGAGCGCGCCAGCCCCCGGGCCGAGACGTCGCAAAACTGAAGGATGTCGGGAGACTGGCACAGCCCCAAGAGCCAGGATGCGGAGGGTGAGCCACTCCCGCTGACCCTCAGTGAGACCCTGTCGTGGGATGATCGTCAACTCGCGAACCCGCGATGTTGTCACCCCTGACTGGACGACAGCAATGCGGTCGTCGCGGATGAGGGCAAGTTTAGTGGAGTTAGGGGCTTCCAAGACCGTCTCGTTGCGCTCCCAGGACAGGGCTGCGACAGGGCAGAGGGTCGCCCCGCGCAAGAAGGGACGGGCCAGGCAGGCAAAGTCTTCCGGCAGTTCGCCGGCGGCGTCGAGGGCTACTGACCGGGCCACCGGTAGCCACGGGGACCATTCGGGAGCGTCCATGTACCACTCCCCCAGCCCATCCACGACGCGGTGGGCGACAACGATCCCTGACCTCAGCAGCCGGTGGTCCGACGAGTCCAGCAAGGTAACCTCGCACTCGATGGTCCGACAAGCTCCGACAGTCGCGACGGTAGTGCGTAGATCGACTGGAACCGGCCGAGCAGCCGTCCACGCCAATTCGAAGTACAACGGTTCGGTGCTGCCCGAACGCCCCGCCGTCATCATCTCAGCCTTCCGTCGAGGTTTTTGCGATCGTCTTGGCCTTCTTCGCGGACTTCGAGGTCGCCGTCGACTTCTTGGTGGTGGTCTTGCGAGCGGTCGTCTTCTTCGTCGTTTTCTTCGTGGTTGGGCTCTTAGCCCTCTTCTCGGCCAGCAATTCCTGGGCACGCTCGGGGGTGATGTCCTTGACCGAGTCGCCCTTGCGGAGGGTGGCGTTGGTCTGGCCGTCAGTGACGTAGGGGCCGAAACGCCCATCTTTGACGACGATCGGGCGCCCCGATGTCGGATCCTCACCGAGTTCGCGCAGCGGCGGTTTAGCCGCGGCACGGCCTCGCTGCTTGGGCTGGGCATACACAGCCTCAGCCTGCTCCAGGGTGATGGAGAAGATCTCGTCTTCACTGCTTAAGGAGCGCGAGTCGGTTCCCTTCTTGAGATATGGGCCGTAGCGACCATTCTGGGCCGTGATCTCGGTGCCATCGGCGGCCGTCCCAACCACCCGGGGCAGCGAGAGCAGCTTGAGGGCCTCGTCAAGGGTGACAGTCTCAAGGCTCATCGATCTGAACAAGCTGGCGGTGCGCGGCTTCACCTTGCGCTTGGTGCGACGCTTCTTGCCGTCCTTGGTCGTCGTCTCGACGATCTCAGTGGCCTCGTCGTCGTCAAGGGCCTCAGTGACGTAAGGGCCGAAGCGACCGCTACGGGCCACGATCGGGCGATGGCTGTGCGGATCCAGACCGAGCTCGCGATCCTGGCCGTTCGGGCTTGCCAGCAGCTCCTTGGCGGCCTCGACGGTGAGCTCGTCGGGGGGCAGAGCGTCATCGACGTTGGCCCGGTTGCCCCCGGAATCCTCGACGTAGGTGCCGTAGCGACCCACCCGGACAACGACGCTAGAGTCCTCGAGCGGGAAGGTGCAGATCGTACGCGCGTCGATGTCGCCGAGCTCAGTGACGAGCTGGTGCAGACCCTCGTGGCCCTCCGTGGGGGTTGGGACGTCACCGTCGTCGGATTTCGTCTGACCGAAGTAGAAGGCTGAAAGCACTGCCACCCGATCAGCATTGCCACGGGCTATCTGGTCGAGGGTTTCCTCCATGTCAGCGGTAAACTGGTAGTCGACAAGGTTGGAAAAGTGCTCCTCTAACAACCTTGTGACGGCAAAGGCGAGCCAGGTCGGCACCAAGGCCGAACCTTTCTTAAAGACGTAGTCGCGGCTGGTGATAGTGCGGATGATAGACGCGTAGGTCGACGGGCGGCCGATCTCTAGCTCCTCCAGCTTCGCCACCAAGCTGGGCTCGGTGTAGCGGGCCGGCGGGCGGGTGTCGTGCCCGTTGGCTGCCACCTCGCGCGGATCTACGTCCTGCCCCTGCGATAACTGAGGCAGACGTTTCTGGGCGTCATCGGAGGCTCCTTCGTCGACAGACTCGACGTAAGCGCGCAGGAAGCCGTGGAAGGTGATGGTGCGCCCAGATGCGGTGAAGGTGACGGTGGTGACGTCACCGTCGGGCAGGCTCACCGGCGAGGCCGGAGTGGCGTCGATAATCACTGAAAGAGTCTCGCCCTTGGCATCGGCCATCTGGGAGGCGAGGGTCCGCATCCAGACCAGCTCGTAAAGCTTGAACTCGTCGCCGGTCAGGCCGGTCTCAGCGGGGGTGCGGAAGTGCTCACCGGCAGGACGGATGGCCTCGTGGGCTTCTTGGGCGTTTTTCACCTTCGAGGTGTAGATACGCGGTTTGTCCGGGATGTGGTCGGAACCATAGAGTTCGGCAGCCTGGCTACGGGCAGCATGAATGGCTTCCTGGGACAGGGCCACCGAGTCGGTACGCATGTAAGTGATGTAGCCACCCTCGTAGAGATTCTGGGCCACCGACATGGTGCGCTGGGAAGTGAAGCCAAGCTTGCGACCTGCCTCCTGTTGCAGGGTCGTGGTGCGGAAGGGAGCGTAGGGGCGGCGGGTATACGGCTTGGACTCCACCTTGGTGACGACGAACGGGGCCTTCTCGAGGGCCTTGGCCAAGGTGGTGGTGGTGACCTCATCGAGGCGACGCACCTTGGAGGTGAGGTTGCCGTGGGAGTCGAAGCCGCGGCCGGTCGCGATCTTGGTGCCGTCGAGGGAGACCAAGCGGGCCTGGAACTCGTCCGAGTTGGCGACCAGAGTGGCCTCCATGTCCCAGTAGTTCGCGCTGGTGAAGGCCATCCGCTCGCGCTCACGATCGACGATTAGACGGGTAGCCACCGATTGCACGCGGCCCGCCGACAGTCTCGGCAGCACCTTCTTCCACAACACCGGGGACACCTCGTAACCGTAGAGACGGTCAAGGATGCGTCGGGTCTCTTGGGCGTCAACGAGGTCCGTGTCGAGCTCGCGGGTATGAGCGACAGCCTCATTGATGGCCTTCTCGGTGATCTCGTTGAACACCATGCGGCGCACCGGCACCTTCGGCTTGAGCTCGTCAAGCAGATGCCAGGCGATGGCCTCTCCTTCGCGGTCACCATCGGTGGCGAGCAAGAGCTCATCGGAGTCCTTGAGCAGGCTTTTGAGCTCGCGGATCGTCGACCGCTTTTCGGGGGAGACGACGTAGATCGGGGTGAACTTGTCGTCGACATTGACTCCGGTACGCGCCCATGATTTCCCCTTGTACTTGGCGGGAACCTCAGACGCGCTGGTGGGCAGGTCGCGCACGTGACCCTGGCTGGCTCGCACGGTGTACGTGGGTCCCAGGTGCCCGGCGATCATCGTGGCCTTATGGGGGGACTCGACGATGACGAGGCTCTTGGTCGGTGACATTCCTGCCTTCTCCGTTGACGTGATGTGGACTGCCGGGCCGCCCGAAGTGGACAGTCCGCGGCCCAATGTAGCGGCACCGTCGCCGGTGGTCGCGCGTCAACCGTAACAACAGCCGCCGCATCTGGCACCTCGAACTCGTTCAGGAAGAGAGCAATTCGCCCCCAACATGCCCGACGGGTCTGATACTCCGGGCTAGACTGTACAGTGGCGAGTTAGGGGCGAGGAGGCGTTCACACAAGGCGCGTCCCGCAAGCGTCAGGACTGCTTGGTGAGCTTAATATGCCACTCCTGTGGCCCCTCGGCCAGGTACTCAATGTCGAAGGCGCCGTTGATTTGCTCGAGCTGGCTCAGCAGAGGCAGCGGGTTGTGCGGGGCAATAAGAACCATCGAGGCACCTGGCTGTAGCTGCGCGAAGGCGCCGATGACGGCACCGTGACGGATAGCGTGCGGAATGGTGCGCACATCGAGCTCGGGTAGCCCGGCGTCGCTTTCACCACAGCCGCAGTGGTGGGTCTCGGTGAGCGGGATCTCCTGGTGGCCGGTCATCGGTTCTCCTTTTTAACGATTGCTTCGCCAAAAATAGCGCACTGGTGATCGAAGCGTGGCATCGAGGGTTATGACGGTCAGCGTCCACCCACTCAGGTAGCTTCGAGGATGCCGTGACGCAGACACTCGCGAACCAGCGGCAGCACCTCGGCCAGCAAGGAATCATGGTCGACCTCAAGGATCGCGGACACGGCACCGGTAATCTGGGCCAACGCAAGTTCCCCGTCACAGGCACCCAGCACCCCACCGGAAGCCGTCGTCATCTCGACGGCACGGCACAGCCCGCGACGCTGACGCAGCACGATGTGCTCGGGATCGGTGGCGCCAGGGCGTCCGGTAGTTTCGTTGTCAACGTCGGGAGCGATGCGCCAGCGCCGGGCCAGCAGATCCTCGTCATTGAGACACGCCCAGGTGGCAGCCTGAGAACGCCGCGCCATCGTCTCACCAATGGGTTGTGCCACCTGCCAGGGCCATTGTTCGAAGCAGAGATCGGGATCGTTCCGGCCGGCCTTGGTCAAGGTGATCCATCCCAGGGACACACCAGTAACGTCGAAGGAGTCGAAGTAGGACAGCCACTCGTTGTAGCGGGACCGCCACTGGGCAGACCCATCCAGACCGGCGTCGGTGAGCCAGGTCTCGATGTATTCGTAGACGTCGAGGTGCTCGCGTTGGACCACCCACAGATCGCAGCCGGTCCCCTCGGCCCAGGTGGCGAGCCTCTCGGACCAGGGCTGATCTCCGATGTGGGCCCAGTTGGCAAGAACTTGGAGCACCCCGCCGTCATTGAGGCGGGCAGGGGCGCCACGGACCACGGCCTCCACCAAGCCGTCCCCGGCGAACCCGCCCTCCCGGTAGACCAAACGTTGACCGTCACGGCTAGGCGGGGCCATGACGTAGGGCGGATTGGTGACAATGAGGTCGAAGGTGTCTCCCCGGCAAGGGTCATAGAGGGATCCGTCCCGGATGTCCACGTCGGCGTGGCAGAGACGGCAAGTGAGCCGAGCCATTTCGAGGGCTCGAGGGTTGACATCAGTGGCGACAACATAGTCGGCGTGACGCGACAGGTGCAGCGACTGAACGCCGCACCCGCAACCCATGTCGAGGGCGCGTTCCACGTGGGTAGGGATGGTTATCTGGGTCAGCGACACTGATGCCGGAGACACGCCTAGTACGTAGTCAGGGCGAATTTTGGTGATGGTCTTGTCCAAGCCCGGGGTGAGGTCGCAGACCGTCCATCCTGAGGCTCCGTCATCGGAGGATCCGTAGGGGCGCAGGTCGACCAGGGCGCGCACTGCCGATCCTGCAATGCTCACGATGCCGGCCTCGGTGAGGGCTTGCAGCGGCAACGATGCCAGCTGTTCGACGGGGACGGGCTGCTGCAATAGCCATAGCCGGATAGTGCCAGCCAGGGCATCGGTACGTCCTGCCAAGGCCCGCAAGGCTGGTGTGGTGCTATTTCTGGTCAACCCGAGCTGCCCCGAGTCCCCGATGGCGGCCATGACGGGGTCGGTAAGGTACCCGATATCGGTGAAGGTGTTCCGCAGCTGTTCGATCTCGTCGACGGTGAGGTGTCTGCCCATGGTGGCAATCTTGGCGCGTGGTCGTTCCATCTGTCCTGTCAACTCGCGACGCCGTGTCGCGGCTGTTGGCCAGTCGCCAGGTGGTTTACCTCGATCATCGCGAGGCTGCAACAGGGCGCACCGGTGAGTGGCCGTCGTGGCTTCCCGAGGATTGCCTTCAAGCTGTCGAGACGGCGGGGATCCATCAGCCTTGGGAGCACCAAGCCCGATTTGCCGAGCTGGCAAGGGCGGGCAATCACGCAGCGATTTGCACCGCGACAGCATCAGGTAAGACCCTGGCCTACTTGTTGCCGATCATGGCTGCGACGGCATCAACCACTCCCGTCGTGCCGGAGCCGCCGACTCCTGATCGACCGGCATCTCTGCGGGATTCCCTCCACCGCAACAGCGCCTTGTACCTAGCCCCTACGAAGGCCCTGGCTCACGACCAGGAACGCGTCTGTCGCGAAGTTGGGCCAAGAGATTGGCTGGTCTCCACCCTCGATGGCGACTCCGACGAGGCCGAGCGTCGCTTCGCCCGGGAGCAGGCCCGATACATCCTGACGAACCCGGACATGTTGCACCACACCGTATTGCCATCTCATTCGCGGTGGGCATCCTTGCTGGGGAGTCTGCGATATGTCGTCATTGACGAAGCCCACCGATATCGCGGGGTCTTCGGGGCACATGTAGCTCAGGTAATCCGCCGACTGCGCCGGCTTTGTCGGATGCATGGTGCAGACCCGGTCTTCCTGCTTTCCAGTGCGACCTCAACGAACGCAGCCGAGGCCGGAACCCGTCTGCTCGGAGTAGAGAAGGTAGAGGTCGTTGACGAGGACTGTTCCCCGCACCCGGGCCGTGATGTCGTCTTGTGGCAGCCAGCGGAGTCGGTATCCAGCGATGCCACAGGGCTAGTGGCTAACCTGACCGATGCCGGATTGCAAACGATCTGTTTCGTCTCTTCACGCTCCCTGGCAGAGGTCATCTCTGCCCATGCCCAGGACCGGGTGACCAGCGGGGCCCGGGTCGCCTCGTATCGGGCCGGGTACCTTCCCGAAGACCGACGGCGTATCGAGGCCAGCCTGCAAAACGGTTCAGTGCGGGCTGTCGTCGCGACGAATGCCCTGGAATTGGGCGTAGACATTTCGGGGATGGACGCCGTTATCATCGCTGGGTATCCGGGACGACTGTCAGCCTTGTGGCAGCAGGTTGGCCGCGCCGGACGGTCAGGACGTGACGCGTTGGTGGTGCTCCTGGCCCGGGAGAATCCGCTGGATCAATACCTCTTTGAGCACCCGGAGTTGCTGTTCTCATCATCGGTGGAAGCGACTGTCCTATACCCGGATAACCCGTATGTGCTCGGCCCGCATCTGGCTGCAGCTGCCCAGGAGGCGTACCTTTCCCCTGCCGATCAGGAGTTTTATGGGTCGACCTTCGCCGGAATGTGCGAGATGCTGGCAAGCCAAAACGTACTGCGGCGTCGCGGGAATCAGCTGTTCTGGACTCGTTCGGAGCGGGCTGTCGACGCGATCGACCTGCGATCGGCGGCAAGCAAGGGGGTTGACATCGTCGATGTGTCCACCGGCAGGGTCATCGGGGTAGTTGACGAAGCCGCCGCAGACCGCACTGTGCATCCAGGCGCGGTGTACCTGCATCAGGGGGATCAGTGGCTGGTCGACGAATACAACCCGGTCGAGCACCACGCCCTAGTGCACCAGGACCTGCCGGGATACTGGACTCAACCGCAGTCGGCGTCGACAGTGAGGATCATCCGAGAGGAGAGACGTCGCGATTTTGGGCCCGGGTATGTGGCATGCGGGCAGGTGGAACTGACCGAGCAGGTCGTTGGGTATCTGCGTCGCGACGAAATCACTAATGACGTGTGGGACTCTGTCGCCCTGGAGATGCCCACCCACACTATGATCACCCAGGCGTGCTGGTGGGTTATTCCGGATGCCGTCGTGGATGAGCTAGGGCTGGACGCCGTGCGTCTGGCAGGGGCGGCCCATGGCGCTGAGCACACCGCTATTGGGCTACTGCCAATGTTCTCACCGTGTGATCGATGGGATGTTGGTGGGGTGTCGACGGTGATGCTGCCCGACACTGGAGCCTGCACCATCGTTGTCCATGATGGTCAGAGCGGTGGAGCTGGATTTGCCGAGGCCGGGTTTGAGAAAGCCGAGGAATGGTGGCATGCCACGACGATGCGCCTGGCTCAATGTGCGTGCGAATCTGGATGCCCTGCTTGTGTCGTTTCACCCAAGTGCGGCAACGCCAACCAGATGCTCGACAAGACCGCTGCCGCCACGCTGACGGCAGCAATGGATCAATTAGCCTAAGCGGTCGGTCCATATGATCGAAGTTGTGGCTTCGATATCCCTTTATGGCTCGTCAGGTGCCTGTCAGTCACCACCCTTGCGTTTGCCCCAGGACCATTCCGGGCAGCTCAACACCTCTTAGCCGGCGATTCGCGTCAGTGTCCCCAAACTCGTGGTGGACTCGCGCCCTACCGTCGGTTTCTCCGTGAGTCTCCATTAGCGCCATGTTGTGGGAGACCACCAGGTTCTGGGTACGTTCGGAGGCGACCCGGACTAAGCTGGCTAAGGTTGGGATAACGCAAGCACGCAGGCCCGCCTCGGGCTCGTTGAGGACCAGCAAGGCCGATGGCCTCGGCGAGAGCAGAACCGCAGCCAGCATAATGGCAGGTTGCCGTCGGATATCTCGGCGGTAGCCAGGACAGGCAGTAGACCGTGCTGACCGACAAGTTAGCCAAGGTCGTCAGCCACCAAACCGGTCATGAGACTCACCTGGGCATGTCGACCAGTGATTCCCTGAACCGGTAATGACGGTGATACGCCCTAGCTCCATCATGGGATCCCGAATACTGCTGTACCCGTGCCCGGCCACCTGGCTAATCATGGCCTCGATGCTAGGACGGATCACCGACGTCCTCAGGACCATCCATGTTCGCCCACCGGCAGTTCTGGCCGGAGTTCTCACTCCACTGGGCCAGCCCGAGACGACTTCACCACCGTGGTAGGCATTACCGGCAACTCCCATCCACGGTGAAGCTTCACCCCCACCTCGACGGTCACGGACAACCCCTTCTCCGTGGTGTGCACTACGCATGACGTCAGTTCAGCCCCGTTGGCTCTGGCGGTCCGCTCGGCCACCGGGCAGCCGGGTTCCCCCAACAGCCTGGGCTCCTCCAGCAGCCAGTGCAACGATGTCGGACGTCTCCTCTGCACGGTGAGCAGCTGACCACCATCCGGTGAGCAACAATGACATCCATACTGCCGCAACAAACCCCACTCCGACAGCCGCCAACAGCAGGGTTCCCGAACCTCGTTCCCGTCCCGCCAGACCACCTCGAGGCCGGATGCGGAAACAGTTGAAATCCCTCATGATTGCCCCGGTTCCATCGGAGAACGGGCCTGCCCTCGTAGATGTACCGGGCCGATCTTTCCCAACGACCTGTCAACCTGAACAGTCACGGTCACCCAGCCGCCAGTTGTGGTGGTCAAGATCCTGGCCCCGGTGGGCGCTGTGCTCTCGGCCTGTCGAGCCGACGCCGTATCCCCACGAGCCATCTGACGAGCCACCTGGGCGGCCGTCGTGCGGCAGGCATCTTCGACGACTACCAGCCCCACTACCCACACCAGGGTGGCTGCGATGAGGCTTACCGCCATCTCAACCGTCACCATGCCCCGTGACACACACTGCCGGGATCGCCGCGGGGAGCGACCCGGCGTGGCGGAAGCCCGTGAGCACCCGCCACGACGAGTCAGCTCGGTCACGGCAGCATGCCTCCTGCCTTGCCAATGATGCTGACAACCAGCTTGAGCAGCTTCGCGAACACCTCCTGATGGGTGATGATCTTGAGCAAGACCAGTGCGAGCGCGACCGCGGCAAGCATGCCGACGGCATATTCCGCAGTGGCCATGCCACGATCAACGAACTTGCTGCGTACTGCTCGGTAACGCCCTCGATGAGGGGGTTGTGCCACATCAGTAGCGCCGACCAGGTCAAGAGACCTAGCAGAGATGACGGGTTCTGTCGTTGGATCGGTGTTCTCAGGCACTGTCGCCTCCTGTCTGTTTATCCGGCCGGGCCATTCCCGACCTCTGTGAGGCCCGCGCCTCACACCTTCAGTTGTCGTCTGAACTCCCCAAATCCGTCAGCCAGTTTTGCTTCTGTGGATAACCTCTCTGCGGTCGCCTAAACCCCCTGTGGACAACCGATGCCGGGCAGCACGATGCGGGCCGTGCCCTCATGGCACAGCCCGCATCGTCATAGCACCCCCAACACCATTCCGGCGATAATCGGCACCACCCCGACTAGCAGGAAAGCTGGCAGGTGACAGCACCCCAGCGGACCGATAGCGTCAACTCCCGCCTTGCGCGCTTTCTTCTCGGCCTTTTCGGCGGCTGCGACCTGCAGCTGCGCAGCGTGGGCCGACAGCAGTTCACTAATCCCCTCGCCAGAGTCCACAGCTCGTGAAACGTCCTGAGCAGGATCACGCCACACCGTTACCGCCGCAAGATCGTTCCAAGCCTTTGAGTCCGGCACTCCTGCTGCCAGGGCCGACGCCAATCGGCGCAAATCCTCAGCACATGGCCCTTCCAACGACTCAGCCACCGTCGTTACTGCCGCCCGCAATGGCAGACCAGCCTCCATCGTACTCGAGAGCATCAGGAGGGTCTCAGGCAGTTGCGCCGCCCGGCGCTGTTTCACCCGTCTATGTCCCGAGGACTCAAGTCGACCAGACCCCCACCACACCACCGCTCCCACAAGCACGGATAACCCGGCCGTCACTGGAAGCGGCCACGGCACCCCACGAGAATCGCGCAAGCCGCAACCAGCCCTGCCAGCACCCGCATCTGCGATGCTGGGGGCACCAGGGCGAGGGGCCAGCCAAGGGGAGGTGGTTTCCGATCCTTGATGCGTGTTGACGCTGTCGGCGGGACGACCAACCACACTGCGATCCCTGCCATGATCATCGCCGGAAGGAGGGTTCCTGTCACATCGATGTCGCTCATGGGAGGGCCTCCCTCGCCACTCGATCAGCCAGAGTTTCACTCCACAGCACCCCAGCGCATGCCAACAGGGTCGATCCCAACAAGCAGGCTCTCCCTAGCCATGTAGTGGTGAGGAACACCGTCGGACGCGCCCCGACGACATGGCCCATGAGCAGTCCGACTAGAGGTAGGAGACCCATAATCCGGCCCGAGGCCCGAGCCGCCGCGAGTTCAGAGTCCAGGGTGGCTTCAAGGCGGGCTCGTCGAGCTGTCCCTTCCGCCACGGATCTCGCTGCTGGGGCGAGGGGCGCGCCTGTCGTCGCAGCCAAGTGCCACGCATGGGCTAGCGGCACCAGACCAGCCATCCCTGGTTGCTGGGAGGTCACAATAAGGGCGTCGGAAACGCTTCCGCCCACCGTCTGAGCCCGCCTAGCCAGTGCCAAGACCTCGACGTCACCGGCCACGTGCTCTAAAGCAACCGAGGGGATCTCCCCCACCGACACCCGTCCAGCCAACACCCTTGTCGCCCGGGCAACCTCGCGGCCACCCTTGAGAATCTGGGCTCTTTGACGCTGACGACGCACGACGACGAGCACCGTCTCGCCCACAGCCACCGCCATAACAGCCCACACCACACCGCTCGCACCAAAGACTAACCAGGCCGCCACGAACCCCACCGGGATCCCCAACCATGTTGGTAGATGCCGCCCCTGCTGCCTCCTCGTGGCGGATGGCATCACCATCCATGCTGCTAGACCCATGAGCAGAGCGGCCCCAATGACTCTCATCGCGCCACCCCCATTCCGAGCAGCTGTGACAATCTCCCCGCACCGTCACCAGGGGCCATCACACCGTCGGCATCCCACTTCACGGCAGGGAGAACCACGGCTCGACCTTCGACGTCGGCAAAGACCCCGATCTCCGCCACCCGTCGTTCCCGTTCTCCCCTTTCCACATGGATGACGGCATGGAGGGCTGCGGTGATCTGGGCCGACGCTGCCTCCCGAGATAGCCCACCCAACGCCGCGAGGGCTTCCAGGCGAGCCGGCACCTCAGCTACCCCGTTAGCGTGCACCGTCCCACAACCACCCTCGTGACCGGTATTGAGGGCCATGAGGAGATCTCGCAGTTCCGCCCCTCGCACCTCTCCCAGGACGATCCGGTCAGGCCTCATTCGTAAGCACTGACGGACCAAATCAGTCAGAGTCACCGATCCTTTACCCTCAGAGTTGGCTGCGCGGGCCTCCATCGAAACCCAGTGCGGATGGTCGATCCAGATCTCCCGGGAGTCTTCCACGATGACCAGTCTTTGGTCCGGCGGCAAACTCGTCAGCATCGCTGACAGCAGGGTCGTCTTGCCGGTTCCAGTGCCCCCAGTCACCAAGAAGGCTAACTTCCGGCTCAAGATCGTGTCGATCATCCGTCGACACCCCGGTGCCATCGATCCCCCGGCCACCCAGTCGTCGAGGGAGAGGCAGCGTCGGGACGGCACTCGCAAACTGAGGCAGGTTCCCGGCCTGGCCAGCACATCCAAGACAGCGTGAACCCGGGTGCCGTCAGGCAGCCTGGCATCCACCCATGGATTGCCGTCATCGAACCGACGCCCCACAGCCGCAGCCAGTCGTACTGCGAGAGCCCTCACCTCCTCAGGTCCACTGAAGGTGACGTCGGTCAGTTCCAAACCTTGTCCGCGGTCGATAAACACCTGACCGGGACCGTTGACGAGAACGTCGGTGACCCCGTCCATGACCAGCAGAGAATCCAGTCTCCCGGCCCCCGTGCTGGTGCGGTGCAGCTCTTCGACAACCGCTAGCACGGTTTTGTCGGAAGCCACCCGACCACAGTCGAGAATGGCGTGGGCGACGTCCATCGGCGTCCAGTCTCGTGCGAGGCCAGCCAGTCGGCGCCGCACCTGCTCGACGAGCCCGAGATCCGGCTCCTCCTCGCTCATGAACCCATCACCTGTTCCATGAGCTCTACACACCCGCGACGCCATCGTCGAGAAGCCACCACCCATGGTGCTTCCCCGTCCCCGTGACCACGAGCCAGCCGCCGGTCATCCTTGATCACCAGGTCTGGCCGAACCCCCAACACCGACTCGACGTCCCCGTCAAGCATGGACCGTCCGGGCCCCCGCCGCGCTACGAGGAGGTTCGGGAGGTCCCGTCCTCTGGCCGTCATCACGGATCTAAGGTCAGCAGCTACCACCCCCACCTTGACGTCCACCGTGGCCTCCGGAGCATCAAGACCTCCTGGATCCACGACGACAAGTTCGTGATCGCCAGCCAAAGAATTGACCACAGCTCTACGAGCCGCTGGAGGCACGTCAACCCCCACCCTGCCTGCACTTACCACCTCGACGCCGTCAGGGGAGGGCAAGTGCGACCCCAAATCAGTCGTCACCCCGCGGGCCGACGCCAACTCGGGCCACCGCCACCCGTCCTTTCTCTCGATACCTAACAGCTAACAGCAGGTCGATCCCGCCGACGCTGGGATCAAGTTCAACCAGCCCAACTTTTATCCCCGACCTCGCAGCAGCCCATGCCAGGCCCGCTGCCAAGGTGCTCACCCCGGTTCCGCCTGCGCTGGAACTCACCTGTATCACTGTGGCCCTCGACGTTGTAGCCAATTCGTCATGAAGAATCTCGGTAAGTACCTGGTTGGCTTGTGGCACGACGATGACGCTGGCTGTTAGTCCCGCCGACCAACGTGCCGCCTCCTCAGCGTCGAAACCGACGACATAGCTGCCTGGCCTCGGCGACAGCCCCCATGTCATTACTGAGCCAGCCATATCGGCTCCCACGAGCAACGGGCCATGCTTCGACCACGCCCGCGACACGGCTTCGCGGCTCCCCACGACATCAACACCAACCCCACCGCTGGCAGCCACTGACCCGACGACCTCCGCCAGTCGACCATCCCGGGTCACCAAAGCGACCGCTGTCTCCTCCCGGGTAGCGCTAGGCGCAGGCCGACGCGTCTCAGCGCCCCGTCCCTGTCCACGAATCTTCATACCTTCAGTTATCGTCAGAAGCCGCAAAGTCCGTCATCCAATTTCAGATCTGTGGAAAACCGCGCCAACTCGCCGACGAACCCCTGTGGACAACCCCGACCACAGCGATTCCCCCCTACAATCAGGGCCATGGCAGTCTCCTCTACACCGCATCTCCCCAGCGGCATATTCGAATGGCTGACTGCCGGACGCGTGGATCCAGGTAGTCGAATTATCGTGCTGTGCCCAACCGTCTCCCATTGCCGAGTCGTCGCCTCTCACGGGGCTGATGTCCTGGCCGTTCACCGCGATCTCGACACCGCAGCGAGACTCAACCGCATCCCGGGAGTGATGGCCGTCTGCGGGTCTCCCGAATCGCTGCCTTTCAATCCCTCCAGTTTCGACGCGGTCTTGGTGCACCAGGGCTTTCACGAATTGGCTCCCGGTCTCGTCCTGCCCGAAATCGCCCGTGTCCTGCGCCCGGGCAGCGTTCTCGGCGTCTCCTGGCTCGTACGCGATGACACCGTCCCGTGGGTCAAACGGCTTGCGACGCTACTGCGCACCGTCGACAGGAACGCCATGCGCGGTGACTACGGCACCAAGTCAGTGCATGAACTCATCTCCAGCAAGTACTTTCCGGAGGACGAGCACATCACCAAGCGCCTGTGGGTGCCGGTCGACCGCGACTCTCTCATTGCCATGGCCGCGGCCCGCCCGGCAGTGCGAACCCTCGACTCTGACGCCCGCTCTGACTTGCTCGCGAAAGTTGCCGCACTCGCCGATGATTCCGCCGGGACTAGCGGGTTGCGCCTGCCCTACCAGCTCGAATGCTGGCGGGCCTGGGTCGACCACGATGAGCTCACCACCCCTATTCGTCCCCACGACGACGGCCTGACGATCACTGTCTGAGCCCTCCCAAACTGTGCTTCGACAAGGCCGGCCTACCACGTGAACACCGATCGGTGACGTCACACCCATTTGCTACGCTTCTCAACAGGGTGTGCTGGGAAGTCTGGTCGGCGTGACGCTGTTCCCTATCCCGCCGGGCCCACGCCGCGGTTACCCGAGAGGCATTCATGACGGATTCCCACAAGATCAAGCGGCCTCGCAAGAGCATCCTTCGACCGGTGACAGGCCCAAACGCCCTTCACCTGTCCGGCATCTTTCGAAACGAGACCACTGGCGGCATGCTGATGCTGGCAGCCACCGTCACAGCCCTCTTGTGGGCCAATCTCGGTCACGACTCTTACCACTTTTTCCGTGAGTTAACTCTTGGCCCGCTCACAATTGAGCAGTGGGCGGCCGACGGCCTCTTGACGATCTTCTTCTTCATCGCCGGCCTTGAGCTCAAGCGAGAGTTCGTTGAAGGTTCGCTATCGCGACCGGCTGACGCTTTAGCCCCCATCGTTGCTGCCGTATGCGGAATGGTGTTTCCTGCCGGCATCTACACGCTCTTCAACGTATTAGCCAGCGATGGGCATCCGGCAGGTTGGGCTATCCCGATGGCAACCGACATCGCCTTTGCCCTGGCGGTGCTAGCCATCGTCGGGTCAGGCTTGCCACAGGCAGTGCGAGCCTTCCTGCTCACCTTGGCCATTGCCGATGATCTCGGTTCGATCATTGTGATTGCAGTCTTTTTCTCCGAGGGGCTGGACATCTGGTGGCTCGCCGGCGCGATCGCCTGCATCGCCTTGTGGGGAGTGATGCAGCACTTCCACGTCGATAACGGCTGGTGGTACGTACCGATCTTCATCGCCGGATGGTGGTGCATGCTGCACTCGGGCATCCATGCCACCATCGCCGGCGTTGCTTTTGGCCTCCTGGCCCGCACCGAGGAAGACGTCCTCGACGACCCTGTTGATCGCTGGCAGCACAAAGTGGAGCCATGGTCGGCCGGCGCCGTCGTCCCTTTCTTCGCCTTAATGAGTGCTGGTGTCCAAGTCAGCGGTGAAACCTTCCTAGTCCTGTGGACTCACCCGATTTCACTGGGCATCATCTGTGGTCTCATCCTCGGAAAGGTCATCGGAATCACCCTCGGATCCTGGCTCACCGCCCGATTCACCTCGGCTGAACTCGGTCGCGGTGTCGTGTGGCGTGACATCGTCGCGGTGGCTATGTTGGCGGGCATCGGATTTACCGTCTCGATGCTCATGACCGACCTGTCCTTTCCGAAGAACCACGACTTCGCGGACGAGGCCAAGGCATCCGTGCTTGTGGCATCTTTTTTAGCGGCCATCCTTGGTGGTGGCATGCTGCACCATCGCGGCAAGAGGCATGCCATGTGGGCAGCTAAGCATCCCCATGAGGTGCCGGGAGCTACCGGCACTTCCCCCGACTGAGGCCAGCTCCCCCGGCGACAACTCCACCCGCATACAGCAGATCGAACCTATTCCCGTTAGGCTGAGATCACCACATTCATCACGCGGAGGCATCCCATGGCAGACAAGCTCCCGGTTGGCGACACGATCGACAACCTCAAGACGGACGGCCAAAAGTTCGTCCAGGACTCCAAGGCCTTGGTGACGGCGGAGATCAAGCCTGCCGCCAAGCACGCCGGGATTGGTGCCGGCATGTTCGGAGGCGCTGGTTACTTCGGCATTGTCGGCGCACTGTTGCTGTGGCTGTGCGGCGCCTTTGCCTTCTCCCTCATGTGGCAGCGCATTGGCGACTGGAGCATCCTGCTCTCATTAATCGTCGGTTTTGCGACGATGGCTGTCGTCTTGTTCATCCTGGCTGGCATCCTCGCCCTGATCGGCAAGGGGCAGATCTCTCAGGTCAAGGCCCCGACCGGCGTCGTCGAGGAGGCTAAGTCGACCCTTGAGGCTGTCAAGTCGGCTATCGCCCGCGGCAAGTACAACGCCACCGCCCGCAGCAGCATCGACGCCAACGAAGCTCCTTCCCATGCCGCTCCGGTGGCCCCTGACGCCGCATCCGCTCCTCGCCGCGCTAGCGATGGGGCCACAGCCGCCCGCTGAGCTAAACGTTGCAGCTCTCACAACGCTGTGGGGGCCGTTGCACATTACCTAGCCTCAAAGCGTGCCTCCCAGCAGGCGTTGAGCGCCTAGATATTCCTCTGGGATCTCCACCATGCGCTCCCGATCCCACGACCGAGACCATCCGCCGTAATCCAACAAAGCGTCAAGGACGTGAGCGGTGAATCCCCATACGAATAGGTCGGGCAAGACGAAGGCCGGACCACGATACCCCGAGGGGTGACGCGTGGTGGCACGAGCCGACGGATTTGCCAGATCAGCCAGCCTGACGCGTTGCACCAGGGCCACCTCAGCGGGGTCGACAACTCCGACTGTCCCCGCCCCGCCCCAGGTGGCGACAACGGTGGTGACATCAGAGCTGCTGGCAGCCACGTGGGCAGTCGGCAACGTCCCTCTGACGGTGACGAGACGTTCGTCTAACCCCACTTCCTCGTGAGCCTCCCGCAGGGCGGTATCGACGATCGTCTGGTCGGTGTCCTCAGCCCGACCTCCGGGTAAAGCTACCTGGCCGGCATGGTGACGCAAGGACAGCGGCCGTCGCGTCAGGACGATGTTGTTGCCTGCCTCGCTAACAAGGGCTAACACAGCCGAGGACCGTCCTCCGCCAGGTCGTCGTCCCACGGAGAAATCAGGGTCGTCATGGCCGAGACTTGCGATGAGGGTACTCAGGTGACTCATGGCGTTCTCTCAATGGCCTTGTCAATGGCAGAATTAAGCTCCTGTTGGGAGCGCCACTGGCCACTGTGGCGGGTAACGATGGTTCCGTCGCGCACAATGAAGGTGACGGGAACTCCATTAATCTGCCAAGCGCCTCGGATAGTGCTGTCAGGATCCTGAAGGTGGGGGAACGTCAAACCCGCATCTCCCGCAAACGAGATGGCCTCGGATGCGTCAGATTCGGCATAGTCGATGCCGAGAAAGTGCACCCTGTCGTGGTACCTGCGGTACGCGTCGGCAATGAGTGGAGCCTCACTACGGCATGGTCGACACCATGACGCCCAGATCGTCACGGCGGTCACGCCCTTCAACGTCGCCCGGGACATGGAGATCGTCGGTCCCTCGCCCAGGCATTGCAAGCCGTGATCGGGCATCGGCTGACCCTCCGCGGCCGTGCCGGAACTTTTCGCAATTGGCCCCGACGGCAGATGAGAGCACCCCGGTATCCCCGCATTCTCGCGCTGATTAGCCATGTCCGCATCTTCCCCGCAGCCAGCAAATATGATGGCGGCCATCACTGCGCCGAGAACTTTCATCCCCGTCATCGACGCGGCTCCCGGACGAGTACGGCGGCTTTCTCGGGATCCGTCGGACCTTCCCCGAATGAGGGACACCACTCAGCGACCGGGCACACCCCACAGGCGGGACGGCGGGAATGACAGCTCCGCCGCCCGTGCCAGATCAGGCGGTGGCATAACATCACCCACTCGGAAGGGTCGAAAAGCTCAGCAAGGTCGACTTCCACCTTGGCGGGGGTCGTCGCGTCGGTCCAGCCGAGGCGACGAGATACCCGCATGACATGGGTGTCCGGAGTAATTCCGGGGACGCCGTAGGCATTACCTAACACGACATTGGCGGTTTTACGGCCTACTCCGGGCAGAGTCACGAGCGAGTCAAGATCGTCGGGGACGACGCCATCGAAGTCGTCAACGAGCTGTGTGGCCATCGACACCAGGCGCTCGGCTCGGGTGGGTCCGAATCCCAGCGGGGCCACTACTGCCTCAACCTCACCGACGTCGGCATCAGCGAGTGTCTGGGTGTCAGGCCAACGGTTGAACAACGTGGGGGTGACGGTATTGACCCGCCGATCCGTCGTCTGGGCCGACAACACTGTAGCAACAAGTAATTGGTATGGACCATCGTAATGCAGCTCACAGCAAGCGTCCGGATAGGCTTTGGCAAGGACTGATACCACCTTGTTGGCACAGGCTCGGCAGCCTTCCCGACGAGGTCGTGATGCGGTAAAGGATGCTGCCATGAGCCTAAGCATAGGAGGAGAATCAGGGCCCGGTGTCGTCACAGAATGTGACACCTGCCACAATGTAGGCACATGCTCGGCCATGAATGGCCGAACGATGCAGGTGCTCTTGAGGGGAGATGTTCGGATGGCAAATGTGGTGGCAACGGCGGCGACCCAACCGTTCCTCGCAGCTCTCGGCCCCGCCTCGGCTGCCCGAATCATGGCCATGTGCGAGACCTTGGTCTGCCCGCGAAATACGGTGATCTTCGAGGCCGGAGATCTGGCTGACAACCTGTACCTCGTCGTCGAGGGAAAGGTGAAGCTCACTCGCTCCACAACAGCTGAAGACCTCACTCCTCGCGACTCCCTGTTATGGCTTATGGGCCCCGGTGACATGTTCGGGGAGCTATCACTGGTTGACGGCGGCACCCGTTCCACGACGGCCACCACTCTCACCCGCTGCAGCCTGCTCAAAGCTCCGGGGGCGCAGATGCGCGAGCTCGTTGAAAGCCGTCACGACGTCGCCCTGGCTATGTTGGGACGCCTGTCGGAGCGCCTGCGTCGAGCCGACGACAACACCGCCCATTTCGTCTCCGGTGATGTCCCAAGTCGGCTGGCGTACACCCTGCTCGACCTGGCACGACGCTTCGGCACCGCGAACCCGTCAACGGGACACATCGTAGTGCGTCATGACCTTACTCAGCATGAGCTCGCCCAGGCCGTCGGCTCCTCACGGGAGACCGTCAACAAGGCGCTGACTGACTTCGCCGCTCGCGGATGGCTCGTGGCACGACCCAAGGTCATCACCATCATGGAGCCGGGGAAACTGGCCGCGCGGGCCAACTGAGTTCGCCGCATCTCGTACCCATAAGGCACTCGAACCCGCAAGAACAAGGCCAGGCGTTAACACCTGGCCCACAAGCTCTGTTTTAAATACTTCTGTTTTAAAGGTGGAATCGCATCGTTTTGGAATCGGCGCGATCAGACTTCGACGGTCAACTCGACCTCGACGGCTGATCCGAGCGGCAATGTAGCCACCCCAACGGCGCTGCGAGCGTGATGGCCATGCTCACCAAAAACTTGGCCAAGCAATTGAGAGGCACCGTTAGCAACCCCAGCCTGACCAGTGAAGTCTGGAGCGGAGTTGACGAAGACGACCACCCGGACGACCCGCTTGATGGCATCCAACCCACCGGCAACATCAGCTGCGGCTGCGATGGCATTGAGGGTAGCGGTGCGAGCGGCCTCAGCGGCCTGCTCAGCGGAGATAGCGTCTCCTACCTTGCCGACGGCAGTCAGCTCACCGTCAACAAGCGGTAGCTGTCCGGAGGTAAGAATCTGCGATCCCGCTTGGATGGCTGGCACGTAGTCGGCGACCGGAGCCGCGACCGGAGGAAGAGCAATCCCCAGTTCGGCACACCTCGTTGTGGCACTCATCGGGACTGCTCCTGGTCAGGCAGTGGACGTTTGAAGTAGCCCACTAGCGACTCAGGGTTGGGGCCGGGAACGATCTGGACAAGTTCCCAACCGTCCGCTCCAAAATTGTTGAGGATCTGCTGCGAGGTGTGCACCAGAATCGGTGCCGTGAAGTACTCCCATCGGGTCATGACTTCACCTTAGCCGTTTTCGCCATGGTTCCTTGACCGGCAAGCAGCACGTCACGCCAACTCGTCACGTCTGGACGCTCACGCAGTAGACGTCGCCTCTCACGCTCGGTCATGCCGCCCCAGACGCCCCATTCAAGCCGGTTATCCAGGGCCTCAGCAAGGCATTCCGGGCGGACGCGGCAGTCAGCACAGATGCGCCGAGCTCGGCGTTGCTCTTTCCCGTCCGGGAAGAGGGCATCTGCCATACCGCGGCAATTTGCCTGGAGTGTCCAATCGTCAGCTTCACTGCTTCCCACAAATTTCACGTTACGCGATACAGATGCCTTTCGACAAGGGATGAAACACCCAAACCGGCTGCACAGTGGGCGAAACCGTGGTATCGCTCACAGCTGCACCTAGCGTTATCCCACGGACACCACGGCCACTATCGGTTGGGGAATCGCAGGTGTACTGGACGTATCGCCCACACGGTTCTTGACGACTTCGCACACGTCCCGGCAGCACGCATCTGTGCCATCGCGTCAAGGTCGGCCGCGTGCCGATGCCTTCGCCGATCTGGTTACCCAGAACCTCAATTGCCCCCGCCCGGACGGTCACGATCCGTATGTCGACATGATCGCCAACCCCGCCGTTGACGTCGTTTACGTAGCAACCCCGCACCCTCAGCATCGCCCAATTGCTCTAGCTGCGATCGAGGCCGGAAAAACCTTTTCCGTCGAGAATTCCTTCACCGCAACCTCCCTTGCCACCACCGAAATAGCTGAGGATGCCCGGGCCAAAAGATCTTTGCAATGGAAAAGAGGTGGACCCGCTCCTTACCCGTCGTCACCGAGATGATCGACACCGTCAATGGTGGCGCGATCAGCGAGCAAACAGATGCCCAGGGAGATTTGTTCGCCCTACGCGGGACCCCTAGGACCGTCTCTTCTCCCCCGCGCTAGGTGGTGGAGCGGCCCTCGACTTCGGCGTCTACGCCCTCGACTTCACCATTCATCTCTTTGGAGAGCCCACCGAGGTCATTGCCCGTGGCAACCACTTCCCCAACGGAGTGGACTCCGACGCTTCGATGCTGCTGACCTTCCCCAGGAACAAATTCGCCACACCGGCCATCTCGTTCACCTCCGAAGGTCCGGGACGCATGACCATTCAGGGCACTGACGGCTGGATCGAGGTTGGGCCGAGGTTCCATCACCCCAGCCGTATCCTCTATTCACCGCCGCGGGGGCATCCCGGAGGTCCACAGTACCCTCGCTTTGGGGCGCGGCTACGCTCTACGAACTCATTGAGGTCTGCGAATGTCTGCGAGCCCGACGCACCGAGAGCCTGACGATGCCACTCGACAACACCCTGGCGGTGGCCAGGACGATTTCTCGGGTCCTCGACCAGCTCGGCGTGGAAAATTACGACGACGCTGAGTTTCCCAAGGATTCGGGTGATCTCTGCCTTGACGGTGGCAACCGACAGATATTCCTGCTCGGAAATCTGCGAGTTGGTCAACCCCTGTCCAACGGCCAGGGCCACTGCACGCTCACGCTCGGTGAACTGTTCCAGAAGCCGACGAGCACTGGCCGTTGTTTTGGTAGCACTGTCGGTCCTAGCCGGCACAGCCATTAACGCCTCCGCGACCCTCACCGAGGCCAAGTGGAAGGCACTGCTCGCCTCCACCGCCGCCACCCTCATTTACGTCCTCGTCGGCTTCGCTCTGGGTCTGGCTTTCCTGAACGCACCCGCTGCGATCGTCGTCACGCTGGTCGTCCCGACGACAGTCCTACCCCCGACCGCCCTCGTCAAGCAGCTTCACCCCAACCATCCCGTGGATCAATTACCTGCAAGCAGGGGCGCCACTGACCGCCGGGAGTATTCACGGCGTCGAATGGGGTCGTCTAGCTACCAGCACCGCGCTGTGCGTCGTCCTACCGATCATCATTGGGCTGTGGCGTCAGCACGTGCGCGAGCCGTAAATCAAATACACCCTCGATGTCCAGTCATTTTGACCGAGTACTCACGGTCAAAATGACTGGACTTCAACTCATGCCTTCTCAATCCTCACAGCTAAGCCGAGGTCCGCGTCACGGAACCACTTGTCGTCAGCTTCTCCGCGGCTGACTGTGGTGGCGAGCACCTCGCCGGCGATCTCGTCGAGATGCTCGCCAACGGCCTTGACGAGATCTCCGTCGGCCTGCCAGGACAGGTTAATCCGGTCGGAGACGTCAAGCCCAGCCTTCTTGCGGCTGTCCTGAATAAAACGGATGACCTCACGGGCCTGCCCGGCACGAGCCAACTCGGGGGTGATCTCCAGGTCGAGGGCCACCGTCTCGCCCTGTTCGTTGATGACGCTCCAGCCTTCTCGAGGATGCTCGGAGACGATCACGTCGTCAACGGTCACGACGGCCTTACCTCCCTCGACCTCTGGTACCCCCAACTCGACGGACCCATTGGTGGCCAGTTCAGAGGCAAGCCACTCGGGATCGGCAGCAGCAATAGCGGCTGCTACCTTCGGAGTGGCTTTAGCATACTTCTTGCCGAGGGCCCGGAAGTTACCCTTCGCGCAATGATCGACGAGGTCGCCAGCCGCAGTAAAAGAATCCAGGGCCATGACGTTCAGCTCGGACCGGATCTCAGCCTGCAAATCCTCGTCCAGTTTAGCCAAAGCAGCACCGGAGATGAGGGCACGAGACAAAGGCTGACGGATCTTGACCTTAGCCTCTGCACGGGCACCGCGTCCTAGTTCGACGATGCGTCGGGCCAGGTCCATCGATTCGGACAGGGACTCGTCGATGACCGAGTCGTCGGCCACCGGCCAGCTCGCCAAATGGACCGATTCCGGGCCCTCCGGATCCGTCGTCACGAAGAGGTCCTGCCAGACCCGTTCGGTGATGAACGGAACTACCGGAGCCATCAGCTTAGTAAGGGTCTCGAGGGTCTCGTGGAGGGTCCACAAGGCGTTTTGATCGCCGTCCCAAAAGCGACGACGGGAGCGGCGCACATACCAGTTAGACAGCTCGTCGACGAACTGGGCGATGAGGTTGCCGACACGCTGGGTGTCGAAATTGTTCAATGCCTCGGTGACATCGCGCACCAGCACGTTGGTGGCGCTGACGAGCCAGCGATCCAGCACGTGGCGCTGTGCTACAGCGAGGGGGACAACCCCCCCGGACCCCCTCGAATCCACAGCGGGGGGGACAACCCCCCCGAGCTCCTTCACGGGGACGGCATCACGCTGCAGACCTGTGTCGGGGGACCACCTATTGGCGCGGGCGTACAGGGCCTGGAAGCTCACGGTATTCCAGTACGTCAATAGGACCTTGCGGACCGTCTCCTGAATGGTCTCGTCACCGACGCGCCGCGCACTCCACGGGGATCCGTCGGCGGCCATAAACCAACGCACGGCATCGGCACCGTGCTTGTCCATCAGCGGGATAGGCAACAGGATATTGCCTAGGTGTTTGCTCATCTTGCGCCCATCCTCCGCGAGGATGTGGCCCAGGCACAGCACGTTGCGATACGAGGACTCGTCAAACACCAGGGTTCCGACAGCCATCATGGTGTAAAACCAGCCACGGGTCTGATCGATGGCCTCACAGATGAAGTCACCCGGGTAGTGAGACTCGAATTTCTCCTTCGAGCCTGGCACATGCGGGTATCCCCACTGCGCAAAGGGCATCGAACCCGAATCGAGCCAAGCATCAGCCACCTCGGGTACCCGGTGATAGGTATGGCCATCCCGAGTGAACGTCACCTCGTCAATGAATGGACGGTGCGGATCCATTCCGGTGAGATCACGCCCAGCGTACTGGGACAATTCGGCCAAAGACTCCACACAGATGATGTCGGAGCGGTCGTCGTCGTTGCGCCATAACGGCAACGGAGTACCCCAGTAGCGCGACCGGCTGACGGCCCAGTCGATGTTGTTTTCAAGCCAGTCGCCAAAACGGCCATGCTTGATCGTGTCAGGATACCACGTGGTGCCCTCGTTTTGCTCCAGTAGGCGTTCCTTAACCTTCGTGGTGCGGATGTACCACGAAGGCTGGGCATAGTAAATCAAGTGGGTATCGCATCGCCAGCAGTGCGGGTAGGAGTGCCAGTGCATCTCCAGGCGGAAGAGGACTCCGCGCCTATCGAGGTCCTCGCACAATGGCTTGTCGGCGGTTTTGAAGAACATCCCGCCCACCAGCGGCACGGACTCCTCGAAGGTACCATCGGGGCGAATCGGGTTGACCAACGGCAACCCGTAACGGCGGCAGGTCTGTAGGTCGTCGGCACCGAATGCCGGGGCCTGATGCACCAGCCCGGTGCCATCCTCAACGGTGACATAGTCGGCCAAGATGACGAAGTTAGCGTCGGCCGAGGTGGGACGTCCATCAACCGTCGTCCGCTCAGTTTTCGGCCACTCCAAGAAGTCGTACGGGCGCTCGTAGGTCCAAAATTCCATCTGCGAGCCCATGAAGGACTCGCCGGTAAGGCTCCATCCCTCACCCAGCACTTTTTCGAACAGCGGCTCGGCAATGACGAGGTCCTGGGAGGCCGGATCTGCTGGGGACGCAGTGGCGACGGCGTCGGAGCCCTCCGGAACCGGGTCCTGGTGGACGACGACGTAACGCACCTCGGGGTGGACGGCCACGGCAGTATTCGAGACGAGGGTCCACGGGGTGGTCGTCCACACCAGAAGCTTGGCGCGTCCCGCCAGCGGGCCCGACGTCACCGGGAATCGCACATAGATCGACGGGTCGTGGTCATCCTGGTAACCCTGGGCTAGCTCGTGGTCGGACAAAGTCGTGCCGCAGCGCGGGCAGTACGGGGCCACGCGATGGTCCTCACCGAGCAGCTCCTTCTCCCAGATCCGCTTGAGCCCCCACCACACCGACTCGACGTAGGACGGATCCATCGTCCAATACGCCTCGTCCATGTTGACCCAGTAGCCCATCCGTTCTGTGAGCTCGCTGAAGGCGTCAACGTGACGAGTGACCGACTCGCGGCATTTGGCGTTGAAGGGCTCAACGCCATACTTCTCAATGTCGGGCTTGCCAGAGAACCCTAGCTCTTTCTCGACGGCCAGTTCGACGGGCAGGCCGTGGCAGTCCCAACCGGCCTTGCGGTCGACGTGGAACCCCTGCATGGTCTTGAAGCGGGGAAAGATGTCCTTAAATACCCGGGCCTCGACGTGGTGGGTGCCGGGCTGTCCGTTGGCGGTCGGCGGCCCCTCAAAGAAGGTCCACGGCTGACCATCCTTGGTGGCTTCTAAAGTCTTGTCAAAAGTGTGCCGACGGGCCCATAGATCAATGATCTCGTGGTCCATCGCGGGCAGGTCAATCTGCGGCGGCACGTTGTTGTACTGCCTGCAGCCATCGGGGCGAGCTGGGTTCACATCGGTCATCGCAGTGGGTGGTCCTTCGTCTTGGGTCACCGAGGGACGAGTACACCGGATTCTCCGGAGACCCGCGGTACCACCCTCCTTGCACGACGTCGCCGACGCCGGCCTCTCGGTTCGTCGATCGCTGCCGGTTCTACTGAGGCAGTGTATGCACTCGCCTGTTCTTCCGGCGGCTCCGGGGTGATCGCCCCATCACTGCCTTGCGGTCGCATGCATCCTACTCCAACCGGAGCCAAGTGTGGCGGGCCTAGGAGGCTCTGGCGCGGTGACAACTACGTCGCTGTGCGGCACCGTTGCCACCACTGACGCCACAACTCACCATCACACACCGAAATGCCACACGACTCCACGAGGGACTTCCTACGGCCCACAGACGCTTGGTCGGGGCCCTCCTGTACCACAAGCCCCGGCAGCACTTACTTTCGGAACCGACAACGGACGCCTGGGAATGCCCTCACAACGATAGCCACGTGGAAATTCCGACAGGTCGTGGAGACGGTCCTAGACGCACGCCATAGGACCGTCGGAGCAAAAGACGCCACGCCGTCGCGACCCCACTGGCTTACCCACGACATCGAGAAATGCCTCCTCTGCTGCGCGAGGACATGCCCCACCACGTATCAGGAACTCATCGGTAGGTCCGTCACAGGCAATGCATCCCTTGTCCAGCAAAGAGCAGTACCTCATATATCCCCGCGATCCGCAGATCACCAAGGGGGGCCAATAATGAGGTGAGGCTGTTTATGGCACCACCGGTAGAAGCCACTAACAAGTACACGGCTGAGTATGTGGCCCCCGCCGAAGAGGGGCAACAACTAGATCCTCGACACCGTCATAGGTCATCAGCCCGGACCGGTGTCACACTCGTCAGTCACACTCTTGGACTCCCGAATCGTGCTTCACATTCCTCTCGCCGTAAGCAGCTTCTCGACGACCCGGGCCACTCCGTCGTCGGCATTCGACGGCGCCTGGTGCCGGGCCACTTCAAGCGCCGACGGCACCGCATTAGCCATCGCATAAGAGTCCCCTGCCCAGGCGAGCATCTCGACGTCGTTAGCCCCGTCACCAAAGGCCACCGTGTCCCCTTGGTCGATGCCCAGGTGATCACACAGCATTGACAGACCGGAGTCCTTGGTGACCCCCTTCGCGCTGATCTCCAGCATCGGTTTTCCTGAGGTGGTGACGTGCACCTCGTCAGCCATACCGACACTCGCGGCGCAGGCAGTGAGTTCCTCAATGGGCAAATCTGGATGGCGGGCGACCATCTTGAGGCAGTCCCCGTCAAGCACTTCTCCGAGCTCCAGGGCGGGCATCTCGGATGGCTCGCGGGAATGGTCAGCGAAAGTCGTCAGCTCTGCATAGCCGCGCTGAGAGGCGAAGGCGAAACCGTCGTCCTTGATCGTCAGGAAGCGGATGCCAGGAGCCGCAGCAAGGAGGCGATGAGCAAACTCATTCGCCACGGCTGCCGACATGAGCTGACGAAAAAGCACAGTGTGGGCCTGGAGGTCCCAACAAATAGCGCCGTTAGAGCATAGTGCCCAGCGGCCCAGCCCGTCACGCCATTTCTCAATGCCATAGATTTGCCGCGCAGTGACCGGCACCACCTGTACCCCTGCCTTCTTTGCGGCACGGATGGCATCGTAAGTACGAGGGCTGATGGTGCCATCAGGGGCCAAAAGGGTTCCGTCAAGGTCTGTTGCGATGAGCACACCGCAAGATTATCGAGATGCCAGCAGCTCCTCGACGACAACGGCGAAACCATCCTCGTCACAGGAAGGAGCACATCTGTCCGCGGCGGTGATCGCCTCCGGCTTGGCGCCGCCCATCGCATACGAGGTCCCGGCCCACTGCAACATCTCTACATCATTGGCCCCATCTCCCAAGGCAACGACGTCGGCACGGTCCTCTCCGAGGAGCTGGCAGATGCGTTCTAGACCGCTAGCCTTCGTCACGTCAACCGGTCCAGCCTCCGCCACTGTGAACCCGGCCCACGTGGCGTGAACCCCGGGCACCCGCAAACGCCTGGACAGCTGGTAGATGTCTGGGGCGGGCACCGTCGGGTGCACGATCATGAGCTTGACGGCCTCACTGGAACACAGTTCCTCACGACTGACGAGGACGTGCTCGGCAGGATCATTCTCGGACTCGAAAGCAGGGACGATGTCGTCATACCCCTCCTCAACGAGAAACACCGAGGAATCCCCGACCTCCGCACAGAACACGACCTCCGGAAGCTCGGCAGTGATGTGGTCAACGTAGGACTTCACAGTACGGGCCGACATCGTCTCGGTGAAGAGGGTCTCGCCGGTGGACATGTCTATCCCGACGGCACCGTTGCAAACCAGGGCATGCTGGTGAAAGACCGGCCCGATGATGCGCAGCCCACCAATAGCCCGGCCCGTTACCGGAACGACGCGAATCCCAGCTGCTTCGGCGGCCTCCACGGCAGCCCGGTTCCGGGGAGACACAGTGGCATCGGGGCTGAGGAAAGTTCCGTCGAGATCGGTCGCGATGAGCACCCCGCCACCCTACCGAGAAGTCAGGAATCCGTCCCCGTTTGGGTACCGTCGGTGACGGCGACCACAATAGTCGTGCAGGGCATTCCTGCACGGCGCAAGGAGGGTGTCAGATGGCGGAGAAGAGGCCGGGTGCTCGTGGCGGATCCGCGTCCCGAAACCATCCGCGACTCTGGCGCAACGACGACCCCATCCCACGAACTGCTGACGGCATCGACGCCCGCATTTTTCGTCCCGGCCAGGCTTCCGCCCAACCTGCTACCTCACCTCGACCGGGCGCCACCCCTCCCGAGCCCCCGATCGAGGAGGACGGCCCGACGCGAATGGCCTCGCTGCGCAATGTCTCGACGTCATGGCCCCTGACCCGCACTGGGACGATCTCTCCCCAGAACGGCAAAGCCAAAACCCGCCATTCCAGGCCGCCCAGGGCACACCGAACTCGACGTGTCCCGCTGGAGAAACTTTTTCGGGCCGAGACGCCTGTGGAGCCAACTCTGGCTCTCAACCTGGGCGACTCCGAGATGGCAACCATGCAGGCCCGGCGCGTCGTCGACCTCGTCACCCGGATCGCGGTCATAGCGATCTCGGTAGGAGGGTCAGCCTCTGAGGCCGTCGCGATGGCGCTGCGCATCACCGCAACATACGGGGTCACCGTCCACATCGATATTACGAATACCTCAGTTATCGTCACCCAGCATCGTGGACTGGACGAGGACCCCATCACCGCATTGCGGGTGGTTCGTTCGCGCAGCAACGATTACCAGCGCCTCGGTGAACTGCAACTCCTCGTCGACGACATCTGTGACAAAACCGTCGGGCTTGAGGAGGCCGCGGACCGTCTGGCGGCCATCACGCGCAGCCCCCGTCTATACCGTCAGTGGTTCGTCACAATGAACATGGGTCTCATGGGGGCGGGACTGTCCACCCTGTTCGGCGGTACCGCCTTGGACGGTGTGCTGAGCTTCTTCTCGACGTGCATCGTCGACGCCGCTGTCCAGGCGATGGCGCGCAAGCGAATCACGAATTTCTTCGCCCAGGCAGCCGGTGGCGCCATCGCGACCGCATTCGCCCTCATCGTCATGGTGTACATGGCGGCTTCCGATCACCCTCTGCCCCTGTCCCCATCCCTCATCGTCGCCTCTGGAATCGTTTCTCTGCTAGCCGGTAGCTCCTTCGTCGCGGCCTCCCAGGACGCCCTCGACGGCTACGTCGTCACAAGCTCCGGACGGTTCTTGGAAGGGTTTGTACAAACCGGTGGGATCATTCTCGGCGTCATCACGGCGATGTGGATCGGACTGAGGCTCGGGGTGCCCGGGTACATCTCGCCCTCCCTGAGATTCTCCACCGATCCGATCCTGCAAATGGTCGCTGCCGCAGTCATTGCCGTAACCTTCGGCATCTCCTCCCACGCTGGGTATCGCACCCTGGCCATTTGCGCAGTACTGGGCGCGGCCGCCTGGGCGGGATACCTGCTGGGCATGGAACTGACGAGATCGGTGTCGGCAGCCTCAGGGCTCGGAGCCATGGTGGCGGGCCTCATCGCGGGCCTGGGGGCGAAGCGCTGGAAGGTGCCCCAACTTGGCTTGGTGACGATCGCCATCGTCCCCCTGATGCCCGGCGTCATGATGTATCGGGCCCTATACATGATCGTCAATGCACAGAACGACGCCGGCGGCACCTCGGGCAACGGCTGGGCCCTCTTTCTGGAGGCCCTTTTCGTCGGCGTCGCGCTGGCCGTTGGTGGCAGTTTCGGCGCGCTGTTAGCCCGTCCCTTCACTCTCCCGAAAGATCTGCGGTCCCGGTTGGCAACCCTTGCTTCCTGGGGTGCCGGTCAGGCGGTCCCGCGTGAGCAGCGTCGGCGGCGGTCCCTGCCTCCTGCGGACCCCCACCATCCGGCCCTCAACAACACCGAGACCGACCCGTCTATGACGGGAACGTGGGCGCGGTAGGCTTCAGTCCAGTCGCTGCATCCGCGGTCGCGGCACCGGCACGGCGACCATCATCACCAAGGCCAGCAACACCGGGGGGACCAGCACGATGAGCGCTAACCACAGCAGCGGCATCGGCGCTGGCCGATTGGAGCCGAGCCACGTCATGACGGCAACCGGCACGAATCCCACCAGGAAACCAAGAATCTGACCAAGGCCTGTCGTCACGAGGGTTTGTACTGCCACCATTCGTCTGAGGGTCGCCTTCGACGCCCCCATCGACGCGATAGCAGTACGCGACCCCCTCGAGTCGGACAGGGTCAAGGCCACCACCACGGCGCCGACGCACACCGCCAACACCGTGCCCACCACCGCCGCCCAACGCATCACAGTCCCAGCAGTGTCCGAGTAGCCTTTCTCCCACATGAACCTCGAGGGCGACCCGGTGACGTCCATGAGGGAACGTTGCAGATGCTCCCCCTCCCTCGCGGTCGGAGTGTGTGGCAGCCGCAACCACACCGTCGACGATTGAGTTTTCATCTTGTCGGGGCTTACTCCGAGCACCTTGGCAGCCGTCCTACGGCTGATGAGGTTGGGCACACCGTATCCCAGGGCATGGCGGGGAGCCTGAATAGCTGGAAGCACGGTGGTTCCGGTATTGGGAAGTTCGCCGCTGTTAGAGATGATGGCCTGCGAAACCCGTGTGGCATCAGGCGAGAACAGGACGACTCCGTCGTTGAGGGCCTTCATCACCCTGCCGTCTGCTTTCTCCCCGGTCAGCAGCTTATAGAAGGTACCGTCGTCAATGACCACCGTCGACGACATCGCTCCGTTAGGTATCTTGGGGGCGACTTCGAGACTGCTAGTGCAGTACTTCCCGTCCTGTCCGCACGTCACCGGCATCTCCGGCCGTAGATATTTCACGTGCGGCCCGAAAACCGCAGTGACCCGTTTGATCTCCCCTGCGACACGATCGTCCGAAGCCCTGACCCCATCATCTCGTTCGCCAGCGAGAACCCCAATGTGGTCTCCGAACTCCGGGAGGTAATCAGCCCTGTCCTGGATGGCGACGCTGTCGCAGAGCGTGACGGCGGCGCACGCCAACACGGCGACAGCCATGGATGCGGCAACCCCAGGCACCGCCCTTCCCCGGTTGCGGTTGAGATCGCGCAGCGCAAATCGGACCGGCAGCCGCGACGATTTGCGCCCCGAAGTCTTTTCCACCAACCAGGGCATGGCGCACACGGCGGCCAGGTACAGCACGACGATGGTGATGACCGCACCGATATTAGTCAGACGCACCATCGCGTCGCGCGTCGACCCGCGATGGCCGTACATGACGCCACCGACGCCGACGAGCAGACCGATCACCGCAATGATGATTGCCGATGTCGGTCGTTGCGTGGGCCGCGCCGCAGCTTCAGCATGCTTGACTCCCATGAGGACGTCTTGACGGGCAACGTCACGAGCCGGGAACCAACAAGCGGCCAGCGCCGCGAGGAGACCGACGATGAACCCGGCGGTGGCATATCCCCAATCGGCCCCATAGGCGATGTAACCAGGATTCAACATTCGAATGATGGCCACCGCACCATTGCCCAGGCCCACACCAAGGCCCACGCCGAGCAGCGCTCCAGCCAGGCCTAGCAGCAGTCCCTGATAGATCATCACAGCCATGAGGTCACGTCGAGCAGCCCCGGTGATGCCCAGCAGGGCTAGCATCCGCCGCTGCTGGCGAGCACCAATAGCAAATGCTGCGGCTGCGATGGTGGCCACGACGATGGCCGAGAGCACCCCAGCGGCCAGGGTCAGGGCAAACATGTCCCGTTCGGAGGTGTCGTCTTGATTGACGCTCTCCTCGGCACGGCGGTCGGCGACGCCCAACCCTGACGCGTTGAGCTGCTTGACCTGCTGCTTGGTGAGCGATACGCCATTGACGTAGTAGCTGAGCTCTCCGCCACGGGCCAACGGGCTGTCGGGAGCCACCCAGATGACTGGGCCGGGCCCCGACCATCCTTCCCGAACTACCCCAGTGACGGTGTACCGGTGCCGGTTGACGGTTACTCGGGACCCCACTGACCAGCCGTAATCCTTCGCAGCGCGGGTGGTCACCCAGATGTTGTTGCCGGTAGGCATGGGTCCGCGAGGGAGCTCCATGCGGTGGGGACGCATGGTCGCCAGGTCCATCGCTTTGACCGTGGCTGGCAAGGTGGCGAGCCGCCAGGAGACGCTAGCCTCGATGGTCCTCAAGAGGTGCAATTCATGGCCGGGAAGCTTCAGGTTGGTCAGTGCTTCCTGTTGCAGGGCTCGTTGGTGCGCATCTGGCTCGGCACTGTCGGCGCAGTACGCGTTGGTCAGCCCTTGCTGGGAACAGTGACCATCCCAATTCGACATCGGGCTAATGATCATGTCGGCATCACCGTAGTTGGTGAGAACCTGGTTGGCAGAGATACTGCCATCCGAACGCAGGAGCACCCCTAACCCAGACATGACGGCTACCGGCAGGGCTATGAGCATCACGATGAGCAGGGAGCGCATCTTGTGCCTGCCGATGTCACGCACGGCTAAACGATTGATGACACGGCGGTGGGGTCGTCCACGGGCGATAGCTTCTCCGGAGAGGCGAACCCTACTCGTCGAAGAACTGTCAGGCGTTGCCCGGTTTGGCGTCACCATTGGCCATGCTTCGGGTTGTCGTTAAGCAGCTCCATAGGATCGCTGACGACTTGAGACTCATCGACAAGCCTGCCGTCACGCAGGAAGACCACCCGGTCGGCCCACGCCGCGTGACGGGCCTCGTGGGTCACCAGGATGACGGCAACTCCCTCGTCAGCGAGAGCCCGGACGAGGGCCATGATTTCGTCGCCGGTGGCCGAGTCTAGGGCGCCGGTAGGCTCATCGGCCAGCAAAACACGGCGATCCCCGACGATGCCGCGTGCGATAGCTACCCGTTGACGCTGCCCACCCGACATCTCCTCAATGTGGCGATCAACTAACTCCGGGACGCCGACACGATCAAGGGCGATCTCGGCGGCCTTTCGGGCACGGATAGCCGAGACCCCGTCAAGTTCCAGCGGCAGGGATACGTTCTCGACGGCGGTAAGGGTAGGTACGAGGTTGTAGTCCTGGAAGACGAAGCCGAGCTGACGACGTCGCACCCGCGCTAGGTCGTCGCGAGGCATGCCACCAAGAGGCTCACCGCACACCGACACCGTTCCAGCGGTGGGCTGGTCCAACCCGCCAGCCAGGCCCAGGAGGGTGGACTTACCGGACCCCGACGGCCCCATGACGGCGGCGAAGGCGCCAGGGTTGACACCCAAGCTGACGTCAACGATGGCGTCGACTCGTTGCTCACCCTCACCAAAAGAACGACTCACGTGGTCCAAAGACAACACAGTGCGCCGAGCGGTAGGAGCGATCTGATCAGCGGCGCGCGACGGGCTCGACGCCATCCGATTCAGGCCTCCTGGACGGCCTTAGAACCCTCGGCCATTAGCTCGACGGGCTGATGAGCGCAGGCATGAGAAGCCTGTACCGCCTTGGATTCGCAGTGGTCAAGCCACCGGACTTCTGCCTCTGCGACGAAGATCATCCCGTCAACAAGTAGCTGGCCGGCGAGGTCGTCCTCTGCGACGCCACGGCGGGCCTGACGGAACTCTTGCAATTGGTGTATGGTGGCGTGACGTTGATCCTGGATGAGGGCGGCGACATCAATGTCTTTCGAGGTAGCCGCTAGGGCGATCTTGATGGCCAATTCATTGCGAGGCGGGTTGGCTGGTGCGATCGGAGTAGTGAACCATTGGCGCACCTCCTCCCGACCCTTCGAGCTAATGGTGGCGATAACCCTGCCATCAGGAGTCTCATCACCGCGGTAACACAACCCGTCACGCTCAAGGCGGTCCAACGTCGTGTAAACCTGCCCAATGTTTAAGGGCCAAGTGTGATTTGTGCGTCGATCAAACTCATTTTTGATCTCATACCCATGACGAGGCTTCTCAGCCAGTAACGCGAGGATGGCGAACTTGATGGACATATGGCCTCCAGGTGCCGTGCTTCAATCTCGCTCAATAGTCGCATACGCAATATCCGTCAGTCAAGGAGTTATCCGATCTTTGGCCACTTGGCGAAACACGGCGCTCGTCACGCGCCGACCCCTACATGGAGGCGACCCTCGAAGGCGCGTCCCAGGGTGACCTCGTCGGCGTATTCCAGGTCACCACCGACCGGGAGGCCAGAGGCTAGCCGGGATACCGTCACGCCCATGGGGCCAATGAGGCGGGAAAGATACGTCGCCGTCGCTTCCCCCTCAAGGTTTGGGTTGGTGGCCAGGATCACCTCGGTGACGGTTTCGTCAGCCAGTCGTTGGCACAACTCGCGGATGTGGAGATCGGCTGGGCCTTTTCCATCCAGCGGCGAGATCACTCCACCAAGAACGTGATACAGGCCGCGGAACTGCCGGGTGCGCTCCACAGCAATGACGTCTTTGGATTCCTCGACAACGCAAATCATCGACCGGTCACGACGTGGGTCGCGGCAGTACTGGCACACCTCATCGGAGGACACATTGAAACAAACCTTACAGAATTTAGCCTTCTCCTTGACCTCGCGCAGGGCGTCGGCCAGTTCATTGATCTCCTCGGTGGGAGCGTCAAGGATGTGGAAGGCGATCCGCTGCGCACCCTTCGGCCCGATCCCCGGCAGCCGAGAAAGGGCGTCAATGAGTTCTTGCAACGGACCGTCGTACATCGATTTTCCTGTCTAGTGTGCTGGGGTAGCTCACAGCCCAAGGCCGGGCATCTGCGGCATGAGAGCCTGCTGCATGGTGTGGGCCTGTCCGGTGGCGTCCTTGACAGCAGCCACCACGAGGTCGGCGAGGGTTTCGGCATCGGTGTCTTCGAGGACCTCAGGCGCAATCGTCAGTGCATCGAGTTCACCGGTTCCAGTGACAGTGGCGCGAACGAGACCGCCTCCAGCGGTGCCCTCAAAACTGCTCTCCGCGAGCCGGTTCTGGGCCGCTTCGAGCTGACTCTGAACGGACTGGGCCTGCGCGAGCAAGGCACCCATGTCGAGTCCCCCGAGGTCGAATCCTCCAGTGGTCATAGTGTCTCCCGTATGTGTGGCCCCTGATCCTCACCGGTGGGGCGTGTCGTCACCCACAGTAGCCGTCGGTAACGACGAGATCTTGGGTCGATACGTCCACACGCATTCATCTGGCGGTTGGGTCACCATCAGTGTCGATGACGACCCCACCAAGCTCGCGCATGATGAGGTCAATCGGGCTCTCGGTGGACTCTTCCAAGACGGCGTCGTCCCACCCCCCATCGTCATCCAGTGGCTCCTCGACTTGAGCTGGTCGCGAAGTCGCCTCAAGGGGGCGCACGCTTCCTTTAGCGCGCTCGCTCCAACGGTGAGCGGGTCTACCCCCAGCAGCGGAGGATGCGACCGACGATGGCGCGCCGCCAGAGGTGCTCTGCCGCGGCGACATCCCGTTGGTCTCGGCACGCTCGGCAGCCTCGATGTGACCCTCGCCTGGCATTAGGTCAGGCTCAGGATCGGCTGCTTCACCGCTACCAGAGTCTGGCGCGCCAGCTACTGACCTAGATCCGACGACCTTGTCGCGGACATCTCCGGACTGGTCCGCAGCCGTGGTATCAGAGGTGGAATCGTCATCCGTCGATTCATTGGGATGGGAGCTGGTCACCGGCGGGTTTGGCGCCTCCGGTGAGGCGTCATCAAAACTCGATTGACAGCTACCCGGCCGGCCCTGGGAATCCCGGCCGGGACGAGTAGGGTCCGGCGGGCCGTCACCCCGATTCGGACCTTGATCGTGTGACCCCCGCTCCCAGGGGTCATCGACCGGTGGTTCCTGAGCAACTGGCTCATTATGGGGCTCAGGACGGACGGCGGCCGGAGGTTCCCCAACGACCGCAGTGAAAGCCAGGTCCACACCCAACACCTTCACGACGGCGTCGTGTAAGACCTTGGGATAATTACCGGCAGCGAAGTTTTCCCGGGCCCCGGTATTGGTGAATCCTAGGGTGGCTTGATTGCCGTGGACCTCAAGCACCTGCGCGTACTTGTTGAGAACCATCCACGCGACACGTCCGCCATCCTTGACGGCTTCGAGGACCTGCGGCCACTCGCGACGTAACGTCGTGATGTCTACAGCGCTATCAGGGCGTTCGTTCTGTTGAGTGGAAGGTTGCTGGAGTTGGCCCGGTGAGGAGTCCTGATGATCCCGCTGGGGCGGCTGGTGGCCCTGTGGCTTGGGCTGCTGACGCTGACTAGTTGACGAGCCGCCCTGCTGTCCTGGCCTCTGCGTCACTTGGCCCTGCTCGCCGCGATGGTGCTGGCTGGACGGCGGCTGTTCAACAGGCTGATTGCCGGGCCGGTAATCCTTACGACTGGGACGCGGTCGCCCGGATGGACGCTGCCTTGCCAATGGGGCGTCGTGGTGCTCCGGCTCGGACCGGTTCTCCGGGCCTGAGGGGTGCTCCGCTAGCCAGTGCTGAGGAGGAGCAGCCTGCTGTGGTGTACCCGCATTACGGGAGGCAAGCTGGGCAACGACCGGACGTTCGGCGAGTTCAGCCTCGTCGACGGGGCCAGAGACGCCGATTCTTCTCTCTAAGCGCTCCAGACGTGCATGGATGCCACGACCGTCCGTGTCGGCTCCGGGTAGCAGAATCCGCGAGCACATTAGCTCTAGGTGGAGCCTGGGGGCGGTAGTGCCACGCATATTAGTCAGCCCAGTAGCCAATACCTCGGCAGCACGCGTGAGTTCACCCGCGCCAAAACCGGCCACCTGATGAGTCAGTCGGGTGGCTTGCTCCGGTGAGACATCGATGAGTCCGGTCCGGCAGGCGTCAGGAACCGCCGAGAGGATGACGAGATCCCGCATCCGACGCAGCAGGTCCTCAGCGAAACGGCGAGGATCTTGACCCACTTCAATGACCTTGTCGATCGTGACAAAAACCTGGTGGGCGTCCCCAGCAGCGAAGGCGTCAACGATCTCGTCGAGGAGGGCCTGCGGGGTGTAGCCGAGTAGGGCTGCTGCTTGCTCGTAGCTAACATGGCCGTCAGCGGCACCACCGAGAAGCTGGTCGAGCACCGAAAGACTGTCTCGCACCGACCCACCACCGGCACGCACCACCAGCGGTAGGACGGCATGGTCGACGTCGATCCCCTCCTTGCTGCATAGCCCAGCCAGATATTCGACAAGTACCTTCGGCGGCACAAGGCGGAACGGGTAGTGGTGGGTCCGGGAGCGAATCGTCCCGATGACTTTTTCTGGTTCTGTGGTCGCGAAGATGAATTTGACGTGTGGCGGGGGCTCCTCGACGAGTTTCAGCAAGGCGTTAAAGCCCTGTGGGGTGACCATGTGAGCCTCGTCAATGATGTAAATCTTGTAGCGCGAGTGCACTGGGGCAAAAAAGGCGCGCTCCCGTAAGTCACGGGCATCATCGACTCCACCGTGTGAAGCAGCGTCAATTTCGATGACGTCAATTGATCCGGGGCCGCCACAGGCCAAGTCGCGACAGGACTGACACTTTCCGCAGGGTGTCAGCGTCGGACCCTGATCACAGTTCAGCGCTCGGGCGAGGATGCGGGCGGTCGTCGTCTTACCACAGCCACGCGGCCCTGAGAATAGATACGCGTGGTTGACGCGGTTATTGAGGATGGCGCGCTTAAGAGGCTCAATGACGTGATCCTCACCGATGACCTCGTCGAAGGTCTCCGGACGGTAACGCCGATAGAGGGCCAGTGGAGGCTCTGGGAGATCGTCATCGGGGATGCTGTCAGGATCTTCCACGATGAGCTCCTGAACCCGCTCGATGACGTCGGTGGAATCCTTTTCATCCTCGCCAGTCTCAAGACCGTCAGGCTCCTCAGGGGTCTCGGGACCGTCCAACAGTCCCGGATCGTGCGGATCCGCAAGAAGGTCATCGTCAGGGGTCGCCTCGTCGGGAGGCATGACCGGACGCGGCGGCTCCTCGTCGCCGAAAAGATCCGGACCGCCCTGTTCAAAGCCCCGAGGCTCGACGACCTCGCCCTCCATGCCCGGCTCAGACACCCTCTCATCCACGAAGAGAACCCTAGTTGACGACCGCGACACAGTCTCATCGGCCCGGCGAGCTTCGCACGGAACACACTCGGCCTGGAACTCAGCCAAAAAAGACCAGTAAGAAACTGATCACCGTAACAACGGCAAAGGTGACCCATGCGATCTGGACCGCAGAGCGTACCGGGTGGCCGAGCCGCTTAGCTTTACGGCCACACGACGTGGTCACGAGCGGGGGGATGAAGAAGGCCACAACATCTAGGCCAACGACTGTCCAGGTTAGCCAGGCCGGCACCCCGCTGTCATGAAGCTGGGGGTAACCGAGATTGGCCGGCAACATCGTTTGGGCCATCATTCCGACGATGCCGGCAACAACAAATAGCAGCAGCGAACACCAGGTGATACCTGCCCAGATGGAACCGGCACGGTCGGTCGTGATGATGCGTCGCTGATCGTCCATAGCGACCCTCCTTCCGGGCATTGATCAAAACCTCATAAGGCACGGCTGCCGCGGACATGAAAAGGGGCTCCCCGCGCACCCGGTAGAGCCAACCTACCCTTGCTACCTCTCGGTCCTGGGGGAGTTCAGTCAGGTGCCGCCGCACGGGGAACCGAACTCCAGTGTAACCGACGGACCATTGCGGGAACAACCTGTGGCAGCACTGCGCGAATCACACCTCCTGCTATGGCGCGTAGCTCGCCGTAGCATTACTGACACGTTTTCCACGGCGGAGGAGGCATGATGGCGAGGATCGACGTGTGGCTCTGGTCGGTGCGCGTCTATAAATCCCGATCGTTGGCCACCGCCGCCGTCAGGGGCGGCCACATTCGCCTCAATGGGGACACAGTCAAGCCCTCCCACAACGTGAGGCCCGGCGATATCGTCACCATCCACACCCCCGGATGGGACCGAGTCTTCAAGGTCGTCAACCCGATCGCGAAGAGGATTGGCGCCAAACTCGCAGTCGAGGCCTATGAGGATCTGTCAGCTCCTCGTCCCGCCTACCTGTCCGCTCCCCTTGCCCGCCGCGATCGTGGGGCTGGACGACCCACCAAGAAGGACCGCCGAGAGATCGATCGGCTCCGAGGCCGGGACTCTCACTATTGATGACTCTTCGCCCGGCCTAACACACCACAATTCGCGGCCGAATTGGCGCCACGCACCAAGTCCATGTACTCTGCTCGATGGAGGATTCGCCTAGAGGCCTATGGCGCTCGCTTGGAAAGCGGGTTGGGTTCACGCCCTCACGAGTTCGAATCTCGTATCCTCCGCGGTAAGTCCGTCTTTCGGCCCACCCGGGGTGGACATTTTCATTATGAGTCCACTGCACCTTTTCAGGGACCATCCCGGGGTAGTACCTCGGGTTCTCGACCCGCGCCATTCGCGCACCCCTCAAGGTCGGTGACTATACCCCGGCATAAAGAGCGGGTATATTTCTCGGCGCATAAATCAGACGGCGCAAAGGTGACCCCAGAATGACCAAGAAATTGACGAAAACCTGCTTGCTGGGCATGGTCGGCATCATGACGATCGGCCTTGCAGCGTGCGGGGATAAGACGAACTCGTCATCCGATACCCCTGCAAACCCCTCACCGTCCACCAAGACAGTCAAGCGAATTAGCAAGAATGACTTCACCAAGGCGTTCTCCCACAAGAAGATCGATGGCCACACATTTGTCATCCAGGACAACTCCCAGCTCAAGGCCGTCGTGGACGAGCTCGACAAGATGCTCAGCCAAGCGAGGGTCTCCCCGGCTGGATGCGACGCGGCCCTCAGGCAGTCCTCCATTGGCCTCACTTCACACGAGATCAGCGACACTCTCGTGGCCGTCAGTGACAAACCATCTACACGAATCATCGTCACTACGGCCATGTCCGACCGCCAGAAGAAGGCATACAAATCACAAGAAGAACAGACTTCCAAGTGTGGCCATACCACGTTGTCTACGCAAGGTGTCAACCACAGCCTAGGAATAAACATCAAGGCGTCACCCATCAAAGGATACGAAAATATCTCCAAGCAAGCCGCTCTTTTCGATGTCTCCGTCAAAAGGAGTACCGGAACCTCTGGTCACGGCTATCAGGCATACATCTGGCTCAACAATGATCAGGCGATCCGCATCTTCGGACGAGACGCCGGAATAGTCAAGTCCACGCTGCAGTCAGCCACCAGTGCGCTGGGAATCGTTAAGAAGTGACACAGGGCGTATAGCAGCCTCAAAAGTCTAGTGCCTGCTGACTGCGCTCAGGACATGTCAGCAGGCCGGACAGCGGGGCATCACGCTGCACTTTGCTCAAAGAGCAAAGGATCATTCAGTGGTCGACGCCCATGGTGGCCAGGTTTCGATGACCTATGATTCTTTCGGCAATATGGTGCGTTGCGTCGATCGGGCTGGAAACGTTACCTCACACCGCTATGACCAGCGAGGGAGGCTGACGCACACGGACCTTCCCACTGGGGGCACGATCGACTGTTCGTGGGACGATCTGGATCGGCTTGTGAGCACGACCTTGGCCAATGGCGCCCGCACCACGCTTGACTACGACAGCACTAACCGTGATCCGGTGCGTGTCACGGATCCGTGCGGTGGCGTCACCTGCTTAGAGTGGAAGGATGGGTTGCTCCTGCGCGCCACAAATCCCGTCGGGGTGAGCCTGAGGTTTTCCTATGATCATCACGCGGACCTGGTGTCTATTGAGAATGCCCATGGGGAGGCTTCTCATCTCATCCGTGACGATGCGGGACGTATTGTCGAGACGATCTCACCGGGCGGTGTAACGACGCGGTTCGGCTACGATGACGCTGGTCACCTGGCCACCGTGGTCACGCCGGATGGTGCGACATGGGCACATCGTCATGATGTGGCCGGTCGTCTGATCGAGTTGGTTGCTCCCGATAGCGGGGTCACAAAGTGGGAGTATCGCCCAGACGGTCAGATCGCCAGGGTCATTGATCCTCTCGGGCGCGTCATTGAACGCTCCTACGATGATTTAGGCAATGTGGCAGGCATGCAGCTTCCTGACGGCAGCGCTTGGGGCTTCGCCTATGACGCGCTGTCGCGGTTGACACATGTGATGGCCCCGGATGCGGCCCAGTGGACGTATGCCTATGACGTTGACGGCAACCTTTCCGGCGTCACTGATCCGGCCGGTTTCACCAGACTTTTTACCGATGGCCTCACTGCCAGCATCACCTCGGACGGTCACGGGCGCCAGCTCCACCGCGTAGATGTCGATCCCTACGGTCTTCCTGCTGCCGTCACCGATGTCACCGGCGCCCAGCAGATCGTCACACGCGATTTATGTGGCCGACCGGTTGAGTTCCAGGACGAATCTGGCGCGGTGACCCATGTGGAGCGCGATCTGGCAGGCCGCATTGTGGCCCTCGTCAGCCCCACCGGACTGCGCACGAGTTACAGCTATGATGCGTGTGGGCGAATGGTTGACGTCACCGATCCCGTAGGCCGCGTGACGCGTTATTCCTACACCCCGGATTTCCAGGTGGCAACAGTGACCGATCCAACTGGCGAGACCGCGCGCTATGAGTATGACGTCATGGGACGTGTTGTGCTCAGTCATGTTCCCGGTGCCGGAGTGAGCCAGTACCGATATGACCCATGCGGCAGGCTCGTGTTCAGTTGCGATCTGGTGCACGGACCACGTCACTTCAGTTACGACCGCGCTGGCCAGCTCGTAACAGCGACTAACCCAGCTGGTGGCGTCTCGCGGTACGACTACGATCGGTGTGGCCGACTCGTCACCCGCACCGATCCGACTGGTGGCCTCACCATGTATCGGCATGACGAGTGCGGGCGGATGATTTCCGTCATCGACCCGCTGGGGCGAGTCACCGAATATACCTGGGACAAGACTGGGGACCTGGCCGCCATCACCCGCCCGGATGGCACGGTTGTCAGCCATCGTCTCAGCCCTAAGGGCGTCGAGGAATACATTGATGACCAGCTGGTCAGTCGTACCCTCGTCACGTCGACCACCCGCACGGTCACTATTGATGACTACACCAATCCCACTTCACCGTGGCGCCACCTGTTTGAGTACGACCCTCGTGGGCTGCTCTTGACCCACAACATCGTCCCGGTACCAGGCAACGAATCGATTGTGGATGAGGAGCCAATCACCTCGTCCGAACAATGGTGGTATGACGCCGAGGGCCGTCGTGTACGTCATCTCACGTTGACCGGTGATTCCATCGATTACGCGTACACCAACACCGGTGAATTGGGGTCGATTCGCCATTCTCGATTGGGCGAGGTGAGCTTGGAATGGGACGCGGCCGGTCGTCTCGCGAAGCTGGGCAGTCCTCTGGGCCAGCAGCAGTGGGGGTACACCAACGGTTTCGTCACCAGCCACACCTCCTCCCGCGGGTCCACGACCATCAGTCGTGATGAGATGGGCCGAGTACTCCAGGTGAACGCACCGCACGGTGATTTCCGGTACGGGTATGACGATTCCGGCTCACTCACGTCCGCCGACGGCCCTGATGGATCGAGCCGCCGATGGGTTTATGACACGGCGGGACGGCTCGTCACCACTACGTGTCAGGACGCCGGGACCAGCCAGACCTGTCACTACGACTACGACCTCGCCGGCGAACTCGTCGCCAGGGTGATGCAATTAGAGCCTAGTGACAGCACGGTAGAGACATACTACCGGTACGATCCATGCGGCCGACGAACCGAGGCTGCGTCCTCGGCTGGGATGCGCGAGGAGTTCAGGTGGGATTCACGGGGCTGGCTCGCAGGGGTGCGAATCGTCGATCCCACACGATCCCAGGAATTTATCACTCATGTTGACACTTTCGGATGCCTGACCGACGTATCTAGTCCTACTGGACGAACTCCCATTACTTGGGATCTCGCAGCCGATGAGCCGGGACTAGTGCAGGTTGGCGGCATATCAGCATTGCCGCTTCCCGACGGTGGTGTTCTGACCCCACTGAGTGCAGACAGCGATCAGGCTAGGCCGTGGCGTCAACCGGCCATCAACCCCCTCGACCCGTATACGTTGATCCAGGAACCCCTGACGGCAGACGTCAGTATGGCGGGAGGTCATCTTGGTGTAGCTGATTTGGTATGGATGGGAGCGCGCGTTTACGACTCCGCCACGGCAAGTTTCCTGACCACCGACCCGCTTGCGGCACCACCAGGATCCTTGTGGGAGGCCACCAGTTACGGATATGCCGCCACCAATCCCCTCGCGCTAGCCGATCCACTGGGTCTGCGTCCCGTCACCGATGCCCAGATGCGACAATTCGCCGGCACTATCGACACCCGAAACCTCTGGGACCGCCACATCCGCAACGTGTTCTCGTGGGAGACCCTAGGGGGTGTTGGCCTGGCCACCATCGGAGGAGCCCTGATGTGTTTTGGGGCCGAGGTACCCGGGGCAATGCTGATCGGCGCCGGAGGCAATATGGTTTTCCAGCAGGTCGTACACGGTCACGTCGACTATGGGGAGGTTGCCTTGTCGGGGGCGTTAGCACCTGTGGGAGGCTCGGGACTCAGCGAAATCGCAGGTCTCGGAACTCGAACTCTACTCACCCGCGGCATAGAAGCCGGCGCAACCCAAGTCTACGTGATGGGCAACTACCACTGGGCAACATCACCCGGGCCCCATAACGCCGAAACTTATCTAGAGCAAGTAGGTGGGGAAACACTCAGCGGCGCCGTCTTCGGAGGCATCACCGCCACGATGGGAGGAAAAGCATACGACGCCCTCCCAGACTCAATACCCACCGGACACTTCGGCCCCATAACACAATCCTTGGGGCTAGGAAAGAGCCAACATCCTTCGTCGCACGGTACCATAGAAATGGCCAGTTAAACCTGAATCAGGCAACCTCATTCCGCGGGGCTACATTCACAAGCAAAATCGCCATAAAACCCATCAAGATATATCGTAGCTGGACGAATCCCAAATATAAATTTGGGGGATATGTTTCACGAATCCAACCAGCTGGCCCATTTCAGACTCAACTCGACTTGGCGCTTGCCCCACAATGGGGGAATACAGCCGAAAATGTGACAGAACTCGAAATACCCCGATTCGCGCCGTTCTTTGAGGGTGCGGCCGGAGCGCAGCCTGTAAAGGCCATTGAAGGCTCAGACACCCTGGGCCAGTTGCCCGGTGGCGGAAATTCAGATACTCGTTAACGACAAGCAGGTACTAGACCAATGGAAATCGACGAAATGACACCTCCAATTATGCGAATTGACTTATCAATGGTGGAGCCATTGATTCTAAATAAGATGGTGCAGATACGGCTCGACACCGGATATCTTGGTAGACCGGGCGATCAATTTGTTACGGTATCAACATGCAAGTACACCCCCAACACCAATCTAACTATAGAAATGTCCGACCCTTTCGTTTTAGAGATCGTGAATCCACGATACGCACTCATATCACAATGGCAACTACGAATATATGCCGGGGGTCCGATATCTTATTTTTCCGTCCCCAAAGAAAACGAAAATGATGAAATAATAGGATTATTATATGTCGACATTAGAGATTACACAAAACGAAGCTTCTTTAATATATGGTCCTGGGCCTTCAGCCACGAACCCATCGAACCCAAATGGTGGCACCACCTCGTCCCCCAAAAATGGCTACACTAACCGTAAACCAGACACCAAACAACGGAAAACGGCTCCCTAGCCGAAGAAAAACACTAGAACAGCAAAATCCACCAGAAGATCACAACAGAGCACATCGACGACCAAGAAGCCGCTCTATTGGATCCACTACTACTGGTGGACGAACCCGAACCCAACTCCCCCACGACAGACAAGCCGGCACACCCCAAGAACTCATCGTGAAAGACTCACCATAGACCACACTAGGGCGAGCAACGACCACCTGTGCGCCCTATCTTGGATTGGACTTCTGGTCTGGCGTTGAAACGTTCGTCGAATCCGTACTCCACGGGTCCCCGATGTAACGACCATCCTGCATATAAGGTTAGTTGCCCCCGGAATTCATCGATTCCCCATACTGGTGACCTTCCTGACCCGGAGCCTGCCATTCTTGGGGCTGCGGCTGCCCGTATCCCGGGTACTGCGTGGTCGCGGCTGCCCCGCCAGACTTCGCCCGCTTCTTCTTCGCGCGTCGCTTATTACCAAAGTAGGAGGCGATACCCGCAATGAGGCCAATGATCGCCCCTCTGATGCCATGCCTCCAGAAGCCCTTCCAGAATGACGGACCCGCCGCCGCAGCACCGGTAGGTCGCTCGCCCACAGCCTTCAACCCCGATGCAGAGTCCTTGATATCGGTCCACGTGACAGTATTGCCGTCAACACTGCTTGAACCCGAGTGACTGATCACCTTACCAGGGAACGTCACCGAGACTTTAAAGGCACCTACCGTGATTTTATCAAGCCGAACATCCTTGAAAAACTTCCTACCAATGGACAGTGACACCTTGTCCGCATCAAAAGTCAATCCCAATCCAACGCTCCGCGCGTCATCTGCAGTGGTAGTCACCGTGTATTTGCAGCCAACGTATTCCTTATCCTCGACGAACTCAATTTTTGCGCCGTGTTGCTTGTCGGAGGCAGACACATCAAACGTCTTGTCGCAATTGGAGAAATCTGAGGGCTTCTTCCCTGCCTCCTCTATATCTGCTCTAGAGACACCGTAGACGAACGTCGAGCGGACGTGATTCTCATCTCCAATCTCCATACCATAGTTGAATTTCGCGGCACCCATGACGACAGGAGCAAGCAGAACCACCAAACAGCACCTCACCGGGCGCGGCAGATTGAACATAGCCATATTAAATCATGAACGGGAGACCTGTGCCTTCAGGTTTGAGCGTGGCGCTCATAGCTCGATCTGGCAAGCAGTCGACGGCCACCAGGACAATCCCCTTGTCATCGCAATGATCAGGTGACGGAATCATGGCACTGAGATAAGTGAGCGCCTCAACATGGATATCAAAAATTTCTGATGTTCCGAACACAAACGCTGTCCAGTCGTACTACGGCCTACTTGGGCCTCGTGTTCTCAGTCAACATCAGTGATGGCAGCTTCAGGAGGCGCAAAGCGACGATGACACAACTCCTCGAATATACGAGAGCACGCCAACCCACAGCCAAAGCGAACTCCTCGATAAAACATATCACCACAAACTGGGGCCACGCGCTGTCCTAATCGACTCCGAATCGGCCCGTGGGAACCTTTCCCGAAGACCACAAACTTCACTTTTCAGCAGACGCCGTCACGATCCACCAGCAACAATGGTGATCGGACTTTCCTGTACCTGGTAATTCCCGATCTCTGCACCGATGCTGCACGATGCCGGATGTAAGGCGCTCACGTCGTGGCCATCCGGGGTGATAGACACGGCACCCGAGCAGCGATCCGTCAACCGAACGTTCTCCAATTTGCCGCCGGTGATATCGGTGAGGATACTCGTCGGATTTGAGCTAAAGGGCGTAGTGTAAATTGGCGTCATCTCGTTTTCCCCACCCGGCCAGGTACCCAGGATCGTCACCGGGATCGCCGATCCTTCCTTGACCCGCGAGGGTATCTTGACCCGCATCGTCTGTAACCGTTGCAAGGAGTACGCCGTCGAGGTCGCAGCGTCATTGTAAAGTGCCTTGTCGGTAGCCTGCTGCTGGCTCTGAAGCCACGTCTGCAAGTTCGCCTGATTACTGATCGCCGCTTCCTTCGCAGGGAATGTCGCCGTCACGGTCACCGGCTGCTGCTGTGGGACGGCCTTCAACGAGATCGTCCACCCACACCTGGCATCAATAGAGGTCAGTGCCGGACTGTGCGGCGTAACTTTGACAGTCTCGTCCCATGTAGCATTGGGACAGGAGTGGGCCGAGGTGACCACCTCGAGCACGTCTCCGCTCAGCGGCTGCTTGATAGTGCGATAGGTGAGGGTGTATTTCAGCGTTCCCTTGCTGACCGTCGCCGCCCGAGTAACATTCAGCCCAGACGGATACGTCTGCATCGGCAATGAGGCACTCAGCCCATCAACGACCTCCGGCTCCTGCCCGCCAGCCCCTCGGGACCTACCGCCGATCACTATCCACACGACAACCACTACTGCGATGACGAGAAAGCCAGCAGCACAGACACTGATCCGATGCGTGCGGCTCGACCACCACGACTCCTCGGCTTCCTCCCCCACCGACGGGTCATCTAAGACCTCCACGTCTAGCTCCGGGCCAGCCTTGAGAATAGTGGCCGACGCAGATCTGCCCAAGGCGCGAAGATTTTCCAGGTCGATGGGAACCGGGGCATCGTCGGTCGCCGCGGCCGGCTCCTCGTCGCCCTCAGGCGTCGTCAAGGACGTCGATTGCCGGAGCATGGTCATGGCGTGGGGAACCAATGTCCCCTCGGGCACGGTAAGCGGCGGCTGGCCCTCAACATTGACAATGATGTCACCGGCCAGACTGACCACGTCGTCGTCGGACAGACGATCTGCCGGATCCTTGGAAAGCATTCCCCGGATGAGGCCCCACACCTGATCGTCAAGTCCCGGTATCACCGCCGGCATAGAGTGCAGATGATGCTGCACGACGGCGTACGGATTGTCATCACCCGCACCAAAGGGCAACTGGCCTGACACCATCTGGTACAGCGTCACGCCCAAGGCATACACATCAACACTCGGGCTCAACACGTTGCCACGGACAAGTTCGGGTGCCAGGTAGTGCGCTGTGCCGACCAGGTGTGTAGCCGTCGACGACTCGCCAAGGATCTTCGCGATACCGAAGTCTGCGACCTTCACTCCAGGTTCATCGACATCCCCAGGATTGGTGAGAATGATGTTGTCCGGTTTGATGTCGCGATGTACCACGCCACGCCCATGGGCGTAAGACAAGGCCTCGGCCACCTGTCGCGCCACCGCCAGGGCGGCCGCAGGGGTCATTGCCCCGCTCGTCGCCAGCCGCTCACCGAGAGTAGGCCCGCTCGCCAGCTCCATAACGATTCCGAGCATGCCCTGGTCGACGATGAGGTCACGAACGGTAATAATGCGCGGATGCTCGAGCTCGGTGAGAGTGCGACGCTCGTTGACAAACCGCTGCACCAGTTGCGCGTCATCGTCGAGGTCGGAACGCAAAATCTTAATCGCAACATAGTCCCCACGAACTCGATCGATTCCCTCAAATACGCGCCCAGAAGCACCCTGACCAATTTTACGAATGGCCTGGTAGCTGGACCCGAAATCGAAGGGTAGAGCGATGCTCACCGGTGTCCCTCCGTACTTACCGTGACGCCTTGGATAAGGGTGGCAGCACCATTCTGGCATCCGTACCCGCGCGCCTCACTCATTGTCGCCGCGGGATGTCTCGGCAGACGCACACCCAACAGGTCCCCGTCATAGTCAGCATCCGGCACGAGCAAAACTCCAAGCCGAGACTTGCGGATCTGCCCCGTCCAGTGGCTGTACAGGGTGCGCAGATCGTTGTTGCGACCAGCCACGATAAACATCAAAGGGGTGTCCGGAAGGGTCAGCACTCGTGCCAGGACCTGACTCTCGTCGGCAACCAGGTGCGCATCATCAATCATGACGATGCATGGCTCGGGGGCAGCGCTCTGAGTTTCCACGACGTCCACGAGTTGCTCGGGGGACATGACACCAGGCAGCATCTGGCACAGCGGCGAACGACGCGGAGCACCTACGAGAATCTTGGTGTTCGGGGACTGTTGCACCAGCATTTGGTGAATTGCGGCGAGCATCGTTGACTTGCCACTGCGAGCCGGGCCGCTAACGAGCACGTGCTCTCCCGCGAAAGCCTCCAGAACATACGGAGTGAGGTCAGCCTCATTGATGCCGACTGGTATCTGCCAGGCCTCGTTGCCCGAGGCGAGGTAGCCGGCTACCTGTTCGGGACCCACACGTTTCGGAAATTCCTGCACCAGGGGAGTTAGCCCATCGATTCCCCAGAACTCGTTGATCGCCGTCACGGCAGCGTCGATGTCGTCAGGAAGTCCGACATGACCGTGGTGCGCCCGGCTTGTGGAGACAAACCGTCCAGGCAAATTGGCTGGGTGATTGTCCTTGTCAACGGTCGGGTGATACTCCGAGGTGTCGGCTAGTTGGTACAACCATTTTTGACCGGTCAGGTCGCTGATGGCTGGCGGCAGCGCCTTGAGACGGGTCGTCGTCGCGACGCAGTGAATACCCATTGCCGGACCCTTGGCCCAGGCCTGATAGAAACTCTCAAGTAACGGCGTATCGGCCACATCGCTGTAACCCTCACGCAAGGTGGCAAACCCATCAACAAGGACGAATAGTGGCGGGAAGGCGTCATGAGGACGCGCGCTGCGTCGCTCCAGTTCTGCCGCGATGTAGCGCAACACTCGCTTCTGAAGTTGACGACTCTCGTTGGTGCTGCCCGGTCCGGCATAGCCGCGCACATGGGCAAGCTTCTCTAACCTATCCAGTGACGCTGTAAAGACGTCCAAGATGACGATGTCGGCCTCGCCGGGGGCATAGGTGTCGGCAATCCTCAGCGCTAGTGCAGCCAAGGTGCTGGAGGTACCAGATCCCGGCATACCTGCCAGGACCAGATTCTCGGTGGCGAATCTCCATCCGGAGACGTATTGACGCTGGTGCTCTGGGTCGTCGAAGAGGGCTACGTCAAGGATGGTCGACCCTGAACTTGACGCCACCTGCTGTTCCCGATGCGTGGTGGGACGGCAATGCTCCAGAACGAGTTCGACATGATCGGACAGGGGCTCAGGCCACACCCGACGTGCCGAACCGAATCCGAGTTGTTCATTGGCCTCGGTAATCCATTGGATGAGAACATCCATGTCACTAGCCTCACCGCTACTGGCACGGATAGCGTGCTCCTCAGGAGCGTTCCCCAAAACCATTGGATCGACGTGAAGGTCCTGGGAGCAACCAGACCCGCTGACACCGGTAACCAGTGCCGTCTGGATGGGGGTGATGTCCTCCTCGCCCAACTTGATGTAAGCGCGCCCCTTCTGTTCTCGCCCAATGCTGGCCGCCAAGGGCACCCCAATGACATTGGATGACTGTTCCCGACTCTGGACGCGCAATGCGGTACGCATGTTGGTGTTGGCCAAAATGTCGTCATTGACGACGCCGTCGGGACGCTGGGTGGCCAGGATCATATGGACGCCCAGAGTACGACCAACGGCACCCAACGAGACTAGTCCGGACAGCACATCCGGGTACTCCTTGGCTAACTGGGCAAACTCGTCAATAACCAGAAGCAGACGTGGCATTGGCTCGGCCGGGTTCGTGGCCAGATAGGCGTCGATATTGTCGATACCCTCGCCTGCGTCAGCAAAACACTGCTGACGACGCTTGAGCTCGGCGTTCAGGGCCTGCAGCGCCCGAAACGCCAACGAGGGCTCAAGGTTCGACAAAGTACCGATTGTGTGGGGCAACTGGTCAAGAGTGGTGAATGCAGCACCGCCCTTAAAGTCGATAAGTATGAAAGTGAGATGCTGTGGGTCAACTCGGGCTGCCAATCCCGCGACCAACGACCGCAGCAACTCAGACTTGCCCGAACCGGTGGTTCCCCCGACCAGGCCGTGTGGACCACAGGAAATAGGCCACGGCTTACTCGGTTCTGACGATACACCCCTACCGAAAGCGACTCCCCCCGCCTCTCGGTGGGTGAAGCCTCCTGAGACGAAGCCACGGCAGGCGAACCAGGGGTTGCGTGGGCCTTCCGGGGGTGTCTCGAGCGCGGTTCCGGCGAATCTGACCGGTGGGGCCCGGCTGATTCATGGAGCAAATCGGGGGTTGATGCCCGCGTCGGCGCTGGAAGCACTGTACGAGCACTTCTGCGCGAGTTGCCAGTATGGATCATTGACTGTGGGGGGCTTGTTTGGCCAGTACCAGCGGTGGATGGGCCTCAACGACGCTGATGTGGCGTGGTTAGAGGCAGTATGCTGTGCATTTGCTGCCGCTGGTGGCTCCGGATCGGTGATATTGGCCGATGTGGCCTTGGAGGCCGGACTGCGATCTGCCGGGGTGAGTATGACGCGGGCAGATATTCAGGTGTCCTCGCCCACCTTGAGTGGGATTGATCCTGCCACTGGTTACATCGAGGACCCGGTGAACTCGGCAACCGGGAACTTCGTGCTCCCGGAAACGGATGTGGTCTTTGGCGGGCCGAGCCAAGGGCTGGCGATCTCCCGGATGTATAACTCGACGCTGGCCGCCGCCTACGATGAGCCCGAGACGTGTGGGGTGTTGGGGCCCGGCTGGTCGACCATCCTGGATCAGCGTTTGATCATCGATGATGAGCAAGTGCGTTGGGTGCGCGATGATGGCCGCGAGATCGTTTTCCCTCTCACGGACCACGATGGCGCCAACGGCTCCGCCGCTGCTGAGGGCTGCCATACCGTCGCGGGGCCTTGGCGGGCCATCCAGGACAATGTGTGGATTTCCCGCGGCGATGCCGCTGATCCGGCCGTTCAGGCTGCTGACGTAGCTGGGCCTGTGTGGATCGTTGCCGACAACACTGGTAGCCGGTGGGTTTTCACCACTGAGGGAGCGTGGGTGGCCTCGGGGACCGGTGCTGTGGATCGAACGCCATGATGGCGTGATCACTTCTATGCACTCCGAGTGGGGCCGGTCGGTGGATCTGTTCTACGCGCAGGGCCGTCTGGCTAAGGCCGTGGCCAGTGATGGCCGTAGCGTAAGCTATGCCTACGATTCCCAGGGTCGACTGGTAGAGGTAACCCGTCCTGACGGGGTTCACCACTACCAGTGGGACGGCTGGCTACTCAGCCAGGTTATCGATGCGTCTGGTGTAGCGCAGTGCGTCAACACCTTCGATGCGCTCGGCCGGATCCGCACCCAGCGCGATGCCACAGGACACCTAACACGGTTCACGTATCTTCCTGGTGGGGTAACCGTCGCCGATGACGGGCAGGGTCACCATTCCAATACGTGGATTAGTGATGCCCGGGGCCGTACCGTCGGGATCATTGATGCTGACGGGCAGCGCACTTCTATGCGGTATGACCGCTACGGCAACCTTGTGGGGGCTACTGATCGGGCAGGCAAGGTTATCCGTCACACCTATAACGAGCGGGGACACCGCACCCGCACCACACTGCCCACTGGCGGGGTCATTGATTACGGCTGGGATGAGGCTGACCGGCTCACCACCATCTCAACCGCCGGCACACTCCGGGTGCGCCTGGGCTACGACGGCACGCAACTCACCCCGGTGCGCCTCGCTGATCCCCAGGGCACTACGGTGACGATGTCGTGGGATCGGGGCCTACTACGCCACCTAGCCGACGCTACCGGCGCCAGCATCAGTGTCGACTATGACGAGTATGGCCAGATCGTGGCCATCACAAATGGGGTCGGTGCCACATGGCAGATCAGCCACGATGAGGCCGGACAGATCAGCCAGATCCTCACCCCGCTGGGGTACCGCACCGAAGTGACCCATGACCAGGCAGGCCGCCTGGTCGAGCGTATCGACCCAGACGGGGCCTGTTGGCGCTACAGCTACGACGAGGCCGGACACCTTGAGACAGCCACAGCCCCTGATGGTGGATGCACCCGCTACACCTGGGGCCCTGATGGCCAGATCACCACGATTACCGATCCCACCGGCGCCACGACCACCCTGTCGTATGACGAGGTGGGGGATCTGGCGGGGATCGGTCTACCCGACGGGGCCAGCTGGGGATTCCTGCGTGACGCGATGGCCCGGCTGTGCGGAGTGAAGGACCCGGATGGAGCCCACTGGCGCGCCTCCTACAACATCATCGGAGAACTGACCTCGCTCACCGATCCCACCGGGGTGAGTCTGCACGCCACTACCACCGCCCACCAGGCTCAGGTCACGAACGCCGCGGGTCGGGTGATAGCCGCCAATCAGTTCGATGACTACGGGCGCATCGTCTCACGCACCGATGTTTTCGGTGCCACCAGTAGCATCGACTACAACACAGCCGGTCTGCCAGCCGTGCTTACCGACCCCCTCGGTGCACCCACCCAGTTCGACTATGACCGGGTAGGACACCTGTCCGCCATCACGAGCCCCACCGGGCTGCAAGAGCGCTACTCCTACGACGCAGCTGGGCGCTTGGCTAGCACAACCGATCCGACCGGCGCGGTTACCCGCTACCTTCTTTACGATGCCGATTCCCGACTAACTGGCATCATCGACCCCACCGGGGTTACCACCGAATACAGCTGGGACCCTGTGGGTCGGCTCGTCGAAACGCGTGCCGGTGAGGTCGTCACCTTCACCACTGACTATGACGTGTGCGGACGACCCACGCGCACCTGGGATCCGGTCGCCGGAAACCGGCACTTCCGTTACAACACCGCTGGCCGCCTCGTCAGCGCAGTCGATGCTGCCGGTCAGGTCCACCGCTACACCTGGGACAAGCGTGGACGCCTCGTCACAGCGACCACTGGCACTGACGCTATATCCACCTACCGGTACAACCAGCTCGACCAGATCGTCGAATCCACCGATCCCACTGGCGGAACCCACCGTTACACCTGGAACCCGGCCGGGCGTCTCACCAGCCACACCGGCTCTGATGGCACCACGACCAGCTACGACACGCGCGGCGGGACAGAAACAGTCACCATTGACGGGCAGGTCTCTACCCGCAAGTGGTGGGACCTTGAGGCTCGCCAGCTTCACATCGACGACCACACCGACCCTGCGGCCCCTCTGCACCACACCATCAGTGTCGATGCGCGCGGGCTTGTTTGCGACCACACCACTACTGACCGTGTCGGTAAAGTCATCAGCCGCCACTACTGGGATTGGGATGGTGAGGGTCGTCTGACCCGCGCCGACGATACGCGCTCCACCGTGTCATATACCTACCGGGGCGATGGGCTACCCACCCGTATTACTCATTCCGCCTTAGGCGCGGCGAGTCTGGCGTGGGATAGTGCCGGGCGACTCACCGACGTCACCACCCCCGACCATCACGACCACTGGGATCATGATGGCGGCCTGGTGTGTGGGTATGTCCACGATGGGCACGTCACGCGTGTCGCCCGTGATGCTCAGGGGCGGGTTACCGGGATAGAGGGGCCATCAGGGCGTTGGAGTTACGGCTACAACGAGGCTGGGTCACTCATCAGCGCGACCGGGCCCCGCGCACAACACACCTGGACTCATGACGCCTATGGCCGACTCACCAGCCACGCCACATCCGGAACCGACACCACCTTCACCTGGGATCAGGAAGGCCACCTGACACAAACATGTACGCGTGCGCACGGACATGCCACTGCCACCCAGTATGGCTATGACGCGGCGGGACGGCGTATCAGTGCGACCAGCCCAGACGGCCAGGAGGAGCGTTACTCCTGGGATAGGCGGGGTTGTCTGTCTGGTATCACCACCGACGCCACGACCGTATCGACTCACGTCGATGCATTGGGGTGCGCCAGTCGTATCACCACTAAGGGCCAGCAGGTACTAGTGGACTGGGACCTCGTGACCGGAGCCCCCACCTCGATTGATGGTCATCCTGTGCTTCCCCTGCCCGGAGGACGCATCCTCGGTGCCACACCCATCGGCGATACCAACCTATGGCGTGAGGTCATGCCCACCGACCCTGACAACCCCTACGAGCCAGCTACGGTCACTATTGAGGGCATTCCCGAGACGATCAGGATGGCCGGGAACGCGCTAGTGGTTGATGGTCACCCTTGGTGGGGGGCGCGCCTCTACGACCCAACTACCGCCACCTTCTTGTCTCCTGACCCGTTAACCCCGCCCACCGGCGCACTATGGGCCAACAACCCCTACGACTACGCCAACAACAACCCCCTCACCCTCACCGACCCCCTCGGCACCCACCCCGTTACCGACGACCAACTGGCACTCCTCACCCACCCCATCGGCACACTCGCACACTACGTCGCCAACTCCGTCAGCACACTCGTGCATCACATCACCGATCCGATCAGCCACTGGTGGGCCATCCACAAAGACCGGATCCTGTCTCCAGAATTCATCGGCGGAGCTTTAGCTATCGGTCTCGGTATTGCTGTGTCAGCGACCGGTGTCGGTGGCCCCATTGGGGCTGCAATCATCTCCGGAGCCCTTTTCGGCGCTGGCTCGACGACGGCCATAGAAAAGTGCGCCACCGGTCACGTCAACTGGCGGGACGTCGCAATGTCTGGCCTTGTCGGAGGTTTCACAAACGGCCTTGGTAGCTGGGTGAGTAAAACAGCTCTCTTGACAAAAAATGCGGGACAAACAGTTGCAGGTCTCCGAGCGATGGCTGGTGTCAATGCGTTCACGGGTTCGATAGGATCGACAATCTCCTACACTTTTTCCTCGGGACCAAAGAGTCTGCGTGGGTACGCTGGGGCTCTCATCTCCGGAGGAGCTGCAGGAGGTCTTGACGGTATGGCAGGACCAACCGCGGGATCAATAAGCAGGAATCTATCCAAGGAATCCTCACCGTTTACAGAGAAAGTCATTGAGCATACGATAGGGTTCGGCGCCTCAACAAGTGGATCAGTCATAAATAGCCTCGTCAGCGGAGAACACGTCTCCCTCGCTGATATCGGTAAAACAAGTGTAGTAAACCAGGCGGTATCATCTGCTGGATCCAGGCTTTTCCCGGGCCAGCATGGAGTGGAGTCGATAGAAAGCAGTAGTTTTGGCGTGCGATCATTGCACGGCATCATCAAGCCAACCGGAAAAAACGCACGGCGTCTTTGGGCTGGATCAGCAGGCAGAGCGACCCTTGGGATAGGGGCAAACTATTTATTAGATACGTTCTCCGAAACATCCCAACGTTAGAAATCCACTATCCCGAAAGTCAAATTCGCGTGAATATAAAATTAACTTGGTTCAACGAAAAAAATAGGCTTCGAACCACACTCATCTACACCGCTATTCTTGTTGTCACCCTCTTAGCCATACCAGCGTTCCAAAATGACATGTTACGGCTAAAGTCGTGGGTTATAATCTTACTTGCAGATTTCGCACTGGGCGCCGTTTTGCTCTACGTTCCCGGAGTCTGGTCTTACGAGATTATTATCATGTATATACTTTGTGGCAGGGCGGTTCTCGTGAGATCGGGTAGCCCAGTTTCAGATCTACTGTGGTTAACCATAGTCTGGGCGTTAATTCAACCGTGGTATTACTTCATTGCACGGAGAACAATACGCCGCTGCAACTCTAAGCTAGGGAGACAATGCTGGAAAAGTAAAAATATTTCAGTATGGGAAATTCAAAAATTCTTCATACCATCCTATGTCTGTATTTTGGTCGTCATTGCGATTTTCGGTATAGCTTTTCCTATGTTCGTGGGCGTCTCTCGGCACGAAATTATCCGAGATCTGTGGATAGGGCTACCCTGCGGATTTATCCTTGGCCTACTCCGCTACCACGAATTTCCTCTTATACTCGTTCTTATTTTCGGGCCTCTCATTCTACTGCCATTTACCGGAAACTCTTACTCTCAAAACTCTTTGACCACCATGATGATAGCGTGCGGTAGCTTTATCACTGCATGCCTTCGGGGCTACGCTACGGCGTTTCCTTCGTTCTACGAAAGTCGAATGATCAACAACAGGCTATTCCGCCGGAGGGTATAAGATATACCCTCCGGCGGAATCACATATATGCCCCCACCGCAGTAATGCACCAAGAATATCATACGCCGCGATATCATCGCACAGAAAACGAAGGCCGTGTCATGAGTGTCAAACCCCGCTACCTTTCCCCGAACATGGAGAATCCACCGACTCCCTTGGTAAAGCGTCCATACTCCTGGAAGCAACGTCGACTACGAGCCATGAGTCCGGACCCGACCCAGCCGCGCGTTTTTTCCTACGCACCGCTCAATGCGCCAATATGGCTCCCCTTCGCGGCAATGGCGACGGGGATTATTCTCTGGTTTATCGTCAGCAACACCGGCGGATTCAGAAGCAGCCTTACAGGCTGGCTTATGAGTATCATACTGCTCGCCATATCTTACAGCTGTCTGGCGGGCTGTCTGTGGCACAGATTTGGCGTTGATCAAGACAAGGTATGGACGCAGTTTGGCCATCTCGGCCACCGCGAAATCCGCTTCAACGAGATCACCCATTTCGACGCGGATGCATACAACTTCAAACTGCGGGCAGGAAAACTAAGATCACCGCTAACTACCACTACTTCGATTACGCTTTGCTTTGCTTGCGTCTATTAGAGGAACTCCACCACCGTCGGATACATCTACCGCAAGCCCGTGCGGATGACCCCAACTGGGAGCAAGAAGCACAGAAATGGCGCAACATCCTCGCTGGAACCGTGTGGATGGAGCACCGCGATTTCTACGACAACCACCCTGAGGCCTCGGCACAACTCAACACCCTTATCGCACCACCTACAATGTACCAAGCGTCGTCTGGCTCTTCGTTGGACGATCCATCTTATGGTGCCTTACAACAAGCGCGCGCAGAGCACGACGACAACCGACTCCTGGACTTCAACAGCGCTTCACAAGTTGCACAATCACTTCCGCCACTTCACCTGTCGAACGTACGCGTCAGTGCACAGCCCACTAGCGCTGAGGCTAGGCACCTGTTCCGCGACACCGAGTATGGATACACTTTGAGGATTCGATTTGACACCGCCGATGGCGACAGCGTCGTATTCGACGGTAATGAGTTCGAACCCTTGGACGAACTCCTCATGGACCCAGCACACGTCGTCATTGGGACAGGCCCATACCTTACAGGGACCGACTTCCCCGACACCCCGGCTTCCGAGTTGGCCAAAAAACACCACATTACTGTAGATTGTCTCATACTTTACGACGTAGAAGATTACGCCATGACAGGCCATGATCAACTGATCGCAACCATCAACCCTGATGAAATACCACAGCTACACGCCTGGGTGGATCGATTTCTAGAACTTGTCAAATAATGCTGACAATAACTACCCACAGAATGTCGCACATGGGGCATTTCTACACCACACCAACCATGAATATTTTCCTCCGCCTAAATCGTGATCCCATATATTCCTGACTTTGGGCAGGAATATATGCAGAATTGCGACGACGCTACTCAAGGATCCTGACGGCACATTGGGGAATTTCGGATAAGCCGTCAGCCCAATTCAGCCTTGGCCTATGCCAAGGTCGAGAACTCGGACCTGGCGTTAATCACAACAACACGTGAATCTCGATTTGCGCGCCTATTCCACCACACAAACCTTATCCAGGTCAGCTTGGGGATGCCGAGAGCCTCTAGGCAGAGATGTGGTAGGCGAATGCTGGGCCATTACCGGTGGCGATCGACCGGACCGGCAGGCCGGTACCCTCAACCCAAGGAAGCAAAACCCTCCACGTAATGACTTGAACACTCACACGCTAGAAGGTGTTGCACTTCCCCCTAGAACCTAGGTACCGCCACGATGACCGTGCCGTGAACTATCGTATGGGCCAGGGTCACAAGGAGGCGTCCATGAAACCGTCACGAGTCCGCTGGGATCAGCTACCTGATTCGGTTCACCATCGGGTCGCCGAGATCCTAGGGTCCCCGGTTTCCGTCGATACCGTCCAGACACACGGCACCACCCCTGGCGTGGCATCGCGAGTCGTCACCGCTGACGGCTCCCACGCGTTCGTCAAGGTTGGCCACCCCGCCATTAACGAGGACATCCCCGGCCTCAATCGTCGCGAAACCACCTTGCTGTCCTTCCTCCCCGACACTGCGCCCGCTCCACGCCTACTCGGTCGCATCGACGTCGATGGATGGGTGGGCATGGTCACCTCGGACATCGAGTGGTCTCACCCCAAGCTTCCCTGGTCTGACGACGACATCGACACCACCCTTGCGAGCCTGTCCCGCTTAGCTGAGGTGACGGCTGGTTTTCATGAACCGTGGGAGTCATTCTCAGCACGCCTACAAAACACCCCATCAGTGTGGGAACAGTTCATGGCCGACCCCCCCGCTGACCTCGACCCCTGGCTTATCGAGCGCCTACCCGACCTCGCCGGACGCGTCGAACGGCTCGCCCACCACGCCCCCGGTGACACCGTCATCCATGGCGCAGTCCAATCCGACAACGTACTGTTGCGAACCAGCGGAGCTGTCTTCGTCGATTGGTCCCACGCCGTGATCGGCCCGGCATGGGTAGACGCTGCTGGCCTCATCATTGACATCATCCACACCGATCCGATTGACGCCCCACGGTGGAATCGCGCCGACAACCTAGTCAAGCGCGTCGCGGCGGAGTTCTCCCCCTCCACCCATGGCGAACCAGCCGTCGAACCCATCGTTGACCTTCTCGTCGCCGTATTAGGGCTTTCAGAACGCGAGTGCCGCAAGCCAGACCCCGCTGGAATGCCGCAATTCCGCGAATTCCAACGCGAGAGGGCAAGCCGCCTACGCGCCTGGTTGTGGGCCTCCGAACATCTCGCGTGACCGCCGAACTGACCTCCCGATTCGGAACACAAAAACACGCCAATTTATCTGAGAGCCCCTTTAAGTGGATAATGTGACGACTCCCAAGTCCCCGCCCGCCTCAGCGTACCGTCTTCAGTTCAACGAGGACTTCACTTTCACCAACGCCGTTGTGACGCAACTCCGCGTTGTGGAGACCCGAGACATTCCCGCCCGCGACGCACTACTCACGCCGAGCACGTCGTCATTTATCACGATACCGATGAGCACCCAGATCGGAACCTTCAAGTGGAAAACCGCCGTCTGTCTGCATCGCCTCGAGCAATACACAATAAATCACTCGCCAAAAGCCTAATAAACCCGACGATAGTTGCCATCATTGCCCCTCGATACAGGTCCAGCACAGCCGGAAAACCCCTACGTCGACGGGTTGGATGAACTTCCAAGAAATCTTGAACTCGCGTCGACTCCATGAGCCCTCGTCGCACGGCAGAATAAGCACCATGCACCTCGATCTCGGTCTCGCCAAGACCATCAATCGCGCAACCCACGTCACCCGCGGATTCCGCCGCATTGTCATGGTGACCGCCGCAGGCGATGACTGCCCTAACCGCCTCGTCGCCGATCTCACTGAGGAGTTCTCCCGGCGCGGAATCGAGGTGTCGCAGCTTCCACTTGTGGGAGCCGAGGAGCCCATCTCGTCAATGGCTACCCCGGCACACAAGGTGCTGGCGAAATGGTCGCGGCACCGTCAGGAGAATGCGCGCCACGAACTCGGTGAAAGCCTCGACCACCAGTCCGCAATTATCGTGGCTGATCCCTGTCGTCTCGACGAGGTCGTCGACCTTCGGGGGGCTGACCGGTCAGACCGCCCGGTCGTCGTCCTGCTCGCGACTGATCCTGACAAGGCTCCTGGCGACCGTCCCAAACGAATCGTCCTGCTCGGCCCATACACCGATGAGCAGCTTGCTGACGTCCTCGTCGCCTTCGACCGCGCCTGCCAAGTTGTGCCTGGCTGGTCCTTGGAAGTGTGCCTTGACGACGAGTCAAGGGCCCGTTCGGCAGTAGCGGCCCGTCGCGACGTCGGTATTTACCCGGCTGGGTCCGAGGAAACAATCATGAATCAGAGCGAGCTGGCCCTCGTCGTAACCCGCAAGGAGGATCAGGCCTCCCGAATTCTCGACGCTGCTAGCGCCGGTCTGCCCGCAGTCGCTCACGCCGATACCCCCGCCGCAGCTGACATTTTGTCACGGTGCGGCTATCTCGCCACCGCTGAATTGTCTAGCGCGCTGGCCCAGGGCATGGCTGACGCTCCGCTGCGCCGGATCCAACGGAATCTGTCGCTGAAGTCCTTTCCGATCACGCTAGCGCGAAGACCGGCAATGCATGGCTCGACCTCATGTTCAATGTTGGGCGTAGCCGCCGCTGAGACCCTTCGCAACGGTGCGTGACGTGTCTAAAACACATTCGCTCCCCACCACACACGCCACGCGGAACACGGTCTGCGCGGGGCGTCGTCCAACCTTCTGGGTACACTCGCATGGTGGTCACCTGTGCGAAACGGGTGCCCAACCCGACATGAAGCCGGAAGGAGGAGCCGGGTGGGATTCCTGGACAAGGTCGAGAAATCGATCGGAGGTGCCGTCAGTGGCGTCTTCGCGCGCGCCTTCCGGGGCGAGGTTGAACCAGTTGAGATCGCCGGTCGGCTACAGCGCGAGCTCGACTCCGAGGCACAAATCCTGTCCCGCGACAAGTCACTAGTCCCGAATGACTTCGTCGTCCGGCTGTCGAGCCGTGATTATGAGCGTTTGGTCCCTTATACCAAGACCCTTAACGCCGAGATCATCCCGACCCTACGCGACCACGCCAGTGAACGTCATTACGTGTTCAACGGGCCTATCCACATTCGGTACGACTTGGACGATTCCCTTCCGGTAGGTAAGTTCACTGTCTTGACCGGGGAAAACAACGCGAAGGCCGTCTCAGATCGGCGTGCACCACTCGTGCTGGAAGTCAACGGGGTGCGCCACCCCCTCACCCCTCCAGGGCTGACGATTGGCCGTGGTTCTGACGCCGACATCCGCATCAACGATCCAGGTATCTCTCGTCTCCACGCTCGTATCAACGTCTGGCCCCAGGGCAACGGCATCGGCTTGTCCATTGAGGACCTCAACTCCACTAATGGCGTGACAGTCAATGGCGTCAAGGTCGCCAGCACCGAGCTCGGCGATGGGTCACGTATCGAGATTGGCTCGACGAGGATGCTGGTTCACTCGCCAACGAGGATGTGACCGTGAGCGAATTTCTCGTCATACTATTACGTGTTGCTTATCTGGCGGTGCTGTGGGGCTTCATCCTGCTTGCCACCAATGTCATTCGTACCGATATCTACGGTCACCGGGTTCCTCTCAACACTGGAGCGGCCGTCGTGGAATCCGGACGACGCAGCAAAGGCCGCAAAGCTCGTCGTCGTGAGCCGGCCCCGGCGCCAACCGGCTTGCAGGTCATCTCGGGGAGTCGGGCTGGCACGTATGTTCCGCTGGCCAACGGCGTCACGGTAGGGCGCGGCAACGACTGCACCCTACCGATTGACGACGACTACGCCTCCTCCCACCACGCCGAATTCAGCTCAGGGATCGACGGCGCATGGTTCGTTGAGGATCTGGCTTCGACCAATGGCACCCATGTCAACGGTGAGCGCATCGACGATCCGACGCGCCTGTCGGTGGGGGACGAGGTGCGAATCGGCAGGACCACCATGACTGTCACCGGCGGGCGGTGAGCTATGGTCTTCTCTCTCGATATTCGATGCCATTCCGAAATCGGTCTGGTCCGACGCAACAATCAGGACTCGGGATACGTTTCCCCAAGGATGCTCGTCGTCGCTGACGGCATGGGAGGCGCAGCCGCAGGTGACCTTGCCTCGACCGTCGCGGTGCGTCACGTCGCTAAGGCCGACCGAAGGTTCTACGGCAAAGACTCCCCCGCCTGCCCTCAAGGTGAGGAGATGCTCACCGTGTTGTCTGGTGCGGTAGCCGACGCCAATGACGAGCTGGCCGACCTCGTCGCGTGGGATTCCTCCCTTGAGGGAATGGGAACGACCTTCTGCGGCGCGATGTTCTCTGGCACTCAACTCGGCATCGTTCACATCGGTGACTCCCGTGGTTACTTGCTGCGTCAAGGCCGGATGAAGCGGATGACCCATGACCACTCATGGGTGCAGTCCCTCATTGACGATGGGCGGATTACCCCTGAGGAGGCCGCTGTGCACCCGCACCGCTCCCTCCTGCTCAAGGTGCTCAATGGTCAACCTCAGCACATCCCGGACACCCAAATCGTGGATCTTCGGCTGGGCGACCGCATCCTCTTCTGCTCCGACGGGCTATGCGGTCTCGTCAATGACGACACGATCGCCGAGCACCTCAGCACCACCAATCTCGAAGACGTCGTCGATCTGCTCACAACAGATGCCCACGCTGGCGGCGGGACTGACAACATCACCATCGTTGTTGCCGAGGTCGTCGAGGCTGACCCCACCCTGGACGCTTCCGAACCGCACATCATTGGCGCAGCCACGACTCGCAAGGTACCCGAGCATGAGGCCACCGCCCCGTTGCCCCTCGATCAACCTCCATCCGCGCCGAAGAACGACGGCAAGTCAACCGTGTTGTTTGATTCCGAGGCCGAAGAGTCGATGCGTTATGCCCCGGTTGACTCCACGCACCGTCACCGCCGCCATTGGTTGTGGCCCGTCGTCATCCTGGCCCTCGTCGCTGTGGTGGCCGGAGGTGTCTTCGGCACTCGCGCCTACCTCAACACGCAGTACTACGTCGGTACCTACGACGACACAGTAGCCATCTACCAGGGGTCACCCGACAACCTAGCCTGGATCCGGCTATCCCACGTTGCCGAGAAAACCAACATCAAGACTGCTGATCTTCCCCGCTACTACCGAGACCGCGTCTCGGGAAACATACGGGTCTCTTCTATGGATTCAGCCCATGCCACGGTTGCTGAGCTGCATACTGGGGCCCAGCAGTGCAAGGCGATTAGGGAAGCGGCTACCGCTGCGCCGACTCCTGCTAAACCCTCAACGGCCCCCCCGGTACCCCGGCCTTCTGCCAACGGGCCCGCTGCGAGCGCTTATCGCACGACCCAGCCGTCTGCTGTACCAACGCCGGCTATACCGACGCCGACTTCCGCGATGCCCTCGCCAAGCGCATCAGATCATGAGGTCGACCTCCCGGCCGTCAACTCAGGGGATTGCCAATGAGCATCGGACAGGAATTTGATGATGGCACCGTCGTCGTCCAGGCCAAGAGGCGCTGGACAGAACTCTTCATGCTCCTTATCGCCTGGTCTATCGGCTTTGGCGGTTGGGTTCTCACCGAACTCAACATCAACCACGTTCTGCCAGTTACCTGGACGATCGTCGGTGGTGTGTGGTTAGCAGTTGCAGTCATCGCGCACATCTTCGTGAGGATTGTCATCCCCTATGCCGACCCGGTAGTCCTGCCCATCGTCTTCGCTCTCAATGGGCTCGGGCTAGCGATGATTCATCGCATCGACTACATCCCTAACCCGCACCATCACCGCATGGAAACCCAGGCTTTGTGGACGGCCATGGGCATTATCCTCTTCGTGGCGACGTTGCTCATCCTGCGTGACCATCGCAACTTGCAGCGATACCCGTACGTGTTGTTCATCATTGGTCTCGCTTTCCTCATGTTACCCCTGGTACCAGGCCTGGGCATGGAGAAATTGGGATCACGGGTATGGATCCACGTTAGTTCCTATACCTTCCAACCAGCCGAGGTTTCCAAGGTCGTGCTAGCTATCGCATTTGCTGGCTACCTCGTCGATAATCGTGACGTCCTGTCCCGCGCCGGGCACAAGATCGTCGGAATTACTCTGCCGAGAGCCCGCGACCTTGGGCCGATTGCCGTCATGTGGGTAGCGACGATGCTCGTCATCGTCTACCAAAACGACCTGGGCACTGGAATGCTGTTCTACGGCATGTTCGTCGTGATGCTCTACATCACCACCGAGCGAGTTGGATGGGCCATTCTGGGAGCGGTGAGCTTCTTCGGCGGGGCTGTTCTGGCCTATGCCTTCTTCGGCCACGTACGAATTCGCTTCGACTCATGGCTACATCCCTTCACCAATTACGGCCAGAACTACCAGATCATCCAGGCACAATTCGGGCTCGCCTGGGGAGGGCTAGCCGGGCGTGGCTGGGGGTTGGGGCGTCCCGGTATGGTTCCGCTGGCGTGGAGTGACTTCATTGCTACGTCCATAGGCGAGGAACTCGGGGTCACGGGTCTCATGGCTGTCATCGTGCTCTTCTTCATCCTCACCGCTCGCGGAATGCGTACCAGCCTCGGTTGCCGTGATGACTTCGGCAAACTCATGGTTGCTGGCTTGTCCTTCACCCTCGCCCTACAGGTCTTCGCCATCATCGGTGGTGTCACTCGTCTCCTGCCGTTGACCGGCCTAACAACGCCATTTATGAGCCAAGGTGGTTCCTCGTTGATCGCAAACTGGGTCATCGTCGCAATCATCATGATTGTCTCGCACCGGAACCGAAAGCCTGCCGACGATTTTGTCGCCACCATCCCGGCATCTGATCCGCCACAAGCAATCACCTCGAATGGAGACACACGATGAATAAGCAGATTCGCGCAGTCTCTTTGCTTGCCGGGCTGATGTTCCTGGCCCTCATGGTTAACCTCACGGGTTCGGCTATGTTCCGCCAGGCCGGTCTCAACAACGATCCCCGCAACGTTCGGGTGCGTGATGCGGAGTTTTCCCAAAACCGCGGAAATATCCTCGTCGGCTCGATGCCGATCGCCACCACAACGTCAAGCAATGGCAAGTTCGCCTATCAACGCGTGTACCCTTCGGGGCCGAAGTACGCCCCGATCACTGGGTATTACTCCTACTACTACGGACGCTCCATGCTGGAGCAAACTCAAAACGCCCAGCTCACCGGAACTTCCGACGCCCAGTGGCTCTCCCGCATCACGGGTACCTTATCTGGTCACAAGCCTGAGGGCGGCTCCATCACTACGACGATTAACGCTAAAGCGCAGGATGCCGCGTGGAGCGGGCTCAAGGGTAAGAAGGGCGCCGTTGTTGCGATGGACTACACCACCGGCGCAGTGCTGGCTATGGCGTCTTCCCCCTCTTATAATCCCAACGACCTTGCCTCCCACTATCTCGATGACACCACCCGGGCCTGGAAGGACCTCGTCGCGGATAAGTCGTCTCCATTGTCGAACCGGGCGACCCGAGAGATCTACGCTCCGGGCTCGACATTTAAGCTAGTGACGGCCGCAGCAGCTCTCCAGAACGGGTATAACCCGAATTCCAAAGTCGACGCACCGGAAAACTGGATTCTGCCGGGCACTCGCACCCCGCTGACGAACGACTCCAACTGCGGGGGCAGCCAGATCACCCTGACCCATGCCCTCGATGTCTCGTGCAATACCGCCTTCGGCAAGCTCGGTGTACGTCTGGGTCAGGACAAGGTTCGGGATCAAGCTGAGCGATTTGGGTTTGGCAAGACGGTCGGCTCCGATATTTCGTCAGTCGCATCGAAGTTCCCCCAGGACCTCACCGATGCCCAGTTGGCGCAAAGTTCCATCGGTCAGTTTGACGTCGCGGCCTCTCCGCTGCAGATGGCGATGGTGACTGCCGGCATTGCCAATAACGGCAAACTCATGACCCCCTACCTCACCGCACAAGTACGAGCATCGAACTTGCAAGTAGTCTCTGAGCATCACCCGAAACAGATGTCTCAGCCGATGACGAAGGAGTCGGCCGAGCAGTTGAAGTCGATGATGGTCTCAGTGGTCAACAACGGCACTGGCAAGAGGGCACGCATTGACGGCGTCAACGTCGGCGGCAAGACCGGTACCGCTCAGACGGTGAAAGGTAAGGCCCCGTACGCGTGGTTCGTCGGGTGGTCGGACAACCCACACGTCGCAGTAGCGGTCTTTATTCAGTCTTCAGACACCGACATCGACGAAGTCTCAGGAGGCCGACTCGCGGCTCCCGTCGCCAGAGATGTCATCGAGGCGATGAGATGACGAGCAGACAAACACCCAGCACCCACTACGTCAACACAAAGGAGATCCCTCAATGAGCGCTGAGAGTTGGCTCTCCGGGCGTTACGAACTGCAAAACCTCATCGGTCGTGGCGGCATGGCCGATGTCTGGAAGGCCCGCGACCACCGTCTCGGCCGCGACGTCGCGGTCAAAAAGCTGCGCACCGACCTCGCCAGTGACGACACCTTCCAGGCGAGGTTTCAGCGCGAGGCGCAGTCGGCTGCGCGGCTCAATCACCCCAATATCGTCGCCGTGTACGACACCGGTGAAACAAAGGACCCGACCACCCGCCTGCAGGTGCCGTATATCGTCATGGAGCTCATTGACGGTCATACCCTGCGCGACGTGCTGCGTGACGGTCGCAAGATCCTCCCCCGTCGCGCCCTGGAATTCACTCAAGGTGTGCTCGATGCACTGAGCTACTCCCACGCGGCCGGCATCGTCCATCGCGACATTAAACCAGCCAACGTCATGCTCACCCGCGAAGGCTACGTCAAGGTGATGGACTTCGGTATCGCACGAGCGGTAGCTGATACCTCCGCCACCATGACCCAAACGGCCGCTGTCATTGGCACCGCCCAGTACCTCTCCCCTGAGCAGGCTCGCGGCGAGACCGTCGATAATCGCGCTGATATTTATGCCACCGGCTGTCTGCTCTACGAGCTACTGGTGGGGCGCCCGCCGTTCGTCGGTGACTCTCCGGTTTCGGTAGCCTATCAGCACGTTCGCGAGGTTCCAGCCCCGCCATCCTCTCTGGACACCGAGATCACTTCTCAGATGGATGCCATCACGCTCAAAGCGCTCGCCAAAGATCCGGCGGATCGCTACCAGACTGCCAAGCAGATGCGTGACGACATCGATCGCCTGCTTTCGGGGCGCGAGCCGTTTGCGATGCAGGCTAACGCCGATCCTGAAGCTGATACCGAGGAGCAGACTCACCTCATTCCGACCGCTACGGCGGCTGCCGCTGCAACCCGTCCCGTCCCTGCCACTGCTGATCAGCAAGACCAGGCCAGCCCCGCTCGCGCTGACAGCCCCCAGGAGCCTGAGGAGCCGCGTCGTAGACGTTGGCCAGTTGTGGTCGTAACGATCGTGGTCGTGGTGTTGCTTGCCCTGCTCGGATTCGGGTTACACAAAATGTTTAATTCGTCCTCGGAGCCGTCTGCACCTCCCACGCCGTCCCGCGCGGTGAAGATGGTCAACGTTCCGGCCGTCACCGGTTTGAGCCAGCAAGGAGCAACCTCAACCCTGGAAAATGCCGGTCTGAAGGTCAAGGTCAACCACGTTCAAAGAGACGAGTCAACCGCCAACCAGGTTGTCTCGCAGAGTCCCGCTGCTAATCAAAAGGTTCCTGCGGGCAGCAACGTGACGATCACGGTTAACGATGGCCCGAAGCAGCTAACGATCCCGCAAGGTATCATCGGCTCGTCTAAAGGCGACGCCATTAAAGCCCTCAAGGATGCCGGGTTCTCAGACGGCCAGATCAAGATGACCAACGACGACCCCAAGACTGAGTCGAGTTCAGCGAAGGCTGGAACCGTCGACGCTGTCAGCCCAGGGGCCGGAACGTCGCTGACCCCGGATCAGCAGGTCACCTTGACGATCGCTACCGGCAAGTCCGTGGTGCCGAACCTCAAGGGCATGAGCGTCGAAGAGGCTAATTCAGCCGCCGAATCGAGTGGATTCTCCATCTCGGTGGAGCGGGAGAGGACGTCCTCTGCCGCTCCGGGCACGGTCTTTAGTCAGGATCCGGATTACGGGGCTATCGCCAACAGATCGACGGCCATCAAGGTACTCGTTGCCGTGGCGCCGCCAGAACCGACTCGCGAGCCTCCGACGAGCTCTATCCCGTCCAAAGAACCGACCTCGTCGTCAATCGCTCCGGTTCCGACGACCTCGGTGCCCTCGACGACCGTAATGCCCACGGCTAGCCCGTCGTCGAGCCGCTAAAGCCCGGCGCGCTCATCAGCGGGCTCATCTGACTGGCGCGCGCCGGGGCCTCAACATCTCCACATTCCACCAGCCAGGTGGCGAGCATCTGGTGACCGTGCTGGGACAGAACCGACTCGGGATGGAATTGCACTCCCTCGACCGGCAGGCCGCGGTGACGCAACCCCATGATGACGCCGGTATCCGTACGTGCCGTCACCTCCAACTCGGCGGGAACCTCATCCACTGCCAGGGCCATGGCCTGCATTCCAAGACACACGCCGAAGATAGGATGGCAGGCACCGCGCAGGATGCCGACGCATACCCCAGCGTCCTCTGGATGCCCCGGCCCGGGTGACAGCAGGATGCCATCAAAGGGTTGCTACCACTGCGGATCTTCGAAGAGGGGGTCATCATTACGAACGACCGTAGTGCCGGCACCGATCTGACCTAGATAGGAGACAAGGTTCCACACGAAAGAGTCATAGTTGTCGACGACGAGGATCCTGGCTGTCGTGGGGTCATTGTGGCGCAAGTTGACGTCGAGACTCCATCATTCCCGCGTTGCGCCTGCGTGCGGTGCCCCGGCTCAACGCGGCGTGGCGTGGTTCATGACAAGAGTACCGGTGTAGGCGGGCATGGTAACTTCGCCAGCCCTCTCGACCGACCACCCAAGCTGATAGGCTCCCACATACTCTTTGTAAATGCGCACCGCCTCCGAGGTGTCGAGAGTCTTCTGCACGGCATCGGGGTCGCCAATTGCCTCGATGACGTAGGGCGGGGCGTAGGCCACACCATGCAGGACGATAGTGTTGCCGACGCACTTTACAGCTGTGGTAGAAACGACACGCTGCCCCTGGATGGTCATGGCTTCTGCTCCCCCAGACCACAAAGTGTTGACAACCATCTGGATGTCCTGCTGGTGGACAACCAACATGTTGGCGTCGACTCCGTCTAGATTCTCGCTGAGGGGTGCGTCGTCGAGGGTAACGCGCAAGGCTTTCCCGCTGACAGCTCCCAAGCCAACGGACGGCGCTAAGGCCGACGCTGACGAGACGGTCGAGGAGGTGACGCCCGGGGTCTGATCGGCCTTAGAAAGGTTGTCTACCCGGGCTCGCAGACCGGCTGCCTCTTTCTGTAAGGCTGCGTTGTGGCTGGCCTGGGAGCGCACCAGGGTGGCCATGTCGGTGTCACGCTCGGGCCGGAGATCGCGACCGCGTGAATTGATAGCAGCTGTCGTCATCATGAGCCCAGCTAGGGCCATAACAATCACGGTGGCGAGTCTAGCCAGACGGGGGTGACGCGAATCCGACCGGATGTTCTGAATAGAGGGGTCTGTCGTAGCCTGCACTTCGTCGGTATCGAAGGAGGCGTCGTCAGGGTCGTTATCGTCGCTCATCGTCCCTCCTGGCAGGCTGACCCGTGTCGCCGGAATTGGCGAACGTCCTCTAGGCTAGTCAAGCAAGACTTGTCCCATCACGCTCGGTGGGCGTGTCCTCGAACCCCAGGAGTAGTCACCGTGCCCGAATCGAAGGTCAGACCGCAAGCTAAGAAGAAGGCCCAGGCCAAGAACCGGGCCACAATGGCCGAGCACCGGGCCGAGAAGAAGACTGCCTCGGTAGATCGGGCCTGGGTTCCGAAAGTCTTCGTCCCTCTCTTTCTGCTCGGAGTGCTGTGGCTGATCGTCTACTACATCGCGGGTAATCAGATCCCCGGCATAAGCGACCTGGGCGATTGGAACGTTCTCATCGGCATGGGCCTCATGGCCGCCGGATTTGGCATCGCCACCTTGTGGAAGTAAACGGGCCAACCATCGGCGCCTTCATCCGTACCTAGACGCATCCACACATCAGCTACAAACACAAAGTTGTGCCGGTTGTGTCACAGGCCCGACACAACCGGCACAGGCACCTGGGCGACAAGAAGCAAGGAGTCTACCGGAGTCCCGGCGGACCTTCGAGTCAGTGTTCTGGTTTGAGCAGCGGGAAGAGGATCGTCTCGCGGATACCCGCGTTGGTAAAGAGCATCACCAGCCGGTCAACACCAAGTCCCAGACCGCCCATAGGTGGGCAGCCGAATTCCAGGGCCTCAAGAAAATCCTCATCAAGCTGCATGGCCTCAAGGTCACCTGCGGCAGCAGCGAGGGACTGCTTGGTCAGCACCTCGCGCTGAATGACCGGGTCGACGAGCTCGGAGAACCCGGTACCGCGCTCCATGCCGCCAATGATGAGGTCCCAGGCCTCAACCATACGGGGATCGTCGCGGTGTGGGCGGGCCAGCGGCTGGGCGATGGCCGGGTAGTCACAGACGAAGGTGGGATTGATGAGGTCAGGCTCGACGAGTTCGCCGAACAGCTCCATGACGACCTTGCCGGCTTCCCAAGACGGGTCTATTTCGATCTCGTGCTCAGCCGCGATGGCCTGAAGCTCCTCCAACGGGGTGTCGAGGGTGACCTCGCGTCCCAGCTTCTCGGATAGGCCTGGGTAAACGCTCACCCAACGCCACTCGCCGTCGAGATTAATAGTGCCCTTGGGGGCCTCAATCTGGTGGATGTCAAGAGCGTCAGCCACCGCCATGATGATGTCCTTGATTACCTCGGCAATGGTGAACTGGTTACCCCAGCTCATGTAAGCCTCAAGCATGGAAAACTCGGCCGAGTGGCTGGAGTCGATGCCTTCGTTGCGAAAGACCCGACCCATCTCGTAGACCCGATCAGTACCACCGACCATCGCCCGCTTGAGATAAAGCTCAAGGGCGATGCGCAAGCTCATGTCAAGGTCGAAGGCGTTGAGGTGGGTGTTGAAGGGGCGGGCCGCGGCACCGCCATGGACCAGCTGCAGAATCGGAGTTTCGATCTCAAGGAAACCACGCTCATCGAGGGCGCGACGCACCGCGCGGGTGATGGCGGCACGGGTGCGTACCATCTGACGGGACTCCTCCCGAACCACGAGGTCCACGTAACGACGGCGCACTCGGGTCTCCTCCGAGAGCTCTTTATGCAGAGTCGGCAGCGGACGCAGCGCCTTAGCGGCCATTCGCCACTCAGCAGCCATGATGGACAGCTCGCCGCGACGCGAGACAACGACCCGGCCGCGCACCCAGACATGATCTCCGAGGTCAACGTCGGACTTCCACGCAGCCAGGGACTCATCGCCCACCTCAGCCTTGGAAAGCATGACCTGCAGCCGCTCACCATTGGACGTTTCAGTAAACCCGTCTTGCAAACTGGCGAAGCAGAGCTTGCCGGTGTTGCGAACGAAGACGACGCGCCCGCCGACAGTGACCTCATCGGCGGTTTCCTCGCCGGGGGCCAAGATCAGCTTGCCGTTACCATCGGTGTATTTCTGACGGATCTGCGCCAGGGTGTGGTCGCGCAGCAAGTCGACCGGATAGGCCTGACCACCATCAGCGATGATCCGGGCTCGCTTGTCGAGGCGAACCTGCATCTGCTCGGAGACGTCAGGAGACTGGCTGGATGCGGTGTCAGAATTCACCGGGGAATTCTATCGAAAAAGCGGAGAAGCGACGAGATCAGATAGACCAGGAGCCACGGACATCCGAGGCCACACCTTGACGGAACCGTCAGAGCTGAGATGAGTCAACCGGGACGAAATTTGCGCGCAAACAGCTGTGATTGCTAGCAGAGTCCCCGCCACCAGAAGGGCCGACTTCGGTCTCATATCTCCTCGCAACAGCCCCGCTTCCTGCGGCGCATAGTCTACCGGCCTGTCAGGCCACGCAGGAGACCGACCTCGAACTCCACTAGGGTGAAGGTCGTGTCGTTTACGCTCCGTCGGCAAACTGGTGGCGGTTGCGCACGTCCCCGTCTGAGGAGCACTCGTGCTGACAAAACTCGTGGCCCGACACCTGAGGGCCTACCGACTGCAGGTAGCGATCATCATCGTCACGCAAGTCTGTGCCCAAATCGCGGCCCTGACCTTGCCTACCATCAACGCAGACATCATCAATAAGGGTGTCGTGAAGGTGGACACCAGCTATGTCACCTCCCATTCCCTTCTCATGCTGGCAGTTGCTTTAGGACAGACTATCTGCCAGGTCAGTGCAGTCTTCCTCGCCGCTCAGGTAGCGATGGGAATGGGCCGTGACATCCGCGACGCCGTATTTACCCGCACTCTTGACTTCTCGGCCCGAGAGATCAACACATTCGGAGCACCATCACTCATCACCCGGACGACCAACGACGTCCAGCAGGTGCAGATGCTGGTCTTCATGACTCTGGCGGTGCTCATCGGGGCGCCGATCATGATGGTGGTCGGGGTCATTATGGCAGTACGTGCCGAGATCGCCCTGTCGTGGATCATTGTGGCAGCGGTCATCCTACTGGCCATTAGCGCGGGGTTGATCGTCTCCCGGATGGGGCCACTTTTCAAGCGTCAACAAAAACGCATTGACGACCTCAACCGGGTAGTGCGTGAGCAAGTCACCGGCATCCGCGTCGTGCGGGCCTTCGCCCGGGAACGCCACGAAGCAGTCCGCTTCGACGCCACCAACTCTTCCCTGCGTGACGTCCAGGTGAGCGTCGGACGCACTATGGCGGCGATGTTCCCCCTCGTCATGCTCATCATGAACCTGTCCCAGATCGCGGTGTTCTGGTTTGCGGCTACGCGGATCGATAACGGACAGACCGAAGTCGGCGTTTTAGCCTCATTCACCACATACCTCATGCAGATTCTCATCAGCGTCATGATGGCGGTTGTACTTGTCGTCATGTGGCCACGAGCCTCGGTATGCGCGAACCGCATCGAGGAAGTGTTGCACACCTCCTCGTCTCTCACCATTGATCCCGAACCCGTGACGGCCTTGCCCGATGATCCCACCCTGCTGGAATTCCACGACGTGACATTCAGCTACCCCGGCGCTTCTGAACCGGTCCTCCACAACATCTCCTTCACCTTGGCCCGTGGCACGACGACAGCCATCATCGGATCCACTGGGTCGGGGAAATCCACCCTGGTTAACCTCATCCCCAGGCTTGTTGACGTCACTGGCGGACAAGTACTCGTCAGGGGAACTGACGTCCGCCGCTATGATCCCGAAACCCTGTGGAACTGCATCGGCCTGGTGCCGCAGCGACCCTATCTCTTCAGTGGCACGGTGGCGTCGAACCTGCGTGACGGCCGCTCTGACGCTACCGACGAGGAGCTCTGGGACGCCCTGCGCGTCGCACAATCTGACGATTTCGTCTCCCAGATGAACGGAGACATTGGTGCCACCATCACCCAAGGTGGCACCAATGTCTCCGGCGGTCAACGGCAACGCCTATCCATCGCCCGTGCTTTGGTCAAAGACCCCCAAATTTATATTTTTGACGACTCCTTCAGCGCCCTTGACGTGGCCACCGATTCCCGACTCAGAGCCGCTCTCGAAGCCAACTGCGGTGACGCCGCGATGCTCATCGTCGCCCAGCGGGTCTCGACGATCCGCAATGCCGATCAGATCCTGGTCCTCGACGCCGGACGCATCGTTGGTAAGGGAACTCACGACGAGCTTATTAGGTCATGCCCCACCTATATCGAGATTGTCGACTCCCAGCTATCGATCGAGGAGGCGGCATGACCGGCAAAGGCTCCCCACAGGCACCAACCAGGAACGAACACGCCGAGATCGCCCGAGCCTCGTCACGACGAGGCCACAGTGGTGGTCGGGTTGCCGAAAAACCCATTTCCTTTGGGCCCTCCCTCAAACGACTGCTCGGCCAACTCAAACCCCATCGCGTCACCCTGACGCTCGTCGTTATCATGGCAGCGGTTTCAGTGGCCTTCAATGTCATTGGTCCGAAGATCCTGGGACGCGCCACCGACGTCATTTTCGGTGGCATCGTCGGAAAGCAACTGGGCAGGCACGTTCCCGAGGCCCGGGGCATGACAGCTGCCGAATTCATCAACAAGCTCGGACAGGCCGGCCAAGGTGGGGATCGAGGGAAGATCATCACCCTATTGCAGCAATACCCTGACGTCGTCATCGGTTCCGGCGTCGATTTCCACCGACTCGGCGTCATCATGGGTTGGGCTCTGGGCCTGTACGCCTGCGCAGCCTTCTTAATGTTCCTGCAAGGGTTCCTGCTCAACACCGCCATCCAACGATCCATGTACGACCTGCGCCGTCAGGTCAGTGCCAAGTTGGAAAAGCTGCCGCTGTCCTACTTTGACGGCCAGCCCCACGGCGAACTCATGAGCCGCATGACCAACGACATCGACAATGTCTCCCAAGCCTTGTTGCAAACCTTGCAGCAGCTTCTCAACGCCCTGCTGACGGTCATCGGCGTGTTGATCATGATGTTCTGGATCTCACCGCTGCTAGCCGTCATTTCCCTAGTTGTGATCCCGATCGCCGGGGTCGTCGCGGGACTCATCGGTAAAAAAGCCCAGGGGCAATTTGCCCAGATGTGGAAGGCCACCGGCGAGCTCAACGCCCGGGTGGAGGAGGCGTACTCCGGCTATGCCCTCGTCAAGACTTTCGGCCGCAGCCGGGCCGTTGCCCAGGAATTCCACGAGCGGAACGAAGAATTGCGTCGGGCGACCGCCAAAGCCCAATTTGTCTCCGGTCTCATCCACCCGGTGATGTTCCTGCTCGGCAACGCCAACTACGCCATCATCGTCCTCATCGGATGCCTACGGGTGGCGAAGGGCCAAATGCCGCTAGGCAATGTGCAGGCCTTCATCCAATATTCCCGAATGTTCACCCAGCCGATCACCCAGATCGCATCCATGGCAAATCTGCTGCAGTCCGGGGTTGCCTCCGCAGAACGGGTGTTCCAGGTCCTTGACGCCGACGAATTATCCGCCGAGGCCAACGGGAGCCTCCCAGCCACCAGGGGACGCGTCGTCTTCGACCGCGTTCACTTCTCCTACAACCCGAACAATCCCCTCATCACCGACCTATCCCTGGTCGCAGAACCGGGGCAGACGATTGCAATCGTCGGACCCACCGGGGCCGGCAAGACAACGCTAGTTAATCTCCTCATGAGGTTTTACGAGATTGACGGCGGAGCCATCACCCTCGACGGCGTCGATATTTCCACCGTCCCTCGCGCCGAACTGCGCTCCCGACTCGGCATGGTGCTACAAGACACCTGGCTATTCAGCGGAACGATCCACGACAACATCGCCTACGGCTGCCCTGACGCCCCCGAAGACGACATCCTTGACGCCGCTCGGGCCGCCCACGTCGACCACTTCGTCCACACCTTGCCCGACGGTTATGACACCGTTATTGATGAGGACGGATCCAATGTTTCGGTGGGTCAAAAGCAGCTCATCACCATCGCTAGGGCCTTCCTAACGGCCCCGGACCTACTCATCCTTGACGAAGCCACGAGTTCGGTGGACACCCGAACTGAAATGCTCGTCCAAGAGGCCATGGCAAACCTGCGCAAGGGACGCACCAGCTTCGTCATCGCACATCGCCTCTCCACGATCCGGGACGCCGATCTCATCCTCGTCATGGAGCACGGCAACATTGTCGAGCAGGGAAGCCATAGTCAGTTGCTGGAACGCAAGGGTCACTACTACGAGCTCTACCAAGCGCAGTTCGACGCGGCGAGTCACGAATGAGACACTGCACCCGTTGTCAGCGCCAAGCTCTAAGGTGAGTTGGGTGTCCACCAGGGCACAGCGCCCGGCCAGCCCCCAGCCGGTCGTTCTCATCGACGAAAGAGACCCATGGCCGAGGTCAAGAATTTCCAGCTCACTGCCCACAACGACACCGACATGGCGAAGGACCAGACGAAGGTCCTACAACGCACCCTCAACCGATTCGACATCGTCTTCCTCATCGTCTCGGCGGTGGTCGGGTTGGAGATGCTGGGATCGGTTTCAGCTGAAGGCCCTGAAACCTTCACCTGGCTGGTCTTCCTCATCATCGTCTTCCTCATCCCCTATTCCCTGATCTTTGCCGAGACCGGCTCGGCTTTCGTCGGAGAGGGAGGGGTGTACCTATGGACCCGACGTGCCTTTGGGCGACCGGCTGCCGCTATCACCAGCATCTTCACCTGGATCACCCAACCGGTGTGGGTGGGCGGCTCGATGGCCTTCCTCAACGCAGAAGCTGCCCGCAACCACCTCGTCCACTTTTCCCCAGGATCTGCCGGTGACTACCTGTTTAAGCTGGCCTTCATCTGGTTGACGGTGTTCGCCGCTATCCTTTCCCTGGCTAAGGCCAAGTGGATTCCGACCGCTGGTGCTTTCTTTAAGATTTCTTTCCTGTGCCTGTTCTTAGTCACTGCAACCGTGTATGCGGTCCAACACGGCGTCCAACCCCTCGGACTTGGCAGCTTCTCTCCCACCCTGAGTGGATTCATCACCCTGACGCCTTTGCTACTCTTCGCTTTCCTTGGTTTTGAGGGCGGATCAAGCGCGTCGGGAGAGATGCACAACGCCCAGCACGACGTTTCGGTCTCAATACTCCGCTCAGCCACTATGGCAGGCGTCTTTTACCTGCTTCCGGTAGCGACAATTCTGCTCGTCCTGCCTCCCTCCGATATTGACGGAGTCTCCGGATTGCTAAACGCCGTCAACACCGTCTTCTCGGTATATGGCCCGGCGGCAGAGCCGATGATGGTGCTAGCCGTCGTCATGTTCACCTTGGCGAATATCGGTCAAGGCGCGGCGTGGATGATCATGTCCGATCGTATGCAAGCCATGGCCGCTGCTGACGGTTCCTTCTTCGGTGGATTCTTCGGGAAGTTCCACCCCCGGCTCGGGACGCCGGTACACGTCAATCTGCTATCAGGTATCGTTTCTACCTTTTTCATGCTCGCCGCGATGGAGCTGACGGGTTCCAGTGCTGACCTCTTTAATGTCGTCCTTGGGGTGGCGGTGACGACTTACTTGTTCAGCTATCTGCTTATCATTCCTTCCGCGGCCAAATTGCGGCTAAGCGAGCCCGATGTCGAACGGCCTTTCCGAGCCGGGCCGAACTGGTTCTTCATCCTCATGTGCGTAGTGACGACGGCATTTGTCGCCTTGGGGTCATGGGTGAGCATCTTTCCAGGCACCCTGGAAGCCCTTGTCGGAATGCCGCACGACTTCTCTCAGGCTCAGGGGGTCTCCTATGCCTCCTTCGAAGCACTGACGCTCGGCACCCTGGCGTTCATCGTCGTCATGGCACTACTCGGCTACTGGCGTGGAGCTCCACTACGTCAAGCGCATATCCCCACCGAGCCGTGATCGGGGCGTGAACCGATATACCGTCAAGTGCCTCCGATGTCCTTACGGTTGCGATCCGACCACCACTCGCTACTCGACATCGCAACTGGACTATTGGACAGTTTTCACTCAACACCCCTTATTCCAACCAAACTGGGGACGCCAGATAGTATGGTGCGCGTCATGGATGCCCAACTGATCGCCCGATGGCAATTCGGGATCACGACGGTCTACCACTTCTTCTTCGTCCCGATCACGATCGCATTGTCGATGCTCGTGGCAGTGATGGAGACGGTGTGGCTTAAGACCCGCAACGACCGCTACCTCCGTCTCACCAAGTTCTACGGCAAGCTCTTCCTCATCAACTTCGCTCTCGGCCTCGTCACCGGAATCGTGCAGGAATTCCAGTTCGGCATGAACTGGTCCGAGTACTCGCGATTCGTCGGCGACATCTTCGGCGCTCCACTGGCCCTCGAGGCCTTGGTAGCTTTCTTCATGGAGTCGACCTTCATCGGCCTGTGGATCTTCGGCTGGGAGAAGCTACCCAAGGGAGTACATCTGGCCTGCATCTACCTGACTGCGATCGGCACGATGATCTCCGCGGTATTCATCCTTGCGGCCAATTCGTGGATGCAAAACCCCGTCGGTGCTACGTACAACCCCACAACCCACCGGGCCGAGTTGACCGACTTCGGTGCTGTTCTCACCAATCCGGTCTTCAAGGCGACCTTCCTACACCAGATCTCCTCCTCCTACATGGTGGCCGGAGCCCTCATTGCTGCGATCGCGTTCTGGCATTTGGCCAAGGTCGCACGGGGACGCTCCACCTCACAGATCTCCGACGCCGAAGAGGTCGAGGGCGTGCGCACCTGGCGCTGGGCTTCGAAGTTCGGCGCCTGGGTGCTCATTGTCGCCTGTGTCGGCGTCGTACTGAGTGGCGACTACCAAGGCAAGGTCATGACCGACGCGCAGCCCATGAAGATGGCCGCCGCCGAGGGCGCCTACCATAAGACGTCGGATCTTTCGGTGCTGACTATTGGCAACAAGGAAGGCACGGAAGAGGTGTGGGCCCTCAAGATCCCCGGTATGCTCGGTTTCCTTGGAAACGGCAAGTGGGGCTCGCAAATCGCGGGCATCAACGAGCTCAAGAACTACCAGGTTCACGAGTACATCTACCACCGCAAGGACGGCTCGCAAACCTCCCTGCAATCCTCTTACCAGAATGTGCTGCGCCAGAAGATCGACGCCAACGGCATCAAGCTCGAACCGAACGTCCCGCTGTCCTATTGGACCTTCCGCATCATGATCGCCTTCGGCATGATCGGCGCCGTCATCGGCATCATCATGCTCATCGCGATGCGTGGTGGCCGCAACCCGAAACCGCACGGCTGGTTGACCTTCTCTATGATCGTCCTGCCCCTGCTGCCACTGTTCGGCATTTCTTTCGGCTGGATCTTTACAGAGATGGGACGCCAGCCTTGGATCGTCGCGGGTGTGTTGCCCACTACGGCAGCCGTATCCCCCGGTGTCTCAGCCGGGAGCGTGCTTTTCTCGACCATCGCCTACACGGTGATTTACGGCATCCTAGCTGTCGTTGAGGTGGGCCTGTTCTGGAAGGCCCTCAAGGCAGGACTGCCCGAGCTCCCCACCGGTAGCCAACCTGTTATCGAGGGCGAGGACACTCCGTTGTCCTTCGCGTACTGAGGAGGTCATCGACATGCTTCCCATTCTTGAAACCGCTGCTCACTCGCCGCTGACAATCGTCTGGTTCATCCTCATCACCGTCCTGTGGGTTGGGTTCTTCTTCTTGGAGGGCTTCGACTTCGGCGTCGCCATGCTGCTTCCCTTCCTGGGACGTGACGACAAGGACCGTCGCCTCATGGTCAACACCATCGGCCCGACCTGGGACGGCAACGAGGTGTGGCTGCTGACCGCCGGTGGTGCCACCTTCGCCGCCTTCCCCGGCTGGTACGCAACGATGTTCTCGGGTCTTTATCTGCCGCTGCTGCTCGTACTACTCGGCCTCATCATTCGTGGTGTCTCCTTCGAGTACCGCTCGAAGCACCCGTCCTCCTCGTGGCGTAACACCTTCGACTGGATGGCCACCATCGGATCCTTCCTACCCACCCTCGTGCTTGGCGTCGGCTTCGCGAACTTCGTCCGCGGCTTGGCCGTCGGCCCACATCTGACCCCTGACGGCAGCACCGCACCGCTGGTGACAACCTCCTTCTGGGGCCTCTTCACCCCGTTCGCCCTCATCGGCGGCGTCCTGTTCGTGGTGCTCTTCTGCGCACACGGCGCTAACTTCATCGCGCTCAAGACGATGGGCGCCATGCACGATCGCGCTCGCAAGACCTCGGCCAGGCTAGGTTGGACCGCCACCGTCATCGCCCTCGTGTGGGCTTTGATGTTTAACATCATGTACGTCACCGATGACGGGCGTCAGGCGCTTACCTGGGCCTTCTGCCTGCTCGTCGTCGTGCTACTGGCCGCCGGCTCGGCAGTCGTTGACAAGGGACGCGAGGGCTTGGCCTTCCTGTGCACGGGTTTGGGTATCGCCCTCATGATCGTGGCGTGCATGGTCGCCATGTACGGCAATCTGGGGTACCGCCCGTCGGGGATCCCCTTCGACATGTGGATCGCCGCCGCAACCCCCATGACACTGAAGATCATGACGATCAGCGCATGCGTCTTCGTGCCGATCGTGCTGGCCTACCAGATCTGGAGCTACTGGGTGTTCCGCAAGCGCCTCACCCGGGAGGCCATCCCGGACACTGCGGTGGCTGCTTGATCCGTGGCAGCTCCACTTGACCCGCGCCTGGTTCGCCGGGCGCGGGTCACTCTTCCCTTCCTCGTAGGTCTGTGTGTGGTGGGTGTGGCTGTAGCCTTGCTTATCCTCGCACAGGCCTGGTTGTTGTCCTGTGGCATCTCGTCGGTCTTCGCCACCCATCGTCTCGCCGGTGTGGCGATCTGGTGCGGGCTGCTTGCAGCAGTATTCTGTGGCCGAGCCTGCCTCACCTGGTTGCAGGACTCCCTGGCACATCGGGCTTCAGCGTCAGTCAAGTCACAGTTGCGACGCGACATCCTGCAAGCCAGGTTGTCGCGTCCCACTGACGCCACTATGCCGTCGGGAACCCTCATTAGCTTGGTGACAACGGGCCTGGACGCCCTCGACGGTTATTACTCGAAATACCTTCCCCAACTTGTGCTTGCCGTCATCGTGCCAGTGGTGCTGGCCACCGCGATTGGCTTGAGCAATCTCACCAGCCTCGTCATCGTTGTCGTGACGATCCCGCTCATCCCTATCTTCATGGCACTCATCGGCTGGCGGACCGAGGCGGCAGTGACGAAGCGATTCAAGGTGGCCACCCGACTGGCCAATCACTTCGCCGATCTGGTCGCTGGACTGCCAACATTGCAGGTCTTCGGACGAGCTCGCGCCCAACTTGAGGGGCTGCGCCGCACCGAGGCAGCCAACCGATCCGAGACAATGCGCACCCTGCGCATTAGCTTCCTGTCCTCTTTCGTGCTCGAACTGCTGGCGACCCTCTCGGTGGCCCTGGTGGCCGTGACCGTCGGTTTCCGGGTAGCTGCCGGCGAGATGAACCTGCGGACCTCTCTGTTCGTCCTCATCCTCGCCCCCGAGGTTTTCCTGCCAGTGCGACAGGTGGGAGTGCTCTTCCACGATGCCGCTGACGGAATGGCCGCCGCAGAGGTCTCCTTCGAGCTTATTGAGTCCGGACGGGCGGCAGCCTCCAGCACCGACGTCAAGATCGCCTCGCCTCGCGAGGTGCCGGTGGTCGTCAATGGGTTGACGCACACCTATGAGGACGCCGATCGTCCCGCCCCCGACGGGTTATCCCTACGCATCGACCCCGGGAGCCTCGTCGCTCTCGTCGGGCACTCCGGTGGCGGCAAGACCACCGCCCTGTCTTGCTTGCTCGGGTTCATCGACCCCGATTCCGGGTCGATCCTCGTCGGCGATCGCGAACTCATCGGGGCCGACGAGTCGGTGTGGCAGGCGTGGCGGCGTCAGTTAGCGTACGTACCCCAAGTGCCTGCGATGATGGCCGGGACGGTGGCCGAGAACATTCGTCTGGGGTGCCCGGACGCACCCGACTCCGTGCTGCGCGACGCCTTGGACCGCTGTGGGGCCGCATCAATCTCGTTGGGTAAACGAGTCGACGACGACGCCGAGGGTCTGTCCGCCGGGGAGCGTCGTCGTGTAGCTTTGGCGCGCGCTCTGGTGCGGGTGGGACAAACCAAAGCTGGTCTGCTGGTCCTTGATGAGCCGACCGCAGGCCTTGATGCCAGCACCGAGGCGGTCGTGTTGGAGGCAGTACGTGCGTTAGGTGCATCGGTGCTCGTCGTGACCCATCGTCGCAATGTCATCGACGCGGCCGACGTGGTCGTCGACCTGGAGGTGATGGCATGAACGCGCGAGCCACCCAGTTGCTCAGGACTCTGTTGCGGGATGTCCCGCGCGGCCGCTGGCTGCTGGTCATCTCAACCCTGCTCGCTGCGTGTGCGTCTGGGGCGTCGGTAGCCCTCATGGGTGTGTCAGCCTGGTTACTGTCACGAGCAGCAGAGATGCCACCGGTGCTGTACCTGGAGGCCGCGGCCGTCGGGGTGCGATTCTTCGGTATCTCCCGCGGTGTCTTTCGCTACGCCGAGCGTCTGGTCGGCCATAACCTGGCGCTGCGGATGCAGGGGGCATTGCGGATGCGGGTCTACGATCGGCTGTCCCGCACCACCCTACTGGGACATCGCCGCGGTGACCTGCTAGTACGGGTTACCGCCGACGTCGACGCGGTGCTGGACATGGTCGTGCGGGTAATCGTTCCAGCGTGTGCGTCGAGCCTCGTCATCATCGGGACGACGGCCCTGCTCGCCCGGTTCTCATTGGCCTCGGCTGCAATCCTGCTGTTATCGGCCCTGCTGGCGGCCGTCGTCATGCCGGCAATCACTCAACGCTTATCCCGGACTGCCGACTCTTCTTTAGTGCCACTGCGTGGTGAGCTGGCCGACCGCACCCGCGAGCTGGCCCATTGCGCGCCGGATCTGGTGGCCTACGGTGCTCAGGATGCGATCCTGGCCGATGTACTGGACGTCGACGCCCGGCTTCGTACCGCAGAACGCAAGGCGGCTTGGGGGCGCGGCCTCGGTACTGCAGGTCAGATTCTGGCGGCCGGGTTAGCAGTCGTCTCGGCCCTGTGGATCGGCGGCAATGCTGTTGCCGACGGCCGGATCGGCGGGCGAATACTGGCTGTGTTGGTGCTCACCCCGCTGGCCCTCCACGAGGTCTTCGGAGCATTCACTGGGGCCGCCCAGACTCACACCCGGGCCAAGGCTGCCCTGTTACGGGTGGCAGAGGTGTTGGATGCTCCACAAATCGGGGTGGGGGACTCCCCCACGGCCGGTGGTTCTCAGGAAGAACCGTCCTTGGTTATCGAGAAGTTGGTTGTCGGATGGCCAGGTGGTAAACTGGTGCTGTCCGAGGTGAGTCTGAGTGTGGCAGCTGGGGAATCGGTGGCCATCGTCGGGCGGTCAGGTATCGGGAAGACAACCTTGGCCGCAACCGTCATGGGGCTCATCCCACCGCTAGGTGGCACGGTGAAGACGACCGGACGGGTGAGGTATCTGGCCCAGAACGCCCACGTCTTCGCGACGTCAATCAGCGAAAACGTGCGGATCGGCTGCAAGGAGGCCACCGAGTCGGAGGTGCTCGCGGCCCTGGATCGGGCCGGACTCTCCATGCCCCCGGGGCGAGTTATTGCCGAGGACGGTGGGACATTGTCCGGCGGGGAGGCTCAGCGCCTCGCCCTGGCCCGGGTACTCGTCAGCCACGACGCCACTGTCGATCCAGCGGCGCACGACCTACTCATCCTCGACGAACCCACCGAACACCTCGACGTCGAGACCTCCGAGGCCCTCATGGACGACCTGTGGGCGACAACGACCAATGCAGCAAAAGTCGTCATCACCCACGATCCCCTCGTCATGGCACGCTGCGACCGGGTATGGCGAATCGGGTAAGAATCGTAAGGATCATTTAACCCGTGCCGTAGTGCACCACTCCACGAACCGCCTGTCACCACTGAATCACCTGCCCCAGACGTGGTAATCCGGTGTGGAAGACCGATCACTACCATCCTCCGTAGCCACAGAACCGAAAAGCCACCAACCCAATCCACCCCACAACCGCCAAACCACCGAAAACCAGCCAATACAACCACGCACCCTCAGCCACATTGACTACTCTTCAACGACTCTTCCCCGAGCACACCTAACACACACCCACCTGCAAACCAACAGCCACCTCGACCGCAGAGCAACAGGAACCGCTATTCTGCATCCATGCTCTGATCCCGCGGAGCACGAAGTCATAGGCCGCTGAGTTACTGCGACACGTCCCCGCAGTCGAGCTAGAAGGAGCCCGCCAAGTCGGTAAATCCACTCTCGCGTTCATGGTGGCGCAGGATTATCCCGATGCCGACCACTACTCCTTCGATGACGCGCAGACGCGACATACGGCCCTCACCGATTCCATCGCCTTCCTGGATCAACATGGCGACGGCTTGATGGTTATCGACGAATTTCAGCGCGCTCCGGATTTCATCCTGCCGCCCAAAGCCGAGGTCGACACGCATCGGGGCACGGGCCGTTTCCTGTCCACGAGAAGGTCCCGCACCGCCACCGGAAACGCATCGCCAGACAACCTGGCCGGACGAATCGTCGGCTGCTGGGTCCGAGGTTTGAGCCAAAAGGAACTGGCAGGAGTCCGGGAGGCTTCGTCCACCCGGTATTAGAAGGTCCGCGTCCGGCAGCCGTCACCTCGCCCCCTCACCCGCGCCGGTTACGTCGACATACTGGTCACCGGCTCGATGCCCGAAGTACGGCGGTACCCGAGCGGATCCGCAAGGCGTGGTTCACATCCTACCTGGATCGCAGACCACCAAGGATGTGCAAGAACTCAGCTGAGTGTGGGGCACCGGACGCATGGGCTGAAGTCCCGACGAGAAATCGACTTGGCTGTGGAACTCGACGATCAGCGGGTAATCGCCACCGAAGTCAAGGCAGCCGCGTCAATGCAACTAGCCGATGCGAAGCACCTGATCTGATTGCGCAACATCGTAGGGGAAAGGTTCATCGCTGGAATCGTGCTTACTTGGGCAGAACGGGGCCAGCTCATCGGCACCCGGGTGATGGCCCCGTGCCGACCCTGTGGCGGCCTTGAGCCTTCTCAACCTTAATACGACTCAGTTCAGTTTCCTCCCGCTCGAGTCGGAATTGCCAAGGCCAGCATACCAAGGCTCATTGAAGCAATGACCCACCCTCGGCTCACCACTCCCGATGGCTTGGCGACTGGCCAGTTCCACCACGCCTCCCCGTCGTAGGCACGCCCAGCCAGAATACCGACAAAGAAAAATGCGATCGACGGCAACGCGGCAAGGTTCCGCGGCATCCAACGCGCCGCAACCATTGTGATTCCCAAGAAGACCGGCACGTCGCGAACAACACTGGAATTACCCGGCCCACCCAACAACCCCAGCAGCATAATCACCGAGATGGCCACCCCCAAGGCGGCATCGAGGATTCCGGTATGGCGTAGCGATCTGTCCTCCACACCCAAGTTTGCCCGCGACAAACCAACGGCATAGATGATTGCCAGCACCAGTCCGAACAGGTTGTTGAACACCACCAAAGAGCCGATGCTGCCGAAGATGGCGGGCACTGACAAGCCCCCAGGATCGGTAAGAGCGCACACCCCGGAAAACAGACATGCCGCCGCCACCTGCATCCATACCAGCCGATTGCGTACCCAATACCTCATCGAGGACAACCTTGCAGGTATTCCTGCATCTTCCTGATCTCGACGGTCTGCGCCGCCGCACCTTTAGTGCGTGTCTGCCTGGCCCATGTGGCGTCCTCGCCAGTCACTCCTTCCCCAGTGACCTTGATCCCGCCGGCGCGGGTCACCTCCCGCAACCAGGCGTCAATACGCCCGCCGTACTGCATGATCTCTGCCGGCTGCGTCCTATCGTTCGAAGCCGGACAAAAATGATTACCCGTGGCAGCAGCGAGCCGTGCGGTGGCCAGCGACTCCCCTGACATCCCTGGGGCGACGCTCAGCGCAGCAACGTCCCTCCGCCCGGGAAGGGCCTGCTCGGAATACCACCTCGGCACATCAACCCCTGCACGTTTCCAGATCGGAAGCACCCGTTTTGCGGTCGAATCCAGCAATGCCCGCTCCGACTCGTGTTCGGGAAGTAGACATAGCTGAGTGCCTCGACCTACAACCGCATGACATTCCACGACCATACCCCGCGGAATAGTCGAAAACGCGTCAAGATGCCGAACCTGCGCGACACCCGCAATGGATCCCGCAATCAAGGGGAGGGTAGCCACGGACAACATCGTCCGGCGCCGATGCGGTGTGGTACGGGCGGAGACCGCAATGATGGCTGCTGCTAGCAGGCCGAGCTGGACGGCCAAAGTGCCAGTGATAACAACGGGGTTGAGCGTGTCGGTGATGACACAACAGTCAACCCAGGTCCCAGTGAGGTGACGCAACCAGTAGATCGACATTCCGGGCGGAAAAATCATCCACACCATTGGCGCCGCCAAAGCCAACGGTGCCGCCACAGCCACGTGTAACCACAAACCCAACGTAACCCCGGTGATGGTCCACGACCATACGGACAACAGGGTGACGCCAAGAATGGCCCATCCCAAGGGGTACGAGGCAAATCCATGCCTCGCCATGAAGACCATCGTCAACACTGTGGCTGCCGCAGCCGATGCCACCACAGGACCGAGGAGGACGCACCCCCACGCTCTGACACGATTACATGTCAAGACCGCCTTGAGTCGTCGGCCCTCGAGGACTCCGGCAAGGGCACATAAGGCATTGGCGACCATGGTCTTGGCAGTGTCGCCCACAACCTGGGAAAGCCAATACGGCTCGCTGGAAGCGTTCTGGTCGACCATCACGAAAATCACGGCAACCAAAGGCGCAAGCCACACGCCCGGCGCAGTCCGGAGTCGAGTCGTGAACCTCATTCGTCGACCATCAGACTCAGGTAGGCCGCCTCTGCGCGGTGCGGTGCATCCTCCGGGGCAAGGTCGAGGAACTCCTCGGGAGAGCCATCGAAGACGATTCGCCCAGCCGACAGCACGATCACTCTGTCGTATCCATCGGTGAGATCATCGACCTGGTGGGTGGATACGACGGTGACCCGGTTGTCGGGAATCCGCTCGAGCACCTCCCGGAAACGCATTCTCTGAGCAGGGTCGAGACCGGCGGTCGGCTCGTCGAGCAGCAATACCTCCGGCTGTCCGATGAGTACCTGGGCCAGCCCCACCCGGCGCAACTGACCACCAGAAATCCGCGAGGCTCGGTCATCGGCCTTGTCGGCCAGATCGACGTCCGCGATCATCTTATCTGCTCTGGCTACAGCTTCACGGGTGCTCAGTCCCATCAGCCATCCGCAATAGGCGACCTGCTCGCGCACCGTCAACCCAGCCATAGCTCGGACAGTCTGAGCCATGAGCCCCACCCGGCGACGCAATGTCCGCGGTGACGCCTCGGCCGTCCCCAGTATGATCCTCCCTGATCTCGGAGCAGAGGCTCCCGAACATAGTGAGAACAGGGTGGACTTTCCGGCTCCATTGGGGCCCAACAAAGCGGTCTTGCCCAGAGCAAACTCAATACTCACCCCGTGTAAGACCTCATGGTGCCGTCGATAGGAATACGCGACATTCTCAATAATCATGGTGTGGCTAGTTGTCAGTAGTCGATTCGGAAGTCGTTCACCGACACCGACGGCCTTCCGCCAATACCCCGAATGACCACGTGGTAACCGCCTTCAACCTGACGCCCCCAATATACGGAACCTCTCTTCGAACAAGAAAGCGTCAGGGTACCCAACTTGACGTCCGGACGCCACGAATACTCGTGCATAAGCTCATAGCTAACCGACTTGGCATTGCACTTCGAGTAATGTGAAACGCTCGTTGAGGTTCTATCGGAGTCGTTATCCCGCCAACTCCGAGTTTCAAACCCTACCCTCCCATTCGATATATGAGAGTCGATCTTACCCTCGGCTAACACGGGAACGGCCATCGATGCAGTTAAAACAAGACCGGCAGCAGCGGCCACCATTATCGTCCTGAAATTTTTATGAGAGAACACAGTACACCATCGTCGTATCAGGGATTTCTATATGGCACCATATCATCAATAAATATCGGAGATATGATGTCATGCTATCTTGTTGGACTTATAATGGGAGGTATAAATCCTTCGCAAAGGCTGGAGTTATACCCGCGCGTGAAAGTTTAGCATAACCTGACGATGCACAATACGCCAACCGCCTATCACCACTGAAACCTGCCCCAGACGTGGTAATCCGGTGTGGAAGACCGATCACTACCATCCTCCGTAGCCACAGAACCGAAAAGCCACCAAATCACCACAGACCCAATCCACCCCACAACCGCCAAACCACCGAAAACCAGCCAATACAACCACGCACCCTCAGCCACATTGACTACTCTTCAACGACTCTTCCCCGAGCACACCTAACACACACCCACCTGCAACCCGACGACGAAGCCAGCTTCGCGGAGTTCCGGTAATCGTCCTGGACGCCGACGTCGAACTCCCTGGGGACAGGAGTAATGGTGGTGAACCTGCAGCAACCGTGACTCATTCCGCACCCTATCCATGCCGCCGCCACTAAAAACTAGTCATAGAAACATTGCCATCGCCGACTTCGGCTGTTTTGGCAACTACGAACGAGCGGGTAGGCAGGCCTTATAACGCGACCAGGCGGCCCCGGAGAACCCGGAACCGCCTAGCTTGGACGCTTGGCGCTCCTTATCGCGCCGCAATGGACTTCACTGGTCGTCAACAACGACGACGTAGAGCTGACGGGGCCCATGGACGCCATCGACACGTGCCAACTCAATGTCGGAGGTAGCCGAACCACCGGAGATGAAGGTCAATGGGTGACCGTCATGCACCGCCGGTTTGACGATCTGAATGGCCTCCGGGACGTCGGAGACCACCTGGTTAGCGTTCATGACGCAGACATGGCGATCGGGAACGAGGGTAATAGCCCTGCGCCCCTGGTCCTCGACGTGGGTCAGGACGATCGACCCGGTGTCGGCAATGCCGCACGCTGCCGCGGTGACGACGGCGTCGGTGCCGTTGAGCTCCTCCTTGGACAGCTGAGGATCGTCAACGCGGACGTCAATACCGGCACCCTTGATCGCCTCGACCCAGGACTTATCCAGACCGACCGGCACGACGACACTGTGCTCGGCCCCGGTGGCCTTGAGTCCCTCAGCGACGGCATTGGGAACGTCAGCCCCCTTGACTCGCACAACGGTAGCCTTGTAGTCGATAACCTTCTCGACGAAGGTTCCGACGACGTCGTCCATCTCGATACCGGTGCCGTACTCCCACTCGATCGGCACATCCGCGACCGGGTCAGAAGTGGTGATGTCCGAGCTGGCGCGACGAATCCGGGCAAGGATTTCGGTACGCGCCACCGGATCAGTGCTGATGGTGGTCATCGCTTCTCCTCCCTGTTCTTCTTCCACCAGGTGCGGAACGTGTCGGTCGGCGGCGCATCGACGTCGCGGTACTTCAGCCACCGCTCAGCCACCGGCACCGGGACCGGTCCCATCTTCTTGCCACGCAGGACACGTCCCACACCCCGTGAGCCAACCTGGATCGCCTCGAAGTGCTTGTGGTCGCTAAACGCCCACGAGGCTGTCTTCATAAGGCCCATCTCACCGGCCACTTCGTAGTCTTGCGGGATGCGGTCGGCTTTCTCGGACTCGACCACCTTGTTGCGCAGCTTGAGGAGGATATCGGTGAAGGGGATCTTCACCGGGCATACCTCGTTGCAGGCACCGCATAGTGAACACGCATAGGGCAGGCCACGATCGACGGGATGCTCAACCCCCCGTAACTGTGGATTGAGGACAGCTCCAATCGGCCCGGGATACACCGAACCGTAGGCGTGGCCACCGGCACGCTCGTAAACCGGGCAAATGTTGATACACGAAGCGCACCGGATGCACCGTAGTACCTCGCGGCCGAGCGTATCGGCTAGGACATCGGTACGACCGTTGTCGAGGAAGATGACGTGCTGCTCCTGCGGCCCGTCGCCATCGGTCACACCGCTCCACACCGAGTTGTACGGGTTCATCCGCTCGCCAGTCGCGGAGCGTGGCAGCAGTTTGAGAAAGACCTCGAGGTCGTCGAAGCTCGGCAGTACCTTCTCGACGCCGACGATCGACACCAGGGTGTCCGGCAGGGTCAGGCACATCCGGCCATTGCCCTCAGACTCGACGATCACCAGGGACCCGGTGTCGGCGAGCACGAAGTTACCACCCGAGACAGCCATCTCGGCACGCAGGAACTTCTCACGCAGGTGCAGACGAGCCGCGTTAGCCAGCTCCGGCGGGTTCTCTGAGATATCCTCGGGAGCCGCCCGGCCGTAGTTCTTCATCTCGTGGAGAAAGATCTCGCGGACCTCGGAGCGGTTGCGATGGATGGCCGGCACGACGATGTGCGAGGGGCGGTCGTGGCCTAGTTGCACGATGAGCTCGGCCAGATCGGTCTCCCATGCCGCGATGCCCTGTTCTTCGAGGTACTCGTTAAGGTCGGTCTCCTGACTGGTGATCGACTTGATCTTGACGACCTCATCAACCCCTTTGTCCTTGGCGATCTGGGCAACGATGTGGTTAGCCTCCTCGCCATCGCGGGCCCAGTGAACGTTAACGCCGTTCGCAGTGAGGTTCTTCTCCGCCTCAACTAGATAGTGGTCGAGGTGGCGGCCGACGCGACTCTTGATGGATTCGGCAGCATTGCGCAGTTCCTGCCAATCCGGTGACTCAGAGACCCGCATGGCGCGCTTGTTACGAATCGTCATGGTGGCATTGCGCATGTTCTTGCGCTGCACCGACAGGTTCAACTCACTTTTGACGGCCTTCGAAAACTTCGGCATGCCCATGTACGGGCCGGGCTTGTCGGGAGCTGGGGTCAGCCGGGCGACGCCGTGATTTCCGTATGTGACGCGACGCAGTTCGGTACTCATGGGTCAGTCCTCCTCAGTGTTAGCGAGGATTTCGGCGATGTGGATCGGCTTAACGCCCGAGTTCTGACGCGACAACACACCGCCAATATTCATGAGGCACGAGTTGTCGCCGGCGATGACATACTCGGCCTCGGTCTCGCGCACGTGACGGGCCTTGTCATTAGCCATCGCCGCGCTCATATCGGGGTTCTTGATGCAGAAGGTGCCGCCGAAGCCACAGCATTGCTCGGCCATCGGCAGGTCGACCAACGTCATGCCCTTGACGTGCTTGAGCAACTCGTAAGGACGATCGCCAAGGTGGAGCAGCCGCTTGCCGTGGCAGGACGGGTGGTACGTCACCCGGTGCGGGAAGTATGCGCCGACGTCTGTGACGCCGAGAATGTCGATGAGGAATTCCGGCAGGTCGTAAGTGCGTCGGCTAGTGTGCTCGACCTCCTTGGCCAGACCGGAGTCTCCGGCGTGCTCGGCGAGCATCGGGTGCTGATCACGCACCGCGGCGACACAGGAGCCCGACGGGGCAACGATGTAGTCGTAGCCCCCAAAAGCTCGCACGTATTGGCGGACGGTGGGAATACCCTCATCAAAGTATCCGGTGTTGGTCGTCATCTGGCCGCAACAGGTTTGCTCTCGCGGGAACTCGACCTTGCAACCCAGTCGCTCCAACAGGGTGGTGACGGCCACGCCCGTCTGGGGGAACATCACGTCATTGATGCACGTGATGAACAGCCCAACGGTCATGCCCACCCCCGGCAAGCCGGGCGAGGCGGCCCTGGTGCCAAAGCTCGTAGTGGTTGTCATGGTGACCTCCATCGATGATGAACGGATGCCAAGCGGTGTCAACCGTCAGCAGATTCAGGGGACCATCCATCCGAGCACCGGGGTCGACATGAGGCCGACGATGATGCACATCAGGACGAGAAGGACGATCGAGAACTTGAAAACTTTGCGCAGAATAACCGACTCGCCGCCAGCCAGACCGATGGCAGTAGCCGCGATAGTCAGCGATTGCGGGGAGATCATCTTGCCGACGACACCACCGGATGCGCCCGCACCAACCAACAAGTGCCGCATGCCGTCAACGGCAAGATACGACCCGGCACCGACTTGCTGTCCGACGCTGCTCTGCAGGCTGGAAAACAGGATGTTGGCGGAGGTATCGGATCCGGTGACGTAAGTGCCGATCCAGCCGAGGATCGGAGCCAGGAACGGGTAGACCGCCCCCGCCCCAGCAATGAACATACCAAGAGCAAGGGTCTGACCGGAATCACCCATCACATAGGCCAGGGCGACGACCAACCCGATGGTCAGCATCGAAAACTTCATCTTCTTGGCGTTGACCCACAGTTCCTTGAAGACGTCGGAGAGGGATACCCGATAGATGAGGCCAACGAGAATTGCGACGATAGCGAGCAGGAAGCCCGGCTGAGACAACCACTGCCAGGTGTAGGCCTGGTGGGCAGCAGCCTTACCACTGGTGGCCATGAGTCCGGACAGACCAGGCCAGGTCATCTTGACATCAGCAGCCTTCACACCCTCCTTGACAGCGGGGATAGCAGCGATACCGAAGACTATGATGACCAGGATGTAGGGAACCAGGGCCATAAATATGCGGTTGCCAGAAAGGTCAGAAGTGTCGACTTCCTGAGCCTCGACCCACTCGGTCTCAACGGCCGGATCCATCGGGATGCCAATGCGCTCGGCAGCTTCGCGGCCGCCTTCGGGCTTCCACATTTTGAGAAAGAGCAGGGAGAGGGCGACGGTGACAACAGCGGCGAAAATCTCGGTGAGGTTGTAGACCGGGGTGCCACCGATGATGACTTTCGTCACACCGAAGACAACGCCGACAAACAGACCGAAGGGCCAGCATTCGCGAACACCTTTACGGCCGTCCATGATCGCCAGCATGAGGAAGGGGACCACGAGGCAGAGCACCGCGCAGACGCGGGCGGTGACCGGGGCCACCATAGCGACGTCCAGGCCACCAGTCTTGGCGGCCATAAGGACCGGAAGACCGACGGCACCGAAGGCCACCGGGACGGTATTAGCGACCAGAGCTGTGACGGCACCGCGTAGCTTGCCGAAACCAATGGCGATCAACATCGCGGCGGCGATAGCGACGGGAGCGCCGAAACCGGCCAGGGCCTCCAACAGACCGCCGAAGCAGAACGCAATGAGGATGCCCAGCACACGTGGGTCGTCACTGATGAGGAAGAAGGTGCGACGCAGGTCGTCGAAACGGCCGGAAATGACGGTCACCTGGTACATCCAGATGGCACCCAGCAGGATCCACGAGATCGGGAAGAGGCCGTACAGGAAGCCTTGGACACTTGAGGAGAACGCCATGCCGATCGGCATATGGAAGGCGGTGATCGCCACGATAAGGGCGACACCCCACGAAACGAGGCCGGCCAGGTGAGCCTTCCAACGCAGCGCGCCAAGGATAATGAGCATGGCCAGCACCGGCAAGACGGCCAAGAGAGCCGACAGCCACTGCGCCCCCAGCGGATTGGCCGATGGGGTGAAGGTCTGGAGAAGAACCATCGAAGAACTCCGTTGTTCAACTACTGCCTACGGTCGGCTAACCGCTGGCGAGATCGAACCGATTTGGTCCGACCAATAATACGGTAGGCCCGTTTTAGGTGTCCGTCAAGCACTTCCGTTCAATTCGTAGCTAATTTCACAATCATTTGTGCATAAATTGAGGTTTACCTAACCTCTTTATGTCTTTATAGGTATTCTCATCGTTTCCCTGGAACCCATCCGCCGACTCACAGGCACGTCGTGGTGTGCGCCCCACCCCCGGAACTGAAACACCATCAGATCTCCTCCGGAGAACCCACGAGGCGGGCATAAAATGGTCGCTTGGCCCCTATACATCAACTCACTGACGAGGACCCCAGCCATGACACAGACCCGCGACGCCGGCTCCGGTCGGTCGGACTCACATGCTGGACATCGGGCATTAGCGGCGCAGTCGAGTGCCGCCTCGAAATCGGGAGGGTTCTCGGTCGCCATACGCCACATTGACGACGAGATCCTCACGGGACGGTGGGTTAACGGTTCTCGCCTTCCCCCCGAGCGCGAACTCGCGACTTCCCTCGGCGTCAGTCGAGGGGCGGTCCGGGAAGCCATTCGGGCTCTGGAGGCCCAAGGGATCTTGTCCTCAGGCACCGGACGTGGCAATGGAACCCGCGTCGATGCCCGCCCCTCAGACGCCATCGGACGCATTCTGCGGCTGCGATTGGCCCTTAACGTCGTCTCGTTCGCCGATCTCACCGAAACTCGTGTGGCGCTCGAAAGAGCAGCCTGCGCTGCAGCCGCGAAGGTACGTGCCTCTGGGCCCTTAGCCCGAGCGACAGACCTCCTCACTCAAATGCACGACGCAATGCAGCCTGATTCTTTTAACGCCCTCGACACCGCCTTCCACGTCGCTTTAGCCGAGGCCGGAGACAATCGCCTCATGAGCAACCTGACGGTGGCCATTCGCGAGGCGGTACACCTACCCATCCTGGAGGCAGAGCATTCTCTTATCGGGTGGAAAGTCTGGCGTGACGGTCTCGTCCGCGATCATAAGGAAATGCTCGCTGCGATCGAGAAGGGCGATGCCGAGCGAGCTGCCGAGGTCACCGAAGCGCACATCCGCAATACTTACAAAACCCTGCTCGTCGGCAGAGATTGAACAGCTTTCCTTCCGTCTTGGCAATGCACGCTCTGGTCAGCCTCCAACCGAGTCACCCAGGTCTCCATCGTCCACGCGCTGGCTCGCCCGAGGGTGACGTCATCAGGACTCATGAGCCACTATTTGCAGCCCATCCATAACAGCGACGATCGCGTTTGCCGTGTCTACCACGGCTTTTTCGTCGGCGTTCGGGGCGACAACCTCTATATCCTCGACCCATCTACTGCGGGCGCTCTCGGTAACGGTGAGCAGACCATCGAGTCCCCGTTTCGACTCATCGGCCCCAGCGGCCACTCTGCCCTGGGCCCCGCCACGAGCCAGCCGGACGCGTGCGACTACTTCCCCGCTCTCATGAGCGAGGCCCACGCAATCCACCAGGACGTCCGGATCGGCCTTGAGCCAGAATTTCTCTCAACTTGCACTGAGCCTCCGAAGTTACGATCTTGCTAGCGCGCCTGGTTTAGGGTGAAGGAATCCCTACTTCATCAACCACCAGCGCTATGTATGTGGTGTTTTGTTTATAGCGATGACAGTACACCATTAACGAGATGGATATCGCGTGTATACGAAAAGGTCATCAACACCCTTGCGTTCAGTATTTATCTGTCAAAGACAGGCAGCCTAGACACCCAATAGGCGGAGCTTTCATCCACCATTCCAATACACATAGACTTGCCATCAGAAAAACTACAGACAAGTGATATCGATCTCCTGAATCACATCACCAAAATTGATGTGGAATATGCATCTGTCTAAGGATTACATTTCCTTGTATTCACTGCGGATAGAGACCCCTCAGGGCAGATCGCGGCTTACCGAATAAATACTGCTACACGAGCCCATACGAAACATAAACAGATGGCGATCTATTCGGATATTCATGCGTGCAGCACATGGGGCTGGGCTAGGCGCGCTACCTAATTTGCAGCATTTGTTGTGAGTTCGTTCACTAGAAAGGCAGGAGTCGTGGCCGTCAAGACGGTGATCATCGTAAAGGGGCGTGGCAGTAAAAGGGCCATTGATATCCTCAAAATGTCGTAGCCTGAGGGGCGCCGAGGCGAAGGATGCAGCAGAATCGGTTGCAGCGATCGTTGGTCTCGACTTCTTGAAGCCCTGCAAAGCAGTCATGGGACTTTGATTCTTCATACGACTCATCAATCTCTGATAAGCAATCCGGAAACAAAATATGCGCATTATTTCCAAGACTTTAACACGGCTACCCGCCGCTGTCGCCATTGGGATACCTATCCTCGAATGGGTTATCACAGGACGCATGATCCAGTCTACCTACTGGGATCATTACTTTTAGGACTTCTGGCACCTATACTCGCTTTCCTCGGCATCAAGAATCTCTTCCGCGAATTCAGTAGTTTCCGAAAAATAAACACATCGAGAGCGCAGGTGAATAATACGCCCGGATTCCGCCGTGCGGAGGTAATTCCGGAGGCCAGCAGTAGCCGTGCTACCGTTCGCGTTCTTCCCGTTCTTTATGAGCGCGAGCGGTGCTCCGTAGCTAGCTGAAGGTGAGAGCCGATCGGCCGGCCCGGGCAAGCAGTGTTGCGCACCTTCTCAATGCGGCCGCGCCCGGCCGGCGGCTGGGGCAGGTGAGGTGTTCGGTTTGCACGTGCCCCACATCGCCACATCATCCCTGGCCACCTACCACGAAATATTTTGCCGCGAAATAGCCCCTACAACCTAGCGCTCGTCATCAACTACTAAACCACCTACAAATTCACAGAAGTCATGAGAGGCGCCCGTCTTAAATGTGGTGATGCACGACGCCCATCCCTCTCCCTCTGCTTCAGGAGCAAGATGACATCAGGTACCGGCCATTTCGGGAACGAAGTCGCATGCCGCCACAGAAAGCGGGGCCAAGGTGGCTAAGGCATCGATAGCACGGCAAGCGACCCCCGGCTTCAACCCTGCTGCTTGTCCAACTCCCCCTGGAGCCGCTCCAGCTTAGCGGTCATCTCACTAGTATGCCCGGGACGAATATCGGCCTTGAGCACCAGTGACACTCGGGTGCCATACTGCGCAACCGCTTCAGTGGCCCGTTTGACGACGTCCATGACCTCATCCCATGAGCCTTCAATCTCGGTGAACATCGACGAAGTGTGGTTGGGCAGCCCGGAATCGCGAATCACCCTTACGGCAGCGGCAACGGCGTCGGCGACGCCACCGTCCTCCCGTGAAGCTCGACCACCACTGGGAACAAGACTGAAGGCAACAATCATGGTTCCAGTCTTGCACCATCAGCTAGCAACCCCGCGGGGTCCAGCGCCGGGGAACGCACCATCATATTTCGATAACAAAATGGTTCATAATTCCAGAATCTCGGACGAGGTTTAGACAAATATTCCTGCACCAAATTTCATCCCCCATACCCTCCCCTGCACGCTCTTTCAGATGTGGTCTAACATCGGTTCCAGGTTCGCTTGTGGACCCCACATTCGCAATCTAAAATGCCGCATTTCCAACAGGAAGAGCTAGGTATGAGCGCCGAGACTACGACGAGTGACACCACCGACCTAAATGGGTACGTCATCAGGGAAAACCAGGACATTACTGCACGTCCTGATCTAGCCCGCACTACCGGTCGCGTCACCCCCACCCGTACCCGCAGACCCGTCTACCTCGACATGCTCCCTCCCTGTAATGCTGGGTGTCCGGCCGGCGAAAACATTCAGGAATGGCTGCGCCTCATCAAGGCCCACGAAGAAGAGAAGGCATGGCGTCAACTGACCGCCGACAACCCCTTCCCTGCCATCCACGGCCGCGTCTGTTACCACCCCTGCGAAGTCGCCTGTAACCGCGCCGACCTCGATGGTGCCGTGTCCATCCACTCCGTCGAGCGCTACCTCGGTGACCTCGGCATTGAAAAGGGTTGGAAGTTCACCAAACCCACCGAGCCCTCCGGACATCGCGTCCTCGTCATCGGTGCTGGCCCGGCAGGCTTGTCCGCTGCCTATCACCTGGCGATGCTTGGCCATGACGTCGAGATCCATGACGCGGGCGACAAAGTTGGCGGCATGATGCGCTACGGCATCCCCGAGTATCGGCTACCGCGCGAGGTCCTCGACGCAGAGGTGGCACGCCTCACCGACCTCGGCATCAAAATCGTCCTCAACCACCCCGTCAACGACCTCATGGAAGAGAAGGCCAAGGGACGTTTTGACGCCGTCTTCGTGGCCATCGGTGCCCATCTGTCCAAGCGCGTCGACATTCCGACCGTCGATGCCTCCCGAATGGTCGACGCCGTCAGTTTCTTGCACAATGTCGCTGCCGGCGAGAAACCGATCATTGGACGACGCGTCGCTGTTTATGGTGGCGGTAACACCGCCATGGACGCCGCCCGCGTGGCCAAGCGTCTGGGCGCCGAGGAGTCCATCGTCGTATACCGGCGCACCGCCGAACAGATGCCGGCCCATGCCGAGGAGCGCAAGGAAGCCGAGCGTGAGGGCGTTCAGATGAACTGGCTACGCACCATTACTGACGTCGGTGACGACCTCACTGTCGAGGTCATGGAGCTCGACGAGGACGGCAAGCCGCACGGTACCGGACGCTACGAGAAACTCGAGGCTGACACCGTCATCCTCGCCGTCGGCCAGGACGCCGACACTAGCTTCCTGCACAAGATGCCCGGTATGAGGTTCCGCAACGACGTCGTCGACGTCAACCCCTCAACCCTCATGACCGATGTCCCCGGTATCTTCGCCGGTGGCGACACCGTTCCCTCCGAGCGCACTGTGACGATCGGCGTTGGCCACGGCAAGCGCGCCGCCCGCCAGATCGACCTGTGGCTGAACCGTCAGTCCGGCTACCCCGCCGCTAAGAACACCACGGTGAGCTTCAACGACCTCAACCTCTGGTACTTCGGGGACCACCTGCGTCGTCACCAGCCCGAACTCGACCCAACCCAGCGCGTCGGATTCGACGAGGTCGTCGGTGGACTTACCGACGAACAGGCCCACTTCGAGGCTGGACGATGCCTGTCCTGCGGTAACTGCTTCGAGTGTGATGGTTGCTACGGATCTTGCCCCGAGGACGCCATCATCAAGCTCGGTAAAGGCCACCGCTACGAATTCAACTACGACAAATGCATCGGATGCGCCACCTGCTTCGACCAGTGCCCAGTTCATGCCATCGAGATGATCCCCGAAGGCGTGGATCCAGCCACCGTTCCAGGATCCGGTAACCCCACACCCGGCTGGGCGGTGCGTCCTGAACCCAATCCACAACGGTCAGCTTCGCTGAAGTTCACCGTCGACTCCGAGAACTGAGAAGGAGGATTGACCATGGCGAATAGCTCTAACTCCCGCGTCCGCACCATTGCCGACGGTAACACCGCCGCTGCCTCGGTCGCCTACCGCTGTAACGAACTGTGCTCGATCTATCCGATCACCCCGTCCTCCCCCATGGCTGAGACCGCCGACGAGTGGTCTGCCGCCGGACGCAAGAACATCTGGGGAGACATCCCCACAGTCATGGAAATGCAGTCCGAGGGTGGAGCCGCCGGGGCCATGCACGGCGCTCTGCAAGGTGGCGCCTTGAGCACCACCTTCACCGCCTCCCAAGGCCTGCTGCTCATGATCCCGAATATGTACAAGATCGCTGGTGAACTCACCAGCACGGTCTTCCATGTGGCCGCCCGTTCGCTGGCCGCCCAAGGCCTATCCATCTTCGGCGATCACCAGGACGTCATGGCCTGCCGTCAGACCGGCTTCGCCATGTTGTGCTCGTCGACGGTGCAGGAATGTCACGACTTGGCCCTCATCAGCCAGGCCGCGACGATGCACTCCCGCGTACCCTTTATGCACTTTTTTGAGGGCTTCCGCACCTCCCACGAACTCAACGTGCTTGAGATGCTCTCAGACGACGACATCCGTCACTTCATCACCGACGACCTTGTCCACGCCCACCGGGATCGTGCCTTGTCTCCGGCTCACCCATTCATTCGCGGCACCGCCCAGAACCCGGACACTCATTTCCAGGCTCGTGAGGCCGCAAACAAGTACTACGCGAAGGTGCCGGGCATCGTCCAGTCCCTTATGGACGAGTTCGCCCAGGTCGTCGGACGCCAGTACCACCTCGTCGAGTACCACGGTGATCCCGAGGCCACCGAGGTTATGGTCTGCATGGGCTCCGGCGCCCGCACTATCGAGCACACCATCGACCACCTCAACGCCCAGGGACACAAGCTCGGCCTCGTCGAGTTGCACCTGTTTCGCCCCTTCCCGGCCGTCGAGGTCGTCAAGGCCATCCCGGAGACGGCTCGCACCGTCGCCATTCTGGACCGCACCAAGGAGCCCGGTTCGAGCGGCGAGCCTCTCTTCCTCGACGTGCTGGCCGCCCTTTCCGAGGCGCATTCCCGCGGTACCCGTAACTCCATGCCGATCGTCTCGGGTGGTCGCTACGGCATTTCATCGAAGGAGTTCACCCCCGGCATGGTGGCCGGGATCGCCGCCGAACTCGAGTTGGAAAGCCCGCGTCCCCGCTTCACCATCGGCATCGACGACGACATCACCGGCATATCCTTGCCATGGGAGCCCCTCGACATCGAGGATCCCAAGACGATCCGCGCGGTGTTCTACGGTATGGGTTCCGACGGCACCGTCGGCGCCAACAAAAACACCATCAAGATCCTCGGATCGGACCCCGACACCTATGCCCAGGGCTACTTCGTCTACGACTCCAAGAAGTCCGGGTCAAGGACCACCTCCCACCTGCGTTTCGGCCCCAAGCCGATCGAGGCCCCTTATCTGGTCAGCCAGGCCGGATTCATCGGCATTCATGCTTGGGGGATTCTGGAGTCCATCGACGTTCTAACGATGGCTCGCGAGGGCACCACAGTGCTGCTGAACTCTCCCTACAACGCCTACGAGGTGTGGGACAAGCTGCCCGACACCATGCAACGTCAGGTCCTCGACAAGCACCTCGACCTGTGGACCATCGACGCCCTGTCCGTTGCCCGCAAGGTGGGTTTGCGTAACCGCACCAACACCATCCTGCAGACGTGCTTCTTCGCGATCTCTGGGGTGCTGCCCAAGGATGAGGCCATCGCGAAGATCAAGGACTCGATCCAGAAGACATACGGCAAGAAGTCTCAGAAGATCGTCGAGATGAACCACGCGGCCGTCGATGCCTCCCTAGAGCATCTGCACCAGGTCAAGGTTCCTGACCAGATGACTGCCAACCACAGCCTCATCCCAGCGGTGCGCAAGGACTCCCCTGAGTTCGTCAAGAATGTCACCGCTCGGATGATCGAAGGCTTCGGCGACCTGCTGCCCGTCTCGGCCCTGCCTGACGACGGCACCTACCCCGCCGGGACTACAAAGTACGAGCAGCGGACGCTGTCGGACGTCATTGCCACTTGGGAGCCCAACGCCTGCATCCAGTGCGGCAACTGCGCCTTCGTCTGCCCGCACGGCGTTATCCGCGCCAAATACTACCCGCAGTCTCAGCTCGAGGGTGCCCCGGAATCCTTCCAGTCCGCAGAGCTCAATGCCGCCGGCTTGCCAGAGTCCTGCTACACCCTGCAGATCGTCCCCGACCAGTGCACCGGCTGCGGACTGTGCGTCGAGGCTTGCCCGGCGCACCCGATCGGCGAGCCTGACCGCAAGGCCATCAACCTTGAGGAACACCTTGACAAGACCGTCCAGCGCGAGAACGTGAAGTTCTTCGAGACGATTCCCGTTAACGATCGCTCCCGCGTCGACTTCGCCACCGTGCGCGGCACCCAGTTCCTGGAGCCCCTCTTCGAGTTCTCCGGGGCCTGCTCGGGATGTGGCGAGACGCCGTACGTCAAGCTCATTACCCAGCTCTTCGGCGACCGCGCCGAAGTTGCCAATGCCACCGGCTGCTCCTCTATCTACGGCGGCAACCTACCGACGACACCGTGGGGCAAGAATGCGTCGGGACGTGGCCCGGCATGGTCGAACTCACTATTCGAGGACAACGCCGAGTTTGGCCTGGGCATGCGGATGGCCGCCAACGTCCAGACCGACCTGGCCAAACGTCGCCTCCAGGAGGTCTCCAGTCAGCTCGACCCGGAACTCGTCAAGGATCTGCTACACGCCCCGCAGCTGACCGAGCACGACCTGCAGAGCCAGCAGCACCGCGTCAAAGAGCTGCAAGCCAAGCTCGCCGATATGGAGCAGACCCCGGCAGTGCGCGACCTCATGAGTGTCGCCGACCACTTGCTACGCCGGTCGGTGTGGATCATCGGCGGTGACGGTTGGGCCTACGACATTGGTTCCGGCGGCGTCGACCACGTGCTTGCCTCCGGCCGCGACGTCAACGTCCTGGTCCTCGATACCGAGGTGTACTCCAATACCGGTGGTCAGGCGTCGAAGTCGACACCGCTAGGCGCCGTCGCCAAATTCGCCTCGGCTGGCAAGCCCACCGCCAAGAAGGATATCGCTCTGCAAGCCATCGCCTACGGGTCGGTATATGTCGCCCGCGTGGCCCTGGGCGCCGATCCACAGCAAACCCTGCGAGCCTTCCGCGAGGCCGAGGCCTACCCTGGCCCGAGCCTCATCATCGCCTACAGCCACTGCATCGCCCACGGCTACGATCTGCGCAACGGCCTGGACCAGCAGTACAAGGCGGTCCACTGTGGGCACTGGCCGCTGATGCGTTACAACCCGGTGCTAGCCGACGAAGGACGCAACCCATTCCTGCTCGACTCCCCGAAGCCCGACGAGACGTGGCGGGAGTACACCAAGCTCGAGCTGCGCTACCGGATGCTCCAGAAGGCTCATCCGGAAGAGGCCGAACGTATGCTGGACCTGGGCCAGCGCCAGGTAGAGCGCCGCTACGCCGAGTATGCCGAGATGGCATCTCGCGCCGCCGAGGACTTTGCTGTCGATGCCCGTATGTCCGAATTCGCCGCTTCATCCAACCGCGCCTGACAGCCACGAAGGAATGACGTGTCATGAGTGATCTTCACACCAACTACATGGGGCTAAGCCTGAGGTCGCCACTGGTTGCCTCCGCTGGCCCCATCCAGCAGAAAGTCGACGGGGTCAAGGCCCTCGCCGACGCCGGGGTCGGAGCCATCGTCATGTACTCCCTGTTCGAGGAGCAGGTGAGGCACGAGGAGGCCCGGCAGGCAGAGATCGAGCTCGAGTACATGGACTCGTTCGCCGAGTCGCTGAGCTTCTTCCCGATCGTGGCCAGCAACCAGGGTGGTATCACCGAGCGCTACCTCGCCCATCTGGAGGCCAGCGCCAATGCCGTTGACATCCCCGTCATTGCATCCCTCAACGGGGCGACGAACGGCGGATGGGTCAATACTGCCAAACGCATGGAAAGGGCCGGCGCGGCAGGCATCGAGTGCAACGTCTACATGGTGCCCGGTGATCTTGAACAATCGGCTGAGGAGGTCGAGGACCGACATGTCGAGATCGTCCAGGCCGTCAAGGACGCTGTGAGTGTGCCGGTTGCCGTCAAGCTCTCGCCGTTCTTCTCGGCCCTGGGTAATATGGCCACCCGTCTGGATGCCGCCGGTGCCGACGCCCTGGTAATGTTCAACCGGTTTCTGCAGCCCGACATCAACGTCGAGACGATGCAGGTGGAGCCCGGAGTGTGGCTGTCGTCTCCGGCTGACGCTCGGCTGCCATTGACGTGGATTGCTGCACTGTCGGGCCGCATTAACGCCTCGCTGGCCGCGTCCTCGGGTGTTGAGAGCTCCGACGAAGTCGTCAAGTATCTCCTCGCCGGAGCCGACGTCGTCATGACCACGTCGGCGTTAGTGCGTCACGGCACGGGGTACGCGATCGAGCTACAGAAGGGGCTGGAATCCTACCTGCAGCGCAAGGAGGTCAACCTCGACACGTTACGTGGCATGCTCGCCGTCCCGAATGATGCGTCAACCGCCGAGTACGAGCGCAACGGTTACGTCGCGGCTCTTGAGAAGGCCAAAACGACCTACGGATCCTGATCCTCGAATTCGCAGAGGGGCCGGTGGCGATCGTCACCGGCCCCTTACCGTGTCTGTCACATATCGCTGGTCGAGGAGCACACCGGCTGGAAAGCGACGCGATCCGTCCGGAAGAACATTTCCTCTCTGTCTTTCTTCAAGCATGATCTCCCCAACCCCACGCTCTTCCCAGCTTTCCCCAACCGCGTGTGGTAATCGAGGTGACGATGATGTCCGGTGCCACCTCAGGTTGCTCACTCGTTGATCACCGACCGAATTGCCACAGCAACATCTCGAGCCCGCGTCTCAGGCAAACAGCCGTATCCAATGACCAGACCGCTCGCTGTTGCGGACAGGCAGCTGTCGCTGACCGGATCCACCTGATAACCACGGCCAACAAGCTTCTGGGCCACCCGGCGATCATCCGGAAGGTCAACCCGCACGTGAAGGCCGGCATCAATCCCGCCGACCACCACCCGGGGCATTGTGCGTCGCAATGCAGCAATGAGGGCGATGCGACGAGCCGAATAGGTCCGTGCGGCACGGGCAAGGTGCCGGTCAAGGCAACCCGTGGAGACGAAGTGGGCAAGGGCCGTCGCGGTCATAGTTGCAACCCCAGATCGACGCAGAGCTAGCTCATGACGCAACGAATCGGCGATGGCTGCCGGAGAAATGATCCAGGCGGCCTGAAGAGATGGAGTGAGGATTTTAGAGGAAGTGCCGACGTATGTGACAACGTCGGCAGCCCCGGGCAGAGAACGCAGAGCCGGCAGAGGGGCAACGCCATATCGGAACTCGCCGTCGTAATCGTCTTCAATGAGTTGAGACCCAGTGTCGTGAGCCCATTCAATAATCCGCTGACGCCGAGGAAGACTCATACGAGTCCCCATCGGAAACTGATGGGCAGGACTCAGGTACACTACACAGGCGTGGTCCGGCAGGGGGTCAACGCACAGGCCATCATCGTCGACGGGGCAGGGAAGCGGTGGCGAACCGGCTAGTTGAAAGGCGTCTCGGGCACGACGGTAGCCGGGGTCTTCGATGACGGCGGGAAGGCCAGTGGCAGCTCCCATCGTCGTAATTGCTGCGCTCGTTCCAGCAGCCAGCAACACCCGGTCGGTGACAATTCCACGGTGGCGTCGTACGTGGTCGATGATGGCCGACTCCAAAGCGGTACTAGGGCACTCCCAGGACGTGTCACCCGAGATGGGTTGTCGGGCGGCAAATCGCCAAGATCGCCTCCAGTCTGCCGAGTTGATGAGAGTGGCGTCGGGCCTGCCAGCGCGCAAAGGAAAGGGGTCGTCAAGACCCTGAATGGCGGTACTAGGGGTCGCTGATTCCGTGGGGGTGACACGGGTGGCGATCCGCTCACGTGCGGCCGAAGTGGCCCCAGGAGCTACCACCGTCCGCGAGCCCGCGACGGCAACCGCGTAACCGGCAGCAGCCAGCTCGTCGTACGCGGCTACAGTCGTGGTACGCGAACACCCCAGTTGAGCTGCAAGCCCACGAGTGCTGGGCAAGGGGTCGGACTCCGCCAGACGACCGTCGGAGATCGCGGCCACAATGGCATCCACAATCCCAGGGATCGTGACGGCGTCAGGGGTGAGGACGAGGTCAGAAACCGGGTGCCGCACGACATCAGGTTACTGGACTCGTGATTTCTCCAGGTTCTGGATCTTCTTAGCAGGCCGGTATCGCGCAAGGGTCGTCGCATGATCGCCACTATTCGACGTCATCCTGAACGAGCAAGCCACGACCGCGATCTCCTCAACGGTCTACTGGAAACCCAATCTTGTGGTGTCTTATCCAGCATCTCTGACAACGGCGAACCTTGGGCTGTCCCCATACTCCATGCCCTCGACGGGGATCGCATTCTCTTCCACGGATCGACCGGAGCCGGATTGCTCTCCCACCTGGTTGCCGGAGCACCAACGGTGTACACGGTCTTCGTCCTTGACGGCTGGGTCGTGGGCCACACCCGGTTCCACTCCAGCGCCATGTACCGCTCAGCAACCGTCCACGGCAGCCTCGCCGACCTGGGCGGTCATGAGAAAGAGGACGCTCTTACCGCATTCCTCGAAAGCATCTTCCCGGGCCGGAGCACGGAAGTAAGGCACCACTCTCGCAAAGAGTTCGCCGCCACCCGCATCTGCGCGTTACCAATCACCTCCGATAACTGGTTGTACAAGGCACGCAGCCACGGCGCGAACGAACCTCAGGAGGAGACTGACGCCTGGGCTGGATTGATCCCGGTCAACCACACCCTCGGGGAACCGGTCCGGGCGCCATGGTCGAATGCGCCGCTACCGGACTCGGTCAAACGACTAATCGGGGGTCTTGATGACCAGCCGTGGTAAACGGGTTCCAGATCGGGTCTCGCGCTACCTTAACTGGCCCCGTGGCGATAAGGAACCAGGATTTCCACGAGTTATCATCGATTGGGTACCACTTCCAGTCGTCAGGAGGATCGATGTCCCACCCATCACACTTCACCACTCCTTCGCCGTCAAAGCGCCACCCGCTGCGCACCCTGAGCCGCCTCGGCGTGGGCGGTCTACTGGCCTACGCCGGTGTCGGTCACCTCACCTTCGTCCGTGAAGAGTTCCAAGCTCAGGTACCCGATTGGGTACCCATGGACGACGATACGGTTGTCCTGCTGTCTGGCGTCGCCGAGATCGTCCTCGGGGCCGCCTTGTTGTCGGGCCGTCACAAGAAATTCTGGGGACGTGGCGCAGCCGCTTTCTTCGCCGCGATTTTCCCTGGCAACGTCGCCCAGTTCGTCGAGCACAAGGACGGATTCGGCCTCAACGATGACCACAAACGCGCGATTCGCTTGCTCTTCCAGCCCATCCTGGTGGGTCTGGCCCTGGAGGGCACCCGCGAGGACTGATCTTCCGCGGGCTGCGGCTCTGGTCGCGGCACTGCCCACGGACAGCAGCCGTGCCCGGTAAGGTTGGTTTGCGCCCAAACCCAGGAGGAAAGATGCCGCAACGCAAGGTCAGCGTTATCAACCACTACGCCTTTCCACCGGGATCGGGTGGCATCACCCGTAATTTCGACATGTTTTCCCGGCTGCACGGCTGGCAGCCCCATTTCTACGCCGCCAACATCAATCACACCTCCGGTGAGCGTATGACGGTCGACGACCCGCGCTACACCCTCGTTCCGATCCCGGAGTACAAGGGCAACGGGGGCAAGCGGGTCCTCGGCTGGATCGCCTTCGCCGCTGGTGCCGGAGCGCGCGCCCTAGTCCGCCCAGCCGACGTCATTTTCGCTTCCTCCCCACAGATTTTGGCTCCCGCCGCCGGAATGGTCGTCGCCGCTCTACGTCGCAAGCCATTCGTCGTTGAAGTCCGCGACCTGTGGCCGGAATCTTTGGTATCAGGCGGCGCCCTCAAGGAAGGGTCAGCCCTGCATAAGGTGCTGCAGGGGTTGGAGAAAACCATTTACGCCCACGCTCGCCAGATCGTCGTCGTGACGAAGGGCTGGGAGGACCACTTCCGCGAACTCGGCATCAACGTCGACAAGGTCACCGTCGTCCCAAATGGTGCCGACCTGACCGAATATGAGGTCGAAGAGTCTCGCGAGGAACTGCGCAAGGAGTACGGCATTTCCGGATTCACCGCGGTATTCTCAGGGACCCACGCCAACTACGTCGGGCTGGACCTCATCATTGACGCCGCCCGTCGCCTGCCCGACGTCAACTTTCTGCTGGTCGGAGCCGGGGCGCGTAAGCAGTGGGCCATCGACGAAGTCGCCAGGCTAGGCCTGACCAACGTCACCTTCCACAACCAAGTGCCGAAGTCAGAGTTGGTGCGCATCCTGTCGGCCTGCGACGTGGGCCTGCACACGGTGTCTCCGCAGTCGGTCTTTGACAAGGGCATGAGCCCCAACAAGCTCTACGACTACATGGCTGCCGGGCTAGCCGTCGTCTCCAACGCTAAGGTACCGATTCGCGATGTCATCAGCGACGACGAGGTGGGCGCCTGCGTCAATCCGACCGATCTGGTCGCCGGCATTGAGCGGGTACGTGACGCCGATGAGGCCACCATGAAGCGCTGGCACGACCGGGCCCGCGAGCTCATGACGAACAGGTTTTCCCTTCAGGCATCCGTCGACAAGCTGGCGACGGTGCTGGAGAAAGCATTGTATCGCTGAGTGCGTGAACGGCCGGGAGAGATCGCCACCTGGCGGGGAGGCCACAAACACGTTCAGCCGAGCAGCGCGGCCGCCAAGGCTGGAACCGCAACGACGAAGGCTGCAAGCCCCGCTCCCCACAGGTCACGGGCACGCCAACGCGACTCTACCGCGTAGGTTCGGCGGGTTGCCGTCGCAAATCCGCGGGAATCCATCGCCCGACTCAGGACTTCCGAGGACCTCATGGCATACAGCATCATCGCGAAGGTCATTGACGACAAGTACTTGATCCGCGAAGTCAGGGACCGCTTGGGGCCCAACCCACGCAGGTTGCGTACATCAGACTGGATGCGCCACTGGTCACCGAGGTGTCCCATCCGCACTACACCAGCCACCGAGGCCACCACCGGACGTTGCGGCAGGTGAGTTTGCTGGGCCAACGCGTCACCCAACCGAGTGGGGTCGACGGCCGCTGAGGCCAGTGCGCCCGGCAGAACGAAGACCAGGATCCTCAACCCCTGACGGGTCGCTTCGCTCCACGCTGCTGGGTCGGTAAACCCGCTGTGCAATAGCAGCGTCGTCCACACCAGCATCACCGCAGCGATGAGAACGGGCACTGTCCGCACCACGAGGGGTTTGATGTGGCGGGAGCACATCGGGGCCATCACGGCGGCAGGGACCAGACTAATAGCCCCAATAAGAGGGGAGCGCACCAAAAGGGACCCAAAAATGCCAGCAATGGCAATGAGAAGGGCAACAAGGGGGTTGATCGTCGCCATGAAGGCTGGTTTTTCCTCCGGATGCTCTTCCGGAGGGAGATCCGGGACGCGGTAGGAGGCGACGTTGACGACCTCGTCGGCCATGTCGATGACCTGACGATCGTGAGAGGAAACGACGACGGCGACACCCGAATCGGCCGCAGCACGGATCGCTGATAGCACGCTCGCGCCGCGGTCGTCGTCGAGGCCGACAGTCGGCTCATCGACGAGGAGAAGGTCGGGGCGCTGGGCCAGGGCTGCCGCAATGGCAAGTCGCCGCTTCTCACCCCCGGAGCATGTCATGGGGTGCGAGTTCAGAATCGGCTTGAGCCCGAAGGTCCTCACCAGGTCCCTGAGATCGGCATCTTCAGGGACCATGGGCGAGGCAAACAATTCATCGGCAACCGTCCGGGCGACCAGGTAGTTCTCTGGGTTCTGCGGTACCCAGGCGGCCTGACCCGGCAGAGTGAGTTCGCCGGATGCGGGGGCGTCAAGGCCGGCGAGCAGCCTCAGTAGGGTGGATTTGCCGACCCCACTTGGGCCCGACAGGACGGTGATGTGACCGCGCCGGGCAGACATAGTGACGCCGCGCAGCAGCACGTCGTCGGACTGGGGACGGTGAGCATCAAGAGCGCTGACCCAGGCAACCGTCTCGCCGGCGGTAGAGGTGTGCGGCGGCAACGACGTTGCCTCACGCGAATCCAGGAAGTCCTCAAAATCCCAGATCTTCTTAAGGGTGCCATGATCGGTCAGCTCAACAACTTGGTCGAGGACGCCCCGCCATCGGTTGGGATGGTGATCGACGACGAGCACCGTCCGGTCGTGGACCATTCTGGCAACCTCGTCACGGATTGCCGTAGCTGACTCGTCGTCGAGCATGGAGACAGGCTCGTCGAGCAGCAACAGGCCAGGATTGGTAGCGAGAATCCCCGCGATAGCCAGACGCTGCATTTGTCCTCCGGACATCTTTGTAGTCGAGTGGTCCTTGAGCATGGTGAACCGGGCTCGTCGCCGGGAATCCTCGACAATCGGCCAGATGTCCTCTCGCGGGACACGATGGTTTTCTGGGCCAAAAGCGATGTCTCGTCCGCATGTGGCAGCGACGACGGAGTGGATCGGCTCCTGCTGCAGCAGGCCGACGTTCACGTCACTAGACCACGTGTTCACCCGTCCGGCCAGGTCGTGGCTCTCTTCCTCGAGTAAGCCGCCGATAGCGTGCAGCAGAGTCGTTTTACCAGCCCCCGACGGTCCAGCAACAAGTACTCGGGCCCCCGCCGCCAAATAAAGGTTGATGGGGCCAAGGATAGGTTCGTCACGATCGGGGACGCCGACCATCAACCCCTCGACATCCACTGGCACCGCCTGGTGGCCGGAGACCTCGTCAGCCTGCTCTGCACGGGTCAAGACATCAGTCATGACAGGTTCCGAGCTGATGTTGTACTCCGGGTTGACTTCCCACCTCGCAGCTCGCGAGAAACCGCGAAGGGGTTGAGGGCGCCAGCAGCCGCGAGGCCGCGGACGATGCCTGACGCCACTAAGCCGCCGAGCAGCGCCCCAGAAGCGACCATGAAAATGAAGTAGACGATGGTGTCGCCGAAGCGGAACATTGGGTAGTAGGAGATGCGCTCGTAGATACCTTCGGCGACACCGGTGAGAGCTCCGGCCACCATGGCGAGCTTTGGACCGGCCTTGCGGTAGGCGACGACTAATAAGCACAGTTCCATCGGCAGACCTTGAATGACACCGGAGATGATGGTGCCAGCTCCCCACTGGCCGCCAAGAGCCGCCTCGATGGAGGCTGCCAGAATCTCGGAGAGTAAGGCTGCGCCGGGTTTACGGACGATGAGTCCGGCAAGAAGTGCTGGCAGAAACCAGATGCCGGAAAGGATGCCCTCGACGGGTAGATATACCGAGGTGAGCGGCTTGAGGAAGCTATATACCGCTCCGTAGCCGAGGAAGATGACGCCAAATGCCACGGCAATCATCACCGGGGTGACGATGTCGATGGTGCGGTACCGCACGGCGAGGTTATTATTGGTCATGGAAGTCCTTCCGCTCATTCGGAAGGGGCGCGAAAGCGCGAAGAGCCCGACTCCCTACGCCGGTCCTAACCGGTTCAGGTTCGAGGGTCTGGGCGGTGCCCACTCTCAGCATCCAACGATGCTCCCCTGTCGTTGTCCCCGATCATAGCCACGGGGTCGGGAGTCCACCACCCGCGTCGAACCACCGCCCGAAGGCACTCGATGTCCTCGGACCATCTGTGGCAATCATGGTCATGAACTACCTGAGAACCTCTCCAGGTGGTTGTTCATGACATCGAAAACCAATTCACCACACGCGCCCAGCCCCAAACGACGCCACGTCAGTCCACCTACAAAGAACGGTTGGTGCGCTTGGTAGGGATCGCCGTCATGGGGTCCTCCGGCCAGGGGTGTTTGGAGTAGCGTCCACGGTTCTCAGCTCTCACCGTGGGATACACATTGGCCCAGAAACTCGCCAGGTCGTCAGTGACGGCCAATGGTCGCCGAGCTGGAGATAGCAGATGGAGGACCACCCTCACCTGGCCATCACAAACCGTCGGGCCGTCGGTCCAGCCAAAACACTCCTGGAGTTTGACTGCAAGAACCGGGAAGGTGTCGCTGTCAGGCTCGGGGTAGTCGACGCGGATCCGCGATCCGCTCGGGACAGTGATGGTCTCGGGGTCGACCTCGTCGAAACGCGCGGACTCTTGCCAACCCAGCAGCCCCCGCAAACCCGAAGTTGCGTCACTTCCCCGTCCTGCCGCCAGCGCGTCGAAGTCAAGCCACTCCTCGGCGCGCGCTAGCAGGGCCTCCTCACTGACATCGGGCCAGGGATCGCCAAGTATCCGATGGGCGAGGGCGAGACGGCGTCGCAGAGCTTCACCGTTCTTCGTCCATCCCACCGCATCGAGCCCCCGCGACTGCACCGCATCTAGGACCGCGTGGCGTGCCTGCACCGGGTCCGGGCGAACTGGGGTCGACGATAACTCGATGGCACCGAGCCGCGACACCCGCCTACCCCGTACTTCCCGACCGTCCCAGGTCACCGTCGTGTCGTTCGTCAGCATCGTCGCACCGGAATCCAGGGCAGCCGACTCCGAGAGCGGGGCAGCGGCCCGAATGAGGGCACCGTTGGTAACGCGAGAGGTACGTGCCACCGCTAGCCACGACTGGTCAAGCAACTCTGGCGGGCAATGACGAGGCAGTTCTACCCCCGTGCCGCAGGCCAGCAAATATGACGTGGCGCCCTCCCCTCGGCTGCGAGCGATCCATCCCGGGCGGGCGAGGGAGATGACGGTGGCGACAGCATCGTCATCGGTAATGCCGGTAGGGGAACTTCGCCAATAAGTCGAGCCAGCCGATCAGCTTCGCGGCGCCACATCGTGGCCTGTGGGTGTCGCTCGGACCGCAACTGACGCCATTGCCCGACGAGGTCGACCTGACCGTCATCCAGACCAAGCATGGCGGCTATCTCAGCACAGCGGCGCGAACCGACGATGGCGGCACTGTCGGTCAAAGCCCTTGCCAGACGCGGATCCAGGGGAAACGTGGCAAGATAACGTCCCCTGGCCGTGATTCGCCCCTCCGCGTCGACGGCCCCCCAGATCTCGCAATTCTGCTTCGGCCGCCGCCACCCGATCTTGTGGCAATGGTGTTGGCAGTGCCATCCCCTCGCCACGAGGAGAGCCCCACATCGCTAAGGACAGCAGGGGTGCCACAAGGTCGGCGTGGTCGACCTCGGGAGCAGGGTCGGCGTCCATAGCCGCCCAGTCCTGGGCACACAGGCAGCGCACTGCCACCCCCGGGCCCAGACGAGCTGCACGTCCGGCCCGCTGCACCGCTGAGGCGCGGGATTCCCGGACCGTCACTAGACCCGTCATGTCTCGACCACGATCAAGTCTCGGTTCCCGGGACAGCCCGGAATCGACGACAAGCCTCACGCCAGGTACCGTCAAGGAAGATTCCGCGGCAGCCGTCGAGACGATGACGCGACGCACGTTCCCCGGATCTGACAAGGCGTGGTCCTGTTCTCGTGTCGACATCGACCCGGACAACCCGACCACCTCGATGCACGTCTCAGAGAGGCGGGAACGCAGATCCGTAACAACGTGGTCGACCTCGCGAGCACCCGGAACAAAAACAAGTGCCGAGCCTTCGGTGTGGTGATTAAGCGCGTTAACGGTCACGGTGCCAAGATGGCCGAGAAATTCGCGACTCACTCCCCAAGATTCCACAGCGGTACCAGCCGCCGGTGCCCACTCCACCTCGAGTTCGTGCAAAGCGGAGGCCACCTCGACGACTGGGGCTGGCTCAGCGCCACCGAGAAGGGTCGCCCACCCAGAACTGTCAACGGTCGCCGACATCGCGACAATGATCAGATCGTCGCGCAATTGGGCGACCTCGCACACCATTGCCACGACAAGGTCAGCGTCGAGGTGACGCTCGTGGATCTCGTCGAGGATGACGGCATCCACCCCAGTCAGGTCGGGGTCGTTAAGTAGGCGGCGCAGCAACACCCCGGTGGTGACGAACTCTACCTTGGTGTCGCGGGTCATCGTCGACTCGCCGCGCACGGTGTGTGAGGCGAATTCTCCAGGGTGGGTTCCGGTCAGTGTGGCAAGTCGGCGAGCAGCGGCCCTCGCTGCCACTCGGCGTGGCTGGGTGACGATAACCCGGCCAGAACACCTCGAGGCCACCAGGGGTGGGACGAATGTTGTCTTACCGGTGCCCGGCGGCGCAATGATGATCGCTCGTCCACGGTGTAAAACCGTGGTGATCTCGTCACGGTATGCGGCAACCGGATGGCCAGCCCCCACTCTTGCAAGGTCTGGGCTACAGTCCCACGTCACTGAGCGGTCCCCCACCCCAGCGTCTCCCTGTCATCGAGGGGATCAGGGGCGGTGGCCTCGGCAACGGAACGATCGGTCATCGCCTCAGCGGGAGCGTCAGCCAGTGACCACTGCGTCGCAGGAATCTGCAGCCACGAGTCAGCCACCCTCTCAACGATCATCGTCATGATCATGACAGCGTCAGGTTCGGCGCCCGGAAGCGTGGCAAATTCGTCTGGGCTGACCCATTGCAGCTCCTGAGACTCCCCTGGACGCGGTTTCTCCGCCGGATCACCATAGGCGACCATAGCCATGACAATGTCGGAGTGGAAATGGCCCGGATAAGGGCTATGGGTGTTGAGGAGCACCGGGGTGGGGTGCATGAGGTCGTGCACACCATCGGGCAGCCGGTTCCAGGGCTGCAAAACACTCAATTGGTCGACGTGGTAGCCCGTCTCCTCATGGAGTTCGTGTGTCAGAGCCTGCCAGGGATTCTCGGTATGTTCGATGTGTCCCCCCGGCTGAATCCACAGGTTCATCTTGCGGTGCTTGTGCACTAGTGCTTTCCACTGCCGACGATGCGGGCCGTCAGACGGAAATTGTCTGAGAATCCATGCACTGATCGTCACGTCATGTCCGTGCGGCTGAATGTGGAGGTGTGGCATGACCCCAGCCTGTCACGCTGGAAGCGGAAGTGCCCCTTCCATACCCTTTAATGAGACCTAATTCATTGCGAGTTACCACACATCTTTGGGAGGATTGTCACATTACAACATCATTCGGAGGATCAGATGGACATCAATGCTCTGTTGTCGGACATCGGTCTGCCGGGACTGGGTCGCAAACCGGTTCTGGCAGACTCCAAGCCTCGGGTAGTCATCGTCGGCGCCGGATTCGGCGGTTTGGCTGCTGCTGAGAAGACTGCCGAAGCAGGGTGCGACGTCACCCTCATCGACCGCAACCCTTACACCACATTCCAGCCGCTGCTGTACCAGGTTGCAACCGGTGGTCTCAACCCTGGTGATGTCACCTACCGACTTCGCTCCTTTGCTGCCCAAAACGGTCCTGGCACCCACTTCCGTCGTGCTTCCGTGACTGGCATCGACACCGAAAACCGGATTGTCGAGGTCGACAACGGCGACCCGCTCCCCTACGACTACCTCGTCCTATCTCAAGGTGTGGGGGCCAACTTCTTCGGGACCCCTGGCGCCGCCGAGAATTCGTACACCATCTACACCCGTGCCTCCTCGCTGCGCGCTCGCGACGCCATCTTCACCTATCTTGAGGATCTCGACACCCAGCGTGACAAGACCGTCGATGTCATCATCGTTGGTGGCGGTCCGACCGGCGTTGAGATGGCCGGCACTCTCGCCGAGATGAAGTCCATCGGCATCCCGGCGATCTTCCCGAATGTGTCCACCGACCGAGTCCACGTGACCCTCGTCGAAATGGCCGACCACCTCCTTATGCCTTTCGACCCGGCGCTGCGCCACTACACTCGCCGTCAGCTACAGAAGCGCGGCGTGGACGTGCGCACCAAAACCGCTATCGCCGAAGTACGCGACGACTCCGTGCTCCTCAAGGATGGCCAGACCCTCCCGGCCGACATGGTCATCTGGGCCGCCGGCGTCGGCGCCCACGAGTCCGTTGCGAATTGGGGATTTGAGCAGGGCCACGGTGGCCGCATCGCCACCAACGGCACCCTCCTCGTCAACGGCCAGGATCGCGTCTTCGCTGTTGGCGACGGTGCCATCAACACCGAGGATCCCACGCCCCAGCTCGCCCAGCCCGCCATCCAGGGTGGTGAGTGCGTTGCTCGCCAGATCATTCACCTCGAACTCGGCGAGCCGCTGGAGAAGTTCGAGTACAACGACAAGGGCACCATGGCGACGATCGGCCGCAACTCAGCCGTAGTCCAGCTGTCCGAGAAACTCAAGTTCACCGGGATAGGTGCATGGCTGACGTGGGTCACTGTGCACATCTACACCCTGCTAGGCGGACGCAACCGTCTGCAGGCCATGATTAACCTCGGCGCCCGCTACATCGCCTTCCACCGCGAGGCCGGAGCCATCGTTGGCGATGTCCTCACCGAGGAGGGTAAAGAGGACATGAACAAGAATGCCCTTCGCGACGATGATGAGAAGGGCGCCAAGCCCATCGACGGGAAGAAGTGAGGAGCATGAGAAGAACCGAAACCAACCCTGAAGAGATCGACAAGGGCACCTTGATTGCCGTCACGGTGGCCGTTGTCGCCATGGTCGGGATCGCGCTAGTGGCTCTGCGCAAGGGCCCGAAAGACAAGAAGACGGGTTCTCAAGATCCGTCCTTGTTCGAGAATCTCGCTCAGCGCAAACCCTCCGGAGGCCGAGTGACCCAACGCCGCGATCCGCGAGCTGATGGCCACGCGACCCCGATGGGTGGCACCGGGCGAGTGTCAACAGCTCCGGATTTCTACTCCTACAAGTGACAATTCGCTATCAGTGACGATTCGGTGGGCTGATGCGAGAGTGTCGCCCCACCGTTCACCGTAGTGAGACGTGACCGGGGGAGCAGCACAATCATCGATTCACGGTGGCGCCACCCGTCGGGGCTCCCGGAAAGGGGCCAGACCCCACCGCTTCCTGGTTTGACCTAGCTGGCTCTGCGCTATTCTCCCCGAGATCTTCTCATGTCCTGTGGCAATCGGGTATCTGTATGTCGGCCATGCTTCGTGAAGTTGCAGCTGGGTTGATCATCACCCTGATTTCCACAGCAGGTCAGGGGGAATACAGAGGACAGGCCAGAGTCAGGTCTTGTTCCAACACGTAAATCATGTGTTAGGCGGCGCCCCTCAAACTGAGGCGCCGTTCATGATCCATCGCAGAACGGACTCGGTGAACATTGTTTTGGGTCGATGACGCCGGTGAAGGTGGGAAGCAAGCCAGTCCAGGACAAACCTCGGGTTCTCACGGAGCATCGTTGGGGTGACGTGAAGCACCTTCCAACCGTGACGATCCAAATGCGCTGAGCGCATCATAGTCGCCTCAAACCCGTCGATAGTCCCATGTACTGATCCGCCATCGATTTCCAAAGCAACCTTCTCAGCCTCGAAAGCCTGGTCCAGGTAGTAGTAGTGCTCACCCACACGAACCTTGTGATTCGGTTTGTGCCCCGTGATCCCAGTAGCACGCAGCACCCTACCCATCTCTAGCTCTGGAATCGACCACGCGGCCAGACAAATATCCGCCACAGCAGCATCAACCTTGGCCTTGGGATACCGGCCTGTAAGGCTCTTACGAGTTTGTCGGCATGACTCGGGCGTCACGACTCGTTGCCGGAGGGCCTCACACACCCATTCCCACTCGCCCTGAATGGCCAGTATGAGAACCGACACTTCAGCAGCGGCGATGCGGACTTGCTCCCGCTCGGTAATAAACGGGTGAGGCATATGCCACCGATGCACCCGAATTCTCGGACGAGTGAGACGACGAGTTGTGGAGAAAGCTTCCACCTCGTTAACGCCATGGAAGTCCATGGGCCGGTGTGTACCCGGGGCTTTCATCCCGAGCATGATGAGGGCAGCCTTTCCGACTAGCACAACGTCACGGTGCCACAGCAATAACGCCCGGATAATGATCCTCGGGTCTCGGGCCAGAGCGGTCACGACGACAACCCCCGGCAGGATGCGGACGGCGTCCCCTCGAGTTACCGCCCGGTCAGCCTGGCCTCGGACAAAGCTGTGCCGGTGGATACGGGCAACGCCGCGTCGGTCGAGTTGTTCTCCAAGATTCCTCATGCCAAAAGTTGTCGTCGGAAGAGCTGATTTCCGCCAACTATTTTCGGTTCTGTGGATAACCCCAGTCACGGTACTCAACCAGCCTGTGGAAAATCATCTCGTGACCCCGGCACCTACCACCGGGAATGGCTCTGGGACCGATTATTATCCCGATCACCACACGGAAGCTGGAGAAAGGGGAGGCTGTGTATCGAGTGGAAAGTGGTAGCAGAGTACTAAGTCAAGAGGGGAAGCTATGTGTAAAGAAGCTGGGGCTAGACGCACGGAGGATGCTGGTAACGATGGCAAGCAAAAGCCGGGAAGGTCAGCGGCGGGGATGCCACCAGTCGTTGGCCCAGGTCCGAAACCGGCAATCAGCCCGCGAGCAGACCGGCTACCAGATCAGTCAAGGCCTTAGCCTGAGACTCGAAGTTGAGCCCCGACTCAATCGCCCGCCGCCCGGCACTGCCCATCTCCCGGCACCGCTGCGGGTCAGCCAACAGCTCGCTCAGGGTATTCGCCGTAGCGGCAGTGTCCTCGGTATCCACAAAGACCCCAGCCCCGTAACCGTCGAACATCTCGCGCCAGGCCGGAAAGTCTGAGGCCGCAAACGGCACTCGGGAAGCCATATACTCGAACAGCTTCGTCGGCAACGACGCCACATAATTCGGCAGCGGTTTGAGGAAAACCAGCCCCACCTCCGCGCTAGCTAACACCTGCGGCACCTCAGTAGGAGCCACCAGCCCGAGATGTTCCACGAACCCTTCCACCACAGCACGCTCTACTGTCTCTTGACAGCGCGGCAACACCCGTCCTGCAAGCACCAAATGCGCTTGTGGCACCTGCTGGCGGACCTTGCGCGTCACCTCGATCATGAAGGAAAGCTTGCGCTCCTCTGACAGGTCCCCAACGTACGCCAGACGCCCGGACACCGGGGTCGGCGCTGCATCGTAGTTGCCCAGCCACGGGTAATTGCGCACTACGGCCACCTGGGCGTGGTGAAACCTCTCTGCCACGGTCGGCGTGGCAGCAACGACGGCGTCGGCGCTACGCTCGGCCAACCCCACGAGCCCGCGAGCGGCCATTCTGGCCAGCGGCCGCGTCACCACGCCCAGGTATGGCTTAGTGTCGACCTGGCCGATGAGGTCCTCGTGAGCATCGTAAATCACCTTACAGTGGTGTCGCCGACGCCACGCCAGTGCTAGCGGAATGAGTTCCGGGTCGTGAATATGCAACACCTCCGGCTGGAGGGCTTGCAGGTGACGCCATGCCTCCCACTGACTGACGGCAAGTCGGCGGATCCGGCCTTCCTCGCGGTGCAGAGCGATGACAGGGACCCCTTGGTCAATCCCGTCATGATCGGCGGAAATGACGAGGTGGTAGTCATGACCGGCCGCAACAAGCGCCTTGGCTTCCTTGTTGAAGACCCGGTTGTCGTGGCCGTGATGAACTGTCGAAAGGGAGACGACCCTGCCGGTCCGGGAGGAATTCGCCATCAGGAGCGGTCTCGCTCGCCGGCTTTCAACAACACTGCGGCGACGCTGCGAGCGGCCTTGCCGTCACCGTAAGGATGCCCCGGATCGCCCTTAGGCTGTGGACGCGTGGCGTACTCGCCCAGGCGCTCGGCGTCAGGATCGAGTACGTTCCAGCCGTTCTCGACGGTCTCCACCCACTCGGTCTCGGTACGCACCGTCGTGCAGATGGTGCCGAGTAAGAAGGCTTCTTTCTGCAAGCCACCCGAGTCGGTGACGACGCCAGCGGCGTTGATGACGGCGTTGACCATGTCGGGGTAGGCCAACGGGTCGATGGTAGTGAGGTTGCCTCGGGCGATGGTGATGCCGTCGGCCTCGGCACGGGCGCGCAGACGCGGATGCACCGGCAAGATGACCTTGCAATCCAGGCTCCCGAGGGCGTCAAGGATGTGGGCCAGGCGCTCGGGGTCGTCAGTGTTGTCGGCACGGTGGATCGTCGCCATGACGTACCCCTCACCCTCCTCGACTCCGGGCACCGGGCGCGGATTGGCGAGGACGGAATCGCGCACCTGCAGGCACACGTCGGTCATGACGTCCCCGACGAGAACCGTACGGGAGGCCAGCCCCTCCTCGGCAAGATGATCCATGGCCACCTTGGTTGGGGCAAGACACAGGTCGGCAGCGTGGTCCGTGAGGACGCGGTTATGCTCCTCGGGCATGCGGCGGTTGAAGGAGCGTAAACCAGCCTCCAAATGGGCCACAGGCAGGTGCATCTTGACCGCCGAGAGCGTGCCAGCAATGGTCGAGTTGGTGTCGCCATAAACAAGCACCCAATCTGGGTCCATCTCCTCAAACACCGGATCGAGCTGCTCAAGCATCCGACCAGTCATCACGCCGTGGGAGCCACCACCTACACCGAGATGCAGGTCCGGGTTCGGGATCCCGAGTTCGATGAAAAAAGAGTCAGACATGTTGACGTCGTAGTGCTGCCCGGTGTGGATGATCTTGTGGTCGATCCCCTCGGCCGAGAAAGCTTTGGCCACCGGGGCCAACTTCACGAACTGGGGACGAGCCCCGACGATGCTCACGACGCGCACGACGCAATCCTCTCGATGAGATGGTCAGCCTCTCCCCGAGGCCACATGACAGCGCCCGAATCGGGGACTGGGCGCACCGCTGGCACTCTACCTTCCGCTACCCGCCGTGACGACCCGAACGACGCTGGCGCGCCGCATCATCGATGGTCTCTCGATACGCCTGCTCCATGAGATCGAGGCTATGCCCCCACGAATACGTCTCGACGACGTGGTCGCGACCAGCCCCGCCCATGCGCCGACGCAACTCGGCATCATCAACCAACCGCATCAGTGCAGCAGCGCTGGTAATGACGTCACCACGGGGGACGATCAGGCCGGTAACACCGTTCTCGACAACCTCCGCCGGACCATCCACATCGCTGACAACTACTGGGAGCCCACAAGCCCCCGCCTCAATGATCGCCACCCCGAAGGACTCCGAGTCCAGGGTCGACAATGCGGCAAAGATGTCCGAACTCCCCAAAGCATCTCTGACGCCAGAGTGATCAATGGCCCCACAGAATTCCACTGAGTTATCCGGGACGAGGCGGCGAGCCAAGACTTTGAGGGGGTTCTCGTCTGGGCCATCACCCCAGATACGAAGGACGGTATTGGGCCGCTCGTCATGAACCCGACTGAAAGCGCGGATGAGTTCGCCGATCCCGTACTTGGAGTGGAGGGCCTTGATAGTCCCGATTTGCACCACTCCGTCACCATCATTCGCGTCACGCCGCTCATCAGGGGGCGTGAGGGTTTCCGTATCGACGCCGAAGGGGGTGATGGATATGGGTTTGTCCGTCAGACCACGGGTGACACGCGCCATGCAGTGGCTTGTTGACGCGATCCGAGTAGCCGAGGCCAGATTGGATTGGACTATGTGACACATAAAGGGGTTTGCGCGGGGGGAATCGTAGACGTCACTTCCCCACACCGAAAGCAGAGTCGGAGCACCGATATGGGCGAGACGAGTAAGCAGACCATAACCGGTCGCATAGTGCACGTTGACGATGTCAGGTTGCACCTTGACCGCCACCGAGCGCAGCCAGCCGGCATTGACGACGTATTTTGCCTTTCCGCTATGGGGGGCCAAATGGATCTGAACTCGGGGATCAATGGAGTGACGACCCACCGGGTGAACTGAAGCCAGGTGAACCTCGTGACCTCGCTTGACCAGTCCATTGACCCATCGAACGGTGTGGATGGACAATGCCGCACTGACGATAAGTACTCGCACACCTCCCCCTTTCATACCGCGCTGCACACGGATACCCATTTCCCCCTCAAGGCGCCGGTATCCCTCCACTCTACCGTGACCCACATCGCGACCGGCGGGGATTAGTCAACTACGACGCGTTTCCTGACGGGACAAACTCGCTACTAGGACACACACTAGCCACCCAAGCTGGCTCACCGACTGTACCAAGTAGGTACTATTGGCCAAGGAGAGCAGCGGCATCGCAGTAATGAAAGCCGCCCCCCACCATCGTCGTAACCGCCAGCATCGACCAATGGCCACGCACCAACAAACTGCCAAGAGGGCAGTGACGACTAAACCGTATTGGGAGGCGATCTCCAGGACTCCATTATGGGGATCGGTCTTGCCATGCGGAAACCATCGCCGTGGCATAGCCAGGATACTGGCCCGGTACCCTCCCGGACCTGCCCCTAGCAGAGGGTGGTCCACGACGAGCGCAAGACCCCAAGCCAACAACGTAGTCCTCACCGCGAAGGAGGATGGGCCCTCGTTGTTGTGGTGAGTCACCACACCGATGAACCTGTGCCATGTCAACTCAGCTTGGGGGAGGTGTGTCACCACGATTACCACAGCGCCGCCCACGACCACACCAAGTAGCACCCATCGCCATCGTCGAACCGCCCACAACCGCACCAAGACAGCCAACAGCAGCGCCGCGTAGACCACGCGACCGTCTGTCGCAAATAACAGACCCAAACCGACCGCTGTCGTGACCACGGCTGCGATCCGCACCCACCGGGCAGCGCTTCGTACGCCAATCACACCGACCCACAGGGAGCCTACGGCCAGGAATACCGCGTAGAGGTTGGGGTTAGTGAGCCATGTTGCCGGCTGACGGTAAAGCCCCAAATGGTTCCGCCATGCCCCATCGGTATAAGTGCCCAAGTGTCGGGCGGTCAGGATTTCCCAGACGGCCAGCGGCACCCCCATCCAGACCGCAACTGCCCACCCGATCGCAACGCCGCGCAGAGCACGCTCACGGCGCAGGTATCCGTCTGACATGAGTCTCGCCACCGACCATGCCCCCGCCAAGGCTAGACCGGCCCCCATCAGGCTCGAGAGATCCCGAGACGTGCCCAACCGAATGGCGCCTACCGTGCCGATCACGGCCCACGCCACCGCAATAATCACGATGGCGCAGGCTGCGCAGCTGAATCGTCGCACCTGCACGGGGCGAATCCATCCCGTCAATGCGCACCCGGCTAGCAGCACCACCAGGATGCGGTAGCCAAATACGCCCCCAACGCCAACCCAGGGGCCCAAAAGGGCTGCTGAGGGTAACAGCACCAGCAGCCCCTCGACAGTCCTGCTGAGGAAGCTGCCGGGGTGCTCAGGCCTCTCCGTCACCAACGACGATGACCTCGACGTCTCCCCACGCGGCCGGATTGACGACGTGACGACCATCGACGAGCACCTTAATACCTGGCAGGTCGGCCGGGGCCAGTTCGGCGTACTCAGGGTGGTCTGCCTGAAGCAGGGCGCCGTCGACAGGCTCGCCCATGTGATACGCCTTGAAGCCGAACTTGCCGAGCTCCTCGTCGGTGAACATCGGATCGTGGACGCTGACGTCGGCGCCAGCCTTGGCAAGGATGTCAACAGTCTGGAAGACACCGGAGAAAGCAGTTTCCTGAACCTTGCCTCGGTAGGACGCGCCGAGGACGACAACCTTCTTGCCGGACAGGTCACCGAGTACCGAGGCAGCCTGATCGACGCAGTACTGCGGCATCGTCATGTTGGCTTCACGAGCGGTGCGAACGATAGTGGCGTCCGGGTCGGTCCACAGGTAGAGGCGCGGGTAGACGGGGATGCAGTGACCGCCAACGGCGATACCAGGCCGGTGGATGTGGGAGTAAGGCTGCGAGTTGCAGGCGTCAATAACCTTGTAAACGTCAATACCGTTGGCCGCAGCGTACTTACCAAACTGGTTGGCCAGGCCGATGTTGACGTCACGGTAGGTGGTCTCGGCGAGCTTGGCCATCTCGGCAGCCTCGGCGGTGCCCATGTCCCAGACGCCGTTGGCGCGTGGAAGGTCGTCGCGGTCGTCGAAGTCGAGAACCTGTTGGTAGAACTCGATGCCTTTGGCAGTGCCCTCGTCATTCAAGCCACCGACGAGCTTTGGGTAACGGCGCAGGTCAGCGAAGACGCGACCAGTGAGAACGCGTTCCGGAGAAAAGACTAGGTGGAAGTCCTTGCCCTCGGTCAAGCCGGAGATCTCCTCGATCATGGGCTTCCAGCGATTGCGGGTGGTGCCGACCGGCAGAGTGGTCTCGTAGGAAATGAGGGTATCGGGGGTTAGATGCTCGGCCAGCGACTTGGTGGCGTCTTCCATCCAGCCAAAGTCCGGCTCCCAGGTCTCGTCGTTAACGAAGAGCGGGACGACGAGAACAATCGCGTCTGCGCCGGGGATGGCCTTGGAGTAATCGGTGGTGGCGGTGAGCCTGCCTGCCGGGACGAGCTTTTTCAACTTCTCGTCGAGAAAAGCCTCACCGGGGAAGGGCTCGTTACCCTTGTTGATCTCGTCCACGACGCGCTGTTGCACGTCGACGCCGATGACGTCATGGCCCTTCTCGGCGAACTGCACGGCCAGGGGAAGCCCGATCTTACCCATGGCGACGACGGCAATTTTCATTCCTGAACTCCTTGGAATACGCGGATACCCCGTCAGTCTATCCGGGCACGGCACCCAGACGAGTCCGTGTTATGCTCACGCCATCGCAAAGATGCTCACACTAGGCCCCGACAAGGCCTTCCGCAGTCTGCGGTTGCGTCGATATGGAATTCTCCAAGGAGGGCCCATGTATCCCGCTGAAAGACACAAGTGGCTGATCGATATTGCCCGCGAGACTGGTCGGATATCGGTCGCCGAGGCATCTACTGCGCTGGGAGTCGTCCCCGAGACCATCCGCCGTGACCTCGACCAGTTGTGCAATCAAAAGATGCTGCGGCGAGTGCATGGTGGCGCCATCCCGATCGAGTTCGACTTGCTGGGCGACCAGCCCCTCGACACTCGGGACTCCTCAGCCGTGACACAGAAGGAACAAATCGCTCGGGCCGCGCTAGCCCATCTACCTAGCGACATGGGGTCAATCATCCTCGACGCCGGGTCGACGACCGGTCGGTTAGCGTCAATCATGCCATCTGCAAGGCGATTCACTGTTTTTACGAACTCATCACCTATCGCCAGTACGGTGGCTACCCACAGCAACTGTGACGTCCACCTGCTAGGAGGACGGCTGCGCCCCACCACCCAGGCCACCGTCGGTAACGTCGACGCCATTTCACGACTCCGCGTCGACGTCGCGTTCATGGGCACCAACGGCATTTCCCCGGCGCACGGCCTATCCACTCCCGACGCCGACGAGGTTGCAACCAAAGCGGCAATGATAGCGAGTGCCCATCACGTCGTGGTTCTGGCCGACTCCCGGAAGATGGGCGCGGAATCGACAATGAGGTTCGCAGAACTAAGCGACGTTGATGTCATCATCACCGACTCTGGGGTGACCTCTCACCAAGTCGAGATGCTGCACAAAACCGGCATCGAAATCGTTATCGCCTGATATCGATCGCGGCTCGCCGGCGTCACAGGCCCGTTTGCCACCACGGGGCAGCCCCACACCGGACCCCGTGAACATCGCCTCGAGAGGTTCCATCGCACAGTGTGGAAATCTGGGTGACAACCGCACCAACAACCACCGTCCATGGCAGGGGCGACCGTCATAACCCGGATTACCACACCGATGTCTGAGTCACCCGCGCCAGCCCTCATCCAGAGGAACCCACACCATAAATGTCTGAATTAGTGTGTTCATGTCTTTTCCCCTGTACTTGTGGTCTAAAGTGTCACACAGTCCAACACCGATGGTGCTCTCAAACCCGCAAGACCGTTGGGCAACGCGACGAAGGAGTCCACGTGATCGTCACCGTCACGCTCAACCCGAGCATCGACCGCACAGCGCCCATAGCTGAGCCGCTGCAGCGCGGCCAGGTGAACCGATTAGGCAGTTCCAATGAGGTTGCCGCCGGTAAAGGGGTCAACATCTCCCGAGTCCTTCAAGGTGCCGGAATTGACACCTGCGCCATAGTGCCAGCCGGAGCTGAGGATCGCCTTACTCTCGGCCTAAACCACGACGATATCCCGCACCTAGCTGTGCCCATTGCAGCGGCGGTAAGGGCCAACCTCACCATCACCGAGCCCGACGGCACCACAACCAAGATCAACCAGCCCGGGGCCTACCTCAACCCCGAGGAGCTGAATGCCGTCGAGAAGGCCGCCATCGAGAGGTCATCCGGCGCGCAGTGGGTCGTCCTGTCAGGATCTCTGCCCCCGGGCGTACCCACACATTGGTATGCCACCATGACCGGCCGTCTCCATGACGCCGGCCGCAAGGTCGCCGTCGACACCTCCGATCAGCCCCTCAAGGAACTGGCAGCTCGCCTCCCCGACCTTGCCCCCGACCTCGTCAAGCCGAACTCCGTCGAGCTCGGCCAGCTCTGCGGAGCCGACGGCGACTCCCTCGAGTCTGCCGCCAAGCAGGGACAATTCGACGATATTGTCGCCGCCGCCCGGGGTCTGCACGGCATCGGCGAGGTGATCGTCACTTTGGGCGGGGCTGGCGCTCTGCTCATCACCGAACACGACGCCTGGCACGCGTGGCCAGAACCGGTCGAAGTGAAATCGACTGTCGGCGCCGGAGACTCCTCCCTCGCGGGATTCCTGCTGGCGCGCACTCGCGGCGACCAGCCCAAGAACTGTCTGCGCGCCGCCGTTGCCTGGGGCACAGCAGCCGCAGCCCTTCCAGGATCAACTATGCCAGTCCCGTCTCAGGCCGACGCCATCCGCGTCAGCCTCACCCACCTATAAGGAGAACCGATGAACGCCCCTCTCATCACCCCAGAACTGGTATCACTTGACGCCAACCTCGGCTCGACCAAGGCCGAGGTCATCTCCTCGGTCGCCAGAATCATTGCCGCCGCTGGACGCGCCGACGCTGACGGCCTCACCCATGACGCGCTGGACCGCGAGTCCAAGAGCCCAACCGGTATGCCTGGAGGGTTCGCTATCCCCCATTGCCGCTCAGCCGCAGTGTCCCAGCCCTCGCTGGGATTCGCTCGGCTATCCCCCGCCGTCGACTTCAATGGACCTGACGGCCCAGCTGACCTGGTCTTTATGATTGCAGCCTCCGAAGATGGGGGCGCCGACCATATGAAGCTTCTTACCAAGCTGGCTCGCGCCCTCGTCAAGCCTGAATTCGTCGAGCAGTTGCGTCAAGCCCCCGACGCTCAGACCGTCGTCGACCTCATCAGCGGGGTCGTCGAGTCAGAGAAAAAGGCTACCTCGACCGCGTCTGCAACCACCGCCCCTGCTCCGCCGCATACCGGGGTGACCAACGCTGCCACCGACACGACCCACATCGTCGCCATCACGGCCTGTCCCACCGGCATCGCCCACACCTACATGGCAGCTGACTATCTGACAGCCGCTGGAAAGAAGATGGGTATTGACGTCAAAGTCGAGGCCCAAGGATCCACCACCACCGAACCCCTCAGCGCCGCCGACATCGAGACTGCCGACGCTGTTATCTTTGCCACCGACGTCGGCGTCAAGGGCCGGGAGCGTTTCACCGGCAAGCCGCTCATTGAATCCGGGGTTAAGCGGGCCGTCAACGAGCCCGAGAAGATGGTCTCTGAGGCCGTCGCGGCCTCGAAGGACCCGCACGCTCATCGGGTCCCCGCTGGCCACAGTGAACAGCAGGAGCCCGAGCAGGCCGAATCTCACCTTGGTTGGGGTAAGCGCATCCAACAGGCCCTTATGACGGGCGTGTCCTACATGATCCCGTTCGTCGCCGCAGGTGGTCTGCTCATCGCCCTAGGATTCCTCTTCGGCGGCTATGAGATCGCCAAGAACGGCATGGACATCGCCCTGCACAACACCTTCAGCAACCTGCCGTCACCAACCGCCCACGCTCTAGGTGGATCAGCCACCATGACCTACATCGGCGCGGTCCTTTTCGCCGTCGGGCAGGCCGCCTTCGGCTTCCTGCTACCTGCCCTCGCTGGGTACATCGGTTTCGGCCTGGCGGACCGACCCGGCATCGCCCCCGGTTTCGTAGCGGGTGCTGTCGCCGGGATAACCGGGGCGGGCTTTATCGGCGCCATCGTCGGTGGTCTGCTCGGCGGACTCGTCGCCTACTGGTTCACCCGCCTCAACCCGCCACGCTGGCTGCGTGGCCTCATGCCGGTCGTCATCATCCCGCTCATCGGGTCCTTGGTCGCCGGTGGATTGATGTACGTCGTGCTAGGACGTCCGCTGGCAGCCCTGACGAACGCCCTCAACAACTGGCTCGGCGGCATGAGCGGAGCCTCGGCCGTCATCCTCGGAATCATCCTGGGACTCATGATGTGCTCTGACCTTGGTGGCCCCATCAACAAGGCGGCTTACCTTTTCGCGACGACGAACCTCGCCGTCACCAACGTCGGATCCCTCAAAGTGATGGCCGCCGTCATGGCTGCCGGGATGGTTCCCCCGCTGGCCATGGCACTATCGACGACCCTGCGTCCAAAGCTCTACCAGCCTGCCGAGCGTGAGAACGGCACTGCTGCCTGGCTGCTGGGAGCCTCCTTCATCTCCGAGGGGGCCATCCCGTTTGCGGCTGCGGATCCACTACGAGTGATCCCCTCAATGATGGTCGGAGGTGCGACCACGGGTGCTCTATCAATGGCTCTGGGTGCCGCTTCTAAGGCTCCCCACGGCGGAATCTTCATCTTCTTTGCCATTGACCGAGTTTGGGCCTTCATTCTGGCTATTGTCGTCGGCACCCTTGTGGCAGCCTTGCTTGTAACCGCTCTTAAGGCCTCAGCCCGGCGTAAAGCCGCATCTGCCGCCTGAAATCCACACCACCACCCCGAAAGGCACGCCATCATGACTAGCAGAACCGTCAAGGTCGGATCCTCCGTCGGACTCCATGCCCGTCCCGCCGCTGTCATCTCGCAGGAGGCTGCCACGCTCGGCTCAACCGTCACCCTCGCTATCGAGGGAGGCGAGCCAATCGATGCCAAGTCCGTGCTGCTCATCATGACCCTCGGCGCCAGCGCCGGTGACCTGGTGACGGTCACCGGCGATAACGAGGTCGACGTCAACACGATTGCCGACTTGGTCGCTTCTGACCTCGACGCCTAGCCAAACTTCCGCGATGGGGCCGCTGTCATCACGACAACGCCCCCATTGATCTTGACCAACCTCAGAAGGTCGCCACCGACCCAGAGTCGACGCGGTAGTTCGATCCATTAACGAAGGAGGCCTTGTCCGAGCAGAGGAAGGCGATGACGGCAGCCACCTCCTCAGGCTCGCCACGACGCTTAAGCTCCATATAAGGGCGCTCCTCGTCAAGGAAGGACTCGATGGCCTCGTCAAAGCTGACGCCAAACTCCTTAGACCGTTTATTCATCATGGCGTCAGTCATCGGAGTATGGATAAAGGCCGGAGAGACGGCGTTGACGAGTAGCCCCTCGCGGGCGTAGGTCCGCGACAGCCCCTTGGCTAGGGCCAATACTCCAGCCTTGGCGGCACAGTAGGGGATCTCGTCATCGTAAGGCTGGACGCCATCCTCTGAGGCCAGCAGCACGACGCGACCCCAGCCGCCCCTGCGCAACTCGTCGAGGAACTCGAGCAATACTCGCACCGGGCCCATGAGGTCAATGTCGAGGGTGGAACGCCAGCCCTCCTCATCGATCTCGTGGAACTTGCCCTGGGCCCCGGTTACACCGGCCGACTGGACGAGAATGTCGATCGGTCCGAGCGCGTCCTTCACCTGTTGGTGCAGCTTCGCTAGGGAATCGGCGTCGGTAACGTCGGCTGGGAAGGCGATGAGACGGCCGTCGGGGGCCTCGAGAGACCGTGCAGCCTGAGTGAGCTCGTCACGGTCGAGGTCGGTGATGGCGACTTTGGCCCCCTCGGCGAGAAGGAGTTTCGCGGTGTGCCAGCCGATACCTGAATCGGCGCCGGTGATGAGCGCGATGCGCCCGTTGAGTCCGAGATCCATGGGTTGCTCCTAGTGGTTAGTTGATGGCGGTTGAGAGATCTTCGGGCGGATCGGCTAACACTGTGACGGCCTCGTCAGTGCGGCCGGGAAGGTTCCACAGCAATATGCCGACCGGCTTGCCATCGGACAGGTAGTAAACAACCTGCCCATCACCGACTTTCACCGAGGTGGTCTCGAGACTGGAGTCGAGGGTGCCGACGGCTTCCCAACGCACTCCGAAAACTTGTGAATACATCATCGGGGTATGGGTGTAGGGCTCTTCTGATCCCGCCATAGAGCGGCCGGCCACCTTGCCCATCGTGATGGCGTTGTCCACATGCTCGACGCGGATGCGGCCCAGCACCGAGTCCGGGTAGTTGGCGATGTCCCCCGCGGCCCAGATGGCCGGATCGCTGGTACGCAACTGCTCATCAACGACGACCCCGTCATCAACGGTAAGACCGGCTTCCTCAGCCAGGTTGGTGACCGGGGACGCCCCCAGGCCCGCGATGACATCGTCAGCCTGGAGGATGGTGCCGTCATCGAGGGTGACCTCGGCGACCTCATGCTTGCTCACCGAGGACACGTGTTTCCCAGTGACTAAGTGCACCCCAGCATCGGCGAAAAGCTTCTGATACTCAGACGCTACCTGGGCCGGGAACTGTGAACCACCCAGCGTCGGATCAGGCGTCACGAGGCTAACCTTGCAACCCTGCTGGACGAGACCTGCGGCAAGCTCGGCACCGATGTACCCGCCTCCGACCACCACGAACCGGTGACCGGGCTGAGCCAGGGCACGCAGTTTCTGGTAGTCGCGAGCGGATCGGAAGTAAAGGACGGCATCGCCGTCATCATCAATGCGCGAGGGGGTAAGGCCGGTAACGAGCAATAGCTTTTGGTAGCCGAATACTTGGCCGGAGGTAGCCAGGACGGTCTTGGCGTCGCGGTCGATGCTAAGCACCTCGGTGCCAAGCCGCAGTTCTGCTCCGGTGTCAGTAACGGTGCCGAGGTCGGTCTGGTCCCAGGTGAACTCAGGGTCGGTCCACAGCTTCTTACTCAGCGCTGGCCGAGGATATGGAGCGTCGACGTCGGCGCTGAAAATGGCGATCGACCCTTCCTTGTCGATGTCACGGATACCGCGGGCGGCAGCATCAGCGGCCATCCCGCCACCGACGATAAGGTACTGGTACGTCGTCATATGTGCTCCCAAGGTGGGGTTTATCGCCGAAATGATGCGACACAAACCACGGTAACCAGCCAATCCCGATTCTTCGAGAGTTCCGGCGAGCTTTCGCACTGGGCCAAGTTGTGGCATATCGGCGTACAACGGCACGCCATGCCACGTGGGTGGCACCCGTCGACACCAGAAACCCGATTACCACACCGCCGGGAAAGCCCCTGACAAGACACGAGGCCCGCCCGCGGACGGACCTCGCAATAGGGTGAGAGGTGGGTCAGGCGCCACCCTCCTCGGCAACCGAGTCGACATCCTTCATTTTTGCCTGGGTCCACGGGGCAATCACGAAAAGCACCACCGCTACGAGAATCGTCACGATTCCTAAACCGGAGTAGAACACCACATCGCCTAGGTTCTTGGTGCGCTCGATCATCACCGAGGCGAGGCCCTGGCCACAGGCTGAGGCGAGCAACCACAAGGTCATGTTCTGGGATGCGAACTTCTTCGGGGCCAGTTTAGTCGCGGTCGACAGACCGATCGGATTCATGAACAGCTCGGCAACGGTCTGAATGACGAAGACCACCGCCAGGAACCACCACGGTGCGAGCTTGTTCCCGCCTGGCCAACTCTGGAAACCGAACCCCATTATGAGGGCGGTTACACCGATGATGAACACCGAGATGGCGAACTTCTGTGGGGTATTGGGGAACTTCCCCTCCCTGCGCCGGAACCACATGCCTAGCAGGCCGGCCAGGACCAAGACTGCGGCCGGGTTGATCGTCTGGTACTGCTCGGGCTCCACTGACCACGACCCGAAGATGCGTCCGTCGGTGTTGTCCTTGGCAAAGGTAGCCATCTTGCCAGCCGCCTGCTCGAAGATCATGGTGAAGAGCACTTGGCCAATCCACAACGGTACAAATGCCCACAAATGGCCACGCTCACGATTCGTGACCTTCGAGGAGCGAAACATTGTCACGAAGTAACCCAATGCCGTTACCGAGGCAAAGGCGAACAGGGCGTAGGCGATGGCCGAGGTCCACTCCCCCAGCAGGGCTTTGAACCCGATGGCAAGGACGGCACCGATGACGGCAATGCCCAGCGCGCGGAGCACCATCCGGCGGCCTTCGCCGGGGGCCAGCGGATTAGGGATATCGAAGGCGAACTCACGCAATTTGGAACGCCCGTGGAAGAATGCGATCAGGCCCAAGGCCATGCCGATGGCAGCGGCGATGAAGCCTACGTGGTAGCCGTAACGATCCTTGAGCAGTCCGGTAACGACCGGCGCGAACAGGGATCCAATATTGATCGACATGTAGAAGTACAGGAATCCCTGATCACGGCGGGGGTCGCCGTCATCGTAAAGACCGCCTACCACCGTGGATAAATTCGGCTTGATAAAGCCCGTGCCAATGGCGATGCAGATGAGGCCGATCCACGACGTCACCACCTGCGGAATGGTCAGGATGACGTGACCCGTCATGATGATGAGGCCACCGCACAGGGTGGACATCCACGGTCCAAGGATGCGGTCGGCAAAGACCCCGCCAGGAATCGTCATCAACAACACTGCGGCACCATACGAAGCCATTACAACCTGGCCGGCGTTGATCGGCAATCCCAGCCCACCGTGGGCCAAGGTGTCGGTAATGAAGTAGACGAGGATAGCCCGCATACCATACCACGAGAACCGCTCCCACATTTCGACCTGGAGCATCCACGGCAAACCTCCGGGGTGGCCCAGGAATGACTTGTCGTCACGCGACGATCCTGTCACCAGATGCTTAGGCCGAAAGCCTCGTGCTTTGGTGATGGCGGCGACGCCTTCTGCGTCGGCATCAAGCGGTTCAAGGGACATTTTCCCTTCCTTTCCGATGGTTTAGGCGCTACGAAGCCCTCCAAGGCAATGGATTCGGAGCTCCCCTGGGGAAATGCCCAACCTGTGCCCAAGTGGTCGCACCTGTGTTCATCGCATCGCAACAGCGTCGTCACAAGTGTGAATTAATGACGGGGATAGGCTAGTACTGAGTACTACTCGCGCGCGACCAGGGGCTATTTATCATCCGGCACGCTTGTCCTCGTGGTGGCCCGAATCACCCCCGATGACCGCCCTACCGGTTGTCACCAGCCGGCAGAGCGCCAAGGTGAAAATCCACCAGAACAGCGCCACAGGGAAGTTTTTGATGAGGTAGGTGTCCATGAGGAACGCCGGCATCGTCGCCAGCACGCCCAAGGACAAGACGGGATATCCCCCATGAATTCCCCTAACACATATCGCGATGACAGTCCCCAGACAGACCAAGAGCAGGGCAAGCCCGATGACACCAAGCTCACCGACAACCTGGACGACGAGGTTGTGGGCGTGTGGAAGGCTGTAACCATAAAGAGTCAGGCGCATCCCGTGAGATGATTCAGGCATAAACGTGGACTCGACAGCGAACCATGGCCAAATTGTTCCGTAGCCGGTCCCCACCAGGAAATGGCTCGGCGAATCCAAAACGACGTGTCCAGCCAATGCCCAGGTTCGCGCACGCGCCGGATCAACGAGAGACCCTGTGCGGACCGTCGACACCAACCATATGGCCACCCCTGATGCCACAATTGCCGACGTTGCGATGATGGCACACTGTTTCCGCGTCCGATGGGAGCGCCCGAAAAGCACCAGCCCGACGATAAATAACGCCAGACTGATGATTCCGGCACGAGACCCCGATGCCGCCAAGCAGGCAAGATGACTGACGGCAGCCATACTGGAGACGATCCGGTGGCGGTTTCGTATCGCAGCATCCACGACCACGGCCAGGGCCAAGATGAGAAGGACGTGCCCGATCGCGGCGCCACCGAGTCTGGTAGCTACCCGCCACCCGGTGGTATTGCCTTCGACGTACTCGCGAACGAGATCAATCGGGTTGGCGATGGCCATCAGCATCGACAGCCGCCACAGCGCACTTCCTAGGTTTCCCACTGCGATCAACCGGCACGCGAAAATGGCCACAAGCAGGGTCACGGTCGCCTCCGCCAAGGGCATCACTAAGGCATATAGCGGAAGATCCCGGATAATTCCCATGGAATCGTCGTAGATGACATGGTCGTGGAACGGGAGTGAGGCCGCAGCCCATGCCAACAGGGCCAGGAAACTGCATGTCACGAGGGTGAGGGATCGGGACCACTCGCGCGGCGCTGGTACCCCTCTCAGATCCCGCAGGATGCACAATAGTTCGAGCACCAGGGCCGCTACAGCAAAGAGCGGGAGCATCAGCTGACATGCACCATTGTCGAAGACGGGCTGGGCCACCGTTATGAAAGTGCAGGTGATGAAAAGGCATGCGACGACCGCCTCGGCCGCCCCGCTGAACCACTGAGCGGGGGCAACTGAGCGCCATGACGTTACGGCCGGCGAGCCGTCAGGGGAATCGTGGAAACGAAAGATGGACGTCATTCTATCTGTGGGGCAGCTGGCCACTCCAGGGCCTAGGGAAACCGACCGGAGGTGAACACGAGTCGGGCCGGACCTTAGCGGCCCGGCCCGACGATGACCGTTACATCAGGAGATCTTGACGAACTCGCTGGTAGCGGCGGAGGTGATCATCGCCTCGCACACCTGGACGACCTTGGCGCCCTGAGCCATCGTCACGATGTCGGACTCCTTACCCAGAACGGCATCACGGAAGTTCTCGTGCTCGGTACGCAGCGGCTCGGGCTTCGGGATCGCGAACCTGGTGACGTCACCCTCGGCGACACCGCGGAAATTGGCGATGTCGTCCCAAACCGTCGCAACCTTGGCGTTGGAGTAGAAGGTGAGGTCGGCGGTTAGGGTGTCCGCGACGAACATGCCCTTCTCGCCGGTCACGAAGGTGCGACGCTCCTTGGTCGGGGTCAGCCAGTTGACGAGGTGGTTGCTCATGAGCCCACCGGAGAGCTGGCAAGTCGCCGAAACCATGTCCTCGTAATCACGTCCGGCCTTGAACATGGTGCGGGCAGCGACCAGCTCGAACTCACGCTGGGTGACCCAAGCAGTGAGGTCAATGTCGTGGCTAGCGAGGTCCTTGACGACACCGACATCAGCGATACGGGCTGGGAACGGTCCCTGGCGGCGGGTGGCCACCTGGTAGAGGTCACCGAGGTCACCATTCTCCAGACGCTTGCGCAGCGACTGCAAAGCTGGGTTGTACCGCTCGATGTGTCCGACCGCGCCAACCAGACCTTTACTCTCGAAAGCCTCGGCCAGACGCGTCGCAGCCGCAGTGTCGTAGGCCAGCGGCTTTTCGATGAGGGCGTGGACTCCTGCCTCGGCCAGCTTGAGGCCGATTTCCTCGTGGAATTTCGTCGGGGCGGCAACGACGCAGTAGTCGACACCCGCCTCGATGACTGCATCGACGTCGGGAAGGACGGGCAGGCCACCGGAGACCCCAAACGGGTCCTTGCCGGAGGCATCCGCGATCGCGACCAGATCGACGCCGTCAATGGCGCGCAGGTTGCGGACGTGATTCTTACCCATCGATCCGATGCCGACCATGCCGGCGCGCAAATTCGCCATCAGGCACCTGCCTTCGCACAGGCGTTGACGCCGGCGATGATGCGCTCGAGGTCAGCCTGGGACAGCGAGGGGTGAACCGGCAGCGAGACACACTCCGCAGCGACCTTCTCAGTGTTCGGCAGCTCCAGGCCCGGGGCGTAGGGGGCCAGCGACGGCAGACGGTGGTTCGGAATCGGGTAGTAGACACCCGAGCCAACCTGATGCTCCTCCTTGAGGGCGGTGACGAAGCGGTCACGCTCCTCGCCGGTGGCTCCCTCAAGACGGATCGTGTACTGGTGATACACGTGCACGTAACCCTCCGGCACGGCAGGGGTGACGACCTCAGTAATGTTCTGGGACAGGAATACCGCGTTCTCCTGGCGGGTCTTCGTCCAGCCGGCCAGCTTGGTCAGCTGTACCCGACCGATGGCGGCGTGGATATCGGTCATGCGGTTGTTAAGACCGACGTACTCGTTAGCGTAACGCTTCTCCATGCCCTGGTTGCGGAGCATGGCGGCCTTGCGGGCGACCTCCGGGTCGGAGGTGGTGATCATGCCGCCTTCACCCGAAGTCATGTTCTTGGTCGGGTAGAAGGAGAAGGCTCCGAAGGTGCCAAAGGTGCCAACGTGTTTACCGTCGATGTTGGCAGCGTGGGCCTGAGCGCAGTCCTCGAAGATTTTGAGGTCGTGCCTGTCGGCGATCGCGCGGATCTCCGACATATTGGCTGGCAGGCCGTAGAGGTGCACCGGCATGATCGCGGCGGTCTTGTCAGTGATGGAAGCCTCAATGGAAGCCGGGTCAAGAGTGAACGTGACCGGGTCAACGTCAGCGAAGACTGGTTTGGCGCCGGAGAGGGCCACCGAGTTGCCGGTAGCGGCGAAGGTGAAGGAAGGGACGATGACCTCGTCACCCTCACCAATGCCCGAGGCCAGCAGGCCGATATGAAGGGCCGAGGTCCCCGAGTTGACGGCGACGCAGTGAACCCCGTCGACGACCTGGGAGGAGAACTCGTCCTCGAAGGCGTGGACCTGGGGGCCTTGGGCAACCATGCCGGAGGCAATGACCTCGTCGACGGCCTTGCGCTCGTCGTCGCCGAGAATCGGCTTGGCGGGAGGAATGAACTGGGCGGTCATGTGAAAGCTCCTAACTGTTCGGACGGGGGTCCGGTCTGTGGGCACCGCGGCGCCCACGAAGGGGGTACTTGGGGGACGACGGCCTCAGGCCTGCCCGCCCTCGCTAACCAGGGTCAGCGTATCGGTAGCAGGATCCTCGACGAACCGGTCTCCGGTGCGCGAGTCGATCCACTTATTCTCGCCGTCGGGATCCAGAGGGAACCCAGAACGGCCCACCCACTTAATGCGACGAGCCGGAACACCAGCCACTAGAGCATATGCCGGGACATCCTTAGTGACGACGGAACCGGCAGCCACCGTGGCCCACTCACCAATTGTGACGGGCGCAATGCACACCGAGCGGGCGCCAACCGAGCAACCACGCTTGCAGGTCACACCCACCTGCTCCCAGTCGTCGACAGATTTGAGGGAGCCGTCAGGATTGATAGCGCGTGGGAAATGGTCGTTGGTCAGCACCACCGCTGGGCCGATGAAGACACCGTCTTCCAGCTTCGCGGGCTCGTAGACCAGTGCGTAGTTCTGGATCTTGCAGTTGCCGCCAACGTGAACACCCTCGCCGATGTAGGCACCACGGCCCACGACGACGTTCTGCCCGAGGACGGCCTCGCTACGAACTTGGGAAAGATGCCAGATCGACGAACCGTCGCCGATGGTCACACCGTCATCTAGGTCGGCGGTGTCGATGATCCGTGGTTCACCCATGTGGGACGCCTTTCATGCCGGTTACATCAGGGCCAGACTACTCGCGCGGACACCTAAGGCCCGCCACCCCCACGCGGCAATGGCGAAAAAACCGCTGCGGTCGCGCACCTTTCAACCAATTCAACACGCGGGTATCACCGGTCTACCTAGCTGCGCTGTGTAGCATGCACTGACGTGAACAGCCTTCCCTCCGAATCTACCGTCGCGCAATCTGGGTCTTCCGCCATTGAGCGGGGGGCCACTGCGGATTCCTCTCACCAGCCAACGAGCCCACACGACCCTGGCCAGCCGATCGATCTACTCGGATTCTTTAAGGGATTGGGGCGCCACTGGCTCGCTGGCCTCATAACCTTAATTGTCACCGCCGGGCTTCTCGTCGGCTATTCCCTCCTCATGGCACCCAAGGACACCGTCGGAACGGTCGCCGCCCACGCCCATGTAATGGTCACGCTGCCCGAACCACGCACCGAAGCCCAGGCCACCGTCGAATCGGCTACCGTCGGCCAGATCATGAGCAACTACGTCGCTCTCACGACCCCTGACCCCATCGTCAACACCGCCGTGAAGTATCTCCACGACGGAACAACCGCAGACGACCTTAAGGCGTCCGCCTCGCTGTACTGGGGTGGAGGCGGCACCGTCATTGCCGTCTACTCGATGGGAACAAACCAGGAGCAGGCGACCGAGCGCGCCAACGCCTACGCCCGCGCGTTCACCGAAAAGGCGAACGATCTGGTCCCCACTTCCCTCGACGGTCTTCCACAGCCGAAGCTAACCATCGTTCAGCAAGCCTTTCCTTCCGATCCCAACCCACACGCTCCTGTCACTACCACGAGCAGCAACAAGCTCCTGTCCCCGGCGGTGGGGGTACTCGTCGGTCTAGTTCTCGGACTTGTTGTCATGGGCGTCCTGGAGTATCGCTCCTCACGCCGCTCCATGGCCTCCCACTGACCGCTCGACGTGCGCCGCAGCATACGGGGCACATGCCGCTGCGGGACATCCGACACGGTTCGCTGCGACAGTTTCTGCAGTAATGCAGCTAGCGGCAACAAGGTAGAGCCAGGTCACGTGATACCGCAGAGTTGATGACGGAACGACCCCGAGCACAGGGAAGAGCATCACAACGGTGAGTCCAAAGGCTGCCTGCCAATCGGCCACGGGTCGACGCGGCAAGAACCCACGGACCAGAATCCACAGCCAACAGGCTACGAAAAGGATCATCGCGATCACTCCGTAGCGCAGGATGATCTCCAACAACAGGTTGTGCGGGTCCATGAGGACGTTGCCGAACAGAGCCGACGCCCGGGCTTGGTACTCCGACAGCGAGCCGTATCCGAGGAACAGCGCCACTGGATCGGACAGCGTCATTGATAATGCGTTGGCCATGATGGTGCCACGCTCCGCGGTGGAGTGGTCTTGCACATAGGGGCTCATCCACAGCCCGGCGCCCAGCACGAGGACGAGTGCTCCCCCCCAGAAGAAGGCACGCACCCCCATAGCTGCGGTGTGGAGACGGCGGACATTAAGCACGAACAACAGGATGACGGCACAGATGCAACCAAACAGGGCACCTCGAGACCCGCCAATGAGGACCATCGCCAGACACGTCGCCAGGATAAACAACCGACCGAGACGAACCGCACCACCCTTCGGGTTAAACCACAACCGGGCCAACACAGCAGTAAAAAGCATCGCCATAACGACGCCGTAGTCGTTGTAGTTCGGGTAGGTCGCAGTGACAATCCATCGACTCTTCGACACCGCACCCAGCGTATTGGCCCCCGGATAGAGCAACGGCAGCAGCTTAACGCCGGTCGCGATCTCCCCCATTCCAATGAGCCAGACGAGGATCGCACCCCAATACAGGCCGTTAAGGACCTGGCGAGCCACCCTCCCCGGATTAGCCGACCGGAACACCACGAGGGTCACACCGATCACTGCGAGCATGATGGAGGCGCTGTTGCCAGTGTCAGCTATCACCCCGAGGTGGAACAGCACCACGGCAACCCCGGAAGCCACCACGCAGCACGCCTCGACCGCGACGAGAGGGGTCACCCTGAGACGAGAGGGAAACCGCGTCTGCGCCATCAGGATGATCCACGGCGCGATGAGCAAGAATAGGAAGCTCATAGGCAGACGCATTACCAGCAACGCGGCAACCACCCCCAGCCAGACCCCCGCGGTGGACCGGCTCGCCACCACTTGACAGTCCAACGGCGTTCCTGCCTCCGCGACACTCATCGTCGATCCACCGCAGCAAGGGCCGTGGCCAATTCCTCCACCCGGGCTGACCAGGTGTGCTGGTCACGTGCAGCCATGACCCTGTCAAAGGCTGCATCGACCTGCTCGGGATGCCGGGTGAGCTGCTCAAGGAGAGTGGCGAACTCATCCACCGACGCCTTCACCGTCCATCCAAGTTTGTCGTGCGTCACGACATCCCCGACGAATGTGCCTTCGGTGGCGATGATCGGCTTACCGTTGCCGATGTACTCGAAGAGTTTGAGAGGAGCTGCAAAGCCTCGGTACTCGTGCGGGGCCATCGCCAGGACCGCCACATTGGCTGCCGCGAAGTAGGGCTCCAACTCCTTCTTGCCGTTGGCGTGAACAACCTTGATGTTGTCCCCCATAAGCGGCCCGTAGTCTTTGCGGGCCTGTTCCCACTCCTTGGGCCGGGTACAGATCGTCAAAGATGTCTCGGGGACACTGGCCACTGCCTCGCAGAAGTCACTCAGGTCGTAGAGGGAACCCAGTCCACCGACGTAGAACATCGACAGCGGCGATGACGGGGGTGCCGTCGGGGTCTCGTCAATATCGTGGCCGGGGGGTAGGGCAACCTTCTTCACCCGATCACCGACGTCAACCCACTCTCCCATACGCAGTGAAGGCAAGAACAAGACGTCGAGGCACTGCCGGTAAGCGAGCAGGTCGTAACGGTACATCGTCTGGGCCACAAGCTGTTTGGCCTTCGGGACGCCTTCACCGTAGAGCGGGAACTTCCAGTACACGTCACGATAGAACAGGCCTACCGGAATGCCATGCCGACGCAGACGGGTCAGGAAGGCGAAGTCTTGTACGGGGTGAGTCGGCAGGTGGTGAGGCTCGGTAAGAGTCGTGGGCATCGTCGAGGACTCGGAATAGCAAAACTCGAACCGGGTACCAGCCCTGACGGCATCCATCACGACCTTCATCCGACGGCGTCGCTGGTTCGCATTTCCCGCAACTAACCATACTTCTCCCCACTCGACTAAGGCCTTGAACATCGCCACTGCTCGCTTCTGCCCTCCGAACGTCGTGTTCGGGTCGAGCGGGTAGGGAACGTGGTAGATGCAGCGTCGGACCTCGCGGGCTGGTCCGGTTTGTGACATGGCTTGTCCTCCGATTCGCCGAGCTATTCACCGTAACCGTACCCGAGGCCTAGGACTGCTTCAGGCGTGCAACAGCGCAATCCCCCAACCGCTGTGGCAATCACGTTAGGGAACCGCCGCCTAGCGATCCTGGATAGCATGGACCCCCTGTGCCAACCGTATTGCCACACGTGGTCGACCTGGGCACTACTCCGCACCCTCGCGAGGACGACGAACCTGACAGGTTAGGATCACCACATGGCACATCGAGAGTCGACGTTGATCCTCCTGACGAATACCTATCCGCTGTCGCGCGGAGAAGAGTTCCTCGAGAATGAGATCGACCATGTGGGACGTGCTTTCGACCGAGTGGTGGTCATCCCAATCCAGGCCGGTCCGGACGATGCACAGACACGGGTCATCCCGAGCAACGCCGAGGTAATGCGAATTGCCCGGACTACGCCCCGGAGCCTCGACCGGACCCTCACTACCGCCAAGGGGTTGTTTCTGCTGCCACCCACCGGAGTGGACTGGGCAGAAACTCGACGCCACCCGCGCCTGCTCATCTCTGACGCCCACTTCGAGGGTCGCGCCCAAACAGCTCTTGACGGCATCCTTGCCAAAATCCCGAACCTCAGGCTGACCCCGGAGACCCACGTCACGATCTACTCCTTCTGGCTCCACCTTACGGCCCGCACCGCAACCCTGTTGGCTGACCAGTTGCGCGCTCAAGGAGTCACCGTGGACCGCGTGGTCTCCCGCGCCCATCGCTACGATCTTTACCCCAACATCGCCCCTCGTAATCACATCCCAGAACGTCGCCTTCTACTACAGTCTCTTGACGAGATCTGCCCGGTCTCGGAACAGGGGACTCGGGAACTACAGACAACGTGGCCGCAGTTCGCCGATAAAATCGAAACCCGTTACCTGGGAACCGCTGACCCCGGTCCGACAGCCCAATGTTGGCGCTCACCCTTCACCATCGTCAGCTGCGCCCACCTGAGTGCCGTCAAGAGGATGACCCGAATGCCGGCGATCCTCGCCAGGGTGCGGGCAACTGGCATCGACGCCAGGTGGACTCACCTAGGCGACGGCCCAGAGATGGACGCCCTGCGCCAGGAGGTCGCCGCTCACGGCGTCAAGGAAGCCGTCACCCTGCTCGGCCACGTCGACAACACCCAGGTCATGGCGACCCAGCGTGATCTCAAACCATCGGTCTTCATCAACCTGTCAGCCTCCGAGGGGCTACCCGTCTCCATGATGGAAGTAGCCTCCCTCGGCATCCCGATCGTGGCCACCGACGTCGGTGGGGTGGGCGAGATCGTCTCGTCCGACAACGGTCATCTACTACCCGCCGAATTCACCGACGCCCAGGCGTCCGACGCCTTGGTGCAGCTGGCACATCTGTCCGACGACGAATATTCACAGGTGTGTCAGGCATCACGCCAAGTATGGGAGGACCGGTTCCGCGCTTCCGTGGTCTACCCCGAATTCTGTCGCGAGGTGCTGGGCGGACGCTGATCGCTCCACACTACGACTGACAAAGCCACCGCCCACCACCACATGCTCACGCCAAAGTTCTTAATGAGATAGGTGTCAAGAAGGAAAGCCGGCAGCGTAGCAACGACCGCCCACCGCAATACGACCTCCGCAGAAGAGCAAATACCGTCAAGCAGATGGCGAACCAACTCCACCACGGGAACTAGCAGAACCGGGATAAGCAGGACAAGCCCCAGCAAACCAAGCTCCACGAGGACCGCCAACACGGTGGAGTGCGCGCTGGTGAGGGTGGGCCCCCACTCCGTCATCATCAACCCACGCCAAGGCTCGCGTCGAGCATGAGAGTCGTAGAGATACCATGGCCACAAACGCCCCGACCCGAATCCGAAAAATACATGGTTGAGGTCGCTCGACCACACCTCTATCCCGGTTCGCAACGTGCGGGACCTCATCGGATCGGACGGATTCAACATGCGCCGAAGCCCGGGGACCAAGACCACCATGCCGACGACGACTACAGCCAGTGCTGCGAGTCCCCCCCAGACTACTCGCCCATGACCCGCCCCTCTCGCTACCCAGGAGCGGCGCCATACCACCGAGCCGATCGCGCATCCGAGCACGAACAGGGTTGCACAAGCCAGCCCGGCTCGCGAACCTGTCAATATCACAGCGACAAGGGCGCCAACAGCCAGCACCCCACTTGCGACACGCTGGTAACCGGCCAGCGCAGCCGCCACCAACACACCACAGGCCAGCAACAACGCAACGTGGAGTACCGCAGAACCACCCATACCAGTCGCGAGTCGGGCGGATCCGTGCACCTTCATGGCACGAGGCCACTGCAGATAGGACGCGCACGTCATGACCACGGCAGGCCACCACAGTCGCTCGATGACCACCCGTTGGGATGACCCGATCGTCAGCCCCGCGGCCACTGACAGGCCAGCGAGGAGAGTCACAACCGCAGTAAGGGGAGCCATAACTAGTAAGGACCTGGTCACCGGCTCCATCCCGAGACGAGGTAGCGGACACATGGACGCCGAGGCGATAGCCCACATCATGAGGCCCAAAGCCCCGCCAAGAATCCACCGTCCCGCCGGTCCAAGCTCATGACGACGCAGCCACAACGCCGGTCCACAAGCCAGGATGACCAAAACATCAACGATGAGGTAGCTACTGACGATCCATGGCGGCGAAGTGAGCCCATGCCGGAAATCAGCGAAAGCCTCGACGACCACGAGTATCGACAGTCCCCAGGAGGTCAGCGGACCGATATCCCGCCGGTAGCGTTCCAGCCCGATTAAGGTCACATGACTCAACTGGCCCACCCCCCGGTAAAGAATCGCCAGCCCCACCACACCATGACAGCGAGATCAACAGCGACAATGATGCCCATAATTCCCCGCCACAGCAGCACCAGACCGGGCGGCTTAGACGGGCCGCGACTCGCCTCACCAAGGGCGACGAAGAGCGGAAACCACAACAAGGTGGCACGATTAACACTCATATACCAGTAGCCGATCGAAAAGGCCACTACTTGAATGCCCACCCAGGATGCCGAGGCCCAACGACATCGGATAAGGCAGTAGAGGAACACCAGGATGCCCACCGCCACCGAAACCAACTCGAGCCGAAACATGATCGCTACGCCCATAGCCCCAGCGCCATAGGTGGACTGCCAAGCCTCGGCGTGGGTAGCCGGCAAGGTGTGTCTCAGAGTCTCTACCGGAGTCGTGAAACCACGCCCCCAACCCTTCGTCTGTGCCCTGGACCATGCGGTCCACGACCCTGTCAGCCGATGTAGCCACACCACGAACGCCGCCAACACAGCGGTGGGCACCAGCAAAATGGACAATCGATTGACGACATCTGTGATGCGACTCCGTCGGGCAGCCCGGCTCGTCGGACGACGCTTATCCCCATCACCGACAACTGCCAAAACTGCCAGCGCTCCTATTAGAAAGAGGCCAGAAACTCGGAACGTGCATGCCACACCGGCAAGGAAGGCTGCCGGCCACCACCGCCCAGCACGAGCGCGCTCCCAGGCCCAGAAAGCGGCAGCGCAGAAAGGTGCCTCAGTGTAACCGACAACGGTGAATACGGCTGTCGGAGCGATGAGCCACAGACAGGCAGGAAGCATCCCGCCAATCCGGAAGAGAGCCCAGGCGGCCAGGGCCGAACCAATCAGACCGAGAAGTACCCCGGTGACCTCCATGGGAATACCAAGAAGGTTGCCACCTTTCAGCAAGGCCGGAAGCCCGGGAAAGAACGCCATTTCAAGAGGCTCAGCGTACCCGTTGCGCGCGATCGACATGTAGTGCTGTACGTCCCAGTTCCCCGTCACCTGAGACAAAGTGCGGTGGTACCCGGCCATAACGACCACGGCGACAACCAACAGGATCGCACGGCTTCCCAACCAGGTCTGGGCCACCAGGCGTCCGTCAGCATTAGGAGCGAACCGCCTAACCGCCGAGCATCCGGCGCGCGTCATCGAGCAGCCTCCGCGCGGGCACCCTCAACAGGTTCAGGAGCCGGATCCGGGGCGTGATCGAGGACACCACCGGTGGGATCGTCGGTATACCTCACCCTGACGACGTCATTCCAGGGCCGTCGGATATCATCCACAACACCCCACGCGAACCACATTTCGCAGGCCAGCCGCAACACTATCGACGCCCAATACACGACGTCAGCGTCAGAGCCACCAGGCAGCGAGAGCCCACCCAGATGGGCCCACACAGCTAAGGAGTAGAAGCACTCCCCCACCATGAGCACAGCCCAGTCCCGCAGGTCGGGGCGGGCCAGGGCCGCCAGCGGGACAAGAAGGAGTATCCACTGCGGTGAATAGACCTTGTTGGTGATGAACAGAATCAACAGGGCCACGCAGGCCACTTGAGCGATGCGTGGGCGCCTCGGCACCGTCATCGACAGCCACGCCAGGCCGAGCAAACCGCCGACCGTCAAGGTGCCCGTAATCCAACCAACACCCGGAATTGTGCCACCGGAAGAGTCCTGAATGACGTACCAGATCGTTCCCAAACCAGTACCTGACCAGAAAGCTGAGCGCAAATAAGTCCACCAGGTAGTAAGGCTCAGACAGGCCGCGATGAGGTGACACACCATCAGCACCAAAAACCCTGACAGAAGGCACCGACCCAATTCCGGCAACCGCGTCGCACGCAAACAACACACCAAGACAGCGAAGGCCACCACGGCCGCCTGGAGGCTCCCCGCGCACGCCAGGCCCATAAGAATTCCAGCCAGCCACGGGCGACGACGAGCCCAGGCCAGCATGGACGTCGTCGCTAGGGCAACCGGGACCATGGAGAAGTCGATGAGACCGGCGAGGTACACCACCGGGCACAGCACCACCCAGAAAACGTCCCAGGATCGCCGCCGGGCCTGAGTCGGATGATCCTTATCATCGACCGGAAGGTTCGTGTCCGATCCGCGCCCCAGCAGCATGACTGAGATGACGACCGCCAGAAAAGCCACGAAGAGCACAACCTGGGCCACCCCCCAGTAGGCATTGGCGGCGTCCAGGACTTGCTGATCCGTGGCCTTCGGGGAGACTTCTGCACCAAAAGCCCACACCATTCGACGGCAGAACGCCATGAAAACGGTTATAAGGGGGGTCTGGGCAATACCAGGGTTCGCGAACAACGACCCGCCGTGACCCATCCCTGAGGAGCGATATATCGTCGGGATATCCGAGTAGCACTGCCGCTGATACGGATCGACGATTTTAGTTACGTTGTACTGCACACACGGGGTAACGCGATAGATCGTCAATAACCAAACCACGATAGCGCTCATGATGGCCCAGGGCCCCGGATCAAAGAAGATGCCACGCGGCCAGGCATGTCGGCCCATACGCCCACCGATACGACGGTCCAGTCCCAGTTGAGACACCCAGGATCCTCTCGGTGCATCAAGGGCGCGGCGAGCCACGTAACCCGTGGATCCGTCATTTGGGTATACGTCAACACGCCTCCCAGCAGCGAGGGCGTCGTCGTTTGGATCGGGGATAGTCACGTGGTCAGGCTACCTATTGTGTGCCCGGCCACTTGGTTGGCTCCCACCGCGCGTCGTCTCACCCGAGGTGGGACGAGAGGTGTGCGTGGATGTATGGGTCGGCATGGGAGTGTGCCTGTGTGTCAGTATGGAGGTCGGCGTGGGCGTACGGTCCGGCGCGGTCCCCGTTGAGGAGGGCTTGGAGGACCTAGAAGGTGCCGATGATGGCTCTGGACTAGAAGTCCGAGTAGAAGTCGGTTTTGGCGGCTCGTCCGACGACTCTGGGTCGTCCTGGCTCGATCGGTCCGAATCGCTACGGGAATCATCCTCGACCGACACCTGCGGACGCTTCGTGGAGCCATAGTGTTTGCCTGACAGATTCACCCAGTCTGGATCGGCGAAGGGCTCGTTGGGCATCCCCCTCATCGCCGTCTGCATGTAGTCAAGCCAGGTGAGAGCCGGGTAATCACCACCGTGGAAACCGGTTGCCCCTTCACGGGCGTAGGGATCGAGGTTCTCATTGCCGCTATCGCCGGCCACGAACATGACAGCCGTCGAGATCTGCTTGGTGTAGGCGACGAACCACGCCGCTGTCACCCCGTCGCCGACTCCCGACGTACCCGTTTTTCCAGCCACCTGGTGGTCGAAATCGGCAACAATTCGCCCAGTGCCCTCATCAACCACGGATTGCAAGGCGTAACTGACGTCATGGCTGATATCGGCCTCAATGGCTTGCTTCGACGGCGCAGGAGCGTGGTAGACGACCTTGCCGGACTGGTCAACAACCTTCTCCACAATGTGTGGGATGACCAATTTGCCGTCATTGGCAATCGTCGCATAGCCACCCGCCTGGGCCAGTGGACTCACCTCAGCAGTGCCCAAAGCGATGCGGTTGTTCAAATCCCATCCATTCCCCTTAGGCAAACCAGCGTCAGTGGCAGCCTGAACAACAGCCTTCGGACCATTCTTCGTCCGCGACACCATGTCAACGAAAGCGGTGTTGATCGACTTCGCAATGGCCCGACGCAAACTGACGGTGCCGTAGTTTGCGTCGCTATCGTTATGAACCTCAGTGCTGTCACCGTCAGGTGTGAAAGCGTTGCCGTCCAGCCGAGAGCGCAAGCTGAATCCATGGCGCATTCCTGCTACGACCGCATAGGTCTTGAAGGTGGACGCCGCCGGACGCGCAGTACGCGCCCAATTGCGGGTGTTGGAGATATAGTCGTCGCCACCGTAAAGGGCCACGATGCCACCGGAACTAACGTCGACTGAGGCGAGCGCAGGGTGCAGATTCTTGGCTCCCTTAGGACCAGCGTTGCGGCCCGCGATCTTCTTGTACTTCTGACCTGCAGCCACAGCAGCTTTCTGGTCTTTAGGATCCAGGGTGGTCGTCACCTTGAGGCCACCACCCTTGATCTGTTCATCAGAGAACCCTCTAGCGATGAGCTCGTCGTGAACCATCTTCATGAGGTAACCGTCGGTTCCCGCCCATCGGTTGTAGTCGGGAACCTTAGGGAATCTCGGCAGCTGCCGATAAGCCTCATCGTGCTGGGCCTGAGTGATATTGCCAGCCTCCCGCATGCCGTCGAGGACGTACCGGTACCGCTGGAGCAACCTCTATCGAGCGGCCACACCACCACTAGGATCGAAGTTCGATGGGCTGTTGAGCACCGCGGCCAACACCGCCGACTGAGACAGGGTGAGCTTAGAGGCATCAGTGTAGAAGAAAGCCTTAGCGGCGGCCTGGACCCCGTAAGCTCCCCGGCCAAAGTAAATGGTGTTGAGGTATCCGGCGAGAATGTCCTCTTTAGAGACCTCCTTGCCCATCTTCATGGCCAGGAGGAGTTCCTTGAACTTGCGGCCCATAGTGCGTTCTTGTGACAGGTACAACACCTTGATGTACTGCTGGGTAATCGTCAAACCGCCCTGCATCTCCCCGCCGCGTGCGATCGCCCACGCGGCGCGCGTCATGCCCTTGACTGAGATACCCGGATCGGACCAGAAAGTGCGATTCTCCGCCGAGACGACGGCATCACGCAGGGTCTTCGGCATCGCCTTGTAAGGAATCGATTGACGGTTCTGCACCGAGAAAGACCCGAGGCGGCTGCCGTCCCGGTAGTAGATGAACGAGGTGTTCGTTTGGAAGTCGCGGTTGGGGTCGGGGAGCTCCGTGCGCTGATAGGCGACAAAGATCCCGATGACGGCGATGATCGTCAACGACAGGAGCGCGATTAGCAGGCCCCGGAGGAACTTTCCCAGCCTAGGTGACGGCGGGGCTTTCTGGCGGCCCGACGAGCCCTTCTGGCGCCGCCTCCAGTCGCGGGGTCCTGGCGCCTCGGTAATCTCCGGGCGGGTTTGTGCTCAGCCATAAATGTCCTCCACGGTCGGCTGATGGCGAGGTGGGCGACGGCGTCGACCGTCACCCAGGACGTAGTCGACGAGGATGTGGTTCCACAGACAGTCGGGGCAGACCTCGACCTCGTAGACGTGGAATTCGCCGAACTGGTGCTCCATCTCCTCTAGTTCGTCAAGGGTGCGGATGCGTCCCGAATATTGGCCCAGTTGGTGGCCGAGCAGGGCTAGCCGGGGGGACTCGCAGACCGGGCACTTGTGGTCGAGGGGCTCGCCATGGTGCATGGCGGTGCGCATCAGCATGGGGTCGGCATCGCACGCCGTCGGGGCGTTGAGGTCGACCTGGGGGCTGCGCAACGCCTCCAGGGTGTGACGGCGTTGCAGGGCGTGAGAGACCACGTTTCGCTGCGTCTGCATGCCTTCTAGAGTACGGCGTAGCTCAGACGACTCCGCAGCACCAGTGTTCGACGGCGCGTTCTCGAAGAGTCCATCGCACCTGCTTCGAGCCCCGTATGGCAATCGGGTTGGGAAGGGTGGGTACCATCCCTACTGGCACCAAACCCCGTCCTCAGCACATTCACCACACCGGTCTCGTGGAAGGTTCGTGGAGGTGCACCACACCGGTCTCGTGGAGGAGCCCGAGCCACTACCCCTATGCTCGGACCTATGTCCGAAGCCCTCCAGTTACACCGCGCAACCCTCGATAACGGGATGCGCGTGGTCGTCAACCCCGACACCACCTCCCCCGGAGTTGCCGTCAATATGTGGTACCGGGTGGGGTCGGCCGACGAAGGGGTCGGCCATTTTGGGTTCGCCCACCTCTTTGAGCACCTGATGTTCTCAGGCACGACGAGCGGCATCGCATCGAGCGAACATCTAGCGACGATCGAGTCGGTAGGCGGTTCAGCGAATGCGTCTACCAGCTTCGACCGCACCAACTACTTCGAAACGGTGCCAGCCGGGGCGCTGGAACTGGCACTGTGGTTGGAGGCTGAGCGGCAAGCGCACTTGGCCGTCACCGATCAGAACCTCGCGACCCAGCGCGAGGTCGTCAAGGAGGAGAAGCGGCAACGCTACGACAACACTCCTTATGGAGATCTGCTCGACCTACTCCTTGACGGAAGGTTTGGGGACGAGCATCCCTACGGCCACCCGACCATCGGTTCAGTACCCGACCTCGACGCCGCCCGCCTCGACGACGTCACCACCTTTCATTCCACCTGGTATCGGCCTGACAACGCTGTTCTCGTCATCTCCGGGTGCGTCGAGGCCGACAAAGGGTTGACCCTGGCCAATAAGCACTTCGGGGCGGTTCCCGCTGCCACCGGAGACGTCCCCGAGCGCATTCAGGGACCAGTTCGCCACGACAATCCTCGGGTAGTCATGGTGCGTCCCGTCCCGCGGACCGCAGTGACCCGGGCGTGGGTCACCCCGCCCATCACCGACCCCGACAATCTCGCCGTTGCGATGGCCGTCGACGTCCTCGGGTCGGGGATGAGCTCCCGACTTATTCGCAGCTTGGAACGAGAGCGCCACCTCGTCGACGGGGTGGGTATGAACGACTTCGGTCTGGCGCGAGGAACGTCGGCGGCGCTAGTGTCGGCGCATCTCAAACCGGGGGTCTCTGAGGAGGAGCTGACCGGGGCCGTCGACGAGATTATCACTGAACTCGCCGCCAACGGTCCGAGCCAAGCGGAGTTAGAGCGGGTGCGCGCCCAAGTGGAACGGGGTTGGTTGGAGTCACTGTCCGTCGTTGACGAGCGAGCTGACATACTTAATATGCACGAGTCGCTGTTGGGAGACGCCACCCTCGTCAATACTCACCTCGACCGGGTCCGGGCCATCACCGCAGACCACATCGCCGAAGCTACAAGACGGTGGCTATCTCCCCATCAGGCGTCGACCGTCGTCCACCAGGAGGCGTGATGAACATTCGCAAAGATCGTCCTCTCACCGATCGGCCCATCGTGCGCCCCGGTTCGCCGTGGTCGTTCCCGCAGTGCATCGTCGAGACCCTGCCGACCGGCCTTACGGTGGTACGCGTCCCGATGCCCGGCCAGCGGATTGTCACTATGGAAATCGGGTTGCAAGCGCCACTGGATGCCGAGCCTGCTGGCTTCGAGGGTCTTGCTGGACTCGTTGTCCGCACGGCCGACGAATCCACCGGCCCCCACCCCGGTGCAACCTTCGCTGAGGCCATGGAATCGATCGGGGCCAGTTACGACGGCTCGGCCGGGTTGGCCGGAAGTCATGTCGGCGTTGATGTGCCCGTAACGAGGTTCGACGCTGCCGCCCAACTCTTCGTCGAATTATTAACGGCCACCAGCCTCACTGAGGAAGACGTCGCTCGTCAGATCGACGTGGCGCGAGCCTCCCTGGCTCAGACCAGCCAGCACGGATCAGCCCTGGCCGGGATCGCGGCAGCACGGGCGTTATGGCCGGTGGGGTCACGGTCATCCCTGCCCACGATCGGTACCCTCCCATCAGTAGAAAACCTGAGTGCCACAGCCGCGCGGGAGTTCTGGGCCGCACACTGGACGATCTGCGGCGCCGTGCTGGTGGTGGCCGGAGAGGGAGTCGAGGGCCTCGATCTATCAATCTTCGAGGGGTGGACAGCCAGCGGTTCCCCCACGCAGGTAGCTCCATCCCAGCCGCGCCTCGATGGACCGCGGGTGATCCTTATTGATCGCCCCGACGCCGTGCAGGCCGATGTGCAGATCCAGCAAGCCACTGTTGGACGCGCCCACCCAGGTTGGCCAGCCCTCAAAGTCGCATGCGGCGCTCTCGGCGGAACGTTCGGGTCGCGCCTCAACCAAGTGTTGCGCGAAGCCAAAGGGTGGTCTTATGGGGTCGGAATGTCGGCCCGGCCACTCTCCGATAGCGGCCTAGCGACCGTCGCGGGATCCTTCCGCACCGAGGTCGGAGCCGACGCTGTGGCCGAGACACTACGCATCCTTACCTCCAACGACGACCTGCGAGCCGACGAAGTGGATGCCGCCCGCGACCACTCAGTTGGCATCGCCCCATTGCAGTACGACACTGCCGGTGCGGTAGCCCATCAAGTGGCTGCTCTGGTCGGGGTCGGCCTGGAACCGAATTGGGTCGACAATCACCTCGCCGCGGTGGCGTCGACGAGGGCGAATACAGGGAAATGGTCGGTAAACCGGGCCTGGCGGGAGCTGCTAAACCCCGACAGTTGGCGAGTCGGGATCTGCGGTCGAGCCGAGGAATTGACTCCCGCACTGGCTGAGCGTGGGCTCGAGGCCGTCATCATCAGCCCCGCCGAGGCGCTGTCGTAGCCGGAAGTACAGTCGGTTCCTGCCAAAAACTGCCCCGAATACGCGATGGCACCGTCACGATCTCGATTTTTGGCAGGAACCGACGGCGCTATGGGGATTCAACTCGCGGAAGTCGCCGCACGTCCTCTACACTATGAAGGTCCACGGGGCATTGGCGCAGTTGGTAGCGCGGCTGCTTTGCAAGCAGTAGGTCAGGGGTTCGAGTCCCCTATGCTCCACTGATCGGCGACGAAATCCCTCTGATAAGCGCAAACAGCCGGACGTGATAGTCGACAGATAGATATCCACTATTTCTCACGCTGCCCCTTTAACTGCTTAGGTGCTAAATATCCAGAACCTCACAGGGTGCGACGCGCAGCACCGAGTCGACCCGTTCTGCAAGTTCATCATCGGCTGCTCGCAACTCACCCAAAATCGCAAAAACTGTAAGCATACGATCTCCGACCATCCAGAATTCCTTGTCCCACGTTTCTGGATGTGACCAAAGATCTTCCTTGGCTTCGGCCCAGCTTGGCAGAACACGATGTACCTTCGACGCCACGGCAAACTGCTTCCTGACAGTTGCGTAGACAGTATCGATACGACAGCCCTGTTCGTGGTCACATTTCACCTTGACCAATCGACGCCCCATGAACGACACACGGTGGCCGATCCCATCAGTACGCAGATCTACCTCGACCTGCTCGGCCCCTCCCCTCATCAACTTGCGGCGTTTCACGTAACCGCGCAGAGCTTCGCTCACTGCAGGCGAAAATCCTCCTGCAAGCTCGGCTGCTTCTTGGAACAGCTTTGGTCTTCGCCGGAAACATACACGTTTCTAGTGGGCACGTGCGTTATTACATGCACATATCAGGAGTCAAGCACCAAGCGGTACCCCATTCCGGCGTCGGTGATGAGATACCGCGGATTGCTCGGTTCGGGCTCCAACTTCTTTCGCAGCTGCGAGATGTACAGCCTCAAGTATCCGGTGTCGGTGACGTGCTCGGACCCCCATACCTGATTCAGCAGCGTCTGGCGGGTCACTAACCGACCCTCGTTGTGAATAAGCAGCTCAAGCACACGCCACTCCGTCGGTGTCAACCTCACATTGGCCCCATCGCGAGTCACCGTGTGCGAGGTCAGGTCGACTCGCACCGTCCCGAATGCGATCACCGGCTCCGCACCGGACCTGTCGTGACTGATCCTCCTCGTCAGCACACGGATCCGAGCCAACAACTCATCCATCGAGAACGGCTTGGTGACGTAGTCGTCGGCCCCGGCATCGAGGGCCTCCACCTTTTCCGCTGACCCCGAGCGACCCGAGATGACGAGAATCGGTGCCTGGGACCAGCCTCGCACCGCCTCAATAACCTGCACCCCATCCAGACGCGGCATGCCCAGATCAAGCAGAAGAACGTCAGGCTTGTGGTCAACGGCCATCTCCAAGGCGTGCTCACCGTCCCGGGCGAGCAGGATCTCGTAGCCACGTGCCCCCAAAGTGATGCGCAAGGCACGCAGGATCTGCGGGTCGTCGTCGGCGATGAGAATCCTCATGCTCGCTCCTCCTCGCTCGGTTCCTGCCCACCCGTCCCGGGCCCAGTGGACGCCGGGGCAGGTTGCGACCGCTCGACGCCAACCTGCGGAAGTGAGATGACCATGGTCAATCCTCCCCCCGGGGTGGCCTCAGGCTCCACGGTACCGTCCATACCCTCAACGAACCCCTTCGACAGCGCCAGGCCCAGCCCGAGCCCGGTCGTCGGATCAGTGTCCCCGAGCCGCTGGAAGGGCACGAAGATCTCCTCGAACCGCTCGGGCGGCACCCCTTGCCCGTGGTCGACGACGCGGATCTCGACCCGGTGAGCGAAGGCCGACGTCGTCAACCGCACCCGTCTGCCAGCCGGCTCGAAACGTAGGGCATTGGCCATGAGATTGACGACCACCCGCTGTAGTAAAACCGGGTCGGCCAGTGCATCGGACACGTCGTGTCCTAGGTCCAGCTCGACGGCATCGGGCCCCAACCCCAGCTCGTCGATCGCTTCGAGGATAACGTCGGCCAAGTCGACCGGCATCGTCGAAACGGCCAGCACCCCCGACTGCAACCGGGAAACGTCGAGGAGGTCGCGCACGAGCACCGACAGCGTCTCCAGGGACTCGTCCGCCGTCGCGAGCAGCTCGCGCCAATCATCCTCGGACAACTTCGACCCCTCGCTGCGTAGCCCGGACACCGCAGCTCGGGCAGCTGCCAGGGGTTGACGTAGGTCGTGGCCTACCGCCGACAACAGCGCCGTACGTACCCGGTCAGTAGCCGCCAACGGCTCCACTGCCTTCGCCGTCTCCTCCAGCTGACGCTGCTCCATGGCCGTCCCCACCTGAGCGGCAATAACCAACATCAGCCGACGCTCCGAGGCGTCCGGCTCCGGGCCGTGGAATTCCAGCACGGTGTGGTCGTCAATGCGATGCTCCGTAACCTGATCGCTCGTTGTACCCCAATTTGCCACAACCCTTCCGTCGCTCATCAATCGCGCCCCAGACAACCCGAATGCCTCAGTAGCCTTGGACAACAGCGACTCAACGGCGTCCTCACCATGCAGTACCGACCCGGCCACCGATTCCAGCAGACCTGACTCGGCTGCAGCCCGTCGCGCCACTCGAGTCTTGCGAGCGGCGCGATCGACGACGACACTCACTAAGGCGGCGGTGAGCAGGTACAACAGCAGTGCCATCAAGTGCAACGGTTCATTGACGGTGACGGTGTAAAAGGGCTTAGTAAAGAAATAATCCAGCGCAATACCCGAAGCCAAGGCCGCAATGAGCGACGGGAGCGCCCCACCCACCAGAGCCACCACAACGGCCAGCAACTCGTAAGCCAGCACATCTGTCGTCAACGCCTCCGGGCTGCGCAACGACACCAACAACCACGTCAGGAGCGGTCCAAACACCGCCAGCGCGGCAAAACCGGCGATCCGACGCCGCGTCGACAACGACCCACCCATCCGTGGCAGACGCAGCGCCTTCGCCTGGGCGTCATGGCTGACGATATGGACGTCGATCGCGCCGGAAGCCCAGATGATGTCAGCCTCAACGTCATGTCCGGTCAGCAGCCGCGAAAGCTTCCCCCGCCGACTCGCCCCAATGACGAGCTGGGTGGCGTTGACCGACTTCGCGAACTCGATGAGGGTCTCGGGGATGTCATCACCGACGAGCTGGTGAAAGGACCCTCCTAACTTGTCCACCAACGCCCGCTGACGAGCCAGTTCACCCGGGTGCGGGGAGCGCAGCCCGTCCTCGGTGGTGACATGCACCGCCAGCAACTCTCCGCCACCGGCTCGAACCGCTATCCGGGCGCCGCGTCGCAGCAGGGTTTCGCCTTCACGACCCCCGGTCAGCGCCACGACCACTCGTTCGCGGGCCTCCCAGCGGGAGTCAATGCCATGCTCGCTGCGATAGTCAGCTAGGGCATGGTCGACCTCGTCAGCCACCCACAGCAGAGCCAGCTCGCGCAAGGCAGTGAGGTTTCCGAGCCGGAAGTAGTTTGACAAGGCCGCATCGATCCGTTCAGCCGGGTACACCTTGCCACTCGACAACCGGTCGCGCAGGGCTTGCGGGGCGAGGTCGACGACCTCCACCTGGTTAGCCCTGCGCAGCACGGTGTCCGGGATGGTCTCGCGCTGCGGGACACCGGTGATCTGCTCGACGACGTCATTGAGGGATTCGATGTGCTGGATGTTGACCGTCGAGATGACGTCGATACCGGCACTCAGAAGCTCCTCGACGTCCTGCCAACGCTTCTCGTTACGGGACCCGGAAGCGTTGGTGTGGGCCAGTTCGTCGACGAGGGCGACATCAGGGTGTCGGCCCAGCACCCCGTCGAGATCCATCTCGGGCAGTTCAATGCCGCGATGCTCGACGTCGTGCCGCGGGATGACCTCCAACCCCTTGGCCATGGCTGCGGTAGCTGCCCGACCGTGAGTTTCGACGATGGCGATGACGACGTCGGACCCACTGGCGCGAAGGTGTTTACCCTCGTCGAGCATGGCGTAGGTCTTGCCCACCCCGGGAGCCGCGCCGAGCAGCACCCGCAACCGTCCCGTGGCAGCCACCTCGTCCTCCTCGATCATCCGGCCGCCAGCACGGTCAATGCTGGCGATCCAGTTCGGCATTAAGTGTCACGACATTGACCCTAGTCTCACCGAGGAACCCAAGCTGGCGGCCCTCGGTACTGTCGTCGACGATCTTGCGCACGACGCGCTCGTCGAGATGCCGGGCCTTCGCCACACGTGCCACCTGGATGCCGGCGTACTCGGGGCTGATATGTGGGTCCAGACCCGACGACGACGCCGTCAGAGCATCAGCAGGTACCCGGGCAGCATCGACGTGGTTAAAGGCCGCCACCTGGCCGCGACGCTCCTTGATGGCCTTGGCCAGGTCTGGGTTTTCCGGCCCCAGGTTGGAACCGCCCGAGGAAGCGGCATCGTAACCGTCGTCACCAGCCGCCGAGGGACGCGGCTGGAAGTACTTCGGCAGCGGCTTTCCATCCTTGTCGGTGAAGGACTGGCCGATGAGCGTCGAGCCAACCACCCTGCCGTTGACCTCCAATTGCGAGCCGTTGGCCTGGTGATTAAACATCAGCTGCCCCAACCCAGTCACCACACCGGTGTACCCGACGCCGACGATCACGGTGAACAGCAGAATCGTACGCAATCCGACGAGAAGGGTACGAGCCCTGGAGGAAATGATCACGATGAACTCCGATCAGAATCCGGGAATGAGACGGATAAGAAGGTCGATGAGCCAGATGCCGATAAATGGCGCGACGACACCACCTAGCCCATAGATGCGCAGGTTCCGGGCGAGGATCTTCGACGCCCCGGCGGGCTTGTAGGCCACACCCTTGAGGGCCAGCGGCACCAGGATGACGATGATGATGGCGTTGAAGATGATCGCCGAGAGTACCGCCGAGGCCGGCGAGTGCAGACCCATGATGTTGAGGGCCGACAACCCCGGGTAGGTCGTCATGAAGATCGCGGGGATGATCGCGAAGTACTTGGCAATGTCGTTTGCGATCGAGAAGGTCGTCAAGGCACCGCGCGTAATAAGCAACTGCTTGCCAATTCCGACAATGCTGATGAGCTTAGTCGGGTCGGAGTCGAGGTCGACCATGTTGCCAGCCTCCTTGGCGGCCGAGGTGCCGGTGTTCATTGCGACGCCGACGTCTGCTTGCGCCAGGGCCGGGGCGTCGTTGGTGCCGTCACCGGTCATCGCAACCATCCGACCACCCTCCTGCTCCTTGCGAATGTAAGCGAGCTTGTCCTCCGGGGTGGCCTCGGCCAGGAAGTCGTCGACACCGGCTTCCTTGGCGATGGCAGCTGCGGTCAGCGGGTTGTCGCCAGTGACCATAACGGTACGAATGCCCATTCGCCGCAGCTCAGCAAACCGGTCGGTCAGACCCTCCTTGACAATGTCCTTGAGGTGGACGACGCCGAGCACCTTTCCCGAGTGGTCCGGGGTGCGCACCGCCACGACGAGCGGAGTGCCACCAGACTGAGAGACCGAATCCACCCGACGATCCATACGGGCCAAGGTGTCGATGTCCATGTCGACCTGGGCCTGCGTCAGCCAATCCCTCACCGCCGAGCCGGCACCTTTGCGGATCTGGGTGCCGTCGGGAAGATCGATGCCCGACATCCTGGTTTGGGCGGTGAAGGGGACAATCTTCCCCTGCTCACCAAAGGCGTCCGGATCGAAACCCTGCTCGCGAGCCAGATCGACGATCGAGGTGCCCTCCGGGGTCGGATCGGCTAGAGAAGACCGAGCGGCCGCGTCGCGGATTTCCGCGTCGCTCACACCCGGCATGGCGATGAACTCGCTCGCACGACGGTTGCCATAGGTGATCGTGCCAGTCTTATCAAGCAGCAGGGTGGTGACGTCCCCGGCAGCCTCCACGGCACGTCCGGACATCGCCAACACGTTGTGCTGCACTAAGCGGTCCATACCCGCAATACCGATGGCCGACAGCAGAGCTCCGATCGTCGTCGGTATGAGGCAAACCAGCAGGGCCACCAATACCGTGATGCTCACCGGTGTGGCAGCCAGGGATGCGATCGGGTTGAGAGTCAGGGTAACGAGGACGAAAACGATCGAGAGGCTCGCCAGCAAAATATTAAGGGCGATCTCGTTGGGAGTCTTCTGACGCCCGGACCCTTCAACCAAGGCAATCATGCGGTCGACGAAACTTTGCCCGGGCTTCGAGGTGATCTTGACGATGATGCGGTCCGAAAGCACCGTCGTGCCACCGGTGACAGCAGACCGGTCTCCACCAGACTCACGTACCACGGGGGCTGACTCGCCGGTGATGGCCGATTCGTCGACCGAGGCGATGCCCCAAACGATGTCGCCGTCGCCCGGGATCGTCTGGCCCACCGCCACGACGACCACGTCGCCATACTTGAGTTCCGAGGAAACGACTTCGGTTGTCGTAGTGTGCTCGACGGACGGATCGTTCCGCTCGTCCCAGCCGTCGACGCGAATCGCGCTGGTGGCGGTGCGGGTTTTGCGCAGCGTCTCGGCCTGAGCCTTGCCGCGGCCCTCGGCGATCGACTCGGCGAGATTGGCGAAGATGACGGTCAGCCACAGCCACACCGCGATGACCGTGGAAAAACCGGTCGAGACGCCGACATTGCCAGTAAGCAGCTCCAAGACGGCGACGATGGTTGTCAAGGCTGCGCCAGCCCACACCAGGAACATGACCGGGTTGTGCCATTGGGAACGCGGGTCGAGCTTGCGGATGGCGCCAGGCAGGGCTTGACGCACCTGGGCCCCGGTGAGGCCACGGGATCGCGAATTCGTAGTGGTGATGGTCATGATCAGATCAATCCTTCGGCCAACGGTCCCAGCGTGAGGACCGGGAAGAAGACAAGCGCCGTGACGAGGACCGCCGTGAACACGATAAGGGTGATGGACAGAGCGTTGTGGGTGGGAAGGGTCCCTGCGGTAACGGGCACCGGTTGACGTTCGGCCAGGGCTCCGGCGAGGGCCAAGACCAGGATGATGGGCACGAAACGCCCGAGCAGCATTACCACGCCAAGAGCGGCGCACAGCCAGTTCGTCGACGCGTCTAAACCGGCAAAGGCCGAACCGTTGTTGTTGGCGGCCGAGGTGAAGGCGTAAACCAGCTCGGACAACCCGTGCTCACCCAGGTTAGCGATCGAGGTATTGACGACACTACTGCGTAGGCCCGGAGCGGCCAGGCTCAGAGCCACGCCGCACAGCACTAAGGCCGGCATGACAAGGATGTACAAGGCCGACAGTTTCATCTCGCGTGGACCGATCTTCTTGCCGAGGTATTCAGGCGTACGACCGACCAGCAAGCCAGCGATGAAGACCGCGATGACGGCGATAACAAGCATGCCGTAGAGACCACTTCCCACACCGCCCGGGCTGATCTCCCCAAGCATCATGTTTAGCATGGTGAACATGCCTCCAATGGCGGTGAAGGAATCGTGCATCGAGTCGACTGCGCCGGTGGAGGTCATCGTCGTCGAGTTAGCGAAAAGGACCGACTGGGCCAATCCGAAACGCTGCTCCTTGCCCTCCATTGCGGCTCCCGCAAGGCGCGCGGCAGAGCCGTGACCAGAGAACTCAGCAGCAGCCATGGCAAATAGGTTGACGGTGAACAAAACGACCATCGCAGCGAGTATCGCCCTGCCTTGCCGCACATCTTCCACAATCTTCCCGAAGGCGCGAGGCAACGAGAACGGGATGAGCAGGATGAGGAAGATCTCTAACATGTTTGTCCACGGCTGCGGATTCTCGAAGGGATGGGACGAGTTGCCATTAAAGAAGCCACCGCCGTTGGTGCCAAGTTCCTTGATGGCCTCCTGCGATGCGACGGGGCCGCCCGGGAGGACCTGACTGCCACCGGCAACCCCGGTGATATGCATGAACCCGGTAAAGTTTTGAATCACTCCGCCTGCGATGAGCAGAAAGGCTGCCACAGCTGCGATCGGCATGAGGATGCGCAGGATGCCACGAGTGAGGTCCACCCAGAAGTTGCCGATGGTGTGTTCACCGCGGCCGACAAATCCACGCACCAGCGCAACCGCCACGGCGATTCCAGTGGCGGCGGAAACGAAGTTCTGCACACACAGGCCGGCAAGCTGGACAAAGTACCCGAGGGTCGCCTCCGGTGAGTAAGCCTGCCAATTGGTGTTCGTAACGAAAGAGATAGCAGTGTTGAAGGAGACCGCCGGATTTACCGATCCCTTGTCCAAGGACCATGGCAGCCACGACTGGCAACGCTGCAGGGCGTAAAGGAGGGTGACCCCGCACAAGCTAAAGGCAAGCACTGCACGGGCATACGATTTCCACGTCTGACCAGCGCGGGGATCGACACCTATCACGCGGTAACACCAGGACTCGATTTTGGTGTCCTGGTCAGAGGCGAAGACACGGGCTATGTAGTCGCCCAGATAATGCTGGACGAAACCGAGTGCGATGGCAAGTAGAGCCAAGCTCGCCAGGAAAGAGAGCCACGTCGTTAGAAACGCTCCGGGCGGATGAGGGCGATTACGAGGTACACAACGGCGGCGATACCGAGAGTGACGGCCACCAGATTGAGGATGGTCATAGCGCATCGACCCCCTTCACACACAGGGCAAGCAGGATGAATAGGGCGATGACACCGAGCAGCCAGATGACGTCGAGCATGACAGGCTCCTTGACGATAACCCGGGATTTCCGGGGTGCCGGTTGTGGCACCACCACCCATCGAAATCGCGTGAGCAGGCCGTTGTCGCGCTTCCCTACGGATCCCATATGGGGGGTGCGCAGGATCCTGACGTTTTCCTAACATCCCCGGTCCGAGGCGGTTCCGGGAGCTGAGCCCCCGATGAGCCGCCACCCACCACACGGGTGTCAAGTCCCCCTCCCCCTGGCCTCGTTGAGGCTTCACCTTTTACGGCATGCCCCTCGTCACGGTGCCTCCCCCGAATACCTTTGCCATGGCGCCCTTTCCTCGCCGCAGTACCCCTGCTCCCCGGCATCGTCGCCACGACCCCTCCACCTCCTCCAGCCCGGGGGTGGCGATCAGGGTTATAACCGCCCGTAGTGCCATCCCACATGGTTGGGGTAAGGATGGACGGCAAGTTTTCCACAGCCGGATCGGGCGACCTGGCTGGGGTTGTCCACAGGTTTGGAAAAACATGGCGAACCTGAAACCCTGCGCCGATAACTGTGGACATGAGGGAAAGTCTTGAACTGGAACTGCGTGGCAGCGGTGGGGTAGCGCGCATTGTCCGTGACAGCCCGCTGCGAGGTCAGGCTGACCGAGCGGTCGCCCGTGGCGATGCAATACGTATCCTGCCGGGAGTGGTGGCCGCCACCAGTGTTGCCCACCGCATCGCCACGATGATCCAGGCGCTAAAGGTGTGGCACCGCGACGCGACGCTGGTCGGCATGGCCGCCCTGGTATTGCTCGGATTAGAGAATCCAGTCACTCAGCAACGCTGGGACTACACCGGTATCAAGGCCATCGAGGCGTTCTCGCCCACCCGCCGCCTAACGCGACCCCGCATCTGGGTGCATCGCTGGCATGTGCCTCACCACTTCACCATCGAAAAAGCAGGAGTACGAGTCGCGATCCCGGAAGTATCGGTAATCACCCTAGCAATTCAAGGTCAATGGGACTGGGTGTGCCAAGCTCTTCGCCAACACCTGGTGACCCCGACTTCGTGTCGGGCCGCCCGCAAAGCCCTCACGGGCCGGTACTCGAAGGCTGAGGTCGACCGTGGACTCGCCGATATCGACCTCAACCCCTGGTCGATCCCGGAGCTGGAATTGGCGCGGATCTTGCGGGCAGCCGGAATCACTGGTCACAGGCCAAACCATGAAGTGTGGGTTGGTGAGGGGAATTACCACTATTTCCTGGACCAAGCGTTTCAGGCCGAGATGGTGGATGTGGAGATGGAGGGCCGCTCGGTCCACGGCACCCTAGAAGGGTATGAGGCAATGATGCTGCGTTCGGCGCGCCTGGAGCAGGCTGGGTGGAGGATCCTGCACACTACCCCGACGATGCTGCGGCGCGATCCGAAGTTCGTGTTGGACTGGATTATCAATCACCTGCACAAACGCCACCGCCCGAAGACCACGTTCACCAACCAGGCTCTGCGCCAGATCATGAATGGCGCCATACCGGCATAGATCTCGCTAACCTCACCAACCAAGCGGCGGGTAATCGTGCCCGGTTGTGGAAATCAGGGTTACGAACCCACGGTCTGCAACCCCACCAAGCATCCCCGATGATCACGACCCATATCGCCACACGGAGGCGGGGGCAACGAGCAGAGGCGGAGCGGGCAGAAGAAGCGAAGATTGAAAAAGGAGGCGCAGCCGCCGGTAGGACACATACCTCCCGCTGGAGACACAGTGATAGCCCAGGAAGGCGGAGCTGCCGCCTCGATGGTCTACGACAGGGGTAACAACGTCAGTCCAGGAAACCGACCACGAGCCTTAGCTGATCTAGACCCTGTCGAAGGCCTGTATAACCTGTCGCACCACCGCGGCAGGGTCATCGGACGCCATGATAGCGCGCACCATCGCGACACCGGCCACACCGGTAGCCGCTAAAGCAGGGACATCGGCCACCTGAACGTCACCGATGGCGACAACCGGCAGACTGCTTGCCGCCACTAACTCCGGGTACCCCTGAACGCCGAGCGGGACGCGACCCGAATCCTTGGTCGGGGTAGGCCGAAAGGGCCCAGCCCCCACATAATCGAGTGCATCGGCAAACGGCTCAACTGATCTCACCAGGTCCAAGGTTCCGGTCGTGTACCCGACGATCGCGTCAGGCCCCAATATCGCCCGCGCATCACGCACCGGCAGATCCGCGGATCCAACATGCACCCCGTGGACGTTCCCGTGCGCCCGCATGGCCGCCCAAGCGACATCGGCGCGATCATCCACAACCACCCGGGTCGCAGAGTTCGCCCGACGAACCGCCTCGCCCACCTGCAAAACCAGTCCAAGCGAGTCACGAGTCGACACGTCCTTCGCCCGCACCTGCACCATTCCAGCGCCCGCTGCCGCGGCCGAGGCGGCCGTCTCGACAGTGCGGTGATCCGTCCCCGACGTCACCAAATAGCACCGCAGGTCCAAAGTCATCTCGTCTCCTCTATTCCGGTTCTCGAAACCTCGTCGAGGGCGTCAAGCAACTGCACACGAAAACTGCCAGGTCCGCCAGCACGCGCCGCAGCAACCTCCCCGGCCACGTCGAACCACGTCACGGCTGCCACCGCGGCCTCCACCGAATCGTCGGCCGCCACAAGGCACCCCGCAGTCAAAGCACCTAGCAGGCAACCGGTCCCCGTCACCCGCACCATCATCGGGTACCCGCGCACGATCCTCGCGGCAACCCCCTTAGCAGTTACGACAACATCTGTCGGTCCCGAAACCACGACGACTCCCCCGGTTCGGCACGCCACCTCAATGGCCGCATCGACGGCGTGTTCTGGGGCGTCAGCAGCATCGGCCCCGCGTCCACCCGGTCCGCCAACAAGGGCGAGGATCTCTGAGGCGTTCCCCTTAACGACGTCGGGCGCAGCATCGAGAAACTCCCGAGCCATCCGGGTACGCACCGGGGCCAGCCCGATAGCCGTCGGGTCAAGCACCCACGGGATCCCTTCTGGTCGCGCAGCAACAGTGGCCGGAATACCCATCATTCCATCGGTCGATAGGGTTCCCAGGTTCACCAACAACGCGTCAGCAGCCGTGACGACAACCGGCGCCTCCTCCAGCGTCTCGGTCATCATGGGACGCAACCCTGCCGCCAACAAACCATCGGCCACAAGCGACATACTGACCGTGGCCGTGAGGCAATGGACCATCGGGGCCCGACGACACACCGCCGCAACCACCTCGTTAACCGTCATGTCACCCTCGCCACATCGTCGATGTCAGTGTCAATGTCACTCGCCGATAACCGCGGGCCAAGGGCCGCACCCAACACCACAAGCAGCCCACCGAGGATAACAAGCACCAACACCGCACCAAGACGCCCGAACACTGCCTCCATACCCGGCAGGTAGAACGGGTACAGCGCAGGAAAAATGAGCGACAAGCTATACCCCATGCCATACCCGGTTGACCGCACCTCTGTTGGAAACCTCTCGGATAGGTAGGCTGAGATAGGATCGTAGGCGGATACCGTCGCAACCTGCAGTACGACCGCAAAAAGGGCAGCCCTGCCTGCCGACGAGGAACTCATCGCACCCCACCACAGCAGTGGACCCAACAGCGCCGCGCTCACACCCCACCAGGCCAACAGGCGACGTCGCCCCACCTTAGTCGACCAATGCCCCGCCAGAGCCATGAAGATCGCCTGGCCAACCGAGGAGACGCCCATCACCCAGGAGGTCGCGGTGGCAGTCAAGCCGGCGTCGGTACGCAGCCGCGCGGTGAGGATCAGCACTGTGGCGTCGGTAAGTAGCCACAACCCGGTCATGAGGGTAAAGACCTGCCGAAAGGCCGGCGCCCACGTCCCAGCGATCACCTCGCGTACTCCCGGTGCCGTGGCCCTCCACACCCCACGCGTGGCACCAACGCGATGGAAGAGCGGGGCATCACAGACCCGGCGGCTGTAGTAAACGATCATCCCGATGCTCATTGCGGCGCCGATGATGAACAGGACCCGCCATCCCCACGCAGCGTAGCGGCCCGGACCGAGGGCGGCGAGCATCACCGCGACGGCAAAGGCGATCGACGCCTGGGCCCACGGGGCCATCGACAGAATTACTCCAGAAGCCAGCCCCCGTATCCTCGGCGAAGACCACTCCATGGCCAGGGGGATGGCGGCCGAGTACTCACCAGCGACAAAGACCCCACCCAGGAAGCGCAGTAGCAGGATGAGCCCAATCGTCCAGCCTCCAATGAGTTTGTGGGTAGGCATAACGGCAATGAGCCCGGCACAGGTCGCGGTACCGGCGATTGCCAGCCGGGTGGTGCGGGTGCGTCCCAGACGATCCGAGATGCGCCCGAAGATCATCCCCCCAAGGGGACGTCCCAACAACATCGCGATGATGACGAGAGCCCCCACGCTGGCACCAGCCGAAGGCCCCGCAACTATCGCCATTGCTGGCACCAGAGCCGTCAGGGGAAGGAAAACGTGGATGTTGTCGATCCAGTTCCCGACGACACCGGCACGCAGGGCAGCGCGCCCTTCGGACGGCATCGACGCTCCGGCCGAGGCCCGGGCCACAGCAGGCACAGGTGCAGTCATGTGGAGTTAGTCAGACCCGCAGGGCCTGGTCGAAGAATTCCAACTCGTGACGGCAGGCCGTCAGGTAGGCATGGGCAGCGCGGGCCCGATTGGCCGGGGAGGCATTCTCGAAGGCTTTCTCGACCAAACCGATGGTGTGCGACGCGCCGTCAACGAACTCTGGATCTCCGTAGGTCTGCAGCCATGATGCATACGGGTGGACCTCGGGAACGTGCGGAACCTTGGCACCCAGGTGTGCGTAAAGCCAGAAACAGGGCAGCACCGCAGCCGTACCGACGACGTAGTCGTCACCCAACGTCTGCGCCAGCAGGAAGTCGGTGTACGCCAACGTCACCGGCCCTGCAACCACGTCGACGCGTTCCCCTAGCCAGGAGCGGTGCAGCTCTGCCTCCTCAACGAGACACGCCTGGGAGGACTGCGCCCACCACACCGACTCGTCTTGATCAACAGCACGAGCCGCCAAGACAGCTAGGGCTCGTGAGTACTGAGTGAGATACTGGGCGTCCTGTCCCAAGTAGAAGTCGAAGGCTGGCTTCGACAAGGTGCCGTCAACGAGGGCGGCAACGAAATCGGAGTTCTCAATGCGACGCGCGATGTCTCCGCTTGCTCGCCACAGCGCCGTCGTCCATGGTCCAACTGGGGCGACCGCTGCCTCCGGTGCAGGCTCAGCCGAGCCAGCCAACTTTTCTGGCGATTCTAACGGGTCGATCGGCGCGAACCATGCCACCGCTGAGGCATCCTCAGCTAGTCGACGTGCCCGATGAGAGTGATCTACCGGGCCGTGCCCCTGACCGACGTTCAACGCCGACCCGTACTGGATCGCTTCGTGCAGCCAGTCGGTGACCCACACCAACGCATCCGCCGGGGCAATCCCGGCGCCCAATCGCGTCGCCAGGGCCGAGGACAGTGAGCATCCGGTGCCGTGAGTATTGGTCGTCTCCACCCGGGCCGCCGGGGCCGTGTACATTGTCCCCTCCGGCGTCACCCACACGTTATCGACCCGCTGCGAATCCAAATGCCCGGTCTTGACGACGACGGCCACCCCGGTCTCAGACGCCCACCGACGAGCCTGCTCCACGGCCTGCTTTGGCGTCATCGCCGGATCGCTTTGGCACAGCACCGCAAGCTCCGGAATGTTCGGGGTTATAACGGTCGCGCGTCGACAGAACTCGCGCACAGCAGCCTCCGCGTCGGGGGCAAGAAGGCGGTCCCCGCTGGTGGCGACCATGACCGGATCGACGACGACCACCGGCGGTCGGTGCTCGTCAAGGAAAGCTGCAACCGCGTCAACGATCTCAACAGTGCCAAGCATCCCGGTCTTGACGGCATCGATCGTCACATCGTCGCTGAGGGCGGCCAATTGCTGAGCCAGGAAGTTAATCGGCGGGGTGTGGATGGCGCGCACCCCCTGGGTGTTCTGGGCCACCAAAGAGGTGACGACAGCCATCGCATATCCACCTGCTGCGGTGATCGACTTGATGTCGGCCGCGGTGCCGGCGCCCCCAGACGGGTCGGTTCCTGCGATCGACAGCACGCGGGGAATTGACCCCCGCTCGGCAAGCGCGTCAATAGTAGTCATCCCGGACATCCCTTCGCCAGTACGAACTAGATCAGGTTCCACGGGTGTGATCTCAGCGCCATCGAGGCGCACCCCGTGTCCAAGGATCAGTATGGCACCCCACCGCAAAGGACTTGTGCTCTGCCGCTGAAAACTGACGGAGCACCCGTAAAACTCCTACAAAAGTCGTTGTCAACGGTTCATCACGTTGTCGCCGCGCTATCGTGGGAAACGGTCGAAGTTCACTGGAGAACTTCCGGCGAAGTCGCATGAGGAGCACATCATGACGAACTTCCAACACAATTATCAGCGCAGCTACCCGGTGAGCTCGGATGGCACACCTTTCGTGCAGAACGACCTCGGCCGCTACACCCAAAACCACCCCTGCTCCACCCGATGACGTCGTTGAGCGCAAGGCATACCTGGTCGGCTCGGGGATCGCCTCACTCTTTGCCGCTGCCTACTTGATTCGTGACGCCCGAATGCCTGGGGAGAGCATCACCGTCCTCGAGGAATTGTCAGAACTCGACGGCGCGTTCGATGGATCAGGGGATGCGGAAAAGGGATTCAGGTGGCCGTGAGATGGGACAGCATTTCGAGTGTTTCTGGGACATCATGAAAGACATCCCAGCCTTGGAGATGCCCAAGCCCTACAGCATTTTGGATGAATTCCGGATCGTGAACGAAAACGACCCCAACATCAGCCCCTGTCGTATCATCAACAATTGCGGTCACAAGCGCAACGCCTCGAAAATGGGGCTCAACAGGAAGGGTCAGCTCGACGTCGTGAAGCTCTTGCTGGCCAAGGAGTCGAACACCTACTACACGTTGATCGAGGACTGGTTCAGGACTTCCTGCAATCCACCTTCTACACGCTGTGGAAGACAATGTCCACCTTCGAGCAGTGGCAGTCCCTCACCGAGTTCAAGCAATACATGCACCGCTTCCTGCAATATTTTCCCGGCTTCTCGAACCTGTCCTTCCTGCGGTTCAGCCGCTACAACCAGCACGACTCATTCGTGGTCCCATTGGTGAAGTGGCTCACCGATAAGGGAGCGAAATTCCAGTACGACACTGTCGTCTACGACGTCGACCTGGAGATCACCGCTCACTGCAACATTGCTCGCGGCATCCTCCACCACGACAGGGACGGCGGCGAGCATCGCATTGACATGTCCGCCAAGGACCTGGTGTTCGTAACCAACGGTTCACTCACCGAATGCACTCGGTCCGGCGACATGAACACCCCCGCTCTTTACCACAAGGACATGCCAGCGGGATGGGAGTTGTGGCGCAACCTGGTTCGCCGCTCCCCCGCGTTTGGACGTCTCGATGTCTTCTGCAGCGACGCTAACAAAACGGTGTGGCAGTCGATCAGCTTCAACTTCATTGACCGCGATCACCCTGCGCAAGATCAAGGAGTTGACGGGTAACGACCCGCTATCAGGACGCACCGTCACCGGCGGTATCGTCACCGCCGAGGACTCGTCGTAGTGCATCTCGCTGACATTGAAGAGCACCTACTTCCAGGACATCCTGCCGTGACGTTCTGACGATGCGCGTTGGGGGCAACCGCGGTTGAATGGCATCGTGACCGCCCAGAACCATGTCCGCTCCCCACACCTGCCCGTCACCCGGTTACGCGATCTGCTACTGGCCGACGTTCCGGCCTCCCGTCTGGTCGTCGCCTGCGACACGGTCGGCGGGATCGGGCCGCGTCCCGGCGATTCCTACCCGGCCGACCCGGTATGGTGCGCGCACCTGGGAGCGCGGGTGCCGCTGCTGGAGGTGCTGTGCGCTGGCGCGCGTCCGCTCATCTTTGTCGACACGCTGTGCCAGGACAGCGCCTCCGCCCAGCCCATGATCGACGAGTTCCGGCGCTGTGCGGTCGCCGCCGGGATCAGCCCGGATGCGGTGACAGGGTCAACGGAGGACAACGTCGTCACCACCCAGACAGGCATCGGAGTGACGATTATCGGCGTCATACCCGACGGGGATTTGCCGAAGGCCCTAGACGGTGACATCGTAGTGTGCGTCGGCGCCCCGATCTCGGCTCCTGACGACGACGTCACCCCTGATCGTCCTGAGATTGTCACCCTCGATGAGGTGCGAGCGCTCATGGCTTCAGGGAAGGTGCATGACTGCGTCCCGGTCGGGTCTCACGGGGTGGCGTGGGAGGCCGAATAGCTGTCCTCCACTGCGGGGCTGCGCATCGAATCCCAGCACACCGATGTCAACCTGACCCGCTCCGGCGGGCCATCGACCTGCCTCGTACTGGCGTGCGCCTCCGGCAACGTTGAGGAATTGTGTGGTTTGGTGGCTCCGGAGCGGCCGTGGGCGGTCATTGGGCATCTCAGTTCGGTGGTGTGAGAAACAGGACACTTGCACTTTTTAGCGACATCCACATCCCAACCCCCGCGACGAGTCCCATGTGCATGGTGTTAGTGTGCGATTGCCTCGAATCGGACTCGATCCGGGGCCCTCCACAGTGAGCGAAGTCGGTGTAAATCCGACACTGTCGCGCAACGGTGATGCCTTTGAGGCTCAGTCCGGTCGACTCTCTGAGGAGTGACAGTTGTCGACTCTCGCCGTAGGAGTCTGCCGGACGCATCATGCGTGCCCCCGCAAGCCCTGCGACATGACGATAGGGGAAACCGCGTGAGCATTCCGAAGACGCTGCCGAGGAGGATCTCGGCCCTCATCACCCTTATCGTCACCCCCAGCATCGCCTTGGCGGGCTGCTCGAATTCGAATGACACGTCCGCCTCCGGGAGCACGCCGGCCATCACGGTGTCAACAGGAGCCGGCGGCAACATGTCCGGGTGCATTCCTTCGGAATCCTTCAACAAACACAGGGATTACCTCCCAGACAAGGCCATCTTCGCCATGGCCAAGAACGTCCACATCAGCTACCACAAGTCCTACAAGATCATGACCCTCGGCAGGCAGGGAAAGCCGGCGCAGACCCTGGTGCTGCTGCAGTGCGGAGCCCCCAAACCCACACTGACCGGTGACCTTGCCAAGGCCCAGGTCATTAACGTGCCAGTTAAACGTGTCGCCGCCTCATCAACGACCCAGATCCCGGTCTTTCACGCCTTGGGGTCCTTAAACACGATCGTCGGTGTCAACCAGCTCGATCAAATTTACCGCGGCCCTGCTCGTGACGCCCTCGAGGCCCGGCACGTCCCTAGCTACGGGCCGGGCCGGATGCAAATCGACCCGGAAAGAATCATCGCTCTCAAGCCCGACGTCGTGCTGGCAGCCAGCTCAGAGGTGGGCGAGTTCGAGCAGGTGCAGTCCTCCGGCATCCCTGTGCTGAAGGACCTTGACTACCTCGAGCCCACCCCGCTCGCCCGAGCAGAGTGGATGAAGACCTATGGGGTCCTCCTCAATATGGAGGGCGCCACCAGGAAGGATTTCAACAGGATCGTCAAGCGCTACGACGAGGTTACGAAGAAGGCTAGGCACGTCATCAACAAACCCAGCGTTCTCGTTGGCCAGGAGACCAAGGGGCAGTGGTACGTACCGGGTGCCGACTCCTATATGACCAAGTTCATGACCGACGCCGGAGCCTCCAATGTCATGGACCAGGCCGTCAAGGGCATGGGATCCGCCCCGACCGACTCCGAGGTGATCTTCAAGTACGGGTCCAAGGCCGACTTCTGGCTCAACGGCAACTATATGTCTATGACGACGTAGCACAACAAAAATGACGCTCTCAAACAAAATCCGCGATACGCCAACCTATCAGCCTTCCAGAACGGCAAGGTCTGGAACCCCACCAAACGCACCGCCCCCGACACCGGAAATGACTTCTGGCAGTCCGGTGCCGTCCAACCCGACGTCGTCCTGGCGGACCTCACATACATCTTCCACCCAAACCTCATGCCCGGATACACCCCGTAACTACTACAAGAAGCTCGGCTAACTCTCCGGCCGCAGCAATGATCGCTGCGGCCCCATACCACTGGAGAAAAACATGCCCATCACTCGTCTGATCGCGGGTCTGGCCGCCACCACCCTGACCGTCGCTACCCTTACCGGATGCTCACACTCCGAGCACTCCGATTTCTCGACCGACAAGTCGTCCAGCCCGCCCTTCCGACAGGGCTGCATTAAAAACTTCGATTCTTCGAAGGATTACTTCCCCGACAAGACTACCTTCAGTGACGCCCGCGACATCACCGTGTCGTACCACAGGTCTTACAAGGTGGTGACGCTCAAACATCCGTCGAACGCCGCCACGGAACCGGTCCAGTACGTTCTGGTGCAGTGCGGCGCCCCCGACCCGCACCTGGACGGGGACCTCGCCAGGGCACAGCACATCACCATTCCCACTACCAGGGTGGCGCTGGGGTCATCTACCCTGCCCATGCAGTTCCAGATGCTGGGAAAGTTGGACGCGGTGGCTGGCATCGTCAACATAGATAGAGTCGGGAACCCGAACATCCGCCGGGCTCTCACGGACCACAAGGTCGCCAGTTTCGCAGCAGGGGACAACACCACCGAAATCAACACCGAGAAACTGGCGGCCTTGCATCCGGACCTGTTCATCTTCAACCTCGTCAGCGGTAGCGACAACACCAGCAAGGTGGACAAAATCAAGGAGATGGGCATCCCGATCGTCGCCGAACCCAACTTCCTCGAAAGTACCCCACTAGGGCGTGCCGAATGAATCAAGTACGACTCCCTATTTGTCAACGCTGAGAGGACCGCGAACCAGAAGTACGACGAGATCGCCAAGAAGCACCACATGACTGCCAAACGCACCGCGAAGGTGAGGGCGCGGCCGAGCGTCCTCTACGGTTCCGAGTACAAGGGCATTTGGTACATCAAACCTAACGAGAACTACTCCATCCAGTTCCTGCGTGACGCCGGCGGCGAATATGTGTTCAAGGACATCCACGGGGTAGCCTCGAAGAAACTAGACACCGAGGCCGTTCTCAAGCAGGGCCATGACGCCGAGTTCTGGATCGATGGGCCGGAGAAATCGTCCGTCCCGGAAATCCTCAAATCCGACCCACGCCTGAAATCACTTAAGGCCATGAACAATGGCAATGTGTGGGACTCCACCCTGCGCGCCGATCCAAAGCACGGCAATGACTACTGGCAGACTGGCGTCGTGCGTCCTGACCTCGTACTGGCGGACTTGGCCACGATCCTGCACCCTGAGCTCAACGCTGACCACCAGTTCTACTTCTACCGGAAAGCCGCCGCGCAGTGACCGCAACCCGGCGCACCACGCAGACCCAGAGGACGCAACAGGGACAACCGACGGATCAAACCCCACAGGAGACGCAAGAATCTCGGGAAACACTGAGGCGACGCAGAATGCCGTTGCCGATCCGTTTCACGATCCTCGGGGTGATCTTCGTCACCATCGCCCTGGCGGGCCTAGCACTAGGCTCGGTGAACGTCCCGCTGGGTGACGTCATGACCGTCATCACCGGGGGCACCAACATCGATCCGGTGTCCTTGACGATCATCCATGACGTCCGCGAGCCCCGCACCATTACCGCCCTACTCGTCGGAGCGGCGCTGGGAATGTCCGGGCTGGAGATGCAGACCCTGTTTCGCAACCCGCTGGCCGACCCCTACGTGCTAGGCATCTCGTCGGGTGCCAGTCTCGGCGTCGCCTTGGTGGTCCTTTCGACCTCGGCATCGGCTGGGGCAGCGAGTTTCGCTTCCGGGCTGGGACTCGGGCCAGATCTGCTGGTCATGGTCGCTGCGGCGCTGGGAGCGGCCGTCGTACTGCTCATCGTCATGCTGGCCGGACGGTTCATCCACTCCTCGACGATCCTGCTGCTGCTCGGCGTCATGATCGGGTACTTTGTGTCGTCGGGGGCCACCGTGCTGCTGTCGCGGGCCAGCCCGGAGCTCATCACCCAGTACACCCGCTGGCAGTTCGGCAGCTACCACGGGGTGACATGGGAGAACTTGCGGGTCATAGTGCCTGTCATGGTCGTCATGATCCTAGCCAGCCTGCTGCTCGCCAAACCGCTCAACGCCCTGCTGTTGGGGGAGCGCTACGCCCAGACGATGGGGACGAACCTCAAAGTGGTACGCACCCTGCTGGTGGCGAGCACCGCTATTCTCGCCGGTACTGCGACCGCGTTCTGCGGACCGATCAGCTTTCTGGGCATCGCGATCCCCCACCTGACACGTGGCGTACTGGGGACGACCGATCACCGTCACCTGCTGACCGGATGCATCCTCATGGGCGGTTCGCTCGCTTTGCTGGCCGACATCCTGGCACAGCTACCCGGTGACGACGTCCTGCCCGTCAACGCCGTCAATGCAGTGTTCGGTGCGCCGGTCGTCATGGCCATCCTGATCCGCTGGTACCGAGAAGCGGAGGCGACGTGACGAGCCTTGCGTTGTCGAATCTGGCGGTCGGGTACCGATTTGGCCGCCACGTCACCACCGTGCTGTCAGGGGTGACGGCATCGGTGGACTCCGGTCACAGTTGGGCTGGTCGGCCCCAATGGTGCCGGCAAGTCGACCCTGCTGCGCTCGGTCGCTGGTCTGCAGCCAAGCCTCGGCGGCGAGGTGGAACTTCATGGCACTCCGACGTCGCGGATGTCACGTCGCCAAATCGCCCGGATCCTTTCGACCGTCCTCACCGACCGGGTGGCGGTGGCCCGTCTTACCTGCCGCGACGTCGTTTCGCTGGGACGCCATCCATATTCGGGCATTGTCGGGCGGCTGCGGCCCCGCGACTATGCCGTCATCGACGAGTCCCTGGCCGCGGTGGGGGCTGGTAGCCTCGCCGAAGCCTTCATCGGTGAACTGTCATGGTAGCCCGCGCTCTGGCCCAGGAACCGTCCATCCTGCTGCTCGACGAGCCGACGTCCTTTCTCGACCCACCGGGCCGGATCGCCCTGCTCGGCATGCTGCGCGAGGTGTGCATGGCACGTGACATCGCGGTGGTGGTGTGCAGCCACGATATCGAGGCAGTGATGCGCTACACCGACATCCTGTGGGTAGCCGGGCGTGGCACTGACGTGACGATCGGGGCGCCGGAGGACTTGGCTCGCAACGGTTGCCTCGAGGAGGCTTTCCTCACCGAGGGAATCAACTTCGACCTGCACACCCTCACCTTTTGGGAGTCCGGCGAAGGGCGTCCGGCGGCGACGGTCATCGGGGCAGGAGTGGACGCCGACCTCGCCCGCCACACCTTGACCCGGTCTGGATACCGGGCAGTGGACGAGCCAGGCGACGCCGTGTTGTCGATCGGCGTCACTGATGGGGGCTGGACGGTCGATGACCGAGTACTGCCCACCCTGTCCCAGTTACACGATCACCTCGTTGCCCGCCATGGGCAGGACGGACACCGAGCATGAGCGTCCGTTACCTCGTGTTATGGCCTACTGCCGCCTGCGATCTCGCCTGCCCCTACTGCTACCGCCGCAACCGCCGAGGCGGCCGGATGCCTACCAAGGTGGCCGACGCCGCGGTCGACCTTGTTGCTGAGGGCGTGTATGCCACAAATCGGCCCGCACACGTTCAACTAGCCGGCGGCGAGCCGACCTTGGTGCCTTCCCTCATCGAGCACGTCGCCGAACGTGTTGTGGCAATCCGGTGTGGAAGGATCACCTGCGGCATCCAGACCAATGCGACGCACCTCGACGAGGACATGATCGCCATGCTGGCACGCCACCAAGTGCAGGTCGGAGTTAGCGTTGACGGGCCGCCGCAGGTGCAGGAGAGATCACGCGGATCAGCTGCGCAGACCTTTCGGGGACTGCTGGCTCTGGCTCGAGCCGACGTGCCAGTGCGGGTGACGACGGTGCTCTCGGCCCGTAATGTCGACCACCTCGACGAGCTGGCGGTCACCCTAGCTGGGCTACCTAACGTCACCGGATTCGGGCTCGACCCTTTGGTGCCGATTGGGAGCGCAGCAGGTCAGAAAGATCTGATGCCCTCCGAGGATGCCGTAGTCGACGGGATCACCACACTCCATCGGCGGCTACCACAGATCAACGCGCTGCGCGCCACACCCCTGCGCTGGCGGGAATTAGAGACCGTCCGCGCTGCCCTGCGGCGGGCCCCCGTACCCGCCGCGCCGGCCGTTGACTCCTCGGATCGCACCCTCCTGCCACTCTCAGTGTCGAACCGGCCCTACTGCCATGCGGCGGTCGAAGAGTCGATGGCGGTAGCACCGGACGGCGGCGTCTACCCCTGTTCCCAAGCCGTCGGGGACCCGACATCTCGGGCCGGAAACATCCATAACGTCGACTGGGAGGCCTTGCGGCGGCGTTTCTCACAGGATGCCCACACCCTGCGCGGGCCTTGTCACCGCTGTGCCCTGGCCGGACGCTGCCCCGGCGACTGCCCATCCCGGGTAGAAGCCAACGCCCTTGCCGACCCAGAACAACGCCGGACTCCACTCACCTGCCTCATTGACGACACCCTCGCCCGTCTGGAGACTGCACCATGACCACCCTGTGCTTCTTCTCATCCACCGGCGGCGAACTCACCCTCGTCAGCCAAGCCCTGCCACGGCTGTGCGCCGACGGTCTCGACGTCACCCTCTCCGGGCGCACCAAGGAGCAGGTCGCCGACCCGGACATGGCCCGCGCTTTCGCCCAGGCTGCCGCCCGAAGTGATGCCGTCGTGCTCAGCTTCCACGGCGGCACCACATCCTGCCCGGCATGGCCTGCACTGGTCGAGGCGTGGAAGGACCGTCGCGAATCCGGTCTACCGCTGCCCTGGATCCACATCCAACCCACCTCCGGCGACAGCGACGGCATGCTCGCCGCCCAGGATTGGGCCAGCGGACTCGACGACGGCACCTGGAAGGGTCTCATCGAGCTGCTGGAGATGGGCGGCCTGGACAACGTCGAAGCGGCACTGCGAATCCTCATCGACCGAGTGGCGGGAGGATCGGCGCCCATCCCCGACGTCGTCCCCGCCCCCACCGAAGGGATCTGGCACCCACGTCACGGCCTGTTCACCAGCCTCGCCGAGTACCGGCACCACCTCGATCCGGACCGCCCCACCATCGGGATCACCTTCCCGCGCAGCTACTGGTTGGAGCACAACACGGCCCACATCGAGGCCCTCGTCAAGGCCATCGAGGCGCTGGACGCCAACACCTTGCCGTTCTTCTGCCTGCGGCTCCCAGACTCCCGGCGGGGCAACCCTGGAATGGCCCAGATACTGGACACCCTGCTCCATAACGAGAATGGCCGCTGCGTCATCGACACGCTCATCGACGTACACGGGATGCCCATGACCGCCGGTATGCCGCAAAACGAGCAGGCCTACCCGAAGTTGGGGGTGAGCGTTCTACACGCGCTCACCTCGTACGGACCACATGCGGCCTGGAAATCCACCGCCCAAGGGATGGGGTCGATGGACATCGCCACCCAGGCGGCCCAACCGGAGTTCGACGGCGCCCTCATCACGAAGCTCCTCGCCACTCGAGAAGCCGATACCATCGACAACCTTACCGGGGCCATCGTGCCGCGGATGGTGCCGGTTCCAGGACGGCCCGAGGCCATGGCAGAGCTGGCGCTGTCGTGGGCCCGCTTGTCCCGTACCCCAGCAGGCCAACGCAAGGTGGCTATCGTCTTTCACCACCACCCACCGCGCAATGACCGCATCGGCTGCGCCACGGGGCTTGACACCTTTGAGTCGGTGCGCCAACTGCTCATCCGGATGGCTGAAGAGGGCTACGACGTCCCCGAGCAGTTCGAAACCGGCGACGACAGCGCTCAGCTGTTGCTGTCGATGCTCACTTGCGATCAGCGCTGGCTCACCCCCGAGCAAATGCACGACCGCGCTGAGGCCCACGCCGACTTGCCAACCTCACGACCTTGGTACTGGGCATTTCCCAAATCGGTCCGCGAGTCCATGGACCGCAACTGGGGACCGCACCCAGGCACGTTCTTCGTCCACGACGACGAGTTCTCCTTCGCCGGCCACATCGACGGCAATATTCTGCTGACGATTCAACCCCCACGCGGAAACTTCGAGGCCACTACGGATTCCGTCATCCACGATCCAGTGCTGCCGCCTCCCCACCACTACCTTGCCCAGTACCGTTGGATCCGCGACATCTTCAAAGCGGACGCCGTCATCCACGATCCAGTGCTGCCGCCTCCCCACCACTACCTTGCCCAGTACCGTTGGATCCGCGACATCTTCAAAGCGGACGCCGTCATCCACGTCGGCACCCATGGCAGTCTGGAATGGCTTCCGGGCAAGGGATTAGGCCTGTCCGAGGAGTGCTACCCGGAACTTGCCCTGGACCGGATGGTCAACATCTACCCGTATATCATCAACAATCCTGGTGAGGGCACCCAGGCGAAGCGACGCAGCGCTGCGGTCCTCGTCGACCACCTCACCCCGCCGATGCGGCAGGCCGGGTTGTACGATTCCACCGCCGAACTCGACCGGATCCTGCGCGAACACGCCGGCGCGGCGTCGCAGAGCCCCCAACGTGCCACACTCGTTGCCGAAAAAGTATGGGATACCGTCGTCAAGGCCGGCCTGGACACCGATCTGGGACTGACGGTCGATGACGTCAACACTGATCCTGTCGAGATACTCAACAAAGTCCACCACCATCTCCTCGATCTGCAAGACCGCGAAATCTCGGATGGTCTGCACGTGCTTGGGCAGCTCATCGCCGGTCAGGACGATCCTGACACGGCGGAGGTCGAGTACGTCGCGCAGCTCACCCGTCAACCCAACGGGTCGATACCTTCCCTACGTGAGGCCGTGCTGAATTCCTGGGGCACCAGCCTTGACGAGGTCGGCGCCAAGGCCGGGGAGCCGGTGACTATCACCACCGACCTGTCCGAAGGACTGACCGGACGTGAGATCATGGAAAAGGCCGATCGCCGCTGTCTAGAGTTACTGACCCCGGTCGTTGCCTGCCACCGCAGCGGAGGTTTAGACGCCGGAAAAGCTCATGCCCTGGCCACCCAGCTGTGCCAGGAACAACTCGGCGCCGAACGCGGGGACGTCATTGAAACCCTCACCTGGGTCCTCACTGATCTGATGCCGCGTCTTGACTCCACCAGCGACGAGATCGAGGCCATCCTGAGGGCCCTTGACGGCGGATTCATCCCGCCCGGGCCGTCGGGGGCGCCCAGCCGCGGCAACGCTCACATCCTGCCCTCCGGCCGGAACTTCTTCTCCCTGGACCCTCAGACGATGCCCACCCCGACAGGTTGGCGTGAAGGTGTCCAGCTTGCCGAACAGCTGCTGTCCTGCTATGCCGAGGCACACCCCGGCCAACCGTACCCACGCACTGTCGGAGTCGTGGTGTGGGGCACCCCAAACATGCGCAGCGGCGGAGCCGATATCGCCGAAATCCTGTACCTGATGGGGGTGCGACCACTGTGGGAGACATCGGGGCTCATCAGCGGGCTCCAGATCATTGACCCCGTCGAGTTGGGACGCCCCCGCATTGATGTCTCCCCGCGCATTTCAGGCCTGTTCCGCGACGCCTTCCCCAACCTCGTCGAGATGGTCGATCGTGCGGTACGGATGGTCGCCGCCCTACCCGAGCCCGACAACGTGCTGCGCACTCACGTCGAGGCCGATGCCGCAGACCTCGTCGCCCGCGGGGTCGACATCGAGCAGGCCCGCAGGAAGGCCACACTACGGGTCTTCGGTTGCCCGCCCGGCGGATACGGCGCCGGGGTGGAAGAGCTCATCGAGACCAAGGCGTGGCAGGACAAGGCCGATCTGGGACGGGCCTACATCGCCGCCTCATCCCACGCCTACGGCGAGGGGATTTTCGGAGACGTGGAGCCCGAGCGATTTACCGCAGCCTTGTCGCGAATGGACGTTACCGTCAAAAACGAGGACACCCGCGAGTACGACATGCTCAGCTGCACCGACTTCTACAACTATTACGGCGGTCTCATTGCCGCTGCGACCACGGTGCGAGGCGAGGCACCGGAATCGTTCGTAGGTGACTCCTCGGATCCGTCCCGGATCGCCACACGCACCACTACTGAGGAGGCCCGACTCATCCTGCGGTCCCGGATACTCAACCCATCGTGGATCGAGGGTCTGCAACGTCACGGCTACAAAGGAGCCGGAGACCTGTCCGCGGTGCTCGACATCCTCATTGGCTGGGACGCCACCGCGGACGTCGTCGATGACGGTCTGTGGGAGAGTGTTGCGCGCCGTTATGCCCTCGATCCCACCGTGCAGGAATGGTTCCGTGAGGTCAACCCGCACAATATCGTGGACAAGCTGCTCGACGCCGCCCAGCGCAAGGTGTGGAATGCTGATCCAGGCACCGTCGAGGAGTTGGAGGACACCTACACCGACATCGAGGGAACCATTGAGGAAGTCTCCGACAACCCGCAGCCGGATACCCCTACCTCCACCGCTGATGGTGGACTCGATCTTAGCTCGCTGGGGTTGACCTGATGACCTACCCCTTCGCCGCCATCGTCGGCCAGGAAGAGACAAAACTCGCCCTGTTAATGTGCGCAATCAACCCGCGCATCAGCGGGGTTCTGCTCAGCGGGGAGAAGGGGACCGCCAAGTCGACGGTGGTCCGTGGCTTGGCCGAACTCTTACCGGACCAGGTGATGCGCACCCTGGCTCTGGGAACCACCGAGGATCGTCTCGTCGGCGGGTTGGATCTTGAGACTACGTTGGCGTCCGGACGGCCAGCACTCCAGCCAGGTCTCCTAAGCGAGGTCGACGGCGGCGTGCTCTACGTCGACGAAGTCAACCTCCTCGACGACCATCTCGTCGATCTCGTTATCGACGCCTGTACTGGAATGGTGCGAGTCGAGCGAGAGGGGTTGACAGTCTCGCTGGCCAGCCGTTTCGTGCTGGTGGGAACCATGAACCCCGAGGAAGGGGCGCTCCGGCCCCAACTGCTCGACCGATTCGGGCTGTGCGTCGAAGTGCATGGTGAGACTGACCCGAGCGTCCGAGCTGAAATCATTCGTCGTCGTCTCGACCACGACGCAGATCCAACTCGGTTCCTTCAGCATTGGCAACAGGACCAGGACCACCAGGCGGCAGTAATCGCGCGAGCTCAAAGGATGGTCGACGGGGTGCGCCTCGACGAGGTCACCACCGAACTCATATCGTCGCTGTGTCGTCACAACCATGTCGCCGGGCATCGTGCCGATATCGTCTTGGCCGAGACCACCCGAGCTCACGCTGCCCTGGCTGGCCGAGGCATCGCCACCGAGGATGATGTGCTGGCGGTCAGCGAGATGGCGCTGCGGCATCGTCGGCGCGACGAGACCCCTTCCGGCCCTCCCCCGTCGCCCAGGCAACAGCTTGATCAGCACAACCAGCTCAAGGAACCTTCCCAGCAATCGGATCCACCAGACCTACCCGCTCCACCCCAGCGGACCGACCAAGGCCCCAACGGAGCTGTGGAAAATCGGTCGGGGAGCGAAGATCGTGCCACCCCATATGGCACCGACGGCCACAGCAAGCATGATCACCACAGCGATCCCGACAACCAGTCCGATACCCATTCCGCAGAACAAACAGCCACCATCGGTGAGCCCTTCGCCGTCCGCCTCCTAGAACCCAATCAGGATCATCTGGCCCGTCATAGCACCGGAAGACGTCTTCGCACCCGCAGCAGCGACCGACGAGGCCGTTACATATCTGCACGCCCCACCACCGTCCCCGACGATCTTGCCCTCGATGTCACCCTCCGTGCCGCCGCGGTGCATCAGAAGTCACGCCGGGCCGATCCGAATCGTCCCCCGATGGTGGTTCATATCGAGCCGAGCGACTGGCATGCCAAGGTGAGAACCAGGCGATCGCCTTCTTGCGTGATCTTCGTCGTCGACGCCTCGGGGTCGATGGGGTCACGGGGCCGGATGACCGCATCAAAGGGCGCTGTCCTCAGCCTCCTACTTGACGCCTACGTCAAGCGCGACCGGGTCTGCCTCATCGGTTTCCGCCGAGACCGGGCGGAGGTGCTCGTGCCGGTGACCTCCTCGGTGGAGGTGGCACAGCGAGGTTTGGCAGAACTGCCCACCGGCGGACGTACCCCACTATCGGCGGGGCTGGTCAAGGCCTGCGAGGTCGTACGACCCTTGTTGCTTAAAGACCCCGGTCTGCGACCCCTATTGGTGCTCGTCACCGACGGACGCGGCAACGTTGACCTGAACGGCCATCCCAACTCCCGGGCCACTGATGAGGCGATCCGAGTGGCCACCGAGATCGGCTCTGACACACGTCTCAGTTGGGTCGTCATCGACACCGAGGATCCTCGCGGCATCCGACTATCTCGGGCCCGCAACATCGCGACGGCCCTCGGCGGCCCCTGTCTGCGCATCGACGACCTGCGGACCGACGATCTCGTCAACGTCGTGTCTCACCTTGATCCCTCAGCAATCACCTCGAAAGGACCGCTGACATGGCACAACGCCCCGTCTACCCCTTCTGCGCCATCGTCGGGCAAGAGGAGATGAAGCTGGCCCTCATCCTCGCCACCATCAGCCCCGACCTGTCTGGGGTACTCATCCGCGGCGAAAAGGGCACTGCCAAGTCTACTGCGGTGCGCGGACTCGCCGCCCTGCTGCCCAAGCACTGGGAGGTTCCGGGGACCTATCATCTCTCCCCCAAGGAATACTCGGAGTATTCCGGGCAGCTGGGCCTGCCCGAGACCATGCCTGAGCCACATACCGTTCGGGTGCCGGTGGTCGAGCTGCCGGTGGGGGCCACCGAGGATCGGGTTACCGGCACCCTCGACATGGAGACTGCCCTTCGTGAGGGACGCCGCCGCTTCGAGCCGGGTCTACTGGCGGCCGCCCACCGCGCGATCCTCTACGTTGACGAGGTCAACCTGCTCGACGATCACGTCGTCGACCTGCTGCTGGACTCGGCCGCCATGGGCGTCAACACAGTCGAGCGGGAAGGAGTCAGCGTCTCCCATCCGGCCCGATTCACCCTGGTTGGCACCATGAATCCCGAGGAGGGAGAGTTGCGCCCCCAGCTGCTCGATCGGTTCGGGCTGTGCGTGACCGTCGGTGGGGAGGATAGCCCCGACAGACGCGTCGAGGTAATCCGACGTCGGCTAGCCTTTGAAGACGACCCCGTTGGCTTCTCGCGGAGATGGGAACAGAATGGCCACGAGATCAGTGAGAAGATCAAACGTGCCACCGAGCTCGTCAAACAAGTCACCATTGCCGACGAGACCCTCACGAGAGTGGCTCACGTATGCATTAACGCCCACGTCGACGGCCACCGCGCCGACATCATGATGGTTCGAGCGGCACGCACCCTGGCAGCCTGGGATGGTCGCATCGAGATCACCGCGGACGATCTCACCCAAGCCGCCCGACTCGTCCTGCCCCACCGAATGAGGAGACACCCGCTCGAGTCCGTTGGCGGTCCGGAGGTAGCGTGATCCGAGCCCCACGGCGGGACTGGCAGTCGAGAGTGGGCTGGCTGCCACGCATCCCCCGGCAGACCCCGCCACCGGTTGACGCCCCTCTGATCGACGTCACCCAAGCCCACGACGGGCGGGCAGTGGTGCGCCAGATGACCCACGATGGGCGGCGTTGGCTACTGCCCGGGTCGATCGCCTCGGCCTTTGTCAGCCTGGTGAACATTGGGGTGCCGATGGCCCTAGGACGCGCTATCGACGACGGGGTGGTGGCCGCCGATGCCGCGGCACTGACCGGGTGGCTGGCTTTGGTCGCGTTGGCCTACGTGGTGCGCGCAGTAGCCCAAACGGTGCGGATGCAGACCAATGTCGGCGCTGGTCTAGCCGAACACGACCTCCGGGTGCAGGCCCTCGACTGGATCACCGCTCCGGAGGGGGTCGGTGGGCGCTCACGGCTCCCCGGCGACCTGCTCGCAGTCCTCGTCACCGACGTGCGGGCGGTCTCGCGAGCCTTCATCGCACTGACGTCTATCCTCGGCAACATCGTCACCCTGCTCGGTGCCCTCATCTCGATGGCTCTCATCAATGGCTGGCTGGTACTCGCGACGACATGCATTGTCCCGTTGCTCATCCTGCTGTCGGTGAAAGGAGTGGCGCCCGTCAAACGGAGCACTCACCGCGAGCGCCGTGCCGAGGCCGCGGTCGCCGGGTCGGCCGCCGACCTCACCAGTGGGCTTCGGGTCATCCAGGGGTTATCAGCGCAACGTCGAGCCACCGCAAGGTTCCGGGTCGCCAGCCGCGAGGGCCTCAATGCCACCTTGCGCACCCGGCGCGTCAAGGGGGTCTACACCGGCACCATCAATGCCTCGGTGGGGGTGTTTATCACGGTGCTGACGGTCTTGGCCGGGTGGCTCACCCTGGGCGGGCATATCAGCGCCGGTGAGCTCGTCACGGTAGTCGGCCTGGCACAGACCCTGGGTCCACCACTGCGGGCGCTGGGCGTTGACACTGCGACGATGCTAGCCAGCGCCCACGCCTCCGGGGATCGGTTCTGTGAGCTGCGTGACAGCCCGGTGGCCTGGGCAGTCCATCCCGACGACGGCGCCCGCACCACGCCGGGGGATGGACCGGTGGAATTGCACGTTCCGGTCGGGGATTCCCAGCTTGACGTCCCCGGCGGCAGCCATCTGGGGGTTGTGGCGCCGCAAAAGGTGTGTGACGCCCTGGCCGAGGCGATTGACCACGGCTCCGAGACCGTCCTGAATGGGGTCCCCGCCAGTCATCTCAACCCTGCCCAACGGCGTCGTCTGGTGCTAGTGGCGCCCCGTTCACCGGAGTTGTTCGATGACACGGCACACGCCAACATCGTGCTCGACGGCCAAACGACTGTCGCCAGGCTGAGTGCCGTCACTGACGCAGCTGCCCTAGACACCGTCGCTGCGGTACTGCCGCGTGGATTGGAGACCGAGGTCGGAGAAGGTGGTCGCTACGTGTCCGGAGGCCAACGTCAGCGTCTGGCCCTGGCCCGTGCCCTGCTGCATTCCCCCGACGGCCTGATGCTGGTCGACCCCACGACAAGCATTGACGCTGCCACGATCGCCACCATCGCGGAACGGCTGCACAAGTTGCGGGAGGGACGCACCACCATCATTGCCACGACATCCCCGGCCATACTGGACCAGATGGACGAGGTGGTGCTATTCGACGTCGACGGCCGCGAGGTCGCCCGCGCACCACACCGCGACCTGCTGAGTCGCGATGACTACCGGGGGATGCTGTCATGAGCACACCACGTTGGTTGCCACTCGCCACTACTGCCCAAGTCCGCCAGGAAGTCCATCAGGCAGCGCGCGGAGTGCGTGGTTACTTCGTCGGGGCAATCGTGGTGATCACGGCCGCGTCCCTGCTCGATCTGGCGACCCCAATGGCGACTGGGTGGATCATCGATACCGCACGAGCTCATGGCTCGCCCTCGGCCCTGCTCACCCCTGCGCTAGTAATGGCGACCGCTGTGATCGGGTCGGGGATCTGCAACGGTGCCGCACAATCCCTCACGCCGTCTTTTTTCACAACCATCGTCACCCGGTTGCGGGAGTCAATGATCGCAGCCGGGTTGGGCCTGGACCAGCAACGGGTGGAGCGGGCCGGTACCGCAGATCTCGTCTCTCGGGCATCCGACGATGTCACGGCTGTCCGCGATGCCGCCAACGGCGCCCTCCCGCGCCTTGTCAACACCATGATCATGGTGGTTGTGTCGGTCGGGGCGCTGGCCAGCCTGCACCCGCTCTTCTTCATCCCGGTCACCCTCGCCGCGCTGCTCTACGGGTTGGCGATCCGAGAATTCTTGCGCACCGCCCCACCGGTGTACCGGGTGGAGAGAAGAGCCTCGACGACCCAGTCCCAACACATCCTCTCGACGATTCACGGGCTGGACGTCGTGCGGGCCTTTGGCCTGGAAAACCTGCGCATCCGAACGGTGGCCAACGGATCGTGGCAGGCAATCCGGTGGAACCTACGCGGACGATTCCTCGGCAACACCCTCGTTGTGCGGCTGCTAGCGGGCGAGGCGATGGCAACCATCGGCGTCGCCTGGACGGGATACCTGCTTGTCACGACCGACAGACTGAGCGTCGGCGCGGCCGCGTCGGCAGTACTGGTGCTGTTAAGGCTGTTCTCCCCGGTCCGCTTCCTATTGATGTTCCTCAATAACCTGCAGGCAGCTTGGGTGTGTTTACAGCGGGTAGTGGGCGTCATCCGGGCACACCACGGGGAGCCGACCATCGCGGAGCGGAGCCTGCCTGGACCGGCGGCGATCCACGTGGATCGAGTAAGTTTCGGCTATCGGAACGGACCCGATGTGCTGCACAAGGTGAGTCTGGACATTCCATCGGGACACACCATGGTCCTCGTCGGAGAGTCTGGAGCGGGCAAGTCAACCTTGGCGTCCTTGGTAGCGGGGTTACTAGAACCCCGGCAGGGAAGCATCGCCATCACACCGGGCCAGGCCCGAACCGTGCTCATCAGCCAGGAAATCCACACCTTCTCCGGCACCCTTCTCGACGACGTCGCACTCGGCCTCTCCGCTGACACTGAGCACTGGCCCGACGAACGCGTCCGCGACGCCGTCCTCGCCGCACTGAGACGGGTCGGGGCCGAATGGGTCGAGCACCTCCCCCACGGCGTCGACACCGTGGTGGGACGGTTGGGAACCCGTCTCTCACCTGCCCAAGCGCAACAGGTCGCCCTGGCGCGCGCATTGTTGGCGGACCCTCCTGTCATCATCCTCGATGAAGCGACGGCAGAGGCCGGCAGCTCCGGTGCTGCTGCTCTTGACCGTGCCGCGGCCGAGGTTGTCAGGGGACGGACCGCCCTCGTGGTGGCACACCGTTTGTCCCAGGTGGCGATGGCCGACGAGGTAGCGGTGATGGACGACGGTCGGATCGTCGAGGTAGGACCGCCGAAGCAGTTGCGTCACAACGGCGGCCCGTTCGCCACACTGTGGCGAGTGTGGTCGACCCAGCACTGAACTGTGGGGCAGCCCAGCGCCGGGTCGACACGTTAGGCTGGAATAGGCACGTTAGATTCTGCCCTCGATTGCCTCGGCGACACCGGCGTCGATATTGCGCCAATACGACAACGTGTTGCCGATGACCGGTTCCTCCATGTCGAAGTTGGTCATCAGGTCGACCAGGGTCTCGACGAGCTCGTCGCGCTCGGCGACGGAGAAAACGTCATGCACCAGGGTGTGGGCCTGCCCGAAGTCGTCATCTTGGGCATGCAGGGTTTGGGCAGCGCGGATGAGCTCGCCGTCGGTCTCCCAGGTTGCCTCTGCCCCGGCTCGATAGCCGGTGGCAAAATCGCGACCGTAGGAGTTCGGGGCGTAGGTGGGCGCCGCTCCGGAGTGTTCGAAGGCCATCTGGCCGTCGAAGGTGTATTGGTTCGTAGGCGTCGTCGGACGGTTCACGGGGAGTTGCTCGTAGTTGACACCCAAGCGATTGCGGGCGGCGTCGTTGTAGGCGAACGCCCGGCTCAGCAGCATGCGGTCGGGGGACAACCCCGTGCCCCCGACGGTGTTGGACGGCGAGAAGGCCGCCTGCTCAATCTGAGCGAAGAAGTTCTCCGGGTTGCGGTCCAGAGTGAACTTGCCGATGGTGTGCAGCGGGTAGTCTCTGTGCGGCCACACCTTAGTGATGTCGAACGGGTTGAACCGGTAGTCCTTGGCCGCGTCGTAGGGCATGAGCTGCACTTTGACTGTCCAGGACGGGTAGTCGCCGTCAGCGATATGGTTGAAGAGGTCCTCGCGATGAATGTCAGGGTGGTCCCCGACGATTGCCTTAGCCTGGTCAGCAGTCATGTTGTGGACGCCCTGGTCGCTGATGAAATGGTACTTCACCCAGGTGATCTGACCGTCGGCGTTGGTCCAGGAGTAGGTGTGCGAGGAGTAGCCGTTCATGGTGCGATAGCTGAGCGGAATACCGCGCGGTCCCATGAGGTACGCGACCTGGTGGGCCGATTCGGGGGAGAGCGACCAATAGTCGTACATCATGTTCGGGCTGCGCAGGCCGGAACTCGGCAACCGTTTCTGAGAGCGGATAAAGTGCGGGAACTTCATCGGGTCACGCATAAAGAATACTGGGGTGTTATTACCGACCAAGTCGAAGTTGCCCTCGTCGGTGTAGAACTTTAGCGAGAATCCACGCACGTCACGCCAGGTGTCGGGGCTTCCGAGCTCACCGGCGACTGTGGAGAATCGGGCCAGCATCGGGGTGTCGCGCCCCTTTTGCAGAAAGGACGCCTTGGTGTATTCCGAGACGTCGGCGGTGATCTCGAGGTGACCGAAAGCACCCGAGCCTTTGGCGTGGGGCTTGCGCTCGGGGATGTTCTCACGGTTGAAGTGGGCCAGGGTGTCGACGAGATGCGCGTCGTGAAGCACTACCGGGCCGTCAGCGCCGACGGTCAGGGAGTATTCGTCGCTGGGCGCTGGTGACCCATTGGTGTTCGTTGACGTTCTACTGGGATCAATGGGCATGATTCCTCCGTTCGTTCTGGTACGTTCCAGCCTGCCGCTATTCAGGGTCACCTCCAAGCAGATCCAGCCGAATCCTCGCGGACCCCACGGGCCTCATGGCAAACGTGTGTAGCAATGACTCCGCCGCTACTGTCGATAGCACTAACCCCGGCTCCGAACCAGATCGCCACAGCTACCAACTGCACCAACATTGGGGTTACCGAGAAACAATGGAGCTATGACAACTGTCACCAAAAACAACCAGCAATCACGCTACGAGGCTTATATTGACGGTGAACTAGCTGGGTTCGCTAAATTTCGACACGAGGGGAGCGTTATCGTCATGCCTCACACCGAAGTGCTCGACGCCTTCGGTGGTAAAGGGGTCGGCAGCGCTCTAGCACGCTTCGCCCTTGACGACATCGCCTCCCAGGATCTGGCAGTGCACCCGGAGTGCTCCTTCATCCGGGGTTGGTTGGACAAGCATCCCGACCACCCGGTGAAGGTGGTCTAAGGCCTTGCTCGCCTCGCACGCGCGAATCGGGCCCAACCCATTGAGGCCAGGCCCGATTCGGCATCATTCGCGGTGAGAGTCACCCGACGAGGAGCATCACCCCGTAGGAAACCGGACAGGCAACCAATATCGAGACGATGCCAGGCACCAGGAACGAATGGTTGAAGATGTACTTGCCAATCTTCGTCGATCCAGTGTCGTCCATCTCGACCGCAGCAACCACGGTGGGATAGATAGGCAGCAGAAACAGCGCCGAGGCCGCGGCGAAGCATCCGACTAGCACTGATGCCGGGATCCCGAGGGCTGCGGCGACCGGCATAAACGTAACCGTGGTTGCGGCTTGCGAGTAGAGCAACGACGCCGCCAGGAACAACACGACGAACAACAGCCACGGTGCCGAGTGGATGACCCCTGATCCAGCAGTCTTGATCGTGGCGATATTGGAACTTACGAAGGTGTTCCCCAGCCAAGCCACCCCCATCACGCAGATGGCAGCAGACGTGCCGCTCTTATAGGTCGCCTGAGAGGTGATCTCCTTAAGAGGCACCTTGCACAGGGCAGCAATGATGAGGGCGGCGGTCATCATGAAGGTCATGATGGCGGCGCCACGTGGCAACGGGGGTTTATCTACGGCAGTGATGCTAGCGGCATAGACCATCACCACGACCAGGGACGCCACGAAGATCACCAGCGAGCGTTTTGCGTAGGGCTTGATGTCATAGCTGCCTTTTCCCCGATGCAAGACTTGGCCCTTTTCCAGCCGCTCCAGATAAACCGGGTCAAGTTCCAACTCACATCCGAGTTTCGAGGAGACGATGGCACCGATCATCGATCCCGCGAATCCCCCAACAATCGAAACCAGGACCAGCTTCGGATATGAGACGCCCAGCGGACCAACGATGGCGGCCATAGCCACCATTGCAGCCGATATGGGCGAGGCACAGATGCCGATCTGTGAGGCGACCGCCGCGATGGATAGTGGGCGTGAGGGTCTCACCTTCTGTTCCTTGGCCACTTCCGCGATGACAGGGAGAGTGGCGAATGCGACATGCCCGGTACCACACAGAACAGTCATGAAGAACGTCACTGTGGGCGCCAAGAAGGTGATTCTCTTCGGATTGCGACGCAGTACCCGTTCGCTGAGCATCACCAGCAATTCCAGGCCTCCGGCCACTTCCATGGCCGCCACGCAGGAGATCACCGCGATGATGACCCCGATGACATCCCACGGAATGCCAGTGTTTGGGTCGACCTTGCAACCGAGTACCCCCAGAACGATGACACCGGCAGCCCCGGCATAGGCAATGCCAAGTCCACCCTTGCGTGCTCCCAGGAAGATGAATAGGAGGACAACGACAAGTTGAATGAAGAACATCGTCAGGCGTCAGTTGTCGTCCTGGGATCCTCTGGAAGACCGCGCTCCCCGGGCTCATAGGTACGCCCGGAGTACCGAGGATGTAGGAAGTTTTGGGTAGACATGATCTCATCCAGCCTTTTCTCTGGGATCAAGCCGCGCTCAAGGACGACCTCGCGAACAGACTTTCCGGTGCGAGCAGCCTCCTCGCCGATGAGGTCACCCTGGTGATGGCCAATCACATCGTTCAGGTATGTCACGATGCCAATTGAATTGGTGACGTAACTCCGGCACCGCTCCGCATTGGCAGTAATCCCATCGATGCACTTACTGCGCAGAGTGTCGCACGCATTTGTCAGCAAATGGATGGACTCGAACATCGCCTGCGACAGGGCCGGCTCCATCACGTTAAGTTCCAGCTGGCCTGCTTCAGCGGCAAAACAGACCGTAACGTCATTCCCGAACACCTTGAAACAGATCTGGTTGACAACTTCAGGAATCACCGGATTCACCTTGGCCGGCATAATGGAAGATCCAGCCTGCATCTCTGGAAGGTTAATTTCATTGAGCCCAGCCCTGGGGCCAGACGACAGCAATCGTAGATCATTACAGATTTTGGATACCTTCGCAGCCAACCGCTTGATAATGGAATGGACGGCAATGTAGGCACCGTTGTCGTAGGAAGATTCCATGAGGTTGGTAGAGGGGCGAATCGGGTAACCAGTCACCTCGGCCAACTTTTCGGCCGCCAGCTCGGCGTACCCGTCCGGGGTATTGATTCGGGTACCGATGGCCGTGCCACCCAAATTGACCTCCACAAGCAGGTCACTACCCACGTCGAGTCGGTCCAGTTCGGCACGGATGTTGTGCGCATACCCGTCGAATTCTTCCCCGAGGGTCATGGGAACGGCGTCCTGAAGCTGGGTACGCCCCATCTTCAACACGTCGGCAAATTCTCTAGCCTTGGCATCGAAACTGTCGGCGAGGTCGGCGACGGCCCGCTTCAATCCCTCAAGCAGGGCATAGACCCCGAGACGAAATCCGGTAGGGTAGGCATCGTTAGTCGACTGGGATTTGTTGACGTCGTCATTGGGATGAATGACGTCATATGTACCCTTCGGATACCCCAATATCTCAAGAGCCAGATTGGCAACAACCTCGTTGGTGTTCATGTTGATCGACGTTCCTGCCCCACCTTGGAAGGAATCAGTCGGGAATTGATCCATACAGCGCCCATCATCCAAGATCACGTCGCATGCCGCAATGATGGCGTCGGCAACATCTCCAGGCAAAACCCTCAGTTGCTTGTTCGTCAAGGCAGTCGCCTTCTTCACCTGAACCATTCCCCGAATAAAGTCAGGCTCATCATTCATGCATCCACGCGATATCTGAAAGTTCTCCAGCGCACGTAAAGTATGGATTCCATAGTAGTGTTCGTTCGAAATTTCTCTCTTTCCGAGAAGATCTTCTTCGATCCGATTCTCACTCATCACCATTCCTAGCCCATAGAAACCGGTTACTGCAAGCCAAACATCCGAACGCTCATCCTTGAGCCCACATGTAGGAGTGGGACGCCGAGAGTGAAATATTGGACATTCACGCTTACCAAGACTTAATATCTTGTAAACAAGAACCATAGCCCTGACCACAAAGAGAGCACAACCGCAACCCTCGAAATTTGTGCGGGATGAATGACGCCGAGCCCGGCCCTTTGTGAACATCGCACATCCGTGACGGGGCGCGCCAATCCACGTATGTTCAACGACCCAACCTGGGTCCTCGATATGAGTCGCAAATGATATCGCAGCCACGACAAGGAGGAGCTGAATGGCCTGCAGCCACTGCCGGCGAGCAGGGATGGTGGAAACGTTCACCACCGGCATAGTATTTTGATGATCTGATAGCCGAAAAAGGATCCCCCATGCCCCACTCCCCCGCCAGTTCAGGCCGCTCCTGGCTCATGGTCGGAGCTGGAATCTCCCTATTGGCTGGCCTCGACGGCGCCTTACTGCTCCTCGGCGTGTGGTCCCCCGTGATGACGTCGCGACTGTCCCACTGGCACGGTCCCCTCATGGTGCTCGGGTTCGTCGGCACCGTCATCTGTCTGGAACGAGCTGTGGCCCTCGGGACACGTTTTGGGTACTGTGTCCCAGCCATTTCAGGACTTGGAGTCATCGTCCTGCTGGCACCCGGCCCCGCTTGTGCCGGATTGGCTCTACTGGCCCTGGCACAATTGGGTTTGTTGGGTATTTACATTCCGCTGTGGAGACGCAGCCACGACGACGCTACCGTCATCCAAGCCACCGGGGCGTTTTGCGCAGCCGGTGCTGCCACCCTACTCACCTCAGAAGTGAGCGTTCCTGAGGTCGTCGGATGGCTTGCCTGCTACCTCATCCTGACGATCTGCGGTGAGAGGCTCGAACTCTCCCGGATGACGATGGCCCACAATCGCACCCTTCCGACGCTCTGTCTGGCGGTCGTGGCAGCCCTGCTTGTCTGCGTAGTGAGTCCAATAATCGGGTATCGGCTGTTGGGAGCCGTCCTCGTTGGTCTAGCAGCGTGGCTGTGCCGAAACGACGTCGCCCGTGGTGGGTTGCGACGCGGCGGGCAGGCCGCCTACATCGGCATTCTGCTCATGATCGGCTACCTGTGGCTCGGGCTAGCCGGTCTTATCTGGATGACCAATGGCCCCCTCGCCTCCGGGAGAGCCTATGACGCCGTCGTCCACTCGATCTTCCTCGGATTCACCATGGGGATGATCCTCGGCCACGCCCCGATCATCCTGCCTGCGGTACTACGCGCACGACTCGACTGGACGACGTGGTTCTGGCTACCCGCTTTTCTACTGGAGGCCTCTTTGCTGGCACGTATCGGGATCGGTGACGGGTTGGGTCGGCCCGCCGCCGTGCAAGTTGGTGGGGTCGTCAATGTACTCAGCCTGTTGGCCCTAGTGGCCGTCGTCGCCGCTCATGTCCGGCCCCGCAACACAGCCAGAACGCACCCGCAATACAGCCCACACTCCCGGTCAGGAGGGGACCATGCCTGAGATCACGCCCGTCGGCCGTAAGCCCAACACAAATAAGCGCAGCTGGCACCGTAAGGCGTCGCGTCCGGTTTCCGGGTGGCTGGCAGCTTTGCTCATCGTGGCGATCGTGAGCCCGTGGATATCACAGTCGCGCTGGCTGCTGGTGCACATGGTCACACTGGGCGTCGCAACGACGTCGATCATGGTGTGGGGTCAGTACTTCACCGAGGCGATCTTGCACAACAACCTCACTGACGCCGACCGCCGTCGTCAGGTATTGCGCATCAGACTGCTCACGGCCGGCATCGTCGTCACCTTCGTTGGCATAGTGGCGACCCAGCCGTGGGTGACCGTCGTCGGTGCCGCCATCGTCGGATCGATGCTGACGTGGTACGCCTTCGCCTTGGCCCACCAAGCTCGCCACGCTTTGCCGGGACGGTTCGATTCGACGGTGTGGTTTTATTGCGCAGCCGCCTGTCTGTTGCCATTGGGAGCGACCCTCGGTGCGATCATGGCCTTCTCCCCCATCGAGCCGTGGCGAACCCGTCTGTTAGTGGCCCACCAGGCGCTCAACCTGCTCGGCTTCGTCGGTCTAACCGTCATCGGCACACTCATGACTTTGTGGCCGACCGTGCTGCGCACCAAGATGCAACCCGCCCAGGATCGCCACGGCAAGGTCTCCCTATACGTCATGCTCATCGCGGTGGTGGTGACGACCATCGGGGCGCTGTGTGGGCTGTGGTGGCTGGCTGCCCTCGGTGTGACGGCCCACATCGTCGGAATCTGTATTGTGCTGGGCGATCTGGTGGCCTGTGCCGTCAACAAGCCACCGCGCGACTTCCCCGGCTTCACCATGGGAGCCGCCATCTGCTGGATGCTGGTGTGGCTCGTCTGGCTGGCGTGGAAGCTGGCCGCCAAAGGTAACGGACTGCTCGCCGACGACATCTTCACCCTGTCAGTACCTGTCATCGTCGGGTTCCTGCTCCAACTCCTCATCGGCGCTATGAGCTACCTCATGCCAATGGTTATGGGCGGCGGGCCAAAAATCGTCCGCGCTACCAATGCCAAAATGCACGCCTTCGGAGCACTGCGTGCCACGATTACCAACGCCGGCCTGGTGCTGTGGGTGCTCGCAATGGGCAGCTGGACCCGTCGCATCGGCATGGTGATGGCCGTCATCGGGTTGGCCACCTTCTTACCAGCGACTGTGGCGATGGTGCGCACCGCAGTGCCCATGCTCAAGGAGAGGGGACGCCAGATGGCGGCTCAGAAGGTTGCTTCCAAGGAGGGCGATAACCCCGATTCCGGCAAGGGGCCCACCCCAACTGTTCCCTCAGACCGTTCCGCTGTGGCCGGGACCACCAGCCAGTCCGTCGAACCTGCTCCCACCGCTCCCCCAGATCGCCGTTCCTTTGTCGGGGCCTTCGCAGGTCTGGCTACTGCCCTGACCGCAGCCGCGGTCGGCCATCGGCTCGATCAGAACGCTCCCAGGGACGACGCCAAGGGTCCGACAGCAGTCGTCGGCAACGTCGCCCCCACCGGTCACACCACGACGGTCGCCGTCATTGCCAAGGGGATGAGGTACCACCCCGGCACCATCACCGTCCCAGCCGGTGACCAACTCATCGTCGAGATCACCAATAAGGACCCCAATCAAGTCCACGACCTCCAATTTGCCAACGGGGCCCACTCGCCGCGCCTTGCCCCCGGAGCCCACGCCACCGTCGAAGCCGGGGTCATCACCGGACCAACCGAGGGCTGGTGCACCATCGTTGGACACAAATCGATGGGAATGGTGCTTAACGTCAAGGTCAATGACATGTCAGGCACCGATAACCCCGATCACCACAGCGAGCCCGTTAATCCCCGTCGCAAGATCGACCTCACCAAGGCTCCAGGCAAGGGTTTTAAAACCCGCGACGCTGTCTTACCCCCGCTACCGGCCGGGCGGGTCCACACGATCACGCTCACCACCGAGGACTCCGTGCAGGAAATCGCACCGGAAACCACCATCAACGCCATGACCTACAACGGTCGCTACATGGCCCCGGTCATCCACGCCCGGATCGGCGACCAGATGCGCGTACACCTCGTCAACAAGGCAACGATGGGTCACTCCCTGGACTTCCACGCCGGCACCGTCTCTCCTAACGAGGTGATGCGTACCATCGCCCCGGGACAGGAGTTGGACTACAACTTCACCTTGCACCGTGCCGGGATCTGGCTCTACCACTGCTCCACCATGCCGATGTCGGCTCACATTGCAGCAGGCATGTTTGGGGCCGTTATCGTACCGCCGCACGACCTACCTCGAGCCGACCGGGAGTACTACCTAGTGCAGTCGGAGACCTACCTCAGCGAGCACAACGGGGCAGAAATCAACACCGCCAAGATTGCCAACGAAACCCCTGATCTAACGATGTTCAACGGGCACGCCAACCAGTACGTCTTCGAGCCCCTCAAAGCCAAAGTCGGCGAGCGGGTACGCATCTGGGTGCTCGCGGCTGGTCCGAGCCGGGGGTGTTCTTTCCACGTCGTCGGAACCCAATTTGACACCGTTTTTAAGGAGGGCGCCTACACCCTCAAACGTGGCAATCCGGAGGGCGGTGGCTCCCAGGCCCTTGACCTAACAAGTGCCCAAGGTGGTTTCGTCGAGATGGTTTTTGAGGAGCCGGGACGCTACACCTTTGTTAACCATTCCTTCGTGGAGATGGAGCGTGGCGCCAAGGGATTCATTGAGGTGACGGCATGAGCACACGTCACGATGACACCGCAAGCCTGGTCGATCCGGGGTCACAGAAGCGTATCGACGAGGTCGCCGATGCCCTGAGACGACGTGGCGGTTCAGCGACGAGCGCCGAGCTGGCCTCCGACCTGAGAATTCACCCCTCGACGGCGCGATTCCATCTCGACCGTCTCGTCGAGCAGGGACGGGCGGAGATGACGCGTCAGCACCGGGCCACCCGGGGGCGTCCCCACACCGTCTTCACCCTCATCAGCGACGAAGGACCACGGGCCTATCGGTTGCTAGCCCAGATGTTCGTTGAGGAGGTTGCCTCCAGTAACGACCCGACAGCCACCGCCATGCGCATCGGTCAGCGCTGGGGGCGGCATCGCCACGGCGACCTCATCGCAGTACTCGATGACATGGGCTTCTCCCCAGCCGCAGATGAGGATGGCATCGTGCTACGCCACTGCCCCTTCCTCGACCTGGCCCGCGATCACCCCCAAGTGGTGTGTTCCCTGCACTGTGGAGTCGTTGAGGGTGTGACGGGGCAGGCCGCAACCATCGATGCCAACCCCGGGGTCCGGTGCGTGGTACACACCGCCGCCTAAGCGGCGGATGCCTTCGACTGGGGCCTCAGTCGCCTAAACCGGTTCCGACCTGACGCGCCGCCTTCACCCAAGGATGATCGGCAGGCACGTATTTGACCTTGCCAGCGACGTCTTTCAACGCAACAGTCGTGGCGTCTCCGCCCTGAGCGGCGACCATGATGCCGAACTCACCCTCGTCAACGAGCTTGGCACCCATGGTTCCCAGCCGGGTCGCGAGCAGACGGTCGTGAGCGCACGGGATACCACCGCGCTGCACATAGCCGAGGATCGAGACTCGCGATTCCAGCCCGGTGGCCTCCTCAAGCTGAGTAGCCAATTTGAGGGTGTTGTCGCGCATGGAATGCTCAAGGTCCTTCTTGGCCTTCTTGGCAGCCGCCTTTGTCTCAGGGGTCTTGGAAGCGTCAACGAGGGCCTGAGCTCCGGCCATCGCTGCCGAATCAGCCTCATCGCGAGCTCCCTCAGCCACCGCGATGACCGAGAAGTTCAACCCCTGCTTCTGCCGGTTTTCTACCGCTTGGACGATGGAGCCCAGCTTGTAGGGCACCTCGGGCAGCAAGATGACGTCAGCACCACCAGCGATGCCCGAGCCGAGGGCCAGCCACCCGGCACGGTGACCCATGATCTCAGCAAGGATGATGCGGTGATGAGAATGAGCTGTGGAGTGCAGCCGGTCGATGGCCTCCGTGGCAATCTCCAGTGCTGTCGAAAACCCGAAGGAGTCATCGGTACCGACGATGTCGTTGTCGATCGTCTTGGGTAGATGCAAGACGTTGAGCCCGGCCTTAGCGAGCTTGCACGCGTTCTTGGCGGTGCCGCCCCCACCCAAGGTCACCAGAGCATCAAGTCCGAGCTTCTCGTAGTTCTCGACGATGGTGGAGACCATATCTCGTTCCTCGCCGTTGATAATCATGCGATTAACCTTGTCACGGCTGGTTCCGAGGACGGTTCCGCCTACCGTCAGGATACCCGAGAGGGCACGTTGGTCGAGGGTGGTGGTGCGACTCTGCGCCAACCCAAGGAAACCGTCCTGAATACCGATGAGTTCCATGTCATGCTGACGGATAGCAGCCTTGCCAAAACCACGAATCGCGGCGTTGAGGCCGGGACAGTCACCGCCTGCGGTAAGGATGCCGACCTTTTTCTTTTTGGACATGACAACTCCTGCTCTGTGTCGGGTGGTACCCATCCTTCCATGAATGACGCCAACGACGCTGCGGTCCACTGTGGCAATCATGTGCGTCACTGGACGACTGCCATTCGTTATGACAACTGGCGCCCTCCTCAGCAGGATTGCCACAGCGTCGGTGGGACGAGGCCTCGGTCAGATAACCCGCTGGGTGGAGGAGCCACTCGTCGTCGGCTTACGGAGTACCGATAAGGCGGAGCGCATGAGTGGCGACGCAAGAGGGGGACGCGGCGTCCACCTCGGCCAGTACCATCCTTGGCCATAAACTCACCGCCTTCGCGTTAGTAACAAAACGTCCGAGTTCGAGGCCGGGGGTACGTGGCCGATGTTTGGCTTTGCAAAAGATTTCAGCCATACATACACGCATTGGGTAGAACTAATTTCCGGTTTCGCGACCGCATCAGGGGCTCTGCTCTTTACTATTGGAGTTGCCCCAGCCAACACACCATTATGAATAGCGCCCACAGCTGGACAAACCTTAAGGTGAAACTTTGAAAGGTAGTTCAGCACACACCGCCACGTCGATACTTTAACCCATGTCACTACCCCTCCACTTGAGACTGGATCTTTTCCGGACGCATAGTTTGCAAGATTACGCGCAACTCCTCAAATCGATTTTCAAGAGCCCCGACGAGATCAGGAAAATCCAAATTCTTGTAGCCTCCTGAGGACCCAGCACACACTGTCGAGCAGGCAGTCACACGTCCTAAATAGGCAACTCGGTCGAGATCCCACTTACCGTGATATCCACTGATCTCGTGGAACTGGCCGTAATTCCACTTATACGGGATCGGGAAACCGATATTACCTGAGAAGCCGGTGGACATATCGGACCCAAACGCGCTACTGGCATAGCCTGCATTGATGGAGCTCGCACATAGGCTCGCACGCCGTAACCGCCGCCCAGACTCTGAGCCACCGGCTTGAAGTAGGGAAAGATTGTGCTTGTGATTTCCGGATCGGTTGCGTCATATCCACAACGAAATAGATTACTGTAGGTGGCGCTCCGAGACGCTGGGCTGCCGCTTGTGCCTCCTGAGCATGGCGGTGCCCGTTGTCAATACTGAAATGTTCTATTTTGGTCGAGTATTCTTGGAAGATCGGGAAATATTTAACCCATGGTTGATAATCCGCTCCAATCGGGCAACCTGGGCGAGACGACGCTTCTCAGCGGATCGGCGTGGGATCCAGCCTCCACACCTGCTCGGCGTAGTCACGGATAGTGCGATCCGAGGAGAACCGGCCAGACTTGGTGATATTCACCCACGTCTTGCGCGCCCAACCATGGGCGTCGGCATGATCGGCGGCCATCTTGTCCTTGACATCCCGGTACGACTCGAAGTCGCCCAGCACATAGTAGACATCCGGCCCCTCCCAGCCAGGCTCCATAAGGCTTTGACGCAAGTCGTGGAACCAGCCGGAACCATTGTCGTCGAGGGTGCCGTCGGTCAGCGCATCAATAACCCGCTTAAGTCCCGACACATTCTCGTAATGCCAGCGCGGGTCATAATCCTGCTTGAGGGAGGTCAACTGCTCCTCGGTGGCACCAAAAATGTAGGCGTTATCGTCACCGACGGCGTCGCGGATCTCGACGTTGGCCCCGTCCAAGGTACCCAGGGTGAGAGCGCCATTCATCATGAACTTCATATTTGAGGTACCCGAGGCCTCCTTGCCAGCCATCGAGATCTGCTCGGAAACATCAGCCGCCGGGATGATGTGCTCGGCCGGGGAAACGTTGTAATTATGGACGAAGACGACCTTGATCCGGTCGTCAATGCCCTCGTCGTTATTGACCAGGCGCGCCACCTCGCTGATGAACTTGATGATCGCTTTAGCGCGGATGTAGCCGGGAGCGGCCTTAGCGCCGAAGACGAAAACCCGCTTCGGAACGTCGAGGGTCGGGTCGCCCTTAATGCGGAAATACAGGTCAAGGATGTAGAAGGCATTGAGTAACTGGCGCTTGTACTCGTGCAGGCGCTTGATCTGAACGTCAAAAATGGCATCCGGATCAATCTCGACACCCTCACGCTCGGCCACCCAGGCCGCAAAGTCAGCCTTGTTGGCATGCTTGATCTCGTTAAGGCGATCGTAAACCGAATCGTCCACAGAATCGGTGTAGTCAGCGAGCACTGAAAGGTCCTTGACCCAGGCGTCAGAGCTGGTGACCTCGGTTAGCAGGGACGCCAATCGCGGGTTGCACTGGTTGAGCCAGCGACGCGGGGTGACGCCGTTAGTCTTATTGTTAAACCGTTCCGGCCAGATAGCGTGCCACTCCCTGAGGGTCTCGCGCTTGATGATCTCCGTGTGTAAGGCGGCGACACCGTTAATGGAGTAGGAGGCGTAGCAGGCGATCCACGCCATCCGCACCTGATTGCCACTCACCGGAGCCATGTACTCGATGGTCTGGCCGTCCAGACCGCGCTTGTTCATGTCCTCGCGGAAACGACGGTCAATCTCACGGACGATTTCGGAAATGCGCGGGAACAGTCGATCGAAAATCTGCATTTCCCACTTCTCGAGGGCCTCAGCCAGCACGGTGTGGTTGGTGTAGGCGAAGGTATGAGTGACGACCTCCCACGCCTCGTCCCAACCCATGCCATGCTCGTCGAGGAGAATGCGCATGAGCTCGGGGATGGACAGCACCGGGTGGGTGTCGTTGAGCTGAATCGAGTTGTATCTGGCGAAGTTGGTGAGATCCTCGCCGTGGTGCTCGATGTAGTTGTCGACGATCTCCTGTAGGGATGCCGAGCAGAAAAAATACTGCTGACGCACCCGCAACACCTTGCCCTCAAAGGTGGTGTCGTTGGGGTAAAGAACGCGCGAGATATCGGAGGTGCGCTCCCGCTCGACAATGGCGTCAGTGAAGTGCTGAGAGTTGAAGGCTTGGTAGTCGAACTGCTCCATCGGCTCAGCCTTCCACAGCCGCAACGTGCCGACGTTGCAAGTCCCATAACCAGTGATCGGCATGTCATGGGGGATGGCACGCACCCACATGTCGGCGTAGCGGACGATGCGCTGCTGCTCTTCGCGGCGAATGACGAAGGGGTAGCCCTCCTCCATCCATGGGTCGGGATGCTCGGTCTGGAAGCCGTTGTCGAAGAGCTGCTTGAACAGGCCGTAACGGTAGAGGATTCCGTAACCAGTGACAGGCAATTCCAGGGTGGCGCAGGAGTCGAGGAAACAGGCAGCCAGACGTCCGAGACCACCGTTACCGAGAGCGGCGTCGGGCTCCCGCTCAAGCACCTGGGACAGATCGATGCCGAAACTGGCGAGGGCGCCACGGGCCTCATCGACCAGTCCGAGGTTCGACAAGTTATTGAGCAGGGCTCGTCCCATCAGGAATTCAGCGGAGAAATAGTGCTCCTGACGTCCGGCTTTGTAAGCTGCGTCAGTGGCCTGCCAGTCATCTGCGATACGGCCTACGACGGAGGCCGACAGCCCCTGCCACACCTCCATGGGGGTCGACGCGGTGACGGAACGTCCTGAGGTCGATCGCACCTGGAATGCGATTACTGAAGCCAGGTCCTGACTCATGTGCCTTCCTTGGATATGGGGGGTGCCGCACGGCGGCTGGTACGCCCAAGTCAGACTATCGCGAATCTGATGTATTCCCCGGAGCGCGACCGATCCCGCCGTGGATCCCCAGTCCCCGTTTGTCGATGAGGACGAAGCCAGCCCACCCCAGCAGAACCGCCACGACAACGACCGGAATGCCCAGTGCCCCGGCACGGGTCAACTCCAGGGCGAAGGCGGCCGCGAACAGCGGCGCGCGCTGTGTCATGGACAGCACACAACCGGCTCCCACGATGGCCATCATTGCGGCTTGGGAAAGGGACTCAATTCCCGCCGCTGCCGCAATGAGGGTGCCGACGAGGGCACCGGACGCCAGGGACGGGGTGAGCAGACCACCGGCTGCTCCCGACCTCAGAGCCACCGTGGTGGCGAGGACTTTCCCGACGAGCAGAATCGCCAACGTAACCGGGGCGACGGGGTGAGCCAGCACCAGATTGACGATGACCTGACCGTTCCCGACCACCTGAGGAGCCATCAGGGCGATGACAGTTACTCCGACTGATCCGAGCGGCACCGTCCACCACAGTCGAGAGGTCACCGAAACGCGACGTTTCATCTGCCCAAAGAGCACCCCCACCCCGGCTCCCACCAGGGTGGACACCGCGACGACAAGAACCACCCAGCCAAGGCCGGCACCCGTCACTGTGACGGCCGGCGAGGAGTAAATGGGCCGATCATGGTTAAACAACCATGCCGTCACCGTTGATAGGGCCGAGATGATGACGGCGATTCCCACCTGTCCCCAGCCCCGCTTGGTGTGAAGGTTGGGGCGGACCGTCAGTTCCAGGGCGTACAGCGCGCCAGCAGCGGGCACGTTGTAGACCGAGGCCAGGCCGGCCCCGGCAGCACTGGCCAGCAGAACCCGCCGGGTGGCGGCATCGACGTCGAAGGTCTCAGACAGTCCCTGGGCAGCCAACGCGGCCATCTGGCGCGGTGCCGCCTCTCGGCCTAGGGAGCTTCCGGAGCCGACGACGACGAGCTGGGCAAGAGCGTCAGCGATCGTCTCGCTTGGGCGTAGCCGCGTCGCGGAGTCGACGGCTTGTCGCACTGAGGTAATCGACCCAGACGGGCGAGGACGCAGCCACCACCACGTCAAACCCGCGATGAGAGCGCCCACGATCGGCGCGGCAAGTCGTCGCCACATGACGACCTTTCCGACACCCGTCGTCGACGAAGAGAAAGGTGTGCCAAAGGCGCAGGACTCAAGGAGGTGGGACACTTCACTCGTAAGGCCACCAATAAGCCCCGATGCCAATCCCGTCAGTACGACGGCGGCGATGCATCGGAGACGTGAGGTGCCCACCTGACAGACGCTACCGTCCCACCCTCGAGATCACGTCCGTTGACTCACGCCTGAAAAGCAACGTAGATCGTCTCCAGGAATTCCTCAATGCCCTGGTAGGAGCCTTCTCGACCCAGACCAGACTCCTTGACGCCGCCAAATGGGGCAGCTGCGTTGGAAAAGACACCGAGATTGGCACCGATCATGCCGGTCTCCAGCTCCTGACCCATCCGCAGGATTCGCGCGGTGTCGCCGGTGAAAACGTAACCGGCCAGTCCGACGGGGACGGAGTTGGCGATGGCCAGAGCCTCTTCCTCGGTGCTGAAGGTGGTGATCGGGGCGACCGGTCCGAAGATCTCGGTCTGCATGATCTCGGCATCGGCGGGCACACCGGAGAGCACCGTCGGTGGGTAGAACCAACCCTTACCCTCAGGAATCTCACCGCCACACCGCGCAGTAGCACCGGCCTCAACAGCCAAACGCACCAGGCCGTCAACCTTCTCACGGTCACGCTCGGTGATCATGGGCCCAACTTCGGACCTTTCATCCAACCCGTCCCCGACGACCAGACCGGACATCATCTCCACCATCTTGTCGGTGAACTCCTCGGCCACCGACTCGTGAACGATAAAGCGGTTCGCAGCAATGCAGGCCTCGCCCATATTGCGCATCTTGGCGCCCTTGGCCCCAACGATGGCCTGATCAAGGTCAGCGTCGTCAAAAACGATAAAAGAAAGGGGCATTGCCACCGAGCTCCATCGAGGTGCGCAACACATGCTTAGCAGCCTTACCCAGCAGGTTTGCACCCACCCCAGTAGACCCGGTGAAGGAGAGCTTACGCAGTCGAGGGTCCTCCAGGATGGCGTCGGTGACGGCGTGGTCACGACCGGTGATGACGTTGACAACTCCGGCGGGCAGACCGGCGTCGACGAGGGTCTTAGCGAAGAGCAGGGTGGTCAGCGGGGTGGCCGAGGCCGGGCGGATGACCACGGTACAGCCGGCAGCGAGGGCTGGGGCAATCTTGCGGGTGGCCATGGCCAGTGGGAAGTTCCATGGCGTAATAAACAGGCACGGACCGACGGGACGCTTGGTGACCAACTGGCGGATCTTGCCCTCCGGCAGCAGACCGTAATCACCACGGATGCGCACCGCCTCCTCCGAGAACCAGCGCAGAAACTCGGAGCCATAAGTGACCTCTCCGTAGGACTCGGCCAGCGGCTTGCCCATCTCGAGGGTGATGAGTTTGGCGAAGTCGTCCTTGCGCTCGGTGACGAGCTCGAAAGCCTTGCGCAGGATCTCACCACGCTCCCGCGGGGCGGTATTGGCCCAGGACCGCTGGGCACGAACAGCAGCGTCAAGGGCATCGGTGCCTTGGTCAACAGAAGCATCGGCGACGGCGACAAGGGGTTTCTCGGTAGCGGGATCGATGACGTCGAAGGTGCGGGACGCCTCAGCGCCCACCCATTCCCCGTCAATGAGCAACTGGGTTGGAAGATCGGGGGAGCGAACGGTCGTTGGTCGTCATAAATCAACCCTACGACGTGGTCTCGACGCTTTGAGGGAGTTCGATGTTCACGGGGAGGGGAACACGGCCGGCACCACCGACAATCACAAGACGGTTACTTGAACAGCGCCACTCGGGTGTCGACCGAGATGGGTGTACACTTTGTAGACGTCGTCCAGGATTCCCGGAGACAGCACGGCCGATGGTGCACCAGCTGCCACACATTTGCCCTTCGACATCAGTACAAGGGTGTCGCAGAATCGTGCCGCCAGACTGATGTCGTGAAGTGCCACCACCACCGTCGACCTGAGGCGCCGCGACAGCTCCACCACCTTGAGTTGATGATGAATGTCAAGGTGGTTCGTCGGTTCATCCATGATCAGCAGGCCGGTTTGCTGCGCCAGCGCCCTCGCGATTGTCACCCGCTGCCGTTCTCCTCCAGAAATCCGTGAGAATGTCGACGTCGCGAGATCTCCAACCTCCATAAGCTCCATGGCTGCGCCGCACAGCGCAAGGTCGCCCTCACTCAGCGACCGCCACGACTTCTTGTGAGGTGTCCTCCCCATCCTGACGATTTCCCCGCAAGTCAGCGGGAACTCCGCGGAAGTCTCTTGGAGAACCACCGAAATGTGCTGGGAGGACCACTTCGTGTCTCGCGACCAGACATCGACACCATCGACGGTCACTGTCCCCTTCGTAGGGCGTCTCGAGTGGAAGATTGAGCGCAGCATCGTCGACTTGCCACTCCCATTGGGGCCGAGGATCCCCACCACCTGACCGGGATGGGCGACGAAGTCGACATCCTGGACGATGTGGCGCCCCTCGATATCGACACCCAAGCCCGCGACCACCAGTTCTGCACCACTGACAATCATGACGTCTCCCCCAAGGTGCGTCGCAGCAGGAACAGGAAGAATGGAGCCCCAATAAACGCGGTCACAATACCTACCGGCAATTCCTGCGGCTCAATGGCCATCCGCGCCCCAACATCCGCCAGCACGGTGAAAATCGCGCCCAGAAGCAGTCCTACGGGAAGAGTTCGGCGGTGATCTGCACCAACCAGCATCCTCGTAATATGTGGCATCACCAGGCCGACGAAGCCTATGACGCCACACACCGCAACTGTCACACCGACAATTGCAGCCGCCACAACGAACATCCAGGTTCGGAACCGATTAACGTCCAAACCGAGGGAACCCGCTGTCTGTTCCCCACCAAGAAGGAGATTGAGATTTGACGCCTCAGCCAGGCAGAAGAGCATTCCCACAGCAAGAACGAGAGTGGGGACAAGAAGGTTCTCCCACTTGGCGGCCCCGAAACCTCCGAGACTCCAAAAGAGGACTTGCGACGCCAATTGCGGATCCGGGGAGGTCAGAACCATGAAGTTGTTGACCGCCGACAACAGGGCCGAAACCGCCATGCCGGTAAGAACCAACGTGCCTGCAGAAAGGGTTTGCCTCCGTCTGGCGATCACCAAGACGAGTAGAAGTGTCAGGAACGCGCCTGCGAACGCGGCCAACCCGAAAGAGACCGCACCGCCGAGGAGCAGACCAAACCGCATGACGGTAATGGCTCCAGTTGCAGCTCCTGACGACACGCCGAGCACCGTGGGGCTCGCCAGTGGGTTGCGAAGCAGCGCCTGCACGACCGTGCCGACAGTAGTCAGCGCCATCCCTGCGACTGCCGCCAGAAGCACACGAGGAAGCCGAACATCAGCAACGATCCTGTCGATCGACGAAGTCCAATCAACAGTAACGACACCTGCCGGCAGAGCCCGGTGCGCAACGACCTTCCATACTTGGACGAAGGGAACATGAACCGAGCCAATTGAAAGCGCGAGTCCCAAAACAAGAATCAAAGTGACGGCCAGTACGGACAAGACTATGACTAGGTGCCCACGATGCGAATCGCCACGCCACCTGCCTTCCCCGACAGATCCCGACTCGGATGGAAGAGCATTGAGGACAGCAACGAGTTCGTCCTGCCGTTTCACAGCCGTGGATGACTCATCACTGCCACCACGTGCACTCATCATCAGCCGTGGAACTGCTTGGCAAGCTGCTCGATACCTTCAGCCGAACGCGGGCCGGGCTGTGCCAACGAAAGACTGATAACCGGGAAAGCATTGTTCTTGACGGCCTTGGTGTCCTTCAGTGCCGGAATTGACTTCAACGTCTTGATCTTCTGATCGACACTCGGGGTCTTGTAGTCGTAAATCAGAATCAGGTCTGGATCAGCCCTTGCAACCTGCTCCCACGACATCTTTCCCCACCGCAGCGGCTCATTGGCGAAGATGTTCTCACCTCCCGCCGCATCGATCATCACCGATGCATAGGCCCACCCACCAACGGTCGTTGGGGCGTCCTCACCTGAGTTGTAGAGGAACACCTTGGGGCGCTCCTTCCCCTTCACGGACTCCTTGACGGCATTGACCTTGTCGTTGAACTTCCGAATCGATGCCTCAGCTCGGTCATTCACATCGAAGATCTGGCCGATGGTCCTGATCTCTTTGGTCTCATCATCCAAGGTCTTGACCTCATTGGTGCATCCCACAGGGCTGAGATGCGTCTTGATCCCCATCTTCTGTAGGTCTTCCCGGGTATGACCGTTGCTCTTTGAGAAACCGTCCGGGTACCCGGAATATACGAAATCAGGGTTTACAGACAAAAGCTTCTCCATGGAGGGCTGCCCAACGGCCAAAACCGGCACCGAGTTGTACGCCTTCTTGTATTGAGCACCGATGGGGCGAGTGCGTTGGTATGCCGTCCCGACCATGCTCTTCTCCAGCCCTAGCTCGAGCATCGTCTCAGTCGCCGTCGACGTCAATGTCACTGCGCGTTTCGGGGCGGAATCGAACGTCTGCTTCACCCCACAGCTCTCCACCGTCAGCGGGTATGACGTGTGCCCGGCCTTCGAACCGGTTGCGTAGGACGACGCCGTCGAGGCGTTCTGCTCCGTGACGGCGCTCCCACAACCAGCCATAAATGAGACAGGAATTACTAATGCAGTGACAAGAGCGACCCTCCGCGTGTACCTTCGCGCCATCGCAATGGTCCTTCCGTTCCGTTCTCACGCCAACGGTCACAGATGGGCCCCACGTAAGGGTTTCCAACCAAAAGCCATGACGCGAGCTTGTGTCGAGTGGATTTTCATCGGCAGATCTTCGGACTGGGGTTCAACCCGTTTCAGCACCTTCCCAGGTCTCACTGGCCCAGTGGCATGCGCTGAGACGGTCACCGTCACCGCTGCGCGTCAGCCCCGGAATCACACCGGAGTTCCCTCACACCCATTTGGGTTACCGATACACATATCCTATCAATAAAGACCTTAAACTGATCAACACTCCCGTCACACAGGCATGTCGGGCACGACCCTCACAAGGCCCTTCGTATCTACATGCACCAGACCAATTGTGCGTCTACACCTCCATCCACGAGGGAATTTAATTGCATAGGAATCCATTATCCTGGTCGCCTCGGGAAAATCACCTTCTCGAGTCTGAACCTCACGGTATAATTCATCTTCAGAAACAACTCGATATTCCTCAAGAATTCTAATTTCTGCCGGAATCCCCAATTGCGCGAGACCGCCCGCAAATAGTAAATGACGAGCTTGTGAAACACTGACCTTTTCTCCCTGTGCTGCTGCGAGGGCATGATCCCAGGCCGTCGGTAATCCAGTGGTGTCAATAATGATGACGTGCCGTCGAGCCTGCCGAACCAATGCCCGCAAGGACGCCGCCAGATCGAGATTCCAGTACAAGGACCACGCAGCGAGAACGGTGTCGAAAACCTTTCCTGTGTCCATGGGCCATTGCCCCTGGATCGTCTCGATCTTGACTTCCTCGATTTCAGCATTCTCCGAAAGCACACGGAGCATGTCCTCTGAGCGGTCTACGACAGTCACACGGCAGCCGCGTTGTGCCAGCGGAATCGCGAACCGTCCGGTTCCGCCGCCAACGTCAAGGATTGATGACTCAGGTTCGACGATACTGGTCACAGCGCCGACCTGAGCCAGGGAACTGCACGTCAAACCTGCGTGCTGGTCGTAGACCGCTGCGTGCCCATGCCAAAACGCCTTTTCCTGTTCCAAAGATCTGCGCGCGGGGTCCGATCTCCTATCGTTCTCCCACAGCCCGAAGTAATCACTAATCCTCATCGGCGCCTCCCATGTTCATCGGGACCAATCCTGTGGCATTGCCATCCTCCTACTACGGGAGGACACTCCGATTCGACCGCCAGCACGATGTGCGACGAGGGGCCTGGACAGCACAGTGGATGCCATGTTAACGACAACCCGCCCCAACCCTCACGCCGTCGCCGAATCTGTCCGCGGCGCTGACCTGCGCGCCCTCGAACTGACGAAGACCTACGGGACGACTCGTGCCCTCGACCACGTCGGCATCGCCATCCCGGCCGGCCAGTCGGTCGCCGTCATGGGGCCGTCCGGATCGGGCAAGACCACCCTGCTGCACTGCTTGTCGGGGATCCTCTCGACCGACTCCGGAAGCATCGAGCTGGGTCTGCCCGACCGCGTCGTCAACGTCGAGAGCCTCTCCAATGAGAGTCGGGCGCAGCTGCGTCGTCAATCCCTGGGGTTCGTCTTCCAGCAGGGGATGCTCGTCCCCGAACTCACCGCCGTCGAGAACACCGCCCTCCCCCTCATGCTCAATGGTGCCTCTCGATCGCAGGCCATCGGGTACGCGGCGCAGTGGCTGAACTCAATGGGGCTGGGAGGCATGGGGGACCGACGCATCGGTCAGCTGTCGGGTGGCCAGGCCCAGCGGGTCGCCATCGCGCGGTCCCAGGTCATCGATCCGGCCATCGTCTTCGCCGACGAACCGACCGGCGCTCTCGACTCAGCGACCGCCGTCGAGGTGATGTCCATCCTGCTTTCCGCGACGACCGGGCGGGGACGGACCCTCGTCGTCGTCACCCATGACGAGGACGTCGCCCGCCGCTGCCAACGCATCCTGCGCCTGCAGGATGGCCGGATCGTCTCCGACGAGATGCGTCACTCCGACGGGAGGTGGTGACCATGACCACGACGCCCGCCATTGAACCAGGAACCGCAGATCAGCAGATCCCGTCGATCTCCATCCCCGAACCACTCGGGACCACAGCGGGACGCCCGGCGACCTCGTCGATCCTCAGCATGACCCTGCGTGCCTCGGCCGCTGACCACTCCACCTGGCGGCTCCCGGTAGTCGCCTTCGCGGTCATCACGACGATCATCCTTGACGTCACCGGCGGTGCCGTCATGATGTGGCACCTGCCTGGGGAGAACGCCGCCTTCTACCGGCTGACGTCCTCGATCGCCGTCATCCTGCTGGTGTTGCCGCTGACGACCCTGGCCTCCTCAGCCGCACGGTTGTCCGCCCGACGCCGCGACGACCGGCTGTCCTCCCTGCGACTCGTCGACGCGTCCTCCCATCTGCTGCGAGTCATCACCCTGGCCGAGGCTGGCCTGCAGGCCCTCGTCGGATCCCTGCTCGGCATCATCGGCTACCTCATCTGCGTACCACTACTGGGACGGTTGTCCTTCAACGGCAGCCAGATCGGGGCGGGATCGGTCCTGCTCGAACCTGCGCCGGTGGCCGGGGTCATCCTGGCCCTGGTACTCCTCGCCCTCACCAGTTCCGCCATTGGCTTGCGCCGCGTCGACGTCTCTCCCCTCGGGGTGCGGATGCGCAGTCAACCCCGCTCGGTGTCGTGGATTCGGCTGGCCATCGGGGGTGCCATTGTCCTCGTCATTTTCTCCTCGAAGGCTGTGCTCAGCGTCCTGGGAAGTCAGACCGGCGTGGTCGGTGCGTATGTCTTCCTCGCCATCGTGCTGGCGGCCGTCGTCGAGCTCGCCAACATCATCGGCCCCAAACTGCTGTCGATGTACTTCAATCACCGCCTCAACAAGGCCAGGAGCGCGACCGATCTGGTCGCGGCCCGTCAGGTGCTGGAGAACCCGCGCTCTGCCTGGACCCAGGTCGCCTCTCTGGCAGCGGTATGCGTGGTAGGAATGCTCGCAGGAACCGGGGCCGCCATGATGCAGGCGACGAACACCAGCGCTGACCCGACTGCCCAGTTCATCGGGCAGGACTTGCAAACCGGCACCATCCTGCTCATCGTCTTCGCCTTCGCCACGGTGGCCTGCTCAGTGGGGGTCAATCAGGCCTCTGCGATCCTCGACCGTCGCTCGGTCGAGGTGGGTCTGGACGTCGTTGGGGTGGATCTGGCCGCCCAGGACAAGGTGCGACGGATCACCGTCATCTCACCGATGAGGTTCGCCATGGTGACGGGCCTGGTCGCCACCGGACTATTGGTCGTCCCGATGGTGGGGGTAGCCCTCGTCGTGAGGCCGGTGACGATCCTCGTGACGGTCGGCACCATTCTCATCGGTTCAGGCATGGTGCGACTTGGTCTGTGGGCTACCCGTCCGACTCTGCGTCGGGTCCTCAACGACGGGCTAGCCCGGACCGAATAAGAAGAAGGTTAGCGCCACTGCTCGTCGCCGGGGCGCTGCTCGATCCCGTCCATACCGAATCGCCAGACCTCGTCGATCCAATCCCTCCTTATGGAATTGATCTTGCTGGCCACGGCCATGGTGCCAGCCACCATGACGAGACCCACGAGGAGGGGCTTATTCATGGCACCATGATAGGCGTCCTCGACCGACTCTACCCTGACCCCAGGAGTGCCTTCGCGCTGGTCTGACGATGCCGCTTTACCGCCAGCAGGCTAGCCACCAAGGCCGCCAAAGCCCAAGCCACCACGGTTAGCAGGGATTCGAAGGTGGGATTGTGGCCGGCTACCACGGCCTGCACCGCCCGCAGGGCCGGGTTGAGTGGGGAGACGGCATCGGCCCAGCGCACCGAAGCCGGAACCGTGCTAGCCAGCCCAGAAGCTACCGTCGCGGTGACCAGGACGACGCCGAGGAGGCGCCCCAGCCCGTGCAGCCATGCCGCCAGGAAGTGATTGACCAGCCCAAACATGACCCCGACGAGCAACAACAGACTCCCCAGACCGATTGTCCTCGGCACCGAGAGTTCCAGAGCCGTACCACCGATAATGGCAAGGCCGATACTCACCGCGACGCTCACCACCGCCCCAACCGACATCGTCCGGGCTAGCAGCCCCAGAGTTGAGCGTGAAGAGGTGAGTGCCCCCGACGGCACCGTCCGGGCCACCAACCACGTCGCTAGAGCGGCGATCCAGGCACCCAGGACGAGCAGTACTGCGACGACGGCTACCGAGGTCGCGATAGCCGGTCCATCCCCATTGACAGGTGAAGATACGACGTCGGCAAGCCTGGTGCGGTCATCCTGAGAGTATGTCGGCACTTTCTTAGCCCCGGCTGCCAACTGGTTGGAGAACTTGCCGGTGCCCTCAGCGAGTTTTCGGGCTCCTGAGTCGAGCTTGGCCATCCCGGAGGCAAAAGTTCCAGCCCCCGTCGAAGCCTTCACCAGACCGTCGGAGAGACGATCCACCCCGCCAACATACCGGTCGACGCCATCCTGGAGTTTCGAAGTCGAGCCAGCGGCCTTGTTCACCCCAGCGGTATAGGCGTCGACCCCGTGCGCAAGGGTGGTGGCCCCCGACGACAGCTTCGCCCCACCGGTTTTAAGCTGCTGGGATCGGTTGGCGAGAGCCTGGGCCCCGGTAGCGGCCTGGTGGATGCCATCACGCAACTCGGTAACTTGCTCGACCATCCTCGGTAAACCGATGCGCAGTCGCGTGGTGAACTCATCGACCCCTCGGGACAGTCGTGAGGAACCATCGGCTAGTTCATCGATACCGTCATCGATGCTCCTGCCAGAATTCGGGTCCTTGATCGCCATCGCCTTGACGGCCACTTCAGACCCTACCCGCACACCCAGGGCGTATCCGTCGGTCATCGCGTCACGGACGATAGGCAACAGGTCATGGCACTCCTGTGCGGTGTGGCGTCGCATGCACCGATGCAGGAAATTGGCCTCCCCCCGGGCCAGAGACTCCTCGTTAAGCTCAGCGGTTTTCTTGCCTGAGGCGTATTGACGAATCTCGGTGCGGTAACCCACCAGGCTGCCGGTGAACTGGTTGATGCCATCAGCAAGCTGCCGGGCCCCACCGGTGAGCCGGTTGAGCTGGGAGGGATCGATCTTCCCAGTAGCGGCAGTGATCTTGTCGTCCATGGCCGTCAGACCGGCCGACAGCTGCCCGATCCCGTCGACGACTTTCCCGGTGCCGTCAGTGTAGGTCGCCACCCCACTGGCCAGCCCATTGGCCCCTCGGCTGAGCTGCTGACCCTTATTGGACAGGGTCGTGAGTCCCCCGGAGAGCTGAGAGACACCGTTGGTGAGCTTGCCGCCGTTGGCCGACAGCTGCCGGGCTCCCCCGCTGAGCTTCGTCAAGCCCGAGGTGAGAGTGGCCGCCCCGGCGGAGGAACGCCTGGTGCCGTCGGCGAGTTTCGTGGCCCCGTCGTTAAGTTTCACGGCCGCACCGGCCATCCTGCCGATCTGTTGAGCGAACCGGTTGAAACCGATGTAGACGTTATCCAGGTAACTCGAGGTCAAGGTAGTGTTGAGGGAACGTCGCGCCACCTGGGCAGTGAGCTCGGCGATCGTGGTGTCGGTGACCGGAGAGGTCTGGGAGGCCGTCACGTCAATAAGGGCTTTTCTGGCCTCGCCGGCATCGTTGGCGGAGAAGGACGTGGCATCAGCCGAGAAGGACTCGGGAATCGTCACTACCACCGAGTAGGTGCCGTCCTGCAACCCTTCAGCGGCTCCCTGGGCGTCGGTGAGCGTCCAGTCAATGGTGTGGCCATCTGTGAGATGCGAACCGGAATCCATAAGGGCAGCGGTGAATTCCCGGCCCATCGGCACCAGTTGCCCACGGACCTCGACGGCCCTGTCCTCATTGACGATGGCCGCTCTCACCCGTCCCAGTCGATCGGTGGTGTGCCAGGTCGTTCCAACCAACCCGGCCACCACCAGCAATGGGACGAGGACAAGAGCCACCACCGCCGGCCACCTCAACCTGATCGTGGAGTGGGAACGTTCGGTCATCATCGGGCACCTCCGAGAGACGGCTCAAGTTGAGTTTCGGTCAGGTCATGGGTGGTCTGTGGGCAGAGCCAGTCGATACGGCCGCGACGCTGAGCACCCAGAATCACCGCAGCATCGCCAACCTCACGGGCCAGGGATTTCAGCAGATCACGGGTGGTGGGATCGACGATCCGGTCGGCGTGATCGATGAGGAATAGACGTGGAGGTCTGCCAAAACGTCGAGGCGGATGGGTGACAGCCTTCATGGCTGCCTCCAAATCCTCGACAAAGTTGGGGGAGGAGGAATCGAGGAACCATGCCACCCGACGCACTCTGGAAGCCCGCTCGGGCAGTAGCAGACCACCCGACCTCATCCGGCCGTAATCCAGCGGCAACCGTCCTCCCACCGCTAGCAAGACGGCCGAAACACTGCTCTGAGATCCGACGATGGCCTGCACCTGGCACGGCTCAACGTGGAGGTCGAGGCCTTCGAAAAGTCCGTCCACCCCAATCCCCTCAGCGTGCAGCGCCTCGGTGTGGTCCGATGTGGGCCAGGCGGCCAATTTCTCCTCGTGGGCGATTCCTTCTCCCTCGATGTCAAGACGCGGCAGGCATCGATCCAGCCATCCAGGCAGCCACCAGGCCTTGTCGCCGAGCAGGGCCATTACGGCCGGTACGAGGGTCATTCGCACCAGGAAGGCGTCCGCGACGATGCCAACGGTCAAGGCCAGGGCCATTTCCTTGATGGCGTTCATGCCTTCGGGGATGAAGAAGATGAAGACCGAGACCATGATGACGGCGGCTGCCGTCACCACCTTCCCCGAACCAATGAACCCCCTTGTCACAGCGCCTTTAGCATCACTAGTGTGCACATATTCCTCACGCATCCGCGAGACCAGGAACACCTCGTAATCCATTGCCAGCCCAAACAGGATGCCCATGACGACAATGGGCATGAAGGAGATGATCGGTACCGGACGATCCAGGTTCACCAACTGCAGGCCGAGGCCACGGTTGAAAACGATCTGGCAGACCCCAAAGGCGGCCAGCACCGACAACAGGTACCCAATGGTGGCCTTGACGGGCACTGCGATGGATCGGAACACCACTGTCAACAGCACCAGACATAGCCCGACGACGAGGATCCCGAACGGTACCAGGGCGGCCCCTAGACGCTGCGAAACATCAAGTTTGATAGCGGTCAGCCCGGTGACGGCGGTGTCTACACCGTACGTGTCGCGCCACTGAGCCTCATGGTCACGCAGGACACGTACCAAGTCGTTGGTGGCCTCGTCAGCCGGCCCGGTAGTCGGAAGCACCTGGATCATCGCAGTGTCGGCATCCCGATTCGGCACCGCCAGCGCAACAGTGTCAACCCCGGGGATCTTCTCAATATCAGCCTTCAGCCCGTTGACTATCCTCATCGGGCCGTGAGAGGAGACGACGTCGGCGGTGACGATGACCGGCCCATTGAACCCTGGCCCGAATTTCTGCTCCAGAACGTCGTAGGTCTGCCGCGCGGTGTTGCTGGCCGGCAATTCTGCAGCGGTGGGCAGGGAAAGACGCAGATCCTTCATGGGGATAGCCAGGGCTCCCAGTCCCACCACAACAACAAGGATGGTCGCCAGTGGCACCCGCGTAACGGTCCGCACCCACCACCCGAAGATACCCCCGGGGTGTTCCCCCTTTCCCACAGTCTTATCCTCTGCATCATCGACTTTGCCGGTAGCGGTTGCGATGCGGTTAGTGTTTCTGGCCGATTTCGCCGTCGTCCCGTCCGGCACCTCTACTCGTGCTTCGCGAGATTTTCGGGGGCGCAGCCTCTCCCCCATCAGCCCCATGAAGGCGGGGAGCATCGTTAGGGCAATAACCACGGCCAGAGCCACGCCGATAGCTGCAAAGACACCCATGACGGTGAGGAACGGGATCCTAGCGATGGCCAAGCCAATGAGGGCGATGACGACCGTGGTCCCAGCGAAGACCACTGCCGAACCCGAGGTCGCGACGGCTCGAGCAGCCGATTCCTGCACCTCGGCGCCGTCACGCAGCTGGTCACGGTGACGCGACAGGATGAATAGGGCGTAGTCGATTCCGACGGCCAGCCCAAGCATGACCGCCAGCATCGGTGTGACAGAGTTGACCGTGGTGAATCTGGTGAGGATCGCCATGCCCGAGTAGGTGACCCCGACCCCGAGCACGGCCGTAACGATGGGCATTCCGGCTGCCACCAGGGACCCCAGGGTGACGGAGAGGATGACGAGAGCCACCCCAACTCCAATGACCTCGGTGATTGACAGGGACGGCAGCGTCGCCTCGAAGGCCTGGCCCCCCACATACACATGGGACCCTGAGGGCAGATCCGATTGGATCTCGTTGCCAACCCTGATCAGGTCGTGGCGCCCGGAGTCAGGGAAGGTCACCGAGCTGTTCTGCCCCAGCTCCACCTGGATAACAGCTGCGGTGTGGTCCTTGTTGACCATCCCAGTGACGTACTTGTTCCACGGGGACGTCACCCCGGTAACGAGAGTGAGGTCCTTGAGCTCGCCCACCCCTTTCTCGATCCGGGACCGGATAGGTTTCGACGAGACGTCGGTGCCGCCAGGGACGGTGACGACGACATTGGCGCTCAGCGCAGAGGAGTGCGGGAAGGCCACTCGGAGTTTATCCCAGGCCACCTGGGACGGCGCCCCCGGAATGGTGAAGGAATCGTCGTAGTTACCGTGCAGAGTAGCTACTCCTACACCAAGCAAGGCCAGCAGGACCAGCCACAGTGCCACAACGGTCCTGGCCCTCCGAAAGCACCACACTCCGAGATCGTGAAGGAAGGAGGACATCATCACCCCTCGGTTGGAATCACCTGAACACCACTCAATACACTCATGTATCCGATGTAGCATCGTATCTGATGCATCCACATATTCAACGAGTGGTTGCACGTCAACTCCCCGGAGTTCTCATGACCACAACCAGTGACACTCCTCCAATCTCAGCACGCCGCGCGGCTACCCAAGCCCGGCTGGCCGACGCCGCCGTTGCCGTTTTCGCTCGCAAAGGGGTCCCGGGATCGACCGTCGAGGAGATCTGCGAGGAGGCCGGGTTCACCCGCGGCGCCTTCTACTCCAACTTCGACTCCAAGGACGACCTATGCACCACGGTGCTGCGGCGCTACGCCGAAAAGAACCTTGCCACCCTGGGGTCCTCCTTAGACTTCCCCAACGATGGCCATGAGGCACTGCGTGACCGCATTCACGACATCATCGCTCTGTTCGCCTCAGCGGTCGGTTCCGATCCCCTGACGACCATGGCGATCCTAGAGATCACCATTGAGGCAGCACGAAATCCACAGCTGCGCCAGGTCTACCGACAGGTCGAAGACACCATCACCCCTGCCTTGCGTCAGATGGTCGAACAGGCTCTGCGAGACCACGACGTCACCACCACCATCGCCATCTCCGACCTCGTCGAGGTCACCCAAGCCGTCTTTGACTTCCGGGTGCTGGCGGCGATGGCGTCAGGACGCCAAACCGACATCGACCGCATGACCAACCAGCTGACGACGATGGTGCTGACCTTCGTCCACCCCATGTGACCCCGTGACGAACCCTCCCGGGTACGCCACCGGCCCTGCACTTGTGCAGGGCCGGTGGCGTGTCGGCAAGGAAGAGTCAGTAGCCCAGGATCTTCTTACGCTCGGGCAGCCATGCGATGGCGTCACGAATCCCATCCGCCTGGGTCAGCTGCGCGCTCCAACCAAGCAGTTCTTTGGCCCGACGGGACACCGTGTAGGCGCCTGCGACATCACCAGGACGCGGCGGACCGTAGACGACATTGAGCGATTTTCCAGTGCCCTCTTCGAAAGCCTCAACGAGCTCCTTGACGGTAACTCCGCTTCCGGTACCGACATTGAATACCTGATATGGGTCCTCGGTTGTGACCTCATCGAGATGCTCCAGGGCAGCGACGTGGGCGCGAGCCAGATCCCAGACGTGGATGTAGTCACGGATACCTGAACCGTCGCGAGTCGGCCACTCAACCCCCGTGACGGTGAAAGTGGAATCCTCCATCCAGGCGTCGATCATCTTGCCAAGCACATGGGTGGGATGCTCAATCTGTTGACCGGTACGCAGCTTCGGATCCGAGCCGATCGGGTTAAAGTACCGCAGGCTGAGCGCCTTAAGATCGGAGGCGTGGGCGGCGTCACGCAGGATGAGTTCCACCATGAACTTGGTGGTGGCATAAGGGGAACCGGGGTCCAGAGCGGACTCTTCAGTGACCTTGAACTCCTCGTCGGTGGCATAAATTGACGCCGAGGAAGAAAACAAGATGCGGTGTACCCCGTTGCGCTCCATTCCCTTAAGCAGCGCGACTGTTTTGCCGACGTTGTTGTCGTAATAGGTCAGCGGCTCATCGACTGATTCGGGGACGATGATCTTGGCGGCGCAATGGACGACGGCGCCGATCTGGTTCTCGGTGAAGACGCGATCAAGTAGGTCCTGGTCAGCGATGTCGCCTTCGTAGAACGTGCGGTCGCGAACGAATTCGCGGCGTCCTGCGGATAGGTCGTCCAACACGACAACCCCGTGGCCAGCTTCCTCGCAGGCTGAACCAACCGTCGATCCGATGTAACCGGCCCCGCCGGTGATGAGAATCTTCATGGGAACCTTCCGTAACGTCGAACTCGTTGCAGTCAAGTCTAGGTGCGGCTCACCAGCCTCGATGGCTGGCATGGGCTCTATGTGGTAAATTGGTCACCAACGATGCGCGTTGCCAGCCCACGCATCACTCGCAGCCACGCTCAACCAATATTCCACGGTTGGTTTCGCTTTCTAGACTTGCGGTCATGGAGGACACCGGATCGCACACCCAGCCCACGGAGAACCGTTCCAACGGCTCCCGCGGGGCGGGGGTGCGCGCCCGTCTCAATCGGTTCAATCCGAGCCGCAACAACGTTCCCCAAATCAGCATCCCTGGCATGGAGGAGGTGCTGGACCCTAAGCTCGATGACGGTCGCCCGACCGACACCGAACGGGCATGGTGGGGAGACGTCACCCTGACCCTCGTCATGGCCGTCGTGACAATCGTTCCCTACCTCGTCAGCCTAGTGGAATGGCCGTGCCCGGAGTACGTCGCCGCCCTCTTCTCATCGATGGTCATGGTGGCCTCCCTGCCGATGCGTCGCGAGCAACCTCTCCTCATGATGACCTTGGTCGCCATTGGGGCGGCCATCCAGTTCTTTTTCGTACCTTTCCCTGTGCTGAGCATCTTCGTCGTCCCGATCGCCTCCTACTCGGTGGCAAGGTGGGTCGACGGCCACCAGTCCCGCTGGGTGCTGTGGGTGGGAGCCGTGGGCTCAGTCATCGGGCCAATGAGGTGGAGCCCCACCATTGCCGCCGGTTACGATCCCTCGTCGGGAACGCCGTGGGTGCTACTGGTACTGGCCATGACAGTGTGCGCGGGCCTAGTCCTCACCCCATACGCGGTGGGCCGCCGATTGCGGGAATCCGCCCTCATCGACTCCCAGCAACGCATCGTCAAAGCCCAGCGGTACCGGGCGATCCTCGCCGAACGTGAACAGCAGGCCAGAGTCGCCGAAGAACGCACCCGCAACGAGATCGCCCGGGAACTCCACGACATCGTCGCCCACTCGTTATCGGTCATGATTGTGCAGGCCGAAGGCGGCAAAGCATTAGCAGCAAAAAAACCCGAGAAGGCCCCCGAAGTACTCGACACCATCGCCGAGACCGGGCGTGAGGCCCTCCTTGAGATGAGGAGAATCGTCGGGGTACTGCGTCAGGACACCAACGCCGAGTTCTCCCCTTCCCCCGGTCTGGCTGAGATTCCCGATCTAGTGGAGAAGTCCGGAGTGAAAGTTGAACTGAGGGTGACTGGGGAGGAGCCGGTCGTCTCCCAGACCCTCGGACTCGTGGTCTACCGCGTCGTTCAGGAAGCCCTCACCAACGTCCTTAAACACGCTGGCCCGAGCGCCCACGCCACCGTAACCCTTACTTATTCACCTACCGCGATCCACGTGGAGATTCTCGACGACGGGTATGGTGCTGCCGTCCAGGGGGACGGCCGCGGGCACGGCCTAGAGGGGATGCGGGAGCGCGTGACGTCGATGGGTGGCAGGTTGGAAGCGAGTCCCAGGCCCGAGGCAGGTTTCCGGGTGCACGCCGTCCTACCGGTGAGGACGCAATGACCATGGCTCCCTGGAACCAAACTGGAAAACCACCGGCTAGCGACTGTCGCAAAACCGATCCCTAATACCACTAAGATACCATCAGGCCATGCGAACCCCCGGAATCATGAAATATCCGAGCATCATTCTTGGCGCCTATTCCGCCGCGATTAGTCTTTTAGGATTGATTACTCTGCCGCTCCTGCTTCCATCTCATGCGCCCCTGAGCGAATCTGTGGGGATTCCTGTCGCGTCCTGGCTCGTAACTCTGGTCCTCGGTATACTTGCGCGCCCATTCCCCACAAAGTTGACCGGTAAGATCGACGCCAACACCATGAAAAATTTCATATGCAAGAAGATGTATCTCGCGTTCTACCTGATGGGTTGGTCTTCAATCATCCTCTTCGTGCTGGCGTTCCTGCTGCATCTTTCCAGTGCATTCACCGCCCTGGGCATGATTGCAGACGGCGCGACGATCTTCCTCCTTCTTTATCCAACCGAGCAACGCTGCGAGCGATTTGCCGAGTCCTGGTGCGGCGACCGTTACAATCCGACGGACCCAGAGATCGATAAATTCTTGCACGCCAGGCACCTCCTGACTCCGGGCTACGACGGCCAACCGTCCGCACCAGCCGAGCTATGAGACCTCGTCACCGCCATCACTAATCTGAGGAATCACCCAGCAATTCACCCAAGAACCCGAACCGCTCGCGATCGCATGGCACCCAGGCAAGCAACTCCTCGGGTGTGAGTGGATCGGCAGTTCCGTGCGGTCGCGAGGTAACGATGGCTCCAACGAGAGCGGCGACGTCAAGCTTACGGGCCAACGACACCTGCCACCCCCAGCTCCAGGCCAGACCAGCCAAGGTCGCATCTCCGGCACCTGTGGTGTTGACCGGGTTGATGGCCACCGCCGGGATGCGCGCCTCCTCGCTAGTGCGAGAGTCCACACCGATGATCCCTTCCCCGCCACAGGTGACGACGACCACCGGCACGTGCTCGGCAAGGGCTCGGGCCGCCCGCACCGGGTCGCCGGTGCATGTAAGTTGCATCGCCTCGGCGGCATTGGGCGTATAGCAGGTACATCCCGACACCGCGTCGAGCAATCCCGGGTCGTACCCCTCCTCAAATCCGTGGTCTGCGATCACTGGTATTCCCGCGTCGGCAGCCTCATGCAGCCACGTGTCCGCGGGCACCGACACGTGGGTGACGACGGCGTCGATTCCGTCAAGATCCGGTTCGGGGAGCGGGTCTGGAAGCACGGTTTCCACCGTCGTCATGGCCCGCTCGGTGCCACGCGCCTGGCTCATCGTCACCGGGAGAGCCCAGCCATGGTTGATTGGGCTCGGGGTCAAGTCAATGCCCCAGTCGGCCAATTCCCGACGACACATCTCGGAGTTAGGGTCGTCACCTAGACCCGTCAGCAACTGGACCCGCGCACCCAGGCTTGCCGCGATTCGTGCCGTGTTGGCGACCCCGCCCCAGGTGGCGACAAAGTCGGTACCGTAACGCTCCTCGCCTAATTTGGGCAGCTCGTCAATTCCAGAAATGACAAGGTCACGGAAGGTGATACCGGCGGTAAGCAGCCGAGGATGACGGTTGACGGACATGGGTGTGGCTCCTGAGCGCGATTTGGTCGCCCCCAGCATAGGCAGCCGCTGTCCCCGGTAATCTGTAAAGGTAGGTAATGTCACGAGGAGCGGCGATGTTTACCACCGACACCTTGATCCAGGGTCTGTGCCCCCAGCCCCGCCAGGTGCGACTCGCCAAAGAACGATTCCCCTTGCCGTCGGTGCTCACCTGGGCAGGCCCCGACGAGGTCACCGATGCCGTTACGATCCTCGCCGAGCGACTGGCTCCGGCGCTCGACATCGTGCGAGCACCATCGCACGATGCCTCCCTCGCCGTGAGACTGAATCCTTCCTTGGAAGCGGAGGGCTACCGCATCGAGATTGACGCAAAGATCCGTATCTCCGCCGGCAGCTCACACGGCGCGCGTTGGGCGGTGCAAACCCTGCTCCAACTGCTTACCCCGTGGGTTTACGGGCCCGGAGCGCTAGCCCGCGAGCACCTGTGTCTCCCGACGGGCGTGATCGTCGATGCCCCGCGCTACAGTTGGCGCGGGGCTCACCTGGACGCCTCGCGACACTTCATGCCCGCCTCGTTCATCATGAAGTTCCTGGATGTGCTGGCCATGCATAAGCTCAACCGGTTGCACCTGCACCTCACCGATGACCAGGGGTGGCGCCTGCCGGTACCGGGCTGGCCGCGTCTAACCACGGTGGGGGCGTGGCGTCCGGGGACGGTACGAGGTCACCAACCACCACCCGACGACAACGATTGTGACGACGTCACCGAGCACGACCACATACCCCACGGTGGCGCATACACCGTCGACCAGTTGCGCGCCATCAATGAGCGGGCGAGCATGATGGGCATCACGATTGTGCCGGAAATCGACCTACCGGGACACACCGAATCGGTGGTAGCCGCCTATCCCGCGCTGGGTTGCGGAATACCAGTGCATCATCCACGCACCGCTTTCGGGGTGTCACAACACCACATCAACCTCACCGGCAGCTCCTTGACCTTCTGCCGCGACGCCTTGGACGCCGTAATGGAGGTATTCCCAAACTCACCGATCCACATCGGTGGCGACGAATGTCCCGGTAAGGAGTGGTTTGGACACCCGGCCACCCGCGCCCGGCTGGCCGGGCTAGGTATCACGACCCCACACCAGGCTCAGGCCTGGTTCGAGCGCCAGATCTGTGACCATCTCGCCACCGCAGGGCGTCAGGTCATCGCCTGGGACGAGGTGTTGGAAGCCGGTGCACCCGGGGAGGTCACTGTGATGGTGTGGCGGGACACCGACGACATCGCCCGCGCGGCTGCCGCCGGTCACGATGTCATCGCCGCACCCGCCAGGCACACCTACCTAGATCACGGCATCGAGGCGGGTCCGCAAGCGCCAGTGACGATCGACGCCCCGATGACCATGCACGATGTCGCCAAGCTGCACGATGTGCTAGCCGCGGTAAACTCCCCACGCCTGTTGGGCGGGCAGTTTCAGCTGTGGACCGAATACCTACGCACCCCTGCCCAGGTCGAGGATGCGGCCTTCCCACGTGGCACGTCGATCGCCGAACAATTATGGACCGGCAACCCGGCTCGACCACTGTCGGACTTGGAGGCCCAAACTCGCCGTCTCACCGCGATGGGGGTCAACTGGCACCGGTGATGGCATCGATACCGGCCACTGCCATCATGAGCAAGCAAGCCATCGAGTTCGACCAACTGAACCACCCCCGGGTGAACCGGGTGGGGTCAGTTGGATCGAAACTCTCGTGAGTCCAGCCTGTACCACCATCGGTGGCGAGGATTGTTGCCAAACAGTCGCGGGCCTCAACGTCGTCCCCAGTGAGCCCCTGCACCGCCAAACCAATGTGCCAGATATAGCCCTCTGGGCTGTGCGGGCTGCCAACGCCCCGGGCTGTCGGGCCGCTGAACAGGTACGGGTTAGCCTCGCTGAGCACCCAGCTGCGGGTGGCCTGGTAGAGCGGGTCGTCACGGCCGAGGTCGCTGGTGAGCGGCAGGGAGAGCAGGGACGGCATATTCGCGTCGTCCATCTCCAGCACCGATCCGAGCCCGTCTACCTCGTATGCAAGGTGGTCGTTGACGATGGCGAACTGCCTCACCCCGGCGTCGATCTCGTCGGCTAGTTTCGCGGCACGCTCGGCGAGGTCCTCGTCGTCCCAGACGCGACAGAATTCGCCAATCTGGCGCAGGGCACGCATCGCCATGAACTGAGCCGGAATGTTGTAGCCGTAACGACAGACGTCGTCAGAGGGCCGGAACCCGCTCCAGGTCATCCCTGTGTATCCCACAGGTCCTCCTGACCCGTCGGCACCGAGAGTGTCAACGGGTTCGCTGGGACGCACATGACGGTAGGTCGACCGAGCGTGGTCCTGTTCCAGGCTCCACACCTCAACGAGGCATTTGCACCCCTCATGCACCGCGTTGTCAAGATGGTCTGAACGCGCAGTACGCTGCCAAAACCGCCATGCGAGGTCGACAGGGAAGGCCATCGAATCGACCTCATACTTGCGCTCCCACAACTCGTCGGCCAGGTTGAGGTCATCGGGGTCGAAGTGCGCCCCGGTCGAGCCGGGATTGAAGGCGTTGGCGTAAGGGTCGACGCCGATGCAATGCCACTGGCGGGCGATGACGCCACCGATCTGATGAGCCACCTCGGGGAGGTCGCACATCGTTAGGAATGGCCACAGTTGTGCCGAGGAATCGCGCAGCCACATGGCTGGAATGTCTCCAGTTACGACGAAGACTCCGTGCTCGTCGCGGGTCATGGTGCGAGTCCACGTGTCCGTCATCCACGCCACAAACCGGCTCTCAGCCCGTCGGCCCAGGGCCTCGTCAATGCCTTCGCCTATGCCCTGGGCGATCTGGGCGCCGATCTCGTCTAGACGCCGCTGCAAAGCAGCTGTCAACTCGCAGGCCGTCACGGATGGGGCTCCCAGGTGGTTACCCGCTCATCGTCCAACCCGGGAACCCACATGTTCCCCTGACCCTTGAGTCGGTCGCCGAGCGTGAGAACCCAGGCTCCAGCGGCTCTCCCAGCGCGCAGTCCGAAGGCGGAGTCTTCAATGACGACACATCTAGTCGGGTCGGCCCCTAGCCGTTCCGCTGCAGTCAGGTAGGGGTCGGGAGCCGGTTTGCCGGCGGCGACGTCGTCCACTCCAAGGACGGCGTCGAAAAGGTCCAGCCAACCTTGTAAGGCCAATCCGTCACGCACCAGACGCGTCGGGGAATTCGACACCACCGCGATAGGCACGTGACCGGCGAGCCTCCTCACCAGGCGGTCCGCCCCGGGCATCGGCTCGGTATTGCCAGCCAGGTTGGCGTCAAGAATGTCCATGAAACGCCTTACGGTAGCCTGTGGGTCTGCCTGGGGAAAGTCTCGCAGATACAACTCGAGGATGTCGTCGACAGTGCCCCCGTCAACCTCGGCGCTGTCGACATCAGTCAGAGAAGTTCCCCACAACTGTTCGGATGCCACGCACCAGGCTGGCAGGGTGTTGAGCAGGGTCCCGTCCATGTCGAAGAGGATGGCATCCACCTGCTCGGGCAAGTTCATCGTCACCATTCAAAATCCATCTCTCTACTAGGGCCGATCGGTTCCACGTCACGCAGGACACCGACGGCGCTGGCGTCCATATGACCAGGGCGCACCCCGATCGCCTCCAGCAATAATGGTGTCACCTCGTGGCTGCGGATGGGATCGGTACGCAGCAATGGATCCGGCAGCGTCCCGCCAATGTGGTGAGCGGCCAGGAAACTGCGACGCACTTCGACCTCATCCTCCCCGTGGCCTCCCTCGGGCTTATGCCCGTGGTCGGTAGTGACGGCGATGAGCCATCGTTCCCCGAGCTGCTCGTGACGCTCAGCAACGGCCTTGACCAGGTGACGGGTGAGTTCGTCAATGTGACGCACAGCCTGCCGGTATTGCTCAGATTCCGCCCCAAAGGTGTGCCCGGCGTGGTCGACCCCCTCGAAGTAGACGACGGCGGCGTCCGGGCCTTCGTGCAGCAGGTGCCAGGCGGCCCACGACGACACTTGTTCATCGGCCCGATCGATGCCTTGCGACAGGTCGGGGCCAAAGAGCTGGTGCTGGCCGGTGCGCTGCTGGTCCACCCGCTGGTGGATGATCGGGCCGGGCCCGTAGGGGCTAACGAAGGCGTCCCAGGTGGCTGCGGCGATGGTGCGCGCAGCCGGGTTGGCGAAGAAGACCTGGGAGAGAATGTCGGGGTGACGGGCCAGGTCGTGACCAACAAACTCGTTCCACCACACATTGCACTGCTCATGGGTGGCGCCGGTGAGGATCGTCGTCCAGCCGGGAGCCGAGTCAGTAGGTGGAGTCATCCACATGGGGATGATCGTGCCCTGGGAGTGGTAGTCACCTCGCACCAGACGGGCGAGGGTCGGGGCCAACCCGCTGGGGGCCTGATTGGCAGACAGGGTGTGGTCCAGAGCTGGGGCCGGGTGTTCGGGAACCGGCCCGCCCTCGCCCACCCCGCGCACAAATCGCGGGTCTGCCGCGTGATCAGGCTGGGCGAATCCGGGATTGTGCTGCAGTGCCTCGGGCAGCGCCATGTCAAGGCGTATCCCATCGATGCAGACAAGAAGCAGTTTCATCGTTGGCTCACTCTCAATGTCATGATCTGGAAGGGACGCAGCACGATGTCGATCTCGCTCGCGATCCTCACCGGGAGCTGCTGGGTTGGTTCGCTCACGGGCTCCTCAAGCAGGTCCACCTCGGTGGGTTTGCCGCCTCGGTCCAACAGCAGACGCACCCGGCTGCGGCCTCCGTCAGCCTCATGCAGCCGCACGACGAGATCCCCCGAGCCGTCGAAAGCCTGTTTGACGGCATCAATGACGGCCATGCCGCGCACCGACTCGATTCGGGCTAGGCTGCGCAGACGCAGCGCGCCGTCGCGTACCTCGAGCGGCTGGTTGAGGCGTGCCGCTTCGACGTGCGCCGAGGCGATGTCGGCGTCAACGAGCAGGCTGTAGACGAGATGGTGACGTCCTCGGTCTGGGTGAGGATCTGGGCTCTGGGGGGAACGCAGCAGGGTGAGCCGAGCCATCACTCCACCAGGGGGAGTGTGATCGTCCCCGCCCGCCGGGTTCACATCGTGGCCATAGTTGGACTGGTTGACCAATGCGATGGCGTAGCCGGGCTCGCCCAGCAGCATCCACCGCTGACCGCAACTCTCGAAGTGAGCGTCGTCCCAGGACGTGTTGGCACCAATTGGTCGCTCGATGTGGCCGAACTGGATCTCATCGATGCTGGTACGTGCAGCCACATCGAGGGGGAAGTCCACCTTGAGCACGCGGGCCCGCTCCGCCCAGTCGATGTCGAGGCTGAACTCAACCGCCCGGCTGTCGGCGTTCAGGGTGACAGTCTGGATGAAGTTGGAGTTCTCAGCGCATCGTTCGATCCGCACGGTGCTTCGCAGCGGGTCCTCGACGACGGACAGGTCGGCGACCTCGTCGACCGGGTCGGCGCTGTGCCGGTACTGGCGCTGCAGCTCCCAGGCATCAAAACAGTCGGGGTGGTCGGGGTGCAGGACAAGCCGGTTGGCGCACTGCCCGGGCAGTAAAACTTCGCGGCCAGCCACCAGGTCGACGATCGAGTTTACCAGCCCGTCGCTGGCACCGATACACACCTCGACCAATCCATTGGTCATCCGGATCGTCTTGCGTCCGGACTGCGAATGTACCGAGTGCTCGGGTTCGACCACGGCATCGGTCAGCGGTTCCGCCGCCATGGCTGGCACCTGCACGAGCGTGGGTCGACCGTCGACGGTGACGACATCGCGACGATCCGTCTGGGAGGGATTGACCAGGCTCAGCCCCGCTCTCTCCTCGCCACCTGTCTGTGACAGTGCCTGCCAGGCGTCGTTCATGAGCTGATCCAACTCAGCACGAATGGCGGTGAACTCAGCGATGGCTTCTTGGTTCACCCACGCAATCGAAGACCCGGGCAGGATGTCGTGGAACTGCAGCAACAGGGTGCGCCGCCACAGCTGCTCCAGCTGCTCGTGAGGGTAGGGGTGGCCGACGCGGGCTGCCACGGTCGCTAACCATTCGGCAGCTGCGAGCTTAGCCTCAGCGCATCGGTTACCGTATTTGAGACCATGGACGGAGGTGTAGACGCCTCGATGGAATTCCAGGTACATCTCGCCGCGCCACACTGGGGCCTGCGGGTAGTCATCACGAGCGCCGTCGAAGTAGTCACCGGGCGATCCCAGCTGCACCTGAGGGGCGTCCTCCAAGTCGGCGAACCGGTGGACACGTTCCACCTGTTCGGCGGTGGGCCCACCACCACCGTCTCCGTATCCGAATGGCAAGATCGAGCGCCGGGCCACACCCTTCTCCTTGAAGTTCGCCTCGGCCTTTTTGACCTCTTGGGCGCTGACGATTGAGTCGTAGCAGTCCACCGGCGGAAAATGCGCCCAGATCCGAGTCCCGTCGATGCCCTCCCACCAGAAGGTGTGATGGGGAAGGGTGTTCGCCGTGTTCCAACTAAGTTTTTGGGTGAAGAACCAGTTCATGCCGGCCAATCGGGCGATCTGAGGCAGCGCACCGGTGTAGCCGAAGGAATCTGGCAGCCACAGGCAGTCCGGACGCACCCCAAGGTGGTCGCGCATCCATCGCAGACCGTTGGTGAACTGTCGCACCAATGACTCCCCGGAGGGCAGGTTGGTGTCGGACTCCACCCACATGCCGCTCACCGGGTGCCATTGGCCCCGCTCGATGGCGTCCCTGACGCGCTCAAAAAGTTCCGGAGAGGAGTCTTTGAGCCAGGCGTAATGCTGGGCGCTGGTGCAGGCGAAGTGGAAGTCGGGATACTCCTCGGCCAGGGCGACGACGTTGGAGAAGGTGCGTACCACCTTGCGGCGGGTTTCACGCAATGGCCACAGCCACGCTGAGTCGATGTGCGCGTGTCCGATGGCCGTCATCTGCTGGGCCGACGAGTTGGCCCCTGAATTCAGGTACTCAGCAAGGATCCGGCGGGCCTGCGCGGCACCGGCGATGATCCCATGGTGATCGACCTCGTCAGCAGCCCGTTCCAAGCCGTGGAGCAATCGAGCCCGATGAGTGGAGTCGGCTGGCAGCTGGTGCATGAGCCCGTCGAGGATGTCAACGTCGAGCCACAAACCCCACACCTCATTGCGGCGCACTGAAAGCTCTGCTCCCTTGAACTGCCACAGTGGCTCATTGCCTGCAGTGCGACGGTCTCCCAGCTCGGTGGGGCCACCCAGGTGCAGGGTCATGTTCGGATTGCCGGCGGCCTCCACCCACACCTCGACACGCCCGTCGGCCGCGATAAGGGGTTCACCCTCCTCGGCGAACCGTTTGGCTAGCACCCCGTGGTTGAGCGCGATCCTATGGTTGCGTGGGTTGAGGGCCTTGAGAGGACGCCCTGCGGGGGTGTACACCATCGCCTCGGACTGGTTTCCGGCCCAGTCACCGACGAATCCGAGGTCTATCGATAGGTCAACCTCTTTGTCGGCATGGCCAGCAGGAAGAGTGCCAGTGACGTGCAGCCACCAGGTGCTCCACGGGGCACCCCACCACGTGCCAGGCGGGAACGGCTGGTAGTCGGCGGCGGTAGCCTGCGCGAAACCCACCGGCTCGCCAGGGACCGGCCAGGCTGTCACCTCCAACGGGCAGATCTGCCAGGTAAGTTCTCGTTCGAGACGTTCCTTGAGGTAGCCGATCCGGTCCTGGGTGAGGTCGGTGTGATTATGCATGGTCGTCCACGAGATAGTCCAAGCCGTCGAAAGCGTCGGCGAAGTCGTTGAGGAGTTGCTTGGCGACGTATACCGAGTCGACGAGCGGGTGGTGGCCGAGGGCCAGCAAGGCGTCCGTGCGGCTGTGGTTGACGGCAGCATCGATCGTGCGCTGCTCGACGTACTTGGCGTTGACAACGAGCCCTCGGGCGTGGTCAGGCAGCGGTGGGGCAGGCAATCGATAGATACCTGTACCATCGACCCGACACGGGATCTCCACGACGGCCTCGTCGGGCAGGTCGGGAAGGGCCCCGTGGTTGGCGACATTGAAGACAAGCTCGGCGGGCACGTCGTTGGCGATGGCGTGCATAATCGCGAGGGCAACCTTGTCGTATCCGCCAGTCTCCAAGTCGGCGTCATCGCGCTCGAATTCACCCGAGACCTCGCGGTTGGTGGCCATGTACGTCTCCTCGCGCTCCAAACGGGTGGCCTCCCACAGCCCGGCGACGTCGTCAGCATGTTGGGCCTTGGTGTAGAAGCAACGCTGCTGTGCCTCCAGGAACGCTCCGCGCGGGGCCTCTGCTGCCTTGTCAACGGCGAGGTCGTCGCGTGCGAAGTAGTAGTAGTGCAGGTACTCGTTGGGCACGGCACCCAAGGCTTGCACCAGGTCAGCACCGAAGAGCCGACCCTCCTCGAAATTCTCGATAAGGTCGGGACGCTCAAGCAGACGCGGCAGGACGTCGGTCCCGTCGACCTCCAGACCGGTGATCCAGCCCAGATGGTTGAGCCCGCTGTAGCCGATGTGGACACGTCCGTTTCCGTCGAACAGGGATCCCAGGTCGTCCGGTGCCAGCCCAGCGCCCTGAAGGGTGGTGAGGATGCGACGGGCAAGGCCCACCGGTGAGTCGCAGATGCCCACCACCTGGTCTCCCAGGCGACGCTGCATGACCTCGGTCATCACCCCCGCCGGGTTAGTAAAGTTGATGACCTTGGCGTCGGGGGCGTACTGCGTGATCTGCTCGACGAGATCGAGCACCACCGGGATCCCTCGCAGCGCGTACGAGATACCGCCAGCCCCGACGGTTTCCTGACCGATGACCCCGCGAGCTAGGCATATCGACTCATCAAGGGCGCGTCCGCGAGTACCGGCAACACGGATAGCCGAAAAGATGAAGTCGGTGCCCGCCAAGGCAGTGCGCAGGTCTGTGGTGGCCACGACCAACGGTGGGTGTGGCAAGGTGGGGGTCAGCTGGGCCAAAACTGTTTCGATAACGCCTAGCCGGAGGGAGTCGGTGTCGTAGAGCCGCAGTTCGGTGACTCGCTGCGGTGAGGTGTCGCGCGCAAGAGCCTTGAATACCAACGGGACGCGGAACCCCCCACCACCGAGAATGGTGAGTTTCATGCGGTAATGACCTCCATGCCTGTTAATTCGCAGTGTGCGTCGAAGTCCGGAGGCGGTGGCCCGGACGTGATGATGCCGGTGACCTCGTCGATGGTGAAGGGTGAGTGCGCCCCGGTACCGGGGAACTTTTCGGAGTCGACGAGCAGGTAGCTGCGGCTCGCCGCATCGACGATCGCTTGCTTGATCTGGGCCTGGGAGCGACTCGTGTCACGCACCCGCCCGTTGGCGTTCACCCCTGAACAGCCTAGGAAAGCCAGGTCAGCCTGGTGGTGGGTCAGCGCGTCAGCGACGAACTGGCCGTCAAAGCACTGGTAACGCTCCGACCACGCTCCCCCAAGCACAACCACAGTGACATCCGGGGCGCTCTTGAGGGCCTCAAAGACAGGCAGGGAGGCAGTAAGTACAGTGATGGAGCTCCCGGCGAGCAACCCAGACAAGTGGTGGACGGTAGTGCCAATGTCCATGATGATTGTGTCGCCGTCGCGGACGAGCTCGGCGGCCTTGCGGGCGATCGCGGCTTTGGCTTGAGTGCGATAGTTCATGACGTCACCAAAGTGATCATCCACGTTGAAGGCGAGTTGGATGCTTCCCCAGGAGCGCTCGATGACACCTTTATCCTCCAGGGCAATGCAGTCGCGTCGGACAGTAGCCAGGCTCACGTTCAAATTCCGAGCAATGTCGACGGTGCGCATGGCAGGCCGGTCGCGGAGCAGTTCGACGATCGCGTCATGACGAGCGGCCTTGAGCATGTGCTCCATGGTAGCGATCTATGGGCACCGGTCTATAAGCTTCCGTCAATTCAATCACTTTTCGTCATTCTATCGCCCACTGACCGCTACAGTGATCTCACGAGCCAACCTCTGCCGGTTGGTTTGCCCACCCTCGAATCAAGCTTTGACAAGGTCGTTGCCTGGAGATTACCTACCGTTAACCTCGGTTGCACATAGCCGTGACATCCTGAACCCCTGGTGGGTACACGAGCCACAAATCCCCCGAAAAGGCGTTCGCACCATGACGGGTTGGTTCGCAGCCCACCCCCATCTGAACATTTTTGAGCGATTTTGTCAGTGACGATTCCCGTTCAACCCAAGGAGGAACCTCATGAATTTGTCGCGTCGCCATCTGCTCTCCGGCGGCCTCGCCGGATTGGGCGTGTTGGGAGTGTCGGCGTTGACCGGATGCTCCACCTCCACCGAGCCCACGTCCGACAAGGACGCCGGTGACGCTAAGAAGCTCGTCCTGTGGATCTGGCCGGAAGGCTTCGACAATCAGACACTGGCTGCCGTCTCCAAGGCGCTACCGTCCTATAGCGTGCGTCAGGACGTCATTGGCGGCGATTTCAAGCAGAAGCTCACCACAACCTTCACCGCGGGCTCCGGACTGCCCGACCTCACTGGCGTCAAGGGGGAAGACATCGCCTTCTTCCGTGACCATGCTGACCACTTCGTCGACCTCAATACCTTGGGAGCCAAGGACATCAAGTCCAACTTCCTGGACTGGAAGTGGGCTCAGGCCACCACCACCGATGGCAAACAGCTGGGCATCCCCTCCGATATCGGCCCCACCGTCCTGTTCTACCGCGCCGACATCTTCGAGCAGGCCAAGCTGCCCACCGAACCCGACAAGGTCGCCGCCCAGATCACCACCTGGGACGCCTTCGTAGAGTTTGGCACCAACATGCTGGCCGCCAAGGACAAGACTTACCTGGTACGCAACTCGGCCGGCCTGTTCGATACCGTCTGGCCGCAATCAGGCAAGGGATTCATTGACGAGAAAAAGACCTTTATCGGCGACCAGGACCATATTCGCAACGCCTGGGACATCGCCGTCAAGGCGTTCAAGGCTGGTATCGTCGCCGCAATCAAGTCCAACACATCCGATTCAGCCGCTGCTGTCAACGAGGGGCGTCTACCCGCTGACTTCGGTGCCTCCTGGCACTTGGCTGACCTCATGGTTGACGCCCCGAGCACCAAGGGCAAGTGGCGGGTATGCGCCCACCCCGGCCCAGCTATCAACCAGGGTGGCTCGTTCCTGTCCATCCCAGCCGGTGTATCCGATCCCAAAGCCTCCTTCGCCGCAATCCGTGAGCTGCTCAGCGTGAAGTCTCAGGTGCGTGAGTACGACCACAATGGCAACTTTCCCGTCTCTCCCAAGGCCTACGACGACCCGAAGGTCTCCGGACCGGTAGGGTTCCTCGGCGGCCAGCATGCCGCGAAAGTCTTCGCGGAGGCTGCCGAATCGGTGCGTCCGCTCTTTGAGGACTCGAACTCCGGTACCGTCTCCGCCCCATTCACGGCCCAGTTGGAGCAGGTCGAATCCTCGGGCAAGAATCCCGAAACTGCCTGGCACGATGCCGTCTCTGAGGCCAAGCGGATCGCCAAACAACTACACCTCACCGTCAAGTGACGCAGCTTCCCGAGTGAGTTCTGTGACGAGATGAGTCTTCCCAGCACCATCACCAAGACTGTGCCCGCGGGCGAGTTACGTCGCCCGTCTGTGGGCAGGCGAATGCGCAAGGCCCTGCCGGTCTACACCGCTTTGAGTCCGTATTTCTTCTTTTTTCTCGTCTTCGCGGCTATACCGATGATCTTTACCCTGCTACTAGCCTTCACTGACTGGTCAGGCTTAGGGCGCGCCAACTTCGTTGGTCTGGAGAATTTCAGATATCTGGTGAGCGATCACCTGTTCTACAAGTCGCTGGGTAATACGCTCATCCTGTGGGCGATGGGCACGATTCCAACGCTCATCATTGCCACAATCGTCGCCCTCATACTGAACAAGACGATGCGCTTCTCCACGACCTACCGGGTTATCTACCTGGTACCGAACATCACGTCCATGGTGGCTATGGGCATCCTGTTCAGTTCGATCTTCTCCAGCCAGTTCGGGCTCGCGAACGCCATCCGCAACCTGTTGGGCCAGTCGAACATCGCCTGGTTGCAAAGCAAGTGGGGCATCAAGATCGCTATCTCGTCACTGACGGTGTGGTCGTTCGTCGGGTACAACGCGCTGCTCATCCTTGCCGGTATGCAGGCCATCGACAAGACACAGTACGAAGCGGCAGCCATCGACGGGGCGAACGGATGGCAGACGTTCTTCCACGTCACCCTGCCTCAGCTGCGCGCCATCGTCTTGTTCATCACCCTCATGTCGACGATCGGTTCACTACAGAGTTTTACCGAGGCCCAGGTACTCACCAGCTCGCAGTCCACCGGGGCGGCCTCAGCGGGCGGAGTGAACAACTCCGGCCTGACGATGGTGCTCTACTTCTACTCAGTGGCCTTTCAGGAGAACCGATACGGCTACGGCGCGACGATCGCCTGGGGAGTGTTCGTCGTCGTGCTGTTCTTTTCGATCATCAACTGGCTCGTCACCCGCGAGCACGATCGCAAGGTGGCGCGATGAGACAACGTGTGTGGACTGTTCTGCGGCACTTTTTTCTCGCCTTGGGCGGGTTGGTCTCACTGTTCCCGTTCTACTGGATGTTCGTGCTCGCCAGCCGACCATCCTCGGTGATCTACAAATACCCGCCGGTGCTCACCCCCGGAGACCGTCTGGGTGAGAACATCCGCACCATCACCGAGAAGGTCAACATCTGGGCTGCCATGGCCAATACAGCCGTGGTAGCGATCACGGTCTCCGTGCTCGTGCTGTTCATCTCGTCGCTGGCAGCCTTCGCCTTCGCCAAGTTCGACTTTCCCGGCCGGAAGGTGCTCTTCGCCGTCGTCCTGGCGACCTTTCTGCTGCCCACCCAGTTGGCGACGATCCCGCAGTTCGTCCTCATGAGCAAGATTGGATGGGTCGGCGATCTCAAAGCCGTCATCGTGCCCTCCCTGGCCAGCTCGTTCGGCGTGTTCTGGCTGCGGCAGTACGCCACCAACGCCATCCCAACGGAACTGCTGGAGGCCGCCACGCTGGACGGGTGCGGCTTCTGGCACCAGTACGTGCATGTGTGTCTGCCGATCATCCGCCCGGCCATGGCATTCCTGGGGATCTTCACCTTCATCGGCTCATGGAACGACTTCATGTGGCCCCTCATCGTCCTCAACGATCCGAGCAAACTAACCCTGCAGGTGGCATTGAGTCAGCTCAAGACGGCACACGGCACCGACTACGGCATGCTCATGGCCTCCTCACTCATTGCCATCGTCCCGCTGCTCCTGGTGTTTACCGTCGGTGCCAAGCAACTCATCGCCGGTATCTCGGAGGGAGCTGTCAAAAGTTGAGCCACGCTGCCACAAGTTTCGACCACCACGACCGCGCTATCGATGGAGAGCCACACATCGCCGACGGTATCGCTGTGCTGGCTTGTGACGCTGATCCTTGGCCTAGTGTTGCGTCCGTTCCTTACCAAGCTGACCGGCAAGGTTGACGCTGGGGACATGAAGGTCGCCATCGAGCGAAAGACGTCCATAGCGTTCGCCGTGACGGACCTGCCCGCTTTGATCCTCTTTGTCCTGGCGTTCTCTCAGCATCTACCCGGCACACTCGTCGCCCTCGGCATGGTTGCGAATGCCGTCCATGTTCCTCCTTCTTCGTCCGACCGATCAGCGTTTGGAGCGATTCACCGAAGAGTGGTGTGGCGACCGTTACGACCCGGCGAATCCAGAGACTGACACGTTCCTGCACGGTGCGCCATCTGCGAGCCTGAGCTAACAGTGGTTAACAGCGTCAAAATCCACCCAGTGACGGGAGGAGATGACAGGGCAACGGTCCATCAACTGCTCGACCTATCGGGCATTTACTACGAGCGGCGTTGGTACGCGGTGGTGAAGGATGCCATAGGGCCCTACCATTACTAACAATCAGCTGGAGGTGCCATGCCCGATCCGATCCGCGTCATCCTCGTCGACGACCAGTCCTTGGTCCGTTCAGGGTTTCGCATGCTCATCGAGTCCGAGGATGACATGGAGGTCGTCGCAGAAGCGTCGAACGGTGTTGAGGCCCTTGACGTGCTACGCCGAATGCCTGTGGACGTCGCCCTCATGGATATCCGGATGCCGCAGATGGACGGTGTCGAGGCCACTCGACGCATCACAGCGTCCCCACTCGACACCAAAGTGCTGATTCTCACCACTTTTGACCTCGACGAGTACGTATACGCCGCTCTCAAAGCCGGCGCCTCGGGATTCCTCCTCAAGGACGCCCGCCCCACGGAACTACTGAGCGCTATCCGTAACGTTGCTGACGGCAATGCTGTCGTCGCACCATCAGCTACTCGTCGCTTGCTTGACCACGTCGTCCCCACCCTGCCCAACGATCCCAAGGCCGCAGACAAGAGGCTGTCGGTCCTGACGGATCGCGAACAGGAAGTGCTGGTGGAGATTGCTAAGGGAGCGACGAACGCCGAAATCGCGCAGACCCTTTACATGGCAGAGGGAACTGTAAAAACTCACATCGGCCGACTACTATCGAAACTAGAATGCCGCGATCGGGTTGGCCTCGTGTTATTTGCTCATGAGGTCGGCCTCATTTGAGATACCTAAACCGTACTCAATACTGGGCATCATCAATGTCCGTCTTGATTTTTCACGTCACCTAAGGCGTGAGGGTATCGGCTCTTAGTCGATACCCTTCGGGAACCATGAAAGGCATCATGAGCGACCACGAACGATCTTACGAATCCGACGAACCCCAGAACTCGCCGAGCCATGCAGCACCGAACGAACTGGGACTTTTCGAGTCACCGCGACATGGCACCTCATCGGGCCGGAGGGGCGACTCGCCCCAGCCCGCCGGAGAACCGAATCGGGAACTAGGCCAGCCGTGGGGACGATCACAGATGTCAGCTCATCAGCCCTCCCACGCTGCCGAGTCTTCCTCTGCACAACCAGCTAATATCCAGCCCACAGGTGTCAGCACCGCCGCCTCGACCCGACCTGGCGGCCTCACTCCAGGGCTCCTCAACACTCCTATAGAGACCGACGCCGCAGCCGGCATGCAACTCACCAAGATCTTCGGAGAAGGGGAAACCCGAGTTACCGCCCTGGATTCAATCGACGTTCGCTTCACTCATGGCACCTTCACCGCGATCATGGGCCCATCGGGATCCGGCAAGTCGACCCTCATGCACTGCCTGGCTGGCCTGGACCGCATGACCTCAGGACGGGTGTTCCTGGCTGGCAAAGAGATTTCGAATCTTCCTGACGCCAAGCTGACGACCCTGCGCCGCGACAATGTCGGGTTCATCTTCCAGTCATTCAATTTGCTGCCGATGCTCACCGCTGAGGAAAACATCTTGCTGCCTCTGGACCTGGCCGGACGTAAGCCTGACAAGGCGCTATGGGATCAGTTAATCACCGGTCTGGACATCGGAGACCGGCTCAAGCATCGTCCCTCGGAGCTGTCGGGCGGTCAGCAACAGCGTGTCGCTTGCGCCCGAGCCATGATCACCAAGCCGCACGTCGTCTTTGCTGACGAACCTACTGGCGCGCTGGACTCAAAATCAGGCGCAAATCTGCTGGGTTATCTGCGCCACTGCGTCGACGATCTGGGACAGACGATCATCATGGTCACTCACGACGCGAAGGCCGCTTCCTATGCCGACCGCGCCCTCATGCTGCTAGACGGTCGCATCGTCGACGACATTAACTCCCCCACTGCGGAATCAGTGAGCGAGGCGATGGCCGGGTTGGAGGGCTGATGTTCACTGAGGCACTCAGAGAGTTGCGCCACTATCCAGGCAGGATGGCAGCAACCCTTATCGCGATCGCGGTGTCGGTCGGGTTCCTCGTCGGCATCTCGATGTTCGTACGTACCCAGGGCGTAGCCCTTGGCAAGGAACAGGCCGTCGCCACCTCGAAGGCCGACGTCGTCGTGTACACCGGCCCAATCGACGTCGCCCCCGATGAGGTCACCCGAACTATCAAGAAAACTCATGGCGTCGAGGCCGTTGACGCCGTGCTGTCGACGTCTATGCCGGCGGCTCATGGACATGATTCGGTGATGATCGACCTCCACCAGGTTCCAGCAGAGCCCTTCCGCTGGTCGGCGGTGAAGGAAGGATCCTGGCCATCGAAGGCTGACGAAGTCGCTTTGTCCGAGGACGCTGCCAAACGACTCCAAGCCAACATCGGCGATACCGTCACGTTTAGCGGCCATGACCTCAAGGTGGTCGGCATCACCGACGACCCCGCGGCTCTGCAAACCGCGCCGGCCTATGTGGGCCACCTTCCCAACCAATCCCCTGACACCTGGGTTGTCAAGGCCAAGGGCGGGACGAAACCCGATCAGCTTGTCAGCAACCTTGAGAAAACCATGCCGGAGATCAGGGGCGCTCCACAGTTCAATAAGGACGACAGGGGCGCCACAATCTCGACAGCCGCCTCTTACCAGAAGAAAACCATCACCACTCTCACCCAGGACTTCGACGTCACCAAGTACATGCTCATGATCTTTGGTGCCGTCGCCCTGCTGGTAGGAGCAATCATCATCACGACGACCTTCCTCATTCTATTGGCTCAACGACGCCGTCAGATCGGCCTCATGAGGGCCGTCGGAGCGTCGAGCGGCCAGGTAAGACGACGCGTCCTCGCCGAGGCGATCGTGCTTGGGGTCCTCGGATCGGCGTTGGGGGTCGTCCTCGGCATCTTGTTAACCGTTGCAGGCACGGCCTATACTGGAGCTTTGGCTTTCGGGTTGGCCTGGCCGTGGGGTGACATCGTCATCGAGTTCTTCATCGGCGTCGTCATCACTGTGCTGGCGTCCTTCCTGCCGGCACTGCGGGCAACTCGGGTGGCTCCGCTGGAGGCGCTGCGCCCAGTACCGACCGTGGAGCAGAAGCGTCGCATCGGTATCGCGAGGATCGTCATCTGCTCCCTGCTTGCAGTGGCTGGGATCGCGCTATCTGTGCAGGCTATTGTCGGGACCGGCGCTTCGATCATCGTGATGGCGATTCTGTCAGCAATCTGCCTGTCTTTGGCGTTGCTCATCGCGACCCCGCTATATGTGCCGTGGGTAATCCGTGCCATGGGGTTCCTGCTGCGGCCTCTCGGGCCGACAGCGCGGCTATCCACCTCAAACGCCAACCGCAACCCAACTCGCACTTCCCTGACTGCGGTAGCCCTCATGCTGGCTATCGGTTTGTCGGTCACTTTGCAGGTGGGCATCTCGACGACGCGCACGACGGTCATGGATCAGATCAACGAGCACTTCCCCATCGACCTTACTCTGACGAACCGCCCCTCTTTTGACCCGAATACCCGCCAGGAGAGGGCAAGCACGCTCGACAAGTCAGCCCTTAAGACAGTGCATGACCTGCCAAACGTCAAGGACTCCATCGTCCTCAAGGGTGGGTTCGCCCACAGTGACCTGTCCTCTCATGCCCATGTGCTGTCCGGAAATCCTGATGAGATCGCCAAGATAGCGCCCTCAATCGCCAAGAAAATGAAACCAGGAGTTGCGCTGGTTACCTCTATAAGTAACCCACCGACGACCGTGACCTTCACCTCTTCTAAGGGCAAGGTGACTCTCAATGTCATGAAGGTTCACGGGCTTGCCGAAAACGACGTCGTGGTCAATCAGGACGACTTGAAGAGGATCGTGCCTTCCGTGGGTGACCAGTCCATCTGGGTCCATCTGAATGACCGCAGCAATCTAGCCTCGACCCTGACGGTGATGATGTACATGCCGAGCAGTGATTCGCAGCATATGGACATCGATGGAGGCGCCCTTATCGGCGGTATCATCGAGCTGATCCTCAAGGCCCTGCTGGTGGTCATGACGGCCCTGCTCGGCGTGGCGGTGCTCATCGCCCTTATCGGGGTGGCCAATACGTTGAGCCTGTCAGTGTTGGAGCGGCGTCGAGAGTCTGCGCTGTTGCGAGCGATGGGCATGCAGCGGCGTGGGCTGAGGTTGATGCTGCTGTACGAATCGATCCAGGTCGGAATGGCCGGTGTCATAGTCGGGATGGTCGCTGGATTCTACTTCGCTTGGCTGGGCATCCGGTCGGTGTTCCGGGTCGCCTCGGACACCATCCCAGTACACTTCTCGATCGATTGGTCGTGGACCCTCGGTCTTATCGCGATCTGTCTGGTGGCGGCATGCCTAGCCTCGGTGCTACCGGGCAGGCGGGCTGCTAAGGCAGTTCCAACCGAAGCGCTCGCCGACGAGTGAGACTTCATGTAGAAACCAGCCATGTGCAAGAAACCAGCATGTAAGAAACCGGCCGTGTCCTTCGGGGCACGGCCGGTTTTCACAGCGGCTGGTCGGACAACACTACGCATAACAAGGACAACACTGACGCCGAAAAGGGCAACACCTGGACCGATGCGGGCAACACCGCAAGCAACATCACTTCGATGGACTTAGGGCATCGCTTATCCGAAAGGTGCTGCCATGACCTTCACGTCCACCACACCCTGCCGTCTCCACTCCCTCTGGCAGGAATTGTGCTCCCATCCCTACGCTCGGTGGCGCGCCGACGCGATCTGTCGTGGGTGCCGTCCGGAAGACCTTCCCCAACGACTGCATCAAGACGACGCTGCCGCACTTCGCGCTCTCATTGCGGCCCGCAATGGGGCGACGTCCGAATTCGCCGGAATGGCTTTGATTCAAGCGATTCTTCCTACTCTGGTCATGATCGCCAGCCGCGATCGTCAGGCCTGTCTAGACGACTACATCGGCGAGGCTTGGATGGTCATCACCAACTTCCCGTTGTCCCGTACCAACAAGGTATGCACGAACGTAGCTTTGGACTGTCTGCATGCCATCTCATCTCGACGCCAACGCAGCAGCCCTGAGACCCCTTCCGAATCGATCGACATCAGCGCACCAGAGGTTCAAGAACCAGGGCGGGTGGCGTCGGACATGCTCAGTGCAGCTGAGAAGCTTGGAATCATCACCCCGGCTAGCGCACCAGTATTGCGAAGTGTGTGGGTGGACGCGTTGGATTGCGCTACTGCCGCACAACGTCACAACACCAGTCCCACCGCAGTGCGAGCTCGATGCTCTCGAGCGAGCCGGGCCATGCGACAGCACCGTGACGAGCTGCTCGCCGCGTCGTGAATGAGGTTACGGTGCGTGCAACGTATGCTGTTCGCTGTGACGAAGTTCAAGCGTGTCATGGCTCTGCTCGGGGTGATCTATCTCGCGACCGTGGGGTGCCTGTACCTCGTACTGGCTGACCGCAGCGACAAATTCATCCGTGACGGCCAGATCGTCCAAGGGACCGTTGAGGCCGTCTACTTGCACCACTCCGTCAGTACCGGTGCCACCAGATACCTCATGCACGCCGAAGGCGGCAATGTTGCGCTCATTTCGTACACCTATGACGGGACGACGGACACGATCTCATCGAACCCCTACCGGGACGCTAAGAAGTACCACGTGGGCCAGAAAGTCGATCTGGTTATCCAGGCCACACCGGGCCATCCAGATGAGGCCATCGTGACGGTGCGTGACCACACCATCCTGGGTATGCGTCTGATCCCCTGGGGATTTCTCGCCAGCGCTGTCATCATGACAGCATGGTTTGGACGTGACTATTTGAAATCCAAAAGACGCCATCGCGTCGGTGGTCAGCGTCGCACTCCAGCCACCGTCGAAGCCTAACGGCACAGCCACATCAGGAACTCTTTAAGGTCTCCGGTCTCACCGTCCCGACCGCCTCGTCCGATGTGCATCGGAGGCAGGGAGGGGTGAAGCCTGACCCCGCGCAGTCGCTCGGCAAATCCACCGGGGACGACGAGTTGGTAGTATTCCCCGTTCTCTCCGATGGCGAGGGAATGCTTGGCGTTAAGGTACCAGCCTCGTTTGTCAGTGCGCGCTTCGTGGCCGTCCATGAGCTGGGCGCGCAGCGGCACGGGTGTCATCCCCTTAACGCGAGCCGTGACGAGGAACTCATCAATGAGTCGCTGGGCTTGAGCAGCCTCCTGGCGGCGCGCTCTCTCGTCAAGTTCAATACGGAGGCGTGCGTCCACAGCATGTTTACTGGTCACGAGTCTAGGGTACGGCATCCCCTGTGGACCAGGCTGAACTGTGCAGCTGGACAGCCTACGGGCACCGTCAGAACGGTCACGCTTTACCAGCGCCCACCCAAATACCGACGAGCGGTGTCGCCAATCCGTTGGCGTCAGAACAGTCCGACGGTATCACCGTTACTGTCGATATCGATCCTCTCGGCAGCCGGGTGACGACCCAGCCCGGGCATGGTGCGCATATCGCCGCAGATCGCGTAGATGTATCCAGCTCCGACGGCGGCCCTCACCTCGCGCACCGGCAGCCGCCAGCCGGTCGGAGCACCCTTGAGGTTTGGGTCATGGGACAGGGACAGGTGAGTCTTTGCGATGACAACCGGAAATGTGCCGTAGCCAAGACCTTCGAAGTGGGTAAGTTCCTTAGCCGCAGCCGGGGCGATGTCGATCCCGTCAGCCCCATAAACCTTGGTAGCAACCTTGTTCAGCTTGTCAACCAAGGAGTCCTCAAGGCCGTAGGTGTAGCGGAAGTCGGTCTTCTGATCACAGGCTGCGGCGACTGCGCGAGCCAGGTCGACCGCGCCGTCGCCGCCATTGACGACGTGGGTTGACGAGGCAAAATGGGCTCCGGCAACCTCAGCGACCTTACGGACGGCATCGATCTCGTCAGGATGGTCGGACGGGAAAACATTGAGTGCCACAACCGGGGATACGCCGAACTCGCGAACAATCTCAATATGCTTACGCAGGTTGGCAACACCAGCGAGCACGTCGTCAGGGTTGTCTTCCAGCATCGCCGAGGGCAGAGGCTTTCCGGGAACGACCTTGTAGCGACCGGCGTGGGTCTTAAGCGCACGCACTGTCACGACGAGGACGGCAGCATCGGGGCGCATCCCGCCGAGGCGGCACTTAATGTTGAAAAACCGCTCGGCTCCCATATCTGCACCAAATCCGGCCTCGGTGAGTAGGTAGTCACCGCAACCGATACCGACGCGGTCTGCGATGACCGAGGAGTTACCGGTAGCGATGTTGCCAAAGGGGCCAGCGTGGACGAGGACCGGGCTGTTCTCGGTGGTTTGTAACAGATTCGGCTTGATGGCGTCCTTGAGGATGACCGCCATTGATCCGGCGGCGTGCAGATCTTCGGCGGTTACTGGCTCTTTGGAGCGGTTGTAGCCGATGACAATACGTCCCAAGCGAGCACGCAGATCAGACAATGACGTAGCCAAGGCCAGGATGACGCCAACCTCACTGGCTGCAGTGATGTCGAACCCGGTCTCGCGAGGCACACCGTCGACCCTCGATCCAAGACCGACGATGGTGTTGCGCAGAGCGCGGTCATTGATATCAACGACGCGACGCCACGAGATCGAGTGAGGTTCGATGCCGAGTTCATTGCCTTGATGCAGGTGGTTGTCGATCATGGCGGCAAGTAGGTTGTGAGCTGCGCCGATCGCGTGGAAGTCGCCGGTCAAGTGCAGATTGAGCTTCTCCATCGGCAGCACTTGGGAATACCCGGCACCAGCGGCACCGCCCTTGATTCCGAAGGTCGGGCCCATCGATGGTTGACGCAGGGCCAGGACGCTGTGCTTGCCGATCTTCTCTAGTCCCTGGGCTAGACCAACAGCGGTGGTCGTCTTGCCCTCACCAAGGGGCGTCGGGGTAATGGCCGTGACGACTACGTATTTTCCGCGAGGATGATCCCTGTTGTCCTTGATGACGTTAAGGTCTACTTTCGCAACGTCACGCCCATAAGGCTCCAGGTACTTCGCATCTATGCCAGCTCGGGCTGCGACCTTCTCGATGGGGTCAAGATGGGCTTCACGGGCAATTTCGAGATCCGACTTCATTGTCATAGCCAATCATGCCGTTCTGGCCAGTTAACGCGCACGCGGGGGTGCCCAAGCTGCCATCCTCCGGCAACCGATGCCGCGTGGGACGATGACCATCGAGGGTGAGGCCGGGTCAGTTCCCGGTAGAACTGGATCACCGCACGCGACCAGCCAGGAGAGTAAAGGCCTCCTCCTCGTCCCGGCATCCGCGGAGACGGTTGATGAACTCACCATCCCTCACCCAGCTCAGAACCTGCTGCAGCACATCAAGATGACTTTCAGAATCTGCCAGGGCTAGCATCACCACGACATCCACAGGCAGCTCGGTGTCGTCCGTCCTAGCCATCTCACGAAACCCCACTGGATGAATGAGCGTCGCCACGGAGATCGAGTCGAGCAGTACGTGCACAGCGTCGGTATGCGGAATGGCAACGCCTCCGCTGATGGGTAGACCGGTCGGAAAAATCTCCTCCCGATCCATTAAGCCTTTCAGAAAAGACGGCTTCACTCTTTCGCTGTTCACCAGGCCTAACGCCATAGTCTCGAATAACTCATCTCGACCTTTCACATCGAGACGGATGTGAAACAGCTTCGTATCCAGGATCCCACTCATCCCTGACAGCACTTCCCAAAATCGACTGCAAAAATTTCACGTTGCTCACCATCCGGCGTCGACGCGGAACCCGAACTCAGAACAACCTATGTAGAATTGAGATGATCACGTTTGGCAGATTATAACCAAAGAAGGAATCAGTCACAGAGCCGCTCACCTTGATACCTGTCGCATGCATCATTGCAGTCGCTTCAGGCGCAAAAATCGACGTGCACCACTCCACGATGAAGATGTAGATCGCCGAAATAATAACAGCTCTGAACATATTTCCTTTTGTTGCGAGGCAAATCATCGGGATCATGTAGACGATGACCGTCAACATTCCAACAGGGAAGTAATTCATTCCGGGAATGATGAAGGCGAACGCAATCGTCAATGGGATCATGAGAACCGTCGTCGTGATGGCAGCAGGATCACCCAATGCGAGCGCCACATCCATACCAATGTACAGCTCACGCTCCTGATCACCCTTATCTTTCTTCAGCTGGCGCTTCATGAAGGCGCTCGCGCCTTCACCGACAGTCGACAACCCCTCCATCATGACCGCCACCATGCGAGGAAGCAGCACAAGGACGGTGGCAATACCCATCCCCATGACTAACACATTCTGCCAGCTCTGGCGAGTGATCAGGCCCAGGAAAACACCCACAATGAGACCGATGAACGCCGTGTCACCAAAGAACCCGAGCTTCTCGCCGACCTTTTCCATGGAAAAATCAATCTTCCTGACACCAGGAATTCTTCCAATGACCCAGTTCAGCCCCATAGCCAACGGCCAGGCGTACGTGATGAAGGAGAGTGTCGAACACGTCGTACCCGTGAGTCCGTAGTATTCTTGCCATTTCGGTGCGACCTTCTGTGCCACGAATAGATCGATGACTGACAGCAGGATCACTGTCCCCAGTCCGATCCAGAAGCTGCCAGTCAACGCATAGGCTAACGTGCCGGGAATCAGGAAATGGATGAAGTTCCAGATATCGACATTGAGTACATTGATCCACTTCAACATGATCATGACGACGTTGACGAACACGACCAAGAGAATGGCTGGTGCCGCGAATGGCACCCCAAAGGAGGCAGCGCCGACAGCCGCCCACCCGACATCGACCGTAGTAAAGCCCTTGCCCATGTGCTGGTAGTACTTGATGGCCGGATCAACCGTCGTCATGAGGGCACCGATGACCAAGGAAAGACCCGAGAAACCAATGCCGATCATCAGGCCTGCCTTGAGGGATTTACCGAAAGGCATCCTGAAAATGAGACACAGGATCAACATGACGATCGGGAGCATAACCACGGCTCCGATGTCAAGGATCCCCTTGATGATAGTCATCTAGACCTCTCCCCACACGCCTCTTATTCAGCCTCGAGGACTGACCGACACGTGCTCACAATCTCGTCTCTGATTGTGTCCTCATTAATGCCCGAGATCAGGCCAAAAACCTGAACAAGAGGCTTCTTCAGGGGCTTCGGGTACCGAGTCGTCAGCATCACGACGTCCACGCCATCCTGAAGCGTCTGCACCTGACCGACGGTCCCCTTCGTGATCCGAGCTGGAATCCCGGCCTCCTGGAGGATCTGCTTCACCTTCTCCTGCGCAACGGTTGACGTTGCGATGCCTGACCCACACGCGATCAGGATCTTGACCTCATTCGCCATGATTGTTCATCCTTCCTTGAGCGTTGGCTTCAGCACGACCTTGAGCGCCTCGCCACTTCGTGTCAGTTCGATGGCTTCGTTGATCCTCGCAAGCGGCAGCACGTGACTCACGATGGACTCTGCCGGGTACTTCGGGTCAAGGGCCAGCTCGAACGCCCGCTGGACCTGGATGCTCGTGGCACCGTAGTGGCCGTAGACCCACAGGCTTTTGTAATGGATCAGGTTGGTGTCCAATTCGGCAGTGCTGCCTCGAGGAACACCCCCGAAAAACACAGCCGTACCGCCTGCCCTGGTGATCTCCAATATCTGTTGCTGCGAGGTGGTACTCGGATTCGCCGAGATCGCCTTGTCCACTCCTCGCGAATGCGTAAGTAACAGGATCGTGTCGACGACATCGCACATCGAGCCATCGACGACCTCATCGACACCGAACGGGCCAAGGCGATCTAATCGGTCCCCATTCACGTCCGCCACAATGACTTTGGATGCTCCTCGCATCTTGCTCAGAATGGCGAGGTTCACACCAATTGGCCCGGCCCCCAAGATCGCGACGGTGTCGCCGAGACACACGTCGATGTTCTCCACACATGCGTATGTCGACGACAACGGTTCCGCCAATGATGCCCGAACCGGATCAACGGACTCAGGGACGTGGTACATGGCACCCCGTTCCAGGCGTGTGGCGGTATATGAGATGTATTCCGCGAAGCCGCCTGGGCGTTTCACGTAGGAATCGACGTCGGTGCACTGGTTACTTCGGCCAGAACGACAGTTTTCGCACCTGAGACAATGAGCCTCCGGGTAGATGTACAGACGCTCACCCATGGCCACGCCGTCAACGCCAGGCGCAACCTCATGAACGCATCCGACGACTTCATGACCATAGATGAAGGGATAATCGCCTTTCCGTGAGTCTGTCGACAGGTTACGAATATCAGACCCACACAGACCAACCGCTTCGACCTTAAGTACGAATCCACCCTCAGGACAGGTCGGTATCGGGACTCTTTCAAATCTCACGTCACCAGGCCCATGCATCACTGCGGCATCCATTAAGGCGTCCATCTGCACCACTTCCTCGTGTACGGCTCGCCAGACGTAACACTGATATTTTCACCACAAGCCATTCGTGGTCCATTACCATCTTGTTGCCAGCACGGCATCGACGGTTACCCAGCGGATGAGATCCAAATGAGTGCCGGGCGGTAGGCATTGCTCTTCTGCCTCCCCCTAGGCAAGTTCCGGGCTGTCCCCACCATAAGGCCACCAATTACACTGGCGTACAGGTGCTTCGTATGATTCGCTTTTCCGAACGGCAAGCATTGTTGCTGCAACTTCTCAGCGAGGTTCATTCCGCCACGACTGGATCGGACCTTGCTGCATTGCTCGGGGTCAGTTCACGGACCCTGCGTTATGACATCGCCCGTATCAACGGTATGACAAGGTCGGAAATCATTGAAGCCTCCGCCCATGGATATACCCTGAACCGACGTGCGTACGGTGATCTCCTTGGCAGGACATCAGACTTGGCGACGCACCTGGATCATCAGGAAAGAATTCTTCTCTTCCTGCTGTCCCGACCCCGTACCGATATTTATGAAATCATGGTTGAATGCTTCATGAGCGAATCGGTCACGCGTACGGCTCTGCAACGCCTCAAGCCCCAGGTAGAAAAGCACGGTCTTCATATTGAGGTGCACGGAGCTGACGTTGCGCTTGTTGGCTCCGAGCTGGACATTCGACATCTTCTCGGAGAGTTTGTCCACAATGCCATGGACGTCGTGGTGGGCCAGGACGAGAGGCTGAACCGCTATCTACCGGACGTTGATCTGGGAGTGATCAGACGCAACCTCGTGAGTGTCATCGCGGACCATGACCTCCATGCGGACGACATTCATCTGTCGAACACAGTCGTGAATCTTGCGATCTGCTTACAACGAAGTCACTTTAGGGTGGATGTGGACCCCAGTGTCATTCCGTCCCTGGACGAGGATATAACGCAACTGGCCGAACAGGTCCTATCCTCACTCGAGGGCACGTATCCTGACCTTGCGGTCCATCCTGTGGACCGGGCGTACGTGCATAGCGTCATCGGTCTTGCTCTTGATCCACACACCGACAGGCCGAACGACAGCCACGACGTCGAGCCGGATCGTGTCTTCAAAGTGGTTCAGGACTGCCTTGACGATGCCATCAATCATTTCGGCCTGTCAGCTGACAGATCGAAACTCGATTCAGACATCGCGGCCCACGTGGAACGCCTATCGACACGGAGCAGATCGATCCCTTTCTTCAGAAACAATCTTCAAGAGTCTCTTCGTGCAAGATCCCCACTGCTGTATGACGTCGCCGTCTACCTGGCTGATCTACTCAACAAGACCCTCGGAATATCCTTCCCCGATGATGAGATCGGGCTCCTCGCTGTCTACTTGGGCCTTCACACCCTTCCATCGAGGTCTCCCATGGACACGACTCACACCATCGTTGTCTGTCCGGACTACCAAGCTCTCCGTGATTGGGTCTTGACGGGTCTTTTCAACAGGTACCGGGACCGCCTCAGCATTCTCGATGTCGTAACAACATTGGATGGAGTCGACTTGGAGCCGTGCGAGCTGGTGATCTCGACGACCGATGAAAGCTCTATGTCCTGCCCCTGCGTGCAAGTGAGCGCGTTGCTATCAGACTTGGACTTCATTGCCCTCGACCAGGCTCTGCTCAAGTCCTCACAATCCAAGATCAGGCTTCACCTGTCGCAATCATTGCGCAAGTTCTTAGACCCCGATCTCTTTTTCGTTGATGCTCAGGTTAGTGATTCCGATTCCGCAATTTCCCTCATGTGCAACCGATTGCAGGACCACAATGTTGTACCTGCCGAGTTTTCCGAGTCGGTGCGACTGCGGGAGACCTATTCACCCACTTGCTTCGCCAGACGGTTTGCTGTGCCACATGCGATGGATTTTCTTGCGCATGAGACAAAAGTGTGTGTCCTCTTTCCTTCTTCCCCCGTGAGGTGGGGGCTGTCGGACGTGACGCTGATCCTCATGCTTGCTACCAATGCCGATGACTATGATGAGTTCCTGAATTTCTATCAACCGCTTATCAGCCTTCTGTATGATCCGACTCTGTACAACGAGCTCCGTAAGGTATCCGATTTCGACCAGTTCGTGGATTTCCTGAAAGATGAGTTGACGGAGCCTAATTAACAGACAAACACAATGAATCGAGGTATATTCATGATTTGTCAGGGTGAACGGCAAGCAGTGGTGGATGTCTGCCAGGAGTTGCAACGGAAGGGACTTGTTGTTGGCACGGCCGGCAACGTCTCGGTCCGAGTCGGCAACAAGGTGTGCATCTCACCATCCGCCGTACCGTACGAGGACCTCACGGCAGACCTCGTTGGCGTCCACGATCTCAATGGGGAGGTCGTCGAGGCACAACTCAAACCATCTAGCGAACTGCCTCTCCACTTGGCCGTCTATCACTCCACGGACGCTCGTGGGATCACCCACAACCACGCCCCTGCGTCCACCGCGCTTGGTCTGGTGTGCGACGAGGTCCCGTTCTCGCACTACTACTCAGCCATGTTCGGAGGGCCGATCCGAGTTTCCGCCTATGCCAACTTCGGCACCGACGAACTGGCCCACAACGTGGTGACAGCACTCGACGGACGTCAGGGTGCGCTCATGAGCAATCATGGCGCCATCACGATCGGCCCAACCCTAGACACGGCACTCTCCCTACTGCCGTATCTGGAGTACATCTGCGAGGTCCAACTTCGAGCGATGTCCACCGGCCGACCGGTGAAGGTCCTTAATGAACAACAGATCACCTTTCAAGTGGAAGCAATCAAGGAGTACTCATCAAGTCGGCTCCCAGAACAGTGACGATTCAGTTGCGTCCCAACAGGGATGACTCTCCCACAGCCGTCTCACCGAGGTGACCAGATCCGCACACGCCTCCCGTGTGGCCCCGCGCTGCCCGGACCCTGAATCCTCCGTCCGTCTAGGATCGAACCGGTCGACGAATGGAGAGCCGCATTGTTCTGGCAGAACCTGCGCCACCTGTGGCAACGCCGCGATTTCCGCAAGATTCTCGGGGTTCGTATAGCCACCCAGGCGGCTGACGGCACCCTCCAGGTTGGGATGGCTTCCTACGTCCTGCTCTCCCCGGAGCAGCAGCCTGACGCATGGTCCATAGCCATGGTGCTAGCTATCACCCTGCTGCCCTTCAGCATCATTGGCCCCTTCGTCTCCGTCGTGCTCGACCGCTGGTCACGTCAGCGCATCCTCGTCTACACCGATGGGCTGCGCTGCCTCATTGCGATCGGCTTGGGGATCCTCGTCTGGGATGGTGCGCGCGATCGACCCTCTCACCTGATCTTGCTCATTGGGTTACTCATCGCGATGAGCCTCAACCGGTTCTTGCTCACCGCCTTGGTCGCCGGGTTGGAGTACACCATCGACAAACGCGACTACCTGACGGCCTCGTCGATCATGCCAACGATTGGCCCGCTAGGACTCATGATCGGTGCGGTCGTTGCTGCGGCAGTGCGCATGATCGCCGGACGCCATATCCCGATACACCACGCCGATACGATCGTCTTCTGCATATCTGCGACCCTGTTCGCAGTCTCGGTCGCCTTAGGACTGCAATTTTCACGTCGGGAGCTTGGCCCACCATTAGTGGATCGTTCCCGGACGATGAGAGCGGTAGCTGGGGATGTGGTGGATGGTTTCCGCTATCTGAGGAAAGTGCCATTGGTGGGACATTCCCTCACGCTGATCGGCGCCCAGCGGGTGCTGTTCGGGGTGTACTCAGTGGCGATGATCTTGGGGTACCGCAACCGATTCCACGTGCAGTCTGACATCAACGGAGCCATGGCAGACATGACGGTGTGGGCCGTAGCCATGGGCGCCGGCTTCGTGCTCTCGGCAGGCTTCATGCCAATGCTGGTGCATCGCCTAGGAATGCGTCGTGCCCTGATGACTCTCCTCATGGCGACCGCGGTCATCCAGGCCTTCCCAGGTGCCATCCCGAACCGTTGGGGTCTACTTGCGGCTGGCTTCCTCATTGGGCTCTTCGCCCAGTCCTTGAAAGCCGGTGTCGACACCATTTGTCAGGCACACATCTCTGACGGCTACAAGGGCCGCGTGTTCATCGCTTACGACATGGTGTACAACGCGATGTTCGTGGCAGGTTCAGCGTTGGCTGCGTTGGTGCTGCCCATCCAGGGCCTGTCTGGCCCCCACATCGTCGGTCTGGCCATCGTCTACCTCGTGGTGGCCATGGTCTTCGCGCTAGCAACCCGGGCCCACGGCGACGATGTCTTTGACAAGGGCAGCGCCCTCGGCGGGTTACCCACCGGTACTCCCGAAGAGTGACACCTCGGCTTATGCGGTGGCGTCACTGGCCTTGCGGGCGACGCCCTCAGACCACCCTGGCCCGTGCGTGACCCTCCATCACTTCCTGCAAGACGGTGATAGTTTCCTCTGACAAGTCGACGCCAAGCCGTCGCGCCTGACGAGACAGCACGTAGACCAGCCTTTCAACCTCGCCCCGGTCGCCGAGTTCGTCAGCCAGTTTGATGCGAGCCACCAGCAACACTTCATCCTCGGGACAGGCGACGGTAGCTCTGGCGAGGGCCCGGGACGCCAACTCGACGTCTCCCGTCTCCATTGCTCGTCGGGCCACCTCAACCCCGATGTCGCGAACCATCTGGATCATGTCAATCCGCCATTCCTCAGCCCAATGCCATTGGCCGGGAGCAGCATCAGCCAGGGGAGCGCCGCGGACGAGGTCGAGGGCACTCACAAGGTTGGCTAACGGAGCCGTCGATACTCCCCCAGAAACCAGCAGTTCGAGCCTTTCCCAGTCGCTCGTCACTGCATCTACTAAGCGCAATGAACCGTCGTATCCCTCTGGCAAGTAGGCGCGGCCAGCGTCATCGGTGCCGAGCCAACGGCGCAGCCGGGAGACATTGGAGCGTCGGGTCGGCTCAGCAACCATGAGCGCGTCAGCCATCTGGACAGAGCGCGCCCCTGGATGGCACAACAGCCAGGCGCAGTACTCCAAGCATTGCCGTCGAGCTTTCGCCGGCGGATTTCCCCGGGCTCCCAACAGGTCAACCGGGCCGAGAAGCCGCAATATGGGCGACAGCACCTGTCCGCCGGCGACGGGCAGCTGGGCAACATCACTCCTCATAGTCGACGTCAGCACGGTTTCCTCCTCGACGGTCAAATGGGCATCACTGGGTGGCAGCGCAGCGCAGGGTTTGGCCATCACCGGCGGAGGATCGGATCCCTCTTCGCCGCCTCGCCGCGGCTCCCACCACGGGGCGGCCTCCGTATCAGACCGAGCGGTGGTCTCAAGCAATTCCACAACGGCACGACGCATCGGCGCGGTGACGATCTGTGGGGTAAACGGCTGGCCGTCGAACTCCGCATGATCACAATCGGTGACGATGATCTCCCGGACACCTGACCCCGGCATAACGATGACGATGCCCGCCGCAGCAAGGGACTCTTGGTCCGGAAGATCGAGGGGGCTTGAGGAGAGAACAACCCTGGTGATCGTCCCGGGATACTTGCTGGCTTCCTCGGAAAAACCAACCAACCCCTCAACAACCTCGTCCTCATCGGCGAGTTGCACATCATCGCTACCGGTATGTGCCAGCCACCCAAGATCCTCACCCACCGCAACGATGTCGATTCCGCCACTCCACGGCGCCGCAACGAGAGACAGGCTGATTGAGGCCACCATTGCCGTAGCCAAGTCTCCGGACGCATTAATCGCTAGTACCCCACGAATATCCGCAAGATCCACCAAGACCGGCATCTGAGAATCGCGTGTTCCCAGCACAACGGTGGTCGGCGTCATGGCGTCGGTGAGAGCAGCGGCGTCCATTGAGGGGACTCATCAAGCTGGTCTACGGCAGCGTCAAGAACGCGCTTGGCCCGACGGGGCTCTCCCGATACTGTCGGTATGCGTCGTCCGAGCGGCCGGGTAAAGAGCTGTTGTCGACGTCGAGCTGTAACGGTGCCAGCGACCTCACCCGCCAGGAATAAACTCAGGCCAGCTAGTCCCGCCCGAAGTATCTCGGCAGGGTTTTGCCCAACCTCAGCCATGCTCGCAACCTCGTCCACCCCAGCAGCCACTGGAGGTCCAGCTGTCGCTTCAGTCACAGTAGCCGTGGTGTCGTCACCCACCTCAGGCAGAAGTTCGTTCCCAGTCAGCGTCCCGGCAGAGACCGGTTTCACCCGCGCGCCGGCTGTCTCATCGGTGTGCTGGTCAGATGCCTGCTTGTCCTCAGCTGCGGAATCCGGAAGGACCAGTTCCCACCCTGGCTCGATGTGATCCGGGTCCGCGATGATCCCCTCATTGAGATGCCAGATTGCTGGCCAGGATGACGCATCCCCTAACTGTGTCTGGGCAATCCCGCTGAGGGTGTCTCCTTGCTCGACGGTGACGGTCCGAGCTTTCGACGCTTCCGATTGGGGAGCTATCTGGTTGAGTTCCTCGGCGTCGATCGGGCGGCCGGCACCGGTGTGCCCGGCAGGCACGGTCACTGTGGCTCCCGGAAGAGCGAGGCGCTGACCGACGACGAGATGATCAACATCGACATCGGGGTTGGCAGCGGCGATGCGTCGCCAAGAGGTGCCATCTCCGTACCAGGTCTCAGCGAGCGCCCACAGATCATCATGAGGCCCGACGGTGACAGTAGTGACGCCCTCATCATGCTCCGCGCTACTGGCCTGAATCTCAGAAGCAGGCTGCGGGGTGGCAACCGCGGCGGCCGCGTCTGATACCGGAACGGACGGGACAGCTGATCGCGTCAGCGGTGACAGGACAGTCAGGCTCGCCACCAACAACCCTGCCGCGATCCCCTGAACCGCGCTCAAACCAGGAAGCTTCACGTGATAACGCTGACTGGTGACTACCCCGACGGCCTCAGCGACGACGCAGACACTGAACACCGTCCAGGCCACCCAGCCGCTCACGGTCACAACAGTGAGGAGGATCGACCCGTCGTCAGGAGCCAGCCATCTTGCTGGGTGTAACACAGTGCTGGCGTCGAGGTGTCCCCATGCCACGAGGGCGGCTGGGGAGCCCACCACCAGAACGAGGAGGGCCGCCATGGCCAAGGCACCAAGTATTCGGGCACGAATAGCTGAGATCTTCATGAATATCTCTCCCGATGACTGTCAAGGGTGGAGCGCGCCGTCGACTCGACGTGCAGGGCTCCTGGCATCCCCGGGACGAGGAGGTCAGACAGCCTGACGGTGCAACTCACCCGTGCTGATGTGGTGCCAGCCGACCCGGCAGGAAGAGCAAGACCTGAGGTGTCCAGCGCAATCACGGGGTCACTGCACCTGGTACCAGCCAACTCAGCCATGCCGACGCGCTGCCCCACCGCAATGCCCTCGCCAACTGATGAGGTCACCGACCCAGCCCGAGCGGCGACTTGGGCAGCCGACTGAGCATCAGCCCTTACTTCAGACATTCGCCAGCCTCCGGTGGCCACCGCGGCAAACATGAGAAGAGCAGGCAAAATGAGGACGGCTTCGACCGCAACTGATCCTCGGTAGCGCCGATGGCGTCGATTCTGGCAGAGGCTGCAGGAAGGATAGCCCACCGGGCCGATGCGGTTTTGAGGAGGTAGCGCTCCCCCATGGAAGGGGCGAATCATGTCCCCTCCTCGACGGCGACGGCATGCCCCTTGACTGCGACGGTGGCGCCAAAGAAAGCCGCGGCTCGTCCTTCAACATCGACCCTGACGAGGGAATCAGACGTACTCACTGTGACTGTAACATCGGTCACCTTCGACGTCCGGGCGACATCGCGCGCAGCAGCTTCGGCCTCACCGGCGTGCGATCCTTGCAAAGCTTGCACGCGGACTGCTGCTCGGGCTGCTTCGGTGACGGTAGCCCGTGCCTGAAGGACGATCGCGGTCTGGATGACCGCGACTACTATCAGCAGGACAACGGGCCACACCAGCGACCACTGGAGAGATTCGGAAACTCCACGCTCCCGGCACTCTCGACGCTCCGTCCGACCTGGATTCACTTCGGCAAGTTTGACGACACATATCCTTTGATCACGGTGACAACCACCGTCGCGATCGAAACCGCACCAACCAACAAGATGGCGTTTTCGGTTGACTGACTGAGTCCCCTCTCGTCGCGTTTCTCGACGAGAGGGGAAATCCCCGCTGTCATCGGAAGAACGACCGAAGCAACAGTGTTTACATGTTTCATAGCGACCTCCTTGGTCATTCGCACCGGCCTTTCCGGTGACGTCGTGTGCCCCGTAACTGGTCGGGGATTCGAGGGTGCGAGACGTAGTCACGAAGCGACCCCCGCCATGATCAACAGCGGTGGGGTGATGAGCACTAACCCCAGCACAAGGACGGGAATGACCATCCAGATCGTCAGGGATTCCGAGGTCGTCTGAGCCTCGACCTTCTCCCGATTAAGGTGGGCGTCCCTCATCTCGTTGACCCGAGCGCGCAGTGCCCCGGCGAGGGATGCGCCCTGGTCGTCTAGTCGTAGTACCTCAACGAGCTCGGCAAGTTCCGGCAGACCAAGTTCCTCCGACAACCCGTCTAAACCAGCCCATGGTGACTGCTGCTCCAACCGGGAGCGCTCCAGAGTCGTGCGGATACGCGCCAGAACAGGGTGATCGCTTATCTGCGCCGCCTCGACAAGGGCCCGCGGAGCTGACTGGTTAGCCAGTCGAGCGAGCGTGACGAGATCGACATAGACCAAGACGGCTTCGGCAGCGTCCTGGCGCACCGCTTTGGACAGTGATCTGATCCGAGTGTCGGGAATGAACCAGCCGGCAACGGCAAGAACCACCGCCAACCCGACCGGGGTTACTGGAAGGGTGTCCCCACAGATAGCGGCTACAACCCGTGCCAGTGCTGGGACGAGCATTCCTCCCAGGGCCATGACGGCCTTCTCGGCTACCAGATCGCCAGGGGTTCTCCCCTGCAACGCAAGGGTGCGACGAGATCGCTCACTCACCACCTGCGGCCACCGGATCGCAGTTTTCGTTCCCCACCGTTCCAGTCGTCCACTCTCCGGCGCGGGTTCGACGATGACGTCCTGACTCCCGTGACCCGACAGCCTTGCTAGGGCGTCAGACAGTCTCAAGGGGGCACTGCGCCGTCCAAAAATGACAAAGACTGGCGCGCACGCCAGCAACGCCCCACAGATAGCGGCAAGGACGATGGTGGACTCAGCCATAGGTTGCCTCCTCTGTACGCCGAAGGAGGATCCGAGCACGACGTCGCAGCTTGCTACGCCGGGATAGGGCGATCAAACCGACGAGGTAGAGACTCGTGTAGCAGCACAACAGAAGCTGGCCAACACCGGTGCGATAGGGAGCCAGGTACTCCCGACCAAGAATGAGGGCACCTGCCAACACAACGCCGATGATGATGCTGACCTGGCGCACCACGACCCGTGGCTTAGCACGCTCGACTCGTATCTCTCGAGCTGCCCGGATGCGTTCCTGGAGGGACGCCGCGAGAGCGTCAAGGGTAGTGGTAGCTCCTGTCCCACCCCGTTCAGCAGCCATCATGGTCGCAGCAATAACTTGATCAGCGTCGGCGCTGTTGAGATCATCGGCAAAACCTTGTAGGGCAGATCGGGTGTCCCACCGCGAATCCAGCCGGGCTACCACCCGGGTGAGTGGTCCGACAAGGAGTTCAGGGGCTTGACGACGAGTCGCCCGGATGGCATCAATGACGGATTTACCCGTCGATGCCGACCCGCTGACGAGACGCACCCACCGTTCTAAGGCACGCATGACGTCGAGGTCATGACGCGGTGGATCAGCCAGCAAGGCGGGGACGACGACCGCCAATACCGGCACTATCGCCAACAACACGACCCATCCCGTCGCTAGATAACCTACGACACCGATTCCCAAACCAGTGAGGCCATGAACGCGATCGCGGCGGGGTAGCCGAGAGAACCAATTGTCCACCGTTGTCCACATGCTTGTGGATTGCCCTGTGGATAACTGGTGAATCGGAGCGATGCCGATGCCCACCATGATCACTCCTCCGACGAAAAGCCCGCCGAGCAGTGCGGCAATCGTGGTGTTCATACCCATCTCGTTACCTCCGGCTCGTAGTGGGACAATTCAGCAACGAGGACGGGATCCGGGTGGAATACGCCTGGGCTGGTTGGCGTCGACGCAGCATAGGCGAGGTGGGTGACCGGTCGTCCGTTCTCTAAGGCTCCGGTGAGTTGACGAATCTCGGTGATGTGACGAGTCCGGGTACCTCCTCTCCAAGTGTCATCACCCAGGGTGACGTGCACGAGGAACGTGATGTTGTGCGCGATCTGCCGATATGCCTCCTCAATCGTCATGACCCCGCCCATGGCGACTCGCCCGGCCAACCGATCCATGGTCGAGGTGGCCGAGTGGGAGTGCGTAGTACTCATCGTTCCGGCACCGGCCTGCATGGCCTCGAACATGGCAGCCGCCTCAACGCCGCGAACCTCGCCCACTACCAAACGCGAAAGGTTCTGGCGCAGCGCCTCTGGGATGAGGTCGGCGACCGTGAACTCGCCCAGGGAGTGACCGTCCACTTTTTCTCCCAGCCCCACGGTGGCTTGCAGGGCGACCATATTGTCGCGATCTGGGTTGAGGTGAGTGAGCAATTCGTAGTCAGTTTCAAGGGTTCCAAATCGTTCGGTGGATGGAATGGCGTCAACCAAAGCTCGCAGCAAGGTCGTCTTGCCAGCACCTTGGTCTCCGGCAATGACGATGGACCGACGCGCCAGCACGGCCGCGCGCAGCAGCACCCCGACGTAGTGAGGCATCATTTCGGTATTGACGAGGTCGTCGATCGTCACTCTCGTCAGGGTGTGGTGGCGGATGACCACCGAAGGCCGGTAAGACAACCCGAACCCGATAGCGTGTAGACGATATTGGGATCCCAACGCTACCGTCATGGTGGGGTGAGCGTCGTCAAAGGGCCGCGGCGGGTTGGCCGATTCACCGAGAAACCGAATCGCCTCGACGAGTTCAGCATCATCATCGGCCACCACGGGACCGGGTTCGCGTCGTCCATCGCCGTACTGCACAAAGACCCGATCGCAGCCATTGATTTCAATATTCTCCGCATCTTGGATTTCGAAGAGAGGCTGTAGTCGCCCGTACCCGAAGATGGCATCCATGACCGCGCGGACGTACGCATCCTTCGTCTGTGTACTCCACAGGGCTTGACCCTCAGCAGTCAGTTTCTCGGCGTGGGACTCGACGGCCTGCCGCACGATCGATTGACCTAGCATCCGCACATCGTCGCCGCTCAGGTCGACGCCGGTGCGTTCCCGATGGGACGCCCGTTCCGACGAGATGCGTTCAGAGGCTTTCCGACGCAACTCAACGACAATGCGCCAGTCCACGTCACTCGTGTCGAGCCGCCGCCGGGCGGGAGGGGTAATCGCCGTCGCTGGCGGTCCCTGTGGGGGCGGGGAGATGCGGGAAAGCAGACCAGCCAAGTTTTCCCCACCCTCGCTCGAGCGTACCGAAGTGTTAAATCGGCCAACCGCAGCAGTCTGGTCGATCATCATGACACCACCCCCATTGCCGAGGTGGCGAGAACGTCAGGTCCAGTGACGGCGTGATGAGCTCGACGGACCCGCTCTTGCATGGACTCCGCCACACTTTGCACACTCGTGGCGTAGCGTCCGCGCGCCCAACGCTTCCCTGCGGGTTCCCCGTCGGACAGCACCGCAGCCGCGCGAGCGTCGAAGACGACATCACCAAAGACCGGAAGACCAAATTGATGACCGATCTCGCGGGAGCTGTACGGACGGCCGGACCCGACGACGATGAGTCCCATTGTCCCCGTGGTCGTCGAGGACATGGCCTCCATTTCCTCAGTTCGCATGGACAAGGTCGCCAGTTGCCGGAGCCGAGATCCCGTCACCATTGCGATGAGGGAGGCGCGGGAAATGAGGCTTTCAGGCAGGCCTTCCGGCCCCAACCGGCCTGCGTCGACCATGACGTCAACCCCCGCCCGCCCAAGATCGATCATGGCGCTGACAAGGCTCGGCCACGATGTTCCCATGAGAGAGGCATGTCCGAGATGCCCGTATCCGCTGAGTAAACCTACCGTTCGATCGTCGGAATCGTGGAGAAGTGGAATGGTCTCCTCCCACATCGCCTGGACGGGGTCAGCACCGTCACGGCAGGCTGTGGCTACGCCGATGAGTCCGGCGCGCAGTGGGACGCGACCCATCAGATACCCCGATTCGATCACGTGACCGGGGAACGGGTCAGCATCAACAAGGACGACATCACGCGGCCAAGTGAGTGCCAGACCGAGAGCGGTCGTTGTCAGGCCAGGGGATCCCCCGGAACTGGTCAGCACGATGATTGACATCACCGTCCCCTTTCCACGACGGCGATGCGGTCCAGGGAAGCGAGGTCAGCAAGCCGGGCAGCGTCGCCGGAATCAACCTCGACATCGACCAACCAACTACTATGATCACCCGTCGCCTTGGGCGCCGCGACGACCACAGCGTCGACGGTGGACAGCTGTGAGACGGTTCCGGTGTCCTTGTCAGGGCTGGTTTCTACCACGGTGACGTGGGACCCGGCGGGTAGAGAAACGGTAGGTAAGCGTCCGGCGGCAAGTCTGAGGCCTACCCGGGAGCGTCCGGGCGCCACCCGCAGTTCTCCCACTGAGTGGGACCCGAGGAGTTGTCCCGATGACAGATCGACCAAGGCATGGCGACCGACGATCTTGTCGAGTTGGTCGGCCGGGATTGTGGCGACGGCTCGATCGACGGCTACTGAGGTCAGACCAATGTCGGTATTGCGCACGACCTCTCCTTGCCCCACAGCCCGCGTCATGACGAGGACTTGATCGGCATGAGAAGCGCGGTGCCAGGCAACGGCTCCACCCAGGCCGCCTAAGCATGCGCACAGCACTCCTATGACGATGAGGCGTGGTGAACGACGCAGCCGGGGAGATGGCGCCGCTGCGCTAGCAGGTATCGCAGTCACGGACATGGCCGCGAAGCTATGTGCCAGCTGACATGGGCGACAAGAGATGCACAGCAAATCTGTGGACATCGAAATCGAGGTGACACGCGCCACGCGCACACAGCACGCTATCCACAGTTGCCCACAAGCCCTGTGGATAACCCTGGGGATAATGAGACCTGGACGCGCCCATGTCCGGCCGTGATAACCATCAACAGCGGATCCCCGGCTGCCGCCCGCCGTGAAACAGTCACCCGAGTCTCGGCCTAACTAAATCAGATGGACCTCACCACTGACTGTCCACCCTAATCCGGGGTCCACCGCGCCCGCGGTATCGCACACCACGACGTCGGCCTTCACATCGAGTTGCTCCGCAGTCTCGTAAGGATAGTTCGCCCCAACCATGAAGGATTCACCCGGCCCCAGCACGTATGGTGGCCTCGCAGTCCCGCGGGCGAAAGGGGTCGTCACAACTTTGTGGGCCGCATCAGCTTCGGGGGCCGACACCGAAACCAACGGCTGACGCCAACTCCAGTCCGGATAGCGCGCGGTAATCGTCACAGTCCCCAAACCCAAATTGATGGGCGCTTTTGACACATTCGTAACGATGTAGCGCACCAGCACAATGGACGAGCCTTTGCGCACCACCGGGATGCCACCCTGCGGATCCACCATAACGGAATCTTCGGGCGCCTTCGCTATCGCCGCTTGGTCCACCTCGATGCGAATACGATCATCACCAAAATGCCCAAGCTTCTTGCCAGATCGCGTCACGGGAACAGCCCATGCTGGATGCGCGTCGGTACCCATCGGGGTTTCACGGGCCATCGTCGGGGTTGGCTGCGGCGTAGTCAGAGGGGTGAGGGTGCTACACCCCGGCACAAGCGCGCAGGCCAGCACGACACACGTAACCACACCGCGGCGCATGCCCTCACCTCCATCACAAGTCATCACGCAGCAAGGCCATGGCCACCGAATCCCAGCGACGCCCCTGCCACGATCGTGCCTGGGGAATCCTGCCACATTCGCGGTATCCCACAGCACTGGCACAGTGAATCATTCTGCCATTGCCGCTCCACGTCGTCAGCGTCACCACCTGAGCATCAGTGGTGGCAAAAGTCGCCTCGGTCCACAACCGCAGCGCTTGACGCCCCACACCGTGTCCCCACAGAGTCGGCCTAAACAGGACAATCCCGACCTCCCACCAGCCTCCTCCGGCTGGCGGCTCCTCGAACCGGGAAACGAACCCGACCCGCTGCCCGTCGACGGTGATGATGGCACGGTGACCGGTCATCAGCCCCGGACGCCACTCTTCGGCAAACTCGGCAAGACTACGATCGTCGTCAAACCCGAAATAAGGGCCGTCCCACTGCTTCCACTGCGGATGGACCACCTCAACGTTCCAGTGCCACAACCATTCCAGATCATCCTCAACGAGAGGGCAGATCTCGACTTTCCCGACCCGTGCAGGGCCATCGCAAGGGGGAACGTCACGTGGCGGAGTCACGTCTCCATTTTGCCTGCCCACGACAACTCACCGCGTGGCAGGCTGGGATCTATGACGACTCCTATAAACGGTACAGCTCTGATCCTTGAAGGAGGTGGCATGCGTGCCGCCTACACCAGCGCCGTCGTCGTCAAGATGCTCGGGCTGGGTTGGGAGTTCCCGCATGTCTCCGGTATCTCCGCCGGGTCCAGCCTCACCGTAAACTACATTTCCCGCGATCCCGAACGGACCCGCCGTAGCTTCACTGACTTCGTTGCGGACCCCCGGTTCGGCAACCTCGGCACCTGGTTGGCGGGGCGTGGATACTTCGATGCCGAGTACATCTACCAGCGCACCGCCAAGCCCCACCAGGCCCTCCCTTTCGACTTCGATACCTTCTGCGCCTCACGCCAGGCCCTACGTATCGGCGCCACTCGTACCAGCGACGGCAAGCCGGAATGGTTCACCCGCAAGGACATGACAACACTGGATGACCTCATGGTGCGGGTACGGGCGTCCTCGACCATGCCCGGATTCATGCCCCCGGTAACCATCGATGGCATCGAGTACGTCGACGGAGCTTTAGGGGACACCGGTGGTATCCCGATCGACGGTGCCCAGCTCGACGGATATGACCGGTTCTTTGTGGTCTGTACTCGGACCCGTGATTACGTCAAAAATGAGGTCAAACGTCCTCAGGCGCTTCGGCGGTTGTTCCGACGCCATCCTGCCGTCGCTGAAGCAGCCATCGCCCGACCAGCCAGGTACAACGCTACCCGCGAGATGTTGCGCGATCTCGAGTCAGACGGGAAGGCCTACGTCTTCTACCCACGCGTCATGCCCGTGACCAATAAGGAAAAGAACGTCACCAAGTTGCGTCAGGCCTACGCTGTCGGGATGGCCCAGGTGAACGCCGAGCTGCCCCGGTGGCGGGACTTTCTGGGAGTCTAAGCCTTAGCCTCGGATAGCGCTCCAATGGCCCGGTGGTTCTCGGCAGGAGACCCGATCGACAGACGAATTCCCTCTCCACTCCAACAACGCGCGAAAACGCCCCGCGACGTCAACACCTCGTCGATCCGGTCAGTACCGTCACCTGTGGCAAGCCAGAAGAAGTTCGCTTGGGAGGGTCGGACTGGCCACCCCTGGCGGGTGAGTTCGTCGAAGACCCTGGTCCGCTCGGTAACGATTTGCTGGACCCTCTCGTTGAGTTCGTCCTCGGCGGCCAGCGATGCGATCGCAGCCTGCTGGGCCAGAGAGGTCACCGTGAACGGAGTGGCGACGCGACGCAGGTCGTCACTAATCTCGGTGTTGGAGATGGCGAAACCAATCCGCAGCCCAGCCAACCCATAGGCCTTGGAGAAGGCGCGCAGCACGACGACATTGGGGTGGTCATCGAGAAGGGTGAGCCCGTCCACAGCGCTGGCGCCACGGTTGAAATGGCAATACGCCTCGTCCATGACGGCGATCACGTCCTCCGGCACCCTCGCTAAGAACTCCTCCACCTCATCGGTGTGCAAGACGGTTCCGGTCGGGTTGTTGGGGGTACATAGGAAGATCACGCGGGTAAGATCGGTGATCGCGTCGGCCATGGCGCGTCAAGGTCATGACGCAGGTCGACGGTCAGCGGCACCTGGATCGGGGTGGCCCCGGCAACTTTGGTGAGGATCGGGTAGGCCTCGAAGGACCGCCACGGAAAGATGATCTCGTCACCGGCACCGGCGAAGGCATGCATGAGCTGGCTGGCTACCTCCGTCGATCCAGCCCCCACCGCCACCTGGCTCACGTCGACGCCGAAGTGACCAGCGATGGTCGAACGTACTTCCTCAGCACTCATCGACGGGTAACGGTTGAACCTCGGCAGCGTACGAGTGACAGCCTCGACCACACTCGGCAGTGGTTCGAAAGGATTCTCGTTGGATGACAGCTTCACAGCGTTCTCGCCGTGACTTGCCCCTTGCTTGTAGAGCGGTAGTCCTCGAACAACATCACGTCGGTCCTGACTCACGTCATCCTCCCATTCAACGTTCGCTAGGACTCCTTCACACTCCCCCGACAGTCGCTGTCGCGATGCTCTACCACATCTGGCACAGACCAGCCACGCTTTACTTGGCCCCGATCCTTCGTCCGACTCCCTCGGGTGATACGAGTTGTTCATGTATCAAAAATCCACTGCAGCCCTGCTGGCGCTGAAGCTTGCCTTAGCAGTGCCTGCTACCGCATCCGCCTCCCCAACCACATCTCCATCCCCCACTGCTAGTGGCAACAGTGACTTGAGACCCGAACAGGGTTCCGCCAAAGTCGCATCCAAAGCCGCTCCCTTCATATCGAAAATAGACAATCCTCACTATTCATCCAGTCATGCTGGAAGTGTCAATGTCCATGGATGGTGGCTAGATGATCATGGCAACTTCAGCGGAATGAAGGCCCGAGTTACGGTTTATCTGTGGGCCAAAAAGGGGTCACAGTGGGTCCAAGTGAACAAGATTCCTAGCAAGAAGAATCCGGTGACTGTCTATGCCGGTGGAGGCGGCGGCAAACGAGCCTCAGGATCAGTATCCTGTCGCAGCCACACACCTACATGGTATCATGGTCAGGTCGATGTGGACATTATTGGCGCCATCGACACACCCAACCGACCCAACTCACAAGACGTGAAATTAAACTGCCGACCATGGTAAAAGAACAACCCTCATGCATCATCGGCAACGTAGCCATCAGCACAACGCTCCACCTCGCACCCAATGACATCGGAGCATTCACCGACACCGATGAACTACGCATCCTCATGGAATCAGCTCGATCCCACGGCTACTTCAGCCCACCCCCACTAGAAAACCGAGAATACCTCATAGAAGAACCCATCGGAGTAGTCGTATCCGACACCAGCCAACCCGAATACCTCACCCTACGCCTAGACTGCCACCCTGAACACCACATCATCGGACGACCCGGCATGAAAATCATGCTCGTCCTCGCCGACGCCCTCCGACTCATAGGGTTATCCACCCCCCAAAGCATCGACGTCGAATGCGTCTATTTCAACCCCCACGACTGGGACCTCCTCAATCCAGACCCCGATAACCACATGCATATGATCGGGACCCTCAGCAACGAGATCTGCCGGTGGATGTCTCCCCACCTCACCTACACCTGGCACGCCACCACCACAAACCCCAACCTCGACCCTCAACTCACACGAAACACCATCAACCGCTGGTTCCCACCAGACTTCGAATACCCCTGGCTAGGACACACACCCCAAGCCCACCAAGAAACCCTCACCTGGCACATGCCCGACGACATCACAGCCCTAGGCTGGCTATTTGACCTCATCACCCTCCTCCAAGGCCAACCACCACAACACATCCACGCCACCCCAAATGAACAAAAAATCCGACCCTGGTAAACCCATCACAAACACAGATATAAATCAGGGAACTCGAAAATCCTCTACACAATCACAAGTACCTCACATCTCTTCACACGGTGAATAGGAACACTCTCTTTAATAGTCATACCCTCTATTAACCTTCTAGCAGCATGACCTACTCGAGAACGAAAAGGAGCCCCCGGCCTCCACAAAAGTTTCCCCGCCCCAACAGGACGCGATTGAACAATCGATACCCCCCTCAATCACGAAGGTGGTCTGGGCGCGACGGTAGTAACCCGGCCGCCCATGCTCACGGTCTCCTGAGCATCCCTGATCTCGATCGTGACGCTGCGTTTGCGGGGATCTACCCCATTTATGACCGGATCTAGAGCGGTCTACTCCTTAGTTCGTTTGCGTTGCACGATGATGGTGGGCGTAAGAGGGTATAGCTTCTTTGGGCGGCGCATTCCTCTCTTGAGCCTCTCCCGATCTGGCAGAACCAGGATCGCGCAGACCAAGTGAGAGCCTGACCGGCCGGGGTGGGTGACCGAATAGGGAGCGAGGGTTCTAGTCCCCTAAGACTCGACGTGGCCGAGCCGGATCTTGCAAGAGATCCTCTAAGTAGCCGAGAATTGCGCGTTTCCCGGTGGTGGTTAGTCGGTGACGTGGACCTTGCTTCCGGCGGCCCGGAAGGCGTCAAGCGTTGCCTGAGGCGCATCTTGCATGGTGACCAAGTCGTCGATGTCTTCGATGCCTCCGAAGCGAAAACTCGAGGTCCGTGAAAGCTTGTCGCTCGTAGCAGCCAGAATAACCCGGGCCGAGGATGCGAGGATGGCGCGTTTCACCAGGGCGTCTTGATGTGTCGTGACCGTCAGGCCCATGGCAGGAGAGGCAGAACATGTGCCGATGATGGCGACATCGGCCCGGAACGCACCTAACGCGCGTAAGCATGAAGCAGCCTCGTAGCGCAGGCTTTCGGGCATGAGCGTTCCGTCCGGCGTGCTTACGGTGGCTACGCCGCCTTCACCCAGGGACAGCGCGGCACGCAACGAGAGACACAAGGCCGTGATGGGACGTTCCTGAAGAGCCTGTGCCACGGCGACCATGGTCGAGCCATTGTCGATGATCACGGACATGTCGTCGGTCACGAGGCGGGAGACCAGCTGGGCTATGGCCGCCTTGCCGGCAGCGTTCTCGTCCGACCGCAAGGAGTAGGGCATAGGCATACCGCGCAGGTTCACCGTCACCGCCCCGCCATGCACCTTGCGTAACTGTCCGTGGCCTTCGAGCTCGGTCAAATCGCGGCGGATCGTCGCCGGCGAAGCGCCGGTAAGCTCTACGAGTGCATCCACCGAAGTCGGTGAGGCTCCGAGAGAGTTGATGATCATTTTCTGACGAAATAATCGTTGCATATGATTATTCAATCATACATGCTAGTTGCATGTTTCATACGTGGCAGCGAATTTGGGCCATCCTCAGTACCAAGGGCCTGGTCGTCACCGCAAGCGTGTGCCGCCAGGTGGCCGGGCAGGATGGAGGCGGCAATAACACGCACTGATTCACGACTGGCTGGTATCCAGGCGGTCCTGTTCGACATGGACGGGACGCTGGTGGACTCCAGCGCAGCGGTCGAATCTATTTGGTCAGCCTGGGCTGAACGGAATAGCATCCCCATTGCTGATGTCCTGGCCTGGTGCCATGGCCGGGATGTGGCCGCAACCATCACCCATTTCTTGCCGCATATCGACTCAGAGATCCTTCAGAGCATAGTGAATGCCCAGCTAGACCAGGAGTGCATACAGCTCGACAGCATCAAGCCGGCGGCAGGTGCCCTGGAACTCCTCATCTGGCTCGAGGCCCACCACATCCCCTGGGGCGTCGTCACCAACGCGCCGCGACGACTCGCGCTCGCCCGGCTCAGCGCTGCCACCATCGACCCACCGCTCTTGGTCACCCTCGAAGACGTCGCGCATGGCAAGCCAGCGCCCGACGGCTACCTCCACGCAGTCCGCTCCTGCGGTGCCACGCCAGCCCGAACGCTGGCCGTGGAGGACTCTGCGTCCGGCCTCGCAGCTGCACGCAGCGCCGGCACCGTGGTCGTTGCCGTGGGAGGACGCAGTGATGCTGACATCGTGTGTCACGACCTTGTCGACCTGCACCGCCTGCTCGCTCAGCCATACTTCGAATAGCTCGATCGAGAGAGCAGAAAACCGTGAACGTCACGACCTTGCAAACTCAGGGCGAGCAAGCGGTGGCCACCAGAACCAACGCCATCGAACCGTCAGCCCGCGACGGGGCGGCACGCTGGCCACTGAGCATCATCCTGCTGCCCCCACCGCCAGCAGAGAACATGCTGGCCGCCCTGACACAGGAAGCCGTCGGCCTCGCCGGGACAGACCACCTGCACAGCGGGGCTACGGACTGTGCACACGTCACCGTCCGAGCGCTGGAAAACCGGCGGCCGGTACCGCAGCAAGACCCGTTCGCGACCAGATGCGCGAGCGCGCTCGACCGAGCCTGTGCCCGTCACGCACCCTTGTCCATGAAACTCGAGCGCCTCCTGATAACCCCCGGAGGTGTTCTTGCGCTCCTGCACCCCACCAGCCCAGACGCCGACGAATTCCGCACCCACACGCTCGGCCAGGAACTCGGGCCGGACGCCTACCGGGAAGGTATCCTCAGTCCCCGGGATCTCTGGTACGTGTCCCTGCTCCACTTCCGCGGCCCCGTCGAACACCCCGAAAACCTCGTCACCTGGAGCCACCAACAACTCGCTCCGACCGTATGGACTTTCCCTGTCGCAACGCTGTGTACCTACGAAACCACCACCACGGCGATGCGTCCCAACATCTACCACACGGCCACGTTCGGGCGGACGATCCGACCGCACTACTTTGACGCGACCAATGGGGTGGGCGGTAGGCAGGTTAGTCGGTGACCCAACCACGTTTCCCACGGGGAGATCCTCGTGTCTTGACGAAGGCAAGTCTTTTTCCCCGACGTGAAAGAGGAACTCCATATCTTCTGGGAGAGATCCCTAACGATAACCTGAGGATTATGTTTTCAGTAGTAAAAAGTCGTTCCTCGTTCAAGCAACTAAAACTCGCTGGTCTGGTGCAGCACCTGGGGGCAATAGGTCGGGTCGCCCTGTTACAGATCACATATGGTAGTGCACAGACAGTATCCGTAGCTTAGATATACTCGGCTGTGACGCCGTGGGCGCGGGCTACGCCGTGCGCAACTTCTGGGATGAGTTTAAAAAGGCGGTCGCGAGCTTGCGGGGAGAAGGCGCGTAAGGTCGACTCGACGGTGGCGTCCTCAGGGATGACGTTGCGGGCCGTTCCGGCAATGATATGTCCCGACGTGACGACGACAGGGTCGAAAACATCGAAGCGCCGGGCGACCATCGTCTGCAACGCCAATACGAGCTCAGCTGCCGCTGGTACCGGGTCGTGAGAAAGATGCGGGGCTGACCCGTGTCCGCCGCAGCCTTCAAAAACGACGGTCGAGTTGTCGTTAGAGGCCATGACGGTGCCTGATCGACAGTGGTAGGTGCCGGCGTCGTCCATGCCCGACCACACGTGTAGAGCGTAGACGGCGTCGACTCGGCGTCCAGAAGCCTCTAAGACGCCTTCATCGATCATCCATTGAGCGCCACCTTCGCCCTCCTCACCCGGTTGAAACATGAAGACGACGTCGCCGGGGAGCTCATCGACCCGCTCACACAGCTCACGGACGGCCCCAACCAGACAGGTCATGTGGCAATCGTAGCCACACGTGTGCATATTGCCATTCGTGCTAGCCCATTCCAGCCCGGTGCGCTCCACCACCGGCAGAGCGTCCATATCGGCGCGCAATAACACTGCGCGACGTTCCCCAGTCGGGGTGCCACGTCTCCGCAACACCGCGGCGATTGAGCTCAACTCCTTGCCGGTGCTGATCTCCAGCGGAAGCCCCTCGAGCTCCTGCAAAATCCGTGCCTGGGTATGAGGCAGATTGAGGCCGAGCTCCGGTATGCCGTGGAACTCATGTCGCAGTGCGACGAGATCGTCTTTGAGGGTGTTGAGAAACCCGCTGCCCATGTGTCCTCGCTCTCTGTTAGGTTTCTTAACCTTCTCGAACCTCGAACAACGAGACGAAATATAAGATTGTTCACATATTGGACACAGGTAGAGTGCTGGGAAGATAGCCATTAATACTTCAAAGGAATAATGGCCCAAGTTCTCACAATACGCGATATTAAACTGCCAACCATGGTAGAAGAACAACCCCCATGCATCACTGGCAATGTAGCCATCAGCACAACGGTTCACCTCGCACCCAACGACATCGGAGCCTTCACCGACACCGATGAACTACGAATTCTTATGGAATCAGCTCGATCCCACGGATACCTCAGCCAACCCCAGTTAGAAAGCCGGAAATACCTCATAGAAGAACCCATCGGGGTAGTCATATCCGACATAAGTCAAGCCGAGTATCTCACCCTCCGCCTGGATTCCTACCCGGGGCACCATCTCATCGGAAGACCCGGCATGAAAACTATGCTCGTCCTCGCCGACGCCCTCCGGCTCATTGGGTTATCCACACCCCAAAGTATCGACGTCGAATGCATTGACTTCGACCCCCACGGCTGGGATCTCCTCAATCCGGACCCCGACACGCACATGCATATGATCTGGACCCTCAGCACCGAAATCTGCCGGTGGATGTCTCCCCATCTCACCCATACCTGGCACGCCACCGTCGCGAATCTCGCCCTCGACCCTGAGCTCTCGCGCGACACCAGTCAGTCGCTGGTTCCCACCGGACCCCGAATATCCGTGGTTAGGGCACACACCCCGCGGCGACAAAGAAACCCTCACCTGGCACATGCCTGACGACATCACAGCCCTTGGATGGCTATTTGACCTCATCACCCTCCTCCAAGGCCAACCGCCACAGCGCATTCACGCCACCCCAGGAGAACAAAGAATCCGGCCATGGTGAGCCCGTCACGAAACGCCGATGTCAGCGACATGTGGAGTAACACCGACAGAGTCGCCCATTGATTGATCTCGCATTGGGATCGGCAATCGTAAAACTGGCTTAGTCCCGCCGAATCATCACTTCTGACGCGAACTATACGTGGATCACGCGGCGACTACTGTTTACTAAATACCCTCTGACTAGGGCTTTCCTGGGTGGGCCTAACTGGACTTGAACCAGTGACCTCCGCCTTATCAGGGCGGCGCTCTAACCGACTGAGCTATAGGCCCAAAACCTCGACCAATTTCCCGGTTACGAGTGAAAACTCTACTGGACCACACGCCTAGAACCAAATCGGGATCTGATCGAGGTGCCGCGCCCGTATTAAAACGGCACTCCACAACGCACGATAACGTTCGAATGCGGGGTCGTCTCTCCCGTCCGTACCACGAAGGAGACACTGGGCAGCGTCTTCTTGAGGTCCTCATGACTGACCGTGTGAACCTCTTCGATCCGGTTTTTTACCCAAGATTCCGGCTCATGACCAAGGGCCTCATGAGCAATCGTGGCCCCTTCGACGACGACCTCGTCAAGGATGGCATCGAAAACCTCCTGAAACCTTGGGACTCCCAGTATCAGAGCAAGATCAATCACCGGGACGTCGCGAGGAATCAGCAATCCAGCGTCAGCCACCGCGAATGTCTGAGTATACCCCAGCCTGGCCACCGCCGCACATAAATGTGGATTGAGCAGTCCATTCTTTTTCATGCATGTTCTCCTCGACGAATATCCTCTACCTCCGCAGTACTGGGGTAAGAGGCCTGAGCTCCCGGCTTAGTTACCGTCGCAGTCGCCACCGCGGGCGCAAAGCGGCAACCCTTGAGAAGAGTACGGCCACGAGCCAGTTCCGCAGCCAACGCACCGACGAACGCATCGCCGGCACCGACGGTGTCAACAGCTTCTACTCTCGCCGCGGCTACGGAATCAAACCCTTCTGGCCCACCGACGATGCACCCCGCCGATCCCAAGGTGATGACGACGCTACGACACCCCAGACCCAGCAGCTCCCGCAAGGCGACATCGGGGTCGTCCTCCAAATGAGGAGTTGTTGACCCCAACGCGGCAGCGACCAAGGCCGCTTCATGCTCATTAACCACCAGCGGATCAGCCATACGAATCACGTCAGAATCGACGTCAATAACCGGGGCTAAATTGAACACGAACCGCTTCGCACGACGAGCCGCCTCGGCAATTCCGTCAGATGGGATCTCGCCTTGGCATACCACGATGTTAGCGCTCTCGACCCGCTCGGCTTGAGCACGGACGCTCGCAGAGTCAACGGTCCCATTGGCAGCAGAGATCACGATAATCGAATTCTCCCCCGAATCCGCCACCATAACGATTGCGGTGCCAGTCAGAATGTCCCTACGCACGACACCGCCAAGACCAACGCACTCCGAGAGTAAGGAGAGCGCCGTATCAGCCGTCGGATCCTTGCCCACAGCTCCGACCATCTCCACCCGAACGCCGCAGCGCGCCGCCGCCAGGGCTTGGTTCGCTCCCTTCCCGCCAGGGGTCAGCGTGGCCTTTCCCCCAGCCAGAGTCTCCCCCGGCCCCGGAAACCTCTCCACACCGACCCTCATGTCGGCATTAATTGACCCGACAACGACGACTTTCGCTGCCGCGGACTGGTCACTCATTCGTAATCCTTTGCGTTGTCCTTAGTCACCAGCAAGACCTTAATCGGGGTTGTCTTTGACACTTCTTTGCCATCCAGGATTTCGGCTGCCTGGTCCACTGCGGTCTTGCCCAACAAACCGGGCTGCTGAGCAATCGTCGCTCCGAGAGTCCCGGCCTTAACGGCTTTAATTCCATCGGCAGTGCCGTCGAATCCCACGACCTTGACACTCTTACCAGCCTTCGAACCGAGGGCGGAAATCGCACCGATAGCCATCTCGTCATTCTCAGCGAAGATGCCGGTTACCTTTGGGTGGGCCTGCACGAGGTTGGTCGTCACGTCGAGAGCCTTAGAGCGATCAAAATTGGCGGTCTGCTTGGCAACCACCTTGATGCCCGAGTGCTTAGCAATCTCGTCACTGAACCCCTTGCCACGGTCACGCGACGCTGAGGCACCTGGAGTCCCTTGCAGGTGGATGATTTCGCCCTTATCACTCATAATTCTTGCAAGCTCCTTGGCCGCCTCGGCACCACCGGCGACGTTGTCGGAAGCGATAAAGGATGCGACATCCCCGCTCGAGGAGCTGCAATCGACCGCAATAACTGGAATTTTCGCCTTGTTAGCGCAGCACGAGCCTGATCCCGCATCGGGCCCCAGCTAACCAGTCCACCACGGCTGGGGGTACGTCCCAGCATGATGTTCTCAGCGACTGACATCTGCGGAACGAGGTTGAGTTCCTGATGAATCGTCGCGACGCCCTGAGCTTCCGCGGCCTTGACGGTAGGCAATTCGACGAGGTTACCGTCAATAATAACCGAGCCAGAATCGGGGTGGTAAATGCCGCTCATCATCTTGATGAGGGTGGACTTTCCGGCTCTGTTCTCACCGAGCAGGACGCGCACCTTTCCCGGGATGACGTCCACCGACACGTCTTGAATGACCTTGACGGGTCCGAATGCCTTGTTGACGTGGTCGAGTCGAAGTACTGGTGTCACTGGTCCTCCTTGACCATTCGGGTTGACGCCCTGACGATGAGGTGGGTGTCCAAGCGAATAGAGCTAGTTGGCTCGCCTGACATAGCACGGTTGAGTAGGTCGACGGCGACCTTCCCCATGGCGTCGATATCCTGGGCAACCACGGTGAGGGCTGGGTTAGTGAGGCTAAACACCGGCAAGTCGTCAAAACCGACCAAGTCAATCTCGTCACCGATGCGGATCCCCTGGTCAATGCATGTTCGCAGCGCCCCCATCGACATGAGAGAGTCAGAGGCAAAAATGGCAGTTACACCACCGTCAAGTAGTCGTCGAGCACCCACGCGTCCCGATTCTTCCTGAAAGTCACCTTCGACAACGAGGTCCCTGTCGACCCCGTGCTCAGCCAACAGTTGACGATAGGCCTGGTAGCGTTCCAAGCCCGTCGAGGTTTGCTGAGGCCCGGTAATAAAACCGATCCTGCAATGCCCACGATCCACCAGGTGATCGACGGCCTCTCTCATGCCATTCTAGGGATCAGAAGTAACGGCTGACAGCGAAGACCTCGTGATTTCGCGGTCCACGCACACTACCTGGACACCGTCGTCAACTAATTCCGTGACGGCCCGCCCGCCACTGCTAGTCGGCGTCACAATCGCCCCGTCAACTCTCTGACGACGTAAAGTATCGACGTACCGGTTGAACTGGTCGGGAGACTCGTCGGCATTGCACAGCAACGTTGCCCAACCATGAGCGAGACACGCGTTCTCAACGACGGACGCCAACTCAGCAAAGTACGGGTTGCGGATATCTGGTACGACCAACCCGATGACGCCACTGTGGGCAGACCGCAACGACCTAGTATGAGCGTTCGACAGGTAGCCCAGCTCCTGGGCGGCGCTCCGCACCGCACTGCGTGATGCTTCCGAGGTCGCGGAATTGCCATTGAGAACCCTTGACGCCGTCCCCACTGACACTCCTGCCAGCCGCGCGACATCCTTGATCGTCGGTTTGCGATTCACCTTCCCCTCCTCTCATCGTCGAGTGCGAGGTGCCGGGGATCATTCCCCTGATTCACCTTATGGAAACGTTTCCATAAGTACGTGATTTAATGGAATCACATTGGACAACCAGTGCCAAGGGGCACTACGAAATCTGCACCGCGTCCCCGACAATCCTGCGGGTTCCTCATCAACCGTGGTTTTCGAGGCTGTGGCAATCCTGCGCACACCGCAGGGTTGTGCCATGCGAAGTGGCAACTAATCCGAAGACGAACACGTTTGCCACACCAAGTCCGCAGCTCTTGGCCGCCACAACGCACGCGCACTCAAACACACTGGTACACGACGCGGTTACAGCACCTACCAGTAGGCATATATGCATCGTCATAGCAAGCGCCACTAAGCATGGGATTCCGTGGCAATGCGCCGTATCGAAAGGTGCGAAGGATAAGTGGACGCGCGAGGCCTTGGGCACTGATGCATTCTGACTTGCGATCAAACCACTGATCCTCAAGGAGTTTCACGAGAGCGCCGCCGAGGTGCCCGCCGGTGCGGAAGCAGAACCTATACATCCATTGCAACACTGTTTCAGTTCGTTGCAGTACGTGCTAAGTAAGAGTACAGAAGCCTCACGATCTCACTGTCAAAGACGACTGAGGCACTAAGTGAGACGATGAAGACCAACGGAAGGATATCTATGTCAATCGCACCGCACCTCGTCGTCATTGGGATCGGCCACGTCGGCTCAGATGTCGTCACCAATGCCGCCGCCCTGGGACTCTTCTCGCGCATATCCCTTATCGACGTCGACGATAAGGTCCGTGAAGGCCAAGCACTTGACAACCACCAAGCCACCGCCGTCGCTCCCGTCACGACAACCACCATCACGGCAGCCGACTATGACGCATGCCGCAGCGCCGACGCCATCATCGTCTCCGCCGGGCCTTCCGTCTTACCCGACACCTATGGCGGCGATCATGACTCCCGCAATTCGCTGGCCCAGATCAACTCGAAGATCATCCGGGAGGTGATGGAAAACATCTGCCGCTACACCCACAGCGCCCCGGTCATCCTCATCACCAACCCCCTGGACGTCAACGTCCACATCGCAGCGACCGAGTTCGACTACCCAACAAACCTCGTATTGGGCACCGGTACCGCCCTCGACTCAGCCCGACTGCGCCGTCATCTAGCCGACTGGGCTGGGGTCAGTCCCGACCCGGTGCAAGCCTTCATGTTGGGCGAGCACGGCGCAACGGCGTTCCCTTATCTCTCGCACGCGACAATCGGTGGCCTCACCCTAGCCGAGGTGACGACCACTCTAGGTCTGCCGCCATTGTCTGCCGAGCAGGTGGGCCACGACGTCGTCCAATCGGCCTTCGACGTGCTCGAAGGCAAGGGATGGACCTCCTCGGGGATTTCAAAGGCGGCAGTGAGTCTGGCACGGGCCATGCTGCTCGACCAGCGGTCTATTCATCCGGTGTGCACGCTGGCCGACGGGGTCATGGGGTTCCACGGCGAAGTGTCTTTGTCCCTACCGACGGTGATCGGTGGTCGCGGGGTAGAGCACCACCTCGACATCGCCCTCAACGACTGGGAACAGCAGAAACTGCTAGCCTCGGCCAAAGCAGTGCGTGGGGTGTACGACTCGGTACGACCCACCTGAGTCCACCTCCCCACATCAGGGGATCCTCAATCACGGCAACGAGTTCGGTACGCCATGACGACACCGACTTCAGTCCTCAGCGAGGGTAACCTCCAAACCACCCATGACCTGAGCAGCAAGATTGTAAAGGAAGCTAAACAAGGTCGAGATCGCGGTAAACAGCACCGCATTGATGGCTCCAATAAGGGCTGTCAAACCTAGCACACGCCCGGTATTAACGTAATCAGATAGCTGGAACTTTGACGTCGAACTTGGCGAGCTGATGAGGTCGTTGACAACCTTATTCATGGAATCGAAGGCACCCGAAGCACCAATGATGCCCCAGATAATCCAAGTTGCGATGAAGAGAATCACCGCGCCTGCCACACCGAATAGCAGAGAGGTCTTCATGACCGACCACGGGTCGACGCGGGTCAGACGCAACCGGGCCTTGCGCGTGCGTCTCGCAGCGCGTGTCGGCCGATGCGCCTGGGGCGAACGATGTGGTTCTCGCCGGTTCGGGGCCTTCTCCCCCTGGGTAGTCCGCGAATTGGCACGCCTTACCGGGGTAGACGCCGTCGTCCGCTTGCGATCAGACTCCTGACGCGGATCAGGGCGTTGCTCGCCCTTCCCCTGGAAGGTACGGAGGGCATCACCGGCGGTCCAATGGGTTGCCTCCGGGTCGTCGGGACCGGGATGCGTCACCTTCGTCTCGTCACTCACCGTTGTCCTCCGGCTTCATGTCGTTTTCCGCCGTATCGGCGGCACGGTCGTCGTCCACAGTATCGCTTTGCAGCAGTACATCCCTGGATTCGGCCTGCGTGGCATCGCCTTCACCAGTTTCCACTAATTCTTCAGTAACTTTTTCCTCGACAGCGTGCTCGGGGTTGAGAGCAATAATCGAAACAGCGTCCTTCCCGCGCACGGAGACGAACTTGACCCCCATTGTGGAGCGTCCCTTGGCGGGAACTTCAGACACGGCCGACCTAGTGATTTGCCCTGACGTCTTAATCGCGATGATCTCGTCAGCCTCGCTCACCACCAGGCCACCAACGAGAGAGCCACGCTCCTCACTAAGGGCCATCGCCTTGATGCCGAGCCCTCCACGCCCCTGCTGACGGTACTCCGAGACGGCAGTGCGCTTGGCGTAGCCACCGCCGGTCGCAGTGAACACGAACCGATCGTCTTCAGGCATGTCGGAGTGGATGATCGACATCGACAGCAACTCGTCGTCGCCACGGAACTTCATGCCGGTAACACCCGAAGTAGCACGCCCCATTGATCGCAGCTGGTCGTCGCCGGCGGAGAATCGGATCGCCTGACCCTTGCGGCTGATAAGCAGCACGTCGTCGCCGGCGGAACACTGCTCAGCACCGATGAGCTCATCGTCCTCGGTACGGAAGTTGATGGCGATGACGCCAGCCTGCCGAGACGAGTCATAAGCCTTGAGAGCTGTCTTCTTAACCATACCCTTGCGAGTGGCCAGGAGGAGATATTCGGCATCCTCATAGGACCGCAGGGTCATAACCTGGGCGATCTTTTCGTCGGGTAGAAAGCTCAGCAGCCCAGCGACATGACCACCCTTGGCGTCCCGACCAGCTTCCGGTAGTTGCCACACCTTGGTGCGATACACCCGGCCCATATTCGTGAAGAAGAGGATCCACTGATGGTTGGTGGTGGTGAACAGCTGGGCCACCTCGTCGTCAGCACGCAAGCTGGCGCCGCGAACGCCCTTGCCACCGCGCTTCTGAACCCGATACAGGTCGGTGCGGGTGCGCTTGGCATAGCCGCCCCGGGTAATGGTGACGACGACGTCATCGTCGGGGATAAAGTCCTCTTCGGAGAAGTCCCCATCGGCCGCGATAATGCGGGTGCGACGCTCGTCACCGTACTTATCAACAATCTCGGCAAGCTCGGTGGAGATGATCTCACGCTGACGATCATCGCTAGCCAGAATTGCCTTGTAATCGGCGATAAGGCGCTCGAGTTCCTCAAGTCGGTCAATGATCTTTTGACGCTCCAGGGCGGCCAGGCGACGCAACTGCATATCGAGGATGGCGCGAGCCTGGATCTCGTCGATATCGAGCAACTCCTGCAACCCGGTGCTGGCGGCCTCGGTATTTGGGGAGCGACGGATGAGCGCGATGACCTCGTCGAGCATGTCGAGGGCCTTGACGAGTGCCCGCTGGATGTGGGCGTCCTTCTCGGCCTGAGCTAAGCGGTACTCGGTACGTCTGCGGATGACCTCCATTTGGTGATCAATCCAGTAACTGATGAACTGATCCAGTCTCAGAGTACGCGGCACATTGTCGACCAGGGCCAGCATGTTGCAGCCGAAAGTGTCCTGTAGCGCGGTGTGTTTGTAGAGGTTATTCATGACGACGCGCGGCTGAGCATCGCGCTTGAGGACGATAACCAGACGTTGTCCGGTACGAGCCGAGGAGTCGTCACGTATGTCGGCGATGCCGTTTATACGGCCGGAATTCACCAGTTCTGCGATCTTGGTGGCGAGATTGTCCGGGTTGCACATGTAGGGCAACTCAGTGACGACCAGGCACTGACGTCCCTTTTTATCCTCTTCCATATCGATGACGGCACGCATCGTCACCGAACCACGGCCAGTACGGTAGGCGTCTTCGATCCCCTGTCGACCCACGATGAGGGCGCCGCCGGGGAAGTCCGGGCCTTTAATGCGCTCCATGCATGCCTCGAGCAGCTCCTCGGAGGAGGCGTCAGGGTGGGCCAGCGACCACTGCACGGCCCTGTTGACCTCACGCAGGTTGTGGGTCGGGATGTTGGTGGCCATACCCACCGCAATACCCGAAGAACCGTTGACCAGCAGGTTGGGGAACCTCGACGGCAGGACAACCGGCTCGGTCTCCTTGTTGTCGTAGTTGGGCTGGAAGTCGACGGTGTCCTGGTCGATATCGCGCACCATTTCCATGGCCAGCGGAGCCATCTTGCACTCGGTGTACCGCATAGCCGCGGCGCCGTCGTTGCCTTGGGAGCCAAAGTTGCCCTGGCCTTGCACTAGCTTGTACCGCATGGCCCACGGCTGGGCTAACCGCACCAAGGTATCGTAGATGGCCGAGTCGCCGTGCGGGTGGTACTTGCCCATAACGTCGCCGACGACGCGCGAGCACTTGTTCCAGCCGCGGTCGGGGCGGTACCCGCCGTCATACATCGCGTAGATGACGCGACGGTGGACGGGTTTGAGGCCGTCACGCACGTCGGGCAGGGCTCGCCCGACGATGACGCTCATCGCGTAGTCGAGGTAGGCGTTCTGGATTTCGTCACGAATCTCGACCGGCTGGATCCCAACGTGACGGCCGGTCACCAATTCTTGACGGTCCGCCTGGTTCTGCTCGTCGGGCTTCTCGTCGTCAGCCATGGAGTGTCCTTTGAATAATCAGTGGATGAGGGAATGAATGCTCAGATGTCGAGGAAGCGAACATCCTTGGCATTGCGCTGAATGAACGATCGGCGCTGTTCGACATCCTCACCCATGAGGATGGAGAACATCTGGTCGGCCAAGGCGGCGTCCTCAAGGGTCACCTGAAGCAGCAGACGCTTGTCAGGGTCCATGGTGGTGTCCCACAGATCCTCGGCGTCCATCTCCCCCAGACCCTTGTACCGCTGGATCGGGTTGATCTGAGGCAGCTTTTTAGCGTGAGCTAGACCGTCGGCACGCAGTAGGTCACGCTCCTCGTCAGAGTAGGCCAACTCGTGAGGAGAGTTCGTCCAGCGCAGCCGGAACAACGGTGGCTGAGCTAGGTAGACGTGGCCAGCGTCAATGACCGGGCGCATGAACCGGAACAACAGGGTCAACAGCAGGGTGCGGATATGGGCGCCGTCAACGTCGGCGTCGGCCATGAGGATGATCTTGTGGTACCGCAGCTTGTCCAGATCGAAGTCCTCGTGGACGCCGGTTCCCAGCGCGTTAATAATCGACTCAATAGTCTCTGAACCCAGCGCGCGGTCGAGGCGGGCTTTCTCAACATTAAGAATCTTTCCTCGCAGCGGCAGGATCGCCTGGATGCGTGGATCACGGCCCTGAGAGGCCGAGCCACCGGCGGAGTCTCCCTCCACAATGAAAATCTCACACTCCTCCGGGCTAGTCGAGGAGCAGTCCTTCAATTTGCCGGGTAACGACGTCGACCCCAGCAGGCCTTTCCGGTTACGGGCCAGGTCACGAGCTTTGCGAGCGGCTACGCGAGCCTGGGCGGCGGCTTGGGACTTTCGGACGATGTTCTTGCCCTCATTAGGATTCTCTTCGAACCAGTCCGAGAGCTTCTCGTTGAGGGTTTTCTGGACGAAAGACTTGGCCTCGGCGTTGCCAAGCTTGGTCTTCGTCTGGCCCTCGAACTGCGGCTCAGTGAGCTTGATAGAGACGACGGCTGTCAGACCCTCACGGATATCGTCACCAGAAACGCGATCTTCACGCTTCTTAATGAGCCCCCAGGTCTCACCCCACCGGTTGACGGTGTTGGTGAGTGCGGCACGGAAGCCCTCCTCGTGAGCGCCACCCTCGATGGTGTTAATGGCGTTAGCGAAGGTATGGACGCTAGTGGTGTATGAGGTGTTCCACTGCATCGCAATTTCCAGGCCCATGCCCTCTTCGGGACGGTGGGACTCCAAGGAGATGATGGTGGGATTGATGACGTCGCGGGTACCAGTGAGGAAACGGACGTAGTCCTTGAGACCCTCTTTGTAAAGGAAATCCTCGTGGACCGGGTTACCCTCCTCGTCGGCGTGGTCGGCGCGACGGTCGGTGAGCACGATACGCAGGCCCTTGTTGAGGAAAGCCATTTCGCGGAACCGATTTGACAGCGTTTCGTAGCCAAAGACGATGGCATCGAAGATCTCATCAGAAGGCTGGAAACGCACCGTGGTGCCCTCACAGTCGTCGGGGCCTAGGGCTTCGAGCTGCTCCAGCGGACCGTCGGGTTCGCCCAGGGTGAAGGACTGACGCCAGTGGTATCCATCTCGCCGCACCTCAACGACGAAATGGGCCGCCAGGGCATTGACGACTGAGGAGCCGACGCCATGGAGACCACCGGAGACCTTGTAACCGCCGTTACCGAACTTGCCACCGGCGTGCAGCTTCGTCAGTACCAAGGTGACGGTGGGGATGTGCTCGACGGGATGCTCCTTGACAGGGATACCACGTCCGTTATCAGTGACCTGACACCAATTATCGTCGAGCAACTCCACCTGGATGGTGTCGCAATACCCGGCCATCGCCTCATCGACAGAGTTGTCGACGATCTCGTAGACGCAGTGGTGCAGACCGCGCTCACCGGTGGAACCGATGTACATGCCGGGCCGCTTTCGGACGGCTTCTAGGCCCTCTAGAACCGTAATCTGACCGGCATCGTAGGAACCGTCGACAGTCATCGGGGGAAGTTCCGAGTCCAGACCGTCAGGTTGATCGGTGGCATCAATAAGAAGATCCTCGGGGGTCTCCCCGTCGATCACGGACTCGGGCGTCTCGGGTTGGCTCACGGGCAATGCGCTCCTGTCTCTGCAGAGGTCACGGTGACCTCTGGGTCTAGCGTCCCTGCCGGATGTCATAATCCGACAGAGAGCCCAACGGCTCAATACTACCGCAGACCTGAGCGGTACCAGACATCGGAACCCGCGAGACGGACGTTGAGAGGGCCTGTGAGCGATTCGACCCCCTCACCCGACCACGGGGTACCGCGTGGGGGGTCACGACGTCAGCAGCGTTACGCCCTCCATTTAGGAGGCGTCCACCCCGACACTCGCCAGGAATCCACATCCCTGACCAGTCACCCTCACCTCATCCCCGGCGGCTAACCAGACGGATTGGCCACGGCTTAATTCGCAATCGTCAGTACCGCAGTGAGCCACTAGCTGGCCCTCTGTCACAAGAAGAATTCGCCCTAGCTTGGTGGCAGGAAGATCGAGGGTCTCATCGTGGTCTTTTAGCACCCACAACCGGAATTCCGGAAACTCTGTGTGATACAGGCCCACTCCTGGAGATATTTGCTGGGCATACTCTCCAACGCACGGTTCAGGAACCATGTTGGCGTGGTTTAGCAGGGCCTTGACGTCGATGTACTTGCTCGTCAGGCCACCACGCAGAACATTGTCGGAATTAGCCATAATTTCCACACCAGTGCCACCAAGATAGGCGTGCATCGTGCCAGCCCCTAAGTGAATCTGCTGGCCTGAGGCCAATTGCACCCGATTCATCAGCAAAGCAACAAGAATGGACGGGTCTCCGGGGTGGTCTTCCCATAATTCGACGGCAGTACTAGCCAGGCCACGGACAGCCTCGTCCGTGCCTTCTTCGAGGTATCTACGGGAAGCCGACACGACCCCTTCAACAACCGACACCACCGAAGCGTCACCAGATAGCACCGTCGCCACGACTTTGGCCAAGCCGTTGTCCTCGCTCAGTGGCGCCAACACTTCGTCTAGTCCGCCAACTTTACCAAGACCCGACAGCAACACCAGGGACGAGGATGGATCACGGAAGCCGCACAGGGCGGCGAAGTCGGTGAGGGCGACAATCATCTCGGGCTTGGGCCAGTCATCGCGAAAGATGCGGTTGGGGGCATCCACCGCCACCCCGGCTTCGTTCTCAGCAGCGAACCCCCTCTCGGCTTGCTCACGCGAGGGATGAGCCTGGATGCTCAGGGCGTGATCGGCCGACAGAATCTTAAGCAGGAAGGGCAGACGATCACCGAAGGCCTCGCGGCTCGGGCCTCCCAGCTCGTCGGGATGATATGCCAACCACTGATCCAAGGGCGTGCCGTCAGACAGGGTCGATGGAGCTTTGGGGTGGGCTCCCAGCCAGTACTCGGCCCACGGGGTACCGTCGGGGTTACCCCCCAGAATGGCCGGAATGGCGTCGGTGGAACCCCAGTCGTAGCGCTGCACATGTCCGATCAGTGGATACATGGCCCAATTTCATCACGTCAGTTGGGTTCGAGCCACCTGGATGAAGACGAAGGAGAGTCCCCCCAACGCGAGGAGCACGCAATCGATACCGTGAACCCACCGCGACCCAACAGAATCCGGCCCCTTGACGGCGACTATCACGCCGAGTACGCACGCGATTACGAAGATGACCCCATAGATATAAACGTAGACCGAGGATCCATCGATTTTCTGATTGAAATCAGTATTTCACCTGGCACATAGTATATTGTCTGGAGACTTCGTTCAGTAATCATGTAGCACCCCACGCATAAGATCGTAGATATAGCCCCCAGGGACACCGAGAAGAGATTCCCGCGTTTTGTGTAATCCGTAAGATATTCATTACCGCGACATCCAGCACCTCCACTTCAACAAGTCCAACCACGTCTTCAGAGAAGAAAACTGTCAAAACCCCTCCCACAACCCCAATCTCTCACCTGCGACGATGAGCCGTCAGGGTCCTACCAAAGACACCATCCACCACGACCGCGGGATCACCTTTCTCATCAACCACCAAAAGTCTGTCTTTGCCCTCTTATCCTCGTACTCATTCCTGCCACGTCCTATCGCGAAAGCCTTCGGTAGAGGAGGATTGCCAGCAGGAGCATTCCCGTCACCTCCACCATGTAGAAAATGCCCTCCAACAAGAGAGCCAGTACGGGATTTATGCTGATTGGGACTCCTCTTACCTGGTAGCTAAAGAATTTCATAAGAACCACGATGATACGGCTGGATGAAGTTCAGTCAATGTGACCGTGTACTCACGGTCACATTGACTGAACTTCATCCTCACCCATACGTATCTCGTGGACCTCTACCCGGTACGGAGCGTGGTCCGTGCTTCCAACTCGGTACATTCGGCCCTTCAATGACGACCTTGGTGACGGTTCCCTCCCCCAGACGACGATTAAGCTCGGCCACCAGCTGAGGCGCGATGGTGCGCAAAGACGTCGCCCACACCGTTGCCTCGGTCCGGACCGTCAAAACTGTGCCCTGGTATTTGATCGGGCTGGAATGCTCCGCATTAGTTGGCCCGACGAGTTCTGGCCAGCGCGAGAGTACCAGGTGCAGGTTGACCTGACGACCCCATCCCTTGGATTGCACCAGATGGGTAAAGGCGTCACCAAGAGCCATCGGGTCGCGGCCGTCCGCCCTAGGACCGGACCATGACGGGGTGCCAGAGCGACGACGGCGTTTCCTCGCGGTAGAACGTCGAGGCGGGGGCAGCAAAACTTCGCCATCATCGTCACGACGCGGGGTTCCGGCCGGTTCACCACGAGCAGCTCGAGCAATAGCCAAGGCAACGTCGACACCCTCGTCATCATGATCAGCCGCTAAGCGACGATCCTCTTCGGTCGGACCCTCATCAAGGCCATCAGACATCGTCACTCCTCTCATAGGCCAGCACCTGGCCACCCCCGACGTCAAACCTCTCCCCGTGCAGAATCTCGGGGACATCCGAGGCTACCGCGGCCGTCACAAGCACCTGATCGGCCTGCACCACCGATGCTGCCAGCCGGTCCCGGCGCGTGACGTCAAGCTCGGCAAAAACGTCGTCAAGGACCAGAACAGGTTCAATCCCATCGTCACGCAATAGTTGGAAAGACCCTAACCTCAAGGCCAACGCCAACGACCACGACTCGCCATGGGAGGCATACCCCTTGGCCGGCATCTCCCCGATCTGCAAGACGATGTCGTCACGTTGCGGACCGACGAGGGTGACGCCGCGGATGAGCTCGTCGGCCCGCCGTTGCGCTAACGCAGCAAGAAACCGATGTGCAAGCTCGTTGCGGTCAATCGGTTCGGGACTCTTCCCCTCTTGCGGAGGCGACCACAGCCCCTCAAGATCAATCGTGGACTTATACGACGCAGTGGCTAGATCGTTCACCGGGGCAACCTCGCGGTAGGCAGCTGAGGTCAGCGGCATCACGGCCGACAGAGTATCTAGCCGAGCCGAAAGCAGTTCGGCACCGATGGTGGCCAGCTCGTCGTCCCAGATGTCCATCGTCGCGCCGATTTCAGCCCCCGCCGATCTCCCTTTACCGGCCAGGGATTTAAGTAACGCATTGCGCTGCTTGAGGACCCGCTCATAATCGGACTTTACCGCCGCCATCCTCGGCCACCGCGTCACCACCAAGCCATCGAGGAATGCTCGACGATCCGACGGATCACCACGCACCACTGTCAGGTCATTAGGCGAGAACACCACAGTTCTCAGCACCCCGAGAATCTCCCGCGGACGGGGCAACGGAGCGCGATTAATGCGCGCCCGATTGGCACGTCGCGCATTAATCTCCACCTCCAGCAGTAAGCTGCGAGCGTCGTCGGCCCCGGCACGAACCCGGCCTCGTACGACAGCCTGGCCAGCTCCCAGCCTCACCAACGGGGTGTCATTGTTGACGCGGTGCGATGACAACGTCGAGAGATATTCCACCGCCTCAACAAGGTTCGTTTTCCCCTGACCGTTAGAGCCAATGAAAGTCGTCGCCCCTGCGGTCATGGGGACATCGACACGGACGTAGGAGCGGAAATCAACCAGTTCGAGGCGCTCGACGAACATCCGGACCTCCCCCGCATTCAGGGAATCAGGTTACCGGACAGGCATGCTCACAGCCACGGTTTACCGTGCAGGACGGTACATCCAGACGGCAACAGCGGGTCATCCCCGCTACGGATGGCGTCGATGACGGCTTCCGGCTCGGACAATGAACCAACCCCATCTCCTCCCCAGGTCAACGCGCAACCCCGTCCAGTACCGACAAGATGAAATCTCGGACCATCGTCGACCGCTGGCTCGGTGACGACGACGAGGCTACCGTCAACGACGGCCGTCAAGTCTACGTCAAGGACCCGCAGGAGATCGTCCGAACCATGGTCGCAGGCATCACAGGAACAGTCCGGGACGATGTCGAAAGGATCAGCGTCCGAGGTGACGGACAGCCCGACGAAAGGAACCTGATCGAAAGTCACCACCGACACGTGCAAGGGCAGCGTGTCACCGTGAGGGCTTGACCACCGCTGTTGTAACCGGCCCGGGCTTTTAGTCATGGTGTCGACGTCGATGTCACATAGTGCCTCAAGGACCGTCTGCCATGCCTGCAGACGCAACACGAGAACGTGATACCTCCCGGGGTCAGTGATCCTGCTGTACTCTTCCTCGGCCGCGACAGAACTACCAGTATGCGGATTCGGCCAGGAAGGCGCGCCAAAGGCATCGAAGACGCGGTCAATTTCAGTCCTGACGTCAGCGATGGTTGTCATGGGACCAGTGTGGCAACCCGTCTAGCAAGGCCACCTGGTACCCCATAGCACTTGTCCACCAGGGGCAGTGCTATAATCCAACACAAAAATGCCTTGTGAGACTGCTGGGCATGGCTTCTTCGTGACTCGAAGCCACGTCAGGAAGGCAACCTCATCAGCATGATGACGTGACGGTAATCCGTCTCCGGCTTGCCGTCGAGGTCATTGAGGCCAGTGACCAGGCAAGGTTTTCCGGGAGCGGTGAAGGAGAAGTGGACGTAGGGGGTATCCAAGGCGCCAAGGGCGTCAGACAGGTAGTGCGGGTTGAACCCAGCCGCGGTAATAGTCGGCTCCCCGTCAACGTGGTTCGTGACGACAGCCTCAATGGCCTCAGAAGCCTGGGCCTGGTCACCTGTGGCCGCCGACAAGGCGACCGAATCGTCATTGATGACCATCCGTAGCGGAGTGTTGCGCTCAGCAACAAGGGAAACGCGGCGTACCGAATTGATGAGCTCATCGGTGCGGGCCCGCACCGAACGGGTGGCCTTGATGTCCATGAGGTGACGCACTTTGGGGAACTCTCCACTGAGCAGGCGAGTAGTCATGCAACGCACACCGTTAGCGCCGTCACCTTCGAAACCGACGAGACCTTCACCGCTGTCGCCAGAAGAGAGGTTCATGGTGACGTGCTCGCCAGAGGTCATCGAGCGCGCAGTCTCATTGATGACCTTGGCTGGCACCAAAGCAGTGGCTTCGGCATCGGTGGCGCTGGGGTTCCAAGTGATCTCTTTGAGAGCCATCCGGTAACGGTCCGTGGCCAACAGTGAGAGGACTTCCCCGTTGATCTCGACGCGCACACCCGTAAAGACCGGCAATAGCTCATCGCGACCAGCAGCCACGACGACTTGGGCGACAGCCTTGGAGAAAAGACTGGCGTCAACAGTGCCCGTGGCCTCAGGCATTTGCGGCAGATCGGGGTACTCATCGACAGGAAGGGCTTGAAGAGTGAAGCGAGCAGATCCGCACACCAAATCCATCTTGGCAGGATCCGTCGTGATCCGAACCGGCTTGTTAGGCAGGCTGCGGGCAATATCAGCGAGCAGCTTGCCAGAGACGAGGGCTTCCCCTGGCTCGTCTACCTGAGCGGAAAGGGTAATTTGTGCGCTGGTTTCATTGTCAGAGGCCGACATCACCACCGAATCGTCTTTAGCTCGTACAAACAGTCCAGCCAAAATCGGCACTGTCGGCCGGTTCGGCAAACTGCGAGCAGCCCAGGCGACAGCTTCGGCCATGACATCGCGTTCCAAACGGATTTCCACTGCGTCCCCTTGACTTGGCGTCTCGCACTCCACGGTGCCTGCATGCTGATCATATCCATGCTTGCCGACCATTGGCACTCTCATGGTGATGACAACGTTGAGAGTTCTCTTGGTAGGGGATTCCTTTTCTTCGCGTTCGAGTTGTTATGCAAGAGGCCTTGTCCCCAATCCACACCCACAGACTTGTAAGAGATAAGGATGTATGTCTTTTCTTCGTACTCATAACCCTTGTGGAACTTGTGGATAACCACCAAAGCCCCTTGTCAGTGGCGTTCTTCGGCAGTGGATGACGACGTGGACCGGATGTGCGTGTCGATGGGGTGGCTGTGGATGTAGAAAGTTGTCCCATCGTTATCCCCCGGCTGTCCACTGGTTTTCCACATCTGGGTGTGGAGATAGACGTAATAGGTAAGAGAGATCGTGTGCATAGACAAGTGGCATGGACATAGCTGTCCCTGATGGCAGGCCGTGGTTCGGTACTGCCTAGCTCAGTACTGCTTGATGCGGTTGGTGATTTCGGAGACCTGATTGAAGATCTGACGTTGCTCCCCCATGAGGGCGCGGATTTTGCGATCAGCATGCATGACGGTGGTGTGGTCCTTGCCACCGAACTCGGCACCGATCTTAGGTAACGAGAGGTCGGTGAGTTCCCGACACAGGTACATCGCGATTTGCCGGGCTGTGACAAGAGTCTGAGCGCGTGAGGTACCCAAGAGATCATCCGCGGAGATGTCGAAATAGTCGGCGGTCTCGGCGATGATGCGCTCTGGCGTCACCGGAGTCTCGCGACCTTCCGGAATGAGGTCTTTGAGGACGACCTCAGCCAAAGAGGTATCCACCGGCTGCTGGTTGAGGCTGGCAAAGGCTGTCACCCGGATGAGGGCTCCCTCGAGCTCACGGATGTTGGTATGGATGCGGCTAGCGATGAACTCCAGCACGTCGGGCTCGACGGTGATTTTCTCGGCCGCGACTTTGCGCCGCAGGATGGCGATGCGCGTCTCTAAATCGGGGGGCTGGATGTCGGTGAGCAGACCCCACTCGAACCGGCTGCGTAGACGCGGTTCAAGGGCCTCCAATAGCTTTGGTGGCCGGTCAGAGGTCATGACGATCTGCTTTTGGGCGTTGTGAAGAGTGTTGAAGGTGTGGAAGAACTCTTCCTGGGTCTGGATCTTCGACTCTAAGAATTGGATGTCGTCAACGAGCAGAACGTCGACGTCGCGGTAGGAGCGACGGAACTCCCGAGTGCGGTTGGTGCCGATCGCGTTAATGAAGTCGTTGGTGAGTTCTTCGGTGGAGACGTACTTCACCTTGACGTTGTCGTAATACGACATGACGTAACGCCCAATGGCGTGCAGCAGATGAGTTTTACCTAGCCCAGAGCCGCCGTAGATGAGCAGTGGGTTGTACGACTTTCCGGGAGCCTCAGCGACTGCGACTGCGGCGGCGTGGGCAAACCGATTGGATGCACCGATGACGAAGGAATCGAAGGTGTACTTCGGGTTGAGCCGGTTGCTTTCGTCATCGTCGACAGTGTCGGCGGGTTGAGTGGAGGGCTCAGTTACTCTGACAGTGACTTTGGGGACGAACTGGGCGGGCAGAACCTCTTCTTCCTCGTCCTCACGGTCAGGGGCGCCAAGAGCCAATTCCAGATCGGGATCGATGGTGATGGCTAGGTGAATGGCTTTATGAAAATGGTCGGAGAGAAGTTCTTCCAGTTCGTAACGCATCTTCGATTCAAGACGGTCACGCGCAAATTCGTTGGGGACGGCAACCATTGCTGTAGAGGCGTGCATCGTTACCGGAGTGGTGTTGGATAACCATGCGCGGTTGGGCTTTGAAACCTTTGTGAGGATATTGCTCCAAGCTTCGTTGAGGGCCTCAGTGGGATCACTGTCAGCCGAGTGTGAACTCATCGGCGGGGGCAGCACAGCATCCGGATAGATCGGCGCGGGACGGGGGTGGTCGGCGTCATCGAACGGGGTGTCGGACATTCCACCACCTGTTCCCTAGAAGTTGTCGAGAGTTGTCCACACAGTTTTCCACAGCCGGTGTGACAAAGTACCCGAGGGGTACCACTGCGCTGAACGTTAGTGAGTCCTTAGCCTATCCGCAACCGGTTAAGTAGCTTGTCAGGCGGGTTAAATGACTACATGGATGTAGTTTCATGGGTGTCATTCGATGGCCTAGTGGGGCAGGGTTGTCAGTTTGCCGATGAGAACTCCGACAACGTAGAGTTGTCTAGTCGCTGTCTTCAGCGTCCACTTCCCCTGCGCCCATCCGGGCGCCCCGGAGGGACCGGCTCGTGTCGATTCCCCGGGTGATCCCCGAGACACAAGGGAGAACATCCCCGTGAAGCGCACTTTTCAGCCCAGCAATCGTCGTCGTGCCCGTAACCACGGCTTCCGTTCCCGTATGAGCACCCGCGCCGGTCGCAGCATCCTTGCTGCTCGCCGCCGCAAGGGTCGTGTCAATCTGTCGGCCTGAGTTCCTATGCTGCCTGCCCGGTCGCGGATGCATTGCTCCGGTGACTATCGTGCCGCGGTCCGCGGGGGTGTCAGGTCAGGTCGTCCGACTCTCGTTGTCCACGCTGGGCGACGCGCACAGGTCAGACTCGACTCGGTCGGTATGACCGAGTTATCCACAGGAGTTGTGGATAACTATGATTCGGCCGGGCCATTGGCGTCAACGACGACTTCTCGATCTGACCTTGGCGTTACGCCGCGGGTCGGTTTTGTCGTGTCCAAGGCCGTCGGTAATGCCGTAACGCGCAACCGGGTCAAACGCCGGCTGCGTCACCTCTGTCGTCCCCTCGTGAATGAACTTGAGGATGGCACCGTCGTTGTCGTGCGGGCCCTTCCGGCTGCAGCGACCCAACCTAATCGAGTCGCCAAGGACCTCGATGGGGCATGGCACCAGGCATTGCGGAAATTGCGATGATGGCTGTGGCAGTTCCCTCACGACGCTCAAGCGGCGATAGCGGCGTGAGGGTAATAGTGCGACGTTTCCGTCCCCTGACCTGGCTAGCTATTGAATTTGTCAAAGGGTGGCGGGCTTTTATCTCGCCACTCTACGGGGAGGTCTGCAAGTACCAGCCCAGTTGCTCGGCCTACGGCCTGCGAGCGTTACAGGCGCATGGAATTTTTCGCGCGACGCCGATGATCATCTGGCGGATTCTGCGATGCAATCCGTGGTCCTACGGTGGGTACGACCCGGTGTCGGGCACCCCCGAGGCGAGGCAATGGCGTGAGCTCCATCCGGAGACTGCGCGTTCAAAGAATGAACCGAGTCACGATTTGACGGGCGATGACCCGAAGGATCACGAATCGGCCTTACGAACCATCCCCGGACACACCGATCCGGGGAGTACCCATATGGGTACCCCTTCCCACACCCGAGGTGAGAACTAATGCTCAACCCGCTGGTCATACTTGGCCTAGGCGGCGCCCTGCACGCGATGGGTCACGCCATCATGGTGCCGCTGTACTGGGCGGTGTCCGGCCTGATCGTCCTCTTCCACTACCTGTGGTCGCCACTGTTCGGTCGCGACTCCGGTATCTCATGGACGTTGGCTATCGTCTGCTTGACGATTTTCATTCGCCTGTTGCTGGTACCGCTGTTTGTCAAGCAGATCAACTCTGCGCGATCTATGCAGCTTATCCAGCCCAAGATGAAAGCCATCCAGGAGAAGTACGGCGACGACCGGGAACGTGCCGGTCAGGAGATGATGAACCTCTACCGCGAGGAGGGGGTCAACCCGGCGGCGTCCTGTCTGCCTGTGTTGCTGCAGATGCCAATCTTCCTGGCGTTGTTCCGGGTACTAGATGGCGCCTCCCGTGGTATCCCCCGCGGTCACTTTTTCGCTGAGAACCCGAAGCTGATGGAATCCCTGCAGCACGCTAAGTTTTTTGGTGCTGAGTTGGCTGGTCGGTTCCTGCCCATGAACAATGGATTCGGCGGCACCCAGGTCGTCGCTCTCGTTCTCATCGTCGTCATGGTGGCAACGCTGTTCTACACCCAGCTTCAGCTGATGCGGAAGAACATGCCTCCGGAGTCGCTGACCGGCCCAATGGCCCAGCAGCAGAAGATGATGATCTACCTCTTCCCACTGATGTACCTGTTCAGTGGTGTGAGCTTCCCGATCGGCGTCATGCTTTACTGGTGCACCTCGAACCTGTGGACCCTGGGCCAGCAAGAAATCCTCATCCGTAACAACCCGACGCCAAATACTCCCGCCTACATCGATTGGCGTGAGCGCATGATCGCCAAGGGGAAAGATCCCGACGAAATCGAACGTGCCCGTCGTGAGAAGCGTCGTCGTAAGGTTGTTGCCCCCACCCCGGTAGCTACCGCCGAGGATGGCGAGAAGCCGATGGTGGCCCGGCAGGGTGTGACCCGTCAGACGGTCCGAAAAGACGCCGGTGGTGGTCGTCAAGTAATCCGTCGTCAGCAGCCTGCCAAACAGACACGAGCCCAACGCAAGAAGTAAAGGCCCTGGGCTCGAACTATTAGTTGATCTTTGAGAGGTACAGATGAGCGAAAGCAGCGAGCACATCGACGAGCTCGACGTTGATCAGGTTGAGGACCGCGGCAACCTCGAACCCGAAGAGATTGAGACTGAGGACCTCGATGAGGAGGATGGCAACCCTCTAGATGAGGAGGGTGACATCGCCGCTGATTATCTTGAAGAGCTCCTTGACATCGCAGACCTCGATGGCGATATCGACACATATGTGGAGGGCGGCCGCGCCCACGTGTCTATTGTCACGGATTCGCAGACCCTGGTTGGCAAGGATGGCGAGGTTCTGGAGGCTTTGCAGGAACTGTCACGGCTTGCTGTTATGACTGAGGTCGGGCACCGCTCCCGACTCATGCTCGACATCGCCGGGTATCGGGAGTCGCGTCGTAAGGAACTCTTGGCTTTGGCGACCGAGGCGATTCAGTCGGTTAAGGAAACTGGTGAACCAGCTCACCTTGCGCCGATGAATCCCTTTGAGCGCAAGATCGTCCATGACGCGGTCGCTGCAGCGGGGCTTGTCAGTGAGTCTGAGGGTGTCGAGCCTAAACGGCATGTAGTCATCACGCAGAAGCAGTGAAACGTAGTCCTCGAATGGGCGGGTCCGGCGAACACAGGCTGGGTCCGTCCTTTTTATGGTCGATGTGGGCTTGGCAGCTATGACGAGCTGGCGCGTTTCCATAAGATCTGCCTGAAAACTGCTGATGCGGCGTATTCATCGGTCGGCCGCTGGAGTATTCGAGCAGGGATGTTCTCAACGCTGATGGAAAAGGCGACGTTGCTGCTACACCAGCCTTCATCACCATCGAGGTATTCTGATGGCATCAGGGCGTTCTATGGCGCTTGACCACGGCAATGTCGGGGTGTGTGACTCAAATCATGATTTGTGCCGCCAATGGGACTGGATGTGTAGTCTATGAGTGGCATTGTCGCGGAAGTGGGTGCTCACGTTAAGATTGACCTCATCCAGTTCAAGGTTGGTGGCCGTGGATGCGTGGATAAGCGGTGGCCTTCTCAGGTGAGTGGGATAAGCTAATCAGCTCTTTACAAGGCTTTTAACCTGTGAGGCTGGACTATTCACCTGTCGTCGGGGTATCCCTAGACGAGGGCCGTGAGGTGGCTCGGATCGTCATGCGACATCCGTTGGCCTTGCGAGATATCTGGTTTTCCCATTTGGGACGATTATAGGTTCTCCATAATTCAAGGTGTAGTTGGGGTCTGAATTCTCCGGTCTGGAAAAAGATCTGGCGATGTAGTGGGTGAGGTTGGCGTTGTCTAAAAGCATTAGATATCCCGGTGAGGATGGGGGCGTCACTCGGCTGTGGCTGGGTGACGCTGATACTTACTGTGTGACAGTAGCTGTTCTTGACGTCCACTAGCTACCGAGGGGACTCCGGCGGGCTTGATGGATACATGGTCTGATGTCTGAAGGAACCGCGCACGGGGTGGCGTTATATGCACCAATCTGTTGGTTCCGTGTAGCTGTAGTTGGTTCCTGGAGCCAAAGCGGCTTATCGCAGTTGAGAGTGAATAGTTACTAGTCCGTTCATTGTTGCTGGGAAGCGAGCGGTATTTGATGAGCCGCGGTATATGCACTGCTTTCCGGTCTCTTGGGCAGACCTTAATGTCTCTAGTTTTTTGGGGGTGGACGTTGGAGAGCCGGCACAGATTGGCGACGAAGTGTCAGAATGTACATTGCGACGGCGACCTTTGACGAGATTTCGTTGGTGTGAAGTTGGTTGGTGCGGACCTCTTGTGATGATGTTGAGGGGGTGATGTGTTTTACTTCCTTGTGTTTGTGCTCTCCCCCCATGTTTGTTTTTTTATCGTGTGAGTTACCTCGTGTGTCGGGTAGATGAGGCGGTGCCCGCAGAGTGCTTACTAGGTGACGGATTTGGGTTGAGGTAGCTGTGGTGCTGTGAATGCGACACGGTCGTCTGACCCAAGACAGCAGAAGACCCTCGCATCTTCGCATTTGATGGTCGAATGAGCGTACATAGATATCGAACTTTATATAGATAAAATGCTAAATAGATGACGATGTGTTTCACGTGAAACGTGGACGTGACGTTGACCTTTTGAGGTTGAGTTTGGTTTGACTGGGTTACCGGAGAGGTGAGTTTGACCTGGCTGGGGAGTGGACTAGTCAGTGTTGAGAGGTCGTACGGAAAGCTTGGGGCTGCCTGGCTAGGCCAAATGGCGTGCGCTGCGAAGTGCTGCTCTGCTGGAAGGTTCTACTCTCGGAAAGATTGGGATTGTCTGAATCTTCTCCAAGGCAAGCACTGTGGCCGCTGAGGTTAGGGACTGGGTTGTACGGGCGTGAATGCGGCGAAGTGAGTGCGACTTCCTGTAGTGAGATGAGTAATTGTGGGGTAGTCCTTGTCGAAATCGGTGTGGCATGAAGAGAACGTGACAGCGTGGCTTGATACAATCGCGCTAGTCAAAAGACGGTCTTAGCAGGACCTGCCGACTCGCGTGAGCTAACCCGTGATGTGGACTCGGGTCAGCTGGATCGAGTCTCAACACGACGGCGAGAGGCTCCCGTGGTGGATTTGCATCGTTCATGGTTACGGAAATGACTACGACGAGGGGTCACCCCCTATATGAGTAAACCCGTGAGCTGTGGCCGGGGGCTCTGAAACATCTAGTCGTTTTGGACCCGTTGAGCGTCAACCGGGCGCAATCCGTCAGTGTCGGAGATCGCCAAGTTCGACGCGACGAGTCTTGCCCTGATTGAGCTTAAAGGAGAACCGAGTTGCCTCCACTCATTAGGGGTACTGGGGCTGAGAAAACAAGAGGATGGACTTGGCTCTCAGCTGCCTCGAGGGATTGTAGAGTCATCGAACGACGTCGCTGATTTTCTCGTCTGCACAACTAGTTGAATACCGACGGTATCGTGCTCTTGGATGATATCCCCCGGCCAAGCAATGGCTTCGACAACGAAACCTGCTAAGCCAGTTCACGAGGTGTCTACTGGGACCGGGTGTTGCTCGGGATCGCATGTTCGAATCGGGGTTTGCAGGGTTCAAGGTGGAACCGTAGCGGGTGAAGAGTTCGGGCCGGCGAGGCTATTGGGGAGATACTAACCGGATGCTGCTTTTGTAGAGCATCATTTTCCATCGCCACAGGCCTATAAGCGTAGCGTAAGGACTCGTTCCTCCGCCTTCGATGATGATCCTTCGTGAGCCTCGGTGGCGCAACCTGGCCGGTCTCACTACAGCGGCATGACGGAGGTGCTAAATCGACGTTGGTTGGGCGTCAGCGGCGCCGTCGAGGCTCAGCTGCTCCGGAAGCGAAAAAGGGGTGCGGTTGTGATCATGGACGACAATAAGGGTTGCACATTGCGATCATGACGATGAGTGCATGCAAGACCCTCTGATGTCCCGGATTGTGATCTACTCGGTGAGGTGTCCGTACACGAGTTACAGGTAGCGACTCGGTGATACGTGGGAGGCGTTGTATTGGGTTTGGCCATAGTCGAGCCAGAGGGTTGACACGGTGGAGGTGTGGGCAAAGAGCCGTGTTCGGGTCCTTCTAAAACGGAGGCGGAACCGTCGCGGATGGGAAGTCATGCTTCACTCCCTCATATGCCAACTCGCGTCCCCCCTCTTGTTGCGACTCGGGTGGGTTGCGCCTGGGGGATCGGCACGGGTTTTGAGGCTGGGGGAATGACCGAGTTAAGCGGTAGACGTGGCAGGATATTTGGCATGACCTTGGTGAGTGACGATGTCATCGCTACGAGACTCTATCGAGATAACTATAAGTCGATTCGGAGATATATCGATATATTGGCTTCTCGTGGAATGGACTGGGGTCTAATTGGGCCTCGCGAGATTGGCAAGCTGTGGGAACGCCATGTCTTGAATAGCGCCGCTCTTGAAAATTTGATTCCTGAGGGCTGCCGCGTTGCCGACGTTGGGAGCGGAGCTGGATTGCCCGGCATTCCTTTAGCGATTCTGCGACCTGACCTCGAGATGACTCTCATCGAACCTATGCTGCGCCGCTCTGATTTCCTGAATGAAACAGTTGAGGAGTTGGGTCTGGATGATCGAGTGACCGTTGTCCGGAGCCGGGCTGAAAATGCTGGCTTAGACGTTGACATTGTTGTCTCGCGTGCGGTGGCGAAGTTGGCCACGTTGATCGAATGGACGGCAGACATGATCGTGGATTCGGGCAGTCTTCTGGCTTTGAAGGGGCGATCGGCTGAGGATGAGGTTGCCAAGGCGAAGACTGAACTTTCGAAGCGCCGCTTATCTGCCGAGGTACTGCTGGTCCGAGCTGATCCGGCCTCAGAGGTGACGCGTGCGGTACGTGTTCGTCGTGTGGGCAAGCCTGGGTGAGTTTTGCTTTAGACGCCTTGTGATGCCGCCAGGACTTGTGTACGGTCTCGGCTGATGATTCCAAGCGGAATAGAGCGGGGAGCCGTCGAAGTAGGTAACCAAGGTGGCGTTAGCAAATGCTGTATTTGGAGCTTTGGTGAGTGCTGTGCGGAAGACCAAGCGTGTCGATACCTGTAAAACAAGTAGCTTGTCGGTGCCTGATGGTGTGGGCGACAGAGCTGATAATGGCGCTGGATTGAAGATGAGTGATTTAAGGTGTTAGTGACCGTGCGCTGGGACACATGTCAGACGGTAAGTGGTGCGGGCGTGATGAACGCACCGATGGATCGTACGATTAGTGATCGTGGTAGGTGATGAAGGAAGGCTGGCGTAAGGATGGTGGTGTTGAAGGGCTAGGTATGCCCACGACGGCCGGCCCGGGTGATCATCCAAATTGCGATGATGGGTTTTAACTGGGTATAGACGAACGTGGTGTTTCACGTGAAACACCACGTTGAATATCGGCGTCGGCATAGCGCAAAACTGACTCACGGTGCCTTAGCGTGACACATTGGGAGAGCTCGATGACTAAGTGGTAAGCCGATGTTCGAGCAAAGGCCCGGACGCTATAGCTTGCTCACTGAGCGAGATGATGATGCGGTAATGGGTTCGTGGGAGTTAACACAGTACGGAATAGTGTCTCGTAGGCCAGAGCCGGGCCGTTGAGGACTCTTGGACGAGACCAGATAAGGTAATTAGAATGAGTCACCGTGGAGTCCTCCACTATGGTTCTAGTGGAATCAGACCCCATGATGACTCTTAAGCTGTCCTGACCGTCTCTACCACGTCGCCGTTTGAATTGCGCCACATAACGAGACTCACCCCGGGCAGGGGAGGGCGAGCGTGCCCTGGTGTAATGAGGCGCGATACGCCCAATAAATTGGTAGCGTGGCAGTTCTAACTGGGCATCAGAGTACCCCGCCTTAGTTCACTTGTTGCAGTAACGTGGTGAGGACTGGAAGTCGAGAAACGGTATGGGCGAGAACTGACCACGGGATGCGCCACGTGTTTAGATACGGGAGTTATCTTGGGCAGGAAGACCTCACGAACCCGTCTCGAATGGTGGTTCTTCCCGAGAAAGATGGCGCTTATCGGGCCTCAAGCTCAGTGATGTGACTCCAAGAAGCCCAGGAACTTGCAAAGCTGGCTGTGTTGAATTTGACTGTGAGTGCCTTGCGACCATGATCAGAAACGTCAGCGGCAGGGTGATCACATACACCGGCGGAGTGGCCTTTCGCGGTAACGTTGGTTCGCCGAGTTGTCGTTAAGTGTGTCAAGCCAACATACCAGCGAGCGGTCGTTAGAGTCCATGGGAAAACATGTGGATTAGGCACGCACATAAATGTGAGGGGCCCAAGTTGTCCACCGGAAGTCGGCAGTTATCCACAGGTGGCTGGGGTTCACATGCGTAGTTATCCACAGCGATGGAAACGGCTCCGGCTCTGACCGAAATGGCCAGTAGAGTAACCAAGCGTCAGTGTTTCACGTGAAACATCACACCGCTCGTGACTGAAAGGATGCGCATGACCAACGAGGTCCCCATCTATGACGGAGCGCCCAAGCGGGCGGCATTTGATGGCCCTGATACGCCCGAGGCAACCGATCCGTCGGTCAGCAATGCCGACGAATCGATAACACCAACCGTGCCTCTGACACTCCCCCGTCCCAAGACACCAATGACCATCGTGGTAGCCAACCAGAAAGGCGGCGTTGGTAAAACCACGACGGCAATCAACTTCGCGGTGGCGTTGGCTATGAGCGGGCTCAGGGTGCTTGTCATCGATGCTGATCCGCAGGGTAACGCTTCGACGGCACTCGGAATCGACCACGAAGCGGGAACGCCGGGAACGTACGAGGTGCTGCTCGATGAGGAGGATATTGGCCTTGTCGCGAAGCAAAGCCCAGAAACTCCTGGGCTTGAAGTAGTCCCGGCGACGATCGACCTTTCCGGCGCTGAGCTACAACTTGTCGATGTGAAAGGGCGTGAACGACGCCTCCGTAAAGCATTGCGTAAGTATCTGAAGACTCATGACGTGGACTATGTGATTCTAGACTGTCCACCATCGCTAGGGCTGCTAACTCTCAATGCTCTGGTGGCTGCAGACGAAGTGCTGTTGCCGATTCAGTGCGAGTATTACGCTCTGGAAGGCGTTACTCAGCTCATGCGAACGGTTGAAGCCGTTCGGCACGCAATGAATAAGGAGCTACGTTTAGGCTCGATCCTTATGACGATGTTCGATGCTCGGACACGACTCTCTACCCAAGTGGATGAAGAGGTTCGCACTCACTTTGCGCGTGAGACGATGACGACGCGCATACCGCGCTCTGTCCGAATCTCGGAAGCGCCCAGTTACAGCCGCAGTGTCCTGACATACGAGCCAAAGTCAGCGGGAGCTATTGCGTACCGTGAAGCTGCTGCCGAATTTGCGAAGCGGCACACCGGCGATGGGCATACTACAGACAACAGTGGTGCGGAGTATCACGATGCTTCTGACACCCAGAAGGGATGATGATGGCAACAAAGCACAGTGGTCTGGGGCGGGGATTCGGTGAGCTTTTCCAACGTACGGATCTCGATGACGATGATGACCAGCTCATCGATGACATAAGTGCTGACGACGATACAGCTGGGAAAGCCGTCGGGGGCTCAACATTCAGGCTCATCTCCGTCGATAAGATCCAACCGAACACTCACCAGCCACGGAAAACATTTGATGAACATGAGCTGGCTGAACTCTCGGAGTCCATTCGGGTTGTTGGAGTTTTGCAGCCCGTGGTTGTGACGCCGATCGATGATGGATACGAACTTGTTATGGGCGAACGGCGGTGGAGGGCTGCCAGCAAGGCGGGTCTAACAGCTATCCCCGCGATCGTGCGCACTACAGCGAGCGAAGACATGCTGCGGGATGCTTTGCTCGAAAACCTCCATCGCGTCCAGTTGAATCCTCTCGAAGAGGCCGCGGCCTACGAGCAGATGCTCAACGACTTTGGATGCACCCAAGATGAGCTTTCGGAAAGGATTCAGCGTTCTCGGTCACAGATCGCAAACACCATCCGTCTGCTTAAACTTAGCGCGGGTGTGCAGAAACGCCTTTTGGAGGGTGAAATTACCGCTGGTCACGCTAGATGTCTCTTGGCCATTGGTGATCCTGACCTACAAGTCAGCACAGCGAAATGGGTCGTAGATGAGGGCTTATCTGTTCGTGCAACTGAGGAGCTGGTCCGTCAGACTCTGGATGATACGACGGAAGTTAAGCCACATCAGCGGAAGAAGCCTGGTAGGGATACTGAGGCCGTGAAGCTGGGCGATCAGCTGTCTGAGCAATTCCATACCGCAGTCAAAATACGGCGCCGCAATGGCAAAGGTACGATCACCTTTCCATTTAATGGAGATGAAGAGCTAGAACGACTTATCGACATATTGTCTAACTGAATGGGTATCGTACCGAGGTCTTTGACCAGCGTGCGGTGGGACGGTGGCAAGAGGCGTCTTACCAACCTGCGATCATGGTTCACGTGGCGTCCTGCGCCATTCTAGGCGCGTCGCCACCGGACGTGGGCAGGTCGCACCTGAGGTTGGCCTAGGGCCGACAGTCAGCTATAGCTGGGCGCTAGACGGAATTGGGATCCGCTGTGACGAGGACGATGCTTCAGTCACAGCAACGGAACGGGTGGTGAGAAGGTAGACGGAAAGCCGTCACCCATTTGGTACGCCGTGATCGGCCCAGTAGGTTGTCGCCTCGTCAATGCGGCGGTTGACGTCCTTCCGGGCGAAGTACTCCGCGACGAAGGACAGAAACGGAACTGTTCCGGCCAAGGCGATGAAGAGAAGGCGCGTCAGTGGCCAGCCAGCCTTGCGCCCTAATAAATAGGCGGCGATTAGCAGTATGGGGTAGAGCCATCCGTGGGAGATTCCGACGACGTTGACCATCGTCGGCTTGCCCGCCGCGTACTTGAGTGGCATCGCCACGCAGACGAGGACGATTAAGAATGTCCCCACGACGTACGCCATGACGCGATAGCAAAGCAGTGCCTTACGAATCCCTGGGATGTCATCAGGCTCTATCCATGGTTCGTTCTCAGTCTCGGCTGCATTTTCGGCACTTTTTGCGCGGTGGGAGCTCACTAAGTGATTGTGGGCGGTCTCAGTGCCAGCACGAGTGTCATCGGAGATGCGGGCTGGCGTCTCGTAAAAGTCGTCACTGGTCACGTCGTCGCTGTGTTCCACGTGAAACAGAGTACTGACGCGTGCCAACCGGCGCTGCATCGAGTAGGGCATCAATCTTTGCGGCTGCCTGCTGCTCGAGCGAAGGCGAGAGACATCGCTACGGTAAAGATCGCAAAAACCCACCATTGCAATGCGTAGCTGCGATTACGTTCGCCACCGTCACCCTTCGGCAGTACCGGTTGCGCTGGTGCGAGTCCATGAGAGTGCGCATATTTGTCATCTAGCGTGAGGGTTGCTGGCACCAGAGGTTGAGGCCACGTTTGGGTCAACACTTCCAACCGCAGCGAAGGGAGTACGGCGGCTGGCATCTGTGGATTACGACGACCATCATCAGCCTCAGATGCCGCGAGCACACCCGTCAGGGTCGTGGAGCCCGTAGGCGTAGCCGGGACTTTTTGGCCGCTCGAGAGCTGACCGCGGACCACGGCGATCGTTTCTCCAGATGTCAGCGTTACTCCCGTAACCACGCGTAATGGCCACGATGTACCGACCAAGGTTGTGGTTGATGGTTGGAAAGTGCCCGTGACCGTCACCCGGCGTCCGTACTGGGCCATAACCTCGACCTTCCTAGGCGCCTCATTCCACGTGATGACTGGCTCGTTGATACGCGCCTGCGTCGAGTCGTCCCGTTGGGACTCGAAAACGTTCATCTGCCACAGACCGAGAAAGACCATCACCCCGGCAAGAGCGATGCCGAGGAGGATGATAAAAACCTGCTTGATGCGCACAGTGGGGCGAGAATCTTCAGTGTGCACACCGTCAGCCATGGCTGTGAGCGATATCGTCGACGAGTCGGGAGCACACCTCGCCAAGATCGAGGTCAGCAGCTTTCATGGCCACAGGCACAAGGGACGTGGCAGTCATCCCTGGCGCGGCACCGGCCTCCAAGAAAACAGGACGACCGGACCCGTCCACGATGGCATCGACGCGGGAGATCCCGAAGAAATCAAGCTCCCCCTGCACGACTCGGGCCATCTCAGTCGCTGCTTGGGCAACCTCATCGGTAATCTCCGCCGGGGCCGTCAGTCGCGTCTCACCGCCGGTGTACATCGCCGAGTAATCGTAGACGCCACCGACGGGGCGGACCTCAACGGCTGGCAGCACCTGCGTACCCTCAGAGGTTGTGATCATACCTATTGCGAGCTCAGTGCCTACAATGAACTCCTCAATCACAACCATGTCGTCGTAGGCGTAGGCGTTCGCAATGGCCTGAGGAAGAGCGTCGATATCGTCGACCCTTGTGACGCCGAGGCTTGACCCGCCACGTGCCGGCTTGACAATGATCGGAAGGCCAAACTTCTTAGTGATCGAATGAATAACTGGTCGGGTGCCGAGCTCACGGAAAATGTCATGGGGCAGTGCAACCTGCTGTGGTGTCGCAACGCCAACTGCGGTCATGATGCGAGACGCGATGGACTTGTCATACGAGATACGGCAGGCTGCTGGGCCAGAGCCCACATAGGGAATGCCCATGAGTTGAAGTACCTCAAGCAGGGCACCGTTCTCGCCAAGGCCACCGTGCAACATGGGAAACACGACGGCAACGCAGGGTCTCAATGAGGGACGAGTCGATGTCGGCTTCCACGACCTCGTGTCCAACCCGCCGCAGCGCCTGTGCGACGGTGCGTCCTGACTTCAGAGAGATGTCGCGCTGGTGGCTGAGTCCTCCGGCGAGGACAACGACTGGTTGCAACATACCCTTATTCAACCAGCGCCCGAACGATGACGACGTAACCGACCCTCCCGATACCGACAGACGGTGACAGACGACAGCAGCAGATTAGGAACGTCCTGGAGGAACGTCCGCTAGAGGTGGGATTAAGGCCAGTTTGGCCCCTTACCACAAGTGGTTCCCGTCACCACAAGTAGTTGCCAAGTTGCGCCGTCGTAAAAGGGGAAGAGTGAACAAACCCTGCTACGGCAAACCCGCTACAAACCGAGCTTAAAAATACTCCAGGACACCACCTGGCGCATGTAATCAAATCGACATAACAACATATCGATGAAGGATAGGTCGGAGGCGTATCCCGTCGAAACTGACCCGTACCACTCCCCAGACCCAACCCGTCGTGGTGTCACGCCAAGTTCGGACCAGGCCCCAGATCGCGAGAATGACGCCGCCCGCCGTCCAATCCGAACGTCTCGGCGATGTCCAGCTCCTGACGCATCACACCGGCAAGCCTCTCGACGCCGACCTTGATGCGCTCGGGAGTTGGGTAGCAGAACGAGAGGCGAATATTGCGCTGGCCACGGCCATCCGCATAGAACGCCGTCCCCGGAGTATAGGCGACGAGATTCGTTACAGCTCGTGGCAGCATCGCGGCAGAATCAACCGCTCCCGGCATCGTCAACCAGACAAAGAACCCACCAGATGGGTGAGACCACGTCGTCCCTTCGGGCATGGTCTCGGCCAACGAGGCCAGCATGGTGTCACGACGGGTGCGATACATATTGATGAAACTGTCCACTTGAGCACGCCAATCCCAGTGGGCCAGGTAGCTCGAAACGGCGAGCTGGGAGAAAACCGGCGGGCACAGGGTCGCGGACTCCTGGGCAAGAACCAGCTTGTCGCGCACGAAAGGAGGTGACAGCACCCAACCAATGCGGAAGCCTGGTGCAAAGGTTTTGGAGAAGGACCCAAGGTAGACGACGTTATCGGGATCCATCGACTTCAACGTCGGCAACGGATCACCATCGAGGTTGAGCAGTCCGTATGGGTTGTCCTCAACCACCAACAGATCCAGCTCGTCAGCCACGGCAAGAATCTCCCGACGGCGCTCGGCGGATTGCGAGATACCCGACGGATTCGAGTGGTTAGGGACTGTGTAAAGAAACTTCACCGACCTGCCGTCGCGACGCACCGTAGTTACTTTCTCACGCAGCGACTCCGGCACCAGTCCGTTGTCGTCCATGTCGACGTGAATAACCTCAGTTTGGTACGAGGCGAAGGTGTTGAGCGCCCCGACGTAAGCTGGCGACTCAGCCATAATGACGTCGCCTGGGTTGCAAAAAATGCGCGTGACGAGGTCAAGGCCCTGCTGGGAACCACACGTGACAGTGACTTCCTCAGGATCTGCGACGAGCCCCTCCACGGCCATCACTTTGCAGATATGCTCGCGGGTTTCGGGCTCACCCTGCCCCGACCCGTACTGCATGATGACCGTGCCGCGTGTATCGACGAGCTCCTTCAGTGACTCACCGACGACGTCAAGGGGAAGATCAGCAATATTAGGCATACCACCGGCCAAAGAAACGACCTCGGGACGATTCGCTACCGCGAAGAGGGCCCGGACAGGGGAAGTTTTCAACCCGAGAGAGCGAATGGAATACCGATCGTGGAACTTGTCAAAGGTGGTATCGACCCGGTGGTTGGTGGTGACCTCAGCGGCCTCGGGAGCAGCAGTGGCGTTGATGCGCACGTCATCGGTCGGAGGGACGGCTTGCTTGGTGATGTGGTCTATGCTGCTCACCCTCCCACTGTGCCCCACCGGAAACCCGGAAACCTAGAATGACACTCATCCAGGTGTGGTCTATTTCACCCATCGAACGTCACAGTGAGCATGATAAGGAGCCGTCGTCGAGCCACTGTACGGCCACAATTGGGCGCATCAGGAGGAGGCATTTGTGCGAGTCAGGCATTTGACGACGCTAACGCGGGAGGACTCCCGGATTTTGGGAGCTACCACCCAGCTGCGCCCATGGAAGATTGACCTTGATAAGCCCCTGCCAGAGTGGGCTGATCAAGCCTGCCAGCGGTGGGGATTCTTTGGAGTCGCGAGTCGTCACGGCGACGAGGTCGAGGGCATCCTGCTCATTGCCTCTGAGACCTGTCTCCCAGCAAACCATCCAATGTCAAAAATTCCCCGTACGCCCAGGGGCGCGGTCCTGGTGGGCTTTCTTCCTCATCGCAGCGACGCTTCTTGGGGGAGGGTGCGCACGTCCTTCTTGGCAGCCCGCCTACACGGATCTGCACCAGCTATTGAGGCTGGTGGCGTCGTTGGGCCGTGTACCGATCCTCGCGTCGCACCCATCACCTGGTTAGAGTCGTGGGGATTCCAAGAGGTTGACTCTATGAACGCCGGACCGATTCATCGCATGAGGTTGGACCTACGGCGGTCAGTTAAGGCGGAGGAGACCTGGACGGAACGCTGGTTTGGGTGGTTGCGCGGCAACGATTTAGTCCCAGCTGACGTCGGACGGTTGCGACGGCCGATGGGTTCAGCACGCCATGATCACGACGGTCCAACGACCGTGGTTCAGACCAGTACGCAATCCCCGCAGCAGGCTATACGAGAACCACTGGCTTGGTAATAGAGGCAGCAGCTGCGGCGGCGGAAGCCTGGTCCGGTAGTGATACCGGGACGTGGGTCGACCAAGACCAACATGTCTGTGGCGGCATCAATGGCGGCTCGGCGTAAGTCCGGACGGCAGCGGGTCACCATAATGACCGAAGTGCTCACCGCTGAGGCCAGGTTGTCCCAGGCGATAATTTTGCTCAGTCCGGCGGCGACGAAGGCATGAGTAATCTCTTCCACCGCTGAGCCGGCGATTTTCGCCGGTCCTGGCTGCCAAGCCACCGACACGGGAACCGGAGCGGGGAGCACATCGCGGAACCAGAGGTCCGCAAGCCGGGGAAAATCGACGTCATGCCCGAGGGCCCGGGCTGCGACGACCGGAACCACCAACCTAGCGACGATTCCTAGCTGGGTTGCCGATAGCGCGACACGACGGGAGACCGGGCCATCAACGGCTGGGACGTCGTGACCATGACCCGCCTTCCCCTCATGGCGCTGGGTGAGGAGAGCCTCGTGGGTGTGGTCGACACGGCGGGTGAGGGTTTCAGGAGTGATGAGCTGAATCGCTGGAAGCCAAGAATCAGCAGGGGTGTCGCTAGGTCGGTGATTTTCGACACAGACCCACTCGTCGAAACTGGCCGCAGCGAGATTAATAGCGTTCACACTCCTATAGTGCTGCTTCGCGCCTCTGGCGACAGGGAAATCGGGTGGCGTGAGGTGCGAAAAACCCGCGACGGTGAAGGTCGAGGCACTTAGGTGCCCTGGCCCCACCCGAGGCGGGATTTTTCGACACAAGGATCGAAGGGTCTGGATACGTCACAAGGGCCCTGGGGCCCAGATACTTCACAGCGATGCAGAGGTAGCGGGAATCCGGGATACCGGGCGTTAGCACAGGAAACTGGGTTACAGTCGATCGGCTCCGGGTGATACCACGCGGGGCCGACCAATCTCAGCGGAAGTTGACCTGGCGACCGAGGGTCCCCACCAACTGCTGACGGTATTCAGCCGACACAGCGCGGTCATGGAACCAGCGAACTTGATCCAGGCGGGCTTGGACGTCGATCTCTTCGCAGGCAGTCGCGTTGCGCGGGTCGGCCATGAACTGCTCAAGGTGGGCGATGCCCTGTTCAGAGCGGCGGACGTCTTCAGCCTGCTTAGCGTCGAGGCGCTCGGCGTACCAGTCGGAGGTTAGTACCGACTCTCTGGTGAACGTTTCACGCAGCTGGGGATCATTGAGAGTCCAGCCTTCCGAGGAGGTCCCGCTGGCCATGATCTCCAGGAGAGCCCGAATCGGCGGCACAGCCAAGGAAATCGTTCCATCGTCGAAATAGGCCTTCGCGACCCGAGCGTGGGTCGCTGAGATGGTGCGCACCGAATCGGCGAAAATCTCGGCGTCCTGTAGCTCCGGACGCAGCATCTCAGGGGTGAACACAGTGTCAGGGTGCAGGAAGATACGCCCGAAGTAGGTGCGCATGAACTTCTCGGTCATGCGGTAGCCCAGACGCGAGGCGAGAATGAGTTCGCCGTCCTTGTCGTAATCCTCCAGCTTCTCGAGATAGCCCCCTTCAATGAGGGTCTTGGCATCCCTTTCTTGTGGCGACATCCGGCAGAAAATCTCCGGGACAAGCAGGGAAATATCGTGTGCCACCTCAACCTTCGGGCCAATGAACCCGGCCGAGGACAACCAACCGTCGTACCCTGACAGCACGAAGGACAGAAAGGACGAGTTAAGGTCGAAGACTGCCGGTAGGGCGTTGAACGGCGCCTTTGTCAGGGCTCCCTCTGAACCGGCGCCCGTCGTCGAAGGGCTCTTGCCGGTCATCGACGAGATGAACTCCATGAAAAGTTCTGGCAACTCCATATAGTGCAGCGGGTTGTACGCACACAAGGCTGGAATCTTGTCCTCAGGCGGGTTATTCCGACGCCCGGCAGCCACGACATCAACCGGGAGCGACAGTGGCTTGTTGACTCGCAGCCCATGGTATAGGTGACTTGACAGATCGGCGATCGCGGTTTCGCGCGGGTTGGCGATGTCTGGACGTACCTGCAGATATCGCGGATTGCGCGAACGTGCCCCGTCGATGAGACGAGGATCGGCGCTGGAGACGGCGAAGTCCGGCATTTCCGATGGATCGGAATCGGCGAAGTCGGATAGGAAGGTGCGCATCGGCCGGGTGAATTTCGAGAAGGCCACCACGTCGTCCCGCATCTGCTTGACTTCGTCGCGGGTCAGCGGCTGGTAATTCGAGATGAACAAATCATGCCCGCTCATGTCGGACTCGGTCTGGGTGTCATATCCGCGGTAAATGGCATCGTCGGGGCGCTGGAAGAGCAATGCCTCGCAGTTGGCGATGATTTTGCGCGACAGACCCTTGGGGCCGGTAACCATGCCCGGAGACGTCACGATCGATGCCGTCATGTCATCCTCGGTCTGCACCTTGACAGCCGGGGCGTAGTCGTGACGCAGGGTGAACAATCGCCATGAGCCATCGGGTTCGAATCCCACGCGCGCCATGCTCACCAGGACCTTCTGGCCGTCAAGACGGACCATGTTGCCGTGACGACCGTTAGTGGGAGCGACGCTGAAGTGGGAGCGCCAATCGTCACCCCATTCCGGCTTGTAGTAGCGCTTGATGGTGAAGACTAACTCTTTGCGGAATGCCGGGATTGATTCGATCCAGTCGTTGTACCAGTCGCTGAAGTCCGAGGACGGGGTGAGTAACTTGATGACCGAGCCTACCGAACGTTCCGTCGAGAGAACCGGGCGGTGATCGACACCATTGAGCTTCGGATCGGCGAATCGCGTAGAGAAATCTCGATGCAAGATGTCATCGGCGGCGTCCATGTCCGCGTCGAAGTCCGGGGCGTAGGCATTGCCCCACAGGAAGGTGTCCGAGATGGCCTTGGAGATCTCGGATTTCCCGCCACCGGAAACCGTGCAACACTTGTGCAGGGTCGTCGAGTCACCATAGGTTCCCTCGAGGTACCACTGGTCGTCGGCATCGTTGTGAATCATGCGCATCCGGTAGCCGTCCGGGGAAACGTACTCAGTGTCGGCGCGCATGCGGATGGAGTGATCGTTGTCCTCCCAGCTGACTGTACCGTCGCACAGGCTGAACTTGGCTCCGCCCGGTACGAGGACGACGTCGTCGATACCAAGTACCCGGGCATGGCCGTCGTCGAGCATCTCAAAACGATCCGGATTTGCTGCGACGACGTCGGAAACCGTCCGCTCGCAGGTCGGAGTGGCAAATTCCTGGCCTTGGTTGTGGGAGGTGTAGGCGCGGGCGCCGCCGGAATGCTCCTCCTCGGCCAAACCGAACAAATTCGCGGAGTAGGAGATTTGAGTCTTGACCTCCTTCTTGCAGTACCCAAAATAATTGTCGGCGACGATGGTGAGGATGACCCCAGACTCGTCACGGGCACATAGCTTGAAAGGTTTGCCCTCGTTGTAGAGTTCGGACTCTTCAGACCAGCACATTCCGTCGCGACGCTGGCGCTCAGTAGCCTGGTCGATGTGAGGCAGGCCAAGGTCGACCTTGCGGGCGAGGTTGAGATGCGGGGCTAAAATAACGCAGCCACTGTGCCCAGTCCATCCGGTGGGGGCTAGAGCAGAGTCATTGCTGGGCAGCAGCGGGTCACCGGCGTTGCCGAAAATCCCTTCGACGAAATCAAGATTGGAGACCAGACCGCCGGGAGCGAAGAAGCGGACCTCCATGCGACGCTCGGAGACGAAGTTTGACACTTTTGGCACCACGAGGGGGCGCAGCAGTAGAGATACCCACGTGTAGGCCTGACGCTCAATCGGCTGAGTGGAGGTGTACGGCAGCAGAGTGTGTTCCGGTGGTGCCTGGAAGGCAAGGTCGAGAAGACGAGCGAAGACGTCGATTGGGACGGCTTTCTTATCGTCGGGGATAGCCAAGCCCCCCTCGGTGACGTGGAAAACCCCGGCGGTGGTGCGCCGGTCATTTCGGGGGTTGTGTAGGACGCCGTTAGCTACCCGGTAGCTGGCCACGAGGTCGGAGGTGAACTCATCGCTGTCAACGGGTAGCGAAAGAGCCCGTGCAAGGCCGGGTTCGTCGAGGGTCAAAGTGGTTTCGGGTAGGCGGGGACGGACAGGGGAGTTCTCGCCTAGGTAGCGGTCGATGAATGCCTGGATACGACGGTCGGCGGGGCAGAGGAGCTCGGGAATCTCCCGACGCAGCTCTCGTTGTCGAGCTAGTACCGGGGCAACGACGTCAATGTCAGAAGCGCGCGCAGCGGTTGGCAGGGGCAGACCGTTGAGCGCCAGTCTGAGATTCACGGAGTCAGTATGAGCTTGGGTGGCCATGGATCCATTGTCCCCTGAGGTCGTGAGGTTTCCATGAAGAGTGGTCAGACGGGCAACCGGCCTGAGCGGGGGTGCGCGTAAGGGCACTTGCTCTCATGCGCACTGGATTGACTGTGGGCTGGAATCATTCCTCGATACCGCGCCACCTCTTGCGGAACTGGAGCGCGGCCGACTTGGGCTGGCGATCCCGGGTGAAGACCTTTTCGGTTGCCCCCAATGCGCATCGTCCCGTTGGTGATCGCGAAGTCCGCGAAGTTCCAGATCTGCTCGCCGATGACGGCGTCGAAGGAATCGAAGACCCGCTCGTTCATCTTGAGCACCTCGACAGGGGTCTCGTCAATGACGAGCAAGCCGTGACGGTCGGCGTAGTCGAGGATGTGCTCGGAGTAGGTGTAATGGGGGTGCGCAGCGAGTTTGCCCCGATCCACTCCAGGCAGGCGGCGTCGCGCAGCATAAGGGCATTGTTGTGGGCCTTGCCGATGGTCTGGTGAGCCTCGTGCACGCCGAACCCGGTCAGATGAACAGGCTCGCCGTTGACGAGAAGGCGGGCGCCGTCGACGCAGATAGTGCGGACACCGAAGGCCTGCCGCTAAGAATCAACGACTTGATCGCCGTTGTCGAGGGAGATTTCAGCTTCGTAGAGGTAGCCCCGGCCTGACTGCCAGAGGTGAACCTGTGGGATGCGGGCCTGGGCGTTTGCACCAGTTACCTCAGCGGCCACTGCCTTCGGCGTCGAAAATCGCCACCCGGGTCGTTAAGGGGTCAGAATCGTGCGAAATAACTGACCAGGTGACGCTTCCGTCTTCTCCGTCAATGTCAGTGGTGATGGTGACGTCCTCGACGTGGGCCTGGGGCAGTTGCGCAGCCACGCGTCGCGGTGAATGCCGGTGTAGTTAAAGAAGTCGTGCCAGTACTTCTGTCTCGAACCCTCGGGGGAGACGACAATAATGCCCGGCGGAATGGTCTGGAAGGACAGTCAATTGTCGACACGAACCATGGGTCGGCATTTTTCGCCAGTGCGGACGTGCTCAGTGATATTGGCTTCGAAGGGGAGGTACCGCCAACATGACTGACGACCTCGACATCGTTGACCTAGACGGTGGCGGCATGGGTTGCGGATTCGAAGTAGGCAACGATGCGGTCATCGGCGTCGAAGGCGAAATCCCACATTACCGACAGACATTTCGTGTCCCGGGTGGTGGTGCCCTGAGGTCGCAGCATCGTGATCTCCTGGTGCTTTTAGTTGTGGCGGTCGGTTACTAGTCAGAGGTGGCGGTTTTGACAACGACCTCGATAGTGCGAGTGTCTCCCGGGCGAAGAGCGAAAGCCATAGTTCCCCATGGTGGTTGGTAATCGCCTTCGACGTGAGTGTGGACTGTCACTGTGGTGTCGGCGTGATCGGCGGTCCAGGTGAGCCAATACCCATGACCCTGTCGATAACCGTAGGTGTGGCCGTCGTCGTCGAAGAAAAATCCCTCCGAGTGGCCGTTGCCGTCAGGAAGGTAGAGGACGATCGTGTGCGGGGAATTATCGACCGTTTGCGTTGTGACGATCTCCTTGGAAGGTGCAGGCAGCTCGCACTGCGGAATCCCTGCCCCGGCGCGGACTAGCAGCGGTAGACGGTCCAGCGGAGCATCCAGGGTGACGGTACCCGCGTCGTGATGGGTGCCGGTGTCGAACTCGAACCAGCCGTCGGGGACGTTGGGCAAGGTGACGGTTCGCGTAACTTGGCCCTCTTCGACGACGGATGCCACCAACAGGTCGCGGCCAAGCAGGAAGTCGTCGGACTCCTCGAGAAGGGCGTCGTCGAGACTGAACACCGGGTTAACGATGGGTTCGCGTCGCTCCGTCGCCAAATAGGACAAGGTGTACAGGAACGGGATGAGCCGGTAGCGCAGTCGGATCATCTCCCGGACGATGTCGGTGATTTCTGGGTACATCCACGGTTCATTGACCGAGCCGTCGTCATGCCAAGAGTGGATCGTGAAGCGCGGGTGCATCACCCCATTGGCCACCCAGCGAGCAAAAAGTTCCGGGCTGGGTCGGGCGGTGCCGGCGAACCCGCCGACGTCATGGCCGAAATTCACCAGCCCAGACATGCTCATCCCCACACCCATCCGGGTGTTGTACTTCAGGGTGCGCCAGGAGGTGGAATTGTCACCACTCCAGGTCTGGACATAACGCTGTAGACCCAACGGCCCAGACCGGGAAATAAGAAGGGACGCTCAGCAGGGGCAGCCTCGCGTTGGGCTTCAAAAGACGCGCGGTTCATGAGAAGGGCCTGCACCGGGCGAATGAGGTCCAGCTCGACGGGGTGACCAAAACCGTCACACGTGGCGTCCTCTGACCACAATTCGTACTCGTTGTTGTCGTTCCAGGTGGATTCGATTCCCATGTCGATGAGTTGGTGGCGGACGTTGTCTTTCCACCACTGCACCCCGAGCGGGTTGGTAAAGTCGACGTTGCTGCCATGACCGCCCCAGAACATCGACGTTGCCGGTTTCCCAGTCCGGGAGGTGGTGACAAAAATCCCCGCCTGCGCCGCATCGCGGTAATAGGGGTGCGTCGTTAGTAGAGCGGGTTTGATATTTGCCGCCAGGTGGAGGCCGGTCTCACTGAAGTGCCCCGTGGTCTCGGTGGGCTGGGGAAATTTGTCACGGTTCCAGGTAAAGACGTAGCGACGTGAACCGATGGTGGTGTAGCCGGACGAAAGTTGGAAGGAGTCGCACGGGATGGCGTGCTCGCGCAGCAGGTCGATGAATTTCAGTAACTGGTGGGAGGCGTCAGGGGCATCGGTGTAGTGCATCGTTGAGCCCGAGTACCCCAGGGCCCAGCGCGGTAGAAAAGCCGGGTCGCCGGTAAGACGCAAGATCTGCGGGGTGAGACTAGTGACGCGCTCGGCAGTCATGACCCAAAAGTCGATGTCGCCGTGGTCGGCCTGCCACGAGGTGAAAGGGCGGTGGTAGTTGTCGACTTCTGCTCCCAGATTGAACCGTGATGCCGAGAGGTTGTCGTAGAAGATCCCAAAAGCACCGTTGGTTGTACGGGTCATGAGGAAGGGCACATGTTTGTATAGCGGGTCGGTGCTACCAGCGTCGTATCCCAGGGCGTCCAGGCACTTCATGTCGAAGATGCGTCCGGTGCGCTCCAGGTCGCCCGACTTCTCACCGAGACCGTAGTAACGGTCGTCGGAATTGCGGACCCTGTGGTGGGCGACTCGTCCGGTGCGAGTCGATCTCGTAAGCTCCGGTGGGACGATCCTCGCTGACGGTGACCCAGCCGTCAGCCTGGCGCTGCCAGGTCATCCGCAGCGGGCAGTCGCGGATGATGACCCGTAGCGAGTCCGTGCCAACGATAAAGGACTGCTCGTCTGGGTCTGGAGAGTCGATTGGCTTGTCAGCGTAGACCCTGGAAAATTCCGGGTGGCTGGCAATCCTATCGGCGCTGGCAGCGACGGTCGTCGTCACCTTCAGATCTTCGACGGGCGAGACATCGCGGGAATTGCCCTCCCAGGCCGGGGCAGAGGAGTGGTCAAGGAGGACATGGGGACCCAGTCCGGTCCGCGGGGTGACGTCGGGGCCGAGGCTGATACTCCAAGTGCGGTCGGGCTGGGGACCAGCCGCGTCGAAAATTCGCACGTGAGCGATGGAGCGCGTCACGAAATCGACGGAGGCACACCATCGATCGTCAATTTTGAACCGGATACCTGGCGAGGTCGTCGAGTGGCCGGTGATTCGCATGAGCGTGTCCATGATGTGCCTCCGTGGTTATGTCTCAGAAGATCTGCTCGGCCTGTGCTTCGTGACGGCGAGCCAACTTGTCGGCATTGGCGACCACCTTGTCGCGGGTGAGCGGGTAACCCAGCATGAGCAGGGCGGCGCCGAGGCAGCAGATTGTCGGGATGGCGGTCGCGAGGGTGTACAGGTGATTGACGACGGACTCCGACTGAGCGGCACCACCCTGGGAAGAGGACTGATAACCGATCATTGTCAGCATGACTCCTCCGATCCCACCGGCGATGGCTTGGGCAAGTTTGCGGGCGAAGGAGTTTACGCCGTAAATGACGCCGTCTTCACGCTCCCCGGACATGACTTCCTGGGCATCAATGACGTCGGTAATAAAAGCCCACACCATGAGGTTGAAAACACCGGCTCCTAGCGAGCCAAAGAAGAGGCCAACGAGGAAGATCCAGGGGCTGTGGGTGTGGATGATGAGCATCAGACCGTATATGGTGGCGCCGAAGAACAACGCTACTGTTGTCGACTCTTTCCGACCGAATTTCCGAACCATGGTCTGCGCGAACGGAGCCACTAAGATAACAGTTGTGAAGTTGAATACCAAGGCAATAGACATCGCTGTCTTGTTCTGGAAATAATCATTAAACAGGTAGGTTAGTGTGACGCCAGAAAGATTCTGGTTAATGACGACGACGATGTCGATAAAAACTAGCATGACGAGGGCTTTGTTGCGTGCCATTTCAGAGAACATCTTGCCCAGGGGGACGCGCTCTGTCTTGTCAATGCGAATACGTTCAACGGTCAGCGTCGTCAGGCCGATGTAGCAGCACAAACCGAGGATAGCGAAAATGGCCGCTCCCATGAAGAACCGATGTGGGTTGATCTGGTGGGAGTTGCTGCCGTACATGATGAGCGGCACGACATAGCTGACGATGGCGGCGCCCGACGCCGAGCCGATGCTCCGTGCGGTGGACAGCGAGGTCTTGTCATGCGGCATGCCTGAGATGGCTGATGCCATGGATCCATAGGGGATATTGACGAAGGAGTAGAAGATACCCCAGGCCAGATATGTGGCGAACGCGTAGATCACACGTGTCGTCATGGGAAGATGGCCGGCGGCCGGCAGGAAGAGAAGAATAGCAGAGGCAGCCAGTGGAAACTTCATGCGCATGACCCATGGGGTGAACCGTCCATGCGTGGTCATCTTTGAGTTGTCGATGAGGCGGCCGACTATGATGTCGACGAAGGCATCAACGAGACGGGCAGCCATAAACAATGCACCTACCATTGCTGCGGCAAGACCGAAAACATTGGTATAGAAGATCATGAGGAACGAATTCACCAAGTTGAAGGTGAAATTGTTGCCTACATCGCCGAGTGCGTAGCCAATCATGTCGCGAACGTCGAAATCGCGAGCATTCACCGCCTCAGCTTTCTGGCCTTTCGTTGTGATGGTCGACATTGACAACCCTCTATGCTATTCGGGCTGCGACGATCATCGTCACAGCATTGTGGACAGGCAACATCGCCTTGTCTAAAGATTCGCATCGGGATGTCAGGCATCGCGATGCTTTGCCACGGTTTGCACCCTGTGTATTACGGGCCTAAGCAAGGCTGGTTGGCGGTAGAATCAGACTATGGGGGCAGGCGAGGAGTCCACCGCACCGGTTACCATCAGCGACGTCGCGCGGGCTGCCGGTGTTGCTCCATCTACTGTCTCTCGGGCTTTTTCTCGTCCAGGGCGGGTGAGCGTCAAGACGTCAGAACGGATCTTTCAGGCTGCTCGACGGCTTGGATACCGTCAGGACGAGGTGATGAGAGTCTCGACGAGCAGGACTCATCAGCTTGTTGCAGTCTGCGTTGCTGACGCTATGAATCCAGTGTTTGGGGCCACCGTCAAGGGGATTTTCGCAGGGGCCCGTAAACGCGGTTATATGGTCGTCCTAATCGACTCCAATGAGTCCTCCGAGATCGAGTCCGAGACCACCAAACGATCCCTGGCTACCGTCGATGGTTTCATTTTTGTCGGTTCGCGCATGTCGGACGCCGGTTTGCGACACCTGGCCGGGATAAAGCCGGTGATTACTGTTAATCGCAAGGTTTTAGGAGTGTCGTCGGTGACACCAGCAGCCGAGGAAGGGCTCGGAGACGCTCTCACCCACTTAATTGGCGAAGGACGGTCCACAGTGACGTATCTCGCCGGGCCGGTGGCGTCTTGGCAATCGGGGGTGAGATGGCGCAGTTTGCTTGACCGGGCTCGTCGCGACGGCAAGGTCACAGTGCATCAGCTTGCCTGCCCGACACCCACGATCAGGGGTGGCATAGAGGCGTTCGATATGTGGAAGGCTCATCCGACTAGTGCCGTCATCGCTTACAACGACCTCATTGCGATCGGATTCATGCGTCGAGCTATGGCCTGTGGCCTTAAGATTCCTAACAACGTTGCCGTCGTTGGATTCGATGACATCCCGTTCTCTGCCCTGGTCTCGCCGACGTTGTCGACGGTTCGCGTCAATCAGTTCCAGATGGGGGTTGTGGCCGTCAACCGGCTACTCGACATGGTTGAGAAGCCGAGTCATTATGAGCACCAGTCACCCAGCGAGGATGTCGTCCCGGTGTCATTTGTGGTGCGTGAATCTGGATAGCTAAGTAGGGCAAGTGACGGCAACTTGTTTCGGTAAAACTTAGGACGGGGCACAGTCGATGTCATGTCGACGCCGACTCTCACCCTCTGCGAAGATCGTCTGCTGCCTCGCGAGCCTTCCACCTTGGCCGCCGCGCGCGAAATTTACCGGGCTACGAGGGGCCTGCCCATTATTTCTCCCCACGGACACGTTCCGGTGTCATGGATCGCCGATGACATGGCCTTCTCTGACCCGACGAGCCTCCTTATCACTCCTGACCACTATGTAAATCGCCTGCTGCATGCCAATGGTGTTGATCTCGAGGACCTGGGGGTCGGACGCGAGGCCATGGGCGAGACAGACAACCGAAAGGCCTTTCGGATTCTGTGTGAGCACTGGCGTGATTTTGCCGGCACGGCAATGCGCTACTGGCTGGTCGACCAGCTTGTCGGCATTTTTGGCGTTACTGAACGTCCTAGCCCTGAGAACGCTGATCGCATCTACGACACCGTCGCTGAGAGGATTTCCCAGCCGGACTTTCGGCCTCGCGCTCTCATGGACTTCTTCGACATCGCCTTCATCGCGACGACCGATGACCCCTGCGACGATCTTGATGGGCACGCTCGACTGGTCGACGACGAGACGTTCACCCGGCGCGTTGCCCCCACCTTCCGCCCGGATAGGTACTTGGAGCCGGCTACCGAAGGCTGGACGGGTTTGCTTGCGAAGCTGTCTGAGGCTAGTGGTTGCGAGGCGATGACGCTGGATGGGTTTACCGAGGCGATGGAGAACCGCCGCGTCTATTTTAAGCAACATGGCGCGGTTTCCAGCGACCACAGCCATCGCGACTTGGGCACCATCATCCTCGACCATGATCGTGCGGCGTCGATTTTTGACGCCTCGGTGGCAGGTCGGGCCACTGTCGAGGAGATGACCCTCCTTCGTCGGCATCTCTTCACCGATCAGGCGAGGATGGCCAGCGAGGACGGCTTGACGATGACCGTCCATCCAGCGGTATACCGCAACCACGACACTGCCGCGTTCCATCGATTTGGCGCCGATATTGGTTCCGACGTTCCGGTGACGCTGGAAGTTGTCGACTCCCTCCACCCCTTGCTCGACAAATTTGGCAACACGGACCTCAAGCTGGTCGTTTTCACGATCGATGAGACCCTTTACTCGCGCGAAATCGCTCCCTTGGGCGGGTGGTATCGCAGCCTCTATATCGGTGTGCCGTGGTGGTTTATTGACGCACCCGAGTCGGTGATGAGATTCAAGCACGCCGTTACTGAGATGGCCGGGTTCAGCAAGGTAAGCGGCATGATTGACGACACCCGGGCTTTCTGCTCAATTCCGGCACGTCACGATATGAGTCGGCGTCTTGATGCCGCCCACCTCGCCGAGCTGGTGGTTTTGGGCAGGCTTGATCTAGATGAGGCGGTCGAGATCGCCCACCGGCTTGTTGTAGAGCAGCCCACCCAGGTGTTTGATCTGTGATGATCCGGAAGGACGACATGAAACTTGATCTCGACGCACTAGGCGGCTGCGCGTTGGCGGACGCCGGGATATCCTTGCCGACCTTCGACATTGACGAGATGCGTAGTCAGGCCCATGATCGGCCGCGATGGATGCATATCGGACCAGGGAATCTGTTCCGTGTCCATATCGCTCGGCTGGCCCAGGACATCATGAACTCCGGGGCTGAACAGTGCGGCATTGCCGCTATCGCGCCCCGCAATCCGCTACGCCTCGATCGCGGCCTCGGAGGCCACGACCTGCTGACCCTTGGTGTGACCTCTCATGCCGATGGTCACACTGACTTCGGGGTTATAGCGTCGATCAGCGAGGGGTTGGCATACCACCGTGCTGACGATTTTCATCGCATCATCGAGATTGCCTGCGCCGAGTCTCTGCAGCTGATTACTCTGACGATCACTGAGAAGGGGTACCAGCTCAACGGATCTGACGGTTCGTTCCAGGATGCCGTTGTCGAGGATCTCGGTTGCGATCCCATGACCGACCCCATGTCGTCGACAATGGCCCTGGTTGCTGCCCTGCTCGTACGACGCTTCCACGCTGGGGCGACGCCGGTGGCCCTCGTTTCTTGTGACAATTTTTCCCACAACGGTGACAAGTTGCGCTCTTCAGTGCTGACGATCACCGCAGAATGGGAGAAACGAGGCACCATCGGCCACGAGGTCGTCGAGTGGATCACGGAAAAGGTCGCCTTTCCGATCTCGGTCATCGACAAGATCACCCCGGTCCCCTCGCAGAAGGTTGCTGACCAGTTGGCCTCGATGGGATTCGACGACATGACCATCGACCCCGACGCTGAAGTGGCGGGATACGCCAACACCGAACCGACCGAGTACCTCGTTATCGAAGATCGCTTCCCGAATGGGCGTCCGGAATTAGAGAAGGCCGGAGTCTGTTTTACAGACCGTGAGACCTGCGACCGGTTTGAGCGGATGAAGGTGACGACCTGCCTCAACCCGCTCCACACTGCTCTGGCAGTTACCGGGGTATTATTGCGCAAACCCACTATTGACGAGGCCATGAGGGACCCAAATTTAGCAGGGTTGGTGCACCGATTAGGGTGGCAAGAAGGACTCCCTGTCGTCAGTAATCCGGGGATTGTAGACCCGAAAGAATTCCTGCGTGAGGTCGAGGAGGAGCGTTTTCCAAACCCATTCCTCGGCGATACTCCTAGTCGTATTGCTACTGACACGTCGCAGAAGATTCCGATCCGCTTCGGAGAGACTATTAAGTCGTATCTTGCCGATGATTCCTTCGATGTCGCATCACTGCGGGCGATTCCCTTCGTTTTCGCCGCTTGGTGCCGGTATCTCATGGGCATTGCTGATGATGGTGAGCCAGTCGAGCTGTCCCCTGATCCGCTGCTTGCTGACCTGAAGTCCGTTGTATCAGAGGTCCGCTTTGGCGACGATGATCCAAAGGTTATCGCCGCCATTCTTAGTCGCGCCGATATTTTTGGAGTGGATTTGACGAAGACGTCGTTAGCTGAAGTCGTGGAACGATTCTTTATCCGCTTGACGGCCGGCCCTGGCGCCGTGAGGTCGGTTCTGAACAAGGAGTTTGCGCATTCATGAAGATGACGTTTCGATGGTACGGTCCGGAAACTGATCCCATCACATTGGAGAACATCCGTCAGATTCCCGGAACCAGTGGAATCATGGGTGCAATGGACTGGATACCGGTAGGCCAGGTGTGGTCTGATGAGGAGATTTCTTCCTATGTCAAGAAAGTCAATGATGCTGGCCTGGAATGCGAAGTCATCGAGTCGGTGAACGTCCACGAGGACATCAAGCTCGGTAAACCGTCCCGCGACACTTACATTACGAACTATTGTAAAACATTGGAGACTCTTGCTTCCCATGGAATTAAAGTCGTTGTCTACAATTTCATGCCGGTCTTTGACTGGTTGCGTACCGAGCTTTTCCACCGTAACGAGGACGACTCTACCTGCCTTTACTATGACCACGAGGAATTAGAGGGCCTAACTCCGCAAGACATCGTCAAGACCACCCTGAACTCGTCGGCGTTCCCGCTTCCGGGGTGGGAACCTGAGCGACTTGCCGACCTCGACGAGGTCATGGCTCAGTACACAGACATGACGCCGGACCAGCTACGCGACAACTATCGCTACTTCCTTGAAGGCGTTGTCCCGACCTGTGAGAAGATCGGTATTCGCATGGCCGTCCATCCTGATGACCCAGCGTGGGATATTTTCGGGATTCCTCGTATCGTGCACAGTGATTCTGACCTTCAGAAGGTTGTGGATCTGGTAGATTCTCCCGCGAACTCCCTGTGCGTGTGTGCTGGATCCTTGGGATCTAATCCCGACAATAATGTTCCCGTCATTTTCACAAAGTACGGCAATATGGGACGAGTTGCCGCGGCTCATGTCCGAAATGTGAAGTTTTTGGGGCACAAGAAGTTCAAGGAATCCGCGCATCTTTCTAGCGACGGATCCCTGGACATGTATGGCATCATGAAGGCTATCCACGATCATTGCCCAAACGTTTACATCCGACCGGATCACGGCCGGATGATTTGGGGCGAGATGGGTCGTCCGGGTTACCCGTTGTACGACCGAGCTCTGGGTATCACCTACCTTAATGGCTTGTGGGAGGCTATCGACAAGGCGTCCACTGCGCTGAGCAGATCACACAGACAAGCGGGTCTGTCCTTGCCAGACCCGTGGCAGGGAGGCCGTTGACGCGGTATCCTTGCCGCTGGTGTCGAAAAATCCCGGCTGAGGAACGATCCAGGCGCCTCAGTGAAGTGACCTGAGGTGGGGCGGGATTTTTCGACCGAGTAATGCGAAGGGCATGGTGGAAAGACGTAGCGGGTGAGATAGCGGAAGCGGAAAGCCCGGTGGACACCAAGAGGGGTAGAGGGATTGGGTCAGTGGGGTCGTCGAGTGCACTTTTACCCTGATGTCATAATCAGCTGGGCGAGCGATGAGGCACGGTAGTGCCCCAGCCTCCACCCGCTCGGCAAAAATGTCACGCGGTGATGACCTGCGTTTTCCGGGGGGAGGGTCCGGGCCGAAGAGGTACTCGGGATGGCTTAGGTGCGCCAGGCCCTGGTTCCACCCCACCACCTCGGACCCGGCGACATTGCGATCGCTTCCGACGCCGTTCGGCCCTGAGGTTACGGCGCGTGGATTCTCGTCGCAGGAGCCGAAAAAGGTCGGTTGGCACAGTAGAAGCCCGTTGCACAGCTAGGATTCTTGCGAGTTCACGATGACGGGAGACGGTAGAGTCATGGCTGACGGAGCGACCACGACCTTCAAGAGTCAAGACGGCCCAAGAGCGCGTCAGCTTGCGATCGCCGAGGCTGTCGTCCGGGCAGGGTCGGTCAGTGTTGAGGACCTCGTCGAGGCTACGGGCGTCTCCGCTATGACGATTTATCGCGACTTGGCGTCTCTTGAGGCCAGCGGGGTGCTTCAGCGCCATCGCGGCCGAGTCGTTGCGGTTGCCAATGGTCTGCACGAGGCCGACGCCACCTTCCGCCTGGAGCAGAGCTCGACCGATAAACAAGCGGTAGCCGAGCTCGCTGGTGAACTCATCGCCCCGGGAAGTTCGATCATGCTCGATGACTCGACGTCGGGGGTGTGGTTGCTGCGATCTTTGGGAGACCACTCCCCGCTCACGATTGTCACGAATTCGTTGCTGGTGGCCGACGAGGTTATCTCCAGCGGATCGGACAAGCTTGTGGTGTCAGGCGGGGAATACCAGTCTTGGGCGAAGTCACTAATGGGCCCTGCCGCGGTCCGAATGATCCGCTCGATGCACGCCGATCTGTGCTTTCTGTCGGCCTCGGGGATTTTCGAGGCGGGGTGCTACCACCCTTACCAGGGGGTCGTTGAGGTGAAGCGGGCCATGCTCGAGTCCGCTGAGAAAAGGGTCCTCTTGTTAGATCACACCAAGTTTGGACGACGTGCACTGTTCAAGTTCGCAGATCTCACGGAGTTTGACCACGTTGTCGTTGATGCCCACATCCCCCGTGGAATCCTCGATCAGCTGCGTGATCTTGGGGTTCACCTCATGGTCGTCGGGGAGGATGCGAACGACTCCTGAGGGCTCCGGATCGTACGGGCATCGTTGTGATGAGGTTACTCACAGATGATGTGTGAATTCGGAGTCACACGCACACTCGTGGAACGGTACGACGCTGAGTTGCCTCCCTGCTTGCCTGCTCTCCCGTGCACTCGGGATCTACGTGTGGCGAAATCCACACCATAAACCCTTACTTTTCACATAAAAAGTGTTAATGTTCCCACTATGGGTCGTTGCTTCTCGCATTTGCGAATGAGACTCTCAACACAGGGCAACGAAGCATGGAGGGATCATGGGACTGAGAATTGTCGTCGCCGCAGACCCGGCGGCAGTGCAGTACAAGGACGTCATCAAGGCCGACCTCGAGTCTGATTCGCGAGTCGACGAGGTGATCGACGTCGGCGTTCAGGTTGGTGACGACACCTTGTACCCGCACATCGGCGTCAAGGGAGCCCACGTCATCAAGGACGGAAAGGCTGATCGAGGAATTTTCTTCTGCGGCACCGGGATGGGCATGGCCATCACGGCCAACAAGGTGCCCGGTATCCGCGCCTGCACCGCCCACGACTCCTTTTCTGTAGAGCGGCTCATTATGTCTAATGATGCTCACGTGCTGTGCCTCGGCCAGCGTGTCATCGGTTGTGAACTTGCTCGTCGTCTAGCCCACGAGTTCATCGGGTACACCTTCGACCCGAGTTCCCACTCCAAGGTCAATGTCGACCTCATTAACGCCTATGAATCAGGTACCGGAGAAACTACCCCTGGCAGCTGCTGATACCGATTGGCGCGGGTGCCGAAGCTCGCGCCATGCTCCAGCACGTTTGAGCCACCCCATCTCTGGGCTGGCGTCCAGAGATGCCCAGAAATACCGCACTCGTCGTTGCGTGTGGATCACCGATCGCGGGAACACCCCGCCCTCATAAAGGAACACTGATGTTCACCACCTCAATCGGAGTTTTCTTCTTTGGGCTCCTCGCTGCCATCGCCGGCGGCGCTGTCGGAGCCGCCATCGGCGGCAACTACGCCTTCGTTCTCACCGGTTTCTGCGTGCTGGCCTCCTGGGGAGTCTTTGCCGCGACCGGAAGCACCTTTGGCCTGGACTACTTGGCCTTCGGGCCCTTCATGGGCCCGCATATTGCCTTTGCTAGCGGCGTCGCGGCAGCCATCTATGCCCGTTACCGCGGTCGACTTGATGACGGCAAGGACGTCAACACCCCGCTAGCCGGTATTGGCCATCCCGACATTCTGATTGTCGGTGCCCTCTTCGGTATTTTTGGTTACCTGTGTCAGATCGGCGTCTCGAACATCCCGTGGTTCGGCAAGCATACCGACCCAGTCGCCCTGACGGTGCTGCTGTCCGGGCTGCTTGCCCGCCTCATCTTTGGTGGGGCACCTGGCAAGGGGCTGTTCCACGGTTCCCTACACAATCCGGAACGCTTTAACGACAACGCCACCAACTTCCCAGCCAAGATCAAGCCAGGCCCCAACGGGCGGTGGATGGAGTGGCAGGAGAAGCCCAGCCAGCTCCTGACGATCGGCTCCCTTTTCGGTATGTTCGCTGGCGGTGCCTCGCTGTTCCTGGCCGCTAATGTCGGAGCTTATCTGACCAAGCAGGGAGTTGGTAACAACCTGGCCGCCCTCAACGCCAACAGCTTCTGCTTCGGTGTATCGGCCGTCATCATTCTGTTCCTCATCACGAACCGCAATATGCCGGTTCAGCACCACGTGACGAACATTGCTGGTCTCGCCGCCGTGCAGTTTTTCCCGATTCTCATGGGTAAGGACATCTTCACCTACACCTGGACCTCCACCTCAACGTGGGACTCCCATACGTGGGCGATGGCCGCTCTGGCCCTCGTTGTCGCGGCGCTCTTTGGCATCTTTGCCGCCGGTCTTGGCGAGTTCTGCGCCCGGCTTTGGTACAACCGCGGCACCAGCCACATTGACCCGCCTGCTGCTGCGATCTGGTTGAGCAACACGGTGGTCGTCAGCTTGGCTTCCCTGATCGCGTGATCTAGTTGAAGGAAGGTAGCAACCATGCATGACGTCATCGACGTACCAACTGAATTCGCAAGGGCCTATGTCTTTGACATGGACGGCACCATTTACCTCGGTGAGCACCTGCTGCCGGGTGCTCGTCGGATGGTCGAGGAGCTGCGTCGTCGCGAGATCCCGGTGAGGTTTCTGTCGAACAATCCGACGAAGAATCCGAGTCAGTACGTCGAGAAGCTTACGAAGTTGGGTCTGCCGACCGCTACCGAGGACATCTCCAACACCGTCGTGACGACGACGCGCTGGTTGGTGAATAACCATCCTGACGCCAAAGTTTTCGCGATCGCCGAGGAGCCCCTCAAGCGGAGTCTGCAAGAGGCTGGAATCGAACTGTGTGAGGACCCCGAGAAGATTGACATCGTCATCGCTTCGTATGACCGCGCATTCGACTACCGCAAGCTGCAGATCGCCTTTGACGCCATCTGGTACTACCAGCGCGCCTTCCTCATTCAGACCAATCCGGACCGGTTCTGCCCCTTCCCAGGCGGTCGTGGCGAGCCCGACTGCGCTGCCATCACTGCAGCTATCGAGGCATGCACCGGGAAACAGTGCAAGGTTAGCTTGGGTAAACCTTCCCCGGTGATGCTCACGGAGGCACTGTCCGGCCTCGACGTTGACCCGGCAGACTGCGTCATGGTCGGTGACCGGCTCCAGACCGACATCCAGATGGCTCTCGACACCGGTATGAAGTCGGCCTGTGTGCTGACCGGCGAGGCCACTGCCGACGATGTCGCAGCCCTTGATGCAGAGCACCGTCCCACCTGGACTTTGGACCGCATCGACCGGTTAATCCCAGCTTCGGTATGGCAAGAACTCGGTTGGGCCGAAAACAACGACTGATAAGACGAGTGAGCTGCGCGCACCGCTGCCGCAGGACTCAAGATATATTTACAGGAGACAACGATGTTGAACAATGGCCCCTACCTCTTGGGCATCGATTATGGCACCGAGTCGTGCCGAGTCGCGATCTTCGACCTTGAGGGGCGTCCGCTTACCTTCGCGGCAACCCCGTACAAGACCACCCATCCTCATCCCGGCTGGGCCGAGCAAGATCCCGAAGAGTGGTGGAAGGCACTGCAGGCATCCTGCCACCGCGCCATTGCGGCCGCTGGAATTTCCCCGGCAGCTATCGCTGGTATCTCGTATGACGCTACGACGCTCACCATGGTTGCCATGGACGAGCGCGGCAACGAGCTGCGTCCAGCCATCATGTGGATGGATGTCCGCCCCACTGAACAGGCGGCCCGCGCTGAGGGATCCGACTCGGTTGCTCGCCTCTACAACGGTGCCGGCACTTCTCCGGCCACTGCCGAGTGGTACCCCTTTAAAGCGGCATGGCTGCGCGAGCATGAGCCGGAGACCTACCGCAAGGCTGCTCACCTCGTCGACGCTCCGGACTGGGTGACCTACAAGCTCACCGGCGAGTGGACGACCAACATCAACTCGGCGGCTATCCGGATGTACTACAACCGTGATAAAGGCGGTTGGCCGGAGGACTTCTACCAGACCATCGGCTGCGGTGACGTCTTCGACAAAATCCCCGAACGGGTTCTCGATCTCGGCACTCCGGTTGGTATCCTTGGCACGATCCCGGCCCAGTTGCTGGGTTTGCGTCCGGGAATCCCGGTTGCGCAGGGGCTGGGAGACGCCTGGGCCGGGCAAATTGGCCTGGGGTCCTCGGACCCGGGTCGATGGCCCTTATTACCGGTTCCTCTCACGTCCTCACTGGCCAGTCGACCACCGAGATCCACGGCCAGGGTTTCTTCGGTGCCTATACCGACGCCGTCATGCCCGGCCAATATACGGTCGAGGGGTCGGGGGTGTCGACCGGTTCGGTGCTCAAGTGGTTTAAGGACAACTTCGCCGTTGACGTTACCAGCGCTGCCGAGAGAGTCGGGCTCAACCCCTACGACGTTCTCAACGAGCAGTCCAAGAACATCCGCCCCGGATCCGACGGGCTCATTATCAACGAGTACTTTCAGGGTAACCGCACCCCGTACACCGACTCGAAGGCCCGCGGCATCATCTGGGGTCTGTCCCTCATGCATACTCCGGCGCACTTCTACCACGCTATTCAGGAGTCAGTCTGCTATGGCACGGCCCACAACCTGCGCGCCATGAACGCTGCTGGATTCGAAGTTGACCGCATGGTCGCCTGTGGGGGCGCCACCAAGAGCCGCGACTGGATGCAGATGCACGCCGATGTAACTGGTGTGCCGATCGCCCTCACCGAGGTTGGAGATGCTGTGGTGCTCGGAACGTGCATGGTGGCCGCTGTCGGCGCTGGCCTGTTCAAGGATCTCCCCGAGGCTGCCGCACAGATGGTCCATGAGATCGACCTCATCGAGCCGGACCAGGAGCGTCACGAGGAATACCGATACTACGTAGACAAGTACTGCGACACATATCCACGCTTGCGCCCCATGATTCATGACATGGTCGATCACGAGGCCGCCAAAAACTGACGATCACACTGATCAGAGGAGAAGTAATGTCCGAATTGATTGATAAGGCGTTGGCTGATTGCGACGACACTGACGTCGTGATTATGGGTCACAATGTGCTCGGCGAGACCGGCCGCGTGTTCAAGAAGCTATTCGGTGACGCGAAGGCCATCATTATCGCCGATGAGAACACGTGGGCGGTCGCTGGTGAGCAGACCAAGGCGTCTTTCAAGGCTAACGGGGTCGAGACCGTCGAACCGATGATCTTCCCGGGACGCCCCACGGTCTACGCCTGCTACGAGAACATCGAGAAGATCCGTGACCACATCCGTGACCTCGACGGGGTGATCGCCTGTTCGATCGGTTCGGGCACCCTTAACGACATCACCAAACGAGCCAGCGACGAGCTAGGTCGGCGCTACATGAACGTGTGCACCGCTGCCTCGATGGATGGATACGCCGCCTTTGGCGCCTCCGTCACCGAGAACGACTTCAAGCACACCATGAGCTGCCGCGCCCCGCAGGCCCTCGTCGCTGACCTTCCGACGATGGCTGGTGCGCCCCAGCGATGCACCGCCACCGGTCTGGGAGACCTCATCGAAAAGGTCCCGGCCGGAGCCGACTGGATCATTGCTGACGAACTGGGCATCGAGCCGATTGACGGGGAGTCGTGGAGTCTCGCTCAGGACGCTCTGCCCACCGCCATCAGTGATCCAGAGGGTTTGGCCAACGGTAACCCGGAGTCCTTCGTTGGCCTCGTTGAGGGCTTAGTGTTGTCGGGCTTGGCGATGCAGAAGTACCGCATGTCCTCGCGTCCGGCCTCAGGTGCGGGCCACCAGTTCTCCCATCTGTGGGAGATGGAACACCTCGGCATGAATCAAGACCCGCCGTTGACCCACGGGTTCAAGGTGGGCCTCGGCACGATCTCGGTGCTGGCGCTGTGGGAGAAGGTGTTGGAACACGACTTCGCCACCCTGGACGTCGATGCCGCTGTTGCCGAGTGGCCGTCAGCTGAGGAGATGGAAGCTAAGGTTCGCGCCAACTTCACCGGGGATATGCTTGAGCCAGCCGTCAAGCAGACCATGGATAAGTATCTTGACGCGGACGCCCTGCGTGAACGCCTGGAGCTTGTGAAGTCGAAGTGGCCGACCATCCAAGAACGCTGTCGTGCCCAAGTGATGCCCGCGACCCGCGTCGAGGACATCATTAAGGCTGTGGGGGGTATTTACCACCCGGCCCAGATCGGTCTGACTCGGGAGCGCTTCCACGACACCTATTACCGGTGTCAGATGATCAGGTCGCGTTACACCCTACTCGACCTCTTGATTGAGACCGGGACCATCAGCGATTTCGTTGAGCCGCTATTCGAATCTGACGGATTTTGGGGGCAGCGTCCCTGGCCGCAGGACTGATACCAGGACTATGCCGGGTAGGGACGGTCACTCGTCCCGGTCCCACTCGGCCTCCTCGTGAGGAGGGCACTATGAACAACAGCTATTTGATGGGACTGGATTTCGGTACGTTGTCCGGACGCGCTGTCATTGTGCGGGCCAGCGATGGTGCCGAGATGGGGACTGCCGTGCATGAGTACCCCCACGGGGTCATGGACCGCACCCTGAGTGCTGCCGACGGCCGTAAATTGCCGCCAGACTTCGCTCTCCAGGACCCCGCTGATTATTTGGGAACTCTTGAGGTGATCGTCCACAAGGCCGTGGAGGACGCCGGGGTCGATCCCGGCCGGGGTTTGGACGTCACTTCTGCCACCGTCGTCGCTGCGACGAGGAATGGCACCCCACTCTGCCAACTTCCCGAATTCCGGAACGAACCCCATGCTTGGGTCAAGCTTTGGAAACACCACGGCGCCCAGGACCAAGCTGACCGTATCGTCAAGCTGGCCCAGGAGCGTCGGGAACCATGGCTGGCACGGTATGGGGGAATCCTGTCTTCTGAGATGCTCATGCCCAAGGTATTGGAGACCTTGGAACGGGCCCCGCAGGTGTACCGGGCCACTGATGTGTTCTGTAACGCATTGGACTGGCTGACGTGGAGGCTGACCGGGGTACTGACGTTCTCCGCGGGCGATTCGGGGTACAAACGCATGTACCAGGACGGGAAGTATCCGTCCCGCGACTACTTGATGAACCTAAACCGGGAGTTCGCCGACGTTTTCGCCGAGAAGATGAACGCTCCAGTGCTTTCTCTAGGAGCCCGGGTCGGTGGCCTGACCCCGGAGTTCGCCGAGCGTCTGGGATTGCCTGCCGGGATCGCGGTGGCCAGCGGCAACATCGATGCCCACGTTACCGCGGCGGCCGTGCAGGCAGTGGAGAACGGTCAGATGACCGCGATCATGGGTACTTCGGCTTGCTACGTCGTCCCCGGGCCTCAGCTCAAAGAGGTTCCCGGAATGTTTGGTGTCGTTGACGGGGGGATCGTGAACGGCTCGTGGGGATTCGAGGCCGGACAGACGGCGGTGGGCGACATCTTTGCGTGGTTCATCGATAACTGCGTTCCGGGCTCGTATTTCGGTGAGGCCGAGCGCAGGGGCATCAGCATCCACGATCTGCTCACCGAGAAATGTGCGGGACAGGAGGTTGGTGCTCACGGCCTCATTGCTCTGGATTGGCACAACGGCAACCGGTCGGTGCTCGCGGACGCGAATTTGTCGGGAATTATCTTGGGTCAGACTCTTACCACTACCCCCGAGGACCAGTATCGCGCCCTGCTGGAGGCGACGGCTTTCGGGGCGCGCACCATCATCGAGTCGTTCCGGAAGTCCAATGTTGAGATCAACGAGTTGGTGATGGCTGGGGGACTGACGAGGAACACCTTCTTTATGCAGCTGTTCTGTGACATCTGCCGGGTTCCTTTGAGCGTCGGGACTGTCAAGCAACCAGGCTCGCACGGATCCGCGGTGTTTGCGGCCGTCGCCGCCGGCCTGTACCCCGACGTTAAGGCTGCCTCTGCTGCGATGGGGGCGAAGGAAGAGGGGATTTACCAGGTCAATGAGGAGCGGGCCGCGCAATACGACACCTTGTACGCCGAATACGCTCGACTCCACGATTACTTCGGCCGTGGCGGTAATCAGGTGATGCACCGCCTCAAGGAGATTCGACGGCAGGCCCTTTTGCGGGCACGGGAGTCGACGAGTGCGGTGAATGGCGGCAGCGGTGCACACTTGTGACAACAGTAACGGCACAAGTGCATGGCCACCGAGGTGTGAATAAGGTTGTTGTGATGATCTGCCCCCACCCATCGCCGTGACGAGCGAAAACACATCACACAGATCAGGCCTATAAGCCAAGACGAGAGGAATATCGTGGCAACCGAACTGACGTGGACCGACACCGACAAGCTCGCTGTCGACACTGCTCGAGTGCTGGCGGCCGATGCCGTTGAAAAGACCGGTAACGGCCACCCGGGCACCGCTATTTCCCTAGCCCCGCTGGGCTACCTGCTTTACCACAAGGTCATGTCCATCGATCCGGCTGACCCGAACTGGCTTGGACGCGATCGCTTCATCATGTCGGCAGGACATTCCTCGCTGACCCAATACACCCAGCTGTACCTGGCCGGGCTAGGGCTCGAGCTATCCGACCTGGAGTCCTTACGTACATGGGGGTCCCTGACCCCTGGACACCCCGAATACGGCTTGACGAAGTTCGTCGAAACCACCACTGGCCCGCTCGGCGCTGGTGTCGCTAATGCTGTCGGTATGGCTATGGCAGCTCGTCGTGAGCGCGGTCTACTCGACCCTGACGCTGCTCCCGGTACGAGCCCCTTCGACCACTACATCTACACCATTGTCGGTGACGGGTGCATGCAGGAAGGTATTGCCTCGGAGGCTTCGTCTTTGGCGGGGACCCAGGAGCTGGGCAACCTCATCATGTTCTACGACGACAATCGGATCACCATTGAAGGTGACACCGCTATCGCCTTCTCGGAGGACGTCGAGGCCCGCTACGAGGCCTACGGTTGGCATGTCCAGCACGTTGACTTCACCAATGGCGGCACTACCTACGAAGAGAATGTTGTGGCTCTGATGGAGGCTATCGACAACGCCAAGGCCGTCACCGACAAGCCGTCCTTCATCCGTCTCACCACCGTCATCGGTTGGCCGATTCCGGTGCTCGCCGGTCTGGCTCAGGTTCACGGTGCGAAGATTGGCACCGAGGGGGTCAGTGCCCTGAAGGAGAAGCTCGGTTTTGAGGACAAGCCCTTCGCCATCGACCTTGAGATGGTGCAGAAGGTTCGCGCCGCTTTCACCGAGCGCAGCAAGGGTCTGCGCGAGGCTTGGGACGAAAAGTTTGCCGCCTGGCACAATGCCAACCCCAACGGTGCCGCTCTGCTCGAGCGGATGCTTGCCCACAAATTGCCTGAGGACCTCGACATTCCCACCTTTGAGCCCGGCAAGATGAGCACCCGCAAAGCGTCGGGAGCTGTCCTTAGCGCACTGGGCCCGCAGCTTCCCGAGCTGTGGGGTGGATCGGCCGACCTCGCCGGATCAAATAACACGACTATGAAGGGGGCCGACTCCTTCCTGCCCGAGGATCGTTGCTCCGAGAAGGATCCAGGTGGTCCGTACGGACGTACCATCCACTTCGGTGTTCGCGAGCACGCCATGGGTGGCATCCTCAACGGCATTACCCTGTCTGGCCTGACCCGCTGTTACGGCGGAACCTTCTTTGTCTTCTCCGACTACATGCGTCCGTCGGTACGTCTTGCGGCTCTGATGAAGGTCCCATCGATCTTTGTGTGGACCCACGACTCCATCGGTGTCGGTGAAGATGGACCCACCCACCAGCCGATCGAGCACCTGGCCTCTTACCGAGCCATCCCGGGCCTCGACATCGTGCGTCCCGCTGATGCCAACGAGACCGCGGTGGCATGGCGCACCATTCTGGAGCATACCGACCATCCCGCCGGCCTGGTGCTGTCGCGTCAGGGCCTGCCGACGATCGACCGCAGCGAGTACGCACCTGCCGAGGGTGTCGCCAAGGGTGCTTACGTAGTTTCCGAGGCCAGCGCCGATCCCAAGGTCATCCTCATCGGTACCGGGTCTGAGCTGTCGGTGGCCTTGGAAGCACGCAAGAAGCTCGAAGGCGAGGGGGTCCCGACTCGCGTCGTCTCGATGCCATGCCAGGAGTGGTTCGACGAGCAGGACGAGGAGTACCGCGAGTCGGTCTTGCCCAGCTCGGTGACTGCCCGGGTGAGTGTTGAGGCCGGTATAGCTTTGGGGTGGACGAAGTACGTCGGCTGCAAGGGCGCCTCGGTGTCTCTGGAGCACTTCGGCGCTTCGGCCGCCGGGTCGCTGTTGTTCGAGAAGTTCGGATTCACCGCAGACCACGTCGCAGAGGTCGCTCATACCGTGCTGTGATACGGAGTGGACCATAGCGATGTCGAACCGACGCCGGGCAAGCCAAGACGAGGAGATGCTCCATATCGCGGAGATGTACTACTTCGAACAGATAACCCATGCCGCTATCGCCCAGCGGCTCTCCATGAGCCGTTGGACTGTCGGCAGGATCCTCGAGGAGGCTCGTCGCACGGGGATGGTCAAAATCACCATTGATCATCCCCTCGCCCGGTATCACCGGCTCGAAACCGAGTTGGTTGACACTTTCGGGTTGCAATCAGCCGCCGTCGTGCCCATCCAGGCTAGTGACGAACTGACTATGGAGTTCGTCACTCGGATGGCAGCGCAGCGGTTATCCGAGTGGCGGCCACGACCAAGGGTGGTCGCAGTGAGTTGGGGACGAACGACCGCCCATGTGGCCCAACACTTGGGGTCGGGTTGGAACCCTGACGTTGTCGTCGCCCAGACCAATGGCGGGGTTGCCGTCACCAGGAATGATCTGGTGGGACGTTCCGTTGTGAGGATGGCTGAACTCGGCCCAGGTCGGTCCCTCACCTTGCAGGCCCCGACGGTTGTGGAATCAGCGGATCTCGGGGACATGCTGCGTCAGGACATGTCTGTTTCGCGCCCTCTGGAGGCTGCTCGGGAGGCGGATCTCGTAGTGTATTCGCCCGGAGCGGTGAGCGCTGACTCGATTCTGGTAACGGCTGGCTATGTGACGACCGACGGTATTGAGCAACTGCGCAGCAAAGGGGCTAGTGCAGACATCATGAGCCACTATGTTGACGTTCATGGCCATGTTGTCGATGAAGAATTGGATTCTCGCACGATCTCAGTAGATCTGGATTGCGTGAAAGTCAGGGACGGCAAGGGTCACAGCCGCCCGCGGGCTCGGAGGGTGCTGGTCATCGCATCTGGGGCCGAGAAAGCTGAGGCGTTGGGGGCAGCCCTGCGCGGTGGTTTGTGTACCGACCTGGTTGTTGACGCCAGTGTCGCGGAGCGCGCCCTTCGGTGAAGGAGAGGGTCGGGGCCGTAATGCACGGAAGTGCAGGGTTTTGACGAAAGTGGGAATCGCGTGTCGCCCAACGTTAGCGTGAATTGTGTCGGGTCCACAGTCAGGCCACAACCCAGCTTCGGAGGTACGAAGATGCTCAGGATTGCAGTGCTCGGTGCAGGTGTCATGGCCACCGCATTGACCTTCCCCGCCATCGAGAACGGTAACGAAGTCCGCCTCATTGGCACCCAACTTGATGACGAGATCATCGATTCCATTCAGGTCACCCGGGAACACCCGGTCCTTGAACTCAAAGTCGACGAGCGCGTCAAGGCCTATCATTTTGTTGATGCTGCCGAGGCCATTGAGGGCGCTGACGTCATCATGAGCGGCGTTAACTCATTCGGGGTCGATTGGGCGGGAGAGCAGCTGACAAGGCTAGCCAAGGCCGGGCAGATCATCCTGTGTGTAACCAAGGGTATGCAGGCCGATGAGGACGGCACCCTCCACATCTTGCCGGAGGTGTTGAAGAAGCATATGGGGGATCTTGCCGACAAGGTCCACTGGGCAGCCATTGTTGGACCGTCGATCGCCGGTGAGCTGGCGGTGCATCGCGACACCTGCGTCGTATTCTGCGGCGAGGAGCAGGAAGTCCTCAACCGTCTGGCGGCGGCATACCGCACCGACTACTACCACGTTTGGACATCTACCGATTTCATCGGCCACGAGGTCAGCGCGTGCATGAAGAACATCTTTGCCTTCGGTGGCGGCTTTGCCGCCGGCATGCTAGAAAAAGCCGAGCAGGCCAACGCCAAGTACGCCATGTACGACTACACCGCGGCGCTGTTTAGCGAAGGTGCCCGCGAGCTCAAACAGATGGTTGCCTTCATGGGCGGTGATCCGGAGGTAGCGACTGGTCTGGGAGGAGTTGGCGATATGTTCGTTACCACGATGGGCGGGCGCAATGTGCGTGCCGGAACCTACGTCGGTGCTGGGGTGCCGTTCTCGCAGATCCGCAATGTCAAGATGAAAGGCATCACCCTGGAAGGGGTCGCCGCCGTTGGCGTAGTTGGCGAGGCGATCGGAAAGTTAACGGAGCGCGGGGTTATCGCTGAGACCGACTACCCGTTGGTGCGGGCCCTCTATGACATCGTCTCCCACGATGCTCCCCTCGAGCTGCCCTGGGAGAAGTTCTTCGGCGGAGAAAAGTGACGTTGGTCCGCTAGGGGTACGTTTCTGCCGAGGCGATAGTAACTCAGATCTCCCCAGCGAGGTGGGTGCGAAAAATACCGGCCTAGGTGAGGTTTGGGCACTGTGCTGCCCGATGCCGCCTTGTGTCGGGATTTTTCGCACCAGGTGGTGGCTGCGGTTCAGGGTTTTCATGCGGCAGCCCGAGAATCCGCTCGGTCATCGTGAACTTGAGGTGCCCTTCAAGCTGCCACGATTTAGACTCGTCTAGTCGTCTTAGAAAGGCTGTCATGAACAACGTCATCGAGGTCACCGACGCGACCTTCGCATCCGAGGTTCTCGGCGCTTCCAAGCCGGTCCTCGTTGACTACTGGGCTGACTGGTGCGCCCCGTGCAAGCAGCTCTCCCCGATTGTCGAGGAGCTTTCCGGGGCTTATGGCGATCGGATGGTTTTTGCTAAGGTCGACACCAACGCCAACACTCGGATCGCCGCGGAGCAGGAGATCATGTCCCTGCCCACCATCCAGGTTTGGCAAGGTGGCCAGCTCGTCAAGTCGCTGCAGGGCGGCAAGACAAAGAAGGCGCTGGTCAAAGTTATCGAAGAATTTGTCGCCTGAGGAGGGATCATGCCGTCTGCCACGAAGAAGATTTCTCTGGTCCGTCGTAGTGAGGGCCACTACACCGCCACCAATGCGCGTGGCGGGCAGATTCGGTTTGGGTCAGGGCAGGACGCGGAGTTCACCCCCGTGGAGCTGCTGCTGGCGGCTATCGGTGGGTGCTCGTCCATTGATGTCGACACCGTGACAAGCCGTCGCGGCGAGCCCACCCAGTTCACCGTCTCCGTGTCGGGTACCAAACGCAGCGACGAGGAGGGGCGGGCATCCCTGGGCGACGTTGCCGTCGATTTCCAGTTGAGTTTCCCAGACACTGAGGAGGGTCGCGAGGCCGCCGGGCTAGTGAACCGGGTCGTCACAATGTCGCGCGACAAAAATTGCACCGTCTCACGGACCGTTGAGGCCGAGACCCCGGTGGCTTTCAGCATCGCCGGTGAGCCACTGGACTGAGGTTTCTTGACGGGGCATTCTCGCACCGTGCCTTCACGTGGAGCACGTTCAACAGAGGTCTTCCACGGTGGCCGGACCCGGTGATGAAAAATCCCGGGCCCGGCCGTTTTACGTCATTAAGAGATGAGATCTCGCAACTAGGCGATGATTTTGTCTTCGGCCTTGACTTCAGTGGCAAGTGCTGCCAGTAGCTTGTTGCAGGCAACCCTGACCCTCGCTCACCCCAACTGTCCAATGAGCATCACTGCACCGAAGTGACCAGTGCCGGCGTACTGCTTGTACCGGGGCTGAGCGGCCTCTCGCGGGGTTGTTGACATGAGTTCGCTCCTTCGGAGGCACAGGTTGGACCGTTCTTCGCAAAAGCCTAGTAACACTAGGCTTTGTAGAACATGATCCTGCCGTGGTCGACATTTGGGGTGGCTCGGACACGGTAAAAGTCCAAAAATCCCGTTCCAGCAGGAGCTCAGGCACCGCTGTGACCTGGCGCTCCGTGAGCCGGGATTTTTGTTCACCGGATGGGAAAGGCGGGGAGGGGAGCGTGGCTGACCGTAGGCTGGCGTGGTGCCCCGGTCTCCCTTACCACAACGTCACGGTCTGGAATCGGCGTGGGTTCACACCCCCGATCATGGGCAGTGCCGTCGGTTGGCGAAGGAGCGCGGAGTCGATGGTTGGCCATGGCCGACGATGCGCGCTTACCTGGTTGAGAAGCTCCTGAGGGTGGGTGGGCCGCGCGTCGACGAGATGCTCGATGAGGGAAGGTTCGTTGATGATGCGGGGCGTGCTTTCCGGCAGGATTCCCCTTTCACCCCGCAGACCTTCGTCTTCTTCCACCGCGATCTGCCCACTGAGACTCCCGTCCCGGCCGGGATCGGCATCCTCTATTCCGATGAACGCATCCTCGTGGTCGACAAGCCACACTTCCTGTCCTCGATCCCGCGGGGACGCCATGTCCTCGAGTCGGTTGTCGTTCGACTGCGCACCCAGTTGGGTTTGCCAGAACTGACGATGGCCCATCGCCTCGATCGTGTGACCGCTGGGGTGCTGCTGCTGACCCGGGAGCGACAGTGGCGTCGACCATACCAAGAGCTATTCGAGCGTCGTGAGGTCGTCAAAAAGTATCGGCTCGTGGCACCAGCGGTGCACGATCCAGCTGGAGAGGGGGCTGTCGTGACGAACAACGGCTGGCAGGTGAGGTCTCGGATTGTTAAGGAGAGGGGGATTTTGCAAGCCCGTGAGGTTCCCGGGGAGCCGAATGCTGTCACCGATATCGTATTGGTCAGTGAGCATGGTGGGTTAGGGCTGTATGAGGCAAGCCCCCGAACTGGCCGCACCCACCAAATTCGCCTCCATATGCAACGTTTGGGCGCTCCAATCGTGAATGACCCGTTTTACCCGATAGTTCTCGGCACCCAGATTGACGACTTCACCCATCCGCTGCAGTTGCAGGCGTGGCAGATGGGATTCACCGACCCCGTCTCTGGCGACCCGAGAGCTTTCACCTCAAGATTAGAGTTGGCTTCCTGGGTGTGAGGGCAAGACTGGGGCCGATGGGGTGACAAACGGTCAGTCCAGATGAGGGGGCTCTGGTTGTGCTTCAGCCCTTTTGAGGGCTGCTTTCGCAGTTGTGTGCTTCTTATCGCCCATGTGCTTCCCCTGATTCTTCCCGGGTCGTACTCGTTCTGGTCCCGCCTGGTTTGGGTAAACTGCCCCCGCTTGGCCTGGGCGAACTATCACCTCGCGGTGATTTTTACCGGTACGACGGGAGTGGGGCCATTGTGGTGCTCGGAACCTTCCGGGGCTGACAAAAATCGTCACATGAAGGCATTGTTCAGTATTGCCCGTCCCCGGCGCAGACTGATGAAAAAGCCTGAGGGGTCAGGCAGCGGGGAGAAATCTGCACCGCATGCTGCGTACCGACACTGTGATCGCATCCATGGGCCTCAAGCAGCATTTCGCTGCACCATTTCGTGTGCGGGTGATGCGGTGAATGTCGAGTACCTCAGTGACCGAGCTCAGCCAGGAACCTCTCGGCATCCAGGGCAGCACGGCACCCGGACCCGGCTGCGGTGACGGCCTGCTGGTAATGGGAGTCGACCAAGTCGCCGCAGGCAAAAACCCCCGGCAGGTTGGTGCGGGTGGACGGCTCGGCGCACACGACGTAGCCAGCCTCGTCTAGATCGACTTGGCCACGAACCAGTTCGGAACGCGGATCGTGGCCAATGGCCTCGAAGACTCCGGCGACTTCGAGCTGGCGCTCCTCGCCGGTCTTGGTGTCGCGTAAAGTCACCGACTCGAGTTTCGAGTCACCTTGCATGGCGACGATCTCGCTATCCCATGCGAAGGTGATCTTGGGATCGGCAGTCGCACGGTCGGCCATGATCTGTGAAGCACGCAACTGGTTGCGGCGATGTACGAGAGTGACCGAATTGGCGAAGCGGGTGAGGAAGGTGGCCTCCTCCACAGCAGAGTCCCCTCCTCCGACGACGGCGATGTCTTTTCCGGTGAAGAAGAATCCGTCACAGGTGGCGCACCATGACACGCCTCGTCCCGACAGCCGGGCCTCGTCCTCAAGGCCGAGCTTGCGGTAAGCCGAACCCATGGCGAGGATGACGACACGGGCCTGATGGGTCTGACCGTCAGTGTCGGTTACCTTCTTGATCTTTCCGGTCAGGTTGACCCTGGCGACGTCATCGGCGATCAGCTCGGCACCGAACCTTTCCGCTTGGGCGCGCATTTGCGCCATGAGGTCCGGGCCCATGATCCCCTCGGAGAAGCCTGGGTAATTTTCGACCTCGGTGGTCTGCATGAGGGCGCCGCCGGCATCTACTGAGCCCTCGAATACCAGCGGCTTCAGCCCGGCGCGGGCGGTATAGACAGCGGCGGTATATCCGGCTGGCCCAGACCCGATGATGATGACGTCTCGCGGCTTGTCATCATCCCGAGTGTCGGCACCGATGGTCTCGGGGAAGGGCTGGGTGATGTCGGTTTCCGAGGAATCGGACAGCGAAATGTTGCCGAAGATGGTGCTGGGCGCAAGGGGCTGGGTGGTCATGGCGTCTCCTGGTCGGTGTCTGGTTCAGGGATCAACCTATCTAGCGCACGAAGCTGTCATGACATTCCCGTAAGGATTTAGCACTGGGTGCTGGGACCTCCGGTGCTTTCCCTGATGACGAGGTGCCACGGTACGAGGGTGCCGGTTCCCGGTTGTTCCAGTCCCGATTGTCCGATGTGTGGGGTGAAGATCTTCAGGGTGTCTTCGACAAGGGTGTCAAGGTCCGGGGCGATAATGGTTATGGTCGGGGTCGAGTAGGCCCCTTCCTTGGTGTTGTCAAAGCCTGTGATCGCTATGTCCTGGGGGCCCCTCACCCCAGCTTCGTGACAAGCGCGGAGGGCGCCGATGGCCATGGTGCCGTTGAAACATAAGACGGCGTCGGGCTTGTCCGTGAAGTCGAAGTATTGGCGCGGAATTCGGACCCCTGACCAACCTTCCTCCTGCCAGCCACCTGACCACGGTCGGATAGATCGGCTAGCTGCGTGCCACCACGGCGTCGTTCCCCTCCGCCGACAGCAAATCTCCCTGTGCGATCCGGCAAATGTTTGACGGCATCGTGGACACTGGAAACCATGAGTGAGTCGACAAATGGTCCCCGAGAGCCTCGTGACCCCAGTTCCTTCCGGCATTCCAGCACTGAGGGCGGATACTCCTCGCGCCCTGAGGATGCCCGCCAGAACTGGGCACAGGATTCTTATTGGTCGCGCAGTCACGATTCCTGGTTGAAATCGGAAGATTCAGCGTCTTCCCAACGACAGCCGTGGGAATCATCTGAACAGCTCACCGCCGCGGACCCGAACCTTGGTAACAAAAATGCCGACTCACCCCAGCCCTCGTCTCGATCGGACCGCAGGGGCTTCCGTGGTGGGACTATTGTTCTCGCTGCGTTGCTAGCCGCGGCCGTGGGCGGGGTCTCAGGAGGCCTAGTTGATCGTTCCCTGACAAAAAATGACACTCCTGTGGTTGCTTCGAGGTCTGCCGTTCCGAGCACCGTCACCAAGGTCGTTCAGGGCTCGTCCTCTGCCCCGGAGTGGACGGCCACCGCTTCCGCCATCTCGAACTCCGTGGTCTCCATCACCGTGACGACCGGTGACGGAGGTGACGAGGGGTCTGGCGTCGTGGTCGATTCCAACGGCAACATCGTTACCAACAACCACGTCGTCTCTGACGCCACCTCTGGCGGCCGACTGACGGTATCTATGGGTAACAAAACCTATGACGCCAAGGTGGTTGGCACTGACCCATCAACTGACCTGGCTGTCATCCGGGTGACGAATCCACCCGAGTCCATGAAGCCGATTGAGTTCGCTGACTCTAGCAAGTTGGCCGTCGGGGCCCCGGTCATGGCCGTGGGCAACCCACTAGGTCTATCTGGGTCGGTGACGACCGGCATCATTAGCGCCCTCAATCGCCCGGTCACGACCATGAACCGCGATGACTCGGATGGCCTGTTGGGGTCATATGACTCCTCATCGGGAGTCGTTGTCACCAATGCTATTCAGACCAGCGCTGCGATTAACCCAGGCAATTCCGGGGGCGCGCTGGTTAATGCCAATGGCGAGCTCGTCGGGATCAACTCCTCGATCGCTAGTCTGCCGTCGGCGGGTCGCTCTCAGTCGGGCAACATTGGCATCGGGTTCGCCATCCCATCGAACTTGGCCAAATCGATTGCTGACCAGATCATCCAGACCGGCAAGGCCACTCATGCCTTCCTAGGCATCTCGGTTCGTGACGCGGCTACAGGTAAGGCCGGCGTCAACATTCAGGGCGCTGGGATCGCGGCGGTCACGCCGAGCTCGGCCGCTGACAGGGCCGGCCTGCGTCGAGGTGACGTCATCACTAAGATTGACGACACTGAGGTCCCTTCGGGGGAGTCTTTGGTGGGTCTTATTCGATCGTTTAAAGCTGGGCAGAAAGCGACGATTAGCTATATACGTGGTTCCCAGGAGGCGACGGTTGACGTCACTATGGGTACGGCGAAGTCTTGAACTCGGCAGCGATACCTCCTGCGGCCGATGCGCTGCGGGAGTTTAGTACTGAATTCCTAGCCGCGTTTTCACATGAGGTCGAGGACAGCTCGGGCGGTAGCGTCATCAACGACGAGGTCCGTCGCGACTCTGGCTCGGAGGGCAGCTAGCAGCCCGACGGCTTTAGCCCGTCCCGCGACGACGCAGAGCCGACGCGGTATGCGCTGCAATTGGAAGGGAGCTAATCCAGTTGCCCTCTTATTGAACTCGACGTCGTAGGCACCGTCTGCCTTAAGGAAGACAGTGTTGACGTCACCGACGACTCCGGAATGTACCAGATTCGCCTTTTCTTCATCGGTGATGTAACCCGCCGAATAGACATGGGAGGGGACTGGGCTGTCAAGAGCTCCGACGCTGAAAACAGCAAGATCAAGTTCTCGATGTGCCTTGAGGACGGCCTGGACGGAACGCTCCTGCCACATTGTGGCCTTTGTCGATGCGCTGTCGAAGAAGGTTGGGACCGGGAAATGAATAACCTCACCACCAAATGCGGCAGCCATCCTTGACAGGATCGATCCGACATAGGGGATTCCCGAACTAGTGGGATTTGCCGACCCATTCATCTGGATGACGCTGACCCCTTTGACATCCTTAGGCACCACATAGTGGGTGACGGCGTCAAGAGTCGTGCCCCAGGCGATACCGACGGCGGAATTGTCCTCGACCATATCCGTCACCATTTGTCCTGCGATCCTGGCAACCTGATCGAGGCGGTGAATTTCGGTGGTCCCTGACTTCACAGGCACAACCGTGGTGTTTACCCCGAACATCCTCGTTAGGGTGGAGTCCAGCCCGCTTCGTAACCCTGTCGGCTCCGACAAGGTGATGCGCACAACCCCGGATTGACGTGCCTGCTTGAGAAGTCGAGACACGGTTGAGCGAGATGTACCGAGATGGCTGGCGATGGCATCCATTGTCTCGCCCTGCATGTAATACATGGACGCAGCTGTCCAGACGTCATTGGACAATTCGTTCATGCCTCCCCCCTTGCCATGCACATAAGTGCAGAATCGCGATTCCGTGGGGCCGTTGATGTTTGATTGAGTCATGTCCAGCCCCCACAGGGGCGGGACGACGGTCCCCGTTTCCCAAATTCTACGGGATCGGCCGCCACCGGCGAGTAAACCGGTGTCAACGGATGACACCACGACGAAGGAGTCCTCATGCTTCTCGAAACTGCGGTGCCCGCCGCAACGATCTTCGGGTCGGAGTTTTTGGGCACCTTGATCCTCATTCTCCTGGGTTGTGGCGTCGTCGCCAACAACCTCCTTCCCAAGAGCAAGGGCCACGCCAACGCTCCCGGTACCCTTCAGATCAACTGGGGATGGGGCTTTGGCGTGATGTTCGGTGTTTACGCGGCCTACAAGACCGGTGGACACCTGAACCCTGCTGTGACCGTCGGTCTGGCGGTCGCCGGCAAGGATCTGGCCCCCGGCATTCCGGCCACCGCTAGCAACATCACCATTTACATCCTCGCTCAGTTCGCCGGAGCTTTCGTCGGTGCTGTGCTGTGCTGGCTGGCCTACAAGCAGCATTATGACAAGGATTGCGACCCCGCCCTCAAGCTCGGCACCTTTGCCACCGGCCCGGAGATACGCAACCCGCTATGGAACACCGTCACTGAGGCCATCGGTACCTGGGTCCTCATGCTGTGGGTCATCATCTCTGGCTTCACCCAGCGTGTGACGATCGGCCCGCTGGCCGTCGGCCTGCTCATTGTCTCCATCGGCGCCTCCCTCGGCGGCCCCACCGGATACGCCATCAACCCGGCCCGTGACCTCGCTCCCCGCATCGCCCACGCCGTTCTACCTATTAAGGGCAAGGGTGGCAGCGATTGGGGGTATGCCTGGGTCCCGGTCGTGGGCCCGCTGGTCGGGGGCGTCCTGGCCGCTCTCACCTACATTGCGTTCTGGTGAGTGGGGGTATCTCTGGTGACACACTGATTGCGCATCAGCCGTAATCTTTCAGACACGTCAATGCAGACAAGAAAGGCAACCAACATGAGCGATGAGAAGTTTGTACTCGCCATTGACGAGGGCACCACTTCCGCCCGTGCCATCATCTTCAACCACGCCGGCCAGATCGTGGCCGTGGGTCAGCAGGAGTTTGAGCAGGTCTTCCCGCGTGCCGGATGGGTTGAGCACGACCCGATTGAGATCTGGGAGGCCGTTCGCGACGTTGTCGGGCTCGCTCTGACCAAGGCCAACATCAACCGCCACCAACTGGCGGCCGTTGGTATCACCAACCAACGTGAGACCGCAGTGGTCTGGGACAAGAACACCGGTGAGCCGGTGTACAACGCCATCGTGTGGCAAGACACCCGTACCCAGAAGATCTGTAACGAGCTGGCCGGTGACAAAGGTGCCGACCGCTACAAGGAGATCTGTGGTCTCGGCCTGTCAACGTACTTCTCCGGCCCGAAGGTCAAGTGGATTCTCGACAACGTCGAGGGAGCCCGCAAGAAGGCCGAGGCTGGCGATCTACTCTTCGGCAACATGGACACCTGGGTGCTGTGGAACCTGACTGGCGGTACTGCTGGCGGCATGCACATCACCGATCCGACCAACGCCTCCCGCACCATGCTCATGGACGTCCGGAAGCTGCAGTGGGATGACTCGATGTGCGAGGTCATGGGAATTCCGAAGTCCATGCTCCCTGAGATCAAGTCCTCCTCCGAAATCTACGGCTACGGTCGTAAGAACGGCCTGCTGATCGATACCCCGATTGCTGGCATCCTCGGCGACCAGCAGGCCGCCACCTTCGGCCAGGCCTGCTTCCAGAAGGGCATGGCGAAGAACACGTACGGCACCGGCTGCTTCATGCTTATGAACACCGGCGAGGAGGCCATCTTTTCCGAGAACGGCCTGCTGACCACTGTCTGCTACAAGATCGGTGACCGCCCCACCGTCTACGCTCTGGAGGGCTCGATCGCCGTTGCCGGATCGCTGGTCCAGTGGCTGCGCGATAACCTCAAGATGTTCGAAACTGCCCCGGAAATCGAGGCCCTCGCCAACACCGTCGAGGATAATGGTGGCGCTTACTTCGTGCCGGCCTTCTCCGGTCTGTTCGCCCCGTACTGGCGCCCAGATGCTCGTGGTGCCCTCGTGGGCCTGACCCGCTACGTCAACCGTGGCCATATTGCTCGTGCCGTGCTCGAGTCAACCGCCTTCCAGACCCGCGAGGTTCTTGAGGCCATGAACGCTGACTCCGGTGTGCCGCTCACTGAGCTGCGCGTCGACGGTGGCATGACCGCCAATGAGGCCCTCATGCAGTTCCAGGCTGACCAGGTCAACGTGCCGGTCGTTCGCCCCGTGGTTGCCGAAACTACTGCTCTGGGCGCTGCCTACGCCGCTGGTATCGCGGTTGGCTTCTGGCAAGGCGAGAATGATGTCATTGATAACTGGGCCGAGGACAAGCGTTGGGAACCCAAGATGGACGAGGACGAGCGCGAGCGTCTGTTCCGCAACTGGAAGAAGGCCGTCACCAAGACTTTTGACTGGGTGGACGACGACGTCAGGGAGTGATGCGCCCATCCTGGTGGATCGTTGATAGGTGGTGCCCCGTGCCTTTGAGTGCGGGGCACCACTGTGTTCAGGCCCCTGCCGGTGCAGGACACGCGAGGTTGCCTGACTGCATTCGGTTGCGTCAGGTCCATTGCGTCACTGGCCCGTTGAGTCGGGCCCCATCGTGTTGCGAGCCGAGCAGTTACTCGTGACGAAAAATGCCAGCTCGGGTAGAGGTCGGGAAATCCTGAGCTAGGAGTGTTCGTGAGGCGGGAATTTTTGCACGGGGCGGCGTCGTTGCTGCTAGGTTGCAGACTGATGCATGAACCGACACGGCCGTGGTCGAGTGGCGGCGCTGTGATGCGTCAGCCGGAGTCCAGCGTTTCAAGCCACATCAGGAGCCGGTAACCGAAATATCGGCGATCCCGCCCTGAAAGCGGGTGGCTGATTTGAGGGGAAGCTTGGTCAGATACACCAAAAGGTGTCTGGTCTTAGCCTTCGCCGACGGCTTCAATGTGACCGTTGTCCCAGCCCCCGATACTGCCGCGACGCGAGTCCAATCCTTGATTGTCATCATTGGCGGCTGACCCGAGGAAACATCATTCGTTGGCTCCCATAGCGAAATACCGGTGCCGGAACCCACCAGACGTACCTTTACCGAGATGACTTCCGTCATGCGGCCCAGATCGACGACAAGACCGACTCCGGGCTTGAGGTTTCCGAGCTTCGCCGAGTTGCGATAGACGACGGTGTGCCACGCTGTCAACGGGTTACCATCGACAGCAAGCTTTACCTGGTCGTGGTTCTCCTTGGCGTCGCCACCGTCCTCGGAGGGATCAAAATCCCGAACATGCGTCAGCTTAACAGGTGTCGGATCATTGGTCGTTTGGGCGCCGCTGCCGGAATGGCGCACCCTGACGGCAATGAGACACACAACCGTGGCGACAATCACTACAGCCACAAGGATCGGTGGCCAGCGCCGGCTATGGAGGCGGGTCGCGAGCACCGGCTCGTCTCCCATGTCGTCGTCTGGCCAGTCCTGAGGGGATAGCTGGGTGGTATGAGGGTCATTACTGCTGGACCACGGTGCAGGTCCGAGGCGGCCCCACTCGCCGGCAGCAGCCTCCGGAGACCAGTATCCCTCCTCATCAGGACCGTATTCCTCAATCCGCTTAGGCTCATCGAGATCCCGAAGCGCCACCGACGTCGAGGATTCGTCGGACCGCCACGGTTCTTCCCCGGTACGAGACTCCGGGCCCACTGGGAGACGGATGCGACGCTCCAAGTCAGCGGTGGCGTCGGCGGATCCTAGGGTCCGTTTCAAAGACTGCGCGATCTCGTTGGCGGTGCGCAACGGGACCTCGTCATAGTGAGGAACTTGCGAGAGGATTTGGTCGCAGAGGATGTCGAGGGCGGGGGAGACCCCGGCGCGCACCTCGCGTGGGGTGAGCCAGCCACGAGCATCTGTAGGTGCCGGCGGCAGGCCCCACGACGTCGTTGGCGCCGGCTTCACGGAAGGTCGGTGCCCCTGTCCGTTCGGCCATCGGGATACCAGGCAGGCATAGAGGACACGGCCAATATCCGTCACGTCAGCGGCCTCGCGGTCAGGCCAAGGACGGGAATTGTCCCCTGGCCGGGGATGCAGTGCGGCCTCAATGAGGAGACCACTGATCTTGAGGTTTCCTGTTGAGGTGACCAGGATGGTCCCAGGGCTGATGCGCTCGTGGAAGACCCCCTGAGCGTGCAACGGTGCCATAGCATCGGCGATCTCATGGGCGATCCATGCGGACTCCAGTGCTGAAAGCGGGCCGGTTTTTAGCAGCTCCTCGACTGACCTGCCGGGCGCGTACTCGCTGACGACCCACGAGGCCGGGTCTCCCGGCCCGGCGGCGACGGCGTCAAGGACCCGCAAGAAGCGAGAATCAGTAGCAACAGCGGAGCGTCTAGCAGCGTCGAGGACAGTAGGGGTATGACGACCATGTGGGGCGAGGGCGTGGATAAGGACGGGGCGGTGGAGCTTAGTGTCGAAGGCCCGCCACGTCAGTGAGGATTCCGAATGTGAGAGCTCCCGGTCGAGGCGGTAACGCCCTCCCAGAAGCGACCCCGGGGAGAGGTTAGGAAGATCGTCCATTTCATAGGAGCCCGAGTCACATGGATCGCGGTAGCGGTCGGTGGAGCCTTCGAAAGACACTGCCACCTCCTGCCCGATCGATCCGAATGTGCATCGACAACGATACCGATCCCTCCCCGGAACTCTGGGATTGTCACGCGGTGGGGTTGTCGGTGTCGGTGGGAGAACTCGATGCAGAATCATCGCTCGAGGCCACTTCCGGATCCGTTTGTGCGGGCATGGCTGGCGTGTCGTCAGATATGTCATCAAGTTTCGTAGCAGGTTGCTCAGCATCTGGCGCCGCAGTTTGGGCAGAGCGGCGGGAACTCGCCGTCACCTGTCGAATTCTTAGCACCGTCGCGATGATGAGCACCAATGCTGACACGACGATGATGATCCAGCCGACGTCATCCATCTGGGTAGCTTTAACGACGAATGTTGTCTGAGAACCCAGGAGCCGTCCCGACGGAGTCGACAGGTGAGCCTGCATCTCAACGACACCATTTGAACTCGCCTTCGGAGCGAACTTGATGGTTTGCGTCTCTTCGGGCTGTATCGAAACAACCTGGGTGTCAGGGATGTCGATGCGTTGCGGGTTTTCTGAAGTGACTACGACCTTGACACGAACCGTCTGTGCCAGCGAGTTCGTGATTGTGAGCGGGAAGTCGTTACGTGACGACGACATCACAAAGTGGGAAGCCGAGTGTAGGACCAGACCGTTACCGGCAATGACCTCCGATGCCGGGCGTGTAACGTCGGCAGCCCACGCCTCCCGATCCTTGAGTGACGCCGACAGCGATCTACTGACAAATTTCGCCGAGGTCAAAGAAGCCGTCTCTGGCGAGGCTCCGACCAAATCTGACCAGCCGTCAGCATCAATGCGTACATCGTGCTGAATCTGCCACCACGGATCTTTGAGGATCGTGTTTCCGGCATGACTTTCCGACAGATGCAGACCAGGCTTCGCCCCGTTGAGAATTGTCGACAAGTTCTGCAGGTGAAGCCAACTGACGGGGGCAGTCGCCTGGACGTCGTCCACAGTGGTCGCGAGGGTCACAGCGGGGATTGACTCATGAGTCATGAGCAAGGCCTGGGATAGCAGCATTCCGCGATGTTGAGGATCACTGTTCGACTGGGGACGGCCGCCGGTACGGACTGTGTCGGCCAAACCGATGATCTTCACCCCAGAGTCCTCACGAATCCCCTTACGAACTGATGCTGCGCAAGTCAGTACGACCGAGGGGGAGAGCTCTTTAGCCAAGGTTTTGAACGACGACTTGTCGAGTTCAGCGGCGGGGTCGATGATAGCCAAGGGCAAATGCGCCGCCGGGTTGGAAGGGTCGACGGCGTGCTTGACCGTCGCTAAAAGACTGGGGCGTCCCTGCCGTACTGCCCCGACGACGTCAGCATTTCCGTAGGGCAGGCGGTATGCCCGGCCTGACGATAAGAGAGGTTCGACGAGATTGAGCCACTCCTTGGCTCGCTCCTGGCCAGTCCCACCGACGGTACGTGAGCCCCTGCTAGCTACCAGATAGCCCGAGGCCATGGCACGAACCTCGTCGATAAGACTCGGATCGACGAGCACGGTGGCATTACGGGTATGTGCTGCTTCGGCAAGCGATTTCAACCGATGAGTGATGTCGTCAGATAGAGATTCGTCAGTGAAGGCGCCATCGATACGTCGCGATGGTGGGGCGGACAGCACGATAACGGGCGTCAGGTTCGCGCTGGTATGTGCGTCCGAGAGCACAGTCAACACCCGTGCCCGTCCGACAGTTCGCCGCGATTGATTCCCCGGAGACGCTTGTACGTGAACCCCGATTGCGTAGACGGCATTTGGTGACGTCAGACCCATCTGAGCGGGTGTACCGGTGACAGAGAACGACCCGGTGTCTTCCGGCTTAAAGGTCTGGCTGGCCTCCGGGTCCGTGATGTTAAAAATTGACGCTTCGTTCGGTTCTTGATACCAGCGCATCCCTACCGGCACGGTAGCTGGTGAAGCTAGGAGGTCAGAGAGGTCCCGAGTATCGTTGATCTCATCCTGGGAACGCCAAAAAGACACCTGTACCCACGTCATAGACACCGAGGACGTGTTCGTGACCGTCCCCTTGATAGTGATGGGAGTTTTGGGATCACCGGTCGGTGGTGTGACCGAGGTAATCGCCACCTTGACTAATTCAGAGGCAGCCCGCGCCTGAGCAGGAGATGGCCCCGCCATAACGGTCGCCAGGACCATCAACAGACCCAACAACCAGGCGGCTGGCCGGAGGCGGGAAGGAAAAGGCACGTGTGCCATGGTAGTGGGCCGACTTAGTTCAGCTGTGACCATCAGAGAGGTTTAGTGATCCTGCTGTGCCCACCAGGCCAGCAGTGCGCTCTTCGCCTCGTCGGGAGTGTGCGGGCCTTCATCCAGGCGAAGGTTGAGCAGGAATTTGTACGCCTTGCCAACCTCTGGTCCGGATTTGATGCCTAAGGTCGCCATGATCTGCTGACCGTCGAGGTCGGGTCGAATGGCGGCGAGTTCCTCCTTAGCGGTGAGATCGGCGATGCGCGCCTCCAAATCGTCGTAGGCGAATTCCAGTCGCTCAGCCTTGCGACGGTTTCGAGTCGTGCAGTCAGACCGGGTAAGGATGTGGAGGCGCTCCAACTGGTCGCCAGCGTCGCGGACATACCGACGAACCGCCGAGTCTGTCCAGCCCTGATCGCCGTACCCGTGGAAGCGCAGGTGCAATTCGACGAGCTTGGCGACGTCCTTGACGACCTGGCTGGGGTAGGCGAGGGCCTTAAGACGTTTTCGCGCCATTTTCGCCCCGACGACGTCATGGTGATGGAAGCTCACCTTGCCTCCGGGCTCGAACCTGCGCGTCGGGGGTTTGCCAATGTCATGCATCAGGGCCGCGAGACGACCCGTGAGGTCCGGGTTATGGCCGCGACGCTTCTCCAAGTCGATCGACTGATCCAAAACCGTCAAGGAGTGTTCGTACACGTCCTTGTGATGGTGGTGCTCATCTCGCTCGAGGCGTAGTGCTGGGAGTTCGGGCAGCACATAGTCAGCAATCCCTGTAGTCACGAGGAGGTCCAGCCCCTCACGGGGGTGGTCGGTGAGGAGGGTCTTGGAGAGCTCGTCGCGGACGCGCTCGGCCGAGATGATCTCGATACGAGAGGCCATGTCAGTCATGGCGGCACGTACGTCGCCAGTGACGGTGAAGCCTAGTTGAGAGGTGAAACGTGCCGCGCGCATCATCCGCAGCGGATCGTCGCTGAAAGACCTCTCCGGGGGAAAAGGTGTGCGTAAAACTCCCGCCACGATGTCGGCTAGGCCTGCATAAGGGTCTGAGAACGTTCGGGTAGCGGCGTGAAGAGCCATCGCATTGACGGTGAAGTCGCGGCGGATGAGGTCGTCCTCCAGAGTCTCGCCATAGACGATCTCGGGCTTGCGTGAATCCGGATGGTAAGCGTCAGCTCGATAGGTCGTGACCTCGACTACCCAATCGTTGATTTGGGCGCCTATTGTTCCGAAAGCCCGGCCGATGTCCCAGGTCGCGTGGGTGCGCTGACGGAGGATCGCCTCAGTGTCGTCGGGACGAGCGTCGGTCGTGAAGTCGAGGTCGTGTCCTAGACGGCCCATGAGGGCGTCACGAACAGATCCACCAACGAGATAAAGATCGTGACCAGTCTGTGCAAAAGCCTCACCCAGTTCGGCCACCAACGGAATATGTTCGAAAAGCACGTGGATGCGGTGTTCAAGCAGTTGCGGCACGGTCATCCCAGACTCGTCGGGGGCGGGACGCAGGGCGGCGGGCAGCATCGTGGTGCTCTTGACATTGTTCTCAGACATGGCGGCAAGTAGCCTACGCGATGTTGGCGTCGGAGCTGGTGGGCAGTAGAAGCATACGGAGTGTATTCGGGCAGGACTGAGAGTCGCAGGAGCCTGATCAGGTCAACAGGAGCCTGGTCAAGACAATTTGCGGCCGCTCGAACTGTGGACAGCGGTATTGCGAGACTTACCAATGCGTGCCAGGGTGCGCACGCGCGACCACTCGCAGAACAGCGAAAATAGCACGACGCATGCCAGCGTTATACCAGCTGCCCAGCCGGGTAAATGACGGTACGCGGCTATCCACAACACGAGGGCAAGAACGCTCAGGGACAGGTAGGCGCGATTCACCATGACCCCGAGTTTACGGGTTGTGACGAAAAGTATCGGCATCGTGTGTGTTGGGGCGAAGAAGTGATGGCCTCGGGCCGATGGCGGGAAAATGCTCTTCGAGTGGGGGAGCTGGTGACGGACCACGACCTGCTGGCATGCCATGGTGAGAACATGCGTCCTGATCCGAATGCGTCGGTGGTCGTAGCAGTTGACTCGTTTAAAGGCTCACTGAGCTCTGGGAAAGCCTGCAGAGCGGTTCAGCGGGGGTTTTTCGCGGCTGATCCGGACCGTGAGGTCATCACGATCCCGGTTGCTGATGGCGGTGAGGGGACTGTTGAGGCGGTTCTAGCAGCTGGCTTTCATGCTGTCACCGTCAAGTGTCATGGAGCGACGGGAGATCTTGCGGAAGTCGACTACGCCATGCGTGACCACCATGCCGTCATCGAAATGGCGACCTGCTGTGGTCTAGAGCGGGCGGATCGGGTATCCGGGCCTCCGACCTCCCGGCGCGGCCGGGTGGCATCCAGCCGCGGCCTTGGTGAGGTTATTGCGGCCGCCCTGCGTAAAGGGGCGACTGACATTACCGTCGGGGTCGGTGGATCAGCGTCCACTGATGGTGGTGCGGGAATGTTAGAAGCCCTAGGTGTGCGTCTGCTTGACAGAAACCTCGCGCCGATTTCTCCCGGCGCAGCGGGGTTAAGGGACCTCTCGCGCCTCGACCTGTCCGGACTCAATCGGAAATTGTCGGGGGTCAAGCTGACAGTTGCCTGTGACGTCACGTCTCCGCTGCTGGGACCGGAAGGTGCAGCCGCTGTGTTTGGCCCTCAGAAGGGCTTGGACGACGAAGGCGTCGCGGTCGCTGAGGCCGGTCTGACAAGGCTTGCCGACTTCATGGAATCCGCTATCGGCAGTGCTTACCGCGACGATCCGGGATCTGGCGCCGCCGGCGGAGTTGGTTGGGCGCTCCGATGCCTGGGAGCTAAGTATCGCCCGGGGGCAGCTGCCGTGCTCGGATGGGCCGAGGTAGTGTCAAAAATCTCTGAGGCCGGACTCGTCGTCACTGGCGAGGGCCGACTTGACAGGCAAACCTTGCTGGGCAAGCTTCCTGACACCATCCGCAGGATTGCTTTCGACGCCGGGGTGCCGGTGTGGGCAGTGTGCGGTAGATGCGATCTCCCCGAGGACAAGCGGGGGGCATTCCGGCGGATCATATGTTTGTCCGATATCGAGCCTGATCCACAGGTTTCGATGGCCCGTGCTGGGTTTTTGCTGAGCCAGGCGGTGGAGCAAGTGGTGCGGGAAGAGGTTGGTCGCTGACCCGGTGACCCCGCCGGAGGGGGCGCCCGAGGTCAGTGGCGTCGAAAACTGTCACATCGTAGGGGAGATGCGGTTTCTCTGCCCACGGGAGTTGCGTCGTGTCATTTTTCGGCGAGACCGCATCGTCGGATCAGAAAGCCCCGCGGATCCGTGCTGCGTCGAAGGCATCCTTGCATTCGCGGCGCAGGGCTCGCAGCACGCTGTGATGCTGGTTGGCAATGCACTTCGTCATCACCTGGAACGTCATCGTGTCGCCGGTGATATCGCCCACGCCCAGCACCAGCGGTTTATCGAGCAGAGTGCCCTCAAAGTCAGCCTCGAGGTCGTCGAGGACCTTGCGGATGACACGAATCACCTGGTTGGGGTCTTCCAAAGCATGCACCTTGATGTCGGTAAATGAGATCGTCCAGCCTTGTGTGACATTGCCCACCTTGGTGATCTCACCGTTGCGTAGATACCAAGCCGCGCCATTCCAGTCCCGGATCCGGGTCACGCGCAGGCCGACATCCTCGACGAGCCCCTCCACGTCATTGATTTTCACCGCGTCACCGACGCCGTACTGATCCTCGAAGATGATGAATAGTCCCGCCAGGATGTCTTTGACGAGCGTCTGTGCGCCGAAGGCCAGCGCCACGCCAACAATTCCCGCAGAAGTGAGGATTGGAGTGATCTTGATACCAATAGTGCTGAACCCCGACAACAGGGCGACGATGATGATGATCGCCACACCAACATTCGACAGAAGCCCGCCAACTGTTGCGGTGCGCTGATTTTGTCGGTCAACACTAGCTCCAGTTGCCTCGGCGAGGATGCGGCGAGTGCGGCCCGGCATCGTCGCTTCGCGTTTCTCGGAGCGCGACACCATGAGATGAATTGTCCAATCAACGCCCTTGCGCAGCAGCCAGCGGGCGGCGATCGCCACAGCGATGATGATGACGATGTGGATGAGTGTGTCCCACGTCCACACGTCAGACTTCAGCGGAGTCATGGTCTCCCCTCGCGGTCGGGTTCAGATGGTGGATGTGCTCTCAGTAACACTTCCACCCTCCCACCTCGGGCAAGAAAAACCCGCCCTGGGCACGCCCGAGCCACCAACGTGACAGGATCGAGGTATGAGCGACGAAAACGTCTCCCCCGCAGCACGCCTTCCTGGCAGTGACGAGCTAACGGCTGAGCGACCGCTGGACCCACAAGACCTGCCCGAACATCTGGCCGAGCCAACGCAGATGCCCTCGACTGGCCCTCAGGTTGCCCAGGCGGTAGTCGAGGCGGTCGGTGGCACTCCCCGTGCAGATGGGATGGTTGACGCCGCCGAAGAGGTGCGTATTGATGTTCTGGCTTTTGCCGATGCGCCCGCGCCGGGCTGGTCGACCTGGTCAACGGTGAGTCTGCACGCAGAGCCCAATGCCGTCGCTCTCGTTGACGGCACCAGCAGTGACATTCGCGCCGAGCTTATGGTGGTGGGCGCTCCCGGTTCCGACGTCATGGGCAAGGTCCTGGGATCGTGCGCCTTTGCCGTGCTGCGTGACCACTGGTCAATGGCTCCCGGAATCGTTTTCGGTGATGTCGTGTCGATGTACGCGCCGAATTCCACTACCCCACACCTGATGTGGTGTCATCCCTTCACCACTCCCCAGCTCGATCGGGTGGAAATTGACGACATGAGGGTCCATTGGTTGCTTGGCGTACCGATCACTGAGGCCGAGCGTCAGTGGCTGGAGACCAATGGGTTCGATGCTTTTGTTGAACTCCTTGACGCCAAGGCCATCAACTACACCGACCTGCAACGCCCATCGGTGGTCTGACGGACGGTTTAGGCGGACTTTCTGGGTAGTACGAGGTGTCGCTGGAGGAGTTCCTGGCCGCGAATCTGTGCGACGACCATGTCTGCTAAGGCGACTCCTGTTGCCCTGGCGTCGCTGCGCACTGTCGACAGCGGGGGATCGCTGAGAGCCGCGATTGGTGCATCGTCGAATCCAACAATGCCAACGTTCTGTGGCACCTGCCGACCTGCTTCGTTGAGGGCTTGGATCGCCCCTGCGGCCAGCAGATCTGAGGCCGCGACGACTCCGTCGAGATCCGGGTGGCGCTCGAGGAGCTCCGTCATTGCCCGCTTGCCGGCGGTGAAGGTCCATTCATTGACTGTGGTGTGCCCTAGGGCGGCATTTTTCGCACCTTGGTGGAACCCGTCGAGACGCAGCTGGGTGACCGGAGCCCACGACGGCCCTCCGATCGCGACTAATTTCGACCGACCCGTGGCTAGGAGCCGCTCGGTGATAGCCCGGGAACCTCCGATGTTGTCGGTGTCGGCTGAGGGGATGTCAGATCTTGGAAATGGCGTGGATGCGGTTACGAGGGGAATATTCGTGGCCATGAGGCGCGGGACCAGTGGGTCGTCGTTGCTCATAGCGACCAAAATTGCCGCGTCGAAGGATCCCCCGGCAATCAGGGGCCCGACCCGGTTAGCGGAGCGGGGAGAATCGACGAGGGCTAGCAGCATTTGGTATCCGTGCTCAGAGAGGCGAAGGTTTGCCCCCGATGCCATCGGCGACAGCGTTGGCTCGCTGTAGAAGACGTCGACTTTTTCGCGGGCTACGAGTACCACAGTGTCGGTGAATTGGACTCGTAACGACCGTGCTGCCCGGTTAGGTACGTAACCAGTGGTCATGATTGCGTCGGCGACAGCTCGTGCGGTTGCGGGAGCAACATTGGTGTGGCCATTGAGGACCCGCGACACTGTGGCATGGGAGACGTCGGCGACTCGAGCCACGTCGTGCATAGTGGGTCTGCCTGTGTCCGCGCTCATCGACAATCCTCCTCATTATTCCGGTTCGTCATCGTTGACGCTTCGATTGTGTGACCCACTTGTCGAGGGTGGGCCGTGAGTCGTAATGTACACGTGTACACAACGCTGTGACGGAATCTAAGGCGGTATCCAATACACGCTGGTCGGCAGGATACGGGTCCACCTGTAGCCCGTTACTCAAGGAAGAGGGTTGACATGATCACACGCCGTACTCGCCTGATGGCTTCTATTGCTGCAATCGTCGCCGGAACACTTGTGCTCGGTGCCTGTAGCAATTCCTCTGGGGGATCCGGGTCGCCCAGCGAGGCCTCGTCGCAGTCTGCGACAGCCTCCGGCCCGGTCACGATCAAGTACTTGCACCGTTTGCCCGACGGGGAGGATATGACAAAGGTCGCTGACATCGTCAATAAGTGGAACTCGGAGCACCCGGACATCCAGGTTGAAACCACGAAATTCCCAGGCAAAGCCAGCGAACTCATGCCCAAGCTGGAGGCTGACGTCAAGGCTGGGACCGCACCCTGCTTGGTTCAGGCGGGATATTCCGAGATCCCAGACATGTACGTCAAGGGCTTGGTGCAGGACGTCACCAGCGAGGCCGAAAAGTATAAGGGCCACTTCTCGGGCGCCTACGGGCAGATGTCTGTCGGCGGCAAAATTGTTGGTCTGCCCCAAGACACTGGTCCATTGGTGTACGTCTACAACGAGGCCGAGTTTAAGAAGCTCGGCATTGAGGTTCCGAAGACCTCTCAAGAGTTGCTTGCCTCCGCTAAAAAGGCCGCTGCCAAGGGCAAGTACATCCTCGGATTTGAGCCCGACGAAGCCCAAAACTGGCTATCCGCCCAAGCTGGTGCTGCGGGCGCTGTCTGGTATTCCGCCGAAGGGGATAAATGGAAGGTCGATACCAATGGCGACAAGAGCAAGATTGTTGCTGACTTCTGGCAGAAAGCCCTCGACGACAAGAGCGCTGTCACTGCCGCCCGTTGGAGCGACGCGTATACGAAGAACCTTGTTAGCGGGAAACTTATCGGCAATATTGCCCCGGCCTGGGAGACTGGCTTCATGCTAGATGCCCTTGACAAGACCAGTTACCACGGTCAGTGGCATGTCGCTCAGCTGCCATCCTTTGGCGGATCAGACGTGACTGGACCTGACGGCGGCTCCGGTGTCGCCGTCGTCGAGGGCTGCAAGTACGCTGCGCAGGCGATGCAGTTCAACGACTGGTTCAACACCCAGGTCAACGATCTCGCTACCCAGGGTCTGGTCCCTGCTGCTAAAGGTCAGGTGACTACCCCTGAGAAGATGAAGAAGCAGTTTGGCGGCCAGGACGTCATGGCAGAGCTCGCTAAAGCTAACGAGAGACTCGCCCCGCAGTTCGGATATATCCCCGGCTTCGCTGTCGTGGGCACGAAGATGAACGAGAAGGGTGCCGAGGCCGCGTCCGGCAAGGCCAAGGTCGCTGACATCTTCCAGACTGCGCAGGACACCTCGGTCCAGGTTCTCAAGGACGCCGGGCTCCCCATTAACGGGTGATTCTGACGGGATCGGGGGCGAACTTTGGCCCGGGTTAGGCGGTGGTAACGACGTGCGCAATCTGGGCCGACCATTTTTACCGGTTCGGGGCTTCCTATGACCCAGGAGGGCCCGGCCCCACCCCAACTGACAGTTGTGATCCGTTATCGACGCAGTCCGTGGCGATCGTCATGGTCGCCGAACGGTGCGCGGAGATTCGCACCGTGACATTTATTTTCAGGAGACGGCATGTCCTCAGCCACGATGGCTAGTCGCAAGGCCACACACGATGCGTTAACTGGGTGGTTATTCGCGTTGCCATTCACCATCGCTTTCGGCATCGTATTCGTTGCTCCCATCATCGAGAGCATCCGAGCTGGCTTTCACAAGCAAGTTGCCGAGGATGGCGGCCTTTTCGGTGGAGGCCGGACAGTGGAGAAATTTGTTGGCCTGGAGAACTTCCAGGACGTATGCACGAATCCAGCCTTCTGGCACGGCATCGGTCGCGTCATGCTGTTCGGCGTCTTTCAAATCCCGATCATGATCCTTGCGGCGCTGTTCCTCGCTCTGGTTATCGACTCATACCTGGTGCGCCATCCCGGGTTCTGGCGTCTCTCATATTTCTTGCCCTACGCGATTCCAGGGCTTGTGGCTGCGATTATGTGGACCTATCTCTACGTGCCCGAGATCTCCCCTTTCGCGGGGCATTTGAGCTTCAGTCTGTTGAATTCCCACGTCATCCTCGCCTCAATGGCAAATATGACGACGTGGACCTTTACCGGATACAACATGCTGATCTTCCTTGCTGCCCTACAGGCGATTCCATCGGATCTGTATGAGGCCGCACGTATCGACGGTGCCTCCGGGTGGGAGATTATGACGAAAATAAAGATCCCAATGGTTCGAGGTGCGGCGGTGTTGGCAGTTCTGCTATCCATCATCGGCACGGTGCAGTTGTTCAACGAGCCGACGGTTTTGGCTACCGTCGCGACTTGGCTGCCGCGTGATTACACGCCCATGATGATGGCCTACAACACTATGAATGGAAATATCAGCCCGGGTGGTGCCGGTCCGGCCTCGGCGGTGTCCATCATGATGGCCTTGGTTGCCGGCGTACTCGCAATGATCTACGTCCTCGTCCAGAGGAAGGCGGACTGACATGGCATACGGTAAGACTGTCGTCACCAAGGATGGCATCCGTGCCCCTCACTAGCTGGCCTTCCTCCTCGATCGATTGCTCCCTCCAAGGCAGCCCGGACAATCACATTGGTGATCTTGGCCTTTGTAACTTGCTATTTTTTGCTGCCCATCGTCTGGCTTGTTATCGCATCTACCAAGAACAACACTGATCTGGTGAGCACTCCCGGGTTCGCCTTCGGCGAGCTCAACTGGGCCGCCAATTGGCGTTCCCTTATGGCCTGGACAAAGGGAATGTTTCCGAGGTGGGTGCTCAACTCATTGGTGTACTCGACGGTGGCAGGTGCCGTTGGGACGCTCTTTTCTGTCGCCTGTGGGTATGCAATAGCTAAATTTCAGTTCCCGGGGCGCCGGGTGCTGCTAGTCATCATTATGACGGGCCTGCTCATGCCGGTGGCATTGCTTACCGTTCCGTTGTACCTGCTGTTTGTCAAGATGCACCTGGTCAATACCGTGTGGGCGATGATCATCCCATCAATGGTCAGCCCGTTTGGGGTGTTTCTCGGCAATGTTTACGCTGATTCGTCAGTGCCGACAGAACTTCTCGAAGCCGCCCGCATTGACGGGGCGGGCGAATTCCGGATCTTTTCCACCATGGTGCTGCGTCTGCTGGCCCCTGCCATGGTGACGATCTTTCTGTTCATTTTCGTCGCAACGTGGAGCAACTTCTTGCTGCCGCTGATGATGATCACCGATGAAAGATTGCAGCCGGTGACCCAGGGACTGTACGGCATGATGGCCTATTTCGCCCCGGACAAGGGAGCTGTGATGCTCGCTTCCGTCATCGGAGTCGTCCCGCTGGTCATTTTGTTCCTCGTCCTCCAGCGTTACTGGCAGTCCGGGCTTGCTGCCGGGGCTGTCAAGGGGTGATGCACCACACGTCCGGTCTCTATGCAGGTCCTTATTAGGGTGGGTTTCCCACTCCCTGGGGTCGCGTTCAACTTACAATTTTGATGAATCTCCTTGTTTCCGAGGCAGCCAATTTCTGGAGTTCCCCTTTTTCACGCCCAGGCTCCCTGTGCACAAAAACGTCGGGCCGGTCACTGCATCAACAGTGGCCGGCCCGACGTGTCGCCGTGGCGACGAAAATCATTCAGCGGCGCTGGGATGGGTCATGTCAGCGGGGACGACCCATTTATCGAAGTCCTCCTCGCTCATGCCACCGACCGTTAGAGCGGACTCACGCAGGCTGATACCCCTGTGGTGAGCGTTCTTGGCGATCTTCGAAGCTAGGTCGTAACCGATGTGACGGTTGAGGGCCGTGACCTGCATGAGGTTCTTGTCGAGGTTCTCCTTGATTTTGTCGGGGTTCGGCTCGATGCCATAGGCGCAATGCTTGTCGAAACTGATGCACGAATCAGCGATGAGGCGGATCGACTCCAGGCAGGCATGAGCCATGACGGGCTTGAACACGTTGAGCTGGAAATTGCCCTGGGAACCGGCAAAACCGACCGTTGCGTCGTTGCCGAAGACGCGGGTGGCGACCATTGTCATGGCCTCGCACTGAGTCGGATTGACCTTGCCAGGCATGATCGAAGACCCGGGCTCGTTCTCGGGGATAAGGAGCTCGCCGATACCGTTGCGGGGGCCGGATGCATACCAGCGGACATCATTAGCGATCTTCATGAGAGCGTCGGCAAGAACGCGCAGCGACCCCGAGACTTGCACTAGGACGTCGTGGGCGCTTAGTGCAGCGAAAAGGTTGTTGGCCTGCTTGAACTCGATGCCAGTCTCCTCGGTCGCGTGCTTGGCGACGGTCGGGCCGAAATCGGGGTGGGCGTTGAGACCGGTGCCGACGGCGGTGCCGCCGATGGCCAACTCACGGGCACGAGAGTCGGCGTACCGGATGCCATCAAGGGCGAAGTCGATTTGCGCGACCCAGCCGCTGATGACCTGGCCGAGGCGGATTGGTGTCGCGTCCTGCAGATGGGTGCGACCGACCATCACGACGTCGTCGTACTTCCTCGCCTTCTCGTCGAGGGTGTCGCGAAGCCGTTGGACGGCGGGATAGAGGCGCTCGTTGAGGGCGCACACGACCGCGATGTGCATGGCCGTGGGGAAGGTGTCGTTAGAGGATTGTCCACGGTTAACGTGGTCGTTGGGATGGACGGGCTTCTTCGATCCGCGCTCGCCACCGGCCAGCTCAATGGCGCGGTTGCTAATGACCTCGTTGGTGTTCATGTTGGATTGGGTGCCCGAACCGGTCTGGAAGACCACCAGCGGGAACTCGTCGTCAAGCTTTCCGGCGATAACCTCGTCGGCGGCCTGGACGATGAGGTCGGCAACGTCGCCCGGCAATTCCCCAAGTTCCTTATTGGCCAGTGCCGCGGATTTCTTGAGAGTTCCGAGAGCACGGATCATGTCTCGGCCCCAAACGAAGGTGTCACGGCCGATCTCGAAGTTGTGAAGGGAACGCTGGGTCTGGGCGCCCCAGTAGTGCTCCGCGGGTACTTCGACCTCGCTCATGCTGTCTTTCTCGATGCGCATCTCTGCCATGTTGTAAGCCTACTTTGCACGGGAATGACGGAGGTGACGGGGTGGCGGGATTTTTTGGTGAGAGACTGCGGCTACGTGGGGGTAGGGGCCGTTACCATTGAACCAGCCGGGCTTACCAAGGGAGGCCGCGAGCCTATAGGGGTAGAGGGTGTGGTCACGGACTCGGCCCGTTGGGGCATGGCTTTAGGCTTGCGAAATAACGGGTGGTGTCGCAGGGAGTCAAACCTGTGGACAACTCAATGGGTTCGGCGGCCGTTATCCACAGAGTCGAATTGGGTGACGAAAAACTGGGCTCGAAAACGACAACTGAAGGTATGGAGTTAGCTGACATTTTGGAGGCCAACGGCGGTGTGGCCAAGATCAGTTCAGTGGGACGAGTCGCTAGGCAGGCGCGGCGTGCGGCGCGAGAGGGCCATGTCATCCGACCCCTGCCCAGAATTGTCATGACTACTACCGCCGCCAGGTACCCAGAGGCGTGGATACGCGCCGTTAGTACGCGCCGTTAGGTTGTGGCGCCCAAGCGCGGTCTTCACCGGTAGAGCTGCGTTGTACCTGGCCGGAATGAGAGACCTCAAGGTGACCGAGATTGACGTCATCGTCCCACATTCAATGGCGCGGTGCTCGCGTCGACCATGGCTAAGGTTTCATCGCGGCACGAGTGAGCCCGTCATCGAGGATCGCTACGGTGTGCGTACCACCTGCGCCTACACGTGTTTTTGGTTGGCGCTGCGTGGGGAGTGGGAGGCAGCCACGGAATGCCTTCGGACAGGCTACGTGATTCCCGATGATCTTCGCGAGGTTCGCCGTAGGGTGGCGAGGAAGGCTCCATCCAGTGTTGTCAGACAGGTGTTGCGGCAGTTGTTGGACCGTCCGTGGTCTGTCGCTGAGCGAGAGATTCATGCTTTATTCCGCCGTCACCGGATCAGTGGGTGGAAGGCGAACGAGAGGTTATGGATCGACGGGGACGCCGTTTTTCCGGATCTCTGGTTTGAGAAGGAGAATGTGGTCGTCGAGGTCGACAGCTATGTCTTCCACGGGGGACCAGCAGACTACGAGGCGATGGCCAGGCGTCACGCGCTTTTGGTGGGAGCTGGATTGCGCGTCATTCGGATCACCCCGACCATGATTCGCGATAATCCGGAGCTGGTTCTCAACACCGTCAGGTCAGCACTCTGGGGCCGGCACAGGGGTGTGGTTGCAGCGGTATGAAGTGGTACCTCGGTGGACCAAGTGCATACTGCTTGCTGGAGGTTGTTCTCACGTTGGAATTCGCGTTCGTTGGAGTCCGCCTCACACGATTGCGAAAAACGTCGATACGGCGGGGACTCGGGCAGGATCGTACCCGACCTGCGGGCGACCAGGCGTAATTCGCGGCTCCTCGCGATGGGGGCCGCGAATGGGCGAGCCTCCGGTCACTGCTACACGAATTTAGTCACCGCTACGCGAAGAAGGACGACGTGGACAGGCACGAACCGTTGTCGCCGGGTACCTCGTGCAGCTTCGTCGTGGCCGACTCGCGAGTCAAGGAGATGGCTGCCGATCCGCTTTGGTAATCACCGAATCGGCTGTCACTGGCGATTTTTGCCGGGGCAGCGGTTGATGCGGTTTCCTGAGCGACAGCAGAAGCCACGGCCGTGGGTTTTGTGGCCTCGACCAGCGGCGCAGTGAAAGCCGGAACATCGGAGGCAGGTTTGGTCAGCGGCTCGATCCCGGGCAGAAGGTTCTTAGGCGGGAGGAACTCGAGACCCTCGAAATCCGCGGAACCCGGCGCCTGAGGGGACCCGGGGGCTTGAGGTGAGGGATGAGGTACATGACCTTGATGCTGCGAATACGCCAGTTCTGGGTGGCGTTGCTGAGGACGCGCGGATTCAAGGTGATTACTAGGCTCATCAAAACTGTCGGACAATGCATCGGTCAGAGCAGCGAAGGAGCCACCGAGCAGGCCCTTATCCGGCGGGTCGGAGAGCTTGTCCGCCCGGCCTGCTGGTGACCGAGGTCTGCGCTCAATAACATGCTTTTGCTTCGTGGTACTGCGGTTCACAATCCCCAGGTCCTGCTCGTTTGAGGCGGACTCGTGGTACCCGCCACTCTTGGATCGTGTGGCCTTGGCCCTCTGCCCCTGAACGACCCATATGACGATCGTCACGAGCAGCACTAAACTGAGGACCACGTCTAAGGCACTGCTCCGAGTAACGAAGATGAGGATGAGGAGGAAGACGATCGCCGAACTGTATGTACTCGCTGGCGATTTCTTGCTTGAAGCGCCCTTACTACCGGTGGCCATGCCGCCAGGATACGTGATTGATGTGTCCCACGGCCAACAGACAAAAATGGAAAAGGATCATCTGAAGTGACCGGATGTTGCTCTACCCGCGCGCGGACTCGAACCGATTCCTAGGATTGCCCACATGACACACGATCCCATGGCACAACCGGTTCCTCACAAGGTCGTCATCATGGCGCGTGGTCTGGGAACGCGGATGCGTAAATCTGCCGAGGGAGTCTCTCTTACAGCAGACCAGGCAGCCGCTGCCGCAGCGGGTGTCAAGGCGATGATCAGTCTTGGTGGCCGTCCATTTCTCGATTACGTCATCTCCGCGCTGGCCGACGCCGGCTTTGACGAATTTTGTCTGGTGATCGGCCCAGAGCACAACGTGATCAGGGACTACTACGATTCGTGCGAAAAATCGCGATTGTCGATCGTCTATGCGATCCAAGAGCGTCCTCTGGGTACTGCGGACGCCGTTGCAACCGCCGAGGATTTTGCCGGCGAAGATCGGGTACTGGTTGTGAACTCTGACAATTTTTATCCGGAAGATGCGGTTGCCAGACTTCGCGAGGTTCCCGCTTCGGGGACCCTAGGTTTCACAAAACGCGCCATGATCGCCCAGTCCAACATCGATCCTGAACGCATTCATGCCTTCGCCCTGCTGAATTCTGATGATTCTGGTCAACTCAGGGATATCATCGAAAAACCGGACCCCCATATCGTTGATGCTGTCGGCGAGACCGCACTGGTGTCTATGAACTGCTTTCTGCTCACCCCGACGATCTTCGAGGCGTGCCGCTCGATCGAGAAGTCAGAGCGTGGGGAGTACGAGATTGTTGATGCAGTGCGTTGGATGGTGGAGCACGGCGAGCGTTTTGATGTCGTTCCGGTCGAGTCGGGAGTTCTTGACATGTCGAACCGCGGCGACATTGCGTCTGTGGTGGAGGCTCTCAGCAGTCGTGAGGTGAAACTGTGACACGTTGGTTCGTTCCAGGACGTATTGAAGTCCTCGGCAAGCACACTGACTACGCCGGCGGGTCCACATTAGTGGCCGCTGTGGATCGTGGGGTGAGGATTTCAGTCGAGCCAGGTGACAGTGGGATAACGGTGTCGACGGACGCCGCTCCCGGTGAGCTCTCCTTAGGTGCGGGCCGTGATCCAAAATTGCCGGCTGGGCACTGGGGTAGATACGCACAGGCTGTTATCGACCGTCTGACGGCAAATTTCGGTGATTTGGCCCCCGCCAGGATTCGGTTAACGTCCGATTTGCCGCTAGCCAGTGGGATGAGCTCTTCCTCTGCGCTCGTCAGCGCGATCGTGTTGGGCCTGGCTGATTTCAATGGGCTGCCTGATACCTGCACGTGGCAGGACAACATCACTGACGATGTCGATCTGGCCGGATATCTGGCCTGCCACGAGAACGGTATGACCTTCAAGAGCCTCGCAGGTGCCGCAGGTGTGGGCACTTTTGGCGGCTCAGAGGACCACACAGCAATGGTGTGCAGTGAGGACGGGCAGCTCGGTCAATTTCGCTTTTGCCCGATTCGATTGCAACAGCGGGTCCCATTCCCTGCTGACATGTCTTTTGTCGTCATCGTTTCCGGAGTGGCGGCTGAGAAGACCGGAGCTGCTCGTGATCTCTATAACGCGGCATCGTTGGCGACGCGCGAGATCATCGAGCGGTGGAATTCGACCACAGGTCGTCAAGATGCTGTTCTCGGGGACGCTCTGGTGGTCGACCCCGATGCTGAGAAGCTGCGCGAGGTGGTGAGCGATCGTGAAGACCTCACTCGACGCCTCGATCATTTCCTTGCTGAGTCCGAAAGCATCATTCCGGAGGCGTCGAAGGCACTGGCGTGCGGTGATCTCGACGGATTCGGGCAAATCGCTGATGAGTCACAGCATGCGGCCGAAGACCTCCTTGGCAATCAAGTGCCACAGACATCGGCTCTCGCGCGCACCGCTCGCGCGCTTGGAGCGACTGGGTCCACCTCGTTCGGGGCAGGATTTGGTGGTTCGGTGTGGGCCCTTGTGCCTACCGCTGAGGCCTCGGAATTCGCCAGCGCATGGCTTGGTCAGCACCGCGATGAGTACCCGGAGGAAGCTGCACGGGCCATTACCGTGGTTACGCGACCAGGGCCTTCTGCACGGCGCCTGGACTGATTAGTTCGGCGGCGCGCTCATCGCATTTCTGCTATCGCGCAGAAGCGATGAGCGCAGCTGCTAGGAGGCTGGGGTTCGCAAACGGGTAAGGGTTTTTCGACCTAACCTGTGAACTATGGCGGACGAGATTGAATTTGGCACCGGCGGCTGGCGAGCTATCATCGCGGACACGTTCACTCGCTTCAATGTTGAGCGGGTCGCTCAGGTGCTTGCCGACCGTATACACGACGAAAACCAGCAACATCGCCCTGTCGTCATCGGGTATGACCAGCGCTTCCTCTCCCCAGAATTTGCCTGGTGGGCGGCGGAGATACTCGCCGGTAACGGCATCACTGTGCGAATCATCGACCGGCCTGCCCCGACCCCAATGATCATGTGGACTGTTCGGGACCTCGACTGTGCCTACGGTATGGCGGTGACAGCCTCGCACAACCCTGCCACCTACAACGGTCTCAAAGTGTTCACGGAAGGTGGCCGTGACGCCAAGGTCGAGATCACTGAACCAATTCAGTGCCGTGCCAATTCCATCAGCTCAAGAGACATTAGGCGCATAAACTGCGCCGATGCCCTTCATGACGGCGCAATTGAGGTGCAGACGTCAATGAACTGGTACATTGACGCGATCCTTGACCACGTCGACCTGGAGGCTATTCGCCACGCTCACCTCAAAGTCGTCCTTGACCCCATGTTCGGCGTTTCCCGCACGTGCCTCCAGACCATCCTTATGACGGCCCGCTGTGACGTCGACACCATTCACGAGCGTCACGACACTCTCTTTGGCGGACGCCTTCCTTCTCCGAATTCGCGAACCCTTCAGGCCCTGACCCAGGAGGTTGTCGAGCGTGGGGCTGATATCGGCATCGCAACCGATGGTGACGCTGATCGCCTCGGCATTATCGATGACCAGGGGAAGTTCTTGCACCCCAACCAGATTCTCGTGTTGCTGTACACCTATCTTCTTGAGGACAAGGGTTGGCAGGGACCTTGCGTGCGTAACCTCGCGACGACCCATCTGCTTGACCGTGTCGCCGAAGCTCACGGGCAGACCTGTTACGAGGTGCCGGTCGGATTCAAGTGGGTGTCGTCCAAGATGGCCGAGACCAGTGCCGTCATCGGTGGTGAATCTTCCGGCGGTTTAACCGTCAAGGGGCACATTGCAGGCAAGGATGGTATCTACGCCGGCACTCTACTGGTGGAAATGATCGCCAAGCGGGGGAAGAAGCTTTCGCGGATCTATGCCGACATCGAGGAGCGTTACGGTCGGCTTGAGATGGTGGAGGACGACTTCTCCTTCTCCCCCGAGGTCAAGAAATACCTCAAGAAGCGTATTTACCAAGACAAGGACCTGCCCGACTTCGGCTTAGAGGTCGATCACATCAGCGACATAGACGGGGTGAAAGTCTATTTCGCCAACGGTGGTTGGATCATTGTTCGGTTTTCTGGCACCGAGCCTCTCCTGAGGGTCTTTTGTGAGATGCCTGATGCGGAGACGGCTCGCGAATGCATTGACAAAGTCGTGAAGCATTACCACTTGGAGTGAGTAACCAGCACTGCTCTCCTTACATCCCTGTGCGGGTGGAGAGGGCGGTGACCCGATGACGATTTCTCCCGATTTGAACGTGGTTCCGGCCCTCACGTGACCGGACCTCTACCGAACCGGGGATTTTGACAATGCGAGGCAGGTGGTGGCGTTCGGTGGCTAGAAGAGCACTCTTCTCCAGCCACCGCACGATGGTTAGCTTTGACGCATCATTGTCCGACCCAGCGCCGATCTACGCGTTTGGAAATGGCGCAGGTGATCTCGTAGCTGATGGTCCCGAGAAGCTCGGCCATGTCATTAGCAGACAGAACTTCATCCCCTTGGGTCCCAATGAGCACCACCTCGTCTCCCACCGTGACGCTCGAATCAGGGCCAAGATCGACCATGAATTGGTCCATGCAGATCCGACCGACGATGGGACGAACCGACCCTCCAATGAGGACGTGTCCTTTATTTGATAAGCCTCGGGACAATCCGTCGGCGTAGCCGACGGGGATGGTGGCGATTTTTGTCGTTTCCCTTGCGGTCCACGTCCTGCCGTAGCCGACGGTATCCCCCGGATTGACAGTTTTAACGAAGGTGACGTGACTGATCCAGGATAGGACAGGGTGTAGGGCGGCACGATCGGCATGAAGGTCGGGGTCGTATCCGTATCCAACGATTCCGGCGCGCACCATGGAGGTTCTCCCCAGGTCGTGTCCGAGGATGGCGCCGGAATTCGCCAGGTGAACTAGGGGGAACGGTCCACGATCAGCTTCCACCTGAGAGACAGCATTCATGAAGGTGTCGATCTCATGGTGGGTGAACTCGTCTCCTTCCGGGACGTCGCTGATGGGCAGGTGGGTGAAGACGCCTTCAACTTCGATGCCTTCAGCACAGTCAGCGGCGGCCGTGAGTTCAGCGAGGCATTCGGGAGGCAGACCGATGCGTCCCATGCCGCTATCGACGGCGATATGAACTTTGGCAGTGACTCCTAGTTGTACAGCGGCTCTACTTACCGCGTCCAAGGTGTCGAAATCCACCACGGTGAGACGCATCCCGGATGTGATCGCAGTATTCGTGTCCCAAGGATCGGCGGGGGAGAGCTTGAGGATGGGCAGGGTAATGCCGGATTCAACCAGTTCCTGGCCTTCAGCGACCGTGGCGACGGCGAGCCAGTCGGCGTACCGATGTTTTTCGACATAGCGTGAGATCTCGACTGCCCCATGGCCGTAGGCGTCGGCCTTGACGGCAAAGAGGACCTTGCGGTCGCCTGCGCGCTTCCTCACCTCGGTGAGATTCGCAGCGATAGCAGACAGATCAATAATGGCGTGGGAAGGCGATGGACAACGTGGCATGTGTCATAACTCCTTTGAGCTGTCAGAAATGGCAATAGGTCGGGCTGACCTGGAGGTCCGGCAAACAAGTCCGGGTTGATCCGGGAGATGCTGAGCCGAGCGAAGCCAGATCCCCGGGAAACGCCGGGGAGGTTGGTTGATGGGGACGGATAGCGGACAGAAGGGCGAGGATTTAGGGTTGGTCATGGAGGGCCGCGGTGCGGGCACGGTGTTCAGGTGAAAACGCCGGGGCACCTGACGATTATCGTCACTTAGCTATCTCCCTTCGAATGGGCATCATCGGTGCCTACGTCGTCATGGGTGGTGTGGTGCCGGTCGAAGAACCAGCCGATTCCGAGGATGATGAACCATATTGGTGTGAAGGCCAGGGCTCGCGCAGTGTCGGCCTCTTGGGCTAGCAGCACGAGGATAAACACGAAGAACACCAATATGGCCCAGCACATACCGCGTCCCCCAGGCATGGGGTACTTTGATGCGGCATGGGCCGCAGGAACAACCTTGCGGTATTTCATGTAGCTGATGACGATCATGCTCCAGACGAAGATGAACAGTACCGACGAAATAGTCGTCACGAGGGTGAATGCTTCAACAAACGATTCTGAAGCGGCTAAGAGCAGTGCCGTGCTCAGGACCAGGACAGTGACGACGAGGCCCCAACGGGGGACCCCGTTCTTACTGAGCCGGCCGAACAACCTTGGCGCCATGTGCTTGTGGGCGAGTCCGAAAAGCATTCTTGAGATGGAGTAAATCCCAGAATTGGACGATGAGGCTGCCGATGTCAGGACGACGAAATTCATCACGCTAGCCGCACCAGCGAATCCAACCAGTCCAAGGACTTGCACGAATGGGGAGGAATCTGCCCGGACCTCGTCCCACGGGACGACGGTCATGATCGCGAGCAGGGCGCCGACGTAAAAGATGAGGATTCGGGCGGGGACGGCGCTGATGGCCCGGGGGAGGGTTTTCTCGGGATCCCGTGTCTCGGCGGCGGTGGTCCCGATGAGCTCAATTCCGACGAAGGCGAATGCTGCCATCTGGAAACCAGCGAAGAATCCACTCCAGCCGTTCGGCATGAAGCCACCACGGTTCCATAAGTTGGCGATGGATGCCGTGCTTCCAGAAGGAGACTGGAACTTTATGGCTACCAGCACGATGGCGAGGACGATGAGGGAAGTAATCGCGATGATCTTGATGAGCGCAAACCAGAATTCCAGCTCTCCAAACATTCTTACAGTGAGTAGGTTCAAGCAGAGTAGAAGAAATAATGTAACGGCTGCTAATAGGGTCGAGAGTCCTTCATTCTTAACCCAGAAATTCCAGTAGGTCGTAATTCCAATGAGCTCGGCCATACCAGTGACGATCCAACAAAGCCAATACGTCCACCCCAGAAAGAATCCGGCCCAGGGGCCGATAAGGTCAGCTGTGAAGTCCTGAAAACTCTTGTAGTTAAGGTTGTACATCAGCAGTTCGCCCATAGCTCTGACGACGAAGTAGAGCATGGTACCGATGATGAGGTACGACACAATAATGCTGGGGCCAGCTGCGCGGATGGCCTTGCCAGATCCTAAGAACAGGCCGGTCCCGATAGCCCCACCGATAGCGATGAGTTGGATGTGACGGTTGTTTAGGTTGCGATGTAGATGTGTTTCTGACGGATGGTCGGTCGGTGACGACTCAGCTGCTTGAACGATGAAGCTGTGGTGCTCGTTTGGTGCCGGTGCGTGCAGGCGCCCCTCCCCGTCTGGAATCTTGCTAGAACCAGTCATATCAGTCGCCTCCGTAAAAACGGTCGCCAGGATCAGGGGCGCGATGAGGTTTCATCGACGATGATTCAACCTGCCATAACGCAATTTAATTGCAGTGTAACACCGGTGGGTAAGTGTGCGGTGGAGTTGAATAGGGCCGGGACGAATAATTGCAATCTAAGAAGGTTTCACAGCTGTCCGACTGCACATATTCGTGAGTTTTTCGCGCGGGAGGAGGTCGATGTGTACCTGGGAGGACAGATGCGGCCGACCAAGCCTGTCGCATTACGCACCTCATCACCTTGGGTCGCGTGAAAAATCCCCGGGTCCCGGCCCGGCGAGCACTTGGTGTGCCTCCGGGGCCGGGTCGCTGGTAATCATTAGTGCAATGCTTCCTTACGCTGCTCACGGCGGCGGTACACCAAGTACATCGATCCGATGAATACGAACCAGATGGGGGTGATAAGCACTGCGATCCGAGTGGTCGGGTCCAAGGTAAGAATGACCAGGCTGATGACGAAGAAGGCCAGCACAACCCAGCATATCGGCACGCCACCAGGCATCTTGTAGACGGACTTTTCGTGGAGATGAGGACGCTTGCGACGGTACACGATATAGCAGACGACGATGAGCGACCAGGTGAAAAGGAACAGGAGGGCGGCAACCGTCGTTACCAGGGCAAAGGCCTGCATGATTGAGTCGGAGGTGTAGAGGAAGGTGATGCCGCATAGCAACAGCAGGCACGAGGCGACGAGGGCGTTGCGCGGCACGTTGTTTCTCGACAGTCTTCGGAAGAGGGAGGGAGCCTGACCGTCGAGGGCCAAGCCATACATCATCCGAGAGGTCGAATACAGGCCGGAGTTATCCGAGGAGGCCGCAGCAGTAAGCAGGACAAAGTTCATCACACTGGCAGCTGCACCGAAGCCCGCCAAGCCGAACAACGACACGAAAGGACTCACCCCGGGCACCACTTTGCGCCATGGAATGAGGTGGTGATGGCCAGCAGGGCTAGCACGTAGAAGAGGGCTAGCCGCACCGGGATGGCATTGATCGCCTTCGGGAGAGTGGTACATGGGTCCCTGGTTTCAGCCGCAGCAGTACCGACGAGCTCGATACCGACGAAAGCAAAGAACGCGATTTGGAAGCCACCAAGAAATCCCATCAGGCCGTTGGGGAAGAAACCGCCATCATTCCACAGGTTGACGATGGTGGCGGGGTCACCGTCAGGAGAGACGAAACGGCTTACCAACAGCGCGACGGCGACGATCACTAGTGCGACAACTGCGATGAGCTTGATGAGGGCGAACCAGAACTCGGCTTCACCAAAGAACTGCACAGCAATGATGTTGAGGGCGAGCAGGACGGCGGCCAGGGCGGTTGCGGGCAGCCACTTCGGGATATTTGGCCACCAATATTGGAAGTAGGCGGTAATAGCGGCCATGTCGCCCATGGCGGCCACGATCCATGAGAACCAATACGTCCACCCGGCGATAAAGCCACCGGCTGGGCCAAGTAAGTCCTCAGCGATGTCCCGGAAAGACTTGTAGTTGAGATTGGATAGCAGCATCTCGCCGAGGGCCCGCATCATGAAGTAGAGGAAGAACCCGATGAGGGCGTAGACGAGGGCACTTGACGGGCCAGCAAGGTGGATGGTGCTGCTGGATCCCATGAACATTCCCGTGCCGATGGCGCCGCCCAGTGCAATGAGCTGTAAATGACGGTTAGTCAGCCCGCGTTGTAGCTCGCGCTCCTCCGCGGGGCTTTCACGGAGAGTGGTTGATGGGTTCTTCACGGGTCTGGACAGGGCGCTGCGACGCGGTGCGTCGACGGGTTGCGTTTCTCGTGCTCTCACGGGAACTCCTTTGTTCGGTGAAGGTGATGACGGAGCCTCACAGGCGATGGGGAGTGGCCGCTGCCTTCCACACAGCAGAGGAGGTGGCGGTAGCAAATAAGCCGGCGTAGGTGGGCCAGAATCTCACTTCGGTGCCAATCTCGACGGATTCGGCAGAGTCGGTCACATCAACGATGAGGTGATCCGAACTGGCTCCTAGCACAATGTGGCCGGGGTCAACGGGCGTCAGATCGGACGGATTGACGTCCTGACGACCGAGATTACAGATAGCACGTAGTCGAATACCGCGATCAGTGAAGGTGACGTGTTGACCGAACGCATCTTCGCCGGTGCGCCCCAGCGGAATCGACGGTTTGCGCTCGAGTTCGATGATCTCGGCGACGACCTCGACGGCGTCCTGACGGGTCTGCGGCCACGGCGACCGATCCAGGGTATTGCGCCCTAGGATGATGGCCTCACCGATGCGCAAGTTGTTGATTTCGGACGGCATGGCGCCACTCATCATGAGGGGAAGATTTGCCGAGTTCCCGCCCGAGATGAGACCCAGCTCAAGGCCAGTGGCCGCGCGTGCCATGTCGCGTAGCTGCACCAGGCGAGTCATATTTTCGACGCTCGGTTGGACTCCGCCGTAGCAGGCAAGGTTGGTGCCGACACCTTTGACGTCGATGCCGCGCAGGGCTGCTGCTGAGGAGACGACATCGACGAGGTGGTCGGGCCATACCCCTTCACGCAGGTCACCGACATCGACCATGACAATCACTCCATGGCGGGTCCCAGCTCGGACAGCAGCGTCCGATAAAGCAGTCATCGTCGTGAGGGAGGAGTTGAGAGAAATGTCAGCGAGCTGGACAGTGTCGTCAATGTCGTGACGTCCAGGGGCTCGCAATAACATAGTTGGCAGCGGGGTGCCACATGCGGCGATCTGGCGCAGGTTTTGAAGGCGAGAATCGGCGAGCATCGTGATGCCGGTGTCATCCAGGGCCCGGAGGAGCACTGGGTGGGCGTGTAACACTTTGGTGACGGCTGCAACCTGAACACCGTGTTCGGCGCATTGATTGACAATTGTCTGTGCATTGTCGTGGATACGGTCGGCGAAAATCTCCAACCGAGGAGTGGGGCCGTTCATGGTATGCCTCCCCTCCGGTGCGGGGTGTCGTTTTTTGTCATGTCGGGCGGGGCGGCGTCATCATTGACGCCTGCCCCCTCGTCGCTGGGTAGTTTTGTGCCGCTAGTGACGGATTCGATCCAGGCGGCGAAGGTACGACGGACCTCGTCGGGATAGCACTGGGCTACCGTCCCGAGGGCTGAGAATCGGTAGTCGCGGTCAATGATGATGGTGGCCTCAGGATTGGGTAATAGTTGAGAACCAGCTCCGGTGCAAATTCGACGAAGAATGTCCACACCGCCGGGCACCCGGGTTAGGGCGCCACCGGTTCCTACCACCCAGCGGACCGCGCTGAGGTCCTTGCCGCGTACCACCTGGGTTTTGCCAGTGGAGGTGAAGACTTCTGTCACGGTACCGGCATGACGGCCCATGCCAATGTCGACGGCCTCCCTGGTGAGCCACTGTGTAACCTCGGCCTCGCGCTCGTCGCCTGGAATGGCGCGCAGCCACTCCAGGCGCTTCTCGTCCTCACCTTCATCTGTCATGGCTGCGACCCGACGAGCGTTGACGAAAACTCCCAGGTCCCCTTCCACAGTCCTTTTGGTGCGAGGTTCGGGGTCGATGACCCGGGCGGTCCACTCCGACGACCCGTCGGTGACGCTGTGGACGTCAGTCGTGGCACCACCAACATCGACCACGACGGCATCCCCCACCGCGTCGGCGAAAAGCTCGGTGGCACGAAGTACCGCTCCTGGGGTGGGAAGGATCTCGTGGTCGGTGAGTTCCGCCAACCCGTGCATGCCAGGGGCAGCGGTGATGTGGTTGTTAAAAACGTCGTGGATGACGGCACGCACGGGTTCGACGCGTAGCACGTCGACGTCGGGAAAGACATTGTCGACGCATGTCAGCGGTTGGCCGGCGTCGGCAAAAATGTGCTCGACCCGCCTCCTCACGCGGGAATTTCCGGCGTAGATCACCGGGACTCCCAGCCGGGCGGATGCGATTACGTGGGCGTTCTCGACGACGATGCGTTTCTCCCCGTCGTCGACACCCCCGGCCAACAAAATGATGTTGGGGTTGTCCTCTTGAAGATCCTCCAAGTCGAACTCGTCCATCGCCCCGACGGTGGTCATAGTGACGATGGCCCCGGCACCCAGGGCCGCCTCACGGGCAGCCCTGGCCGTCATGGACCGAGTGAGACCATGGACGCTCATGCGCAGCCCGCCGGCCGCCGAGGAATTCACGAAGATCTCTCCAGCGTCAAGTGGCAAGCCGCAGTGCTCACGCATCTGGGCAATCGCGGCGTCCGCACCAATACGCACGTCGCCGGCGGTTACTGAGGTGGGGGCAAACCCCTGCCCAACGTGGTGCAACAGTCCGGACTCCAACTTGAAAACGTTGGCCTTGGTGATGGTGGAGCCGATTTCCAGAGTCGTGAGTACGGTCATGTCGATCAGGCTTCCTCGCGGGCCTGCATGGTACGGACGATGGCGTCGAGGACGTCAATACCCTTGGTGCCACGTCCGAAGGTGGCGTCGAGACCAGTCTCGGCGGCCATCTCTCGGCTCACCTGGGTACCACCGGCGATGAGGACGACTTTGTCGCGTATGCCCTTCTCGGTGGCCAGATCAGCCAGTTTGCGCATCATCGTGCGATGGATATCGTTGTGGCTGATGATGGTCGAGATGAGGATGGCGTCGACGCCGCTTTCGATGGCCGCATCGACCATCTTTTCTACCGGCACTGAGGTGCCGAGGTAGCGGTACTTGACGCCATACTTCTCGATGCCACCGTGCTTGATGTCGAGGATTTCACGCAGTCCGACGCTGTGCTCGTCCTCGCCGACGGTGCCGGCGACGACCGACAGTTCGTGGTCGGTAACGTACTGGCGCAGTTCATCGGGAGGAAGCAGCTCGATCTTTTCGGGAATCGTCAGTTTGGACGGGTCGACGTCGATGTGGGTCGCCTGGCCCTTGACCTCCACGAAACATCCTTCGGCGGGGTGCAGCACCTGCAGGTTGCACACCTGAGGGTCAGTGATGCCCATTTTGCGCGCCATCTCGACAGCTGCCTCGCGGGCGATGTCTTCAGAGGCGGGGATGTTCATCTGTATCAGGACGACGCCGTCGCCGGCCCACTCAGCCTCGGGTCGTAGCGCCGTTCCGTCGCGGAACGGGCGGGTGCGAGCCAGACGGGTGGCAGCCGAGTCGTTGGGGTCGAGCTCGTCGATGTAGACGATTTTCCCGGGCCTGCACAGGGTGCAGCCGTCGATGAGATCACATGGCTTGCTGAGGTCCTCGGGTAGGTTGTTGTTACCGAAATGGTCGCAGACCGGGGCGAGGTAGTCGGGGCCACGTTCGACGACGGTTCCCTCGGCGATCCCGCCTTGACCGTCACGGGCGATGCCGTCGTGGTTGCGCTCCGGGAATTCTGCCGAATCGACGAAGAAGCCGTCCTCGATGGCAGCGAAATAGCCACCGACGTGGAGCATCTCGGTAAGAAACCCAATGGCCCTTTCCTTGAGGTCGCGGGCCATATCGCCCAGCGGCCCCTCGCGGTTGATGGTCACCATTTTCTTGATGCCATCGAGGGCGGCCCAGGTCTGTTTGACCGTTTGGACGCCACGGACGGAGTTGTGGTGCCAGGGCAGGTTGCGGCCTTCGTCAGGGGTGATGGTGCTCTGAATGTCCGCGCTGGTCAGCATCGAAATGAGAGTGTCGATGGTGTGGGTGCGAATAGCTTCGGCGAGGTCGGACTCGATATACCGGGTGTTTTGCTGGGCGCGCATCTTGTACTCGCTGAATAGATCGCGCAAGGCCACCGCGTACGGCAGGTCGTACCAGAGTTTCGGAGCCGGGGGAGCGCTGGGCGGGACCGTCGACAGGCCGATGAGGTCCTTTGGCATTCCTACCAGCACCGAGAACATGCAGTTGAGACCGTGCTGGACCATGAGCTCAGGCATGACCTTCCAGCCGTGTCGGGCGGTGGCATTGGCGTTGTGGGCGCCGTCGATCTGGAAGATCTGTGCTCCCGCCATCACTTTCTTCGCCTCGCCGGCGTCAACATAGCTGCGGTAGGCGTTGATATTGCGATACAGCAGGTTATATTGCGGGTCTTGGTGAGCGCCATTGACCCCCTCCTCAGCGAAGAGCACGGCCACTTCGGGGCCGGCGACCCCAGAAACGTAGGAGTGGAAGTTGATGGGGCGTCCCACCTCGTCCTCAATGAGGTCGCAGGCCTTGCGGCTAGCGCGCAGCTGTTTTCGGGTGATCGGAACACCGCCGATACCCTCCGGGGTGCCCTCTAGCAGCCCGTCAATGTGGCTCTGCCCTGTGGTGCGGATGACCATGATGTGGTCAGCTCCGTGCCACGCTGCCATCCTCATGCGGCGCAAGTCGTCTTCGAAATGCCCGGAGGCGATCTCGGAGGTGACGACAGGTGCCGGCTGGGGACCAATGTTCTCGAAGTACTCCGCGGCGGGCAGGGCCACGCTCTGTTTCAGCGGGGTGGACATGTCCCGGTAGTGGAAGTCGCCCATGTCGACTCCCTCTTCAGGCACGTTCCTCCAAGTCCATCCTTTGCGACGAGGATGATAGTGCTCAAGGTCGGTGAGGATCTCCTTGATGTCGAGTTTGGTATTCGGGTCGGGGGAGTCCTGTTCGGCGCGTGGCTCAACAGGTTCCGAAGGCGTCACTAGCTCGTTGATGAGGTCGATCTGCTTGCACTCGTGAGCGTGCTTGTGGTGCAGACACCGGTCTTGGATAGTCATGCCGAGGCTCCTTCCTTGGCATCGGCGGTCACTGTCTTCGCAGGTGGCAGCGGACTGCCGTCGAATAGTCCGTCGAGGGCTTTGGGGTCTTCGGCTATGCGGGCAGCAGCCTCGCGTAGATTGATGCCGTCACGACGAGACAATCGCAGTACAGCGTGGCCAGCTCCTTTGCCGCCCAGGCCGGCGGCGAAGACGTTCTCAACGACGGCGTGGGTTGTCACTGAGTCGATGCCCATACGCAGTAGGACGGACCGTTCAATGGACGGGGTGGTGTGGCTGCGGGCAAGGTCAACGACCGGAGTCATGACCTCCTCGCACAGTTGCCAGAAGCGCTCCTTGAGGGCGGCGTCGTCGAGATCGGCGAGTTCGGCGCGCAGAGCGTCATAGCGCTTGACGCGTTCCTGATCCGGGTTGGACATCATGCTCCTTTCGGGTGCGTGGCCAGGTCAGTGCCGATTTGGCGGACGTCATCAGTGGTGGTGTTGGTCTCAGCCGCCAGGAACTCCAACTCGGCGTCTCCCCAGTGCATGGGTGCCACGATCTGACTCGCGTGGCGCAGGTAGCTGTGACGCAGCTTGTCGAGGTCGAGTGGGTGGACGCTTACCTGATCGAGACGTTCGGGAATGACAATCGCCTTGCCCGGAACATTGCCGGCAGGATCGCCGCGGTGAACCTCAATACCGCGCGACCGCGCGAAGGACAGCTGGCTGTTGTGGTGCTTTCCAGCGCCGGTGTATTCGGTCTCTTGGACGACAACGATCTGGTCGCGATCCATCTGACGGGCCATGGCGACCGCGGCCGTCAGACTGGTGTTACCGGCCGGTCCGCGCTCTAGGCCCTCGATCTTGGTGAGCAGCTCGGTCATGTAGAAGACCTCGCCTTGGGACACCAACTGATAGCCGTCCATGTAACGCAGCGGACGTGCAGCATTGCGCGGAACGTCGACACGGTCGGGCCAGGTTGCAAAAGGCACACCGAAACCGGTGTGGCCGGTCGTAAACGACTTGTTGTTGAAGTCGTGGTCGGAGGCCATGTGCAGCCCAGTGAGATCTACCGATACGGCGATGACCTGGGTTTCGTCGCATCCCACCTTGCGCAGGCCGCGGGTGGTCCCGGTGATGTTGCCGCCACCAGCGTGAGTGACGACGACAGCGTCGGGCTGACGTCCGTAGCGTTGCTGCACTTCACGGCCGATCTCGGCGCCGAGAGTCTCAATGCCAGCGATGCCGTAGGGGGTGTAAAGGCTGGCGTTGAAATACCCGGTGTCCTCCAAGGTGCGCAACAACACGTAGAAAAGTTCCGGGCCGACCGTCAGTTTGATCACTTCTGCGCCGTAGGCTTCGCAGGCTCGGGATTTTTCGACAATCTCAGGCTGGCCGATGTGTTGGGAGTCGTAGATTTCCTGGATGACGATGCAGGCCAGCCCGCGCTGAGCGGCTTGAGAGGCGACGGCAGCGCCGTAGTTTCCACTGGTCGCCGTCACCATGCCGGCGAACCCTTTAACTTGGGCTTCATGGGCGCTCAGAGAGGCACGACGAGCCTTGAAGCTGCCCGACGCATTGACGGCTTCGTCTTTGAGAAGAATCCGGGCTCCCTTTCCGGGGCCGGCGATTTGACGGACGGCCTCGGTGAGACGATGCAATTCGTATAGCGGGGTGTGGCCAACCTTGGTCTCGGCCTGGATGCGCGCAACGGCATCCAGGCCGTAACCAGTGGAAGACATCAGGGCGTCGTAGTCAAAAACCAGGTCACCGCGCTGAAAACTGTCGTAGTCCAGGGCGAGGGAGCGCCGCATAATGTCGCTGCGACGAGCCATGACGTCGTCGTATGAGTTACTCATAACCGGTCCTCCTGCCCGCGAGACGTGATGGGTTCGTGTGTGGTGCCGATGGTCAACAGCTCGGGCACAGTGTTGCCAAAACTGTGGCTGTAACTGGGATTGATGCAGTCGAGGACGCCGATATGACGTCGTCCGATAATTGAGGTAATGGTGACCTCATCGCCGATGCATGCTTTTTTGTCGAGGAATCTGCTAATCCACTGCACGAGAGGGGTGGCGGCGGTGTCTGCTGGTACCGCGGCGGCCCGCTCGGAGGGCTCCAGGATGGTGATACGAACCTCGACCCAGGTACCCTTCGGAATGAGGCTTCCCGCCAGTGGGGCGGTGCCAGGGAAATCTGTCATGATGACCTCGCTCAGCGGCGCTCGTAGGCCGACGGTCCCATGAGGGCACACGGCGAGGGCAGGTCGATGATGCGCTTGAGACCGGGGGTGGCAGCGAGGATGCGCGGGACAGTGTTGACGCAAATTCCCGCGGTGGCCTTGCCGCCAGCAATTTCTGGACCCGTCGACATCGAGATGTCGGGAACGCCAGTAATGGCGATGAAATCGCCGGTCTCCTGGCCTTCGGCCTCTGGGGCAACCTGTTGTGGATGGATGAGCCGGATGACCTCCTCGCCTGCACGGCGGCCGACGGCGGAGTGGTTGCAGCCAGCGACCTGCCCTGGTTCGACGGTGCGGTCGCGGGCGGGGCGGGTGACTTTGGCGATGATGGGCTCGATGTGTTGCTCGATCGAGTCGACTCCCAGACCGAGGGCGTCGCTGATGAGTCGGATGGACTCGGGGAAGCCCACGTGGCCAACAATGGATCCGTCCGCGACTCCAGCCTTGAACTCCTCTGGAGTGGTGCCGACACCCTGGGTGCGTAGCACGGTCTGGCCATAGGGGGCGAGGTCGTTGACGCGGCGGGCTTCGATATGGGTAACTTCCTGGCTTCCGGAGCAGAGGGCGACGACGAGATGGTCTAGCACGAATCCAGGGTTGACGCCGACGCCTACGGCCGAGACGCCGTGCTTCTTGGCGAGTTCGTCAAGTTCCTTGGCTATGTCGGGGTTCTGGGCCTCGGGGCAAGACATCTCTTCGGCGATGCTCACGACGTTGATGCCAGCGGTGATGATGGTGCGCAGATCGGCGATCTGGTCGCGGATCCACGAGGTTGTGGCGATGGTGACGACGTCAACCTTGTTGGAATCGAGGATAGAGGCCGGGTCGGTGGTGACGTTGACCCCAAGCGGATCGGTGCCGAGGACCTCGCCAACATCCTTGCCGTCCAGAGCCGGATTGACGTCGATGGCTCCGACGAGATCGAGTCCGTCCTTGGCCGCGATGAGTTTGGCCATGCCTTGGCCCATCGCTCCCAGGCCCCACTGGACGACTCGGATGGGATTAGTGGCGGTCATTGCGGTTCCTCCTGACGACGGTGTTTGGTGCTGTAGCGAGCCGGCTTCCTTGCTGTGGCGTCACTGTCAGCTACAAGCGCTGTACTGGCAGCTTTTTACAGTCAAAGGAGCCTGCCCTGACCTGCGGCTATGCAGGTCGACGGTTCTTCGTTGATCCGTTCGGCTCCTACCTTGGCATTGGGAGTTCGTGCAGCGACCATTGCGACAGATGTGCGCACAATTGACAAGGTGGGTGCACGTTATTTCCAACTGAAGTGAGATACTTTTGAGGATCTTCCCAGCGTCGGCGAAGGAGCCACATGTACGAAGAGCTTGACCGACGACTCGTCAACGTTTTGCAGATCGACCCGCGTGCCAGCTGGGCCAAGGTGGGCAAAATTTTGGGTGTCTCACCGACAACCGTCGCCCACCGCTGGCAGCGTCTCGTCGATGACGGAATCGCTTGGATAACTGCTTGTCCGAATCTCAACCAGCAAATGCGGCCATCGTTGAGGTTGACTGTCATACCGAGAGTCTTCCCCAAGTCATCAAAACACTATGTGCGAACCCCATGATCGTTAGCGTTGACGAGACGACAGGGGACCGCGATCTCCTCTTGACAGTCGTTGCGCCTGATCTTCCCACCCTGTCAGACATGGTTATCGACTGGATCGGAGGGCTGCGTGGGGTTCATGGCTCGCACAGTGCTTTGGTGACATCAGTTGTTATCGACTCGGACTCCTGGCGCATCGATGCGCTGAGTAAAACGGAGAAAACCCTTGCCAGGGGCCCCGACCAGGAGAGTTGTGGATGCTACCTCCCGACGACCTGGACCGGGAGTTGGCTCGGTTGCTTGCTGTCGATGGACGTACTAGCGCCACCTCACTTGCTCGTACTCTCGACGTCCCCGCTAGCACTCTGCATCGCCGGCTGCAGAAGTTGCTGACCAACCGGCAGATCGAATTGCGGTGTGACGTCGCTCCAGAATTGGGTGGGTGGAATCTGGAGTGCACCTGGACTGCCACTATTCCTCTTAACCACAAGACGCGGGTACTGGAGCTGTTGCGCCACCAGCCGGCACTGCGCTCATGTATGTGGACCACGGGTAGTAACAACCTACGAGTCAACTTCCGAGTAGGGCATCAGAACGGAATCGGTATGATTGAATCCGCGGTTGCTGAGGCGATACCAGGTCTAGCCCCTGCGGAGACGATTGTCTACATGCGCAGCCACAAATCTATGGGGTGGATGTTGGACCGGAATGGCCGTGCCACCGGAGAATTTGTCTGCCCGCCGCTCATCGGGGAATCCGAGAGGGTTGATCACTAGCACTGCCGGTAGATGGATGGATCCCGAGGTTTGCGGGGCCAATTTGGAAAAGTCGAAAGTTCCCTTGCCATGCCGTGGTGCCGGGACTGCGGCGATGCTTATCCTCGTGGTGTTATCCGCGGCTCGTTGACGATGATGTCGACGAGCACACTGTCAAAGGAGCAGAAGGTATGCGTGTTGGTGTTCCTGCTGAGGTTAAGAATAATGAGTTTCGTGTGGCTGTGACGCCGGCGGGTGTTCATGCGTTGGTGGGTCATGGTCATGAGGTGTTGGTTCAGGCT
>NZ_BJEN01000001.1 GCF_008326345.1 Cutibacterium modestum | reverse complement strand
AAGCCTTCCAACGCCGATGGTACTGCATGAGGGATCGTGTGGGAGAGTAGGACACTGCCGGAACATAAGTGATACGGGGTGGGTGTGGATACGAGTAGGTATCCACACCCACCCCACTCCTTTATATACGCCCCTGCACCTCCCAGTTGTAGACGTTATGTATCCATAACCCTAGTCGGTATTAGTGTAATGCGTTGACTAGAACACGGTTACCCTGGAACAGGGTATCGATGCTGCTGTGCTCTACCAGCCGTAACTGTTTGCCATGCTAGAAATAGGGAATTTAGTGGTTAGATCATCGAGTCCCCGTCAACCCACAGCATTCTTGGATGGTCATGATCATCCGATACCTGGATAAAACCAGCCCGCCGGTACATAGCCACAGCCACTTCATTCCCAGCGTCAACACTGAGACTTACAGATCTAATTCCTTGGACCCGGCAGGCGTCCAAGAGGCTTGCCAGAAGATACCCGCCGTTCCCCTGCCCGCGATACCGTGGAGAGACGGCTATTACCAACTCCGGGATCCCGGGGGCTACGAACCCGTAGCCTGGATCCGTGACAGGTAAATTACGAATCCATGCAGCACCAATGGGGGTGTCGCCAACGAGACAGATAAGCCCTATTTGGTCTGGCGTCCAGCCATCGATGTAGTGCGCGATAGCAGGATTTGTTCGACATTCCTCGACGCTAAGTGGTCCAGATATCCCACCTGCCGCATGTCGCAGGACATGGACCATGAAAGGTAGGTCTGTTGGGGTTACGGGTCTCGTCGTCGCCATGGGCTTAGGCTATCGGCCCGTGGCGACGGTCCTTGACGGACCTGCCAAAATGGGTTTGTGGTGACGAGTGTGAAACGTATCAGGGCTAAAAAGGTCCCGCGGCGCTCTGCCCCACGTGTGTTCGCGAGAGGGTGCTTGACAGTTCACTCCATCCTGCCGTTTCTCTTGTCGGGGCTTCCCGTTACCTTCATCGGTTACTGCATCATCAATGGGCTGGGCTTCCTTATTGATATGAGCCTATTGGCGGTGTTCTTCCTAGGAGTAGGACTGCCGTATCCGGTGTCGGTATCCCTGGGGTACGGGCTGGCGGCCATGTACTCCTTCTTTGTGAATCGATGGCTGAACTTTCAGTCCCACGGCAACCTCGGTCGTCAGAGTGGGCGCTACGTCGTTACGATGGTGACGAATTATGTGTGCCTGACCCTCGGATTGTCTTCCTTACTGGAATCCCTGGGTGTTCATTTTGAGCTCGCTAGGTTCACCGCAGCTTGCGTCGAGGGCCTTTACATCTATGTCATGTTGAGTATTTGGGTGTTCCCGAAGTCAGGAAGACGACAGTTGGCGTAAAGGGCGGTGCTTTCTACACTTTCGGAGTCTGATGGTGGCATAGTGGTCAGGCCATCTTATGGAAGAAGGGGAGTATGTCTGACCCATCGAGCTCGTCAGCGCCGGCCCTCCAGCCGGGGACCTCAGTACGTGAATTGACCCTGCGAGGCATCATCCTCGGCGGCCTCATGACGTTGGTTTTCACCGCGGCGAACGTCTACCTCGGACTCAAGGTCGGTCTGACCTTCGCCACATCTATTCCGGCTGCCGTCATCTCGATGGCCGTGCTACGCCACTTCAAGGGACACTCGGTCGAAGAGAACAATATCGTCCAGACAATCGCGTCGGCTGCCGGTACCCTATCCGCGATTATTTTCGTCCTGCCCGGCCTGATCATGGTCGGATGGTGGACAGGATTCTCGTACTGGACCACCCTTGCCATCTGTCTGGTCGGCGGCATCCTCGGTGTCATGTACTCCATTCCGCTGCGTCGGGCCCTCGTGACTGGGTCAGATCTTCCTTACCCCGAAGGTGTGGCCGGAGCCGAGGTGCTCAAAGTCGGCGATTCTGCTGGCGCAGCCGAAGCCAATAAGGTGGGTCTGCGAGTCATTATCGTTGGTTCTCTGGTTTCGGCAGGGTATGCCCTGTTGTCGGACGTTAAGGTTGTGAAGTCGGCCCTAACTAAACCTTTTAAGGTTGGCGATAGCAGCGGCTCGATAGTTGGCGTCAGCATGTCGATGGCTCTCATTGGTGTCGGACACTTGGTTGGCGTTGCCGTTGCCGCGGCAATCCTTGTCGGCCTCATCATTTCTTACGGTGCGATTCTGCCGTGGCGGGTATCCGGCAAGGTTGGCAGCGACCTCACAGTGATTCAGGACGTTTTCACGAGTGATGTTCGTTTCGTCGGTGCTGGCACCATTGGTATGGCGGCCATCTGGACTCTTATTAAGGTCATCGGCCCCATTACCAAGGGCATCAGCGATTCCATACGTTCCTCCAAGACCCGCCACGAGGGTGGCGAAGTCCCGCTAACCGAGCGTGACCTTCCGGTTTCTGTCGTCCTGACCGTCGTGCTGGTCTCCATGGTTCCGATTGGCTTCATGCTGTGGGGATTTGCCCGTGACATGGTCGTCTCTCGGGCCATGACCGGCGTCATCATTGTCAGCGTGGTGTTCATCTTGCTCGTCGGCCTGGCCGTTGCTTCCGTGTGTGGCTACATGGCTGGTCTTATCGGCGCATCCAACAGCCCGATCTCCGGCGTCGGCATCCTGGTCGTCTTGGTGGCTGCTCTGCTCATCAAGCTCACTTATGGTGCTGTGGGTGGTGACGAGACAGCGAAGATGGTGGCTTACACCCTGTTTACCGCATCCATCGTCTTTGGTATCGCGACGATCTCGAACGACAACCTGCAAGACCTTAAGACTGGTCAGTTGGTTGGTTCGACACCGTGGAAACAGCAGATTGCGCTCGTCATTGGCGTCGTCTTTGGTTCGGCCACCATCCCGCCCGTCATGCAGCTCATGCAGACCGCATTTGGCTTCCAGGGTGCCCCTGGCGCTGGCCCCGATGCCCTGCAGGCTCCACAGGCTACCCTTATTTCTTCGCTGGCCACTGGCGTCTTCGGTGGGTCTCTCAACTGGGAGCTCATGGGGATTGGCGCTCTCGTGGGTATCGGCGTCATCATAATTGACGAGGTCCTCACTCACACCACCAAGAAGTTCTCCCTTCCGCCGCTGGCCGTCGGCATGGGCATGTACCTGCCGATGACTCTGTCCCTCACCATTCCGATTGGTGCCGCGCTTGGCTGGCTGTTCGATAAGTGGGCGGCTCGTACTAGCGGTGACGTCGAAGGTAAAAAGCGCACCGGCATCTTGCTGGCTACGGGCCTTATTGTCGGTGAGTCGATCTTCGGTGTTATCTATGCCGCCATGATCGCGGCCGCGGGATCTGAGGAGGCCATCGCGATCGCACCGGAGTCGTGGGATAGCGGTGCTGGGATCGTCGGCGTGGTCATCTTCGTCGCTGCTATCGCGTCCCTGTACCAGTGGACCGAACGCGAGGCAAAGGAGCGCGTCGAAGCCTGAGGGGTGCCGGGTTCGTGTGACGGACTATCACGGCAACTGGGTAAGTTCCTCATCATTCAGCGCGACGTCGACGGCCTTGAGGGAGTCGAGAATCGTCGGGGAACGGTGGGATCCGGGAATCGGGATGACGTGCGGACCCTGGCTTAGCTCCCAGGCGAGGATGATCTGTGCTCTGCTAATGCCGCGAGCGTCGGCGATGCGCTGGAAAGCTGCGAAGGCGTCTTCGTCGAGGGGACGCCGGTACCCGCCCAGCGGGCTCCACGCAACGAAGGCTAGGCCGAGTTCGCCGCATAGCTCCAACTCCGGACGCGACGACAGAAAGCCCGGGGAAAATTGGTTTTGTACTGCTACGAGCCGGTCGCCGAGGATGTTGTGGGCCAGTCGAATCTGGTCGGGACTGGCATTTGAGATGCCGGCGGTACGTGCCAAGCCGTCGTCGAGGATGCCCGCCAGAGTTTCCACCATCTCCTCGTATTCGACCTTCGGGTCAGGACGGTGCAGGTATAGCAGGTCAATCTGATCAGTGCGCAGCGCCTCGGCTGAAAGCTTGGCGTCGCGACGTAAACGCTTCGGTGATCCATCTACGTCCCAAACCGCTTCCCCGTGATCGTTAAAGCACCGAAAGTGACCAACTTTGGTCGCCACCGAGAGTGTTGAGCGGTCCCCATCCCAGGATTCCAGGGCGTCTGCGACGAGCTTTTCGCCGTATTGTTCCGCGCCGCCCGAGGTGTAGTAGGCCCAGGCAGTGTCGATGTGGGTGCATCCAGCGTCCAGGACATCATGGAGGACCTTGATCGCGGTCTCGCGGCCCGGGTGCCCCTCGATTGACAACGGCATCGAGCCATAGGCGATGGCAGAGCTGCGGAAGGGTCCGATCTTGCGGTACTTCATGTGTTCAATTCTCCTCAGTGGGTGGTCATGTCCATCATGCTCGCGCGAGGCACACCCCGGTTGCGTGGACTGGGCAGCAGCCGAAGGGGTTCCCCGGCAGTTACGAAAATAGCCATGGTCTACGAGGACATTGGTAGCGTCGGCTGATCTGTAGTCGTTCGTTGGACAGGCAGTTGCACAGATGCATTGAGAAGCTCGATTCCTAAGAGCATGCCAGCCGCATCGAAGGTGACTACAGCCTCGACCTCACCCGTTGTTCCGTAGATAGGGCAATCGGTGGTTGGGCCAGCCACCACAGAATCTTCGAAGGTCACCATCGCGGCGTTGCAGCTACAGTCATCATCGATTTGGGCTGCCAGTTGGTATCGGGTCATAGTAGTTCAGGAGCCACAGGGACGCTCCAAGAGCCGCCCCCTCCGCGTCCCCGCCCAGTTGGCCACCAAGCAGTAACGACTACACTCTGAGAGTTCATGACCACAGCAGGTCGTTTTGGAGAGTCAAGGGGGCTTCCTTGGTAGAGTCCAGTCTTTTTGGTGCGCTGGTATTCACCTCGTGAGTAGTTGACCCTCACCGAAACTTCGACTTCGCTCTTGCTGATATCGCGGGTCGACATCTGCAGTTGTGCATGGATGGTGTATCCCAGTGACCTTGCAGGGCCCAGCTGCGCTTGCTTCCGTTGGGAAAGTGGCTGCCAGAGCCACGAGTGCAAGCGTAAGGAGTGTCATCAAGGCCACACGAGTTCTCGGCACGGTGCTTGTAGCCTCACTTGCGCGCGTCATGCCCGAGGCGTACGTGAGTGACGCCCGGACATGTGGCGAAAACTACAATGTGGGACCGAGTCATACGTCATTTGGTGCGCATGAGACTCCAGTCCGATGGTCGCATGCGTAGCCCATCGGACTGGCGGCCAGGTACTGCTGATGCTCGGCCTCAGCCAGGTAGAACTCGGTACTGTCGGCCATCGAGATCGCAGTCGTGATACCCCCGTAGCCTGCGCTGAGCAGGTTGGTCTGGAAGGAGCCTCTGAGGGTGGTGGCAATCATGAACTGCTCGGTCGTAGTGCACCAGATGGCCGAGCGATATTGGGTGCCGACATCGTTGCCTTGGCGCATTCCCTGAATCGGGTCGTGATTTTCCAGGAAGACGGTGAGGATAGTTTCAGTTGAGATTTGATTGGGGTTGCAGGTGACCCGGACGGTCTCGGCGTGGCCGGTGCGTCCGGTGCACACCTCGCGGTAGGTGGGATTAGGGGTGAGCCCGCCCATGTACCCGACGGCGGTCTGGAGTACCCCGTCGGTACTCCAGAAGAGCTTCTCGGCTCCCCAAAAACATCCCATGGCGAGATAGATCGTCTCGGAGCCTGGGAAGGAGCGATCGAGTCGATCTCCGGTTACCCGGTGAAAGAACGGCATCTCTAGCACCGGGGCGCGGCCCCCAGGTAGTGCGCTTTCTGGTGAGACCATCTCGTTTTTATTCATGCACTTTCTCCTGCTACGTCGTTATCGTCATGGAATTCAACGAATCGCGTCAGCGATCCATTCCGGCCCGTCTCAATGGGTGGTCCATGATCCGAGCATCTCGCTTCAGGATGTGAGACTGTGTCTCCGAAGTTCACCGCAGGAAAGGACCCACATGTCTGACCTCGCGCAGTCCGGCGCGACCGTTGCAGGTGGAGGAGACACCACTGGAAAGTCCCAGCGACGTGAAAGTTTCACCGGCCGAGGCGCCTTCCTCATCACTGCAATTGGTTCTGCGGTCGGCTTGGGAAATATTTGGAGATTCCCCTACGTCGCCTATACCAATGGTGGCGGAGCCTTCATCGTTCCCTATCTGGTGGCGCTGCTCACCGCTGGTATCCCGTTGCTCTTCCTCGACTACGCCGTCGGACATAAGTTTCGAGGCTCGCCGCCAATGGCGTTACGCCGTCTCAATAAGCGCACCGAGGCTATCGGCTGGTGGCAGACCCTCATCTGTTGGGTGATCGTCATTTATTATGCGGTCATCATTGCTTGGGCCATTCGCTATGTCGGATTCTCTGTGACGAAGGCCTGGGGAAACGACCCAGAGGGGTTCCTCACTGGCAATTTCCTCCACGTGGCGAGCAACGTTGACGTTGAGTTCCACTTCGTGTCGGGAGTGTTCTGGCCGTTGTTGCTGCTGTGGGTCTTCGTCCTTGCGATCATGGCTACCGGCATTGAAAAGGGCATCACGAGGGCATCGCGGATCTTCATGCCACTACTCGCGGTGATGTTTATTGCTCTAGTCATCATCGCTCTTACCCTCAATGGCGCCTCGACGGGACTCAATGCGTTATTTACCCCGTCGTGGGATGCACTGGGCAACTATCAGGTGTGGATGGCTGCGTACGGTCAGATTTTCTTCTCACTTTCAGTGGGATTCGGAATCATGGTGACCTATGCCTCCTACCTCAAACCAAAGTCTGACTTAACGGGATCTGGCCTGGTCGTCGGATTCGCGAACTCGTCTTTTGAAATCCTTGCGGGCCTCGGTGTCTTCGCTGCTCTGGGATTCATGGCGACCGCATCGGGGAAGCCGGTCAGTGAGGTCGCTAGTTCGGGAATCGGCTTGGCCTTCATCGCTTTTCCGCAGATCATCAGCCGGGCCGGTGCTGTCGGACCGATTCTGGGGGTGCTGTTCTTTGTTTCCCTGGTCTTTGCTGGCATCACCTCAATGATCAGCTTGCTTGAGGTCGTCGTCGCCGCTTTCCGAGAAAAGACGGGTATGCCGCGCAAGGCGGCTACGTGGATTATCGGCGGTGTGACGGCCGTTGCGTCGATCATGTTGTTTCCGACGACGACTGGCCTTAACTTGCTCGACGTCACCGACCACTTTATCAACAACATCGGCATCGTCGGAGTTGCTCTGCTCACTTGCCTGGTCATTTCTTGGGTGTTGCGGAAGCTGCCGGTGCTGCGCGATGACCTTAACGAGTACTCCTCGTTCAAGGTCAACAAGGTATGGATGGCTCTGGTCAGCGTCGCCGCTCCGCTGGTCTTGCTGGGCCTGTGGATCACCGAGATCATCACTGTCGCAAGTAAGGGATATGGCGGGATGCCTAAAAACTTCGTCAGGATTTTTGGCTGGGGAACGTCCGTCCTCGTCATCGTGGTGGCAGTAGCGCTCTCACTTGTCCCATGGCCGCATCGCTCGGCGATCAACCATGAGCTCACCCGCGAGGAAGAGCTGGCCCGTGAAAACACCCAGGAAACCCAGAAAGGAGCCCTGTTATGAGCACTTCAGCGATCATCATGATGATCATCGCAATGGTCACCGTGTGGGGCGGACTCACCGCGTCAGCTATCTCGTTGTTCCGTCATCCTGAATAGGATTGACGGGAAAACTCGACGCCAGGGACTGATTCGATCAGTGGGACGACAAATCCCAGTTGATGGGGTCGGCCCCTTGCTGTACGAGCAACTCATTCGTGCGGCTGAAGGGTCGAGAGCCGAAAAAACCGTATCGGGCTGACATGGGGGAGGGGTGTGAGGACTTCACGATAGGAACATCGCCCAGCGTGGGCTGGAGAGACTGTGCATCGCGTCCCCACAAGATTGCCACCAGCGGACCGCCGCGGGCAACCAAGGCCTCGATCGCCGTCTGTGTGACCTCCTCCCATCCCTTGCCTCGATGGGACGCAGGACGTCCCGGCTGGACGGTTAGACACCTGTTGAGCAGTAGCACGCCTTGCTCAAACCAGCCGGTGAGATCACCGTGTTCGCACGGGGCAATTCCGAGATCTGACTGCAACTCGGCGTAGATGTTTTGCAAGGACCGCGGCAGCGGCCGTACGTCCCGCTCCACTGAAAAACTCAGACCCACCGGATGCCCGGGCGTCGGGTAGGGGTCCTGGCCGACGATAAGCACGCGAACATCAGCCATCGGACGAGAGAACGCACGCAGAATACGGTCACCACAGGGCAAGAAGCCTCGCCCGTTAGCTGTCTCCGCTCGTAGGAAGTTGCCCATCTCGTGGATCCGGGGTTCCACGCCTGCCAATGCCTCCGCCCAGTCGGGGGTAACGAGTTCGGCAAGGGGACGAGCAACCACGGTGGCCTCCAAGAGAATACATACGGATGACATCTATAACGCTACCCTGTGATCACGTCTCCCGGGGCCCACAGCCCCATCTACACTATTCCGGAAGGAACCCATGAAGCTCTTTAGCTCGGGTAGGAAGACCCTCACGCCACCATCGGCATCCTCGCCTACCGGCGCCAAGGATGAGACGGTCGGCGCTAACACCACTTCCGAGGCCGCTCCAGTGACTCCCAAGCCCACCGCGGCTGCCGTTGCCCCAGTTGAAGACGTGCCCAAGGGCGTGCTACTGCCGCCGGATGGTGCTGGCGGATAATGGTCATTGCAGCCTTCATTTATGGCCTCTACCAAGTGCTCCACGCAGCTTCTGAGGTGTCCGTGCCAGTCGCGGTAGCGCTCATGCTTACGGCCGCCATGTGGCCACTAGCAAATTGGTTGTCACGGCATCGCATCCATCGCGGTATTGCCTCGGGTATTTGCTTATTGCTCCTCATCATCCTGGTTGGTGGGGTGTTCACCCTCGTCGGGGCCCAGATCGCCCTGCAGTGGCGCGAGTTGGGTAACCAAAGTGTCGCCAGCTTCAAACAGGCTTTACAGTGGCTATCTCGGAGCCCCCTGCACACCAATAAGGCTCAGCTCACAGACCTCATGCACAAGGCGGAGACAGCCATGGCTGGCTCCCAGGGGCGCATCGCCTCGACTGCCGCTGCTGCCGGCACCCAGATTGGGCGGTTCAGTGCTGGCCTTGTGATGGCGCTGTTTGCAACGTTCTTCTTCGTCTACGAAGGCGATAAGTTGGCCGAGAAATCGGCAGTTTTGATCCCACGCGAACATCGTGCCAAGATCCTTGACGCCGCGAAGCGTGGCTGGGTTGCGCTGGTGGCCTATGTACGCGCTGCAGTCATTGTCGCATTTGTCGACGGTCTGGGTGCCGGTATCGGTGCTGCCATTATTGGGTCGTCAATGTCAGTAGCAATCGGCGCTTTGACCTTCATCTTGGCCTTCGTGCCCATTGTCGGTGCGCTAACGGCCGGTGTTGTCGCCGTCGCCGTAGTATTGGTGACCCTTGGCTTTTTCAAAGCCCTTATCATGCTCATCGTTTTTGTCGCCGTTATGCAGATTGAAGGACACATCCTGCAGCCTTTCCTGCTTGGCAAGGCCGTCTCCATTCACCCGCTCATCGTGCTGCTCGGCATCGCAGTCGGTGCCATCATCTCCGGCATTGTGGGTGCCCTGCTCGCCATTCCGATTGTCGCTTTTGGGGTGGCCTTCATCAAGGCATTGAACCCTGAAACTCCGGCGGACGAGGTCCCGCCGAACCACGATGACCTGGCTGCTGAGCATGCGTGACCATTGATGTGTTGGAATCCCCCGTAAAGTTGATGTCATGAGCGCTGACATCACCGCCATCCTTGAAGACCTTGCTGCCGGGAGGATCGACACCGTCGAGGCAAACCGTCGTATCGCTGCTGCTGAACAAGGCCAGCCCACATTTGGGGCTACGAGTGGCCCCGATAACGGCCCGGACCCCCGGCATGAAGCTTCCGAGGCTGGTAGCAGTCCGCTAGGTGGATTCACGATTCCCCCCGAGGCTAAGGCGGGGCTTCGGTCCGCATGGCGAGTCGTGTCCGGAATGGCTGAGACTGTGGGAGAAACGGTCGCCTCGACGGTGTCGGCAGAGCCGCGTCGAGCCAGTGGCGGTGATGATCTGGAGAGGAGCGTCGACGTGGCGACGGATCTAGACCGTGTCCGTGTCAACTGCAGCGGGCGTCGCATCCGCCTGGTTGGAGACCGATCGATTTCCGGTCTGCAGATCGAGGGCAAGCACACCCGCCGACGCATTGGACGAGTCGTCGAGGTCGGGATTGACGGACACCTGGCTCCGGATCTCGGCGTCCTCAAGAGATTCCGCCTCCCGGCCGATATGGACGGGGTTAAGGATCTGGGCCTCGGCCGTGAGGTGACGGTTCGGGTGCACCCTGATCTTCCTGTCGACATCGAGCTGTCCGGTGGCTCGCTGCGTGCCAGCGGGGTCGAAAGGTTCGGGCGGCTGCGTGTTACTGCCGGTGTTACCGAGATCGACGGCGTGCATCAGATCGAGGATGGGCTCTTTCAAGCTGGAAATGGCAGCATCACCGGGCGTATCGATACTGGGCGCTCCCAAATTCGCGTCGAGTCAGGCAACCTCAGCATCAAGCTGGCAGGCGGTTCCAACGTGTCGGTGCGAGGCAAGGCGCATACTGGCATGATCTCCTGGCCCGAAGGCGGAGAGGTTGACGAATACGTGGTGGGTAACGGATCTGCCCGTCTCGACCTTACGTGCCTGGTCGGGCGAATCGCCGTCCGCGCGATGTGAGGTAGCGATATCAGGTAGAACGCAATGAAGGTAGGGCGCATAGCACCTTACCTTCATAGCGATGAACGATGTTGTCCGTCAATGTTGTCGTAATCGTCGGTATTGTTGTGTGCCGGTTGGTGAGCGTCACTCCTTGAACGGCTCGACGTCAAGGATCGTCACCTTGATTGTCTTACCGTTGGGAGCTTTGTACTCGGTCGACTCGCCCTTCGAATGGCCCAAAATGGCGCCGCCAAGAGGGGACTGCGGTGAATACACGGAGATGTCGACGGAATCGTCAAGACCCATCACCTGACGCGATCCCAGCAGGAAAATGTCGGTGTCGGACTCATCGTCGAAGTAGCAGACCGTCACCTTGGAACCTGGCACGACCTCATCGGGGGAAGACGGAGCTTCGCCCACCTCAGCGTTACGCAGCATCTGCTCAAGTTGACGGATGCGGGCCTCGGCCTGCCCCTGCTCCTCGCGGGCAGCGTGATAGCCGCCGTTCTCAGAGAGGTCTCCCTCCGATCGGGCGTCGGCAATCTTGTTGGCAATGACGGTGCGGCCTTTACCTTTGAGGTACTCAAGCTCTTGGGTGAGCTTGTCGAAGGCCTCTTGGGTCAACCACACAGTGTCTTCAGACTCAGGCATCTATTTATCCTACCGCGAGAGTCACCTGATCGGTCTACACTTTTCCAGCTCGGCGGTGACAGCCCGCGAGAACGTCTTGACGCTGGTATGGATTGTTTCATCCCTCGACGAGCCTGCCGGGAACGTTACAGTCGTCTCCCCGACGCGCACATGGTCGGCTCCGGTGGCAGCCAAGGTACAAGAGCCTGCGACGGATGGATTGGGGCGATGCAGGTTGATGGTGACGTCGACGCGAGTATCAGACACCGCGTGGTAACCGTGCAAGCTGGCTCGGATCGGCTGATCGGCGTGATAGAGCCCCGTCCACACCGTCCATCCGATGAGGATTGCCGCCAGCACGATGATAAGGGCGACCCACGGTGCCCGGCGGGGCTTGGGGTAACGGGTCACGATGCGCTCGTGGGCCTCATCGGTGAGGGAAGGGTCACGGCTTGGGGTTGACACGTGGCCCATTGTGCCTTAGGGCGTAGGCTGTTACCGTGACAGTTCTTGCAGCTCAACTTGTGAGTACCGGTCTCGCTAACTTCCTGTGCTGCCTTGTTCTGGCTGTCTTTGGCATCGTCGCGTGGATCAGCATTCGTCGCAACATTCGCGGTATCGACTTTGACGAGGTTCCTTGTGGTCCTGCCCTCAAGGAGAAGCACAACAAGGACGCGAGTCAAGCATCTGAGCGCTGAACTAATGGAGTAGATCCAGGTCAGACGGGCTAGTGGCCGAGGACGGGGTTGTCCTCGTAGGCTGGCAACTATGCCCAACCACCTTGGTGAGTCCACTAGCCCGTATCTCCTCCAGCACGCGGCGAACCCCGTCGACTGGTTCCCCTGGGGCGAGGAGGCTTTCGACGAAGCGCAGCGTCGAGATGTGCCCGTCATGGCCTCGGTGGGGTATTCGAGCTGCCACTGGTGCCACGTCATGGCGCTGGAGTCCTTCAGCGACCCGGAGGTGGCCGAGGTCATCAACGCTAATGTCGTCGCCGTCAAGGTCGATCGGGAGGAGCGCCCCGAGGTGGACGCGGCGCTGATGCAAGTGACGCTGGCAATGACTGGCCAAGGGGGCTGGCCTAACACCGTGTTCCTGACCCCGGAGAGTAAGCCATTCTTCGCCGGCACGTACTTTCCGCCGGTGCGTCGTGGTGTACTGCCGGGGTTCGTCGAGCTCGTCGAAGCCCTCAGTGGGGCGTGGCGTGAGCGTCGCGACGAGGTGGTGTCTTCCGCGGTTGCGATCGTCGAGCACCTGCGCCCCATCAAGAAGGCCCCCGACGCTACTCGTCTGATCGCCGGGGAGCTCATTGACGCCGTCGGAGCCGACTACGACATCCTTCACGGTGGATTCGGGGGGCCGACGAAGTTCCCTAATGCGACGCTGATCGATGCTTTGCTCGTCAAGGGCGATCCGACCAGTCTCGACATGGCCCAGAACACATGCGAGCACCTGGTTCGTGGTGGCATCTTTGACCAGGTCGGTGGCGGATTCCACCGCTACTCGACCGACTCCCAATGGGTGGTGCCGCACTTCGAGAAAATGCTCTACGACAACGCCCTGCTATTGGCAACGATGGCTCGGTGTTGGCGTCGCACTGCTGACCACGATCCCGATCGCCGTGATTTGTACTCCCACGCCGCTCGCCGCACCGTCTCGTGGCTCAACCGGGAGATGCAGTTGTCCAATGGTCTGTATGCCGCTGGCTTGGACGCCGATTCCGATGATGCCGCTGGACACACTCGCGAGGGCATTTACTACCTGTGGAATCAGGACCTGGTGACGGACGCGTTGGGATCCGATGAAGCCGAGTGGTTACGCCCGCTTGTGCATCTCGAGCCGTTTGACGCCAACGAGTTGGGCACTCTCCAACTGCGCGGGCGCGTCGAGTGGGAGCGTATTAACGCCGACATGGATACCCTGCTCGAGGCGAGGGGGCGTCGCAGTGCCCCGGCTCGTGACGAGATGGCGATCACGGCCTGGAATGCCATGCTCGTTGACGGTCTCGTCGAGGCGGGCATGATCCTGCGCGAGTGGTCATGGGTGGAGCAGGCCCGTAAGCTCGCCGATTCCTTGTGGACTGCACATTGGCATGACGGTGTGCTGTTGCGCACTTCTTTCCATGACCGTCCGGGAGCCTCGGCGGTGTGTGAGGACTACGCCTGGGTCGCGCTGTCCTTTGCTGGCTTGGCCGGTGCGATGGGCGAGTCGGTGTGGCTGGACCGTGCTATTGAGGTGCTTGACCAGGCTGTGACCCGCTTCAGCGCTGTCGACGGCAGTTTCCTTGACGTTGAGGAATCATCTCTGCTGACGGTGACGGCTCGCACACTCACAGACGAGGCCTGCCCCAGCCCGACCGCCGTCATGGTGATGGCCCTGCGCAGGGTGGGTCTCATGGCCGAGCGTGCCGACTTCGTCGAGCGTGCCGAAGAAGCCTCCGCGGCCCTACTGCCTGTGGTGTCGGCGACCCCGCGGTTTGCCGGTTGGGCCCTGGCAGACTTCCTCATTGCGGAGGAAGCTCGTCGCGGTCTCAAGCCGGCTGGAGTCGTTATCGCAGATACGACTGACGAGCCTGGTGACCTAGCTGCGGCAGCGTGGCGAATGGCTCCGGCAGGGTCGGCTATTATGCGTCGGGTTAAGGATAGTTCTGGGTTTGGCACCTGGTTCAACGAGCGCACCCCGCGTGATGGTCAGCCGACCTGTTGGGTGTGCCGCGGCACGGTGTGCTTTGAGCCGGTAACTGACTACCTGGAGCTTAAGGAGCCGCTTTGGCAGCGAGTCTGAGGCTGTCACCCCAGCGGATTAGCGGCCGTATCGCCGCTCCCGCTGGGTAAAGGAGCGCAGCGCTCGCAGAAAGTCAACCTTGCGAAAATCGGGCCATAACGCCTCGCAGAAGTAGAACTCTGAGTGGGCGCTTTGCCACATAAGGAACCCAGAAAGGCGTTGCTCTCCTGAGGTGCGGATGATGAGGTCAGGGTCGGGCTGGCCTCGGGTGTATAAGTGGTCTTCGATCTGGTCGATTTCCAGGGTTTGGGCTAGTTCAGCCAGGCGGGTGCCTTTCTCTGCTTCTTCGGCAAGAAGAGAACGGACGGCGTCACGCAGCTCGTGACGGCCTCCGTAGGCTACCGCGACGTTGATATGCATACCGACGTGCTTGGCTGAGGTGCGACCGGCCCGGCACAGCGATTCGGCCATGTCGTCGGGAAGAAGATCAAGGTCGCCGACGGCCTGGACTCGCCACCGCGAATTGGCTGCTAGCGAGTCAACGAGGGACTCGATGACTTTGAGCAGGGGTCCGAGCTCGCCCGTTTCGGCACGTTGCAGGTTGTCAGTCGATAGCACCCACAGGGTGATGATCGGGATGCCGACGGCGTCGCACCATGCGCAGAATTCTCTGAGGCGATCTGCTCCCGCCGCGTAGCCGGCCACTAAGGGCTCTCCTGGAGCGTTGAGCCGAGCCCAGCGACGGTTACCGTCAGCCAGGACCGCGACGTGCTGGGGTAGACGGCTGCGATCGAGTTGGTCGAGGAGACGAGCCTCGTAGGTGGAGTACAGCAGACCGGACGGGTGCATACGGTCGAGGGTCTCGCTGACCTTCGACAGGCGGTGGTCCAGGCTGTTCATGGGTCCAGATTAGTCAGTGCTCGACAAATCGGTCGATAGCTCGCGTCATGAGGCGAGATCGCGTCGCGGACGTAGGGCAAGGTAGGCTGGATTCGCAGAACCTACCGAACCGTAGGTTTGTGGTAGGTGAGGTGAGGACGACGCATGACTACCGGGTACAGCGGCAAGGCCGAGGATCGTGGCTCGGTGCTCCCCAAACCGCGGCTGCGTGGTTGGGTTCACACCGTGATGGCTCCGCTGATCCTGCTGGCTGGGGTTGGCCTTATGATTGCTACGCCAACCTGGGGAAACCGGTTTGCCGTCGGGGTGTGGATGCTCACTGGGCTGGAATTGTTCGGAAACTCGGCTGTCTATCACCGAGTGCCGTGGGGTGTGAGGGTTAAGGATGTTTTGCGCCGCATCGATCACGCCAACATCGCTGTGTTTATTGCCGGCACGTATACCCCCTTGGCTGTTGCCCTGGCGACCGGCGCATCCCGGGCGATCTTATTGTCGATTATTTGGGCCTGCGCGTTGCTCGGGGTTGCATTTCGATTCGTATGGAACGGGGTGCCGCGATGGGCATCGACGATCCTCTACGTCGTCATGGGATGGACAGCGTTGTGGTGGCTCCCTCAGTTCTGGCGCGCAGGTGGGCCAGCGGTCGTCATTCTTATTCTCGTCGGCGGGGTGTTCTACACCGCCGGAGCGATCGCCTATGCTCGCCAGAGGCCCAATCCTTCACCGACCTGGTTTGGATTCCACGAGATCTTCCACAGTTGCACGGCGGTGGCGGCAGTCTGTCACGCCGTTGCCATCGGGCTTGCCGTCATCTGACCAGCTGGTGAACTCTGGGAGAATGGGAGAACCACTCGCTTTGACGTCACCGAGTTGGTTCTACATTTGATACCAGAGGGGCCGCTTTCGACGCCTCGATGACGTTTCCTTCCTCGATGCGACCTCTCATGTCATGGGAGGTTTTCGTGTCCGTCCGTCCAGAAGGCTCTGAACGAGCTCACAGCCCGATCCCGAAGCCGCCCGAGGGGAGGCGGACCTACGTCATCGACACCTCGGTGCTGCTGTCTGACCCTCGCGCTCTGCTTAACTTTGTTGAGCATGAAGTGGTTGTGCCGATCGTGGTCATCACCGAGCTGGAGGGTAAGCGTCATCACCCCGAACTGGGACACTTTGCTCGCGCAGCGCTGCGTATCCTCGATCGGTTGAGACTCGAGAACGACGGCCTTGTCGGGCCGGTGCCGGTCAATGACGAGGGTGGCGTGCTACTCGTCGAGCTCAATCACTCCGATCCGATGTGTCTACCCGACGGTTTCCGGCTGGGGGACAACGACACCCGCATTCTGGCGGTTGCGCAGAATTACCGACTGGCCGGACACTCGGTCGTCTTGGTGACGAAGGACTTGCCCCTGCGCGTTAAGGCTTCGGCGATTGGCTTGGAAGCCGAGGAATACCGTCACGAACTTGTCCCCGGTAGCGGCTGGACCGGCATGGTGAACCTTGACGTACCTGACGAGATGATCTCGACCCTCTACGAGGAAGGGCGCGTCGTCGATTCGATCTTCGACGAGATCCCGGTGCATGCCGGACTGGTATTGGAGGGGCCGCGCGGAACAGCTTTGGCGCGGCGGATGCCAGATGCTTCTGCCCGCCTGATTCCGAATGACCAGGAAGCTTTTGGGATCCGCGGCCGGTCTGCAGAACAGCGGGTAGCACTCGACATGTTGCTTGACCCTCAAGTCGGAATCGTTTCGATGGGAGGACGGGCCGGAACAGGGAAGTCAGCCCTTGCCCTATGCGCAGGCCTTGAGGCGGTCATGGAGCGTCAGCTCCACAAGAAGGTCATGGTGTTTCGACCGCTCTACGCTGTTGGCGGACAGGATCTGGGCTACTTGCCTGGCGACGAGGGGGAGAAGATGGCCCCGTGGGGGCAGGCGGTCCTCGACACCCTTACCAGCGTGACGAATAACTATGTCATCGAAGAGGTGATGTCGCGTGGAATGCTTGAGATTCTGCCGCTGACACACATTCGAGGCCGGTCGTTGCATGACGCCTTTGTAATCGTCGATGAAGCCCAGTCTCTGGAGCGCAACGTGCTGCTAACGGTGCTTTCACGTATTGGCCAGAATTCGCGGGTGGTGCTCACCCATGACGTCGCCCAGCGTGACAATCTCCGCGTGGGTCGTTATGACGGTGTGACAGCGGTCGTGGAGAGGCTACGGGGTCACGACCTGTTCGGGCATGTCACCTTGACTCGCTCGGAGCGGTCCCCGATCGCCGCTCTGGTGACATCAATGATGGAGGACATGGTCCGCTGAAAATAATCTGAAACGGGTGACATCTGCAACAATCAACAGGTGCCACGCAATCCCAGAGCCGGTGTTAAGGACATGCTTTTGTCCTTGGCGGTTATCCTCGTTCCGGTGTTACTCATCGTGTGGTTCTTTACCAGAACCCCTGATGAGCCAAATATCCAGCAGATCGCTTGGAGGCCGGTGGTGGTGTCGGCACGATCTTATGCCGGATACCCGGTGCTGGCCCCTAGGGAGGTTCCTGAGGAGTGGCGGCCGACTAAGGCCCGGTACGTCAACAAAGGGGATCGCTGGGTAGGTAGCACCATCTCTGCGGGGAATCGCTGGGAGTTGGGATTTCTGACAAGCCAGAACCTCTACTTGGCGGTGAATCAGTCCGACGAACCTAGCAGGGCGTTCGTGGCTGCCGTGACGAGGTCGGCTACTGAGGATGGCAAGGTCACGGTCGATCGATATACGTGGACGAAGATGATCAGCCCGGACGGCCGCACCCGCGCCTTGGTGACGAGAATTGGCTCCTCGACGGCGGTGATCGTCGCGGACGCAAGTTATCCACTCCTCACTGACTTTGCGGGGATGCTGACGATGTCGTGACTTACCCAGCGCCGTTCGGCGTCAGGGCTGTGAAGTATCGGCGTCGGATCGGGCTGCTTCGATGCGGGCGCGCGCCCCGTCGAGCCAGGACTGGCAGATATCGGCTAGTTTTTCGCCGCGCTCCCACAGCGTCATAGTCTCGGCCAGGGAGATGCCGCCTGATTCGAGCCGGGTGACAATTCCAACCAGCTCGTCGCGGGCGGCCTCGTAGGGGATTTCCGGTTCCTCGGGAGTTGGATTCAAGGTGGTGTCAATCATGAGTCCTCCTGGGTCGTGGGTCGGTTTGGGGTGCGGCGATCGAGAGAATTGACGGTGACGCCGAGAGTCCCGTCAGACAGGTAAACCGACAGGCCCGCGCCCGTATCGGTGTCATCGACTGATGTGATGGAGCCGCCTTCAGAGTCGGTGAGGATGGCATAGCCACGATCCAAGGTGGCCTTCGGCGACATTGCTCGCACGCGCTCCAGCATATGGCTGACGTCGCGGCTCTCGGCGCCCAGAACACGATTAGTAGCAAGACGTAGACGTTGCAGCGTGGAGTCGAGTTTTTCTACCGCGATATCGAGAGTCGCCGCTGGATTGACCATCACCGGGCGGGAACGGATCTGAGCGAGGTGCGTCATCTCAACGTCGATAAACCTCGTGATGGCCTGACGAAGCCGGGCTTTGGCGGTTTCGACAGCTTGGGTCTGCTCGGTGGCGTCCGGGACGATGAGCTTGCCTGCGTCGGTGGGCGTCGATGCGCGTAGATCGGCGACGAGATCGAGAATCGGGTTGTCACGTTCATGGCCGATGGCCGAAACGACGGGAGTGCGGGTGGCGTAGACCGCCCTCACCAAGGCCTCGTCGCTGAAGGGGAGCAGATCCTCCAAGGACCCGCCGCCCCGGGCAATGACGATGACGTCAACGGTGGGGTCGGCGTCAAGATCAGCGAGGGCAGCGATGATCTGTTGGGCCGCCGTCGGGCCTTGCACCAGTGTGTTGCGGACGACGAATCGGGCAGCGGGCCAGCGCAACGTGGCATGACGCTGGACGTCGCGCTCAGCGTCAGAGCCAGCCCCTGTAATGAGACCGATGCCACGCGGCAAGACTGGAATCGTTTTGTGAAGGGTGGCATCGAAGAGACCTTCGGCTTCGAGGAGACGTTTGCGGCGTTCTAGCTGAGCCAGTAGTTGGCCCTCACCAGTTGGGGTGATCTCGGAGACCTCGAAAGAGAGCCTGCCGGTGCGCGACCACACTGTCGGTTTGATGAGGGCGGTGACCGTCATCCCCGACTCGATTGGCCCAGCAGCGTCGAGGACGCGACGGTGGCAGGTCGCGCTGGCTGAGATTTCCTCGGCGGGGTCGCGCAGGGTCAGGAACTGAGTCGGGCCAGAGCGTCTGGTGACCTCGATGACCTGGGCTTGCACCCAAATAGCGCTGCAGCGCTCCACCCACCCTTTGACGGCGTTGACAACCCACGCCAAGGGTCGGGGATTGTCAACGGTGTTCGGCTCGGCCATGGGCGACACGCTAGTCTAATGTGCCGACATGAGGGTCGGGCTCGGTTTGGGAGCGCACAGGTCGACGCCTTGCGGCGGATCGAACCGCTTGTCGTCATCGCCGGGAGCCCACACCGGGAAGCCCTTAGCATCCTTGGAATAGGAACCTGGCTCGTCCAGATCGACGTCTCCAGGTTGAGCTCTGCATCGTCGTTAATAAGGACGATTGCGGTGTCCTTCCGGACGGGGGAATGGGATATAGTCTCGACGACCTGGCTGATGGCCTGATTATTGTCTGCCATGTAGGCCTGGGCGGTTGGGATACCGATCTTGGTGGCCGGGGCGATGATCCAGCCGGCGTCGGCAAGCTGGTCTGCCACGATGAGGCGTTTGCTGTCCTTCGTGGCGGCGAGCCTAGCCGGTAAAGGTTAACCTTACTTGGGGAATAGGAAGCGGCACCTGAAGGACACCACGGATGTACCGTCATTTGGGTAAACGGGCCTCCTGCGGGTGCTCGGCAGGCGAACGTGAGCGGGTTCGTCAGATGCCGACGTCCCCGTAGACTCGGAGCCATGGCTGTTTCGGGGGCGAGTACGGACAAAAAGCTGTACCTGGCTGCACCGCGTGGATACTGTGCGGGTGTTGATCGTGCGGTGGTGACCGTCGAGAAGGCGCTAGAGGCGTATGGCGCGCCGGTGTATGTGCGCAAACAGATCGTCCACAACCGCCACGTCGTGGAGACCTTGGAGGAGCGTGGAGCGATCTTCGTCGACGAGCTCGACGAGGTGCCCGACGATGCCCTTGTGGTGTTTTCGGCCCACGGCGTGTCCCCGCAGGTGAAGAAGGAGGCCGCCGATCGTGGTCTTCGCACCATTGACGCAACCTGCCCCCTGGTGACGAAGGTGCATCACGAGGCCAAGAGGTTCGCTAACCAGGAGACCCAGATTCTCCTCATTGGTCATGCCGGTCACGAGGAGGTCGAAGGGACGACTGGTGAGGCTCCCGAGAACATCACCCTGGTGCAAACCCCCGAAGACGTCGATGGGCTGAAGCTGGACCGCGAGCGTCCCGTGGCGTGGTTGTCCCAGACGACACTGAGCGTCGACGAGACGGTGGAGACCGTTGATCGGATTCGAAAACTACATCCCCAGCTCATTGACCCGCCCTCTGACGACATTTGCTACGCCACCCAGAATCGGCAGCATGCCGTCAAACAGATGGCCCCCAAGTGTGATCTCGTCATCGTGGTGGGATCGAAGAACTCGTCTAACACGGGCCGTTTGGTAGAGGTCGCGCTCGAGTCGGGGGCCGGGGCCTCCTACCGGGTGGATAACGCGCAGGAAATCGAGGAGACTTGGCTCGAAGGTGTATCCACCGTCGGCGTGACCTCGGGGGCATCAGTGCCGGAGACCCTCGTTCAGGGGGTGCTCGACCTGCTCACCTCGAAGGGCTGGCCGCAAGCCGAGGAAGAGACCCTCATCGAGGAGTCACTGTCCTTCGCCCTGCCTCCCCAACTGCGAAAGCGTCGCACGGCCGCGAGTTGAGGTCTATTCCGGAGGGCTCTCCTCAGCCTGATTCTCGGTGAGTTCCGGTGAGGTGAGGGGACGCACCGCTTCCTCTACCGAGGCTGGCGATGCGATGCCATCGGCGGTTACCCCGAGGTCCTCGAAACGTCTAGCTTGGACGAGGACCCTCGTCTCCAGGCTACCCAGGGCCGAATTATAGGCGCGCACAGTCGAGCTCAGGGACCGCCCCATCTTGTCGAGGTTGCCGGCCAGGGTCCCTAGACGCTTATGAAGGTCGCGTCCCAGTGCTGCGACTTCCGCCGCAGATCTTGCGACGGCTTCCTGACGCCACGCTAGGGCGACTGTGCGCAGCATCGGAATAAGTACTGACGGGCTAGCTAGCACGATCCCGCGTCGGTTGGCGTATTCGTGGAGGTCGGGCATCTCCTGCAGCGCAGCCTGGAGCAGGGCGTCGGAGGGCAGGAAGCAGACCACGAACTCAGGGGAGTCGAGGTCGGTGCGCCAGTAACTTTTGGCCGAAAGTTGGTCGATGTGGGTGCGAACATGACGGGCGAAACGAGCCATCTGGGCGTCATACTCCTCGGCGTCGTCACACTGCGTGGCCTCGAGAAACGCGGCCAGCGGGGCCTTGGCGTCGACATGGATGCACCGTCTACCTGCAAGCTTCACCGTCATATCTGGGCGTTGCGGGGTTCCCTGGGCCGTCGTCGTCTGCTGGGTCTGGAAGTCACAGTGCTCAAGCATCCCGGCGATCTCTGCAGTGCGTTGCAACTGCATTTCGCCCCATGCTCCCCGGACTTGAGGCTTGCGCAGCGCTGCAACGAGGCTGGCGGTCTCCTTGCGCAGACTCTCGCCAGCAGTGCTCACCCCGGCGACCTGCTCTCGCAGACTTGCCGTCATGGCGGTACGTTCTTGTTCGACCTCAGCCAGACGCCGGTCTAATCGTTCCAGGGCGAGGGACACGGGTGCCAGCAGGCGCTGAGTGTCGTTCATGGTCTGCTGTGCCGACTGGGCAGCGTGTTCGTTCTGATCGGCCATAGTCTGGGCAGATAACGCTTTGAATTGGGTGGCTAGGGCATCGCGATCGGTGGCGAGTTTCTGCGCTGCCTCTAGCCGCTCAGTGGCCACACGCGCCGTCGATGTGGCGTCGGCGACGCGCTGGGAGTCGCGCAATTGCGCGATGAGCCATCCCAGGGCCACACCGATTACTAGCCCGACAAGCCCGACCGCGATGTTCGTCATGTCATGAGGGTCCCAGCAAGGGCCGACACGTTTGGCGCGGATTGTGTTCCGCCGTGGAGAACAGCTGGGATGGTTGAATGGTCGACATGGCTGACAATAGCGTCCCGGCGTCGGATCACACTCGCGACATCATCTCCTTTGTGGAGGCGTCCCCCACCTCGTACCACGCTGCCGCAGAGTTGGCGCAGCGGCTCGAGCGGACTGGTTTCCACCGTCTTGACGAGACAGAGGCGTGGTCGTCAGTTGAAGGACGCCACTACGTGGTGCGGGACGGAGCTGTCATCGCCTGGATCACTCCGGCAAAAGTAACCCCGCGACTAGGGGTGAGGATTGTCGGTTCCCATACCGACTCGCCGTCGTTCAAGCTCAAGCCGAACGCCACCGTCACCAATCAGGGCTGGCAGCAGGTCGGCATGGAAGTCTATGGCGGTGGCCTACTGAACTCCTGGCTCGACCGTGATCTCGGGCTGTCAGGGCGCCTCGTCACCCGCGACGGCCAGGCCCACTTGGTGCGGACCGGGCCGATTTTGCGCATTAGTCAGCTTGCGCCGCATCTGGATCGCACCGTCAATGACGATCTCAAGCTGGATCGCCAGCGTCACCTCATGCCGATCCTTTCAGTCGGGCGACCCGACCTTGACGTCGAGGACTTGCTGTGCGAGGCTGCGGAGATCAAGCGTGAAGAATTAGCTTTCCACGACGTTTTCGCCTACCTGACTCAGTCCCCGGCCATCATTGGCCCCTACGGCGAATTCTTGGCCAGTCAGCGTATGGACAATCTGTCGTCGGTGCATTCCTCAGTCGCGGCATTTGTCGATGTCAAGCCAACCGAGGATATAGCGGTGATGGCCTGTTTCGACCATGAGGAGGTCGGCTCGGCGACAAGGTCGGGTGCCTGCGGACCGTTCCTCGAAGACATCCTGGTGCGCATTGCTGAGGGAATGGGAATAACGGGCGCGTCCTACCGGGCCATGATTGCCAGGTCTTCATGTGTGTCGTCAGATGCCGGGCATGGTGTGCATCCCAATTATGTTGAAAAGTTTGATCCGGCGAATCACCCGTTGCTGAACGAGGGGTCGCTGCTCAAGATCAACGCTAACCAGCGTTATGCCACTGATGGCGTGGGTGGGGTCCTATGGCAACGGGCGTGTACCGCTGCCGGAGTGCCGACCCAGGACTTCGTGTCGAATAACTCGGTGCCGTGCGGCTCGACGATCGGGCCGCTGACGGCGACGAGACTTGGCATGCTGACGGTTGACGTCGGTGTGCCGCTGATGTCGATGCATTCCACTCGTGAACTTGCCGGTACTGCAGACCTTGCGTATTTGTCCAAGGCTCTGGGGGCTTATTGGGCGGGGGCTTGAGCCGATTACTTCAAAGTGACTGGACTTTCGACACGCGGTCGCATTGACCCTTCGGCTCGGCGAATCCGCGGTGCCAGAGTCCCCCTATGCGCTGCCGCACCGTGATCTCTCCGCCTGTTTCCGCTCTTATTCATCATCAGGGTGGTGCCGTGACACGCTCCCAACTGGAGTCCATGGGGTTGACACGCCATGGTGTCGCGAGCCTTGTTGCGTCGGGACAACTTGTGTCAATCCATGCTGGCGTATATTGCGCGGGTCATCCCACATGGTTGGAGCATGCTTGGGCCGGAGTTGTTATCGCTGGCCCAGGAGCGTGTGTGGGCGGGATGGCCGCTGCCCATCTATACGGGATGACGAATGAGTCAGAGCGCATTGGCGTGTGGTGCCCTCGACATCGGCCTCGTGTGAGTAGTCCCTCGTGGCGGTTCCGACAGGGATTCCGAGTGGGCGTTGGTGAGCCCCGCCGGACCAGGATCGAGGACACCCTCATCGACCTATGCGCTGGACAAGACGCTGGCACCATGAGTTCGTGGCTGGGGAAAGCGCTCGCCGAACGCCTCACGACACCTCAACGTATTGAACGTGCCTTGGGTGATGCACCGACGATGGCGGGGCGCAGGTTGTTCCGTGAACTGTTGGGGCAGCAGCGGGAGGTTCCCATAGTGCGCTTGAGTCGAGGTACTTGTGCGATGTCGAGCGCGTCCACGGTCTGCCCAAAGGCATACGTCAGAAATCGCTGCGAAGAGGGTCTCGTAGTGACATCGTTTATGAGGGATACGGGGTCATTGTCGAGCTGGATGGACAACGCGGGCACGTGGGGATGGGACAACGCAATGATGGCTGGCGTGATGCGCGCAATCTAATTGCAGGCTGGGTGACCTTGCGGTTTACGTGGGCTGACGTCGTCCAGCACTCGTGTGATGTGGCGGCCACCGTGGCTCAGTTGCTTGCGGCACGAGGTTGGCAGGGATCGCCTCACAGGTGCGCGGTATGTTCTCAAGCCCAGTCAATTTGACCGTGAGTACTCGGCCAAATTAACTGGACTTCACGCGTGTGGACGTCCCAACCCTTCCGTCCGGGCTGTCGGCGAGAGGGCGACCAGTGGGTTGAGCGCAGGCTGAACGGTAGAGTGGCTGAACGTGGCACTTACGATTGGAATTGTCGGTCTTCCCAACGCCGGCAAGTCGACTCTGTTCAACGCGCTGACCAAGAATGACGTCTTGGCGGCAAATTATCCCTTCGCGACCATTGAGCCGAATGTCGGCGTGGTTGGGGTACCGGACAAGCGTCTGGACGTGCTGACAGAGATATTCCACTCCGCCAAAACCATCCCAGCGACGGTGTCCTTCGTTGATATCGCCGGAATCGTCAAGGGTGCCAGCAAGGGCGAGGGGATGGGTAACGAGTTCCTCTCTAACATTCGTGAGGCCGACGCCATCTGCCAGGTGACAAGGTGTTTCGCCGACGACGACGTCACTCATGTCAACGGTCACGTCGACCCGTCTGACGACATCGAAACCATCACCACGGAGCTGGTGTTGGCTGATCTGCAGACGATGGAGAAACAGCTGCCCAAACTGCAAAAGGAAGCCGCGATTAAGAAGGAGTCACGCCCCAAAGCCGAGGCTTGGGAGCAAGCTAAGACGGTGCTCGAGGAGGGCAGAACGATCTTCTCAGCCGGTCTCGATCCCGAGCCGCTGCATGATCTATTCCTGCTGACGACAAAGCCCTTCATCTACGTCTTCAATTGTGACCAGGATCAGCTCGCTGACGCCGATTTCCAGGCCAAGATGGAGGAGTTGGTGGCTCCTGCCGAGGCGATCTTCTTGGATGCTGAGTTTGAGGCTGAACTGGCCGAGATGGAGCCCGAGGACGCTGCTGAGTTCCTCGCCGACGCGGGTATCGAAGAGCCCGGTCTGGATAAACTGGCTCGTGTTGGCTTTGACACCCTGGGTCTACAGACCTTCCTGACCGCGGGGGAGAAGGAATCTCGCGCCTGGACTATTCACAAGGGAGACACCGCTCCCGAGGCGGCTGGTGTCATTCACACCGACTTCCAGAAGGGGTTCATCAAGGCCCAGGTGGTGTCCTTCGATGATCTTGTTGAATTTGGTGGTGAGAAGGAGGCCCAGGCCGCCGGGAAGCTGCGGCTTGAGGGCAAAGAGTACGTCATGCAGGATGGCGATGTGGTGGAATTTCGATTCAATGTATGAGTCTGTGTGACTCTGGGTTAATTAACCTGGACGCATTTCACCGTCTCGCTCGTTCGAGCTGATCGAAATTTCGAGCGGTCTACGGTCTAGCCTGACAAGGTGAAGTAATCGAAACGAGTAATTGTACCAGGGTCGCGTTTCGTTTCTTTGACCCTGTGTGTCGGGTCCCTGAGTGCAGGAGTCAATACGAGTACGCCCTTGATGACGAAGTAGCTACCGTGGATGGTGTGGGCGGATTTTGAGCGCTGTCAGGTGAATTAGAACGACGACAGCTCGTCGGGGTGGTCCATGCCGTCACAAGGCTCGTACTGCCTGCTTTCCGGTTTTGTCCACCGTCCACAACACGTTGATGGCCAGGACCGACGCGTAGAAGGCATGCAGAGCGCATCCGCGAGCGGTGGGACGAGTGGACCTGAGCCGCGGGTGGGGAGGGTCCGTCCTAGCCGCACGCAACTGCCGACAAGTCCTATCAGTGGGTCTTCGCTATGTCTGCCCCTGACGATGAGGCACTGCGCGCGATGTTAGCGACCGGGAGCGTCATAGCTGCGGCCCAGGAGTGTTTCGAGTTCATATATTTCGCCCATTATGACGATAAACTGGTAGTGAAATCCATGGATTTGCACTGTGATTAGGAATATTTGGCCTATCGAGTAGGTTCCTGCAGGTAAGCAACCAAATGGCGTGAACGACACGGTAGTTGTTTGTCAGAATGAAATCCATTACGGAATTCGGTTAGTGGGCTAGTAAGGGAACGGACGAATCCTGGGGCGATGCGTCGTGGTGGTGGCCAACTGCATTGCACCTGTGTGAATCCGAGCTGGTAAAGTTCATCCCAGCTCAGGCATAACGCTCTGCGATTGACGTGGAGCGTCATGGACTGCAAATTTGATGTGTGATGAGATCGTTTGGCGACCGTGACGCGGAGCTTGCTTGGTTGCGTGTACTGACCCCAAGGCCGATTCACGTATCCACAAGGTGGCAAACCGCAAGTCGCGCCAGCTTCACTCCGTGGTCTCCCTCATTTCGCTTCGCGCCCCACCGGGCAACCATCTTGAAGTGTTGAAGGGTGATAGTGGGGCAGCACAGCATTTAGATCAACGATCTGTTTTGTGTGGGCGGATGCTGGTTCGTAGAGCTATCACTGAGGTGAGACATGACTGACAGATTTTACCCGCCGGTCCATCCCGGCGAGACCTTAATGCAGGACTTCATCGAGGCATTTGGCATCACGCAGCACAAGCTCGCTGTTGCCAACGGGGTGTCCCCTCGTCGGTTCAACGAGATCGTCCACGGATAGCGCGGCATCACTGCGGATACTGCGTTACGGCTTTGGGATTGAGTCACAGTTCTAGCTCAATCTACAAAGCTACTACGAACTTGAGCTTGCGCAATTGCACGGCGGATAAGCTCGACGCCATCACTCCACTGCGCGCTGCGTGATCGATTCCACCGGATGGGTTAACGACGTCGCAGCGTCCTTACACTCAAATCTCACAGTGGTCGCGGGAGCGGTCCGTTCGATGATCCCGACATAGCTCTCGCACTATTCCAGTGGTGTCGTAGCGTCATCGGTTCTTCACAGTCCAGCAACTCCGCCGGTTCTAGGACGGTGTCGGTGCCCGGATATTGCTCCCGTGATAGCAGGATTCCTTCAATCCCGGCTGCGTGTGCGGCCTTGACGTCGATGGTTCGGTCGCCTATGGCGATGACGTTGGTGGGGTCGAGTTCGTGGCGCTTTATGAGTATCTGATTCATTTGGGGATTGGGTTTGCGGGCGAGACCGTCTGGTGCACACACTAGATCGTCGGTCTGTACTGCGAGGGCGTGCAAGAGGTTTTCTGCGCTGGTGCGATCACGATGGGTCGCGACGAGGGTGCCGCAGCTTGAGGATCGCCTGGTGACCGTACTGTCATCTAGGACTAGTTAGCTTGGTCACATCACCACGGGAAACTTAGTCTTGCTTTGGCTTATTCCAAATGAATATTTATCGAAAGCCAGATGAGGATATTCATAATTCTTGCGAGTGGGGTTGATGATGTGGTTCCAGCATCGGCGAGGACGAGTAAATGTAGTTTTCTGTGATGTAATAGTCATGAAATTCGGATTGAAGGTTATGGCAGAAGTTCGGTTTTCTGATGGTTGACGCTTTCGTGGGTTTCTTTTAGTCTTCACACATGGCCAGGCGATTCGCCCGCTGGCTGTCGCAACAATGGTGTGTGGCGAAGGATGAGAGGTGAATGTGGCTGCGCAGACGGTGGAAGGAATAACAGTCGAAGGAAGCGGCGATGTCGGAAAGTTATCGTTTCCGGCCATGCTGGCCCTTGTCGTGGGCTCCATGATTGGTGGAGGAATTTTTTCTCTTCCTCAGAACATAGCGGCAGCTGCGAGCCCGGGGCCGATGATCATTGGCTGGGTTATCACTGGAATTGGGATGATCTGTTTGGCGATGGTCTATCAGAAACTGGCCGTACGTTGCCCCGATCTGGACAACGGAATTTACGCCTATGCCAAAGAGGGATTCGGTGACTTTGTTGGTTTTAACTCTGCGTGGGGTTATTGGTTGTCCGCCCTCATTGGTAATGTCGGCTACCTAGTTCTACTCTTCTCGACTATTGGTAAATTTGTACCGGCGTTCGCAGGTGGAAACACCGTATGGGCAGTGCTGGGGGCGTCGATCCTCCTGTGGTTGACCCATGCTCTCGTTATGGCCGGTATCCGAACGGCTGCCTTTGTCAACACGATCACTACGATCGCTAAGATCGTTCCACTGGTGACCTTCATCGTGATCTGTGCGATCGCCTTTGATGTCGGTGTGTTCAGCGAAGATTTCTGGGGAGCCAACGCAGGACTGGGAGGTGTTCTTGCCCAGACCAAGAGCATGATGCTCGTCACGGTATGGGTGTTTATCGGTATCGAAGGCGCCACGATTTACTCGAAGCGCGCCCGCAAACGTTCCGATGTGGGCAAGGCGACCATTACCGGTTTTCTTACCGTGCTGGTTCTTCTAATTGGCGTCAATTTGCTGAGTATGGGAATCATGCGCCGGGCTAAACTAGCCGGTCTTCCCGACGCCTCCATGGGAGATGTCCTGTCGTCAGTTGTCGGGCCGTGGGGTTCAGTCTTTGTGAGTGCGGGCGTCATTATCTCGCTTCTTGGGGCTCTGCTGGCCTGGATACTGCTGTGCGGTGAGACTATGCAGGTGCCAGGCGAGGATGGAACTATGCCGAAGTTGTTTGGACGGATCAACAGGCACGAAGCTCCTGCACCCGCCTTGTGGGTAACCAATGTCATTTCTCAGATTTGTCTGCTGCTGACGGTCCTGTGGGAAGGGGCCTACCTCGCTATGGCGACTCTAGCTGCCGCTCTCATTTTAGTGCCTTACCTCTTATCTGCGGCATTCGCTCTCAAACTTGTGATCACGGGTGTGACGTACAAAAATGGTCCCAGATCACGTCGAAGTTGTGACGCCGTGGTGGCCGGCGTAGCGACGTTGTATGGCATCTGGCTCGTTGTAGCTGCTGGAGCCGATGCCCTTATGCTTGCTGCCTTGCTCTATCTGCCTGGTGCTTTGGTGTTTATCTGGGCCAAGAAGGAGCAGAAGGCGAAGCTTATTTTCAAGCCTTATGAGATAGCTATTCTTGTAATGCTAGTTGCTGTATCAGTAACAGCAATTATCTTTATAGCTACGGGGCGATTGTCTTTGGGATAGTTGTTGTAGCCTGTCTTGGGCTGGTTTATGCTGCTAGTCTGTGATATTGAACTGTTCGAGGTGAAAACAAGGATGGGGCAATTTTGCGATGCTGCTTTGGTTGCTCCAGGGGAATTGGTCTCCATTATGAAAGGTTAAAGATGACGACTTTAATTGGCGCATGGTCAGAAGTTGGCAAGCTGCGTGAGGTGATGGTATGTGAGCCGCGCCTAGCACATCGTCGACTCACTCCGGGTAACTGTAAAGAGTTGCTCTTTGATGACGTCCTATGGGTTGATAAGGCCCAGGAGGATCATCGAAGCTTCGTAGCCAAGATGCGAGAGCGCGGCATTGTTGTTCACGAAATGCATACTTTGTTGTCAGAGGTGCTCGACATTCCCGAGGGACGTGCCTGGGTGCTCGATCACAAATTGTCTCCCAATGCCGTAGGTTTGGGTGTTGACAAGGATGTGCGTGACTGGCTCGATGATATGCCCTCGGATGCTCTTGCCGAACGCCTCATCGGTGGAGTGGCGTACGGAGAGGTTCCCGCCGAAAGGCGTCAGCACGTTCTTGGGGCTCTCATCAAGGCCCATGATGAGAATCAGTTTCTTATACCGCCGCTGCCTAATACCCAGTTTACCCGTGATACGACAGCATGGATCTTTGGCGGGGTCACCCTCAACCCTATGCGCTGGCCGGCACGCCAGCACGAGACGGTCCTGGCCAGCGCCATCTACAGCCATCATACCGCCTTCACTGGGCGCGATTTCCAGTTCTGGTACGGTCGCGCCGAGGGCGATCATGGGATGTCCACCCTCGAGGGTGGCGACATCATGCCGATTGGCAATGGCACAGTGCTCATAGGAATGGGGGAGCGATCCTCGTGGCAGGCGATTACCCAGGTGGCACGTTCCCTGTTCACCCACCATGCCGCGCGCAGGATCGTCGTTGCGGCCATGGCCCCGGATCGCGCTTCTATGCATCTCGACACGGTGTTCAGTTTCTGTGACGCTGATCTGGTGACGCTGTACAAGCCGGTAGTCGACACCATCACCTCCCTGGTGCTGGAGCCGAGTAGTCAGGAAGCGGGCTTCTCGGTTCGCGTTGACGATCGTCACTTCACTACTGTTGTCGCCGACTGTTTAGGGTTGGATGGTTTGCGTACCGTGGAGACCGGTGGTGATCGCTGGGAGGCTCAACGTGAACAGTGGGATGACGGCAACAATGTGGTGGCCCTTGAGCCTGGTGTCGTTGTTGGATATGACCGCAATACCGAAACCAACGCTCTGCTTGCCAAGGCCGGTGTAGAGGTCATCGAGATCCACGCTGCCGAGTTGGGGCGTGGACGCGGCGGCGGTCATTGCATGACCTGCCCAATCACTCGTGATCCAGTGGATTACTGAACCGTCTCGGGCTGAAAACGGAAAACGTGTGTCCTAAATGCGGACACAACATGAAAGGGAACATTGAATCATGGCTTTCAATTTGAAGAATCGTCACCTGTTGTCGTTGGCTAACCACACTACCGAGGAAATCAAGTTCTTGGTTCGTCTGGCAGCGCAGCTCAAGGAGGCAAAGTATTGCGGGACGGAGCAGCCTCGGCTCTCGGGTAAAAACATCGCCCTGATCTTCGAGAAGGCGTCAACCCGAACTCGTTGCGCCTTCGAGGTAGCCGCTCACGATCAGGGGGCTCATGTCACCTATCTGGGGCCGAGTGGTTCCCACATCGGGCACAAGGAGTCCATGAAAGACACCGCTCGTGTGCTGGGCCGCATGTATGACGGCATCGAGTACCGCGGTTTTCACCAGACGACGGTGGAGGAGTTGGCCCAGTATTCCGGGGTTCCGGTCTTCAATGGCCTGACCGATGAGTTCCATCCGACCCAGATGCTCGCAGACGCGTTGACGATGCGTGAGCACGCCGAGAAACCTTTCCACGAGATCAAGTTCGCCTATCTCGGTGATGGTCGCAACAACATGGGGCGCTCTCTGCTCCTACTGGGTGCCAAACTCGGTATGGACGTGCGAATCGGCGCCCCAAAGGGATTACAGCCCGACGCGGAGTTAGTGGAGCGTTGTCGTCAGTGGGCTGCCGAAGCAGGTGGCAAAGTAACGGTGACCGATTTAGCCGAAGAAGCGGTCCTAGGGGTGGACTTTATTCACACTGACGTGTGGGTCTCGATGGGTGAACCGGTAGAGAGCTGGGGTGAGCGCATCGACACTCTGATGCCATTCCAGATCAATGACGAAATCGTCGCGGCTGCCCAGAATCCACGCGTCAAGGTCATGCATTGCTTGCCAGCCTTCCATAACAGTGAGACGACGGTTGGCGCCCAGATCGCCGAGGCCTACCCGCAGCTAGCTCATGGCATCGAGGTGACCGACTCGGTGTTCGAATCGCCCGCTTGTATCGCCTTCGACCAGGCCGAGAACCGGATGCACACCATCAAGGCCGTCTTGGTGTCTTCGCTGGCCTGACGATTGAGGTAGGGAGAACCATGAGAATTCTGATAGCACTGGGCGGAAACGCGCTGCTGCGTCGTGGGGAAACCATGACAGCCGAGAACCAGCGTGCCAACGTGCGTGTCGCCGCGGGTCATATCAAGGAAGTCGCCGTCGACCACGAGGTCGTGGTGGCCCACGGCAACGGCCCCCAGGTGGGACTGTTAGCGCTGCAGTCGACAGCCTATGAAGAAGTCGGGATCTACCCCCTCGACGTTCTGGGCGCCGAGTCCCAGGCCATGATCGGCTACATGATTGAACAGGAACTCGGCAACGTAATGCCTAAGGATCAGCAGATCGTCACTGTTTTGACCATGACAGTCGTCGACGCCAATGACCCCGCCTTCAAGCATCCTTCCAAGCCAATTGGCCCCGTCTACGACAAAGAAACCGCCGAGCGATTAGCAGCCGAAAAGGGATGGACCGTGGCACCGGACGGAAAATACTACCGCCGGGTAGTGGCCTCACCACAGCCCAGGAACATCATTGAACAAAAAGCAATCCGCCAGCTAGTCGATTCCGGTGTAATGGTGGTGTGCGCCGGTGGAGGCGGCATCCCTTGCGTCTATGACGACGATGGTATCCTCCACGGCACCGAGGCAGTCATCGACAAGGACCTTGCCTCCGCCGAACTCGCCGTGCGAGTGGGAGCCGATCTACTAGTCATCGCCACAGACGTGGAAGGCGTGTTCTGTAACTGGGGCAAACCCAACCAGGAACGCATCGAGCAGATGCATGCAAAAGATGCCCTCAACACACAATTCGCCGCCGGGTCAATGGGCCCCAAAGTCAAAGCCGCCTGCAACTTTGCCCTCGCCACCGGCAAACGAGCCGTCATTGGATCCCTCGAAGACATTTGCGGACTAGTCAATGGCACCCACGGCACAACAATCACCCCCTGAGTTCTCCGTCGTGAGCCCCGCTGGGACAGTGGCATACTGTGGGCGAAGCCCGCGGTGGCATCACCGCATTCCGGCGGGGTCGACGTGGATCGAGACGATCATTGTGTCGGCGATGTGTGTAAGGAGGCCATACCGTTGACCAGCGGTGGCAACAAAGCGGTTCTCACGTCCAGGGCGGCACGATTGTCTCGTATTAGTGCCTTGATCCGTGCTGAGCATATCTCGTCCCAAGCCGAGTTGGCGCGCAGGCTGGCAGACGAAGGAATTGTCGTCAGCCAAGGAACGTTGTCCCGCGATCTGAAGGATGCGGGAGCAGTACGTGGTAGGGATCATTTGGGGAACTTCCAATACAGCATTCCCGAAGGTGAGCATCCCTCTGATGTGACGACGGGCTTGCCGGCGTGGAATCACCTAGCTCGGATGTGTCATTCGTTGTGTACTGAGGTGAACTGCAACGACAGTGCGGTGGTTATCAAAACTCCGCCCGGAGCGGCCCAGTACTTGGGCTCCGCGATCGACACCTCGGGTATCGACGCAATCATTGGCACTATTGCGGGCGATGACACGGTCCTCATCATATGTAGACCCAGTGTTGGAGGCGATGACCTTGCCAAGTCGTTCCGTCTAATGGCCGAGACAGGAATTCCTGCCGAGGGTCTGGCCTCTGCGAACCAAGTGGTTTCAACCATTGAGTCCAGTTTCTGCGGCCACGGCTCGGAGGGGCGTGAAACCGATGTGGCGGCTCCGTTCCCAAACCTGCCTGATAGAGGGAGCTCCTGGGGTTGAATTGTGGATTACAAGTATGCTTGTAGCTCCCTGAGGGCCTTGATTGTGTGCATCTCCGGATATTGCTCCCGTGATAGCAGGATTCCTTCAATCCCGGCTGCGTGTGCGGCCTTGACGTCGATGGTTCGGTCGCCTATGGCGATGACGTTGGTGGGGTCGAGTTCGTGGCGCTTTATGAGTATCTGATTCATTTGGGGATTGGGTTTGCGGGCGAGACCGTCTGGTGCACACACTAGATCGTCGGTCTGTACTGCGAGGGCGTGCAAGAGGTTTTCTGCGCTGGTGCGATCACGATGGGTCGCGACGAGGTTGAGCCCGCCGCCTCGACGCACCGCCGCCATGACCTCAGCCGCTCCCGCCATGAGCGGTGCTGGGTCATGTATCCATTTCCTTTTAAGGGCGGAGTATGCGTCGTTAAGTCTGTCCGGCGAGACGTGATGACGGGCGGCTAACACGTCAATGGCATGGGCTATCGACTCCGATCTCAGTTGTGCCACTTCGGCCAGCTGCTCCCTAGTCGGTGTGGCCCAGACGGCCTTCGCGAGGGTCTGATCGACCTCCGGATAAGTGTCGATCAGCGTTCCTCCCATGTCCCAGATGATGCTTCGCACGTCTTCGAGTCTTGCAGATGTGCGGCTTCGACGGCGACCACCCTCGCGTGTCGTCGGGCCCGGCGGGTAGCCTGCCACGAGTGACCACGCCTGACCACGAACCCGATCCCTGGGCGATGCAACTGGTACTGCTTCGTGATAAACGTCACCCGGCACGCCAGGTGGATGTTTGCGAAGCGGCAGCGCGAGCCGTCGTCTTCCTCCTCGACGACCCTCGTGCCCAACCCGGTGGACCATGGCATGACGCCGTGTGGCAGTGGTCTGACAAGCGCATCCGCAAGATCGTTCGCCGGGCCTCCGGCAAGAGGTGGGACGACGTCCAGGCCCTCGACGGCGTCACCGTCAGCCAAGACCCACCCCCTGATGCTGCCCCCGAGACTGGTCCAGCTAGGGTGCGGGCCTTCGTTCCGGCTCCGGTGCGCCCCCAGCCCAAACAGATCGACAAGCTCCAGGTTGCCGGCACCAATCTGCCTGCCGACGGCGACTCCGCGACAACTGAAGTCGTTGTCATGATAGAAATCAACCCTCGTATCGAGATGACCACCGGTAAGGCCTGCGCTCAGTGCGGTCATGCCGCCCAGCTCGCCCACGAGGCCATGAGTTCCGGAAACGACGATGACCGGCATGCCCTGGAAAGTTGGCGCCGCGACGGGTTTCGAGTTCGCGTCGTCACGCCGACGGTTGAGCATTGGGACGCCGGTGCTGCCCGCGTCAGGGTTGTTGACGCCGGTTTCACTGAGTTCGATGGCCCCACCGCGACCACCAGGGCCTGGTGGTGACCGGGGTCACGTAGACTCGAGCCATGACTCAGCTCCTTCTCACCGCGGTCGGCGCGGACCGTGCCGGGCTTGTCTCTGACTTGTCTGAAATTGTTGTCAACTATGACGGTAACTGGCTTGATAGCCGTATGGCACGGCTCGCTGGTGCCTTCGCCGGGATTGTTTTGATCGACATCGAGAGTTCCGAGGTCGAGACCCTTAAAGTCGATCTAGGTGGTCTTGAAGCCAAGGGCCTGCGGGTCACTGTCACCGATACCACGCCGCAACAGGATGAGGGCCAGGCTGTTCTGGTGGTTCACCTCATCGGCTACGACCACCCGGGCATCATTCATAAAGTGACGGCCACCATGGCTCGCCTCGGGGTCACTGTTGATGACCTGTCCACTAGTTTGCGTGAGGCTCCGATGGGGGACGGCATTCTCTTCGAGGCGCAGGTGCAGTGTCGGATTACGAACGCAACGACCCTTGACGATCTACGCTCGGAACTGGAATCCATTGCCACCGAGATTATGGTCGACATTGATCTGGTCGACCGCTCTTGATCCCGGACATCGTCTAGAGGAGGTCTTATGACTCGTATCCCTGGCACAGGTCTGGACATCAGGCCGTTGGTTTTGGGGACCAACACCTTTGGCTGGACGGCTGACGAGCATGACTCCCATGCTATCCTCGACGCTTTCCTCGGTGCAGGGGGATCGCTGGTCGACTCCGCTGACGGTTATTCCCATTGGGTTGACGGCAATAACGGGGGCGAGTCTGAGCGGATCATTGGTTCTTGGCTGGAGAAGGGCGGTCGACGTGAGGACATCGTCATCGCCACCAAGGTCGCTACCCATCCTGAGTTTAAGGGCCTGGCACCTGAGAACATCTCGGCCGCTGTTGACGCATCCCTGGCCCGGCTCCATACCGACCACATTGACCTCTACTATGCCCACTTCGACGATGACTCCCAGCAGATCGAGGACATGGCAGCGGCCTTCGACAAGCTCGTCAAGGCTGGCAAAGTACGCTGGGTCGGCCTGTCGAATTTCTCAGTGGTTCGTGAGCAAAAGTGGCTCGAGGTGGCCGAGCATGAAGGGCTGGCCAGCCCGGTGGCGTTGCAACCCCAGTACAACCTGTTGCATCGCGCAGACGTCGAGGATCCGCAGGGTTACGGTCAGCTCGCTAGCGAGTACGGCCTGGCTCTCTTCCCGTATTTTTCGCTGGCATCGGGGTTCCTCACAGGCAAGTACGCCATGCGGGACGACCTGCACGGTGTCGCTCGAGAATCCATGATGACGGCGTACCTGCCTGATGCCGAGCACGAGAAGGCGGCTTTTGCTGTCCTCGATCAATTGCGTCAGATTGCCGGGGACCACGGCGTCGAGGTGTCCTCGGTCTCGCTGGCGTGGCTGTTGGCTAAGGGGGTCACCGCACCCATCGCCTCGGCGCGCACTGTTGACCAGCTTGACCCGCTGCTGGTGGCAACCGATCTCACCTTGACCCATGACGAAGTGAGTGCGCTTGACGCAGCGTCTGACCTGTTCACTTGGGACTGAATGATCTCCGGGAGCCTCGTGATCAGCGCCCGTAACCGCATAGAGTGTGACCATGGCCACTACTGCTTTTAAGGGACAAACCGTCAACACTGTCGCTGATCTTCCTCAAGTTGGGTCTGAACTGCCGTCGTTCACCCTTGTCAAGGCCGATCTGTCGGAGTTGACGAGCGACGAGCTCAAGGGCAAGAAGCTCGTTCTCAACATCTTCCCGAGCATCGATACCGGTGTCTGTGCTAAAAGTGTTCGTACCTTTAACGAGAAGGCTGCCGGACTCGACGACACCACCGTTGTGTGTGTTTCTCGTGACCTTCCGTTCGCCCAGGCTCGCTTCTGCGGTGCAGAGGGTATCGAGAACGTCGTCGTCGCCTCGGCCTTCCGCTCCGATTTCGGGAAGGACCTCGGCGTCGCCCTCGCCGAAGGCCCGATGCAGTGTCTACTGGCTCGCGCCGTCATCGTCGTGGACGCTGAGGGCAAAGTGACCTATACCCAGCTCGTTGATGAGATTACGGCCGAGCCGAATTACGCCGCTGCGCTCGAGGCTGCGTTCAAGGCTTGATTTGTGGCGATCGACAGGGGCGTTTCGGTGTAATACTGGGGCGCCCTTGTTTTGCGCTACGTATCAGTATACGGAGTATTGAATTACGGGGCGCCTGAGAGCGGTACAGTGGCCGACGCTTCGTTCAGCAGGACGGGGCGCTCCTATCTGAGGACCACCATGGACGGCGAATTGAAGCGCGGGCTCTCCACGCGGCATATGAACATGATCGCAATCGGCGGGGCCATCGGAACAGGCTTGTTCGTTGCATCTGGTGCCACGATCTCCCAGGCCGGACCAGGCGGAGCCCTGATCGCCTACCTCGCCATGGGTCTCATGGTCTTCCTGCTTATGCAATCTCTCGGCGAGATGAGCTCCTATCTCCCGGTGCCAGGTGCATTCGAAACCTACGCCACTAGGTTTGTCTCACCGTCCTTTGGCTTCGCATTGGGGTGGAATTACTGGTTCAACTGGGCCATCACAGTCGCCGCAGAATTAGCCGCCGCATCCATCGTTATGGCTTACTGGTGGCCCGGAGTGCCGGCATGGATATGGTCGGTCGGATTCCTGGCCTTGCTCTTCCTCTTGAACGTCATATCGACTCGTGCGTATGGCGAAGGTGAGTTCTGGTTTGCCATCATCAAGGTGACGGCAGTCATCGTCTTCCTCGTGCTTGGCGTTCTCATGATCGCCGGGCTTATTGGGACATCCCCCGGGCTTTCTTATTGGCATCGTGGTGACGCGCCCTTCGTCCACGGGTTCGGTGGCATCATGACCGTCTTCCTCATTGCTGGATTCTCCTTCCAGGGCACCGAGCTCATCGGAATTGCTGCAGGAGAATCGAAGGATCCCGGAATAGCGGTTCCTAAGGCCACTCGTCAGATCTTTTGGCGGATCATGATTTTCTACATCGGTGCCATAGCCGTCATTGGTGTGTTGCTGCCGTATACCGACCCGCACCTGCTTGCGGGCGAGGTCACTGACGTTGCCGTCAGCCCGTTCACGCTGGTTTTGAAGCGGGCCGGTGTTGCTGCTGCGGCGGCTGTCATGAACGCGGTTATCCTCACCTCGGTGCTGTCGGCTGGTAACTCTGGGCTTTATGCGTCTACCCGGATGCTTTACGCCCTAGCGCGAGAGGGTAAGGCTCCCCGCATCCTTGGTCGCACTAATCGACGAGGTGTTCCGGTGCCGGCTCTCGTCGTCACCACCCTTGTCGGCGCCGCCTGTTTTGCTACGTCCTTGGTGGGGTCAGGCCAGGCGTATACCTGGCTGGTCAATATATCCGGCTTGTGTGGATTCATCGCATGGATTGGTATCGCGATATGCCATATCCAGTTCCGACGCGCCTTTCTGACTCAGGGGCACGACCTATCCGAGTTGTCGTACCGAGCGCGGTGGTATCCCGCTGGGCCGATCGTCGCGGGGGCACTGTGTGTCATCGTCACCCTGGGACAGGGACGAGACGCAGTTATCAGCGGAGATATCACCGGCATGATCGTCGCCTACATCACCATTCCGGTATTCCTGGTGTTATGGATCGGTCACAAGCTCGTCACGAAGGCGCCTCATGCCGACCTTTCGACGGCCGATCTCCGTCACGACTGACATGATGAAGGGTGATAGTCGGTCGACTGCGACAGCGGGGAGGCATCATGACTCAGCGGCCCGGATGGGTTGATCACTTCATTGGGTGGCATGTCTATCCGCTGGGATTCGTCGGGGCTCCGATGCGATTGGAGTCTCATGAGGTGAGTCATCGTCTCGGTCATCTGGAGGCCTGGCTCGACCATGCCCTGGCACTGGGTTGCTCCGGTCTAGCCTTGGGGCCGGTTTTCTCTTCTGCTAGCCACGGTTACGACACCTTGGACTACTTCACCATCGACCCTCGGCTCGGCGACGACACTGACTTCGATCGCCTGATTGAGGCAGCCCACGATCGGGGCTTATCAGTGCTACTCGATGGGGTGTTTAACCACCTCTCGATTCGGAACCACATCGTGCAGGATGCGTGGAGTGCTGGGCCGAATTCAGATGTCGGCCGCATGGTTCGCTGGCGCGACGGGCAGCTCGACGTCTTCGAGGGTCATGGCGACCTAGTTGCCTTCAACCACGATGACCCCGCAGTGCGGGAACTCGTCACCCGGGTTATGAACTATTGGTGTGATCGCGGTGTTGACGGCTGGCGACTGGACGCCGCCTACTCTGTCAACCCTGAATTTTGGGCTACTGTGCTGCCCTCGGTGCGCGAGACGCACCCGGATGTGTGGATTTTTGGCGAGGTCATTCACGGCGATTACGCGGGTATCGTTCGGGCCTCGGGAATGGATTCGGTGACCCAGTACGAACTATGGAAGGCGATGTGGTCCTCCATCGAATCTCATAACTTCTTCGAGCTTGACTACGCTCTAGGCCGTCATAACGAGTTCAGTGACGCCTTCACCCCAATGATTTTCGTCGGCAACCACGATGTCACCCGCATCGCCTCGAAGGTGGGGCAGGACGGCGCCGCCCTCGCCACCGCGATACTCGCCACTATCGGCGGTATCCCGCTCATCTACTACGGGGACGAACTGTCTTATCGCGGAATCAAGGAGGAGAGGTTCGGAGGCGACGACGACATTCGCCCGGTTTTCCCGGCCAGCCCGGCGGATCTATCTGACCTTGGCGCAGATGCCCTGCGCGCTCATCAAGACCTTCTCGGTCTGCGGCGCCGTCACCCGTGGCTGGTCGATGCTCGCACCGAGTCGCTCGACCTCACGAATGAACGCTACGTCTACCGCAGCGGTGTGCCGGGGGTAGAACCTCTCATCGTCGAACTCGATGTGCGTGACGGTTGTTCGGCCCTCATCCGTGAGGCCGGTCAGATCATCTGGTCTAGCCGAGCCTGACCGGCGAGTCAGTCCTCGCCGAAGAGATCCCGGGTGTAGACCTTGTCCGCAACGTCGGCTAAGTCCGGTGACATCCGGTTAGCGATGATGACGTCGCAGTCAGCTTTGAAGGAGTCAAGATCCCTCGTAACAGTCGAATGGAAGAACTCGTCCCCCTCAAAGGTTGGCTCGTAGACGACCACCTCAATACCCTTGGCCTTGATGCGCTTCATGACGCCCTGGATTGAGGAGGAACGGTAGTTGTCCGATCCTGCCTTCATGACGAGACGAAAGATCCCCACTCGTTTCGGGTCCCTGGCGATGATGTCAGAGGCGATGAAGTCCTTACGCACTGTGTTTGAATCGACAATGGCCTGGATGAGGGTCTGAGGCACATCCTGGTAATTGGCGAGCAGCTGACGGGTGTCCTTAGGCAGGCAGTAACCGCCGTATCCGAAGGACGGATTGTTGTAATGGTTGCTGATGCGAGGATCGAGGCAGACCCCGTCAATGACCTGGCGGGTCGACAACTCGCGCTGGGAGGCGTAGGTATCGAGTTCATTGAAGAAGGACACCCGCATTGCCAGGTAGGTGTTGGCAAACAGTTTGATGGCCTCTGCCTCGGTGGCTCCGACGAAGAGCACCGGGATGTCGGTGTCTGCGGCCCCGGCGGCCATGAGGTCGGCGAAGAGGTGAGCTTTGGGAGAGTCTGCCCCGACGACGATCCGCGAGGGGTGAAGGTTGTCGAATAGAGCCTTACCCTCTCGCAGGAACTCGGGGGAGAACATGACGTCAATCCCGGGGCGCTCCGTGCGGATACCCTCAACGAAACCCACCGGAATTGTCGATTTGATGACGATTGTTGCTTCGGGAGCCAGCTCTTGAACGAGGTCAAGAACCCCGTCGACACTTGAGGTGTCGAAGTAATTCTGGTCAGGGTCGTAATTAGTGGGGGTAGCGACGACAACAAAGTCCGCTCCGCGGTACGCCTCCTGCGGATCAGTCGTGGCACGCAGATCCAGGTCGTGATGGGCTAAGTACTCTGCGATAAGGGGGTCGACGATCGTCGTATGTCCGGTATTGACCGTCGCGACGCGTTCGGCGTCGATATCAATAGCGACGACACTGTTGTGCTGAGCGAGTAACACGGCATTGGCCATGCCGACATAGCCCAGTCCTGCAACGGCGATCTTCACGATGGGTCCTTTCAGCGGGTCTCTACGAGTGTAGGGCGAAGACCTTACGAGACGGTGACGAGTGGTTGCGACGCGCGCTTAGTGAGGGTCAGTGTTCCGGCGAGTTGGTGGTGTCTCTGTACCCGCGGGGGAACTTAGCGGTGAGACCTCAATATGCTGGAGGGTCGCAACGTGGGGAGGAATTATGGACACCATCACCATCACCGCTGACGACGGAGCCGACATTGACGTCCTTGTGTGGCGTCCCCAAGGAGGTGGGGTGCGACCTATCAAGGGGTTAGTGCAGCTGTGTCACGGTATGGCCGAGTACGCCGCGAGGTATGACGAGGTCGCTCGCTTCCTGGCAGATGACGGATGGCTCGTGGTGGCCAACGATCACCGCGGTCATGGTCCTCGTGCCGCTGCCATGAGGGAGCTCGGTACGACCCCCGATCGCGGCTATCACCAGTTACTTGACGATCTCTCTGCGGTTGCTGACCATTTCTTGGCTGAGGTTGAAGGGAAACCATGGTTTCTCGTTGGCCACTCGATGGGATCATTCCTGGCTCGTGTCTTAGCAGCTCGTCGGGGGCGAGAGATGGCCGGGTTGGTCGCCATTGGTACGGGTTCATCGCTTGGCCCGTTAAGCACCGTCGCCACGGGACTGGCTCAGACTCAGGTTTTGATGCTGGGCGAGGATTCTCGCAGCCCACTCCTTGACACGTTATCTTTTGGTTCCTTCAACCGGGCTTTCTACCCGGCTCGCACAGACTATGACTGGCTGTCGCGAGATGTTCACGTCGTCGACGCCTATGTGGACGATCCGTTGTGCGGTTTTGTGTGCACGGCAGCGTTTTACCGCGAGTTGGTTCGGCTCATCCAGCTGGCCAACTCCACCGAGGTGTTCCGTGCCACCCCGCCGGCCTTGCCTGTCTTACTGATGTCTGGTGCCAAGGACCCGGTAGGCGATTCTGGCAGGGGAGTGCGTCGAGTAGCTCACCAGCTGCGGGATTCTGGGTCCCGCGAGGTGGACGTCATCCTCTACCCGGGTGGGCGCCACGAGGTCCTCAATGAGGTCAATCGGCGGCACGTTCATGCCCACCTGTGGGAGTGGATTAACACCGTCGCGATCCGACCCCGAACCCCACAGGCCCGGAAAGCGCGGTGAGAGGTCGTTCACGCCGTCTACGCACAATCGTGCATATGCACCCCCGCTGTGTGAAGCCGATTGTGCGCGGCCTAATATCGTAGGTGCTGGTGCCGAGGAATCCGTCTTGGGATTTTGAGGCGGCAAGAGGGAATCCGGTGAGACTCCGGAACTGCCCCGCAGCGGTGAGTGGGAACGACATCACCATCGTCGTTCACCTGATTCTCGGATTGGGTGGGTGTCGATCAAGCACTGGGTTTTGGCCTGGGAAGCGGTGACGTAGGACTCGTCGGCAGACGAGGTGCCCATGAGTCCGAATACCTGCCAGAGCGTGTGGTGCATCGCGCGTGTGCCATAACGTCCGAGGTCTCGAGGGCCGACCGAGGTCGTCCAACCATCCACAGCGGAGCAGGAGTCTGACGAATGACTGATCCTGACAACCTCGCATCTAAGTCTGTCGAGGACAGGATGCCCGAGGAGTTGAGCCTGGCCGGGGACTTCCCGAAGGTCACCCACGAGCAGTGGGAGGACGCGGTCCTCAAGGTTTTGAACCGGGGTCGCCCCGAGGGCAAGGAACTCAACATTGAGCAGGGAATGAAGCGCCTCGAGCCGACAACGGTCGATGCCATCCAGATCGAGCCGATGTACCGGCGTCAGGATGCCCCCGAGAAACTCGGCGTTCCGGGTGTACCGCCTTTCACTCGCGGCACCACGATCCGTGGCGGAAGCATGGACGCGTGGGACGTCCGGGCGCTTCATGAGGATCCCGACGTCGCGTTCACCAAGAAGGCCGTGATCGCCGACCTTGAGCGTGGCGTAACGTCCCTGTGGCTGCGCGTCGGAGCTGACGCCATCAAGCCCGAGGATATCGCTGGCGACCTCAAGGACGTGTTGCTCGACTTAGCTAAGGTCGAAGTTTCCAGCCGTGACGACCAGGAAGCCGCTGCTCAGGCTCTCCTTGACGTCTACGCCGAATCCAAGATCGATGCCGACAAGTTGTCGTTTAACCTTGGCCTGGACCCGATCGGTTTTGCGGCCCTCAACGGCGGTACCCCGGACCTGTCCGGGATGGCCGAGTGGGTTAAGAAGACTGAGAACTACAAGAATTCCCGCCCCTTCGTCGTTGACGCCACCATTTATCACAACGCTGGTGCTGGCGACGTGCATGAGCTCGCATGGGCCATCGCAACTGGCGTCGAGTACGTCCGAGCCTTCATTGAGCAGGGACTGACGGCTGAGCAGGCCTTCGATTCCATCAACTTCCGAGTCTCGGCCACCCACGACCAATTCCTCACCATCTCCCGCCTGCGTGCTCTGCGCACCCTGTGGAACCGCGTCGGTGAGGTTTTCGAGGTACCGGCTGCTAAGTGTGGTGCTCGTCAGGAGGCCGTCACGAGCTGGCGTGAGCTCACTCGTGACGATCCTTACGTCAACATCCTGCGTGGCACGATCTCGACCTTTGGCGCTGCGGTCGGTGGCGCCGAGGCCGTCACGACCTTGCCATTCGATGCCGCTATTGGTCTGCCGAAGGGTGACTTTTCCCGGCGTATCGCCCGCAACACCGGCATCATCCTCGCCGAGGAGTCGAACATTGGTCGCGCCAATGACCCCGCCGGTGGCTCCTTCTACGTCGAGGCATTGACCAAGAAGCTGGAAGAGGTCGGTTGGGCCGAGTTCCAGGCTGTCGAGGCTGCTGGTGGCATGGTTGCCGCCCTTACCGGAGGCCATGTTCGCACTGAGCTCGACAAACTCAACGGTGAGCGCACTAAGCGCCTTGCTACTCGCAAGCAGCCGATCACGGCCGTCAGCGAGTTTCCGCTGCTCGACGCGAAGACCGTTGAGACCAAGCCTTTCCCCGAGATTGCCGAGCGCAAGGGTCTGGAGTGGCATCGCGACGCTGAGATCTTCGAGGCCCTCGTTGATCGCTCTGCTACCTGCTCTGAGCGCCCGAAGGTGTTCCTAGCCTGCCTGGGCACCCGTCGTGACTTCGGTCCTCGCGAGGGATTCTCTGCTCCGGTGTGGCACATCGCCGGCATGGAGACCCCCGAGTGTGAGGGAGGCACCACCGAAGAGGTCGTGAAGGCCTTCAAGGAGTCTGGTGCTGAGATTGCCGACCTGTGCTCGAATGCAAAGACCTACGCGGCTCAAGGCCTCGAGGTCGCCAAAGCCCTCAAGGAGGCTGGCGCCAAGCTGGTCTACCTGTCAGGTGCCTTCAAAGAATTCGGTGATGACGCTGCCGAGGCCGAGAAAATCGTCGATGGGCGCATTTACCTCGGGATGGACGTCGTTGACGTCCTGACCACCACTCTGGACACGTTGGGAGTTGCCAAGTGACCACCTTGCCTCGTTTCGATTCCATCAATCTGGGGGACTCTCCGGTTCCCGCGGACGCGCAGGAGCAGTTCGCCAAGCTGGCCGCAGCTGCCGGTGAGCAGGAGCCCTGGACCACGCCGGAGCAGATTCCGGTGGGACACCTCTACTCCGAGGACGTCTACGGTGACATGGACTGGTTGGACACCTACGCCGGTTTGCCGCCGTTCACTCACGGCCCGTACGCCACTATGTACGCCTTCCGGCCGTGGACGATTCGCCAGTACGCCGGATTCTCCACCGCCAAAGAGTCCAACGCGTTCTACCGCCGTAACCTGGCCGCGGGCCAGAAAGGCCTGTCGGTCGCCTTCGACTTGCCGACCCACCGCGGTTACGACTCTGACAACCCGCGTGTTCCTGGCGACGTCGGCATGGCTGGTGTGGCCGTGGACTCCATCCTGGATATGCGTGAACTGTTCGCGGGCATCCCGCTCGACCGTATGTCGGTGTCTATGACGATGAACGGCGCAGTGCTGCCGATCCTTGCCCTGTACGTTGTTACTGCCGAAGAGCAGGGCGCCAAACCTGAGCAGCTCGCCGGAACGATCCAGAACGACATTCTCAAAGAGTTCATGGTTCGTAACACATACATCTACCCGCCGCTGCCTTCGATGCGGATCATTTCCGACATCTTCGCATACACCAGTGCGAACATGCCGAAGTGGAACTCTATCTCGATTTCCGGTTATCACATGCAGGAGGCCGGCGCAACTGCCGATATTGAGATGGCCTACACCTTGGCCGACGGTGTCGATTACATCCGCGCCGGTGAGTCGGTGGGCCTGAAAGTGGACCAGTTCGCACCGCGCCTGTCCTTCTTCTGGGCTATTGGCACCAACTTCTTCATGGAGGTTGCCAAGATGCGAGCGGCCCGCATGCTGTGGGCCAAGCTGGTCAACCAGTTCGGACCAAAGAATCCGAAGTCGATGAGCCTGCGTACCCACTCGCAGACCTCCGGCTGGTCGCTGACCGCTCAGGACGTCTACAACAACGTCATTCGTACCTGTGTGGAGGCCATGGGAGCTACCCAGGGACACACCCAGTCCCTGCACACCAACTCCCTCGACGAGGCCATCGCCCTGCCGACCGACTTCTCCGCCCGTATCGCTCGGAACACCCAGCTGTTCATCCAGCAGGAGTCGGGTACTTGCCGCGTCATCGACCCCTGGAGTGGTTCGGCTTATGTTGAGAAGCTCACTCTTGAGCTGGCTCGCAAGGCCTGGGCCCACATCCAGGAGGTCGAGAAGGCCGGTGGCATGGCCAAGGCTATCGAGAAGGGTATCCCGAAGATGCGCATCGAGGAGGCCGCTGCTCGTACTCAGGCTCGCATCGACTCGGGTCGTCAGCCCCTTATCGGCGTCAATAAGTATCGTCTTGACGAGGAGGAGCCCCTCGAGGTCCTCAAGGTCGACAACACCCAGGTGCTCAAGGAACAGAAGGCCAAGCTTGTGCAGCTTCGCGCCAACCGCGACGAGGAGGCCTGCCAGGCCGCTCTGGAGAAGCTCACTTGGGCTGCCGCCAACCCGGATCCGAGCGACCCCGACCGTAACTTGCTCAAGCTATGCATCGACGCTGGGCGCGCCAACGCGTCTGTCGGTGAGATGTCTGACGCAATGGAGAAAGTCTTCGGACGTTACACCGCGCAGATCCGTACCATTGAGGGCGTGTATAGCAAGGCAGCCGGCAACTCCGAGTCCACCAAAAAGGTCCACGAGCTCATCAAGCAGTTTGAGGAGAAGGAAGGTCGCCGTCCGCGCATTATGATCGCGAAGATGGGCCAGGACGGTCACGACCGTGGCCAGAAGGTCGTTGCGACCGCTTATGCCGACCTTGGTATGGACGTCGATGTTGGCCCGCTGTTCCAGACCCCGGAGGAAACTGCTCGACAGGCTGTTGAGGGCGACGTCCACGTCGTCGGTGTCTCCTCGCTTGCCGCCGGGCACCTCACCCTGGTGCCGGCTCTTCGAAAGGAACTGGATAAGCTCGGCCGTCCCGACATCATGATCGTCGTCGGAGGCGTTATCCCGACCCAGGATTTCGACGAGCTGCGTAAGGACGGCGCGGCGGCCATCTACCCGCCCGGCACCGTTATCCCGGACGCTGCCGTCGAGTTGATGGGAAAGCTGCTTGCTGCCCACAAAGACGACTGAGTCTGATCGGTCTTGGTGACCGAGGATGGTGACCCCCGGGATTTGCTGTGGTTCCGGGGGTCATTTCGCACCCTGACAATGACGAAAAGCTCGCACGAAACAAGCCTGTCGCTGTAACCGTCGGCGGTGGGCGGTACGGTGGAGACATCCACCGACGAAGGAATGGTGACAATGCCGATCGACGTCCCCGAATTGGTTGAGCAAGTCCTGGCTGGGAGCCGACAGCACATCGCCAGGGCACTGACTCTGGTGGAGTCGAGCAAGCCGGCTCATCGTGAGAAGGCACGCGAGATGCTGCGCCGGTTAGCTCCACACACCGGCGATGCCATCCGAGTCGGCATCTCGGGTGTTCCGGGCGCAGGCAAATCCACCTTCATCAACGCCATGGGCGGCAAGCTTATTGATGAGTTTGACTACAAGGTCGCCGTCCTGGCCGTCGATCCTTCCTCGACGCGAACTGGTGGATCGATTCTGGGTGACCGCACCCGGATGGGCGATCTGGCTAACCGTGACGAGGCATTCGTGCGTCCCTCACCATCGGGCGGCCACCTTGGTGGCGTTGCCCGTGCTACCCGGGAGGCGATGATCGTTATGGAGGCGGCTGGTTACAATGTCGTCCTCGTTGAGACTGTGGGCGTGGGCCAGTCTGAGGTGGCCGTCGCCGGAATGGTCGATACTTTCCTCATGCTGTCGGTCGCCGGTACTGGGGACCAGCTTCAGGGCATTAAGAAGGGCATTCTGGAGCTTGCTGACGTCGTCGCGGTCAACAAGGCTGATGGCGACAATGCGGGTAATGCGCGAGTTTCCGCCCGAGATCTGTCTATTGCTATGAAGCTTGTGTCCTCTGACGCGGACAAGCGTCGTGTTCCTGTGCTTACCTGTTCCTCGTACACCGAGGAGGGCCTTGACGACGTCTGGCAGGCGATTGTCGATCACCGCGCGTATCTGGAGGAGGACGGTTCCCTGCAGGTTCGCCGTACGGAGCAGCAGCGAGAATGGCTGTGGAATATGGTCCGCAATGAGATTTTGGAGTCTCTGGATACTGACCTTCGCGTCCAGCAGACAGCAGAGCGTATTGAGGCGGGATTGGGCACCGAGGCCACTAGCGCTCTGGAGGGGGCCGAGGAGATCCTGCGCGCCTTCGCACGCGCCGTGCCGAACCTTCCGTGGGCTCAGGGGGAGTTGACGAGTGGGTCCTGAGGTGAGGGATCACAGCAGTGACTGGTTGGGAGCGCTTAGCACTCCCGACCTCGTCATGCGGGAACATACTCAGTACTGGCGCTAATGCGGTCGTGTTTCAAGAGGGTTTCTTGATCGCTGTGTGAGAAGTTTCCGGGTTATGTCTCAATGACCCGTTGCCACCGTAGGTTAATTCTATCTTCAGCAAACCGAGAGGAATGGACATATGGCATCACGTCGTACGTTGACTTTGCTGCTCAGCGCGATCACCGGCGTATCACTTGCCGTGACCGCTGTCCCCAGCAATGCTGCTCCTGGCTTTACGACCTCACCGCTGCGTACTTACGATTTCACGCAGTCCACCAGCGGGTTCGTCGTCCACCTCAAGGACCGTTCGACTTCTGCTCAGGGCGTTTCGAGGGCGGCTCATACCGCCTCCGCGATGCGGGCAACCAGCACGGCTCTGCGAGGAGCGGTGGATCGAGCTGTGAAGGTACGAGGCGCCCGCGTCATCGAGTCGTTGGCCCATGCAAACAACTCTATGTCGGTTCAGGTTTCTCGAGGGTTCAATGCCACGGCGGCTAAGGCCTTTGCGTCTGAGATCGAACGCAACCCCGAGGTGGAGTCCGTTGAACCCGTCTTGCACATGACGATTAATGAGAACACTGGTGCCCGTCCCGCTGCCGTATCGTCGCCCCCGAATGACCAGTACTGGACTCGTCAGTGGGGCTTGAACTCTGAGAAGGGGATTGACGCTCCCGGCGCATGGGCAACCAGCACAGGATCCGGAGTGACTGTGGCCGTCATTGACTCCGGCATCACTAAGCACCCGGATCTGGATGGCAAGATCCTGCCTGGTTATGACTTCATCTCCGACAGCCACGTGGCGGGTGACGGTGACGGTCGCGATTCGAATCCCGCCGATGAGGGGGACTGGACTAAGGCGGGAACATGCACTCGACGTGACGTCCCGTCATCATGGCACGGAACTCACGTGGCCGGCATCGTTGGTGCCGCGACCAACAATGGCAGGGGCGTTGCCGGGGCCGCTCCCGGTGCCAAGATTCTGCCAGTGCGGGCACTGGGCCACTGCGGTGGAACCGATGTCGACATTGCCGACGGCATCACCTGGGCTTCCGGTGGCGAGGTGCCGGGTGTTCCCACTAACCGCAACCCCGCCAAGGTTATTAACTTGAGCCTCGGTGACTCGTCCAACTATTGCCCGACCAGCTATCAGCGGGCCATTGACGCGGCCGTCTCTCGTGGATCAACCGTCGTGGTGGCAGCCGGTAACGAGATGAGGGACGTCCGTAAATCGACGCCTGGCAACTGCCGTAATGTGGTTGTCGTCGGAGCGACTGGTGAGACAGGCGCCCAGTCGTACTTCTCGAATTACGGTTCGGCGGTTGACGTCTCGGCTCCCGGCGGAGACGATCACACCGGTGACCTGATCCTCTCCACCGTCAATAACGGCAAGACGACTCCGGGGTCCCCGGCCTATGGCTACATGGAGGGCACCTCCCAGGCAGCCCCGCACGTCTCCGCCGTTGTTGCTCTCATGGTTGCGGCTAACCCGCGCCTTACCCCCGCAAGGATTGAGGAGATCCTCAAGCAGTCAGTAAACCCAGCTAAATGCACGTCCAGTTGCGGCACCGGCATCGTTGATGCCCGTAAGGCGGTCAAGGCAGCTAAGTCGGCCTGATAGTTAAGACCCCTGTGGACGATGGGCGGCCTGGGCCATATGAATCCAGGCCACCCGCCGTCGTGATGAGCTGTATGGAATTACCAGGGGTCGGTGAGATCGACAATCTGGGTGACGGTCTGTCCACAGTTCGTGACTCTCACCTCATCACCGGGGTGAAGCTGACGTCCCCGTCGGGTCTCCACCTCGTCATTGACGCTGACCATCCCTGAAGCGATGAGTTCGCGGGCCTGCCCGCCAGTCTCGGCGAGATTGGCGAACTTGAGATACTGGCCGAGCCTGATCATCTGATCGTCATGCACGGTGCCACTGTGTCATGAAGTCATGACACCCTACAGCACAGAATCGATAAACCCGCGTAGACGGTCGGATTTCGGGTTGTCAATAACTTGATCGGGGGAGCCAGCTTCGACGACGACTCCGCCATCTATGAACACGATATGGTCTGCGACCTCCCGGGCAAATCCCATCTCGTGAGTTACGACGATCATTGTCATGCCTTCGCGGGCAAGATCCTTGAGGACACTCAGCACCTCACCGACGAGTTCGGGGTCGAGGGCTGAGGTGGGCTCGTCGAAGAGCATGAGCTCGGGCTTCATCGCCATAGCGCGGGCAATAGCGACGCGCTGCTGCTGGCCGCCGGACAGCTCAGCGGGGTAATGGTCAGCCCGATCAGCCATGCCGACACGGTCTAACAAGGCCATGGCTAGCGGTTTCGCCTCTTCCTTGTTGAGTCCCGACACCTTGATGGGGGCCTCCATGACGTTGCCCAAGGCGGTCATATGGGGGAAGAGATTAAAACGCTGGAAGACCATTCCGACGCGGGCGCGCTGAGCGGCAATGTCTTTGTCAGAAAGCTTCTTGAGCCGACCGTCGGGGAGCGGATCGCGCTCGTAGCCTACACGTTCGCCGCCGACCCAGATTTCCCCTGCTTCGAAGGTCTCCAGTTGGTTGATGCATCGCAACAGGGTGGATTTCCCAGAGCCGGACGGGCCGAGTAGGACGCAGACCTCACCAGGAGCGACGTCGAGGTCGATTCCTTTGAGGATGTGCAGCGGGCCAAATTCCTTGTGTAGTGCCCTGATATGCACCATCGTTTCGGTGCTTACAGGTGCTTCGACGGACGTGTTCACTGCTCGACCTCCAGGGCAATATTTTTATGCGTAGTTCCAGCCGCTTGGATGGCGGCCTGGCGATGCAGACGCTTCGACGAGGACTTTCCATTAAATCCGCGACCAAAGTACTGCTCGAGGAAATGTTGCCCGACCATGAGGACACTCGTCATAACGAGGTACCAAAAGGCAGCGACGATAAGCAGCGGAATTGGAGCGTAGATGCGGTTTGCGATGGCGCTGGTGGCGTACTGCAAGTCGAGGGTGAAGGGCACGGCAAGGACCAGCGAGGTTGTCTTGAGCATGCCAATAGTTTCGTTGCCCAGCGGCGGGATGATGACCCGCATCGCCTGAGGAATAATGACGCGTCGCATGATGAGGGAGGGTTTCATGCCGAGGGCCTTGGCCGCTTCGGTCTGGCCCGCGTCGACGGACTCTAAACCTGAGCGGGTGATTTCGGCTAGGTAGGCGCCTTCGTTGAGACCGAGGCCGATGATGGCGGCTGCTAGCGCCGTGACGATTTTTTCTGTTTCGAGACTGGCGAGTTGTGGGCCACCAAAGGGCACTCCGACGGAAAGGGTGGGATACAGTACTGCGAGCAGGCCCCAGAACACTAACTGGGTGTACACCGGGACACCCCGGAATACGAAGATGTATGCCCATGACACGCCACGCAATACGGGGTTACGGGACTGTCTCATGATGGCCATGAGGAGGGCTACAGCGGTTCCGAGGAGCATCGCTGCAAAGGTCAGCAGAATGGTGTAACCGATACCGGTAATGACTTTGACGTCACGCAGGTATAGCCACACTACCGACCACTGATAGTTGGGGTTCCTCACAAGCCCCTCGATGAAGACCAGCGCTAGGATCGCGACGATGATGGCCGCGATCCAGGTGCCGGGATGTGCGACGTCACGGGCGTGGATGCGATTGGGAATATCGGCGTGGTGGTTGGCCACCGTGGATGCCTTTCAGTTGGGTGTGATCACGACTCGGGATTGATTTGAGAGGTCTTAATGAGACCGTCCTCGGTGCCCCATGCAGTCAGCAGTTTCTTCATTGTGCCGTCGTCGATGAGCTTCTGCGTTGCTACCTGAATGGCCTTCGATAGACCACCGTCATTCTTGGCGGTGGCGACACCGAACTTGGAGGCATCAGTGATGCCGCCGAGGGCCTCCAGCTTGGATGTCTGCTTGATGGCGTAGCCGGTGATGACCGAGTCGGCATAGAGGACGTCGGCCTTGCCTCCAGCGACGTTCGTGGTGGCGTCGGACTGGGACGCGTAGGACAGCAGGTCAACGGGCTTCTTGTTGGCCTTGACGCACTGCTTGGATTTCTGCTGGGCCGTGGTTTCCTGGGCCGTGCCGGTTTGGACGGCGACGGAGTGGCCGCACAGGTCGTCAGGGGAGATCTTTTTGGGGTTGCCCTTAGGGACGGCGATCGAGAACCCGGCCTTGAAGTAGGAGGTCATGGTGACTTGTTTTTGACGTTCTGGGGTGATCGTGAAGGAGGAGGCACTGACGTCGTACTTTGAGCCGATGGCCGGGATAAGGCTGGGGAAAGCCGTGTTGGCGGTCGTCACTTTGAGGCCCAGGATCTTCCCGACGGCGGTGATGTAGTCGATGTCCTGGCCGACAACGGTGGAGCCGTCGGTGTCGATGAACTCGGCGGGAGCGTAGTTGGCCGCTGCGCCGTTGCGCAGGGTTCCGGACTTCCTGATGTCGTCGGGAACCATTGTGGCGATAGTGGGATCCTTCTTGATCGACTCGATGATCTCGGCATTAGACGAGGGCCCGGTGCCGCTGGAATTACCTTCGGAGGTGGCGGACTCCTCGGAGGCATAGGTGCATCCGTTCACGGCAAGAGCGGTGACGGTCAGGCAGGCACCGACGGCGTGGCGCAAAGTCTTCATGTGACGTTCCTTCGCTGGTGTGGTGTCGGGCGACACCGAGGGATACATAATTATGCATACCAGAGCATAACTTCAAGTCGAGGGGGTAGTGGCGCTAGAAGCGAGAGGCTATCTGTAGATGGGGTTCTCCGGGGTCAGTTGTACGAATGGACAATGTGCTGCAGATGAAGGAATACAATATTGAAGAATTTGTTTGTGTTTAGGTTATGAGAGTTATAATATATGCGTTAAATATAGTGAGTAATCGATCAAGAGTGGCGTGTAGAATTGACAACGGAGGGGCTGTGGTGAAACGACTTGCGGGTGTCGTCGGGGTTACTGTGGTATTGACATTCGGAATGGCTGTTGGTGCGTTTGCTTCTACTAGTGGAAATATAGGGATCGATACGGGACAAAATGTCAGTTTTCATGGTCGATACACCTACGGAGTGACACATCGGGGCTGGGTTGGCAAGGCAGTGAGGGTCACCGGAACCTTGGCGTCAACTGGTTCTAACTCAGGCCATGTCAATGCTCGCCAGCAAGGGTACTCGTGGAGGAGAATCGGGCACGTAAACATTGGCGGCAAGGTGGGTGTCAATTCTGATGTGAGCCCTGGGGATACTCTGCGTGCAGCAGATCTTCGGGTCCAGGTGTGCGCTGAACATTGGTATCGTGACCACTGCGTCGAAAGTCTGTACCGCGAGTGATGACCGCGCTCTGGCGCCCATAGATCGGACACCTGATGGTTAATCGATATTCATTGGCTTGTTATGGCTTGTTCATGCAGTTCCCCCATTCGAGTCGACCCGCAGTGGACGATGTCTCGCTGGTCATGTCTCCGGAATCGGTGAACGTGGTCGTCGGTGCTTCTGGTTCGGGCAAGTCGACATTGTTAATGTGTCTTGCCGGTTTGGAGGCGCCGACCAAAGGACGGGTCGTACATGGGGATGTCGATGTATACGGGCTGGATGACAGACAACGTGCGGCGTGGCGGTTGCGAACGATCGGCTTGGTGTTTCAGAACTCTGAGCTGGTTCCCGAGCTCACATTGCGTGACAACATTGCCCTGCCTCTTGAGCTCCTTGGCACTGGGCGTCGGGACGCACTGAGGCGCGCTGACCGCCTTGCCGAGATCCTTGACCTCGGTGAGAGCAGCAAGCGACGGCCCAGCGAAGTGTCAGGAGGCCAGGCGCAGCGTGCTGCCGTGGGTCGTGCCCTGGCGCACCATCCGACGGTCGTTCTAGCCGACGAACCTACTGGAGCCTTGGACACTACGAACCGCCATGCCGTGATCGGTCTGCTGGATGATCTGGTTCGCGCTGAAGGTTCCACTTTGGTGATGGTTACCCATGATGAGCACACGTTGCCGGAAAATACCCGGATCATTCGCTTGGCCGATGGACGGATCGTGGGAGACGCGGTGTGAAAGGCTTGCGTCTGGCGTTGCGATTGAGCCGTGGAGCGAGCCGTCATGAGCTGATTCGATCAGTGGTGATGGTTGTGGGTGTGGCCCTGGCAACACTGGGGTTAGCGGTGGGTATCACCCTGCCCCGCGTCACCGTCCAGCAGCAGGAGGTACGTGATGCGCGGACCCCCATCCTTGCTCCGGGTAAGCCGGCAAGCGGGCATGCCGGTTTCAAAGTGCAGGAATTACAGGTCGACGGCACGCCCTGGACGAGTTTCGTGGTGAACCACCCCGCTGACTGGCTGCCTCCTGGACTGAAGCACTGGCCCCAACCGGGTCACACCATCGTTTCCCCGCGTCTGAAGTCGCTGATGGATGCCGGGGTCGTGAAAGTTTTCAGCTTAGGCACGGTCGATCCGGTGGTGGTAGATCGGGCTGCCTTGGCTTCACCCGATGAGTTGTTCTCGGTTACGACCACCCCCGATCAGGCTGGTTGCCGCGAGCTGAAGGGCTTCGGCTTGACCGGGATAGATGATTCTGGGGTGTCGTCACGTACTGCGTGGATCGAGGTGATCGGACTGGTTGGGCTGCCGGCAGCCATGTTGTTGTGGACGTCGCTGAGTCTCTCGGCCGCCTCGCGTCGCGACCGGTTCACGACGTTAGTGCGCATGGGATGCGACCCCGACTGGTGTGGCCAGGTCTTCGCCGCCGAGGTTTCCGGGACCGCTGGCCTGGGTGCTCTGCTCGGATTGGCGTTGTTCGTTCCCGTTCAAAACGTCCTCGGAACCAGCGGGGTGCTCGGGCTAACCTGGTGGCCTTGGCAGGCGAGGCTGAGATGGCCGGCGTGGCTGGCTATCGTCGTCATCATGGTGATCGTGAGTGGTCGGTTAGCCCGTCGCACCCTGCGAAGGTTGCTGGCTTCACGCCGCCCCCCGCGCCGCCGCGCCCGGCTTGGGACAGTGCGTCATCTGCTCGGGATCGTTGGTCTTCTCCTCGTCGTGGCTGCGATCGGTCTGGAAGGCTGGATTTGCCTGATGATGGCGTTCGCTCACGACGGCCAGCGCCTGGGGGACCGAGGCGCTGGATACATCATGGGTGGGGCTGTGCTTGGAACTCTCGGCGCCGTCATGTCAGCCCACCTCATCATCGTGTGGTGCGCCGGTCGTGAGCAGCTGAGACTGCCCACTCGTCTCGGTTTGGCCCTGGCCCGGGCCCACTATCCGAATTCCGCTGCGATGGTGGTCGCATTGACGATCATGGTCGGCCTGGCCGGATTTGGATCGGGATTCCTCATTTCTGGTACCCACGACACCGAGGGGGATCCCCGCCACGTCCTTGTCCAGGTCCCCTTCACCGATCGGACCGCCACCGAACAGCAAGCCCTCCGGCGCATCACCCGGCCCCGACGCATGATCTACATGACCACCGATGGCCATACCCTTGTTGCCGCCTCCTGCGCCGACTTGGCCGCCTTCGACCCCGATGTGCGACCCTGTCCAAGGATGCCGGCAACGAGGCGAGACGCGCCATCGATATGGACCTTTGGTTACGACAAACACACCATGACCCGTACCATCACGCCCGTCAGCCACCTACCCGTCACCTACGGTGATGACGCTCTCCTCGCTCGCAGCGACCCGAGGCTGGCAGGCCTCACTCCAGACTTCTTGGAGTTCACCGCAGACTCCACAACTGGCGATCTCGATCGGCTAGTGGATCAACTCCACGCCACCGCGCCGTCCTATGCGGCCCACGCCGGGGCTGAGAACCCCGACACCCTACAGGCGTTTATCCAACAGCATGGAATCGTGCGTAGCGGCCTGGCGGCCGGATTCCTGCTGATCCTGGTGGCATGTACTGCCGCATTTGTTGAACTGCGGTGGGGAATGCGACGTACCATTGCCGCTCAACAAGCCGTGGGTACCCCCGCCCATATCCTGCGAAAATCTTTCTTGGTGCAGATGATCGTCACGATCCTGCCAGCCCAGTCGATGTCACTAGTGGTCGGAGTTCTGGCTGGCTGGGCGATCAATGCTGCGATCGGATCGACCGACGCGAATCAATCCTTCGATCCCGCCATTGCGGCGCTACCCGTCACCATGTGGGCAGTCAGTGTGGTCGCCATCATGGTCACTGCCCTTGCGACCGGAGCGTCCCATTTTCGGCTGTCAGCTTTGAGGGATACCACGTAGGCAAAGAGCGATAGTCATCCGGCTGACTGTTCAAACCCCGGTATGAGGCAACTGTCGGTTGGCTGACGGAACTGGAGTCGTCACGGCGTAACTGGTGTCGGGCTCGAGGTTGTGTGCATCGACCGTGCTATCAGTGGTGGAGAGTTCGGCCTTGCGATACCCGGCGCCATGCACGCTGCTGGGTACAGAATCCATGCGCACCTTCATCGACTCGCCGATGTCTTGACGGGACTCGTCAGTGCCAAAGTGCTTCTCGACGAGCTGGAAGGGATTCTTGGACCCTTTGACGATGCCGTTAATGCCGAATCTGAGTCGTTTGACAGCCTTCACGCTGCCGGCGTCGGCATCTGTGTTCGGGCCGCGGTCGGTCAGACCGTAATAAATGTCGTCAGGATCTCCATTGCGATGCGTGAAGGCCAACCCGAATCCGCTGTCGGTGATGTTGACGCCATTAGGTTCTGTGGGGAGTCCTGGCGCGTCATCCGGTGTATACTAGGATAGTATGCGAGGCGTTGATGGGTTCAGCGTTGGCAACCGTTAACGTGCAGAACAGAGTGATGACGCAAGCGGAAGAAGCAAGGCCTCGGGCCAGGTGGCGACACGGTGGTGTCGAGATGACAACGTCCTGTCAACACGGGATTACGACAGGACGTCGTGGGGCATCACAAGATCCGGCGGCTCCAGCCACGGTGCCGACGAATAGCTCCCAGCCCTAGACACACGAGGTAGATGAGGAAGCTCACCGTCGTCACGTAAGGGCTAATGGGCAGGCCCGGTCCCAAGGACAGCAAGATTCCTCCTACAGCAGAAACCGTCGCGAACACGACAGATAGTAACGACATCGCCAACGGGTGTGCCGTGACCTTGGCAGCAGCGGCCGTGGGAGTGATGAGCAGGCTCAGTACCAGCAAAGCACCGACGAGCTGTACTGCCATAGCGGTTGTCAAGCCAAGTAGCAGCATGAAGACGATGGACAAAAACCGCATCGGTACACCGCGTGCTCTGGCGGCCTCTGGGTCGACCGATGCAAAGAACAACGGTCGCCAAATGATCCCCAGACACACTGCGACGATGATCGCGACGGTCACGAGGGTGCCGAGTTCCGTCGTGTCCACGGCGACGATCTGCCCTGTGAGCAGACCGAATTTATTGGACGATCTGCCTTTATACAGGCTCAGGAAAAGCACACCAATTCCCATACCAAAGGGCAGCATGATTCCAATGGACGCGTTGCGTTCCGCTGCCTTGACGCCCAGCAGGCCCAAAATGAGGGCCGCCACCAAAGAACCGACGACGGCGCCCTTAGTTACTGATGCCCCGAGGAACAGGGCAACGGCGGCACCAGCGAAGGAGAGTTCCGAGGTGCCGTGGATGGCAAAGGCAAGATCACGGGCGTGAATCATCGGCCCGATAAGGCCCGCGAGCATACCGAGCACGATCCCGGCGATGATTGAACCGTGGACGAGTGGCACCAGCTGGCTGAAACTGTCGAAGTTGATGATCGTGGAGAAATCCATGTCAGCCCATCTCCTCGGACTCGTTGGAGATTTCTGGGGCGTGGAGGTGGGGTGAGCGCTCCTCGTTAGCGAGCACAATGATGCGATCGCCGCGATGGAATACCTCAACATGCGACCCGTACAGCTCGCTGAGGACGTCCGATCGCAGCACCGCGTCGGGGGTGCCGACGCGAACCTTACCTCCGGCGACGTACACTACCCGGTCGACATAGGGCAGGACGGGGTTGATTTCGTGGGTGACGAAGAGCACCCCGAGATTGCGGGTCCGGCGTGCGTTGTCGATGAGTCGGGTGACCTCCTGCTGATGGCGCAGGTCGAGACTGGACAGCGGCTCGTCGCACAGCAATAGGTGAGGATTGGTGACCAGTGCTTGGGCGATGCGCAATCTCTGCTGCTCACCCCCTGATGTCATCGTCAATGGGGCATTGGCGAAGGCTGTGGCTCCGACTGAGGCGATGGCCTCGTCGATACGACGCCGCCGCGACCGACTGAACCAGCCGAACCCCCACTTGTGTCCGTCGATTCCCATCCCGACGAGATCGCGCCCACGGATGGGAGCTGTCGCCTCGAGGGATCGTTGCTGCGGGATGTAGCCGATGCGGGTCGAGCCACGGCGTACCGGCCGGCCGGCGACCATAGCGGTACCGGCTGTCAGCGGAGTCTGTCCCAATAGGACCCGCAACAGGGTGGTCTTACCTACCCCATTGGGGCCCAGAATGGCGATGAACTCGCCGGGCTCGACGACGAGATTGAGTCCAGACCACAGCACCCGGTCCCCGAAAGCGACTTTGGCGCCGGTGAGTCTGGCAGGCTCGGCACTCGTCGTTGTCCCGGTGGTGTCAGAACGATGTGATGCCATGAGGTCAGGCCAAGCCCTTGTCGATGGAATCAATGGCCTTGCCGATGAAGTCTGGATAATTGTCGACACCTTTCGGGAAGGTCTCCCAGACGCCAGTCTGCGGGATTCCGGCATTCTGGGCGGCCTTCTGCAGGATCTTGGTGACGTCGTCGCTCGTTTGACCATTAACAAGAAGGATGGAGGCCTTCTTGTCGGAGATCAGCGAGGTGGTCTCGTGGACGACCTTCGTAGACGGGCCGGCTTCAGTTTCGGACTGCTCAACGAACTCGTCGGGAGTGATGTTCTTGATCTTCATGTCCTCGAGCAGGTAACCGACCACGGGCTCAGTAGCGATAGCGGTACTGTTCGGGTGTCTCTCCCCGACCTTGATGGCGCGGGTCTTGAGGCCGTCGAGCTTGGACTCGAAGTCCTTGAGGTTCGTTTCAAAGGTGGACTTATTATCCGGCGAGGCCTTGACGAGGTCAGACTCAACGACCTTGGCCACCTTGCGAGCGCTGTCGATTGAGTAGAAGACGTGCTCGTTGAACTCCTTTTGGCCGGGCTTCTTGAGGCCGGAGGTCTTGACGGCGTCAATGAAGTCAGCCTTGGAACCGCTGCTCTTGACGAGTTTGGTAGCCCAGTCGTCATAGCCACCTCCGTTGGCGATGACGATCCTGGCCTTGGAGAAGGCGAGCTTGTCCTTGGCGGTGGCCTCGTAGTCGTGCGGGTCCTGATCGGGGCTGTCAATGATGGAATCAACGTTGACCTTGTCCCTGCCGATGGCTTGGGCAATCGAGCCCCAGACGTTGGTCGAAGCTACGACGTCAACCTTGTCAGAGCTAGCGGACGAGCTGGATCCCGAGTCTGGCCCGGAATCGGAGCAGCCTGCTATTGCGAGGGTGCAGGCGCTGATAGTTGCAATGGCCAGAAGACGACGATGCATGTGGTGTTCCCTTTCCGGTACGCAAGTGATAACCATTGTCGTCTTGAAGATAAGCATATACAAGGCAGGGTGTTCAAAGAAGTAGGTGATCCTCAGTCTCAGGTGACGGACGCAAGGACCTGGGAACTGGTGACGACGTCGATCTGAAGGGAATACAGATCCATGACGGTCAGAGCTGCTTCGTGGCTATCCGGTGCGGATCCGGCGCAGGCATCAGACACAACTCTCACCCAAGCCCCTGCGTCGGCAGCGGCCAAAGCTGTCGTAATGACGCAGCAGTCGGTCGAGACCCCGGTGAGTACGAGGTGTGGATGCTCGCCAGTTACTGCTGACAGTTGAGTTCCCCATTTACCGAAGGTGGTGACGTCGATCGTCGGGCGTTGCGCCCATGTCTGAGCCTCGTCGACAAGGTCAAATATCGGGTCATCTGCGGGGCGATCTGCAAAGGTCCAGCGGTCGAAATAATCGCGCCACGACCCGCTGTGAGTAGTCGCAGGAATCCAGCGCGTCACGATCGTTCGGCCACGAAAAGCAGCGACCATGCGATTAATCGGTTCGATGATGTCCGGGAAGGCAGGGGAGCCCCATGAGGATGTAGGGGAGGCGAATATTACTTGGGGGTCGATGACGATAAGCCATGTGTCACTCATCGCGACTCCTGGCGACGTACTGTGCCACGCCGGACGATGAGGGTGACGACATAGCCGAGGACGAGGGACCCGAGCACCCCAAGGTTGGCGTAGGCCCAATTACCCCCACGCCCACCTAGGCCGAGGGGTCCAAGGAGATACCCCTGCCAGTTGTTCCAACTGACCCCCTCATAGGTGTTGACCACCAGACCCCACCCGATGCCGGTCACGACGACGAAGGTGATGATCGAGGTGAGGTCGAAACGACCGTAACGTCCAGAACCGTCAAAGAGGTCAGCCTCGTCATAGGGGCGGCGGCGCAAGGTGATATCGGCCATCATGATGCCGGTCCACGCTGAGAGTGGCACACCCAGCGTCACTAGGAAGGACTGGAAGGGGGAGATGAAGTTAGGAGCCACGAAGACCACATAGAGGGTCCCGGTGGTGAGAATCGTCCCATCAATGAGAGAAGCTGCCGGGCGTGGAACTCGGATTCCCAGAGTGAGCAAAGTGAGCCCAGAGGAATAGATGCCGTTGATGGCACCAGCCAGCAGGGAGAGGATCGCAGCTAACAAGAATGGGATGAGAAACCATGTCGGCAGAATCGTTGCCAGCGCGCCAATAGGATCGGTCCCGATGGCATCAGAAAGATTCTTCGAGGAAGTAGCTAGCAGCAGTCCGCAGGTGATGAGGATAACGAGTGGCAACGAAGCCCCAAAGACATTCCAGAACGCGATAGCGAGCCCGGGAGACGTGCGCGACTGGTAGCGCGACCAGTCGGCAGCGATATTTGTCCAGCCCAATCCGGTGCCAGTCATGATGAGGGTCAGTGCGCCAACGAATGCGGGGAAGGATGCCGACGGCAACGAGGTTGCGGCGTGCCAGTCAATGTGGCTGACCGCCATCACCAGGTAGATCACGGTAAGGACGCCCGTAATCCAGGTCAGAACGGCCTGCAGTTTCATGATGATGTGATAACCGGCCACCGCGCCGCCGACAATGATCAAAGCCACGACGATAGTGGCGCAGATTTTGACCGAGTTCCCAGAGCTCCACCCCAGTCGGTGGAAGATCGTCGTCGTTGCCAAGACAGCCGTGATTGCCAGAGATGTTTCCCAGCCAATTGAGGTCATCCAGGAGATGATTCCGGGGAATTTGTTGCCCTGGGTGCCGAAAGCTGCCCGAGACAACACCATCGTTGGCGCGGAACCACGCTTACCGGCGATAGCGATAATGCCGCAGAACCCGAAGGAGACGATGACACCGACGAGGGTCGCGGCCATTGCTTGCCAAAAGGACACTCCGAATCCGAGCATGAAGGCGCCATAGCTCATGCCGAAGACGGAGACGTTAGAGGCGAACCAGGGAAGGAAGAGGTTCCGGGGTTGGGCAGTGCGCTGTGATTCTTCGACGATCTTGATCCCGGTTGTCTCGATGCCCGTGCGCGTCGTCGTGCTCGGCTCGGTAGCGGTCTGCGTCATGAGCTGTCCTCTCGGAGTATTCGCGGCGATATTCTTGCACCGATGGGCTGTAATCCGTGCGTTGTCGTCTGCCCGGGTTACAGTCATGCCATGAGCATCGACGCTGATACGTGGGTCTCCCCATCCCCACGCCCTGCTGACCTGGTTGACGAGGCAGTTGACCAAGTCCACGCTTGGCTACGAGACACCAATGGTGCAACGAAACGACGGATAGATCGTGCCCAGATCGCTGCTGGGCTTCTCTCCGACGTGCTGTCCCACCCGGCTGGCCTGCCCTTCACCTTGGCCTTTATTGACCGGGTTGTCCGCCCGGAGGATCCCCGGACCGCAGCGGCGAATCTCATCGAACTGGCAAAAACCGATTGTTCCTTCCTACCGCCCGCACTCCAACTGGCGGTGCGGACAGGCGGACGGATAGTACCCATTGCTCCTGACGTCGTCGTCCCAGCCGCGCGTAATGCCTTGCGGCAATTGGTGGGTCACCTCATCGTCGATGCACGACCGGCACAGCTGACCCGCACTCTTAAAGCATTGCGAACCTCGGGTGTCAGGCTTAACCTCAACCTTCTGGGCGAAGCTGTGCTGGGCGATCGCGAAGCGGCCTCCCGGCTCGAAGGGACGATGGCTCTACTAGCCCGCGACGACGTCGACTACGTCTCGATCAAGATTTCGGCCGTCGTCAACCAGCTTGATTTGTGGGCCCATGAGGCCACGGTCGACGAGGTCGTGGAGCAGTTACTGCCGCTGTACCACCTGGCTGCAACCTCCCCGGAACCAAAGTTCATCAATCTCGACATGGAGGAGTACCACGACCTTGATCTGACAATTGAGGTCTTTCAGAGGCTCCTCGACCGCCCCGAACTGCGTCATCTGGAGGCGGGCATCGTCTTGCAGGCCTACCTGCCCGATTCGCTTGCCGCTCTTCAGGGTCTTGTCGAGTGGGCGGACCGTCGCACTGCAGCCGGTGGAGCGGGGATCAAGGTGCGGTTGGTCAAGGGTGCCAATCTTGCGATGGAAAGAGTCGACGCCGAAGTCCACGGGTGGCAGCAAACCCCGTGGCCGTCCAAACTTGCCACTGACACCCACTACAAGAGGATCCTCGACTGGGCACTGACCTCCGAACGTACCCGCTCGGTGCGGTACGGCGTCGCTGGTCATAATCTCTTCGACATCGCACTGACGAAGCTGCTTGCTGAGCGTCGTGGAGTCCGCAATCGTGTCGAGTTTGAGATGCTGCTCGGCATGGCCCCTGACCAGACCGAACGAATCCGAGCTGACGTTGGTGGGCTACTGCTCTACACGCCGGTTGTCGATCCGGCCCGCTTCGATGTGGCGATTAGCTATCTGGTGCGTCGGCTGGAAGAAAACGCCGCCAGCGAGAACTTCATGTCGGCAGTCTTCCAACTCGGCCACGATTCCAGGCTTTTCGCCCGCGAAGAGGCAAGGTTCCGCACTGCTGTGGCTGGGATCAGTCGTGAAGTGCCGCAGCCTCGTCGTCAGCAAGAACCTGATCGAGTGCCGGATCTATCCAACGGATTTATCCAGTCCATAGACTCCGACCCCTCCCTACCCAATATCCGTGTCTGGGCTGATGAGGTCGTCGAAAAAATGAAGGACTGTCAGTTGGGGAAGTCCACCCTGGCCGACAACCACCTCGAGACCGTTGCCGAGGTGGATTCTGTCATTGCTACCGCCCTTAACGCTCAGCGGTCCTGGTCTAGACGTGGTGGAAACGCGCGCGCCGACATATTACGTTCGGTGACACATGCCCTCGCCGCTCGACGTGGTGACTTATTGGCGGTAGCCGGGGCTGAAACAGGAAAGATCCTGGCCGAGGGTGACGTCGAGGTGTCTGAGGCCATCGACTTCGCTGCCTGGTATGCCGACCGAGCCGAGGAACTCGAGGCCGTTGACGGCGCCCAGTTCGTGCCGCCACGGGTGACCGTCGTCACCCCGCCGTGGAACTTCGCTCTGTCTATTACCGCTGGATCCACCCTGGCAGCCTTGGCTGCAGGGTCGTCGGTACTGCTCAAGCCCGCCCCGCAGGCTCGCTATTGTGCTGCCGTTATCGCTGAGTGTCTATGGGAGGCTGGAATCCCGCAAAACGTCCTGCAGCTTGTTGATGTTGAGGAAAACGAGGTTGGTAAGCATCTGGTGAGCCATCCCGAGGTTGATCGGGTCATTCTCACGGGCGCGTGGGAGACGGCCAAGCTGTTCCGATCGTGGCGTCATGATCTGCCGGTGTTAGCTGAGACCAGCGGCAAGAACTCCATCATCGTCACTGAGAATGCTGATTATGACTTGGCTGCAGCTGACATCATCAAGTCGGCTTTTGGTAACGCCGGGCAGAAGTGTTCGGCAGCATCCCTCATCATTCTTGTGGGTCAGGCTTACCGCTCCAAGCGGTTGCGTCACCAGATCCTCGATGCAGCCTCCTCAATTCGGGTGGGTTCACCATCCGACCTGCGCTCCCAGATGGGTCCGCTTGCCGAACCCGCCAAAGGCAAATTGCTCGACGGGTTGACGAAGCTTGACCCGGGCCAGGTGTGGGCCCTGGAGCCGGTGCGTATCGACGAAGAAGGCCGGTACTGGTCTCCGGGCGTACGTGGTGGGATCAAGCCGGGGGACCAGTACCACCTCACCGAATACTTCGGCCCGATTACCGGAATTATGTACGCCCCTGATTTAGCCACCGCAATCGAATATCAAAACGGTACCGCTTTTGGTCTGACGGCCGGTCTTCACTCTCTGGACTCCTCCGAGATCGAGTTCTGGGCCGAGAGGGTCAAGGCTGGAAACCTCTACGTCAACCGCGGTATTACGGGAGCCATCGTCGGTCGTCAGCCTTTCGGTGGTTGGAAGCGCTCCTCAGTTGGCCCAGGCGCCAAGGCCGGTGGTTACCACTACCTGCAGGTGTTGGGGTTGTGGCGCCGAGCTGAGGTGACGACTCCGACTCCCGCGGATCGTCCCGGCGCTTTGGTCGAGCAGTTCGTCGGTCACGTCGAGGGTATGATCACTCGCGATGAACGAGCCTGGCTTCTTGATGCGGTCGCGCGCGACGCTCACGCATGGGACGAGTGGTTTGGCCGCTCGACCGACATTGGTGGGCTGGAACGAGAGCGTAACGTCTTGAGGTACCGCCCGGTCTCGACACAGGTAAGGGGCTGCGCTGACGCCACACTGGTCGACGTCGCTCGCGTCGTTGCCGCGGGGCTCTTGGCTACCGGCGGCGACATCTCGGTGAGCCTAGACCCGAGCCTCGACGAAGGGTTAGGCCGTGCGTTGCGTTCGGTCGGTGTGGCTGTCACCACTGCCAGCGACGAGGACTGGTATGCCAGCTTAGGAGCTGGTCGAGTGCGGCTCGTCGGTGGTAATCCCTCACGAGCTGCTGATGAAGCCGACGGCGACCCTGATTTGGCCTTGTGGGCCAACGAGGTCACCAGCGCTCCACAGATCGAACTCCTACCCTTCCTGCGAGAGCAGTCAGTCTCGGTGACAGCGCACTGATTTGGCAACCCGGATGTTGCGGCCCTCTCAGTGAGGTTGTGAGGCGATGACGATGCGGCCTAACACCGGGGATCAATAGCGATCTTGACCCCGGTATGGCCGTGCACCGCGTCAACAGCCTCAGTCCACTGGGACAGGCCAAAGGTGTGAGTGACGATAGAGGACTCCTCGATATCCCCGCGCCCCAGCATTTCAACTGCGCGGTGGACGTCGGCCCGACGGGCATTCGATCCTCCGGAGACCGTCAGTTCTTGGTAATGCACCGTATTGGGGGTGATGGTCGCCGTCGATCCTTTGGGGAAACCAGCGAACCAACTCACCCGTCCGCCGGGCGCAGCGAGGTCAAGAGAGTCCTCGGCCAGCTCGTTACGACCGATAGCGACGATGACCAGGTCGGCTCCGTATCCGCCAGTGTGCTCGGCGACGACCTCACGAAGACCATCCGGGCAGGTCGTCACGGCCCCCATGGCCGCGGCGCGGTCGCGTCGATCCGCGTGCTTTTCGCACAGGATGACCTGTCCGGCCCCACATGCCAGATTGAGCTGTGTGTGGAGCAGACCGATAGCCCCGCCGCCGATGATGACGACGGTCTCCCCGGGATTCACTCCGCCGTGACGTCGATGCCCGTTGAGGACACAGGAGAGGGGTTCCGCCAGGGCCAGCCGGGTCGCTGGCATCTCAGTAGCCACCGGGATGACGTTGCCGTGAGACACGGCTCGGGCCGGTATACACAACCACGGCGCGAGCCCACCGTCGATGCCGTACCCGATGAGTTCGCAGTGGCTGCACAAGTGTTCCCGTCCTGTGAGGCAGGCCCGGCAGATGCCGCAGGAGACGACGATGGAGACGGTAGCCTGTTGCCCGACGGCCAGTCCTTCTACTCCTTCGCCAAGGGAGGCAATTCTTCCGGCGATCTCGTGGCCGAGGGTGACCCCGGGATGCACCCCGGTGGTTTTGTCACCGGAGATGATGCGCAGATCGGTGCCGCAGACCGTCGTCGCTTCGACGGCTAGCACAACCTCTCCAGGGCCAGGCGTAGGTATGGGTTTTTCGGCTAGATGGACGTCTCCGGGGCCATTGAGGACCAGAGCTGGCATGGTGGGCGTCATGTGATCTCCTTCGTCGGCTCTAGTGTCGCATTTCTGCGGCGCCGGACGGGCTATGAAAGCGTTAATTATCATGTGATGTGGGAAAAACACCATCGATGATGATAGGAGACCCAGTTATGACCCGACTTGTGAATAATCCCGATGGTTTCCCGTCTCAGGCGGTCACCGGGCTTGTCAGTGCGTTCCCGAACCATGTGAGGCCGGTATTTGGGGGAGTTGTTCGTGCTGCCCGTACCGACCGCAAGGTCGCACTCGTCGTTGGTGGGGGATCGGGGCACTACCCGGCCTTTGCAGGCTGGGTTGGTCCCGGCTTTGCCGATGGTGCCGTATGCGGGAATATCTTTTCTTCCCCCTCGGCTTCCCAGACTTATGCGGTGTGCAAGGCTGCTGACCGTGGTGCTGGAGTGCTCATCGGTTTTGGCAACTACGCCGGCGACGTTCTGCACTTTGGACAGGCAGCAGAGCGGCTTCGTAGTGAGGGAATCGACGCTCGTTGTCTACTCGTTACTGATGACATCGCTTCGGCGCAGAGCCAGCTCAAACGTCGTGGTATCGCTGGCGACCTGCCGGTCTTCAAGGTCACAGCGGCGGCCTGCGAGGAAGGCCGGGACATTGACGAGGTCGTCGCGGTATTTAACCGGGTTAACGATCGTACTCGTTCTCTCGGGGTCGCCTTTGCAGGCTGCACCTTGCCGGGAGCCGATGAGCCGCTGTTTCGGGTTGAGCCGGGCTAGATGGGCGTGGGCATGGGGATCCACGGTGAGCCCGGAATCCACGACGAGACCCTGGGCGCCGCAGACGAGGTTGCGGCCATGCTCGTCAACGGCTTGCTGGCCGATCAGCCCGAGAACCCCGGAACTCGAGTGGTTCCGATCGTCAATGGGTTGGGTAGTACCAAGTATGAGGAACTCTTCGTGCTGTGGAATGACATCAGTCGTCATCTCGAGGAAGCAGGCTTGACGATTGTTGATCCACAGGTAGGAGAATTCGTCACCAGCCTCGACATGGCCGGGGTTTCCCTGTCCCTCGTGTGGCTCGACGAGGTCATCGAGCCGCTGTGGTTGGCGGCATGCGACACCCCTGCGTATCGTCGCAGAGCCGCCAGTCAGGTCGATCTTGACACCACGCCGTTGTCTCAGAAGGCAGAGCAAGTCATGGTCGCTAATCCGGGATCCCCGGCTTCCCAAGATGTTGCGGATGTCATTGTCAAGGCTCTGGACGAGGTGGCGATGAGGTTGTCGGAGCGCAGCAGCGAGTTGGGCCGTCTCGATTCGGTGGCTGGTGACGGTGACCACGGTATCGGAATGGCACGTGGGTCCCAGGCTGCCCTAGCCGAGGCGCGGCGGGTAAGAGAGGAAGGCGCCGGCGCGGCAACCACCCTTAATGCGGCTGGCTCGGCATGGTCTGAGCATGCCGGCGGGACCTCAGGTGCGCTGTGGGGAGCAGCGTTGACCGCGTTCGGAGCGGTACTTGGTGACGAAGACCCAGTAGGCGACGACGCTATTCGTCAGGCAGCCGGAGCAGCCCTCAACGCCGTCACCCGGTTGGGTGGGGCCAAAATCGGTGACAAGACGATGGTCGACGCTATGGCCCCCTTCGTGACAACCCTCGAGTCGTCTTCGAACCGGCTGCCGCAGGCGTGGGATTCGGCATGTCGTGCCGCCGGCGCGGCAGCCCAGGCGACTTCCGAAGTGATAGCCAAGGTCGGTCGGGCGCGCCCGTTGGGGGAGAAGTCGTTGGGAACGCCTGATCCGGGTGCAGTGTCCTTCCATGAGGTGGTCGTTGCGGTCGGAACCGTCTTGTCGTAGCGAGCGTTGACCGAGGGGCCTCGCGCTTAGCGTTGACCGACCGGAGGCTTCGCACTCCAAGGGAATACGATCCACTTATCTGTGGCCTTCCACACGAAATCTGGATGGATGATGGTCGTGGGCTTGGCGTAGAGCACCGCCGAGCGGACGTCGGCTCCAAAGCCGCGTAGCAATTCGAGTACCAAGGCCAAGGTGCGCCCAGAATCAACGACGTCGTCAACGATCAGAATTCGCTTGTTCCTGATGGAGTCAGTGTCGAGCATCGGGGCCAATAGGAGGGGATCGGGGAGGGTCTCTTGGACGTCTGTGTAGAACTCGACGTTGATGGCGTCGGTGAGTTTGACCCCGAGGGAATACGTGAGGGCTCCGCCAGGGATCATGCCACCGCGCGCCACGGCAATAAGGATCTCGGGATCGAACCCTGAATGATGGATTTGGGTAGCTAGTTCGTCGGTGGCATCACCAAAGATCTCCCAGGTGAGGATTTCCTTGCCCTCAAGATCACTGGCGTCAGCATGGTACGCGGTCATAGAGCAACCTTAGCGAGGTCCTGATGAACACTGTGCTCCGGCGTGTGTCTCGCGGTGGGTCACGATCGACGACACCCTGGCCGACAAAGTTCAGTCAACAGTCAGTTGCATGAATACCGCCGTGCGCCAGTCGCCCAGCTTGTACGCGATGTGCGGTAGTCGTCCGACCTCGGTGAAGCCCATCGCCGAGTGGAAACCGATGCTGCGCTCGTTCTGCGAATCGATCACCGCCAGAAGATTGTGCAAATGGTGATCTGCGCGGGCGTGGCGGATGAGCTCGGCCATAAGTTTGCGTCCCACTCCTCGTCCCCGTGCCGGGGCGTCGAGCCAGATCGTCACCTCCGCCGTGACGTCGTACCCGCCGCCCCCGCGGAAACGGTGGTAAGTGGCGTACCCTGCCATCGTCTCGTCGACCTCTGCGACGAGGACCGGTCTGCCATCGGCCACTAGTTCGTGCCACCAGGACAGCCGATCCTCCACCTTGGTGTCGACCAAAGTGTAGGAGTAGGTGGTCGCCACCGCGCTTTGGTTATAGATGCGGCTGGCCGTTGGAAGGTCACGCTCCTCCATGGCCCGGATGTTGACGTTCATAAACGATAAGGTAATGGCAACGCGGGTTCTTGATGGGAATCTGCCCAATGGGACACTCCCCATTCGCGGCTCACCGTTGTGTCCGGCAGTTGCGGCAACGATCAACAGTCAGTGAAAGAGGTTGAAGGATGACGGAAAACACACCTCCCCAAGGTCTATCGGAGGGTCAGTCGATGCCCCCGCAGCCGGGGCCGTTCCCTCCGCAGGGGCAGGGGCATCCGCCTCAGGGGCCAGGCCCCGCCTACCCGCAGCAGATGCCGCTTCAACAGGGGCATGCGTCGCAAGGGCCGAAACAGCCTGATCCCATCCTCGGAGTGATCCGAGGCGCGATGGGCAATGTGCGTCGCGTCACGGTTGTCGTGGGGCTGGTGCTGAGCTTCCTGATGCTCTTGCTGCCATGGATCGGAGATTTCAAGGATGGCGTGAAGACGTCCCTCAATGGCCTCGCGATTATCAAGAGTTTCTCGTACCAGTACGATAACTCGGCGCCCTTGTCCGGTGGTTGGAACGCGAGGGTGTGGCTGACGGTCATCGTGCTGTTGGCGTACCTCATTATGGCCGTTATTGCGATGGTTGCCGATCAGCTGGTATCACGCACCTACGAGATCATCCTTTCCGTGATGGCAGGGGTGGTCCTCTTACTTATGATCTGGGGCGTTATCAATGCGTCGGGACAGGATGTTCCGGGATACGAGGGGTCACGTCCGGGAGCGTGGTTGTTCCTCGTTGTTGTGTTGCTGACCGCTGCTGCGCAGATTTGGCAACTCGTTCTCTCTGTGAGGGGGACGTCTGGTACTGCTGGTTACGGGCAACCCGGATTCCCGGCTGATCCGCCTCAGGGCCAGTCGGGTCAGCCTCCCGCACAGCAGCAGCCTTGGAATCCGGCCCCTGGCCCGAATGGGCCTTACCCGGACAACTGATTCACCTCGATGATGTGATGGGGCGCCGCCGATCGGTGGTGCCCCATTATTCATCCGGGATGGCCATCAACATGGGGAAACGTGCAACCCCGGTGTCGTGAGCAAGGACGTTTGGCCGTAAAGTCACCATCATGATCATCGGAATCCCACGGGAGTCACTCCCGGGTGAGAATCGGGTCGCCGCGACTCCGACGACCGTTCCCACCCTACTCAAACTCGGCTACGAGGTGGTCGTCGAGTCCGGAGCTGGCGAGCATGCCGCTCTGCCCGACCGCGCGTATGAAGAGGCCGGAGCCAGGATTGTTGAACCGGGGGAGGCGTGGGAGGCCGACCTTGTGCTGGCCGTCAACGAGCCCACCGACGACCAGATTGCCCTCATGCGTGCAGGAGCTGTCCTCGTCACCTTCCTCCATCCCCGCCAGGACCTTGCCCTCACCGAGAAGCTGGCCGCGGCTGGGGTCACGGGTCTTAGCATGGACATGGTTCCGCGCATCTCTCGCGCCCAGTCGATGGACGCGCTGTCCTCGATGGCCAATATTTCCGGTTACCGGGCCGTCATCGAGGCTGCCTTCGCCTACGGTCGCACCTTTGGTGGCCAAGTTACTGCAGCAGGTAAGGTTCCGCCGGCCAAGGTCTTCGTCATCGGTACCGGCGTGGCCGGTCTTGCCGCACTGGGCGCCGCTAATTCGATGGGCGCCGAGGTTTACGCCACCGACGTCCGTCCCGAGACCGCCGAGCAGGTTCAGTCGATGGGTGCCACCTTCTTGCACGTGCGAACCGGAGATTCTGACCAGGGCGTCAGCTCTGACGGCTATGCCAAGGAAACGAGTGACGACTACAACGCCCGCGCCGCCGAGCTATACATGGAGCAGGCGGGCAAGGACGACGTCATCATCACGACGGCCGCCATCCCTGGCAAGCCTTCCCCCCAACTCATCACTGCCGAGATGGTCGCCGCAATGAAGCCCGGCAGCGTCATTGTTGACCTTGCTGCCCTGGGTGGCGGCAACTGTGAACTGACCCGTCCAGGGGAGTCCTATGTTACCGACAATGGTGTGACGATCATCGGCTACACCGACCTACCGTCTCGTCTGCCTGGTCAAGCCAGCCAGCTTTATGGCACGAACCTCGTCAACCTGCTCAAGCTGGCCACCCCAGAAAAGAACGGCGAGCTCGTTCTCAACTTTGACGACGAGGTCGTCCGCACCATGACGGTGTGCCACGAAGGTCAGGTGGCGTTCCCGCCTCCTCCGGTACAGGTTGCCGCTGCTCCCAAGCCGGTCGCCAAGGCCGATACTGCTAGTGTCCCGGCTACTCCGGAGAAGAAAGCGCGCCCGTGGCCGCAAACTTTTGGCATCGTCGCAGTACTGTCGATCGCACTGATCGCCCTGCTGACCTTCTCCCCGATGGAATTCGTCGCTCTGTTCGGCACCTTCGCCATCGCGGTCGTCGTTGGTTACTACGTGGTATGGAACGTTACCCACGCACTCCATACCCCGCTTATGAGCGTCACGAACGCTATCAGCGGCATCATCATCGTTGGTGCCATCACCCAGCTCGGCAGTGAATCGTGGGGTATCCGAATTGTCGCCGCGTTGACTGTGCTCATTGCCAGTATCAACATCTTCGGCGGTTTTACGGTCACTCAGCGCATGCTCAAGATGTTCAGGAAGGCCTGATCTATGACGACAACACTTCTTATTGCCCCGCTAGCCGGGTCGTTGGTGAACTTCGTCAACGCATCCTTCATTGTCGCGGGCCTACTGTTCATTTTTGCCCTGGCCGGTCTGTCCAAATTCGAGACCTCTAAAAAGGGCAATGCCTATGGCATTCTCGGCATGGTCATCGCAATTGTCGCGACGATCGTCGTTCTGGTGAAGCTACCGGGATATTCGCCGGTATCCGTGGTTCTGCTCTTCATACCGATGCTTATCGGCGGCGCATTCGGTGTGTGGAAGGCCCTTAAGGTTGAGATGACCGGCATGCCTGAGCTTATTGCCCAGCTGCACTCCTTCGTCGGACTGGCCGCTGTCCTCATCGGTTTCAACGCCTTTGCTGAAGACGGAACCGGTGCTAGCACCTTCCAGCTTTCCGAAATTTGGATCGGCATCTTCATCGGTGCCCTTACCTTCACGGGATCGCTGGTTGCCTGGGGAAAACTCTCGGGCAAAATCGCTTCGAAGCCGCTGACCTTGCCAGGTCGTAACTGGATCAATCTCGGTCTGCTGGTCGTCATCATTGCCTGCGGCATCTGGTTCTCCAATGTTTCCGGTGGCATCGCGTGGCTGCCGCTGGCGCTATTGACCCTGGCTTCGCTATTCCTCGGCTTCCACCTCGTCGCCGCTATCGGTGGCGCGGATATGCCGGTCGTCATCTCGATGCTGAACAGCTATTCCGGTTGGGCAGCCGCCTTTTCCGGATTCAGCTTGCACATACCGGTGCTTATCGTCACCGGTGCTCTCGTCGGTTTCTCCGGTGCTATCCTATCCTACATCATGTGTAAGGCCATGAACCGGTCTTTCGTTTCGGTCATCCTTGGTGGCTTTGGTGATGCCCCGGCGGTCGAGGGCGGGGGACCTGCAGGTGAGATCACTGAGATCAAGGCTGACGAGTTGGCTACCCAGCTGTCTGACGCTTCCTCGGTCATCATTGCTCCCGGATACGGCATGGCCGTGGCTCAGGCCCAATACCCGGTCGCCGAGCTCGCCAAAAAGCTGCGCGACAAGGGTGTGGATGTTAAATTTGCGATCCACCCGGTGGCCGGTCGTCTGCCTGGTCACATGAACGTGCTGCTTGCTGAGGCCCACGTCCCCTACGACATCGTCATGGAGATGGACGAGATCAACGACGACTTCGCTGACGCCGACGTCGTCCTGGTCATTGGGGCCAATGACACGGTCAACCCGGCCGCCATGGATCCTGGTACTCCGATTTCGGGTATGCCAGTGCTGCACGTCTGGGAGGGCCATGAGGTGGTTGTCTTCAAGCGTTCCATGAAGCCCGGATATGCCGGTGTGGAGAACCCGTTGTTCTTCGCCGATAACACGCGGATGCTCTTCGGTGACGCGAAGGCCAGTGTCGACGCGTTGGTGGCTGCTCTCTGAGATTCGTGTGCAACCTGGTGTCGACGCCTGCGACTGACTGACGGTCGTGGGCGTCGACGCATGGTGGGGGCGGATGTCATGAGGCGGCACTATGATGACGGTGAATGTCTATCAGGCCCCTTGTTAGGGCCGGAACAAGGAGAAGACGTGACCTACGTCATCGGTCTGCCCTGCGTGGACGTCAAGGATCGTGCCTGCGTCGAGGAGTGTCCCGTCGACTGCATTTACGAGGGTGAGCGCAGTCTCTATATTCACCCTGAGGAGTGCGTGGACTGCGGCGCCTGCGAGCCCGTGTGCCCCGTCGAGGCCATCTACTACGAGGATGACCTACCCGGCGATCAGGAGAAATTCCTCGACATTAACGCCGAGTTCTTCAACGAGCTGGGATCCCCGGGCGGTGCTGCACGGCTTGGACCGACTCACAAAGACCATCCGGCCGTCGAAGCTTTGCCTCCGCAGGGCGAATGAGCCGCCGTAACGTCCCCGCCAGTCTGCCCACCTTTCCTTGGGACACCATCGCCGAAGCCAGGCGCAAGGCTGAATCCCATCCCGACGGCATCGTCGATCTGTCAGTGGGCACACCGGTCGATCCGACCCCGGACGTTGTCACCGAGGCGCTCACGACGGCTGGTGACGCTCCCGGTTACCCACAAGTGTGGGGGACACCTGCTCTGCGAGCCGGAATCTTGGACCACATGAAGCAAGTCTGGGGTGCGCCCGCCAGTCTTGACGAGGCTAGCGTTCTGCCGGTCATCGGGACGAAGGAATTGGTGGCTTCCATGCCTAGCCAGCTTGGTCTGGGCCCAGACTCGACTGTTGTCATCCCGGCGTGCGCCTATCCGACCTACCGGGTTGGTGCACAGCTTGCTGGAGCCAAGATCGTCGCCGTTGATGAGCCCGGCGAGGTCGGCGTCACGCCTGATCTTATCTGGATTAATTCCCCGGCCAACCCGTCAGGTCGCGTCCTCGACCTTGACGAGATGAGGGCATGGGTGGACCTGGCGCGCAGCACGGGAGCTGTCTTGGTCTCTGACGAGTGTTATGGCGAGTTCGTTTGGGACGGGGAGTCGGTTTCAGTCCTTGATGAGAGGGCCAATGGCGGTGATGTCACCGGCTTGCTGGCCTGTCTGTCGATGTCCAAACGTTCGAATATGGCCGGTTATCGTGCAGGGTTTGTCGTTGGGGATGCTGAGTTGACCAGCGAGTTGCTCACTGTGCGCAAGCACTCGGGACTCATGATTCCAGCTCCGGTCGTGGCCGCAATGCAGGCTGCCCTAGCAGATCGTTCCCATGTCCTAGAGCAAGTCAAGCGGTATCAACTGCGTCGCGGTGTGCTGAAGTCAGCTTTGGAGAAGGCTGGTTTCCGCATCGACTGCTCTGAGGGGTCGCTGTATTTGTGGGCCACTCATGACGAGGATTGCCGGGTCACCCTTGATCGACTCGCCAATCTGGGTATCCTTTGCTCTCCTGGCGATTTCTACGTTGACGGTAGTTCCGATCATGTCCGCATCGGGCTGACGGCCACCGACGAGAGGATTGACGCCGCCGCCCAGCGGCTAATAGCCTGATTAACTCCGAGCGGTCACGGTGCCGGAGACCCGGCTCGTTCCGCTGGCGGCTGGGCTCGCTGAGGGGCCAGAGGCTGCACCCCATGAGGCGTAGTGCTCGGAATTTGCCTTCCAACTCATCGTTGCGACCGTTGCGCGATCGACTGGCCCAAGGTTCGTGCTTGCCATCGTCAATGCCACTGCCGCGCGGACGAGCACCGGGTCAGTGGCGGTGAATGTCACCGTCGATCCGGTTGTGTGGGTGACGACTTTGGATGCAAGTCCCTTGCGTGCTGTGTCGGCGAGTTTTTGGACGGTCGTCGTCTCCGAGGACCTGTTGATGCAGGTCAGTGCCGAGGGGGATTGGCCTGTGAGTGCTGAGGCCCATGCTTTCGCTAGCGGCTCGTGCTTACGATAGGCCTCGGGGTATCTGGATCGCTGCACTTGCTGGGCGGCGTCACTGACACTGATAGTCTTCCAGTTGCCGAACTTCACCAGCTCTTCGTAAAATTTTCCTGACGAATACCACGGATCCATGATCTGTTTGGCAGTTCCCCATCCCTGGGAGGGGCGCTGTTGAAACAACCCGAGGGAGTCGCGATCCCCGTAGTCAATATTGCGCAGCTTCGATTCTTGCATAGCCGTCGCCAGAGCGATGGTGGCTGCGTGAGCCGGAAGGTCACGGCGAATTGACTCGGCAGTGATGATGGCAGCGTTCTGGGATTGTTCTAAATCGAGGTCGTAGGATTGGCCCGAGACCGTCACTCGGCAGCCCTCAGGCTCTATCGTGGCAAAGGGGTCAACAGCTTTCCATACCTTATAGCCTCCCCAACCGAGCCCGGACAGGATTGCCAATACCACCACGAGGGCGGCAATCGACCTTGCAGGGTTGGCAGACCGACGTTTACGTCGTTGTCGCGTGGTGGCAGGGCGGGGCCGGCGGGGGGACGACTTCGTCATGTCAGTTCTGATGCAAATCTGAGTTGAGTTCGATCTTGTGATTACCACGGCCGAGAGCCTTGACGGCCCCCGTCATTGAATCACGAATGTAGAGGATGTCGCTGGTGCCGGACAGTTCAGAGGCCTTGACAACCTTGCCGTCAGGCAGCGTCACCTTGGTGCCTGCCGTGATGTAGAGACCAGCTTCGACGACACAGTTGTCGCCCAGGGAAATGCCGATTCCGGCCTCAGCGCCAAGCAGGCAGCCGCGACCAATAGTCACCTGTTCCTTGCCGCCGCCAGACAGGGTTCCCATGATGGAGGCGCCGCCTCCGACATCGGTGCCATCCCCGACGACCACACCCTGGCTGATACGTCCTTCGACCATGGAGTGGCCCAGGGTGCCGGCGTTGAAGTTAACGAATCCTTCGTGCATGACGGTGGTTCCCTCGGCCAGATGGGCTCCCAGACGGACCCGGTCGGCGTCACCGATGCGCACCCCAGCAGGGACGACAAAGTCCACCATGCGCGGGAATTTGTCGACCAGAAGGACGGAGAAGGGGGCATGGGCGATGCGTGCCTCCATGCGGGCCGCCTCAAGATCGACCATGCGGATCGGGCCGATGGTCGTCCAGGCATTGTTGGGGAGCACACCGAAGATACCATCCAGGTTAATAGTACGAGGGGTAGCTAGGCGGGACGACAGGAGGTGCAGGCGTAGATATGCGTCAGGAACGTCGACGGGTGCGGCGTCGAGGTCGACGACGGTGCGCACCACCTCGGTGTGGACATTGCGGATAGCGTCACGACCGGCTTCAGTCACGCGGTGCAGATCAGCAGGGGCGGGGGAGCCGTCGGGGGAGCCAAGTTGAGGCTCGGGGTACCAGGTATCCAGTACCTCTCCGTCCTCATGGACAGTGGCCAAACCCCATCCCCAGGCCTGACGGCCGGCCGAGGCGGTCTGCGGAGTCGTCGTCTGCGTCATGGCCACGAGTCTAGTTGTATGGTGAGACGCCTTGGGCTGTCACAGGTCCGCTAGGCTGAACAGACTGTGGAAAGGTGCCGCCTGTGTTCTTGGCCCTGCGGGAGATTCGTCATCAGCGCGGACGGCTTCGCGTGGTGGCTCTGTGGCGTCGTCACGGCGGCTTTGCCTTGTTCTCCGTGGTTGGCGGTTTGCTCTCAGTTAAGGTTATTTCTGGCATCGATCCTGTGGAGGCGATCTCGTGACGGCCTCGGTGTTGCGTCTCGATGGCGTGTCCAAGCAGTTCAACGATGGTGATGAAACCATCCAGGCCCTTGCGCGAACCGATCTGTACCTGTTCCCCCGGGGAGTTCGTCGGGATCCTTGGCCCTCAGGGCCAGGAAAATCTACCTTGCTGACGGTCATGGGTGGCCTGCGTACGCCGAGTACTGGTGAGGTGCTCATCGATGAGGAACCCTTCTCTGGCCTGCCTGAGAAGAAACGCGCCCGAATGAGGTTTACCAAGCTCGGGTTCGTCCTGCAGGCTTCCGGACTGGTGCCTTTCCTCACCGTTGGTGATCAATTTGTGCTGCACGGGTAGGGTGGATCGTTGCCCACTGGACCGTGCGCGTCGGGATGAGTTGTTGGAATCACTCAAGATCACCGATTACGTGAATGCGTACCCAGGGGATTTGTCGGGTGGTGAGCGTCAGCGGGTGGCCATTGTGGCCGCATTACACCACGACCCACAGATAGTTCTAACCGATGAGCCGACGGCGTCCTCTTAGAGGCCACCGAACACAAGCCGACAACTAATTGCCGCTCGCAAGAAGCGGAGGATTTTTTTGGGGGGTGCTAGCTCCCAGTTGCGCGGTGCGGCGAGACGCCTCCTGCGCCGGCGCTGAGGCGAACTTCAGTACAGTGAAGGCCATGCAACTCGACCTTGCTGGCGACCTTCACGTTCTGTTTCGCGACATCGTGGACATCCGCTCTGAAAGCCTCCACGAGGAGGAGCTTGCTGACGCCGTCGAAGCGGCTTTGCGTCAGTTCGATCATCTAACGGTCACCAGAGTCAGCAACTCGATCGTCGCGGCGACGAATCTCGGTCGGGATTCTCGGGTCCTCGTTGCTGGCCACCTCGATACCGTGCCGGTGTCAGACAACCTTCCCAGCCATGTCGAAACCCGTGATGACGGCGACTACCTTGTCGGTCGGGGAACCTGCGACATGAAAGGGGGAGTGGCCGTTGCTTTGCATCTTGCGGCGACCCTAGCCTCTCCCAAGCGAGACGTCACCTGGGTGTTCTACGAGGCCGAAGAAATCGCCGCAGAGCACAATGGCTTACTCAGCTTACGATCCCACGATCCCAGCCTGCTTGATTGTGACTTAGCTATCCTCATGGAGCCCACGGGCGCCATCATCGAGGGGGGCTGCCAAGGAACGATGCGTTTCACCCTAACGACAGAGGGGCAGGCCGCCCATTCGGCTCGCTCATGGGCCGGTCACAACGCCATTCACGATCTGCTGCCAATCCTGCACATCTTGTCGGACTGGCAAGACGGCGCCGACCATCTCGTTGAGGTTGACGGGTTGACGTATCGCGAGGGCCTAAACGCGACGATGGTGCAGGGAGGGTTGGCCGGAAATGTTGTGCCTCCCGAGGCCACCGTACAGATCAACTATCGATTCGCCCCGGATAAGACCGCTCAGCAGGCCGAGCAGCTGATGCGCACCATGTTCGCTGAGTGGCGGATGGACGTCCTGGACCTGTCCTCCCCGGCTCGACCAGGCCTCGACCAGCCGCTGGCCCAGTCCTTTGCTCGTTCGGTCGGGACGACGCCGATGCCAAAATACGGCTGGACAGATGTGGCACGATTTTTCGAGATGGGGCACCCAGCCCTTAACTTCGGCCCCGGTGACGCCATGTACGCCCACAAGGCCGATGAGTGCTGCAAGATGTCTAGCCTTGACGACTGTGCCCGGGCACTGGCGTCCTGGCTATGTGAGGGTTCACGAGACGAAGGAGAGTCGTGATGGTGTGGGTACTGTGCGGGGGCGTCATCGTCATCATCGGGCTAGCTGTGCTGGCAGCCTCGGGAAAATTTGGGCAGGTGCCGGCCGTCGTTGATGATCGCCCCGTTCCCGATTTCCCAGATGGTGATCTGAGTGCCGACGATCTGCGTGCTGCGCGCTTTGCCGTGGTCGCGAGAGGCTACTCAATGCGACAGGTCGATGAGCTCTTGGATCGTCTGGTAGCGCAGATGGAGGCAGGTCAGAGGCCCGCTTCGACAGACGTTGATGAACCCATCTCTGACGGAAAGGGCCCGAATACGGAATAATAGGAGATGCACCACTGCCCAGGATTGAGGAAGAGTGACATGGCAGCTATGAAGCCCCGTACCGGTGACGGTCCCATGGAGGTCACGAAGGAGGGCCGTGGCATCATCATGCGCGTTCCAGTCGAAGGTGGCGGCCGGCTGGTTGTGGAACTCAACGCAGAAGAAGCCCAGGAACTGCTTGCGTGCCTCAAGGACGTCGTTGGCTAACGCAGATGACTGACGCCCGTGCCCGGCTCGGGATGAGCCGGGCACGACTGTGTCAGACAAGACGTCAGCTGTGGCGCTTGATCGCCGTCTGGTAGACCTCGACAGTTTGCTCGGCGATTCGAGCCCAGGAGAACTCGTCGATGCAGCGCTGACGGCCAGCGGCTCCGAAAGCGTTAGCGCGTTCCGGGTTCCGGGTGAGGTCATTGATAGCGGTTGCGAAGGCGGACTCGAAAGTTGCGACATCTGCTGGGGAAGATGAGTCGGTTGGGACCCCACCAACGAGATGCCCGGTCGATCCGTCGACGACCACTTCCGGGATACCGCCAACCCGAGATGCCACTACTGGCGTAGCGCAGGCCATAGCCTCTAGATTCACAATGCCCAGCGGCTCATAGACCGAAGGGCAGGTAAAGACTGTAGCGGCAGAGAGCACTTGGCGAACCGATGATCGGGGGAGCATATCCTTCACCCAGATAACTGGTGCTCGGCGGCTGGAACGAACCTCCTCGAAGGCGGCTTTGAACTCCTCTCCAATCTCTGGGGTATCTGGGGCGCCGGCCAGCAGAACGAGCTGAGTCTCGGGATCGAGCTCAGTAGCGGCATGCATTAGGTGGACCAGCCCTTTCTGGCGTGTGATGCGCCCGACGAAGACCACCGAGGGCTGATCAGGGTTCATTCCGATGTCATGACACACATCAGTTTCGGTGACGGGGTGGAATTCGTTGGTGTCGACTCCGTTGCGTACCACGTGCACCTTGTCAGGATCTAGTTCGGGATAGGCCCGCAGTACGTCGATCCTCATGCCCTCAGAGACCGCGATGATGGCATCTGCGGCATCGTAGGCGGTCTTTTCTGCCCAGGACGACAGCCGGTAGCCCCCACCGAGCTGTTCGGCTTTCCAAGGACGGTCGGGTTCCAAAGAGTGAGCGCTGATGACGTGCGGGATGTCGTAGAAGACGCCGGCCAGCAAGCCAGCGAGATTGGCATACCAGGTGTGGGAATGAACGAGGTCAACCGCGTCCGGGATGGCATCGACCATGGATAAGTCTGCGCCGAAGGCCCGCAGCGCGCTATTGGCGCCTTCGGGATAGTTCTCGGCGTGAGCGGTGGCTCCTTCACGCGGCTCTCCCATGCACTGCACATCAACGTCAATCAGGGTGCGAAGATAGGAGATGAGTTGCGCGACGTGGACGCCGGCGCCGCCATAGATAGTAGGAGGGTATTCACGGGTCAGGACGGACACGTACATGGCTTGATCGTCCCATAAAGACAGACTCGATGGGCAGTAGGGTTGCGTCGCCGCCAACAGACCGAGAACTCTCGTTGACATTGTGTGACTGGCCTTGTGATGATTGCCCACCTAGGTGTTCGGTGACGGTAGATTGAGAGCCATGGCAAAGACGCGTCCCAAGGTTCTATCCATCGTCCTCGCCGGTGGCGAAGGTAAACGCCTCATGCCCCTCACAATGGACCGGGCCAAACCAGCCGTTCCCTTCGGTGGTACTTACCGGCTTATCGACTTTGTGCTGTCCAACCTGGCGAACTCAGGGCTTACTCAAATCGCTGTGCTGACCCAGTACAAGTCACACTCGCTTGACCGTCACATCTCCATCACGTGGCGGATGTCGACCATGTTGGGTTCCTACGTGACCCCAGTCCCGGCCCAGCAGCGTCTTGGACCACGGTGGTATCAGGGAAGTGCTGACGCCATCTACCAGTCCCTCAACCTCATCAACGACCAGAACCCCGATTACGTCGTGGTCTTTGGTGCTGACAACATTTATCGGATGGATGTCGACGCCATGCTGCAGTATCACATCGACTCCGGGTTGGGATGCACTGTTGCCGGTATCCGAGTGCCTCGCAAGGACGCTTCTGCCTTCGGAATTATCGATGCCGATCAGAACCACAAGATCACCGAGTTCCTCGAAAAGCCGGCCGATCCACCTGGTCTGCTGGACGCCGCGGACGAGTCTTTCGCCTCGATGGGTAACTACATCTTCAGCCGTGAGGCCTTGGTGCAGGCCCTCCACGACGACGCCCACAGTGCCGATTCGCGGCACGACATGGGTGGCGACACCATTCCGAGATTCGTCAACGCCGCTGATGCGCAGGTGTACGACTTCCGCGATAATGAGGTTCCTGGTAATACTGAGAAAGATGCCGACTACTGGCGGGATGTGGGCACCATCGACGCCTACCACGACGCGCACATGGATCTGGTCTCGGTCGAGCCGGAGTTCAACCTATACAACCCTGACTGGCCCATCTGGACCATGCAGGAGCAGGCTCCCGGTGCCAAGTTCGTGATGCGCGGTTCCTGCGATGACACCCTGGTTTCTGCCGGGTGCATTATTTCTGGCACCGACATCTACCGCACGGTACTGGGTCCGCGGGCTCGCATCGAAAGGTGGGCTCGTGTCGATGAGTCAATCATCATGAACAATGTGCAGATTGGTTCTAACGCGACGGTTCACCGTGCGATCCTCGACAAGAACGTCATTGTGCCTGATGGGGCTCAAGTGGGTGTCGACCATGATCATGACCGTGCTCGTGGATTCACCGTCTCCCCGGGTGGCGTGACGGTGGTCGGTAAAGGAATCACGGTTCCCTACTGATTGAACAATTCCTAGGACGCGCGAATCGGCCTTCAGGGTTTCCGGGGGCCGATTCGTTATGTTCTTAGAAGTGAAGGCTCAGCTCTTCGTGGCCAGCAGCAAGCCTTCACCCACGGGTAGCAGCACCGGGGTGAATTCTTCGGTCTCTAGCACCGAATCGAGGGTTTCGCGGATGATGAGGGTATCGTCGTCCTCATTGTCCGGATCAGCGACGTGGTTGTTGGCCAGCGCGTCATTAACGACGACAATGCCCCCGGTGCGCAATAAGCGCAGAGCCTGGGAGACGTATTCGACGTATTCAAGCCGGTCACCATTGATGAGCACCATGTCGTAGGCACCGTCCCGCAGCTTGGGCAACACATCCAACGGGGTACCGGTGATGAGGCGCACCTGATTAGAGCGGATACGGGCCAGACTAAGGACTTTACGTGCGGCAGCCTGACGTTCAGCGTCGGGGTCGATGCTGGTCAAGACACCATGATCGCTCATGCCCTCCAAGAGAGCCAGCGCTGAGACCCCGGCGTCGGTGCCGATAGTGACGACGCTGCTAGCTTGCATGGTGCGCGTCAAAAAGGCCAGCAGGGCGGTGGTGCCGTTGCTGAGCACCTCCCACTGATCAGCGCGGGCCGCTTCGCGGGCCTCCTGTAGGGCTGGGGAAGGTGCGACGAAGCCGTCGGCGTACTCCCACGACCGGGCGTCGGGGACTTGATGTCTGGGCTGTGCTGGACTCACACTAACAGCCTATCCCGCTGAGGCCATCTCGTGGCTACCATGGGCATCAGCTACACAAGGAGGTCTCGCATGTCCGCTCCCGTTTTTGGCCGTCTGCTTACGGCCATGGTGTCTCCAATGACGTCCGATGGGGCGGTGGACCTGCGTCGGGCTGGCGAGTTGGCGCACAAGCTCGTTGAGGAACAAAGCAATGACGGTATTGTCGTCAACGGCACGACGGGGGAATCCCCCACAACAACTGATACTGAGAAGACTGAGATCGTCAAGGCTGTTGTCGAGGCTGTCGGATCGGATGCCGCGGTCGTTGCCGGAGTCGGAACCAATAGCACCTCTCACACTGTCGAACTAGCTCACCAGGCTGCCGAGGCCGGTGCTGACGGTCTACTTGTCGTCACTCCCTACTACTCCAAACCCTCGCAGGCCGGGATCATTGAACACTTCACTACTGTCGCAGATGCCACCGACCTGCCGATCATGCTCTACGACATTCCGGGACGTACCGGTACTCCGATCGAGACGAAGACCCTCATCGAGCTGGCCGACCATCCGCGGATTGCGGCCGTCAAGGATGCCAAAGGTCTTGTCGTCGAGTCAGCGACAGTGATGGCCAACACCACCCTGGCCTACTACTCCGGTGACGATGCCATCACTCCAGCGCTGTTGTCAGTGGGTGGAGTTGGCCTTGTCGGGACGTCAACCCATTTCACCGGTCGCCGAATGCACGAGGTCATTGACGCATATCTTGACGGACGAGTTGACGAGGCATTGTCGACTTACCGAGAGATTCTTCCAGTGCTCACCGGTGTCTTTGCAGCCCAGGGGGTCACTATGGTGAAGGCAGGACTGGCTCACCAAGGGTATGACGTCGGCAACGTGCGACCCCCCCAGACGATGCCGACTCCTGAGCAGGCCGAGGCTTTTTTCGATGTGTTAGACCGCACTGAGCTGTGACCAACCCGCCGTGATATTGGGAGGTCGAAGTCAGGGGTAGGGTAAAGGCCATGTCCACAGCAGGTCCAGCGGAAATCGCGGTACTCATCATCATTGCTGTGCTCATGTTCGGGCCGGACAAGCTGCCGGAGATGGCCCGCAAAGCGGCGCGCATTTACCACTACCTCAAGAACATCGCGAACAACACGCGTGATCAGCTCCGTAGCGAGCTGGGTCCGCAGTTCGCCGATCTGGAATACCAGGACCTCAAGCCGCAGAACTTTGTGCGCAAGTACGTCCTGGACAGCCTGCAGAACGATATTGATGAGATCAAGTCTGATCTGTCCGATGTTCGCTCTGACCTTGACCTCGGCTTAGCGGACATTCGCAATTCTGAGGGGTTGCCAGAGACGCCGGAGGACACGGCATCTGAGCCTGCCCATGATTCCACCCAACCGGTGCCTTTTGACACTGAGGCTACCTGAAACAACAACGTGTGGCGGTACCGGAGCACCGCCACACGTCGCGTCTACGCTACGGAGAGTCAATGATTCTCTCGGCACTGTCCATTCAGTGATCGACCGGCTGAACTCCAAGATTCATGCCAGCCAATCCACGCGGACGCGAATCAATGGTGCTCGCGAGAGCGCCGATTGCCTTAGCTGCCGGGGACTCCGGGTGCGCCAAGACGATTGGGTCGCCGTCGTCACCGCCACTGCGCAGTTCGACATCGAGGGGGATCTGGCCAAGCAACGGGATCTTTGTACCCAGACGCTCTGATAGCGCGTCGGCAGCCTTTTGGCCGCCACCGGTGCCGAACAGATCGACGCGGAAAGTTTCGCGGGATTTTGGCGCGGTGACCTGTAGCCACGACATGTTCTCCACGACGCCCATCACCCGCTGCTGCATGATTCCAGCCATCGTGCCGGCACGCTCGGCCACCTCGGATGCGGCTTGCTGCGGGGTAGTGACGACGAGCACCTCAGCGTTGGGCAGTTTCTGACCTAGACTCATGGCGACGTCGCCGGTGCCAGGCGGAAGGTCGATGAGGAGGTAGTCAAGGTCGCCCCAGTGAACATCGGCCAGCAGCTGGGTGAGTGCCCGGTCGAGGATCGGTCCGCGCCAAGCGATGACGTCGGACTTGTTGGGCTTCATCATGCCGATGCTGATCGACTTAATGCCAAGCCCCGGCACCGGAAGCAGCATGTCGTCGAGGGGAGTGGGATGGGCATCGCCCAGACCGAGCATGTCAGGTACCGAATGGCCGTAGATGTCGGCGTCCAGTAGACCAACCTCGCGGCCGAGCTGGGCCAGGGCCAGGGCCAGGTTAACGGTGACAGAGGACTTGCCGACGCCACCTTTACCCGAGGAGACCGCGATGACCTTGGTGGTGTTTCCTGGCTGGGCGAAGGGGATGACGCGCTCGACGACGCCGCCGCGCAGCTGAACTTTGAGAGCGTCGCGCTGTTCGTCAGTCATAGTGCCAAGTTCGACGGAAACACTGGTGACCCCGTCAACACCGCGCACAGCCTCGGTGACCTGCTCACGCAGCTCGGTCTTGAGGGGACACCCGGCGACGGTCAGCAAGACGCGGACGAAAGCCCGTCCCTGCTTGTCAACGGTGATCTCATCAACCATGTTGAGATCGGTGATGGGGTGTTTGATCTCGGGGTCATTGACGTGCGACAACGCGTCGGCAATGGCCTCAATCACTGGGTTCTCGGTGCTCATGCTGACTTGTCTACACACCGTTTGCCCGATGCGACAACTCGCCCATTGCGAACTGGGTCTGTTAGGGGGAAGCGGGCGAAGCCTCGATTTCCTCAAGCAGGGAGCGCAACTCGTCGCGTAGCTCTGAGCGCAAATAGTCGCGAGTGGCCAACTCACCCATCTGCATCCGAATGGATGCGACCTCCCGGGCTAGGAACTCCATGTCGGCACGGGATTGAGCGGCGACCCGACGATCTTCAGCCATCGAGACCCGATCCCGGTCCTCCTGACGGTTCTGCGCTAACAGGATGAGGGGAGCCGAGTATGAAGCCTGAGTAGAGAAAAATAAGTTGAGCAAGATGAACGGGTACGGGTCGAAGCGCAACTTGTAAATTGCCACGAGGTTCCAGGCGACCCAGCTGCACACGATCACGGTCATATAGACGAGGAACTTCGCCGTGCCCATGAACCGCGCAGTAGCTTCGGCGAACTGTCCGAACTGCTCGGAGTCTAGCTGGACTCGTGGACGTTTGACCTTGCGTGGCGCCGGAATATCGAGACGGTCGGCGTCATGCAATCGCTGATCGCTGTCAATCATGGTTCACCTCCACGAGTTCGCCATCCATCTGGTCCCCGCGCCAGTCGGCAGGTAACAGATGATCAAGAAGGTCGTCTACGGCCACCGCCCCAACCAGTTGGTTCGCGTCGTTGACGACAGGAACGACGACGAGGTTATAGGTAGCGAAGTAGCGGCTCACCGCGCCTACCGGGGCGCCAGTGTGCATGGGCTCAAGGTCGGAGTCGATGATCGCTGAGACCATCGTCGAAGGAGGTTCGCGCAGCAACCGTTGCACGTGCACTGCTCCCAGATAACGGCCGGTAGGGGTTTCAGTGGGAGGACGGCACACGAAGACCATAGACGCTTCGGCAGGTGTGATGTCTTCGTTACGTACCAAGGCCAGGGCGTCAGCGACGGTGTCATCGGCGGCAACGACGACGGGCTCAGGGGTCATCATGGCTCCCGCAGTGAACTCGTCATAGGCCATCAGGGAGCGGACGTCGTCGGCGTCATCGGGTTCCATGCGTGCTAGCAACTGGTGGGCGGTGGTATCGGGGAGTTCCTTGATGAGGTCGGCGGCGTCGTCAGGGTCCATCTCTTCGAGGATGTCCGCGGCGCGGTCGGGATCGAGGACGGTGATGAGGGAGACCTGCTCATCCTCGGGAAGTTCCTCAATGGCGTTTGCGAGCTGGTCGTCGTCCAGAGCCATGGCGACTTCGGCACGGCGATGCGGGCTCATGTCGTGAAGCTCCCGGGCCATGTCCGCTGGCTTCATCTCCTGCATCTCAGCAACGGTTCTCTCGGTAGACTGGCGGGACGCGAGCACAAGGGAGGGAACTTCGCGCCAGTCGACGATGGTCGGATAGCTTGGAGCCTTGCGTATGAACCGACTGCGCCCTGATTCAGCTAGCGCCACCTCGTTAATCTCCCACTCGCGGCTGCGCACGGGAGCCATTGAAACGTCCATGACCCATACCTGTGTGCCATTGCGGCTGAAGGTGCGGTCGAAGAGGTCCTCAATGACGAGGGTCTCGGAGACTCTACGGGAGAACACCCGGGTGTTGACGGTTCCCGAGATCATGATTTGAACTGCGTCAATCGCGTGGACTCGGACCATGGGGACGAAGATTCGTCGACGGGCGAATAGCTCGACGACGAGTCCGCGTACCAGCGGGGCACGCCCCGGAGTACGCATCTGGACGACAACATCCCTGACCTTGCCCACCTGGTCGCCACTGGCATCCATGACGGGAAGGCCACGAATCCGGGAGATGAATACCGATTGGGACCTGTTCACCCCGCATAATCTACCCGGACAGCAAGCATCGACGCCGCGGGACGGGAGCAGGCAACTGTCGTTGCCTGCCCGTAAACTAATGACCACATCGAGGAGGAAGCCGTGACGCTAAATGTAGCCCCGGGCAGGGCGAGTGCCATCTTCAATCTGGAGTACCCGCAGTCGGTCGTTGTGGTCGATGACTACATGACGGCCCAGAAGGTTGTCGACCAGCTGTCCGATAAGGAGTTTCCGGTCGAAAACCTCTGCATTGTCGGGACTGACCTCAAGACAATTGAGCGCGTTACCGGACGTCGCACTTGGGGGTCGGTTCTCGGCCAGGGCGCGGTGTCAGGAATCGGCATGGGCCTTCTCGTTGGCCTTATGATGATGCTCTTCACCACAGGCGAGGCGATTTTCCCTTTGCTGCTGACCGGACTCATTGTCGGTGTGGTTATTGGCATGATTACCGCCGCAATTACCTACTCGATGACTGGCGGGGAGCGTGACTTCAATTCTGTCCAGCAAGTCGTGGCTACCCACTATGAGGTGCTCGCTGAGCACAAGGTGGCTGCGCAAGCCCGCGAGATGGTATCCGATATGCCGTTCATGAGGGCGAAGGCTTTCGAGGGCTGATCCTGTTTAGAGAGGCCTGCCGGTGTGTGCACCCGGTGGTGGTGGCAGTATCGGACAGTCCACGCCGTCGACGCTTGTACCGTCTAACGGCGGCCAGCACCATCGAGGAACGTTATGACCAACACCGTCGCAACCAAGAACGTCGTGCCGAGAGGGGTGGTGGTTCTTTTCGCTGTCACTGCCGTCGTCATCACTGTCACCCTGGCGCTGGGGTCGACGGTGTGTGCCACTGATGCCTCCGCCTCGTGTCCGAATTGGCCCGGTTGCTACGTTGGTCGTCTCACTCCATTGGACGCTACCCAGCCCTGGGTCGAGTTCATCCACCGCGTCATATCCGCCTCGGTGGGGCTGGTTGCGGTCGCCAGCGTTATCGCCGGCGTGGTCTACCGACGCGCGGACAAGTTGCTCGTCGCCCTCCCGGTCGTGGCACTGCTGGGAGCGTTGACGTCCGGCGTGTTCGGCATGATGACCATCAAGTGGGGGATCAACTCGATTGAAGCCTCTTTCGACCTGCTTGCTGCGATTATCTCCATGGGAGCCATGTGGCGGGCCTACTTCGTGGCGCGTAAGCCTCGGTCGCCGTGGATCTGGAACGGACGGACCAAGCTTGGGATTGGAGCTGTCGTCTTCCTCGTCGTCGGCCATTTCTTCGCTGTGCAGGTGGCGGGTTCCGGGTCGCTGACCTGATGCATGGGCTGGGCGATGTTTGTGCGTGGTGCCGGGGACGGACCTCTCGCCGGCTGGGTTGCTCAGCAGGTCATTACTGGAATCGGGATGCTGCTCGCGATCGTCTTCCTCGTGGCTCGCTGGGGGCGTCGCAATGGCTGGGACATTCTCTGCGCTGTGCTCATCGTCGTTGAGCTCGTCGCAGGGGTACTTATCGTCGTCAAAGAATCCAACCACGGCCTGGGAACTCTGCATGCCATCCCCGCCGTGCTCATCCTCTGCTTGACCATGACGGCGACGATGCGCAGTGCCAAGGGCTGAGAATCCTGGGCACTGCGCACCGATAGTGGATCAGTGAGATGTGCGTCCCCAGATGTCCGCTATCCATGCTTCGACGTCGTCGATCTGACGCGGACAATCCTTGGATAGCCACTCGGGTTCACCGTCAGTGATACATAGATCGTCCTCAATGCGCACGCCGATGCCGCGAAACTCTTCGGGGACCAGCAGGTCGGTCTGTTTGAAGTAGATACCCGGCTCGTCGGAGACGCACATGCCCTTCTTGAGCGGGCCGGAGTAGTCCTGACGACGTGCCTGGTTGCAGTCGTGGACGTCCAGGCCGAGGTGGTGGGACGTGCCGTGAACCATCCATCGGCGGTGCTGGCCACCTTCAGGGGACAGTGAGTCCTCGACGCTGACCGGTAGAATCCCCCATTCGTGCAGGTATTCGCAGATGACGCGAATTGCTGCTTGGTGGATTTCGGCGTGGTCGTGGCCTACCTTGGCAACGGCGGCCGCTGCGTCTTGGGCTTCCAGGACAGCCCGGTAGACGCGACGTTGGGCGGGGGAGAAGGTTCCCGAGATAGGTAGGGTACGGGTTATATCGGCGGTGTAGAGCGAGTCGACCTCGATCCCTGCGTCGATAAGAATAAGTTCGCCGGGGCGCAAATCGCCGTCGTTACGTACCCAGTGCAGGGTGTTGGCGTGGTCGCCCGCAGCGCAGATCGAGCCGTAGCCGACCTCATTGCCGAGATGGCGGGCGACGCGTCCGAAAGTGCCCTCCATCCAACGCTCGCCTCGACCCTTGCGGACGGCTTCCGGGATCTCGGCGATCATGGACTCGAAGCCTACCTTGGACTTACGGCAGGCATCCCGCAGCTGCTCGACCTCCCAGTCGTCCTTGCAGAAGCGGGCGGCCGAAGAAAACTCGTAGAATTCGTCGTCGGCATCTTCGCAACCCCGGGGCCGCAATGTGTCGACCGTAGCGGTGACATTCTCATCGGCATCGCGAATGACTCGCACTGTGGTGTCTCCGGTTGATAGGGCGTCGTCAAGTTGCGAGATGTCACGACAGACAAGCCCCGTCATGGCCGCCATCTCGTCGAGGGACTCTCGCTGGCCAACCCACATCTCGCCGTACGTCGGGTCGGCATAGAACTCGCGGTCGGTGCGGGGCGCACGCGGCTTGAAGTACAGCACGTCGCGAGTCTGGGCAGTGGTCTCGACGACGAGGACCGCATTGGGCTCCCGGTCGGTGCCCAAACCCGAGTAGTAGGCGAAGGCGGTGTTGGGACGGAAAGGGTAGTCACAGTCGTTGTTACGACGCATGAGATGTCCGGCGGGGATGACTAGGCGATCACCGTCGAAGCGGGCGGCCAGGGCGTCGCGGTGTGCGGTAGCCGAGGGCACCGAGCTGAGCGGCGCGGGTAACTCGTCGGGGTAGGGGGCCCAGTCGGTCGGAATGAATTCGACGAAAGCCTTGGAGAACGGGGTCTGACGCTTCGGGACCTTCTGCTCTTCCGCCTGCTTCAGTTGCTCGTTAACCTCTGTGGGCCTCGTCTCGGTCATATTCGGACCTCCGCTGATTGTTGAGTGTTCCCTCCAGTGTAGGTCTCAATGACATGGATGCTTCGGGGCCCAGAGGGTTTCATGGGGATGCGCGGACGTGCTCCAGCCCAGTCGGGTATCCGTCGCGTAGCATCCATAGGGTTGGTATTGAATGACAACTTCGCCGTGGCAGCCCGCGGAAAGACAGGCCGATAAGTGTGAGTATCGCGTTGAGCTATGACTAGAACTCGAAAGAACTGTTCTACTCGGGGCAATTGACTGTATCGTTAAATTTACGAATAGAGATTGATTTTCTTAAGGAGGGTGAAATCTTCGTCGTTGGTATCACTGAGACCTGAATCTTGTGAGATGCTTTAACGGATGTGGCATCTGCACAAGCAGCTAGGATGGTCTATTGTTCCGAAGGGAGCTGAGATGCGTTGTAGGTTTCTTTCCTATGAGTTTGGTGAGGTGTCCTGTGCAGAGAGGGGTTTTCTTTCATAATTGCGTCGATTTCACATGCCGGAGTTCCAGGGGGGATCAGATATTGCTATGGGAATGTTTTCCTGAGATGGCTTATAAGGCGTTCTCCAACAGGTGCTGGAGGTTGCGGCAAATGTGATTGGCAGCGGGGGTACGGTGGTATGCGGTAAAAGGAGCGTAGACATACTGCTGTCCATATCCATACGAGGTTGGAGCGGGATTGCCCGATAGTTAGTTGCCGAGTAGGCGGCGTCGGCAGAGACAGTTGCCGTTGGAAGTTCACGCCGGGGCTAGGGAGCTCGAATTTGTCGTCGGGTCGGCTGCCTACATGCCCAGAGTCATGTCGACAGGCGGTAGGCTGAACTTCACATGTCAACAGGGCCACGGAACGCAGGAGGCAAGCGTGAAAGCTGCGGCACAGGATCAGTGGAAGCTTCTGGACCTTGCTCAGACTGACCGGCGGATCGCCCAAGTAGAGCATCGTCGTCAGACCCTGCCCGAGTTGGCTGCACTCAAGGATCTCGCAGTGCAGCGGCGAACGCTTGCGGAGGAGGTCGTCGCTAAGTCCACCGCTTTATCGGACGCCAAGATGGAGCAGGAGCGTATCGAGGGCGACCTCGAGCCAGCTCGTGCTCGAATGGAGCGTAACCAAAAAACTGTAGACGCAGGCACTATTACCGATCACAAAGCGTTGCGTGGGCTGACTGAAGAAATTGAGCACCTCGGACGTCGCATCTCGCGATTAGAGGACGCCGAACTTGACGTCATGCAAGCCGTTGAGGATGCCGAGCGGGCCCATGCCGACGCCGATCGACGCCGGATCGAACTCGACGGACACATCCGCACCGTATTGGCCTCCCGCGACGCCGGTCTCAAGGGTATTGACGACGAGCTGGGCGAACTGCGACGGATGCGCCAGACCCAAGCGGGAGGCATCCCAGCTGAACTCTTGAAGCTGTATGAGCTACTGCGCGAGCGCACCGGCTTGGGGTGCACAAAATTAGTGCATGGGGTGTGTGAGGGATGCGGTATCGCCGCCAATGCTGCTGACCTGCGCAGATACGAGACAGCTGCTGACGATGAGGTGGTGCGATGCGAGGAATGCAATCGCATCCTAGTGCGTACCGGAGAGTCAATCTGAGACCTCTTCGTCACCGTGTGGCGGTGATGCCGGGATATCCGTAGAATTGACTGTCGGACGAGCCATCCGGGTGATCGCGGCAGCGGCGAGTTGTCGAGGAAAGTCCGGGCTCCATAGAGCAGGGTGGTGGGTAACGCCCACCCGGGGTGACCCGCGGGAAAGTGCCACAGAAAACAAACTGCCGGTCTTCGGATCGGTGAGGGTGAAACGGCGGGGTAAGAGCCCACCGCGTCATCGGTGACGGTGACGGCATGGCAAACCCCACCTGGAGCAAGGCCAAGAAGATCGTGAGGTCGCGGACGTGTTTGAGGGTCGCTCGCCCGAGCGTTCGGGTAGGCCGCGCAGCCGAAAGGCTGGAGGACACCAGCAATGGTGTTCACAGATGGATGGTCACCGGCCCGGAGGGCTACAGAACCCGGCTTACAGGATGGCTCGTCCCTATATTTCCGATCTGACTAGGGGATTTGTCTGGGCTGACTGGGTCCTGTGCCGTTGTCGTGCCGTCGTAAAGGCCGCTGTTTCGATTTGAGGGCAGAAGTGTCGTTGATACTGTCCATTCCTGTCAAAAACGCTGATGATGACGTTACCCCTCCGAATTCTGACGGTATTGGCAGGAACGAACAGTGCCGACCTTGACGGACTGTAATGGGTGGATCTCGACGGTGAGGCTTGGTGTGTAAAGAAGCCCTAGAACATTGGTATACGAATGGAGTGCTAACATCCTCGCGTCAGGTTGCTGGTGGCCACACCAGCGCTGGAATCCGGTGAGAAGCCGGAGCTGACGCGCAGCGGTATGACTGATCCGCCCCGGCCGAACCACTGGTGCCACCGGCGCTGGGAAGGCGTTGGGAATGGAGACGAGGTCGAGCCCGAAGACCACCTGACGACGTCCTGTCGTTTCCCGGCCGCGCACGCCGATCACAGAAAGTAGGCTTCCTCATGTCCGTCACCCCGTCGCACCTTCGCCGCGCTGTCGTGGCATCGGTACTTCCCGTCGTCCTGCTGGCCGGATGCGCCGGCGCCCCCAAGGATTCCACATCGTCAGCGTCGTCCTCCCAGTCTGGCGCTGGTCCAATCACTATCACCAACTGTGGTCAGAAGGTCACCCTTGACAAGCCGGCCACCCGGGCTGTGACTCTCAATCAAGGAGCTACTGAGGACGTGTTGGCTATCGGTGGTCAGACCAAACTCGTCGGGACCGCCTATCTTGATAGTGGGATCCCCGCGAAGTGGAAGAAAGCCTACGATTCGGTCAAGGTGCTCTCTAAGGAGTATCCGTCCAAGGAGACCTTCTTGGCTGCCAAGCCTGATCTGGCCTTGTCCTCGTATTCGAGCGCTTTTACCGATAAAGCGGTGGGAACACGCGAGGAGTTGAAGAAGCAGGGAATCGCCACATATATCAGCCCCTTCGGATGTCCCAAAGGTACCCGGTCAGCCGAGGCCACTTGGGCGAATGTGTGGAAGGAGATGAGAGAGGTTGGGACCCTCGTCGGGGCCGAAAACGCCACTGACAAAGCCATCGCCGGACAGCGTAAGTCCCTCAAAGAAGTCACCGGTAACAAACATGGCGGTGGGACCTCGATCGTGTGGTTTGACTCGGGTGAGAAGGTTCCATTCATCGGAGCTGGTCATGGCGGCCCGCAGCTGCTCATGGACGCCGTCGGGGCCAGGAACCTTTTCGCGAACCTCGATGGGGGTTGGGCTGACGGTTCATGGGAGAAGATCGTTAGTTCCAATCCAGACGTCATCGTCGTTGCGGACGCCGATTGGTCAACAGCCAAGGACAAAATCGCTTATCTAAAGAAGGACCCCGTTCTCAGCCAGATGAAGGCGGTCAAAGAAAACAAGTTCGTCACCGTGCCATTTTCTCAGAGCACCCCTGGTGCTGAGCTGGTTGACGGAGCCAAGACCCTCAATGACGGCCTGGCCAAGGTCGCCGGGAAGTGAGCCGCTGGCGCGGATGGTTCCTGCTTGGCATTGTCGTTGCTGCCCTGATCGGTAGTGCTCTTATAGTCCTGGGGATCGGGGCGGTCCGAGTCCCGGTTCACGACGTCGCACGGGTGGTTGCGCGACGTTTTCGGCTCATCGAGGGGGCTGATGTCACGGTCCTCGATGATCAGATCGTCTGGCAGATGCGGGCCCCGCGAGTCATCGGATCGATGGCTGTTGGTGCTTTGTTGGCGATGTGTGGCGCAGTGTTGCAGACTCTGACTGGCAACGACTTGGCTGATCCGTACCTACTAGGTATTTCCAGCGGTGCATCGGTCGGGGCGGTCTTCGTCCTGGTCGTCGGGGTTTCCAGCGCTCTCGGGCAGTCGGCCCTCATGGCCCTGGCCTCCTTTGTCGGAGCCATCGGAGCCTTGGTCATGGTGCTGGCGATGGCCACTGGCAGATCAGGGGAATTACCTGCCAGCCGGACAATTCTGGCCGGTGTAGCCGTAGGCCAGCTATGCGGGGCAGCGGTGTCGGTGATGATCATGGTTTTCGGGGAGTCGAATGCGGCCCGTTCGGCTCTGTCATGGACGCTTGGGTCCTTCGCCGGGCTGAGGTGGGGGTCGACGATCACCTTGGTTGTCGCGACCGTGCCTGCGCTGGTCGTCGGTATGGCCTTGTGCCACGTCCTTGACGCTTTCGCGTTTGGAGATATTAGTGCCATGTCGTTGGGTGTTCCGGTGAACATCGTTCGCTGGGCGATCATGGTCAGCGCCGCTCTGCTGACGGCCCTCAGCGTGGCTTTCGCCGGGCCTATCGGCTTTGTTGGGCTCACGGGTCCTCACATCGTGAGGTTCTGGACCGGGGTCCGTCACGCCCGTCTCTTGCCGGTATCTGCCCTGACCGGAGCGCTGCTCATGGTGTGGTCAGACACCGCCGCACGATGCCTGCGCCCTGACACTGAAATCCCAGTGGGCGTCATCACGGCAATCATCGGGGCTCCGGTGCTGGTCGTGCTTTTGCGTCGACAGGCCTCGAGATCATGACGGCGGTCACAGTGCCAGCAGTATTGAGGGCTGAGAGCCTTGGTTGGAGCGTGGACGGAAAGACGATTCTGTCAGGGGTTAGCGTGGAAATTCGTCCCCAGGTCATGTCGATGATTATTGGCCTCAACGGATCCGGCAAGACCACCCTGCTTCATCTACTCGCGGGGCTGCGCAAGCCAGGCGAAGGACGAGTGTGGCTGGGGAAGCGTGATCTCGCCCGGATCGGCATCAAGGAGCGTTCCGGGATGATGGCCCTGCTGGAGCAGAATTCGTCGGCTCATGTCGAACTGACGGTGCGCGACGTCGTGGGGCTGGGGCGCATTCCGCATCGTGGACGATGGCGTATGGGCAAGCACGGTGGTGGACGCGACGCCGTGATCGTCGAGGAGGCCATGGCTACCACCGGCGTCGTCGAGCTTTCCGAGCGGGCATGGTCGTCGCTATCAGGTGGCGAGAAGCAACGGGTGCAACTGGCGCGTGCCCTGGCTCAGGAGCCTGAGATCCTCATGCTCGATGAGCCCACCAACCACTTGGATCTGCGTCACCAGATCGACCTGCTGGAGCGAGTGCGAAGTCTTGGGCTGACGACGATAACCGTCATCCACGATCTCGACCTGGCCGCCGCATACGCAGACGACGTCATCGTTTTGGACTCGGGTCGCATGGTGGCCACTGGACCTGCCGATGATGTGCTGACCTCTAACGTGGTCCGTGATCACTTTGGGGTGGTAGGGAGTTTCTGGACGACGCAACGTCGCGGTTTCGTTTGGCACGGGTTAGAGAATGTATGACCGCTGATACAACTGACGTCACTGAAGAGATGGAAACCACGATCCGCATAGCGGTGTCTTTGAGATGGGGTGATGCCTTTGACGCAGACATCGCCCGTCAGATCGCCGAGCAGGTGGGCGCGGACCGGTCCGCCTGTTTGCAGGGGCCGAGCCCGGCAGAGAAAAATTCGCCATTACCCGCAGGCGGTCACGTTGGCTTCCCCTCGTCGGAGGGCAATGCCTCCGATCTCACCGGCACCCTCGATGCCGTGGCCTCCACTGGAGCTCGCCGGATCGAACTGGTTGGCTGGAGCGCCCAAGACGGCCCGGTGCCGATCTCGTGGCTGCGGCGGGTCTCCGGGAACTGGGTGCGAAATCACCCAGACGCGGCGCAGGTGGTCGTCTACGCCGGGACAGTGCGTCTGGGCCAGGAGATGGATGACGATTGGCGCACCGTCACCGGCAATGAGGCCCCGTTGCGCAGCGTGGTTTGGGAGGAGTTCCCGCCGTTCCGTCATCATCTGCTGGTGTGCCGTGGGCCGAGGTGTTGTGCACAGGGGGCTGTGGCTCTGCATGACGTGCTGCACAACAAGTTGGTTCAGGCTGACGCCATCGACACCGAGGTGCTCGTCACCGTTACCGGCTGCATGTTTCCCTGCAATCACGCCCCGCTGGTGGTGATCTGGCCCGACGGCAAGTGTCTTCGCCTCACCGAGGACAACATCGACGAGATCGTCAGGGATCTTTCCGCACCCCAAGAAGCGTCCCTTACTGCGTCGATGCCCCCGCCGACACCAGATATGAGGTAGGTCACAACATAGTGGTGTTCTTGACGCCATAACGGCAAACTAGCGACAGGGCTCTCCGTCAGTACGACATGGATGATGATGGTGCGGTAAGCCCACAGCTGGCCATACCCAGCGGTCAGGCCTGAACGGGCCGATTTAAGCTTCCACGTCCCAGGAACCGCGTAACCAGTTCATGTGTTGGGAGGATACCGCGGCGTAGTATTGAAAGTGGCGTCTACGGCTCCCGCGCCTAGGCCATAGGGGCCGCTTATAGACACATCATCCAGAATTGGGTCGAGATCGAGAATCTAATCCCGACAGGGCCGCGGTCGTCGTCAGTGCGACGCTGGTGACCTTCACCCCGGTGGTGGCGAACTGGCGAGTCAGACATGCGGAGGCCAGGCTGGAAATGGTCGTCCCGACCGAGATAACGACCGTAAGGAATCCCGCCCACGACACTGTAACACCCAAGTCCAAAAGCACGGTCGGCCATCTGGCCCCGACGAAGAGTCTGGTAGCCCGAGACTGATAAAGGCGAGGCAGATGATCGCCAGTAGCAGCGCAGCCATGTGCATATTCCGACAGGGGTCACCGACGATGACGGATAGCACTGATAACGCAGTAGTGGAGCTGTGCACGGACGTGTCCGTCGGCGTCAACGTGTTCAGCCAGATAATCCCGCAGGGCGGCAAGGAGATTGTCACGTTGTGCGGTGCTTCGGCAACTGTGCAACGACCATGCATGGACAGGGCTGCCGTGCAGGTAGAAGTCCATGCCAGCCTCGACGCCGTCGAAGTCCCAATTCATGGTGCGTTCAGTCAGGGCGATGTCGTGGAAGTGCGCGACCAGACGATCCCGAGCGACCTCGGGACGGCCCCACAACACATGCGGGGGAATGGAGGAACTTTTGGGTGAAAAGATCTCCATCATGCGGTTGGTCATGGTGGCTTGGAACCCTTCGTCGGTGAAGACCGCCATGACCAAGGCCCCGTCCGGGCGAAGGATGCGATCCCATTCGGCCGGACCTTTGACGGGGTCGCAGTACATCGACCCGAAGGAGCTGACCACCGCGTCGACGGACTCGGGGTCCAATCTGGTGGCTTCTCCTGTGGCCGACGACCAGGTGGCACGGGGCGCGGCCTGTTTCCCGATTCTCCGCATCCGCCCAACCGGTTCGATCGCGGTGACCGCGAAACCGGAGTCAAGGAGGGCATTGGTGGTGTCGCCGTGCCCAGCGCCAATATCGACGACAGTGGCTCCTGCGGGAATCATTCTGCCTACCTCGGCGGCAACGACGCTGGAAGCGGGATGCAACTTTCGGGCCATCGGGGTGTAGTCACAGGAAGCCCAGACGTCGAAGGGGGAAAACACGCCGGCAGTATAACAAGCCGTGGGTGACGCCGATGCGGCACGGAGGCGTTGGCTACTGGCGGACCAGCGACGGAGTGAAATTCGACGTTATCGTGAAGTATGACGGTCGCGCGGACGTGACAGCTGCCGAGGTGGCTCACCAGCGATCGTGGGCCCGCGACTCCAGGACGACTGGCTGAGGTCTCAGATCGGATGACACTGTGAGTGGCATCATCGGGCATGGCCGCACGGCTCCTTCACTGGTCTTCCGATCGGTATGAGTCCACCCTGTGCCGATGTCGCGTAGGACGATCGCGGCGTATTGTCCGCAACCGGGAGAAATCATGACACCGACTCCCCTTCACCCCTCCTCCCCCCGCCGCAAGAAGCCTGCGGACCAGGCTCCGACGCCAGATGGCAAGCACGATGCGCCGGGTCAGAACCTTCATGGACATCGTCGACTGCAGGTGGAAGATGTCACCGTCGTCGAGCGTGGGCCCATGCGCCAAGCCATTGCCGGGACCATCGTTGGCAATCTCATGGAGTGGTATGACGTCGGCGTTTATGGGTATCTGGCCGTGCTCATCGGCCGTGTCTTCCTTCCCGAGGCCGCACCATCCGTCAAGAGTCTCTTTTCACTCGGCGTGTTCGCAGTGACCTTCGTTGCGAGACCACTTGGTGGAATCATCTTGGGGCAGCTAGGCGACCGCTTAGGCCGTCACAGAGTGCTTGCCCTCACCCTCACCATGATGTCGGCCTCAACCTTCCTTATTGGCATTCTGCCCGACTATTCGGTCATCGGAGCATGGGCGCCCATTTTGCTCATCGTCCTTAAGCTCGCCCAGGGTTTCTCGACCGGCGGCGAGTACGCCGGGGCGACGACGTTCATCACCGAGTACGCTCCCGATAGGCATCGAGGGTTTTATGCCTCGCTGCTTGACCTCGGTTCCTACTTGGGATTTGCCAACGGTGCGGCCGTCGTGTCGTCGCTCCAGCTCACCATGTCGGGTGCGGCGATGGAGGGATATGTGTGGCGCGTACCATTTCTTATCGCCTTGCCCCTCGCGTTGATCGCCATCTATTTCCGCTTGAAGATTGAGGATTCACCAGCCTATTTGCAGGCCCAGGCCGGAGTCGCCAATCGCAATCAGAACCCGACCAAGGGGATCGCTGGCCTGGTACGCAGCTATTGGCGTGAAATCCTCACCGCCTTCGTCCTAGTCGCGGCCGCTAACACGCTCGGCTACGCCGTCACCTCATATATGCCCACTTACCTGACGACGACACTGGGCTACGACACCGTGCACGGAAACCTGCTAACCCTGCCGGTGCTCGTCCTTATGAGCTTGGGTATACCGGTTGCCGGAGCACTATCGGATCGGATCGGACGCAGGCCCGTGCTGTTCGGCGGATCGGTGGGTGCCATCTTCCTGGCCATTCCGGCATTTCTGCTCATGATGCACGGGCAGTTGTGGTTGACCCTGCTGGGTCTTTTCCTGCTCGCCGTGCCTGTCGCCCTGTACGTGTCGAACCTCGCATCCGCGCTGCCAGCACTGTTTCCCACGTCGTCGCGCTATGGCGGTATGGGAATGTCATACAACCTTGCGGCTGCGCTGTTCTCCGGTACGGCACCATTCATCATGGAAGCTTTGGTCACCGTTACCGGGGACCGGCTTGCTCCAGCGTATTGGATTATGGGAACGTCGATGGCCGGATTCATCGCGGTGCGCGTCATGGGGGAGAGTGCCGGCAAGCCGATGCCCGGTGCAATGCCCACCGTTCTCACTCACGAGGAAGCCCATCATCTCGTGGAGACCCAGGATGAGAACCCCGACCTGGACATCGAGAAGGTGCTTAGAGACGCCGGCGAACTCGACTGACCAGGCTCCTCGACTGACCAGGCTCAATTGAGGAAGAGCCGGATTCCGATTCACCTGCGCTCATGATCTTTCCTCGATGAGGACCTCATCGAGGAAAGTAACTATGAATAGTTGTTCGCTACCAAAGGTCGTTTTTCTAAATGTTCCAGAGCCGGTCGGCACAGGTCGACTGGCTCCGGCCACCTCCGTTCAGCAGCAACGCGCTTGAGGATTGCGGTCCTGACGATTGGACTGGTCACGCCAGAACGCCTTCTCCGACATCGGCTCATGATGGGCGTGACGGCACCATTCGAGGTAGTTGCGTAGGCGTCGGCGCCGGTGACGCCGCGCACCCACCACCTCAGGGACGACCAGTATCGTCGCCACAATGGGTCGGTGGGCTGGTGCCGGGGCGCGGTGGTCACGCATGCTCCTTGTCTTTGTGGACACTCTCCAGATCAAGCTCAGGGTGCTTGTCGTAGAAGGCGTCCCACTCCGCTTGCAGGTCTTTCTCGGCCTTGGTGGGCATGAGACCACTGGGAGCAAAGATCTTGGAGGCCTTGGCTGGATCCTCGGTGTCGATAATGTTGCGGCCATGCAGTGCTTGGACGGTGCGAATACAGGCCACGATCATGACGATGAGGGCACAGACGACGAAGATGATTGACATCGTTCCCTGGATGGCTGTATTGCCGACGACGGTGTGCATGTCCTCGATGTTCTTGGCTTGTCCCAACGACGACTTGCCGGCAGCGATGGCCCGCTTGTACGTCATGTGATTGGCCCAGTAACCGATCTTCGGATCGGGGGAGAAGATCTTCAGCCAGGATCCGTAAACCGTGATGATGGCGGTGAAGAGCATCGGTACGAAGATGATGAGTAGCCGCCACGTATGGCCCGCTCGGGCAAAGACCACCAAGCAGATCGACAGGGCGACAGCTGCCAATAGTTGGTTAGCGATGCCGAAGAGTGGGAAGAGGGTGTTGATGCCTCCCAACGGATCGGTGACGCCCATGAGGAGGATCGAGCCCCAGCCAGCCACCATGGTTGCGGTGGTCAGCCAGGAGCCAACTTTCCACGAGTGGTCTTAAGTCGGGGCCAGAAGTTACCCAGCGCATCGGAGAGCATGAACCGGGCGACGCGAGTGCCAGCGTCGACCGAGGTGAGGATGAACAGGGCCTCAAACATGATCGCGAAGTGGTACCAGAAGCTCATCATGGCCTCGCCACCAAAGATCTTGTGCATGATCGTCGCTAGACCAACAGCCAGGGTGGGGGCGCCACCGGTTCGACTGACGATCGATGTTTCGCCGACGAGCTTGGCTGTTGTCGTTAGTGCGTTGGCGTTGGCGTGCACACCCGACAAGCCCAAAGAATTGACGTAAGCAACGGCGGACTTGACGGTATTTCCGGTCGCACCGGCTGGGGAATTCATAGCGAAGTAAATGCCCCGGTCCACCGATAGGGCGGCCACCAGAGCCATGATTGCTACAAAGGACTCCATGAGCATGCCGCCATAGCCGATGAGACGTGCCTGGGATTCCTTTTCGATGAGCTTTGGGGTGGTTCCAGAGGAGATCGTGGCGTGGAATCCCGATAGCGCTCCACACGCGATAGTTACGAAGAGGAAGGGGAAGAGTTTTCCGGAGAAAACCGGGCCTGCTCCGTTGGTGGTGTAGACCGTCATTGCTGGCACGCTGATGACCGGGCGGACGATGACGATCGATATCGCCAACATCGCGATCACGCCGACCTTCATAAAAGTGGACAAGTAGTCACGGGGAGCCAGCAGCATCCATACGGGGAGTACTGCGGCGATGAATCCGTAGATGATGATGGCCCAGGCCAAAAACGGCTTGCTTAGATGGAGGGCACTAGCAACGGCGGTGTTCTCGATCCAGGCCCCTGATGCGATCGCCAGCACGAGCAGAACGATGCCGATGATCGAGACTTCAAGTACTTTGCCCGGGCGCAGATACCGCAGGTAGAAGCCCATGAGCAGGGCGATTGGGATGGTCAAGCCGACGCTCCACACCCCCCACGATGAAGCCGCCAGGGAGTTGACCACGACCATAGCCAGGATAGCCACGATGATGAGCATGATTGTCAAGGTGGCGATAAGCGCAGCGATGCCTCCGAAGCGACCCAACTCGTCTTTGGCCATCTGACCGAGGGACCGTCCGCCGCGTCTCATCGAGATGACGAGAACAAGGTAATCCTGGACGGCGCCTGCCAAGATGACGCCGACGATAATCCAGATCGTGCTTGGGAGGTAACCCATCTGGGCCGAGAGCACCGGGCCGACGAGGGGGCCAGCGCCAGCGATGGCGGCGAAGTGGTGGCCGTATAGGATGCGGCGATCCGTGGGGGCGAAGTCCCGGCCATTGTAGTCATACTCGGCCGGGGTGGCGCGGCTGTCGTCGGGATGGACGAGCTTGTCCTGAATGTACTTGGCGTAGAACCGGTAGCCGATGAAATACGAACCGATGGCCGCGAAGACGAACCAGATGCCGTTAACCGTTTCGCCACGTCGCACGGCGAGCATCCACCAGCCCAGCCCGGCGACCGCGGAGATGAGGATCCAGATCGTCACGCGCAGTGGCGTCCATCGTCGCTGACGGGTGCGCTCTTCGTCCGACAGGCTGACGGCAGGCATACCTTCGGGAATGTCCGAGTCGTTGTACGTACGGGGTGGGGCGGTGTCCACAGTGACCTCCAGTGGTGTCGTTCGTTCCGACCGCGTGGTGGGAATCGGGATGGCGCCTCCCACCCCTTCGTCCGACAAGTCCGATAGAAAGACTACGCCATCGGGATTTCTCCGGCGCCGCTGGATCATCTTCCGCGCCCTGCTGGCTGACGAAAACGATCGAGGGTCCCGTAACGATATGACGCGATCAACGATTGCCCCGACTGCACGACATGTGATCTTATATCTCGCATAATGATATGGTCATCGTGCTGGCTGGGTGACTCGTAGGTGCGAGGTGCCATCAGACCGGGCCATACCTTGGGGGAGGCAGCGCATGGGCATGCGAATGCGTCGTTGCCGTTGAGATACGTACCACTTCACTGTGTCGGTGCAAGCCAAGTTGCGTAGCTTGCAGGCCGAATTGGGGTTTGCTTGCTTGTCTCGCACGACTTGACAGTCGTTGAGCAGATCGCAGCCCGCATTGTGGTCCTCAGTCGAGGCCGCATCGTCGAGCAGGGGCCAACTCCTGAAGTGCTCTCGCATCTACGGGAGGAATACTTCCGCTCCCTGGTGGGTGTCGTTCCCGACTCTGACCCGGCGATACAGCGAGCTCGCCGAGCCCGGGTGGCCGCCAAACGGTGAGGCTTGTCAGTCCAGGGTGGTGAGGATGCGCGCTCCGTTCTTTTCGACGACGAGGGTCTGTTCGAATTGGGCGCACCGGGAACCATCATTGGTGAGGACTGTCCAGCCGTCATCCCATTGATGGTTGGACTGGTCTCCCAGGGTGAGCATCGGCTCGATGGTCAGCGTCATGCCTTCTTCAAGGGTGACGTCATAGTGCGGCTCGTCATAGTGGAAAACGATGAGACCGGAATGGAAGGCGCTGTGGACGCCGTGGCCGGTGTAATCACGCACTACGCCATAGCTGAAGCGCTTGGCGTAGTTCTCGATGATGCGACCAATGATGGAGATTGAGCGACCGGGCTTGACAGCCTTGATCGCCCGGTTCATCGCCTGCTGGGTGTGCTCGATCAGGTCAAGGGATGCCTGGTCAACGTTGCCACAACCGAAGGTGTAGCAATTGTCGCCATGCACACCGTTCTTATACGCCGTGACGTCGATCTTGACGATGTCACCATCTTCTAGCGGCCGAGAATCGGGGATGCCGTGGCAAATGACTTCATTGACGCTGGTGCAACAAGATTTAGGGTAATTGCGGTAGTCGAGGGTCGACGGGTAGGCGCCGTGATCGCACATATATTCGTGGGCGATGCGATCGAGCTCGTCAGTGGTGACTCCGGGTGCCACGGCTTTTCCGGCCTCGTGCATGGCACCACAAGCAATCCGGCCGGCCTCTTCCATGGCAGTGATCGTCTCGGCCGACTGCACGTGGGAGCCGTCATAGGTTTCCGGAACGTCGCCCAGGCCAACATAAGGCGGACGGGCAATGTTGCCGGGGACGTGACGACGAGGACTCTGAGGATACGGCTTGATGGCATTCACATCGATCCAGTGTAGGTTCTGTGGACGTTTCCTTGTTTTCCGACGGTTGATGGCGTCAATGAGCTCCAAGTATGCGTTAAGAGCGATGTAGGGCGTCAAAGATCTCCGCTGCTGTCGGGCGCGTCAGCGTCCGATCGTTGCATCCGTTGGCGAGCACGATCACGCGGTCGGCGGTTGCTGCGATATCAAGATCATGGGTCACCATGACGAGCGCTGTTGATTCGGTGACCGTGCGTCGCAGTAACTCGAGGATGGTGTCTCTGGCACTAACGTCGAGAGACCCGGTGGGTTCGTCAGCGAACATCACATGGGGTCGGCGGATGAGAAACCGAGCGATGGCCACCCGCTGCCGTTGCCCTCCTGACAGCTGACTGGGGTATTTGCGAGCGCACGAGCTCAGCCCGACAGTTTCCAGAGCGCGCAGGATCTCGCCTTTGCGGGGCTTCCTCCGCGCGAGACGGGCAGATAGGGCGACGTTGTCGCGCACACTCAGCGAACTGATGAGGTTGAGGTCCTGGAAGATGAATCCGACATGGTCGCGTCTGATTCGTGCCAGATGGGTCTTGCTTGCCGAGCTGATGTCGTTACCAGCCAGGAGAATCTGGCCCTGGTCGGCAGATCTGAGGCCACACAGGCAATACAGCAAAGTCGACTTACCTGCTCCCGAAGACCCGACAATGGTGACGAACTCTCCGGGATGGACGTCCAGGTCAACGCCTTTGAGGACCTCCATACGCTGGGAACCCCGACCAAATCCCTTACGCACGCCGGTTGCGCTAATGAGAGGTGTCATGAACGTGCTCCGAGGATGACACTGACGGGCTCCCTGCGCATTCCGGCTGCGGTGATGATAAAGAGCATGGTGACGGTAAGAACGACTCCGAATACGACAACTGCGGCACTAGACCATCCGGGAACTAAAACTGGGACTGAACCCACCGGTCCGGCCGACAAGGCTGTGGCCATGGCGACGTCGTTAGCAATGACGATGGTGTAAGAACACAGCAAGCAGACGACGGTATATACCGCTGCTTCAACGATGACCTTGACTATAACGTCGCGGGTGGCGGCTCCCGACACCATCAGCAGGGCATTGTCGCGCCGACGGTGGGAGGCCGTGGCGAAGATGATGGCAGCTGCGCACACACACGACGACAACAGGTCCACCAAGTAGTAAAAAGAGTTGTCGAGGCGGAGCTGACACGGATCCCGACTCTGGCGCCAGTGTGTCCATGACCCATGTCAGTTCATGGATCCAGCTGGACATGACCCCCACGGCCGCAGCTGCCAGAGTGATGGGAACGACGAGGGCACGCGTGAGTGCTGGCCTGGCACTGGCCTCGCGAGTCGCGAGAAACCCAGGCGTTCCCAGGGGGATGCCCCGTAAGACTGCCGTCAGGGCGCGCACGAGCGGACGGGAAACCACCGCGAACAGCAAGCAGTTCAGCAGGCCCATCCCTGGATAGGAGGTGAGGACCTCATTCAACTGCTCAGGGTCCGATATCCGATCCGCATGTCCGATCACCAGGTACAGCGTCACCGTTCCAGCCACCAGCACGATGGCTGCAATCGCAGTAGTGATTTTGGCGCCAACGGTCGTGCTGGGAGGAATCCCCGACTGGGAGGCACTAACGAGGTCTTCGCGGACGACCTTCTTGGCTGATCTCACTCCAGAGAGCAGACTGACTCCAGCCGTTGTCGCTATTCCGATGACCATTGCCACCAGAGGTAGCGGACCGGTCAGAACATCACTGTGAGGCAGTCCGCTGTCGTCAACGAAGTGGGTGTATTCCGGCCACAGGACCATTGCGGTCAGCCCTCCGAGGAGCGCTGAAACGATGGTGACGAGGAAAATCTCGACAATCATGATTGCCAGTGCCGCAGTTGGCAAAACCCCGGCGATCTGCCACAGCGCTACATCCTGGCGTTGCAGTCTGACGCAGGTACTCACGACGAGTCGGAAAGAGATAAGCCCCGTCAGCACCGTGAATCCCAGAGCAACCCCACCCATCGAGACATAGGCTTCTTGAATCTCCCCCCGAGCACTTGCGCCAGCGACGATGAGGCCAATGCTCAGCGTCAGAACCACCATGAGCACCGCCGAGGTGATGATGAGGGCTAGCCACGACGCGGCGCCCCTAGCTACGGAGTTAATGGCAATCTTCAGGGTCAATCTGGCTCCGCAGGTAAGAAGAGACTGAGTCACCTTAGGATGATATCGAGCCAGATGAGGGGGATGTTGTGGCCGATCAGGGCGAATACTTCTGGTGCCTTAAGCACCACGCCGTCGAGGGAGCTGGGGAGTGTAGGGCGGCCGACCATCTTGGCCCCTACCCGACTCCTCAGGCGGCAGCCGAGGCACTAGACACGGTGGCAGCGCGCAACGCTGCCTGGGACAACGATCCACGCTTCAATGACGACGATGACGGCGACGACTAGACCGTCAATCCACTTTGAGAGATTCCCGGGCGTGATCGACCAAAGCCTGACGGGCGGAATCCCCGATCGTGGCGGAATTGAAGTGCATCCCGAGGAAGTCGGTTTGGCCGGTGTTGACGACTACGACGTCAACAACATCGCCTCGCACCTGCGGTAGGTTAGGCAGTGAGACGTAGACCTCACTGCGCTTCCACCATGCCGGATGGCCACCGATGGTCAGGGCTTGTGAGCGGATTTCCCTTTCTCCTGTATATCCCATGTAATAGTCGGAGCTGGCGAAGCAATCCATCATCATGGATGCGGCCGTCTGAGGATTAGAGAACCCCTCGGCAACCGGCAAGCCGCCAACTCCCGACACACTCATCCAGCCGGGATAGACGTCGTCGATCTGTGCTGACTGTCCCATGACCCATGGCAGGGTAAGGTTTTCGTGACGCCAGTTCGGGATGGACTCCACCGAGACCCCACCGCCATGCAGACGGCCGTCATTGGAGCCCTGATTTCCGGGATGTTGACCTTGCGGGCAGGTGACGGCTGAGGAACTGGCAGACGGGGTGTTCGACTTCTCATTCCAGGCTGAGACCGTCGGAGATGACGAGTTGAGATCAGGCTCAGCGTTGTGATCTTGAGATGTGCCTCGATGTAAGACGAACGCAGCAACAACAGTGACGACGAGAATGACGATGATGATTGCCCAGAACCATTCCGAGCTGCGACCGCCGTCAAGTCCACGTCGGCCTTCTCCGCCTTGCTGTGGGGCGGGATCGGGGGAAGTAGTAGTGCGATCGGTCCATCGCTCGCCGTCAAACCAGCGATAGCGATCCGGGGTGCCGTCAGGGTCTCGATACCACCCCGCTTGAGGACCCGAAGCCATGTCAGCAGTCTACAGAAGCCAGTCTCAACCCTGTTACCCGCTCGAAACACACCACAGGCACACTGGAAGAGTGAACAGGCAGACTGAATTTGTCCTGCGTTCCATGGAGGAACGCAACATCCGCTTCGTGAGACTGTGGTTCACCGACGTTTTGGGATCCTTGAAGTCCGTTGCCATCGCCCCAGCTGAAGTCGAGGGAGCTTTCGCTGAGGGGGTGGGCTTCGACGGCTCAGCTATCGAGGGGTACGCCCGCGTCTATGAGGCAGACATGGTGGCCCACCCCGACCCGGCTACCTTCCAAGTGCTGCCATGGCGCTCGGGTACTGGTACCGCCAGGATGTTCTGCGATATCACCAATCCTGACGGAACTGCCTCTGCAGCCGACCCCCGTCACGTCCTTAAAAGGACGATGGGTCGTGCCGCCGACATGGGCTTCACGTTCTATGTCCATCCAGAGATCGAATTCTACCTGCTCAACGATGAACACCATCCCGGAGAGTTCCCCGTGGCGCTGGACAACGGGGGCTACTTCGACCACACCACTTTGGGGGCGGGTACCGACTTCCGTCGCGATGCCATTAACGTCCTGGAACAGATGGGTATCTCGGTGGAGTTCAGTCACCACGAAGCCGCCCCCGGGCAGCATGAAATTGACCTTCGCTACGCCGATGCGTTGACGATGGCTGACAACATCATGACTTTCCGGGTGGTCATCCGGGAGATCGCTTCCCTCAAGGGGATTAAAGCCACCTTCATGCCTAAACCCTTCACCGATCACGCAGGATCGGGCATGCACTCCCACGTCTCCCTCTTTGAGGGGGACACCAACGCCTTCTATGACGCGGCTGACGAGGCCCGCATGTCGCCGGTTGCCAAACACTTCGTCGCCGGTCTTTTGCACCATGCTCCGGAGATCACCGCCGTGACAAACCAATGGGTGAACTCCTACCGGCGACTCTTCGGTGGGGGAGAGGCGCCCAACTACATTTGTTGGGGTCGCAATAACCGCTCGGCTCTGGTCCGTATTCCGATGTATAAGCCCGACAAGGCTTCCTCGGCTCGGGTGGAATTGCGCTCTATTGATTCTGCCGTCAATCCCTATCTGGCCTATTCTTTAATGCTAGCTGCCGGTTTGGATGGCATCGAGAAGGAATTACCACTTCCAGAGGAAGCATCCGACGATGTTTGGCAATTGTCAGCTCGAGAGCGTCATGCACTGGGTATTAAGCGTTTACCGCAAAGTCTGGGTGCTGCGATCCGCTGCATGGAGGAGTCCGAACTCGTGGCCGGGACCCTCGGCGAACACGTTTATGACTACTTCCTGCGCAATAAGAGAGCGGAATTTGAGGAGTACAACCGGCAGGTCAGCCAGTTCGAGCTTGATCGTTACCTGCCACACCTCTAAACAGAGGTTCCAACGGGTTGAATCGACGTCCGATCAATCGTCAGCAAGAATGTCGCGGAAGATCCCAGCCATATCGACTACTGGTAAGACGCCAGCAGCGTCGTCGACGTGGGATCCAGACGCTTGAACTCGCCCCGCTGAGCGCATTTCCGACCAGCGCGAGAAGCCGGTGGCCAATCGCAGGAAGGTGACAGGGTCGGTCTCGGCCACGTTAGGTGGGGTACCTCGGTGGTGGCTGGGACCCGACTCGGTCGCCGCCAATTGAACTGCGCACGCAGGCGGTATCCGAAGCTCAATCGTGCGACCACCGTGGGTCTCGTCGAGAACGGCCGACAAGGTGCGGCAACTCTCAATAATCGCCAGTGACGGAATGTCGATGCCATCGTGCAAGCCTATAGTGACCATCGCGAGCAGAGTGGCCCGCAGATGGTCGGTCACACGCACTGGTCCTACAAGGGAATCTGCTGTTGCGGACGGCCCTGGGGTGGCGAGCAACACCGACCCCACTTCATCCAGAAGACGCTGAGCCTGTCCAGCAAGACGGCTAGCGGTGTCGTCAGCAATGATCTCATGACCAATGGCTGCCAAGGTGCCGGTGGCCTTGTGACGCTCATTAATCACCCGTGCCAGAGTCATCGGTCTAATGGTCGTTGGCGTCGTGACCGTCTGCAGGGTGTCGGTGAAAATCACCATGAGATAGGCAATGTGGCGACGGCCCCACAGCTGAGCCTCCCCCGGGCTGAAGCTGCCAGTCTTGGGTTGAGGCAGCAAACACCGGGCGGTCGCCACCCACGTAGTCGCCAACCGCCTCACGCCGCGTTTCGCGCGTGCTGCCATGATCGTCACCTCAACAAAACTAGGAGTACCGAGTTGCACGGACCGTACCCCCATTCGACGTCGGCGTGACGACTGGGTAACACATTGGTGCTTCTCGTCGGCTAATGTGCCACCGAGGGGGTGGTCGCGGTGGATCGCAAACCGAGTGTCGCGATAGACTTATTGCGTCTGGGAGTGATGGACACTACTGCGGCTCTGGCCAGCCACCACCGAATCGCTGAGGCCTTCGGGGCCGACCCCGACCGACTGGCGGATTGGGAGTACTACCTCGAGACCTGTTGCGACCCCGATCTAGCCCTTGATGCCCTTGCCGATCTTGCACAGGAATATGCACAGTGCGTTGGTGAGTTGCTCGGCGATGACGCTTCGGCCTGCCGGTTGGTTCGGCTCTTGGGTGCATCCAGTGAATTCGGCCACCACCTTATCGCTCACCCCGACGACCTTGCAGAGGTCACCCGCGATCCGGTCCGCCTCGGTCGTGATGAGATCCTTAACGATCTACTTGAAGTCGTTGGCGCCCACCGAGAAGGCGAGTTTATGGTCGCCGAGACGCCGATCGGCCCAGCATCAGATCGGCTGAGACTGGCGAACCGACGTCATTTGGTGCGGATTGCGTCGCGGGACGTCGACGCTGACGACCCAACCGAGATCATCGAAGATATCGCAGCTGAGTTAGCCGATCTGGCTGACGCCATTGTTACTGCAGCTTTGGCCCTGGCACGAGCTGACTGTCCTAATCATGCCGATGCTCGGCTGGCCGTTGTCGCGATGGGAAAGTGCGGAGCTCAGGAACTCAACTACATCTCTGACGTCGATGTCATATATGTCGCAGAACCAGCCCGCGACGATGTTTCAGGCCCCCGCGCGGTGACTATTGCGACCAAGTTGGCAGCTTCGGTGGCGAAAATGTGTTCCGCCCACACGGGGGCTGGATCAATTTGGCAGGTTGACGCTGCCCTGCGTCCGGAGGGCAATGCCGGGCCTTTGGTGCGCACCATGGATTCAATGCGCACGTACTACGAGAAATGGGCGAAGAACTGGGAGTTTCAAGCTTTGCTCAAGGCTCGTCCGATGGCAGGTGATCTGGACTTGGGCCAGCGATTTGTTGAGATGGTCTCCCCAATGGTGTGGCAGGTGGGAGAGGCCGAGAGATTTGTGCCAGAGACTCGCGCGATGCGCACCAGAGTTGTTTCTCTTATCGCTGCCAAGGAGAAGGGACGCGAAATCAAGCTTGGTGCCGGGGGGTTGAGAGACGTCGAATTCACCGCGCAACTGTTGCAGTTGGTGCACGGGCGACAAGACGAGTCGCTGAGGGTACGTGCCACCTTGCCGGCCTTGCGAGCCTTAGCAGCGGGCGGGTACATCTCGCGAGGCGCGGCTGAACGCCTTGAGGAGGCATATCGGGTAGAACGCGTCATGGAACATCGTGTGCAGATGTTCCGACTGCGACGTACCCATCTGCTTCCAGACGACGAGGACGGTCTGCGTCGGTTAGCCCGTGCGGTTGGCCTGCACACCGCAGACGAAGTCCGTGGGGTCTGGACGGCGACGTCGAAGGCAGTGTTGCGTGCCCACGGCCAAGTGTTTTATTCGCCCGTAGTCGAGGCGGTAGCGCGCATTCCCACCCGGGATCTGCGGATGAGCCCGGAGGCCGCGAAGGTGCGACTGAGCGCATTGGGATTTCACGATGAGGACGCCGGTCTGCGCCATATCGAGGCGCTCACCAGCGGCACCAGCCGGGCAGTGCGCATTCAGACCGCGCTCATGCCGGCCATGCTCGCGTGGCTGGCTGACGGCCCGAGCCCCGACCATGGGTTGCTGGCTTTTCGTCAAGTATCTGAAGCGCTGGGGGAGTCGCCGTGGTACCTCAGGGCTCTGCGTGACGAAGGGGCGATGGCTCAGCGATTAGCGGTGGTGCTGTCGACGTCGAGATACGCCGTCGACGTGCTGACCCGAGCACCGGAGACGGTCCAGGTGCTCGTCGATGACGACCTCACTCCACTGGGCCGAGAGGATCTCACCCGACAAATGAACGCTGTGGCGCGACGTCACCACGACGTCGAAGAGGCAGTCAAGGCGATTCGGGCAGTACGGCGTCGCGAGCTTTTCCGGATCCTTGTCGCCGATATCCTCAACGTCGTTGACATTCTGCATATTGGCAAAGCCCTGACTGATCTCACCGGAGCAACCATCGATGCGACCTTGGCCGCGGTTTCACGGGGAATTGAAGACGCCCCACAGATCGGAATCGTCGCGATGGGCCGCTGGGGTGGCCAGGAATTGTCCTACGGATCCGACGCTGATTGCCTCTTCGTCGTCGGCGACGGTCCGGGAGCAGGTGAGAAAGCACTGAGGATCGTCACCAGGCTACGCAACCTGCTTGCCAAGCAGGGGGCCGACCCCGCTGTCGTTTTGGACGCTGATCTGCGCCCGGAAGGACGGTCGGGCCCGATGGTACGGAACCTGAAGAGCTATCGGAAGTATTATGGAAAGTGGTCAAGTACCTGGGAGTCCCAGGCCTTGCTGCGGGCTAGTCACGGTGCCGGTGACCGGGAGCTGACGACTGAGCTGTTAGGATGCCTCGACGCCGTGCGTTACCCGGCTGACGGTCTGACAGGAAGCCAGCTGGCAGAAATTCGCAAGCTCAAGGCGAGGATGGAATCGGAGCGGATTCCTCGTGGAGTGGACCCGAGGCGACATCTCAAGCTGGGGCCCGGAGGCTTATCTGATATTGAGTGGACAGCTCAAGTTATTCAATTGCAGCATGCCGGCGACGAACCAGCTTTACGCACCACCTCGACGATCAAGGCCCTCGATGCCGCTTTGGCAGCCGGTTACATTGACGGGGAGCAGCACGCTGAACTGTGTGATTCCTGGTTGGCCGCGAGCCGATTGCGTAACGCGATCATGATGGTGCGCGGTCGTCCGAGTGACGTTATTCCTTCGGACTCGACGGATCTCGACGTCATCGCCAGAGCCTTGGGAATGGGCCGAGGCGCATCTGAGCACCTCATCGAGGATCATTTGCGGCATTGCCGACGCGCATCAAGGGCTGTTGACGCGGTGTTTTGGAATCAATGATCGTCCTTGGAGAATTTGAAGGCATGCGGACTGGGGACTGGTAGGTTTCGAGCCCATGCAGGATCCGTGCACATCCGAGCTACCGCCAACCCGCATGCGATGAGGATGACAGTGAGGACTGCGTCGACGCCGAAAGTTAGTGCTTTCGTCATGTCCTGTCCATTGAGCCAGTACACAGTGCGGTACATCGACGCCCCGGGGACCATGATGACGCAGGCTGGAACGGTCAATGTGATGCGTGGCAACGTGGTTCGGGCCGATAGCGGACCTGCGAGAAAACCAATAATTACGCCGCCAACCCCAGCCGCCAACTGGGCCGGAAGATTGACGCTGACAAGGGCAAGGCGGCAGAGGTTCCCACATGCCCCCAGAGCCGCGGCCCAGGCGACCGTGCGCGGTGGGGAATTGAAGATGACGGCAAATCCGGCAACTCCGCATGCTGTCGCCACCGCATAGGCAAGCCATGCCCACGGGTACGGGAAGACCGTCTGAGCAGGCAGCGGTTGCAGGCCGGTAGCTGCTGAAAACATCCAGGCAGACATAGTGGCGGCAAGGATGAGACCGAAGGAATAGGCTGCCCGACTTAAACCTGCCGTGAAGTCCATGCGGACCATGTCAAGGATCGAAGTTATCATCGGGAAACCTGGTACGAGGAACAGGAGAGATGCGACGTAGCCCGGGCCGTGAATGGTATGCAGGCCAGTGTTGGTCAGCAGATCCGCCAACATGAGGTATACCAAGCAGGCTGCGGCTGAGGCCAGAGCTGCGACCCCAAATTGATTGAGCCAGCGGCGGTTGAGGCGGCCGCGCACAAACTGGCCGACTGACGCCGCCGCCAGGACTACGAGGGAGTCAGCGAGAGAGAACTTATTGAGGATGGCGAATCCAGCGCAAGCGACGCCACCAGCCAGGATCGTCTGCCATTCCGCCCACTTGGTGCGCACCGTGCGTGAAATGTAGTCCAATCGTGATTCCAACTCACGCCCGGTCGTGCCAGTCGGCAGGTTATGGGCAAGGTCCTCAAGGGCGGTGATACGTGAGGAGTCGACGCGCACCCGGTAGACCTCACGTGCGACCGTACGGAAGTTATCCCCGCGGTGGGCAGTCGCGGTGATCTCGGTAAGACCAACGGTGGCATCGAGTCGGTCAATGCCCAAGGCAAGCCCGGCATCGGACATCGCCCTCTTCACCCGGTAGGAGCCGGTGCCAGAAGACAGCAGCATTGATCCCAACCGGATGACAGCTTCGGTGTCATTGACGAATTCGAGGTCATGGCGAATGTCGTCTCGATGGTCTGGGCGATCAGTGCTTGTCACGTCCTTTTATTGTGCCACTGCCGCTCCGATGACCCAGGGATCGGTTCGGATACCTAGATCCTGACAGGGAATTCCTAGTTCGTCATGGAGGCGACGAGCAACATCGGCGCACCAAGGAGACTCAGATGCCCAGTGCGCGGTGTCGATGAGGGCAGGGCCGCCGGCGCGAAGATGTTCATCAGCAGGGTGGTGACGCAGGTCGCTGGTGAGATAGACGTCAGCACCGCTGGCTACCGCGGCGTCAAGAAGAGAGTCTCCGGCGCCAGAGCACAGAGCCACTGTGGTGACGAGCTGGTCCGGGTCACCGGCGGCACGCACCCCCCACACAGTGCTAGGGAGCCGCCCGGACACGCGCTGGGTAAAACTGCGGAGGGTCATTGGCTCGTTGAGGTGACCGACGCGCCCAATTCCGGGTGTGTCAGGGCCAGGGCAGGAACCAGAGTCAATGGTCTTCACGTCGTAAGCAGGCACCTCATAGGGGTGAGCATCAACAAGGGCCTTGCGTACCGTGGAGCGTATGACGGTCGGCGCGACGACGTGGATGCGTACTTCCTCGACGGTTTCAATCTGGTTGGTGGTGCCGAGGGCCGGATGAGACCCGTTGAGGGGGCGGAACTGGCCACGCCCCACCGTCTCGAAACTGCACAGGTCGTAGCCGTCAAATTGCCCCGCTCCCGCCCCGAAGAGGGCATTGCGCAGTGCCTCAGCGGCATCGACTGGTACTTGGACTCCCCACAGGTCGACTGGCTGTGCTGCCGGTTCCAGGGGACGCTCGACGGTCACCCCCAACAACCGAGCGAGCACGTCATTGACCCCGCCGACTGCGGCGTCGGCGTTGGTATGGGCACTCATGAGGGCAATGCGGTGGCGAATAAGCCGGTGGACGATGCGCCCCTTGGGCGTATCCGCTGCCACCGACGTGGCGCCCCGCATCAGAAGAGGATGGTGAACGACAAGCATATCGGCGTGGGCCTCGATGGTGGCATCAACGACGACGTCAGTGGCTTCCAGAGCACAAGCGATCCGCCTGACGGTGTCGTCGGGATCCCCGCACACCAGACCGGGGGCGTCCCATGATTCTGCCAGCGATGGCGGATACCACTGATCCAGAGTGGCGCGCACCTGGCTGACAGTGATCTGGTCGCTGCAGAATTGCGGGATAGAGGTGCGAGAGGAATGGTCTGCCATAGCTTCACGGTAGCTGAGGCTATGGCCGTTCGCCGACCCGTGACGATGATGGTGTGCATGACTGTTGCAAGAAGGCTCCCAATCGTGTCCGATATAGCCAGGCAATTAGATGTCAGCTCGGTTCCTTCGTAGTCGGTGCGTGGCAGGGTTTCGGGATGATAGGCGAGTTGTTAACGCGATGGGGCGGGGTGAGATGGTGATTGGGCTTGCCCTGTGCGTGATTCCCCTCGCGTTCTATGCCTGGCTGGTCGATCGACGCCCCGATGCGTGGAGCAATGGCTGAGTATCTGGTCGAGCACGGAATTTCTCGCGAGTGTGTCGTTGTGGAGAACTAGGCTGCGAATACCGACGAGAACATCTCTTTGAGACATGAGTTCTTGGTGCATCGACGGCGACCTACTTCCTGCCTAGCGCGATGCTGCGAGAACACATCGCCATGCTAGTGTCGCGGCCATGGATCAACGGCATCATGCTGATTCTTGTATCGGTTTTTCTGGCCTATCGTGACTGTGGCGCTGCGATGAAGATGGGGCGTGTGGTGACGGTTGTCGCAGCCGTAGCAGCCATAGCTGGGTGCTCCAGAACTACCCCTGCGGTGCCTGAGGCCGTTGTGCCCACCTCATCAGTGATGTCGACGCCGAGGTATTCACCGCGTCCACAGACCAGCACTCTGCCGCAACGGACGATCAGTGCCACGGCGCAACGAGTGACCAGCGTTGGTGGAGCGCAAGGAGCGTTGACGTGTCGCCGAGGTGAGAAGGCCGCTATGGCGTTTAGTGATATCGGTGCGGCTCTGGGCGCACGGATAACGATGCTGACGATTCGTAATTGTGGGTCTTCAGTGATGACCCTGCCCGTCATGCCACAACTTCGCCAGACCACCGAGGCTGGAGTCCGAGTGCCAGTGGCGTGGCAACCTTATGACCCCGAGGCCAGGACAAAGCGATTAGCTCCCGGGAAGGTCACGAGTTGGGAGTTGTCCTGGCATTCCAATGGCGACTGTGAGCACCGCGGAGCATGGCGGCTGGAAGCTAAAGTGGGGGCGACAACGGCGATGCTGGTGGGATGCCTAGACCTAGGGAGCTCCTACGCTTTAACTGGAGAATCTTCGACAGGACCCGGTGGCTCCGACGCCGTTCCAGTGCCTGAAGCCGCAGTGAGGTGGCCGGACTGAATTACGGGTGTGTAATTCGAGGCTTGTTTTACTACGTCGCCAGGGGCGCAACCGTAGTTGCGCCCCTGGCGAGTGGATCGACTCAGATGTCGTAGTACAGGTCGAACTCGTAGGGGTGCGGACGTTGCTGCAGGGCAGCCAGGTCGCCACGCTTGAGTTCGACCCAGGTCTCGATGAGATCCGGGGTGAACACATCACCGGCAAGGAGAAACTCGTGGTCGGCCTCGAGATTGTCAAGGACCGCTCCCAGGCTGCCCGGCACGTGGTCCATGGCGGCATGCTCCTCGGGAGGGAGCTCGTAGATGTCCTTGTCGACCGGCGCGGGAGGCTCGATCTTGTTCTGGATGCCGTCCAGGCCGGCCAGTAGCAGGGCGGCGAAGGCCATGTAAGGGTTGGCAGACGGATCTGGGCAACGGAATTCGACGCGCTTGGCTTTCGGGTTCGGGCCGGTGATCGGGATACGCATGCAGGCGGAGCGGTTGCGCTGCGAGTACACCAGATTGACTGGGGCCTCGAATCCCGGCACCAGGCGGTGGTACGAGTTGGCCGAGGGGTTGGTGAAGGCCAGCAATGACGGTGCGTGCTTGAGGATGCCGCCGATGTAGTAACGGGCGATGTCAGAAAGCTGGGCGTACCCGGACTCGTCGAAGAACAGCGGCTCGCCGCCCTTCCAGATCGACGAGTGAACATGCATACCTGAGCCGTTGTCTCCAAAGATCGGCTTTGGCATGAAGGTGGCCGTCTTGCCATGCTGCCAGGCGACGTTCTTGACGATGTATTTGAATTTCATGACGTCGTCGGCGCTGCGAGACAGGGTGTCGAAACGCCAGTTGATCTCGGCTTGGCCTGCTGTGCCGACCTCATGGTGGGCACGCTCGACCTTCATGCCAAGGCTCTCCATGATGGTGACGATTTCGTCACGTAGATCACCGAAGTGGTCGGTCGGGGCGACCGGGAAGTACCCACCTTTGTACTTCACCTTGTATCCGCGGTTACCGCCATCCTCGGTACGTCCGGTGTTCCATGCTCCCGCCTCGGAGTCGATGGAGTAGTACGAGGTGTTCTGACGAGTGTCAAAACGGATGTCATCGAACACGTAAAACTCGGCTTCGGGAGCGAAAAAGGCAGTATCGCCGATTCCGGTGGATGTGAGGTAAGCCTCAGCCTTACGCGCGATGTTTCGCGGATCACGGCTGTAGGCTTCCTTCGTGATAGGGTCATGGACGTTGAAGTTCACGATGAGGGTCTTGCGCTCGCGGAAGGGATCGACCCAAGCGGTCGTCGGATCGGGCAGCAGGGCCATGTCCGACTCGTTAATCTTCTGGAAGCCCCGAATAGAGGATCCGTCGAAGGCCAGACCGTTCTCGTACTGGTCCTTGTCGAACTCTCGGGCAGGGACGGTGAAGTGCTGCATGATACCGATGAGGTCACAGAAGCGGACATCGATCATCTCGATGCCCTCCTTCTTGACATAGGCAAGCAGGTCGTCGGGACCTTCGAACATCTTTCCTCCATCAACATGACTGGTGATGTATTCACGGTAGTCCGTGCGGGTTGCTCACCCGTCACCGTTGTGTTTCGAGCGTGTAACAGGTCGTGCCGGTAGAATTCATTAGGTGAGTGGAACCGAGGCAGCCCCAGGAGTCTCGATTGGGCTGCCCGCTGCGGGGCGCGGTTCGCTGGCTAGTTGGGGCAAGCGCGTCGGGGCCCTCGTCATCGACTGGGGAGCCTCCATGGTGCTTGCCAGTGCCATCTTTGGCCCGGCAGTCGTCCGGGGCGGAGGTTGGCCGATGTGGATGCCGATGGCGGTGTTCTTCGTCGAGTCCGTCCTGTTCACTGCCGTGGCAGGTGGTTCCTTCGGCCAGATCGTGGCTCGTGTCGTAATTATCCGCCTCGACGGTCTCGGCCCGATTGGATGGTGGCGGGCAGTGATTCGGACTGCTATGAAATGCCTCATCATTCCCGCTGTTGTTATTGGTGCCGAACGTCGCGGACTAGACGATCTCGTGCTCGGCACTGTCGTCGTCAATCGCAAGTGAGATATATGCGCATCATGGTTTTGTCTCGAGGGATTCCGAGCCTCGAGGCTCCGCTGCGGGGCATCTTCGAGTATGACCAGGCAATAGCACTGCGTCAGCAAGGCCACGACGTCGTCCTGGCTGCCCTTGATGCCCGTTCGGCTCGCCACTGGCGGAAGTTCGGAACCCGAATCGAGCATGCCTTAGATCGCCGTGACGGTATTACGGTAGTGAGGCTGGACGTGCCTCTGGGAGCTGCCTTTGCGCGCATAGATCACCGAGTCCATGCCATTGCGGCCCGGCACCTGCACCGCGTCGTGACCTCGGAATGGGACACCCCCGACATCATCCACGCCCATTTCGCCAGATTTGCTGCTGCCGCCGCCAGAGCTGGCTTCCCGGAACCGTTGGTGTGGACCGAACACGATTCTCACTTAGCTCACCCGGATCGCCGTCTTACTGAGGACATCGTGACTGCGGGCAACCGGGCCGACGCGGTGATCAGCGTATCCCAGGGGCTCTGCGACAGATTGGCTGGGTATGGCGTGGCCTCGACGGTGGTCCCTAACATCGTTGACGTCGAGCTATTCGACCGGCCTGGCCGACGTCACGAAGGGGCGGTCGTCATCAGCGTCGCCACCCTCAACCCGGGCAAGGGCATGGTCGAGTTGGCGCAAGCCGCTGAGCGTCTACCCGAGGTCCAGTTGAGAATCATCGGAGATGGACCGCAGCGGCGCCAATTGGAGGCCATAGCCGCCGATAATCCACGCATCGTCGTATTGGGTCCCCAATCCCGTGAGCGTATCGCTGAGGAGCTTGCCGGGGCTGACGCCTTTGCCTTGGCATCCCATGCCGAGACCTTTGGCGTCGCTTGCGCCGAGGCCCTGGCAGTTGGCTTGCCGGTCCTGACGACGGCCTGCGGCGGACCGCAAGAGTTTATTGACGATTCCAATGGCTTGGTGGTCCCGGTTGGGGATGTTGACGCGCTGACTGACGGGTTGGGTCGGGTATTAGCTAGGCCGTGGGATCGCGAACAGATCGCTGCGCGAGCTCGCTCCCGGTTCGCGGCTGGTCCGGTCGTTGATCAGTTGGAGGCGGTCTACCGACAGGCGATCGCTGACCACGAGTTGGCTGGTTGAGTCCGGGTGGAAGACTGGCAAGCATGAATCTGACCGCATGGATGGCGAGTATCAATGGCGTCATCGCGGCCAATGCCTCCCATCCCTGGGTAATCGGGGCATTATGGGGGTTATGCGTCATCGACGGGTTTTTCCCGCCGGTTCCTAGCGAATCCCTCGTCGTCGCCCTAGCAGCAGTTGGTCACCCGTCGCGGTGGTTCATCATCCCGATAGCTGCTGTGGGTGCGATCTGCGGAGACAACATTGCATATTGGGTGGGGCGCCAGCTTGGCCACACCAAGCTCTTTACCGGTGGACCGAAGCGGCAGAAGACTGTCGCATGGGCGACTCATCAACTGAGGGTCCGAGGCTCACTGTGCATCCTGGTGGCCCGCTACATCCCTGGAGGACGCGTCGTCGTTAACGCGATGGCAGGGGCTACTCGCTTCTCGTATCGGGTTTTCCTACCTGTTGACGCCCTGGCCGGATTGTCGTGGGCCGGCTATGCCACCGCTATTGGGGCAGGGGCAGCCAGCTTCTTGGGCAACAATCACATTCTTGCCGCCACCGTGGGGATTATCGGCGCGATTGTCATTGGTGTCATCCTTGACCAAATACTGCGTCGATTGATGCCAGCGCCTGATACCACCGCAGAGTGACTACGCGGTAGTGCCGTGATGGCGCCCCCAGCATCAGCCAGAGGCGCCATCATGAGTAATACGGGACTTGGGATCAGACTCGCCCCTCCTTCTGGGCGTCTGCCTTACCGGTGGACTTGCTGGCAGCTAGCTGGGCCTCGTCGAAGACGCTAGCGCCGGCGGTGTCGTCACCCTCCTCCTCGCGACCGGGGGTGCGCAAGTTCCACCTGGTGATGGCGAAGCGGAAGGCGACGTAGTAGATGACGGCGTAGACCAAACCGATGAGGATAAGCAGGAGCACTTTTCCGGGGCCACCGGAAAGCTCCGAGGCTCGTCCGAAGTTGATGATGTAGTCAGTCAGACCTGCCGAGAACCCGAATCCGTCCTTGATTCCCAAGGCGTTGCACAGTGCCAGGGAGGACCCGGTGAGCAGGGCGTGCACCAGGTACAGCGGGAAGGCGACGTAGGCGAAGGCGTACTCGAGGGGCTCGGTGATACCGGTGAGGAAAGCTGTGAGGGCGACCGAGATCATGACGCCACCGGTGATCTTCTTACGTTCTGGCTTGGCGGTGTGGTAGATCGCTAAAGCGGCGCCTGGCAGTGCGAACATCATGATCGGGAAGAAGCCAGTCATGAAGGAACCAGTCCAGGCGTTGCTGCCAGCGGCGCCGCTGAAGAAACAAGTGATGTCGCCATGGAGGGTTTCACCAGCAGCATTGGTGCAGTTGCCAAGCTGGAACCACGGTAGCGAGTTCAACAGGTGGTGCAGACCAAAGGGGATGAGTAGCCGGTTGATGGTACCGAATACGAATCCTGTTCCTGGGTTGGACCCGTGGGTCATGATGAAACCGCCGACCTGCTTATTGAACAGCCAGTCGAAGGCCGGGTAGATGACGGCCATGATGACGCCTGCGACGACAGAGGCGGCTGCGGTGACGATCGGCACGAAGCGACGGCCACCAAAGAAGGCTAGGTAGGTTGGCAGCTTGGTTCGGCGGTATTTCTCGTACATCTTGGCTGCGATGAGGCCGATGACGATGCCGCCGAGGACGCCGTAATTGATGATTCCGGTCTCTTTAGAGAAGTACGGAGCGAGGGCGTGGAGGACGCCGCCCTGAGTTTTATCGGAGGTGCCTGCACCGGTAAAGGTGAGGTAGCCAATGAGGGCGGCCAGGGCGGTAGAGCCATCAGCCTTCTTGGCATAGCCGACGGCCACACCCAGGGCGAAGATGAGAGGCAGGTTGTCGAAGATTGCGCCGCCTGCACCGGCTAGCACGTCGGCGACCGGCTGCATCCATGAGGCGTGCTTGGCGAGTCCGTCAGCTCCGAGGACGTCGACAGACCCAAATCGCATGAGCAGTGCGGCGACTGGCAAGGAAGCGATCGGGAGCATGAGGGAGCGCCCAATGCGCTGCATCTGGGAGAACCCGGGTATCTGCCGTTTCTTCTTGGTGCTGGTGGCAACAGCGTCTTTCGCCATAGAAGTTCCTCCACAGTGAGTGCTCATGTCCGAGGTCGTCGCCCACGTCGGTTCTGGCCTCAGGTGGTCCGCGGGGTGGTATGGACCACTTTCTAAAGTACAGACTACTGAGGCGGTCCTGTCAACGCAACGTGCAGAGTTTGTGAACGTCATCATTGCGAGACTTTCGCCATGGTCCATGCTGGGTCGCGCTGTCTTCGGGGGCATAATTCACGCATGAAGTACGTGACCGTGCGGGATTACCTTGTCGAGCTCATCGACACCCGCTTGTCGGTCGGGGACGTCGTGCCTAGTGAGCGGGAACTTGCTGAGCGTTTCGGTATTTCGCGCATGACGGTCCGTCAAGCGGTTGATTCGCTGGTGAGCAGCGGGATGCTCGAGCGTCGTCGCGGCAGCGGCACCTACGTCAGGGCTCCCAAAGTGGATGTGCAGTCGCGCATCTCGTCCTTTAGTGAGGAGATGCGTCAGCGTGGCATGATTCCAGACACCCGGGTGCTGCGCGGTGAGGAGCTGTCGGCCACTCCTGATGTCGCTGTGTGGTTAGGGATCGAGTCGGGAGAGCCCGTTCATTACGTCTACCGTGTGCGGTTGGCTGATGGCGTTCCGATGGCAGTTGAAAAGACCTGGATCGCTGCCCGGGTAATGCCGGATCTGTTGGCTAACGGCGTCCCGGCAAGTATTTACGAGGCGATGACGGCAGCTGGGCTAGCCCCTACCTGGGGTGAGGATGCGATCGAGGCTGTCAGCGGTGACGCGCTGATCTGCGGACAACTGCAGATCCCCGTCGGGTCGGCTGTATTGGCTATCAACCGTCGAACCTATGCCGATGACATTGCTGTCTCTTATTCCCGGGCCTGGTACCGGGGTGATCGCTACAAATTGTGGGTACCGATCTCTGGCCCACGCAGAACCCTGTATCCATCTCGAGGAGGTTCATGATGAAGTGTGTCAAGCACATCTTGGCGGCCTTGGGCGGAATCGACAATGTCGTGTCGATCGAGCCATGCGTAACTCGATTACGATGCCAGGTTCGTCATTGCGGACAGGTCGATGAGCAAGCTTTACGTCGGGCCGGAGCGCACGGGGTCACGATGCAAGGGCATAGCATTCAGGTTATCGTCGGTCCGGACGCCGACCTATTGGCTTCAGACCTGGAGGACTTGTGGGGAGAAGATCGCGAGCCCTGATCGGATCTTGACATCCGGGCGTCTGATGGAGTTCAGTGTTAGTTGTCTGGACCACTTGGAAGGTGGACCAGCATTCGTTCGAAGATGCTCCATGGCGGAGTTTATCTCGAATCAGAGCAAGGAGACACCATGAGCAAGGCAGAACAGATCCTGGCAGCCCTCGGCGGCGACGACAACATCGACGATCTTGAGGCGTGCATCACCCGACTGCGCGTCGAGGTGGACGATCCCGACCTCGTTGACGAGTCTGCGCTTAAAGCCGCCGGCGCCTTTGGCGTTGTCCAGCAGGGCACGTCCGTTCAGGTCGTCGTTGGTCCCGAGGCCGACACCCTCGCTGAGGACATTGAGGACTTGCGCTGATGATGCCAGTCTCCTCACCCATGGCCGGGGACGTCCATCCTCTTTCGGACGTGCCGGACCCGGTTTTCGCCCAAGGGCTCGTCGGTCCCGGGGTCGCCATCGCCCCGGCCGGTGAGGCCAAGGTGACGGTTGTCGCTCCCATCACCGGCCGGGTCGTCAAGCTTCATCCACACGCCTTCGTCATCCAAGCCGAGGAGCTAGGCGTACTCGTCCACCTGGGTATCGACACTGTGCAGCTCAACGGTCGTGGCTTTCTTCTTCACGCCGCCGAAGGAGATCAGGTAGCCGTCGGTACCCCCCTCATCTCGTGGAACCCGAGCGAGGTTGTCGCCGGAGGCCGCTCGGCCATGTGCCCTGTCATCATCCTCGACGCCGCGCCGGAGTCGGTGACGCCGGTCGAGGCTCGGACCGTCGAACCTGGGGCCGCCCTGCTCAACGTCCAGTGACGGACGAGGGTCGCCCCTCGGGCGGCCCGTCGGAGCATCTCGAGCTTCCCCCCGTTCGTGAGGGATCGCGCCAGTTCTGTACACGTTCACATTGGCGATGGGCTCAGCCAAGGGCCAGTCGCACGTCATCGGACGCAGGGCGTCCGATCAACCAAGGTGCCAGCGGCGGCGCCATTACCTTCTGAAAGGGATTACCCATGGTGAGATCAGCACTCTGCGTTGTCGGCCGGCCCAGACTCGCTCGGAAGGTCGCGGCTTGCCTTACCGCCTTGATGGTGGGATCCGTGGCTGTGGTGACTAGTCCTCCGGCTCGAGCTGCTAATGATGCCCAACCGGCGGCCTCGACCCTGCCCTCCATCCTGCCCAACCCACAGGAAATGGCCTCGACTGGTGCCAACATGTCGTTGTCGGGGAAAGTCACGGTGGTTGCGGGAGCCGACGCAGACGCCAAGGCCGTCAAACAGGCAGTGACTGTTCTGCGCAGCCTGCCAGGAGCACAGGTGAGCGTGTCCCAGACCCCGGATGCATCTGGTGACCAGGTCTGGGTCGGCACGGCTGACACGACGCCGGGTATCGATGGGCTCGTTGCTTCCCTCGGGGGCAGCAAGGCCGACACTTTGCCGGCCGATGGCTACGTCATCGCCTCCGGGCACCGTTCCGGCCATGACGTCGTCGCCCTTCAGGGCAAGGACGCTCGGGGCACCTTCTACGCTGTGCAAACCTTGCGCCAGCTCGTGCGTCATGGCAAGGTGGCTTCGGTAACGGTGCGTGACTGGCCGCTCATGTCGATCCGCGGTGGTATCGAGGGCTTCTACGGCATTCCATGGTCACACCAGGCGAGGTTGGACCAGTTCGCTTTCTATGGCCGCCACAAGATGAACACCTATATCTACACGCCGAAGGACGATCTGCTGCTGCGTGCCAAGTGGCGCGCCCTTTACAGCGGCGAAGACCTTGTGCGCATGAAGGAGCTCGTCAAGGGAGCCAACGATAACCACGTCGACTTCACCTTCGCACTGTCGCCGGGCAACGACATCTGCTACTCCTCGGATGATGACTTCAAGGCCACAACTGACAAGTTCGACCAGCTCCGCTCCTTGGGCGTGAGATCCTTCTACATCGCTTTGGACGACATCGAGCTCAAGTTCCACTGCGACGCCGATCGCCAGAAATATCCCAACAAAGGGGACGGAAAGTGGATCGCCGACGCCCAGGCTGATTACCTCAACCGACTTGAGACCGAGTACGTCAGGAAGAATGGTCTGCCCCCGCTCCAGACAGTTCCCACGAATTACAACGGTTCGTGGGAGGACCCCTACAAGGTGGAGCTCGGTACTCGTCTGGACAAGGACATTCGCGTCCAGTGGACCGGTGAAGGAGTGTTCTCGCCGTCCATTACCGAATCCTCTGTGGCGCGTGCGGCACAGTCTTACCGCACCAAGCACCTGTACATCTGGGACAACTTCCCGGTCAATGACGGGCGGCGCAGCCAGCTTTTCCTCAATCCGCTCGTTAATCGCGATCCCAACCTGTACAAGCATATCGACGGCATCACCTCGAACCCTATGATCGAGCCTTATGCCTCGATGCCTGCCCTGGCCAACTACGGCGACTACACGTAGATAAGGCCACCCGCGCCGCGCTGCGCGTTTTCGCCGATCTTAACCAGAGTTGGCCCTACCGTTCCCCCGACACCCACGCCCCGGCCCTGGCTGCCGCGGTCGCCGCCTTTTGGGCCGCTCGTAAGACGGGTACTGCTGACGATTCTCTCGAAGCCCGCCTGGCTGCGATCGTCAGGCTGCCCAAGGCGCTGGCGGGCATGGACCAGCAAGGTTTCCTGCAAGACGCCAGACCTTGGGTCACCGCAGCCTCACAGTGGGCGCGTGCCAGCCAACACTTCGTGGCGATGCTTGACGCCATCGACGTTGGTGATGGGCTCAAAGCGACGAATGAGTACCTCGCGGCGCAGAGACAGATTGATCTGGCCAAGTGCCCTACCGTCGACGATCAGGGCAGCGACGGCATCCCACACAAGAACGTCATCGTTCCCTCGGTAGGAGACGGCATCTTCGAGGCTTTTGCCAGGAAAGCCACCGCACAGTTCGCCGCGTTCCTTGGGGTCCGTCCGACTGCAATGAAGGCCTACGCCAGCACTGCATCCTCGTCCATGGGACAGTGGCAGGGCAATTCCCCGAGCCAGATGGTCGATGGAAAACTGTCGACTCCCTTTTGGAGCAACGTCCCACCGGAGAAGGGCAGTTACGCCCAAGTCGACTTGGGATCGGTCAAGTCCGTTGGTCAGGTTGCCGTTCATCAGGCTGACGATGACACGGCGAGTGGTGATACATTCTATCACGCCGCCCTGGAGTACTCGACGGATGGATCGACGTGGACAATCGCCGGGATCTTCGACTCGGCCCCGCTTATCAAGCACGCCTTCGAGACGCCGGTTAAAGCACGCTATGTTCGAGTCCGGGCCACTGACGCCAACCCAGGTGCTCAATGGGTCAAGATTCGTGAGTTCGAGGTGACCCCGCCTGTCAGCGTGTACTCGACCAATATCAAGGCTGCCAAGGGGTCGAGCGCGGCTCTGGCCTTTGATGGAGACGTCTCGACGGCCTTCCATGCTGCAGCCTCCGCCAAGGCTGGCGATTTCGTGAGCTTCGTGCCCGCCAAGGGAGTCACCCCGCGTCAGGTCATCGTCGTTGGGACCGCCTGCGGCAAGGTCCAGGTGCGCTCGGGTCGAGCGTGGAGAACCATTGGGACGATCAGTGACGACGCGCCTTTCCACGCCTTCGCGGTGCCGGCAGGTACGAGCGTTAAGGAAGTGCGTCTCATGCTGGTCGCTGGCTCACCGGCTCCGGTCATTCGCGAGATGACGGTGGTCGATCGAGAGTTAAGGCCCACTCCGACACCAGCCACGGTTACGCCCATTGTGACTCCAACACCGGCTACGACGATCAAGCCGACGGTGACGCCGTCCTCGTCTGTGACGACCACGACGGTTTCTGAAGCGAACATAGGGGATGGATGGGGGCGCCTTCGCCATTCCACGCTCGGTCCGAGGCTGCCGAACACAGGGGCCTGACAGGTTCGGACAACTCGTGAGTGTCCCGCTGGTCGCTCATGTCGACAGGGCGGGAGCCGCGAAGCGTCGTTGGCAGCGGACCGTACTGGGGACGTGCCATATTTCGCGGCGGCCTCAACCCCGGGCAGACGCTCCTCGGCCTGACCGACCAGATGTACCAGTGCGTTGCTGGGAGTCGGAGAAGGCCTTAGCCATCTGCGTGTGCAGCTCATCCAAGGCGCTCTGTGCGTGGTTCATCTGCCCCCTCAATGCGGGTGATGTCCCGGTATGCACAACGCGTTTGGAAAGTGTTGGGTAGGGGCAGCATGCCATCCGCGCTGGTGCCATCGTGGTCCTGTACTGCTTGGTTGCGTAAAATTGCCTGACGCTTACGCCTGGGGTATCACGCTTGGCATCGTCATCAAGCGGGTTACGAGGCATGGACCCAGAATTGCCGATGCCATTAAGGCCGCGTGGTAATCAGTTGCTGCATCCGTGACCGAGCCAAATTTCTGATCGTGGCGGACGGGTAAGGTCGAGGGTCTCCATGAGAGGTACCTTTCATGAGTCCGACCTACCAGTTCGTGAGGCATCCGGAGGATGTTAGGGATTCCGTCAGGTCTACTCCTATCCCGCTGACCTGTACCATCTTTGTTCGTGTCCTGGCCCAGACCACGCAAGTCGTGTTGTTAGACGAACTGACCTCGACGCTCGACCTACGCCACCAGGAAGTCATCATGGCGCGTGCCCTTCGGCTCGCCAGACAGGGGCCGCTGGTCCTTATTGTTCTGCATGATCTGTCGTTCGCAGCTCGTTACAATGATCGAATCACCGTGTTCCACCATGGACGTCACCATGTAGAGGGGCCGTCGCATGATGTTCTCACCACGTGGCGTTAACAGACAGTGGCCTTCGCTGAGCCCCTGGTTGCGGCAGCGACTCGCATCGGTATCCACAACGCACGAGTACGACTTCACGTGCGGCCCCTCTTACGCAAGAGTTGCACGATGTTGCGAACTGGATGGTACCGCTGGTCATCCACGAGGGAGGGCATGATTGGTCATGGTGGCAACAGACCATGTTGGACGACATCTCCGGAATCCTGCACGGCAAGGCTTGTGGCGACTTGGACTGGTATCCCACACATTCCCCGGCCTCCGCTGCTGCCAGCCATTGCTTCTCAATATCGCTCATCTTCTCTTCGGGTATGGGGGCCTGAGTCCGGAGGCTAGCCAAGGCGAGGTCGTCACACGCCTGTGGCGTCGACGGGGCGAGGTCCGATCGTCAGGATTCGGGGTGGTGTAGGACAGCGTCCGTGGGGTGATTTCCACGCGTTCGGTGTCATGGGTATGTCCTTGGCTCGTGATGGAGACATCGTGGATTCCATCCGCTCGCCCTCTTCTGTCTATGTGCGTGGGGCTGACACGCCCAACTCACATCTACGACAATTCCGCGCCAAGATGATGAGGCAGCTGATTCCCGCTAACTCGTAGGTGTCCGTGAGAATCTTCTGCCACCATGTTGCAGTGAGTTCTCGGTTACGACCGGCAGGAAACCACCAGACCATCCATGTCAGTGTGGCGAGAGCCCAGATGAGGGCTAGTATCTGCCGGCGACGACGACAGTCGGCTAGGCCGGCGATGATGGCAAAGGACCCCCATACCCAGTGGTGGGACCATGACACGGGACTTACCAGGCATCCGCATAGCCCGGCGCAAAGCAGAGACCACACCTGGTCGGCGTCCCCTTCTTGCCACAGCCGCCGCGATGCGACCGCAGCGAGGACGCAGCACAGCGCGACCAGAATTAGCCACACGAGGGTGAGATTGCCGCGTCCTAGCCGCAGCAACATGCCCGAAAGCGATTGATTGCCTGCCCAGGTGAGCCCACCCAGACGGTTAGGCGTAACCATGTAGTGGGTCCAGTACTCCCAGGATGCTGTAGGCATTACCGCGAACCCGATGGCGATTGTGGCTAGACCAGCCGCGGCTGCTCGAAGTGCGGCTTTGAATTGACCAGTGACGAGGTACCAGAGGGCGAAGATGCCCGGGGTGAGCTTGAACCCGGTGGCCACTCCGACCCCCACCCCGCGCCACTTCGGGGGCACAAGGAAGACGTCAACAATGACGAGAAGGGCTAGCTGGAGGTTGACCTGCCCGTAGACAAGGGTTTTCCCGATGGGCTCGCTGAAGTTTAAAACTCCGACGAGAACGGCGGTCAGGAATGGATGAGGTTCGCGTCCGCAACGCCGCCAGAACAGATCAATCATGATGACGAGGGCGATCGCACTGACGGCATAGTGGAGGATCGTTGCTGTGAGGGAGGGGAGTAGGGCCAATGGGGTGAGGGCAACCGCTGCGAAGGGTGGGTAGGTGAACCCTAAACCACTCACCGATGACGCGGTGTACAACGTGCTCGGGTCCTCCAACATGGCGCGTACACAGTCACGGTAGATCTTCAGATCGATTGGGCGCGGCATAATCAACGTCCACGACACCGTCGTCATGATGACGGCGAGTGTCGGCCAGAAGAGAGACGAAATCTCTTGCTTCCCGGAGACGGCCGGGCTAGCGCTTTGAAGGGTCACTGATCCTCCACAATGTCGGCGGCCTCGAGCCATTGCTCTTCGAGGTGAGCCATCCGCTCCTCGAGTTCATCGGCCTTCGTCTGGAAATCTACCAGCGCCTGGTAGTCGTCGGCCTTCGCGGCCATCTCCTTGTGCAGGCGGGCCAGCTCGTCGCGGACCTTTCCCATCTGACGATCGAGCCTGTCCATGCTCTTGTGGGCTTGACGCAACTTGGCGGCACTCTTCTTCAGCTCGGTGGCCTGTGAGGTGATGCCTACCCGGCTTGACTTCGACGGGCCGGTTTCCCGGTTACGACGATGCTCGAGGTACTGGGAAATTCCCCCGGGTAGGAGAGCCACTGTGCCATCTCCCATGAGAGCCCAAACGACGTCGCAGACCCGTTCCAGGAACCAGCGATCGTGGGAGACGACAATGAGGGTGCCCGGCCAAGAGTCGAGGTAGTCCTCAAGCAAGCGCAAGCTGTCGATGTCGAGGTCATTAGTCGGCTCATCGAGGAGGAGCACATTGGGTTCGTCCATGAGGAGGCGCAGCAGCTGAAGACGACGCCGTTCGCCCCCCGAAAGGTCGCCTATGCGGGTGACGAGTTTCTGCCCGGTGAATCCGAATCCTTCTAGGAGGTCAGTGGCGGAGGCGTCGTGACCGGTGGCCAGTTTCGTCCTTGCCTTGACGTCATTGACGGATTCTAAGACCGTCATCGTCGAATCGAGGTCATCAACTTCTTGACGTAGGTGAGCCAGGCGCAGAGTCTTGCCTCGTTTGACCCGGCCTGAGTCAGGCTTGCGAGAACCGTCACAAAGGTTAAGCAGGGTGGACTTGCCAGCTCCGTTGACGCCAACCAGACCGATCCGGTCGCCCGGGCCGATCGACCATGTCACCTTGTCAAGCAGGGTGCGTTCGCCGAGCTCGTTGGAAGAGACGGTGACGGTGACATCGTTGAGGTCCAGTACATCTTTGCCTAACCGGGCCACGGAAAAGCGTGCTAACTCAAGCTTGTCGCGGGGCTCGGGCACGTTCGCGATGAGGGCATTGGCGGCTTCGACTCGGTAACGCGGTTTGGAGCTACGGGCAGGGGCTCCTCGACGCAACCACGCTAATTCTTTACGCGCAAGATTCTGACGCTTGGCCTCGTTACTGGCAGCGATGCGGGTTCGTTCTAGCCGGGCCAGGGTGTATGCCGAGTAACCGCCTTGATAAGCCTCGACGGTGGTGTCGTGGACCTCCCAGATATCGGTGCAGATCTCGTCGAGGAACCAACGGTCGTGTGAGACGACGAGCATTGCCACGCCGCGCTCCTGGAGGTGGCGCAGGTGTTTTGCCAGCCATGCCACTGCCTCGACGTCGAGGTGGTTGGTGGGCTCGTCAAGGACAAGCAGGTTATGATGTCCAAGCATGATCGAAACCAGCGCAGCCCGTCGTCGTTCCCCGCCGGAAAGGTCCGTCATAGGGCGGTCAAGGTCAATGTCGGAAAGCATGTCCTCGACGATTGGACGAGCCTTGCGGTCAGCTGCCCAAACGTGATCGGGCTGGCCAGCGACGATGAGGTCGCGGACAGTCTGATCGTTACGGGTCTCAGCTTGATCGAGCACCCCTATGGAAATTCCGTTAGTGCGCGTCACAGTCCCGGAGTCGGGCTCTAAGGCACCGGTGAGGAGGGCTAAGAGGGTAGACTTGCCGTCTCCATTGCGCCCCACAACGCCGATGACATCCCCAGTAGATAACCCCAGAGACACCTCTGAGAGGACCGCTCGGGTACCCCAGGATTTTGAGATGCGATCGGCGTTGACGATATTTGTGCCGGCCAACGGGGGTTCAGCGTCCTCGCATGGCGGCGCGGGCGCCCTTCATTGAACTCGGCATCGGTCCCTTCGGCAGCGGCACCTTGGGGCGCATGGCGTCAAGGGCCTTGAGACGATTGACGACTTCGTCGACCTGGCTGGTGTTGAGAGCCTTGGGAAGCTTCTTGATGTACTTGTCAAGCTCTTCCAGCGGTACCTGCCCCTTGTCGTTGCCCATGATGATCGACGTCACCGGGGTGCCGTAGGCGACCTGCTCGTGGCGCTTAGTCTCGGTGGCTAGCAGGTTACGTAGACCGTTACCGTGCCCCTCTCCAATGAGGACGATTCCGCCCGGACCGACAGCGCGGTGAACGACATCCTGCTGACGGGTAAAGGCGATCGCAGGGGTAGAAGTCCACTTCTTCTTGTCGAGTAGAGACAGGGCAACCTCGGCTGATCCGGTTTGGCCCTTGAATCGGGCATACATGGAACGTTTAGCGCGCCACTGGAAGACCCACATAGCGGCAGCAGCACCAGCAAAAATGCCAACGATGAGCCACGCCCACCACAGGTCGGTAAGAATAAGACCGAGGACGGTGAACACCACGACGCCTGCCACAAAAGAACCAATGACCCACCAGAGGAGCTGTGGGTCAACCTGGCGGGTCAGTTTGAACGTCTCGGCAAGCTGTTTTCCGGTGCCCCAGTCTTTGGGGTTGTCGGAGTGCTTGCGGCGTTCCTTCTCGGCCTTGGCCTGGGCCTTCTGCTTCGCGGCGAGTTCCTTGGCTGCCTGGCTCTTGGGCATGGTGCGCGGCTCCTCCGGGTCGGCGGGCATGTGCGGGGTAGATTGCCGGGGCGCAGACTGCCCCGTGACCAGTGGATTCTATCGTGTCGGACCCATTCCCGTCGCTCCCCGGAAGCGAGAGACACAGAATGTGGCAAAACTTCGGTCACGTCTCGAAAATTGGGATGTAACCGTCTATGGTGGTGGAGATTGGCCGGCGCTGGTGCCCGCCAGTGTGGTGTCATGGCTTCAGTTCCCGGAGATATATGCGTTGAAGCCCGTCTGCCCATGAATCCGTAGCTGACGATTCGAAGAGCAGGAGAACACGGCCGTTGGACAACTGGGCGATCGAGGAATAAGCAAAGAGGGTCTGTGGACTCGTGATGTCGGTGTGACTCACCCATTCAAGTTCGGAGCGTGGCCCGGATGCCGCCGAGGATCGATGGACAACTGCTACATGGGCGACGCCATGTCGACGCCTGCGATCATTTGCTGAAACGACCATGAGAGCCGGGAGTTGTTCTCCGGTCGTAGGTGATGCGATGGTTTGTTTCAACATGAGCGCAGAGACCTGACATGCGACGCCCTGGTCGTCGTCGCCGAACGCGGAGGTCAGCGTGCTCCAGGAATGGCCGCCATCCAGGCTCTCGGCGGTCAGTACCTTTCCGCCGGAAGAGGCGGAATGTCGGTTGAAGCTGCGCAACACGCCGGGTAGAACCTCGGTGATCGCGCTTTCGTGGAGATCGATAGTGGCTGGCATCGGGAGTCCTTGTTGCCAAGTTACCCCACCATCGTCAGTGTAGACAGTAGTGCACGAAATGCCGGCAGGCAGCATCATGTAGGTCGGAACGACGATGCGCCCGGCGTGTTCCCCTGCGCGGACCTGAATGGACCGACCTGGTGCGATGAGCGTATATCGAGAATCTACGGGTCTGAACTGTCGTGTCACCAGTTTTCCCATGTTCCATGTCTGACCATCGTCATATGAGTAGATCTCCACGATGTGATTAGTGTTGAAGACTTGAAGGATTGAATCCTTGTAGAAGACGCGCATCGGAGCGATGCGAGCTGAACCGTACTGGAACACGTACAGAGGAATTCCCGCCTCGAAGAGATTGAAATCGTCGTCCAAGGAATATCTTGATCGCCGTCCGAGAGCGAGATTCGAGTCATCGACTCCAGCGGTGGTGTATGGACGAGGTGTACCGATCAATTCATAAATCCGAATGCGGCCGCACTGGTCGCGGGGGCCATCGAGGTCAGCTACGAGATCGAATTGTGAGCGATCGAAATTCAGATTGATATTTCCCCTCAACCCGTCGGCGTCCCCTGTGGCGTTGTGTGTCGAGAGCAGGAGCATGTCCCGTCCGGCAACGGTGGCGAAACCATCTCCCAGGGGGAACTTTCGAGGGCGTCCACCGCTGACGGAGCCGTCCGGGGCGACGTTGAGGTGTTCGAACACGCCGCCGTTCCAGGCCCAGAGGTCGATGACAATCATCAGCCGATTTCGAACTGAGTCCTCGATGATGGCGCCGTCGATGACGGAGGATGATGTGGGGGAATACCCATACTTTTCCGAATAATCTCGCATCTCCAACGGCTTGATCAGTGACGGGGGTTCCCATCCGTTGGAGATCGAGTAACGGGATGCGTTGGGTTTTCTGCGAATCAGGGCATCGATATTGTCTGCGGAGTCGCCAGTTGTTGCGCGATTTGCATCGCAGCCCGCGACCAATGTGTCATTGGCAGTGGCCACCATGAAAGGAACGCGGAAAAAGTGTGATGGTGAATTTTCTCTGTTGAACACTTCGAGTCCGTCAGCCTCCTGTGTAGCGAGTGCAGGAGAATGCGTAGAGAGCTGGCCTGCCATGCCCCAGAGCAAGGCTGCCCCGCCAGAGATCAATGCGGATCGGCGTGAAATCCTTTGGTACATGCTGAACCCCTATCCGTCAAGTCTTCCACATCATTAATACATTGAATCGGTGATACCTGTTGCCGCTGTGTGGATTACCCCAATGTGCTGCGCGAATTGGTGAGCCATGACAGCGGAACTTCGGTCAGGAACAGGCCTTGCCACTCCCGTTCCCACAGGACGAGCAGAGTCCGTTCGTCTCGCTGGGCCATGCACTGATACACGTGATGACGAGGATTGAGCACGCGGTTGTGTGGCCAGGTCATGCCTCCGTCGAAACTCTGGCGCAACACACCACAACCGCGGAACGGGAGCATCATCGATGCATTGGCGAAGACCACCGATTCAGTTCCGAACTCATCTCGGACGGAGATGGCATTGGGCTGGGAGAAAATTTCGGTCAGCTGCTCGACGAACGTCACTTCGCCCCATGTCTCGCCGCCGTCGACGCTAGCTGCGTGCGCCACTCGTCCGGAAGGGTGCTGGTTTCGCATGAAGGAGTGCACGACACCATCAGGGGTCTCCACTAACGCTGACTCATGGGTCGATCCGCGGTCATCCTCGAGATTTCGAGAGCTGACGGTCTTTCCGAACAGTTCGCGATCGTCGTTCGGTGACTTGCTGAGATTCCATGTCTGACCACCGTCATCGCTGTACACCGCAGCACATGAAAAGGTCTTCCCCTCCTCGTGATTGTAGTAGACCGGCGCCAGGAGTCGGCCTTGGTGCATCCCGTGTTCCAGCTGGATTCCGTTGCCCGGTGAGGTGCCGAGGAACCGCATCCAAGGCTGTTTGAGGGCCGGGTTCAGATTGATGGGCCGTGACCACGTCCTTCCATCGTCATCGCTGTAGATGAGGATGAGGTTGCTAGTCCGCAGGGTCAGCAGGGACTCGTGGGGGTCCACTCCCGTGGCCAGATGGATGTTGCCGGCGGAGATACCAGCTTCAAAGATATTTCCGGCTTCGTCAACGGTGTAGTCTGTGGGTTCCCCCGACTCGGTTGTAATAATGCCTTCTGCATTGATGACGTAGGCGGTCGCGTCACGGTCGAACAGAAGCTGCCGACCTTGGTCATCGAAGCCCGACCCGGGTTTTGCGTTGGGTTGTCCCACGCCACCTGGGAACTGATCGATCAAACAGAACACGCGTCCCGAGTTGTGGTCCTGGAACAGAACCGAGTCGATGACCGATGCCCCGAGGGCTCCCTCGCCGGGATACTCGAGGACTATTTCGGCCTCGTCCCACAGGCGGCCGTCTTCGCTGCGACGGATGACGAAATTGATGTCGTTGGGGCTGTCGTTGGCAATGCTCACACGTTGGTCTGCACCTGCGATAAAACTTCCGGAATCGAGTCTGATCAGCGATGGGATCCGATAGCTCTTCGAGTCCAGATACCCTGTGTCAAAGAGGGCTTGGGTCCGTAGAGGAGCTACGTTGGCGAGGCGTTTGACCTGGGCGTCGGTTAGCGCGCTGCTGAAGATGGATGCTGTCTGCGCTTCGCCGAACAGCCGTGCCCCTTCGAGGTCCTTTCCGACGGTCACCCGCTCTACGTTGCCGAGATCGGCAAAGAAAGCCTCACCTGGTTCGTGGGCCACGAGGAAACCATCAACGTAGAGCTCAATAGCGCCACGGCCACTGACGGCTACCAGATCATGCCAGTTTCCGTCATCCCATCTGCCCGGGGCGCGTACGTGGGCAATCGGTTCATCGTCCACCTCGACGTGTAAGAGCAGGTCGCCATCGACGATTTCGAAACAAAGCCGACCAGCGCTCCCTCTGGCTGCGAGCACGGTTCCGCCCTGGCCTTTGCCACGGAGGCGAGTTCGTGCTCGAAGCGTGCCATGGCGGAGTTCTCCGGTACGACGTGCGTCTCGAGCTGACAGCTCAGAACCAGCGAACTCGATGAAGGGTATTGGCGCCGGTGCCTTGGCTGCCATAGATTGCAAGGACAAGGCCGAGTTCCACATTCTGAAACGTCGTACGTCGAGAACACCCGATGGGTTGATGACGATGTTGGTTGCCCCCAGGTCTCGGCACCATGCTCGCAACGTGGCGGAGAATGCTTCGTAGCCGTCTGCAAACAGATGCGTGCCAGTTTCGTCAGAGGTCAACCCGACGGAGTGAATAGTGCCATCTGACATACCCAGTGCATCTTCGGCGTCGAGGCTTCGAGACTCTCCGCCCAGATCGATACGGCCGAGAAGACGGTCTGCCTCCACGTCGACTGTTATTCGCCCGTTCTTCCCGACAAGTTCGAACAGGCGTCCAGAAGAGGTTGCGGAGAATTCGAGGAGAAGTGAACCGTCCGTGTCGTCGATTCGATGCACGTCCACACCCTTCCGAGCTGGCAGCAAGGCGCTTCCAGCGAGATCAATCGCCAATTGCTCGGTATATGTATTGGTAGCATCCATGGTTGACGTCTCTTCGTGGCTTTCTTACTTCATTCTGCTTGGAGATTATGAATGTGTGTTCTGGCCGTCGATTCAGCACCCGCCGGACGCGAACTCGCTCGAAAGGTCCTCGCTGTTGATATACCGGTCGTCCCCGTCCTCGGGACGGACGACCTTCGGATTGATGAGGGCTTGGAGCTTGCGTGGAAGATTAAGCCCGACGCCAAGGACGACTATCAGGCCGAAGCCTACGGACAACACCCCCAGCGCCGATCCCAGGCCGTAGCCCTTGGCCAGTGAGGCGCGCATGACCGGTCCGATTGCGCCGCCGAGAGCTCCGACGTTGTAGATGAACCCCACTCCCGCAGCTCGCTGCTCGACAGGGAAGTAGCTCGACACCCAGCGAGGGGCCAGTCCTGAAATGCCTTGGCCGAACAACTGGTTGAAAAACAGCAGAAGCCCGATGAGCCACGCTGACTTGATTCCCGCAAAGAACAGGGGGAACACGATGACTTGTGCGATGAGAATGCTCGTGAAGTACCACTTGCGCATTCCTATCAAGTCTCCCATGAAGCCTGCGACGAAGTAACCGATCATGTTGCCGAATTGTGCGACCGTCAACATATTTGCGACGGTGGACGCTGCATACCCGGCACCCTTGAGGTACGTCGGTAAGAGTCCAAGGATGGGCCATCCGTACATGAAGGCAGAGAGAATGACGATCATGATTCCGATGCCGATGACCCAGCGTCGAGGATCGAATTGCACGATGAGACACACGAAGATGGCACCACAGGTTGCGGCCACGGCGAAGACACCCCAGAAGGTGAGAATGTTGAGAGCGAAGATGGCCAGTAGGCCTGCCATCGTCGCGATGACGAGCGTGATATTCAGGGACATGCGCCTTCCGCTGAACAGCACCTGGAACGCGTCACGCGATTCAGACGATTCTCTCCGGTTGCGTGACTTCGCCGTTTCCCAGTCGCTAGCTTCGGGGAGGCGACGTCGCATGTACAGTGCCACTGCGATGGGTACGACCCCGGTGATGAACAGGGCCCGCCAGCCCCATCCGGTATGCCAACTGTTGGCCCATGGGACTAAGTATTTGTCTACCTGAACGGCCAAAATGGCACCTATCGCATAGCCGGATAACAGAAACGATGATGCCTTGCCGCGGATTCGGGGGTGCCACGATTCGATGACATATGTTGCCGATGACCCATATTCTCCGGCCATGGCGAAACCGACGACCATACGCATGACGAACAGGAACATGAAGTTCGGCGAGAATCCCATGAGGAGCGAGCCGATTGCGAACAGCACGGTCGCGATGATCATGGCCGGCTTGCGTCCGAACCTGTCGCCAACACCACCCAGGATCAGTCCGCCCAACCACCGGGTGATGAAGGCAGCTGACACCAGCGCGGCGCTTTGCACTAAGGTAAGATCGAAGGTTGCCTTGATCTCTGGAAGCGCCAGGGTGATGAGCACGAAGTCGTAGCCGTCAAGGGTGACGCCGATGAGGGCGGCAATGAACAGCTTCCACTTGGTGGCGTCCAAGTACTGCCACCATGGCCTCTTGTCACCCATTTCTTTGATGGTGATGATGTCATCCGAGCTGGCCATGAGCCCCCCAATCGTCGTTGATCCGGGAAGTACGTTAGACGTCCAACGTCTTGAAGATAGGTGGTCGCCGATATGTTGGCAAGCCGATGTTCCCGGTCGCTCACGCAAAATGATCGGTGGCGGTGATCCGTGATCGTCGACGCGATTTCTGTGGGTCGGGTTTGGCGACCCAGTTGGACTGTGTTGAATACATGGGTTGCAGGAGCTTACGGTGCCGCGTACGTACGTCCTTGACATGATGATCTCGTGGTTGGCGGATCTGTATCGTCCGCGCTGTGCAAGTGGGCATGTCGATTAGTACGCTGAGCGACCTGGCGCAAGGTGCTGAGCGTGCCTACGGCGGTGGTAGCCGATTATGCTGTGATCTTGCGTGAGGTGGTAGCTGTTTGGACAATGGCGCCGTTCAAGTGGGTCTCGACATGGTGCTGAACGTCGTTGTGATCCCGGGTATCGAGGCGCATCCCCACGGTCGTCGTCCCCTATGGGATGGTTTCGGGGCGGGCTCGCTCGGAGTAGTTTTTGCCGAAGGGCTGTGACGATGACATCGGTGTTGGGTATTCATGTCAAAGTCAGTGGGTTTACGGTCGAGGTTGGCACGCTGTAGGCGGAACCCCATCGCGTGGTGGCCGGTATCCCCGTCTACGCGGCCAACTATGTGGCGAATTCGCGCGCCTATCCGATTGAGCTCTCCCTCTGAATGGACATTGTCGAAGCTGTGCGGCGAGCTCACCGGAAACGTCCGGTGAGTTGTCCCAAGGGGTGAGGGTGGTAGCAGCAGTGCCCACCGCCTTGGAGAGAAGACATATGTTGCTGCAGGCGGCTCGTGTAAAGACAATCATCTTCTGCACAGCACAGAACGGTGCCTTGCCCGTACGCAGGCGGGCAAGGCACCGAGTGTTGATGTCAATTAGTGAGTGCGTTCTGACTCAGGCAGCCTTCTTGACATCGGGGGAATGAAGTGCTGTCTGATAGGCCGCAAGAAGCTCGGTGCGTGCAGCCTGGATGTTCCCTACGGTCGCCCTTGGGTCCAGTCGAACGCCGACGGCCTTGGTGATGGCACGATTGAGCGTCTTGTACACTGCGGCGCTCTTGTGGCCAAGGATGTACTGGTGACGGTCGGCGCGCACCTGCCAGATTGTTTTACTGAAGTTGGCGCGCACGTACACAGTGGCAACGTCATTCGGGGTGAGGTCGGGGTACTGCGAGACCTTCGCCAGGCGAGCCTTGAGGGCGGCGCCCTCGGCGTCGAGCTCCTTGACGGTGGACGCTGGGTTGGCGGTCAGCAGGACGGCCTTGGTGACTTCGAGACCGAGTTCGACGTGGGCGGGGCGAACCTTGTTCTGGAGAGTGGTCGTAGCAGTGTGAATGGTGTCAATAGTGGTGGCGACCAGCTTGATCCTTGGCATGATCGTCGACGGGTCGTAGAACGGGATTCCTCCATGGGCGAGGGCCTCGATGAGGCCACGCAGGTTGAAGGCGGCCTTGAGAAGATCGCGGATCTGATCAGAGTAGTCAGAACCGGGGGCGGATTTCTGTACCGACTGAAGGGTCGTAATACGTGCGTTCAGAAGCTGAATGCTATTGCGAGCATCGCTGGCTGAGAGGTCGTGGGTGCTGGTCGCCGAGATGGTCGCCGTCGGCTCGACGGCGTGGGCGCTGGGAGCAGAAAGCGCCGCTGGCATGAGCATCGCGCCGACAAGGAGGGGAGTTACAAGATGGGTCTTCTTCATGGAGGTTCTCCGTTCTATTGGTTACGGATGCCCCGGTCGAGGCAGCCGAAGTATATCGGATATTTGGGTGGGGGTCAGTGTGGCGAACGACGTGTACGCCGCCAACATTTGTTGGAGCTGCGATTAAGGAGTACGCCGTTCCGGCAGGGGAGCCTCGTGTGGTGATGGCGACGACGGTGCGTCGACCCGTCCAGGCTTATTGCAGACGTGACCAGATGGCATGCCCAATACATCAAAGACGACGTCAATGCGCGGGCGGTTCGAGATCTTCCGTCTCGTAATCTTGGGGGTAAAGAACTGGTGAAGGTGCCTTGCCGAGAATCTGCCCTGAGGTGCCCACGATATGGACGGGTGTATCCTAGTGTGGAGCATTTGGTCTTCGGGCCTAATCTCCTCGCAATCGGGCGTCGGGTGCGTGCTCAGGTTAACCCCATTATCACGCGTGTGCATGGCACCGGATTGGTCAAGTTGAGTCAATGAAGCGCTCCAATGGCCATCGCTGATTGAGCCAATGCGTTTGATTGATATTGGTTGGAATTTCGGTACATATTTTCAGTGTGAAGCATAAAACCGGGTCTGCTGGTGATCATGCTGCTCGTGATGGGGAGTCGTTCGACCAAGGCGTTTGCTGCGGGGTGTCTCCAATTCTTGACAGGGTGCGTATGAAAGCAATGAGATATGTGGCCGTTTTCGTTTCAAAGGTGGATAAGACGCATCATTCACATGGTCCCCTGACGCCATCGATGTCCGCGGATGGTGGGAGTTGGAGTCCGTCAAGGAGCGGAAGGCCAGAGTCCGCGTCTGGTTGTGGGCAAGGAGAGGGAATGATTGGGTCGAGGTCGGGGTATTAAGATGTGCATGCCTTCCAAGGTGGTGAGCGTGGGGCAGTTGCGTCAGTAAATTGCCATAGATAAACCGCATGCTCAGGCGGAGTCCGGGCAGCAACCGATGTTCATCGTGGCAGACACCGTCGCGATGATGAGGTTGCTTCCTTCGGCCCAGGTGGATGTCGAGTGGTTTGTCCCAGTTCACTCCATTCTAGACTTTGATGGTTGGGCTTTTGCTGATCCTGGCCTACGGGATGTCGTGGCAATAGAGTTGTCGACTCGAAGCGGACGATGGATTTCTCCACGATTGATGGCATGCGGGATGTCACCACTGATCTGCCTGGAGCTACGCCGAGCTGGTTAGGTCCTTTCACGGCTGAGGCGCTAGGACATGACGTCGAGAGGATAGGTACCGCACCCGTCGTGCCGGAACCATTCTGCGATGGCCCATTCCCGACGACCTTGAAGCGTTGGGTTGGCTATTTGATGTTGTAGCTCTGATGCAGGGATGGTCGCCTCACCTCATCCGAGCCGTTCGACTCGCGTCCCGGCTTTTGGAGGCCGCCCCGTCTCTCCCTTGGCCGCGAACGGTGCAGGTTTCGCACCGTCGCGGTACCCGGTCACGATCGTCACCGGACGCTCGCCACGAGCATCCATGGCCTGCCGATAGAGCCGTCCAGCCCGATAGGAGGATCGCACAAGCGGTCCGCTCATTACACCGACGAATCCGATCTCGCGGGCCTCTTCGGCTAATTCGTCGAACTCCTGCGGGGCCACCCAGCGGTCGATGGGATGCAGGTAGGCGTTTGGGCGCAGGTACTGCGTGATCGTCAGCAGGTCGGTGTTGGCATCGTGTAGGGCCTGCATGGATTCCGAGATTTCCTCACGGGTTTCGCCCATGCCGAGGATGAGATTCGACTTGGTGATGAGACCGGCATCGTGTGCGGAGTTTAAGACGGCCAGGGAACGGTCGTAGCGGAATCCAGGCCGAATGCGCCTGAAGATGCGGGGGACCGTCTCAAGGTTGTGGCCGAAGACCTCCGGACGCGCCTCGAAGACGACGTCAAGGAGTTCCTGTTTGCCAGAGAAATCTTGGGCGAGCATCTCGACGCCGACGCTAGGGTTTACCTGGTGAATCTGGCGGATCGTCTCGGCACACAGCCAGGCTCCCTCGTCCTCGAGGTCGTCTCGGCACACCGAGGTGACGGTGGCGTAGCGCAGCCCCATCTGCTTGACGGACTCTGCGACGCGGCGCGGCTCGTCCCGATCGTAACTCTCTGGCCGGGCTGACTCGATTTGGCAAAAGTCACATCGGCGGGTGCAGTGGTCGCCCCCGATGAGGAAGGTGGCCTCCCGGTCTTCCCAGCACTCGAAGATGTTAGGGCAGCCAGCTTCTTGACACACGGTGTGCAGGTCTCCGTCGATCATTCGGCGTCGCATGTCGCGGTATTCTGGGCCCATCGTGGCTCGTGTCCTAATCCAGCGGGGCTTGTCCTCGATGGGCGTTTGGGAATTCTTGACCTCGATTCGGAGGAGCTTCCTACCGTCTGCTTCGACACTCACGCGGGTCAGTTTAACTGCGTGTGCTGAAGTTACGAAGTCTCAGTGAATGGGTGACGACGAAGAGGCTCGAAAGGCTCATGGCAAGTCCGGATATCAGCGGGTTCAGTAGACCAGCGGCCGCGATCGGAATCGCGGCGATGTTGTAGATGAAAGCCCATGCGAGGTTGCCGCGGATGGTTCTCAAGGTGCGTTTCGATAACCCAATGGCGTCAGGGACGACCCCGAGGTGGTGGCGCACACAGATGATGTCGGCGCTGCGCATCGCGATATCAGTGCCGGTAACGAGCGCCATGCCAAGGTCGGCACTGGCCAGCGCAGCAGCATCGTTAATGCCGTCACCCACCATGGCTACAACGCGGCCTTCGGTGCGAAGTTTCTCAACGACCTCGGCTTTGTTGGTGGGCAGCACTTCGGCCAGCACTTCGTCGGTGCCAAGTTGTGTTCCGACGGCATTTGCGGCGGCTTTTGAATCGCCAGTTAGCAGAATAGTTCGTAGCCCTATGGCCTTGAGCTGGGCGATGACGTCCGGCGCTTCGGGTTTGACGGTGTCAGCGACGACAAGGGCCGCTGCGGCTTGGCCGTCGATCGCTACCAGGATGGTGGAACGGCCTATTCCGGCTGCCTCCACGACTACGTGGTTCAGCTCGTCGGGAACCTCGATATCTGCCTCAGTGAGAAAGACCGGGTTACCGACCAACACATGGTGTCCTTCAACCTCGCCACTGATGCCGCGCCCAGCCTCGGTGTGGGGGCTGGAACAGGCTGGAATGGTGCCCTTGACAGCAGCTACCACGGCCTTGGCCACTGGATGGGTGGAGTGTTGGTCTAGGGCGGCCGCATACCGGTGGGCGCGATCGACGTCGTGCCCGTTGGTCGGGAGCGTTGCGACGAGAGTCATTTCTCCGCTGGTGACAGTACCGGTCTTATCGAGGACCACAGTGTCGATGCGACCGGACGCAGCCAAGGCTTCAGGCCCTTTAATGAGGATGCCCAGCTGACCACCGCGCCCGACACCAACCATCAGGGCGGTCGGCGTTGCTAAGCCGATGGCGCACGGGCAGGCGATAACGAGTACCGAGAGAGCCGCCGACAGGCCATGTCGGGTTCCCGCCCCGGCGATCCACCAGCCGAAGAAGGTCAAGACGACGATGGCAAGAACCGCGGGCACAAAGATCTCGACGACCTTGTCCACTAAACGCTGGGCGTTAGCTTTGCGGGCTTGGGCCTCCTCGGCCAGCACCGCCATCTGGGCGAGCTGGCTGTGGTCACCGACTCCGGTGGCTCTAGCCACGATCCGCCCGGTGAGATTCATCGTTCCGCCGAGTACCATCGACCCGACGGTGATGCCGGTGGGCATCGGCTCGCCGGTCATCATCGACGTGTCAATACTGGAGGATCCCTCAACGACCTCGCCATCGGCGGCCAGGATCTCTCCGGCCAAAGTGACGAACAGATCGCCCGTGCGCAGCTGTTCGACGGGAATGATGGTTTCGACCCCGTCATGCAGTATCCGCGCATTCTTGGCTGCTAGCTGCCTTAAAGCTGTCAGCACAGACCTCGCCGACCTCTTGGCGCGAGCTTCAAAATAGCGTCCAGCTAGCAGAAAGCAGGTCACCCCGGCAGCGACGTGAAGGTAGAGGGTGTCAGCCCCTGCCGGGATGATGCCGTAGCCCAGCCAGTACCCCTTTCGATCCTGAGCGCCAATGAGGATGGAGATAAATGACCACCCGAAGGAGGACAACACACCTAGCGAAACCAAGGTGTCCATCGAGGTCACACCGTGGCGCAAGTTTGACCACGTGGCCTTGTGGAATGGCCACGCCGACCAGAAAACCACCGGTAGGGAGAGGACAACGAGTAGCCAGTCCCACGCAGGGAATCGTAATTGTGGTTCCAGGGCTAAGACCAGGCCGATGTCCATGAGGGGCAAAGTTAGTAGCACAGCTACGATGAGACGGTGCCTCAGCGTGGTAATGCGCCGCTCTGCCTCAGCTGCTAGATCGACGTTAGAGAGCAAGGCTGCGGTATAACCGGCATCCTTGACGGCGGCTATTGCATCTTCGACGCCCATACCCGTTACCGTCGCCTGCTCAGAGGCGAAATTGACGCTCACGTGCACTCCGTCGATACGGGACAGCCTTTTTTCGATCGTTGTGGCGCACGCTGCACAGGTCATCCCACCGATTTGCAATTGCACCGGCGGATGCAGGACGGTTTGCTCCTCATTTGAGGGATTCACCGTGGCCGTGCTCATGACTTATTCCTCGGGCCGCCCGGCTTGATCTCCTGACCAGCCATTAAGGCTAGCATGTCATTATAGGCGGCCAGGGACTCATCAAGGCTGGCGTCTTCAGAAGCGTCAACTCGCCGCTGGTCGCGACGGTCTGAGATGAACCACTGTACGCACAGCGCGATGAGGACTAGTGCCATCGGGATCTCGCCGGTGGCCCAGGTAATCTGGCCACCGAGGTTCTGGTCGTCATGCAGATTGGGAACCCACGGAATCGACAACGCCTCGTAAAAATTCTTGCCGATGATTTGATGGGCATTCATCGTGATGACGGCGAAGAACGAGTGGAAGGGCATAGCCGTAATGACGAATCCCAATCGGCCAATGTGGGGCAACGAGGCTGGTAGGTCATCTAAGCCAATGACGTACTCAAAGAGCATGAAACCGGCCATCAGGAAATGCAGCAGCATCCACTGGTGCCCCCAGTGGTAGCGCATGAGGTAGCCGAATATCGGGGTGAAATAGACGATGTAGAAGCTGGCAATAAAGATGATCCAGGCGGCGAAGGGGCCAAACAGGATCTTCGTGGGACGCCATTCCAGTGCCGCCATGAGACAGTCGTGGGGTCCGTTGAGACCGTCGTTGATCTGGTCTCCAGTGCGCAATACCGCTCTCAGGAGGGTCACTGGCGCTCCCAGCACCAGTAAAGCTGGAACCAACATGTTGAAGGTCATATGAATCAGCATGTGCCAGCTGAACTGCATTGAGGAGTATTCCCATAGTCCGGTGCTGGCCAGATACATCACCACGACCCAAGCCCCGATCCAAGAGCCGGTACGTGCCCCAGACCAGCTTTCGCCACGACGCTTAAGGGTCTTCACAGCGATGCAATAGCCTACGATCCCGAGGATCGATAGGGTCCAGAAACCAATGTTCGACCGACCAGTGGCTAGCAGGGTGGCGACCGTGGGGGCCTGTGGTAATTCATACCCGAGGTAATTGACAGCCGGGGTTTGACCAATGAGGTAGCGCGGCGGCACGAGTTGATTTGCTGCTCCCGTCACGACCAGCATGACGGTCACCATCATCACCCCAAGCCAGCTCAGCATCCTGCTACGTGGCAGCCAAGTGATGATGCCCCAGAACGCTGCGGCGACGAGCAAGACGATACGGGCGACGCCCCATCGATCAGAAACCCAGGAATGCTCAGCCTGACCTTGCCAGGTGACGACAATGCCCCCAGTCAGTGCTACGACAGCACCGATGCGTTGTAGCCAGACAAGGCGGTTGGTGAGGGCGAGGCGGGGGCCATCAAGGGTCTCGACCAGAACGCAAGCGGCGGCAATCGTCATGCCAACGGCGGCTAGAGCCCCGGCATCGGTGGCGAAATCGTGATTGAGACCGACCGAAATCGCCCCGGTGACGGGAACAGGCAATGCTGCGAGGACTGTAACCAAGCTCGCCATCACCAGACCGCCGAGATGGGTCGTCAGCAAAGCGAGAAGGCCGACCACCAACCCCAAGATTGCGACGACGAGCCAGGCCGCCACAGAGGGGGTAGAGGTGATGTACGTCGGGAGATCAAGAAAGACCTGCTCGAAGGTCAAACCGGCGGAATCAGCGGATTCCAGGGGGATCATCAGTAGGGCCAGTATGGCCCATATCTGTGCGGCCAGCCATGCTTGATGGCCGCGAGTATGGGTGGAATCAATGGCCGCTCGATGTGGCGAGCACAGGGTGACGCGAGTGAGCTCTGCTAGCGTCCACACCAGGGCTGCCCAAAATAGCGTTCCAACAACGGCATGCAGAACGCTGGTGAGGACGTCCGGATTCTCCCTGCCCAACAGGCGAGGTTCCAGGGGACGGAGCCGCCCAATTATCGCGGCGGCGACGGCCATGGCGACACCTGTAGCGGCTAATAGCGGCTTAGTGGTGCGGGCGTGACTGGGATGCGTCACCGACGTCTCCTTTAGAGTGGGGTAGGGCGAACTGTAGCCAAGGCAGCAGACAGGATCACGACATAGGATGCAAAAACGCTGGGTGCTCCCGACGTGGAATGTCTGGGCTCATTTCATAGGGCTGAAAAGACATCATCTCAGTGAGGATGGGCTCGAGGTTGCCAGCCACCTCTAGCATTGAGGGAACCTCGGCATCGGGCCCGTACAGACGCCTCAGTTCGTTCGCCATGCTGGTAACGTCAGCGTCAGAGATACCACACGGGATGATGTTGTCGAAACCAGCAGTGCTGGGGTCGATATTGAGGGCGAAACCGTGCATTGCAGTCTGGCGAGAGACGCGAATGCCGATCGCACACACTTTGCGCTCTGGGCCCATCCCATCGGAGGGAAACCAGACTCCGGTTCGTCCTGGGACGCGCCCGGCCCGTAATCCGTATTCAGCGACGAACCTGATAATGGCTTCCTCCACTCGGCGCACATAGTCGACAACGCCGATACCGCGCTGCAAGAAGACAATCGGGTATCCGACAAGCTGGCCAGGGCCATGCCAAGTGATTTCACCGCCACGATCCACCGGAACGACCGGAGTGCCGTCGAAAGGATAAGCCTCTTTACGGGTGCGTCGTCCGGCTGTGTAGACGGGATCATGTTCGACGTAAATGACCGTGTTGGGGCGCTGGTGGGTGGACACCTCAGCATGCACCTCGCGCTGATGGGCCCAGCACTCGTTGTATTCAGTGCGGGTGGGAGGGGTATCTGCAATCCCCAGGTATTCGAACCGTAGCCCGGCGGGATGGTCAACCCATCCGTGGGGTTTCACTCCATCGACTATTTGCGGGGTGTAGGGCTGAGGTGTGGGAGGGTCCTGCTGCATCACACCTTGCGATCATAGTGTTGATCTCGCAATGGGTGGCGTAACCGCCGAGTCGCCAAGCCCGAGCAATGTCCCCAAAGGACGAGTACAGGCAAATGAGGTGGTGGGATCGATCCCACCACCTCATTTGCCCTGAGTATTCAGTTCCTCGAGTTCACGTTCCTCATGGTTTCCAAAAGGTCAGAATTCCCCGGCGAAGTCACCCTCCTCCAGACGGGCCTTGATGCCCGACAGGAAGCGAGCCGCCACGGCTCCGTCGATGAGACGGTGATCGTAGGATAGGGAAAGGTACATCATGTCGCGGATGGCGATGGTGTCTTCACCAAACTCGTTGGTGACCACGACCGGGCGCTTGACTAGGGCACCGGTGCCGAGAATGGCAACCTCGGGCTGGTTGACGATCGGGGTGTCGAAGAGGGCACCAGCCGAGCCATAGTTAGTGATGGTGAAAGTGCCGCCGGACAGTTCGTCGGGGGTGACCTTGTTGTCGCGTGTGCGAGCAGCAAGATCGCCAATCTGATGGGCCAGCCCAGCGATATTGAGGTCACCGGCGTTCTTGATGACAGGAACCAGTAGCCCGCGCGGGGTGTCAACGGCAATCCCGATGTTCTCAGCAGAGCCGTAGGTGATCGTTCCGGCCTCGGTGTCGATATTGGCGTTGAAGCGTGGGTTCTGCTTGAGGGCTTCCACGACGGCCTTAGTAATGAAGGGAAGGTAGGACAGGCCAACTCCCTCCCGAGCCTTGAAAGCAGCTTTTTCCGCCTTGCGGATGCGGGAGATGGCGGTCATGTCCACCTCGACGGTGGCGGTCAGCTGAGCTGAAACTTGCAGGGACTCGACCATCCGCGAGGCGATGACCTTGCGGAGGCGGCTCATCTTCTCGGTGGTGCCGCGCAGAGCGGCAGCCTCCGGAGAGATTTCCTGGGAGGCTTTACGGGCCGAGCCAGCCGACTTCGGAGCAGACGGGGAAGGGGCTGCAGCCGGTGCCGGGGAAGCGACGGGAGTCTCATCGGACTTACCGGCCGCAGCTAGCACGTCCTGCTTGCGAATACGGCCGCCGACACCGGTACCGGTGATCGTCGACAGGTCGACGTTGTTCTCCCGAGCTAACTTGCGGACTAGCGGGGTGACGTAAACGTCGGACGATGGGTTGGTGGCGCGCGGGGCGACCTCATTGGTGCGGGCGGATGTGGGAGTCTCTGCGGGCTTCGGCACGGCTGGCGCCGGGGCCTCCTCGGCTGCGCTTTTCACCGGCTCAGGCTCGATATTCTCCGCGGGCTCGGCCGACGACTTGGCGGGCTCGAGAGCCGACTCCGCGGCGGAGGGGTCGCCGATGATGGCCAGGACGGCGCCGACTTCGGCGTCTTCGTCCTCGGGGACCTTGATCTCAAGCAGGGTGCCGGAGGCGGGGGAGGGGACTTCGGTATCGACCTTGTCGGTGGACACCTCGAGTAGGGGTTCGTCGGCCTCGACGGTGTCTCCGACAGCCTTGAGCCAGCGGGACACGGTGCCTTCGGTGACGGACTCACCCAATGCGGGAAGAGTGACTTCGGTCGACATGTGTTGGAGCTCCTTTGCAAGCCGCGACGGATTCGTGGCAAGCCTAGCTTGACTATGGCCAAATGTGCAGTTGGTCCCATTTTTGGGTTCAGAAAGTGTCGTCTGAATACGGCGAGGGGCAGGGTTCGTAGCCCCTGCCCCAGCGGTGATGTACGCGATTAGTCAGCCAAATGTGCGGCGAGCTGGACTAGGGTGCGCACTCCGAATCCGGTTCCTTGGATTGGGGTGTAGTCGTGGGCTGAGGCGCCGTTGTATGCCGGTCCGGCAATATCGAGGTGGGCCCAGTCGGTGCCTGGGGTCACGAAACGTTGCAGGAAAGCCGCAGCGAGCATCGCGCCACCTTCACGGGCTCCGGAGGACTTGACGTCGGCGATGTCGGAATGCAGGCCTTCGCGCACTTCCTTGGTAATGGGAAGCTCCCAGAAGTCTTCGCCAGCAGCCTCGGAAGCGTCCAGCAAGGTGTCGGCTGCCTGAGCTCCCGAGGTCATGACACCTGCGGTGTGGTTACCGAGGGCTACCATGCAGGCGCCGGTGAGGGTGGAAATGTCGACGATGAAGTCGGGGTCGTCCTCACAGGCGCGAGCTAGGCCGTCAGCCATGACAATGCGTCCCTCGGCGTCGGAGTTGCCGTTCTCAACCGTCGTCCCGCCGTACATGGTGACGACGTCGGAGGGGTGCCATGCCGATCCTGACGGCATATTCTCGGCCATACAGCCGTAAACGATCACACGAACATTGAGACCGAGGCGGGCAATCGCGCCGACAGCAGCAAGTACCGCAGCAGCACCGCCCATATCGCACTTCATGGTGTACATGCCGTCAGCAGTCTTGATGTTGAGGCCGCCGGAGTCGAAGGTGATGCCCTTACCTACCAGAGCCAGAGTGGTGGTGGCTCCCTCCGGGGCGTATTCCACGCGAACCAGACGCGGGGAGTGGGCTGAGCCTCCGCCTACCGCAAGGATACCGCCGAAACCTTCCCGCGTTAGGGCCTTCTCGTCGAGTACGTCGACGGTGACGTTCGAGAGATTCTTGCACCAAGATTGCACTGAGGTGGCGAAGGTCTTCGGGTAGAGCAGGTTGGCGGGAGCGTCCACCCAGTCGCGCGCGGTGTAGACGGCATCAGCAAGAATGCGGGCTTTGTCGAGTTCAGGCTTAGCGCCCCGGGCATTGGACACGATCGTAACGGTTGAGACCTCGGGCTCGTTCGAGGTGGCGGTAATGGTTGGCACCCGGTAGCAGCCGAGCAAGGCTCCCTCGGCGGCGATCCGAACCTGTTCGGCGGAGCCCGTACCCATGTCAACGGCTACTTTGAGGCTAGTGCCGTGTGACAGGTCAGCGGCGACCCGGGCACCGGAACCGGCAGCCTTGCGTAGGGTCTCGCCATCGAATCCCCCAGCTCCGCAGCCGACCAAAACGAGACTGTTTCCCGACCACGGTAGTACCACGGTGGAACCAATTTTGGTTGATCCACCGGCGCGAATAGCCACCTCGGCCAGCGGAGCGCCGAAGGTTTCCTCAGCTTCCTTGACAGCGCGAGGTGCCAGCCCCTGGACGACTGGGCCTTGGGAACCCTCGACCAAACCGGCAATCACGACGTCGGCGCCGTTAGCATTGCGCGAGACCTTGAGGTCGGGACGCGGGCGGATGGGCAGCTGGATGCTGTTGGCCACGAGGATTCCTCTCATTCGATGGACGGTTCTATTCGGTAAATACTTCAAATACTTCGGGATGGGCCCGGTCATTCCCGGGGGCACCTTGTTGTGCAGCCTAGCCGAGGGATGTCAAGTCCGTTGCGGTGCGGTCGCAATGAGCCGTCAGTATGGTGAGTTCGTGAGTTCTACACCGTCGACACAGCACAGTGCACCGCTGGGTCGCGCGAGTCATTCCAAGCTTCGGTTGGCTCTCGACGTCGCCGTCGTTGTGGCTGGAGTTGCCTTGTTGGTGTGGGGAATCGTTGTGATGGCCGCGCCCACAATCTCTTGTCGAGGCGTCAAGATGCATCCGGGGGATACCTGCCACAAGGCCACATACACTGCGACCTATACGGACACCGTGCAGACGTACGAGCAACGGCATCGTTCCATCGCTCAGTCCCGTCCCACTGTTATTGGGTTGGGAGCCGTGTTGACAGTTTTTGGCGCGGTAATGAGCTGGCAGACCGTGAAGGTCCACGTTCATTCCTCTGATAGCCCCATCGGACCATAAACGACATCGTTGTCTTCCACGAGGGTGACTTCGTCGATTCCAGCATCCTGCAGGTCAGGCCAGATTTCGGAGAGCCATGCTTCGGCCTCCGCCTGGGACTCGAACTGTTGCCCAGCTCCGAGCTCACTGAGGTGCTCGGCCCCCTTGACGGTGACGCGGGACTGTTTGAAAACCCATGAGTAACTCATACCCATAAGACAATCATGACTGCGTCTCCTCAGGGCTATTAGTCAATCTTTTCGCCACGCTCGACGCGCGGTGCCGGATTGCGCCAGCGACGCACCGTCATAGCGCGGTTGTTGAGGTAAGCCCACAAGCCACGCAGGGTGGCGTTAGGGTAATGGGTTCGGATACGCTTCTTTGCTCCATGCCACAGTCGCCAGGAATCAATGAGCCAGAGGATCATCACAATCAGCATGCCCAGGGACATGGCGTTGATGACACCAACAGCGGTCGGAGCGATGAAGAGCATAGCTAGCCAGATCACCATGACCGCCAGGAAGATCGGCATGATGAATTCGCTGAAGGTCCAACGCGAGTCAACGTAATCGCGCAGGTAACCCCGCTCTGGGCGTCGCTCGGCCGCTTCCATAGCTGCCGCCTGGCGTTCACGCTTGGCCAGACGCTCGCGTTTTCGGGCCTCTTTCTTGCTCAGTGTCGGGTTGAGCCGCTGACGACGGGCAGCTTCGGCCTCGGCGCGGGTTGGTGTCGGCCCCTTCTTCGCGGCGTGTCGGGATGAGGTCGTTGGCTGTGTAGCTGGCGCCTTATGGGCAGTCATGTGGTGCCCTTTGCCTGGCCTGTCAGACCGCTGCGCCTTGTCGGTTGGCGAGGGTTTCGGAGCGTGTTTGGCAGCCGCGGTGGCTGAGGAAGGGGAGGACTCAGCATCGGATCCCGGCACTTCCGTGACGGTCTCCTCCGTCGGTTCGGCCTTCTTGCTGGCTCCCTGTTCGTAGGGGCGGAACAGTCCCACGATCTATCCTTTTTGTGTGTCGTCTTCGCGCGCTCGGTGGTGTATTCCAGCCGGGCGACCCTGTCTGGGCTGAGAAGATTGTACGGGTATTGCTGTTGTTGATGTTGCGCAATCCCGTACCCTATATGATCAGGCAATCGCAACGCTGACGACTTCCCGGAGTCCTCAAGCACTAAAGGGGAAGGATTCGACTCCACCTATGGCTGGCATATTTGCACGACTTTCGACGGTTTTCCGTTCTAAGGCGAACAAGGCCCTCGACAAGATCGAGGATCCGCGTGAGACTCTCGACTACTCCTACCAGCGGCAGCTCGACATGTTGCAGAAGGTGCGCAGGGGCGTCGCCGACGTCGCCACGAGCCGTAAGCGCGTCGAGTTGCAGATGAATCAACTGCAGGTCGATGTTGACAAGATGCAGGACGCCGCCGGTCGCGCTCTCCAACAGGGCCGCGAGGATCTTGCCCGTGAGGCTTTGACCCGCAAAGCAACTCTGCAGGCCCAGCTCAATGATTTGCAGACCCAGCATGCCACCTTGCAGGCTGAGGAGGAGAAGCTTATCCGCGGCTCCCAGCGCCTTCAGGCCCGAGTGGACGCTTTCCGCACCAAGAAGGAGACCATCAAGGCAAGCTATTCCGCAGCTGAAGCTCAGACCCGCATTAACGAGGCCTTCACAGGTCTCAATGAGGAGATGGGCGACATCGGCATGGCGATCACCCGAGCTGAAGATAAGACCATGGAGCTGCAGGCACGAGCGGGAGCTGTTGACGAGCTCATGGCTAGTGGAGCTATCGAGGATCCCACCCGCAGCTACGGCGACGACATCACCCGGGAGCTCGACAGCCTGGGCAACGACCATGCCATCGACGCTGAACTATCGGCTATGAAGGCCCAGCTGGGGGTGGGCCGTGATAATTCCACCCCGGAACTTGAGACCGGTGCCGAAAACGGCACGAACCCGCAAATGGGATCACGATCTGTGCGACGTCAGGAGGATCAATCATGATCATTCGCATCGTTGGTGAGGGTCAGTGGCAGGTGCCTGACACCGAAATGGAGCACCTTAACCGCATCGATGCCCGCGTTGAGCATGCTATCGACATAGCCTCCCAGAATGAGCTTACCGAGGCCTTGACTGAGCTGGTGGCGACGGTGCGGACTGTCGGAACTGCGATTGCTGACGACAACATCGTCGATTCAGACCTCATCGTTCCCGATGTTTCCGCGACACTTGAGGAAGTCTCAGTCTGGCTGTCCGAGAACCCGGTCGGGGATGGCCTTATCCCTGGATGATTCCGTCCGTACTGCCATGTTCCGCTGTGCGCTGAACCGCGATTGTTCGGTGTAGATGGCGTGGTGCGGATACAGTGGACGGCGCGACGGGATGACACACCCGCCCGGACCATCAGGATCGACCACCCGAGTCATCTCCCGGGACCGTCCATCATACGTTCATGGAGCCCATATGACTGACACTCTTACCCCACCTTCCGCTGACGGAATCATCCTTACCGACGCAGCTGCCGCGAAGGTGAAGGCCCTGCTCGATCAGGAGGGTCGTGACGACCTCGCGTTGCGTCTGGCTGTGCAGCCTGGCGGTTGCTCGGGGCTGCGGTACCAGCTGTTCTTCGACGAGCGTCACCTTGAGGGTGACGTTGTCAAGACCTACGGTGGGGTCAATGTGGTCACCGACCATATGAGCGCCCCGTACTTGGCGGGCGCCACAATCGACTTCATGGACACCATCGAGAAGCAGGGGTTCACTATTGACAACCCCAATGCAACTAGCACCTGCGCTTGTGGAGACTCCTTCCACTGAGCTGGTCTTGAGAATCGGGAACAGTTTCCCGGGGCAGGCTCACTGGGGCCATTGAGGCGTTTCGTCAGTCCTACTGGGCGGACGAAACGCCTTGTTTTCGCTATTGTTCGATGTGACAGACACAACAGTCGCCTGTTCTCACCATCGGGTCGGGAGCGGGTTTGCAGTAGGGGAAAGGGCGAGCTGTGGGACGCAGACTCAGCTGGCGACACGACCTCGAGTGGGACGTGCCCCGAAGCGGCAGCTGTGCTGTCGGAAGAGTTGGTGGTGCCTGCGCCGCGGTGATTGCGGTAGTGACTCTCAGCGGCTGCGGCGCTACTGGGCCCGGGCGGGCTGCTCGTCTCGGTCTCGTCGATCCAGCGTCCGATCGTGCTGTGCATATGGGCAATATGTGGATTGGTGCCTGGGTCGCAGCGCTTGTCATCGGTGTGTTTGTATGGGGCCTAATCGGCTATGCGGCCTTCAAGTTCCGTCGCAAGGACGGAGACCCGGTGATTCCGCGTCAATCGAGATATCACCTTCCGCTTGAGGTGCTCTACACCATCGTTCCCCTCCTCGTTATCGGCGTGCTGTTCTTCTACACCGTCCGTACTGAGAATAAGGTGCTCCATAAGGATCCCGAGCCTCAGCATGTTGTCAATGTTGTTGGGCAGAAATGGTCCTGGACGTTCAATTATATGGAGGCCAGCAACCCTGATGCCGGCGGTACTATCACCCACGAGATCGGCACCATCGAGAAGATTCCGGATCTCTATCTTCCGGTGAACCAGTCGGTGCGCTTCCACCTCAAGTCTGCCGACGTTATCCATTCGTTCTGGGTGCCGGCTTTCTATTTCAAGATGGACGTTATCCCGGGGCATCCCAACCAATTTGACCTCACCCCGACGAAGATCGGTGTCTATGACGGTAAGTGCGCTGAGTTGTGCGGCACTTACCACGCAAACATGATCTTCAAGGTGCATGTGGTTTCGGCTGGCGACTACAACAAGCACTTACGCCAGCTCAAGGCTCAGGGCGACATCGGTGAGATCAAGCCTGCGAATTCGGTTGCTGCGCTCACCACCAACGAATCGAAGGAGGGGGAGCAGAAGTGACCAGCGCGTCCATCGCCGTACCTCCCGCAGCTACCCGCCAGGAGCGGCGCACGACTAGCTTCGGTGCTTTCGTGTGGGATTACATGACGACTACCGACCACAAGAAGATCGGCCGACTGTACTTCGGTACGTCGCTGTTCTTTTTTGCCTTCGGCGGTATCCTTGCGCTTCTCATTCGAGCCGAGCTGGCTTATCCGGGCATGCAGTTCATGCACCAGGAGACCTTCAACCAGCTCTTCACGATGCACGGCACAATCATGCTGCTGATGTTCGCCACCCCGCTGTTCTCCGGGTTCGCGAACTACTTCATGCCGCTTCAGATCGGCGCCCCCGACGTCGCGTTCCCGCGCATTAACCAGTTTGCGTACTGGCTGTACCTGTTCGGCTCCCTGATGGCCTGTAGCGGTTTCCTCACCCCCGGTGGCGCTGCCAGCTTCGGCTGGTTCGCCTACGCTCCGCTGTCGGATGCGATTAACTCCCCGGGAGTTGGCGGAGACTTGTGGGTGATGGGTCTGTACCTTCTCGGTCTGTCGTCCATCCTTGGTGCCGTCAACTTCGTGACGACGATCATCCTCATGCGTACCCCCGGCATGACGATGTTTCGGATGCCGATCTTTTCCTGGAACATTCTCATCACCTCGATCATGGTGCTGGTCGTCTTCCCAGTCCTGTCGGCCGGTCTGCTCGTCCTTGAAGCTGATCGGGCTCTGGGAGCCCACATTTTCGACGCTGCGAACGGTGGCCCGATCCTGTGGCAGCACCTATTCTGGTTCTTCGGACATCCGGAGGTGTACGTCATTGCCTTGCCATTCTTTGGCATCATCACTGAGGTGCTGCCGGTGTTTAGTCGCAAGCCGGTGTTCGGCTACGTCGGCCTGGTGTTCGCAACCCTGGCTATCGGTGGACTGTCGGTATCTGTGTGGGCTCACCACATGTTCGTGACTGGCGCGGTCTCGCTGCCGTTCTTCTCCTTCATGACTTTCACGATCGCCGTTCCCACGGGTGTGAAGTTCTTCAACTGGATCGGCACGATGTGGGGCGGATCGTTGAGTTTCGATACGCCGATGCTTTTTGCTATCGGCTTCCTAACGACGTTCCTGTTCGGCGGTCTCACTGGTGTCATGCTCGCTAGCCCGCCGATGGACTTCAACGTGTCCGACACCTACTTCGTGGTAGCCCATTTCCACTACGTGCTGTTCGGCACCGTGGTTTTCGCGATGTTCGCCGGGTTCTACTACTGGTGGCCTAAGATCACTGGACATATGCTCAATGAGACTTGGGGCAAGATCCACTTCTGGACTCTGTTCGTCGGTTTCCACACCACCTTCCTCGTCCAGCACTGGCTCGGCGTCGAGGGTATGCAGCGTCGGATCGCCGACTACGGAGCCTGGGAGGGCTTCACGCTGCTGAACCAGGTGTCAACCTTCGGTGCTTTCCTGCTCGCTATCTCGATGTTGCCGTTCGCATGGAACGTTTGGGCCACCCGTCACGACCCGAATATCGAGGTCGCTGACCCATGGGGTTGGGGCCGTACCCTTGAGTGGGCTACCTCGTGCCCGCCACCCACCCACAACTTCACGAAGATGATCCGCGTGCGCTCCACCTCCCCAGCTTTCGACGTCAATCATCCGGAGGCTGCTCTGACCTCCGAAACTGAGGAAGCTCGCCCGCGCGAGCTCGTCCGCCTGGGCAAGGAGGGTGTTTGATGAAACCGGAACGTTGGGTGTTTGGCGGGCTTGGTTTGTTCTACCTCGTCGTCACCCCGGTGTACTGGTTCACGGCTCATGAAGTGGCCGGCACCTGGGTGCTCGGACTGTCGGCGGCGATGGCCCTGATGGTGTTCTTCTACGTCCAGGTCATCGCCAAGAAGATCAATCCTCGACCCTCTGACGAGAAGGATGCCGAGGTGATCGACGGTGCCGGGCCGATCGGGTTTTTCCCGCCACAGAGTATCTGGCCGTTCTGGTGCGCGCTCGTTGTCGCCATCATGTGCCTTGGCCCGATCTTCGGTTGGTGGATTTCGTTGCTCGGTCTGGGTATCGGCATCTGGGCTGCGTCGGGCTGGGCTTTTGAGTACTACCGTGGGGATTACGCTCACTGACCTGTTGTATTTGAGAGTCCGCGGCAGCAATTTCCTGTCCTTGGATTTAAATCAGTGCATCGACAGTACGTTCTCGTGCCCTGATCGCGCGGAGCCCAGCCAAAGGGGACAACACAATCAGTAGTCCAAGTCCGGTACACCACAGGATGACCCAGTCTTTCGGCACCCACAACGTAAAGGACTCAGACAGGCTCTGCCCGACCACGACCGGAACAACTGCCAGGGCGCTCGCGATCACGGAGCACAATCCGACGAGAAGCATGCTCTCGAGGATGGGTATCGTTGCGCCCAGCCGTTTTGGGAGTCCTATGGCGAGTAGCTGTCGACTCTGATTTCGTGCAGTGTGTCCGAATGACGCGGAGACGCTGGCGGTGATACCGGCTGCGATGATGACGAGAGTCAGGCACACCATCCACCAGGAGAAAGGCATCTGGGGAGGTTCCGGTTCCACGTGGTAGGTGAGTAGTTGTGGATCGAGGCCCTGGCGGTGGACATAGTCGACGGCCTTGGCGATGTCGCCTTTCTGGACCCCCGTGTATACCCACTGGTGTGGTGTCGATTGGGCTCGGATTCGTTCTAGGGTCCCTTTCACAATGACGCCTCCATAGGTGTATGCCCATGTCGGGTTGACCTCGACCCGGCTGGATGGGATTGCGGCTCGGCGGCCATCGTCTAGCGCGAGGATTGTCTTTGCTGGGCCATCTGAAAATGACAGCATGAAACTGTTATTGAGATTTGCGCGCTCCTTGGTCGTGAGCTTCATATTGAGTACTCGTTCGGCGTCTTCCGGGGATGATACGACCATGACGGCCCGCGCGGTTCCGGAGTGATGGTTCGACGTGATCTCGCCACTGAGCATGTCGACTTTGACGGCACGCTTTATGCCGGTCGCAGCCTGCATGCTTCGGGGAAGGTCTTTTGGTACTGGGTTGCCATCTGGCGATTGCAGGATCAAGGTGTCCGGCGGGGCCATGCTCAGCGCTGCCGTTGACTGCTGGTATGAGGTCATGATGACGTTGACACTGGCAGGGATCACCAGGCATAGACACAACGCTGACCCCATGATCCGAATTCGTGCATCGCTGAAGCGCAGCGTCTTTACGGCCAGCAGACCAGCGGGTGTTGGAAGCTTGACGACCGAGATGATTCCGGAAATGAGATCGGGCACGAGGAGGACGACTCCGGATGAGACGAAGATGGCGCCATGCATGACGTCGTCGAGTTGGGCCCGGTTTTGGAGTGCGAGTAGTCCGCCAATAATGAGAAGGACACCAGCTACTCGCCTGACCCACCGTAGCGTTGTTGCCGCCCGGGCATGGCGCGGTGTTGCCCTGTTTCGCCCACCAGCCCGCGGGCCGGTCAGTGGAATGGCCGCGATACTCATGGCGACAGTGAGTGCCAGGAGTGTCATGGCTAATGGGGCGATCGACACCGGTGGACTGATGGGTTGTGTGAGTAGGTGAGGCACCAGGAATCTGCGAAGGGCCATTCCGAGTATCCAGCCTCCACATACACCCACCGACCATGCCGCCAGACAGATGGCGAGGACCGAACCGAGTGCGGACGAGAGCGTTGCCGATAGCGGAATCCCCAGTTTCAGCATTGATCGCCGCTGTGCGCGGATGGATGTGGCGATCCTAGCCATCACGGTGAGCTGGACGGCACCCGTGAGCAAGAAACAAGGGATCACCACGAGATAAGGGCTTCGAGAGGTCAACGATACTTGGGGGCTTGCGGAGATCTTTGCTCCATCACGGCTGGATGTGACAAGTAAGTCAGTCGGAGTCCCGTACAGCTTGCTGAATAAGGGTATGGCGGCGCTGAGCGGCAGGCCATCCCAGACGTATTCGATGATGGGCGACAGCGACGGGTAGCCTTTAGACGCCGCGGCAGACATGGATTTCCAGCCGCCCGCGGGGCCGATGGCCACCAAAGCGTCTGTGGCGTAGGCATCGTGAAATGCCCCTACGACCCGCAATCGTGAGGTGTCGGAGAAGACATGGATGCGGCTGGGGTCGTGGAGACGTGCGGCCAAAGGTTCGGACAGGGCAACCTCTCCCGGACTGGAGGGCCAATGGCCATCGGTCAGGTGATATCGCGATGCGGGTGAACCCGAGGCCCATTCCATGTATTGAATTCGATCTTGGAAACCCGTCGACAATCCGGTGGTACGAAGGCCGTCAACTTGGAAGCTGGAACCAGTGGTGATGGCGGATATGTTCCGTGCCCCGGATTTTCTCAGTCGATCGATTACCGTGCCCTGGGCAGGGCGCAGAGTTGTTTGTGCCTGGCTGATGGTGACGGATGCGTCATGGCCATCCAGGTAACAAATTCTTTTCTGTGAACCGGTGAGGGCGAAGGATGACAGCGTCAGGTACAGGGCGATGAAGCAAGCGATCACCACTGCGAATGGATATGCTAAGCCAATACGGTGTTTGTTTCGAGTCCAGATGCGGAATGTCTGGGTTGTGAATCTTCTGTTCATGCTACGAGATGCCCATCCAGTAGGGTGGTGACAGAATCGCAGTGCTTCGTGGCGAGTGGGTCATGTGTGGCCACGATGACGCACATCTGGTCGTCGTGTGCGAGGTTTCCCAGCAGTTCGAAGAGCTCTCCGGATGTCGTGGAGTCGAGCGCGCCGGTCGGTTCGTCAGCGAGGAGGATGCGTTGCTCGCTGGCCAGTGCCCGCGCAACTCCGACGCGTTGCCGTTGGCCACCCGAGACCTCGCCGGGGTGGCGCCTGCCTAATGACTCGATTCCCAGTTTTCGCATGGCTTCGTGGGCGATTTCTGTTGCATCGGACTTCGATTTACCTTGCGCCCACAGAGGTAGCGCAATGTTTTCGGTATTGGTCAACTCGGCGATGAGGTTGTCGTCCTGGAAGATGACGGCGATGTGGCGTAATCGAAATCGGGCTCTGCTCGCCTCGCTCTGATCAGATACGGTGACGCCTTCTGCGTAGACGGACCCCGAATCTGGGGTGTCCAAACCAGCCAGGAGATTGATGAGGGTACTTTTTCCTGATCCGCTTTCCCCCATGAGGAGGTGCACTCCGGAATGGGTGAAAGATACGCTGACGTTATTGATCGCATGGACTAGGGCATTGCCTGATGTGAACGTTTTGGACAGCGATTTCCCGCTGATTGTGGGGACTCATATGGTTCTTGGCCTTTGTATGGTGGGACGCTTATGACGGGACAGGAGGGTGAGCACCATTATCATCCCAGGTGTTGATGTCGTTGTCCGATCGGTGGGCGAGTATGTTTCGGCAAGAACCCCTGCCACTGGCGTCCCGGTGCCTGACTCATTTTCACATGATGACATAACGTGACTGATTTTGCTGCTTACATTCGTGATGCCGAGGTCAGCGCGTCGGTATCCCATGAGACCAACGAAATTATTGTCCTCGTAGAGACAAAGAGACAAACCTGTTTGGAGGGGCAAAGGTTACTCCCTGCATTCGCTTGGCTTGCCAAGCCCACGGGGATCGCCATGGTCAATCCTGCGACGATGGTCGCGACCTTCTTGAATTTCGTTATTCTTTCCTTCTGTGATGTAGGGATGGACCTATCGTCCGACTGGTTGGGCGGCAACGTCCAATGCTGAGGAGAACATTATTCGATAGAACCGTGGCTGGTCAAGGAGGGCGACGACACTCACATAAATTCTCCGGAAACGAGGAGCTATATCGCATATACTTTCTTTACGAGCCCTTCGTGTGGCCACGGTGAGGTGTGCGTGATGACACGAGGCTGTCAGAGCGTGCCAAGTATTCTGTGTAAATGGATCGGGCTTTTTAGCGGTTGGGGAATCGCTCAGGGTAGTTGAGCGCGAACCCCTATAAGGTTGCGGACCGGCCTTGGATTGTCTCCTCTTCCGGTGACGCGTTCGATGAGCTTGTCCGAAGATCTGCATCGACCTTGCCATCGACGGATTCCCGTGCCGCTAGACTTTCTCCCAGTCATCCTCGACCACCTACACAGACCGTATGACACGACCGACGGGACCGATCCAGTTGCCAAGCGATCTGAGGTACCTCCACTTTTCGCTTCGTCACTTCTCGATGTGGCACCCTCATCTAACGACATCTGCCGAAATCGTGCAGTTAAGGACGCGCAATCCCCTTCGTGTCTGGCCTGAACGTCGACACGGTAGGGGTTGCACGCCCGTTGAGAACCTAGGAATGCGAATATGTTCGTTTCCTAAGCCTATGGTGTGTGAGACACGTATGCAGTTAGCTTTATAGATGCTTTCGGCCTTGGGTATCAGCTGGCCTCGACAGACACGTGACATTCTGATGACACAGTGCGCCACGGCGCCTGCATAAGCTCAGGCTGGAAGTCTCAGATCAGCCGGTACCGCGGAATCGTGGGGGATGTCCCGATGGCCCACGATGCCGAGACCTTCCGCCTACCGAACGACCATGATGTCGTGGGAGAGGTTAAAACGCCTCGGCAATCGGCATTGGTCCGTCGCAAAAACGAATGAACTTGCCCTCCGTGATGTCGTCATCAAGGCATGCCAAAGCCGCCTTGGCGACCGTTTCACGCGAGACCGTGATATCGCGGTATTCGTCACCCTCGGTGAGGATTCGGACGCCAGAGGCTGGATCATGGCTCAGTGTTACCGGACCAAGGATGGTCCACCGAATCGATGAATCCATGGTGTGGCGATCAGCAGCTGCTTTGGCGTCGGCGTAAGGGAAGAAAGAATTATCGGAGGGCACGCCATGGTTAGGGCTGCTACACCAGGAGACGAGCACAAAACGCGGACGGTGAGGAGACCGTCCGATAGCATCGACAAGGGCGTTACATGCGTCCCGGTCGACAGCGTAGGTGTCTTCTGGCCCACCATTGCCGCCGGCTCCTGCCGACCACACCACGGCGTCGTGGTCGTTGATGAGGTCGTCCCACTGTGCAGGACGCAAGGTCGTTACGTCCGCCACGACCGGGCTACCTCCCCACGAGGTGATGTCGTCTGCCTGGCCGTCGCGGCGGATGACCGAGTCAACCTGGTGCCCCTGCGAGGTGGCAAGTTGGGTGAAGTGTTTGGCCACGTGCCCGTGGCCCCCAATCACGAGTATCCGATGCGTTGTCATGAGGCCCACATTAAGGCCGGATGGTTTAGGTCGCAGGCCACGCATTGACCGTTCGCCACGAGCTCACGTCCAGCTGCGTTGCAGTGGGCGTCCCTCCTCGTACCCAGAGGGGGATTGCACACCAATCACGGCCTTCTCACGAAATTCAGCGAGATTGGCGGCCCCGGCATAAGTGCATGAAGAGCGTACCCCGGAGGTGATGAAATCGACGAGGTCCTCGACGCCAGGACGCTGGGGATCCAAATACATCTTGGACTGGGAGATGCCTTCTTCGAAAAGGGCGGCGCGAGCTCGCTCGAAGGCGCTGCGTTCGCGAGTGCGGTGACGCACGGCACGAGCCGAAGCCATGCCGAAGGACTCCTTGTACACTCGGCCGTCGTGGTCGATGAGCATGGCTCCGGTCGATTCGTGGGTGCCTGCAAACCACGAGCCGATCATGACCGATCCGGCACCTGCGGCAAGGGCGAGGGCAACGTCGCGGGGGTGACGCACACCTCCGTCAGCCCAGATAGCACCATCAACTTCGGCAGCAGCCTCGGCACATTCCAATACTGCCGAAAACTGCGGGCGTCCCACACCGGTCTGCATTCGAGTGGTGCACATTGCGCCCGGTCCAACGCCGACCTTGACGATATCTGCGCCCGCCTCCAGCAGGTCGAGAGTGCCGCTTCGGGTAACGATATTGCCGGCGACAATGGGAACCCGTCGGCCGGTCTTTGTTTCAAACGCTGTGCGGACCTCGTCGGCGATCCCGATAGCACGGATCATCTGGTCCTGGTGGCCATGGGCGGTGTCCATGACGAGCACGTCCGAACCAGACTCCAGAGAGTTACGAGCGCGTCCCGCGACGTCACCGTTAATGCCAATTGCAGTGCCGATCATGAGGCGTCCGTCCGGATCCACAGCAGGACGATAGATTTCAGTGCGTAAAGCACCTCGCGACGTCATGATGCCGACGAGGATGCCGTGCTCGTCTATAGCTACCGCGACCTTCTGGTGACGTTCGGCGAGGGCCTGGAAAACATCATCTGGGCTTGCCTGAGGACCGACCAGGGTGAGGTCGGTTGTCATGACCTCATGGCATTGAGCGAATCGGTCCACGCCTTCAGCCTCAGCGGGGGAGACCAAACCGACCGGGCGATGATCCTCAATGACAAGAACGACGCCGTGGGCGCGTTTGTTAAGCAAGTTCATGGCCTCGCCCACAGTCGTCGTCGGATCGACGGTGACCGGGGTGTCGAATCGAGTATGGGCGTCCTTGACGCGCCGAATGGACTGAGCGACGAAGTCCGCTGGGATATCCTGGGGCAGAATTGCGGTACCTCCGCGCCTGGCGATGGTCTCCGCCATGCGACGTCCGGAAATTGCGGTCATATTGGCCACCACGAGGGGCAGGGGAGTACCTAACCCATCCGTTGACGTGAGATCGACGTTCATGCGGGACCCCACCGAGGAACGGTTTGGTGCCATGAAAACGTCGTTATACGTCAGGTCGTAGTTTGGCTGCTCGTTGAGAAAACGCACGTGGCTATTGTCCCACGTCACCACCGGTGGGTCATGTCTGCGCGCGACGCGGCACACTGGAGCCATGCCCACGACGGTAGATGACGTGCTTGCGGCGGTAGAAGCTCTGCCCGCCGGTACGGTCGTGTCGTATTCTGACATTGCCGAGCTCGTGGGCACGTCGCCGCGTCGAGTCGGCACGATCATGGCGCGTGAGGGTCAGGAAGTGGACTGGTGGCGGGTGACGAGTGTTCGAGGGACTCTGCCCGAACACCTTGTGGCTCACGCTCGTCAGCACTGGGACGAGGAGGGGCTTGGTGGAGGAACGGCGATGCTTCGTGACCATGCGCCCGACCCCATCGTGTGGGAGCGCAACTGGCAACGGCTACGTGTCCGGATATGACAGGACCCGCATAACGAACTGTCTTCCGGGGCTAGTTAAAGCGGGGATCAGTCGGTGATCTCTGCCTGGGTGGCGGAGCGACCAGAGCCGATCTCGGCGTGATGGCGAGCTGCCTCCAGTTCTTCATGGGTGACCTTGGGAGCGTTGTCACCAAGGAACCACTTCATCCAGCGAGCACGCGTCTTGCTGACCTTGCGACCACGATCGTCGATCGATCCAGCCGTGAGGACGGGGTAGGTCTTGTGCTGGGTGAGGGTCCAGGCCTCATCGTCGCTGACCAGTACGTGAGCTTCGTGGAATGCACCATTAGGTTCGCGAATGATTTCGCCGGAGGGCGACCCATGGAGTAGACGCTGACGGTCGTTTCGCTGCAGAGCTACGCAAATACGCTTGGTGATCTGGTAGGTGATGATCGGGACGACGAAGATCGCGCCACGCATGAAATACGTGATCGCGTTCAGCGACAGGTGGAAGTGGGTCGCGACGATGTCGTTGGCTCCCGAGAGCCAGAACATGGCGTAGCAACTCATGGCGGCAACGCCGAGTGCGGTACGGGTCGGGACATTTCGCGGGCGGTCGAGCAGGTGGCGCTCGGACTCGTCACCAGTGATCCATTTTTCGACGAAGGGCCACGCCACCAGCAGGGTGAACAACACGCCCATGAGGCACACGCCCGGAAGGAAAATGTTCCAACTCCAGGTGGTGTGACCGATGTGCCACTCCCAGTTCGGGGTGATACGCACAGCACCCTCAAGCCAGCCCATGTACCAGTCGGGCTGGGATCCGGCCGTGACCTCGCCCGGGTTGTAGGGCCCGAACTTCCAGACCGGGTTGATCTGAAGGAAAGTGCCCATGAGAGTCAACACACCGAAGACCACGAAGAAGAAACCGCCAGCCTTGGCCGCGTACACCGGGAACAGCGGGTAACCCACGACATTCTTTTCGGTGCGTCCAGGACCCGGATACTGGGTGTGCTTGTGGTAGACGACCAGCGTGAGGTGGGCGGCCACCAACCCGAGGATCAGTGCTGGGATGAGCAGGATATGCACCATGTATAGGCGGGGGACAATTGCGGTTCCCGGGAATTCACCGTTGAAGACGAAAAATTCAACCCAGGTGCCCACCAGAGGGATGGCACGCATCAGGCCATCGGCGAATCGAAGACCGGTGCCGGATAGCAGGTCATCAGGAAGCGAGTAGCCAGCGAAGCCCTCGACCATGGCGAGCATGAGCAAGCCGAGGCCGATCAGCCAGTTGATTTCACGGGGCTTGCGGAAAGCGCCAGTGAAGAAGATACGCAGCATATGCACGGTGGCCGCTGCCACGAAGAGAATGGCCGCCCAGTGATGGATCTGGCGAATCAGCAGGCCACCACGCACCTCGAAGGAGAGATCCAGAGTGGAGGCGAAGGCCTCCGACATGGGTGTTCCCTTGAGTAGCTGGTAGGGGCCGTTGTAGTCGACCTCGGCCATTGACGGCTTGAACCAGATGGTCAGGAATACGCCCGTGAGCAGCAGGACAACGAAAGAGTACAGGGCAATCTCACCCAGTAGGAAGGACCAGTGGTCAGGGAAGACCTTGCGCAGGTTCTCCTTGCCCATCTTAGCTAGCCCCAGACGGTCGTCGTGCCAGTTGACAATCCGCATTCCGCGACCCGATGGCCTATCGTCAGCCGTCGCGGTGCGCAGGGTGGGTGATTCTTCGGCGATGCCAGTTGGCCGGGCCATCAGTTGTCACCCTTTTTGTAGTCGTGACGAGAGTCTCGTTCGAAGTAGGACGGGCCTACCGGAACGGTGAAGTCGCTTCGAGCGACCAGGTAGCCTTTGCCGTCAACGGTGATGGGTAGCTGTGGCAACGAGCGTCCGGCAGGGCCGAAGACGACAACACCGGAGTCGCCTAGGTCAAAGGTCGACTGGTGGCAAGGGCACAACAGGTGGTGCGTCTGCTGCTCCCAGAGGTTGACAGGGCAACCGACGTGGGTGCAGATCTTGGAATACGACAAGATGCCGCCGACTTGCCAGTCTTTACGGGATTCGGGGATCTTGATGGAGTCAGGATCCATTCGGACGATAAGGATGGCAGCCTTGGCTTTCGCGCGCTGGAACTCAGCCCCCTCAAGGTCCTTGAGGTTCTCGGGCTCCGCGTTGACGAGCTGGCCAATTTCGAGATCGGAGGCCTTGATGGGCTGGAAGGTGATGTCGTTGACCAGCCGCACACCTTCAGCCCAGATGGTCCGTTCAATCGTCGCGCGACGAGTTCCCGATCCAGGCTTGGGGCCCAGGTCAGCGAGGGTGACGATAGCCGGCACAGCCATAATGCCGATGGCGCTCCCAAGGGCCCCGCCGATGAGTTTGCGTCGGGAAAGTCCGGACTGCTCGGCGCCAATACGCCACTGCTTGGCGAATTCCCCACGATCAGTGGCATCGGAATTGACCGGATGCCGCTCCTGGATGATCTCTTCGTCCCCCATAATCTGCTTGGCCCAGTGGATGCACGCAATGCCGATGAATAGCACCGCGAGCCCTGCGCACAACCCCAGCGCGAAGGTAGAAGCGTTCATGTACAACGGACCGATTTCGACGGTCGCGTCGCGAGGCACTGCGAAGTACACGACGACGAAAGCAATAGCAAGAACTGGGACCAGACCGAGAAGAGTCAAAACCTGTCGGTATGCGCGGTTTCCGGCCCTCGGATTAGCGTCGGTGTAACGCTCAACGTAGGGTTCGACCCCCGGGTTCTCGACCGGCAGCTCGTTGCGTTCAGTGTATTTATCGCTCACTTCGCGCGAGCCCCCTTTCGTGCCAGCCATCCAGCGACCAGGACTAGGCCGCCGATGCCGATGATCCAACCGAACAGGCCCTCAGTGACCGGGCCAATACCACCAAGGGCAAAGCCACCATTATTGGGCTCGGCATGAGTGGTCTGCAGGTAGCCGATAATTTCACGGGCGTCCTGGTCGGTAATGACGGACTTGGAGAACACCGGCATCTGCTGTGGGCCAGTGCGCATAGCTTCGTAAATGTGCTTGTCGGAGGTCTTCATGAGGGAGGGAGCATAAGCACCCTCGGGGAGGGCGCCGCCGCGACCCTCAATATTGTGGCAGGCCGAGCAGTTGGTCTTGAATAGCTCAGCACCTCGGGCTAGTTCCTCAGACTTCAAGTTCGAGGTATTGAGGCTCCGCGAGGAGGGAACCTCCGGTCCGGGTGCGAGTGAAGCGACGTATGCGCCAACTGCGGCAATCTCCTCGTCAGTGAACTTCGTCTTCTTCGACGGAGCCTGAGCCTCAGGGCGAGCCATTGGCATACGGCCAGTACCCATCTGGAAGTCAACCGCGGCAGCTCCGACGCCAGCCAAAGACGGGCCCTGGGTGGTGCCTTCGCCGTTCAAACCGTGGCAAGAGGAGCAGTTCTGCTGAAAGATTTCTTTGCCCTGGGCCACCTGGGTCGACACATTCGTATCCGCCTGGCCGGAGGCCGAAGGACTGACAAAGGCGTACACGCACCCCACTAAGGCCAGCAGCAACAGTACGGGTTTGGCTGCTCGACTGTGCCGTTTCGTGGAGAGGAATTTCATCACCGCAGTCACCTTTCTCGGAGCAGGGTCGTCAGCGCACGATGTAGATCACCGAGAACAGGATGATCCACACCACGTCAACAAAGTGCCAGTAGTAGGAAACAACCATTGCCGTGACTGCTTGCTCGTGCGTGAACCGCCGAGCCATGTAGGTGCGGGCAAGTGTGAACAAGAACAGAACCAGGCCGCCAGTGACGTGCAAGCCGTGAAAACCGGTAGCAAGGAAGAAGGCTGAGAAGTAGACACTCGAGGAGATAGTGTGGCCTTCATCGATGAGGGTGATGTACTCCGCGATCTGCCCAGCGATGAACACTGCGCCCATAATGAAGGTCAGGGTGTACCACTCGCGCATGCCCCATGAGGTGACCGCTGCAAGACCTTTGCTGCGCCTGACTTGGCCATGCTCGGCGGCGTGAACGCCCATCTGGCAGGTGACTGAGGACAGTACCAGGATCAGGGTGTTGATGGCGGCGGCCCCTACTGCAAGGTGAGAGGACTCGCTCTGCCAAAGGGTTTGCTGGCCCGTGGCGGCCATGTCGCTTGTCGTCTGGCGAATCATGAAGTACGCGGCGAAGAGCGCGGCGAAGAACATGAGCTCACTCGCCAGCCACACCCAGACGCCCATGGGCAGGGCATCGGGACGACCTGCCGGCGCGTTAAGGCGCGTCGGCGCGATCGGATGGATGGCGCCCGTCGGTCGTTGTGAGGCCTGCGCTGAAGTGGCCACGGCCTCATTATGGCCGGAAATGTGTCACTTGGTCATGCTGTTTCGTCGTTCCAGCTCGATTCGGGGTTGGCTCGAAGAGTCCAGATGGCAAGCGCAGCGACTTATCCGCCGCGTGATACTGCGTGTCTCTAGACAGGAAGGTCCTAGGTGCGCGGGGGCAGTCCTCAAGCTGTGTAATATCTGCCGTGTTGCATCCGGTCGTGACCGAGATGTCAGTCAGTCCTACGCCGTCGAGGGAAAGGGCCGCTCATGGGCGACAAGCATGGGGAGCCGTCGGGTGCTCTCAGGATTCTCGTCTATTCTGATGATCACACTGTTCGCGAACAGGTGAAAGTCGCTTTGGCCGGGATGATTGCCCCGGACCTTCCACGTGCCGAGGTCGTTGAGACAGCCACTCAGGCCTCGGTGGTTGACGCCATGAGTAGTGGCCACTGTGACGTTCTGATCGCTGACGGCGAATCTGCCCCTTACGGCGGGATGGGTGTGTGTCATCAGCTCAAAGATGAGGTTGAGAATTGCCCGCCCGTTGTCTTGTTGGTAGCCCGCATCGCCGATGCCTGGTTAGCGTCCTGGTCTCATGCTGACGCCATTGCTACCCATCCTGTCGATCCGGTCGCCTTACTTCAGACAGTAGTTTCAGTGATTCGTGGCGTTCGTGGCGATGCTGCTGAGCAGCGTGAACCTGCCGGGCACCACTGAGCACTTTGAGACCCAAGCTGCTGCTGAACAAACAAACTGTGTAGCCCGAAGGAGTTCCATGCCCGAGGACCGCATCGACGAATTCACCTGGGCTGACCTACTAGCCGTCTCGTGGTCAGGCGCGACATGGATCGCGCTACCGCTCGTGCAGCCATGGAACGGGTCCTGTCGGGGCAATTGACTCCAGTCCAGGTTGCTGGACTTGCGGTGGCACTTCGGGCTAAGGGAGGGACGGCCGATGAGATCACCGGCATGGCTGAGGGCATGATCTCCCAGCCCACTCCGGTGGAGTTGGACCGGGACACGGTCGACATCGTCGGTACTGGTGGCGATCGAGTCAACACTGTCAACGTCTCCACGATGGCGGCTCTCGTTGCTGCGGGTGCTGGAGCGAAGGTCGTTAAACACGGTAACCGAGCTGCTAGCTCAGCCTGTGGTGCCGCCGACTGCTTGGAGGCCCTCGGCGTAGGGGTCGATATTGATCCGAAGCGTCATGCCGCGGTCCTCGAAGAAATTGGCCTGGCGTTCCTGTTTGCACCCTGGTACCACGCATCTCTGCGCTATGCGGCTCCCGCTCGCAAGGAATTGGGCATTCAAACTACCTCCAATCTTCTTGGCCCGTTGACCAACCCAGCTCGTCCCTATGCCGCAGCGATTGGGATTGCTGATGGTGTCATGGCCCCTCTCGTTGCGGACGCTTTGGCAGCACGAGGCACGCGCGGCCTCGTCTTCCATGGCGAAAATGGTCTGGACGAGTTGACTACGACGATGACTCCCAGGTATGGGTTATTGCACACGGCGCTGTCATCGAGACCGAGGTTGATCCGGCCGCGTTCGGGCTTGCCGCAGCCGCGCCAGCCGACCTTGTCGGAGGGGATCCCACGTTCAACGCTGGTGTGGTGCGCACGATGCTGGCGGGGGAGCATGGCCCGGTGCGTGACATCGTGCTGCTTAACGCCGCTGCAGCCCTGTTGGCATATGACGGCCCGCAGGTCGATGATGACGTCGTTCCACAGCTCGCCCAAAGGTTGGAGCGTGCCGCTCAATCGATTGATTCCGGCGCCGCACAGAACCGTCTCGACCGCTGGATTGCTGCTACTCGAGGCTGATCACTAACGCCATCCAGGGGCCCGCCCACAGGGCTGGCCCATAGGCGAATGCTGATCCCCATGGCGAGGGACGATGTTTGCGAACGAGGGTGACGGCGATGGCCACGACGGCTCTCAGGATGGTAGCGGAGAGCAGAGTCGTCATCCCAGCACGGATGAAATCCGGGTGTGGGATGGATGCGGCTGTCGTCGCTCCCAGAAAACCGGTACCTGATGCAAGCTTGACATCGCCGTATCCGAGGGATGAACTGAGCCGCCACATGAGCCAGAAAAACGCTGTTGAGGCTGCCGCGATCAGAACACACGCAACGAGCGAGCGTGCCTGTGGTGGCTGCGTCAGGACAATTCCGGCCAGGAGGGCTAATCCAGCCTCGGCGACGCAGCGACGCCATAACCTCAGTGGTAAGAAAGTCGTCGCATGGTCGACGACTACCAGAGTGGTCACCGATCCCGACCAGATCCACCATACGCCCCACGTCCAGGGTGGCGTGAGAGTCGACGCGGCCCCACATACGACTGCCGTCACGGCGACGACGACAGTTCGCAGTGGAGTGGCGAGGGAGTCGTATCTGGGCTTGATTGCCAGCACCTCGTCTCCCACTTCTTCGATAGTTGGCTCGACGAGATGAGGGACCGTCACGTGCAGATGCCACAGCGCCAGGCCGCAGGCCACGGTGGAGCCGAGGATGATCCACATGGGTGTCGCTCACATAGATGTGAGGGATTCTGCGGTGGCGAACAGACCGCGAGCTTGACAAGCGGCCCGTCCGCGTAGCCGCGTCATCTCAGTGCACAGCTGTGCCTCGCCGCTTATGAGATCCGCGGCGTGGGACATCGTCACGTCCAGCATGGTGGCGATTTCAGCAATGTCACAGCCGGCCTTCTGAAGGGCGAGGAGTCGGGTGCGCGTACTTCCTGCTGGCACGATACGTTCGCGTGCCGCGTCGATGTCGTCGGTACTGATGCGCAGGATGCGCATGGCGTCGATAACGCGGATGCGGTGAATTGGGCGATCCCCCTGGCCAGCGAGTCTCTGGACGATACGACTAGGGACATGCGCGAGCAGGGCGATGACACGCCACGGAACGCGGCATTCATGGACAAGGGAACGGACATGGAGGGAAAAGAAACGGGCGTCGACCCATGCAGTCGACGTTTTCGAAGACTCGAGATCCATAGCGATCATGTGACAGGCCTTTCTGTCGGTGGTTTATGCCCGCATGAAGTGGACAGAACACTCTTCTAACCGGAATAAGTGCTATCACAGACGCATATCGTGACATCAGCAATGCGTTGTTATAGAACTGTTACGCACTGTGTCACTTGAAGTGATTCGTATCACAGTTAGCGCTGGGGAATGTTCGGGTCGTTTCGGTATCCGAATGTTGTTGCTCCGCCTCCTTCAACGCGCGCTGGCGTTGAAAACGACGGGGCTCACCACCACGGTGGTGAGCCCCGTCAAAAGGGGGTGACGCGACGCTCAGCGTTGGGCCTTGGTGAACCCGACGGCCTGAGCAGCCTCTTCGGTGGCGAACCACACATCGGCAATGGTGCGGTCGTAGCCACCCGAGCCCGGGACGTGGTATTTCATCGAGCGGTCATTGCCCTTAATGACGTAGCCCTCGGGCGGATTGTCTCCGACGTATGACGTGGCCTTAGTGCCCTCGTCCTTGGTGCCCTCCTGGGGAGCCTTGACGGTGCCATCCTTTGACGTGGTCTCGGAGCGAGCACCCTCGTCAACAAACGTAGTGGTCTCGGCGGTGGTTTCCGGGGCAGCAGCGGCCGGGCCGCCTTCATCGGCCATAGTGGCGACCGGGTCAGCCGGGACCGACTTGTCTTCCGTTGCCGGCTCGGGCTTATTTACCGGTTTGGCAACGGGCTTCGAAGCGTGAGTGGTCTCGGACTTGGGGGCTGGCGTCTCCTGGGGCTTCTCGTCAGCTTCCGGGGCGGGTTTGTCGGCCTTGTCCTTATCACCCGGGGTCCACGAGTAGGTGACCTTGGGCTCGCGGGCGGTCCAACCGTCGTCGGAAGAGCTGAGGAAGCGGCGGGCAGCCACAACTGCCGTGGCGGAAATGCCGCCGAGGACGGCGAGAGTCCCTAACACCTTGCCGAACTTGCCGCGACGCTTGGCCTTCTTGACCGACTTCGTCTCGACGCCGGCTTTGGCGGCCAGCTCGGTCGACTCGCCCTTGAGAGCGGAGAAGGCGGCCTGCCCACGACGAGTGGCTTCCTCAACGGCCGGATGAGAGACGACTTTCCCAGCGTGCTCTTCAAGGCCAGGCAGGACATCGTTCTGGAAGGTGTCATAGGCCTGATGAAGGGCCGGAACGACCTTCTCCTGAGTGTACCCCTTCGAGGCATCGAGGGCCTTCTTGCCAGCTTCGACAGCCTGATCGGAGAGGGGACCGAGCTTCTCGGAGAGCGGGCCGATTTTGTCTGAGATCTGATCAGTCAGGGGACCAATCTTGTTATTGACATGCGCGGCCAACGGAGCAGCCTTGTCCTGGGCGGCGGCGAGGTATGCGGCGGCGGTCTCCAGCGCCTGGGCACGCTGCTCCTTGAGCGTGCTGGGGCTGCTTGCGGCGGCGGTCTTGCGGGAAGCTTTCTTCTTGCAGGACACGGTTCCTCCAATTCATATGGGATATGGCTCGTGATCGAGCACCTCCCACGGTATCGACCAAATGGCCCACAAACCAGAGTTTCGAGGCACCCAAGGATAGCTAGCGGAGTAATTTCGATTGATTTGACGCAAGAGCCAGTACCCTAGAGGAGATCCGTATCGTTTCTCACAGGAAGGCAGGCAGGTGGCCTCTACCGCGACTCTGCGCACCAACCACGGCGACATCGTCCTTAACCTCTTTGTTGATCAGGCTCCCAAGACCGTCGACAATTTCGTCGGTTTAGCCGGCGGGACGAAAGAGTACGTCGACCCGCACACCGGTCAGCCGACCACTGGCAAGTTCTACGACGGCTTGACCTTCCACCGCGTCATCGACGGTTTCATGATTCAGGGTGGATGCCCGCTTGGTACCGGCACCGGCGGTCCCGGGTACCAGTTTGCCGACGAGTTCCACCCGGAGCTCACGTTCTCGAAGCCCTACCTGCTAGCGATGGCGAATGCTGGTCCGAGTACTAACGGTTCCCAGTTCTTCATCACTGTGGCCCCGACCCCGCACCTCAACCGTCGTCACACCATCTTCGGTGAAGTTGCCGACGAGGAGTCCCGAAAGGTCGTCGACGAGATCGCTCAGGTCCGCACTGGCCGAATGGATCGCCCGGTCGAGCCGGTCGTCATTGAGAGTGTCGAGCTGGCCTGAGGACCAGTCTGGTAGGAAAACATCCGCCCCGAGGTGGCCGCACCTCGGGGCATTTCTAATATCCTGATGTCCCCGAACGACGGCAGTATAGCCAGAGGAGATTCATGCCTGATCGCTGGAGTGAACACCCCGTCCGTCCGGCTCCTGTGAGGTGTCCGGCGTCGGTGGCCATGGCCGTCGCCACCTTGCTTATCGCGATCGCTGCGCAATTGGCGCCGCTGACGTCGCTGCTGGCGTCGGGAGCTGCCGAGGTTTTTGACTTCCAGGTTTGGCGGCCACTCGTTTTCTCTCTGACGACCTCCTCAATTATCAGTGCGGTCCTATCCGGTCTGTTCCTCGTTCTCATCGGGCATCAAACTGAGCCCATGATCGGCTCAGTGCAGTTTGCAGTCCTGTACCTGCTGTGTGGTGTGGGTGGATCGACGGCCATCAGCCTAGCTGGGGTGCCATACTCCTTCGAAGGGTCGATGTGCGGTCTGTTTGGGTTGATGGCCGCAGCGACCGTCGTCAAGTATGTTCAAAAGCAGGACATTCGCGCCGATATCGTGTTGCTAACGATGTTCATCATCTGGGCGATCGTCGTCGGTTCCAATACGTGGATTGCTGACATTGGTGCGGTCGTTGTGGGAGCTGTTTCTGGCTGGGCATGGTTGCAGACCCGGTGGTCATCACACCGGCGCCAGTTGGCTGCGAGTCTGGCGATCCTGGCCGTCTGTCTTGTCGCTCTCGTTGTGACCTGGGTGATGTAAGGCGGCTACTCGGGCAGCGAGGTCATAGGTGCCCATCCAGCAGTGGGCGGGCCAGGACCATTCTCCGATGATGTCAACCAGACGCACCCCGGGTTCTTCAAACCAGGACGCCACCAGCTCGGCTTCTTCAATGGTGCAGGCTGGTAGTCCGGATGGCGGAGGGCAGACGGATTCCGCGGTGGCACATACTGCGCCAATAACGGGCATCGGATCAGTGCCTAGACGGCACCGTCCAGCTCCCGCTAGACGGCCATGACGAATGACGTGGATTTCCCAGAACGCGCCGTCTCGCCGCGCTGCGACGATCTGGGGGCAGGACGCTAGGGAGACCAGCCGGGAACGACGTCGGGTGGCGCGCAGTACTTCTTTAGCGTCATTAGTGAACTCTGCGGCCTCTTCAAAACGCTCTGCGGTGGACAATTGTGCGATGCGTTTGGCGAGCAGATCAGTGAGGTCGCGAACATCACCTGTCATGGCGAGACGAACGCGGTCGACGATGGTCGAGTAGTCGACGTCAGGGTCCAGGCATGGGGCTGAACAACGGCCCATTTCCGCTAGCGGACAGCCATCTGGATGCCGTAACAAAGCTCCACTGCACTGGCGCAGGCCAAAAGCTTCGGCCACGACGATTGCCGCGCGGGTCGCTGCCCGACGGCTGGTGAAAGGACCCCACAGCGGTTGGGAACCACGGTCGGCTCGCCGCACGACGGAGGGTCTCGGATGAGCCTCAGAAGTGAGAGTGACCCACCATACCAATCCTTGTCGACGAGACCGACGGTTGTAGCGTGGCTGGTGAGCGTCAATGAGGCGTAGTTCCCGCACTCCCGCTTCTAGCCGGGTTGAGCACTCGCGAGCTTTGACGCCGGTCGCTATTCGCACCATCTCGTCCATGCGACGTCGCGTCTCTGATGTGGTGAAGTATTGGGATACCCGGCGTCGGATATTGACCGATTTGCCCACATAAAGAACCTCCGGCTGTGCCGGTGCAGGTTTATCCAGGCAAAACCAATAGACTCCGGGACCCTCTGGAAGGTCCTTAGCCCACACCCGTCGGCGACGCCGAGCTTGGGACACCCGGTGGGTCATCTCCAAGAGGTCTTCAAGGGTCGTCACACCGAAACTTCCGACTCTCTCGATGAGTCCGTGGAGAACGTCGACGGTGGCCCTCGCGTCGGCAAGGGCGCGGTGAGAAGACATCGTCGTAGTGCGGAATAGCTGAGACAGGGTACTCAGTTTGTAATTTCGGACTTCTCCTCGGGAGAGCACTGACCGGGCTAACGCGAGGGTGTCGACGAGGGTTGGGTCTCCCCAAGGGTAATTATGCTGGGCATAGGCCCGTTTAAGGAAACCAATATCGAAACGAGCGTTGTGCGCTACGAGCACCGTGCTGCGACTGAACTCTGACCAGCTGGGCAGTACAGCGCTTAGCGGTGGGGCTGGGCGCACCATAGCATCTGTGATACCGGTGAGGACTTGCACAGAAGCTGGGATAGGCCCGGTTGGGCAGACGAGGGTTTGAAATTCACCTTCGACGCGGCCTCCACGTACCTTCACGGCCCCGATCTCGGTGATCTGGGCACCCTCGCCGGTACCGGTAGTTTCCAGGTCGACGACGCAGAACGTGACCTCGCACAAGGGAGTGCCCAGGTCGTCGAAAGACGGTTGAAGGAGCGCGGCACTCATGGTCAGCACGGTAAACAGACGTGACGACAACATCGCCGCGAATAAATGTGGAACACAGAGAACAGCCTAGTCAGCGCCGTGCTGTGTGCGGATATGGATAGCGAGTGAGCGTCATGATGAGCGGTTTTCTGCAACCAGTTGCCCCACTCCTGAGGACCACATAAGATTCTCTCAGTCGGTAAAGATGATCCTAGTCCGACGGCCAAATCACAGCTGGACGGATGACTCGACTCGCACCGCGTGATGACGCGACGGGGACGGTCAGGTGATGGTGAAGGGTAGACAGTGGAGCACAAGTATGGAGCTTCTCAGGTGAGCGGACGTAGCGTCGCACTTGCTGCTATCACAGGGGTAATTCTCCTCGGTACGGTGGCATCGGTTGACCCTGGGGCTCAGGCGGCTCCTGATCCTATTGACCAGGCGAAGGCTCGCTTGGCTCAACTCGATGAGCAGACCGCTAAAGTGCAAGAGGACTACACCGCGGCCCAGGCTGCCCTCGACAAGGCTCAGAAGGATTTTGATCGTTCTCAAAAGGACCTCAAGGCTCAGTCAGAGAAGATTGCCACCATGCGCAAGGCTCTCGGTCGCGTCGCGCTGAGTGACTACCAGAGCGGGGGCGGTGTCTCAACGACGACGCAGCTTGTGACCAGTGGAGACTCCGGGCAGTTCCTGTCCAAGTTGGCGACTGTCCAGAACGTCACCGAGCGCACTACTTCGCAATTCCAGGATTTCCAGGCGGAACAGGCCAGCCTGAAATCCATGAAATCCCAGGCCGAGACGGATCGCGCGACCATCCAGGCTCAGCGTGACCACCAGGCCAAACTGCTGGTCGACGCCAAGAAGAAGGAGCAGGAGGCTAAGCAGGTTGTTGACCGTCTGTCCGCCCAGCAGCGCGCTGAACTCGAGCGTCGGCAAGCTGCCGAGGCTCGGGCTGCCGCTACAAGTGCGGTATCCCGATCTGGCGGACGCTCCACTAGCCAGCAGAGTGTCACCCAGGCACAGCCGTCCGGACCCTCCCCCCAGCCTCCCCAGGCCGGTAGCCAAGCGCCGATTCCTAGCCCCTCCCAGGGGGTGTCTTCACGCGCGCAGAGCGCCCTCAGCTTCGCGCTGGCTCAAGTTGGTAAGCCCTACGTCTGGGGCGGCACCGGCCCGATCGGTTACGATTGCTCTGGCCTTATGATGACTGCTTGGGGTAAAGCTGGGGTTAGCCTTCCCCGCACCGCCGCTGCTCAGCATGCGGCCGGCACCCCTGTATCGGTCTCCGACCTTCAGCCGGGTGACTTGGTCTTCTTCTACCCGGGCATTACCCATGTTGGCATGTACATCGGTGGTGGCAGGTATGTTCACGCTTCCAACCCGCGTACGGGTATCAAAGTCTCCGTCCTGACGCAAAGTACCTCGTTTCAGGGTGCGCGTCGTTTCGGCTGATCTCCCTTGCTTAGTGTTGGTATAGACATTGGCGGCACGAAGGTCGCCGCCGGCGTCGTAGATGAAAGTGGCCAGATTGTTCGGCGGATTCAGCGCTTGACGCCCTCGCGCAGCCCTGAGGCTGTTGAGAACGCCATCGTCGAGTCGGTTCGTGAGCTAGCTCATAACCTCCCCATCTGTGCCGTAGGCATCGGGGCCGCTGGTTGGATAGACACCGAGCAGGCCCTCGTGCGGTTTTCCCCGCATCTGGCATGGCGCAATGAGCCACTGCGCGATCGTCTCTCTGAGCGCATCACCGTGCCTGTACTCGTCGATAATGACGCCAATGCGGCCGCGTGGGCTGAGTTCCGGTTCGGAGCCGGACAAGGGTCGCGGGTCATGGTATGCCTTACGTTGGGCACCGGCATCGGTGGTGCGCTAGTTATCAATGGGCGGATGTTCCGCGGCCGATACGGCATGGCCGGCGAATTCGGACATATGACGGTGGTTCCCGACGGCCACTGGTGCCCGTGTGGCAACCGTGGTTGCTGGGAGCAATACGCTTCCGGAAACTCCCTTGTGAGGGACGCTCGGGCACTGCTTGCCGAGGGAGCTCCCGGCGCTCAAGGCTTATTGGCGTATATCGCCGATCGTGATCCCGATAACCTCGTTGGTCCTGACGTCACTCGCGCAGCAGTTGATGGCGATCGCCTTGCCATTGAGCTCATCGCAGACATTGGCATCTGGCTCGGCCGCGGAATGGCGAACCTGGCAGCCGCCTTAGACCCAGATCTCTTTGTCATTGGCGGGGGAGTGAGCGCAGCCGGAGACCTCTTGCTTGAACCTGCGCGTACTGTATATGCCCGCACGCTGACGGGCCGTGGGTTCCGCCCGATGGCCGATATTCAGAAGGCACATTTTGGTAATGATGCTGGGCTTATTGGTGCCGCGGATCTGGCTCGTCACTCCATCAACGAGCCTCCGGGCATGGCTCGCGGATTCTGGCCACGTCGTCGTACCGCTGTCCGTAAGCAACGCCGTACTCTGCGTCAGAGCCTGAGTGAAACTCTCGCCAGCCCAGTCGTTCGGGAGAAGTGACTCCTATAAGCGTGAGTGGTTTCCCCAAGGGCCCTCATCATCGCGATCTCGCCGAGTGGCGGTCCGCCAGACGAGCAAGCTCACCCCTGCTCCTCCGGACGTGATGGCCAGTATCAACATGGTCTGGGGCACATTGACTCCGCCCATGGACAGCAGGACGGCAACGATGCATATCGCTACCAGAACTAGTCCCACCTTCGTCGCGGGACTAGGCGGTGTCGCCGGTTCGATAGGCATCGGCTCATCTACTTCGTCGGCGTCACGGGGTGGTTCCTCGGGAACATGAGCCGGTGCCCGCCGAGCCGGTGGGTCATGGGGGCGAGGGCGTCCTGGGGCGGTGACGACCTCCCTAAATTCGCGAGCGATGAGCGCTTCGAAGGCGGCATCGACATCGTTGCCGTCATGTTCCATCATCCCTCCACCCGTCAGGGAGCCCAAGGTGCCGCTAGGCTTAGTCGCCGAGGAGGCCCTATGTGGTACGAGTTCTTCAAGTATGCGCTCTTCGGACCAGGAGTGCGAGCCTTGTGGCACCCCCGCGTCATCGGTGAGGAGAACATTCCCACCGAAGGAGGGGCGATCCTGGCAGGTAACCACATTGCGGCCCTCGATCCCATCATCGTGGCGTCCATGATTGACAGAAAGCTCACCTATCCGGCGAAGAAAGAGCTCTTTGCTGGGGACCGAGGCTTTTGGTCGAAGGTCGTCGCGTGGTTTTTGCGCGCAGTCGATCAGGTACCGCTGGACCGTTCCGGTGGCCGAACCAGCGTCAATGCCATGGGTCCAGTAGAACGTCGACTCGCCGAGGGAGACCTCGTCGGAATTTTTCCGGAGGGCACCCGCTCGCCAGATGGCCGCCTTTACAAGGGGAAGACCGGTGTCGCTCGGATGGCCCTAGGGTCTGGAGCCCCTGTGGTCCCAGTCGGAATCAGCGGCACGACAGTGAGGCGCAAGGTGCTAGGAATCCCGCTGCTCGACCATCCGACCCTCGTTTTCGGCAAGCCGATGCACTTTGACATCCTGGCAGATCGTGCTGAGGAAACGGCCGTCCTACGGTGGGTTACCGACGAGGTCATGGGCGCTATCAGCGATCTCACCGGGCAAAAATACGTCGATGTCTACGGTTTCCGGGCTAAGCATGGCAACCTCAAAGACAAAGACGTCTCGAAATTTGTGAAACCGAGACCCGGCGGCAACCCCATACCACCGCCTCGCGTGACGAAGGCCTAATGTCATGAATGTGTTGCGTCGCTCCCATGGTGAGGTGACGGGTCAGCCTCTGCCTGCTCAACCGACCATCGTCGCTGTCCATCTGCATCGGCGCGGAGATCTTGCTACAGCTGAACACTGCCTATCAGGACTCGCCAGCAAGGTGTTCGTCATGTCCGGTCGTCGGAGGAAGAGAACCCAGGCCCACTCTGAAGCTTTACACCACTTATCTCAAGGCGCTGTCGTTCTCATGGCCCCAGAAGGGGTATGCAGTTGGGCTAGTCAGATTCATCGTCTTGACGTCGAGGTGGCACGGCTGGCCCTCGATGCTCAGACCTTCGTCGTTCCAGCCCAGGTCGTTGAGGGGGCAGCTCCACCTGGGAGCCCCGGTCGATATATCGCGTCACGCATCGACACTCCACTCTCACGCTATCCTGCGAGCCGCTGCTGACGATGTGGCCCTTGCCTTGTGCGAGCTTACGGGCCTGTCGTACCGGGATTATCCAGCGGTGCGAGGAGATCGACAGCTTCACCCGATCATGTGGCTGTTACGCATGGGAAAGCTGCGTCGCGAGCGCAAAATGCGTCGTCAGGATGCCGAGGAGCGATCGCGAGAAGAGAGCGCCCAAGACGCCGAAGAGCTGGCCCGGGAGGAGGAGCGTGCCCGTAATGCCGCTCAGCTCCAAGCTCGGCAAGCGTCCCTGGCTGATCGGCTTGCTGAGCGCGGTATTCACCCAAGCAGGTGACTACCTAGGGGAGGTTTCCCGGGGTAGATTAATCCCGTCAGGGGATGGAACGGGCCTGCTGAAAGTCGCGACGCGAAGTAGACTCCCGGCCATGTCCCAGAGCGTTCCCAGTCTTGAGGTTCTCAACGCCCTGCCACGGATTCAACAGCCGTCGTACCCCGATCCTCAGGTGACTGCCGAGGTCATCAGTCAGCTACGTACGTTGCCTCCGCTGGTCTTTGCCGGGGAGTGCGATGATCTTCGTGCTCATCTTGCAGCAGTGGCTAACCGCGAGGCTTTCTTGCTGCAGGGCGGGGATTGTGCCGAGACTTTCGCAGGAGTCAACGCGGCCAACATTAAAGGCAAGCTGCGAGTGTTGCTGTCAATGGCCGTCGTTATGACTTACGCAGGCCAGCTTCCGGTGGTCAAGGTGGGTCGCATTGCTGGCCAGTACGCTAAGCCGAGATCTAAGGACACTGAGACTCGGCGCGGCCTCACTCTGCCCAGCTACCGAGGTGACGCAGTCAATGGATTCGAGTTCACTGCGGAGGCTCGGGAGCACGATCCTAAGCGTTTGGTCGGGGTGTACAACGCTTCGGCAGCTACTCTCAACTTGGTGCGAGCCTTTGCTACCGGCGGTTTTGCAGATCTTCGCGGTATCCACGCATGGAACGCTGACTTTGTGCGCAATTCCAACGTGGAGGTTCGTTACGAAGCACTGGCCTCGGAAATCGAACGGGCACTGGTGTTCATGATGGCTTGTGGAGTCGAAGACGATCAGCTCTCTACTGTTGACTTCTACGCTAGCCATGAAGCCCTCCTTCTTGACTACGAGCATGCTATGACGCGGATCGACTCGCGCTCCCAGCTGCCCTACGACTGTTCCGGTCATCTGCTGTGGATTGGTGAGAGGACCCGTCAGATTAATGGCGCCCACATGGAGTTCTTACGTCACGTGCGCAATCCGCTGGGGGTCAAGATCGGCCCGACGACAACCGGGGAGGAAGCCGTCGCTATTGCTGATGTCCTGGATCCCGATCACGAGCCTGGACGCTTGACCTTCATTACCCGGATGGGAAGCAAAGCCGTGCGTTCCAACCTGCCGAGAGTCATTGAGGCGGTGGAGGCCACTGGACGCAAGGTGGTATGGAGCTGTGACCCCATGCATGGCAACACCTTCGAAGCGGAAAACGGCTACAAGACCCGGTCGTTTGCTGACATATGCGGCGAGGTCAACGGGTTCTTCGACGTCCATGAGGAATTGGGTACCTGGCCTGGTGGTGTGCATATCGAGTTGACCGGGGATGACGTCACGGAGTGTTTGGGCGGCATCGACCAGCTAGCTGAGGCCGACTTGACACACCGCTACGAAACCGCCTGTGACCCGCGCCTGAACCGGAATCAGTCCTTGGAGTTGGCCTTCATAATCGCGGAGAGGTTGGCTGACGGACGCATCAAGCGCAATGCTGTCAGCCCGCTAGCGAGGTTCCGAGGCATTGACCTGTGATCGATCCGGAATGCGTCCCCAATGCCTTTGTCGGCGAGAGATGAGTTCGGTCACGGATGTGGCCAAACTGGTTGCCGTCATTCAATGTCGGCGGAAGACTGAAGGTATGAGAATTACGCATCTGGGACACTCCTGCATCCTCGTTGAAGCGGCCGGGCAGCGAGTTCTCGTTGACCCCGGTAACCTCAGCCAGTCCTGGCACGGACTGACTGATTTAGACGCCATCCTGGTCACCCATCGCCATCCTGATCACGTCGACCCTGAGCACATCGGTGCCTTGGTGGATGCGAACTCGGGTGCGGTGGTGCGCGCGGAAGAGGGGGCGTGCCGTGAGATTCCGGCCCTCGACGCCGACGTCATTGCCCCGGGCGATGTGTTGCAGATCGGTGAGGTGAGAATTGAGGCAGTGGGAGGTCACCATGCCGTCATTCACCGAGATCTGGAACCCATTGGCAATGTCGGATACCTCATCGGGGAGGGGCTTGGGACGATCCTGTACCACCCTGGTGACGAACTAGATGAGACCCCGCGCGGTGTTGATGTGCTGGCTTGCCCGGCTCACGCCCCGTGGGCTGCAATGAACGAAACTGTCGACTTCGCGAGGTCGGTGGGGGCCCGCCACGGTTTTCTCATCCATGAGGGGCTGCTTAACGAGAGAGGCTGGCAACTGTCCTTTGACCGGCATCAGGAGATGGTACCGACCACCTTCCATGATTTGCGTGGCGGCCAGCCGTGGAAGGTGCCGCAGGACTGACCCAGTACCGAGGATCAGGGCATGCGGTCCATGCCGAACTGCGGAGTCCAGGCCGGATCGACCTGGACTACCGGGGGTTCGCTGTGGTGCTGCGGTGCGCCGCGGCGACGACGAGGTGGGCGGATGACTAAAGCCATAGCGGCTAAGATTGCGAGACCGCCGATAGTGATGCGCCCGGTGAGAGCCTCACCACCGAGACCAATAGCGAAGATGGCGCCCCACAGCGGCTCAGTACACATGATGACAGCGGCGCGGGTTGATTCTACCCGGGCCTGGCCCCAGCTCTGTATGAAGGTCGTAAAGGTGCCACAGATAATGGCCAAGTAGGCCAGGGCAAGCCAATCCTCCATGTGGGCGGGGACACTCAGACCGCCGGGCAGGGCTGCAATGGTGCAGACGATGGCGACGGTGATGGTCTGGTATAGCCCGAGGGATGCGACGTTGGACGGGTTGGCGAAGCGTCCAGTAGCGACGATGTGGCCGGCGTAGGCCACAGCGGAGGCCAGGGTCAGGAGCTGACCGATACCGAATCCGCTACTGAGGGTAGAGGGATCCAGGGCCAGCACGCCCATACCGACAGTCGCCAGTGCCACAGCTCCCCAGACGGCGTTGGAGACTTTCTTGCGGAAGATCACAGCAGCCAACAGCGGGGTGAAGACCACGTATAGGCTGGTGATGAACCCGTTCATGGCGGCTTGAGTGGTCCCTAGTCCAATGGCTTGAAGTAGCTGACCGGCGGCGAAGAGCACGCCAAGGATGACTCCCTTGACCATGGTGCGCATATTGGTGCGCCAGGCCTTTGGGAAGAGGATTCCGAATGCGGCGGCTGCCATGGCGAAACGGCTTGCCAGCAAGTTCTCGGGGCTCATGTGGGCATAAACACCCTTCATGACGACGAGAGTCGATCCCCACAGAGCAGCCATGAGAAGAAGAGCGGGCACAGCAAGACGCGACGAACGAAAACCAACCACGAGTCACATGATACGCGGGAGGATCTTCGCCCTGCAACCTGGATTGGCGTCAAATATTTTGCGAGACGGTGTGAATGCGGGATGATCCCTTGTGACCGACTGTCCGTTCGACTGAATTTGTACTGTGCAGCTCGCTCGCAGAGTACCGGGAAGAGGTGAAATGGAACACGAGGTAAGCGCACAATACTGCCACCAGCACAATGAAGACAGCGGCGATGACGCCACGGCGACGGCGATGAACGGCGTCTTGAGCCAGCCTAGAACGGGATGCTGTTCGGGCACCAGGCCGGTCCACAGGCCGTGGATGCGGCCGAGAGTAGTCGGCAGGTCGTGTCGGTGTGTGCTGCGGATGGCGGTCCATCGGAGATAGTGGAGGATCCGGGCTTGAGACCGGAGTACGTGGCGACGCCGGAGTACCCGTGCGAGACCACGGTGGGACTGACGCAGTGCCAGGTCGTACTGGCTCGCTTCGTCGGCGGGTGGATCGGTCTGTTGACCCCCCGGGCGCATGGGCTACCGGATTGGCGATGACAGCATTCGGTTGAGGCGCTCTATTCTGGAGGGCGGCGAGGGCCGGGTCGTCCGTGCGGCCGGTGGCCAGTGCGTGACGGACACGACGAAGGAGATCGAGCAGAGCCCTCCCATTCGCCGGGCGTTTCCTGGGATCGCGGGAGGTGCAGGCACGCACCAAACCGTCCAGATATCCCGGAACGAGCCATGCGATATCGCGTTCAGCTCGGGTACCATTGACTAGGTACTGCGAGGGTGCTGGAACATCTTTATTGACGTGGGCCCACGCCACCTGAATAGGGGAATCGCCAGTATGCGGTTTGTGTCCCGTGAGCATCTCAAAAAGCACAATGCCGGCTGAATAAATGTCCGAGCGCTCATCGGAGCTACCGCGCGTTACCCGCTCGGGCGGAATATAGGACACCGTACCAATGAGCTGCCCAGATGTTGCTGACATCGTGTGATTGCTAACGGCCCGTGCCAGGCCAAAATCAGCCACCTTGATCTGGCCACGATCAGAGATGAGAACGTTTTCGGGTTTGACGTCACGGTGAACCAGACCGTCCTCGTGGGCGCTGGCAAGGGCAGAGACAACTGGTTCAAGGAGGTCCAAGGCGCGCACCGGGGTGAGTGGCGCCTCCTGAGTGATGATGTGACGCAGGGTGCACCCTGGCACGTACTCCATGACGATGAAGGGACGATCCCCGTCCATGCCTTGGTCGAAAACTGATACCACATGGGGGTTGATGAGCCGTGCCGCGGCCTTCGCCTCGGAATCGAATCGCTCAGCGAGTTCTGCGTCGAGCCCCTCGTGCATCACCTTGATCGCGACGATGCGAGGAAGACACAGATCTTGGGCCCGATAGACGGTCGCCATCCCGCCACGAGCGATCTTGGAGGCGATCTCGTAGCGACCCTCGAGGATATGACCCACTAAGGGGTCAGTGCTCACGGTCATGCTCACGATTACGCCTTACGCACAGTCGGGGAAGAAAGGGGTGCGACCCACTTCGAAGTGTATGCGTAGTCCTTCGGAAGGCATCGGAAGATGAGCCGGCGAGTCCTTAGGCTGAACCTATGACTGTTCCAGCCTGGCGTCGTTCCCACCGGTGGTCCGTCTGGATCGTAGGCTTGCTATCAGCCGTAGTCATGGGGTGTTCAGCGGCGAATACCCCAGCCTTGGCGAGCTCGAAAGAGCCCACAGCGCCCGTGACTGTCGCGGTCATCACACAGCCATCTGATGGCTTGTCGACCATCCAGGAAAACGAGATGCCTCCCCAGGCTCGCCAGATCCTCCAACTCATCGACGCCAGTGGGCCTTTCCCGTTTAGCCGAGACGGCATTGTCTACCACGACAATAGTGGCGCGCTTCCTCACCATAATGACGCCTGGTACCACGAGTACACCGTCGCCGGTTCTGGAATCCCGGGTCGAGGGCCGCGTCGCATCGTGTGCGGTTCAGATTCCACCTGTTTCTGGACACCGGACCACTACCCAACGTTTAAGAGGATCATCCGATGACAACAGACACCCAATTAAGTTCCGATCCCGAAGCCGCTGGCCCCATCGGATCGGGGATCCTCCTTGTTGATCCGGCGCACAGTTCTGACCCCGTCAAGGTAGCAACGGCGTGGCGTGAGGCAGGGTGGCGCGTCTTCCACATGAGCGGAGGGGCCGAATTGGAGTCCGTTCTTGCCGGTTTTGGGCGCGCCCTGTCATTCCCTAGCTGGTACGGGCGTAACCTTAACGCACTGCGTGACTGCCTAGCCGACCTCGAAGGAGACACGGCAGTGTTATGGACCGGCTGGCAGCCCTTCCAGCGCGACAATCCCCAGGATTGGGGTAGGCTGATTGAAATCATTGGTCAGTGTCTTGACGATGATGGGTTTAACGGTTTCGCTCTCCTCCTGGTGTGATACTCAGGCCGTAGGGCAGCAACGGGGGTATCAGAAATCACGTTCTACGCATTGGTGAGCCAACTCTCGCAGGGCGACTCGACCGGCGTCGGTCATCTCGGCGTCGTCGAGGGCTGCGACGGCGCGATCGTGGCATTGTTCGATTGTTGACTCGACAGCATCTCGGGCTCCACTCGTCTCGATGATACGACGGGCGATGGCGACATCGTCGTCGTCGAGGTCGGGGCGGCCCAGCAACGACTTCAGGCGGGCAGCGTCGCCGGAGTCGGCCTGATTGAGCGCATGGGCGACGAGTACGGTTCGCTTACCTTCCCTCAGGTCGTCGCCGGCGGGCTTGCCAGTCAGTTCGGCGTCGCCGAAGACGCCGAGAAGATCGTCGCGGTATTGGAAGGCCCGCCCGATGGGGGAGCCGAAGTCAGCCATCGTTTGTTGGAGACGGGATGAGCCGCCAGCCAGGGCCACACCAATCTGAGACGGGCGAACGACTGTGTAAGAGGCGCACTTGTACTCCACGACTCGACCGACCAGGTCGAGAGCGGATTCCGAATCAGACCCCGCCATCCCTGATTGCGAGGTGACGTCGAGGACTTGGCCGCAGGTGACCTCGGTGCGCATGGCGTCAAACAGGGGGATGGCTGCCGCGAGTCTGTCAGCTTCTACCGGGGCGGAAGTAAACATTTGCGATGACCACATGAGAAGCAGGTCGCCGAGCAAGATCGCGACGTCGAATCCGAATTGCTCAGCGGATCCGTCTCCGTGGGCAGTGACATGGGCCGCCTCGAAGCGACGATGTGCTGAGGGAAGCCCACGTCGAGTGTTGGAGTGGTCTATGAGGTCGTCGTGGACCAAGGCGGATACGTGCAGAAACTCGAGGCTCCCGGCAGCCTGTAGCAGACCGCTGGGTGCAACGGGTTGGCCTGCTGCAGCCACATGACCCCAGTAACAGAAGGCAGGGCGCAGCCGCTTACCACCCCCGGTGTAATCGCGGGCGGCGTCGAGAACGGGGGACAGCTCGGTCCCGATCGCGTCGATGCCCCGCCGTTCGTTGTCGAGGAAGGAGGAGATCCTTGCGTTTATAGAGTCACGAAAGTCAGCGCTGACTGGTGAATACGGATCAAAGGGGCACATAGCGCCAGCATAGAGGCGTCTGGTAGCTGGAAACGAGTCCGCAGGCTGGACATGTGGCTCGCTTGCTGGGCGCGCCTCCTAGCCTCTCACATATGCAATCCCAGACGCCGACCATTGCCGACCTGTTGGCCTCGGGCGAGCGCCCCTTGCACTCTTTTGAGTTCATGCCACCACGCAGCGAGGACGACGTCTATCGGCTGTGGAGTGCCACTGATGCCCTTGTGCCGATGGCGCCAGACTTCATCTCAGTGACTTATGGAGCGAACGGGTCGCGACGCGACCGCACGTTGCGATGTACCCAACACATGGTGTCGACCGGTCTGCGTACCGTCGGTCATCTCACTTGCGTTGCCCAATCGGTGGCAGATTTGGAGCAGATGGTCGCTGACTATGCCGAGTCCGGGGTCGACCACGTCCTTGCTATTCGCGGTGACATGCCCGGTGGGGCGGGACTGCCATGGGTGCCCCATCCCGAGGGATTGCCTAACGCTACTGAGCTTGTCCGTCTCGTCAAGCGGATTCACCCTGAGGCATGTATCGGCGTGGGAGCGTTTCCTGATGGCCATCCGGAAGCTCGCGATATCGACCTGGACGCTCGCATCTTGGTCGATAAAGCCCAGGCCGGGGCCTCCTTCGCGATCACCCAATTGTTCTTTCTTCCCTCCCATTACCAGCGTCTCGTAGAGAGGGTGCGGGGCATGGGTTGTGACATCCCCATCACTCCGGGGATTATGCCAATCACGTCGTACGGACAGATTCGTCGGTTCTCGGAGCTGGCGGGTACGGACGTTCCCGCTGAGCTGGTGGCCCAGCTCGAAGAGGCCAAGGGCGACAAGGCTGCCGTCCGGCGCATCGGCCTGGCGGCAGCCGTCGATATGTGCTGTGAACTCCTTGACGCGGGCGCTCCCGGTCTCCATTACTACACCCTCAACAGGTCTCGTGCGACCACAGAGCTTCGGACCATGCTGGCGCAGCGGCGTCCCGAGCTGGCCGGTTTGCCTCGGGAATTTGAGGTGAGCTCTGCGGTCTAAGCCCGACTACCGCTAGCCGATGGGTCGGGCGAGTCAGAGCGACGTAGAGCACCCGAACGCCCCCGGAGGAATTGCCGGTCTCGGAGACGATGCCCTCGGGATCGACGACCACTGCACCATCGTACTCAAGACCCTTGGCCTGCATAGTCGTCACCGTGTTGATGCGCGGATCGTCGGCGAGCTCGCGCGCCTGCTCGACGAGGCCGGCCGGGCAGACCAACCCAATCGTCCCATCCACTGACTCGAGCATCTCGTCCAGCTGCGCGCGCACCTGTGCCCATAGGTCGTCGGTGCGGATGACGGTGGGACGGACACCGACCGAGCGCACCGCCTGTGGGAGGTCGGCGTTGGGCTGGACGGTGACGACCACATCGGCGGCGAGATCGAAGACCTCGGCCGGGGAACGGTAGTTCTTGGTTAAGGTGAAGGTGCGTGACGGGGAGTTACCGACCAGTTCGTCCAGAGCCGCCCTAGTCTGGTCGGGATGGGGAAAAGCGGACTGAGCGGGATCCCCGACGATCGTCCAGGAGGCCTGCCGGCCTCGACGTCCGATCATCCGCCACTGCATAGGGGAGATGTCCTGGGCCTCGTCAACGAGGACGTGAGCGAAGGTGTCGCGGGGCTCGTCCTCGTCGATCTGGCGCGAATCTCGAAGACGTTCGCCGAGGGTGACGAGCTCCTCGGCGTCACCTCCCTCAATAAAGACTGGGGCGTCGGTGTTGGGCTCGGGGGGAACTGGGCCGAGCAGAGCGGCCAGCTCGTCGAGCAAGGCCATATCGGCTATAGACCAGTCACGCCGTCCGTGTCGATCTACCTTGGTCGGGATAGAGCTGGCGAGGAGCTGACGAGTCTCCTCGTCCCAGTCGGGGGCCACCGCTCGGACGACCGCGGGATCGGCCAACCGGGCTAAGACGTCGGGGGCCGATAGGGTGGGCCACCAAGCGTTGAGGAGCATTCGCCAGGAAGCTTGCGAGGACACCAGCTCGTCGAAGTCGTCCCTGGTGAGGTCGTGGGCGGCGAGAACGTCGGCCGGAACCCTTGCCCACAGCTGGTCGCGCAACGAGACCTCGACGGCTTCCCGTCCGTCGTTGTAGCGGTTGCGCTTGAGGATGCGCTGGCGGGTTGCTGCGAGAGTGGGGGCATCGAGGAAAAGAACCTCACCTTTGACTGTCACTCGTAGCCGCATGGAATCGGGGTCCGCTGACATGGGCAGGTTGACCAGCCGGGTGAGGACGTCAACCATCTCGAGGCTGCCCTTGATATTGGCGGTACGCGGTTCATCAAGACGGTCAGAGGAGAAGCGCAGGATGTCAGATGGCACCTGGCCGACTGAGCGTAGTGTTACGGAGTCCTCGCCGAGGCTGGGTAGCACCCGCTCGATGTAGCTCATGAAGACCGACGACGGCCCGATGACGAGCACCCCGCCATTCTCCAGTCGAGTGCGATGAGAGTAGAGCAGGAATGCTGCGCGGTGTAGAGCGACGACCGTCTTACCGGTGCCGGGGCCGCCCGTAATCGTCGTTACGCCTTGGTAAGGGGCGCGAATAGCTTTATCCTGTTCGGCCTGGATCGTCGAGACGATTGAGTGCATGCGAGTGTCGCGGGCCCGAGAGAGAGCCGCCATGAGAGCTCCCTCACCGATGATCGGCAGATCCATTTGTGAGGTGGAATCCAACAGGTCATCCTCAATGCCGAGAACCTTGTCATCGCGGCAGCGTAAGACGCGGCGACGAACAACCCCCATGGGGTTGGACGGGGTGGCTCGGTAAAAGGGTTCGGCGGCGCGGGCACGCCAGTCAATGACGAGAGGCTCATAGTTGGCGTCCCGCACCCCGATGCGCCCGATATGGCGTATTTCGTCGTCAGCCAGATCGAGTCGACCAAAGACCAGACCCTCATGTTCAGCATCGAGGACCGCTAATCTCCTTGCCGCGTTATAGGAGAAGGCGTCGCGTTCAAACATCGCCGTGCCGTCCTCTTCACGAACCCAACTGGTGCGGTCCGAGCGGTACATGTCTTGGCCGGCCTTGGCTAGCATCCGGGCTTTGTTCTCGTCTATCTCCAATTGCGCGCGGACCCGGTCGACGTGGGCCTGCTCCTTGGCGATCTCAGATTCCACAACCCGGGGGTCGGTGGTCGAACTATCGTGTGCGGTCAAAATCATCCTTCACAAGATGTTTGCCTCCAGGCGCGGTGCCGTGGGGCTAACGGTCAAGTCTACGCGTCGACACCCCGTCAGCGGAACCGTGACTTCTTCTGGGGTGCCCGGCCGCACCGATGGTCTTATTGCTCGGGCGGATGTCGTCCCCGGTGAGCCTCTCGTGGGTCAGATACGCAGCAAGTGCTCCGGTGAGTAGCCGAGCCCAGGGTTCGGGGCCTCCGTGTGATGCGGGGGAGGCCGCTAGTACCGGGATTGGTCCGTCCTGGCGCCAGGCTATGGGAGGACGGTCCCGCCACGCCGGCCATGCAGTGCCCAGTTCCGGATTCGGGATGGGGTGAGTGTGGTCGTGACAGATGCGGTGGGTCCGTGTGCCATCCCACCAGGTCCACGTTTCGATAAGTCCGTCGGGTTTCCAATCTAGTCGGTGAACCATGCCATGATGCACGGGCAGCTCAGCTGAGGCGCTGACGGTGACGGTGGGAGAGTTCCATGGTCGAGCTGGGCGATGCCACCAGGCGCGTCGGGGGGTCGGTGCCGTCGTGTCGATGACTGCGTCAGGGGAGTCGTTCGGTGAGGGATTGACGATGACACCGCGTCGGGTCAGCCGCTTATCCAACAGGGTCAGCAGGGGTTGCAGGTCAGTTGGACCGTTAGGGCCGACGAGATTCCAGCAGCCGAAGACCCGGGTGACGGCCAGCCTTGTTTCGTCAGCTGAGAGCTCGGCCAGCGGGGAGGGGAGATCGACGTGGATCGGCTCGGGGAGCGGTTCGGGTCGGGAGGTGACTGCATGCTCTACCCCGTACCGGCGCCGGGCTTGCCAGACGTCGTCGGCATGATCGAGGACGTCACGCCACCTGTTGGCGGTGCGGTCTTCGTACCGGTCCCGGACCGTGCGGATTTGTGCACCTCTTTCTGTCGGCATGGAGATGGCCGTCGTAGCTGAGCTGATCTGACGATCAGGCTCTGCGACAAGATCGAGTCCCACGTCTGCCAGCTCAGCTGCCATTGCCCGGCCTGACTTGGCGAAAAGGTCTCGCCATGCCGAGGGGAGCTCGAGGGTAGCGCCAAGTTCAGGGGAAAGAGGACGCTCCGCGGTCTCGCGCCAACGTGGGGAAGCGGAGATGATGGTGACGTTATGCCCCGCCCGGGCTAGTCGTAGGGCAGCGGCCAGAGCGACGAGTTCGTCTCCGACGATATGGACTGTCCCCATCGTGTCTGTGCCTCCTGCGATGATCCGATTGAATCAACGACGACGGTATCGTGCCAGAGGTGAACACGGATCTTCCTGTTGTTGCCGTCCATGGAATCACCAGCTCGCCAACCACCTGGGGCGGGCTCGTCCTGGCATTGAATGTTGAAGGCGTCGTCGTCCATCAACTCTCATTGCTCGGGCACGGCCCTGCTGACACCCGTCGGGGAGTGGGGACCGACTATCCCCTTGAAGCGTTTGCGGCGGATGTTATCGAGCAGATGGATGCCTTGAAGGTCGATAAGTGCGCTTTGGTAGGCCATTCTCTTGGTGCCCTGATCTCGTCCATGGTGGCGCAACGTCAGCCGGATCGTTTCGACCGTGTCCTATTAGAAGATATGCCCGTGCTTCGTCGAGTGCGTCGGGATGCACCGCCGATGAGAAGATACGCCGACGCCATCCTCATGGAGGTTGCGGCGCTTGCTGGGCGCAAGAGGTTCGACCCGACAATGGTGTGGAAGGTCAGCCGTGAGTTACTGAAACCTAATCCCCAGTGGTGGGACGGGCTGTCTCGGATGATCATGCCGGTTCTCGTCATCGGAGGTGGCAAAGGCTCCTACCTACGTCAGGATCGGCTGCGTGAGGTGGTAAATGCCCTGCCTGATGCCCGGATCGTCACCATTGACGGCGGGCACCGCACCCATATCACCAAGGGTGACGAGTTTTGCGATATCGCGGTGCCATTCCTGACGAATGGGAAATACGTCAACCGGCGACATAACGGGGTTCAAGACATGTGAGCCTTGAGCGAACAGCACTCAATCCCATTGTTGAGTTGGGGGCGCTCATGGTTAAACTTGAGTCATACCGACTCAGATCGAGTCGATGCAGGAATCTGCTGAACCCGTAGGAGTGTTGACATGGCTCGTACTTTTGATCCCTTCCGTGAAATGGACCGGCTGCTCTCCGACGTCACCAGGACGCCGGCGACTGTGGCAGTTCCCATGGACCTCTACCGTGACGGAGACGACTACATTGTCGCTGCGGACCTTCCGGGAGTTGATCCAGCATCCATCGATATCGACGTCGACGATCGCACATTGACGATTCGCGCCGAACGTGCGACCAAGGCGGCTGAGGAGGTGCAGTGGCTGTCCCGCGAACGAGCCATGGGAACCTTCGCCCGTCAGCTCACCCTCGGTCACGGCCTGGCGACCGACCGCATCACCGCCGAGTACACCGACGGTGTGCTGACTCTGACGATTCCTGTCGCTGAGACTGCTAAGCCTCGCAAGGTTGAGGTCCGGCACGGCTCGACCACGATCGACGCCATCGCCGACCAGGCCCAGGTCGGCTCAGGCGAGCACCAGGAGCAGTGAGGTCCGAAGTTCGACGTGGCGGCCAGTTCCGTGAGGTCAGACAATGGCGGAGACCAGTAGAACCAGGAGCAGTCCGCAGACTGACAGCACTGTCTCCATGAAGGACCAACTTTTAATGGTTGCTCCCACCGAGATACCGAAATACTCCTTGATGAGCCAGAAGCCGGCGTCATTGACGTGCGAGAAGAAAACCGAACCACAGCCGATCGCTAGCACCAGCAATGCAGCGTGGGCAGGCGGCAGGCTGGTTGTCGTCGGCTCTAAAATGCCGGCCGCGGTGACGGTTGCTACCGTCGCTGAGCCGGTCGCCAACCGGATCACGACAGCGACGAGCCAGGCCATCAGCAGCGGGGAAATCGAGGACTGAGTAATGCCGGTTGGCAATGCCAGTGTCGACGAGGATCTGTTTAAATCCACCGCCGGCGGCGACAATGAGCAGGATTCCGGCGATCGGGGGCAGTGATGCACCCACACTGTCGCTCACAGCCTTCCTGTCCATGCCGGAAGCTTTACCCAGCGTGAAGGTTGCCAGCAGGGTCGCCAGCAGCAGGGCGAACATAGGCTCGCCCAGGAAATCCAAGACACTGCGGACAGCAATGCCTTTGGCGGCGAAGATATCGGCGAGAGCCTTGCCCATCATGAGGACGACAGGCAGCAGAACGGTCAGCAAGGTGACAGAGAACTTCGGGTGACCAGAGGCGATGCCGGAACGGCCATTCTCGTCAGAATTAAGGAATAGGTCAGGGGCATCAACGGGCACCCATCGGGCTGCCAGCCGCGAGAACAGCGGACCAGCAACAACGACGGTCGGTATGGCAATGAGGACACCGAGCCCGAGGGTGACGCCAAGGTCGGCCTTGAGGAGCGCGATAGCGGCAAGGGGGCCTGGATGCGGTGGAACGAGGGCATGCATCGTCGATAGGCCAGCCAGGGCGGGGATGGCCACCCTCATCAGAGGAAGTTTGGAGCGGCGGGTCACCAGCAGGATGACTGGGACGAGCAGCACGAGGCCGATCTCGAAAAACACTGGCAGTCCAATAGCAGCACCAATGAAGGCCATCGCCCATGGCAAGGTGGTGGGGGAAGCCTTGGAGACCAAGGTGTCGACGATCTCGTCGGCGCCACCGGAATCTGCCAACAACTTGCCGATAATCGCTCCCAGGGCGATGAGGACGCCGACGGAAGCGACCGTCGATCCGACTCCCTTGGAGTAGGCCGCCACCATCTCCGACAGGGATAAATCCGCGATCGCCCCGACGACCAAGGAACCGATCGTCAAGGAGAGGAAGGGATGGAGTTTGAACTTGGTGATAAGGGTGACGATGGTGGCGAACCCGATGATGGCTGCCACAGACAACTGGCCGGTACTGGCCGTTGTTTCGAAGATGACGTGCATTGACTCCTCCTTGAGTCCGGGGCATGGCGTCAGTCGATGTCGGTCAACCAGGTAGCCGCCTTGGTGGTGAGTTCCTCGCGAGAAGCGTCGAAATTGAGAGTGATGCCGACCTCGTCAGTGGTCAACGGTTCGAGGGTGGCGTATTGGGAGTCGATGAGGCTGGTTGGCATGAAATGGCCGGAGCGAGCCTCGATACGTTTCGTGACGACCCTGCGGTCGCCAGCGAGATGGACGAAGACCAGACGTGGACAGGCCTGGCGTAGCTGATCGCGATAGATATGCTTGAGAGCGGAACATGCGACGACTGCTCCGCCATCAGCACGTTCGGCCAGCCAAGCGGCAATATTAGCTAGCCAAGGGTGTCGGTCCTCGTCGCTGAGGGGATGACCGGATGCCATCTTGTCGATATTGGCTTGAGGATGAAGGTCGTCGCTGTCCATGAAATCCACGCCGAGACAGTTGGCAAGCATAGAGCCAATGTCCGTCTTTCCAGCTCCGGCTACCCCCATGATGACGATAGGTGGCACGTGGCGAGGTGAGTGGTTGACGCTCATCGTGGTCTCCCAGCAGTCGTGATCCTCGCTAACCCGGCTCAGCGTACGTGTTGGGATCAGATTTGTACAGGAATCTAGCGATTGAACTCATATCTTGGGGTGCTGTCGTGACGGAATGCCTCGTTAAGAAGGTCTTCAAGAAGGTTCGTGACAGCGAACGAGACGGTGATCTCGCTAGGCTGAAGGACATGTTGGATGCCTCCATGGCCACCACAATCTCAAACGTTCTAGGGGCACGAATCGTGAGTGGCGCTGTCGCCCCTGGAACTGTCATGAGGCTTGAGGAACTCGACTCGGAATTTGGTGTCTCCCGGTCGGTCACAAGGGAGGCTGTCAAGCTTCTGGAAGCTTTTCATATCGTCAGGGCGCGGCGTCGAATCGGCATTGTGGTCACCGAGGAATCGGAGTGGGACGTCAGCTCCCCGGCAGTCATTAGATGGTTCTTGTCCGGGCCTAGACGTGACGAGGTGATCGCCTGGATTAGTGAGCTGAGATCGGCTGTCGAACCACTGGCCGCTGAACTGGCCGCTCAGCGAGCAACCCGGCAGGAGACGACCACGATGGCTCTCGCGGTGACGGAGATGATCGCGGCTGCCACTGACCGTGACCTTGACGAGTACCTGCGCTGGGACATTAACTTTCACACCGCCTTGCTCCAGGCTTCCCACAACCCGCTGGTGGCATCCCATGTCAAGATCGTTGCTGCCGTGCTAGAAGGGCGTACCCACCTCATGCCTTTTGAGCCTAAACAGGAGGCCATCGGATTCCATCGCAGTATTGCCGACGCTGTAGCTGCCCATGACGTCGAAGCTGCTACCTTAGCGATGAGGCGGATTGTCACTGAGGCTCATCAAGCTATGAGCTCCTCAATGCTTGCATCGTCGAAATGACACGAGTAAGGCGGGTTGAGTCAATGCGAAACAAACCATACTTTTGTGCCCTGTGAACAGGATATTAGTGCTGCTAAAAGTACTGCTACGCGGTAATGATGATGCACTTTAGTGGTCCCTCGTAGTTGAGGGTGTAGTTGGTTTTTGAGTCCGCCGGTCTTGAAGAGAGTTTTGGCGGCGTAGTGGGTCGAATGACCTGCGTGCTGTATCGAGCGGATGCTCAAGATGCCTGTTGATGGCCCTTAGTAGGGCTGTTGCTGGTATCCGGGTTGGTTGGAGTAAGCCAGGATGTCGTTGGCGTGTTTCTTCGGGGTTCTGCCTAGCGTGATGATCTCGGCGAGTGTTTGGGTATGTCTTGGGTTACGGGCGTGATCAGGGCGACCATCGGTTTCGGTCATGGCATCGGTCGGTGTGATAGTAGGCGGCGATTATGCGGTGATAATTACCTCATGTCGCTTCGGCCTCGACGTGGGTGTCCGTCGGCGAACAGTGCCCTCAGATGGCTGGTCTGCTTGTCAATCAGCAGGTTAGCGCCGGTGTATAGGGTCTGGCGTGGGTTGTCGAGCAGGTTGCCCTTCCATCCGTGGTGGCCGCAAAGGGCCTGACGAACACGTCGACGATACCGGTTCATCACGTCTCCGATCAGGCGGATGACATGGAAGGGGTCCATCACCGCGACCGTCTGGGGAGCCCCTCATTTTACACCCGGCGAATCGTCCATTGCGATAACCTTGACCGCGTTGCGCCGTGGGGCGGGACGTTCCGCGAACCACGTTGTGAATGCGTTTTCAGAGCAGCTGTAAACCATGTCGAGTGACCTGGCCAGGGTGATGGCATCGCGGACAGCCGTCAGGTCGATGACCCAGCACGCCAGTACCGCACGGTTGGGCTGGAGTCGTTGCTGACCCCTACGTCCTCAATCGGACAAGTCATTTTAGGGTGCCCTAACTACATTCGCGTTTATGAAGAGCCACTTCAGCGAGCATTCCCTAAGGGCATCGGGTCTTATCCGGTGATATGCGTTATCGTTCCTGTCATGCCTCAGGAATTCCTCGCTTCATCGGTGGCCAGTCGTCTGGGCGCTCGCATTGTTGACGGTGACCTTCAAGCCGGTGACGTGCTGCGGCTAGAAGATATCGAGCAAGAATCGGCGGCGTCCCGTTCCGTCTGCCGTGAAGCAGTCAAAATCCTCGAATCTTTAAACCTGGTGCGCTCTCGACGTCACGTCGGCGTGACGGTCTTACCGTCCAATCAGTGGGATGTGCTGTCACCCAAGGTGGTGCACTGGCACATGTCTGGCAACAAGCGTGAACAAGAAATGAGCTGGACGAATGAACTGCGGATAGCCCTGGAGCCTACGGCCGCCCGACTTGCAGCTGAACGTGCCGATGGCGCAGATCTCAAGGAATTGCAGGACGCTGTCTCCGGTATGACCGAGGCGATCCGAAACGATGACTCGACGGGCTTCGCTCATCACGACCACGCTTTTCACCGGAGTCTTTTGGCCGCTACGCGCAATCCGCTGTACGTCGCCCATATTCCGATGCTGCTCAGTTACCTCGCCGAACAGTACGGCAACCGCAGCCTCACAACTGAAGATGGGGCTCACCTCGTGCAACATCGCGATATCCTTGACGCCATCACGATGAATGATGCCGACGCAGCTGAACAGTCCGCCCGAGCCCTTGTCCTGGGGCTCGGACGAATAGTGCCACAGCCGTCACGGCGGCAAGTAGTTCCATCGGCTTAGCACTCGAAATCGTGCATTATTCAAGCTGGCCGGGTCCGATCAGAATCGGGCTCGGCCAGCTGCGCTTTAGTCTTCAAATGCCTCCAGGGGAGGACAAGAGCACACCAGATGGCGATCACCATAGGTGTTGTCGACACGACCCACCGGCGGCCAGTACTTGGCTTGGATGCGGGTGAAGACGTTGACGTCTAGGCCACGTTCTTGGTCACGCTGGATGCCTAGACGCATGCCGGGGTAGCAGCCCAACTCGCGGGAGTAGGGATGATTCCATTCATCGGCCACCAAACGAACCGCCGGATGCGGGGCATTGACCAGCGGGTTGTCGTCAGCCGGCCAGTGGCCCGACTGCACCATTCGGGCCTCTTCGACGATCGCCACCATGGCGTCGCAGAAGCGGTCTAGCTCGGCGAGGTCCTCCGACTCGGTGGGCTCAACCATGAGCGTACCGGCTACCGGGAAACTCATTGTCGGGGCATGGAACCCGTAGTCGATGAGACGCTTAGCGACGTCGTCAACGGTGATTCCCGTCTCGGCGGTCAACGGGCGTAAATCGAGAATGCACTCGTGGGCCACGTAGCCGTTCTGCCCGGTATAGAGGATCGGGATCTTGTCGTGGAGGCGGTGAGCGATGTAGTTGGCATTGAGAACCGCCACCTCAGTCGCGAATTGCAATCCTTCTAGGCCCATTAGTCGCAGGTACGCCCAGGAAATGGGCAGCACAGACACCGACCCGAACGGCGCAGCAGATACGGCATGCCCGTCGTGGGTAACCGTCCCGCCGTTATTGAGTGGATGCTCGTTGCGCGGGTTGAGGGGATGACCGGGCAGGAAAGGAGCCAGGTGAGCCTTGGCAGCGACCGGGCCAACGCCAGGACCTCCCCCTCCGTGTGGGATGGCGAAGGTCTTGTGTAGGTTGAGGTGGCTGACGTCACCGCCGATGCGGCCAAACTGTCCCCATCCGACGAGAGCATTGAAGTTTGCTCCGTCGATATAGACCTGTCCGCCAGCCTCGTGGACCATGTCGCAGACCTGTCGTACACCGTCTTCATAGACACCGTGAGTTGACGGGTAGGTGATCATGATCGCCGCGATACGCCCCTCGTGGGCAGCGATCTTGGCAGCCAGATCGTCGCGGTCGATGGTGCCGTCATCATTGGACTTGACGACGACCACCTTGAGCCCTGCCAACGCGGCCGAGGCGGCATTAGTGCCATGTGCGGAAGCCGGGACCAGACACACATTGCGCTCGGTATCACCGCGAGAGACGTGGTAGCCGCGAATGGCTGCCAGTCCGGTGTACTCGCCCTGGGAGCCGGCATTGGGCTGCAGTGAGACAGTGTCATATCCGGTGAGTTCGGCCAACCAGATCTCGAGGTCACGGATGAGGCGTAAGCTACCGGCTTGGTCCTCAACCGGGGCGAAGGGATGCATCTGCGAAAATGCCGGCCAGGTCATAGCCTCCATCTCAGCAGCGGCATTGAGCTTCATGGTGCATGAACCGAGTGGGATCATGCCGCGGTCCAGACCATAGTCGCGGTCTGCCAAACGCTTGAGGTAGCGCATCATGGTAGTCTCGGTGTGGAAGCTGGAAAAGACCGGATGCGTCATGAAAGGGGAAGTGCGGCGCAGATCCTCCGGCCACGCCTCGTCAGCCTGGCCACGAATTTTTTCGGTACTGCCACCCAAAAGTTGGGTGAGTTCCCGAAGTTCGTCGTCGGTGACGGTCTCGTCAACCGATATCTGGAGGGTGTCTTCGTCAACGAGATCGAGGGTATATCCACCTTCGCGGGCTCGGTTCCACAACTCTTTCGCTGTGCCCTTCACGCTCATGCGAATGGTGTCAAAGAACTGCTGATCGGCGACATCAAGGCCCCCTGCGCGTAAAGCGCTGGCAAGCTGATGGGCCCGATCTGTGACCTGTGTGGCGATCCGGGTTAGTCCCTTCGGGCCGTGCCACACGGCGTAGGCGGCGGCGACCACAGCGAGGAGTACCTGAGCAGTGCAGATATTGCTCGTGGCCCTATCACGGCGGATGTGCTGCTCACGGGTTTGCAGGGCCAATCGGTAAGCGGGGTTACCGTCGGCGTCAGTCGACACACCGACGAGTCGTCCCGGGATCTGACGTTCCAGACCAGCACGAACTGACATGTAAGCCGCATGCGGTCCGCCGTTACCTATCGGGACGCCAAAACGTTGCGACGAACCGACGGCGACGTCGGCACCGAGCTCACCGGGAGGAACCAGCAGGGTCAGCGACAACAGATCGCACTGCGCGACGGTGATACCGCCACCCTTGTGGACCACGCCGAATACTTCGGAAGGATTCCATAGTGCGCCGGTGCTGTCGGGATAGGGGGCGAGGATGCCGAAGCAGCCTGCCTCAACCTCGGGGCGCCACGACTTTGGGTCGCGGAGGTCGGCTTCGACAACCTCAATGCCAGCTGCCTCGGCGTGGCCCAGGATGACGTCTCGCACTTGGTCGAAGAGGTGAGTGTGCACCACAAAGCGGTTGGACTTGACCCTTCGGGCGGCACGACGCGCCAGTAGCATTCCCTCGGAAGCCGCCGTGGCCTCATCAAGGAGGGAGGAGTTCGCCAGGGTAAGGCCGGTGAGGTCAGCGATGAGTTGCTGATAAATCGTCAGCATTTCCAGACGGCCTTGGGAAATCTCAGGCTGGTACGGGGTATAGGCGGTGTACCAGGAGGGGTTCTCCAGGATGTTGCGACGAATCACCGGCGGGGTCAACGTGCCGTAGTAGCCGCGCCCGATGAGGGCACGAGTAACACGGTTACCCGAAGCAATCTCAACGAGTTCAGCGCGAGCGGTCGCCTCGTCGACGGCAGGGGGCAGGCTCGGGGTTCGAACGGAGGAGACCTCCGGATCGGAGCCGAGGACAGAGGCCGGGACGGCATCGCGAATGATCTGCCTGGAACTCATAACCCCAACGGTCTGGGCGATGTATTGCAGGCCCTCGTCGACGGATCCGACGTGGCGGCTTGAGAAGGGGCGCGGCCCTTCCAGGCCGTGCCGATCCCCAGTATGGTCAGTCATCGTCATCACTCGGCGGTGAGTTTGAGGTAGGCGTCACGGTCCATGAGGTCGTCACCCAGCTGACCGCTGGAGACCTTGAACAACCATCCTTGTCCGAACGGGTCGGAGTTGACCAGTTCGGGGGACTCAGTAATGGCCTTGTTGACCTCCGAAACGGTGCCCGTCACGGGGCTGAAGAGGTCGGAGACCGACTTAGTCGATTCGACCTCGCCGATGGCGGATCCAGCGGAGACCTCGCTGCCGACCTCAGGGACATCGACAAAGACGACGTCTCCCAAGGCCTTTGCGGCATAGTCGGTGATGCCTACGGTTACGGCGTCGCCGTCAATGGCGACCCACTCGTGCTCGGCGGAGTACTTGAGATCGGACAGTTTCATGTCTGCTCCTAGGTAATCTGTGGTGGGGATTGGAGGTTGGGGTCAGGATCGCTTGTAGAACGGCAATTCAACCACGGTGACGGTGAAGGCTTTACCACGCACATCAACGTTAAGTGAGGTACCAACTTCGGCGACGTCAGGATCAACAAAAGCCATTGCGATGGGGTGGCCCAGGGTGGGAGAGAGGATGCCGGAGGTGATGGCTCCGACAGCTTTGCCCTCGTTCACGACAGCGTATCCCGCACGTCCAGCGCGGCGCCCTTCCCCGGCTAGCCCGACTAGTACGCGATCAGCGGTGGCATCGCGGTTCTCGAGAGCGGATCGACCGACGAAGTCGCCCTCTTTCTTGAAGTTGATGACTCGTCCGAGTCCGGCCTGAGAAGGATAAATGTTGGTGCCCAACTCGTGTCCGTAGAGAGGCATTCCAGCCTCCAGGCGCAAGGTGTCACGGCAGGCGAGACCGCACGGGATGAGGTCCCCACCTCCAGCGTCCAAGAGGAGCTGCCACAGATGCTCGGCGGCCTCGGCCGGTACGTACAGCTCGTAGCCGTCCTCCCTGGTGTAACCGGTGCGAGCGACGAGTACGGGGAAACCGTCCAGCTCTCCGGTGAGGCAGCGGTAGTACCTGACGTCGCGGACCTCATCAGGGTTGAGGGTGGTGTCAGCCTTCTGGAGGGCCGCCAGCACAATCTCGACGGCCTTGGGGCCCTGCACAGCCACGAGGGCGGTCTGGGCGGATTCGTCGGTGACGGTGACGTCGAACTGCGCGCAGCGCTTGGTAAATTCCGCCAGATCGGTTTCAGCATTGGCGGCATTGGCAACGACGAGATAGTCGCCGTCAGGTAGGTGGTAGGTCACCAGATCGTCAACGACACCCCCGTCGTCGGTGAGCAGAAGGGAATACTTAGCGCGGCCTTCCGCCACAGCGGAGAGCTTTCCGGCCAAAGCGTAATCGAGGGCAGCTCCGGCATCAGGGCCAGAGATTCTGATCTCGCCCATGTGGGACAGGTCGAAGATGCCGGCATTCTTGCGGACAGCGTGGTGTTCAGCCAGGTCGGAGGAGTACCGCACAGGCATATTCCAGCCCGCGAAATCGGTGAAGGATGCTCCGAGACTCTCGTGTACGGCCGCCAGTGGTGTACTTCGAAGCGTGGTCATGCTTCGAAGTATGGCATGACGAGGGGCGGTGTGCTTGCCTGTAGGGAGAACTGAGGAAGTAGACTTAGCGGCGTACAACGGAGTTTATTCCCGCGGGCTTCGTGGCAGGTCAGGTAGGAGTTCGAGATGCCCTTGTCAGCAGAGGAGCAGCGGCGGCTCGCCGAGCTTGAGGAGGCGCTGTCCACTGACGATCCTGACTTCGCCCGATCTTTCTCTCGGCGCGCTTCCGCGACTCGTCGCCCTCACGCCGGTGACAGTGTTTTGGAGCAGCGACGCATGCGTCATCGCCGGGCTCGGCGCCGTCAGATCCTCCTCGGGTCGGTGATGGTGCTGTTGGGCCTAGCGGGCGTTGTCGGCGGAGTGGCCCTCAACAGCGGAGTTCTTGCTGTTGTCGGTTTCGCCATTATGGCCATCGCCGTGGGAGTGCTGCTGTCGACCGGTGAAGGTGCGCTGCTACGTAGTAGCGGAGTCAAGCCGCGTGGGGGAAAGCGCAAGCCCAATCCCGAATCCTTCACCGCGCGGATGGAAGAGCGTTGGCGTCGACGCCAATCACGGTGATGCCCCGTCGTCAGTCGCAGTGATTCTCACTTCTTGACAAGGGATGACGGCAACCATTTAGCTAACCAATGCGGCCTGGGGGTGCGAGTCCGTGCCAGCCAGTCCCTGACTGTACCTAGGTCATCGACCATGGCATCGTAAGAACCATCCCTACCCGACCAGCGGTCACGCTCCTCGCCCAACGCCAGCCTCTCGACGGCAGCGGAGGCGTCCGGATCCATGTCAGCGGCCAAGGCGGTGGCTTGACGACGCGGGGTGCCGTCGGGCCAGGCCAGACCATGGTCGAGCCACAGGTCGCGAACTTCCCGCCAGACGCCGACTATCGAACCACGGGTAATCCTACGGCGCGAGACAAGCATGCGAATGAACATTGGCAGCACGAGCACTACTAGAACGACGAGGACAGCAATGAGAGGGGCCCCATGGGAGCCTCCATGATCGGCGTTAACGGGCACAGGACTACTGGTGGATGCCGGGGTGCTTACAGCCGATGACGATGGTTTAGGCAAAGCCGAGGTCGAGGTCTGCGCCGAAGGAGTCGGTGGTGACGATGGCACAGATGAAGCAGTAACAGCCCCCTTGGTGGTCCAGGCTGGTGCTGGTGCTACCGCTGCGGTCGGCTCGAACCTGACCCAGCCATAATCTTGGAAGTACAATTCGGGCCAAGCGTGCATCTGGTTGGCGCGCACCTTCCAAGTGCCTCCTTTGCCGTCGCCAGGAAGAAACCCAATGGAAACTCGTGACGGAATACCTTCAAGCCGTGCCATGAGTGCCATTGCCGCCGCGAAATGGATGCAATAGCCACGGCGGGTGCGTAGCAAGAAGTTTTCCAGGACTTGATAGCCGTCGCCTTCTGGTGCGTTGATGTCGTAGTGAAAACGAGCGCCGTTACGAAGCCAGTTTTGGATCGCGATGGCCTTGGTTACAGGGGCAGATTTCCCTTTGGTGATTCGGCTAGTCAATTCCCTAATGTCGGATGGAACATCGGCAGGAACCTTGGTGTATACCGTGCCATCTGGGCTGCCGATCTTGGCGTTATCAAAGGTTGTCGGATCAGGATCGGGCTCCTGAACCGAGATGCTGTACTGCATATCAGTGGTCGCACGGTCATGCTCAGCAGAGGTTGAGACAATCGTCAGGCTCTGTGGGTCCCACGCCCAGGTCTGGTCGACATCGGCAGCAATGGGTCCATAGGGGGCGGGTAAATACTGTGAAGAAAACTTGGTGATACTAACGTCGACGGTGCGAGTTTGTGACGGGCCAGATAATCCCGGCACAGTTCCAGGGGCGGTGTGTTCCAGGTCAACTGGGATGAGGCCCCACCCCCGGTCAGTTATCTTCGGCAGAGAGGTCAAGCGTAGGTATTCACCGTCTGGATCATTGGTGGTGTAGTTGATAACTGACGCCGTCGATTTGTTGTGGAGATTACGGCGCAGATTGATGGTCGGATCACTCATCCGGACTGGAGCCGAAGGGGCTGCTGCCGGGCGAGTGAGGTCAACATGTCCCCAGATGGGTGCGATAGCGGCCAGAACTGTTGCGAGCGTGATGGCGAAAGCGCTGAGTATTGCCGCAGCTAACCACGTTAGCGGGCCACCTCCTCGAAGTGCGTGATCGACGGTGAGGATAACGAGCCAGCCCGTCGCGGCTAGGGTGAAACCCCACCACGGCGTATCGTGTCGGACGGCGAGCACAGCGACAAGACGGATAGCTAGTAGTGGAGCGAGAGACCATCCGGGGCTCTCGAGGGTAATGGTTAGCAGGTCCGCCAAGACCGTCAGAACCCCGATAACGGTCGTTGTCAGCCAGATCACTCCGATTGACGGGGGAAGAGGCCCATCGGTCGTCTGGATCAGAGTAATCGTGTCGCGATATAGGTGGAGGGCGTTAAAAGGGAATGTGCCGGAAGAACCGACCACCGATGCACTGACGCCTCCCATTACCACGATGATGATGACGACGAGGATGGCCTGCACACCTTGTACCTCGGCGTGGTCCCAGTGATGGCGTCGGCAGAACAGGCCGATGGCTTCAAGGAACACGACGATGGCAGCTGGACCAATCCAGAAGAACGGATCGATGGTGAGCCTTGCCAGCGAGAGGGTAGCCAAGATCATGGCGAGGGCTACCACGAGGTGAATCGCCAGAGGGTCGGATGGATCCTTGGTCGGAGCGAGAGACTCGGGTAGTTGGGGCGCTGACTGAGCGGCGCGACGTGGGTTTTTCATAGAGTTGCCGTCCTTGCGGTCTGCAACAAGCTCTGCCATGCCGAATCGATAGAGGTTCGGGAATCGACGGTAACGACCGCCCACCCAGCATCAGCCAACTGCACGACGGCGCGCTCATGCTCCTCGGCCTGCTCAAGGGTGCCGCGGAACCGTCGAGCGGTGAAGGTATCGGGATCCAAGACGAGGGCGAGACCAGCGACCCGGTTCCGTCTCAAATCCACCAGCGGATCAATATCGGCTGCCTCCAGTCGACCGAGGATGGCGATAGCTGGTCCATCAATTCCCTGGCACGACTCCACAGCCTTTGCCAGCGTGGTGTCGGGGCGCAGCGGTTCGTCGACAAGGGCGTCGAGGAGATCGCCCTTGAGCGCGCCAGATGAGTCGCACACTTGGATGATGTATCCGTCGGAAGCCAGACGTGTCGAGATGGATGCCACCGCATTGATGGCCCATTCGAAGGATGCACCGGGGCCAGTGCCAGCATGACACCGAGCCCGAGAATCCATCACGATGACGACAGATGGATTCCATGCCTGCTCCTCGCGTCGGACCATGAGGTCACCGCGGTGAGCGGTAGAGCGCCAGTGAATGCGTCGCACCGAATCTCCAGTGCGCCAATCTCGCACCATGGCGTCGTCAGGGCCACGCCGTCCGGCATTGGCCGCCGAGGATCGAGTGTTGAATCCCTGACCACCGAGCTCCCCAGATGCGCCCAGATCGACGATCCTTGGCGTGACGACGACCTCGGCGGCGTCGCCGAGATTGGTGTGGCGGCAGGCCATACCAAACGGATCGACAGTGCGCATCATGACGGGGCCGATCGTGAATCGACCACGTGTCGTAGGTATGACTGGGGTCTGGATGGTCGCCGTCGACCATCGCGGCTGGCCAAGCGGTATGGGGATGGTATCGGTGAATCGGGCAGCCCCGAGTGGCAGTCCGCCACAACGCTCCACCGTGACGGTTTCATGGGCTTGAGAGCCCAACGGTATCCGCACCGGAGCGAGACTTCGCGAGGTCTGCACGCGCGGTCGAAACCATGCGACGACAGCAATGGCCATCAGCGGCAGCAGGATAAGGAAAAACCCGATTCTCGCCAGGTCGCGCTGGTCGATGCTCAGACCGATGACCACAAGCATGATCCCAACAATTCCGACCGTGCGTCCTCGCGGCGTGAGCAGACCGCGACGGCGAGGGGCGCTGGACGTTGAGGCGGCGCTCATCGGCCCTGATGTGCCCGCTCAGGTGGGGGAACCTGACGCAGAATTGACTCGATGACTGACTCAGCCGTCCGGGCAACCTCGTGGCTGGCGACTCCGCTGCGTCCGGAAAAGACCAGCCGGTGGGCCAGGACCGGAGCAGCGAGAGCCTGGACGTCGTCGGGGATGACGTAGTCACGTCCATTCATGGCTGCGCGGGCTCGACTAGCACGGACCAAATGGAGCGCTGCGCGGGGGGATGCGCCCAACCGAATGTTCTCGTGTGACCGAGTGGCACCGACGATATCGAGGACGTACTCGTGGATCGCAGTGGCCACATGGACTCCGAGTACGGCCGAAATGATCTCTCGGATCGTTTGAGTGTCGGTAACCGGTCTGACTTCATCAAGAGGAGAAGCAGCGCCATGGTGTTCGAGCATGGCAAGCTCTGCCGACCGCGTCGGGTAACCCATAGTGATACGAGCCATAAAACGGTCTCGCTGGGCCTCTGGAAGGCGATACGTGCCTTCCATCTCAATGGGGTTCTGGGTGGCCATCACCATGAATGGGGCTTCGAGGGGATGAGTTTGGCCATCTGCTGAAACTTGATGTTCTCCCATAGCCTCGAGCAGAGCTGACTGGGTTTTGGGAGAGGCGCGGTTGATCTCGTCACCTACCACGATGTTGGCGAAGATCCCGCCCGGCTTAAAGACGAATTCCCGCTCCTCTTGGTCGTAGACGCTGACGCCGGTGATGTCTGAGGGAAGCAGGTCTGGGGTGAACTGAATGCGGTGGACGGCGCAGTCGATGGCGCGCCCTAGTGCTCGAGCGAGCGTGGTCTTACCAACGCCAGGGACGTCTTCCACCAACAGATGCCCCTGGGCGAGAAGGACGACAAGCGCGGTGTCAATGCGCTCGCTCTTTTCCTCAACCGCACCTGCGACGGCCGAACGGATCGCGTTAGTGATGGCCACCACGTCATCGATTGAGGCGACTCGTGGCTCGACGTCGTCAAGAGGCTGGGCGTGTGCCGGCATGACCGGCTGCGATTCTTGGTAGCTCAACGGAATCCTCCTGGCGCGCGTGGCAGTGACCGGAGCCCATCGTATCCGGACCCGATGACGCTGATATTCCCATCACGGTGAACAGAGGCGGAACAGGTTCGAACGACCTGCTCAGGTTCGTATCAACATTCCTCGTCGCCACGTGGCGGCTTTATGACGCGGTGCGAGTGGGGAGCGATGGAGAAGGGAGCGCCAGGGAGGTGACGGGGTGGAGCGTAGTGGAGTATGGTGGAGGTAAGTGGAGGAGACCACCTCGATCGTAGAGCAAGGAGGTGCCCGGTGTTTCTGGGTACGCATACTCCCAAGCTTGACGAGAAAGGCCGCTTCTTCCTACCGGCGAAGTTCCGCGACGAGTTAGACGACGGGTTGGTCATCACCAGAGGCCAGGACAGGTGTCTGGCGATCTACCCGACCGAAACCTTCGTGGAGATGACCCGGGAAATCGCTAAAGGATCGGTGAGCGTCAAAAAGGTTCGCGACTACCAGCGCATGCTGGCAGCCGGAGCTAGCGACACCGCTCCTGACAAGCAGGGACGGGTCATGATTCCGCCGATGCTGAGGCGCTACGCCGGTCTTAATAAGGAGATCGTCGTGGTGGGTGCGATTACTCGAGTCGAGGTGTGGGACGCCACCGAGTGGGAGAAGTACTCCGAAACCCAGGAGGAGGCCTTCGCCGATATGAACGAGGAGGTCTTCGCTGAACAGTGATCTCGCGATCTGTGGCTCCGGGCCGACCGGGCCCCCTGACACAACTTCCCCTGCGCCAGGTGGTTCAGCCGGAACGGAACCTTGGATCGCGAGTCATCGACACCGGTCGAAGACGTTGTTGGCAGACCATGCCGGGGAGGGGATGCTCATGGCGACCGATGCCATCGGTAGCGATGCTGTCCACGTCCCCGTTATGCGCGCCCGCATCCTTGACCTTCTCGGCCCTACTCTAGAAAGCGGTAGGCGAGTCCACGTCGATGGTACCCTCGGTATGGGAGGCCATGCTGAGGCGGTCTTGACTCGGTTCCCTGACGTTCAGCTCGTCGGTATCGACCGTGACCAGCAGGCCTTGACGATGGCCGGAGCGCGACTCAAGCCTTTCGTAGACCGCGTTCATCTCGTTCATGCTGTCCATGACGAACTCCCCGAGGTGCTTGACGATCTCGGCCTGGGCCGTGTCGACTCCGTGCTGCTTGATCTTGGATTGTCGTCTCTCCAAATTGACGAAGTCAACCGCGGGTTTTCATATTCGGTTGACTCCCCGCTGGATATGCGGATGGACCAGTCCAGGGGTCGCACTGCCGCCCAGGTCCTCAATGAGTCTGATCCTGGTGACCTGGTGCGCATACTCCATGAGTACGGCGAGGAAAAGTTTGCTGATCGCATTGTTCGCGCCATCGTCACCGAACGTGACCGCCAGCCCATCGAGACCTCGGGGCGGCTCGTCGAAATTATTACTAGGGCCATTCCTGTCGCAGTGCGACACAAGCGCTCCGGTCATCCCGCCAAGCGCACTTTCCAGGCTCTGCGGATCGCGGTCAACCGTGAGATGGAGACCTTGTCCGCAGTGCTGCCGCGTGCCCTTGATCGTCTTAACGTCGGGGGCAGGATCGCCGTATTGGCCTACCATTCCCTCGAAGATCGTCCCGTCAAGGAGGTCTTCCGCGAAGCATGCGATGACACTGCCCCAGCTGGGTTACCGATAGTTCCCGAGTCGATGGCAGCGAAGTTCAGCCCTGTCACTCGAGGAGCCGAACGTCCTGATGCCGACGAGATGTCTGCCAATCCACGATCCGCTTCGGCACGATTGCGGGTCATTGAGCGGGTTCGACCCGGGTCCGTCAACCGTCAGCATGTGACCAAGGAGAGTCGATGAGCGCCGAACCAGCACCGCGTCCACAGCAGGCCAAGTCCGCCGTCGCACGTCCTACCGCGCTGCGTCCAGTGCTGCTGTCGCAACGGGTTCGTCAGCAGCGGATGGGACGACTTGGCTTCGTCATCCTCATCGTCGTCATGTTGGCAGCTGGCTTGGCTGGGTTGTTGGTCCTTAACACCACCATTCAGGCACAGTCCATGCGGATTGCCCAGGAGACGCGTGATCTCAATGTGCTCCAACATCAACAGGCTGTACTGGTTGCTGAGGTCGATCACCTGCATGGTCCGCAGAACCTTCAGGAACAGGCTGAGAAGCTCGGCATGAGGCCCAACCCTTACGGCTCCTATATTGACCTGCGCACTGGCAAGGTCATCGGAACACAAACCAAGGTTGACGGCAAGGAGGTGCCAGGAGTCATCGGAAAGACAGCTAAGCCCAAGGTGGGCCAGCCGTGAGTGATTCCCGGCACCTTATGGACTCAAACCCGCGGCCCGGTTCCGCCAGGCCGCCCGCGTCCGGCCGTGGCCCGGGACGAGCGCAATCTGGGCCCCGCCGTGGTGGTCGGGAGGTAATTAGCAGACCTGCCTTTGAAATGGCTTCCCAGCGGGGCCGTTTGACGATCCTCATGGCGGTATTTCTCGTGCTTGCTGTGGGCTTGGCAAGCCGGGCTATGCAACTGCAGGCTATCGAGGCGCCTACCTATGCGGCATCGGCTGCGGCGAGAATGAAGTACACCTACGACCTTCAGCCCAACCGAGGCCAGCTCACCGATCGCAATGGCACCGTGATGGCGCAAACTCAGCCGGCGGTGTTGGTCTTTGTGGATCCTCGGATGATCTCCCGCAACGGTGTTGACGAACGAGTGACGATGACTGGCGAACAGCGGGAGAAGGCAGCCGCTGCGCCTAAGGCCGTCGCAAAGATCCTTGCCACGCGGCTGGGAGGACAGCCAGAAGATTACCGTAAGGCGGTGACGGCCACTGATGCCAAAGGAAACCTGAGTCGCTACTCTGTGGTGCGACATCACGTTGATAGCTACATCTTCGACCTCATCAAGAGAGACATGAAGAAGGGCGGCTGGTACGGGGTATTCAGCTCGAATGACCCTATCCGTACCTATCCGTCGGGGCAGGTCGCCTCCAACGTCGTGGGCTTCGTAAATGCTGAGGGTAAGGGGGCCGCCGGTTTCGAATATGCCCATAACAAGCAGCTTGCCGGCGTACCGGGTAAAGAATCCTATGAAGCTTCGACCTGGGGACGTATTCCGCTGGGTTCTAACACTCTGGTGCCTGCGGTTGACGGTACGAGTTACACTCTTACCATCGACGCTCAGCTTCAATTCATGGCCCAGCAGGCTCTCGATACGGCTCTTAAAAACGCCAAGGCGAAGAGCGGTGAGGTCGTCATGATGGACGTCACTAATGGTGAGGTTCTGGCGATGGCGTCAATGCCCACTTTTGACTCCAACAAGCCTGGCAAAGCCAAGGAGAACCAGACCCGCAACCGGGTCATCCAGGATGCGTACGAGCCGGGATCAGTGCAAAAAGTCCTGACGATGGCCGCGCTGATCGATCGGGGTACCATTACTCCCGATAGCCACGTCGTCGTCCCGCCTGCTTTGTCGTCTGGTGGCGGTAAAATTACCGACGCTGAGCCTCATGGCACCGAATATCTCACTGCTCGTGGGGTGCTTGTACACTCGTCAAATATCGGGGCGGCATTGGTTGCTCGGAAAATGGATAAGTCGACCATGGTGTCCTATCTCAAGGCATTCGGACTAGGGGCTCCTACCGGAATCGGGCTGCCCGGTGAGGCGAGTGGCCAGATCCCCAAACCCAATATGCCTGACTACACCCGCGACCAGATTGCTTTCGGCCAGGGATTATCGGTGACCGCTCTTCAGGAAGCTGCTGCCGTTGCCGGAGTTGTTAACGGCGGGGTCTACCACTCACCGACTATCCTCAGGTCGGCCGTTGACGGTCATGGAGAGCCTGTCGAAATTCCTGAAGCGACCACCCGCAGAGTGATCTCGCAACAAGCCTCTGAGCAGGTTCGAGACATAATGGAGAACGTGGTATCTACTGCCAAGGACCGACCCATTCCGGACTATCGGATGGGCGGTAAGACGGGTACTGCCCAGCGGATTGACCCGGCGTGCCGCTGCTACCGCGGGTACATCTCCTCGTTCGTCGCCGTCGCTCCCATTGAGAAGCCGCGTATTCTCACGTACGTCGCCATCAATCAGCCCAGCAATGGGCATACTGGCGCGGTGGTGGCAAAGCCAGCGGCGCGGCAACTCATGTCCGTCGCCCTGCCGCGATACGGTGTGCAACCGTCCACCGAGAAAGCGCGCAAGGAACCCTTGGAGTACCAGCCGTGAGCCCTGAACCTACTGCCACCCCCACCCCGCCTGCTGGTGCCGCCCTCCGACCATCCCAAGTGGATCCAGTTGGATGGACCGATCTGATGGCTTCTCTCGACGGTTGTCGAGCTGATGGCAATGGTCCTGCGATCACGGGGATCACATTGGATTCCCGTCAGGTCCGTCCGGGCGATCTCTATGTCGGTCTGCAAGGCCTGCACGCTCACGGGGCGAGGTTCGCTGGTTCTGCTGCTGAGTCGGGTGCCGTAGCGGTGCTCACCGACGAGCACGGCGCCAAGCTGGCAGTAGAGGCGGGCGTGCCGGTTGTTATCGTCGATGATCCGCGGGCTGCCATGGCCGTTGCAGCCGCCCGGATCTTCGGACATCCCTCTGATGCCATGACGATGTTTGGTATCACGGGGACGAACGGTAAAACCACAACGGCCTTCCTGGTGGAAGCCGGGTTACGCACGGCTGGCCACCACGTCGGGACTATTGGGACAATTGGATTCCGGCTCGACGGTGATGAGTTGCCCAGTGCTCGCACAACCGTCACGACACCGGAGTCACCAGATCTGCAAGGGCTATTCGCCGCGATGGTCGAGCGAGGAGCGTCTGACGTCGTGATGGAAGTGTCCTCGCACGCGCTGGCCTTACAGCGGGTGGACGGAACCTGTTTCGATGTGGTGGCCTTCACTAACCTGGGTCGTGACCATCTGGATTTCCATAAGACTCTTGATGATTACTTTGAAGCGAAGGCTCGTTTGTTCACTCCTGATCTGGCTCGAGTCGGCGTCATCAATGTCGATGACCCGCGTGGCCGTCAGCTAATTGAGCGGATGCAGGCCAACGGGGTTAGGGCTGTGACAACATCTATCCACCAGCCCTCTGACTATCAGGTAACGTCATGGCATGCTGCGGCCACTGGGGCGATTTTCGATGTCAACACTCCGTCGGGGGAGCGCACTCTTGAGCTGTCTTTGCCCGGAGAGTTTAACGTTCGCAACGCGGCCATGGCTCTGGCCATGCTTGAGACTGCCGGGCTCGCTTTCGACGATGTTGCGGACGGCTTGTGTTCCGCCCAAGTGCCTGGCCGCATGGAGCGGGTGGACCTTGGCGCTGACGCCCCGACGGCCCTCGTAGACTTTGCGCACACTCCGCAGGCGATTGCATCAGCCCTCGACGCAGCTCGTTCGTTAGCTGATAGTGGCCGTCTCATCGCCGTGCTTGGTGCTGGGGGAGACCGTGACGCGGTCAAGCGTGGCCCAATGGGCCAAGTTGCCGCTGAGCGTGCCGATATTGTCGTCATTACTGACGACAACCCGCGTACCGAAGATCCTGCGGTGATCCGCGCAGCCGTGCTGGAAGGAGCCCATGATGCTGCTGATGACGGGATCATTGTGGTCGACGGGGGGCGTCGTCGCGAGGCCATTAACGAAGCCCTGCGGATGGCGGAGGCTGGCGACGTCATTTGCGTGCTCGGCAAGGGACATGAGACCGGGCAACACATTGGTAGTGAGGTGCTGCCTTTCGACGATCGTGAGGTTATCCGAAATGAGTGGAAAACCATGGTCCAGCAAACCGAGGAGGATCAGGCACGATGAGAGTTCTCGATATTGCCACCCTCGCGCAGTGGGTCGAAGCAGCGCCGGTCGATGATTCTGCCCAGGTGGGCCCGGACGTCGTCATCGATACCCGGAAAGTGACTCCGGGCGCTCTGTATATTGCTCTTCCCGGAGCCCGGGTAGACGGCCATGACTTCACCCAGGCCGCTCAGGACGCCGGCGCCGCCGCTGTCCTAACCACTCGGAGCACCGACGCACAGGTGCCCCATCTCATCGTCGACGATGGTCGAGCTGGCTTATCTCGACTGGCACGTCACGTCGTGGCGACTGAACGAGAGCGCGGAATGCTCACCATCGCTTTGACTGGCTCCAGCGGTAAGACAAGCACCAAGGACATGCTGGCCCAGATACTCGAGACTTTTGGCCCGACGGTGGCTCCGGTGGGGTCGTTTAACAATGAAATCGGAGCTCCTCTGACGGCATGTCGCAGCAACGAAGACACCTCCTTCTTGGTGTCGGAGATGGGGGCCCGCGGCCTGGGCCATATTTCCTGGCTCACCTCCATCGTTCCTCCGGACGTGGCTATGGTCCTTAACGTCGGCATCGCCCACTTGGGCGAATTTGGTTCACGCGAGGTCATCGCTCAGGCTAAAGGCGAGATTGTTGGGGCCCTCGCGCCTGACGGCTGGGCTGTGCTTAACGCCGCCGACAATCTCATCGCTGGGATGGCATCACGCACCCATGGCCATATCGCATGGTTCAGCCCTGACGCTGATCATCGTCGCCCAGATGCCGAGATCGAGGCGTGGGCTGAGTCAATCCATGCCGACGACCTTGACCGCCACTCTTTTACTCTTGCCGCCCGCTACGGTGGGACGACCTGGCGTAGCCCTGTTAGTTTGACGACCATGGGTGCCCACCAGGTTGCAAATGCCGTGGCTGCTACTGCCGCTGCGTTGGCGGCGCTGGCCATGAATGACGGGACTGACGAGCAGACTGTCATTCAGATCGCCGGGGCGCTCAGCAACGCCGTGTCCCGGTCAGCTATGAGGATGCAACTGCGCGAACGTGCTGACGGTTTGGTGCTGGTCGAGGACTGTTACAACGCCAATCCCGACTCGATGGCCGCTTCATTGGCGGCGATGGGGCATGTGTTGGCGGCGCGCCGAGCTCGGGACCCTCAAACCAGGGGCGTCGCGGTCTTGGGTGACATGCTCGAGCTCGGGGCGGACTCCGCCCGCCTCAATGCAGAATCCGGTCGGCGAGCAGCCCAGGCCGGTTTCGACGTCATTATTGCTGTTGGTGATGAGGCCGAGAGCATTGCCGATGGTGCCCAGACTGAAGGCGCACATGTGATCGTCGCCACGGTGGAAGAGGCTGCCAGGTCGCTAGGTTGGACCTCGCACGATGTCGTTTTACTTAAAGCCTCCAGAGGACTGGCCTTGGAGCGAGTAGGGCGCGACGTGTTCGCGGAGGGGGAGGCCCAGGCGTGAAGAACATCCTGCTCGCTGGCGCGGTGTCAATGATCGGCACCCTGGTCGGCACGCGGTGGTTCATCCACTGGCTCGCTGCTAGGGGATACGGCCAGTTCATTCGTGACGACGGTCCGACGACCCACAAGACCAAGAAGGGTACCCCAACCATGGGGGGCACCGTCATCATTGTCTCCGTGCTGCTGGCGTACCTCGTGGCACACCTGGCGACCTGGACTCATCCCTCCATCTCGGCGCTGCTGGTGTTATGGCTGTTTGCAGGACTGGGATTCATCGGTTTTCTCGACGACTGGACAAAGATTTCCAAGCAGCGCTCCTTGGGCCTTAGGCCCAAGGGTAAGCTCCTTGGTCAGGCTTTTGTCGCCATCACCTTCGCTATCGGGGTGATGTACTTCCCTGATGTTCGCGGTGTGACGCCAGGGTCTCCAGCAATTTCTTTCCTGCGCGATATTTCCTGGCTTCATCTGTCTGTCTGGCTGGGTATCGTCTGGGTAATTCTGCTTATCGCGGGCAGTTCCAATGCCGTTAACCTCACCGATGGTCTTGACGGTTTAGCAACCGGTGCGTCTACTATGGTTTTCGGCGCCTACACCTTGCTGAGTATCTGGCAGTTTAACCAGTGGTGCTCTCGGCCGACCACCGCGGGAAATCACTGCTACGCGGTGCGTGACCCCCACGATATTGCCGTGGTCGCCATTGCTATTGCCGGCGCATGTTTCGGATTTCTATGGTGGAATGCTAAGCCTGCCCAGATTTTCCTTGGCGACACGGGATCGTTGGCCCTTGGTGGCGCTGTTGCCGGCATGGCTGTTGTCAGCCGTACTGAACTGCTCTTGATTATTATTGGCGCTCTCTTTGTCGTTGAGACCGTCTCAGTAATGTTGCAGGTCAGTGTGTTTAAGATTACTGGCGGAAAGCGTGTCTTTAAAATGGCCCCGTTGCACCACCACTTTGAGCTGAAGGGGTGGGCTGAGGTAACGGTGGTCATCAGGTTTTGGATTATTTGTGGCCTAGCCGTTTCGGCCGGTCTAGGAGTCTTCTACGCAGAATGGGTGGCGGGGCAATGACATTCTCCGGAACGGTTGATCTGAGCACGGCCGACCGGCTCTTTGACTGGTCTGGTGTGCATGTTGTCGTCGCAGGTTTAGGTACGTCTGGCTATGCAGCCGCTGACGCGTTACTTGAGCTTGACGCCAAAGTCGTCGTCCTTGACGATTCGGATGACGACTCTCACCGCGATAGGGGAGCCTTGCTGGAGGTTCTCGGGGCCGAAGTACGTCTGGGGCCTGGGGCGGCATCCGAACTGCCGGAGGAAACCGATCTCGTCATTATCTCGCCTGGCTGGCGTCCTACCCAGCCGCTAGTAGTCCATGCCCTTACCCGAGGCATTCCTGTTTGGGGTGAACCTGAGTTGGCCTGGCACCTCATGCAGCCGGATCGTGTTGTTCCGTGGCTGGCGATTACCGGCACCAACGGCAAGACGACCACCACCCAGATGACCGAGTCGATTCTTAATGCTGCAGGTTTGAGGGCATGCGCTGTCGGCAATATTGGCCGACCCATCCTTGAGGCCATGGCTGACGAGATCGACTACGACGTCTTTGCGGTGGAGCTATCGAGCTTCCAGCTGCACTGGTCAAACTCGCTGTCCCTCCATTCCGCGGCAGTGCTCAACCTTCAGCAGGACCACCTGGAGTGGTACGCCCATGAGTCGGATCCGTTCGGTTCTTACGCCGCCGATAAGGCTCGCATCTACCACCAGGTGACCAATTCCTGCGTCTACAACGTCGCGGATTCCGCTACCGAGCACATGGTGGAGGGAGCCGACGTAGTTGAGGGGGCTCGCGCGATCGGGTTCACGACCGGGACCCCAGGGCCTTCCATGATTGGAGTTGTGGACGATCTCATCGTGGATCGCGCCTTCGTTGCTCAGCGCGCCACCTCGGCGATGGAGCTGGCTCGTCTTGACGACGTTCACCCTTTCGCCCCCCATAACGTCGAAAACGCGTTGGCTGCCGCGGCATTGACTCGTTCCTTCGGGGTCCCTGCGGCCGCTGTCGGACAGGGCTTGCGTGACTTGCATTTAGGCGGGCACCGCATCGAGACGGTGCATCAGGCTGGTGGCATTACCTGGGTCGACGATTCTAAGGCGACGAATCCTCATGCTGCGAACTCCTCGATGCGGGCCTTTGAGCACATCGTGTGGATCGCTGGCGGGCAAGCCAAGGGTACGAGTTTCGACGATCTCGTGACCACTCATGCTAGAAAGCTGCGTGGTGCAGTGGTGCTGGGAGCTGACCGCGGCATCGTTGCGGAGTCCTTGGCCGAGCACGCCTCACAGGTTCCGGTCGTCGTCATTGACGATATGTCTCGTGAGGCGATGGCACGTGCGGTCCACGCGGCCGCCAAGATGGCCCACCCTGGGGACACTGTCTTGATGGCACCTGGCTGCGCCAGCTTGGATATTTGGCCCGGCTATGCCGCACGCGGCGAGGACTTCGCCAATGCCGCTCGACAGGTTGATGGGCCGGATGTCGATGGCTGAGAAATCGGTAAGTGTCCGCACTCCCCGTACCACTCGACGCCAGCCTCCCGGCAGCTGGCTGACACATCTGCTGCGTCTCGACGGCGGTGACGGTTCCTCGCGTCGATTGTTGGCTCAGCCATTCCTGGACTACTACGTCATCCTTGCTACCACCGTGCTGCTGTGCGGCATTGGTGCGTTGATGGGGTTGTCATCGTCCTCGGTGTACTCTCAGTCGCTCGGGCACGGGCCTTATCATTTTGCCATTCGTCAGATTCTGTTCCTGGTAGTGGGTTCTGTTGGGGCTGCCGTGGTGTCCCGGCTATCGGAGACTTATTTAAGGAAACTCGGTGGGCTTGCCTATGCCGCCGTCTGCCTCATGCTCGTGCTGGTGCTAACCGTTTTGGGCTCGGACGCTGGAAAAGGAAACCAGTCGTGGCTGTCTCTCGGGCCGGTGAGCTTACAGCCTTCAGAGTTCGCAAAATTCGCCCTTGTGCTCATTGGGGCAAGCTACATGTCTTCTCGACGTGACGAGATGGTGACTCCGAAAGGCGTGGGGTTTTACCTAGGCCTCTACGCGGTAGTCGGTCTGCTTGTTGTGGCTCAGGGGGACCTCGGTACGACGATGATTATTGGGCTTATCATGCTGGCCCAGATGTGGAACTTTGGAGTACCCAAGCGTTACCTGGGCGCTCTCCTTGGCGTGGGTCTGCTGGCTGTGCTGCTACTCGTTGCCATCACTCCTTATCGTGCCCAGCGCGTGCTGTCCTTTCTGCACCCAGACAATGGCGCCACCACTTCCCAGCAGCCTCTTTCGGCGATCTATGCGTTGGCGACCGGTGGATGGTGGGGCGTTGGCATTGGTGCTTCCCGGCAGAAGTGGGGCGGCTTATATGACGGTGCTCAGAACGACTTCGTCTTCGCTGTTCTTGGTGAGGAGATGGGACTGCTGGGTACCTTGGGTGTCATCTTGCTGGTTATCTTGCTGATATGGGCTGGCGTGCGTACAGCCACGCGGCAGGACTCGCTGTTTCGACGTTCAGCTGCGTCGACAGCCACTGCGTGGATCGCGGCTCAGGCCCTTATCAATATGTCCGTATCGCTGAACCTCTTACCGGTCGTGGGCGTTCCGCTTCCGTTCATTTCTATCGGTGGATCCGCACTAGTATCGGAGCTGCTGGCAGTGGGGCTGTTGTTGGCCTGTGCTCGCACTGAGCCTGATGCCCGACGAAGTACTGCGGCCTCGCAACGCACTGGGCCGGCCCGAGTTACGAGTGTCGTCGATGGTGGCAGCGGTGGCTGATCTGAATCTTATCTTCCGTCTTTCTTCCTTCAAGGAGTACTCATGGTGAACGTTGTCTTGGCTGGTGGAGGAACGGCCGGCCACACATCGCCGTTGATTGCGACCGCCATGGGCTTGAAAGAACATGGTGCGACGGTTTCCTGCGTCGGCACACCAAAGGGTCTCGAGGGACGGGTCATCCCGGAAGCGGGGCTGGAACTGGACATGATTCCGCCGGTGCCATTACCTCGTACCGTCAACGCAGACCTGTTCAAGGTTCCCGCTCGACTGACCGGGGCAGTGCGTAAGGCTGGTGAAGTGTTGAAGCGTCGCCAGGCCGACGTCGTCGTCGGGTTTGGTGGCTACGTGTCGTTGCCCGCGTATTTGGCGGCTAAACGAGCCAAGATCCCGGTCGTCATTCATGAGCAGAATGCCGTGCCGGGGTTGGCGAACAAGATTGCCGCGCGCTTCGCCGTCTTCGTCGGAACCGCTTTCCCTGACACGCCTTTGCCTAAGGCACAGTTTGTTGGCATGCCCTTACGCGCTCAGATCACCGACTTGGCTGACGCTAGGGAGGAGACTCGAGCTGAGCGTCGTGCCCGTGCCCGTGCTGACCTCGGTCTTGATGCTTATCGTCCAACCTTGCTGGTATCAGGGGGCTCTCAGGGGGCGGTGGCCATCAATGAAGCCGTCATCGTGGCGCGGGAACGTCTCCTTGCAGACGGGGTGCAGATTCTCCACGTGCTTGGGCCGAAGAACATCCAAGGCGCCACGGCAGTTACTGACGAGTCGACTGGGGCTTCATGGCTGCCAGTGGGATACGTTGACGACATGGCGAGTGCTTATGCGGCTGCCGACCTCATGATGGCCCGTTCTGGTGCTGGAACGGTGGTGGAGACAGCGACCGTCGGTTTGCCAACGATCTATGTGCCACTGCCCCACGGCAATGGCGAGCAGGCACGCAACGCTACCTTGGCGGTTGACGCCGGTGCTGGCGTTGTCGTCGCCAATGCGGACCTCGACGCTGAGCGTCTCCTAGCGGAGACTTCCCGCATCCATGATACTGATGCTCTTGCCCGCATGTCGGCGGCGGGGCGGGGACTCATGCCCGCTCACGCCGCTGAAGAGATGGCGGTGCGGGTGATCTTGGCCGCGAGGTCGATCGGCCCAACGACTGTTTGAGGAGATATCTCATGTCATTGCGGGAACCTGTGGAGCTACTCGATCCCAGCGCCGTTGGTCCGGTCCACTTCATCGCTATTGGCGGAGCCGGAATGAGCGGTGTGGCACGGATTTACCACAATATGGGAGTCGAGGTGCGCGGCTCCGACCAGGTCGATTCGGCTAATTTGCGTGATCTTGCGAATCTGGGCGTTCAGACGTGGGTAGGCCATGACCCGTCCCATCTGGTGGGGGCTCGTACGGTGGTCGTCTCTTCGGCTATCCGTCCCGACAACCCCGAGCTGGTCGAGGCACACCGGCTGGGTTTGCGGATCTGGCATCGCTCCGCCGCATTGGCAGCCCTCATGCTGGGCCGGGAAGGGATCTCGATCGCTGGAACCCACGGCAAGACAACAACGACCGGTATGGTTGCCACCATGCTCGACCATGCTGGAGCTGACCCGTCCTATGTCATTGGCTCCCCATTGGCTGCCACGGGCAAGTCGTCTCACCTTGGTGGAGGGGAAGCTTTCGTGGTGGAAGCTGATGAATCCGATGGGTCTTTCCTACAGTACCCAAGCCAAATCGTCGTCATCACCAATGTGGAAGCCGATCACCTCGACAATTGGGGCACCCCACAGGCGTACTTCGATGGCTTTGTGTCGATGGCGACTCGTCCCGAGGTGCGCTACGTCGTGACGAATGCCGATGATCCGGGGGCGGCCGAGTTGGCGTGTCGACTCGAGAGCACTGGTACGGTGCGAGTCGTTACCTACGGAGAATCTGAGCAAGCTGAGGTCAGGCTCGTTGACCTTGATCTTAATGGCAAGGCCGCCTCAGCGACTCTCGTTCATGGGCCCACCCAGGGGCGCCTGGAACTTCAGGTGCCCGGTCGCTATAACCTGTCGAATGCTGCCGCTGCATACTGCGTGGGCTCTCTATTGGGAATTAGCCATCGGGACCTGCTTGCAGGAATTGCATCCTTCACGGGGACACTGCGACGTTTTCAACTGGTCGGACGGGTTAACGACGTATCAATCTTTGACGATTACGCCCACCACCCGACGGAGTTGCGCGCCACTCTTGGTGCGGCACGCCGCGCCGTGACGGGGCAGGGGAGGGTCATTGCCTGTTTCCAGCCCCACTTATTCTCCCGCACCAGGGACTTCGTCGGTGAGTTCGGATCGGCGCTTACCCTCGTAGATCGGGTCATCGTGTCCGATATCTATCCAGCTCGCGAGGACCCTATTCCCGGTGTGACTGGCGAGTTGGTGCACGACGCTGTTCTCGCTGCAGGAGGGGATTCCCGGTATGTTCCCGATAAGCAAGACCTTCCTGAAGCCCTCGCCGAAGAAGTGCGTCCCGGAGATCTCGTTATCACCCTTGGTGCAGGAGATGTCACTTTGGTTGGCCCGGTTTTAGTGGGTCTGCTGGAGGGGAAGGCTTGATGCCGGTCTCCGATATCAGCGTCGCGATGGAGCTACGACGTCGGCGCCGCAGAAAGCGCAACCGGATCATTGCGGGTGTTGTTGCCGCTGTGGTGGTTTTCATCTTCGTCGCGATCTGGATCGTTCGCAGCTCGTCGTTGCTATGCGTTGACACCATCGAGGTACACGGGACTCACCTTGTGACGGCGTCCCAAGTCGAGCAGGCCGCCAAGGTGCTGAAGGGTCAGCCGCTGGCGAGGGTAAACACCGACGATGTAGCTGCGCGCGTGAGGGCCATGGATATCGTCCAACAGGCTGAGGTACACCGGAAATGGCCGCACACTGTCGTCATTGATGTCACCGAGTTGAAAATTTCGTATCAGGTGAAAACTCCCGGGGGCTACCTGTGGATTGATCCCTCAGGGAGGATCTTTAACCGAAGCGCAAAGCCCATGCCGAACGTGGTGTGGGCGACGACCGCGTCTGGGAATCATGACTTATTGCGAGACGTCGCAACCGTCGCGGATTCCTTCCTCACTCAGCTGAGACGTTATGTTGACCACATCGAAGCCAAGTCCCGCGATGCTATCGTCGTGGTGCTGTCTGGCAAGCGAACAGTGGTGTGGGGATCGGCGGATCAATCTGTTCTCAAGGCCAAGGTCATTACGGCGATGCTCCACGTCAAGGCGACTTGTTATGACGTCTCGTCGCCTGAGCATCCGACCTCACGGTGAGCAGTCTCAAGCTGCGGTTGAGGGTCGAGGTTAAGGTTGGCTGTAGCGTTGGACACCCTTCTGACGTGCTCATAACCTTTCCCTAGACCGGTCCGTCAGACAAGAGTGAGGCAGAACTCCAGTGGCTATTCCATCCCAAAACTACCTCGCCGTGATCAAGGTCGTGGGGGTAGGCGGCGGAGGTTGCAATGCCGTAAACCGCATGATCGAGGCGGGACTCAAGGGAGTCGAGTTCCTCGCCGTCAATACCGATGCCCAGGCCCTCCTCACGAGCGACGCCGACGTTAAGCTCGATATCGGCAGGGACCTCACTCGAGGGCTGGGGGCCGGAGCCGACCCGGATAAGGGACGGCAGGCTGCCGAGGACCATGCCGACGAGATCGAGGAGTCCCTCAAGGGTGCCGACATGGTCTTCGTCACCGCTGGTGAGGGCGGTGGGACCGGCACCGGAGCGGCACCTGTCGTCGCCAAGATCGCTCGATCTCTTGGCGCTTTGACGATCGGTGTTGTCACCCGCCCGTTCTCCTTCGAAGGCCATCGTCGGTCCTCCCAGGCCGAGCAGGGCATCGACAATCTGCGCGACGAGGTCGATACTCTTATCGTCATCCCGAACGACAAGCTGCTGGATATGACCGATCAGCAGATTGCCATTCTTGACGCCTTCAAGCAGGCTGACCAAGTGCTTATGCAAGGTGTTTCGGGTATTACTGACCTCATCACCACTCCCGGTCAGATCAACCTTGATTTCGCCGACGTCAAATCGGTCATGTCGAATGCTGGATCCGCCCTCATGGGTATCGGTCGTGCATCTGGAGAGGACCGTGCGCGGGCGGCCGCAGAGATGGCTATCTCGTCTCCGCTGCTCGAGGTGTCCATCGACGGTGCTCGCGGCGTCCTACTGTCTATCGCTGGTGGTTCCGATCTTGGTCTGTTTGAGGTTGCCAGTGCGGCCAACCTCATTGAGGCGGCCGCCCATGACGAGGCCAATATCATCTTCGGCACGATCATTGATGACGCCCTCGGTGACGAGGTACGCGTTACGGTTATTGCGGCTGGATTCGAGAACGGCCAGCTTACCGGTACCAAGCAGCCTGGGATCAGCCAGCGTCCTGCTTCCCGTCCTGCTATGAGTAACCGGTCTTCTGCAGGAGTTTTTGGTGCTGGAACGAGTACTGCTGAAACGACCTCGGCTGGGGCGAGCTCGTCAGCAGGTCGCCAGTCCGCCGATAACCAGCGGCCGACGCCGATCCGTCCGCAGACCCAGGGCAGTCCGTTCAGGAAAGCTCAGCCGCAGCAGCCGGGTCAGCCTGTGGAGCCTGTCAACTCGCCTGAAGAGCCGGATGACGACCTCGACATCCCCGACTTCCTGAAGTAGGGTGCTGAGATTCGTTATCGACCCCGGTGACAATCATGGTGTCGGGGTTGCCTTCACCGATCGTGTCGATGTTTCCGGGCGGGGTCTGGGAGACGTTGGTTTCGAGGGGTTCAACCTCGGTCGTACCGATGAGGACCCCACTGTTCTTGAACATGTCGAATCTCTTCGTTCTCAGCTGGGCCTGGGTCCAGTGATGGTCTGCCATCAAATACATGGCAACGAGGTCTGGTGGGTCGGCCCCGACGACGTCGAGGGATGGACCCCGCAGCGATACCTCGGGGATAGCATCGAGGGACAGCCGAAGCTTCCCATTGCCGACGCGATGGTCACCGATCTACCCGGAGTTGCGCTGGCTATTCGGGTGGCCGACTGCATGCCGATTATTCTGGCGGACCCGAAGGCTGGAGTGGTTGGTGCCGCTCACGTGGGACGAGTGGGTTTCTTAGCAGGTGTGTTGCCCGCCGCTGTTAAGGCCATGCGCGAGATGGGGGCCACAGAGTTGCTCGCGTGGTTGGGTCCCCATATTTGTGGCCGGTGCTACGAGGTCCCCGCAGAGATGGCCGAGCAAGTCTGGGCCGAGCATCCAGCTACTCGTGCAGTCACCCGACAGGGTACTCCGGCCCTTGATCTAGGTGCGGGCGCGCTAGCCCAACTCGAGTCACTTGGTGTGACCGCTGTCGGGCTAGACCCCTGCACGCGTGAGGGAGACGACTTTTTCTCCCACCGTCGAGATCATGGCGCGGGTCGACAAGCTGGTTTGGTGTGGAGGGCTTGCGACGTCCAATGACGGCGGAATCGTCCGGTCCATGATGAGTCGGCCATTCGCGTGTCCCGTCAAACCGTGGCAGTATCAGTGGCAGGCTTGAATGGTGAGAACCCCCGTCCGGGGACAAGCCCACGAGAAGGAGCTCCAGATGGCAGGAATCGGCAGGAAGATTGCCTCGTACGTCGGGATCGTTGACGATCGTCGGTACGACGAGGAGGATCTTCCAGACGAGGAGCTCACCACGGAGGTCTACTCCGACGACGGATATGAGCCATCTTCGGAGGTGACCCAGTTGCATCATCATGATTCCAATGAGCAGCACGCTCGGGAGCACAAGGCGGTTCAGCGCCGTCGCCGTCCGGGACTCGAGGAGTCAAGCATTGCTGACATTAACCGCATCCTGACCGTCCACCCGCGTAATTACAACGAGGCGCGGACTATTGGTGAACAATTCCGTGAAGGCATTCCGGTCATCATGAACCTCACCGAGATGGACGATGCGGACGCCAAACGTCTCGTCGATTTCGCCGCTGGCCTCATCTTCGGGCTGCATGGGACCATTGAGAGGGTCACCAGTAAGGTGTTCTTGCTGTGTCCCCGTAACGTTAACGTCACCCCGGAGGACAAGGCCCGCATCGCCAGCGGCGGGTTCTTTAACCAATCCTGACGGGTCGGCCATGATTTTGACCGGGACCATCCTCACCTGGATCATCGAGATCTACACGGTGCTGCTTATCGTCCGGATGCTGATGTCCTGGGTACCGCTCCTGATACGAGACTTCGAACCACGCGGTGCCCTTGCGGTAGCGTTTGAGGCGGTTTACACTGTGACTGATCCGCCTATCAAATTCTTTGATCGCCTCGTGCCACCGGTGAGATTCGGCAACGTCGGGTTCTCGGTAGGGTTTATCATTGTCTTTGTGTTACTGGCTATACTCCAGCGAGTCGTTGTCACCATCTTTTGGCGATGAGGCCTCATACCCCGAAGGTCAGGTTGAGCCTCTTAAGTGACGTGGGCGTCTTGGTGGAGTAGCCTTAACGTCATCTCGTGTCCATCCCGGGCCATCTCGGTCCGCCTCACGGGTCTTGACTGTTCCCGACATCTTGGAGTGCACAATGACGCTGACCCTCGAAGAGGTGCGTAAGGTTCGTTTCCCGATGGTCAAACGCCCCGGAGAGGGCTACCGCGCCATTGAGGTCGACGACTTCGTCGACAAGGTTGAGGCGGCGTTCATGACCCTCACCGATGAGAATGAGCGTCTCAAGGCCCAGGTCGAGGCTCTCAAGTCGGGTGAGCCGGGAGAACAGAAGCCCGATCAGGATCTCATCAACGAGAACGAGCATTTGCGTGCTCAAGTTGAGACACTTCGCTCCCAGCGGAATGATCGCTCGGTTGATTCCGGCGAAGCCGATCGTGCCAAGACTGCTCAACGGGAGGCCGAGAATCGCGCCCACCAGCTGGAGCGGGAGAAGGCTTCCTTGCTGTCCCAAGTCGAGGAGCTGCGTCGTGCTGCACAGCGTCCTGGCCAGAATATTGACCCGGCTGAGGTCGCCCGCCTGCGCAGTGAGAATGAGCGTCTCGGCGCACAACTTCGTGACGCCCAGGCCCTCGCTGTCCGTAGCCGAACCTCCTCCGTTGCGCAGCAGTCTGTGAGCACCGAGGATGGGGTCAAAAAGCTCGTTGTCACCACCAGCGCTGAGGCATCCCCGGCTGTCGTCCGGATGGTCGAGCTTGCCCTTGCGGATGCTGAGCGCGTTGTCCATGAGGCTGAGGACGAGGCCGGTCGTAAGGTTCAGGCCGCTGAGGCTAAGGCCCGCGAGCTCACTGTTGACGCGCAGACACGCGCTGAGCGCATCGAGTCCAACGCCCGTGTGAACGCTGAGAAGTTGACTTCTGACGCCAAGAGCAACGCCGATAGGGTTAACGCTGACGCTCAGACTCGCCGCACCGAGCTCTTCCGTGAGCTCGAGGCTGAGCGCGATAACCTCGCGGGCAACGTTGATCACCTGCGTTCGTTCGAAGCAAGCTACCGCGAGGCCCTTACCGCTCATCTGCGTGCTCAGGCTGACAACCTGGATAAGGGTGTCTTTGAGCCCGCTGAGCTGCCTGAGCTTCTCAAGTCTGAGAATCGTGTTGCTCCCGGGGGTTCTTCCACCCCCCGTCTGGATGCCCTCATCGGACGTGGCCAGCAGCAGAACTGACACAAAACACACGTCATAGAACTCCGTGCTCTCGGTCGAAGGATCGGGAACACGGAGCTTTTGTTGTACGGCGGTTAACGTGGGCGACACCCACGAGAGTGACGAGTGAGTTTCATGGGTGTAATGTCAGCCCACAGTTCATGTCACCCCCATGTAGGTGATGATATGAACGGCACATACCACGAAGCCGGGGGCAATCCCCGCATGACGATGGAGAGTTCCATGTCAGACCATGATGTCGAGGCGATTGCCGCATCCTTGTCGGTGCGCGACGGCGATGAGCCGTGGACGGCCGATGAGGTCAGCGAAATCATTGGCACCCTTGAGTCCGATGTTCAGAGGATGGGCACGGCTCTCGCTAAAGCTGAGGATGACCTTGCTGACCTCATGAAGCAGGGGAATGACGGTGCTGGAATGGACACCATCGATGTCGGTTCCTCTCAGTTCGAGCGCGACCAGGAGATTTCCGTCACCCGTAATGCTCGCGCAGTATACGACCAGTCGAAGCTGGCCCTTCAGCTTCTCGATGAGGGCACCTGGGGAACGTGCGAATCCTGCGGCGAACCGATTGGGAAAGCCCGGCTGCAGGCGTTCCCGCGAGCCACTATGTGCGTCAAGTGCAAGCAACGTCAAGAGCGTCGGTGAGCTCTGACTCGACCGTGTTGATCGGGGGGCAGCTGAAGCGTTGGCGTCTCGTCATGGTCGTCATTGCTGTGCTCGGCTACGGACTTGACCAATGGGCGAAAGTTGAGGCGGTTGCCCACCTCGATCCCTACAACCCGCCGAGCTGGTTCGGTGGTTTGATCACACTGCGCCTGTTGCGCAATCCTGGGGCGGCCTTTTCGATGGGCTCAACGGTCACTGTGTTGATCAGCCTCTTTGCGGTCGCCATGCTCGTTGCCGTATGTGTATGGGGAGTGCCCCGAGCTCGTCATCGCTGGTCTCTTATTGCTTGCGGCATGCTCATTGCTGGGATCTGCGGCAACCTGACTGATCGGATTTTCCGAGCCCCCGGCCCACTGCGTGGCCATGTCGTCGACTTCATCAGTTTGCCGCACTTTGCGGTATTCAACGTTGCCGACATTTTCATCACCTGCACCGCTGTGCTCATCGTATTAACGACTGTCTCCGGGCACCACAGGACTGATCATGGGATGGACGACTAAGGAGCTGTGAGGAGAAGGAGGAGATGTGAGCGTCCTGTTAGTACCTGACGGTCTTGACGGGGAAAGGGTCGATGTCGCTGCCGCTCGCATGAGCGGGGTATCCCGCTCCCGGATTGGCAACCTTATTGAAGAGGGCGGGGTCTTCCTCGACGGCCAACAGGTCTCCCGGGCGTCGGTGCGAGTAACTGCCGGTCAGATGCTCGACGTCGATCTGTCTGATCCAGTCTCGACGCCGTCCATAACCCCGCAGATCGTTGAGGGGATGCGGATCGTCCATGACGACTCGGATATTGTTGTCGTCGATAAGCCAGCCGGGGTTGCTGCTCACCCGTCCTTGGGCTGGGAGGGGCCAAGCGTCGTCGAGCATCTCGCGGCAGCTGGATTCGCAATTTCCACTAGTGGCCTACTAGAGCGTCAAGGGATCGTTCAGCGTCTTGACGTTGGTACATCCGGACTCATGGTGGTGGCCAAGAGCGAGCACGCCTATACCCTGTTGAAGCAGGCATTTCGGGATCGCGCTGTTGACAAGGTTTACCTTGCCCTTGTGCAGGGCCATCCCGACCCTTTCGCAGGCACCATTGACGCTCCGATCGGCCGCGATCATCGTCATGATTGGAAGATGGCCATCGTTGATGGGGGTCGTCACTCGGTGACTCATTATGAGACGGTGGAAGCTTTCCGACATGCGACCTTGCTCAAAGTGCATCTTGAAACCGGTCGGACCCACCAGATTCGCGTGCACATGGCGGCGGTCAAGCACCCCTGCTGTGGGGATCCACTGTACGGTTGTGACCCTGCGCTTGCGAAGGAGCTGGGTTTGGAGAGGCAATGGTTGCACGCTGCCGAGCTGTCCTTCGCTCACCCGGGAAGTGGCGAGTGGGTGACGTTTCATGCTGATCTTCCGGCGGATCTCCAGCATGCGCTCGATGTGGTGAGGCAAATCTGAGCAGTCGCTCGGCATACGGTGGCCATCTGTGCATTCTGGGTGAACGTCTGGTGTACATCCGATGGTGACTGGGGTTCTGACTCGGGTCCGCATTGTCTCGGGCGGTATCGTATAGGTGTGCGTAGAGCTAAAATTGTGAATACCCTTGGGCCCGCTGTGGCCAGCCACGACGCCATGAAGGAGCTCATGGAGGCTGGCATGAATATCGCCCGTCTCAACATGAGCCACGGCGACTACTCCGAGCACCAGGAGCGTCTTGACCTGGTCCGCTCGGTCTCGAAGGAACTTGGTCTCAACGTGGCAGCCCTGGCCGACCTCCAGGGCCCGAAGATCCGTACCGGCCTGTTCGAGAAGGCCGAAGGAGAGTCGAACGGCAAGATCGACCTCAAGATTGGTGACAAGTTCACCATCACCACTGACGACATTGTGGGCAATCAGGAGCGCGTCTCCACCACTTTCAAGGGCCTGCCCCAGGACTGCAAGCCCGGCGACATCATCCTCATCGACGACGGCAAGACCGTCCTCCAGGTTGACTCTGTGAGCGGCAGCGACGTCAATTGTCACTGCACCGTCGCTGGCCCGGTTGGTGACCACAAGGGCATCAACCTCCCCGGTGTTGCCGTGTCTATTCCCGCCCTCACTGAAAAGGACGAGGAGAACCTGCGTTGGGCTCTTAAGGCCGGCATCGACCTTGTTGCTCTGTCCTTCGTCCGACACGGCTCTGACATCAACCGTGTTCACGAGATCATGGACGAGGAGGGACGTACCGTCCCCGTTATCGCCAAGCTCGAGAAGCCGCAGGCTATCGAGAACCTGGACGAGATTATTGACGTCTTTGACGCTGTCATGGTTGCCCGTGGCGATATGGCTGTCGAGTGCCCGCTTGAGGAGGTTCCGCTGATTCAAAAGCAGATCATCGAGAAGGCTCGTCTCCAGGCTAAGCCCGTCATCGTGGCCACCCAGATGCTTGAGTCGATGATCCATGCTCCCCGTCCGACCCGCGCTGAGGCCGCCGATGTCGCCAATGCCATCCTCGACGGCGCTGATGGCGTCATGACGTCCGCTGAGACCAGCGTTGGTGATTTCCCTGGGGAGACTGTCCGCACCATGGCCAAGATCGTGGAGTCTACTGAGGCTCGTGGCTTGGACAAGATTGCCAAGATCGACTGGGATCCGCACACCACCAGCGGCATCATGTCGAAGGCAGCTGCTGAGATCGCTGAGCGTGCCGAGGCCAAGTTCATTGTGGCCTTCACCAAGTCCGGTGACACCGCCCGTCGTATCGCCCGTCTGCGTCCGCGCACCCCGCTCATCGTCTTCACCTCTGATGAGACTACGACCAAGACCCTTGCCTGGGTCTGGGGTGCTCACGCCGTCGTTACCCCGGTGTTTAAGAATGCCGAGGAGTTGTATCGCTGGGTTAATGCGTACCTGCGTGACAAGGGTTTCGTGCCGGTCGGTGACCGCGTCGTCGTGTTGTCCGGTTCCCCGATGGACATTCCGGGTAAGACCAACGATCTGCGCATCCTTCGTATCAAGGAAAATGACTGATCGCGGGTATACCTCAATCGTTACGACGTCCCTCATTCTGTGGGGGACGTCGTCGCTTTCCTGTACGGCCCACCCCCGAAGCGGCCTAGCCCGAGAAGGTCCGGCTGGTAAAGTTCTTGACGGCGATGGATCCCGCCAGGCATCGTGATGCCGAACTGCCGATCTGGCTGATGGTTCCTACCCTGGCATGCGTGGGTGGGAGTCTACCCTCGCCGACAATGAATGAGCGAGCTTGTGATGGACTCTTTGCAGATGCGCGGCTCATGCGAGGGGCGGCCATGAACGATCATGTAGTACCACAGCCACCCCCTCCCGGATGGTCGACTTTGATGGGCATCCCATCGTTGTTGCGGTCGTTCTGGGCCAGTCGAGCCTGGTGGCTTTGACGGCTGCGTCCTTAGCGAGGGCGACCAGGGCCTGCGAAATCGTTTTCGCCCATGTCGATCAGCGGCGCTACGTCGTGGAAGAGAAGGCCGACGGGTCGGTCGTCTCGGCCTCCGCCGACCCCGATTTTATGGGAGATGACGTCAATCGGGTCCGTCAGCACCTAACCGACGAGATCGAAGCAGCTCTAGGCGATAGTGAGGTTCCTTGGCGGCTGGAGTACCTAGCGGGACGACCAGACCGTGCACTGGCCCATTTAGCTCGCGCTATTGATGCAGCAGCCTTTGTCGTCGGGGCCAGGACTCATCGGCGACGGAGAGTTCAAGAATTCGTGGGTGGATCGATCGCTATCAACCTCTCCCACCACCAGCATCGTCCGGTCCTCGTGGTACCAACCGCCGTCATCGACTGGAAAGATTCTTCGCCATGGCAGTGAAACCAGGATTCCTTGATCGCCGTCCTGTGTTGGTGGGATTGATATTCCTGGGTGGATGCTTCGGTACTCTCATGCGCGCCGGAATTGCCCATGTCTGGCCTTCGCGGGCAGACGGTGTTCCGTGGGGGACGCTGGCTACTAATCTTGTCGGAGTCTTTGCACTGGCGATCCTGCTCGAGGTGCTCGTCCATGCTGGTCCTGACGAAGGGGTTCGTCGAGCGGTACGGCTTTGCGTGGGAACCGGATTGTTGGGTGGATTTACGACTTACTCCACCCTTGCAGTAGAGACTGGCCAGCGCGTCATGTCAGGGAAATGGTTATTGGGCGTTATCTACCTCGTGACGAGCGTCGTGGCAGGTGCATTGCTGGCATGGGCCATGATTGCTGTAGTGCGTGTTGCGGTTGGCAGAAGGTCGTCATGATGATGATGTGGGTATGCCTGGCTGGTGGTCTTGGTGCGGTAGCGCGCTTCCTGCTCGACTCGCGTATTAACTCGCGGTTCCCGGCTCCAGTTCCGGTAGGGACCTTGGTCATTAATGTGGCGGGATCACTGGTGTTGGGGTTTATTACCGCTGTGGCGCTTAACCATATGGGGTTTTCGCAGCATCTTAACGGCCCGTTGGGGACGGGTTTTTGTGGCGGGTTTACGACCTTCAGCACAGCCTCCGTGGAGACAGCACGTACCTCATCAGGGCAGGGGATACATGTGGGAACGCTGCACTGTATTGGGATGGCAATTGCGGGAGTACTGGCGGCGACCCTGGGGCTAAACCTGGGAGCACAGGTATAAGCCGGCAGTGCCCGAGAGGGGAGTCGAACCCCTACGCCCGCAAGGACAACGCATTTTGAGTGCGCCGCGTCTACCATTCCGCCACTCGGGCCGGCTCGCCTATTGTGCCACAGTTGCGTCCGGATGCCGATTCGCCACTCACGCCGACTGGTTGAGCGAGCACTTCGGACGAAGAAGATCTGCTAGTCAGGGACACGTGCATGTGCAGTAAGACCTCACAACCACTAGGATTAAACCGAGTTGTCAACGTTCGACATGCAAGGAATAACCGTGAGCAAGCCACAGGACTCAACCCGGTCGACCTCCGACTCGGGGGCGGAGACGGAACATCCACGTGTCGTAGTCGCCGAGGATGAGGCTCTTATCCGTCTCGATCTCGTCGAGTTGCTCGAGGAGCACGGTTACGAGATCGTCGGTCAGGCTAGTGACGGCGAAGAGGCCGTCCGCTTGGCCAACGAGCTCGGGCCCGACCTGATCGTCATGGACGTCAAGATGCCCAAGATGGACGGCATCACCGCGGCCGACAAGATCGCCGAAGATCGTATTTGCGCTGTCGTCATGCTGACCGCTTTCTCACAGCGCGATCTCATTAAGCGTGCCAAGGAAGCGGGCGCGATGGCCTACGTAGTCAAGCCTTTCGACGCTTCGGATGTCATTCCAGCTATCGAAATCGCTATGGCCCGATTCGCCGAGATCCGCGGCGTTGAGGACGAGGTCATGGACCTGGAGGAGCGCCTCGAGTCGCGCAAGATTGTTGATCAAGCCAAAGGTATTTTGCAGACCAGCCTCGACCTTACTGAGCCGGAGGCCTTCCGGTGGATCCAGAAGACCGCTATGGATTTGCGTAAGTCAATGCGCGAGGTGGCTCAGGGAGTTATCGATCACGCCGAGAGCGAAAAGTGATTTCGGGCTGCTGGTCCTCTTAGACGACTTGACAAGTCATCCTTCCGATAGCACAGATACGGCCCTCATCGTCGACGATCTCGACGGTGTGGGTCGTTGTACGTTTGCCGAGGTGCACGGCTGTCGCGGTCGCGATAACTTGATGGCCGTGCGGCGGGCGCAGGTGCGAAACCGACAGCTCGATTCCGACCGCCGAATGTTTGAAGGTCCGGGCATGAGCTATGGCTGCCAGCGACCCGGCGGTCTCCACCAGGACCCCGGAGCCACCCCCGTGCCACAGGCCCATAGGTTGGGTATTGCCGTCTAGCGGTGCTGTGACGACGCAGCGGTTGGGTGAAATCTCTCGGACCTTGACGCTGAGCTTGTCGTCAAGGGGGCTGACGAGCTCTGCAAGCCAGTCGGGAAGTGGATGTTCAGGAATGGAATACGTCACAAGTGAAGCATGCCATCGTGTGCCACCTGGTTGCGTCTCTTTGTCTGTGGCGTCCTCTAAAGTCAACGATATGAGTGAGACGACGCAGCCCATCCTCATGGTTCTTGACGGGCATTCGATGGCCTTTCGAGCCTTTTACGCTCTGCCGGTGGAGAGCTTCACCACTTCGACGGGGCAGCACACCAATGCGGTGCATGGCTTCATCGCGATGCTTATCAATCTGCTGCGTAACGAGAAGCCCACCCACGTTGCGGTGGCATGGGATCTCGCTGGAGGCATCTTCCGCACTACCGAGTACTCTGAGTACAAGGCCGGTCGCGCCGCCACGCCGCCGGAATTCCCCGGTCAGATTGACCTCATCAAAGAGGTCCTCGATGCTCTTCACATCGCCCATCTGTCTAAAGAGAATTACGAAGCCGACGACATCCTCGCGACTCTGTCTACCCGGGCGACTGCGGAAGGATTCAAGTCTTTGCTGGTTTCGGGAGACCGTGACGCCATGCAGCTGGTGAATGACCAGGTGACGGTGCTATACCCACGCAAGGGTGTTTCCGACCTCGCTCGCATGACACCGAAGACCGTTGAGGAGAAATACCTGGTGCCGCCGGCTCGGTATCCGGAGCTGGCAGCTTTGGTGGGGGAGAGTGCCGATAACCTGCCGGGGGTTCCCGGTGTTGGTCCTAAGACAGCGGTGAAATGGCTGACGGCTTATGACGGTCTGGAGAACCTCATTCGTCAAGCCGACACCGTCAAGGGGAAGGCCGGACAATCGCTCCGTGATCACCTCGACGACGTCGTTCGTAACCGCAAGCTTAATGCCCTGGTTCGTGACCTTGACCTTGACGTCACCCTGGCTGAACTGGCCCGGCAACCCTGGGACCCCAAGGCCACTCGCGCGGTCTTCGACACCCTGGAATTTCGCACTTTGTGGGACCGCGTTCGTGCCCTGGCTTCCGAATCTGATGCCGATGAGGTGGTCGAGGCTGACGACACCCTTGAGGTCTCCGGGACGGCCCTGAAACCGAGGACATTGAGCACATGGCTGTCCGCAACCGAAGGCCGTGTTGGCGTCGACGTCACTGGTCGTTGGGAAAACGGATCCGGAGATGTGGAAGCTGTCGCGCTGGGATGCGTTGACGGCCATGCAGTGTGGTTCGACGCCGCGGAGTTGGATCCTGAAGATGAGAAATCCTTTGCTGCCTGGCTGGCCGACAACGAATGTCCTAAGGCCATGCATTCAGCCAAGGGCCCGGTGGAGGCCCTCGCCGGGCGCGGCTGGGAGGTCGCGGGTCTGACCTGTGACACCGAGCTTGCCTCCTACTTACTTCATCCAGATCGCCGTTCCCATAAGTTCGATGATGCGGTGCGTACCCACCTCAACCTCACCCTGGGCGAGGGAGAGGAAAACTCTGATCAAGCCATGCTCGACTTTGGCAATGACTCTTCTGCTGAGTCTATGGAAAGAGCAGTGGCCGTCACCAAGCTGGCTGATGTCATGGAGAAGGAGGTCGAGGCACGCGGCGGGTCCGAGCTGTTGCACGATGTCGAGATGGGGGTGCAGAGGTGCCTTATCTCGATGGAGCGAGTTGGTATAGCTGTCGATACGGACATCCTCGAGGGGCTGCGGTCCGAGTTTGACGAACGGGTGACACGAGCCCAGGGGGCCGCATGGGAAGCAGCTGGAGAGAAGATCAATCTGTCTTCCCCCAAGCAACTGCAGGGGGTACTCTTCGAGAAGCTTGACATGCCGAAGACTCGGCGCACCAAATCCGGGTATACCACTGACGCGGACGCTCTGGCTGGATTGTACGAGAAGACCGAGCATCCGTTCCTAGCTCATCTTCTCGAGCATCGAGACGCCATCAAGTTACGTCAGACTGTCGACGGGTTGCTCAAGGAGATCCGTGATGACGGCCGGGTCCACACCACGTATATGCAGACGATCGCCGCGACTGGGAGATTGTCGAGTAAGGACCCGAACCTCCAGAACATTCCGATGCGCACAGAGGAAGGACGACGCATCCGCGAAGGATTCGTTGTCGGTGAGGGGTACGAGTCCCTCCTGAGCGCTGATTACTCCCAGATCGAGATGCGGATTATGGCACACGTCTCTGGGGACCAATCTCTCATTGACGCCTTCCGGTCAGGTCAGGATTTCCACACCGTGACGGCATCTCACGTATTCGGCGTTGCTCCCGAGGATGTCAGCGTGGCTCAACGCTCCAAGATCAAGGCCATGAATTACGGACTGGCCTACGGATTGAGCGCCTATGGGTTATCTAACCAGCTTAAGGTCAGCGTGGGCGAGGCTAAGGAACTCATGGCCGGCTACTTCAGCCGGTTCGGGAAGGTACACGAGTACCTTGAAGAGGTCGTCGATCAGGCGCGTCGTCAGGGCTACACCGAAACCCTCTTGGGACGTCGTCGCTACCTTCCTGATCTCACCTCGACGAATCGTCAGCGTCGAGACATGGCCGAGCGCGCCGCCCTCAACGCTCCCATCCAAGGATCGGCAGCTGACCTCATCAAACTGGCCATGGTCGCCACCGACCAGAAACTCGCCGAGGCAGGTTTGACGAGCCGGGTGCTGCTGCAGGTGCACGACGAACTCATCCTTGAGGTTACTAAGGATGAGGAAGAGAAGGTTCGCCAGATCGTTACCGACGCTATGGGGCACGCTATGGAGCTATCGGTCCCGTTGACGGTGTCGATCGGGGTCGGACGGTCCTGGTTCGAGGCTGCGCACTGATTGGTGTTAATGAGCAGCACCAGCTGTGAGGGGCACCGGGGATGCTCCTCACAACTCGACTGTCATTGCATGGCGAACCGGGCGGGATCGAAGTGACCATTTTGAACGTGGAAGGCATAGGCGTAGCCGGGTCAGATGGCGGTGAGCTGGCCGGTTCGCTCGTCGATGTACCACGCTGAACAGCTGCCGTTAGAGTTTCAACGGTATCGCGAGACCGTTCCCGCAGCCGTTCGTTCTATGCCTTGTCGGTCTCACCCGTTAGCTCAAGGGCGGTACGGCCGGTGCCGTGGCAGTAGTCGAAGACTTGGACGACGGCTGCAGCATGGAGCTCGATGATGTGAACCGAGGACTTGCGTCCTAGGCTAGTTACGTGCATAGACGGTAAACAGGGTCGGGAAACTGCGCTATGTCTGGGTGTGGGTTGGCGCTTTTTCGTGCCCCACACATCTGCGAGGGTTTTACCTTTCTCGTCGTACGTAGGCTGCGTCGATCGGCTGGCTCACTGTGAATCCGGTGCACAGAATGATGGTGTCTGACTCATAGCTCTCCCCGTTGGTGGAGACGAGGGTTGATCCCTCGACGACGCTAGAGCAGATGGCTCAAGGGTGACGTCGTCCCGGTTGAAGGCCATGAAGTAGTCGTTGCTGACGAGGAGCCGCTTGTAGTCGGTGGTGTAGGTCGGTGTGAGAAGTTCGCGAGTTTCCGGGTTCTCAACCAGGGACTCTAGATGGTTCAACGTGAGTCTCTTGACGTGCTATTGCATCGCTGGAATGAGGCGTGTAGCGCCATAGAGAGCCTTAGCCTGCCAGAGGGGGTCGTCGCTCTCCCGCAACATCTCGCCCGGGTGAGACGGTATCTTTTCTTCTCGATCTTGCAGTAGGGCGGATCGATGCAAGATATGACGTAGGCCGGAGTGCGCTGGAATACAACGAGTTGATCAGCCATCGTCGCGACGGTAGGCGTCACCTGGATGGAATAAACACCGATCCCGACTACCGCGACTGTCTTGCCGGTGAGGTCCACTGAGGTGTCCTATCGGGCGGAGTGGAAAATGTTACCTGGAGGAGAGTCGCTACCGGGAATGTCGGGGATTCGCGGACCAGCAGCCTCCCTAGTTTTCATTACGGCCGATGAGGAGAGAATAGCGGTGACTGCGACGGCGCAACAAAGCCCCCAGACAGATTCCAGAGAATCCGCCACCTGTGATGATGACTTCAACATGGACTCCGGTGGGTACCGATTCGTGGAAATTGACCTCAGTGATGAATTTCGGGTCAGGAGTGAATGAGTCGGCATCGGACATATTGGGGGGCCTTGATTGGAGTAGTCATGATCGTTCCAGCTGGGTAGTGAACAGGTCGATGACCTGGATGACCTCGGTGGGACGCTCCATGGAGGTGCCATGTCCGGTAGACGTCTCGATGTAGTGGGTGTCGGGAACGACGCCAAAGAGAGCCCGGGAGTGGTGCTTGGGGGCATCATGTCTTCGGCACCGGTGGCGACGAGGATTGTTGCGGAGACGTCGCCGGTGATGTTGGAAACGTCAACATGGTCGTTGAGGCCCGTGTGGGAGGCAATGAACTTGTTAGTCGGTAAGGCGGCGATGGCAGCCTCGATCATATTTGGATCGGCGTTGCGCACGAAGTTAGGGGAGGCCATGTAATAGCGAATAGCCTCTGATTTCTCCTCGTAGAACTTGCGCCAGACTCCATTGCGGAGCTTCTGGCTACCTTCGGTGGTAATCCACCTGGCGAGCAGGGCGAGGGTCGGGACGCGTTCGCTGAGTCGCCGCGATGTATTCGGCTACTGCGGCACCGAGTGAGTGTCCAACGAAATCAAAAGGTTCATCCCGATGGCGTTATTGATGACAGCCATGACCTGGTCTGTTAGGGCGTCGACGGTGAGGGTTCGTGTTTCGATGATGTTGGTAAAACCATGTGGACTCCCCGGCAGTATAACGACGATGTGTGCCGCGCAGTGCTAGGGATCCGAGCTGACCAAAGCGCTATCCAGGAGAAAAAGAGAGATATATCTCATGTTGGATAGATGGTGGTCGGCCCCTTGAGATGTCAGTGTTGCTGATCCACCGGTCGCTTCCCATAACTAGGATATCGGGGCGCTTCGTAAAGGGCCTGGGTGCCAATGCTCCGTTGGCGGGGGCATTGGCAGGACAGAGACAAAACCCGGCTCAGCTAGAGATGGCCGGGAATGTTCAGATTGCATTAATCATGCTGGAGCGTATTCCACCATGCGCTCAGCGAGTACTGAGAGCACGTGGCGCCACGACTTGCCCGTAGCTCGTTCCATGCCGAGCTCGCAGGTGCGGTTGGCTGACAGGTAGAGGTCGAACTTTCGCTGGCCGAGTTCATCAGCTTCCCGGCGAGTGGCCGATTCAGTGAGCTCTGGATGCAACATGCTGCGGTCCTCGGCGAACCCACAGCAACCCCAGGTGTCGGCGACGACAACCTCGTCTGCCACCGCTTCCGCGCAGCGCTTCAATGAATCGCTCCAATTCATCCGGGTCGACGAGCAGGTTGGGTGAAGTGCCGCCGTCGCCACTTTGGGTAGCACCGGCATGATGGGCAGAACCTTGTCGGCAACGTATTGAACAGCGTCAACCACCTGAATGCCTGTGGCACCCTCGTACTCGAGTTCATGAACGAAGCCCTCCGAACAACTCACCGCGTCGGAAATCACCGTCAGTTCTCCGCCTCGAGTAGCTCGACGCATGACGTTAACGACACGACGACGCATCGTCTCGTATCCCTTCGTCATCCCCTTGGACTTCCACGGGGTGCCGCAGCACAGCGAATTAATCCCCTCAGGAACAGTCACTCCGATCCCAGCCGCGGTGAGCAGGGAAATGATCGCGAACTCGGTCGTCTTCTCGCCTGGAATGGCGCCGCCAAACATAGTGTTGACGCAGGCTGGCAGATACACCACCTCGGGACGTCCACGCGGGGCACTGCGGTGACCGGAACTGCGTCGTTTACCACCAGCAGGCAGCTCATCGGAAACTTGCGGGATGCGGTCGGCTCCCAGGACGGCCCGGGCAGCTCCGGTGAGGACATTGGTTGCTGTCGCGGGAATAGGTTTGATCGCTGACATTCCGGCGCTTGCCGCCATGACGAAGGGCCCCACCCCTTAGCTGCTAAATCCCAGGTGGCTTGCCAGGCGGCAGGGTTATGGTCAGCTCGAAGTCGCCGCACCAAATCACCGGTATTGATGTGCAGGGGGCAGTTGGTCTGGCACATGCCATCAACAGCACAAGTTTGCACTACCGAGTAGGTCGCATGCTCCTCGAGGTCAGTCGCTAGCTCTTCATCCCCGTCAGCTTGTGCCTGAGCGATGGCGCGTTGTATGACGATCCGCTGGCGAGGTGTCAATGTGAGATCCCGTGATGGGCAGACCGGCTCGCAGTACCCACATTCGACGCAGCGATCGACCTCCTCCTGGACAGTTGGGGTGAGCTTGACCTCCTTGAGGTGCAATCGTGGGTCGTCGGTGATGATGGTGCCGCGGTTGAGCACTCCTGTCGGGTCCACCGACTCTTTGATCTGACGCATGATCCGGTAGAGGTCAGGTCCGTACTGGCGTGCAGCGAAGGGGGCCATGATGCGTCCGGTGCCGTGCTCGGCCTTGAGGGTACCGTGGGTATCCAGGACGAGGGACACCATGTCTTCGGTAAATTTTTCGTAACGATCCAGGCCCGTCTTGTTGCGGAAGTCTTCGACGACGAGGAAATGAATGTTCCCGTCCTTGGCATGGCCGAAGATGATCGACTCTGGGTAGTTGTGTTCACCAAAGAGTTGCTGCAGGTCGCCGCACACCCCGGCGAGGGCCTCGATGGGAACGGCGATGTCCTCCAGCAAGGCTGTTTGGCCGGACTGTCGTGTGCCGGCGACCTTGGCATATAGGCCATTGCGCAGAGTCCAGATGGGACCACGAACAGCAGGGTCGTCGGTGAAAGTCGGCTCATTGACGAGGTTCAGACCGGAAATGACAGAGTTGCCAGCTTTAACAGCCTCGTCTCGTGACTGTTGATCTGGGCAGTGGTATTCGACGAGAAGAGCAGCATCTCCACTTCCGGGAGCCGGTGGGATGATGTGACCGTTAGCCGGGTCATCGCGACACAGCCGGAGGGACGAGGAATCCATGAGCTCGGTGACGGTTACCCCCGATTCCACTAAAGCTGGAAGAGCCTTAGTGGCAGCGTCAAGAGTAGGGAAGTGGAGTAAAGCGGTGGCCAGGTTTGGCATGATTTTCACGGTGTTCATGACGGCCGAGGAGATGAATCCGAGAGTTCCCTCCGAGCCGATCATGAGATGGGAGAGAATCTGCGCTGGAGTGTCGTAGTCAAGGAAGGCGTTGAGCCCGTAGCCCATTGTATTCTTGCGCGAGAATTGGAAGGCGATCTCGTCGGCCCGGCTCTGTTCGTGGCATTGGTCTCGCAGCGCCATGAGTGTCTCGACGAGCTCGGGCTCGTCATGTGCCAGTTTGTCTTCGTATTGCGGGTCCGAGGTGTCAATGACGGTGCCCGACGCCAGCACGAAGACCATCGAGTCGAGGGTACGGTAGGAGTTGGCGACGGTGCCGCAGCTCATACCTGAGGAGTTGTCGGCCAACACTCCGCCAAAGGTGCATGCCACGGACGACGCCGGGTCGGGGCCGAGTTTGCGTCCGTACCGAGCAAGGACGGAATTGACGGCGACGATCGTCGCCCCAGGCTGGACGCGAACCTTGCGGCCACCGTCGAGCACCTCGATGCCACGGAAGGACCGCCGGGTGTCGACCATCACCCCAACCGTTGACCCTTGGCCGGACAGGCTCGTTCCACCAGAACGGAAATTGACCGCTACCCTATGGCGCTTCGCAGCTGCCATTGCTGCTGCCACGTCGGAGGTAGATCCCGCACGGACTAGGGCTCCGGGAGTGAGCAAATAGTGGGAGGCATCAGGGGCTACTGCGGCGAGGTCGAGCGGATCTTGGCTGACCTTGCTTTCCCCAAGGGCCTCCAGCAGATCTGTGAGGAGTGCGGGTGGAAGAGACGAGCATGCACCACGGTTCATGGCTTCAGACTAGAAGTGATTGAACGTGCACGCCCGTCTCAGGGCAACCTTAGTTGAGGCTCTCGCGAATAGTGACGATCATGCGACTGGGTCAGCGTAGAACAAGATCCGTGATTCGTGTCCCTTGCCCTTGACGTAATCCCAGCAGACGACGATCACGGCTTGGGCTGGACCGTTGTCGTTGTAAAGGATCGTCGAGTTGGGGTCATAGTCCTTGACCCACACCTTCACGTTGTGGCTGTAGCGGTAACAGACCGTGTTGCCGGACTTATCGGAGAGCCGGATGATATCTCCAGGTTTGATGCCGTTATCTTTGCTGTACAACCTGTTACCCAGCGCCTCTCCAATGTGGTAAGTGTGCGAGGTGAGGATGACGTTGCCCTTGTCGGAACCGACCTTGGGCCCCTTGTTGAACCACGCCATCGAAGAAGGGTCATCCCGCGGAGGGGCGCCTGCTGCTCCCGTCTTGTCGAGCCCACGGGAGAGGACCTTCGCCGAAACTTTGAGATTATCGATCGAATACTTCACCGGAACGATCGGCTTGGGTTGTTTCATGCAACCCGCCGGGACCGGCCCCTTTTTCGTGGCTGAGGCGGCGGGAGCGGCCGATGCATTGGACGAGTCAACTGACGGGTAAACTGCTGATGCCGATCCACCAGATGCTGTCGGCCCACTAGCAGAGTCGCCGTTCTTGTTGCGCTGGATGAAGATGACGGCGATAGCGGCGATGATGAGAGCGATGACCACCACGAGCGCAATGATCCGCCACTTCGGGCTGCCGGACTGTGCGCGGTCGCTGGCGGGAGTGGCCGAGCTGCTCGACGAGGTCGACCCAGTGGAGGGTTCTTCGCGTCGGGGAGACTGATCAGTCATAACTGTGATGTCCTCCAGGGCTTGTGAGGTTTCAGTCTTGGGATGGATTTCCCGAATGCGGATGGGATCAAGGGAACGGGATCCAAATGAAGAGTACCTTCTTACGTGCCGGACTGCCCATTTAACTCAACTTCGTGTTGACAGTGTGCATGGTAAAACCTGTTAGTCAGGGGACGGCTGGTTGACCCTTCGGGGCCCGGGCATTACGCTAGCTGCTGCGTTGTGGTCTGTGCGATCTCGGACGGGAGTAGATCGTGCTCGATCACCAGGATCAGGGCTGCGGCGCGTTGCAAACCACATGACATCAATCGGAGTCCTATCTACATGACCTCCTCCACTGAGGCCTCCACCTCGAACCCGGTCGACATCGACCAGCAGAATGCCGTCAACACCGCCGATGGATCCGTAACGGTTGACGACCTTGGCAGCACGGAGGCCTTTCTGGCCGCTGTGGACGCCACCATCAAGTACTTCAACGACGGCGACATCGTCTCTGGCACCGTCGTCAAGGTGGACCGCGACGAGGTCCTCCTTGACATCGGTTACAAGACCGAGGGCGTTATCCCGTCCAAAGAGTTGTCGATCAAGCACGACGTGGATCCCTTTGAGGTCGTCAACGTCGGTGATGAGATTGAGGCCCTTGTCCAGCAGAAGGAGGACAAGGAGGGACGCCTTATCCTGTCCAAGAAGCGTGCGCAGTACGAGCGCGCCTGGGGCACGATCGAGCAGATCAAGGAAGAGGACGGCGTCGTCACCGGTACCGTCATTGAGGTCGTCAAGGGCGGACTTATCGTTGACATCGGCCTGCGTGGCTTCCTTCCTGCATCCCTTGTTGAAATGCGCCGCGTTCGTGACCTCCAGCCCTACGTGGGCCAGGAGATCGAGGCCAAGATCATCGAGCTCGACAAGAACCGCAACAACGTTGTGCTGTCGCGTCGCGCCTGGCTTGAGCAGACTCAGTCTGAGGTTCGTCAGAGCTTCCTGCACCAGCTGCAGAAGGGTCAGATCCGTAAGGGCGTCGTCTCCTCGATCGTCAACTTCGGTGCCTTTGTCGATCTGGGCGGTGTGGACGGTCTGGTCCACGTCTCCGAGTTGTCCTGGAAGCACATTGACCACCCGAGTGAGGTTGTCGAGGTTGGTCAGCCCGTCACCGTCGAGGTGCTGGATGTTGACATGGATCGCGAGCGCGTCTCACTATCCCTCAAGGCGACTCAGGAGGACCCGTGGCAGGCGTTCGCCCGTCTGCACCAGATCGGTCAGATCGTTCCCGGCAAGGTCACCAAGCTCGTTCCGTTCGGTGCCTTCGTCCGCGTCGAGGATGGCATTGAGGGTCTGGTCCACGTCTCCGAGCTAGCTGAGCGCCACGTCGAGATTCCCGAGCAGGTCGTAGGTGTTAACGACGATGTCATGGTCAAGATCATCGACATCGACCTCGACCGTCGCCGCATCTCGCTGTCCCTTAAGCAGGCCAACGAGGGTATTGACGTTGAGTCTGACGAGTTCGATCCGTCCCTGTACGGCATGACTGCCTCTTACGACGAGGACGGCAACTACATCTACCCCGAGGGCTTCGATCCGGAGACTAACGAGTGGAAAGCGGGCTACGACGAGCAGCGCATCGCTTGGGAGCAGCAGTATGCCGAGGCCCAGGCTCGCTGGGAGGCTCACCGCAAGCAGGTCATTGAGGCCGAGCAGGCCGACCAGGAAGCCGCTCTTACCGATGGTGGCGCCCAGTCGTCCTACACCAGTGGCCCGGCTGAGGGGTCGTTGGCGTCCGACGAGGCCCTGCAGGCTCTTCGTGACAAGTTGACCCATAACTGATTTGACTTTTCGTCGAAACTTCGAGGGGCTCCGCCATAGTGGCGGGGCTCCTTGTTTGTGTTTCTTGGGCTGCTTGGAGGTGAACGGTCCTTCCTTTGCTAGCTCGATGTTCCTCGGTGTCAGGAGCCCGATTATGAGGCGCGGTTTCATGCTTGCGCGCACGAATTAGGCAAGGCTAACCTTATGGGTGGCCCAAGGTGGGCCGTATTCACAACCGAAGGGGACGTCTCATGACCACATCGGCCATGCGCAAAATCGTCGCCAGTGTACTCGGGGCCATCTTGGCCCTTACCGGAGTGTTGATCACTCCGGCGGCATGGGCAGCTGGTCCGACGGTAACCGTGATACCAGTAGGTCGGGAGGGAGGTGATATCACCATCAGTGGGAAGGGATTCTCGACTACCGGCTTCGGTGTCTACGTTGCTGTGGCACCGGCCTCGGTGACCGAGTTCTATGGCAATTCGGACAAGTTCTACGGCTATGACCCGAGCAAGGACACGACGGAGTCCCCATCGACAATCTGGGTCTATATCCCGAGTCAAAAAGCTATTGGCTCCCGGTTCGCTCAAGGTAGGCCGATGAATAACGATGGGTCTTTTACCATCACGATGAAAGCCCCTCCCTTTGAACAAGGCAACGATTTCGTCGTCCTCACCATGAAGGCTCATGGAGTTGGTAAGACAGATCACTCTGACGATACCCGTACTCCGGTGACCTATCGGGAAGCTACACCGGCTCCTACAGGGCCGGAGACCCCAATTGCCCCGTCGAAGCAGCCAAGTAAGCATGCTGCCCCGTCGAAGCAGGCTAAGCCCAGTAAGCAGGCCGGCCCGAACAAGCAGAGCACGACAACGCAGAAGAAGACGGCAGAACACAGGTCCCAGGCTCCGGCCGCCCATCGCACCATGACCAAACAGGTCTGCACAATCGGCGCGTCCAAGATGACCTCGGGTTCGCTGACCTGGGGTATCCGAACATCCTTCACCAGTTACCTGCGTGGTCCTATTGCCAATGGCTCGTGGAAGCTTTCGGGCGGCGCCAACTGGAACGGTTCGGCCTTCACTTTCCCTCTCACCGGCGGCTCATTCGATCCCGCTACCAAGTCTGGATCTCTTAAGTACTCCGGCTCGGTTCACATGACTGGCCATCACGGCATCCTGGACATGACGCTGGCTGAGCCTTCCCTACAGATCAAGGGCTCGACTGGTCACCTCTATTTTGACGTCAAGTCCTCTTCGATGGATGGAAAGAAAACCAACTATGGTCGGGTTGATTTTGCCACTTTCGGGGTATCGGTCTCCGGTAACACCGCCATTAAAGGTTCGCCGATCAGGCTGACCGCGACTGGTGCCAAGGCTTTTGCCGGTTTTTACAGGGCCGGTGAGCCGATGAACCCGTTGTCGACGAACCTCACCTTGTCAGCGGAGAAGGTCTGCCACAACGTCAATGTTGACGCTGTCACCGGAAAGGTCATCGGTGACGACTCCGGTAAGGGGGCGGGACGGGGACTGCCCGTTACCGGTGCTGAGGGCCCATCCAGTGACGAAATCGATCTCGGCATCGTCGGAGGGCTCGCCCTCACCGTCGTGGTCTCGACGGTGATCGTCTGCCGTCGTTACGCTGCCCGGATCTGATCCGTTCGTCGAACGCCGTCATTTCGCACGCAGACAAAGTGCCGGAGGGATGGGGGCACTCGTCCCCATCCCTGCCACATTCCCGAAAACGAGTTTCGAAAGTTGAGAACCATGATCCGGATGTACCGTCGAGTTGCCGGAGTCGGCCTGGCTCTGACCATGTTGGTGGCCGGCTGTGGTCATTCCTCCTCGACCTCCCAAGGTCCCGCCACATCCTCCACGCCGGTACCGTCCGTCGCGACATCGTCGACGAGGGCGGCATCAGCCACTTCACAGGCAGCGCCGGATTTGCCTGACCCGCACACCCTTCGCGGTCTCACGGAAGTGCCAGAAGTACCTGATCCGAAACCAGTCGAGGGGTCGTCTGCCCAAAAACTTCCAGTGACCGTCACTGACGTCGAGGGGAACAAGGTGACGATCAAAAGCACCTCGAGAATTCTCGCTCTTGACCTCTACGGTACCTTGTCACGCACCCTCATTGGACTTGGATTGGGCGACAAGATCGTCGGGCGCACTGTTTCCTCCACTGAAAAGCAGTTGCATGACCGCCCCGTGGTGACAGAAAACGGACACGTTCTTAACGTCGAGGCCGTCGCAGGTCTGAAACCGTCGGTCATCATCGCCGACCGCAGCGTGGGCCCGAAGGAGGCCCTCGATCAGCTCCGTAAATCCGGGATTCCGGTGGTGCTCGTAGATCCTCACCGCAGTGTCGGCTCCACTCCTCAGCTTACTCGCACTATTGCCAATGCCGTCGGAAAGCCTGATGCCGGCGAAGCCCTGGTGAAACGTACCCAAGAGCAGATCAACCAGGCCAAAAAGCAGATAGCAGCATGGAAACCTGCCAAGCCGATGCGAGTCGCTTTCCTCTACGTTCGCGGAAATGCTGGCGTTTTCTTCATTCTTGGTTCTGAGAACGGGGCCAGCGAGCTCATCCAGGGGGTGGGTGCCGATGACGTCGCCTCCGACAAAGGTATAAAGACCCTCGTACCTGCCAATGCCGAATCCCTGGTCTCCATCAACCCGGATGCGATCTTCGTCATGAGGGATGGGCTTGCTTCCACCGGGGGGATGAAGGGACTGCTGGCCAGAGCTGGCGTCGCTAACACCACCGCAGGGCGCAAGCAACGGGTTATTTCCATTCCTGATGGGATCTCGTTGTCTTTCGGGCCCCAAACCGGGGAGGTCTTGACCGCTGTGGCCAAGGCTTTGTACGGAGTCAAATGAGCACCCTGTCACAGCCGGTTGTCCAGCGTTCTGGGATTGAGCGACGGACTCAGGTTCGCGTTATCTCCACTATTTGCCTCGTCATCATCGTGTGTGGTTTAGTGCTGTTGTCAGCGATGGTTGGTCAGTACCGCGTCAAGGCCGCCGACGTCATCAAAATCGTTTTCGGAGGGTCGGCCACCGACGCCATGGCCGAGTCGGTGCTGTGGCAGATCCGCTTTCCGCGCATTGTTCTTGGCCTGTTGGTGGGGGCTAGTCTTGCTGTGGCCGGAGCCGTCATGCAGGCGCTGTTTTCCAATCCGCTCGCTGAACCCGGTGTCATTGGCGTGTCATCGGGGGCGGCTGTGGGGGCATCGATCATGATTGTGGTCGCCCCCAATTTTTTGTCCGGGTTCGGGGTGCCGACAGCGGCATTTGTGTCCGGGCTGCTTGCGGCCAGTTCGGTCTACATTATGGCGCGGTCCGGACGACGAGCTGAGTCGACGACCCTGGTTCTGACTGGTATCGCGGTGACGGCTGTGTGTTCGGCTATCACCTCAATATCCACTTATGTTGCGCCGACTACCGCCCGGGATCAAATTGTCTTCTGGCAGATGGGCTCCCTGAGCGGGACAACCTGGAGTCACGTGGCAACGGTCGGGACGGTAGCCAGCGTCGGAATTGTCTGGGCCATCCTTATCGCTGGCAAGCTCGACACTCTGGCCTTGGGTGAGAGGGCTGCAGGGCACTTGGGAGTCAACGTCAATCGGTTACGGTTGTCATCGATAGCTTTGACAGCACTGCTTACTTCGGCGGCGGTGGCTTATGCCGGAGTTATCACATTTGTGGGGCTCATAGTGCCGCATGTTTTGAGGCTGCTCATCGGGCCAGCCAACAAATGGCTCATCCCGTCTGCCTTGTTGGGAGGTTGCCTGTTGGTCACACTGTCCGACATCGCTGCCCGAACTGTGGTGCCCTACGCCGATCTACCCATTGGCATCTTTACTGCCATCGTTGGCGGCCCTACTTTCTTCATATTGTTGAGACGAGGCATGGGTGGTGAGAAAACCCTGTGATGATCCGTGCGCGGGACGTGATCTTTTGTTACGGGGAGCGAAGGATCCTCGACGGGATCAACCTCGACGTCCAAGCAGGTGAATTCGTCGGTTTGCTGGGGCCAAATGGCGCGGGTAAATCCACCCTACTGAGCGTGCTCTGTGGTGACCTTGAGGGTTGGCAGGGAACGGTTGAACTCGACGGAGCGCCTCTTCAAAAGCTCTCTCGTCCCCAGCTGGCGCTGCGTCGCTCAGTGATGCCCCAGTTCAGCGAGTTCCCCTTCTCCTATCTCGTTCACGACATTGTCATGATGGGACGATCCCCACATCCACGCGGCCCTGACGACGCCGTTATCGTCGATAGGGCGATGGAACGTACCGAGGTCACTGACCTTGTCGATCGAGAGGTGACGCGTCTGTCAGGTGGCGAACGCGCCCGGGTGACGTTGGCCAGGGTGCTCGCCCAGCAGGCACCCTGTGTTTTCCTTGATGAGCCGACTGCTGCCCTCGATATCTGTCATCAGGAACGCACTATGGCGATCTGTCACGAATTGGCCGATGCGGGGTGCGCGGTCGTTGCCGTCATGCACGACGTGGCGTTGGCGGCAGCGTGCTGCGACCGGATCGCTTTGTTGTCCGGAGGAAAAATACTGGCCGTGGGGCCAGCTGAGGAGGTGCTCACCGAGGATAATCTCACCACGGTGTATCGATGGCCCATCGAGGTCGTCACCTTGCCGGGAGGGGAGCTCGTCATCCTGCCGAGACGCGCCCGAACCGCCAGCCACGATGAGCGAAGGAAGCCATGTCGGGTTCAGTATCGGTGATGTCGCCACAGTCGGGTTCGCGAGCCCGACGTGTGGCTGCCGTTCATATTGTGGAGGTCGTCGCTACTTGCCTTTTCCTCGTCGCAGTAGGCCAAATTATCGGTGGTCGTTTCGAGGATTTCGCCCCGGCTCTTGGCTGGTGCTGGGCGATGGGCATCGGTGGGGTGGTGGCTGCTGTTGCGGCTGGGGCTGCGGTGTCGATGTCGGGCCGTCATGCCCGTGCTGAGGAGGCAGCTCTGCACCCCAAAGTTCTCGATGTTCTTTACCGTCGATCTCTCACTGGCCCGCCTGCCGCAGACGAGGGGGAACGAGTCATTACTTTAGCTACCGATAATGCTGAGCGGGTCAGTGAGTATCGTCAAGTTTTTCTCCCTGACATCCTTGCGGCCCTGGCCACTCCGGTGTTGGTGTGTCTGGTTATCCTCGTCGGTTTGGACTGGCTCACCGGCCTGGTCGTGTTACTAGCCTGCCCCCTCATTCCGACGCTGATTGGTGGATTCGTCAAGCTGTTTCGCAAGCGATCGTCAGATTCTCATCGTGAGCGTGCCCGTCTTACTGCTCACTACTTGGATGCTCTGTCAAATCTCGTCCTCATCCGAATGCTGGGTGCGGGACGGCGAGTGGAGGACGATCTGCGTCGACGAGGTGAGACTAACCGCAGGACCATCATGAAGCTATTGGCTGGCAATCAGATCGTCATTGTTGTCGTTGATGGTCTGTTCTCCCTGCTCTTCATCGCTATGGCTGCGGGTTTGGCCATGACGAGGTGGCAGGGTGACGATATTTCGGCGACTTCGGCGATTACCATCGTGCTGCTGTCGGTGCTGCTGCTGGAACCGCTGCACCAGGTCGCTGCTTTCTTCTACATCGGCATGGGGGGTATCGCCTCCCAGAAGGCGCTGAGGAAGTGGTTCGACGCGGCTCCGTCAGCGCTAATGACTTCGGATTCCGCATCCTCGATGCCGACATCGCAGCGGTCAGCTCATGTCCCTGTGTCAGAGGACGGAACTATTCGGCTGCGTAACGTCAGCGTCGGATACGGTGAAACCGAGGTCCTGCACGGGGTCAGCCTCGATATTACCCACGGTGGTCGTACCGCCATCATTGGCCGTTCTGGGGCTGGCAAGTCGACGTTGCTTTCTGTCCTTAGCGGGACTCTGCCTCCTAAGAGCGGGGAGGTCTATGTCGGTGGTTTCGACGCCTTAACAGCTGCACCGGGGGCAGTCAGGAGTATTAGTGCTTCAGTGAACCAGCGTACCTGGCTCTTTGCGGGCACTGTGGCAGACAACCTTGCGATCGCGAACCCGAACGCCACACGTGAGCAGATGCGGGATGCATTACGACGAGCTGGCGTGGCCGACGAAGTTGAGGCGATGCCGAAGGGTCTGGACTCCGATGTGGGGGAGCAAGGAAGATTGATGTCGGGCGGGCAGGCTCAACGGATCTCGTTAGCCAGGGCTTTCCTGTCAGGACGTAACATCCTGCTGCTTGATGAGCCGACGTCTCACGTCGATGCTGATTCCGAGCGCCGCATTATCGACGCTATCTCGCAGATTGGTGACAGCACCACCGTCGTGATGGTGACTCATCGTCGCCGGTTGTTGAGACTGGCCCACGACGTCCAGCGGGTCAGCGCAGGCACGCTCTCACCGGCTGACGATGTCGATTCCATCGAGGATGACCGAACTGAGACGGAGGACTGGGCATGACTGAACCATCGACCCGCCAAGTCGTGAGGTGGCTCACCAATATCACCCGTCCAGTGCATCCACCGCTGTACTTTTCAACCCTCATGAGGGTTGTTCACCTGCTAGCCGACATCGGCCTGTTCTCGATGGCCGCCGGGGGAATGGTCGCTGTTGTTACCGCTGGCTGGTCGGCGTGGGCGTGGTTGGGATGGGTTGTCGGGCTGGCAGCTGTACAGGCCCTTGCCTACTATCTGGAGCAGTTCAGCGGGCACTATGTGGCTTTCAAAGCTCTGGAGATATTGCGCACCTACGCTTTCTCCCAGCTGTGGCCCAAGGCTCCGGCAGTTGTTTCGCACTCGCGTACTGGCGATGTGTTGGCCAGTCTTACTCGCGATGTCGATCGCATCGAGGTGGTCTATGCTCACACCTTCGCTCCCGTGGTGGCAGCTATCGTGGCCCCGCTTGTCGCTGTGGTTACGGGGGGAGTCCTATACGGATGGTTTGTGGTAGCCATTCCAGCCGTTATCCTCGTCGTCCTCATCGTGGCCCTGCTGGCCATCGGGACACATGCCAGTCTGGACGCCATCCACGAGATGCTTGGGGTGAGACGCGAACTGGCTGCTCACATCACCGACTCGGTCTTCGGTGCCGCGGAGATCGTCGGGTATGGCCGTCAGTCCGACCGGACTATGCAGATGGCTCGTCTCGATGCGGACATTGCTGCTGGGTCCGCCAAAGCCCGCCGTTATGCCGCCATGCGTCGGGCCTCCTGTGTGGCCGCCACGATGGGGATCGTCGCTTGGGTGTCTGTTGTGGGTGTGAGTGGTGGTGTGGATGGTGTTGGGGTGTGTGTTTTGGTGGTTGCGGGTTTAAGGGTTGTTGAGGGGTTGCGGGGTGTGGAGGATGCTGTCGGGTATCTTGATCATTCGTTGGCAGCTGCGAGGCGTCTGTGGTGTCTGAGTTATTCACCGGTGGAAGTTGTTGATGGGCCGGAGGAATTGTGTTTGGATCATGCTCCGGCGCTGGGGTGGCGGGGTGTGAGTTTTTGTTATCGTGACGCGGATGGTGTGCCGTTGCCTGCGGTGCTTGAGGATGTCACTTTGGGTGTTCCGGCTGGGGGTCATGTCGTTGTGACGGGGGCGTCGGGTTCGGGTAAGACGACGTTGGTGAATTTGTTGTTGCGTCATCATGATCCGGATGTTGGGCAGGTTCTGGTGGATGGTGATCCGGTGTCGTCGTTCACTCTTGATTCGTTGCGCAGATCCATCGGGGTGGTTTCGCAGCGGGTGGAGTTGTTGAATGCTTCTATTGCTGACAATTTGAGGTTGGTGGCTCCTGATGCTGGTGATGGTGAGTTGTGGCGTGTTCTTGGTGAGGTTGGTTTGGCTGGTGAGGTGCGTGGTATGGAGGCTGGGTTGCGTACCGTTGTTGGGCCGGCTGGTACGAGGCTTTCGGGGGGTCAGGCTCAGCGGTTAACAGTGGCCAGGGTGATTCTGCAGCGGCCGAGGGTCCTTATTCTTGATGAGTTTACTGCGTCTGTAGATCCTGATTTGGCAGTTGAGATTCGTGTGAATTTGGCGCGGTGTTTGCCTGGGGTCACTGTGGTGGAGATTAGTCATGAATGCGATTGTGGTGGTGAGACTGTTGTGGTGGACCGTGGCAGGGTTGTGAAGCATCTGCGTCGATAATTAGCAGGGTGCCCGGGGGAGACGGGATGTGAGGCGCACGGTGGTAAGTGATGAGACGACGGCGCGGGATGTTGCGCGAGCTGGTTGGGTCGCCGGGACCGGTGGTGTTGTTCGGGTGGGTCTGACTGGTGGTATTGCCAGTGGTAAGTCGACGGTGTCGCAGATGCTGGGTGAGCGTGGAGCTGTCATTATCGATTATGACCGGCTCTCCCGGGATGTCGTTGCGGTGGGGACGCAGGGGCTTGCTCGGGTCGTTGAGGCCTTTGGGTGTGAGGTTCTTGTTGCTGATGGTTCTCTTAATCGATCGGCTCTGGGGTCGATCGTGTTTGCTGATTTGCAGGCGCGTCGCCGTCTTGAAGCCATTATTCATCCGCTGGTAGAAGAAGCTGCCCACCGGGTCGACGAGGAAGCCCGGGCCGCCGATGGACTCGTGGTCGTTGTCCATGACATCCCGCTGCTCGTCGAAACTGGGCGTGCCGACGAGTTCGATGTCGTGATGGTGGCCGACGTCGATCCGGCTGAGCAGGTACGTCGGGTTGTCGAGAGGGATGGGTGCAGTCAGGCCGATGCGTGGGCGAGGATTCGTGCTCAGGCTTCTCGTAAGGAGCGTCTGGCGGTTGCCGATGTCATTATCGATACCAGCGTTCCGCTGGAGGATCTGCCCGAGCAGATCGATCGGGTGTGGTCACGGATTGTGGGAGCTCTCCGCCCTTGATCGGCGATGAGGAAGAAACGTGACTGTTCTTCGTCAGGCGGTTTTACTGGCGCTGTGTGGTAGCGAAGGTGAATAAAGGGCATCCATATTTCCACGAACATGTGTGATAACTGCCGCATGAGAACAAGAGCCCCAGGATATGGGAGATGGAAAATATTTGCATGCACTAACGTTCATCAATCGATCTATTTTGATGCAAAAATATCTCCTATGAGTACCTGGGAAGAGTATGCGATCCAGGGGATACTTCTTTGCTTAACGCCTTGGTTGAGGGGAAATGGTCAGTGGTTCAGGGGGGTCGATGTGATGAATATATGCCATGTTATAGTTACGCCATCAGCTGATGCTGAGCGCTTGTCCCCTTGGGGAAGCCGGTGAGTATTTCGGCGCTGTCCCGCAACCGTGACCTGGATGTGTTAATTCATCTGGAAGCCGGAACACCAGGAGGATGAGTGGAAAGGAACATCCGTCGTGGGTTGCGGAGGATCCTTGGGGAATATAGGTTTCCCGCCTCCGCTCCTCAGAAGGGAGTAGACGCGATGGTGAGTATTGTTAGCCGTGCTACTCGTATAGTTCGGCTTGCGGCTGTGGCTGCGGTGGCTGCCAGTGTAGGCATGAGTACCGGGCCAGCTTGGGCTGATCAACCTGATGCAGACCAGAGTCAACGGCAGGTTGCATCGGGTGCAATGCACTGGACCATAAATTCTCATTTTTTGAATGCTCTAAAAATGATGATGCATGGATCATGGTCCACGAGTAGCGGCGCAAGTTGGAATGGCAAAACATTTTCATTCCCGGCGAGCAAAGGTAGCTTGAGTTCCACTGCGCAGAGGGCAGATGTGAAGTACTCCGGTACTGTTCATTTTACCGGTGTTGGCGGAAGAATGGATCTTACTCTCGCTGACCCTGAGATTGTCGTTAACAATGGCGATGATCATGTGATTATGTCTGTGAAGTCCAAGACTATGGTCGGGCAGTTGGTTGACTATGGCCGTATAACTTTCGTTGATATGACCGGCTCTATTACGCAGGGTCAAAACGATGCAGCTCAGGTTGTGGGGACCAATGTCAAGCTGAATAGCCAAGCCGTCGATGCATTCGCTGGCTTCTATCAAGCTGGAAAGCCCATGGATGACATCGATTCGTCCTTAAAGCTTGGGTCTCAATCCTCTCGCCCGGAGCCGACGGTGGCTCCTAAGCCGAGTGTTAAACCAAAGCCGACGGTGGCTCCCAAACCTGACCAAAACACAATTATGGCGCCACAGTCGGATGCTGCGACGGGAGCTGCTGCTGGTGAGGCTCCGTCCACGGGTGCCCACAAGATTATCCGCAAGCAGGTGTGCACGGTCGTCCCTGGGGCGTCGAGGGCTACGTCACCTACATCTATACCAGCCAAGGTTGGCAAGGGCAGCATGAACTGGGGGGTTTCGACCTCATTCGTCAATGCTCTCAAGGGCCCGATGCAAGGCAAGTGGACGATGTCGGGGGAGCCTCCGCTGATGGGACTCGGTTCAACTTCCCGTTCAGTGGGGGTAGCTACGATAGGGCCACGAAGACGGGAAACCTTAATTTTTCTGGCGGTGTTCACTTTACGGGGGTGCATGGACTCCTTGATCTATCGCTGAGTGATCCGTCCCTTTCTTTGAAGAATGGGAAGGGCGTCATGAAGCTTACCTTGAATGCTGGAGGAATGGCACTCTTTAAAGGCAGGGTTGACTTTGCGAATGTTTCCGTTGTTCCATCCGGGTCTGGTTTTACTGCGACGTCTGTTGTTTTGACTGGGAACGGCGTACAGGTGTGGAATGGTTTCTATAAGAAGGGCCATTCGATGGACAACTTCTCTGTTTCGTTGGGGGATAAATCGGATTCCGCGTCCGCGGCGAAGCAAAATTCTGCTTCCCTGGTGAAAAAGAGCTCTGCGTCTCCGACGAAGCGGGAATGTCACGATGTTCTGGTCGATGCTAAGACAGGTCAGATCATATCCGGTAGCAATGGGTCACTGCCTAATACTGGTGTGTGATGATTATTTGTTGATCAGCATGTGCTGACGACAGTGATAGGTGGGGGTCATTTGGCCCCCACCTATGTGTTACTGCGTATGTGGTTGGTGCCGCGAGTAGTTCTGGTAGCTGACGGCGTTTTCGGCTCGCAGTGTCACATGTGACTAGGATTGAGCATTGACCAGGTCACATGCCGTGGCCGCCTCGGCAGGAATCGTGACTGCCGTATAGACCTCCAGTCGCAGCAGGATCACTGAGTGTTCGGCTGTGATCGCGTTGGGCTCCACTCCATTAGCCCGTAGGGCATTGTTGAGGGGGCTATCACGTATGCTGGAAAAGCCAGGCAAGACCGATATCGTTAGGGACCCAAGCCCCGACCCACCAGACCCCCAAATAACCGGAGCCTCCCATGCCGTCTAGTTGTATCTCCGAGGTCTTTGTGTTCGATGGGGTCCTGTTGCTTGATCTTGTCTATCCGCGTGGAGCCCGCGCGACGCTCGACGCATATTGTAACCGATGATTGAGGACCAGGGGGGCGACTTTTTCGAGATCGGCCTGAATAATTCGGTCTCGTCCCGCCCACGCTGCTAAGGCTCTTGCGGCGTGAATGATGGTGATGTCGCCTCGATGGCCGTCGATGTTGGAATCCAGACAGATCTGTACCGCTGTGGAAAGAATATCTTTTGGAATCTCGACGGATTGGACTAGGGTCATGGAATTTTCGATGCGTTCGGCTAATCGTCTGCTATGCGAGGACCATTCTGTAATAAATCCATCAGGATCATCTTCGAATGATAGTCGACGTTGTACGATCTCCATCCGTACCTCGGGATCGGTCTCTCCCTGGACCGTAACGCACAGTCCGAACCGATCCAGCAATTGTGGACGTAGCTGGCCTTCTTCGGGATTCATCGTTCCTACCAAGCTGAAACGGGATGGATGGATCACGCTCATGCCTTCCCGCTCAACGGTATTCACTCCCATAGCTGCAGAATCCAGCAAGATGTCGACGATGTGATCGTCAAGAAGATTGACTTCATCGATGTACAGTATTCCTCGGTGTGCCGACGCTAGCAGGCCAGGCTGGAACCTTTGCTGCCCTCGGACTAAGGCTGTTTCTACGTCAAGTGTCCCGGCAACCCTGTCTTCGGTGACCCCAACCGGTAGCTCCACTACTGGAACTTGCCGAAGCTGTAGATTCTTGGAGCTTGGAACCCCTAAAGAATCTCCGTAGATACGTTGCTCATCAGCACTTAGATGATAAACGTCGTCAACCTGAGAAATGGTAGGCATTATTTGCGCCATTCCTCTGACGGCTGTTGATTTTGCTGTTCCCTTGTCTCCCTGGATGAGTACTCCTGATAAGCGGGGGTATATAGTGCACAGGATAAGGCTAAGCTTCATCTCCTCCTGGCCAACGATCGCCGCGAAGGGATAGATAGGTTTTTCATGTCAATCTCTCTAAGAATAAGGAAGGGCTCGACTCGTGGATCGAATGAAAGGGGTGAAAACTCCGGATTGCAGATCGTCGATGGTCATGCGAGGCGCATGAAGAATTCCTGACAGCGCTTCGCAGTCCCTTTGATGAACTCGGTTGACGGAGGTATCTACGATGATCCACGAGGTTCTTGTGTCGTCGGACAAGGTTTGTGCGACATCGAATGCCTGATTGGTAGCAGTTCGGTCCACCCGACCGTCAAGTCCAACGTTACCGCCACCATCGGTCACCACGATGGCGACGGGGCGAAGGGTAGAATCCCGTCGCAACTCTGTCTCGATGAGTCTTCCAGCGCATGAGAGCCCTGATGCTAGCGGCGTCTGTCCGCCGACTGCCATCGTCGTCAGAAGCCGCTGTGCACGCTCGATACTTGATGTCGCAGGCACGATCACTCGAGCGTCATTGCCAGAGAACGTGATCACGGCGACACGATCACGTTTTACGTAGGCATCTTGGAGCAGGCCGATAACTGCTGCCTTGCTGGCTGCCATTCGGCCCCGGGCACCCATGGATCCACTTGCGTCGACGATGAATACGACGAGAGTCGACGTCCGACTCTCGCGCACCTTGCGTCTCCAGTCAGAGCGTTTGACGACTACGGACAACCCATCACGTCCCTCTCCTGATGCACGCCGCGCTCTTTGGTGGGGGGACAGCTGCTCGTAGGGTAGCCGGCAGTGACAGATCGACCGGTTGCGTAGCCGGTTGCGAGCTGATCACATGGCCCCGAAGATCTGCTGATCGGGTGACCATTCGGCGTCCCCGGGCCCGACGTTGAGTTCGGTCATGTGCTGCGGGGGTGGATGTGAGTACGTTAAAGGTTTCCTCAGGGGCGATGACCCTCGGGGGAGCTGCTGTGCTGTCGTCGTGTCCTTTTTCATCCAGTTGCTCGTTTCCGTCGTGCGGCGATGAGGGGCCACTGTGGGAGTGAGCATTATTGAGATCCGGTGAGGGAGCTTGAGACGAAGACGGGTCTCGCCGACGGTGCCTCAAGACAAGTTCGGCTACTGCAGTGACGTCTTCGACGAAGACATTATTGTCCCCCCGCCACGCCGCGTAAGCGGTCGCCGATCGAGCCAAACCAAGATCGGCGCGCTGTCCGGGAGCATGCGCTAGTGTCAAGAGCTCCGTGAATTTGTTTCGTGCAGCGTCGGTCCATTCCAGATCAGGAAGTTTGTCTCGAGCAGCACAAATACGGTTCACGACCGCATTGGTGGCATCTGTGCATGTAGCGATGAAGGAGTCTGGGTCATCGTCGAACGTAAGGCGATGATTGACAATGCGCTCCCGGTCCTTTGGGTCACGACAGGGAACAGTCACCGCACACAGACCAAAGCGGTCGAGGAGCTGGGGATGGATGTTGTCCGTCCCTACGGCCATTGTCGCTATGAGGGGTAGGTCTTCGGGCCGACTGATCAGGGCAGCTGTTACGGCGTCATCAAAGAGGTTAACATCGTCGGCGCACAGGGTCTGGGCTTCGGTGAGGAGGCCGACATGATCACGGTGTCGTCCGCTGGTTAATGCAGCCTCGAGATCCATACTGCCGATCAACCGGTCCACGGTAGTGCCTGCCGTGACGTCACGCACGGCGATCCCTGGAACGAGGTCAGCGAAGGACCTCGCACAGGTTGATTTGGCCGTGCCGAAAGGGCCTGTGATGAGGACCCCACCGATCGTTGGATCGATGGCTAGCAGCGTGAGGGCCAATCTGGGTTCAGACTGGCCCACGATCGCTACAAAGGGGAAATGACGAGGCATCAAGCGGAGGCAGCCTGCCTGATGGTCATTCCGTAACGATTCTTGAAGTATTTCGCTAGACGCTTTTCGGCATCGCTCGTTGAGTCTTGGGCTGGTTTCCAAAATCCCATCTGTTTTACTTGGGGGGTGATGTCGTTATGGTGGAAATCTTTGATCTTGGTCATTTTGTGCGTGGTTAAGGAGAATGTGTAGTCAAAGGCTTGACCCATAGCGGAGACCCACTTGTGCCAAGAAAGCGTTTGCGCTTTCTCATTGAACATGTACCAATCCTTCATTGGTTTCTTGGTCTTGGGATCGACAGTCTGGAAAGTTACCTGCTGCTTGCTCTTGTCTACGGTGATAGCTAGTCCTGCTCCCTTGATGACCTTGGTCTTTACATCGAGATCTTTGGATACGTTTCCACTCGGTGTCATGGTGGCATCCGGGGCTGCGCTGGGAGTAACACGAGACGATCCTTGAGAGCTCTGTGAACAGCTCGTGAGGAGAAGCTCAAGCGCGCAGGTAACTGCTAAGTATGGAAGTGTTTTTGTCATCAGTATTCCTTTCTCGGTTTTATGAGACTGCCTCTTCATGGGTAGTCGATTTCTTGCGTTCCAGCTTCCAAACTGGAATCAAGGTCGAAAGTGAGGTCGTGAAGCTTGTCCAGGTGCTCGGCGCTAGCGTTCCACAGTGACCTGTCGTGTGCTTCGACCATGCGTTGGGCCATGCTGGCAAGGGAATGCGGATTTAACTTCGATAGCCGTTGCACCATCTCGGGATCATCGATGTAGGTGTCGCAGACCTCGTCGAACATCCAATCGTCGATCTGGTCTGTCGTAGCAGCAAGACCGACGAGATTGGTGACTCGTTTCTCGATTTCAGTGACTCCACGATGCCCGTGGGCAAGCATGGCTTCCATCCAGTCCTTGTTGAGGAGGCGGGTACGCAGCCCCTTGGCAGCTGCCCTTCCAACGGAAGTCGTGTACACCTCATCTTGGGTGGTATCGGTCACAAGGATCGGGATTGATTTACCCTTGGCGGCGCGAACTGAATTACCCAGTCCCCCTAAGTATTCGAAATAGTGGTCGAGATCGGTGATCTCGTACTCGTTGGACGATCGAGTCTGCGATACGAGGTCGACATCTTTGAGCCGGGAGTCATAGAGGCCGTCTGCATGGGTGCCGTGATCATAACGGGTGTAGACGTGTCCTGAAGCAGCGGTGAAGGCCGTGGCAAGGTCTTCGGGACTTTGCCACTGTCCAGAATCGACGATGTCGGTCAGCCCCGAACCGTATTGGCCCGGAGGTGGCCCGAAGATTCGCGCGTGTGCCAGAGCTTCGATTCGCTCTTCGGGTTCGCCGGATTGACGCATGGCTTGTGCCCGTTGACGCGTTCGGGCAGCGAGGGGATTGATGTCAGCTGGTTCGTCCAGGGCCGCCACCGCATTAAGAATGTCGTCTAACTCATCGATAAGATTGCTGAAGAGGTCGCGAAAAAACCCGCAGATCGTTACGACGACATCCACCCTTGGGCGTTCAAGTTTATTGCTTGGAATGATTTCCCAGTGCGGAGAGTTCGGACGTCGTGGTGTCAAAGACCGCACTCCTAAGAGGCTCAGGATTTGGGCATAAGTTTCACCTTGAGTACGGGTGGTCTCCAATCCCCACAGCACGACGGCGATCGTGGTGGGATCAGCGCCGTCGTGGCTGGCGCGGTAGGCAGAACAAACGTGGTTGGCGATGTCACGGCCTCGTCGCACTGCGATGGGGGTGGGTACTCGCCGTAAGTCGAACTGGTACAGCGAATGCCCCGACGGCAAGACTTCTGGATCGCGTATGGGATCGCCACCTAAGCGTGCATCAACGTGACATCCTTCGAGGGCGCGGAATAAACCTTCCATCTCGTCATTGTGTTGTAGTCGCGTGTACAGATTTCGTGCCCAAGACGCCAGGTGCTCTATTCCCTGCGTGAGTGCCTCGTCTTCGGGGTTTCTGGGTTCCGCAGATTCTTCGGGTAAAGACGTTTCGTCGGGTGAGTCTGAAACCTCTCCCAGCACCTTGTCGACGACCTTGGCTTGCTCGCTGGGGGAGAGTGCGGGGGCTAGTTCACCGTCAAATGAACCGTGCTCGGCCATTCCGCGCACCATGAGTCGAGCCTCCTGCGGGGTATAGGCCTGTCCCCAGACGTGTAGACCCATGGGGACAAGCGAACGCTTGGTCCGCGCTAGCTCTACCTCGAGTTCGTCGAGATCGGTCGGAAGATGTAGGGCTGTGGCGCGTCTGTGCACCTGTTCCAGCAACTCGGCGCTGGTTTGGGGCATGAGGGTGACACTGCGTCGGTATTCGGAGATGAGATCGTCTAGTTCTGCCAACTCACCGTCGAGTCTTGTGGGTTGCATCACGGGAGGTTGATAACTCACGAGAATCGCGTGTGCGCGACGACGCGCAATCAGCCCCTCTGCAGCGTTTCCACAGTAATAGATATACACGTGGGGATATCACCGATGAGCATGTCGGGGAAGCATTCCGCGCTGACCGCGTTCTCTTTACCTTGGAGGAATTCCAAGGTGCCGTGTGTTCCGACATGGATGATGACGTCTGGTTTCCAGACTTGGCTCAGCCATGTGTAGAAACCGGCGTACTGCGGGTGTGGGGGACGAGTGGTGTCGTGGGCGTCAGCGGTAGCCATCTTGACTGAGCCACGACCTGGTTGGATACCGACCAAGACGTTCCCGTAGTCGACTGCGGGGATGATGAAATCGCCCTCAGGAGTCGTCATAGGGCAGTCGCTCTGGCTTGGGTGTGTTTCATCCATACTTTGCCACGCACGAGGGTGCGGCAGATCTTGTTCGGCATCGGCGCGTAGGTAAGTTTTCGGCCGTACAGTCTGCGAATATTCAGGGGAGTTTACGGCTTGGACCAATAGGTCATTGAGAAGTTGTTGCCCGCTAGGGGTCTTGGTCTGATAGCCACGGTGCGACAGTTCGCGCATGATTGCCGCCATAGATTCGCTGACGTCTAGAAAGGCTCCGTTGAGGAGGTTCCCCTCTCCTGCAGGGTAATCGTAGCCAATGAGCGCGACTCGTTTCTGAGGAGCCGGAGTTGTCGATAATCTCAATTGGCCGCGAACTCGTCGTGCAAATCTTTCAATTTGCTCTGGGATTGGTACGAGTACCGATGTGACGACTCCCGTGATCGTGTTTTGAGCTGGCTCAGTCATCGCTGCTATCGGTATCTCGGCCAGACAACCGTCCATTTCGGGCAGCATGAGCATGACCATGGCTTCGCTCTGACCGAGGCCGTGTCGTGACTCGTTCCATTGTTTCTGGGTGTATCGGGAGAGCATAAGGGGATGCATGATCGGGGCATTGATCGATTTGAGCATGGCTGTGCTGGAATCAACATCACCCCCCATCGGCCCCCCGCCAATGCGGAAGCCCTGCATGCTGATAATAAGTTTTGGTGCGGCTTCGCTCAGAAGTGTGCGCAGAGCCTCTAAGGATTCGCCACCGACGGCCACGATGCTGATGGGTACAACCCAGCAGTCCTTACGTAACGAATCCATCAAGGCGCGTACGACATCGTTACTGTCGTAGGGATATGTGAGGCCGCTGTAAAGAAGGACGACAGTGGGTCTTCCGTGTGGGGCGTCACATTCCTGGCGGTATTTTTCGACGGTGGGGAAGTGTCTACTAGGCCACGGTGCACCGACGCTCGCAGGGGCTGGAGCCTCGGGTGGTGTGGGCACAACGACCTCTGGGTGACCGCCGTCGAAATGAAGCAGATGGCGAAGGAAAAAATCTGCTTGCGGTTCTCGCATCGAGTGGAAGGCTTTACCCAGCGCGGAAAATCTCTTCGCGTCGGCCATAAATTTTGATGTGGTTCGCATCCCTTTCACTGTGGCACGTACGCGATTTATCCCAGAGATGCCACCTTCAGTGTCTGTGGATGCCCCCATTTCTGTGATGATAGGAACCATTTTTCTGGCGCTATTCAGTATGCCCTTAATACTCTTACTCTTTTGGGCTCCCGTGTTTCCGAGCATCGTCTTCATGTCTGGCGGCATGTGTTTGGTGTCAGCGTGGCTGCCAGTTTTTTCTATGGCATTGCGGGCTGTCGTCATGGAGAACGAGCCTAATCTCACCTTGTCGATAAACTCGGCTCCCCAAGAAAGGACTGCCCCATCAAAGTTGTCCAAAGTTAATCGCGTAGCCCGAATCCACTGGGGGTCACCACCCATGGCGTCAAGGACGAGGATATCGCTGTCGTGAATAGCTCTTGTCAGTGCCTCAAGTTCTTCTGGAGTGGGTCTCGTGGTAGAGTTAAAAAATGCAGTTCGAGAAGATCGTGGCTTGGATCAATGGTCTTGGCTGCTTCGGAAACGTGTTTCACGAGATCGGGGAACACAGTCAAGAACGTGATTTTCATCGTGCTTCCTTCAAGGGGCGACGTGGTTGGATGACTGGGAGCTTGCCTTGGGGATCCGTCGTAATCCACGCTTCGATGTCGAAGTTCTCTTCGATGGGCCTGGCGGATAGCGCGTCAGGTGGCCCTTCGAGCGTTAGCTGGCCATTTTTGAGAATGGCGCATCTGTCGCAATAGCGGACGGCTTGAGTGAGGTCATGCATGACGGCTATGACGGTGATTCCCCGTTCTTGGTTCAGCGATCGAACAAGATCGAGGACTCGCAGTTGATGGGTGACATCCAGATAGGTTGTGGGCTCATCGAGGATAAGGACAGTGGGTTCCTGTGCCAGGGCCGCCGCCAGCCACACCTTCTGTCGCTCTCCGCCTGAGAGAGTGGTGACGCGTCGATCGGCGAAGCACGTGACATCGGCCAGCTCCATTGCTTGTTCCACATGGTTGTCGGCGCTGGTGTCCCTTATCTGCCACCACGGTGTGTGGGCATATCTCCCGTAGCCAACGAGGTGACGTACGGTGAGGTCAGAGGGAGCGGTCGCGCTCTGCCAGACGATCGCAATATGACGCGCGATACAGGATGCGGACATCGTGGATAGATCCGTTCCATCGAATTTGACGCTCCCCGACTCGGGGGAGAGGGCTCCGCATAACGTGCGTACCAGGGTGGTCTTCCCAGAACCGTTGGGGCCAAGTATGGCGTGCATAACTCCCGCCTGGAATGATACGGAGACATCATTGAGAATCTTGTGATTGCCCAAGGTGACGTTCAAGTGGGAGCCGGAAAGTATAGGTGTTTCCATGATATTTCCCATCTCACAATGTCTTTCTGAGGAGGAAAAGAAAGAAGGGAACCCCCAGTGCTGTGAGCATGATGCCAACCGGTATCTCGAAAGGATCGAAGATGACCCGACTACATGTGTCGCTCAGCATAACCAATGCAGCTCCGGCGAGCGCACACGCTGGAACTAGGATGACGTGTCGATTTCCGACGATCAGCCGCATGATGTGCGGCACGATGAGACCGACGAACCCGAGCAACCCGATGGCGCTGACTGTGCTGGCGGCTAGGAGGGCCGCCACGGCAGTGAGGACAAGGCGATTCGCTTGAACGTTCATTCCCATGCCTTGTGCAACTTGATCGCCCAGAGTGATGATGTCGAGCCTGCGGGACAGCACAACGGCGGCAATGATCCCTACCACGGTGTATGGCCAGATGAGGGACACCTCGGCCCAACTGCGCATGGCGAGGCTGCCATTCATGAACATGAGAGCACCTTGCACATTGTCGGCCATAAGTACCATGACAGCCGAGATCCCTGCGCCGCACAGCGCCGAGACGGCAACCCCGGAAAGGATGATTCGCAGTGGTTGAACGCCACCCCTCCATGCGAGTGCATAGATTGCCATGGCTGCCAACATCGCACCGATGAACGCCATTACAGGTACAAGGTTTGCCCGTTCGGGGAAAATAAGCAGTGTGCCTATTCCTAGAAGTCCTGCGCCTGAGGAGACCCCAATGATGCTCGGATCGGCAAGGGGATTGCTCATCACGGCTTGAAGAATCGCACCCGACGTTGCAAGGTTCATGCCGACCAGGGCAGCAAGGACGACCCTGGGGAATCTCACTCCCCATACCACCCTATGCCATTGGAAATCGGACGGACCGAACAATCCTTTGACTACGTCAGAAGGTGACAACTGTATCGAACCGAACCCGATCCCTGTTATGACGCTGACGATCATGATCGCAACAAGGATGACGAATACGATTGCCGTGAGGTGGTGCCTTCGGTGGCTGTTACTTGACGTTCTCTTCGTTGTCGATGTGAGTATTTTTGTTTTGGCGGGTATTGTCATGGTTCAATGGGTTTCCAAAGATTTCCGGATGCACAGAAGCTGCCATGTAAGCCACGGAATCTGGGTAGTTGGGACCACCGTTGAACAGGAAATATTGTTGAGGGAGGTAAATGATTTTCTTTTTTCGTACGGCATCCACTGCCTGCCAGGCTGGGTTGCTGGTCAATTCTCTGTTCACTGTTTGCCGGGCCAGTGCGTTGTTCTGCACCATTGAGGTGACCATGATGATATCGGGCTGTTGCTGAGTTATTTTCTCGACACTGAGCGTGGCAGTTTCGGAATTTGGGTCATCTGGAATTGCCGACGAAGCGATGTTCTTCAACTTGAGAAGTTTGGCCATTGATCCGGCGATGCTGTTGTTTAACTTTAGTGACATTGACGTGGCTGTTGCGAACAGAATAGCGACTCGTTTTCCGTCTGCTGGCATCTTGTCGACGGTGGACTTGACCTGTGCGGAAATTTGAGAGGAACGCTTTTTGGCTTCCTTGGTGTGGCCGAGTACTTTACCGAGGGTTTGATAAGTTTGGAGAACCTCATCCAGTGACCTCGTTTTGATGTTCAACACAGAAATTCCTTGAGAAGAAAGTTTGTCTGTTACATTCTGACTCACGGCTCCAGGTGCGATGACGAGGTTTGGGTTTGTAGCAAGTATTCGTTCCAAATTGACAGCATATATCATGCCGACCTTGGGGACTTTCTTTATGGCTGCAGCATGGGCTGGTTGAAGTTTTTCATTTCCAGTTAAGGATGGCGTACATGCCGCCGTGCCGCCCAAGTCATACCAAATGCTGAGTAGTGTCGCAGACAACAAGCATACTCGCTGTGGTTTCGTCCTGAAATCGACTTTATGGCCGAAGCTGTCGGTTATGCTGAAGGACGTCTTTGCTTCTTCTGCTCTGGATTCTCCTCCCTTTGAAGGATCTGAAATGCCGCAGCCGACCATTGCCATGGTCAGTATTGCAGCCATAGCTGTACTAATGCGCTTCCAGGCTGTTTTGTGTGTGTGCAACTGTTCAACTCCTGTTATTATGTGTGCGATTTCTCTTCTGGCTTCTAGGGCCGGTAGAGGGTGTCAGGGTGAAGGGCCACCGTAGAAAGAACTCTCCACATCCGGACTTGCTCGACGGTCAAGTTGTCGATGAGATGAATGATATCCCTCCCTAATTTGCTTGTTTATTGGGGGGTGGGTGTTCAGGCTGTCCGGTGGCGTTTCTGTTGGGTGGGTGTGTGTCCTGCCCGCAATTTCTGTGAGTTACATAGACGTGCTGTAGCGATAGTTGCGGGCTTGTGGTGGAGTGACTGATCGCACGGGATGGATTTTGGTGTTAGGTTGCGGGAAGAAAACTTATGGTGACCTCTAGTTGTTGGCGGTCATGACGTTGTACTCCCCGGAAGCGCAGCATGAAGGAGCAGGCTCTGATCGGTACGACAGGATTGGTTCGCCCAGCCTATGCATACCCATGCTGTAAATCGGTCAGCTGCTACATGGGGTGGCGGTGATGCCTTTCTCACGTCTGTTGTGGATGGTGATCCGGTGTCGTCGTTCACTCTTGATTCGTTGCGCAGATCCATCGGGGTGGTTTCGCAGCGGGTGGAGTTGTTGAATGCTTCTATTGCTGACAATTTGAGGTTGGTGGCTCCTGATGCTGGTGATGGTGAGTTGTGGCGTGTTCTTGGTGAGGTTGGTTTGGCTGGTGAGGTGCGTGGTATGGAGGCTGGGTTGCGTACCGTTGTTGGGCCGGCTGGTACGAGGCTTTCGGGGGGTCAGGCTCAGCGGTTAACAGTGGCCAGAAACCTGCCCACCGGAGTCAGCCGCACGTGGTTGAGGATCCTTGAGAGCGAGTCTTCCCGTTTCTCAGCGCGAGGCGGTCGGGAAGCTTAGTGGTGGTGCAATGACAGCACCCGCGAACAACGACCCGCGACTCGGTCGCTGTGGGTGGCGAGGAGTATCACTTTGCCTTCATTGGCGAGGTCTTGTAGAAGATCCAGCACCAGGTTCTCGTTGTCCCGGTCAAGTGATGCCGTGGGTTCGTTGGCCAGGGTGATCCGGCTCGGCTTGAGGAGTAATCGAGCCAAGGCGACACGCTGCTGTTCGCCTCCGCTGAGGGTGTGTACGGGAGTTCGTTCTTGCCCGGGTAGCCCAACGCGTTCCAAAGCAGATGCGAAGGAAGGTTTAGGTAGTAAGGGTCGTGGACGCGCCGCGATGTCCAGGTTTTCGCGTACCGTAGCGTTCTCGAGCAGAGCGTAATCCTGGAAGAGATTGCCGATGGTCTCACGGCGCACGCGTTTGTGCTGTCGGCGTGGGATGGCAAGGATGTCCGTGCCATCGATCATGATGTGGCCACTGTCTGGTCGAACGAGGAGACCGATTGTCGACAATAGAGTCGATTTTCCGCAACCGCTGGGGCCACGTAGGGCGATCATCTCGCCGCGGTATGCCTGGAGATTAAGGCCTTTCCAGAGGGTTCTGGAACCGAAGGCCTTGGAGAGATTCTCCACCTGTAACACGGGGTGATTCTCGTTCATGGTTGTCGTTTCGCTTATTGTTGTCATGCTTCTCGCGTCCTCAAAGTTCGATAGAACCTGCCTAGCAGAATGCTCAGAGTCGTGATTCCCACGTATGCCGTGCCTGCCCAAGCCCACGGTGCGGTGTGAGCCCACGACAGCAGGTCCTGGGGTCGCCTCTCCTCCGCGATAGATTCGGTTCGTCCAGCCTGCTATGCGGTTACCGATCGCCATGCAGTGAATATGGTCAGAGCGCTCCACAAACCGGTCTCCCATACGACAACCTGTCGAAACGCGTAGAGCCCCGACCACCCGTGGAGTTTGCGCACTAAGCTTCGTTGCCGGTGCACAGTGCCGTACATTCCGGTAATGCTCACCGACGTCGCCACGACAGTGAGCAAGGCAGCGAGTGCGCCGAGGGCCGCGATCAGCAACTGTTGCCGTTGTTGGGAAGCTTTCTGGGCTGCGGATGCCCCGGCTGGGGAGATGCTGGCAACAGCCCTGACAAGCGGAGGACTAGACATGACGCGTCGGGATTCGGAATGAGGATTGGGCAAAAGGATTCCACCGGTAGTCAACGCTGTGGTGAGGTCGTCGCCCGACAACAGCCCGGAGGGGACGCGGACCACCACAGGATCGGTAATCGTTGCCGACAGACCCTGTTCGGGGTCTGCGGTCCGTAGGTGAAATAGTCGCGAGAGCCTTCCTGCCGTGACCACTTGATTGTTGCCTTGCCGGCCTTTGTTGATGCGCAGAGTTGTTGGGCAACAGCGTGCCGGATGCGGGGTTCCACCGGGGATAGTGATGCAGGCACGGTCCCGGTTACGGCGGATGTATTGGGGGAGGATGCGCATGCCGGTACCGGATGACGTTGGCAGTATTCATCATTGATGATGAACATCTGAATCGGCGCAGGAAGACCAACGTCAACCGGACTGAGGTTTGCGATGATGAGGCCGCGGTGTTCGTCCACGTCACCCAGCCATGCGCCGACTGCTTCAACCATGCGCTTCTCGCCGGCAGCGTCGATGACAGCTGATCCGATGCCGCGGAGCGTGACCCGTCCCACGTGGCGATCGGCCGTGGTCCATTGGTCTTGTTGATCCTCATAGCGCCTCAGTTCCCGCGCGGCAGAGGTGACTGAAATTATTAGCAGTATCGCTAACATGGCCACTGGAAAGCGAAGAAGATACGAGGCGGAGAACACCGGGAGACTGGTCATCCGACCCTTGACCTGAGCCAGGATTCCTGCGCTTGACCATGCGATGGCCAACGTCACGATATCGATTATGAGGAGTACGGCGATGGATGGAATCCATATCTGGATTGACCAGCGAAACCATCGCATCCACTGGGCCAAACCGTTGTAAAAGCCGAGGACCGGCAGACTGATCAAAGCAGTTGCTCCCATGCCAATGATTGCAGCGGACACTGCATGAAGGGTTTCCCTGGTGGCATGATGCAGCCACGAATGACCGTGTAAACGGGGAATACCGTAACGCCGAGTCCGGGAGAACACCGCCGCCATAACCAGAGCGACCAATGCCCCCATCATCCCGCCATACGCCTTGACGATGTCAGGATTGTGGCTGGCAACCAGTGTCAGGTTCACCTGGCCTTGTACCGAGGAGCGGAACCCCAATGCACCCATCCCGGAGGCGAATGTGGAGGCATCGGCGACGTCGCCGTAGACGAGGTACTCGCCGCTGCGATCGGTGGACTGATCCTGATCCATGTGGGCGATATGGGTGACCATTCGCGACGACAAATTCGGGTAACCCTTCGGAAATGGGTGAAGAGTGCCGCCGGCTGCGGAAACCAAGTAGAGCCCCGAGAGGATTCTGGATCGTTTAGATCGGCCTGCCAGCGCCCCACTGCCACACGTTGTCGTTGCGAATACCTGGATATCCACGAGTCGACCACCGAGACGTTTCGGGCTGGTGTTCCCTCGACGAGAACGATGACTGGGTGCCCAGCTGAGGGGAGCACCGTTTCCGCCGCGCCCAACAAGGATGATGCCATAACAACGGCGACAACTGCCGCCAAAAAGTAGGAGAGGGATACCGGGGAGAGTCGTCTCATCACTGTGGCGGCTTCCTTCTGGTCGGAACGTGAATGGGGTATCAGGCGGCACGCCCCACGTGGGGCGTGCCGCCGATCATGGGGTTGTAGCAGATGCGGTACCAAGCCTTGTTCCCGAACCATGCTGCATCAGTGCGAGCATAGGATTAGCTGCCAGCCTTGACACATGGCGAGCGCACAAAGTTGACCCCTTGAACTGAGCTGCCATGTTTCTTCGAGTCATGAAGATAGTCTGAGTATCCACGTCCGTATCGCCAAACTCTGCCCTCGGGCGGGTTGACGGTGTCGGCCATAGCAATAGCGGCTGTACTAGCGAGCAGCAGGCCCGTAATAGGGACTGCTGCGACATAATGCCAAACGGTGGATACGATTTCCTCCTTATAACTTCTCCTGCTGAAAAGTGCCTCATTGCCAGCAGGGTGCTTCTAGCATATTTAGGGTGAGGGTCATCGAGCTAGATTCATCGGGACCAAGGATGCGGGCTTGCCGACCTCACATCCCAAGGCCGGTCGCATGCTTTCGGCGAATTCCATCGCTGATGCCTTGAACTAGGGTGGAGCTATGCGCCCTGTCACCGACATCACTCGCCGCGTAGCGCCCTTCCACGTCGTCAGTGAGTTTCAGCCTTCTGGAGACCAGCCGCAGGCTATTGCGGAGCTGGAGAAGAGGGTCAACGACGGTGAGCAGGATGTCGTCCTGCTGGGGGCTACGGGTACCGGTAAGACGGCTACCGTGGCGTGGCTGGCGGAGAAGTTGCAGAGGCCGATGCTCGTCATGCAGCCCAACAAGACCTTGGCCGCCCAGTTTGCCCAGGAACTGCGGACGTTTTTCCCCGATAATGCCGTCGAGTACTTCGTCTCGTACTACGATTACTATCAACCTGAGGCGTATATCCCGCAGACCGATACATACATCGAAAAAGATTCCAGCCTCAATGAGGAAGTTGAGAGGTTACGCCACTCTGCGACGAATTCCCTGCTCACCCGCCGCGACGTCATTGTGGTGTCGACCGTTTCGGCTATCTATGGCCTGGGCACGCCACAGGAATATGTCGACCGGATGATCCCGTTGGAGGTCGGGCAGGAATGGGATCGTGACGAGCTGCTGCGTGACCTCGTCACCAACCAGTATGTGCGTAATGACATATCGGGGGAGCGAGGCACTTTCCGAGTGCGGGGGGACACCTTGGAGATTTTCCCCGTCTATGAGGAAAATGCGCTGCGCGTCGAGTTCTTTGGTGACGAGATCGAGGCCCTCACCACGATGCACCCGCTCACTGGGGAGGTCATTAGCGAGGATGAGCAGGTCTACGTGTTCCCGGCCACCCACTACGTTGCCGGCCCGGAACGTATGGAACGGGCCATTGTGTCTATCCAGCAGGAGCTTGAGGAGCGGCTTGCGGTTCTCGAGCGCGACGGGAAACTTTTGGAGGCTCAGCGGTTGCGGATGCGCACCACCTACGACATCGAGATGATGCAGCAGGTCGGTGCATGTGCTGGCATTGAGAACTATTCACGGCACATTGACGGACGCGCCCCAGGATCGGCCCCGAACTGTCTGCTCGACTACTTCCCTGAGGATTTCGTACTTGTTATCGATGAGTCCCACGTGACCGTCCCGCAAATCGGTGGCATGTATGAGGGAGACATGAGCCGCAAGCGGACATTGGTGGAACATGGTTTCCGGTTACCTAGTGCTATGGACAATCGACCGTTGAAGTTTGACGAGTTCACCGAGCGAATCGGCCAGACCGTCTATCTGTCAGCCACCCCGGGGTCGTATGAGATCGAGCGGGCGCATGGGGTCGTCGAACAGATCATTCGTCCGACCGGTCTGGTGGATCCAGAGATTATTGTCAAGCCCACGCATGGCCAGATCGACGACCTCATGGGCGAAATTCATACCCGAGTGGACCGTGGCGACCGTGTCTTAGTGACGACCTTGACGAAGAAGATGGCTGAAGACCTGACCGACTACCTCATGGAGCACGGGATCCGCACCCGGTACCTTCACTCCGAGATTGACACCCTCAAGCGCATCGAGTTGCTCAAGGAGTTGCGGATGGGAGAATTCGATGTACTCGTCGGCATCAATCTGTTACGAGAGGGGCTCGACCTTCCGGAGGTCTCCCTGGTGGCGATCCTTGACGCCGACAAGGAAGGCTTTCTGCGTTCTGAGCGGTCACTCATTCAGACCGTAGGCCGTGCCGCCCGTAACGTTAACGGCCAGGTCATCATGTATGCCGATCAGGTCACTGATTCCATGCGGATCGCTATCAATGAGACGAATCGTCGTCGCGATATTCAGATGGCCTACAACAAGGAGCACGGAATCGATCCGCAGCCACTGCGTAAGAAGATCGGTGACATCACTGAAATGCTGGCCCGTGAAGAAGCCGATACCGACCAGCTCGTCGAGAGATTCAATTACGGCAAGGGCCACCGCGGTTACAACTCGATGATTACCGACGAGCAGCGAGCGGCCCAGGGGAAGCGACTTGACGCGTCGAAGATGGCCGAAGAGGATCTGGGTAACCTCATCGTCAATCTCACTAACGAAATGCGTTCTGCCGCTGGAGAACTCAAGTTCGAAGTTGCGGCCCGACTGCGTGACGAAATCGCTGATCTCAAGAAGGAACTGCGCCAGATGGTGGAGGCCAACCGGTAAGGGTGATCGCAAGTCGCGGTCACCACCATTGGTGTGCAACTATGGAAGTCCTTGGAGGGGAGTACTCTTGAGAAAAGTGTGGTCGTCACCACGATCGTGCCATCACGGTCCGGCTGCACAGCCCCAGTGAACCGATATGCGGCGCTGGTGCGGACGAGACCTCCGGACCTTCGTTCTATCCCTTTTGGAGGCCCGGGTTTGCACGTTCACGCCTATGTTTGGATCATCACCATCCTGGTCATGGGGGCTCTGCTCTTCTTTGAGGTTCTCGTCCTGGGCCGAAAACCTCATGTTCCCTCTACCAAGGAATGTGTCGCCTTCGTCGGCGTCTTCGTGGTCCTGGCGGTGCTTTTCGGCCTTGGCGTCTGGATCCTGCAGGGACGCGCCGCAGGTGGACAGTTCTACGCGGTGTGGTTGACCGAGTACAGCTTGTCGATCGACAACCTGTTTATCTTCCTCATCCTGATGGAGAAGTTCAACGTCCCACGGAAGCTTCAGCAGTTCGCGTTGCTGGTGGGAATCATCGTCGCACTTGTCTTCCGTGGCGTCTTCATCACCTTGGGACAGGCCATTCTCGAGGCCTGGGCATGGGTGTTCTTTATCTTCGGTGCCTTCCTGCTGTACTCAGCTATTGACCAGGTACGTGAGTACCGTCACCATGACGATGAGGATGAGGATTCTAGCGGGGAGGGTCGCTTCATGACGTGGTTCAAGCGCACAGTTCCGACTACCGGCGACTACCGCGGTACAAAGTTCTTCGTTCGCGAGAACGGCAAGATCATCGCAACCTCGATGTTCATGGTCTGCGTCGCTCTGGGCGCCACAGACTTACTTTTCGCCCTCGACTCGATTCCGGCGTCCTATGGTCTGACCAGCGAGGGGTACCTCATCTTTACCGCTAACGTCTTTGCTCTCATGGGCTTACGCCAGCTGTACTTCCTGATCGGAAGTCTGTTAGAACGCCTGGTGTACTTGTCGCTAGGGCTAGCCGTGACCTTGGGTTTTATCGCGTTCAAACTCATCGGTCACGCGATGCACCACTACGGTCTGGATCAGGCTTGGTTCGGTTCCAGCACTGAGGTTTCGATCGGGGTTTCATTGGGTGTTATCGTCGCGACCCTGCTTGCCACCACCATCGCGAGCCTCATCAAGAGTCGCAAAGACGACGCCAAGGCCGAGGTCTGACGCTTACCAGCCGCGGGCGCGCCACAGTGGAAGGTTGGGACGTTCTTCTCCGACTGTTGTGGCGTCGCCGTGGCCGGGATGAATGACTGTCGTGTCCGACATGGGTGCAAAGATCTTCATGCAGATGTCGGTGTAGAGACTTTCGAATTCTCGGCTTCCGCTGGTTTTACCGACCCCGCCTGGGAACAGAGAATCGCCAGTGAGAACGTGGTCGCTGGGATTGCCCTGCAACCGCAAGGCTATGGAGCCGCGGGTATGGCCTACTAGCCCAATGACGTCGAGTTTTACATCGCCGAGACGGAACAAATCACCGTCCCACACGGTGCTACAGGTCACCCCTGTGGTGGCCTCAATGGCTTCAGCATCGGGTTCTCCACACCACGGCTGGGCACCTGTCATATTGATAATATCCGCGAGAGCCCCGGTATGGTCCTGATGACGATGGGTCGTAATAACCGCCCCCACTTCGTAATTACCGATAAGAGCCTTGAGTCGACTAGGTTCGGCAGCTGCATCTACGAGAATGGCGGGTCCAGCTCCCGGGTGGATGAGGTAGGCATTGTTGTCCACAGTGCCTACCGAGATTTTGATGAGGTCAACGTCATCGTTAACCCTGACGAGGGCGGCCTCGGAGCCGGGATCAACGTGGTAAAGCGGCATGACGGTTCCTTCCTGGGACGAGCAGGTGATACGTCTTGTCCCATCAGATGAGCATAGGGACGGCGAGCTGATCAGCCCCGGTGAGACGCTCGGTTCCCCCTCTGCCCGATAGCCATCCTGCCAGAGCCCCGTCAGGTCCGTGGACCGTGGTCGCGAATCCAACTCCGCCAATGCGGTCGGTCAGGCCGGAGTCAGAGACGATACGCATGGCGGGCACCTCAGGACGATCCCGCAAGCGGAAGCAGACCCATTCCAGAAGGGTCCGCGCGGGAACATCGGGGAGGTCATCGACGGTCATCCCGAGATCGAGATCGACGTGGTGCAGGGCTATTTCCGCGAGTCGTAGCGCCGGTAGGTCAGTGATATCGACGCGGATGTCGTTGGTCAGCCACACCGCAGTGCCAGGTTCCATGTCGTCGAGGGCGTCGAAGGTGGCGTTGAGGGAGCCTGCAGTGGTGTCAAGGTCGATCTGCAGTTGCAGCCCGGTGCGTTCCGAACCGCGTTCGATGTCACGGTCGCGGAGCTCGTCGGAAGGGTAAAGGTGAGGGACTTCCTGATGGGCGACGACCGCCTTCGTGACGGCCTCGAAGGCTTCAGCGTTGCGAGCGATGTGGGTAGCAATGTGAGCACGGGTCCATCCGGCAAGTCGGCTCGGTGCCTGCCATTCGTCATCCGATAGCCCCATAGTTGCGCCAAGAAGACGCTGAGTGGCCTCTCGCTTGGCAGCCCGAATTGCGTGCAGGGGAGCGCTGGGACATAGACCGGGTGGTCGTGGGGCAGCGCTCATATCGCCCAACCTAATGCCACAGGGTGGAACATGCCAGATGACTGAAGGCATGGAGTCAGTTTCACAGCAATGTGAACGGGGTATCGTGTTCTGTTCTGTCAACCGCGCAGATCTGCGGGGCTGTCTTGGACGGCCTCTACGATGACATCTGTGAGTGACCACATCATCGTCCGGGGAGCCCGGGAGCATAACCTTCGCAATGTCAATCTGGACCTTCCAAGGGACGCCATGATTGTGTTCACCGGTCTATCTGGATCAGGCAAGTCCTCCCTCGCCTTCGACACCATCTTCGCCGAGGGGCAGCGACGGTATGTGGAATCGCTTTCCTCCTACGCCCGTCAATTCCTGGGTCAGATGGACAAGCCCGACGTTGACTTTATTGAGGGTCTCAGCCCGGCTGTTTCCATCGACCAGAAGTCCACCTCTCGTAACCCGCGGTCGACCGTCGGCACCATCACGGAAATCCATGACTATTTGCGTCTGCTCTGGGCCCGCGTCGGCAAGCCGCACTGCCCGGTGTGTGGCGAGCTCATCAGTCGGCAGACTCCGCAGCAAATCGTCGACCGCCTCATGGCCCTCGACGAGGGCACCAAATTCCAGGTCCTCGCCCCGGTAATCCGCGGACGCAAAGGCGAGTACGTCGAGCTGTTCCGGCAACTGATGACTGACGGCTTCACTCGAGTACGGGTGGACGGGGACGTTCATCGGCTTGGTCAAGTGCCGCCGCTGGATAAGAAGCGCAAGCACGACATCGACGTCGTCGTCGATCGGATTGCAGTCAAGTCGTCAGCTAAACAGCGCCTGACCGAGTCGGTGGAGACGGCGCTGGGACTGGCTCACGGCATCGTTGGGATCGATTTCGTCGACCGCGATTCGTCGGATCCGCACCGAGAACGTCGGTTCTCCGAGACGATGGCTTGCCCTAATCAGCATGACATCGACATCGAGGAGCTGGAGCCGCGACAGTTCTCCTTTAATGGGCCTTGGGGTGCCTGCCCGACCTGTTCTGGTTTGGGCGCGACCCTCGAGGTCGACCCGGAATTGGTCGTCCCTGATCCTGGGCTGAGCCTGCTTGAGGGAGCCATTGCGCCTTGGTCTGGGCCACGAGTGGCGAACCACTACCAGCACGTCTTTGCTGGGCTGGGGGAGAACCACGACTTTGACGCGACACTTCCGTGGTCCGAGTTGCCAGCCAAGGCCCGCAAGCTTGTCTTGCACGGTGACGGCGACCCGGTCATGGTCTCATACCGCAACCGATTCGGTCGGGTGCGCACTTACTCGCAGAATTACGAGGGAGTGCTGCACTACGTGCGTCGACGCTATGACGAGGCAGAGACGGATGCTGCGCGCTCCCGGTGGGGCCAATACCTGCGCGAGGTGCCTTGCCGTGATTGCCACGGCAAGCGTCTCAAACCGACGAGTCTGGCCGTGACAGTCGGTAAGCGAAATATTGCCGAAGTCTCAGATATGTCTATTGGGGAGGCCTCGGAATTTTTCAAGGCGTTGACCTTGACCGAGCGGGAAGCTACCATTGCGGGGCGAGTTATCAAGGAGGTTCGCGCTCGGCTGCGATTCCTCGTCGATGTCGGTTTAGACTACCTCACCTTGTCACGGTCCGCGGGCTCCCTGTCTGGCGGTGAGGCTCAGCGCATCCGGCTCGCTACCCAGATCGGTTCAGGTTTGGTTGGGGTTCTCTACGTCCTTGACGAGCCCTCCATCGGTTTGCATCAGCGTGACAACCGGCGCCTCATCGACACCTTGGTGACACTGCGGGACCTCGGTAACACCCTTATCGTCGTCGAGCATGATGAGGACACCATTCGGACGGCCGACTGGGTCGTCGATGTCGGCCCGGGAGCCGGTGAGCACGGCGGCGAGGTCGTCGTGTCAGGAACTGTTGATGACCTGCTGGCCAGCGAGAGGTCCGTCACCGGTGCATACCTGTCGCGTACGAGGTCGATCCCCTTGCCAACGACCAGACGCCCACGCACTGGACGTGAGCTTGTTGTCAAGGGAGCCCGTGAGAACAACCTCAAGGGAGTGGACATCACCTTCCCGCTGGGGCAGCTCGTCGTCGTCACCGGAGTGAGCGGCTCGGGCAAGTCGACTCTGGTCAACCAGATCGTCTACACATCGCTGGCGCACCGTATTCACGGCGCCAGGGCAGTACCGGGTAAGCACGAGACGATCATCGGAATCGACGAAATCGACAAGGTGATCCACGTCGACCAGTCACCCATAGGACGCACACCGAGGTCGAATCCGGCCACTTATACCGGAGTCTTCGACAAGATCCGTGCTCTCTTTGCCCAGACTCCCGAAGCCAAAGTGCGCGGTTACCAGCAGGGTCGGTTCTCTTTCAACATTAAGGGCGGACGCTGCGAAAACTGTCAGGGTGACGGCACCATCAAGATCGAGATGAACTTCCTGCCCGACGTTTATGTGCCTTGTGAGGTGTGCCACGGTGCCAGATACAACCGTGAGACCTTGGAGGTCCATTACAAAGGTAAGACGATCGCTGAGGTGCTTGACATGCCTATCGAGGAGGCCTGTACCTTCTTCGAGCCGATCTCGTCCATCCATCGTCACCTCAAGACCCTCGTCGAGGTGGGGTTGGGATACGTGAGGCTCGGTCAGCCCGCGACCACTCTGTCCGGTGGTGAGGCGCAGCGGGTGAAGCTGGCATCGGAGCTCCAGAAACGTTCCACAGGTAGGACGCTCTATGTCCTTGACGAGCCCACCACCGGCCTGCACTTCGAGGACATCCGTAAGCTGTTGCTGGTGTTGCAACGTCTTGTCGACCAGGGCAACTCGGTCTTCGTCATCGAGCACAACCTCGACGTCATCAAAACCGCCGATTGGATCATCGACATGGGGCCCGAGGGAGGAAATGGCGGCGGCACCGTCGTCGCTGAGGGCCCTCCGGAACGGGTGGCCGCGGTCGAGAGTTCCTACACAGGTCAGTATCTCTCAGAAATCCTGGCTGGGCGTGAGGTGCCGGTCGGGGACGAGCCGACACTCATCGGGGAGCCGACAAGTGGCGGGAAGAACAAAACTACTCCCAAGAGGAAGGGGAGGAAGGCCACGACCTCACGCAAGAAGTCGCGTTGAGAAAGAGCTAGGCAGTCAGGAACCGCTGATAGTGAGAGTGTCGCCTTTCCCCGTGACTGTGGCCCTGCCCAGACCGGTAGTAGCCGGGCCTTGAGTGACGTGACCGTCGGTGATGGCGAACTTCGATCCGTGGCAAGGGCACAGGATTGCCCCGTCCCGGACCTCGTCGACCTGGCACCCAGCGTGTGGGCATACTCGCACAAATCCCTTGAAAATTCCCTTCGTGGGCTGGGTGATGACGAAGTTGGTGCCGTCAACGACGGTGCCTCCACCAACGGGGACATCAGCTGCCTTGACGGTGGCCGGGCCGGTGTGAACGTCATTGGAATTCTGGAAGGTGTTGCATCCGGTGACCGCGCCGGTGGTGGCCAAGGCAGTGACACTTCCAACGGTGCGCAGGACCTCGCGTCGGGTGGGAAACATCTTTCTCCTTTTTCTCCTTCGTGCTCAGCGGGTGCCAGGGTCGCCGGTGGACACGGCGATGGCGCCGTGAACCATACCCGCTTCAATGAGGTGATCCACCCGATTGATCCAATGAATTTCGTATCCATTCGGGTGCAACTCGATCATTGATGTGGAGGTGTTCTGCAGCCCCACCCACTGCGGTTCGCTGCCGATGGCGTGGTTGCGCAAATTAGCGGCGAACTGCGGGGCGATAAGATGCAGCAACACCATCGATCCGATCGCGCCATGAGCGATGATCGCGATGCATTCGTCATCTTTATGGGCCCTGCGGATCCATTGGGCAATGCAGCCGGCGCGCTCGGCAGCCTCGGAGACGGTTTCGATGCGAGCCTTACGCCATCCCTCCTCAGTAATGGAATCGGGGAAGACGGCACGGTCTGTAATGGCCGACAGAGCTGATCGCGGCGATCCTGGATGACCGGTCTCGGTGCCGTCAACGACCTGAACTGGGCCCGGGCGCTCAAAGATGAGGTCATTGATGGTGATAGGTAGGTCAAAAGCCTCAGCGATAGGGGCAGCTGTCTGGATGGTGCGCATCATAGGGGAGGAATACAACTTCGTTGGTCGAGGGGAGACGGATCCGATCCACTTTCCTAAGGCCTGCGCCTGACGTCGTCCTAGTTCGGTGAGCTCCGGGTCAGGTTTGCGACCCTGCTGGTAAGCCTCGACGGATTGCGCGGCGGCGGCGTTGTTTTCGGACTGGGCGTGGCGGATGAGGAGAAGATGCACAATCCCAGCCTACCGACGAGTCCCGCAGGTGGGCGACGTCCCGGCATCGGTGTCACCTCGGATTCCATGAATGAGGGTAGTCTACCCTTGCCTGACTGCTCTGAACCGCGTCAGCGCGTCAGTTGGGAGAATGTCCCGCCGTAGCCAGAGGCGACGAGAGTTCATGAGAGTTGGAGGTTGGGTTCGATGACGACTGCAGTCATTGATGGTTCGATGAGGAATGTAGAAAGGATGTGGCGGAAGGTAACTTTCTCTGTCATCGTTCCCTATCGGCCGGAATGGGTCACCGAGCCCATTGAGGCTATGGCATCGAAGATCGTCAAACCGGCGGAGGTGCTCGATTCTCTCGTTTCAAGAGCCAGAGATATTCTGAAATCTTCCCGGAGTCAAGCATGCGAACCTCACAGATATTACTTTTCGGAGAGGATTCGGGAAGCGGCCAGGATATATCGTCACGCCTTTTATGACGCGACGAGGGATGATGCTATTCGCGTGAAGGTTACGGAAAGGCGGCGAACATATAAGAGATCTGGACTCAACATTCCCGATGGTCTTCGTTATTTGGGGGCTGAGCGTCGGGAATACGAAGATAGTCTTGGGGACGTTGCGGGTGGTGAGGCATTCCACTACGCCGTTTTGCACTTTCGGCTTGATGACGTCCCAGACGCTGCGGTCGAAACGGCGGCCGCATGGCTTAAACGTCCGGGAGGAGACGCGGAGTACCTGTCCGCTCTTCTGTGCGATATCGGCCTGGGAGGATGTTTGTACTCTTGGGGAGGCTTTTCCCTAAGCTCCTCCCAGCGCAGTCATGAGAAGGACGGTTCGCGTGATCATAGTTGTGACATTGGAGAGTCGCCCTCTCGTAATTGTAACCGCTTCTTCGTGGTGACCTTCGCGGAAGTGGATCCGCAGGACTTGGAGCACCCGTCCTATTTCGGACACCACAAGGCGTGGAGTCCGACACAGGCCTGGCTGTACCACCTAGCAACCGGCGGGATTGGAATTTACCGAGGGATCCCGCCCAGTGACACGAAGGATGCTGCGAGTGACGGGATGTTCTCCCTTGATGCGACATGGGCAAGAATCGAGGAAGCCGGCATGGCAATCATGACTCAGTCGACGTTATTCGAAGAGGATAACCGCAAGCACGCCGGAGCCCTGTGTCTTCTGTGCCACGGCAGAATGCTCGACATCGTGATCCTGTGTCTGCGGCAACGTACCTACCTTGATCGCAATGCCGAAAGTGAGGCCCACGTCTTGGTTGGGAAGAATCATTGGGGCGACGAGGAGCTCGACAGGCTACTCGATCGTGAGCGTTCGGTGACTGCTTTCCTTAATAGGCTATGGTTCACTGAGGTTCCCGGGCGTCGCGAGGCGACCCTCGTCATGAACAAGTTTCAAAAGGTCCTTGGCACTCCCGTATTGCTCAAAGAACTGCGGGATGAACAGGAATCCTTGGTGCGAGTAGTCGAGGTGCAACGTCGCATCGATAATGTCGCGAGGGATAAGGTTAATATGGAGCAGGAACGTCGCCGAGTGCAGCTGGAGAAAGCGGCCGAAAAGCGCCTGGAGATCATCGTTCTTGTTCTGACCATCATTTCGACGATTTTGGCGCTTCTGTCCCTTAAGTCTGATCCAAACTGTGGCCTCTTCGTGGCCGGTCTCATATGCACAGTGATCGTCGCAGTCATCGGCGGAATTTGCGGCAAACGCTTATCGAAGCTGACAGCGAAGGACAAGAACGAGAACCGCGCAGATTCGTAGCGCGACCCACTCGGCCCCGTGGTGTGATACCGGGTCAGTCGGAGTGCTGCCAGGCGTGGATACGTCCCCGATCGTTCCCCGCCGCCGGCTGCTGGGCGTCGAGTTGGGCATTGATGCTGTCCTGAACGTCAGGGAAGACTTTGAGCATGCTGCGCCGGCCGACACTGGGCGAATCGCTCTTGAGGGTCAATATCTGGATCGTGGTGAGCTTGGATACCTGACGACCCTCACCATGATGGCTGGGACAGACCCGGTACAAGTCATCTTGCTGGCCGGAGTACCCGTCGATGACGAGATCGTTGCATCCTTATGTGGTGGAACTTCATCGGTCTGGACTATGAGTTATATAGCCCCGGTGCGTAAATAGTATGGGGTCGGTGATGATTGTTTTGGTGAGTTCGTGGGTTACGAGGGCGCCGGACAACACCTGCCAGCTTCGCCGCTGCTGACTGGTCGGCTTCGCGGCCGCCGTCGGCGGGATTGTTGAGCCCTATGAAAGCGCACTGCAGCGCCGCTCCCAACGCATACGCCCACGGCTGAGTGGATCGGTTGTCGTGACCGTCTAACCTTGCCCACATGGCCGACCCGTCGAGTTACCGTCCTGCCCCGGGCACGATTCCCACACAGCCAGGTGTCTACCGATTCAGTGATGAGCACGGCCAGGTCATCTACGTCGGCAAGGCCAAGAACCTGCGTAACCGGTTGAATTCCTACTTCCAGGATATTTCGGCTCTCCATCCACGCACTCAACGGATGGTGACGACGGCGGCGCACGTGCAGTGGACAGTGGTTCAAAACGAGGTTGAATCCCTCCAGCTCGAATACACGTGGATCAAGGAATTCGATCCGCGGTTCAATGTCATGTATCGCGACGACAAGTCTTACCCGTGGCTATGTTTTACCTGGACCGACGAGTACCCGCGTGTTTTTGTCGGACGCGGTGCTCACCACAAAGGGTGGCGTTATTACGGTCCCTTCGGTCAAGCGTGGGCGATTCGCGACACCGTCGAGACGCTGCTGCGTGTTTTCCCGATGCGCTCTTGCTCAACTGGGGTTTTCAATCGCGCGAAGAACCAAGGACGCCCTTGTCTACTCGGGTATATCGGTAAATGTTCGGCCCCCTGCGTTGAGCGGATCACACCCGAGACCCATCGAGAAATCGTCGACGAGTTCTGTGATTTCATGGCCGGACGCACGACAAAAATCGTCAAACGGCTTAAAGCCGAGATGGTGCAGGCCTCTGAGAATCTTGAATTCGAACGTGCTGCGGTGATCCGGGATTCCCTGGGCGCCCTGTCCAAGACATTGGAGCGCAACGCTGTCGTCCTCGGTGATGGTACCGACGCCGATGTCATCTCGATGGCCCTCGATCCGTTGGAAGTCGGCGTCAAGATTTTCCATGTCCGAGGTGGCCGCATCCGTGGTGAACGCGGTTGGGTGGCTGATCGTGCTGACGACGCCGATGAGGCCGAGCTCATGGAGACCTTTTTGACTCAGTTGTACGGCGTCAATGCCAGTGACGGTCAGGTTCGCGACGATGGGCATGGCAACGCTATCCCGCCACTGGTGCTCGTTTCCACCAACCCCACGAATCCCGACGTCATGTCGACGATCTTCAGCTCTGAACGCGGTTCCCACGTCGAGATTCGTGTCCCGCGTCGTGGTGACAAGGCGACCCTCATGGACACTGTCACCCGCAATGCCCAGGAAACACTCGCCCAACATAAGCTTAAGCGGGCTTCTGACCTTGCCACTCGTACTCGCGCTCTGGAGGAAATTCAGCAGGCACTCGGTCTGGACCGTGCCCCATTACGGCTGGAGTCCTACGACGTCTCCCATATCCAGGGCACCAATGTCGTCGGGTCAATGGTGGTCTTCGAGGACGGCATGCCTCGCAAATCTGAGTACCGTCGTTTCATTATCAAGGGATTTGAGGGGTCCGACGACTTTGCTGCTATGCGCGAGGTGTTGTTTCGTCGACTGCGTCGTCTCGTTGAGGACCGCGATGCTATGGTCGCTGCCCAAGCTCCCGACGGTGACGTCGGTTCCCTCATCGATCCAACCACCGGTGCCCCTCGAAAATTCGCCTACGCCCCGCACCTCATCGTCGTCGATGGTGGTGCACCTCAGGTGCATGCCGCCCAGCAGGTGCTTGAAGAGTTCGGTCTGGAGGACGAAATCGCGTTATGTGGGCTGGCCAAGCGTCTAGAGGAGGTATGGCTTCCTGACGAAGAATGGCCGGTCATCTTGCCGCGAACTTCCGAGGGGCTCTATCTATTACAGCGTCTACGCGACGAGGCTCACCGCTTCGCCATCACCTTCCACCGCTCAAAGCGTTCTAAGGCCATGGTGGAGTCCGTCCTCGATGGCATACCAGGGCTAGGGGAGACCCGACGTAAAGCCCTCGTCTCCCACTTTGGATCGGTGCGGGCGCTGCGCAAAGCTACCGTTGACGACATCGCCGAAGTGGCAGGCTTTGGACCGAAACTGGCAGGTGAGGTCGTCGCGGCTCTGTCCCAGGACAAACCAGCCGAGGCCATCAATACGGCTACTGGTGAGGTTGTTGATGCTGACGGCCCGGACGAGGGGTGATAACGGCACTACCCTTGAGCCGTGAGCATCCAGCAGACGACGAAGACCCCACGAGTTGTCATCATCACCGGCATTTCGGGTGCTGGTCGTCGTACCGTAGCCCACGCCATGGAGGACCTTGGTTGGTACGTCGTCGACAATCTTCCGCCCGCCATGTTGGGAGCCCTCGTTGACGAAATAGCCGCCAATGACATTGATCGCCTAGCGGTGGTCCTTGACGTGCGTAGCCGCATTATGTTTGACACTTTGGGGATGGCCGTTAATGCCCTCGACGAGCGCGCCATTGACCCTGCCATCGTCTTCTTGGAGGCCTCCGATGAGACGATCGTGCGCCGTCAAGAATCCAGCCGCCGCCCGTTGCCGTTACAGCAAGGCGGCCACCTGCTTGACGCCGTTGCCCTCGAGCGGCGGATGCTGTCCGATTTGCGGGCCGAGGCTGATCTCGTCATCGACACTACCTCGATCACTGCCCGCCAGCTAGCTCAGCGCATCGACCATGCCTTCGCTGTGGGGGTTGACGAAGGGCTGGCATTCCAGGTGATGTCCTTTGGGTTCAAGCGCGGGGTCCCGATCGACGCTGACCTCGTCTTTGACGTTCGGTTCTTGCCAAACCCGTATTGGGTTCCTGAGCTGCGTCCTAAGACCGGCCTGTCTTCTGACGTTGCCTCCTATGTCATGGCCCAAGCTGGTGCCTCAGAATTCATTGACCGAGTCGAAGAACTCCTAGTTGGCATGGCTCCAGGGTATCTTCGGGAGGGCAAGAAGCAGGTCACGGTGGCCGTTGGTTGCACGGGCGGGAAGCACCGCAGTACCGCCATCTCCGAGGAGCTGTCCGCTCGGTTAGCGGCTCGGGGGCACCGCACCGCTGTCCTGCACCGAGACCTCGGGAAGGAATGACGATGGTGTCACCCCCCTCCAAGTTGCCGGTCGTCACGGCATTCGGCGGCGGGCACGGGCTGGCTGTCTCCCTGCGAGCACTGCGCCGGCTTACTGACAGTCTGACCGCCGTCGTGACTGTCGCTGACAACGGTGGGTCTTCGGGCCGATTACGCGACGAATTCGACATTCTGCCCCCTGGGGATCTGCGCCGCGCTCTCGCCGCGTTATGTGCCGACGATCGGTTAGGTCGCACCTGGGCTGAGGTTCTGCAGGCGCGGTTTAACGGCACTGGCGAGCTTGCTGGTCACGCCATCGGCAACCTTTTGATCGCCGGACTATGGCAAGAACTTGGCGACCCGGTCTCTGGGCTCGACATGGTGGGCCAGCTTCTTGACGTTCGTGGACGCGTTCTGCCGATGTCCCTCACCCCACTGGACATCAGTGCTCAGGTCGTCGGTCTTGACCCCAACCGGCCTGACGAGGAGTACACCCTCACTGGGCAGGCCACGGTCGCGAAAACTCGGGCAGAGGTCCTCAAGGTGGGCCTGGAACCCCCCGAGCCGGACGCGTGTCCCCAAGTGTTAGAGGCGATTCGTGGATCTGACAACCTCGTCCTTGGTCCCGGGTCATGGTTCACATCTGTCATGCCCCACCTGCTCGTACCGCAAATCGTCGAGGCGATTTTGGAGTCGAAGGCGCGAAAGATCCTCACTCTTAACGTCTCTGGTGCTGACGAAACAGACGGGTTCAGCCCAGCGCGACATCTGGAGGTTATCGCCGAACATGAGCCGCGGATGCGCTTTGACGTCATTCTCGTTGATCGCGGGTTTGCCGGTCAGGACCCCCATCTGGAACCGTTTGCCCGCAATCTTGGTGCCGAAATCGTCGTTGATGATCTGGCTATGCGTGATGGCTCGGCTCGGCACGATCCGCTGAGGTTGGCGTCGGCGTACGCCAACATCATGGGAGTTCAGCCCCGCTGATTGTCGCCTAAGATCACCTTGTTATACCCGTTACCCCTTTCGGAGGCTAGACCCACATGGCGCTCACCCTGCAGGTGAAGAACGAACTCGCAACGGTGCCGGTGCAGAAGCTGTGCTGCCGCCGATCGGAGATCGCGGCTACCCTGCGATTCGCAGGTGGAATTCATCTGGTGCAGCATCGCCACCTCACGATCGAGGCTGAGGTCGACACGGGAGGAGCCGCACGACGACTGCGTCAGTCCATTCAGGAAGTGTTCGGTTTTGATACTGACCTCGTAGTCGTTAACAGCACCGGGCTACGCAGCTACACCCGCTACCTCGTGAGGACGGTGCGCGGGGGTGCTGATCTGGCTCGTTTGACCGGATTGCTTGATCGTCGTGGACATCCCGTGCGGGGTCTTCCAGCTCCCGTCGTCGGTGGTGGACGATGCTGTCAGGCTGCGGCGTGGCGCGGGGCCTTCCTGGCTCGCGGATCGCTTACCGAGCCCGGACGTTCCATGGCGATGGAAATCACCGCTCCCGGCGAGGCCGCCGCCATGGCCCTCGTTGGGGCTGCCCGGCGGCTGGAGATCGCCGTGAAGCGGCGCGAGTCTCGTCATGTCGATCGGGTGACGATCCGGGACGGCGATGCTATTTCAGCGATGCTCACCCACATGGGAGCCCATGAATCGGTGCTGGCCTGGGAGGATCGTCGGTTGCGCCGAGAGGTGCGAGCATCAGCTAACCGTTTGGCTAATTTCGACGACGCGAACCTGCGTCGCTCCGCACGAGCTGCCGTTACCGCCAGTGCCCGCGTAGAAAGGGCGCTAGAAATCCTTGGGGATTCCGTTCCGGACCATCTTCGAGCGGCTGGTCGACTTCGACTCGAGCATCGAAATGCCAGTTTGGAGGAATTGGGCAAGGCGCATGAGCCTCCGTTGACGAAGGACGCCATTGCTGGTCGGATTCGTCGCCTGCTGGCCCTTGCCGACAAGACAGCCCGGAGCAACGGAGAACCGACCACTCTGGAGAGCCTTCCCCCGGAGATGCGCGATGATCGCGGCTGACGGCCGTTTTGGTGCTGCCCGGGATAAGACGTAGGACGGATTCCTTTTCCACTTGGGAAGGCATTCGCGCAACCTTGTGGTCATTTGTGCGTCGATCTGATCGGCACTGGTGATCGTTCGCCCGTGGCATTGCCGTAATACGGACCTTCCGGTTTGTTCATTGTCCTTAGTCGCTATGCTGGGGTTCGTCCGAGTGCTGAACGCACAAACCTCATCTGGAGGAGATTCCTTAATGACCGTCAAGGTTGGTATCAACGGTTTTGGCCGCATTGGCCGCAACTTCTTTCGTGCTCTCTCGGAGCAGGGCGCTGACCTCGAGGTCGTAGCCGTCAACGACCTCACCGACACCAAGACCCTGGCCCACCTCCTGAAGTACGACTCCATTATGGGTCGCTTCTCCGGTGAGGTCAGCTACGACGATGACTCCATCACCGTTGACGGCAAGACCATCAAGGTCCTCGCCGAGCGTAACCCCGCTGACCTGCCCTGGAAGGAGCTCGGCGCCGAAATCGTCGTCGAGTCCACTGGACTCTTCACTGATGGTGAGAAGGCTAAGGCCCATTTTGAGGCTGGCGCCAAGAAGGTCATCATCTCCGCCCCCGGCAAGAACGTCGACGGCACCTTCGTCATGGGCGTCAACGATGGCGACTATGACAACGAGAAGCACAACATCATCTCGAACGCTTCGTGCACCACCAACTGCCTCGCCCCGCTGGCTAAGGTCCTCAATGACGCCTTCGGCATCGAGCGTGGCATCATGACCACCGTCCATGCCTACACCGGTGATCAGCGTTTGCAGGACGCTCCTCACAAGGATCTGCGTCGCGCCCGCGCTGCTGCCCTGAACATGATCCCCACCAAGACCGGTGCCGCCCAGGCTGTGGCCCTGGTTCTCCCGGAGCTCAAGGGCAAGTTCGACGGCCTCGCAGTCCGCGTTCCGACCCCGACCGGTTCCCTGACTGACCTGACCTTCCAGACCTCCAAGGAAACCACCGTTGAGGAGGTTCAGGCTGCTGTCAAGAAGGCTGCCGAGGGTCCGCTCAAGGGCATCCTGGCCTACACCGAGGATCCGATTGTGTCGAAGGACATTGAGGGCGACCCGCATTCCTCGATTTTCGACGCCACCGAGACTAAGGTCATCGGAAACCTCGTCAAGGTTCTCTCCTGGTACGACAACGAGTGGGGCTACTCCAACCGTCTGGTTGATCTCACTAAGCTCGTCGCCAGCAAGCTTGCCTGATCTCACCATCGTGAGCTGATGACGGTCCCGATGCCCGTGCGGGCGCGGGGCCGTCACCTGTACCCGGGCCGTGACGCCCGCGAAACGCCGTTCACGATTACCACTTTAAGAAAGGGCTTCCACATATGAAATCTGTTGAGGATCTCGGAGATCTGCGCGGTAAGCGCGTTGTTATCCGTTGCGACTTCAACGTCCCGCTCGATGGGGACAAGATCACCGACGACGGCCGTATCAAGGCCGCTCTGCCTACCCTGACCCAGTTGCACGACGCTGGCGCTCGCACCACCGTGCTCGCCCACCTCGGCCGCCCCAAGGGCGCCGTCGATCCCAAGTACTCGCTTGCCCCAGTCGCCAAGCGCCTCGGTGAGCTCATGAACCTTGACGTTAAACTCGCTGAGGATGTCGTCGGGGCCTCCGCCACCAAGATTTCTGAGTCGCTGGCTGACGGCGAGATCGCCTTGGTTGAAAACGTCCGCTTCGAAAAGGGCGAGACCAGCAAGGACGAGACCGAGCGCACCGAGCTCGCTAAGAAATACGGCTCGTTTGGCGAATTTTACGTGTCCAATGGCTTCGGTGTCGTGCACCGCAAACAGGCTTCTGTCTACGACGTTGCCAAGCTGTTGCCGAGCGCTGCCGGCTCCCTCGTTGCCAAGGAGGTTGAGATCCTTGAGGGTCTGACTGCCGATCCGAAGCGTCCGTTCGTCGTCGTCCTCGGCGGTGCCAAGGTGGCCGATAAGCTCGCTGTCATCGACAACTTGCTCAAGGCTGCGGACACTCTTGTCATTGGCGGCGGTATGGCATACACCTTCCTCAAGGCCAAGGGGCTCGAGGTCGGCGACTCCCTCCTCGACGAGGATTCGATTGACGCGTGCACGAAGTATCTCGAACAGGCTGCGGCTGCCGGCAAAGAGATCCTGCTTCCCGTTGACGTGCGAGTGGTCTCCGACGTCGATTTCGAGGCTCGCACTGTCGGTCAAATCGACGTCGTACCTGTCGACGAGATTCCTTGTGACAAGATGGCGCTGGACATCGGCCCGAAGACTGAGAAGCTTTACGCCGAAGCAATCGGTAAGGCCGCGAGCGTGTTCTGGAACGGGCCGATGGGTGTGTTTGAGATCAAGGGTCTCGAACTCGGTACCAAGGCTGTTGCCCAGGCACTCACTGAGGTCGACGGCCTTTCGGTGGTCGGTGGCGGAGACTCTGCCTCCGCTGTACGCACCCTCGGCTTCGCCGATGACCAGTTCGGCCACATTTCCACCGGTGGTGGTGCTTCCCTCGAGCTCATGGAGGGTAAGGAGCTGCCCGGAATCGCAGTCCTCAAGGAGAGCAACTGATGTCCCGTACCCCAATCATGGCCGGCAACTGGAAGATGAATCTCGACCACATTGCCGCCACCTCCCTCGTCCAGGATCTCGGAGAGGCCCTCAAGTCCGCTGGCTACGACCCAACAAAGTCGGAAGCCGTCGTCATCCCGCCGTTCACCGATATCCGCACCGTGGCCACCATCATTGATGGTGACAAGCTGCCAATCGCCTACGGTGCCCAGGATATTTCGGCTCACGACGATGGTGCCTACACCGGCGAGGTGTCCGGCACCATGCTGTCAAAACTGGGTTGCGGCTACGTTGTTGTGGGCCATTCCGAGCGTCGCGAATACCACGACGAGTCCGACGAGCTGGTCAACGCGAAGGCTAAGAAGGCTATCGAGAACGATCTGACCCCGATCATCTGCTGCGGTGAGGCCCTCGAGGTCCGCAAGGCCGGCAAGCACGTCGAACACACTGTCGGCCAAATCAAGGCTGACCTTGACGGTATCCCCGCCGAGCAGGTTGCCAAGCTCGTTATCGCCTACGAGCCTATCTGGGCTATCGGCACCGGCGAGACCGCCACCGCTGACGATGCCCAGGAGGTCTGCCAGGCCATTCGCGAGGCCATTAAGGAGCTCTACGACGCCCCGACTGCTGAGGCTGTGCGCATTCAGTACGGCGGTTCGGTCAAGCCAGCCAATGTCGCTGAAATTATGGCCAAGCCAGACGTCGACGGCGCTCTCGTTGGCGGAGCTTCGCTCAAGGCTGGCGATTTCTCTAAGATCGTGACCTTCTACAAGGCCTGAGCAATCAGTTTCGTGACGGTCCCGGCACCTGGTGGTGCGGGGACCGTCGTCGTCTATCCCCTGATCCAGGAGCCAGATTCGCGCATATATCGGGGCTCCAATGTGGGGAAGTGACGGCTCGTGGGTTACCCTGTACGGTGTGATTTCGGCTCCCCTTATGACCTGGCCCGTACTGACGATGTCCATCATCCTGTGTGTGCTCAGTGTCATCCTTACCCTCTTCGTCCTGCTCCATAAAAGCAAGGGCGGCGGCTTGTCGGACCTCTTCGGTGGAGGCGTGTCGACCTCGATGGGCGGAACCTCCGTGGCTGAGCGAAATCTGGACCGGCTGACGGTGGTTATTGGCCTACTGTGGCTAGTCTCCATCATTGTCTTGCTGGTGCTCTACAGCCATTCCTGAGCCGGAATCGGGCGGCCGTCTGCCGCGCCGGAGTGCATGAAGGCGCTGACCTTCCCAAGCCCTGAAAGTGCTGCCCTCAGGCAGCTTTGTGACCCCTCGAGGAGAGTGAACGAATGTCCGGTGGAAGTGCCATCCGTGGAAGTCGCGTCGGTGCCGGCCCCATGGGAGAGGCAGAGCGCGGTGAGGCCGCCCCTCGCGAGTACGTTTCGTACTTTTGCGCCAACCACCACGTGATCCGTCCGGCCTTCGCGGCGGAGGCTGAGATACCCGACACCTGGGATTGCCCCAAGTGCGGTTTGCCGGCCAACCGCGACCAGGCGAATCCTCCTGCCCCACCCAAGATCGTGCCTTACAAGACCCATTTGGCCTACGTGAAGGAGCGTCGTAGCAAGGCTGAGGCCGCTGCAATTCTCACTGAGGCACTGGAGAACCTGCGTCAACGTCGCCGTGATGGTGAGGTCATCTATTGAGCAGCTACGACCAGCTCGTCGCGGAGCTGACTGCGCGCTGGCCCGAGCATCGCATTGGCCCCGGTTTAGATCGGGAACGAGCCCTCCTTGACCTGCTCGGCAACCCGCAGCAGGCCTGCTCCGTAATCCAGATTGCCGGTACTAACGGCAAGGGGTCGACGGCGATCATGGTCGACGCTCTGTTGCGGACGGCTGGTCTACGGGTAGGTCGATACTGTTCCCCGCACCTGGTCGACGTCAACGAGCGCATCTGCATCGATGGTCGTCCCATCAGCCACGGCCTCTTTGACGAGACGTGGCGTCAGATTGAGCCCATGGTGGGCATGGTTGACGCCCAGCGCATCGACGGTATCGATATGACCTTCTTTGAGGTGATGACGGCAATGGCCTTCGCCGCCTTCGCCGATGCGCCGGTGGACGTTGCCGTCGTTGAGGTGGGCCTGGGAGGACGCTGGGACGCGACTAACGTTGCCGATGCGAATGTCGCCGTCGTTACCCCCGTTGCCATGGACCACATGCGCATTCTCGGCAATAGCATTGACAAGATCGCTGCTGAGAAGGCTGGGATCATTAAACCTGGGTGCATCCCCGTCATTGCTGGCCAGGAGGCGGAAGCTGCCCCGGTACTGTTGGCTCAATGTGCCGATGTCGGCGTCAAACCCTTGCTGGAAGGTCCTGATTGGGGCTTACTGGATCGACGCAGCGCCGTCGGCGGCCAAGTCCTTCGCATCCAGACCGCATCCGGCCCGCTAGGGGAGTTGTTCCTCCCGGTTTTCGGGGAGCATATGGCCCACAATGCTGCTCAGGCAGTGGCAGCTGCGGAGGCGCTCACTGGGCCGCTTACGCCCGCGATTATTGAACAGGGATTGGCAGCTGTGGAGGCTCCGGCTCGCCTTGAGGTGGTGCGACGTTCCCCGCTGGTCATCCTCGATACCTTCCACAATCCACACGGTGCCGTCTCAGCGATGGCCGGGGTGCGCGAGTCCTTCGAGGCTGAACCTCTAATTGCAGTCGTGGCAGCGATGGCTGATAAAGACATCGACGGTGTGCTTGCGGTGCTTTCGGATGCGGTGAGCCACCTCGTCGTCACCTCAATGCCGGATCTATCGCGCGCCCTGAGCGTTGACGAGCTAGCTGAGAAGGCGTCAACCCATTGGGATTCGGATCACCTCACCCGGGTTGCTGACGTTCGCGAAGCACTCGAGGAAGCTTTCCGCATCGCGGATTCGTGTGGTCCGGGGGCTGGGGTCCTTGTTGCCGGATCGGTGGTTCTGGCGGGACGTGCTCGAGCTATCCTTCGCCCGGATGGCACTATGCTGGATGCCCCACAGACCGCCGTCGTCGAGAGTCCGGATTTATCCGAGGACCAGATCAAAGCAATGGAGGGGCACCAACTCGAGCCATTGCCTGATGACGACATGAACGACGACGGGGGCTGGTGACGTTGACCGCGTGGCCCGAGGCTGGGAAGAGTGGAATCCTCACCCTTGCCGCCGATAACCCGATGACGAAGACTGTGGTGAGCTTCCTGGCCTTTGAGGTCATCGTCTTTGGACTGGCCATCCCGGGAATGGTCCTTGTATCTAGGATCAGCGTGGCCACGTCGGTTATCCTGGGGTGTGTCGGCATGATCCTCTCGATTGTGTGCGCCATTGGTGTGCCTCGCACGTGGGGGTACCTGCTGTCCTGGGCTATTCAGATCTTCGGCATTCTGCTCGGATTGGCCACTCCGATGATGTACGTTGTTGGGGTCATCTTTGCTGCCATCTGGGTGGCAATTATGGTGCTCGGAAGGCGTATTGATGGAAATCTTGAGGTGCGATGAGGTGTCGATCTTCACTGCGATAAGTTGGGCCCCATGAGTGACGGGGAACGCACCTTGGTCCTGTTGAAGCCGGATGCCGTGAGGCGCCATCTCATTGGCAAGATCATCGGTAGATATGAGGCCAAGGGTTTGACGGTGCGGGCGATGCAGCTGCGCACAATTGACGCTACGACTGCCCGCAAGCACTATGCCGAGCACGTTGGCCGGGACTATTACGAGCCGTTGGAGGAGTTCATCACCTCGGGACCACTGGTCGCCTTGGTACTCGAAGGACGCAAGGCTATTTCGGTTGTCCGTGCCATGAACGGGAAAACGGATTGTGCTGAGGCCCTTCCTGGATCTATCCGCGGCGACTTTGGCACGGAGAAGAACCATAACCTCGTCCACGCTTCCGATTGCCCAGAGTCCGCCGAACGTGAGATTAGCCTCTGGTTCCCCAACCTAGTGTGATATGTGATTCCATAGTCTGGCCCAGACCGCCTACCATGGCCGTTCGTGAGTACCCAGGATCTCCTCGGTCGGATTGAGCCGCTGCTGGCCCGAGTCAATAAACCCATCCAGTACGTGGGTGGAGAGCACAACAGCATCGTCAAGGATTGGCAGGACGCTGAAGTTCGCTGGGTTCTGATGTACCCCGACGCGTACGAAATTGGCCAGCCTAACCAGGGCGTGGCCATCCTCTACGAGGTGCTCAACGAGCGTGATTGGATGCTGGCTGAGCGCACCTACTCAGTGTGGCCGGACATGGAGAGGCAGATGAGGGCGGCCGGGATCCCCCAATTTACCCTTGATGGGCACCGGCCGGTTTGCGACTTCGACATCATGTCAGTCTCGCTGTCGACGGAGTTGGGTTACACCAACATGCTCAACGCCATCGACCTGGCCGGTATCCCCATTCATCAAGCCGACCGCACCGAAGACGACCCCATCGTCCTTATTGGCGGTCATGCCGCATTCAACCCCGAGCCGGTAGCTGATTTCATTGATGCTGCTGTCCTCGGTGACGGTGAAGAGGCTTGTTTGGAGATTTCCGAGATTATCCGGGGCTGGAAAGAACAGGGCCGCCCTGGTGGCCGTGAAGGTCTGCTGGTGAGGCTCGCCGAGACCGGTGGGGTCTACGTGCCCTCCTTCTACGACGTCGAGTACTTCGACGACGGGACTATTGGAAGAATCGCCCCGAATCGTCCAGAGGCTCCCTTCACCATTGCCAAGCACACCGTCATGGATCTTGACAAGTGGCAGTACCCGAAGCGTCCCATCGTGCCGGTCGCTGAAACTGTCCATGAACGCTACTCGGTAGAAATCTTCCGGGGTTGCACCCGTGGTTGCCGGTTCTGCCAGGCGGGCATGATTACCCGCCCGGTGCGAGAGCGGTCTATCGATACTATCGCCCAGATGGTTGATGACGGCCTGCAAGCAACCGGCCTGGAAGAGGTTGGGCTGTTGAGTCTGTCTAGTGCCGACCACTCGGAGATTTCCGACATCACCAAGGGGCTGGCTGATCGGTACGAGGGCACGAACGTCTCTTTGTCCTTGCCGAGCACCCGTGTCGATGCTTTCAACATTGATCTGGCCAACGAGTTGAGCCGTAACGGTCGTCGTTCTGGTTTGACCTTCGCCCCCGAAGGTGGGTCGGAGCGATATCAATAAGCAGGTGACCGAGGAAGATCTCATTCGTACGGTTGCCACGGCCTTTGGAAACGGGTGGCGTCAGGTCAAGCTGTACTTCATGTGTGGTCTGCCCACAGAGACGGATGAGGACGTGCTGGGGATCCATGACATGGCCTCCCACGTCATTGAGGCGGGTCGAGCCGCTGCCGGGCGCAAAGATATTCGCTGCACGATCTCCATTGGTGGATTTGTACCCAAGCCTCACACCCCGTTTCAGTGGGCTGCCCAAGCCTCCGCCGACGAGGTTGATCATCGCCTATCAGTGCTGCGTGATTCCATCCGCGCCGATCGCCAGTTCGGTCGGTCGATAGGCATGCGATACCACGACGGACGCCCAGGAATCATCGAGGGGTTGCTTTCGCGCGGTGACCGTCGCGTCGGCAACGTCATTGAGGCTGTGTGGCGCGACGGGGGAGTTTTCGACGGCTGGAACGAGTACTTCTCGTACGACCGCTGGCTGGCCTGCTGTGAGCAAGAACTTGAGCCTCTGGGCGTCTCGCTGGATTGGTTTACCACCCGTGAGCGTGATTACGAGGAGGTATTGCCCTGGGATCACCTGGATTCTGGGCTGGACCGTGACTGGTTGTGGGACGATTGGCAGGACGCTATGGACGGCGAGGCCGTCAATGACTGTCGCTGGAACCCTTGCTACGACTGCGGGGTGTGCCCGCAGATGGGCACCGAGATTCAGGTGGGACCGTCGGGCCATCCGTTGATTCCGCTGACGCTAGTGGTGCCTGATCTTGCACCATCGAGGCTCGTACCATCAGAGGAGGAGTGACGATGTTAAAGCGTGCGCAACAACAGCCAGAGCAGCAGACCCCGCCGCAGCAGCGGCTGAGAATGCGGTACGCCAAGCGCGGTACGGCCAGATTCACCTCTCACCGTGACTTTGCTCGTGCCTTTGAACGGGCCTTGAATCGAGCACATATCCCGATGGCGTATTCGTCAGGATTTAATCCGCACCCACGTATCTCCTATGCCAACGCCGCAGCTACTGGGGCAGCTTCTGAGGCGGAATACCTCGAGGTCGCGTTAGCTAAGGAGCGCGATCCGGGGAAGGTTCTGGCAGTCTTAGGTCGCGAGATGCCACCTGGAATGGAGGTCTTGGAGGTAGTCGAGACCGATCGCACCCCCTTCACTGAGCTGTTGACGGCGTCTGCTTGGTTGATTGAGCCCGCTAGTGACGCGCCAGGGCTTGCGGCGGCGGTGGAGGCTCTCATGGCAGCTGAAGCCGTCGAAGTGCAGCGGATGACGAAGTCGGGTATGCGAACGTTCGATGTGCGCGCCGCCCTCATTGGACTGGATGTCGCAGACGGACAGGTGCGTCTCATGCTGCGCCACGTCACGCCATTGGTCCGGCCTGACGATGTGCTGCGTGCCCTGACCGAAAAGTGTCCGGCTCTCGATGGGGCACGGGTGACGCGACTGGCTCAAGGGGCCTGTGATGAGAAAGCGAGCGGGGTGTCGATCGCGTTGGCGGATCCGTTCACTGGTGCTGCCGTGACGGTGTGGTGAGCGGCGAGCGAGTGTGCGAAATCTGGCATCGACGCGGGGGACGTGACATACTAGGGCTTAGGTGAACGGGGTGCCACCCCACTCGACGGTTTATACCGCGACGCCGAGAGGCGACCGCGGGGGACTCGAGGGCTCACCGCAAGTTTTTGCCCCATGCCGGGGAACGACGCCGTCAATACAGTGCGAGGCGTGTGCATACGCCCGCGGGAGGATTCCTGCAGGGCCGTGACCCGGGTGGGCACTGATCGTGCCGAAAGGCCAAGGAGAGCACAGTGCTCGATGAGACTGACAACACCACATTGAATTCTAGCGAGAATTCCACCGCTGAAATTTCCGTTCTTCGACGCCGTCGAGCTGCATCGCGTCCCGTTGGGGCCCCGGTCCCCGTCGAGACGGCGAGTGTCCCAGTGGCGATTACTGCTGCCGGATCGGGTGGCTCGATTATTACGTCTGATGCTGAGGCATCCGATCTGCCTCGTCCTCCGATGGGACGGCGTCGCAAGGCGATGAGCACCCTGCAGGTTGCTGAGACTGACGTTGTTAAGACCAACGCTCCGGAGCCGACCTCGGAGGAGCCCAAGTCCACAGACGCGAAGCCTGAGGAGAAGTCGCGCCGTACCCGTCGTGGTGCTTCTGAAACCGCGCCGTCCACTGAGGCCGAGCGTGGCACCTCACAGTGTCGTCGCGCCACTCGCCGTCGCCTCTCTCGGTCCGCAGAGAAGGTCGAGGGCATGACCGAGGCGAGGACCACTGAGGCAAATACCGTTAGCGATGGTGCTGGCGACGATCCCATCAATGCCGCGCTGACGAAAGCCAAGGCCCGAGTTCGTAGCCACAAGGTTGAGGGTGCCTTGGCCAACCCCTTTGGATTTAAAGAAGGCGAGGAACGCTCAACGAGCGACATCCTCGACTCGTTGGCCGCCGAGATCGGCGGGGGAGAATCCGCTATGCCGAAGCGTCGTCGCCGTCGTGCTACTCGCCCTTCGGAAGCCGGTAGCCACTTTGCGGAAAACACCGACGAGGTGGCCCTGGCTGAGGCGGATTTGACCGAGGCCAAGGGCCGCCACAGCTCCGCTAGAAAGAGCGAAGAGTCTGATCACGACGCCATGGTTGCAGTGGAGGAAGACACCACCGCTGATGCTGAAGAGACTGCTGAGGAGGACGGTCAGAATCGTCGTCGCCGTCGTCGCGGTGGGCGTCGTCGCCGTCGCAACGAAGACACCGAGGAGAGCACATCCGCGGACGAGTCGGGTGAGAGCGACGACTCACAGACCAGCTCTGACAGTGATTCCGAATCCAATAACTCGGACAGCACCCACCGTCGCCGTCGTCGCCGTCGTCGCCGTGGTGAGGACATTAGCGGTTCTGACGATGATCCCAGCGACGTCGTCATCAAGGTGCGCGAGCCGCGGTCGCGTCAGTCGGTGGCTGATGAGGTCACGGACATCGAGGGTTCAACCCGCGTTGAGGCTAAGAGACAGCGCCGTCGGGAAGGACGTGCCGCCGGGCGTCGCCGCAGTGCCGTCATTACCGACGCGGAATTCCTAGCCCGTCGCGAGTCAGTTGATCGCAAGATGATTGTGCGCCAGTCCGACGACTACTCACAGCTAGCGGTACTTGAAGATGGGGTGCTCGTTGAGCATTACGTTGACCGTGCCTCTGCCACATCCTCAATTGGGAATATCTACCTGGGTAAGGTGCAGAACGTTCTGTCGTCGATGGAGGCAGCCTTCATTGATATCGGCCGTGGTCGCAACGCTGTGCTCTATGCTGGCGAGGTCGATTGGGCCAAGTACGGCAAGGAAGGCGAGGACAAGCGCATCGAGCACGCGCTGAAATCCGGTGACCAGGTTCTGGTGCAGGTTACCAAGGACCCGGTGGGTGCCAAGGGTGCTCGCTTGACGAGCCATATTTCGGTGCCTGGACGTTTCGTCGTCTACTCGCCCGGCGGCCACCTTTCGGGGATTTCCCGCAAGCTAGCTGATTCGGAGCGTAAACGCCTCAAGAAGATCGTCGAGAACAACATCCCGTCGGATGCTTCCGTCATCGTACGCACTGCCGCCGAGGGAGCTACCGAGGAAGATCTGATCCGCGACATCAACCGTCTCAAGGCCCAGTGGGAGGTTATTGAGCGTAAGGCCAGTAACAGCAAGGCTCCACTGATGCTGTATACCGAGCCCGATCTGACGGTGCGTATCATCCGCGACTTGTTTACTGCGGACTTTTCTGAGCTCGTTATCGCTGGCAACGGCGGCCCTAACGACGCCTACGACACTATTAAAGCCTACGTCGATCACGTGGCACCGGAGATGGTGTCGCGGTTGACTCATTGGAAGCACGACGACAAGGACCCCTTTGCTGAGTACCGCATCGATGAGCAGATCGCGAAGGCTCTGGAGCGCAAGGTGTACCTCCCCTCGGGAGGATCCCTTGTCATTGACCGTACCGAGGCTATGACGGTGATCGATGTCAATACCGGAAAGTTCACTGGGTCGGCGGGTAACCTCGAGGCCACCGTTACCGCCAACAACTTGGAGGCGGCCGAGGAGATCGTGCGTCAGCTACGGCTGCGCGATATTGGCGGAATTATCGTCGTTGACTTTATTGACATGGTGTTGCCGACTAACCGCGAGCTTCTGGTGCGTCGTCTCACTGAATGTCTGGGACGCGACCGTACCCGTCATCAAGTCGCTGAGGTGACATCGCTGGGTTTGGTTCAGATGACCCGCAAGAAGATCGGTACCGGGCTGGCCGAGGCCTTTACTGAGGAGTGTGAGGCCTGTGGCGGTCGGGGCTACCACCGCTTCGATAAGCCGGTGGATTCTCAAGCTCCGGCCGACGGTGGCGAGCGTTCTAAGGGTCGCGGACGCGGTCATAGGGGCTCCTCGGCTAAGTCCCACGCCAAGTGAGATCAGGCCCACAGAGGACTGGTGGGTGGTTGTTTTGACCGTCCACCGCATGAAATGTAGGATAAGTAGCCGGTCCGACACGAATTGTCGGTCAGGTTTGTCCGGGGCCAGTGGTTCCGGTCCCCGGAAATGTACGACAAGAACGAGAGTAGGTCAGGCGTGTACGCGATCGTGCGTAGTGGCGGCCGCCAGCACAAGGTGGCAGTGGGTGACGTCGTCGAGATCGACAAGGTCGCCGACGAGGCGGGCAGCAGCATCGAGCTGACCCCGCTCCTCGTGGTTGATGGCAAGTCCGTCACCTCCGGCAAGGACGCGCTCGGGAAGGTCAAGGTCACCGCTGAGGTTCTCGGCGAGATCAAGGGCCCGAAGATCCGCATCCTCAAGTACAAGAACAAGACCGGCTACAAGAAGCGCCAGGGGCACCGTCAGAAGTACACCCAGGTCAAGGTCACCGGAATCGAAGGCTGAGGTAGACAGACATGGCACATAAGAAGGGCGCGTCCTCCTCGCGCAATGGTCGTGACTCTAACGCTCAGCGTCTCGGCGTGAAGCGTTTCGGCGGTCAGCTCGTCAACGCTGGTGAGATCATCGTTCGTCAGCGTGGTACTCACTTCCACCCTGGTGACGGGGTTGGCCGCGGTGGCGACGACACTCTTTTCGCCCTGCGTGACGGCAATGTCGAGTTTGGTACCCGTCGTGGCCGTAAGGTTGTCAACGTAAATCCCGTGGAGACCCCGGTCGAGGCTTGAGCCCCCACGATAGAGAGCTGAATGGCCTCCGCTGTTGTAGCGGGGGCCAATTTGTGTCTGAGGCAAGCTGAGCGAGTGTGTGCTATCGACTCAGCGCTAATTGAGAATTCCGCCGGCGATTGCGACCGTCGTCGGACCTTTTGCGCGACTGTGGTCGTCACTGGGACGCAATGGCTGGAAGTGACGGAATGACGACCTACTCTCAAAACTGGTGGTCGATATCGACTGCATAGTGAGGGGAGAGTAGAGAACCGTGGGCGACCGGGAATTCAGTGAGGACGAGCGGTGGTTATACCGGATCGAGCCGGGGTCGGATGCACCGAAACTCACAAGGTCACTGCCCAAAGTCACCGCGCCGCTGCCCCCGATTCGTTCCGGTCGACCAACCACTTCGCAGACTAGTAAGCCTCGTCATCGTGGCGCGGCTTCTGTCTCGCAGCCCCAGACTCGTCATCGATGGCCTCGCCCGTACGAGGTGGCTGCTGGTGCCTGTGCTTCTGCGGCTGCGACTGGGGTGGTCGGTGGCCTCGGGATCGGCGGGACGATGATCGGAGCTGCCGTCACGAGTTTGGTCATTGCCTTAGGTGGTGCGCTGTTTACGCGGTGTTTTTCCCGGACTCACCACAGTGTTTCCGGAGCTCGCCAACGTCGAGGGATGTGGGCCCGCATGGTCGCAGTGGCCCTCGTCGTGAGCGTGCTTACTGTCGTCGTCGGGGTGCTGTGGTTGGCGCCATCGGTAGGCGAGGAAGCCGGTTCGTGGGTGCACCGAGCCACAGGATCACTTGACCAATGGAAAGATTCGGCCCAGCGAGCCTGGCCCTATTTGCGAGCTGCGTGGAAAGCATTCCGATGACGTCATTGGCAACCTCGTTCACCGAAAGCGTGACAGCGTATGCACTGAGTGCACCTTCTGCACTTGATGCAAAATCTGCACTGGGTGCATAATTGTTGTTGTGACCTCACCGACAGCAATTCGAACCCAAGGCGTCATTCGCCGTGCCGCCATCGAGCTGGCGATCGAAAAGCCAGTTGATGACGTCACCGTCGATGATATTGCGGAGCGTGCTGGGGTTTCCCGACGCACCGTTTTCAACCATTTCCCGTCCAAGTATGACGTCTATCTACCGCCCCTCGTCCCCTATCCGCAAGACACCCTGGAGGCCTTCGCGACGGATGTCGAGACTCCTCTCGCTCAGCTCATTCGTGACCTGCTTGAGGCTCGCTGGCGCGAGGCGAACGTCGACTTCGACGATCTATGCATTCTCATGAGAATCGGAGGGGAGAGCTCGGAACTCCGAATGGCCCTCAAGGAGGCTGTCGATGGCCAGCGGGCGGCGTTAGTGACTGCCTCTGCTCGGCGCACGGGCAAGCCTGAGGACTCGTTAGAGGTGCTGGCTTTGGTCAGTACCGTCCAGGCGATGGAACGCTCCGCCTTCCAATCGGTCGTGGTGCGCTCTGGGGGAAGCTCAGCCGAAGTGGCCGACACTTTCGATCGTGTCGTCGACGTCTGGGCCAGACTGTCCGCCGAGCTCATCGCAGATACCTCGTCGACCACGCCTTGATCGAGTCCTGGCCGTCAAGACCTGACGCTCCCATTCTGCGTATTTAAACGCACCATTCCATCCGTCCCAGATCGTTACGAAAGCTGTTTTATGACCGCAACTGCTGCTGCCCCGGAGGCTGTCAAGTTCAAACCGGACCGCCGGTTCTGGGTTGTCTATCTCTGCCTCATGATGGTGATGTTCCTGTCCTCGCTGGACCAGACAATCGTCGCAACGGCCCTTCCGACTATTGTCGGGGACCTGTCCGGGGTCGAGCACATGGCATGGGTTATCACCGCTTATACCCTCGCGATCACGGTCGGTATGCCGCTGTATGGCCGGCTGTCCAACCTGATTGGTCGCAAAAAGCTCTACCTTATTGCGATTGGTCTGTTCCTGCTGGGGTCTGCCCTCTGTGGTACCGCCGGCACCATGGTGGCATTCATTTTCTACCGCTTTATCCAAGGCCTGGGTGGCGGTGGCCTCATGATTTTGTCCCAAGCGATTACCGGTGACCTCATCCCGCCGCGCGTTCGTGCTGCGTACATGGCGCCGATGGGTGCGATGTTTGGTGTCTCTTCAGTGCTCGGCCCGCTGCTGGGCGGTTGGCTCACCGATTCGATCTCGTGGCGCTGGGTGTTCTGGGTCAACCTGCCACTGGGTGTGGTGGCGTGGGTCGCCTGCCTTTTCGCCCTCAAACTTCCCAAGCACGAGCTGAAGACGAAGATTGACTGGCTGGGACTGACGCTGATGGACGTTGGCGCTGTGGCAATCGTGCTGCTTGCCACCTGGGGTGGCTCCCAATACGACTGGTCGTCGTGGCAGATCATCGGTTTGGGCGTCGTCACGGTTGTGGCATGGGGTTGGCTCCCCGTCGTGGAGCGTCGTGTCGAGGATCCGGTTCTGCCGCTGGAACTGTTTCACAACCGGACCTTCGTCGTCGCGACGATCATCGGCATGCTGGCCATGGGAGCCATGTTCGGTGTGCTGGCCTACCTGCCGACCTACATGCAGATGACCTACGGCTATTCGGCCACGGTGTCTGGTCTACTGCTCATCCCCATGACGATCGGTATTCTGTTGGCCTCGGCGGTGACTGGCCTGTTGACGTCCCGTATAGGTCGCTACCGCATCTTCATCATCATCGGCCCGATCGTCGCGGCGGGCGGCATGGTGTTGATGTCCACCCTCAACGAGAACTCGCCAGTGTGGCGGATCATGGGCGATACCTTCGTCCTTGGTTTGGGCATGGGCATGTTCTTTCAGCTGCTCGTTATGGCGGTGCAGAACGACGTCCGACCGACTCTGCTTGGCACGGCCACCAGCCACAACAGTTTCTTCCGCCAGATTGGTGTGTGCCTAGGATCGTCCTTGATTGGCGTGGCTTTCACGACCCGGCTGACGAACCGCGTCGGCGACTTGTTCGCATCTTTGGCTACGAGCAAGGACCCCGCGGTCCTCAAGGCACTGGGCGCTATGAGTTCGCAAAACCATGCTGCGGCCTCGCTGACGCCTGGTGCCGTCAATCAGATGCCCGGATCTATTCGTCAGGGGATCATTGAGGCGTACGTCAACTCATTGACCCCGTTGTTCCTGTGGATGGCCCCGATGGTGGCTGCGGCAGGTTTGCTGGCTCTGCTACTCAAGGACGTGCCGCTATCGCATCACACGGGATTGCAGATGCGTGCCGCCTCCGAGGCTCAGGATGCACTTGCTCAGGGTGTGCCGGCGAACGGCGAGGAGAGTGCGTCGCAAAGTCCTGTTGACACTGTGGCGGAAGCTCCGGCGCGTCGTGCGGCTGGCGTGAGGAAGGTCGAAGCTGCATCGCCACGGCGTTCCGCCGGATCGGATCAGCCGGCAGAGACGTAACCTAGCCAGGCGTTTTACCTGGGCGGGGTTGCGCTGCCTCGGCTTTTAGCGTTTTGGCGGTCAGGTCGTCAAGGCCGGCGAGATCATCATCTGCCGGCGCGGTACTTACTTCCACTCTGGTGACGGGGTTGGTCGTGGCGGCGACACTCTCTTCGCACTGCGTGAGGGCAATGTCGAGTTCAGTACTCATCGTGGCTGCAAGGTCGGCAATGTCATCCTGGTGGAAGCTCCGGTTGAGGTCTGAGACCCCACGTGGATGTGACCGGCTCACGTCACAGTGACGGGAGCCGGTTTTCGTATCATGACGTTGAGACGATTTGGGACTTAACGCAGTTTCCGGTTCGCAACCCTGCGCAGTATTTCAGTCACCGTAAGAGATGCCGCTGCACAGGTCATGAGCCCGAGAAAGGTCATGTGTTGCGAAGGGTCTATGAGCGTTATCCAGATGGTCTGCAGGATTCCGTACAGCAGGACTGCTTACAGCGTTATGTCGTGTGAAAAACGTGCTCATGTTGCTACTCCTTTCATGTTGTTCCACCGCAATGGATAAGGCCTGAAGCGGATTAAGCTTTAGTTCAACCCGGATGCAGTGATCGTGAATTACATCAAATAAATCCGTTTTGGTGGCGTCTAGGGGGCTCATGGCTCTTGTTTTCCTGCCAGTCTGTATTGGGTTATAGCTACCCCAACAGTGGTGATCAGGCTGCATAATGTCGAGTTAGCAGCGCAAAACCTATTAACGGCATTATATCCAGATTTCAGTGCCTCAATGGGCGTTGATTTGGTGGAATGCTGATACGTAGGACTTCCTTGTTGTTTGTTTTATCAAAAACTACGTACCAATATCCTGCTCCGCAGCTTGCTGGGTTTTAGGGTTGGGAACAGACACATTAGTAATTCCGGTGCTGCACTATGTTTCATAGCGTGGAGAAGCGTGAGCGGGCATGGGTGTTAGTGTAAGCAGCATCGTTAAACCCATAGCCCACGTGATGAGGCAGGCGCGCTTGCTGGACTTCATTGGGTCTTCCTTTCATAGACGCAGGTGTCAGCTAAGGTAGAGTGGAGATGGTTCGGTGTCGCTTGGGGTGGAGTGTCCATCGTGTTTCGGTCTGCTGCGCTTAGTGCTTTGAATCCCACGCTGGGCGAAAGCTACCCGGTTTATGCTTAAGGAGAGATAGAGATATGGCCATCCCTTCGTTCGTGGACCGCGCGACGCTGACCGCCGTGGCGGGCAGGGGGGGACACGGCTGCGCCTCCGTCAAGCGTGAGAAGTTCAAGCCGTTGGGTGGGCCCGACGGTGGAAACGGCGGTAACGGCGGTTCCGTGATTCTGCGCGTTGATCCCCAGGTGACGACCCTCGTGGATTATCACTGGCAGTCCACCCGTAAGGCCACGAATGGAGAGCCCGGACGCGGTGATAACCAGGCTGGAGCCAATGGGTCCGATATCGTCTTGGGTGTCCCAGAGGGCACAATCGTCTCCGACGCCGACACTGGAGAGCTGCTCGGAGACCTCGTCGGCGCGGGGTCCGAACTCGTCGTTGCCGCTGGCGGACGCGGTGGCCTCGGTAACGCAGCCCTCGCGAACTCAGCTCGCAAAGCTCCTGGTTTCGCCCTCCTCGGTGAGGCCGGGGAGGAACGTAAAATCCTGCTCGAACTCAAAGTGGTCGCCGATATCGGCCTGGTGGGATTTCCCTCCGCAGGAAAATCCAGTCTCATTGCGGCGATCTCACGAGCTAAGCCGAAAATTGCTGACTACCCATTCACTACTTTAGTGCCGAATTTGGGTGTCGTCGTGGCTGGGGAGACGACGTATACCGTTGCCGACGTGCCAGGCCTCATTCCAGGAGCCTCTCTGGGAAAGGGTCTGGGATTTGATTTTCTGCGTCACATTGAACGTTGCCGGGCCATCGTCCACGTCATCGATTGCGCTACTTACGAGCCCGACCGCGACCCGGTCAGTGACCTCGACGTCATTGAGGGTGAGCTTATTTCCCACGGTGGTCTTGAGGATCGCCCGCGCCTGGTGGTGCTCAACAAGGTCGACGTCCCTGATGCCGCTGACCTAGCCGATATCGTTTTCGATGACGTCGCCAAGCGTGGCTGGCCGGTATTCCGCATTTCCACGAAATCAGGGGAGGGGCTTAATGCCCTCAAATTCGCTATGGCCGAATTGGTTGAGAAGGCCCGCAACAAGGAACCTGAACCAGAGCCGGAGCGTATTGTCATTCGACCCAAGACCAAGGATGAAGGTCAGGCGTTCTCCATCAAGCGCCAGGGCGACGGCGAAGGCGGATTCTTGTGGCGCGTGACTGGCGACAAACCGACCCGCTGGGTTGCCCAGACCGATTTCAATAACCCCGAGGCTGTCGGATACCTGTCGGATCGCCTGAACCGCTTGGGCGTCGAGGAGAAGTTGCTGGCTATGGGCGCCATTGCTGGTGACACCGTCGCTGTCGGTGGTGAGGACGCCGTCATCTTCGACTTTGCTCCGCAGATCGAGTCGGGCGCCGAGATACTGTCTCGCCGCGGTGAGGACCAGCGTTTGGAGACTGAGCGTCCTTCGGTTGCTCGTCGTCGCGAGATGGACCGCGAATACCATCGCGCCCGCGAGGAATACGGCCAGGTCGGACGCGACCCACGCGGAGAGTCGTGGCGCGCTCGCGTTGCCGAAGAGGAGTGGTTCGAGGGCCGTGACTGATCTGCGTGGAGCCATGTGCGAGGCCACCACCGTGGTGGTCAAGGTCGGATCGTCCTCTCTGATCCTTCCTGGCGGCGGAATCGACGTGCGCCGTGTCGACGATCTAGTCGATGTGCTGAGTGAGGTCGTCAAGGACGGTCGGAGAGTCGTTCTAGTGAGTTCCGGAGCGATCGCAACCGGGTTTCCCGCTATGGGGATGACTCATCGTCCACGCACATTAGCTGGCAAGCAGGCGGCAGCGTCAGTCGGACAAGGGATTTTGCTGGCTCACTACACGTCGAGGTTTTCTAGCCACGGGCTGCGGGTGGGGCAGGTGCTACTCACTGTCAATGATCTCGTGCGACCCACCTCGTACTGTAATGCCTGGTCAACCCTCGACACTCTGCTCGGGCTGGGCGTCGTACCGATCGTCAACGAGAATGACACGGTCGCCACCGGGGAGATTCGGTTTGGCGATAATGATCGGCTCGCTGCTCTGATCGCTGAGCTGGTGCGCGCTCAGGCCCTCGTCCTGCTCTCTGACGTCGACGCCCTGTACACCACCCATCCGGATTCGCCGGACGCTCGTCGCGTCGAGGTTGTTGAAGACATCGAAGCATTGGATGTCGATACTCATAAGGCTGGTTCGGGGGTGGGAACCGGCGGCATGACGACGAAACTCGAGGCCGCCCGAATGGCCACCTGCGCCGGGGTGCCGGTGGTGCTTGCAGCGATGGCGGACGCCCGTGGCGTTTTGGCTGGCGACCCCGTAGGTACTTACTTCCGCCCGATGGCAACGCGACGACCCCGACGGTTGTTATGGCTGGCCGACGCTGCCACTCCGCAGGGGCAGATCGTCATTGACGACGGAGCTGTCGAAGCACTGACTCAGCGTCACTCCTCGTTGTTGGCAGTGGGTGTCACTCGGGTGCATGGGGATTTCCAAGCGGGCGATCCCGTGACGATTCTGGCCCCCGACGGTCGGGTTATCGGTCGTGGGATCGTCCAATTCTCCCATGACGAGGTACGAATCATGAGAGGACGTTCAAGTGCCTGGCTAGTTGCGGAGATGGGTCCGGCGGCGTCTCGCGAGATCATCCACCGCGATGCCATGGTGCTGAACCGCCGTCGAGGAGCCAAGAAGTAAAGGGTCAGGTGTGACCCTACGACTCACCGTCTGATCGTCAGGCTAGTGATTCCCAGCTGGCGAATACCATATGGCCATGAGTTCGCGAGTCATCGAACAGGCCATAGCTGCCCGATCTGCTGCCACAATATTGCGCCGGCTGCGCCATATTGATAAAGATGACCTGCTGACGGCAATGGCTACCGGGTTGCGCACGGGTGTCGATGAGATCCTTGCTGCTAACCGTGCTGATCTCGACCGTGGTCGCGAGGCCGGGATGGACGACGCTCTTCTCGACCGCCTAACTCTCACCCCAGAGCGAATCGAGGGGATGGCTGTCGGTTTGGAAGAGGTTGCTCGTCTCGACGACCCCGTCGGCGAGGTGGTGCGCGGCTGGTGTACCCCGCTGGGAGTCAAGGTCGAGCAAGTCCGGGTGCCGATTGGCGTCATCGGGATCATCTACGAGGCCCGTCCCAATGTTACTTCCGACGCTGCGGGTATCTGCTTGAAGTCTGGAAATGCGTGTTTGTTGCGAGGCTCCTCGTCGGCCTTGGAGTCCAACCGGACAGTCATCATGGCGATGCGCTCACGGCTACCGGAGGAGATTCGTGAAGCGGTGCAACTCGTCGAGGGAGACCGCGAGGTTACCGATGAGCTCATGGCTGCCCGAGACTATGTCGACCTGCTTATTCCGCGCGGTGGTGCCGGGCTCATCAACGCCGTCGTGACTAGGGCCAAGGTTCCCGTCATCCAGACCGGTACCGGCAACTGCCACCTCGTTATTGACGTCAGCGCCGATGTGGAGATGGCAATCGACATTGTCGTTAATGCCAAGACCCAACGCCCCAGTGTGTGCAATGCCATCGAGACGGTCCTGGTACATCGGGGAATAGCGGACTCGGCAGTGCCTCCGCTGGTCGACGCCATGAGTGACCGCGGAGTGACGGTGCACGGTGATGATGAGAGCATCCGACTGGATTCGAGGATCGTACCGGCCGCCCCCAACGAGTACGACAATGAGTACCTGTCCCTAGATCTTGCGCTGCGCATCGTTGACGACCTGGAAAAGGCAGTCGATCACATCGCCAAGCATGGCTCGGGGCATTCGGAAACCATCGTCACTAGGTCGATGTCCTCGCAGGAGTTTTTCACCTCAAGCGTGGACGCTGCCGCCGTGCTGATAAATTGCTCCAGTCGATTTGTTGACGGTGGCGAGTTCGGGTTCGGAGCCGAGATCGGCATTTCGACCCAGAAGCTCCACGCGCGCGGACCGATGGGCCTGCGGGAAATGACGACGACAACTTACGTCCTGCATGGGGACGGTCAGACCCGTCAATGACCGGTTATCGGTTGTCGTGGTGCGGTTGTGGGATAGGCTGAGGCGCCATGAGCATCGTTCCTCTCCTGATGGAGTCGTCGGCCTTCACCGCCGGCATCTTGACGCTGCTGGTGCTGCTGATCGCGCTGGCCATCGTCCGTGGTATCGGCAAGGGTCGGCCGCATTCCTGATGCCAAGTGTTGAACTGGGGTTGGCGCGGGTCCACATCGGACGCCGCTACCGGCTCGGGGTGATGGGTGGCACCTTCGACCCTATTCATCATGGCCACCTCGTCGCAGCCTCGGAGGTTGCGGCCAGGTTTGACCTCGACGAGGTTGTCTTCGTACCTACCGGCGTGCCTTGGCAGAAGAAGGGACGCAAAGTTTCGCAGGCTGAAGACCGTTACCTCATGACCGTTATCGCGACGGCGTCGAATCCGACTTTTTCGGTGTCGCGGGTCGATATTGATCGTCCGGGCGACACTTACACCGTCGATACCCTTAAGGATTTGCGCCGAGAGCGTGGCAGTGACGTCGACTTGTTTTTCATTACCGGTGCGGACGCGTTGAGCCACATTCTTACGTGGCGTGGGGCTGAGGAATTGTTCGATCTGGCGCATTTTATCGGGGTGTCGCGGCCCGGTGTGCCGCTGGGAGTCAAGGACATTTCTCACTTGCCGGCAGAGAAGGTCACTCTTCTCGAAGTGCCGGCTATGGCCATCTCGTCGACCGATTGCCGTCAGCGGGTTGGGGAGGACATGCCAATCTGGTACCTCGTGCCAGACGGCATCGTGCAGTACATCAACAAGCGCGGTCTTTACCGCGACAACGACCAAACCATTCCGGAGGATCATTGAGCGCCACTGAACAGGCCATCGAGTTCGCCCGTGTGGCGGCACATGCCGCGCTTGAGAAGAAGGGCTTCGACATCGTCGCTATTGACGTCTCGGAGCATCTTGCCATTACCGATATCTTCGTTGTCATTTCGGCGGCTAGCGAGCGCCAGGTGTCAGCGGTCGTTGACGCTGTTGACGAAGCCATGCACGAGCATGAGGTCCATCGTGCGCGTCGCGAAGGGGAACGGGAGAACCGTTGGGTGCTGCTCGACTACATCGACATCGTGGTGCATGTGCAGCACCAGGAGGAGCGCGAGTTGTACTCGCTGGAGAGGCTGTGGAAGGACTGCCCCGCGGTTGATCTGCAGCTGCCGGAAGAGCAGCTCGACTGGGACCAAATGTGACGACGCGGATCGTCCTGGTGCGACACGGGGAAACCGAGTTCAACGCCGACGGACGCTTGCAGGGACAGATGGACGTTCCACTCTCGGCCAGGGGTGTGTCCCAAGCCGAGGCCGTGGCGCCGGTGATCGCCGGGATGAACCCGGTGGCAATCCTGTCGTCGCCGTTGATGCGTGCTCGGGTCACTGCGGAGGCGATTGGACGGGCGGCTAGGGTTGACGTTGGTATCGACGAGCGGCTCAAAGAGGTCGACGTCGGCCAGTGGGCAGGTCAGACTGTTCCTGATCTGCATCGCAATGACCCTGACTACACCCGCCTGATGACCTCTGGGGAGGATTTTCGGCGATCTGACGGTGAGACTACCGCTGAGGTTGCCGAGAGGGTGACATCGGCTATCCACGACGCCGTGCGTGTGCATCAGGGGGAGACGGCGTGCCTGGTCGCACACGGTTTTGCGCTGCGGGCGGCAGTGGTGTGGCTGCTCGGCGGTGGATACCCGGAATTTCTACGGTTTGGTGGGCTGGGCAACTGCTCGTGGACCGTGCTAGACCGGATTGGGCTGGGTGATGCCTACCGACTAGGCGATTGCTGGCGATTGCGGACGTATAACGCAACCGTAATGTGAGCTTGATGGTGCGCGGGGATTCAGGGCGGTAACGCTCCTATGTGGTGATCCTCCTTGTCCTGACCCTTGTTTGTGGTTTGCTTGTACTTCCTTTAGGGAGTTCATAAGCAGTTTTACCGATCAGGAGGACTCTTTCGATGGTTGACATCAGCCGCCGTTCCTTTACTGTCATGACGGTTTTCGGCCCGCTCATTGGCCGCGCGGCGTTGCCCGAGCATGACCGCGTTGCTAGGGCTAGGGTCTCCGGCCCTCCGATTGACGGTCCGGATAGCCTTCGGATCGAATGGCTACCAGCTCCGTATCAGCAGTACGGGACGGATCCGGTCAAGTACGGAAATCACGACGTCGCGCACCGCCCCTCCACTCCTTCGCTGACGAGGATCGTCATCCACGACACTGAGGAGACCTATGACAACACCATTAAGCTCGTTGAAAAGCCGAGTTACCTCGCGTGGAACTACACGCTGAGGTCTTCTGATGGTCACGTTGCGCAGCACCTCGATCCCAAAGATATCGGCTGGCATGCAGGGAACTGGTACTACAACATGCACGCCCTCGGCCTCGAGCATGAAGGCAAGGCCCTCGAGGGGAAAACCTGGTACACGGACGCCATGTACCGCTCCAGTGCGACACTAGTCCGCTACTTGTGCGACGAGTATTCGATCCCGATGACACGTGGCCACGTCATCGGCCACGATGAAGTTCCAGGGACTGATACCGAGCACATCAAGGGGATGCACTGGGATCCGGGCCCATTTTGGAACTGGACTCGGTACTTCGAACTACTAGGAAGCTCACTCTTCAAGGGCACGGTGAGCACCAGGCCAAAGCGCGGCGACGTCGTGAGGATCCTGCCTGATTTCGAGACCAACACGCAGGTTTTCAACGGTCAGGTCGTCACAGGGGTGAACTTTGTGACGGCGCGGCAAGCCCCCTCACCGGATGCCCCGACTGTTGTTGATGCCGGCATCAGGCCGGAGCCAGCGACAACAGAGCCTTCCGACGTCGGCGCTCGTCTTAATACGGGTGCGGAGTACGTCGTCGCAGAGGTCGGAGGGCAGGACGGCGAGTGGGTCGCCGTCTGGTACCTGGGAGCCAAGGCGTGGTTCCACAACCCCGCTACGCGGCCCGTGGCGCGGGTTGTCCCGGGGGCGCGAACGGTTACTGTGGTTTCGCGCACGTCAGGTTACGGCCGGGCCTTCCCGGAGGCCTCCGCTTATCCGGACCCAGCCTGGGTGCAGCCGGATGCCGCGTTGCCGTACGTGTTGGAGCGCGGACAACGCTACGTCGTCATCGATCCTGAGCCTGCGACAGACTATTACCGTTCCAAGACTTTCGACGCTCCGCCACCCAAGGACCACGTCAATGTCACCGGCAAGGACCGGTACGTGTGCGTCTTCCTAGGGCACCGTCAGGGTTATCTGAAGGCCAAGGACGTGCAGAGCTGAACGGCGCCGGCATCAAGGGTCGTGCGACATGGCTGGAATGCCGTGATGTATGGCCCTTCGTGCGCGTGGTGAGTTTCCTTGGTGATTTGTATTTGTTACCCATGTCGAGGTAGTCGCTTCGCCTGGGGCGATTTGGTAAGGATGGGTGGGGTCCGGTAACGTTTGGCGGGTCGCCCGGGCAATCGGGGGAACGAGGAAAACGGCTCCTTCGGGAATGTTTTCTGGGGCATTGGCGCAGTTGGTAGCGCGCTTCCATGGCATGGAAGAGGTCAGGGGTTCGAATCCCCTATGCTCCACGTAAGATGAGAGTCGAGACGTGCTCCGCCCGGTGGGCGGGGTTTATTTCGTCTACGTTGTGTTCCTCTATCCGTCTGGACAATTCTCGGTTGAGTCTGTGCGACAGCTACTTCAATTCGGAGACCACATTCGCGTACTCAGATCCGTCACTCGCTTCCATGAACGAGCAGCCCAGTTCATTGAGGCTTATCAGGCGGACGGATCAGCTGATTTTCCCAGCCGCAGTGGACCATAAATGCAGTTGCGAGCGGCGCGAATAACCAAAGAGGAATACTTCTCATCCGTGGTGCGGGGTGGCGAGGAGCATTCGCAGATGTGAACGGAGGACGGCTCGCAAACGGTCGACGCTCAGGGCACCATGTGGGGTAACTGCGTCCAAGGTCAACCCGCCGATGATGGCTGCAAGTTGCGCCGCAGCAAGGTCGGCTTCCGGTACGCGTAAGCACTCAAGTGCCTCGAGCAGGACAGCATCGAGGTTGGTGGCCATTCGTGCAGACGTGGCACGGAACACCGGCATCGTTCGGGAAGCCATAATCAGCTCAACTACCACGATCGCCTCGTCGCGGCGTGCCTCATCGACCGGCATGACCGTCTCGACGAGGGCCTGTAAGGCGTCGAGCGCTGCTTCACCAGTGAGCCCGCGCAGTTTTTCGGCGGGATGGGATTCGAGACGCTTGCCCATTCTGGCGCCTGCCTCTTTTGCGGCGGCGTTGAGCAGATCATGGTGTCCGTCGAAGTAGTGCCTGACTGAGCCGATATTCAGACCGGACTCTTCGGCGACTTTCCGCAGGGATACCCCATCGATTCCCTCGGCTACCACGAGGCGGAAAGCCGCTTCGAGAACTTGCTGACGACGCTTTTCCGGGTCGATCCGTACGGGCATGACACTTACCTTTCCCTGGTGACGCGGGCCTCATCCCACACGGGCTCGCTGCTTTCATAGACATTTCCGTCTTCTCCGAAAATCAGAAAATGGTCAAAGTCGCGCGCGGACCATCGATCGTGGGTCACTGTGAGTACCGTGCCCTCGAAAGTGGCCAGTGCTTCTTGGAGGGCCTCGGCGGAGACGAGGTCGAGGTTGTCAGTGGGCTCGTCTAGTAGCAGCATCGTCGCCCCGCTAAGTTCCAATAGCAGTATCTGGAATCTTGCCTGTTGACCACCTGAAAGCGAGTCGAAGAATTGTTCTGCGGACTCTGCCAGCTCATAGCGAGCCAGCACTCGTGAAGCGTCTTCCCGGGGAAGACCAGTGCGGTGCTCATCACCACGGTGCAGGATGTCCAGGAGTGTGCGGCCGGTGAGGTCGGGGCACCTGCGATTTTGGGCAAACCATCCCGGACGCACCCTCGTACCGAGACGCGCTGAACCCTCGTGAGGCACAGGTTCGATCCTAGTTCCGGTTACGGGCTCCTGATCCAGTGCAGGGTTAGTGCCCCCGGCTGCGAGTAGGCGCAGAAAGTGCGACTTTCCGGACCCATTTGAACCAAGAAGCGCAACCCGGTCACCGAAGTAGGCCTCGAAGTCAAAGGGGTGCATCAGGCCCGTCAACTCGAGTGCCTCGCAGGTCAGCACCCGCTTCCCGGTGCGCCCGCCACGCAGCCGCATGTGAAGGTGCTGTCCTCGAGGCGGTTCCTGCGGCGGCCCAGCCTCCTCAAAGCGGTTAAGTCGGGTTTGCGCCGCTCTATACCGAGAGGCCATGTCGGAGTTGTAAGCGGCCTTCTGTTTGTACATGAGCATGAGGGAGCGCAGCTTTGCATGCTCTTCCCTCCACCGGCGATGCAACTCGTCCAACCGTTCGAAGCGTTGCTCTCGTGCGCGGTGGTAGGTGCGGAACCCACCGGCGTGTGTCCACGCGGTGTTGCCCGCTGCTCCGACTTCCAGCGTCACGATCGAGGTTGCCGTTTGTGCCAGTAGCTCACGATCGTGGCTCACGAACAGCACGCATTTGTCTGTCGCGCTCAGCTGCTCTTCCAGCCAGCGCTTGCCTGGCACATCCAGAGAATTATCCGGCTCATCGAGTAATAACACATCATCGGGGCCGCGCAGTAGCGCCTCTAGTACGAGTCGTTTCTGTTCACCACCCGACAACGTAGCTAGTGAGCGGTCGCGACACCGATCGAAAGGTATCCCGAGAGCGGCGACTGTGCAGACATCCCACAACACCTCAACGCCGTAGCCACCCACTTCACCCCATGAGGCAACTGCGGACGCGTATGCCATCTGCGATTGGGTGGTGCCCTCTTGATTCATCGTGGCCTCAGAGTGCGCGAGCTGCGTGGCAGCGTCACGGATCGCCGGGGGCGCTACCGACAGCAGTAATTCTCTGACAGTCGTGCCCGTAATGAACTGACGCGCCACGCCCAAGCTACCAGTACATGTTACATTACCTAAACCTGGTGACAGCTCACCCGTGACGATGCGCAGAAGCGTGCTCTTGCCAGCTCCGTTCGCGCCGATAATGGCGACTCGCTCTCCGGAACCCAGACTCAGGGACACATCACGTAGTAGAGGCCGTCCATCCGGCAAGGTGTACGTCACCGATGTGACATCGAGATGAATCATGAGGCCAAACTATCACACCTGTGATAAATGGGAGTTGAACCTGGCGCTGGTAGGAACACACGACCCCCGCCTGTCTTGACTTTAAATTGGCGTTGGACGGGGGCATGTTAGCTGCTAGCAATAACGCAGGTTTCTCTTCTTTCTCTTCAACGTTGCCCTAAGCGACGGTTTACGCCGATGCTCTTCGGCGCGATTAGCGCAACGTTATTTGCGAGTAGCCCATCACTTCACCGGTAATGCCCACAATCTTGACGTCACGACGCTTACCGTTACCGCGTCACCGACCATCATGGGTTCGGCACTGACCGCTATCCGAGCAGTGACCATGCCATACTCAGTCTCCATGCCAACGAGGTAGTACTCGCCGTCGAACACGTGGCTGACAATCTGGCCATGGCACCCGTGGATGCGGATCTGCTCATTTGCTCGAGAAATACGGATACTGCCGGGGTAGCCCACCAACACCACTTGTTGCTCGGTACCGACCATATCGTCGAAATGCGGGTGAGCTGCTACCCGGATGGCTTGGTCGAAAATCCTCGCTTCGGCCATGGGCGGTTGTCCGGTAATCCTGGCAGTGCAGGAGATCATGGTCGTTGCTCCCATATCCAGCATTGCGGGGGTCGCGTGGACGTCCTCGGGATAGTCGTCCTAAGCGACCTGGCCGTCAGCTAAATACATGATCCGGTCTGGGATCGACAATGCCTCGCGAACATCGTGGGTTACGGGATTGTCGCGCAGTCCATCCGTCGGTGGACTCGCACGAGTTCTTGCCGCAAATTCGGCCTCGACGTGGCATCTACGTGAGCTAGAGGTTCGTCGAACAGCAATACTCGCGGTCGATGCACCAGGACGCGCGCGAAACTCACGTCCAGGTGCGAATGGCGTTATTTATTTGCCTTATGCATCGCTCGGTGGTGGCGAGCGCCTTTCGTTGACACCTCTGCGAGTGCCTCGTGGATGGGAATGTCGCTCACGACAACCCCCGATGACGTGTTGCGCAGTGTCTATGAGGGCGTAGCACTGTCCCTCGCTGACTGTGGCGATCATCTGGGGATGACGGGGGACCTTGTCGTGTCGAGTGGTGGTTTCAGGTCAGACCTCATCTGCGAAGTCTTAGCCGATGTGACCGGTCGATCTGTGGTTCGTCAAAGCGCACCAGAAACTGGTGCCCGGGGTGCTGCAGTCTTGGCGCTCACTGTGGCTGGGCGGTACGACACTGTCGAAGATGCCGCGGCTGCGATGACGTGTTCCTTCGAGTGCTTCGACCCACATCCAGAACGTGGCCGCATTTACCGAGCCGTAGCCGAGGTTTATTTCGAATCCCGTGTAGCCATTCGCCCTGTTTGGCCAAGCATGCGTGAAATCAGAAACATGAAGGAGGCTGACAGTGTCAACTGAAAATGAAATCACGATCCTTGTGGCGGGGGATCAGTTTGAGACGGTTGAGGTTCTCAAAAATGCGTTGCACAATTCGGTTCCGAGGGCTCGTATCAAAGAGCTATTGTCAAACTGGCCCATGATACCCGTGGGGAATGTCGACGAGGTTCACGAAGCTGCGAGAGACGTCGATGAATTGATCGCGGCTCTTGAGGACGTCCAGGTGTGTGTCAGTCATACTTTTCCATTCATCGACCGTGTCTTTGAATCGAGTCCCGCTCTACAGCAGGTGACAATCATGCGTGGTGGCCCGGTAAATGTGAACATCGATTCCGCGACGAGGCATGGGTTCAGGTCACCTATGCTCCAGGCCGGAATGCCACAGCGACGGCAGAACACACCGTAGCCATGATCCTGGCAGCCGTTCGTCAGATTCCCGCTCACCACAATTGCCTCGTTACAGGCAATTGGGAAAGGGCGGCTTACCGTTACGACGATGTCGGAATGGAGATTCGTGGCGGGGCCATCGGTTACGGCTCGGTCGGTTCGAGAGTGGCCGTGATAATGACCGCGATGGGTGCCAACGTTTTCGTTCATGATCCATGGGCCGATCCGAAGGCACTCGAACCAGGTATCACGCTCACTGACTCTTTGGATGATCTCATGGGATCCTGTCGAATTGTCACTGTCCATGCTCGTGTCACTGACGACAGCCACCACATGATTGGTGCGCACGAGTTGCAGAAGATGCCGGCTGGATCTGTCTTCGTGAACTGTGCTCGTGGATTATGAAGCGGTTTGTAATGCCATTGATAGTGGCCACTTGTACGCCGCTGCTTTCGATTGTCTACCGGAAGAACCGCTCCCTGCTACCTCTCGCCTTCTAAGGACTCCGCGAGTTGTGCTGACGCCGCACATTGCTGGCGCCTCAAAACAGGCTGCGGAGTTAGCGGCACGAATTGGTGCGGCAGATGTAGCCGCTTTTGTAGATGGTCGTTGTCCTAAGCACCTAGCTAATCCAACCGTTAATCGCTGAAAGAAAACATAAGTAAGGAGAAGGCATGATTTTAGAGCAGGAACGCCAAGCGGTAGTTGACGCATGCCACACGATGCAAGACCAGGGCTTGACTGTGGGAACTGCAGGAAACGTCTCTATCCGCGTTGATGACCTTGTCGTTATCTCACCGTCAGCAGTTCCGTATGACGAATTGACAGCTGCAGACATCGGTGTGCACCGTCTCGATGGCAGTCCCGTCGAAGCTCGTTACAAGCCGTCATCAGAATTGCCACTGCATTTGAGCGTGTATCACAGTAGCGATGTTGTGGCTATCACCCACAACCATGCTCCGGCCTCCACCGCTTTAGGTCTCGTCGTAGATGAGGTGCCGTGCTCGCACTACTACTCAGCGATGTTCGAGGGTACAGTGCGTGTTGCGGCTTATGCCGAGTTCGGTACTGACGGGCTTGCTCTCAACGTGATGGACGCATTGAGAGATCGCCACGCCGCCCTGATGGCTAATCATGGGGCCATCACGACAGGACCGAGTATTGACAAGGCTCTTTCGTTGCTTCCGTACCTTGAGTATATCTGCGAGGTCCACCTCAGAGCCATGTCGACTGGGCGTACGATCAAGATTCTTGACGATCAACAAATGGCCGACGCCGTGCAAGGTGTTGCCGGATACAGTCCAAAGAGCGTGGACAGCGAGAACTGAGACTCGCCTCGGGCTGTCGTAATAAGTTCACCGTTACGGCAGCCCGGTCATATTCGCCGCTGAGATGGAGAAGGGGGCTCACAATGCTGACGGTTGAACGAGGCTTAGTCATTCCATCAGCGGATACAACGATGATGAAGGCCGCTCTGAAAACGGCATCACCATACGTCCTACTTACTGACGTTACCCTCGCCACCGTCTGTCCAAAGGCGCGGGAGGTAGTAGACGCAGCAAAGAGGGTCGTTGTTCACGTCGATATGGCTTCCGGGTTACACCCAATTCCGCCGGTTTGTCATTCTTGAGCAAACAGTGCGGCGTCGACACTGTCATTAGCTCGAACGCACGAACGATTGACACTGCGCAGCGAAGTGGCCTCAACACGATTTTAGGATTTTTCTGCTCGACTCGATCGCTCTGCGGACTGCTCTTCGAATTTTGGAAAAGCTACGCACAGACGCTGTCGAGATTCTCCCAGGTCCAATGGCGAAGGGTGCTTATCAGTCCGTGCGAAGCACGGACCCGAAGCGAACCGTCATCGCAGGAGGTTTTATCCGCTCTCAAACCATGGTTAATGATCTCTTCTCAGCTGGCTTTGACGCGGTGACGACGTCGTTCCGTCCGCTGTGGTGACCCAATCAGATCAACAGCGCTTGAATCTCCTCGGTAATCGGAATCCCCTTCTTCATCTCCATTGCCTTGTCACGCTTGAGAACCTGCTGCGAGCCGGGATGTGATTCCATCCAGCTTGCCCCAGCATGTCGACGAACTCCTTGGTCCGTTCAGCATAGATGTCATTCCCACCTCGAGCTGGATCCAACAAGATGTACAGCTAGCCGGTGCGGAAGGTCGACACACTCTCTGGGGCCTCGGCGGCCACCTGATAGGAGAACTCGGCACCCGTAAATCCAGCCGCCGTCATCTCGATCACATGGCGATGAGAGCTCCCTTGGTGCCCACCGAAGGGCAGAATGCTGCCCTCCTCGAGGATCTCTGAGGGATCATTGGTCTCCTGATCTTGGGCATCAATACCGGACTCTGGGGGCCGTCTGGTCCTTGCGTGCTATCAGCAGTAAAAGTTCCCGCGCGAGATCGACGAGGTCGCAAAGTCGAACACCAACGGGTCCTTGCCGGCAACCGGCGTCGCAAAGGCCAGCGGGTTTGTGCTCATGACGGCCTCGGTTCTCCCTTGTGCCGTCATCGACAACTGACCGCTGGCCACCGTCGCCAATCCGATGAAACCTTTGCGGGACCAAGGTTCCAGATCTGGCCGCAGCGCACTGAAGTGATGAGTGTCATGAACAGCGACCACCGCGACTCCCGTCTCGGTCAGCATCTGCTCGGTGGTTTGTTCGATGGCGGCCGTTGCAGGCTGAGCAAACCCACTGCGGCCATTAACGCGCAGGTAAGACGACTCTACTTGGTGCGCTTCGCCGGTGACGGTCCCGTCAGCCCAACCGCTTGTCAAGGATTTTACGTATCCCGGGACCCGAAACAGTCCGTGGCCGGTCGTGCCGTCTCGCCTACATGAAGCACAATTGCGTGCTAACACCTGCGCCACCTCCCGAGACACCCCAGCGTCAATCACCGTCTTGGCGACAGCCGCGATGAGCTCGTTCGTGGTGATGGGGGCGGGCGTCAGCGGCCACGGGAATCCTTGTCGGCTCGGAATACCCACGACGCTAACAGCGGACTAGTCACCGAAATCTCAGTCAGGATGGTCCAGCACTGCCCTCGCTGTTGCCATGTCGGTCACCAGGTCCGTTACCCAATTACCTTGCAGGATTGCTGTCAAGGCTGGCACCTTCTCGGCTCCAAAGGCACTGACGATGACGTGGGTGATGGAAGGGATCCGGTCAATTGGTATCGTCATCAACCCTTGGCAGAAGTCCGCATCCACGTGACGGCCCCGCGTATCAATGTGGTGTCCGCAGATGTGGCCGACTGCTCCCCGCGACAACAACTCGGCGTGAGCCCGTTCGGGCATCATGTGGTCGAAAATCGGCGCTACTGAGTTCACCCCGACCGCGCCCACACCCGTCACCAGGATGTCGGCGTGGGAGGCCATCGCGATCGTCATTCCAACCGACGTCTCTGCCTTTAATGCTGCCGCCACCTGTGGATTCGACACCAGCACCGGTGCGGGCATCACTCGGTAAGCGCAGCCAATTCGCTCTGCCATCTGGCGGCACAGCTCGGGGGAGTCCAACAACAGGTTCCCGCGTGCCGTTCCACCAATCGCTTGCACCACCGTTACTGCCGGACAACGTATCGGCACCATGGCATGTACCACCGAGGCTACCCCGCGTCCATTCGATAATGCGATCACCGAATCCGGGTGCATATACGTCCTCACAAGATCGGCCGCCATCCGCGACACTTCGTCGGTCGCCGAGTCGTTACTCGATAGTGCCACTCTCGCGCACGCAAGCCCGAAGGTTCGCGTCAGATCATCCTCCAACTCGATGGCGCGCTCCAAAGGGTGCTGCACGGTGAACGTGATGATTCCACGACGCCGGGCCTCGTCGAGCAGACGCGACACCATCGACCGGGAGTATCCGATCTCGGCGGCGATCTCGGCCTGAGTGACCTGTTCCAACCAGTACCGTCTCGCCACCGTCAAGAGGGTTTGGATGTGTTCTCGATTAGTCATGGGTGTCTCACAAATGTGAATCTTTGTCGCTGAGGCTCACTTAAAACGGGAGGTAAAGCCACTTTACTAGTCCCTCTGCTGATGGAGAATTCACATGTGTGAGCACACGACCTTGCGGGGTTGTTGTGACGGCGGCTGAATAGTCCCCGTCACGCAGTCGTGAGAGAGGAATCATTCCAATGGCCGTTGTTCGCACCATCAATGGCGACGTTTCACCCGACACTCTCGGCGTTGTCAACGCCCACGATCACCTCATCCGCGTCGGAGCCGGCGAAGTTTACATTGATCCCGACCACTTGCTCGACGACGTCGACAAGGCCGCCCAGGAAGCTACGTATTTCGTTGAGGCCTCCAAGAACTGGGCCAACGGCGGCACCATCATCGACATGTGCCCCGCATCCTCGGGCCGCGGCGTACTCAAAACCCTCGAGGTCGTCGAGAAGGTCCCGGACCTCCAGGTTGTCCAAGCCACTGGTTTCCACCAGCAGAAGGTCTACCTCGAGTGGCGCCAAAGCTGGGTCAACCAGTACACCGTCAACCAGATTGCCGATCTACTTATCGCCGACATTGTGGAGGGCATCGACCGCTTCGACTACATGGGCCCCATCGTCGAACGCACCAACGTCAAGGCCGGCGTCATCAAGTGGGCCACCGCTTACGGCAAGATCACCGAGTGGGAGAAGAAATCCGGCAAGGCCGTTGCTATCGCATCTAAAGAGACCGGCTGCCCCATTAACACCCACGTCACGGCTGGAACCTGCGGTCCAGATCAGGCGCGATTCCTCGTTGATCAAGGTGTTGATCCCACCAAGATCGCCATCGGACACATGCAGCGCAACTGGGATCCGTGGGTCCATGAGCAGATCTGCAAGCTCGGCTGCTACGTCGAGCTCGACGGCACTAACCGCATCAAGTACGTCCCGGACAACACCCGCGTCAACCTGGTGAAGACCCTCGGCGAAAAGGGTTACGGCAAGCAGATCCTGCTGGGTACCGACTCTGGCAAGGCTTCTTACCAGAAAGTTTACGGTTCGGTCTCAGGTATCGACTACGATCCGGCCGTTTTCTGCCCGCGCCTTGTCGAGGACGAAGGCGTCGATCGCGACTATGTCACCGACCTCCTCATTAACAACGCGGCCGCCTTCTTTGGCTTCGAGCCGCTGGCCGGGTGACGACGATGCCACGACTTCAAGTTGCTCTTGACACCTATGACCTGCCGTCGGCCCTCGCTCCGCTGGCTCAGGTGTCCAACGAGGTCGACGTCATCGAGTGCGGAACTATTCTCGTCCTCGCTGAGGGAATGGGTGCGGTGCGTGCCATTCGGGCCGCCTACCCTGACAAGGCCATCCTCGCCGACGTTCGCATCGCTGAAGCTGGGGCGAAGATCGCCCGGATGTGCTTCGACGCAGGCGCCGACCTCGTCTCCTGCGTCGCTGGGGCATCCCTGACGACTATCGACCAGGTATGCAAGGTGGCAGCGGAGTTCAACGGTGAGGTACAGGTTGAGCTCGCCGACGAGTGGTACGACGCTGACCGCGCCCGCGCCTGGCGCAAACTGGGTGTCCAGCATGTCATCGTCAAGCGTTCCCGCGACCGCGAAGCTGCCGGAGACCTCTCCTGGAAGCCTGAGGACCTCGGGCGAGTTGACGAACTTGCCCAGATGGGGTTTACCGTCACCGTCACCGGAGGAATCACCCCCGAGGATCTCCCGCTTTTCGCTGGACACCCGGTCGGCATCGTCATTGCTGGCCGGTCGATCGTCGCCGCTAAAGCCCCGAAGGCTGCCGCGCAACGGCTGCGATCCACCCTGAACGAGGTGTGGCCGCAATGACCGAATCACTGACCGACGGGGTGACACTCGGCATCTATGAGAAAGCCCTCATCAGTAATCCACTGACCACCAACGATGACTGGCGACGCTTCCTGAGCCAGGTGCCCGAAGCGGGATTCAGCTTCATTGACCTGTCCGTCGACGAGACCGAGGAGAGGATGGCACGGCTCGGATGGGATCAGAGCCAGCGTCGCATGGTGCGCCACTGCGCTGAGGCTGAAGAAACTGCGATTGGTGGCATATGTCTGTCGGTACATCGGCGCATTGGCCCTGGCAGTGCCGACCCAGCCATGCGTCAGCGCGCTCGGGAGACGATGGCCGAAGGACTGCAGTTGTGCCACGACCTCGGCGCTCCCGTGCTTCAGGTTGCGGGGTATTACTGCTACTACGAGAAGATGAACGGCCATGCCGAGCAGTGGTACACCGACCTCCTGCTCGACGCCGTCCCGATGGCCGCACGGTTGGGGGTCGTCATGGGCATCGAAAACGTTGACGGCACCGACGTCACCTCCATATGCAAGGCGATGGAGTTTGTCAGGCTTGCCGACACGCCTTACCTGCAAGTGTACCCGGACCTCGGCAACATCGCCGAGCAGCAGCTCGATGCCGCGACCGAACTTGAGGCTGGGCGCGGCCACATGGTCGCTATTCACGTCAAGGATGTTCGCCCAGGCGAGCCCCGGCGGGTGCCGATGGGGGAGGGAACCGTCGACTGGGACGAATCTTTCGCCATCCTTGCCGAACAGACCTGGCGCGGCCGAATGATGATCGAGATGTGGAACGACGACGCTCCCGATTCCAACAGGCGCAGCGCGTCAGCACGAACATTCATTGAGGACCATCTTCGAGCCGCCGGAATCCCGATCCGCTGCGCCGTCGTCTGACCATGGCTGGTAAGCCCGGTATGGTCCCGGGTCGACCGGCTCTGAATCCCAACAAATTTTCATCACCGTTCAAAGGAGAACCTTCCATGCTGGAAAAGCTCAAGACAGACGTCTGTCAAGGTAACCTCGAACTGCCCCGTCATGGCCTTGTGACGTGGACCTCGGGCAACTTGTCCGCCCGAGACCCTGAAACCGGCCTTGTCGTCATTAAGCCGTCTGGGATGCTGTACGACAACATGACCCCAGGCGATATGGTTGTCGTCGACCTTGACGGCAAGGTCGTCGAGGGGCATCGAGGACCGTCTTCGGACACCGCCTCACACCTGTACGTATACCGGCGTCGCGACGATATTCGGAGCATCATCCACACCCATTCCACCTTCGCCACCGCGTGGGCGGCTACCGGTCAGGACATCCCCTGCGCAATAACAGCCATCGCTGACGAGTTTGGTGGGCCAGTGCCGTGCGGTGACTACGCCCAGATCGGCACCGAACAGATTGGCGAGCAGATTATGCGGTTCATCGACCAGTCTCCGGCGGTGCTACTCAAAAAGCACGGTGTCTTCACTGTCGGCACCTCCATCGAAAGGGCCGTCAAGGCAGCCGTCATGGTCGAGGACGTCGCCAAGACTCTCACCTACGCCACACTTATCGGCGAAATCTCCTCACTTCCGCAGTCGGAGATCGACTTCAACCACGATCGATACACCAACCGTTATGGCACCGCGGCAGCATCCACGGGGGTGACGGCATGACGTACGACATCTCGACCATTGGTGAGGGACAAATCAGGCTTACCTGCTATAAAGGTGAACGGCTTATCAATGCCCAGCAACTGCGCGCCACCGCAGCTTGCTCCGAGGCCAATGTGTCGGGCCTGCTGTCCCAGCTTGGACGCAACACCTGCTGGGCCTCCGTCATGCCCAAGGGTGATCTCACTGACCGGGTCGTCAATGAGTTCCGCAGCGTTGGGGTTGACGTTTCCCACATCTGCATGAAACCCGAGGGACGCGTCGCGCTGTACTTCATGGAGCCCGGCGAATACCCGATGCCTGCCCGCGTGCTCTATGACCGGGAACACACCCCCTTCCGCGACGTCACCGTTGAGGACCTCGACTGGGAGGCACTGCTCGACACCCGCCTGGTCTTCATCACAGGCATCACCGCTGCCCTGACCGAGAACACCGCGACCGTGGTGCGTCACTTTGTTGACGAGGCCCACCGTCGAGGCATTTCCGTCGCCCTTGACGTCAACTATCGGTCTCTGTTATGGGACCCGGAGCGCGCTCGTGCGGTGCTGGAACCTATTGCGAGGATGTCGAATATCGTTTTCTGCTCGGTGCGCGACGGCAAAGCCGTCTTCGGTATTGAGTCCAACGGGGAACAGGCATGCCGCGAATTGCGTGAATTGTTCGGAACCCCGACGGTCGTGTCCACCGATCAGATTAACGGTGTGTACCTCTCGGACGTTGAACGCGGAGACCGTACCTTCCCCGTGGTCCAGGTGCCCGTCGTCGACCGGCCAGGCGCTGGAGACTCTTTCGTCGCGGGAACCCTGCACGGGTACCTCGGAGGTGACGTGGTGCAGGGAATCCATTATGGTCAGCGGACCTCCGCCTACGCCTTGACCCATTACGGTGATCTGACTCGTGTGAGTCCCAGCGAACTCAACATTCCCCCGAATACCGACATTCTGCGCTGACCCCGATCACGGCGTAGATAGGAGGCACACTCACATGTCCACCTCAACAACAGCCAAACAATCAGCCTTAGACCTCATTGATTCGCGTCCGTTGACGCGTAATCAGAAGAATCTTGTTGCGTTAGCCATTGTTGGAAATATCTCCGAGTTCTTCGACATTTTCCTCATTGGTTTCGTTGTATCCGTCCTTACTAAGCCATGGAACCTGACTGGCACCGAAGCAGGCGTCATCCTCGCCTGTTCCGGTCTGGGGACGGTCATCGGTGCCATCATGTGGGGGCGCTTCGCCGACAAGATTGGACGCCGCTCCTCCTTCTTCTGGTGCGTGCTCATGTTCGTTGTGTTCACCGTAGTGTCGGTGCTTACCCCGGACCGTGGCTGGATTATGCTCGCCATTTTGCGTATTGGTGTGGGGATCGGCGTCGGTGGGCTCAACATCACCTCGATTCCCTACGTTCAGGAATTCGTACCTGCGAAGCAGCGCGGTCTTCTCGCCGGTCTGGCGTCGGTATTTATCCCCCTCGGTCTGTTCCTGGGATCCCTCGCTCAAAATGCCTTGGGCGATAATTGGCGTGCCCTCATCGCCTTAGGCGCTATTCCCGTCTTTCTGCTGGTGTGGATCCGTTTCGTTCCCGAATCGCCACGGTTCTTGCAGAGTCATGGACGCGAGAAGGAAGCCCGTGAAGCCCTGGCTTGGGCACTCGAGATGCCCGCTGACGATATTGGAGATCTGCCCGCCGTCGAGCACGTCCAAGACGCCTCCTACTCGCTCGTCTTTGGTAAGTACCGCAAGAGCCTTCTCATCGTCAGTCTGGGATCGTTCTGTTTCATTCTGGGTTCCTTCACGATCCAGTCGTGGGGCCAGACGCTGCTCAAAACCGGCTTCGGAAAGTCTCCCGAACAAGTTGGGATCCTATTCATGTTCGTTTCTCTGGCGGATCTCGTAGGCCGCTTTCTGTCAGCATGGCTGGCTGACCGCATCGGCCGGAGGAGCACCATGTTGTCGTTCGGTCTCATCGGTGCAGCAGGAACCCTCATTGTCGCGCTTTCGGCCCACCTGGGTTGGGGCTGGCAGATCTTCTTCGTCGGTGTCCTCGTTGCGATGGCCTTCGCCGACGGTGCCTTCGGTATTCTCAATGCGTTCGGTGCCGAGCAATTCCCCAACGAGGCTCGCTCGACCGGCCTGGGGTTGGGCTATGGGATCGGTGCCACCGCTAAGGTCATCGGTCCGGCCCTCATGGGACTCATGGTGGGTGGATCTGCCGTCAAGCAGAATGTCACCTTGGATGCGGTGTTCCCGGCGTTCATCTTGTTCACTGTGCTGCTGGTTATTGGCGGTGTGACGTACATGTTCGCGCGTGAAACTCGCGGCACCTCGCTCGACACGATCTGATCGACGGACGATCCTGACGTCGAGGGCTTGTACTTAACTCAAAGGGTCGGCCGAAGCCGTGACTTGCGGGTGGCCGGGGCCCTCGACACGCCAGATTGAGCGACAAGGAGCGGTTTCGACGAGGTTGGCAGCGGCATCAGGAGATTCTCCGGTGACCTTGACAATGTCCGCGAAGGCCACCTTGCGTTGATCCAATGGAAGATCCGTATCCACCCTCGGGCTCCAATCACGATCGACGTCCGACCAATTGCGAATGATCCATTGGTCAGCTACTTTCGCATAATCGGATTCATCTGATCGGACTCATCGGTGACCCGGCCATGCATCGTGAAATGTCGGTATATCTGCTGCATATCACGGAATACCTGACGTCCATGTGGTGATAACTGACTTACCTAAACGCTGACCTTCTTGGCTGTGCAGATGAGACCTCCAATGGGAGAAAGGATTTGGGGCCGGGCAGGGGCTGGACGTTACTACCCTTGCCGAGACCTGGGACTAGCTTCCCTCGGGCACCTGCGCGACGTCGAGATAAGACTCGGTCATCCCAACCCGGCGCAGCATGTTCGCTGTGGCGACATTAAGAAACGATTGCCCGGTGGTGAGTTCGACGACGTGCCTGAGGAGGGTATAGCTGAGGTTTGAGTACGCGTACCTCGTGCCCGAGGCGAAATTCGTGAGGAATGGTTCGGTAAGCAGGGTCTCGAACTCGTCACGAGACATCATCTGCTGGCAGTCCGCTCAGGGATCACCCGGTAGTAGGCCGGTCGACATCGTCAGGGCGTCACGAATCGTCGCGCCCGTCACCGATGGCCGCAGTTGCGGAATCCAACGTGCCAGCGTGTCGTCACGAGTGGGTCGCCGAGAAGTCACGTTGACGAGCCCCTGGCAGATTCCTTGAATGCTGGTAACGATGAAGGCTTCGACATGGAAGCGATGCTGTGTACGCGATCCTTGGGGTCCTCGTACAGCACTTCCCTGTTTAAGACGCTTGCTTAGGACAACGAGGTCCCGGTCTCGGTAGCTTTTGACGCACCCATGTCGAGAACTTCGACAGCAGGGTCAAGGCGGGCGTCGATGGCCCACTGTGCCACCCAGATGTTTGCCTGGGTAGAGCTGGCTTGGGACGGCAGTTCCCCCATAAGGACGAAAGCAACGTCGGGAGCGCTCGGTATGGGGATAGGTTGGGAGGTAACGACGCGGGAGCCCACTGACCGCTGTGGGCTGAGAGGGTGCCGTGAAGGTGCCGACCGCCTGAACCTGTCCGGGTTATGCCGGCGAAGGGAGTGGTTGACATGACTGAATTGTCGAATCTAGTGGCGGAGTCTGTGGAACGGCTGCGCCGGGACAGGCCGCTGGTGCAGTGCCTGACGAACATTGTGGTTGCCAATTTCACCGCCAACGTGTTGTTGTCCGCAGGGGCGGTTCCCGCCATGGTCGATAACTCCGAGGAATCTGAGGAATTCGCTTCTGTGGCTGACGGCGTGCTCGTCAACACGGGGACTCCCTACCGGGAGACTGCTGAGGCCATGGTTGCTGCTGTGCGCGGTGCCGCAAGCAGTAACACGCCATGGGTGCTCGACCCCGTGGGAGTGGGTATGTCATGGCGCACCCAGGTAGCCCTTGAAGCCCTGCACGTCGCGGCTCCAGCCGTCATCCGGGCGAATGCCTCCGAAGTGTTGACATTGGCTGGTACGGATGCCTCCGCCCGGGGGCCGGAGGCGGGAGATGGCGTCGAGGATGCTTTGGCGTCGGCGGCTCAGCTCGTGCGCAACCACGGCTGCGTGGTGGCCATTAGCGGTCCCGTCGATCACATCATCGATGCGGACCGGCATGTGACCGTGTCATCGGGGCATGAGTGGATGACGCGGGTTACTGGGGTGGGATGCTCGCTAGGAGCGCTCACAGCGGCCTTTGCAGGCGTCCAGAATGATTACCTCATTGCGGCTACGTCCGCGACCGCCATGTTGTGCGTAGCCGCCGAACGGGCAGCAGAGCGCAGTGTGGGTCCGGGCGCTTTCGCTCAAGCTATTCCTGGCGTCACCCGATGAAGTCGGCGCGCGGGGAGGGCTTCGCGATGTCTCGGCCTGAATTTGATCTGTCGGTGTACCTCGTCACCGACACCGCCCAATGTGGCGGGCCAGACGGGGTCGTCGAGACCGTGCGGCGCGCCATCGTCGGTGGGGTGACCCTAGTCCAGTTCCGCGACCACGACTTATCCGACGATGAGTTCGTCACCTTGGGACGACGCGTCAGGGATGCGTGTATTTCGGGCGGAGTGCCCCTCATCATTGACGACCGGGTTCATCTCGTTGCCGAGATCGGGGCTGACGGCGCCCATGTCGGGCAGTCTGACATGCCGGTCGACCAAGCCCGTGCGGTTCTAGGTGACGATTTGCTCATCGGCTTGTCCGCGCAGGCCCCTGTCCATGTGAAGGCAGCCCTGTCCCATGGTCGTGACGTCATCGACTATCTGGGAGTTGGTGCCCTGCATGGCACTGGTACCAAGCCGGAGGCCGAGGAGCTCGGCCTGGCTGGGATATGCGATGTCGTCAACGCTAGCCCGTGGCCGGTGTGCGTCATCGGTGGGGTGAGCGCATCCGATGCTCCATACGTGTCCCGGATGGGATGTGACGGCCTGAGTGTTGTCTCGGCGATTTGCGGCAGCACCGATCCCGAGTCCAGTGCACGGGAACTCGCCGAGGCATGGCGCAGGGCGAAGGAGTGATGAGTGTGGCCTGACGTCAGGGGATGCACAAACGGCCACAGTTACTGGCATCTTGTTCAGATGAGCGGCCCTGGTGCGCAGCGTTCTGAACCAGGCGCGAGGGCACCCTAAGATGACCGTCATGAGTACTTTTGACGCCACCCGTCGCGCCTCCAAGATTTCCGTTGTTGGTGCCGGTTCGGTCGGTTCTTCACTGGCCTACGCTTGCCTTATCCGTGGATCGGCTGACCTCGTTTCCCTCTATGACATCGCCAAGGACAAGGTCGAGGCTGAGGTGGCAGATCTCGCCCACGGCACTCAGTTCACTCCTGCTTCGGTCATGGGCGGCGCTGACGTCCACGACACTGCCGCCTCTGACGTCGTTTTTATCACAGCCGGGGCCAGGCAGAAGCCGGGTCAGACTCGTCTGGACCTTGCCGGCGTCAATGCCAATATTTTGCGCTCCCTCATGCCGCAGCTCGTTGAGCAATCCCCGAACGCCCTGTTCGTGTTGGTGACCAATCCTTGCGACGTCCTCACCGTTGTTGCTCAGCAGGCCACGGGTCTTCCCACCAACCGCGTCTTTTCCACTGGCACGATGCTTGACACCTCGCGGTTGCGCTGGCTCATTCGTCAGTGGGCCAACGTTGAACAGCGTCACGTTCACGCCACCATCGTGGGCGAGCACGGTGATTCGGAGTTCCCTTTGTGGTCAACAGCCAATATCTCCGGTGTGCCGATCCGTGACTGGACGGTCGATGGCGACCGGGTGTTCACCGAGGAGGTGCTGGCTGACCTCGCTCAAGAGGCAGCTTTCGCAGCTTACAAGATTATTGAGGGCAAGGGCGCTACGAACTACGCCATTGGTTTGACGGGTGCCCGTCTGGCCGAGGCTCTGCTCCGCCCAGGCCGTTCCGTCCTGCCATTGTCAAGTGTTATGACGGACGTGCACGGAATTTCGGGGGTAGCCTTATCGATGCCCTGTATCGTCTCCCGCGACGGTATTGAGGGGGTCGTCCCCGTCGTCATGGATACCGAAGAGATTGCTTCTCTCAAGGCTTCAGCGGAACGACTGCGTGACACTCTGTCATCGATCGCATGACCTGATGAACATCTGTGCTACCGGTCGCATAAGCTAGGGGTATGTCAATTCCCTTTCAGTATGCGCACGATGACGACGGAGACCTTCTTAGGATTGCGGCTCGTGGCCAGGAGGTGTTGACGAACCCTCTGACCAACCGTGGTACGGCTTTTACCATCGAGCAGCGAAAGGCGCTTGGTCTCACCGGCCTGCTGCCGTCAGGGGTCATGACGATCACTGATCAGCTTAAGCGGGTCTACGCACAGTACTCGGCACAGCCCGATGACTTGGCCAAGTACCTGTACCTCAACCACATGCATGACCGCAATGAGGTGCTGTATTTCCGCCTCCTTGCTGAGCACATTGAGGAGATGCTTCCGATCGTTTACACGCCAACCATTGGTAGGGCGATTGAGGAGTACAGCCACTGGTACGACCGTCCGCGCGGCATCTACTTGTCTATTGACGATCCGGAGGGCATGGAACAAGCCCTGGCACAGTTGGGTCATGGTCCTGACGATGTCGACCTCATCGTGGCCACCGATGCGGAGGGCATCCTTGGCATCGGTGACCAAGGTGTCGGTGGCGTCGCGATCACGGTAGGAAAGCTGGCCGTGTACACCGCCGCTGCAGGGATCCACCCTCACCGTGTACTCCCGGTTATCCTCGACGTCGGTACCGACAACATGGAACGTCTCAACGACGATGGTTACCTCGGAGTGCGCCATCCCCGCGTGCGCGGCGAGCGTTACGACGCCTTCGTCCAGCAATACGTCGAAACCGCCCACCGGATGTTCCCTCACGCTCTACTGCACTGGGAGGACTTTGCAGCCGGCAACGCTACCCGGATCCTCAACAAATACCGCGACGACTACTGCACCTTTAATGACGATATCCAGGGCACCGCGGCCGTCGTCGTTGCGGCGGTGCTGAGCGCCGTCAAATCTTCGGGTATTCCGCTGAGCAAGCACCGCATTGTTATCTACGGGGCGGGCTCGGCGGGTACCGGCATTGCCAATCTGCTGGTGCAGCTCATGGTTAGTCAAGGCGTTGACGAAAAGACGGCTCGCTCCCACTTCTGGGGGCTCGGTTCACGGGGTCTGTTGCGTGAAGGCTTACGGCTGCGCGACTTCCAGCGCCCCTTCGCTCGCAGCAAGAAGGAGCTGGAAGGCTGGATCCTCGACAGCCCAGACCAGTACACGCTCAATGACGTGGTACGAAACGTCCACCCGACGATCCTTATCGGCTGTTCCGCCCAACCTGGAGCCTTTACCGAGAACATCGTCACGACGATGGTTTCCCACTGCGAGCGTCCGGTAATCATGCCGCTATCGAACCCAACTCGTAAGGCCGAGGCCCTACCGTCTGACATCCTCAAGTGGACTGACGGACGCGCTTTGGTCGCTACTGGGTCTCCGTTCAAGCCGGTCATGGTTAATGGCGTGACCTACCAGATCGCGCAGGCTAATAACGCTCTGGTCTTCCCGGGAATTGGTTTGGGGGCCATCGCCGTTCGGGCGTCCCGCGTCACCAGCGGCATGATCGCGGCCGCTGCTGAGGCGGTAGCGCTGCGCGCCGACAGCCGTGTTGTGGGGGCCTCGCTGCTGCCATCGATCAAGAATCTGAGGCCGCTGTCGGCGTCGGTGGCCATTGCTGTCGCTGAACAGGCGATGGAGGAGGGCGTGGCAACCGAGGTCACGGACAATCCCGTTGAGAAGGTGTTCTCAGCGATGTGGCAGCCGCGGTACCCGCGCATCGCGGTCGACTGATGCGCTGAGGAGAGAAGACGACCGGTACCGGACTCGCGCCCTCTACGCATATCTTGTAGGGGGCGCGAACTACGCCTTGATCGTTAATGCCGAAATGGGGGAAGACATCCCCGATCTGTGAGTGAGCATGACGGTGGCGTTAGTCCGTGGGCAGTCGATGGTGATCGTGCCGTGAACTTTGTGGCCTTGGGATACGTCAGCGCCGAGAGAGCCTGTGGAGGGTTGGCTCGCCTGATGGATATCGGTCGACTCGTTTTCCATGATGAAGAAGGTGTAGTCGGTCAGAGAGCCCCTGGTGACCTCAATGGTCACCGTGAGAGTGACGGTGTTAGGTCCCCATTTCACGTTGTCGATCGACCACCGTCCCTCGGTGTCGTCGTCCTTCGAGGAGAACGGTAACGAGGAGGCGACCGCAGTAGCTGATGCCGGGATCGACGTTGGAGTAGAAGACGTAGACGTCGCAATTGAGGATGGTGTCGGCGCGACGGGATTCACTGGCTCGCTGGTGACCCGGCGTGCAATGATGACTAGTGCGATGATGATCGCTGCCACGATGATGACGGCGATCCAACCGCTGTGGCGTTTTGGTGGCTGGTACTGGCTGATGTCAGGCGGTTGGCTCATGGTGGCTCTACTGTACGTTGTTGTCGACGGATGATGTTGTCCACAGCTTGGCTTCAAGACGAGATGGCGCAGATGAGACTTATCCACAGATTCGAAATTGCTTGACGGATTCGGCGGGGTCGAGACGACAACTGGAGGTATGACAGCACTACATTCCTCCACCACTGATGGCCGTGATCCATTGACCGTCAGGACCGTCGAAGAAGCGGTGACTTTGGCACCGTACCTCTTGGGGTTTCAGCCTACTGAGAGCCTGCTCCTCATCGTTGCCGACGACGGTGCCGCATGCCAGGGCTTCGTTGCCCGAGCCGATCTCGACGACCTCGAATCTGCCGTGACTATGGATGCCTTCGCATCACGGGTCGGCCCCCTGGCAGGGCGAGGTCGAACGGTCGTCTTAGCGTTCAGTAACAATCAAGATCGCGCCATGGGCACTCTGATGTCGGCCGTCCAAGCGTTGGGAAGCATGAATATTGGTGATGCTGCGTGGACTGACGGTGAATATTGGCGCAGCATCTTTTGTGATGAGCAGGGCTGTGGCGAGAATCACCGCTTTGTTCCAGATCCGTCCATCGCAGCCGAAGCGGTCTATCGCGGGCTGACTGTTCTGCCTAGTCGCACCAGCCTTGTCAATACGCTCTCCGGCCCTGGGCGCACATGTGATCCAGATACCCGCAGACTCCTGGCTAGTGCCCGGCGGCGGCTCTGCCGCAAGGAGGACGACGCCGTGAAGACCAGGTGCCAGGTCCTCTTTGAGTCTCGCGACGAAACCGACGATGCGATTGTGACGGAGCTAGCGGTAGCCGTCCAGCGTCCGGGCATAGCGCGCAGACTGTGGATGTCGATGGAGCGGGCCGACGCATCGCGCTGGCTCGCGATATGGAGTCGAGCAGTCGAGATCATCCCGGATCGGATGGCGCCAGCTCCACTGTCTCTCTGTGGGCTGGCGGGATGGTTGAGCGGTGAGGGGGCAGTGGCAGCGGTGTGCGCACGTCGATGCGAATTTATGGCGGGAACAGCTGACTTGCCTGCTGCGCTGACAGTCATTGTTGACGCTTTCGTGCCGCCCAAATTGTGGGACGTCATGAATCATGATCCAACAGTGATTGCACACCCCCTTCTGGAGGAGCAAGTGGGTGAGGAATCCAACTTATCGGCGTAGCAACGGAGGCTACATCCGGGTACCGACCAGGTGCCCGATGAGATAGGTGATCGTCATGGAACAGATACCGACGATGATGTTGCGAGCGATAGGACGGGTTTTCCCGCTGCCACTGACGATTGCCGAGCCCAAACCAGTGAGGAGTAGGGCGATGATGGTCGCGGCGATGGTGATGTAGACCCGAATCGCCGTTGGGGAGCACACCATGGCCAGCAGTGGTACTAGGGCACCGACAGTAAACGCGGCCATCGATGCGAAGGCGGCGTGCCACGGGTTGGTGTACTCGTCAGGGTCAATGCCTAGTTCAGCCTCAGCGTGGGCACGCAGCGGGTCATGAGCGGTAAGTTCCAGAGCTACCTGACGAGCGGTACCGTGGGACAATCCCTTCTCCGTGTATATCCCGGTGAGCTCCTCAAGCTCCTCGTCGGGGAAGTCGCGTAGCTCAGCGGCTTCTTTCGCCATGACAGCCTTCTCAATGTCGCGCTGGGAACTCACGGAAACGTACTCGCCGCCAGCCATCGACAAAGCACCGGCGACCAGACCAGCCAGGCCAGCAATAAGGAGGGAGGAACGATCGACGGTGGCGCCAGCGACTCCCATCACGATGCCCGCCGTCGAGATAATGCCGTCGTTGGCGCCCAGCACTGCGGCACGCAGCCAATTGAGTTTCGAGTTGAGGCTGCCCATGCCCTTGTCCGCTTTGCGGGGCTGATTGACAAAGGTGGAGGAGTACAAGGGCTGGCACGTCGTTGTCGAGGTATCGTGAGCGGGGGCGAGGGCGGACAATGCCGGAGTTGAGGGCATCTTCGTCTTCTCGTCGGGCGTGTTCGCGCATCGTGTCACGGTGCTCATGACATCAACTGTGCACTTACCAACAGCTGTCCACAAGGAAGGACAGGGAACCCTGACGCTAGGTGTGGGGCCGTTTCGCTAAACTCGGGTCCGTATGTGTCGTGGGTCTGGTTAGGCCCGTAGTGGATCCGAGAGGTGTGACGTGAGCGACGAAGTGCGCGAGACGACGGGCTACGACGCGGCCGCAGCCCAGGAAAAGTGGTCCAAGTATTGGGAGGAGCACCGCACCTTCGCAGCCCTTGACGACGGCTCCAAGGAGCGTCGTTACGTGCTTGACATGTTCGCCTACCCCTCCGGGGACCTTCATATGGGCCACGCTGAGGCATTCGCTATCGGCGATGTGCTAGCCCGCTACTGGCGTCTGCGCGGATTCGACGTCCTGCACCCGGTGGGCTGGGACTCCTTCGGCCTGCCGGCCGAGAATGCCGCTATTAAGCACGGGACCCATCCTGCGGAGTGGACCTACCGCAACATCGGCACTCAGGCGGCCTCTTTTAAGCGGTACGCGGTCTCTTTCGACTGGTCGATGAGACTGCACACTTCCGACGAGGAGTACTACCGCTGGACCCAGTGGCTGTTTAACCGCTTCTTTGAGAAAGGATTGGCCTACCGCAAGGGTTCCTGGGCGAACTGGTGCCCCAACGACCAGACGGTGCTCGCCAATGAGCAGGTCAAGGATGGGTGCTGCGAGCGTTGCGGTGCGGTCGTTACCAAGCGTCAGCTCAACCAGTGGTATTTCCGCATCACAGACTACGCCCAGCGCCTGCTCGACGATATGGACCAGATTGAGGGCAAGTGGCCTGAGCGTGTGCTGTCGATGCAGCGCAATTGGATCGGTCGTTCCGAGGGTGCCTACGTTGATTTCACGATTGATGGTCGCACGGAGCCAGTGAGGATTTTCACCACCCGCCCGGACACCCTGTATGGAGCCACCTTCATGGTGGTGGCTCCCGACTCGACTCTGGCCCAGGAGATCGTTTCGGATGAAGCCCGGCCAGCCTTTGAGACCTACCTCGATGAGGTCAAGAAGAAGTCCGAGATTGAGCGGCAGTCCACCGATCACGAGAAGATCGGCGTGCCCCTCGGGGTCGAGGCCACGAACCCGGTCAATGGTGCCAAAGTTCCGGTGTGGGCTGGTGACTATGTGCTGGCGGACTACGGGACGGGTGCCATTATGGCTGTACCCGCCCATGACCAGCGCGACCTCGACTTCGCCCGCGCGTACGGCATTGACGTCATCCCGGTCATCGACACAGGCGAAGCCGATCCTCGTGAGTCCGGGGTCGCCACAACGGGTGATGGCGTTTACCAGAACTCTGGACTCCTCGATGGCATCACCACTAAAGCCGAGGCCATCGCGAAGGTGTGTAAGCTCCTGGGCGAGAAAGGGATTGGTGAGGCGACAACTACCTATCGGCTGCGCGACTGGCTGCTGAGTCGTCAGCGTTTCTGGGGATGCCCCATTCCGATCATCCACTGTGAGTCCTGTGGCGACGTTCCGGTCCCTGACGAGCAGCTGCCAGTTAGGTTGCCTGATCTGCGTGGCACTGAGCTCGCCCCCAAGGGAACGTCCCCCTTGGCCGGTGAGGAGGCCAGCGAATGGCGTTCGGTTGCCTGCCCGTCGTGTGGGGGGGCTGCGCAGCGCGACACCGACACCATGGACACTTTCGTGGACTCGTCGTGGTATTTCATGCGCTACTGCTCTCCGCACTATGACGAAGGCCCGTTTGATGCGGAGGCTGTTCGCCGTTGGATGCCGGTGGCCCAGTACATCGGTGGTGTTGAACACGCCACTATGCACCTGCTGTACTCCCGGTTCTTCACTAAGGTGCTGCATGACCTCGGCATGGTCGACTTCACCGAGCCTTTCCAGCGGCTCATGAACCAGGGCCAGGTGATCAACGAGGGCCGGGCAATGTCGAAGTCGCTAGGAAATGGTGTGGACCTCGGCAAGCAGATCGACGAGTTCGGTGTCGACGCCGTGCGTACTACCGTCATCTTCGCAGGTCCGCCGGATGAGGACATCGACTGGGCCGACGTCTCCCCGGCGTCGACGTTGAAGTTCTTGCAGCGTGCCTGGCGCGTGGCATCTGAGGTCACGAGCGATCCTGACGTCGACTTGACGCAGAGTGACGCCACTTTGCGTCAAGTTACCCATCGCAGTATCGCTGACATCACCGAGTTGCTGGAGAGCGGGCGTTACAACGTCGTCGTGGCGCGGGTCATGGAGTTGGTCAACGCCACCCGTAAGGCCATCGATTCGGGGTGTGGCCCAGCCGACCCTGCGGTGCGCGAGGCTGTCACCTTTACCGCCCAGGCCCTGTCCTTGGTGGCCCCATACCTTGCTGAGGAGATGTGGGAGATACTCGGCTTGGAGCCTTCCGTCGCGAACTCTCATTGGCCTACTGCTGACCAGAAACTACTGGTCACCAAGGAAGTGACCATGGTCGTCCAGGTGACGGGCAAGGTACGCGCCAAAATCCAGGTGAGCCCCGACATCACTGAGGACGAAGCTCTCGAGGTGGCTTTGGCTGACGCTAATGTGCAGCGGTTCACCGGAGGCAAAGAGATCGTCAAGGTCATTACCAGGCTGCCAAAGATGATATCGATCGTCGCGAAGTGATGATGTGATCAGCTCGATCACGCAATGACGTGACTGACCAGCTCCGTCATAACATGACGCTGTGGCGAGCCTGTGAATAGCAGACTTCCCGCCGCGCCGTGTTATCCACAGGTTTGAAATTGCCTGGCGAAATTCGGTTGTCCCGACGACAACTGAAGGTATGAGTGATGACTACCGAGAGCGTCTTGAGGACCTCATGGCACGGCTGCCTGCCCGCAACCTGGGGCCCCGACATTCGGCGACTCCAGTAGAGGAGGAACCGGCACCCGAGGAGACTTCAACTCCTCGACGGGCCGTGACCCGAGTACACGCCTCAGCAGTGGGGATTCTGCTCGTTGTGGTGCTGTCTGTCATCGCTGTTGTGTTGATGCGCTCGAAACCTACCGAAGCGCCATCGGGCGCTATGGCGGTGTCGACGGTGCCTGAAGGTACAACTATGCCCGGTCGAGAGACCAGTGAGTCCGAGGTGCGGTCTGAGGGCACCACTCCTGCCGCTCTCCCGGCCGCCACCGCAACGACGACCGCACCCATCCAGGTTCACGTGGCCGGACGGGTGAAGCATCCCGGTGTGTATACGGTTAATCCCGACGCCCGCGTCGCTGATGCCATCGGAGCTGCGGGCGGAACAAGCTCGGGTGCCCACCCCGGTCGTCTCAATCTTGCTGCCCCAGTCTGTGACGGTTGCCAGGTATGGGTCCCCGCAGGTGGAGACGGGACAGTGACCCCACCCGACCACAGCGTTGGCGGCTCGCCGGGGGTTGCCGGAGGGTCGGGAAGTGGCGGCGTAGCAGCGGCTCCAGGCAGCGGTAAGGCTCAGGTTAATCTCAACACCGCGAATCAGAGTGAGCTTGAGACGATCGACGGAGTCGGTCCAGTGATGGCGGGCAAGATCATGGCGTGGCGTCAGGAACACGGACAGTTCGCCTCCGTAGACCAGCTGCGGGAAATATCTGGGATCGGAGCGAAGACCTTCGAAAAGATCAAGCCGCATGTCACGGTCTAAACCTCATCGTGAGGGCCGTCAACGCCAGGCCTTCGCAACCCCCGATGTACGCATGATTCCGGTGGCTATCACCGCGTGTGGGATGGCTGCCGTCGGCACCGGCGGTCATCGTTGGACGGTTATTGGTGCCGGAATCGGATGCCTTGTCGCAGGCATGATCGCGGTGGGGCGCAAGGTGTGGCTGGTTGTTGTAGCCGCTGCGGTGGGGTTGACAATCCTCGTGAGCGCCGGGATACGCGACCACGTTGTCCACCACACTGGCGTCGCTGAGCTTGCCCAGGAAGGAGTTTCGGTGACTGTGAGAGGTCGGGTTACCGTCGATCCGCGGACATTCGAGGGGAGTGGTTCGGGAGGGCGCACTGTCATGATCACTCTGGCAGCCCATCGCATCGTCGCAGAAGGCCAGGCTATTAATCAGTCGGTGAAGGTTGTTGTCGTGGCGTCGGGGTCAATGTCGGACCCTGCCGCGAAGGTAACCGTTGGGCAGCAGATTCAGGTGCAGGGCCTTCTAACTCCGCCACGGGAAGGGCGGGCTGAAGCAGCAGTACTGAAGTTGCGGTCCCCGCCGAGGGTCGTTGTACCGGCCGGGCCCCTTGACCGTGGGGTCAATCGTTTTCGCGCCGGTCTAGTCAGTGCTGTTTCGGGATGTCCAAAGGGGCAACGAGCCATCGTGCCATCGATTGTTGTGGGGGATACCGCAGCGGTTTCTGAGGAGATGTCCGAGGATTTTCGGGTGACGGCGTTGACCCACCTCATGGCCGTCTCTGGGGCCAACCTTGCCTCTACGACGGTCCTGCTGTGGTGGATAGGTGCGTGGTGCGGCCTGAAGCGGCGAGGGCTAAGGGTGCTGTCGGTGGCTGGTGTCGTTGTATTTGTGGTGGTGTGTCGGACCGAAGCCTCGGTGGTAAGAGCAGCTGCGATGGGAGTGGTCACTGTGGCTGCGACGGGGGTCGCCTTCGACTGGCGCGGTGGCATCAGGACCTTAGCCGTCGCGGTGACTGGGCTGATGCTCATCGATCCATGGCTCGTGAGATCAGTGGGTTTCTGGCTGTCGGTCTGTGCAACGGCTGGCATCTTGTGGTGGGCCCAACCATGGTCGGCTGCGATGGCGTGGGCGCCAACGTGGCTAGCGACAACCATAACAGTGCCATGGGCAGCCCAGTTGGCGACTCAGCCTGTCATCACCTGGATGGCTGGCACGACCGGACTCATCGCTAATCTCGCGGCTGCTCCCTTCGTACCTCTGGCCTCGGCGCTAGGGATGGCGACCGGGCTTTTCGCCTTGATCTGGCCGCCATTGGGGGCGCCGTTCGGGCGGCTTGCCGGATGCTGCGTCCAGCCGATCATCTGGATAGCTCACGTCGGTGCTAAAGCTCCGTCCGGTCTACTCAGGTGGCCAGCAGGCGGATGGGCCGTCGGGGTGCTGGCCGGGATATGTGTGGGATTGGCTTTGGTCACTCCGGCGGTCTTGACGAGGCCGTGGTTGACTGCGCTCGCGGGGCTAGCAGTTTTAACAGCGACAGTCGTGCGTCCTCCCGTCCCGGGCTGGCCGGGGCAGTGGCAGGTGGCCATCTGTGACGTCGGTCAGGGCAGTGCGGCTCTGGTGCGTGCCAGCCCGGATGAGGCTGTCGTCGTCGACACTGGACCGGATCCGCACAGATTGAGTCGTTGCTTGGATGACCTCGGCGTCGCCCAGGTGCCGGTGGTGATCCTCAGCCACTTCCACGCCGATCATGTCGACGGCCTCAACGCCATCTGTGATCATGGTCCAACGAGAGCCATCGTCGTGTCCCAGCTGGCGTCCCCAGAGTGGTCAGCTAAGGGAGTGGCGCAAACGGCTGCTCAGTTGGGTGCCAAGGTGATCGTGGCTAGTCCGGGCCAGGTCATGACGGCCGGAACGGCGACACTTGAGCTCTGGGGAGGAGCCCAGCTTTCAGAGACTGGTACGGATGAGTTGGGGGGAGGAGCCTGCCGCCGAGAACAATTCCTCAGTTGTGATCAAGGCGACGGTTAACGGGTTGAGAGTTGTGTTTCCTGGAGATGCCGAAGCTGAGGAACAGCACCACGTTTTGGCCAAAGGCACGGACCTGACCAGTGATGTCCTCGTCTTGCCTCATCACGGATCGGCCCGTCAAGACGAGGGCTTCTGGGCAGCAACCGGGGCAAGCGTAGCGGTGGCGTCTGCGGGCCAAGGAAATTCCTTCGGGCATCCCTCGTACAGGGCAGTATCTCTGGCTAAGCGGATGGGAATGCAGCTGCATCGCACTGATCTTGAAGGGACGGTGCTGTTGGCCCGCAATGGTGGGTCCGTGCTGGTGCAGACACGATCGTGACGTTCCGCGTCGTCGGGAATGCCGTCGATAGGTGTCGGCAGGCCGCGCTAACCTGAGCGGTCGGTTCGCAGTGAGCTGTCGGGGGAAGGAGAACAAGTGGCGTCACGGTTCACGACTAAAGGGCCTCGCATGCCGATGCGGTTGCGTACCTGGCAGCGAGAAGCGCTCGATTCGTACCTTGCTACGAGCCCTCGCGATTGGCTGGTTTGCGCCACCCCGGGCGCCGGTAAGACGACGTTCACTTTGGCCGTTGCTGCACATCTGTGGCAGGACCACGTCATCAATCGCGTCATCGTGGTGTGTCCGACCGATCACCTGCGCTCCCAGTGGATTGATGCGGCTCGTGGACTCGGGTTGGACTTACGCGATACGACCAATGCTGAGGCACTTCCACCCGATTGTCACGGATGCGTTGTCACCTATGCCCAGGTCGCCCAGAAACCTTCCCTGCACGCGGCCCGAGCAACCAATATGCGCACCTTGGTCATCTTCGATGAGATCCACCACGCTGGCGACGTCATGAGTTGGGGTTCTGGCGTCATTGAGGCCTTCTCGGGAGCGGTGCGGCGACTTGGTGTGACAGGAACGCCTTTCCGGTCTGACGAGGCCAGAATCGCCCACGTCCGATACGAGGAAGTTGGTGACGGAGTTTTCGAGTCGGTAGCCGACTACACCTACGGGTACGGTGACGCTTTACGTGATGGGGTAGTGCGTCCGGTTACCTTTGCCACATACACCGGGCGCTCCACCTGGACTGACGCCGTGGGTGAGACTCACACGGCCATCCTCGGTGATTCCGAACTCACCAAGGCTCACGAGGAAATGGCTTGGCGTACCGCCTTGGACTCTGACGGCGAGTGGATTGCCCATGTCATGGCGGCAGCGTGGGCACGGGTGAACCAGCTACGCGATTCAGGGACGATCCCGCATGCCAAGGTGCTTATCCCGGCTTCTAATCAGAAGATTGCTAAGGAATATGCCGAGGTCTGGCGAGACGTCACCGGTAATGAACCGTCCGTGATCCTCTCTGAAGACGCGGCCTCGGCTAAGAAGCTTGCCGTCTACCGCGATGACCCGGACAAGATCTGCGCCGTGTGTGTGCGCCTCATCACCGAGGGTGTTGACATCCCGGACGCAGCCGTTCTCATTTACTCGACGATGGCGTCCACCCCGCTATTCTTCGCCCAGATGGTGGGACGTGTGGTTCGGGCACGGAACCGTCGCGAACGGGCCACAGTCTTTCTTCCCGCAGTGGGACGGCTCCTCGATCTCGCCTCCCAGATGGAGGAGGTGCGTGACCACGTTATCGGCCCGCCTGCCGAGCCCGACCTCATTGAGGAATTCGACACTCGTGAGCGCTCCGAGCCGGATCCTGACGCCGGAGTCTGGCAGGCCGTCGCATCCGACGCGATCCTAGGCGAAGTTATCGACACTTATGCACCCTCTGATGGCGGTCTTTTCGCCCTTGACGGTTTGCTCAGCCCTGAGCAGGAGCGGGCTTTGCTGGCCCGAGATGAGAAGATTCGCGCTGAGCAGGCCCGTCGCGTCGCCTCGGCCCGCCGCGCGTCTAAAGCATCGAAGGAAGCCGAGGAGAGGCAGGTTCGACGAGACGAGATGGTTGCACTACAGCGCCGCGGCGGGTCCACCCTTGACGCCATCAGTGACCCGCGTGAAATGCGACGCGAAATACACCGCGCCTTGCTTGACTACTCCCGCCACCACGATCTAACTCCGCAGGCTGGTTGGGGCCAGCTATACCGGGAAGTTCCTGGGCCGAAAAATGAATCGGCGCCAATGAACCTGCTGCGTACTCGGTTGGAGTGGCTGCACTCTCACTAATGACCTAATGGCAGGAGAGCACCTCGGGGTGGCGATTTCAGCATCATTTTCTGGCATTCTTAGAAGGGTGAGTACGGTTTACGGTACGGCATTGCTGGTCCAGGGCGCGGAGACCCTGTTGTCGGACCGAGCCGTTGACGCCCGGGTCAAGGCCGCTCGTCGGGAAAATCCGCAGGCCGAGCTCATCAAGCTAGAGGGCCGGGAGGTCGACGCTGGACGGTTCGTGGAGGCCACTGGGGGGTCGCTGTTTAGCCAGGCAACGATCGTCGTCGTCAATGCTGTGTCTGATCTCGATAAGGATCTGTTTGATCTCGTCACCACCACCGCGGCTAATCCTCCAGACACCCTCTGCCTCATCTTGGTCCATCCAGGCGGAACTAAAGGTAAAGGGCTACTGACCAGGCTCTCGAAGGCCAAGGTGGAGACCGTTAAAGTCGATGCCCCTAAACCGTGGGCGATTCCGGACTTCATCGCGAAAGAGGCACGTCGGGGCCATCTTGATATGGATCACGACGCCGTCAATGCTTTGCACCAGGCCCTCGGTAACGATCTGCGCACTCTGGCGGCAGCCGTCGACCAGCTTGCGAGCGATTCACCGAACGGGCGAGTTGGGCCTCAGGCCGTTACAACTTACTTCGGTGGAAGGGCGGAAATTTCGTCGTTTAACGTTTCTGACGCTAGCTTGGAAGGACGCCTCCCCGATGCGTTGGAAACCCTGCGCTGGGCCTTGTCAATCGGGGTACAACCGGCGGCGGTGACGGCTGCCATGGCACGCGGGCTGCGGTCTTTGGGCCTCTACCTGGATATGCGAAGCCAACGGATGGGGGATAAACAACTCGCCCAGACCATTGGCGTATCCCCATGGAAACTTAAGTCGCTCAATAAACAGGCACGGTCATGGAGCAAGGCTGGCGTCGCGAGGGCTATCCAGCTCGTCAACACGTGCGATGCTGCCGTCAAGGGAGCTGCGGTTGACGCCAACTACGCCCTGGAATCGATGCTCATCGCCATCGAGAAGGCCCGCCAAGCCTGATTGGTTTTATCAGATGGGTCTAGGCTCAGTGCTTCTTCCGTTTCTACTGGATGCACACCAAGCGCCTCGACCACCCAGTGGGTCGAGGCGCTGTGCGCGTCCTATAGAAACTCAGCAGGAGAGAAAAACTCAGGCGGCCAGCGAGTTGAGCTTCTTGGAAATGGCCGACTTACGGTTGGCGGCCTGGTTCTTGTGAATGACGCCCTTTGACGCGGCCTTATCGAGCTGACGGTTGGCGACCCTGGCCGCCTTAGTGGCGGCCTCAACGTCACCGGCCTCAGCCGCGCGACGGAAGTTGCGCACATAGGTCCGCAGGGCGGACTTGACAGCCTTGTTGCGCTGGCGCGACTTCTCATTGGTCTTCACGCGCTTCATCTGCGACTTAATGTTCGGCACTGGGCAGCCTCTGATTCCTTGGTCGATGTACGTGGAGTGCGCCAGACAGGCGCAGCAGGCTACGTTACCAAATCGATGCAGCCGTCCCCAAATCAGCCGATGCCTGTGAGCGGTCGGTGATCATGTTAGGCGTAAGAGCGGTCGCTGAGCCAAAGGCACTCGTAGGGGGCGAGGCGCAGATTCATGGGGGTGAGGTCGTAATCGAACCCACTCAGCAATTCGGTGACGACGTCGGCGAGTTCGGAGCGCAGGGTCTCCATCGGGAAACACACCTCGTGCTCACTGACGTTATATAGCTCGATCATGCGGCCTTCTGGATGAGGACGTCCCCACATGATGACCTTACGGCTGGGGGAGGGCAGGACCACCGTCTCGACGGAGGCATGAAATTCAGGGCTGCGACGGCGGGCATTGATCGCCCGGCGCACCCCGTTCCATATTCGACCAGGAACGCTATGCGATTCGGCGTCGGCCTGCTCGACTATTGACCAGTCCATCGCAGGTCGATGGACCCAGCGGTTGTCGTCAGCATGGTTGGAATCGCGTCGCCAGTCGTCGTTGAGCATGCCGACCTCATCGCCCATCCAGATCAGCGGTACTCCGCCGTACCCGAGGATCGCAGTGTGCAGCATGATGATACGAGCAATGGCAACGTCGATATCAGCCGGGTCGTTGGTTTCCAGGGCAGATTCCAGCCCAGCCAGGCTCGCTAGAGAGCCGCCAATTCGACAGTCGCCGGTAACCGGCTTGTGGAAGACCAAACCGCGAGCGAAGGATCCTGGGAAGCTTCCGGAATAGAAGTCGGAGAGGAACCGCCGGTGGGCGGTGGGGTCGAGGCCTGTATCACGAGCGTCGGCATCATCAACGGCCCAGCCGATGCCGTCGTGGCAGTGAGCGTAGGTGGCCCAGGTTGTCGTCGAGGGTTTGTCGGGGATCCGACTCAAGGCCGTCTCCATGAGGCTGACATTGCGGGTAGTCAGAACGCTCCACAGCTGTACCATGAGGCTGTTGTGGTAGGCCATTTCGCAGACCTTGCCCCAGTGACGCCCGCGCCCGAGGTAATTAATGAGGTCGTTGGGTCCGACGGCGGCCTCGGCCATGAAAGCGACGGCGGGGGCGATTATCCGCATTGCCTGACGCAGTGACTGGGTGATGTCGTGGATTTCCGGAAGGTTCTGGCAGGCGGTGCCGAGTTTCTTCCAAATGAAGGTGATGGTGTCGAGACGGAACACTTCGACCCCACGATTGGCTAGCACACACATTGAGTCGAGGAATTCGCAGAAAACGTCAGGATTAGCCCAATTAAGATCCCACTGGAACTCGTTGAAGGTCGTCCACACCCACCCTTGGCAGTCGTCGTCCCAGGTGAAATTGTCATGCGCGGAGTCCGGAAAAACGTCCGGGAGGTTCTTCTGCCAGGCATTAACCTCGTCTTCAGTCGACAGAATATGAAAATAGTCGCGGTACTTTTGCTGACCAGTCCGAGCCAATCGAGCCCATTGGTGTTCGGCCGCTACGTGGTTAACGACGACGTCCGTGACAAGGGATATGCCATGGGTGCGTAGAGTCGCGGTGAGGTCGGTTAGGTCATCCGTGGCGCCCAGATCGGCGTGGATGCTGCGATGGTCCTCGACGGCATAGCTACTACCGTTAGCCTCTTTCCGAGGTTGTAGCCGCGGCATGAGGTGCAGATACCGCACACCCATGTCTAAAAGGTGATCGAGGTGGTCGCTCATGTCTTTGAGGGTGCCGGAGAGGTGATCGGTGTAGGTGGCGTAACCGATCATCGTCGGTTGCTAAAGCCAGTCGGGTTCTAGGAGGCGGGCTTCGTCGAGGCGCTTGAGATCGTCAGGACGTTCGGCACACCGTTGTAGCAGGATGGCGCGAATTCTCTGTAGGGTTTCATCGGCCCGGTCACCGTAGACCCTGCTCAACCCGATCCATAGGTCAGGCAGGTAGCGCTCCCAGCGGAGGTCGAAGGACTGTTGGGTGAATGGGTCAAGGCTCACATGTCCGAGACTGTCATCGGCGACCATAGTTTGAGCCTATCGGTTTGCGCGCACACTAAAGGGATTGACAGTGTGGTCATAACCGAGTGCGTCGTAACTGAGAGCACAGTGTCGTCGGCGCGTGACAAACTAAAACCTGAGCCGGGCATCCCCGGCACCATCGTCGATAAGGGAGCAGATGTTCGCGCCTCAGCCTGGCAGTACAGATCCGGCCATCATCCGGAACTTCTGCATCATTGCGCACATTGACCACGGCAAGTCGACCCTGGCCGATCGGATGTTGCAAATCACTGGAGTCCTTGACGAGCGCAGTGCTCGTGCGCAGTACTTGGATCGCATGGATATTGAGCGAGAGCGCGGAATTACCATCAAGTCCCAGGCTGTGCGGATGCCGTGGGAGGTTGACGGCGTCACTCACCTTCTCAACATGATCGACACCCCTGGGCACGTGGACTTCTCGTATGAGGTATCTAGATCCTTGCAGGCCTGCGAAGGAGCAGTTTTGCTCGTCGATGCTGCCCAGGGTATCGAAGCCCAGACGTTGGCTAACCTGTATCTGGCTTTGGAAGCTGATCTGGAGATTATTCCGGTGCTCAACAAGATTGATTTGCCTGGAGCCGAGCCGGATCGCCACGCCGCCGAGATTGCCGGAATCATTGGCTGCGATGAATCAGAGGTGCTGCGAGTTTCAGCAAAAACGGGTGACGGTGTTGACGACCTGCTTAACACCATCGTCGCTAAGGTGCCGGCTCCTGAGGGGGTCGCCGACGTGCCTGCTCGGGCCCTCATTTTCGACTCGGTCTATGACACTTACCGCGGTGTCGTCACGTATGTCCGCGTCGTTGACGGTGCCCTGCGTCACCGTGAGAAGATCCTTATGATGAGCACCGGAGCAGCCCACGAGGTGCTTGAGATCGGCGTTATATCCCCAGAAATGGTGTCTGCTGAGGGCCTGTCGGTGGGGGAGGTTGGGTACCTCATCACCGGTGTCAAGGACGTCCGTCAATCCCGGGTCGGCGACACCGTCACCAATGCTTCCAAGCCCTCCGAGAAGGACCTTGGCGGCTATCGGCACCCCAAGCCAATGGTGTATTCGGGACTCTTCCCGATCGATGCCAAGGATTTTCCTGAACTGCGCGACGCTCTTGATAAGTTGCAGCTCAACGACGCTGCACTGGTCTACGAGCCTGAAACCTCGACGGCTCTGGGATTTGGATTTCGAGTCGGGTTCCTTGGGCTGCTGCACATGGAGATTGTGCGCGAGCGCCTGGAGCGTGAGTTCGACCTTGATCTCATCTCTACGGCGCCTTCAGTGGTTCACCATGTCCTTATGGAGGACGGGTCGACTGTGACCGTCACGAACCCGTCAGAGTACCCGACTGTCGGACGGATCATCGAAGTGCGTGAACCCATCGTTGATGCCACGATCCTTAGCCCGGCCGAGTACATCGGTGCGATTCTCGAGTTGTGCCAGCAGCGTCGTGGTGTTCAGCAGGGCCTGGACTATTTGTCCTCTGATCGGGTGGAAATTCGGTACCGTTTACCGCTCTCGGAGATCGTTTTCGACTTCTTTGACCAGCTCAAGTCGCGAACAAAGGGATATGCCTCACTGGACTACCACGAGGCCGGTGAGCAAGCTGCCGACCTTGTCAAGGTCGATATTTTGCTCAACGGGGACCCGGTGGACGCCCTGAGTTCGATCGTCCACCGTGAGAAGTCTTATTCCTACGGTGTCGCGATGGCGGCCAAGCTCAAGGAACTCATCCCGCGTCAGCAGTTCGAGGTGCCAATCCAGGCTGCCATTGGCGCGCGGGTTATTGCTCGCGAGACTATTCGCGCTGTTCGTAAGGATGTGTTGGCCAAATGCTATGGCGGTGACATTTCTCGTAAGCGCAAGCTGCTCGAGAAGCAGAAGGCCGGTAAGAAACGCATGAAAGTCGTCGGTTCGGTTGAGGTGCCTCAGGAGGCTTTTGTCGCTGCTCTGCGTACCGGCGAGTCGGTGGAGAAGAAGTGACGGGTCTAAGGGCCTACCGACTAGACGTTCCGCCCCTGCTAGCTGATCGTGGTATTGATCGGGTGCTCGCATTCGCTGTGCCTTTGGTGATGAGGTTCCGTGGTATTGAGGTGCGGGAGGGAACGCTGCTTCATGGCTCGGAGGGCTGGGGAGAGTGGTCGCCTTTTTGGGATTACGACCCGGTTGAGTCGGCGTCGTGGTTGCATGCGGGGATCGAGGGCGCCACTCGGCGCTTACCCGGCGTACGACGAGATCGGGTGCCGGTCAACGTGACTATCCCCGTCGTTGACGCTGATCGTGCTCGCCAGATGGCAGCTGAGTCCGCCTGCAGGACGGCCAAGGTTAAGGTCGCTGATCCCCATAGCGATCTGCGCGAGGATTGTCGACGGGTCGCCGCTGTGCGCGAGGCTATGCCGGACGGACACATCCGGGTGGACGCCAATGCTGCCTGGGATGTGGAGACGGCAGTCCGGGCGATCACCGAACTCGACGCCGCAGCAGAGGGGTTGGAATATGTCGAGCAACCCTGTGCAAGTGTGGCGGAGCTAGCTCAGGTGAGGCGGAAGGTGAACGTGCCAGTCGCGGCTGATGAGTCAGTGCGTAGAGCTGAAGATCCACTTGCGGTGGCACGGGTCGGCGCTGCTGATCTCATCATCGTCAAGGCCCAGCCGCTGGCGGGGGTCGCCCGAGCCCTCGAGGTCATTGACGCTGCCGGGTTGCCGGCCGTCGTCTCCTCGGCTTTGGACACCAGTATCGGGATCGGCCTGGCCACACATTTGGCGGCAGCCCTACCCAGCCTTGACTACGCCTGCGGGCTAGGGACGATTCGTCTTTTTCGGGGTGATGTCAGCGCCTCACCACTCCTTCCAGCTGGCGGTTATTTGAGCCCGCAGCGCGGGGAGGTCGATGTCGAGGCTGAAGAGCCGGATGCGAATCTGTGCCCGAGGTGGTCACAGCGCCTGGATCTCACCGTGGCCGCCCTAGCCGAGTTAGAACGGAGCTGAGTTGAACCCCTCTACTGAAGTGGGACGACGTCTGGTGAGCGCCCTCGTCGGGGCTGGGGTCCAACACGTCGTGTATTGCCCAGGATCCCGGGACGCGCCTATCGGGTATGCGCTGGCTGATGCTGAGGCTGCCGGATGGCTGCGGATTCACGTGCGTCTGGATGAACGGTCGGCTGCGTTCGTTGCCCTCGGACTGTCGAAATCGTCAATGTTGGCGGGGCTGTGGCATCCGGCTGCGGTGGTGACAACGTCGGGTACTGCCGTGGCGAACCTCCATCCTGCTGTGCTAGAGGCGGATGCTGCTGGGGTGCCGCTTGTCGTTATATCAGCTGACCGGCCACATGAGATGTGGCACACCGAGGCGAATCAGACGACGCTGCAGGCAGGGATGTTCGGGTCTGCGTCGCGGTTCGACGCTCAAATCCCGGCCGGGTTTCCCGCTGATGGGAGACTCGACTCCCTCGTGCTGCGTGCGGTGAGTGCTGCAACCGGGGTCCTCACCCGTGACCCTGGCCCCGTCCATGTCAACGTCGGTTTCCGTGATCCGCTTGTGCCGGATGACTCGTGGCGGCCCACGTGTATGCCACATCATCGAATTGAGCACTCTGGAATTGGGCAGGCGGCGATCGGCGCTTTGACACCGCTGTCCATGCCGTCGCACACGGTCGTTGTAGCTGGAGACGGTGCCGGGAGCGGCGCCCGGGAGCTGGCTGAGCAGGGCGGATGGCCTCTACTGGCCGAGCCCACCTCGGGTGCCCGGGCCGGATGCCATGCGATGACGAACTATCAGGCAGCCCTGGGCAGTGCGGTGGCCGAGGGAATCGACGGGATACTCGTTATGGGACATCCGACCCTCTCGCGTCCGGTGTCGCGGCTGTTGTCGCGCCCTGGGGTGACCGTTGTGACCGACCGGGCACGGTGGGCCGATGTTGCTGGAGTTGCGCGAGTGGTAGCTGGCCCCGTCAGGTTGGCCGACGTTAAGGTTGACGAGTCGTGGTTGCCGCGCTGGCTAGATGCCGATCAATCGGTTGGCCGTACCTGCAAACAGAGGATCTGCGACGTTATCTGGCGGGCGTCGGCGTGTCCGGAGGCACCGCAGCTTGTCATTGGCGCCTCTGATGTCATCCGAGCCTTCGATATCGGTGCAGTTCCGCAGCGTGAGTCTCCCCGCGCAGTGGCCAATCGCGGATTGGCTGGTATCGATGGAACGGTGAGTACCGGCATCGGCCATGCTCTAGGTAGTCGATACCCGGTCAGGGTGGTTGTCGGTGATCTCACTTTTGCCCATGATGCTATGGCACTACTCAGAGGTGACAACGACGATGATGTCGACGTGCAAGTCATTGTCCTCGACGATCACGGTGGCGCGATTTTTGGTGGATTGGAGCATTCTGCGGCGCCTCGCCCCGTCCTCGAGAGGATGTTCCTTACCCCGCAACGTCTGGACCTGTCGGCCCTGGCTGCCGGGCTTGGCGCACACCATTGCACAGTAGAGGCGAGTAGGCCCAAACGCATGGTCGACGAGATGCGTCGTCTGCTAGCTGAGCCAGTCCATGGCAGGAGTGTCGTCGAGGTGTCCCTGCCCGCGGTATGACCCGTTGTGGCCGATGCATTGCGAAGATGGCCTGCACATCGAGATTGTGATAAATGCATTGTCACGCACGACGCACAAGGTCTGGCTTGACGCGTCGAGAGTGACCTTTCGGGTTCCTAGGGCGAGAACCACTAGATAGAGCTTGGAGTCGAGGCCAATGGGAGCCAAAGAAGGCTTGCCGATGTCAGAACAGGAGATGCAACGTGGAGGGGCACGGCTTGCGGGTGAGTGCTGGCCCCGTTGCCGGAGTCACCGCTTTCGGCGGCCTAGGTAACTCCGTTCATGCTGCGCTAGCACAGGAAGTCAAAGCACCCGTCAGCGTCAGCCAGACCGCGATACCACAGATTGTCATCGGATACATGACCTTTACGGAATCAGTGGTAGACTAAAAGCTTCACCAAGAAGAACCTGATGGCACGTCCCAAGGGCAGCATCGTCATTATCGTCGGCGCGAATGAGCACCAGGGTCGTTACGATAGTGTCGTCAAGCATTTCGCCTAGGCTGGCTACAACGTCTTCAGGCTGGACCATCGCGGCCGCGGTAGAAGCGCCGCTTCTTACGTAAACAACGTGGTGCCGCGAGGCCACATCGACGATTGGAATTCAATCTTCGTCGACACTCACCAGCTGGTCGGAATCGCGAAGAAGGACACGCCCGGTGCCAAGGCCTTCCTCCTCGGACACTCGATGGGTTCCCAGGCTGTGCGGGGCTATGGCATCACCTGTCCTAACGACGTCGATGGCATTATCTCCACTGCGGGTGGAATTGGCATGAATCGCTATGGCAACGGCACCCCTCAAGCCCGAGGTGATCGTGGCGAGGAGCCTTACCGGGGTCGAGAGGCACGCTAAGCCGCCGTCTCACAAGTTCTGCTAGACCAGAATACGAGCGCCCGCTGCTGTCACAGCACAAGAAGAATCCGAGGGGGAGCCCACCTGCCGTTATCGCTCTACGTGGCCTCGGCCAAGGTCAAGATTCCCGGCACATTGGCTGTCTTCCTTAAGGACCACATACGACGGGGTGCGCACCGATCCTCGATCCTACGAGAGCTTGCCTACGACTTGCTCAATAACAAGTACATGACGGCAGAGCTTCTGCACTTAGATGGTAATCGGCCAGCTGTACATCGCCTTCCCTGCGATTTCACGACTCCGAGCTTCATCATGCATGGAGAGACCGACGGGATGGCACCGTCGTTTTAACGATAGTAACTGGTGCAACGCGACTGATTCGAAGGATAAAACCGCGATTGTCTGGACGGGCCTCATGCACGAGATCTTCAACGACGCCGCCCGTGATCAAGTCGTCAACAAGACCCCGGGTGGATTAACGCTCAAAATAAAATTAAGGAATGACCGCTCTTGAGGCCGGCGCCATCACGAGTCCGTGGGCTGTCTCAAACAGCCGTTGAAAGCAGCCATCTTGGCGCCGACCTCGAGCCATTCCTTGGCCGGATCGGAGGTTGGCATGATCCCCGCTCCTGCATATAAGCGTATCTGTCGTGAGTCGTCGCTGAACTGTCCGCAGCGCAACGCAAGCGCCCATTGCCCCGATCCATCGGAACTCATCCAGCCAACCGGGCCGGCAAACCGTTCGCGGTCCAGGCTCTCTACCTCGGCGATGAGTCGGTAAGCACCTTCTCTGGGCGTGCCGCACACGGCGGCGGTGGGGTGCATAGCGTCAACAATTCGCGCCGCGTTGGACCCGTTCACCCGAGCGGTGACATCGGTTGCTAAGTGCACGACATTGGGCAGCTCGAGGCGGAACGGACCTCGAATTGTGGCGTCACTTAAGCCCGCCTCGGTGAGCTTGCCAGTGACCGAGGCGACGGCAAGTTCGTGCTCGCGGCGTTCTTTGAGGTTGGACAACAGCTCGTCGGCCCATTCAGGTTTGCGGGTGCCGGCCAGGACACGGGCACGAAACAACCCATCCCGGCAGTCGACTAGTAGTTCTGGCGTGGCCCCAACGAGGCCGTCATGGCTGTAAGTCCAGCACCCTGGGAACTGTGAAGCCAGACGTGACGCTACGGCGGTTCGGCTCACTGGCGCGTCGGCCTCGACGTCGACTGCTCGAGCTAGGACGACTTTCTCAAGTTCGGAATCCTCTCGCAGACGGCGGGTGGCTGCCTTGACCGAGGCGGTCCACTGCGCTTCGGATATGGCTGGGGCACTGGTGTAGATGTGAGGAGGTTTCAGATAGAGATCGCGACGTGTCAGCGACGAGGCATCTCCGGTGACCATGGTTGGCGATCCCAGGTGTTGACGAGCGATGAGTACCTGCGGCACGACGAGGAACCCTTCCTGCGTTTTGGAGAAAGGAAAGGATCCGAAGGCGACGACGTGGTCGTTGGCCCATGACGCCATGTGGTGCCACGCGCATTCCACGGCCCGGTGCCCCGAGGCGACGAATCGCCGTTGGACCCCCCAACCAACCATGGCTGGTACATCGTCGGAGTCGGGGGCGAGCCAGATCCACGGATCGATGCCGTCGGGCACCCAATGCAGGACCTCGGCTAGCCACTCCGCACCAGGGAGGGTGGAGATGGCGTCGGAACATGAAAGTGTGGGCACGAAGCCTGACTCTAGCCGTAGCCAAGAACGCAACAGTGCCATACCGCGGACACCAGGTTAAGAAGCGGTCAGAAAAGTGACGGGAGATGATTGGCATCGTAACCTGCCCGCAATCCCTTCACCGCTGCCACGCGCTCCCATCCGAAAGTGCCTGAGCTATCAGGCGACGTGCTCTCGCCCGATCTATTTTGCCCGAAGCCAACAGAGGCAGGGAAGACGTCTCAACAACAACTCGCGGCGCATGGGTGCGCTCTAATCTGGCGGCCACCGCGTCGCGCAGAGCCTGCTCTCCCCGCCATTGCCGACTCGGTACGACCAGAGCCGCCACAACCTGGCCCCACGTCTCGTCGTCCATCCCGACGACGATGCCGTCGAGCACCATCTGACTGGCTCGGATATGGCTGAGGACCTCATGTGCTGAGATTTTCAGCCCGCCGGAATTGATGGCGTCGTCGACACGGCCGTCAATGATAAGCCGTCCGCCTGCCCAATGGCCCAGGTCCTGAGTGCGCAGCCAAGGCCCTACCGGCCCTTCGTCGAGATAGCCGCTCATGACCATCGGGCCGGCAATCGAAAGTCGGGAATCGTCCGCCACCTCGATTCGTACCCCCTCAAGCGGCACACCATCGTAGACGCACCCCCCACATGTTTCACTCATGCCGTAGGTCACGGTCGCTGGAATACCGAGGTCGCGGGCCTTCTCCAATAGGGTGGCGGTGAGGGGTGCGCCACCCACCAGAACCGCCACACACCGAGCCAGCGTCGCAGAGCATCGCGGGTCGTCGACGAGGTGGGCCAACTGGGTGGGTACCAGCGAGATCGCCACCCGACCGTCGGAATGACGCTTTTCGGCCTGTTCGATCGCCGCAGTCACCGAGGGTGGGTCAACGTGACCTTCGATTGTCACGACGTCTCGCCCGTCGGCGACAGCGCGGGCCACGACCTGCAATCCAGCAATGTGGTGTGGGGGAAGGCCCAGTATCCACGTGCATGGGCCCCCTAGACGTTGCCGCGTCGCTGCTCCCGATGCCCGCATTTGGCCGGCAGACAATCCGACGAGGCGCCCGGTTCCCGTCGTCGATCCCGAGGTCCGCACAACCAACCCGACTTCTTCGGGCAGCCACACGACCCGATCCTCAACATCGTGCACCACGGCCGGGGGCAGTCTGTCATCGCCGACTGGTACCAAGACTGACGTCTCCCCGTCCAAAAAACGCGCCAGTCTTCCCATCAGCCAGGTGACGTCGGTAGTGGTGCGCCCCACTCGCACGACGCGCACCCGCGACGTCTCGGCAATTGACATGACGATCCCCTCCGTGGTTCCAGTCGAAATTAAAAGTAATATGGGTAAGGTGACCAGTCGGGCTCGCGATACTCGAGGAACGCGTCGCGTCCCTCTTGGGCTTCGTTAGTCATATATGCCATCCGAGTAGCTTCCCCAGCGAATGCCTGCTGACCGGCGATGCCGTCGTCGACCATGTTGAACGCGTACTTCAACATTCGGATGGCTTGCGGGGATTTACCAGCAACCGTCAGGCCCCACTCAACGGCGGTGTTCTCCAGCTCAGCGTGGTCAACGGCCCGGTTGATGACGCCCCACTTCTCGGCCTGTTCGGCGTCATATGTCTCGGCGAGGAAGAAGATTTCGCGGGCTCTCTTGTCGCCGATCTGGCGTGCCAGTAGGGCCGAACCGTATCCGGCATCGAAGGAACCGACGTTGGCGTCGACTTGCTTAAACCTGGCGTACTTGCGGCTAGCCACGGCCATATCGGCTACCACCATGAGGGAGTGCCCGCCGCCGGTCGTCCACCCGGGGACGGCGGCGATGATGGGCTTCGGGGTGGCGCGCATGAGGCGCTGTACCTCAAGGATGTGGAGACGCCCCAGCCGTCCTTTGGTGATTCGCTCCCTGCGAGCGTCGGTGGCTAGGTCCTCGTCACCGGCGGCTTCCTGTGACTCGTACTGGTACCCAGCGGCTCCACGGATGCGCTGGTCGCCTCCCGAGCAGAAGGAATACCCGCCGTCTCGCGGGGAGGGGCCGTTGCCAGTGAGGATGATTGCTGCAACGTCTGGGGAGCAACGGGCTGCGTCGATGCAGCGGTACAGCTCATCAACGGTGTGCGGACGGAAGGCGTTACGGATCGCCGGGCGGTCGAAGGCAATGCGCACCACCGGTAGATCTTCTCCAGCCGGGGTGTGGTCAGATTTGCCCCGCGACACGAGGCGATGGAAGGTCATGTCGGTCAGCGGGTCACCGGGAAGATCAACATTTCGCCAGCGAGCTGGATCAAAAGTGTCGGAAACGAACGGAAGGGTGCTCACCCGATGGAAGCTACCACTCTTACTTGGGATGACGAGCTAGCCACGACGCCGAAATGACGCCGCCGATCGCCCCGCCGAGGTGGGCTTGCCAGGAGACTCCCGCCGCGCCGGGCAGTACCCCCCACAGCACTGATCCGTAGATGAGGAATACGACGATCGCTACCAGGATGTCGCGCAATCTCTTGGTGAACAGGCCGCGGACCAGCAGATAGGCTAACCACCCGAAGACTATTCCGGACGCGCCTAGAGTGATTGTCCCAGGAGAGTTGAAACACCACGCGAAAAGGCCCGAGCACACCATAATCATCAGCCCTGATATGAGCCAGGTTCGCGTCGACTCTAGGTACACGAGCATTCCGAGGATGAACAGTGGTATGGAATTACCCGCCAGATGTGCCCAGCCGTAATGCAGCCACGGGGCAGTGAAGATCTCCCACAGTCCCTGCCCGGTCCAGGAATGGATACCGAAGTGATCAAGGGTATTGCCAAGCATGGTGTCGATGGCCTCGAGGATCCACATGATCGCGACGGCGACGGCCATCACGCCTGCGCTGCTGGCGATGGAGTTGGTGCGGCGCGGGGGTTCGGCCTGACGCCGGCGGACAGGGGCAGACGACAGAGGCGGGTAGTAAGTCATGTACCCAGTGTGTCAAAGAAGAATCAAAAAATTCTGTGATTTTGTTCACATGGTGCCCGTTGGTGTGGCTCTACCGTTCCCCCATGTCGGATGCCGCAATAGTGGCGGAAGGCCAAGGAAGACCATAGGAGAGACCAGCAGGATGTCTTCGAACCTGCCCAGAGCATCGTCGACAATGCCTGGGGTCTTAGGCTGGAGAATAAGGCCGAGGTCGGCTCAATTGCGTACTGGGAGGAGCAGGTCCAGGAGCTGGGATGATCGGTGGCGCGGGATAAAGTTCTCGAGGATTCGAATAAGCTCTTCTTTAAGTGGTTCACCGGCGTTCAAGCCAACATTGTCACCAACGCGGTGGGAAATCACCTCAGTACTGCACGCCGCAATAAGCTGGCCCTTATTTGGGTCGGCGAGGATACCGACGAGGTGCGTACTTATTCTTATTTCGCCCTCAACTGAGAAGTCGAGCAGATGGCCAATGTTCTTAAGGCTATGGGCGTGCGCAAGGGTGATGTCGTCGCCACTTATCTGTCCCGTATTCTGGAGATCTCCTTTGTCATGCTGGCCTGTGTCAAGAGCGGTGCCGTGCATTCGGTGGTCTTCGCGGGTCATTAGGCGCCTAACGCGTGTATTGACGGTTCGGAGTCGAAGGTCGTCAACACCGCTGGCGGGCCATGGATTAACGGTAAGGTCTTCCCGATGAAGCAGATCATCAACGGCGCCGTGAAATTCTCCCCAACGGTTGAGAATGTCATTGTGGCGCGCAACGCCAGTTCCGAGGTCTCGATAGATTCAATTCGTGACCACTGGTGCGACGAACTGTGCAAACTTCCGATCGCTAAAGGCAAGGGCGAGTTCGTTCAGGTGGACTTGAGGATCCACTGTTCGTCCCCTGCGCCTCTGGTTCCACCGGCAAACTGAAGGCTACCGTTCACACCCACGGTGGCTACCAGGCTGGCACCTACGTCACTCTCGAGCAATGCTTTGATATCAAGGAGGAGGACTACTGGTGGTGTACCGCTGATCCGGGCTGGATTACCGGCCATTTCTATCTTGTCTACGGCCCGCTGCTTAGCGGTGCCACCGTTTTCGTGCATGAGGGTGGTCCGGCGTACCCATACCCTGAGGGGCAGCTTATTGGGCACTACGGCATCACGAGCTTTTATACCGCTCCAACCGCCATCCGCACTCTCATGCGCTTTGGCGACGCCTGGGGGCGCAAACACTTGCGCATACTTGGTTCGGTTGGCGAGCCCATCAACCCGGAGGCTTGGCGCTGACTCCGTGACGTCGTCGGCGACGGCAAGCGTCCGATTACTGACACCTGGTGGCAGACCGAGACAGCCATGTTCCAGATCACTACGGTGTCGTCGATGCCACTTAAGCCAGGTGCCGCTGACTGTCCGGTCTTTGGTCAAGAGGCTGTCGTTGTCGACGGGGAAGGTAACGAGTTGCCTGCGGGTAAAGAGGGCTTCCTCGTCCTCAAGGACGCGTGGCCGGCCATGGCACCCTGTATAAGGATGCGGACCGCTCTGATATTCGTGGACATGTCGCCGAAACCCTCTCGGCGCTTATAAGGGTAAGTCAGGGTAGAGAAATTATCTCAGTCCATGCCTGAGGTTTCCAAGCCTTGCACCAGGTAGCGCTGCAACACGAGGAAAACGAAGACGACCGGCACGATCGCCACCAGGGCACCGGCGAAGAGCTCGGAGTATTCGACTCCTTGACTCGTCATAAATCGACTCAAAGTGAGTTGCATGGTTGTGGTGTTCTCGCGTGCCACCAGCAGCGGCCATAGGAAGGAGTTCCAGGCACCGATGAAGGTGATCGTCGAGACCGCCGCGATGATCCCCTTAGAATTGGGGACGACAATGCGCCACATCGTCGTCCAAGGATTGGCGCCGTCGAGGTTAGACGCTTCCTCCAACTCCCGGGGGAATTCCAGCAGAGACTGACGGAACATATAGGTCGCGAATGCCGAAAACATCATCGGGATAATAAGGCCCCGATAAGAGTCAATCCAGCCAAACCGGGTCGTCATGATGAAACTTGGCACAAAGGTCACCGCCGTCGGCGCCATGAGGGTAAGCACAGTCAGACGCAGCATCACGGTGGCAGCCTTGTTGCGGTACCTCGCCAACCCGTAGCCAGCCATGAAACTGACGAAGACGGTCAGTGCTGTCTGGCCGACGGCCTGAATAGCTGAATGGATCATTGCCCCCGGCAGGTTGAGGTCAGTGTCTGAGAAAAGGTCACGCAGGACCGAAAAGTCGAGGTTATCGGGCAGCCACTGCCAGTCAGAGGATACGAAGGCATCAGAGCTGGTGAAAGCATTGCGGAAAATGACATAGAAAGGCAACAGGAACAGCAGGGACAGGATAAATAGCACGATAATCTTGAGGCCGTGCAGAATGTGTCCGGGGCGGTTCGTAACCATATGGGGGCATTCCTCAGCCATGGGACACCTCTCGAGGTCCTGCTCGCTTGATGGCCTTCCTTTCTCGGCGCTCCTGCCCGTTCATAAGCCAGTTTTGAGCTAGTCCGAAAAGGACGATGATGGCGGTGAGGATGACGGTTCCGGCGCCTCCCATGCCGAGGTCCTGATCGGCGCCGCCGACGCTCACGAGGTACAGGTGCACTAGCGGGGGGCGGGCGTAGGGTGGGTACGTGCCCGAAGAGGACAACAGATTGTAGAACTCGTCGAAGGCCTGGAAAGCGCCGATGAGCAGTAGCATGAGGACGGCAGCACTCATCCCGCGCAGCTGTGGCATGGTGACGTGACGCAAAGTTGCCCATCGCCCGGCGCCGTCAATGGCAGCCGCTTCATAAGTGTCGGTAGGGATGCGGTTGAGTCCCGCGGTGAGCAGGATCATGTAGTACCCGATCTGGAGCCACAGCCGAAGTGAGATTAATGCGATCCAGTACCAATAGCCGACGCCTGATAGCCAGTCGATGTTGGTTCCACCGAACTTACGCAGCAAGGAATTTGCCAGGCTGAAGCGGGCCCCATTGAAGAAGCTGAGGCGCCAGACCATCGCCGCGACGACGTAGGAACAGGCCGTCGGGATGAAGAAGGACGATCGGAAAAAGGCCCGAAAGCGATTGACGTTGTTGAGCGCCAAGGCCAGGGCCAAGGAACAGGCGTAGGTGAGCGGGACGATGAAGATCGCGAAGATGGCGAAAACCAGCATTGAGTTGCGGAACAGGGTGTCCGACAATAAATTTTGGTAATTCGCGAAACCGACGAACTTCGTGGGGGACAGCGTAGCTTGAGCATCGAAGAACGATAGGTACGCGCTCCATAGAATCGGGATGTAAACAAAGACCAGTAACCCGGTAAGGAATGGCGCAACAAATAACGCGAACCAGAGATTGTGCCCCTGACGCCCCCGAAACCGCCGCCAGAAGCTGCGAGCCGGGGGTTTCGAGACTGTACTCATTTGCTGACGCGTTTGAGTTCGGTTTTGGCAGTCGACTGCACTTCCGCGAAGGCTGATTTTGGGTCGGCGCCCTTCTTGACGACGTTGGTAAATGCGGCAGTGTAGGCGTCAGAAATCTTTGAGGTCCAGAAGAGGCTCGTGGCCTTGCCGTGCTTGTCGACCATCTCAGCGGCCTCCTTGCCAGCGCCGCTACTGATCTGTGAGCATTTGTCAGTGAGATCAGGTTGCGACGGGATATGGGTGCCGTAGGAGTTGACAAAATCGACTTGCTTATCCGTTTGGTCAATCCACAGCCACTTGACAAACTTTTTAGCAGCCTCAACGTCGTTGCTGACTTCCTTGGCGGCAACGCAGGATCCGTAGGCGCCGAAGACCACTGTTTGCCTACCGGACTTGCCGATGGCCGGGAACGGGATGACGCCGAAGTCGTCCTTCCATTTCTTGGAGATGTCGCTTAGGGACCATAGACCGCCCCACTGCATGGTGGTCTCGCCATTGACGAAAGGGGATGAGTCGAACCAATCTTTGGAGGCGGCGGTCAGTAGAGCACCGGACTTGTAGAAATCACGGTAGGCAGCAACGCCGTCAAAGAAGGCTTGTTCCATGAAGGCGACGTCAGTGTGATCGGTGTTGAGCTGCTCGAAGCCGGACGACCAGATGAGGAGGTTGCCCAGCACACCAACGCCTCCGTCATTTCCGGCAAAGAATCCGCCCATGTCCCTGGTCTTGACAGCTTTAGCCGCCTCGACAAGCTGCTCGAAGGTGGTCGGAGCCGAGAGCTTGGCCTTTTCCAGTGCGGATTTACGGTAGTAGAGGAGCTGCATATCGACGACCTGCGGGATGGCATAGATCTTGCCATCGAGCGTCATACGATCGAGGACTGGCTGGGAGAATTTTGACTTGGCGTCACCGATGACCTCGGTGAGGTCGACGACTTGACCTCTTTGGATCATATCGAGGGTGGCGCCGTATTCTGATTCGAAGACGTCCGGAATGCCAGAGCCAGACAGCAAGGTGGTGGCGAGTAGCTTCATGTAATCGGTGCCAGGATTCCACTTCACGGTGACGGTAGCGTCTTTGTAGTCTTTGGCGTAGCGCTTGACGGCCTGCTGAACGCCCCTCTCGCCGTACTCGTGGTACCACTGGACGATCTTTCCGGTGCCGCCGGACGTGGCGCTGGAATTCGAACCGGTTGAGACGTCACCGGTGTTCGATCCGCACCCAGTCAGGACTGCAGCAGTGGCCATGCCAGCGGATGCACTAAGGAAATGACGGCGAGAAAACCCCATAACGACAGCTTAATCCTCTAACTGTTGAAAATTCACGCGTCGAGGCTGGTGCCTGCCATGTGGATACTTATCAGAATAAAGCTGTCTAGATCGTCGTCTCGCCGCCGTGCCACGATGACGTGCGGAGTGAATCGTGTGGTTATGGTCCTAGCAGACGCCTTGTGCAACTACAGAGGCAGGCATCAGGTGGCATCATGCAAGACGCACCTTGTGCCCCCGCATGACAAGGAGGACCATGACGCACTCCGACAGTAGCTTTCCAGAGCTTCATCCAGCTGACGGGCCATGGAGTATCTATCTCCACGTTCCCTTCTGCGTGTCGCGGTGCGGGTACTGCGACTTCAATACCTACGTGCTGTCGGCGATGGGGAATGTCGCGGTGGCGGGGTATCTGAAGGCTGTCCACCGGGAACTCGAATTGGCTGCGGATGTGCTGGGGGCTGGTCAGCCTCCAGTGTCAACGATCTTCTTTGGGGGCGGAACGCCGACGATGCTCTCCCCGGTCCAGCTGGGGGAACTCGTCGATCACATCCGTACGTTGTGGGGGACTGACCTCAACGCCGAGATCACCACAGAGGCCAATCCGGAGACTCTCAGTGGAGAGGTCCTTGCCGGTCTCTTGAAAGCCGGGATCAATCGGTTGTCCATGGGAATGCAGTCCGCCGACGAGTTCGTCTTGACGGTCTTAGATCGTCGCCACCGGCCGGGACGTGCCGTCGAGATGGCACAGCTGGCACGTCAGATGGGTTTCGACGACGTCAGTTTGGATCTCATCTTCGGCGCTCCGGGGGAGAGCCTCGATTCGTGGTGGCACAGTCTTGACGTCGCGTTGACGGCTGAGCCGGACCACATTTCCGCATACTCCCTCATCATTGAAGAGGGAACTCGGTTGGCGGGCCGAATTCGTCGGGGAGAGTTGCCGATGACTGACGAGGACGATCTCGCAGACAAATACCTGCTCGCTGAGAGGATCCTCACCGAGGCTGGGTACGTCAACTACGAGGTTTCGAATTGGGCCCGTCCTCGCAATGGCCGTGACCATCGTTGTCGGCACAACATGGCGTACTGGCTGGGGCACGACTGGTGGGGAGTTGGTCCGGGGGCCCATTCTCACATTGCCGGCACCCGATGGTGGAACGTGAAACATCCTGCCACCTACCGGAGTCTGCTACGTGAGCGGAAGCTGCCTGTTGACGGCTATGAGGTTCTCGACGATGTGCAGCGCCATGAGGAGACGGTGCTTCTTCGGTTGCGCCTGTCTGATGGTTTGCCTATGACGGATCTGCCTAGGGTTGAACGTATGCGGGCTGCCAAGGTCGTTGAGCAGGGGCTAGGGACGATTGAGGAGGGGAGGCTGGTGCTCAACTTATCTGGCCGAATGGTGGCTGACCGGATCATCGCCGATCTCCTTATCTAGCAGTCTTCATCTAACAGTTTCGCCAGGTCGGTTGTCTGAACGGCTTGTCGTCATGGCCATGCGTGGCAATACAGTGACTACCGTGATTGACCCGTACTCTCACGATGTCCTCGCAAGCGGCTGGCGCACCTCCCACATGAAGAAGAGTGTTGACGTGCCACTGGAACTTGACGTGGTCGTTGAGGATCCTTCCAGCGGATACGTGGGGGCCGTTGTCGCGTGGCAGAACGGCCTGGTTGTGCTTGAGGACCGCAAGGGCAAGCGTAAATCCTTCCCTATCGGTCCGGGATTCTGGGTGGACGGTCAACCCGTCAATCTCTGTATTCCCCCTCGGCAGGGCAGTGCAAGCGTCAACCACACTGCGTCTGGGTCCATTGCCGGCAGGGCTGAACCGGCCCGAGTCGCTCTTCCTAGCCGGATATACGTCGAGGGACGCCATGACGCTGAGCTCGTCGAAAAGATATGGGGCGACGACCTGCGCCACGTCGGGGTCGTTGTGGAGTACATGGGTGGCATAGACGACCTCGTCGGGATCGTCGCCGAGTTCAAACCTGGTCCGGGGTATCGCCTTGGTGTGTTGGTCGACCATCTCGTCGCTGGCACTAAAGAGTCGCGGGTAGCGGACGATGTGCGTCGTGGTGGGTATGGCGAGTGCGTCATGATTACCGGTCATCGCTTTATAGACATTTGGCAGGCTATTAAACCTCAGCGCATTGGCTGTCAAGAATGGCCTGAGGTCCCGATGGACGAAGACTTTAAACTCGGCACCCTGAAACGTCTCGGTCTGCCTCACTCGACCCAAGCTGACGTCGGTAAAGCCTGGCAGGCCATGCTGGCGCGAGTGCGCGACTGGCACGATTTGGACCCCCGGTTTAACACCGAGATGGAGAAGCTCATTGACTTTGTCACATGCGACCACGTCGACGAGCTGGGAGATGAGGAGATGGCATGAGTATCGATGTCGACACGGTGTCCGACCTCATCCGGGACGTGGGTGCCAGGGTTATCGATACTCGGTTTCGGGCCCTTCACGATCACCAGATCCATCAGAAAAAGCCTGGAGACTTCGTTACTGACGCTGATCGTCAGGCCGAACACGAATTGGGGGCCGCTCTGATGAAGTATGTCGGAGGTGTCGTCGTGGGAGAGGAATCAGCCTTCGCCGACCCGACGATCCTTGCGGCTGTTCCCCATGCTGACCTGGCCTGGGTCATCGACCCCATTGATGGCACCAAGAACTTCGTGCGCGGGTCTGTCGATCACGGCGTTATGCTTGCTCAACTCAACCGGGGTGAAACAGTCCGAGGATGGATTTGGCAGCCACAACACGGACACATGTGGTTCGCTGAGCGCGGCACTGGAGTGACATGTGACGGCGATGAGGTGACACGTGGGGTTTCCCACTCTCCAGTTCGGGCTGCGACCACCCATGAGGCCTACAAGATTGCCTCACCGGTGGTGGAATGGCGGATGGCGAAATGGTGCTGTGCGGTGGACTATCCGCTGGTGTGCCTGGGCGAGAACGACGTCACCGTTTATCAGCATTCTTACCCGTGGGATCACCTTCCTGGCGCACTCATGGTACGTGAAGTCGGTGGGGTCGTACGCACCGTCGATGGTGTTGAATATGGGCCGCAGGAGACCTCGGGAAAGCTTGTTGCTGCTGATGAAGAGGCTTACGAGACGGTTGCCGGGCTGTTGCGCTGAGTTGTCCAAGTTGTGGCCTCAGGATAGTTGGGGAGGGATGTGTCGTCCCACCGGAGTGAGCGGGATATTCATGGGGACTCGCTCGGCAAGCCGGGCGCGCTGATTCATAACGGTGGTCGCGTCAATGGGATGGCCGTGCCCAGGAACATAAAGGCCGGCCCCGTCGGTGCCAGTAATGACCGAATCGATCGCTCGCGGCCAACCACGGACGTCGGTCGTCTCGTCAGATTGTGGCTCCCCGGCGGTCTCCACGAGGTCCCCGGCGAAGGTAATCTTTTCGTCGCGCACAATGACAATGAGGTCGCCGTCGGTGTGGGCCGGGCCAGGATGGATAACTTCGGCGCCTAATCCGCCCAAGTCCACATACGCCATGAGAGAGACGGGGTGGTCGACATGGAGGTCGGGGCAGTGAGCTAAGGCGGCTTCGTGCATCCATACTTCGGCGTCGTTGATCCCAGATAGGCCACCGCTGTGGTCATAGTGGTGATGGGTGACGACGATCCGATCTACGGGACGGCCCAGCATGCACACCGCAGACATCGCCAAGGAGTGCCCCTGCTCGGGAGTCGATCCGGTATCGATGAGGAGGACGTGGTCCTCGCCTGCTACGAGCCCGCAGGTAACGCTCTCCGGTTCGACAGTGGTCGTCCACACCCGAGTTGTGAGGGCGGACCATTGGGGGGTCTCGGGATTCGTCGACATGGCCACCAGTCTGGCACGTCTGCAGGAATGCGCTGCCAACGAGAGCCGCCGGAGGATTAAGGGCGAACGCGATAAGGTGGCACTCGGCACTCGAGAGTGCCAAAGTGGGATGTGCATCCAGTCGAATCGTGTGAGGAGGGGTTGTGCTCGACGACCGCAAGCTCGACGTGCTCAAAGCCATCATCGCCGATTACGTCTCCAGCAAGGAGCCAGTTGGTTCAAAAGCCCTAGTGGAACGCCACGGGTTGCGCGTTTCCCCGGCTACCATCCGTAACGACATGGCGGTGCTAGAGGAGGAGGGGTACATCACCCATCCCCACACCAGTGCCGGGCGGATCCCCACAGACAAGGGGTATCGCCTCTTTGTCGATCGCATTGCCACCCTCAAACCGTTGTCGGCGCCTGAGCGTCGAGCCATCCAGGCATTTATGACTGGGGCGGTAGACCTCGACGACATTGTGCGCCGTACTGTGCGTCTGCTTGCTCAAATCACCCACCAGGTCGCGATCATGCAATACCCGGTGGCGACGACGGGGACGATTCGTCACCTGGAATTGGTGAGTTTGTCGACCGACCGCGTCCTCATCGTGCTCATCATGTCGTCGGGATCGGTGGAGCAGCAGATCGTTGAGCTTCCCGGCCACGACGAGCAGAATCTCGCTGCACTTCGCACCCGGCTGAATGAGGCACTCGTCGGATTGACAGTCGTTGAGGCGGCTGACTCCCTCAACCGGCTTCTTGACGACCTGGGGCCGGCCGAAGGGTCGCTAGCGGCCTCGGTGATCGCCACCATTCTCGAAATCCTCGCCGTCGACCCATCTGCTCGGGTTGTGGTCGCTGGGGTTCCCAATCTCACCGTATTCGGTGCACAGTGGGAGACGACAGTGCGTCCCGTCCTGGAGGCCCTTGAAGAGCAGGTCGTCCTCATGCGACTGCTCGGCGAGGCGACTGCGGGGGAAGCCGGCGAGGTCACGGTTCGCATAGGTGCCGAGAACACCGATGTGCCTTTCCAATCGACCTCGCTGGTGGCGAGCACCTACGGACCCGAAGATGCCTTGTCAAGTCTTGGCGTCGTCGGGCCCACCCGAATGGACTACCCCTCAACCATGGCAGCTGTGCGAGCCGTGGCCCGTTATGTGGGCCGGTTCCTGGCAGAAGGATGATTCTTGAGTAACGACTACTACGAGATTCTTGGCGTTTCCCATGATGCGAGTGCCGACGAGATCAAGAAGGCGTATCGACGCAAGGCTATGAAACTCCATCCCGATGTTGCCGGGCCTGGATCAGAGGAGGAGTTCAAGAAGGTCCAAGAGGCTTACGAAGTCCTTCAGAACCCGCAGAAGCGTGCCGTTTTTGATCGTGGCGGCGATCCCAACACTCGCGGGTTCGGTGACGGCGGATTCAGTAGCGCTGGATTTGATTTCACCAACCTTGTTGACGCTATGTTCGGCGGTAGCTCTCCCTTCGGTTCTAGTGGTGGCCGCGGTCCGCGCTCGCGCACCCGCCGTGGCCAGGACGCCCTGGTCCGAATGCGCCTCAGCCTCGCCGAGGCGGTTTTTGGCGTCACCACACCGTTGGAAGTCGACACCGCAGTGGTCTGTCCGAAATGCCAGGGCAAGGGTGCTCAGTCCGGTTCCGAACCTGTGACCTGTAATACCTGTCAGGGGCGCGGCGAGGTTATCACCGTGCAGCGCTCCTTCCTCGGCGATATCCGCACCAGCCAGCCCTGCCCGACCTGCCATGGTTACGGCACGGTCATTCCGGATCCATGCCAGGAATGCTCTGGTGAGGGACGGGTGCGCACTACCCGCACGATCAATGTCAAGATCCCCGCCGGAGTGGCTGATGGCAACCGCATCCATCTTGATTCCCAGGGAGAAGTCGGCCCAGGCGGCGGCCCGGCCGGTGACCTGTATATCGAGATGACGGTCAGCCCCCATGACGTCTTTACCCGTCATGGTGACGACCTCGAGATGGTTGTCACCATTCCGATGACGGCGGCAGCGCTGGGGACGAAGGTTCCGGTGCACACGTTGGAGGCTGATCGCGAGGACTTTCCCGAGGACGCCAAGACGGTCACCGTCGAGGTGCCGTCCGGCACTCAGTCGGGAACCCGAATCGTCATTGCTGAACGTGGTGTGCCGAGATTGCGTCGCAACGGGCGCGGCGATCTTGGTGTTACGTTCATCGTCCAGACACCGACGAAACTCGACTCCCACCAGAAGGATTTGCTGCATCAGCTAGCTGAGGCTCGGGGAGAGACCAAGGCTTCGGCGTCGGTGGAAAAGTCGGGAGGTCGCGGCATGTTTTCTCGCATTAAGGAGGCTTTTGGCGGATGAGTGACCCCTGCTTCCTTGGCGAGGTTGCCGCAGCTGCTCCCGGATCGGTGGTGGAGATCACCGGTGCAGAAGGTCATCATGCTGGATCGGTTCGACGTATCCGGGTGGGCGAGTCTGTTTTCGTCACCGACGGGCAGGGTCACGCTGTGCGGGGTCCCGCCATTGAGGTGACGAAGGGGTCAGTTAACGTCGAGGTCGTTGAGATTCTCGAAACTCCCGCGACCGCGCATTGGTGGGTAGCTGTCCAGGCATTGCCGAAGTCCGATAGAGCTGAGTTGGCCGTGGCAACCCTCACCGAGATGGGTGTCCACGAGATCCTCGCATGGCAGGCTGGTCGGAGCATCGTGCGATGGAAAGGCGACAAGCAAGCCAAGGGGGTCGCGAAGTGGCAGTCGGCTGCCCGTGAGGCCACCAAACAGTCTCGACGTTTTCGTATACCGCAGGTAGAACTGGCGCAGACTCGTGAGGTTGTTGAGCGGATTCGCAGTGCCGAAGCCGCTTATATTTTGCATGAGACGGCCACCGAACCACTGGTGCATCAGGAATTGCCGGCATTCGGTGAGGTGATCTTCATTGTCGGCCCAGAGGGGGGCATCACCGACCAAGAAGTGGACGCTTTCGTCGCGGCTGGTGCACGCCCTGTGACGGTGTCGGATGGGGTGTTGAGAACTTCGACCGCCGGTGTGGTTGGCTTAGCCCAGTTGCGGGCCATGGCCAACCTCACCGCCTGCCGTTGAGAACGTCGTGGGTTGGGATCAGGGCTGGACGGTTACTTTGATGGCTTCGCCCTTAGCGACGATGTCAAAAACCGTCATAACGTCGTCGAGTTTCACGTGACGGGTGATGAGGTCCTTGACCGGAACCTGTCCCGAGGCGATGTACTGCAACGCGCGTTTATTGTGCTCGGGGGCCGAGCCATTAGCGCCATGAATATGGAGTTGACGGTAGTGGACCAGGTTCGAATCACACGTGATCGTCGGATTCGTCTTCGGCAGCCCGCCAAAGAATGAAATACGGCCATTGCGGGCCGCCATAGCCAACGCCTGCTCCTGAGTGATGCTGGCCGGGGTTGCGGTAATGATGACGTCGGCACCGCGACCGCCAGTGAGCGCCATGACCTTGGCAACGACATCGTCGTGAGAGGCGTCGATGGTGATGTCGGGCTTGACGGCAGCGGCGGACATCGCGAGGCGCTCGGCGTTGATGTCGACCATGACGATGGTGCCGGCCTGATGCACGCCACGCGCAATGCGGGTGTGCATGCACCCAATGGGGCCGGCACCGAAGATGACGACGAAATCACCTTCTTCGACGCCGAGTTGCTCCTGGGCATTAATCGCGCACGCGAAGGGTTCAGCAGCGCTTGCTTCGTCGAAATCGACGCCGTCGGGGATGCGGTTGAGGCCGTCCACCTTGAGCACCTGCGGCGGGACGATCATGTACTCGGCGAATCCACCGTCGTACTGGTAGCCAACGCTGGTCTGGTTCTGGCAAACCTGCATCCACCCCTTACGGCACTCGTGGCACTCTCCGCAGGGGACGGCCGCGATCGACTGGACTCGATCACCGATCTTCCAGTCTCCAGCCACCTCGGAGCCGATCTCAACGATCTCACCGGCAACCTCGTGGCCCATCGTCGTAACTCCGGTGATGTTCTGGTGGCCATTGTGGAGGATCTTGACGTCAGTGCCGCAGGTTGAGCAGTTGCGAACCTTGATCTTGATCTCGTCGGGCTTGCACTCCGGTTCGGGGACGTCCTCTAGGCGAACGTCCTCGGGTGCGTGGAACCTCAATGCCTTCATAGTGTGTGCCTTTCTGTGATCCGGTGGTTATGCCTGCTGAGAACCGAGAAGGTCGAGGACCTCGTCGGCCGATGGTGCCTCGCGAAGCTGTCGGGCGGTTTCGGGATTGGACAAGATTCTTGCCAGGGCCGCCATGATGTCGAGGTGCTCGTCGCTAGACGACGCGATCGGAATGACGACGGTGCACGTGTTCCCGTCCCATGGAGGAACCCCAGGGTGGCCTTGCTGATGTGATCGCGGACCTCATTGACGCCGTGGGGGATCGCGATTCCCTCGCCCATATAGGTGGAAATTTCGTGCTCTCGGGCGAGCATGCCCTTGACGTAGACGTCGTCTGCGGCGCCTTCATCAATGAGCACCTGGCCAGCCATGGTGATGGCCTCCTCTTTGCTGGCGGCGCGCTGTCCCAACCGGATGGCGCCACGGGGCAGCACGCTGGTGGCTACGCGAGTATTGGTGCTGGCAGTCGGCGACTGGGGGAGCTCCTCGTCGGCAGGCGTGGTTCCACCACGTGCAGCACGAACCTCGGCCTCGACCCGGTCGAAAGCCGGATCGTTCATGTAGTTCGTAAAAGGGATGACGCGGGCATGCGGTATGCGCCTGCGGGCCCGGTCGACGAGGCCCTCCTGGGCGAGGATGAGTGACGCGTCCGCGGGAATTTGGTCGACTGCTGTGTGCGCGACCTCGACCCCATACTGGGAGAGTCTTTTCTTCATGGCAGAGGCGACCATAACCGAGGAGCCCATGCCAGCGTCGCAGGCAATAACGACCTTTGAGATGTTGGTTAGCGGAGCCTCAGCCTCGGATGCGGCGGTGCTTGTCTGGCCTGCAGCTTCGGCGGCTGCGTCGTCTTTATCCCGATCCGTGCGGACGAGCAGCATCGCCACGATGAAGGAGACAGCGGTTGCGACGAGGACGTCGGCAATCATGGCCAGGTAGTGACCAGGCTGACACATCAGGAACCACGCGATGATCGATCCTGGGGAGGCTGGGGCAACGAGGCCGGCATGGAGTGCGACGCCAACAGCCAGACCGCTCATGCCGCCGGCAATGGTAGCGAAAATCGTCTTGGGCTTCATGAGCACGTATGGGAAAAAGATCTCGTGAATGCCGCCGAAGAGGTGAATGATGATGGCACCTGGAGCCGATTGACGGATCTGGCGGGAACCGAAAAACTGGTAGGCGAGCAGGAGGCCGAGGCCAGGGCCGGGATTCGACTCAACCATGAAGAGGATCGAGCGCCCGGTGGTGTGAGCCTCCTGGGTGCCGAGCGGAGTCAAGATGCCGTGGTTAACGGCATTGTTCAGGAAGAGCACCTTTGCCGGTTCGACGAGGAGGGACGCGAGTGGCAGCAAGCCGTGGTGGACCAGGAATCCAACCCCAGCTGCCATCCAGCCCATGAGGGCCGTGACGATGGGTTCAACGCCCAGATGCCCAATAATCGCGAGGATCATACCGAGGATGCCGACCTCGAAGTTGTCAACGAGCATCTCGAACCCGGAATGGACTCGGCCTTCGAGGAGTTTGTCGACCTGCTTGAGGAGCCACGCGGCGAATGGGCCCATCACCATGGCGCCCAGAAACATCGTGATATCGGCGCCGACGATGACGCCCATTGTGGTGATCGCGCCGATGGCTCCACCGCGTGTCCCATTGACGATTCTTCCACCGGTGTAGCCGATGAGGATGGGAAGCAGATAGGTCAGCGTTGGATCGACAAGCTTGGCGAGGGTCGCGTTGGGGGCCCACCCTGTTTCGATGAACAGAGCCGTCAGCAGGCCCCAGGCAATAGCGTCAGGTAGTGACATCGCAACTCCAATGCGCTTAGCTGCCGATTGGCGGCAGGATCCTCATCGATCTGCGAACAAGTCTGGATCTGTTTGTTTATGTTGTCAAAGAGTTGCGTTGTGTTGGTTTTGCGAAGTCAAAAACAACGGGGTCGGACAGATGACATCTGTCCGACCCCGTATGCTCCGTTCGGGCGAAGGCTTACTTAGCGCCATCAAGCGCGACGGCGAGTAAACCACCAATAAGGCCAAGATTCTTGAAGAACTGGATCTGATCACCCTGCTTCTCGGCGCCTTCCTTCTCCCAGAAGGCGTGACCAGCAGCGGTGACCGGGACGAGCTGGGCTGCTAAGACGGTGGCGGCCAGTCGAGGTTTGATGCCGAGTGCCAGCAGGGAGCCAGCGGTCAGCATGGAGGCTCCGTTGACCTTGACCAGCAACTCAGAGTCAACCTCAGGGATCTGAGAGCGGGCCGACTCGGGGAGCTTGGCGAGCAACCCGTCGACAACTCCGGAAAGCTGATCGGCCTTCTTAAATTCCCCGAGGCCGCCGGTGATGAAGATGGCAGACAATAGGGAACGGGCGGTGAACTTGGCAAAAGACATTGATCCTCCTGGCTGGTTTGATGCTATTTCTATCGTGCCCCATAGTGGCTCGCCATGCGCGGTGAGGGGCTCGTTGGGACGGCAACGTTCGCGTGTAGGTGATGAATCCCCCTTTTGTCGATCGAGCATCACGTCTCGTTGCCGTTTTACGGTTTGAGCACCTCGATTTTCGGGGCCACAATTCGGTGGCGGTCACGGTTGCAGAGATGAGAGTTAAGCAGAAAGGGCGAGAGCCAGTGGGAAAACGTGCCCGGCTCCAGCTCGTCTCAACGACCGTGCAGCGATTGTCATGGTCCATCGGCTAGAGATGACATCGTCGACAAGGAGGACCGACGCCCCGCCAAGATGAGATAGTCGAGACATCAGTTCCGGCCCGACGCTGAATCGATCATGGACGTCACGGAGTCGGTAGGCCGAGTTGGTGGACGACTGGAGGCGACTGGCTCCCTCTGCCAGATCGAGCCAGCCAAGGTCTTGCAGTCGGCCGACCCGGGCAATCCCCGAAGCCAGTGAATCAATGAGATGCGGACGGGTACGTGACGGGACGCGCACGACCGCGGCTGGTCGCTGCTCCCAATCCCATTCGGCCAACACCTGTAAGCACGCCTGCGCCAACGTCGAGGTGATCTCGGCGTCGATAGGGACACCATCGGTGTCGGAGCGCAGTAGTGCGCGCAGTGCCTCTCCCCAACCAAGATCAGTGAGTCTGGCAATGACACGACCCTCTTCAGCAATTTCCTCGGCAGGAATGCGCCCTTTCAGCCCTACCTGGAGGGCATCCATTCCCGATGGCCAGGTGGTGCGTGGCTCTACCGGAACCCCCACCCTCCGCAGGGACTCAATGGCGGTTTCATAGGCTGACCGATTGACGCCAGTTGGGTACCACTGGCCAGCACAGACGTCGCAGCGTCCGCATGGGGTCGTCGACGGATCGTCAAGCTGCCTAGTGAGAAAGGTCATGCGACAGGTCTGTGAGTGCTCGTAGTCGAGCATGGCCTGCTGCTCCCCGAGTCGTGACAAGTAGATACGTTCGTATCGCTCAGTATCGAGCACCCACGGCTTGCCAGTGGCCTGCCACCCATCTCGGACTTTCGTAACTGAGCCGTCAACGGCCATGATCTTCAGCAGTAACCCCAACTGGCTACGCCTCATGTTGACCCGCGTCTCCAGTGCCGGGATAGAAAGCACTTGGCCGCCAGCTAGAGCTTCGAGCACACCATCAGCTCGTTCCTGGGTCGGCATCGAAGCAGTGGCGAAGTAGCTCCAGATGTCGGGATCCTCTGGGCCGGGAAGCAACGGCTTATCGAATCCCATACCTAAGGCGCTGGTTGCCACTAAGGCTTTGACCTGGTTATCGCGCAGCGCTTCCTCAAGGTCGCTCCTTGCTTCGGCATCGGTACGCCCGGTGTACTCCTTCACATTGTGACCGGCCATTGCCAGAGCTCGGGCGGTATCTTCGGCCGTCGACACAGTTAGGCAGTAGATGATTCCCGACCCCGGAAGCTCACCGAGGTGCTGGACGAGCCAACCGAGCCGGTTGGAGGGATCAGGCAAATTGAGGACTCCGAGCCGCAGTGATGCCCGGGCTAGTGGCCCACGTAGGATGAACACATCATCAGAGCTGGGGGCAATTTGCTCGGCCACATCCTCGACGACACGCGAGTTTGCGGTTGCTGTCGTTGCGAGTACTGGAATCGTGAGCGGCAGCGCGGAAACCAGTGTGCGAATGCGTCGATAATCAGGACGAAAGTCGTGTCCCCAGTCTGAGATGCAATGGGCCTCGTCAATAACCAACATGCCCATTCTCTTCACCAACTCGGGTAGTTGCCGACTGGCGAATGTGGGATTGACGAGGCGTTCGGGGGATACCAAGAGGATATCGAGATCGTCAGCGTCGAGGCGTTGGGCAATTTTGGACCACTCGGTGGCATTCGCTGACGAGATCGCCGCCGTGCGCACTCCAGCCCGTGTTGCGGCAGCCACTTGATCGCGCATGAGGGCGATGAGGGGTGACACGATGAGGGTGGGTCCCGAACCCATGGCACGCTGAAGCAGGGTAGCAACAAAGTACACCGCCGACTTTCCCCAGCCGGTGCGCTGGACGACGAGCGCTCGACGGTTATGAGCGACGAGAGCCTCGATTGCCTCCCATTGGCCGGGGTGGAAATCAGCATCGGCGCGACCGACGAGACGGCGAAGGATGGCCAGCCCTTGGGCTCGCAAATTCTGTGTGTTCGGTACTGCTTCGGTGTCTGCCGTCATGGCCCCTCCTTCTGCTGCCATTGTCTCTGGGGCTCATGACAGTTTCATAGGACGGCTCCGCCGCAGCAGGAGAACAGCGTTGTCAGAAAGGCAAAGGCAAGTGCTCAATAACTTTTTGTGCCTGGTCTTGCTGGGCAGTGACGATTCCCGTTAACCATGCGACAACCTGATCTCGGGCGGTCTCGTCAAGAGCCTGGATTACGTCGAGGTATTCGCCGCCAGCATTGGCAGCGGCGCCGCAGTGTCGCACAATCTCGGCTGGAGCAGGGGAGTCGACCGCGTCGAGGGACGTGAGGAATGCGTCAGCGTTCTCGATGAGTTGGGCACGCCCGGCGTCGGTCGGCTGAACCTTGCTGATGAGAGACTTGAGCCGCTTGACTCGCTCTTGTCGTGCTGAGACGAGGTTGTCGAGAGCGCCTTGCCAGACTAGTCCGGAGAGGCGGTCACGGGACATGAAGAGACGACGAATCTGGTAGTACCAGGCCTGCAGAGCAGACAGGTTGCCCAGATACGTGACGTTATGAGAGATGATGCGATCGAGCTTGCCGTAACTGTTTGGGACGAGGGGACGCTGACGCCCAGCTGGGGGAGCAGACAGCACGAGCTGGTCTTCGTCGACGACGTCGTCACGCAGGATCGATCCAGCCCCGACGACAGTGCCGAACCCAGCCCTTACTGGCCCAACGGTGCCTCCCTGACCACCGAGGAAGATCGGATGACGGTTAAGCAACACTCCGTGCGGTACATCACCGAAAAGGGAGGCTGTCGTCTTGTCACCGTCGGGAGTGAAGTTGAAATGAATGTAAGAGGAACCGACCTCGGAGTGGTTGGAGCTCGAGGTGCCACCGGCCATAAGGACGTCACAGAAGTTGATGAGACTTCCCAAGGTGACAAAGGGCATGAGGATGGTTTGTTTGAGGCCGACAGTGTGCGCCCCGCCAGCTTCCTCTTCGAGTATAGTTCCCGCTCGGACGTGGGCCCCTGAACCCATATTCGAACCAGCTAAGAAGACGGCATCCTGGGCAAACCCACCTTTGAGCTTGACATCGGTGCCAAGTTGGCAGTCCTGGATCGTCATGGGGACTTCATCTCCGAGCACACATCCGGCCGAGATGACGGTCCGACGGCCACGGATTCGGCATCCGGGCCCGATGATCACCCCATCACTACTGATGTTGTCGATGTCGACTGCCTCATCAATGTCGACGGTCAGCGGATTCGGAATGTGCACCCCTCTGTCGATGAGTTTGGTCACCTTCTCCAGACCGCGCGGTTCAAGCGCACGGGAGTTGACGTCCATCGATGGTCCTTTCGAGGTCGTGATCCGTTGCCGCCAGCCTAGTCACTTCCGTTGTCGACCGCGGGCCATGACGAGCCAGGCTGCGGTGATGACGAATGCCATCCCGAGCATTTGCGGCACGGTGAGGTTCTGGCCAAGGATGAGGAATCCTGCGACTGCGGCGACGGCTGGCTCGACACCAGTCAGGACGCCGTAGACCGTGGTGTCGATGTGGCGCAGCGCATACATTTCCAGGCTGTAGGGCAGGGCCGACGACATTACGGCCACAACCGCACCAGCAAGGAGGCTGTACGGCGCGACGAGGTGTATCCCCGCAGTAGCGAAACCGGATGGCACCAGCACGAGCGAACTGAACAGGATGGCCCACCACAACCCCTCCAGCTTCGACCAGTTCATCCCAACTAACTGGGCGGACTTGGCGTAGAGGGTCCAGAAAACACCTGCGGTGAGGGCGAGCACCAGACCGAGGAAACTGAGGTGGGCCCAGTCGGCGGTAAGCGCACCCGAGACTCCCACAACTCCGCACAGAGCCAGCAGGATGGCGAGCCAGTCGCGTAAGGATCGGCTTCCGAGGGCTGCCATGCCCAATGGCCCCAGAAACTCAACGGTGACCGCGACACCGAGGGGCAGGCGTTCCAGCGAGAAGTAGAACACGGTATTCATGCCAGTCAAGGCGATGGTCAGGGCCAACACCTTCCTCCAGTCAGCGCAGGTGTGGCCCTTCATGCGGGGCTGGACGATCGGCGCGAGGAGGATCGCCGCCAAGGACATCCGCAGCGCCACAGTGCCCAACGCTCCAATACGGGGGATGAGGGTCGCAGCGAAAGCACCCCCGAACTGCACCGAGAGGATGGCCATGAACACCAAGATCGCTCCGCGCATAAACGCCACCATAACGACGTGGTTGCCAAGTTCACTACCTGGGTGGGCTTGCGAACCTGAGGTGACGACGAGATTCGGACATCCTGCAAGAATGGCGACCATGCCATTTGACTTCGAGGTCACGTCTCGTCTGGACGATGCTTGCGGGCGCACCGGGATCATTCACACCCCGCATGGTTCTATCGAGACTCCCGCTTTTGTGGTCGTCGGGACTAAGGCGACCGTCAAGTCCCTGTTGCCTGAATCGGTGGCGCAGCTAGGTGCCCAGGCGGTGCTGGCCAACGCGTATCACCTCTTCTTACGACCTGGTCCGGAACTCGTCGACGAGGCGGGGGGACTCGGGCGGTTCATGAACTGGTCTGGCCCGACCTTCACTGACTCGGGTGGCTTCCAGGTGCTTAGCCTTGGCGCTGGGTTCAAGAAGACCCTCGCGATGGACGTTTCCCAGCTTACGCAGGCCGACGTTATCGCAGCCGATGCCGATCGCAAGGCTATGGTCGATGACGACGGTGTCACCTTCCGTAATCCCCTCAATGGCGACTCGCACCGTTTTACCCCCGAGGTATCAATGGGGATTCAGCACCACCTTGGCGCCGACGTCATGATGGCCTTTGACGAGTTGACCATTCTTATGAATACCCGCGCCTACCAAGAGGAGGCCTTGGAGCGCACCCGACGCTGGGCCGAGCGTTGTCTGGCCGAGCATCGTCGTCTCACCGAGGTTCGGCCTGAAAAGCCCTATCAGGCCCTCTATGGAGTCATTCAGGGGGCCCAGTACGAGGATCTGCGTCGCAAGGCTTGCCGCGATCTGGCCGCCATGGACGTTGACGGTCAGCGCTTTGACGGCTTCGGCCTGGGTGGAGCAATCGAGAAGGTGAACCTAGGACGCATCGTCACGTGGTGTGCCGAGGAGCTTCCCGAGGACCGTCCTCGTCATCTGCTGGGGATCTCGGAGCCTGATGACCTCTTCGCTGCTTGTCGCGCGGGAGCTGACACTTTCGATTGCGTTAACCCCTCCCGGGTGGCCCGCAACGCCGCCATTTACACCGTTGATGGGCGTTATAACGTCGATACAGCCCGGTTTCGGCGAGACTTCGGCCCATTAGAGGACGGTTGCGACTGCTACACATGTACCCACTATTCCCGCGCCTATATCCACCATCTCTTTAAGGCCAAGGAGATGCTTGCCAACACTTTGGCAACCATCCACAATGAACGTTGGACGGTGAGACTGGTCGACCAGATCCGGGTTGCCATGCGTAGCGGGGACCTCGATGCTTTTGAGGTCGAGTTCATGGGTCGATGGAACGCTAATGGTGGTCGGCTGGCGCGAGTCGGTTGATCGAGACTATTCATAAGGTAACGGGCAAATCTCATCCTCATGACGGAGGAGACGCCTAGCGCTGATCGTTAAGCTCTGATGTGTGCGTGAGTCGGTCGTGTCCTTCATGGCAATGGATGATATGTGGCATCGTCGGGTGCCAGAGGGGAAGACTTGGCGGATTCCAATTGTAGGGCTGGTGCCGATTGTCGACGCGGTCGTCGGAGTATTAGTGGCTTTAGCTGTTGGTGCGGCGGGGGTGTTGATTGCCGCTGTGCAGAATCATCTGGGTGATTTGGGATCCTGTGACGTCATTGTTGTAGCTGGTTTGGCCGTGGTTTTCTTCCTCCGTCGGAGGCTGCCGATCGCGTCGGCCGCTGGCGTAACTCTCATTTGGATTGTTGGCACCTACGTGACGCCGTACATGGTCAATAATTGGGCTTCTACCCTGGCATTCTTCTTTTCCTATTATTCCTTGATGGTTTGGGCACGAACCCGGCGTGCTGCTTGGGGGTCGATGCTTGGGGTATTCGTTGTGATTATGGGGTGGGTTACGGTCGTCCTGGCCTTCGGCCACTCGTTGAGTGAACGGCTGAGGGCTATCAGCCCTGACAGTAAAGGGGACGAGATTATTTACCTCGTCCTTACCTATGTCGTCGTCAATATCCCTTCGTGGTGGGCGCGGCCCTCGTCGGCCAGGTATCGTGGCTGTGGGCCCGTGACCTGGCCAATTTGAGGAGTCAGGCGGCGACGATCGACGACAGCGTAACCAGCTTGCTGAGCAAGCCGTTCTCGCCGAAAGGCTGAGGATCGCTCGGGAGATGCATGATTCAGTGGCTCATCATGTATCGATCATCGGCATTCATGCCGCTGGGGTGCGTCGCGCTCTCGGCGTCGATTTGACCTTGGCGAAAGAAGCATTATCGACGGTGGAATCGGAATCCCGGGAAGCAGTAGCCGAAATGCGTTCCTTGCTAGGATCGCTGCGGGACCGGGATGAAGCCGGCGTCCAACTCGGCCTGGCGGACGTGGATCGTCTCTGCGCGGCCCCTCGGCGGGCCGAGGTCCGACTACTGCGAGTTGGGGATGACTCCATAGTGGGCCCATTGCAAGGGCATACCTGTTACCGGATCGTTCAGGAGTCCCTCAATAATGTGGAGGCCCATTCCAGCGCCAGCGAGGTGACCGTATCTGGGCGCTGCGATGAGAACTCGGTCGAGGTCGAGGTTACCGACAATGGCCGTCCCGTCCACTCCGTGCCTTCCACAGGTGTAGGAATTATCGGTATGTCCGAGCGAGTTGAAGCTTTAGGTGGCACCCTCGAGGTCGGGCCTCGCAGGATTGGTGGATGGCGAGTCCGGGCCGTCATCCCTATTCGCAGCCGGGCTGGGGATGGCGAAGCTGTGAAAGAGCACAGGATGTCGGGAGCAGGTACTCCAGATGCCCGTACGACGAACTGGCAAGTCAACAATATGCCGCAGGAGGACTGATGCGCATCGCGCTTGCGGACGACCAGAAACTGGTCCGACAAGGATTTCGTCTCATTCTTGCAGCCGAGCCTGACATCACGGTGGTCGCGGAGGCGTCCAATGGTGTTGAGGCGATCGACGTGGTGCGGCAGGCTACTCCGGACGTCGTTCTTATGGATGTTCAGATGCCCGTCATGGACGGCATCGAGGCCACCACGCGAATCAGGGAATTCAGTGACGTCAAGATCGTTATCCTTACGACCTTCGACCGTGACGATTACCTCTTTGACGCTTTGGATGCCGGAGCCAGTGGATTCATGCTTAAGAACGCTGAGGCCGATTTGCTGGTGACGGGGTTGAGACAAGTCGCCGAAGGCCATGCTCTGCTTGCTCCCGAGGTCACTCGTCGGGTGATAGCGAGATCAGCTTCCCGACTCGCCAAACTAGATCGACGGGTCGAAAATCTGACCTCCCGAGAGATCGAGGTGACCAGATTGGTAGCGCGGGGACTCTCTAATGCCGAAATCGCCGCTGAACTCACTGTTTCCGAGGCCACTGTCAAGACCCACGTGTCTAGTTGCCTGACCAAGTGTGATCTACGTGACCGGGTGCAACTCGTCGTATTGGCCTACGAGTCGGGGCTCATTCATGTGGGGGAATCCGAATCGAGCTGAAATCCGTCGTGCGGCCGGTGTGCCGGTCGCTGCCGATCGAGTGTCATGGTCATGTGGTTGGGAAATTCAAGTATGCGTCCAACACGAGCGTCGACACAGTAGGAGAGGTGATGGAACAGGACACCGGCTTAGCAAACCCCGTCTCGATCCAGGTCGAGGGACTCACCCGGACCTTTGGGGATTTGGTGGCCGTCGATCATTTGGATTTTGAGATCCCGGCGGGCCAGATGACGGGATTCGTCGGAGCCAATGGCGCTGGCAAGACGACGACGATGCGCATGATCGTCGGGGTACTCTCGCCCACTTCGGGGCGGGTGTCGTGGTCGGGGCAACCGATCACGGCTGCACACCGATGCGCTATCGGCTACATGCCGGAGGAAAGAGGGCTGTATCCCAAGCAGCCGGTCATCGATCAACTGGTCTATCTGGCCCGAATCAAGGGAGAATCAGCGCAGGCCGCGCGCATTGAGGCGATGGAGTACCTGGAGAGGTTCGGTCTGGCTGATCGTGCTCGCGAACAGGTGCAGAAGCTGTCTTTGGGCAACCAGCAAAGAGTTCAGGTGACGGCGTCCTTACTGGCCAGACCGGCTGCTCTTATCCTTGATGAGCCGTTCTCGGGGTTGGACCCGGTCGCCGTCGACGCCATGGCCAATGTGCTGCGTGAGCAGACCGCGCGGGGGGTTCCGGTGCTCTTTAGCTCTCACCAGCTCGACCTCATCGATCGGCTCTGTGACCGCATGGTGATCTTGCACCATGGCCGGATGGTGGCCAATGGCACCACCGAGGAATTGCGTGACGTTGGTCCGCTGCGATACCGCGTGGAAGGTCGTGGTGATGTGGGCTGGCTGCGGTCGGTGCCGGGGCTAACCGCCATCGACATCGACGGCACTACAGCCATCATCGAATTCCCGCATTCCGACCAGCCTGATACCGACGAGCCTAATCGGATTGGCCGTCTCCTCGACCTCATTGTCTCCGAGACGATGAAGCGCGGCGGTCTCGTCGAATTGTCCCGTATTCGCCCTAGCCTGGGCGAGATCTACCGAGAGGTGGCCCAGTCATGACTAATCCCATGCCCAAATCCACATTCAGGACAACCCCGGCGTTCAAGACTCGCTCGGCATCAGCGTGGCGCACTGTTGCTGCACGCGAAATTGATGTGAAGTTGCGCGACAAAGGATTTGTCATTTCGATGCTCATCACCCTGGTGATCATCATAGGGGCGCCCTTGCTGTCGTCCCTGTTCGATTCGGGATCCGACCATAACCGAGTCATAGTGACAGATGACCGTGCGGCCGCTGTTGTCTCGGCGGCCCAGCATGACTTGTCATCGCAGGGGGCGTCGGACACCGTCGAGGCGGTCCGGGTGGCCAATCAGGCTGAGGCCCGTCAGAGACTGCAACAGGACGACGACCTCGTCTACTTGTACCGCAAGGGTGGTCAGTGGCGCCTCGACGGATACGTCGACACCCCCTCAGATCGTGAGTCCGCGACCCGAGCAATGTCGTCGGCCGTTGCTTCGACTGTCGTGGCAGACAGCGCCAAGGCTGCCGGTATTGACCCGAAATCTCTCACCTCAAGAATGTCGCTGAAGACCGGTCAGATCAAGGCCGATGGGAAGGACCACTCAGTGATCGCACCGGTGGTGGGAATGGTCACCGGAGTGTTGTTTATGGTGCTGGCGGTGCAGTTTGGGTACGTGATTGCTGGGTCCGTTGTTGAGGAGAAGCAGTCGCGAATCGTGGAAATCCTATTGACAGCGATGCGTGCCCGGCATCTGCTCTTTGGCAAGCTCGTGGGCAACACGGTGTTAGCTTTTGGGGAACTCATCATCATCTGTGCAGGAGGATTGCTCGCACTGTCGTTTTCGTCGTGGTCATACTTCGTTACTGCAGCGCTGTCGTGGTCGGTGATGTGGTTTCTGGTGTTCTTCCTGGTGGGCTTCGTCGCCTTGGCCAGTCTTTTTGCGGCAGCCGGTGCCTTGGCATCCCGTACCGAGGATGTTCAGGTAACAGCATCACCGGTGATGTACCTCATCATGGCGGTGTACGCCTGGGTGGTGTTCTCGATGTCGAACCTGGACGGTATTAGTGGCCGTGTCGGTAGCTACGTGCCGATAGCCTCGGTGGTATGGATGCCGCTACGGATGTCAATTGGAAATGCCGCATGGTGGGAGCCGGTCCTCTCGATCCTAGTGACGATTGGCTTCACGGTGGGAGCCGTGTTGGTGGGGGAGAGGATCTATCGACGCTCCATCCTGCAGACCGGGGGTCGCGTCAGCTTGCGAAAGGCATGGCGTCAGGACGAGTCGGTTGCCTAGCCCCTCTCCGATCTGAGCGGTGATGGTGACGCTGCTATCGATGTTCTTTGACAGGAACGAACAGAAAACCTCGGTAGTTGAATGACAGCGCTGCACCAGAAATAGTTCCGCTAAGGGTCTGCCCGTCCCCGGCTGCTGTGGCGTGGCTTCGCAACCACCTCTGTGATTCCGTCAGACCATGGAAAGGGCTAGCCCTCTTGATGGGTCAGTTTTTCCTGATAGCTCGGCTCATGCTTCTTGATCCAGGCAATAACCCGGGTCGTGATGGGGACGCAGGCGTACTCAGCGAGGGTCTTCCACAGGAACCCGAAGAAGGCGTAGTTGCACCACTGGCCGAAACTACTGATCCCGACAACCGGGGCGGCAATGGCGCAGAAGATGATAGTGTCGACGGCTTCACCGGCACCGGTGGACCCCATCAATCGACCGACCAAACCGCGCTCCAGCCACTTGGCCTTGAGCCGAACCATGATGACTGAATTCGTGAACTGCCCGGCGAGGAATCCGCATACTCCGGCAAGCACCATCTGCCACAGCGGACCGAGCGCTATCTCGAGGGCGGCGTCATGGGACACCGAGTAGGAGTCGGTGAATCCGGGGAGGGCGATGATGGCCCAGAAACACAGCACGGAGAGAATTGCGCAGATAAACCCCATGATGATTGCGCGGCGCGCGGCCTTAATCCCGTAGATCTCGGTGGTGATGTCTCCCATGACGTAGGCCAGCGGGAACAGGAAGAAGCCGCCGTCGGTAGTGATGGGACCGAGCTGCACCCCCTTCGAACCGCCGATATTCGACAGGATGACTACCACACACATGAGGGTGAGCAGGATGTCGTAATGTCCCGACCCTCGATCGGCATACGCAGGGCGAACTGTCGCAGATAATTTGTGGCTGGTGGAGTCTGACGTCACGGCGAAATGGTAACTGTGTTGGCGCATATCATCGAGGTGACGACTATGACCACAGGAGGTTTCCGTGACCCTTGCCACCTCGGAGTTGGACATCACCCCGCAGCGGGATCTCTATCCGCCGATCGAACCCTACGACACCCGAATGGTGGACGTGGGTGACGGCCAGCAGCTCTACGTCGAGCAGTGCGGCAACCCTGATGGCAAACCAGTAGTCTTCCTCCATGGTGGCCCTGGCGGCGGTGGTGGTACCGAGCGACGTCGCTTTTTTTAACCCCGATGCCTACCGTATTGTTGTCTTGGATCAGCGGGGTTGCGGTTCGTCGACCCCGCACATTTCTCAGGCCCGAACACCAGGCGAGATAGCTACCAACACGACGTGGAAACTTGTTGAGGACCTCGAGACGATCCGGGAGCTGCTCGGCATTGAGCGCTGGCAGGTCTTTGGCGGATCATGGGGATCCTGCCTGTCGTTGGCCTACGCCGAGACCCACCCTGATCGTGTAACTGAACTTGTGCTTCGCGGCATCTTTACCCTGCGTGAACAGGAGTTGGACTGGTACTACAACTTCGGTGCCTCCGAGGTCTTCCCTGAATTATGGGACAAGTTCTGTGAGCCGTTGCGCCGTGCTGGGTATGACTTCTCTCGCGACAACATCGCCGCCTACTACGACCTGCTTTGGGATGACAATCCCGGCGTCCACGGTCCCGCTGCGGTGGCCTGGACGACGTGGGAGGGTGCGACAACCTCGTTGTCCTTCGATCCGTCTCACGTTGAGGAGTTCTCGGATCCGAACTTCGCACTGGCCTTCGCCCGCATTGAGAACCACTACTTCGTCAATCACGGGTTCATGGTCGAGGGACAGCTGCTGCGTAACGCCCACAAGCTGGCCGACATCCCGATGGTTATCGTCCAGGGCCGCTACGACATGTGCTGCCCTGACATCACGGCTGTCGATTTATCGCGGGTTCTGCCGAGCGTCGACCTGCGAATCGTGATGGCAGGTCACTCTGCGTTCGAGCCGTTGATTGCCTCCGAACTGGTGAAGGTGTGTGACGAGTTCGCCTGGCGATGATTGAGGGATGGCGGGCGAAGGTCCAGTCGATTTGACCATGTACTCACGGTCAAATCGACTGGACCTTAAGGAGGTCACAGCGGAACCGGGGCGAAACAGTTCGCGACAGTCGGATGCTCGGGCCATCCCCAGTCGTGGACTGCGCGATGCGCCATTCGCCCGCATAGATCCGCGGTAACAGGTGTCAGCACTCCATGTGTTGCCGCCCATGTCCAGCGGTACACCATCGCACTCTTAGCCATGTCGCCCCGTTGATTCAGATGGTGTCGACGAAGAGAGTCCAAAGACAGCTCGGTGAGTTGAAGGGTGGCGGCCGTACCTGCCAGACCGATCATCGGTTCATCGGACAACCAGGAACCTGCATAACGAGACCCGCTCAGGAATTCTTCGCGGACGGCGTCAACGAACTCTGCGGGGACTCCAACGAGCCCATCACAACTGCTCCACGGCATGATTAGGTTGACGACGTCAACTGCCGGATGGTGAACGGAGGTCGCTTCGTAGTCGACAAATCTGGCTTTATCGTCGGCGACGAGCACATTGCCGGGGCTCGGGTCAGCTTGGGTGACGACCTCGGCCCCGTCGGTCCCGCGCAGTAACTCAAACAATTCGAGCTCCGCATCATCGGGTACCTCGATCTCTAGTGCCGCGCACATTTTCTGTAGGCCCCTCCCTGGCAGACGGGGTGAGGCTGGGCCACCCGCCGAGCGCGTCCGTGGGTCAAGGCAACGGACGGCATCCTGGAACGCTGGGATGACCTCGTTGCTTACCTGCCGATCAGACGCCTCCCGCATCGATGCCGCCATAACAGACGCCATCGCCCGTCCCCACATCTCAGCGGCAGTGAGAGCAGCTGAGGGGTCGTTGCCGGCCAAGATCGTTTCTAAGGTCGTCCCCGGCACATTCTCCATGACCACTACGCCTAGATCGAGGTCGGCGGCGTATAGCCGCGGTGCCTCCGGCAGACAGCCCAAACCAGCTACCTCCCGGACAATCCCCAGTCCGCCGGAATTGTGCGCCATCGATGTTGATCGGAAACATTTCGCCACAACCATTCGCGCGCCCGAAGAGGCCGTCGTAGAACCATCCACCCAGCACCGGGCCACGCTGGTGCGCACCCCTTCGCGAAGTACCTTGTCCAATGACAATTCAGTACCCAGGGTGAATGCCGCATCGTCGAGCCAGCCCCGTCCCATCACTACCTCCTGGCACGCTGCACCTGCCAGCGCGCTGCGCCGTCGTTGGCTACGTCTACAGTAGGAGGGTACACATTCCCGTCACACCGGAGAGAACCCTGACCACAACTTTGCAGACTCACAACACCGATACTGGCAAAGAAGGCGCGGCGCGGCGCGTTGTCGCGGTGCCTACATCGATTCCCATGGTGACCCTAGTCGGGCCCAATGATGAATTCCTCAAACGTCTCGAGGACGCCCTGGATGCCGATATTCTGGTACGCGGTAATGAGATTCACCTCGCGGGGCATCCCGCAGATCTGGTCGATGCCGGCGACATTCTGTCGGAGATGATGACGATCATCCGTACCGGTCAGAGCCTGTCCGTCGATGATGTCGACCGGGTCGTGGCCATGACCCGCAATGGAGAAGGCCCGGCCGAAGTCATGACGGCGGACGTCCTCAAAAACCGCGGCAAGATAGTTCGTCCTAAAACCCTGAACCAGAAGCGGTATGTTGACGCGATCGACGCCAACACCGTCACCTTTGGCCTCGGTCCGGCTGGCACGGGTAAGACATATCTGGCAATGGCCAAAGCAATGCAAGCTCTCCAGACCAAGCAGGTGAGCCGGATTATCCTCACTCGTCCGGCCGTTGAGGCGGGAGAGAAAATCGGTTACTTACCTGGTACCTTGTCGGAGAAGATTGACCCCTATTTGCGCCCGCTCTACGATGCCCTACACGATATGGTCGACTCCGATACTGTGCCACGTCTTCTTAGTGCCGGAACTGTTGAGGTGGCACCGTTGGCCTACATGCGGGGCCGCACTCTCAATGACGCCTTCGTCATCTTGGATGAGGCCCAAAACACCTCACCGCAGCAGATGAAGATGTTTCTCACTCGCCTCGGTTTCGGTTCAAAGATCGTCGTCACTGGCGACGTCACCCAGGTCGATCTGCCCCCCGGTGTGAAGTCTGGGCTACGAGTAGTGCAGGGCATCCTCGACGGCATCGACGACATCGCTTTCTGTAACCTCACCAGCCGCGATGTTGTCCGCCACCGTCTGGTGGGCAAAATCGTCGCCGCCTACGACCGTTACGACATCGTCACCGAGCCGTATGGCGCCAAAAATCCGCGCAAGAACAGGAAGACCCGATGATCGACATCACTAATGAGTCTGGCTCCCCGGCCGATGAGGAGGGACTCGTCGGTCTGGCGACATTTGCCCTTGATTGGTTGCGCATCCACCCCTCGTCGGAGCTATCGATCATCCTCATCGACGAGCAAACGATGGAGGCCTACCACGAAAAGTTCATGGGTCTTCCCGGGCCGACCGACGTCCTGAGCTTCCCGATGGACGAGATGCGTGCTCCCGTCGACCGCGAGGACCCGCCCTCCGGGCTACTCGGTGACATCGTGCTGTGTCCGACAGTTACAGCTCGGCAAGCCGCTGAGAACGGTCGCACCCCCGATGGGGAGGCGGAATACCTCCTCATCCACGGATTGTTGCACCTGCTCGGCCACGACCATGCCGAACCCGAAGAGAAGCGCGTCATGTTCGGACTCAATGACGAAATCATCGCGGCATGGGATGATCATCGAGAACAGACAGGTCAGTGGTGACACAGCAAGAATGGCTCGTTCTGGCGATCGCCTTCGTTTTCACAGTGTTGGCAAGTCTCAATGTGGCTATGGAGACGGCCCTTCAGCACATGTCCCATTCGAAGGCCGAGGAGCTTGCTGCCGACGGTAAGGCTGCTCATCAACGGGTGCTTGACATGGTTGCCGACCCGGCACCCTTCATCAATACCGCGATGCTGGTGAGGGTTATTTCCGAGGTGACGGCGACGGCACTTGTTGCGCTGCTTATTTTCAGCCACTTCGACCTGCTCTGGCAACAGGTGTTCATCGTCGTGGCGATCATGGTGCTCGTTGACTTCTTGACATGGGGAGTGGCTCCGCGCACCTTGGGGCGCCAACATGACACCAATATCTGCACCTTTTGGTCGCGTCCCTGGGGAGTGCTTGCCCACGTCCTCGGCCCCATCGCGGCCCTGCTAATTCTCATCGGCAATGCCCTGACTCCCGGCAAGGGATACGCCGAGGGCCCCTTCACTTCTGAGGCTGAGCTGCGCGAGATGGTCGACTACGCCGAGGCCTCGGACCTCATTGAGGCCGGCGAGCGGGAAATGATTCACTCAGTATTCGAGCTGGGTGACACCCTCACGAAGGAGGTCATGGTTCCGCGCACCGACGTGGTTTATATTCCCCGGACTAAGAATCTGCGTCAGGCCTTGACCTTGGCCCTGCGATCTGGCTTCTCCCGGGTTCCGGTCGTCGGCGAAGGTTTCGACGACATCCGTGGCATCGCCTATCTCAAGGACCTTTCTCGGCGAGTGCTCGACAATCCTGACGGTTATGCTACCGAAAGCGTCGAATCAATTATGCGGCCTGCTGTGCTCTGCCCAGACTCTAAACCGGTCGACCAAGTGCTGCACGAAATGCAGCGAGACCGCAACCATCTCGTCATTGTCGTCGACGAGTTTGGCGGTACGGCTGGCTTGGTGACGATCGAGGACATTGTCGAGGAGATCGTTGGCGAGATTGTTGACGAATACGACGCCGAGCCGACCCTTACCGAAGAGATCAAAGATGGTGTCTTCCGTATTTCCTCGCGTTTGCCGGTCGATGACCTAGGAGAACTGTTTGACCTTAAGGTCGACGATGACGACGTCGAGACGGTTGGTGGCCTTATGGCCAAGGAACTGTCCGTCGTGCCCATCCCGGGATCTGTCATCATCTGGGAGGGGCTAGAGATCACCGCAGAGAAGGCGACCGGTCGACGTCACCAGGTGGATACCTGCTTGGTGAAGCGCGCTCCCGAGGCAACCCCCGAACAGGAGGATAATGATGAGTGACGACGAGATGCCCTCGCTGGCTGATCTCATGGACGGCGATGACGAGGAGATTTCCGTCGTCGATTATGTTGCCGCGAGGGTGGCTGAATCTACCCGTGCCGGATTCCACTCCGGCTTCGTGTGCTTCGTCGGGCGCCCAAATGCCGGTAAGTCGACCCTCACGAACGCCTTGGTCGGCTCGAAAATCGCCATTGCCTCCTCGAAGCCCCAGACCACCCGTCATGTCATCCGTGGCGTAGTTACTGGCGAGAAGTCCCAGATCGTCGTCATCGACACCCCCGGTCTCCATAAGCCGCGCACCCTGCTGGGCCAGCGACTTAACGACCTGGTCTTCGACACCTGGACCCAGGTCGACGTCATTGGAGTGTGTTTGCCCTCCAACCAGCGGATCGGGCCAGGGGATACCTACCTTGTCTCCCAGATCGCCGATTTTCCTCGGCGTCCCACGCTTATCGCTCTGGCAACGAAGTCCGACCTTGTGTCCAAGGCGCGGATGGCTGAGCATCTGGTCGCTATTGGCAAGTTGCAGGAGGAGGTCGGCATTGAATTCGCTGAAATCATCCCGTGCTCCGCTGTTTCCGGTGAGCAGGTCGACGAGGTTCGTGACGCCATCGTCTCTCTGCTACCGGAAGGACCGGCCTACTATCCTGACGGCGAGGTGACCGACGAACCGACTGATACCCTTGTCGCCGAGCTGATCCGTGAGGCAGCGCTTGAAGGCGTGCGCGAGGAGCTTCCTCACTCTCTGGCCGTGGAGATCGTGGAAATGGGGCTCCGAGAGGGTCAGCCGGACGATCATCCCCTACTGGACGTCTACGCATCCCTCATCGTGGAACGTGATTCCCAGAAGGGCATCATGATCGGTCACCATGGTTCCCATATCAAGCAGGTCCGTACCCACGCCAGACGACAGATCGCGGCCCTGTTGGGAACACCAACCCACTTAGACCTCCAGGTCAAGGTGTTGCCGAACTGGCAGTCCGACCCGAAATACCTCAATCGGTTGGGGTTCTGAGTTATCGGGAGGTGGCGGTCTTATAGGGCTGCGGCCGTCACCTCTCCGCCGACGACCGTCAGGTCGCTAGTGAGGCCTGCCAACGCGTCACCGGATAGGTCGAAGGGGTTGTGGGCTACAGCGATGACGTCTCCTGGCCCGCCCTGAACTACCTGAGCCACGTGACGAGTGCTGGCCATAATGGCCTGGGACAGGGTGAGGGCTTGTTCGGGGTGCCGACGTGGGCGCTGGTCATTGGTTCTTTCGACAGCCACTCGGATCGCACCCCACGGATCGATAGGGGAGACTGGGGCGTCTGATCCCAGCGACAACTCGGTCCCGGCACGCACCATGTCGGCGAACCGGAAACAGCGGTCGGCGCGGTCAGCCCACATGACGTCGGTAGCGTCTCGATCGTCGATAAGGTGTAGGGGGTTGGACGCTCACTCGCACCCCGAGAGCCGCAAAACGGGGAACGTCTTCGTCGGTGAGCACCTGAGCGTGTTCGATGGGACCGGAGACCCCGGTCACCTCGAAGGCGTTGAGGACCTCTTTGACCGCTCGGTCTCCAATGGCGTGGGCCGCGCACTGAAGGTTGGCAGATTTAGCTCGCCTCATAAGGTTGACCAGATCCTCCGGCCTTACTGAGTCAATTCCGGCCCCGTTGGGCCCGCCGCCTGTCGGGTAAGAGTCCATGCACCAGGCAGTGCGCGTCGACATCGACCCATCGACGATGACCTTGAGCGGGCCCATAGCCACTCGGCTTGGGCCAGGCTTATCAGTGACGGGGGACTGGCCAGTAGCTAATCTCTGGGCAATTGCCTCATCCAGCCGTTCCGGATACACACTCACCTCGACCCGTAGCGGACACCGACCATCGGCTTCGCGCCGTAGCCACGTCTCCACATCGGTGTTGAACTCCATATCGCGGATGCCAGTGATTCCTAGGCGTGCCGCGGCGCCGCTGCAGCTTCCCACCCAACCGTCCAAAACATGAGGATCGACGTGCGAGAGCTGGGTTTGGACATCGAAACTGGTCTGCTCACGCAGAAATCCATCTCCCTCGATACCGAGTTTGCGCATAGCCGCGGTATTACACCACGAGGAATGCAGATCCGCGGAGACGAGGACGACGGCACGATCACCGGTGACGGTGTCAAGCTGACGGGCGTCAGGGTTTGAGCCCCATAGCGAGGGACGGAACCCGAATCCCTGCAGGATCGGCTCGTCGCTGTCATCACGCCGTCTGACGTGGGTGGCGACCTCCTCGAGCACCGTCTCGCAGCTTGCGGTTTGGCTGACACGGAACTTTCGTGTCGCCAACGCCCGCTGTCCGACGTGGACGTGCTCGTCCCACAAACCAGGCATGAGGAGCCGACCATTAAGATCAATGCTTCGCACCTTCACACTATTGGCTTGCTGCTGCGCATCGGGGCCGAGTGCAAGGACGCGATCCGACAGCAGCACGTCGGTGGGTTCGCTTGCCGACCCGTCAATGAGATCGAGAATTCTGGCGTCGTGAAGTAACAACACACCCAGATGCTCTCACCGACAGCGGACGATGTCGCACCTTGAACGGTTTTGAGAAGTATCCCACGCTTGATCGATTCGGTGTACTGTGACCGTCATGTCGAGTGCACTCCTCCTTGCGTGCCGTAGCGAGGCCCGTTGAAAGGGTGGCCTCCTCGCTGCGGGTAATCGGGCTGCCCGACACATCACCCACGGGGGATACCATGACGGGAATCCAGCTCCGCCCCTGCCAGCTGACCAGTTCAATGCCTATCGAGCGTAACAAGCCTTTCGTTCCGCAGAAGCTGCCTGACCGCACCTGGCCAGACAAAACCTTGGGCCATGCCCCGCGTTGGCTGTCCACCGATTTGCGTGACGGCAACCAGGCCCTCATTGATCCCATGACCCCGGCCCGCAAGATGCGGATGTTCGAACTTCTCGTTGGGATGGGGTATAAGGAGATTGAAGTTGGCTTCCCCTCAGCCTCTCAGACCGATTTCGACTTCGTCCGTCAGGTCATCGAGTCCGACATTGTTCCCGAGGACGTCACCATCTCGGTGCTGACTCAGGCTCGTGAGGACCTCATTGACCGTACTGCGCAGAGCTTAGTCGGCGCTCACCGTGCCACTATTCACATGTACAACGCGATCGCTGAGCTCTTCCGACGCGTCGTTTTCAAGGTTGACGAACGACAGTGCATCGACCTCGCCCACCGGGGTACCGAGTGGGTCGTTAAGTACGCCGAGAAGTACCTCAGTGACGTCGAGTTCGGCTATGAGTACTCTCCGGAGATCTTTAGCCAGACTCCCACTGACTTCGCCCTCGAGGTATGCCACTCCGTTATGGGCGTCTGGCAGCCCGGGCCTGACCGTGAGATCATCCTCAACTTGCCGGCTACCGTCGAGGTGAGTACGCCGAACACCTACGCCGACCAGATCGAGTATTTCTGTCGCAATATTCGCGACCGTGAGCACGTGTGCGTTTCTTTGCACCCGCACAACGACCGTGGCACCGCAGTCGCGGCCGCCGAGTTTGCTCAGATGGCGGGCGCCGATCGTGTCGAGGGCTGCCTTTTTGGCCACGGTGAGCGTACTGGCAACGTTGACCTCGTCACCTTGGGTATGAACCTTGTCAGCCAGGGTATCGACGCGGGTATCGACTTCTCTGACATGCCGAAGATTCGCCGCACCGTCGAGTACTGCACCGGACTGCCGGTGCCGACACGTCAACCTTACGCCGGCGACCTCGTCTTCACAGCTTTCTCAGGTTCCCACCAGGACGCCATCAAGAAAGGCCTGGAGGACCTCGAACGCCAGGCCCAGGAACAGGGCATCGGTATCCACGAGATAGCCTGGCAGGTGCCGTACCTACCCATCGATCCGCACGATGTCGGGCGTACCTACGAAGCCGTCATCCGCGTCAACAGCCAGTCCGGTAAAGGCGGCATGGCTTACCTCTTGAAGACTGAACATCAAGTCGATCTGCCGCGTCGTCTACAGATTGAGTTCTCCCGCGCTGTGCAGCACTACACCGACGACCAGGCCCGTGAGGTCAGCCACGACGAGATCTGGGATCTGTTTAATCGCGAGTACTTGCAAGTGCCCGGTATCGAGTTGGTGAGCCGCATGACGTCCACTGAGACCGGGACCCATCAGCTCACCGCCAATCTTCGGATTGATGGAGATGATGTTCAAATCCGTGGCGAAGGCAATGGTGCGGTGTCGGCATTCATCGACGCTTTGGCTTGTCTCGATATCGTTGTCCAAGTGCTCGACTACTCCGAACACGCCATGACGGCCGGGGATGCCGCAAAGGCCGCCGCCTACGTTGAATGTGAAATTGGGGACGGCGAAACCTCACAGATCCTTTGGGGAGTTGGCATTGACCCTGATATCACCCAGGCCTCCCTCAAAGCGGTCGTCAGCGCGGTGAACCGCTCCCGTCGCCTGGATTAGGGATTCATGACGATGGGGTGGGGTTGACTTCATTGGGGACAGCCCCACCAAACCTCCGATCCCGCTTGGCGTATTCCACCACTGCATCCCACAGGTCGCGGCGATCAACGTCGGGCCACAACACGTCGGAAAATACCATCTCGGCGTAGGCCGATTGCCACAATAGGAAGTTCGATGTGCGCTGTTCCCCGGAGGAACGCCAGAACAGGTCGACATCGGGGATCTCGGGCTCGTCAAGGTGAGTCCGGAAGGTTTTTTCCGTGATGTGATCGGGATCAATCTTGCCCTCAGCAACCAAGCGGGCGATGTCACGCACCGCGTCAACAATCTCGGCCCGACCGCCGTAGTTGACGCAGAACTGGAGGGTGAGGACGGTGTTGTCAGCTGACTGTTCCTCGGCTGACTCCAATTCCTTGATAACGGACTTCCACAGCTTGGGACGGCGCCCGGCCCAGCGGATGCGCACGCCCATGGCATCGAGTTGATCGCGACGGCGGTGGATGACATCGCGGTTGAAGCCCATAAGCCACCGAACTTCGTCGGGAGAGCGCTTCCAGTTCTCGGTGGAAAATGCATAGACGCTCAAATAGGGAATACCCATTTCGATGGCTCCCTCGATGACATCGAAGAGGGCATCCTCGCCACGTGCGTGACCGTCAGTACGCTTAAGACCTCGCTGCTTGGCCCAACGTCCATTGCCGTCCATGACGATGGCGACGTGTTGGGGGATAAGTTCTGATGGCAGTTCAGGTGGACGAGCCCCGGACGAGTGCGGCAGTGGGCTGCGCTTCGGGGGTCGCGATGTGGTTCGGGCCATGGATCATAGCGTAGTGGCGTCGGGGGCTGCCGCGGATCCAGACCGGTATCCTCGGGACGGTAACCAAGAAAAGTTATCCGAAATTCAAGGCCTCAACGCCGTCACAGGGACGTCCATATGATGATGACTCCGGAGCCGAGGCAGGCAATGATCGAGGCGACGCTCGTCCAATGACTGATACGTTCCCGAGTTCTCCCAGAAATTCCCGAGGAATTGGGACGCAACCGGTCAATAACGACGGGAAACCACGCCGGAACGAGGACGATCCACCAGGAAATGATGAGCGTCAGAATTCTGATGATGAGTGGCAGGTCGGCATTCCCGATGCGCTGACTCGACGAGATGAACAGCGGAATGGTGGTGAAGTTCGTAGCCATCCCAAGAGCTCCCCAGGTGAACATGCCGTGAGCTCCAGCGGACCGTGGGCCTGAGATTTTCTTACCTCGAAATTTCTGGACGCGGTGGGATCCCCATTTCTTCCATCCCAGATAACACCCGAATAAGAAGAGTAAGACGCCCAGCACACGGTCGACGGCGTGCGACGCCAGCTGACGCGAGGCGAAGCCGGTCGCAGCGTTTCCCAACAAACCAAAGCTCGTGACGCCGACCGCCCCGAGTACCAAACCGGCACCAGAGACGAAAGCCCAGCCGTGATTCTGCTTCTGGCCGTGTACTGCTGCGTTCGCGTTGAGGATCATGACGGGGCTGACAGCAGCAACGAGCACCAGGTACCAGACGCTGTCGAACAGCGCGATAAAGGAATCCATGGGCATCTCCTGGTACGGGGGCACTGGCGGTACTGGGTGAGATACGTCGACCTGCGACGAACACCTCCTACCCTCTCACGGCGATCCTGCATGTTTCGGCTATACGCCATTGTGGGGAGACAATAGGTGTCATGCCCACCTACCGTGACCAAGCCGTCGTTTTGCGCACGCACAAACTAGGTGAGGCCGACCGGATTGTCTCGATGCTGTCGCGCGAGCACGGCAAAATCCGGGCGGTGGCACGAGGGGTTCGACGCACCTCCAGCAAATTCGGTGCTCGTTTGGATCCGTTCAATCTGGTTGACCTGCAGCTTGTGCAGGGACGCAACCTCGACGTCATCAGCCAGGTCGAATGTCTGCATCCGTACTCAGCGCCGCTACGGCAGGACTACGCCCTGTTCACGGCAGCTGAGGTTATGGTTGAAGCTGCCGATCACCTGGTGCCAGTAGACCGTGAACCAGCTCCGGCTCAGTACAGACTGCTTGCGGGGGCGTTACGGGTCCTTGGTCAAGGGACGACGGATGGTCCACGGCCACCCGAGATGGTACTGGACTCTTACCTGCTGCGCTCTCTCTCAGCGGCGGGGTATGCCCCGGATCTGGTCGACTGTGTTCAGTGTAGGACGCCTGGGCCACACCCGGGTTTTTCGCCCAGCCTGGGGGGTGTGGTGTGCATCAATTGTCAGCCACCTGGGACTCCTCATCCCCATCAGGAGACGATTTCGTACCTACGGGCCTTGCTGGTGGGAGACTGGACTGCGACCCGCGACGTTGCGTGGCCGAGGGTTCGTGAGGGCTCCGGGTTGGTAGCAGTATTTGTGTCGTGGCATATGGATCGTGGTTTGCGATCAATGCCTTATCTGGAGCGTTGATTGGAGATCAGTCGCCCTTACCCGCGGTAGATGGGGCAAGTCCCGATTCGACTTTTCGGTAGGCGTGGTGCTGATTGTCGTTCGCGGGAATTGGCAGGGGCTGTTCTTGGGAATTATCAGGTTTCGCGAACTGGTTTTGCGCGTGGAATACGGGCACTAACCACCCACCAACCGTTGCGCAGACCGATAGAGATCTCGCCACGAAGCAGGGAGACGCGTTCCTTGAGCCGAGCAATACCCATTCCTGTTGATCGAACAGGTTCTATGTCCGAATCGGTGACGGGATTGGAGACGGCTACTACGACGTCATCGCCATCATCCATGACGGTGATCTTGACTGTGGCGGGCCCGTTGTGCTTAATGGCATTGGCAGTGGACTCGTCAAGGATTCGATTGACGGCATCGGAGACACTTACCGGCATCGGAGCGCATGTGACCGACGATTCGACATGCCAGCCGAGCGTCTCCAGTCGCGCGGCCATAACGGCTACCGTAGCCTCGACAGAGTCCTCGTGCGTGGGAGAGGAGATGAGCGGGAGGTCACGGTTACGCAGCACGAGAAGCAGACGCTGGAGATCGTCCAAGGCAGTTCTCGAGGTGGTTTCGATTGATTTGGAGGTCGTGACCACGTCCTCATCAGCGGTGTTGAGGCGCATGGAGCCAGCCAACATGGTGATAACAGTGAGGTCTTTGGCTACGACGTCGTGGAGCTCAGCGGCCAGCTGTTGACGCTCCTCCTCACGGGCATAAGCCGCCTGTTTCAAGGCATCAGCAACCTGCTCCTCGGCCTGTTTACGACGCCTGTCGAGCCAACGGAAGGCAGAACCGAAGGCAATGCCTACTACCGATGCAGTTAACGCCACCGCGAGTGCTGAACTCCACGCTGGGCCTTTCGGGTGAAATGCCCACTCCAACGCGAGGACGATGGTACCAACGATGACCAAGGGGCTATGGCGTTTGAGACTGCGATGACTTCCTAAAAAGGCCAGGATGGCAAGCAGAGGAATAGCCAGCGCAAACTTACCGATAATGGCGCTGCCGATGAGGGAAACAAGGAGCAAAAACTCCTGAACCTGTGGCCACTTTGAGCAAACTATAGCGGCGATGCCCAAAACATAAATCACCACAAGCCAGACGACAGTTCTTGGATGGTTATCTGATTGAATCGCAATACGCAGGTCATCAATCTCGGATAACACGAGAACAATGATCGCCACAGCGGTCGCACCGACGGTGCGAGCGGGGAGCTTCCTCTCGGTGAAGGCGTGCGTTGCAGAACCTCCACTCATCTACGCAAAACTCCTCCGCCGGGAGGAAAAGAACGATCAGTCGCACCATCTAGGGTAAGCGGCACACAATCCGTCAATGATCCCCTTAACCTGGGCCTTGGGCTGTGTCTTGACGGAGTTCTGAACAGGGCTAGAGCTAGTGGTCGCGTGGGCTGGGATAGCGATCGAGAAGGAGCTGACCGCCAAGGCAGTCACGATGCCGGTGATAATTTTCTTCATGGACACAATGTATCCCCTTGGAAGGGCTATCTACAACGGGTAAGCAAAAAATGAGTGGATGTGGCCGACACGTGCTGAGAGGAACTGTGTGATGACCGTCTGACTGCTCATCTGGCCGGCCGACCGGCTAGGCCATAAACGATTGGTCGTCTGCGGCCATGTGCCTAACCTGTCGTCATATGAACTGCTCGGACATGCGAGAATGCGAGGCAGTGTGGGCTTGACCGTATACCTTGCCTCGAAGGCGTTGTATGACTGGTTGTTGGCGCCGTGCGACTACCTAGGTGAGGAGGTCTCACCTAGGCCCGATAGCGTTCAGCGTGAGTATAAGGAGATGTGATGTCAGTTCGACTCGTGGTTGCTGACGATCATCCGATCATGAGGCAGGCCCTTGCTGGCTATTTCTCTCATGTCGAAGAGATGGAGGTCGTCGGACAAGCCACTAATGGTCGCGAAGCAGTCGAGCTTGTTGATCAGCTACTGCCCGACGTTGTCCTTATGGACCTCAAGATGCCTGAGATGAATGGTCTCACAGCTACCCGAATGATCGTCTCGCGTCATCCATCGATCCTTGTTGTTGCCCTGACGACCTTTGCTCGTCGGGATATCGTCGTTGAGGCCATTCTTGCTGGTGCTTCCGGATACCTTCTTAAAGAATCTGAGCCGGAGGCCGTCATCGCTGGAGTCCGCGCCGTCATGGCAGGTCAGGTGACAGTGTCTCCTGAGATCGCCCGTGGTGTGGTTGCTGCGTTTTCAGCTCGGCGCTCTGGCGGGGGGACCCATCAGGTTGATATGACCCGGGTGGAATTGTCCGATGCTGACGACGACGTTCTGAAACTTCTCGCCGAAGGGTTACCGAACGCTGCCATTGCAGATGAACTATGTCTCAGTGAGTCCGCAGTCAAGCAGCGTCTTGGCCATCTAGCAAAGAAACTGGGAGTGCGCAGTCGTCTTGAGGTGCTGGTGAGAGCGTGCGAGCTGGGCTTAGTTACCCCTCGGCTCCGCCGCTGATTACGACACTGGTTCCGTGCGCGCTATGGAGCACTTCGAGCAGATCCCGAACAACTCCAATTCGTGACCGGTCTCGCTGAACCCATACTCTGCGGCGATATCGCGAGCCCAATCTTCCAGGATCTTCTCCGGCCCAATTTCGACAGCCTTGCCGCACTTGCGGCACACAAGATGATGGTGGTGCGCTGAAGAACAGCGTCGATAGGTCATTTCGCCGTCTTCAGCGCGGATGGCATCAAGTTCGCCGTCCTCAGTCATTGTCTGCAAGTTCCGATAAACGGTTGCTAGACCAACCTGGTCTCCGCGCTCGCGCAACTGGTCATGGACTTGCTGGGCAGTGAGGAAGAACGACTCGTCGTCAAACAAAGCACGAATGGCAAGGCGCTGTTTGGTCGTACGCCGACGGTTCTCCACCATGATCACCTCACTGTCGGGGTCGAGCTAGGCCAAATGTACCCCAGTAACCGGCGGATATCCCAGTTGTTGTCTGTCGGCTGTCGTCGCGGTCATGTGCGGTGTGGTTACCGATAGGCTAGTGAACGGCCTCGCCGCCCAGCCCGAAGGCGGCGCTGCCCACGTGGGCGCCATCCGGGTGTCCACTCCAATGAGGACTTGGAAGAAAGGGACGGTTGTGGCCTCCACTAGCACACTCGACAATGTCATCAATCTCTGTAAACGGCGCGGATTCGTTTTCCCATGCGGGGAAATCTACGGCGGTACTCGCGCTGCGTGGGATTACGGTCCATTCGGTGTCGAGCTGAAGGAGAATATTAAAAGGCAGTGGTGGCGTTGCATGGTGACCTACCGTGATGACGTCGTTGGTTTGGATTCCTCGGTCATCTTGCCCCGTGAGGTATGGGTGGCGTCTGGCCACGTCGGTGTGTTCAACGATCCTTTGACCGAGTGCCTGTCGTGTCACAAGCGCATGCGTGCTGACCATTTGCAGGAAGGGTATGCAGCCAAGCATGGGATGGACGATCCGGACTCCGTCCCGCTAGAGGAGATCAACTGCCCTAACTGCGGCAACAAAGGGCAGTGGACTGAGCCGCGTGACTTCAACATGATGCTGAAGACCTATCTCGGTCCGGTTGAGGACGAGGCAGGTCTGCATTACTTACGGCCTGAGACTGCCCAGGGTATTTTCGTCAATTTCCAAAATGTACTCACCAGCGCGCGGAAGAAGCCGCCGTTCGGCATCGCGCAGACAGGTAAGTCGTTCCGCAACGAGATCACGCCCGGGAACTTCATCTTCCGTACCCGTGAGTTCGAGCAGATGGAGATGGAGTTCTTCGTCGAACCCGGCACCGACGAGGAGTGGCACCAGTACTGGATTGACGAGCGCACCAACTGGTACACCGACCTGGGAATCAATGCCGACAACCTTCGCCACTACGAACATCCTAAGGAAAAGCTCTCCCACTATTCCAAGCGCACCGTCGACATCGAGTACAAATTCGGTTTCGCCGGTTCGGACTGGGGCGAGCTGGAGGGTATCGCCAACCGCACCGATTTCGATCTGGGCACCCACACCAAGCACTCCGGCAAGGACCTGTCGTACTTCGACCAGGCGCAGAACAAGCGCTATCTGCCTTACGTCATTGAGCCGGCAGCCGGTCTCACTCGTTCCCTCATGGCTTTCATGGTCGATGCTTACACCGAGGACGAGGCTCCCAACGCCAAGGGTGGTGTTGACAAGCGCACCGTCCTCAAGCTGGATCCGCGTCTTGCCCCGGTGAAGGCTGCCGTCCTGCCGTTGAGCCGCAACTCCGACCTCTCGCCCAAGGCTCGGGACCTTGCCGCGCAGCTGCGTCAGTGGTGGAACGTCGACTTCGATGATGCTCAGGCTATTGGTAAGCGTTATCGTCGTCAGGACGAGATCGGCACCCCGTTCTGCGTCACTGTGGACTTCGACACCCTTGACGACAATGCCGTGACGGTGCGCGACCGCGACACCATGAGCCAGGAGCGCATCGCACTGGACAAGGTGGAGGACTACCTCGCCGAGCGGCTTCCGCGCTTCTGAGGCAACGCCTTTCAGACATGCCCGCCCTGTCTGGTCTCACACTGCTGGGGTCAGACAGGGCGGCATTATGTCCGGATTCTTGATGTTGTTCCTGAACGACGCTGTGCATATATATCTGTTGTTAATATGGATGCACAGGGTTGTATTTTTGAGGTTAATGTCGATTCCTTGCTTAAAGTGCCTATTGATTTTTGGTCGCCATTTGTAACTAAAAATCCTGTGGTTTTTGAGGAAATATATTCTTCTCGTGTTCCTTTGCTCTCTATCACAATCTTACGCCGGAAAGATCTCCCCAAGAATAGGAAAAACTCAGGTATTTTACATGTGTATGGATGCTATGGCGTGTCGCAAGACGCAGATGAAGCTTTCGAGTTCTCCCCTCTGATTGATGCTGGAGTTGTAGTTGCACTTGCTCATGTACGTGGCGGAGGCGAACTTGGCTCAGCTTGGCATAGGAGTGGACAGTTTCCTTTGAAGTTTAATGCTGTCACTGATCTTGAGGAATGCGCTCAAATCCTTGTTGATTCTGGATGGATAGATTCTCGTATGCTCGGTTCATCTTCTGGTTCGGCTGGCTCGGCTGTCGCTCTTAGTGCTGTTAATCGCGGAATTTGGCGACCCTGCGGTTGCGTATGTTGCTCTCCGTTTGTTAATATTGCGCAATCTCTCCGGAGAGATTATGATCCCGTTTCTCGCTCTGACTTTATTGAGTTCGGTAATCCTGAAGATGGCTTATACTCACGCCGCAAAATTCGTGCAATTCTGCCGACCTCTGGGGCGCACTCTATCGATTATCCTGATATTCTCGTTACTACTGGCGGGTGTGACTCGAGGATATCAAATATTGACGTTGCTTTCTGGATTTTTAAAATGACAATATTTTCCCACAGACACGTCTGGCTCCCGCATCTCTCAAATGGCGGGCATGGAACCCGTGACTTTGCATCCGCGATCTCCTTTTGGAAATACTGCTTTTCATCTGCACGTTCTTAAAACTACTTGTTCGACCCTAGCGACTTATTTTTACTTGCGCTGTATTTCTATGGCTGTATATTGGATATACTGGAGAATAATTTGGTGCTAGTATATTTTCCAAATATGAATTTTATATTGCTGCTAGACCTGTAAATTTTGGGTTGCGATGTTTTACACGTATCTATATATTCTCTGAACGATGCTTAGGGATTTTATTCTAGGGCTGTAACACAGCATGAAGTGGATGTCTGATGACGGTTTTGGATCTCGATCAGAAAAGATCTCGGCGTTCTTCGCTGGCGTTATAGGGTTGATCCGTGTACAGATGAAGTTTTCCTGTGATGCATGAATGGCTTTGTGGGTGTATCAGACCTATCGTTCCGTCCGGTGACAGTGCTATGAAGTCGGTGTGCGATTAATATAAGGACCATGATGGTAAGCGGCAGACTCGTCAAGCTAAACATCTTGCCGATCGCGGTCTGCGTCCTCTACTCATCTTCTCCTGAAGCGAGCTGCATTCCTGTCGGGGAGATAGAGGTTATGGTTGCCGGAGATGTGATCCGCTGTCAGCGCCGGTGTTACTGGCGATTTTCACTACGATGGCTGATGGCCCAGACGCTGGTGAGTTGAGCAATGAGTGCCAGCATGGCGATCACCATGAATGCAGTGAGACTGAGCGGAACAACTTCGGCCACTGCTGAGCCAGCAGACGTGCCGTTGGTCGTGGCGAACTCGGTTCCGAGCGCCGTGATACTCAAGCCGATGAGTACACCGGCGGCTAGTTGGACGATGATGGTCTCCGTACCCACGACGTTGAGCAGTCGTTGCAGGCCAACACCCAAAGAGCGGAGCACGTGGAACTCGCGATGGCGCGCCATCGATCCACTGACGGCCATCTGCACGACCGAGATGAGGCACATGAGGTAGACCGTGCCGAAAATTCCCACGTTGCTGCGATAGGAGTTAGCTTTGCGGGTGGCAATGGCCTGGTCGATCCACTGGGCTTTGGAGTATGTCGTGACATGTGTACCTGTTGATGCTGCAATGCGCTGCGCTGTGGAGGCGTCCAGACCATCGAGGTACATCGTCGTCTGCATTTTGCCGGGTTCCCTGACGAACTTACCTGTCTGTCTCCAATCGAGTATTGGAGCCTGGTAAAGCGGATCGGTGTAGGTTGCCACGACGTGTGCACTGAATCGGTGTCCTCGTGTATCGGTCATGGGAATGGTGTCGCCAACCCTGTGGCTTGCAGCGTCGGCAGCCACGTCGGAGCCATGCACCGCGGTTGCATCACCTGAGACGACATGCAATGACGTCAATGCATCAAGGCGCGGCAGATCGGCGAACATGAAGCTTTCAAACTCTCCCGTCCCCTTCGAACGATTGACGATGCCCATGCGCGCTACCTTGCCATGGTGCTCAGTCCATGCCTGAGCGGCACGATCAGTCTGGGAGATACCAGTGACCTGTGCCACGGTTTGCGACTGGACGGCTGCGCGGAAATTGGCAGCCTGGAGCTGCTCATCGGGCACATTGGCCACCATGAAGCCACCAACCATGCCTACCGCCACGATGGCCGGCGTTGCCAGGCGGGCGTAACGCAGACGATCCTTTGAGGACCGCTTCGCCGCGAGGAGCCCGGATCCCGGTGCCACGAGTCCTACGAGATGACCCACCAGCCATGCCCCGGCTGGGACGAGCAGAGGCGCCAGCGCGACTGCCGGTATCATTGCGAGGAACGGCAGAGCCAACATCCCGTAGGAGCCCAAGGCCTGTGGATTCAGCAGCGCGATTGCCACGATCCCGCCCACCCCCATGATGAGACGTAGCGTCATCGACCACCATGACATCGTCGAAACGGTGTTGTCATGAGCACCGGCAAGTTCACGATCAGGGATACGACGCAGTGCGGATCGTCCGGCGAATCCTGCCAACAGGGTCATCGTCACAAGCAGCGTGAACAGCGGTCCGGCGCTGATGCCCACATCCACCGACAGATTGGGGCCGAAGAAGTCGATTGCCTGCAACCCGCGCAAGAACACGGGAGCCAACGCAGCTCCGAGTAGGATCGCTGGTATCCCGGTGACGAATGAGACGATGAGACATTCCAAGAACACGAGCCAGCCCAGATGTCGACGACTCGCACCTGCCAGCCGCATCATTGCGAACTCACGCTGACGGTAGGACACAACTTGGGTGATTGTGGACACCAAGATGAATCCGCAGATCCCCACTGCAAGGAACGCCATGAGCCATAAGACAGATCGTGCCTGCACCATGATTGTGGGTGCCTTATCGGCGCTCACCTCTGGCATGTGGACTTGCTGGGGGTGGGAGAAGGCAGACGCCAATGACACCTCAGCCCCGCCAATGATCATGGTGAGCGCGATCATCACCATGACGCCTACATACAGATCCCGGTGACGCCGCACGAGACGAGCAGCCAGCTGCGTCGTGGCGATCATGCGTGCACCTCCATCTGCACTAGGCGGTCCGAGATCTCTCGGGAACTCAACCCCGTCGTGTCGTCGACGATGTGGCCGTCGTATAGGAAGATGACTCGCTGGGTTTGTGAAGCTACGACTGGGTCGTGAGTCACCATGACAAGGGTGGTTCCCACCTCGGGCAGTGTGACGAGATTGTCCATGACTTCGCGGCGCGACTCCGAGTCCAGCGCACCAGTCGGTTCGTCGGCAAAGAGGATGTCTCGGTGGGTCGCGATGGCTCGGACTATAGCGACGCGCTGTTGCTGACCCCCTGACATCTTGTCAGGATAGCGGTGAGCGAGCTCGGCCAACCCAACCCGTGTCAACGACTCGGTGGCCGTCGCGTCATCCATTCGGGTGCCATCGAAAAGGGCCGGGAGTTTCACATTCTCGATGGCGTCCAAGGCGTCAATGAGGTTGTACTGCTGAAAGATGAACCCCCATGCCCTGCGGCGTAGTGAGTCAAGCTTGGACGAGCTCATCTGAGCCAAGTCCTTGCCACGGTATAGAACCTGCCCCGAGCTCGGTCGAATCATGCCGGACAGGCAGTTCAACAACGTCGTCTTACCAGAGCCCGACGGTCCCATGATCGCAGTCGTCGTGGCCGGTGTGAAATCGAGATCGATACCTTTGAGGACCTCGGCTCCTGACCTGAACCGGTGATGCAGCCCGACGAGGTTGAGAACTTGGGATGTCGACGTAACGGAAGCTGTGAATTGTTCTCTCATGGGAATGCAGGGGCCTCCTGTCGATTCAAAACTGATAATTGGTTGTTCTTAACAAACCATACTGTGTAGCATGGTATACCTTTTTTGCCATAATTTGCTGCCTTACGTCATTGAGCCGGCAGCCGGTCTCACTCGTTCCCTCATGGCTTTCATGGTCGATGCTTACACCGAGGATGAGGCCCCCAATGCTAAGGCCGGAGTTGACAAGCGTACTGTGCTCAAACTGGATCCGCGCCTTTCCCCGGTTAAGGTTGCGGGGCTGCCGCTGAGTCGCAACTCTGATCTTTCACCCAAGGCTCGGGACCTTGCCGCGCAGCTGCGTCAGTGGTGGAACGTCGACTTCGATGATGCTCAGGCTATTGGTAAGCGTTATCGTCGTCAGGACGAGATCGGCACCCCGTTCTGCGTCACTGTGGACTTCGACTCCCCTGACGACAATGCCGTGACGGTTCGTGAGCGCGACACTATGGCTCAGGAACGCGTCAGCATCGACAAGGTCAAGGAATACCTCGGCGGCAAACTGCTCGGCTGCTGATTTACTAAGCCGTCTTTGCGCATAAGACGACTGTGCACAAAGACATCTATCCACACCGGGGTCAGAGCGCTCGCGACCGGCGCCCTGCCCCCGGCGTCAGTGTGCAAAACGTCATCCTTTAAGCTGTTCATGTAGCAGCGAAAGGGTGATGACTCCATGAGCGTGCCTGACCTTCGAGACCGCCGTGATCTTGAACGCAGGGGGGACGCCGTAGCGGTTCGTGCGCGTCGCGCGGTACGTCCTTCCAATGTCACATTGAAGTTGATCATGGCCGTTACGGGGACGATTTTCGCGTTATTCGTCTTCGTCCATATGGTCGGAAACTTGAAAGCTTTTATGGGCCCAGAGGATTACAACGCCTACGCCGAGTTCCTCCGCACCGTATTGTACCCGCTATTTCCCGTCGGTGGGGTTTTGTGGTGCTTCCGGATCGTTTTGCTCGTGTGCTTAGTGTTGCATGTGTGGGCCGGCCTGACGATTTGGGTGAGGGGGCGACGAGCACGCGGCAAGTTCTCCCGGCACAGCATGAAGGTTTTGGGCTGGGGGGCCCGCACAATGGTGCTGTCAGGAATCGTCATCCTGGTCTTCGTCGTGGTACACATCCTCGACCTGACGTTAGGCATGGGGGTGCAGTCGTCGTCCTTCCGAGGGCCAGTGAATAAGGGAACGCCCGAGATCCACATCACTGCATACCAGAACCTCATCGCGAGCTTGTCACGCCCGTGGATGGCGATCTTCTACACCGTCGTCATGATCATCATTGGGTTGCACATCGCCCAGGGCGTACGCAACACCATCAATGACTTCGGCGGTACCGGGCGCCGACTGCGCGCCATTTGGATGGTGATTGGCCTCCTCGTCGCACTAGCCGTCGTGGTGTGCAACGGCGCACTTCCCATGCTCATTCTTGCTGGGGTGATCTCATGAATAACTGGATCGAGGCCGTCAAGAAGCCTCTCGAGATGATTACAGGGCGTCACACGGATGATGGGCCCGAGGTAAAAGGTGCTGAGCTGACGAAACCTGAGCAGAGCCAGCCCCGACGGGCCGAGTCATCGGCGAGAAGGGCGAGCAACGGTTCGAAGGCCCGTGACACGCTCGGGCCGGCGCAGAAGAAGGCCGGCTACCGCGTCGGTGACGAACTGGATGGCAAGGCTCCCGAAGGAGACCCACTCACCGCGTGGACCCGTCGTCAAAGCGAGTACAAGCTCGTTAACCCTGCAAACCGTCGCAAGATGAACGTCATCGTGGTGGGGACCGGGCTGTCTGGTTCCGGAGTTGCCGCGACTCTCGGCCAACTCGGTTACCACGTCGACGCTTTCTGCTTCCACGATTCCCCGCGTCGGGCCCACTCGGTGGCCGCACAAGGAGGTATCAACGCAGCCCGTGCCCGAAAGGTTGACGGTGATTCGCTCAAGCGTTTCGTCAAGGACACTGTCAAGGGTGGTGACTACCGGGGCCGGGAGGCTGACGTCGTCCGGCTTGGTACTGAGTCGGTGCGGGTTATTGACCACATGTACGCCATTGGGGCTCCGTTCGCCCGAGAGTATGGCGGTCAGTTGGCTACTCGATCCTTCGGAGGTGTGCAGGTATCGCGTACCTATTACACCCGTGGCGAGACTGGCCAGCAGCTCGAAGTAGTGTGCTCCCAGGCCCTACAGGCACAGATCGACGCTGGTTCGGTGACGATGCATAACCGCACCGAGATGCTCGACCTTATTGTCGCTGACGGCAAGGCTCAGGGCATTGTCACTCGCGACCTTCTCACCGGTGAGATTAAGGCATGGACGGCCCACGTCGTCATCTTGTGCACCGGTGGATATGGATCGGTGTATCACTGGTCCACCTTGGCTAAGGGGTCCAACGCCACCGCGACGTGGCGTGCCCACCGTCAAGGTGCATACTTTGCCAGCCCCTGCTTCGTGCAGTTTCACCCGACCGCCCTGCCAGTCAGCTCGCACTGGCAGTCCAAGACGACCCTTATGAGTGAGTCGTTGCGCAACGACGGCCGGATCTGGGTACCGAAGAAAGCCGGTGATGATCGTCCAGCTAATGACATCCCGGAGGAGGAGCGCGACTACTACCTGGAGCGCAAGTACCCGGCTTTCGGAAACCTGACGCCACGCGACGTTGCCTCCCGCAACGCCAGGACCCAGATCGAGAGCGGCCACGGAGTCGGTCCGCTCAAGAATTCGGTCTACCTCGACTTCCGTGACGCCATTCAGCGTCTAGGAAAGAAGACCATTGCGGAGCGCTACGGCAACCTGTTTGATATGTACCTCGACGCCACGGGGGAAAATCCCTACGAAGTGCCGATGCGTATTGCCCCGGGAGCGCACTTCACGATGGGTGGTCTGTGGGTCGACTACGACCAGATGAGTACAATCCCGGGTCTGTTCGTCGGTGGCGAGGCGTCGAATAACTACCACGGCGCGAACCGCTTGGGGGCCAACTCATTGCTGTCAGCCAGTGTCGACGGGTGGTTCACTCTGCCTCTGACGGTACCGAACTACCTGGCAGGTTTCGTCGGAAAGCCCGTGCTGTCCTTGGACGCCCCCGAGGTCAGTGCAGCCATCGAAAGGGTACAGAAGCGCACTGACGCCTTGCTCAACTGCAGCGGAACACATCGACCGGAGTGGTTTCACCGCAAGCTCGGCGACATCCTCTACGAGGGGTGTGGGGTCTCCCGCGATGAGGCTGGGCTGCTTGATGCCCTGACGAAGGTGCGCGAATTGCGGGAGGAATTCTGGCATGATGTCAAGGTGGTCGGAACGGGGAACCGGCTCAATCAGGAACTTGAGAAGGCCGGTCGAGTCGCCGATTTCATCGAGCTCGGCGAGGTCATGATTCTTGACGCCCTGGATCGCCGGGAATCGGCCGGTGCGCACTTCCGTACCGAGTACGCCACCGAGGCCGGTGAGGCTAAACGCAATGACGATGATTGGTGTGCGGTTTCGGCGTGGGAGACGCGGCCTGATGGCACCAAGGTGCGCCATAGCGAACCGTTGTCGTTCTCGTTGATCGATCTGCAGGTGAGGGATTACCGATGAGGGTGGAACTGGACATCTGGCGTCAGGACGGCCCCGATGCCAAAGGACATTTTGAGCACCACGTTGTCGAGGACGCCGAGCCGGAGTGGAGCTTGCTGGAGTTGCTTGACCGGCTCAACGATCAGATTGTCGAGAATAACGGTGATCCGATCGTTTTCGAGTCTGACTGTCGTGAGGGGGTATGCGGGTGTTGTGGGTTTGTCGTCAATGGCAAGCCTCATGGCCCGCTTCCGAACACCCCGGCGTGCCGTCAGCATCTGAGGGCGTTCCCCAACATTACCCACTTCAAGATCGAGCCATTCCGCTCGGCAGCCTTCCCGGTCATCCGTGACTTGGCCATCGACCGCACGAGCATGGACCACCTGGTACAGGCCGGCGGAACGGTTGACGTCATGACGGGTACGGCCCCCGATGCTGACTCGGTGCCGCAGCCGCATGCCGAGGCCGAGCAAGCTCTCGACTTTGCATCATGTATTGGGTGTGGAGCGTGCGTGGCGGCGTGCCCGAACGGCGCTGCGATGCTTTTCGCTGGTGCGAAGCTTTCGCATCTGGCTATGATGCCGCAGGGGCGTCAGGAGCGTTCGAAGCGAGCGCGACGCATGATCAACGCCCTTGACGAGGAGTTCGGCCCGTGCTCCCTGTACGGTGAATGCGTTGAGGCCTGCCCAGTGAACATTCCGCTGATGGCTGTCGCCCGGGTCAACCGCGAGCGCTGGCGTGCCGGATTCCGGGGAGCGCGCAGCAAAGACAACTGAGCGTTTAGTCGCGCAGTGCTACGGGTGGGTTTGGGTTTCGGGACGCCCCGAAAACCCATCCTCAGCACATAGTCCTTGGCATGCAGTTACGCGCTCAGTCGAAGTCCAGGCCCAGGTCGAGAATCGGGGCGGAGTGGGTGATGGCGCCGACCGCGACGTAGTCGACTCCGGTTGCAGCGATCTCTGTGGCTCGGTTGAGGGTCAACCCACCGGATGCTTCGGTAATGACACCGTGCGGCCGACATAGGCCGACCGCTTCAGTCATCTGGGTATCGTCCATATTGTCGAGCAGAATGGTCTGGATCCCGGCATCGACAGCTTCGCGTACTTGGTTGACGGTGTCGCATTCAACTTCGCAGACCACGTCGGGCTGATGGGATCGAACCGCGTTGACGGCAGCTATCAGAGACCCGGCCGCGGCAATGTGGTTGTCTTTGATGAGAGCGGCGTCGGATAACCCCATACGGTGATTGATGCCGCCCCCGCAGCGCACCGCGTATTTATCGAGGTCACGCAAACCGGGGATCGTCTTGCGGGTGTCACGGATCTTCGTCTTTGTGCCGGCCAGGGCGTCGGCCCACTGCGAGGTGGCTGTCGCTATCCCGGACAGGTGGCTGACGAGGTTGAGCATGGTGCGTTCTGCGATTAGCAAGGTGCGCAGCGGGCCTGAGACGGTGGCGACGATGTCGTCGGGGGCGATACGCGTGGCGTCGTCAAGGTGGGTAGTGAACTTGACCTCAGCTCCAGTGCGGTAAGCCAGCACGTGCAGCACGGCTGCAGACACGGGGACGCCCGCCAAACACCCCGGCTGACGAGCACGGATGTCGGCTCGGCCAGCGGTGTCTCCGAAGATGGACTCTGTGGTGACGTCGGTTCCGCCGCGCAAGTCCTCGTCAAGGCAGGCGTTGACGATTCTGACGACGAGGTCGGGATCTAGACCACGGTCTGAGAGAGTGCGGATTAGTGACTCAGGAAGATGGGTCATGCGATTCTCTGTTCCAACGTCTGAGAGAGCACCGTCGGTCGACCCGCAACGAGGCGCAGGTCAGTGTGGACCTGGAAAAGTGGGTTTTGGTGCGGGTAGTCAGTGCGACGATGCGCCCCACGCGACTCGGCGCGCCACAACGCTGCCGTAGCGATGGCAGCAGCTACTGTCGCGGCATTGGTTGCGGTGAGGGCAGCATCGTCGAGATCGGCCGTAGCCCGGATCCGACACAGCTTACGAAGAGCCTGCTGTAAACCGTCAGCATTGCGGCTGATGAAGAGATCACGGTCCATGATGGTGCGAATGGTCCCCAGCGCCTCACCGGGAACCCAGCGTTGATGGTAAACGGTGCGGATGTGGTTAGGTGAGGCTACAGGGTGGGTTGGGGTGGTCGAGCAGCGTCCGCTGCGCTCCCCGGTGATAAGGGCTTCGGTCAACGAGTTCGACGCCAACCGGTTCGCACCGTGGACTCCGGTGCACGCAGTTTCGCCGACGGCCAGCAGACCGGGAACTTCGGTGCACCCGTCCATATCGGCAGCGATGCCTCCGCAGTGGTAATGCGCACCGGGAGAGACGGGGATGGGCTCGGTGCACGGGTCGATTCCGTGCTTGCGGCAACTGGCCAATATTGTGGGGAATCGGCTCTGCCACGTCACCTTGCCGAACCGGGTAGCGTCAAGCAGGACGTGGTCGGATCCCGTCGCGAGCATCGCCTCGTGCTCGGCGGCGGAGACCACGTCGCGGGGAGCAAGGTCCTCGAGCGGATGGATGCCGGTCATGATGCGACGACCGTTGACGTCAAGCAGGACCGCTCCCTCGCCGCGCACGGCCTCCGAGATGAGAGGAGAGCGTCCCCGTTGACCAGGGACGAAGAGCACGGTTGGGTGGAACTGCATTAATTCGGGATCCCGAATCGTCAGCCCGGCTCGAAGTGCCGCGGCCATGCCATCTCCGGTGCAGACCGGCGGATTGGAGGTCGCTGACCACAGCGCGCCGATGCCCCCGGTGGCCAAGATGACACACCGTGCCGGAATGGTGACGGTGTGGCCTTCGGACAGGGCGGTGACCCCGCGCACCGTGCCGCTTGAGTCGATGATGAGCTCGATGAGCCGGGTATTGGTAAGCACGGTTATTCCGGCCGCCTGTAGGCGCGAGCTGAGGCATTGGTGGACTTCGTGGCCGGACCGGTCACACGCGGCGTGGAGGACCCGTCGGGCGTGGTGGCCACCCTCAAGGTGGAGATCGGGTTCGCCGTCGGCGTTGGTGTCAAAGTGGGCGCCGAGGTCCATGAGGTGGCGCAGGGTTTGCGGCGCGTGGCGCACCAGATCATCGACATTATCGCGGTGGCAGAGACCGGCTCCCGCGGTAAGGGTGTCTTCGAGGTGGAGGGAGAAGGAATCGTTTGACCCCCAAACTGCTGCCAGGCCACCTTGGGCCAAGTCGGTGGAGGAGTCGTCGATACCCTCCCGGGTCATGATCGTTACGGCGCGTCCCGCTTTGGCAGCTGCGAGGGCACTGGATAGGCCGGCAGCACCACTGCCGACGACGAGGACGTCACACTGGTGCTCAGGCACGGGCCGGCTCCTTGACGGGGGCGGCCGATCCGCCGATGGCGATCATGCGTTCTACGGCTGTGCGGGCCTTGTTGGCGAGGGTTGGATCGACAGTGACGACCTCGCGTCCGGCCTCCAGACACCGCAGCAACTTCTCGGGGGTGATCATCTTCATGAAGGGACAGACGGCGTGCGGGTTAACTGCGGTGAACGTGGTGCCGGGGTTGGCCTGGCGAAGCTGATGCAGCATTCCTGTTTCGGTGGCGACAAGCACATGGCGGTTGCGCGTCATCCGGGCGGCATTGAGCATCCCGCCGGTGGACAACACATGGGTGCGCTCGCTGGGGAGGTCTCCATTGCTGGTGAGCCACAGGGCGCTGGTGGTGCAGCCGCACTCCGGATGGATGTAGAGGTCGGCATCGGGGTTGGTCTTCACTTGATTGCATAGTTCGGTGGGGGAAATGTCGGCGTGGACGTGGCACTCGCCCATCCAAACGTGGATGTTGTGGCGTCCGGTCATACGGCGTACGTGGGCACCGAGGAACTGGTCGGGCCCGAAGAGTATCTCCTGGTTAGCGGGCAGGGAGTTGACGACGTCGACGGCATTGGAACTGGTGCAGCAAATGTCAGACTCCGCTTTCACCTCAGCGGTGGTGTTGACGTAGGTGACGACGGCGGCGTCGGGATACTCAGTCTTCCAGGCCCGCAATTGCTCGACGGTCAGGGAGTTTGCTAAAGAGCATCCGGCTTGGGCGTCGGGGATGAGAATGGTCTTGTCGGGGCACAGCAGGGCGGCGGTCTCGGCCATGAAGTGAACCCCAGCCAGCACGATGGTGCTGGCAGAACTTTTTGCGGCTAGCCGAGCGAGGGCTAAGGAGTCGCCGACGTGGTCGGCTACGTCCTGAATCTCGGGGGCTTGGTAGTTGTGGGCGAGGATGATCGTATCTCTCTCTTTCGCGAGGCGGCGGATGCCGCTGGCCCAGGGGGTCAAAACGCTGCGGGGCGGGAGGGTGGTGGTCACAGGAACGACTCCTTTCAGATAATCGACTTGTAGTCTAGAACTAATCGTCTTATAGACGAAAACTGAATGAGCTGACGCGAATGAGAACCGTAGGCCAGTTGTGTGATGCCTGCCGATAAGCTGATGCTGTGGTGACGGCGGATCACGATGACTCAAGGCGCGGGATGCCGCGCACGATCTACCGCGATCAACGCGGGGTGGCCAAGTTTCGTCACGAGGTGCTCGCTGTTGTCATGAAAGTGTCTCAGGAAGATCTTGAGGTGCTCGTCAAAGATCGATCCCGCGAACCATTCACGGGAATGCCGGCCCTGCCCGGCGGGCCCCTGGAAGTTGACGAGACTATGGAGCAGGCGGTGAAGCGGTATCTGGGTGGCCTGCTGGACGTTTCCCTGCTAGGCCATCAGGAGCAATTATCGACGCGCTCAGAACTGGGGCGTGATCCCTTTGAGAGGACCATCGCGACGACATATCTCAGTTTGGTTGTCCCGGACACCGAGGCGCACGGGGACGCACGATGGTTGCCTGTGCGCGAGTCCATGCCGATGGCCTTTGACCATGCCCAGGCCGTTGCGGAGGCCGTCGTCAGGCTGCGTGGCAAAATTTCCTACACCAATATCGCGTATTCCCTGGCCCCGGCGGAGTTTACTCTGGCGCAGCTGCGTGACATCTACCGGGCCTGCTTGGGACACGAGGTAGATGTCACGAATCTCTCGCGGGTGCTACGACGCCGTGGCCAGATCGTCAAAACTGGACATCGAGAGGAGTCAGGAGAGAGGGGTGGCCGCCCCCCAGCCACCTGGACTTTTACCCGAAGCGACTACGAGGTCACTGACCCCTTTGCGGTGCTGAAGCCGGGGACGCGCGGTAGGGCGTCTTGAGGTTTAGCGGGTTCGCGCGGCGGTACGGCGAACCTGCAAACCGGTGAGGATCATCTGAGCCCCAAGGCATGCTCCGATGCCTTCGCCAGCGCGCATCCGCAACTCCATGAGGGCTTCCAACCCCAATTCAGCGAGCACAATTTGATGGGCGTGTTCTCGTGATGCGTGCGAAGCGACGAGCCAGCCGGGGAGGCCCGGCGAGAGTTTGGTCGCGATAAGGGCTGCGACGCTGGTAGCCAGACCGTCGAGGATAACGGGGGAGCCGGCCTCTGCTGCACCCTGGCACACCCCTGCCAGGACAGCAAACTCGGGGCCTCCCAGGGCGGCGAGAAGATGCTCGGGGTCGTTGTTGGCGTGGGTTCGGGTGAGGGCAGCCCTAATGACCTCCGCCTTGAGTTCCACCATGGCGGTGTCGCTTCCGGCTCCCAAACCAACGGCCTCTTCGGGGTCTAATCCGGTCAAAGCGCAGACCAGGGCTGTGGCGACGGTGGTGTTCCCAACCCCAACTTCGCCGAGACACACCAGTCCCCCATCGGATGCTTCTGCACCCAGGGTCCGCCCATCGCGCAGCAGAGCGTCTACCTGGGACGGGGTCATGGCGTCAGTGTGGCGAAGGTCGCCGCGCTTCCCGGGGACGCGCACGGACCTGGCCCCTTTTACCGGCTGAGCAACCCCGGCGTCGACAACGAGGTGGGACAGCCCGGCGGCGGTTGCGGTGGAGACGCCCAGCCCAGTCCCGGTGACGGAGGCTGCCATGACGTCGTGAGTCACCGAGGCGTCGAAAGCTGTGACGCCGAGGTTAGCGACGGGGTGGTCAGCTCCGATGAGGGCGAGGGTGCCACCGGTGATCTCGATTCCGCCCGCGGCCTCGACCCGGTCGAGGGTCTGGTCGAGCAAGCCGAGAGATCCGGGCGGGGTGAGGAGCTGATCGGCGTCGTCGTGAGCGGCCACTACCTGTTGACGGTCAGGGGAGCGCAGGGCCGAAACGGGCGCTTCAGGTTGGGCGGTATCGGGCCAGCGGTCCGCTAAGGTGACGTTGTCAAGCGGCAAACGACGTGACCAGCCGCGCCTCTCGAGCCCAGGAGCCGGTGGACGCTCATCGGGCCATCCCAGGCACAGCCAACCGAGGGTCTCAACGCCGTCCGGAAGGTAAAGGAGCTCTGCCAGTTCCTCGGGCTGGAAGAGGGTCACCCACCCCATCCCTAGACCGTAGACGCGAGCGGTCAGCCACATATTTTCGACGGCGCAGGCGCAACTCCACATGTCGGCGTCGGTGAACGTGTTACGTCCCAATACCCCCGACGCCGGCGCTCGGCGGTCACAGGCGACGACAACGCCGACCGGAGCTTCGCGGATCCCCTCAAGTTGGAGGTCGAGGAGGCGGGCCTTGCGGTCCGCGGTGAGGAGGTCGGCTTGACGCAGTCGCTCTCGGTCAGCCATCACGGCGGCGCGATCACGGATGTCGGCGTCGCGCACCACGATAAACCGCCACGGTTGGCTATGACCAACGCTCGGAGCGCGGTGACCGGCCCACAGCACGGTATTGACGAGTTCTTCGGGGATGTCGTCGTGGCGGTAACGGCGGATGTCACGCCGAGAATCGATGGCGGCGTCCAGCCCCTGCTGCACCTGGTTACCCAAAGACCATCCGGTGGGGTCGGCTGCTCGGGTGGCGGAAGAGGTGGTGTCTCCTATTCGGGGAATTGGACGGTCCCAGCGCTGGCTGGTGGATGGGTTCTCGTCAGGGATGGTCACAGCATGAGGGTAGTGCTCGGTTCGCGGCGGCATGTCGCTGGGATGGTGTGGTGTGGTGTGGTGGGTTGTGGTATCTCGTTGTGCCACTGGCGTTGGCACGACGGTTTCTGCTGAACCGGATTACCACGTTTACCATGGGCTGGTGCTTTCCAGTCCCCTTACCCTGACCGCACCCTCCGGCGGCACCGTTTCGGTGGATACCCCGGTGGTGCTGGCACCTATGGCCGGCGTTACTAATGCGGCGTTTCGCCAGCTCTGTGCCGAACAGGGTGCGGGCCTCTATGTCTGCGAGATGATCACTTCGCGCGGCCTGGTGTACGGGGACCACAAGACCCACGACATGCTTGCCTTCGCCGAAGGTGAGGATGTGCGGTCGGTCCAGCTCTACGGGGTTGACCCGGGAATGGTGGGTGAGGCGACGTCGATCCTGTGCGAGAAGTATGGGGTTAATCACGTCGACCTTAACTTCGGGTGCCCCGTTCCGAAGGTTACCCGCAAGGGAGGTGGGGGAGTCCTGCCATGGAAGCTTGACCGTTTCACGGCCGTTATTTCCGCTGCTGTCCAGGCCGGTGACGCCCATGGGGTCCCCGTCACCGTCAAGATTCGGATCGGCATCGACCCCGACCACATCACCTACATGGACTCGACCCGGGCCGCCGTCGACTCCGGTGCCGCCGCGGTATGCCTGCACGCCCGCACTGTCGCTGAGGCTTACGCCGGGCACTCCCACTGGGATGCCATCGGTGACCTCGTCAAAGCCGTAGATGTTCCTGTCATCGGAAATGGTGACATCTGGGAGGCCAGTGACGCGATGGCCATGGTCGAGAGAACGGGTTGTGCCGGCGTCGAGGTTGGCCGGGGTTGCCTGGGTCGTCCGTGGCTCTTCCGTGACCTCGCCGATGCTTTCGCCGGCCGTGGCACCACTACGCTACCGAGCTTGGGTGAGGTGTGCGCCATGATTCGCCGTCATACCGAGCTTCTGGTGAAGTATCAGGGAATGCATGGTCTGGTAGACATGCGCAAGCATATGGCCTGGTACCTTAAGGGGTTCCCGGTAGGTGGGGAAATCCGTCATGCCCTCGGCCAGATTTCCAGTTTCGAGGAACTTGACGCCCTGCTGGCCACCCTTGACCACGATGCCCCCTTCCCAGTTAAGGAACTTGGTAAGGCCAGGGGCCGTCAGGGCACCCCCCGGCGAAAAGTCGTCATGCCGCACGGATGGCTGGATTCCCGCACCCTTGACGATGATGATCTGTCCGCTGCCGAAATCGACGCTTCCGGGGGCTGATTCCATCTGGGGCTGGCCCTACGCCCCTGGTTAAGACAGGATGGGAACATGTCCGAAGTAGGGGAGCGGGCCCGAGCCTGGGCCCTGACGATGGCCGGTCACCGTGACCTTGACGACGTTGTCCACGCCCATCCGTCGGGTATCGCCCGGGTCGACACCGGCGAGGTCGTTGGGCGTCAAGCCCGCGAGGAGCGCGAGAATCTACTGTTGCGCCCAGGAGCCACCCGCGCTATGGGTGCCGGCAACCGTGGCCTTGCCGAGGAACCCGATCCGGAACGTACCTGTTTTGAGCGCGACCGGGATCGCATCGTCCATTCCACGTCGTTCCGACGGCTGGCTGGCAAAACTCAGGTTGTCGTCCATCCCACCGATCATCAGCGCACTCGCCTCACTCATGCTCTCGAAGTGGCTCAGGTCGCACGATCGATTGCGGCCGGAATCGGCGCGAATGTCACCTTGGCTGACGCTATAGCTCTGGGCCACGATTGCGGTCACGGGCCAGGGGGGCACGCCTCCGAGCAGGCCTTTGACGCCTTCATCCCGGAAGGATTCGACCACGGGCCGTGGGGAGCTGACGTCAGTTTGGCCAGCCTAAACCTATGCGCCGAAACCCTTGATGGCATTCGTAACCATTCGTGGTCACGTCCAGCGCCAGGCACAGTTGAGGGGGAGGTGGTCTCCTTCGCTGACCGGATCGCTTACTGCGCCCATGATCTTGAGGATGCCGTTAAAGCGGGGATCGTCACCGTCGAAGAATTGCCACCAGTTGTTGCGGAGGTAGCGGGAACAGATCGACGTACCCAGCTATCGGTTTTCATCCGCTGTGTCGTTGACACCACCTGTGCTACTGGCCGAGTTGGGATGGCCACAGATGTTGCTGAGGCTCTGGCGGCATTGCGAGCTTTTAATTATGAGCGGATTTATACCCGTCCTGAGTCCCTGGGGCAGGCAGAGGCCGTCGTTGAGGTCTTGCATGGATTGGTGACCTATTACCAAAGCCATATCGACCAGGTGCCTACTGAGTTTCTGGAGACTGACGCTGACCGGGTCCACCAGGTAGTTGCATATGTGGGAGGAATGACCGATCAGTTCGCTTTCTCTCAAGCTACCGAGCTCTTGGGGTGGGATCGACGCCGTCTGCCCCGGGGTATGGGTAGGGGCTTTTAACAATTTGATGCGGATTATCTGAGGGTTATCAGTCTTACGGGTGAAGCTTGCCTCCTAGATCCCTGGGCAACAGCTTTGCCCTTTTAACAAGTTTGTGGGCGACTACGACGGTCACCGCTTGACCACCCAGAATGCCGATGAGGACGAGTGCCTGTGCAGCACCTGCCTGCAGGGCTGAGCCACCACCCAGAAGCACACCAACGAAAGCTCCTGGCAGAGTCACTAGGCCGACAGTCGCGGTGCGGTCGACAGTCGGCAGCACCGATTCAGTGACGCTAGGTTCGGTGACTAGCGCAATGGCGTCACGACGTGGAAAACCGACGGCTAGACCCGCCTCGAAGACGCCGATTCCCTCGCGTAGATCAGCGAAAAACCGACGGCATGCCAAGGTGTGACCGCTCATGATGTTGCCGATGATGATGCCAGCCACCGGGATCAGGGACGCTGGACTTAACGGGGCACAGCCAGTCGCAAAGATGACGAAAATTACCGGAAGGACACCGGCAATCATGGCTACTGCCGCCCACATCCACGCTGCGGAGATCCCGGAACGATTCGCGGTCGTACGTACGGCGATGGCGAACATGAATACGGTGAATAGGCATGCTGCCCACATGTGAGCTAGGGCATAGACAAGGATGACGGAGACGATTCCAAGCTGCGCCACCGCGCGCACAGAAGCGATGACGGAAGCCTTAGCAATACCCAGACGTCCGAAAAGAGATGCGATGACGGCCAGCACGATGAGCAGGATCATCGCCAACGCAAGTTGCCACGTAGGGTTTACGGTCACGGCGGACAGTTTTGCACCATTCGGGCGCTCCAGCCACACTTGGGTAGGATCATAAGCATGGCTGGCCGGATTAACGAGGAGGACATCGCACTGGTTCGGGAACGGGCCCGGATCGACGAGGTCGTCGGTGAGTACGTCACCTTGCGTAATGCTGGCGGAGGCTCGCTGAAAGGCCTATGTCCCTTTCACGACGAAAAGACCCCCAGCTTCCAGGTGACGCCGTCGCGCGGCCTGTTCTACTGTTTCGGCTGCGGCGAGGGTGGGGACACTATCTCCTTCGTTCAGAAGATCGACAATCTCACCTTCGTTGAGGCTGTTCAGCGTCTTGCTGATAAAACTGGTGTCCAGCTGCGCATCATCGACGACGGCCGTCCTGGCCTTGAGCCAGGCCTGCGGATGCAGATCCTCGCCGCCAATGAGGCCGCAGCAAAATTCTTCCAATCCCAGATGTCGACCGATGAGGGTCGCATCGCTCGGGAATTCGTCGCTGGACGAGGTTTCTCCCCAGATGCTGCCGTGCAATTCGGGATGGGCTATGCACCGCGCGGTGGCCACGTGCTGCGCGACCACCTGGTCGCCAAGGGCTTTACCCCCAAAGTCCTTATCGAGTCAGGTCTGGTTCGCTCCCAAGGATGGGATTTTTTCCAAGGGAGAGTGCTGTGGCCGATTAAAGACTCTAGTAAGTCCGTGCTCGGCTTCGGCGCCAGACGGGTCTATGACGACGACCGCCTACCTGCCAAATACGTCAATACCCCCGAAACTCCGGTCTATAAGAAGTCGCATGTCCTGTACGGTTTGGATATGGCTCGGGCCAACATCGGTAAGAAGAGCCAGGCCGTCATCGTCGAGGGGTACACCGACGTCATGGCGGCGCACCTGTCCGGCGTCGATACCGCTGTCGCAGCCTGTGGCACTGCCTTTGGCGATGACCATGCTCGGCTCATTCAGCGCCTCATGGGCAACAGCGGATCCCTCAACGGAGAGGTCATCTTCACTTTTGACGGTGACGCTGCCGGCCAAAAGGCGGCCCTCAAGGTGTTCCGTGGCGACAACCAGTTCTCCTCCCAGACCTACGTCGCCGTCGAGCCCACCGGGTTAGATCCGTGCGACCTACTCATGCAGCGCGGTCCAGAAGCCGTTCGGGAGCTCGTTGCGCGTCGGGTTCCGCTATACCGCTATGTCATGGAGAACACGGTCAATCAATTCGACCTTGACCGTGCGGACGGTCGCGTCGCCGCCATTAGGGCAGCGGCCCCTCTGGTCACGAGTATTCGCGATCAATCCTTGGTGGATGGCTATGTGCGTGAGCTCTCCCAGGTGGTAGGTACTGACATTGACCTGGTGCGTCGAGAGGTTTCGCGTGCCCGAAGGCAGCATCGCTCTGAGCCGCAGTTGACCGTTGTTCCTCCGCCTGAGCCTCAGCAAAGTCCAGGGATTCCGTGGCCGGATCCGGCTGACGTTTCTTTGTCTGTGGAACGAGGATTTCTTAAGCTTGCCTTGCAACATCCCGGTCTCTTTGATGAGAAATGGGACCAGGTCGAAGTCGAGGATTTGCGCCACCCGGCCTACCAGGCGGTGTTCGAGGCTGTCTTGGCTGTGCCGCGGGGGCAGGACAGATGGGCAGAGAAAGTTGGTGAGGCGACGCCAGATCCGCAGGTAAAGCAACTTGAGGTGGCCTTGCTGGTGGAGCCGGTGCTGCGTGAGGAGCCTGATCGAGACTACGCAGAGGCGTACGCGGCGAGGGTGCGGCTGTTGTCAATTACCGATGACATCGCCAACCTCAAATCGCGTCTGCAGCGCACGAACCCGAACCAAGACCGCAAACTTTACAACGCTATGTTCTCTGATCTGATGACTCTCGAGGCGCTGCGCAAGAGTCTTATTGTGGCGGGCGGAACTATCTCAGCCTGATGCGACATCTGTGGACAACTTTTTCTGTGTCCACAGATTGTCTATGAGGGGTTTGGCCATGGTCCAATGCGCGTCATCGTCGGACCATGAGATACACGGATTTCGTTGACGGCGTCGTCGCTCTGGACCCTGCGGAGGAGCGCGATCTGTTTCATAGACTCGATGCCGGTGCTATCGCCGATGCCATTCTCGCAGGGCGCTTCTTGGCAGCAGTTCCGGTCAGTGAGGCAGAGTTGCGCAAGATCTCAGATGATGGAGTGGCTGCCAGGCAAGCTCTGTGGCGTCAAATGTTGGCGATCGTCTTGACCCAGGCTCGTCAGGCGGCTGTGACCTACCGGTGCAGTGTCGAGGACCTCATTCAATCCGGATGCGTCGGATTGGGGGAAGCCATCGAGAGGTACGACGAACGCCGCGGAGCACGGTTTTCTACCGTCGCCTGGACGTGGATTCGTCGTCGCATCGGTGAAGAGGTCGTCAGATTAAGCGGGGCCAGATCGCGGTCAGTGATGCGAGAGGCGGCAGAGGTGGCTCGGATCGAAGAGGAGCTGACGGCACGATGGCAACGGGTGCCTAGTAGTGATGCGATCGCCGCGCAGATGGGCAAGGACGTCATGTGGGTGGAGAAGAGGAGAGTCGAATGTTGGGAGATAGAAACCAGTTTTTTCGAGCAGGTGGCTGTTGTTCAGAAATGTTGCGACGATCCCGAGTCTGGGCTCATTAGTTTGCTGATGGGCCAGGAGAGACGCATTGTGGAGCTGAGGCACGGCTTTGAAGGTGAGCCTATGACGATCACTGCGGTTGCCGACGAGCTAGGACTGTCGGCGTCGAACGCCAGACGCATCGAGCATCGGGCCCTTGCACGGCTGAGGCGCTATCTGCAAGAGGTCGTGGCTGCGTGACAGGATGGAGACATGTGGTGGACGAAAGGGCCGAGTGCTGACGAGATGGCCCGTCTGCGAGCGGTTCTCGGGTTCAATGACGCCAAGGTGCTCGCTTATGGGCGGGGTGACGGGGTCATCGCCATAGCCGTGACCGAGGGATTGGTCGTGCTGACCGACCAAACCGACTCGGCGGTGGCGTGGCACGAGATCGTCCTCGGCAGATGGGATGGTGAAACCTCGACGCTTAGGTGGGAGTTCCTGGACGGGTCTGGCGCTTCAGCGGTGCTGAGCAAACCGGGGAAGATCCCTGATGTGTTTCGAGCCAGGATCACCGAGTCCATCGCAGCGACGAAAACGGTGCCGGTGTGCGGGGGAAATGTCCTCATCGCAGGCCGCATTCCAGCTGGGCACCTGGCCAAGGCTGATGGAGCCATCACCTGGACGGTGGTGGCAAGAGAGTCGGCTGATCTCAATGATCCTGATACCCGTCAGGCGGTTGTAGAGGCGACTGATTCCCTCAAGAAGGAGTGGGGATGACGTCAGGCGATGACGTTGGGGGCCGGGCTGTGTACGTGGCGTGATTTGTCTTCGCGTGAGCGATACTGCTAGTGTTTCATTTCGCGCTAGGGCGCTGATCCCCTGTAGCTCAATTGGCAGAGCATCTGACTGTTAATCAGAGGGTTACTGGTTCGAGTCCAGTCGGGGGAGCAAAGGAATGCCCCATTTGAGAAGGGAGAACGTTCCCCGAAATAAATTTGATAAGGGGGACTTCCAGCCCCTGAAGGTTCCTCGGTTGCGGCGTAGCGGTTTTGTTTTGAGAGGAACTACGTTACGGCAGCTGCTTTACGTTCTAGCGTTAGTCATGGGTACTTCCCATAGAGAATGGTGGCGAGACTGATCTGGGGCTCCGATAGGTGTGGCTTGTCCTGTCAGCGGGCAAGGTCTGAGGACCACGTTTTGGAGCGTGGCCCGTCGGTGTCTGCTGCCTCTCAGTCCCCACGGTGGTGCCCCGGGGTTATCTGTGCTGACGAGGTTGTCGATTAGCTCGTCACTCCGGACCAGGACGTTGATCGTGTTGACTGAAAAGTCACCATTATTTTTGACGTCGGAGGACTCACCGACGAGATTGTCGAACTATGCCGAACCACCCGAGGCGCAGTCGAAGGCACCGAAACTGCGACATGCCAGCCACGCACGCAGTCCATATGCGCCGCCGTCGCCAAGAACGCATCGCAGCAGCACGGATGTAGGTTAGGACGAAGGTCTTGTAACGCCGCTCAGATCCGACGGTTCCGTAACCAACACGGATATGAGCACGACAGTTCACATGCTACGGCTACTGCCGATGACGACTGTGATCGTGGCTACCTCCTGCGGTCCGAAAGTTCAATAGGTTGAGAGCTCTATATCGCGTGCCGGCCATATGGGGTTACTCAACCCCAGTAGAGCCATGATTGATGGACTCCACCTGTGGCGCTCCCGTGATCAGATCAGTCGTTTCGCGAGCTGACGGTACTGCTCCACCTTGACCTGCACGTCATCGATGTAGCTGATGAGCATCAACTCGTCGACGTGGTGAGCATCTTGGAAGGCGGTGAGTTTGTCGGCCACCTCATCGTAATCTCCGACGAAAATCGTGTCCTCATTCGACAGGACATAGTTCGTCAGCAGAGATCGGGTATCGGCGTCCATCTGAGAGGCCGTGACGAAGGCCACCGGTCGGCCCGTCCCCAGGCTTACCCGGAAGTTCGCCGCCATGAGCGACTGGTCCAGGGCTTCCTGACGCGTTGGGGCAGCCGACACGCACACTGCCGACAGGGTCCTTCCGGGAAAACCGTCGGCCAGGTGAGCGCGGTAGTGGTCCATGATCCCGGTGCTCTGGTGCCCAGTGAAGAACTGGGCGTAGGCGTAGTCCATGCCATGCTCGGCGGCCCATACCGCCGACTGACCCGACGATCCCAGTAGCCAGGTCTGTGGCTGGATCTGGCCTGTCGGGGTCACGACGACCTTCGCGTAGGGATGTGTTGGTGGTAGCGTCCCGCGCACGAACTCCACCGTCTCGGCAATAAGGGAGTCGATGGCTTCGGGACGGATGACCTGCCCCTGGTTGAGGGCATGGGCGGAGAGCATGTCACCGCCGGGCGCTCGGCCCAGGCCCATGTCGATACGATTGCCGAAGAGTGCCGTGAGGGTCGAGAACCGTTCCGCCATTTGCAGGGAGCCGTAGTGCATGGCCATCACTCCGCCCGAGCCAAGACGAATCGACTGCGTCGCCGTTGCGATGCGCGCCGTGAGCAAATCTGGTGCACTCGACAAAAAGTGGTCGGTATTGTGGTGCTCGGCCAACCAGAACCGATGGAAACCGATCTCCTCAAGTCCTTGTGCCAGGGTGACGGTTTCGTCGAGGGTTTGGGTGACGGGATGCCCGACAAATAGCGGAATCTGCTCTAAGGCACTTAGTCTCAATGGTCTTCATCCTTTCTATTAGTCCGGTTACCCAGCCCTCAACGGTCTTCCAGCTCGGTGAGAAAGTCGTCTGCCCAGACGTCGATCGTTTTGTCGAAGACCTGCCGACGCATGGACCGCATTTTGCGGGCCTTGACCTTGGGGGAGTCCGTGAGTGCCCTCATGATGGTGGCTTTCATGCCGTCAATGTCATACGGATTCACCATGTAGGCCTGCTTGAGCTCACGGGCTGCACCAGCGAACTCGGAAAGCACTAGCGCAGAGTCGTCATTCGAGCGGCAAGCAATGTACTCCTTGGCGACCAGATTCATGCCATCACGCACTGGGGTCACGAGCATGAGGTCAGCCACCTGGTACATCGCTACCAGCACCTCACGCGGCACCGACTCGTTGCGGTAGACCAGCGCACGGTTGGCGATTGTCCCGGCCTTCGAGTTGATTTGGCCGACGAGCAGGTTGATATCGTCACGCAAGATCTTGTATTCGTCGACGCGTTCCCGCGATGGGGTGGCTAGCTGCAGGAAGACGACCTCGTGGGGATCGAGCTTGCCCTCCTTGAACAGCTCTCCGACTGCACGGATGCGCTGGCGAAGACCCTTGGTGTAATCGAGACGGTCGACTCCGAAGATGATCGTCCCCGGGTTACCAAGGTCTTCACGAAGCTTGGCAGCCTCAGCTTTGACCTTCTCCGAGGTGGCCAGTTCGTGGAATCCACGCGAGTCGATCGAAATCGGGAAGTCACGAATGACGACGGTGCGGCCGTCCGGGGTGTGGGCGCGACCACGAGCGGCAGTAACCCCCGGGCGGTGCTTCGCCAATCGCTGAAAATTGGCGGCGGCTCCCGGGGTCTGGAACCCGACGAGGTCAGCTCCCAACAACCCCTCGACGAGCTCCTCGCGCCACGGCAGGCGGCTGTAGAGCTCAATCGGCGGGAACGGAATGTGAAGGAAGAATCCAATGCGCAGGTCTGGCCGCATCTCACGCAGGTACTTCGGTACAAGGTTGAGCTGGTAATCCTGCACCCACACGGTGGCGCCCTCTGCGGCCTGCTCAGCGGCTTGTCCAGCAAACCTCTTGTTGACTTTCTGGAAGGCGTCCCACCACTCGCGGTGGAAGATGGGCTCGACTATGCAGTCGTGGTACAGTGGCCACAGAGTCGCGTTAGAGAATCCCTCGTAGTACTCCTCGACCTCTCGAGCGCTTAGTGGTACCGGATGGATGTCATAACCGTCATGGTGGAAGGGTTTGACGACTTCATCCGGCGCGCCGTGCCATCCGATCCATGCACCGCCCTTGCGCTGCATGACAGGTTCCAGAGCGGTGACGAGGCCACCGGGGGAGGACTTCCAACTAACGTTGCCGTCGTCGTCGGCCTTGCGGTCCACGGGCAAACGGTTTGCAATGACAAGGAAGTCGACCTTGTCCTGGACGGTCTCCGACATCTTCGATCACACCTCTCGTGGTGGTCATGCTGTGCAGCAAGGCCACTTTCACGCTACCAACCGTTGACACCACTCGAGGGTGTTCTTCGCTATTTGGCGGCTGGAACCCATCGTGAGTCTGGTGTATGTGACGATTGGCTCATGACTGTCCGTCCTGAACCAGCCGATAAGTCCTGGATCGCTCTGACTGATGCTGGAAGGGGGATCTTGGACGCCGCAGCAGCCGATCCAGCGACCGTGCTGCTCGCACTGGACTTCGACGGCACCTTGGCCCCAATCGTCGATGATCCGGCTGCCTCGACGATGGCGCAAGAGTCTCGGGAAGCGATGTCTCGTATGGACGGCAAGTTAGCCACGATGGCCATCGTCACCGGACGAGAAGTTGCGGCAGTACGACGCATGACGGCCGTTGACAAGCTGCCAGGTCTGGAACACTTAGTTGTGCTCGGACAATACGGAGTAGAACGGTACGACGCTGTCTCTGGTGCACTCCGAGATCCGGAGGTTCCCGAAGCGGTGCGCATCGCTAAAGGGCAGCTGGAAGACCTTGCCGAGGAGCTCGGGCGGGAGGATCCGCGGGATAGAGGCTGCTGGATCGAGGACAAGGGGCGCGCCATCGCTTTGCACACCCGCCGAGCCGTCGACCCGGCCCACGCCCTCGCTACCGCTGCGCCGAGGGCGCGCATGATCGCGACCGATCTGCAACTGCATTGTGAGGACGGCCGCAACATCATCGAGTTGAAATCTGCTGTCACGACGAAGGCTCAGGCCTTGCGCGAACTGATTGACGAGGTTGAGCCGCAAATTCTCATCATGTGCGGTGACGATTTGGGTGATGTTCCGGCTCTCGACGTCGTGGCCGGGTGGATCAATGCCGGTCACCCTGGTGCCCGCGTGGTCAGTTTCTCTGGGGAACAGCCGTCAATGGCTGACCATGCTGACATCATCTGTGACCAGACGGAGGGGATCTCGGCCTTTCTGGAAGCCCTCGCAGATCGCGTCTGTACTGAAATGTGATACACAATATCGAAATATAAGACAAAATTGCTGTTTTCTTGAACAGTCAAGGCGGCTGTGCTTGCATATTTTTTGACGTCACTGGTGGTTAACGTCACACGGAGCACGTCAAAAAGTTGATAAACGTTGCGGCGTGATCATTGGTTACGGTTAGCGAGTGGAAAGGTGGAATGGTGGATACACACGGTGTTTGGAGCACTCGTGGCGATCAACCGGTCATGACCTTCGCCATGATGATGTGTTCCATGTGTCGGTGCTGTTGCTGATCTAACCAGCATGTTGAGCATGAGCGACCCATGGTCGTATGCCGCTTTCGCGCCTGAGAGGTGCGTACTATTGTTCGTCGTCTCGACGAATTGAGTCGGCGAGACGTCCTGAGTGGAAGTCACCATGATTCTGACCGGCCTTCTTGTTGGAATTTTCTTTGGATTTGTTCTCCAGCGTGGTCACCTCTGTGCCACCAAAGCCTTTCGTCAGGTATGGGTAGCCAAAAACATGACCTGTATGGCGGCCTTTATGCTTGTCATTGCGATTCAGGCCATTGCCGTCACGACGCCGACTCAACTCGGTGTCATCCATTTGTTGTGGAAGCTGTTGCTGTGGTTTGGTGTCATCGTCGGTGGAGTACTCTTCGGCGTCTCGATTGTGCTGGCTGACGGGTGCACTGCCGAAGCATGGTCCCGTAGTGGTAAGAGGCTAGTTGGATCATGGATTGCGTTGATGTTCTACGCCGTCGGTACTGCCGCCATGAAGTACGGTGCCTTGGCAGGCGTCAATTTCACGATAAGGCCCCTCAAAGCGCCGTTAACAACTATTCTAGCCCCCGGGTTTCCGCGTGGATTCCCACCGTGATGCTGGGTGTCGTCGTCATTGGGGTCCTCGTCGGATCCGCTATTGCCGCCAAAGCATCCGGTGAATTCCGGGTTCGTATTTCTGGCGCCACCCAGGTCGTTAAGTCGATCGCTGGTGGCCTTTGCATGGACATCGGTGTCAGCTGGGCTGGTGGCGCATTACCAGCAGTGCCATGGTACCGCCCAGTTCAGCTTCCAGAGCGGGACCGCTTTCTTTTCTATGTTCCTGGGGCGAGCCTCGTCACGGAAGTCTTTGTGGTTGGCTTCACTCGCCGCTTCAAGTCCTTGGGACGCTGTCATCCATCACCGTCGCTGAAGGAGCGTCATGGCTACCCATGTTCTAGAAGCCGGCGGGCATGTATGGCCGTTTCCCCTGATCGAGATTCAGAAGGTCATCTCCGGACTTCCGGGCGGGGATCGACGATTAATTTCGACTGCACTCAGGTCACCGGCTCCATTTCCGAGTTGGCAGCCGTGGCTGGCTACGCGGTTATCGATTTTCGAAAGGTGGGTGGTGCCGACCAGACGATTACCGTCGAAAAGGTATAACCCACATCTACGCTCACCATCAATTGCACTCACCAGATAGTCAATCGAAAGGATTTATTACCATGGCGAAGATCGCTAACGACGTCACTGCGCTTATCGGTGACACTCCGCTGGTCAAGATTAACAAGATGTTCCCGGGTTCCCAGGCCACCGTGCTAGCTAAGCTCGAGTTTTACAATCCGGCCTCTAGCCTCAAGGACCGTATTGCTAAGTCCATCGTTGACGCAGCCGAGGCTTCCGGTCAGCTCAAGCCGGGAGGCACTATCGTGGAGGCCACGTCCGGCAATACGGGTGTCGGCCTGGCTCTAGTTGGCGCGGCGCGCGGCTATAAGGTCGTCATCACCATGCCTGAGACGATGTCCAAGGAGCGTCGCGCCATCATTCGTCTTCTGGGTGCCGAGTTGGTGCTCACCCCCGGTGCTGACGGCGTGCCGGGGGCCAGCGCCAAGGCTGCCGAGATTGTCGAGAACACCCCTGGCGCCATCCTGGCTAGCCAGTTCGACAACCCTGCTAACCCGGCGATCCATCATGATCGCACCGGTGAAGAAATCTGGGACGACACTGACGGCAAGGTCGACGCCATCGTTGCTGGCATCGGCACCGGCGGCACCATCTCTGGCGTTGGCAAGTACCTCAAGGAGAAGAACCCCGAGGTCAAGACCTTCGGTGCAGAGCCCGCCGAGTCCCCCGTCATCACGAAAGACGAGAAGGCCCCGCACAAGATCCAGGGCTGGGGCCCGGGGTTCGTTCCGGACAACCTCGACAAGTCCATCGTCGACGAGATCCTGCTGGTTCCCGGCGATGAAGCTATTGATTTTGCCCGTCGCGCGGCCGCCGAGGAAGGGATCATCACGGGTATCTCTGGTGGTGGCGCCCTGCAGGCTGCCGGCCAGGTAGCTGCTCGCCCGGAGTCTGCCGGCAAGACGATTGTCGTCGTCATCGCCGACACCGGTGAGCGCTACCTGTCGACTGCTCTGTTCAAGGGCCTCGTCGACTGAGGGTAGATTTGCGGACTATGTGGCCGACACCTTTCGGGGTGCCGGCCACTGCGCATTACCTCGGCGGTGTGCGGCTATGCTCGGTTACGGCACTGGCGATGATCTTCAGCGCGCAGACAAGGGTCGAGTCGTTGTGGCTGCCGAAACCGAGGACAATCCCTGCCGCTTCGGCGTCGTTGGATCCCCAATAAGTCGACAATGGTGTGACGCCAACTCCCTCTTGTCGGCACCGCTGGACGACGTCCTCCTCGGACCCATTGAATACCAGGACAGCGTGCAGGCCGCCGTCGATCGGTTGCAGAGTTGTCCCTGGTAACGATCCCAGGACGTCGATAACGGTGCGGCGTCGACGTCGGTAGACCTGACGCATTCGTTGGGTACGTCGACGTAGGGCGCCGGTGGAGAGGTAGCCGGCCACAGCCTCTTGGACGATGGCCGGAACGGGTTGGCCGGTGGCTCGACGCTGCTGGGCGAAGGAGTGAACGAGAGCGGGAGGTACGACGAGATAACCACATCCCAGCGCTGGGGTGAGTAGTGACGAGAAGGTTCCCAGCAAGATGGTGTGCTTTTCGTCTAGGGAAGCCAGGGCAGGTAGTGGTGCACCCACGTGACGCAGCTCAGAGTCGAAGTCGTCCTCGACGATCCAGCACGAGACCTTTTCCGCCCATTCGATGACGGCTGCCCGGCGGCTCGCTGATAGTGACCCGCCCCACGGATACTGGTGGCTGGGGGTAACCAGCACGGCGTCTAGACGTTTCCCGCCATGACCGGTGGGGAGGCTGGCAGGGTCTAGGCCTTGGTTGTCGGTCGGCAGGCCGGCTATCCGATGCCCGAGAGCTGTCGGAACCCTCCTCAAGCTGGGGTATCCGGGGCTCTCCACGCCGATTGTGAGGCGATGGGATCCATTGCACAGCACCTGGATGAGCTCAGCCAGCCCCGCTCGCGCGCCTCCGGTGACGACGACCTGACGCGGATCGGCCAGCAAGCTGCGCATTTGACGCAAATGCTCGGCAATCTCCTCGCGCAGGCCCGGTGACCCTAGCGGGTCGGTGATGCGGGGTGGGTTGACGCAGGCGCGATGCCATGCCGAGCGCCATGCTGAGTTCGCCAACCCAGCGGTGTCGGGTGCTCCAGGGGTGAGGTCGATTCCCTGATAATGTTGAGCCCGAGGAGCCGCTGCCGTAGTGGTTGAGCGACGATGAAGGCCCCGCAGGTCGGGATTGACCTGGGTTCCAGAGCCGGCGGCGGCCACGAGATATCCCTCTGCTTCAAGTTGTTCGTAGGAGGCGACGACGCTTCCCCGTGACACCCTGAGTTGAGTCGACAGGACGCGGGTGCTTGGTAGGTGGTCCCCGGGAGCGAGTACGCCGTCCATGACAAGTCCGCGTATCCCTTCGCAGATCCGGACCGGTAACGGACGCGGATCGTTGGGCAGACGTAACGGCAGGTCGACGACGAGGTCCGGTCTCATGACCGCGAACCGAAAAGTGGTCCAACGAAAGTGGTCATATATGGATCTTGCCATGAACCACAATTGCGGATTCGATGGGGTCCATGAGTGAACACAGCTCTGAAACGAATAGCACTGGAACGACACGGGTCAAGCGCGGATTAGCCGACATGCTCAAGGGTGGCGTCATCATGGACGTCGTTACGCCAGAGCAGGCAAGGATCGCCGAGGATGCCGGGGCAAGCGCCGTCATGGCGCTGGAGCGAGTCCCCGCCGACATCCGGGCCCAGGGTGGTGTGGCGAGGATGAGCGACCCCGACCTCATCGAGGGAATCATTGACGCCGTCTCCATCCCTGTTATGGCCAAGGCCCGGATCGGCCACTTCGTCGAGGCTCAGGTGCTCGAATCCCTCAAAGTGGACTTCATTGACGAATCGGAAGTGCTCAGCCCGGCTGACTACGCCAATCACATCGATAAGTGGGCCTTTGACGTTCCCTTTGTGTGTGGGGCAACGAATCTGGGCGAAGCCCTGCGCCGCATCACTGAGGGTGCCGCGATGATTCGTTCAAAGGGAGAAGCGGGTACCGGTGACGTCTCGGAGGCCGTCCGCCATCTTCGCGCCGTCCGGGCCGAGATGGCGCGGCTGAGCAGCATGTCTCCTGACGAGCTCTACGTGGCAGCCAAAGAACTGCAGGCTCCTTACAACCTCGTCGCCGAGGTGGCACGGACCGGCGGGCTTCCGGTGGTGCTCTTCGTTGCCGGAGGAGTGGCAACCCCTGCCGATGCCGCCCTCGTCATGCAGATGGGTGCCCAGGGTGTCTTCGTGGGCTCGGGAATCTTCAAGTCCGGCAACCCGGCCGCCCGTGCCGCAGCCATCGTCAAGGCAACGACCGCCTACGACGACCCCGACACGATTGCCGAGGTTTCCCGCGGTCTGGGCGAGGCCATGGTCGGCATCAATGTTGCTGACGTGCCAGCCCCACACCGTCTGGCTGAGCGAGGTTGGTGACATGACCCCGCTCATTGGGGTGGTGGCTATACAAGGCGGGTTCGCCGAGCACATCGGGCTTCTCGAGTCGCTTGGGGCCAGTCCCCGTCGGGTCCGTCGAGGCGCTGATCTCGACGGTCTCGATGGGATCGTTTTACCCGGCGGAGAGTCGACCGTGATCGACAAACTTATGAGGTCTTTCGGTCTCGCTGAGCCGCTGCGGGATGCCGTAAGCGGCGGGCTGCCGGTGCTGGCCACCTGTGCCGGTCTCGTCGTGCTGGCTACCGATCTGGAGGACGCGGCCAAGGGCCAGCAGACCCTTGGCTTACTCGACGTCACTGTGCGTCGCAATGCTTTCGGGTCCCAGCTGGACTCTTTTGAGGGGACCCTCGACGTCGACGGGGTCGGGGAGGGTATCCCGGCTACCTTCATCCGGGCTCCCGTCGTCACCCGGGTGGGCCCCGATGTCGAGGTCATCTCCCGACTGCCCGATGAGGCGGGCCACACAAGCGGAGCCATCGTCGGGGTGAGGCAAAGGAACATTCTCGCCCTGTCATTCCATCCTGAAGAGACTGACGATGACCGGGTGCACCGCAGGTGGTTGCAAGACGTGTGTACGAGGGTCTGAAGGCCACCGGGGTAGCTCATAACGACCCCTCCTGAACACCGTTCAATAACGGCAGCTAGCATTCCTCGCTGTGAGTCTTGAACAGCAGCTTCTCGAATATGATCGACGCCACGCTTGGCACCCCTACGCCCCGACCGTCGGGGCGGACCCGGTGCTCGCAGTGATGGCCGCTAACGGAGTCCGGTTGCGGTTGCATGATGGAGAACACCGCTATGAGGTCATCGACGCGATGGCCTCGTGGTGGTGCCAGATTCACGGCTACCGCAATCCAGTCCTTGACGAGGCCCTCAACCGTCAGAGTTCTCAGTTCAGCCACGTCATGTTTGGGGGACTCACCCACAAGACCGCAGTTGACGCCGTCACGGCACTGGTGGACCTTGCCCCGCCACCGCTGGATCGCGTCTTCCTCGCCGATTCGGGGTCGGTCGGCGTGGAAGTGAGCCTCAAATTGGCTCGGCAGGTGCAGATTGCCCGCTCCGCAGCACGCGGCGGCACCTTGACGAGGACACGCATTGCCGCCCTCCGAGGGGCCTATCACGGCGATACTCTCGGTGCCATGAGCGTGTGCGACCCTATCGGTGGCATGCATGCCATGTTCAGCGACTCTATTCCCCAGCAGATCTTCCTGCCGCGCCCTCCTGCCTTCGCCGCCGACGAGGCTGAAGTCGAGACGTGGTGCAGCGAGGCCGACGAGATCCTGAACTTCCACCGCGATGACCTGGCTGGGATTATCGTCGAGCCTATCTTGCAGGGGGCCGGGGGCATGTGGCCGTGGTCTCCGGCCTGTCTGAGGCACTTGTGCTGTCGCGCCAACGAGCTCGACCTGGTTTTTATCGCTGACGAGGTCGCTACCGGGTTTGGGCGAACCGGCAAACTCTTCGCCTGCGAATGGGCCGGCGTCGTTCCCGATATCATAGTGGTCGGAAAATCCATGACCGGCGGGTACATGACGCAATCGGCGGTTCTTTGTTCCGATGAGTTTGCCAACGAGGTCAGTCGCGGTCCGGGCAGATCCCTTATGCATGGCCCCACCTTCATGGGAAACCCCTTGGCTAGTGCCGTCACTGCGGCGAGTCTGGCCATCATCTCCCAGGGGCAATGGCGCGACGACGTCACCCGCATCGCTGACGTGATGTCTAGGGAGCTGGCGCCGCTGGGCGATGAGCCCGGAGTCACCGACGTCCGCGTCTTCGGGGCTATCGCGGTAGTCCAGATCGACACCCCGATTGTCATGAGAAGGGCTACTCGCACCGCCGTCGAGAACGGGGTGTGGCTTCGACCCTTCCGCAATCTCGTCTACGCTATGCCGCCCTATATCTGCACTGACGATGATCTGAGGGCCATAGCTGCCGGGATGCGTGCCGTTGTCGCAGATCAACGTGGTGCTGCTCTAGCCGATGCCGGTCACCGGAAGGAATCATGAACATTATCGATCTCGACGGAATCGTCATCGTTACCGGAACTGACACCGATGCCGGCAAAACCGTCACTACCGCGGTCATTGCCGCAGCGCTGAAGCAAGCTGGCAAAGACGTCCTCATCATCAAGCCATACCAGACCGGTCTGGCTCCTGAGGAGCCTGGCGACGTCCATGAAGCTGGTCGACTCTCCGGTGTCGACGCCGACAACCTGCTGGAGTACGTGCGTTGCCCCGAGCCGCTAGCGCCGACCACCTCGGCCGCCCGCGCCGGCATGACCATTCCCTCCATCGAAGAGGTCGCAACTTGCATCATCATCGATTCCGACGGCCATGACGTTACCTTGGTCGAGGGAGCAGGCGGTGTCCTCGTCGGCTTGGACAACGATGGGGCCGGAGTCCTTGACCTCATGGATGCCCTTGCCCGACGCGGGCACGAGCCCCACATCATCGTTGCCACACGCTCGGTGCTTGGCACCCTTAACCACACTGGTTTGACTTGTAATGCCATCCGCGATCGTGGGCATCTGGTTGACGCCATAGTCATTGGCTCGTGGCCGGCCGAGCCCGACCTCGCTGAGAGGTGCAACCTCGAAGAGATTGAGGATGCCGCCACAGCCCCATTGGCCGGTGTCATTCCCGCTGGCATTGGTAAGGACCCCGAAGCCGTCCAACAGACGGCTCGGAATCTTGGAGGGATTTAGTGAACGCAACTTTCGCTCCTGACGCTGAATTGGAGGACTTGGGTTACCAGCCCAGTCTCAACCGTCAATTGCCCTTTGGTTCGTTATTGGTCTACGGCTTGCTCTTCTTCGTCTCGATGGCTCCGGTGGCTGTCTTTGGACCGGTGGTTAACCGTTCCGGAGGCGTGCCAGTACTGGTATACCTCGTAGCGGCAGTTGTGATGGGGCTATCGGCCATCAGCTACCGGGAGATGGCCTTGCGGTTCCCGGTAGCAGGATCGGTGTATGGGTATACCCGTTTCTTCCTGGGGTGCACTCCAGGGTTCATCGCGGGATGGCTCATCTTGCTCGACTACATCCTCATGCCCGCCTTGCTCACGGTGCTATCGGCGGTCGCCCTGGCCCATATCTGGCCCAATGTTCCCATCAAGATTTTTGCCCTCGTCTTTGTGCTGGCCTCCATGGCCCTCAACCTGCAGGGTGTAACTGTCACAACGCGGGTGGGCATTGTGTTGTTGGCCATCCAACTCGCGACAATCGCCTTCTTTTTGGTGTGCGTCTGTCGGGGGTTGGCTAGCGGAGACGTTGTCTGGAGTTGGCACGCGCTGTGACAGCCGGGAACGTCGTGGACCTCGGTGGCCTCCGCCGTCTCCGTTGCGGCGCTGAGCTACTTGGGTTCGACGCCGTCGCTACCCTCAATGAGGAAGCCCGTGGTGGAGGTCGCGCCGTCGGCATAGCCACCCTCACCCTGTGGGCCTGCTCGCTGCCTTGTTTGGGGTTCAGGTGATGGCTGCTGGATTGGTTTCCGATGCCACTCCTTTCGCGCCCGGTGGGGCGACTAATCGGGCTTTTTATCACGCCGTCGACGTGGTCTGCCCGGCATGGTTTATTCCGGTGTTCACCGTCGTCAGCGCCTTTGTTGCTATCTTTGCCTGCCTTGTGGTCGCCCATTCCTCAACGGTCCGGTTGATCTTCGTAATGGCTCGTGACAAGGTCATGTCTCCCGTGCTTTCGCATACCAACTCCAAAGGCGTCCCGTGAGTGGCCATCGTCGTCGTAGCGTCCGTCACCGCGACTTTGATTCCCACGTTGAGACTATGCCGACTCTGGTGACGTTCGGGGCCCTCTCCAGTTATGTCTTGCTGCATGCTGACGTCATCGTCCAGTGCATCTTCAAGGAAAGATCATCACGATGACGAGGATGGCCATGCTCAAAGCTTCCAGCCACCACGACATCACCCAAAATGCTACCGCGGAGTTGTCAATCAACGGGGCTGTTCGGTGATCAGACGCCAGGGTCAGCAACGCAAGGTGCTCGCGGACATTTTACCCGGTAAGGTAGCTACTCGTCTCGGGGCGTTAGCTCAGCCGGTCAGAGCAGGGGACTCATAATCCCTGGGTCGCGGGTTCGAGCCCCGCACGCCCTACCTTGTACGGTTTGAGGTCTTTGCGGACGTAACGATGTTAACGTTCGCCATCCCCGTTATGGGATCTGTAACTTCACTTCGAGGCATGAAGTCGCCCGTCTAGGCCCAGGCGAATACGCCGTAAGGGACTGCGTAGCTTTTTAATGGACGAAGGTGATTACCCCGGTGTCAATCGGCAACTGATTGAGGCGTCTTGGCTGGGCTAATCGGTGACGATATGTGCATCGGGATATCGGCAACTGTGCACGGTTGTTCTTTGTGGGGATGGTGGGCTAAGGCACACCCTGCCCCGGGTAGTGTGATCACCGTCCTGGCATAGGAGCCAGGCAATTGATCGACTAAGGAATGCGATTTATGAGATCTATCGAGCTACGCAGAACAGTCCTCGCTGTCTTCACCGCCGCCGCGATTGTGCTATCGATGACCATGGCGGTCGGTACTTCGTGGGCTACGGACTCGGGAATCACTCCTGATCACCCCGGCGGCGTTGCCGCTCCGCATAGTCCAGATGGCGTACCGTCGAATGGCACAGGACCACAGTTCCGCACCTGGCCCGTGGCCTCGCAGTACTCGCGTTGGCATGCGGGTGCAAATCCCAAGGGTGCTAACGACTTTACGTGTAAGCCTGCCCCGGGTACTCGCCCCGTTGTTCTCATCCCTGGCACCCGCGAGGATGCATTCGCAACATGGTCGTATTACGCACCTGAGCTTAAATCGGCTGGTCTGTGTGTATTTACTTTCAATTACAACATTCAAACCAACCCTGACCGAGAATGGGCAGCTACCGTCGGTGATATTCGTTCTAGTGCTGCATTTCTGGCTCATTATGTCGATAAAGTGCGAGCAGCGACAGGTGCTGAGAAGGTTGACCTCGTTGGTCATTCCCAGGGTGGAGGTCCTCTTCCTCGTGCTTATATCAAGTGGTTTGGAGGAAACCGGGTCGTCAACCACCTCATTGGCCTCGTCCCGTCGAACAAGGGCACAAGTGTCTACGGTCTAGTCACGTTGGCTGGCTTCGACCGACCCGGCAGTTTGAGCGCGCGAGCCCTACAGAGCTACGCAGATAGGCACAATTTCGAGTCGTTGCCACAACAGCTCGCAGGATCTACCTTCCTCGGTGAGCTCAATGATGGCGGGATGACTGCACCAGGCGTGCGTTACACGGTCATCAGTACCAAGTATGACGATGTCGTGACGCCATACACCAACGCATTCATCCGTCAGCCTGGGGTAACGAACATCACCATGCAGTCTGTGTGTGCCAAAGACCATACGGACCACTTCGGGTTCACCTACGATCCGGTTGCCTTCCAGGTCGTATTCAACACACTGCTTCCAAACAAAGCTAAGAAGATCCGCTGCGTCTACGTGCCGGGGTACATCCAGTGATCTTTGTTATTGCTTGATCGATGCGATGATTCCCGTGTGTTAGCGCTGGTTGCCGACGTGGCAGTCAGCGCTAATCCGATGTTTCGGGCGACCGCTAGCCTCGTCGGTGTGGACAGTGACGACCAGGGAAGACTGCGGGGGCAGGTCTGGAGTTGACACGTGACGCGACTCAACTCAGTAAAGCCCGTACTTTCCGTCCCACCGCCGACTCGTCGTGGTTGCCGATTATGGCGAATCCACGGTCGCGCAGTACCGGGTGAGCCCTTGACACAATGTAGGGGTGTCCGACTGTTTCCAGCATTGTGGGGTCATTTGGCATGTCGCCGAAGGCAGCCGCGTCGGCCGGATCGATGCCCAGATCGTCGCAGACCTGCCTCAACGCTGAACCGTTGGAGATCCCCGTCCGGCGACCTCTATCAGACCATCCGTTTTCGTTGCGGAAAGAGTTACTGTGCCACGGTCTCCGACGATGGGTTTGACGACCTGGAACAACTCGTCGCTGGGAAAGCCAAAGGTTCGCACTAGTAGCTTGACGATGCGGTGATCCTCTCCCAGGAAACTCTAGATTTGGCCCTCACCGTCCGGCGGGCCGCCGATCTGCCAGTGTCGAACCCTTCTTCGGAGAACTATTGGGTGGCCTCCTCGGTACAGAACAGTGTGTGCAGGAGTGCTTGGCGGATGTCAGAGACGATGCCGGCGACCTTCTGCGGGGCCATGTATACGTCGTGCAGAACCTTTCCGGTAGCGGCTCGACGCTCACCGCTCCGTTGGAAGCTAACAGTGTTGGGTGGATCGGTGGTCGGAATGGGTCGAGAACCGTCAGCCAGCGGTAAGGACGTCCGGTAGCGAAGACGACGTGTACGCCGGCATCTGCAGCAGCAAGTATGGCCTCGGTGTTTTCGGCACTGGGCATCTTGTCGGCTCCCAGAAAAGTGCCGTCCAAATCAGTGGCATGAGTGCAATCATCACAGTCTTCCTCGTCCAGTCGGAGATGCCGACGAGGTGCCGGAGCCTACGCCCGGCGACTGCATTGACGGAGTGCGCGACGGCAACATCGACGGATTATTCGACGGTGTGGGAGACTCGCTACGCCCTGTTGAGGGGGATTTACTAGCCGATGAGGGGGACTTACCCCTCGAGGGACTCGGCGACTGGCTGCCACTAGACGGCGACGTACTTTGCCCCGAACTCTGACCAGGTGTGGGACTTGACGAGCTACTTGACGATCCAGACGTCGGAACCGGGGGAGGTGGGGGAGAGGGGGGCACATTTTGGAATAGCAATACCGCGATGAGCAGACCCGTCAAGGCGATGAAAAGGGTGAGTAACCATGCAACCACGGTGGTCGACCAACCAGCTTTGTCGCGCCGACCTGGCCATGGTAAGGGCCAGGTACGGACCCGGCCAGCGGCAGTGTTGTCAATCCAGTGCAAACGGTAACTCGGACCACTTACCGGGGGGCCCAACAGAGTCGACATGTCGACGGCGCTGAGGATTCGTCGCGCCTCTGCCAGGGCAGCACGTGAGCCATCGTTGATCAGGGCGACCCAGGGGGTTAAAGACGGGCCACTATCTTCGGGGCCAGTGACCGGGCGGTACAACCCGCCGAGCCGGCCTGTGTTCTGTCCGGCGCCACTGCGGGCAATGACAGTCTCAGAATGGAGATGGTTAACCTCTCCTGCAAGCCGGTCCCACGATGCGGGATCACTGGCTGCGCCGTGAGACAACACAATGACCAGGAGGGCTTGGCCCTCGTCGTCGTGGGCAGCAAATACCGTGCCTGACGGCATCGTTAAGAGGCGGGCGTCGAGCCAGAATTCGTCAACCCGCGGTGGGTCAGACGGTTGCAGGGGTAGTGCCTCAGGAGGCCACGGATTACTCAACATCGTATACCATCTCACCACATTTGGACCACGACCTCCGAACGGCAGGTGTTCGCCTGGGTTGGTTCGCGCTGTTCTTGGGCTGTGGCACTGTCACGGTATCGTGAGAGCGGGCCCGTCGCGGGTCGTGCGCAAGCCAGGCAGGAGACGTTAGTGAGCACCCAGCACTACTCGGATGGTCAGGACATCGGCAAGGGTAACCAGGACGCCCCGATGTCGAACGACGAGGCAGCTCGTCTCATTGGTCAGGCCATTGGGCAAGTACAGCGGGTTATCGTTGGCCAGGAGCGCATGGTCGAGCAGCTCATGGTTGGGGTGCTTGCCAAGGGCCACATCCTCCTTGAAGGTGTTCCAGGTGTCGCTAAGACCCTTGCCGTACGCTCCTTTGCGACCGTTTTGGGCGGCGGTTTTGCACGAGTCCAGTTCACTCCTGACCTCGTGCCTTCTGACATTGTCGGTACCCGCATCTACTCGGCATCAAAGGAAACCTTCGACATTGAGCTCGGGCCAGTCTTCGTGAACTTCGTGCTCGCTGACGAGATCAACCGAGCTCCCGCAAAGGTGCAGTCGGCGATGCTTGAGCTCATGGCTGAAAAACAGGTGTCGATTGCCGGGCAGACCTTCCCCGCACCTCACCCGTTCAGTGTCATCGCTACCCAGAATCCGGTGGAATCCGAGGGTGTCTACCCGCTCCCCGAAGCTCAGCGCGACCGCTTTTTGCTCAAGATAGACGTTCCGTACCCGCGTGGAAACGAGGAGTTCGAGATCCTGCGCCGGATGAGCGTCAAGGCTCCCCAGCCTCAACAAGTATTGACGCCTGAGGCTGTTGTGGCCCTGCAAAATATGGCCTCCGACGTTTTCGTACACAACCTCGTCGCTGAATATGTCGTACGCTTGGTGCTGGCCACCCGTAATCCTGGCGACTTTGGAATGCCTGACCTCGCCAACGTCATCCAGATTGGTTGCTCTCCTCGAGCCACCCTTGGCCTGATTGCTGCGGCTCGAGCCTTGGCTCTGGTCCATGGTCGCGACTACGTCCTTCCGACCGACGTTCAGGCCGTTGCCGTCGATGTCATGGCTCACCGCCTAGTGCTCAGCTTTGACGCTATCGCTGACAATGTGTTCGCTTCCGACGTCATTGAGAGGGTTGTCGCCATGGTTCCACCGCCCACCCCGGTGTGGAACGAGGAGCAGCACCAGACCGCTCAACACAACGGCTGCGACAATCTAGGCCAGTACCCTGCTCCGACGGCCCCGCCTTCCCGGTCCTGAGGCGTCCGCTATGACGCGACCGATCTTCCGCGATCCGCAGCCACCATCAGTGGCGCAGACGCTGGTGAGCTCACCCACTGGGGCGACTCTGCCGCTCAATCAGCTTGCGCCGGAGGCAGCACTGCGGCGCCTGGAACTCACGATTGTGCGTCGATTGGAGGGATTCCTCCATGGTGACCACCTGGGTCTGTTGCCTGGGGCTGGGGCCGACGTCAACGACGCCCGACCTTACGAACCCGGTCAAGACGATGTGCGCATGATGGATTGGGCGGTCACAGCCCGCACTACCGTTCCACATGTGCGCGAGACCATTGCTGACCGTGAGCTCGAGGTGTGGGCACTTCTCGATGTCACCGGTTCCATGAACTGGGGCACGGTGTCCATGACGAAACGTGATTTGGGTATTGCTGCTATTGCGACCATCGGTTTCCTCTCCCAGCGCATGGGGGACCGCTTTGGCGGGCTCATTATGCGCCCTGACTCAGTGCGCCGCCTGCCTGCCCGTTCCGGGCGAACAGCTCTCTATGGATTGCTGCGTTCAATGCTCACTGAGCCAATTGTCGCCGACAACGCTCCTGGACAGATGACTCTGGCCAAAGGCATCGAAAATCTCGCTGCTTCGGCGAGGCGTCGCGGTATGAAAGTCGTTGTTTCTGACTTCCTGTCTCCCGGTGACGACGCTCTGGATCCCAACGATCGCCCAGAGTGGGAACGGTCCTTGCGCCGGCTGTCGGTGCGAAACCAGGTGCTGTGCATCGAAGTCGTTGACGCTGCTGAGCTGGACTTTCCCGACGTGGGTGACGTCATGGTCCGAGACCCAGAAACGTCCTTCGCCCATTACGTCAACACCGCCGACAAGGCCACTCGAGAGCGGATGAACGCTGCTTCCCGGGCTCAGCGTGAGCGCATCTCTGCGGCCATCCGGCGTGCGGGGGCCGGACACATTCAGCTGCGTACTGACTCCGACTGGGTTACCGATATTGCGCGATTTGTCCTCGGATACCGGCGTACTGCTGCAATCTTGCATCAGCCGCCTCAGGGGGTGACGAAGTGACGCCGCTCTTCCTCGGCCTACCCGAGGTCAAATCACCGTGGGTGCTGTGGCTCCTGCTGCTCGTCCCGGTGCTGCTGGTCTTCTACATCTGGGCCCTGCATCGCAGCCGTTCCACGGCGATGAGGTTTACCAATACCGCCATCCTGGGCGCGGTCATGAGCAAGCAGCCGCAGTGGAAGAGGCATATCGCGGTCGCCGCCGCTCTGCTGTGCCTGGCAACCACCACTGTTGCATGGGCTCGGCCGATGGGCATCGAGCAGGTGCCGCGCGATCGCGCCACCATCGTTGTTGCCCTCGACTCATCCTTGTCGATGAAAGCTGACGACGCTTCACCCAATCGTCTCGCTGCGGCTAAGGCTAAGGCCAAAGACTTCGTCAATAGTCTTCCAACCGGCTTCAATGTCGCAGTGGTGAGCATTTCCGCGCATCCGGAGATTCGGATGCCACCGTCGACCGACCGACCCACCGTGCTGCGCGCTCTTGACGGCATCGAGTTGCAAGATGGCACTGCGCTGGGCGAGGCCATTGACAAATCCCTTCAGGCCGTCAAGATGGCACCCGGCGGGTCTAAGGATCGGGTTCCAGCCGCCATCGTCATGCTCAGTGACGGGGGTAATACCCAAGGGGGTTCCCCGCTAGTGGCTGCCACCCACGCTGCTGCTGCCAAGGTTCCGGTGTACACCATCGCCTTTGGTACCGAAACCGGGTATGTCGATCTTGACGGGCAGCGAGAGAGGGTCGCACCCGATACCAAGCTCTTGTCTGATGTCGCCGACCGTACTGACGCCAAGTCGTGGACCGCTGACTCGGCGGACAAGCTCCAGGAGGTTTATAAGCAGGTGCACTCCTCGGTGGGTTACGAACCGGTCAGAAAAGAGGTGACGGCGACGTGGGCTTTCTATGCCTTCTGCTTCGCCGTCGTCTCTGGGTTGGTCACGTTGTCAGTGGTGGTGAGATGGCCATGATGACCCTGATTGCTTTCGGGCGCCCCGGGCGACTGTGGTGGTTCCTGGTGCCGGTGATCTTCCTCGCCGTCTACTTGATAGTAGTGCTGTGGCGTCGCCAGCCACACCATGGCGGTAACGAGTTAAAGCGATTGCTGCCTAACTCGCGGCCGTGGAGGCAGCATGTGACGATGGGACTATCAGTACTCTCGATGGCTACCATGGTGCTGGCATTTGCCCAACCAAAGGCCTACCACAACGTGCCAAGAGACCGAGCGACCGTCGTTGTCGCCATCGACGTGTCGCGCTCAATGGTGGCGACCGACGTTGATCCCTCCCGACTTTCCGCTGCGAAGACGGCTGCCAAAGACTTTCTGGGGGATTTGCCGCCACGGTTCAATGTCTCCTTGGTGAAGTTCGCGGCATCCTCTCAGGTCGTGGTACCCCCAACGACCGACCGTGCTGTGGTATCGACCGCGATCGCGAATCTCCAAGTGCTGCCATCTACCGCGATTGGCGAAGGGATTTATTCCTCTCTCAACGCCCTCAAGCTGGTTCCGGACGATCCGAAGCACCCTGGACAGAAGCCGCCAGCGGCGATCGTGCTCCTTTCCGACGGTGCAACCAATGTTGGGCGTCCTTCTCTCGAAGCAGCCAAGGAAGCCGGACGCCAGCATGTCCCGGTGTACACCATCGCTTACGGCACCGCGGGCGGATATGTCGTCGAGGGGGGTCAGCGTCAACCTGTTCCCGTTAACCACTATGAATTGGCGGCAGTCGCGAAAGCGTCTGGAGGCGAAAAGTTCTCCGCAGAGTCCTTGGGGCAGCTGTCAGACGTCTATAAGTCAATTGCTCAATCGGTAGGGTACGAGAAGGTTTTCGGGGAAGTGACTGATAAGTACGTCGGTGTTGCTTTAGCTCTCATGGTGCTGACGGCGGCCTCGGTCGTCAGTTTGTGTGCCCGTTGGCCCTAATCCGTCTCCTCGAGAGTAGATTCGTCGACGTTGCGGCAATAAGGAGTTTCCCATGAGTGTGGCTAACAACGTAGCGGCTGTGCGTACCCGCATCGATGATGCTTGCCAAGCTTGTGACCGAGATCCCGGTGAGGTGTCGTTGCTACCAGTCTCCAAAACCAAGCCTCCCAGCATGGTCGATGAGGCGTATCAGGCTGGCTATCGGCTTTTCGGTGAGAATAAGGTGCAAGACGCGCTCGCGAAGTCTGAGCTCATGGACGCTGATCACCCCGGATTGGAATGGGCCATCATCGGTGGTTTGCAGACCAACAAAGCCAAATACGTGGCCCGCTTCGCCGCCGAATTCCAGGCCCTCGACTCGCTCAAGGTTGCCCATGAACTCGACAAGAGGTTACAGCAGGAGGGGCATCAGCTACGAGTATTAGTCCAGGTGAATTCCTCGGCTGAACCTCAAAAATCTGGGATCGCTCCCGATGAAGCTGTCGAATTCGCTCGAGAACTGGCCGCCTTCGATTCTCTCGATGTGCGCGGCCTTATGACCGTGGCTCTCAATAGTCCTGATCAACAGGCCGTAGCAGACTGCTTCGACCTCGTCGCTGCCACTCAAGAGAAGCTGCGTCAGGAAGCTGGTGATATTAGCAGCTGGTCCGAGTTGTCCATGGGAATGTCAGGGGATCTAGAGATCGCCATTGCTCATGGTTCCACCCAAGTGCGTATCGGCACTGACATTTTCGGGGCTCGCGATCCGGCGCAGATATGGCGTCCGTGAGTCGGGTCGTCTATCGTTGCTGCTGGGTCCGTACCGCACCACGGCAGGGGAAGGCACGTGGTACCGGGAGGACGACCGTGGAAACGACACAGCTGGCCAGTGGAACTCTCTTCATTCACTCGGCTCCGACGGCATTGCGCAGCCATATTGAATGGGCCGCCGATGCCGCATTCGCTATGCCTGCACCGCTGCGATGGACTAACCAACCAGTTGAGCCGGGCACGTGGAGAGCAGAATCGGCGTGGCGTGGTGACGTCGCCGATGCTCGCAAGTTCATTTCCACGCTCGCCGCTTGGCAGCGGGTGCGTGTCGAGCTGACTGTCGAAGCCGGAGCCGTGCTGCATCGCTGGAGCGTCACCCCCGATCTGGGTATTTTTTCCGCGCCCACCGACGAAGCCGGTTCCGTCCTTGTTGATGAGATGAGGTTGCGTTCAGCGATCACTGCTTCGCGTCGCACAGGGCTTCGTCTCGACGATGAGATTTGCGACCTGCTGGGCGAACCGTGGGACGTTGAGCTTGAACCGTATCGAGCCTGTGACCCATCGCTGCAAGTTCCGTGGCTGTCCGTCGGGTGAGCATGGGTTGAGTGAGTTGCGTGTGCTCTTACCGAATACTCTGCCCATGGACAGGACACAGGCCATTGTGATGGTACTGGTTTCCGTTGTGGTAACCCCCAGATCACTGTAATCGCGGTAGTGGCCTCTCCCATTTCCCAGAGCGTGAGTTCGGCACCCTATGCGAATGTCGGGCGTCTCGACGGGAATCGTCCCGTCGAGAGGCTGGCAGTCGAGCTCTTCGAGTCAGTTGCCGAGAATCCGCACATGTTGACAAGCTATCCGGCAGCGGTGAGCGCACATGGGTCTTGGACAACTAACGATGATGAACTGAAAGGATGATGGACTGAAAAAGAACTGCCCAAATTACCGTGTACCTGTGGGCACAACGAAGGTCCGACTGGATTCTCGCGAACAAGATCTCTGATGGAGACAAGAATTCGAGGGTTTTTGCGCCGGGTACTGGTGACGGGAACCAGGCTGTTGCCGTGATAGCACGCAAAGGGAATCAAACAATAAGGTTCCACACTCAGGTTGATGTTCATCGGGGTAGTTGATTACGCCGAAAGACCTAATTCCAAGGATGTTGAGCTGCCTTTTCGACTACGGTGATGGTGGTTCGATGAGCAGACGGGCGATTCAGGGCAACGTTGCCATTCTTTGGGGAATCGAGCTGTCAGATGATGACGCGGGCGGTTTCGAGGATATCGATGATCATGGCATCGTTGAGGGGGCACGCCCTACTACGGCTATCACGGGCCCGACGTACAGAAGGGGAATTGGTCGATGATGTTGCGATGGGAGTCACCAATACTTACTGGCTTTCCCCGGGATGCCTGACCTTTCGCTTTCAGCGATGCCTCTCGTTCAGCGATGCCTCTCGATTTGGATATGAGGTCGTGACGTGGCGGATACCTGACGCCCTGCGGTGGTTGTTTGGCTTGGTGACCTCTCTCACGGCGAGCCACCGAAGGCCATTTATGCGGTTCCCGGCCCGCAGGGCAATCCCATCTGGTGACGGGGCCGTCACCAAGACTCAGCGGGTGGCGTTGGCATTGGTGAACGCCAAGGTGACGTTATGCCCTCCGAACCCGAAGGAATTGTTAAGGGCAGCCAGATCGCCGTCAGGTAGGTCGGTCGTTTCGGTGACGACGTTGATCCCTAAGTCTGGCTCGAGGTGGTCGATGTTGATGGTGCCGGGCACCCGGCGTTTCAGCAGAGCCATCACCGCTGCAAAGGACTCCAGAGCCCCAGCGCCACCCAAGAGATGACCGGTCATTGACTTGGTGCCGTTGACGAGTACCTGATCAGTGGCCGTACCAAGGACGCCGGCGATCGAGTGAGCTTCCGCAATATCGCCTAGTGGGGTCGAGGTCGCGTGGGCGTTGACGTGATTGATGTCGGTGGGTGACAGATCGGCTGAGGCCAAGGCCTTGCGCATTGACGATGTCTGGCCAGAACCTGTGGGATCGGGCTGGACGATGTCGTGCGAATCGGCCGAGATACCGGATCCAGCAAGAGTGCCGTAGATCCTCGCACCGCGGGCCTGAGCATGTTCAAGTGTCTCGACAACCATGATCGTCGCTCCCTCACCAATGACAAAGCCGTCACGGTCAACGTCCCACGGGCGCGAAGCGTGCTTAGGATCGTCGTTGCGAGTTGATAAGGCTTTCATCTGGGCGAAGGCAGCCACCGGCAATGGATGGATGATGGCCTCGGCGCCGCCGACGACAACAATATCGGCTCGTCCCAGACGGATCTGATCCAAGCCCAGCGAAATCGCCTCAGATGAGGATGCACAAGCTGAAACGGGGGTGTGGACACCGGCTTTGGCGTGCACCATCAGACCAATATTGGCTGCCGGGGCGTTGGCCATCAACATCGGCACGGTAAAGGGGCTAACTCGCTTGAAACCTTTATCCTTCTGAATATCCCACTGGCCGAGCAAAGAGTGCAGGCCACCAATACCGGTAGCACAGCACACCGCCAGGCGCTCTGGATCGATCCCGTTGGAGCCGGAATCGTCGGGTTCGGGAAGCTCCAAGCCCGCATCGGACCAGGCTTCTTTAGCAGCGACAAGGGCCAGCTGGCTCGAACGGTCTAGACGGCGGGCCTGTGGGCGAGACAGGTGGTTGGCCGGCTCATCGATCGCCGGGGCGGCGAATTTGACGGGAACGTCGTCAATCCAGTCAAAGTCGAGGTTGTGCACCCCGTTTCGACCTTCCAGCAGCCCCTGCCAGGTGGTGGGGGCGTCGGGTCCCAACGGTGTGGTGGCCCCGAAACCAGTGATGACGACGTCGCTCATGAATTCTCCAGTATCGGTGGATGGGTTATGTGGGCCGCAGTCCGGGGCCGGCGAGCCCCGGACGCCGTGGAAGTCAGCCCTGGTGCTCGATGATGTAGTTGACGGCGTCGCCAACGGTCTTGATGTTCTTGGACTCTTCGTCAGGGATCTCAACGCCGAACTTCTCGTCGCAGGCGTAGATGATCTCGACCATGGACAGCGAGTCGACGTCGAGGTCGTCAACGAAGGACTTCTCAAGGGTGACCTCGGACTGGTCGACACCAGTGATGTCATTGACGATGTCAGCCATGTCGGCAAGGATCTGGTCTTTGTCAGCCATGATGATTGTTCCTCTTCTTGTCGTTATCCTCGGGCTGTGCACCCGAAGTCTGTGGGTGTTTTCTCGTGATGAAGGTGGGGTTCAGGGGAGGCGGATGACTTGGCCGGCGTAGACCAGCCCGGCTCCGAATCCGATGATGAGGGCGAGGTCCCCGCTGCGGGCCTCTCCACGCTGAAGCATACGGTCAATGGCGATCGGCACGGATGCGGCGGAGGTGTTTCCCATATCCGCGATGTCGTGACATACCGTCACTGACTCAGGCAGCTTGAGGTGGCGGGACACGACGTCGGTAATCCGGTCGTTAGCCTGATGGGGGATGAAGACATCGAGGTCGGCGGGGGTGATTCTGGCCTCGGCGACGGCCTCGGCGGCGCGCTTGGCGACGTCAGTCATAGCCCACCTGAAGACCGCGCGACCTTCCATGCGAATGAGGGGGTGGATCTTGTTGGGATCAGCGCTAGCCGTCGGCCAATCCTCGAGCTCGATAGTTTTGAGCTGATCAGAGCGAGATCCCCACACCACCGGGCCGATCCCCGGCTCATCGCTGGCACCGATGATTGCGGCACCAGCCCCATCAGAAAAGAGGAAGGCGGTGGAGCGGTCGTCAAGATTCGTCATTTCCGAGAGCTTCTCGACACCGATAACGAGGACGTAATTCGCCGATCCGGTGCGGATCATCGAATCAGCCAGAGCGGTTGAGTAGCAAAACCCAGCACATGCGCCGTTGAGGTCAAACGCAGCAGCGTCACCCAAGCCGAGCTCCCGGGCGATGTAAGCCGCCAAGCTGGGGGAAGGACGGTGATGTGACACGGTCGCCACGATGATGGCATCGATCTGGGATGCCTCCAGTCCGGATCGCTCTAGGGCGGTACGGGCGGCCGTGGTGCCCATGGACGCCACAGTCTCAGAGTTGGTGGCCCAGCGCCGCTCGGTAATGCCGGTACGCTGTTCGATCCACTCCGGGGTGGAGTCGATGAGTGTGCACATCTCCTCGTTGGTGACCACTCGCGATCCGCGAGCTGATCCGGTGGACAGGAACTTCGAGTAGCCGTGGACGGGACGGGTCTTGATGGCCGTCATGCATTCTCCTTGCTGAAGTGAGTCGTGATGAACTCGCGGGCAGCCGGGATCTGATCGGGGGTATTGAGGTTGAACAGCTCAACCCCCTTGAGATTGCGTTTGGCGATACCAGTCAGAGTACCGGCCGGGGTGAGTTCGAGGAGGCCAGTAACACCGCGCTCAACCATAGTGTCCATGCAACGGTCCCAACGGACTGGATGGGCAACCTGATTGACGAGGCGATCGGCGAACTCGCGACCATCTGCGACGACGGCTCCGTCAAGGTTGGACAGCAGGGCCACCGTCGGAATCGTGGTCGGCATGGCAGCGGCCACCTCGCGCAGGTGATCGACCGCCGGCTCCATATGAACCGTGTGGAAGGCCCCCGCGACCGACAACGGGAAGAGTCGGGTACGAGACGGCGGCTCGGCTGCGAAAGCTTCAAGCTGTTCGACGGTGCCTGCGGCTACGATCTGGCCTTTGCCATTGTGGTTGGCTGGAGTGAGCCCAGCGGCCTTAATGGCGGCCAGCACCTCGTCGGTATCGCCCCCGATGACAGCAGTCATGGAGGTGGCAGTGCGTGACGCGGCCTCGGCCATGGCCCGACCGCGCTCGCGCACAAGAACCATGGCGGCTTCGGCAGAGAAAGCCCCAGCAGCAGCGCCAGCGGCAATTTCCCCGACAGAGTGGCCGGCGAGCAGGTCGGCCTGAGAGAAAATCTCGGGATCAACTGACCAGGCTGTGGCCAGCGCGGCGGCGACCAGCAGTGGCTGGGCAACCGCAGTGTCCTTGATGGTTGCCTCGTCGGAAGTCGTGCCATGGGTCACCAGATCGATATCTGCCACCGCTGAGAGCCACGCAAGGTGGTCAGAGAAGGTGGCGTCTGACATCCAATCCGACAGGAATCCTGGTTTCTGGGCCCCTTGGCCCGGAGCAACAATTGCAAGCACATCCCCACTGTGCCCCCTTGAAGGGCCGGACGCGAGACAGGGAACCGACGAAGTACCCACGGTGGTCATTGTGGGATCCCCACAAATTGACAGGGGGGATCCTCCAAAAACGGGCTTTGTGGGCCGTCTTAGGTGCGATTCTCAGCTTCTCGTCGTCCCAGAACAGCAGCAATGACGTCATTGACCGGGGTATCGACGCCGACCTCGTCACCCAGCCCAGGGACGGCTCCCACCTGGGCGGCGTATTCGCTGGGGCGTCCAGCAAGGATGTCGCGCTGGAAGGAGGTTGTCGACGCGGGATCCTGCCCGGCAAGGGCGTGAGGTTCTTTTCGACGAAGTCGTCGGTGAGCCGGGCGCTGTGAGCGCGGGCCACTTGAGCCGTCTCGTCGATACACCGGGCGAAGACGTCGCGGTAGGTGCTAAGGAGGTCTCCCAAGGAGACGTCGAGTACTGCACCACAGGCGCCTTGAGGAACGACGGAACACATCTTCATCCACAGAGTGGTGGTGATATCCGCCACGTCGGGAGAGACGAGTCCACCCCTACAGCAGGCCTCACGCAACTCATTGATGATCTTGTTGGGGGAATCGTCAACGGTCGAGATCTCGAACATTCGAGGGCCTCCCAAGTCCATGATGAGACCTGGTTCTATGATCTTGACCCATTGGCGGCATACCCCTGGTGCCACGTGCTCGGGGCCAATAATCGCCGAAAGCTGACGCCATTTTGGGTAGTCACGACGAGGGTGTGGGGGCCCATAAGTGCTGGTAGGTAGGTGCGCGCAGCCTCTGCAACTTGGAAGGTCTTGGTGCACAGTAAGACGACGTCAACCTGGCCAATCTTGGTGGGGTCGTCAGTGACGGGCACGTTAAGAGTCAACTCCGTATTGCCGACCAGGCGCAGGCCATGCTTGCGGATGGCGTTGAGAGTCTTGCCGCGTGCGATGAAAGAGACGTCCATCCCAGCATTTGCCAGAGCGGCCCCGTAGAAACCGCCGATGGCTCCGGCTCCGATGACTGCGGTTTTCATGACTCCTCCGTATCCTTGGCGGTTACGTATGTCGAGACAATGGCTTGTTCCACCGATTCTTTAGCATGGGGCAGTGTCGCTGGTAGCAGCGGAATCTTCATGGCTGCTAGGGTGCGTTGCATTCCCATTCCGGCGTGGGTGGCGACGCACGCTCCGATGTTGTGCTCACGCAGGAAGCGAACGATGCGGGCGTGGTGGCTACCTTCAGTGCCCTCATCATGGAGGCGGTCCCACTCAACCTTAAAGGTGTGCCAGTCGGTGACGTGACCGTCGTTGTCAACCTGTGCGACGGCTACCATAGGTGCCTTACCGAATCGTGGCTCCGCTGAGCCGTCCGGACGAACGGGGATCATGACGTTCATAATGAGAGCCTAGCTCCCACGATGGCGAGTTCGGTGGCGGAAGCGACCCGATGCGGTGTGCTGAGAGGCGCAGTGGCGGCCGTGAGCTGTAGCGTTAGGGTCTTGACCGGGCAATAGGCGCTCGGTTGAAGTTTGCAATTCAGTTTTAGAGAAAGCGGTTTTATGGCGTCGAATGGTCATGCGCGCGTAGAGATGAAGCCTGGTGATTCCGGGTCAGCTGGTGCGACGGGAAATAGTCAGACGAGCCGGGCCGTCTTCATTGCGGTGACGGCAGCAGCCCTGGGAATCACTTATGGTTATGATATTTCTAATACCGCGGCCGCTTTGCAATTTGTGCAGCGAGACTTTGGTATCTATAGTGCCATTAACACGGCCTCCGTGGTAGGTCAAATAGCAGGTGCCATTCTTGGCGGCCCTATGGCTAATGCTATCGGACGTAAGAAGTCAATGCTGGTTATCGCGGCTGGATATACTATTTTCGCTATCCTGACAGCAATCTCTCCGTCCGCTGGACTGTTCCTTGCTATGCGGGTTCTGTTGGGTATCACCATCGGGCTTTCCATCACCGTCGTGCCGGTGTTTATCGCCGAATCCGCTCCGGCGTCGCGGCGGGGTGGGCTGGCAACCGCGTATCAAGTGACGTGCGTCGTCGGAATCATCTTGGGGTACCTCGTCGGGTATTCCCTGCTACCTACGGACACGTGGCGTTGGATTCTCGGTGTCGCAGCCGTCCCAGCATTTATTGTGCTCCTGATGCTTGTTCGCACCCAGGAAACTCCCTCCTGGTACATGCTCAAGGGGCGTGAAGATGAGGCTCGTCGCGCCATGGAGCGCATCGAGGTTGCTGAATTGGTTGAGCCGAGCCTCGATGAGATCCGCAACTCCTTGTCTTCTCGACCCTCTGGATCTGTGTGGGGGCGGTTGCGTGAGATGTTCCATGGGGGTATGGCTCGTGCCACGATCTTTGCTATCGTTCTGGGATTTTCAATCCAGATCACTGGAATTAATGCAACAATCTACTATGCGCCTGGAATCTATTCGCGAATGGGATTTACTGACACTGCGACAACCTATCTGGTGCCATCCTTGGTGCAGTTCCTATCATTGATAAGTGTTGTCATCTCGATGTTCGTTATTGATAAGGTAGGGCGTCGATTTGTTCTTATCACGGGAATATCTACGATGATCGTAGCGACTATCGTGCTCATCGTGACATATTTGGCGAGTGGTTTCGAAGGTGCTGTTACCGGTGTTATTGGCCTCGTTGGGATGTCCCTTTTTACTATGGGGTTTACCTTCGGTTTCGGTTCCATCGTATGGGTTTACGCGGGTGAGATTTTCCCGGCTCGCTACCGCTCACTCGGTGCATCCCTGGTGCTTACGGCAGACTTGATCGCGAATGCGATCACTGCCCAATTGGGAGCTGCGATGCTCGACGGTATCGGGCTGGCAGGAACATTCGGGGTCTACGGTGGGCTCCTCGTCGTTGCGCTGCTATTTCTGCTGCGGTACGCCCCGGAAACGTCCGGTCGCTCGCTTGAGGAGATCCAGGACTACTGGAACAACGGTGCTCGGTGGCCCAAGGCTGACTCGCCTTCGATGGGGTGAGTGCGAGATGGGTTCACGGCTTCAGCTCCTCAGCCGCCCCAAGGTGATTGCTAGGCGCAGCACATAGGCTTCTCGAGGATCCGACGGGGAGTAGCCAGTGACGTCTTGGATTCTCTTGAGGCGGTAGCGCACGGTATTGGGGTGAATGAACATCGCCCGACCGGTGCCCTCCACAGAGCAGCCGTGATCCAGAAAGGAGACAGTGGTGTCCATGAGGTCTCCGCTGGCTGCGGCGAGGGGGCTATAAACCTCGTTAACGAGCCATGCCGTGGCATCGGCATCGCCAGAGAGGACCTGTTCGGGAAGTAAGTCGACGGCTGCCATTACCCGCGGACCTTCTGGCCAGGCTCGTGCCGCACGTGCTCCGGAGAGGGCGGCGCGGGCGGACACCGGGGCTAACGTGAGATCGGCGACGACGGGCCCAACGACAATTGGTCCCGCTGCGAAGTGGTCTGCGAGGGCTTCACTCGCGGCTACGGCTGCCGTATCGTCGACGAGTTTTTCACTGGCTAAGATGACGACTAACCGGTCGGATTGCACGGCGGCCAGCACGGTCATCTGCATGTGCTCCCCGTCGCGTCGCAGCACATGGAGTTCATGTTCGGTCGTTGGTGCCCGTCCGACGACGACGCATAGGTTGATGCCCGGGCGCCAGCCGAGAGTGGAGGCTCGCGAGATAAGTTGTTCATCGGCATCGGCTCGCACGACCGCATCAACGACGAGGGATTCCAGACGCTCATCCCAGGTACCGCGGCGCTCGGCGGCTCGCGCGTACACCTCGGCGGCGGCGAAGGCCACCTCGCGGGAATAGTGGACGATGGCAGTGCGCAGTACTTGGCGATCGCCGCGTGGCATCTCGGTTTCAATTTGAGCCTCGACGACGTCAATCGTGGTGTGAACGAGCTCGACTGTATGGTGCAAGGAGATCTTGCGAGTCATCGATCGGGGAGCTACGTCGAAGACGTCAGTGGGGGAATAAGGCTCGGCATCGTCGTCAGCAAACCACTGGACGAAGCCGTCAATACCTGAGCGAGCCACGATCGAGATCCACGATCTCTCCTCGACCGATAAGTCACGGAACCAGGAATGTCGACGCCCCATTTCCTCCAGCGTGGCCGTCGTCATAGCTGAGGTACGGGCCATCAACCTCTTGGCGATGGCTCTGCGTGCGCGGTCAGAAGACACCACCGTGCGGCCGGTGCTCGACGTCCGTCCACTACTCGTTTGGCGCGTGGGCGTCGTCGCGATGTTGTTCTTGGCCACCTAAGCCCCCCTCGGCGAGACTTCGGTCAGTCTAGTGGGGCGATGCCTTAGGCAGGGCAGCGACGGCAGACGGCGAATAGACCCGGGGGAATTACGCGCTGAGTCGATTTACGATATCTCCGAGTGACTTTTCTTCTATAAGACGACACAATAGGTGGGCGGTGGGCCCTCGGGCCGCCACCTCGAACCGTCACCGGTGATGTCGCCGGTTGTGCGTCGATGTCGATGAGAAAGGACCCGGCGTGATCCCACGCGAAGAACGCGGACCAGTCCTCAACGGACTTCCGACAACCCTGCCTGACGTTGATCCCGAGGAGACCCAGGAGTGGATCGAGTCCCTCGATAAGATGGTCGAGATTGACGGTCCGAACCGTGCTGCTCAAGATGTTGGAGCGGGCGCGTAGCCACGGTCGTCTCGGGCTATCGGCACTCACCTCGACTGACTACATCAACACCATCGCGGCCGAGGATGAGGAAGAGTACCCTGGTGACGCCGAGATCGAGCGGAACATCCGTCGTCTGCTGCGTTGGAACTCCGCTGTCACCGTGCATCGTGCACAGCGCCCCGGTATTGGCGTCGGTGGTCATATCTCTACTTATGCCTCTGCAGTGACCCTTTATGAAGTCGGTCAGAACCACTTCTGGCGCGGACAGGACGCTCCCGGCGGTGGTGACCAGGTCTTCTTCCAGGGGCACGCTGCACCCGGTATGTACGCTCGAGCTTTTCTCGAGGGGCGTCTTAGTGAAGACGACCTCGACGGGTTCCGTCAGGAGAAGTCGAAGGCCGGGCACGGCTTACCCTCCTACCCGCACCCTCGTATGCTGCCTCACTTTTGGCAGTTCCCGACGGTGTCGATGGGTCTGGGACCGATGGATGCCATCTACCAGGCGTCCATGAATAAGTACCTCACCAACCGTGGCATCAAGGACTGCTCGGATCAGCACGTTTGGGCCTTCCTCGGTGACGGCGAGATGGACGAGCCAGAGTCGCGTGGCTTCCTGCAGGTCGCTGCCAACGAGGAGCTCGATAACCTCACCTTCGTCATCAACTGTAACCTGCAGCGTCTGGACGGGCCGGTGCGCGGCAACGGCAAGATTGTCCAAGAACTTGAGGCTGTCTTCCGTGGTGCCGGCTGGAACGTCATCAAGGTCATTTGGGGATCCGGTTGGGACCCACTGCTGCAGGCCGACCGCGACGGTGCCCTCGTCGACATCATGAACAGCACCCGTGATGGTGACTACCAAACCTTCAAGGCTAACGATGGCGCCTACGTCCGCGAGTACTTCTTCGGTCGCGACCCGCGCACGGCCAAGATGGTCGAGAACTGGACTGACGAGCAGATCTGGGCACTGCGGCGTGGTGGCCACGACTACCGCAAGATCTACAACGCCTACAAAGCGGCTATGGAGTTCAAGGGAGCCCCGACCGTGGTGCTTGCCTGCACTATTAAAGGTTACGATCTCGGTACTCACTTCGCAGGCCGCAACGCGACCCACCAGATGAAGAAGCTGGCCCTCGATGACCTCAAGCAGTTCCGCGATCGTCTCGAAATTCCGATTTCGGACAAAGTGCTGGAGGCCGATCCTTACCGCGCCCCGTACTTCCATCCCGGAGCTGACGACGAGCGTGTCCAGTATCTCGTGGAGCGTCGCCACGCACTCGGCGGCTTTGTGCCGGAGCGGCGCACGAAGTACACACCGCTGCCGATTCCTGGGCAAAAGGCCTTCGATGGTGTTAAACGTGGTTCGGGTAAGCAGGAAGTCGCGACCACGATGGCCTTCGTGCGTCTGCTCAAGGACCTCATGCGCGACAAGAATTTTGCTCCGCACGTCGTCCCGATCATTCCTGACGAGGCCCGCACCTTCGGTATGGACTCGTTCTTCCCGACGATCAAGATCTACAACCCGCACGGCCAGAACTACACCCCGGTCGACCACGAGCTCATGCTCAGTTATCGCGAGGCTAAGAACGGGCAGATCATCCACACCGGCATCAATGAGGCTGGCTCAGCGGCTACCTTCATCGCCGCAGGCTCGGCATACTCCACTCAGGGTGTGCCGATGGTGCCAATATATCTGTTCTACTCCATGTTTGGATTCCAGCGCACCGGTGACTCCTTTTGGGCGGCTGGTGACCAGATGACTAGGGGATTCATTATTGGCGCCACTGCCGGACGCACCACACTGACCGGTGAGGGCACTCAGCATATGGACGGACATTCACCGGTCTTGGCTGCTAGTAACCCGGCCGTCATCTCCTATGATCCGGCTTATTCTTACGAAATCTCCCACATCGTTCAGGCGGGTCTGGAGCACATGTACGGCGAGAATGCCGAAGACGTCATGTACTACTTGACGGTGTATAACGAGCCGATCATCCAGCCGGCCGAGCCAGAGGGCGTTGACGTTGAGGGCATTGTCAAGGGCATGTACCTGTTGTCGAAGGGCTCCTTTGAAGGAGTCGGTGAGGATGCTCGCTGCGTTCAGCTGATGGCTTCCGGCGTCGCTGTGCCATGGGCCCTCGAGGCTCAGCAGCTCCTCAAAGATGACTTTGGCGTCGTTGCTGACGTGTGGTCGGTGACGTCGTGGAACAACCTGCGTCGTGACGCTATGGAGGCCGAGGAGCAGGCCTTCTTACACCCCGAACAGGGCAAGCGCACGCCATACATCGTGGAGCGTCTTGCTGAAACTTCTGGCCCGGTTGTTGCGGCTACCGACTATATGCGTCAGGTTTCGGACCAGATCGCTCAGTGGGTACCGGGGGATTATGCCTCCCTGGGAGCCGACGGGTTCGGCTTCTCTGATACGCGTGCCGCAGCCCGACGGTTCTTCCATATCGATGGACCGTCCATGGCCGTGCGTGCCCTCCAGATGCTCGTCGAGCGTGGAGAGGTTCCGCAGGACTGGCCTACTAAGGCTGCCGAGAAGTACGACCTGCTCAACGTCAACGCGGGGGCGTCCGGTAACGCTGGTGGTGACGCCTGATCGATAGATCGTCGAAAAGCCGGGGCATTCCATGATGTGGGCTGCCCCGGTTTTCGTTGAAATCCGTTGCCTCCACCATTCTCCTGCTAGCCTTTTTAGCGCCTAGGCTAAACCGAATTAGTTCTCGTGGTAACGGCGCTGCGAGGGGTGGAGATCGAAGGAGTGGGACACATGGGGTTGAGCCGTCGTCAGGTGCTCGCTGGCACCGTCGGGGTAGTCTCGACAGCGTTGATCACGGAACAGACGTCCGCAGATATCGCGTTTGCAAGGCCTTGCGGGGCTTCTAAGGCAGTGACCACCGCGGTCTACATCGAGGTCAATCATGAGGATTTCGCGACTGTCGGGGCCTTCGTCCGAGAAGGGGCTCACCGACCGGTCTTCGATCTGGCGATGATTTTTGCGGCCAATATCAATTATGACGGGTGCACGGCTTACCTGCACCTGAACGAGCGAGTCCTGGAAACGCTGAGAGCTACCGAAACCCAGATTCGTCCGTTACAGCGTCGTGGGACGAAGGTACTCTTGTCGCTCCTTGGTAACCATGAGGGTGCCGGATTCGCCAACTTTCCAATTCGGCATGACGCTGACCGGTTTGCGGCTCAGGTAGCAAGGGTTGTTCATAGGTGTCACCTGGATGGCGTCGACCTAGATGACGAATATTCCGAGTATGGTAAAAATGGTACCGGTCAGCCCAATGAAGACTCTTTCGTTTGGTTTGTTCGTGCGCTGCGACGCCACCTGGGGCCTCACAAACTTCTCACCCTGTACTCGATTGGGCCATCGGTTGATCGAACTGTTTCAGCGGTGGGCAATGCATCAGATGACCTCGACTATGCATGGAACCCGTGGTACGGCACCTATCAGGAACCATCAGTGCCGGGTATGCCCCGAAGTCGTTTAGGAGCGGCAGCAGTTGACTGGGGACATACGTCGACTGAAATGGTCCAGACGATGGCTTCTCGGACGATCCGTGACGGTTATGGCGTCTTCATGACGTACGACTTGCGGATGTCGACGAACCCGTCTCTTGTGCAGGCCATGACAACGGCCTTGGAGAAAAGGTAGTGACTTCGACGGTGACCGTCGCAGAAAAGGCCCCACGGTGGTCGTCGGCGGGATGTTCTGGCACACTGATGAAGGTGGGAACTTCCTGTCACACAGAGCAAGGGAAAGCGAAGGATTTCGTGGGAAGCGGCAGCGATTTGGACAAGCTCGGTTTCGAGCCTGGGCAGGTCGTCCAGGAGCTCGGTTGGGACGATGACGTTGACGAGGACCTCCGCCAGGAGGTTATGGACCTCATCGACGGCGACATGATTGAAGATTCGATCGACGCCGTTGACATCGTCTGGTTGTGGTTGCGCGCCGACGACGGCGATGTAGCCGACGGTTTGGTTGACGCTATGCGTGATCTGTCTGACGATGGGTTTATCGTTCTCGTCACCCCGAAGGTGGGACGCCCGGGCACCATCGATCCGGCTGACCTGTCTGACGGTGCAGACACCGCTGGAATGGTGTTGACCACCAGTTACGACGTCAGCAAGGATTGGCAGGCCCACAAGATTGTGCGTCCGCGCGGCGGGCGGCGCTGACCCTTCTTCTTTCATTCGCCCCCTGCGGGATAGTTCTGTAGGGTCTGCGGTATACCCGATGTATCGGCGGTCTCGCCTAGGTCCGCCGGTACATCGGGCTTAACGTTATTTACTGAGCATCTCGTCCAATTGTTCCGGGGCATAATCGGAGCTGTTTATGGCATCTTGTAAGCCGGCATGTTGAGCACGGAGGCCGCCAGCGTCGGATCGTTGTCAAGGTCGATGCCCACCTTCTGTGTCGCGTGGTGGACCTTCGCTGCGAAGATTTCGTCGTTCGCCATCCACTCCGCGACGGTGGAGTCGCGGCGCAGAGGCTGACGCACCTGCGGGGCATCGAGGGCGATGTCAGCTACGAGTAGAAGATCACGGCTGGAGGCGCTCGCCTTGACGCGTACAGTCCCCGACTCAACTGCCCAGGAGTGGAGGGATGTCCCAGTAGGACAGGTTGCGATGGGTTAGCGTGACGGTGACCGTCTACCTCTGGTCCGGCTCTAATTCCACACGACGGAAAGCTTTGAGCTCGCGCACGCAGCGGTCGACAGTGGCGTCGGGGAACTCCAAGACCTAAGGTACAGCAGCGCCGGCCTGGTCTCCGGTATTGGAGACGGTGAAGCTGACGGTCAGTACTGGATCGTCTGGCCCAGTGAACTCGGTAATGCGGCTGATGGCTAGGTCGAGGTCGGAGTAGACGAAGGTGGTGTAGCTCAGGCCGTGGCCGAGGGGATAGGCAACCGGCCGGTCAGTGGCGTCAAGGCCCCGATAACCGATGTATCTACCTTCTCCGTAGTGCATGTGCTGGAGTTCCCCTGGGAAATTGGGTTGAGCGGGAATGTCGGACAGTTTCTTGGCGATGGTTCAGCGAGATGTCCGGAAGGGTTGACCTTGCCCCGTGAGGACGTCGACAGCCCCGTTTCCGCTTGCCTGTCCACCCAACCAGCAGTGGATGGTCACTTCCCTTACTTGGCGCAGGAGGTCAACTTGATCCGCTGGCAAGACAGTTGAAGTGCGGTCGTATCCTTCCGATTCAATGATGTCTGGTAAGCCCAAGAACAGGACGGCTATGTGTCTCTTCGCTATCGAGACTGCCTCGTCGGCGGGCTGGGGCTGGCTGATCGGCGAGGGAGAATCCGGGAGAGAGAGGAGTGCACGTTGACCCAGACTTTCTGTAGTGCGTTGGGCAGTATCCAGGCGGGTCGGATTAACCTTCGACGACCCGGCTCCTTGGTAGCGCAGGGTACGGGCAAACTCATCAATACAGGGTCCTCGGAAAACTACTCGAAGTTATGACCGCACAATGGGAAACGTTTCATGTTGATGCCCGGGCTGAGTAGCACAGCCACGGACTCCGCCCGCGTCTCCTGGCCCAACGCGACGCCAACCTCCCTGATGAGGGCGGGGTCCCGCGTCGATACCAGTCCGGGCGGGGAAGCAGGTGGCGGGCACAGAATCGTAGAGGCCAGCTGGCGACCCGTCAGACACCTTGCGCAGACCGTGGAGCCGTCAGTGATCATCGGCCCGGGAATACTGAGGCGTTCGATAGTTTGAAGATGTCAGGCGTCACTGCCTGAGCACAGGGACGCTTTCTCCTCAAGGGCAAGCTGACCAATGGTGTCGGCGATCTGAAATGCGGTCATAGTTAGCTCTTTCGTCAACGTCGACACCGATTATCGTCGGGACCTGGGACAGATTTGCGACAGAGATGTTTCAGCTAGTTACCAGACGGATGACGAAGACTCGTCAGTGACGCTCAGAGCTGCGAACCGGTGGTGAGCCTCACCCCGGCATCCTTCATAGCCGCCACGGCCGCGTCGCCCAATTCTGGGCTGACCGGCTCGCTGAGATCGGTCAGGCACGTTGTGGCGAACCCGAGACGCTGGGCGTCCAGAGCCGTGGCTTTGACACAGTGGGATAGGGCCAAACCAACGACGTCGACAGCCTCGATCCCGCGATCGCGTAATATCGTTTCGAGAGTTGACCCCTCCTCGGTAGTCCCCTCGAAGCCGGAGTAGGCCGCAGCGTATTGTCCTTTCTTGACCCGCGCGTCGACAGGAATCTTGGCGATCGCCGGATGAATCTCAGCCTCGGCGGTGCCAGCAATCCCGTGTGGCGGCCAGGAATCCACAAAGTCCGGGTTGTCGGAGAGGTGGTCACCTGGATCAATATGCCAATCCTGAGTAGTGACCACCATGTCGTAACGAGCACGGTGAGTTGGGACGTACTTCGCGATGCGCTCGGCGCAGGCATTGCCGCCGGCGACAGCCAAAGCATCTCCCTCACAGAAGGTCGGCTGGACATCGACAACGACAAGGGCACGGTGTGACGAAGTCATGGACACATCCTTCCACTGCCCTCAGTTCTAGATACGCTGACGCCATGGCAGTGAGCACATATGTGGCAGCCCAGGATCGTTACGAGACCATGGAATATCGGCGTTGCGGAACGAGTGGCTTGTTGCTCCCTGCCGTCTCTTTGGGATTGTGGCACAACTTCGGAGACCTTCACCCTGGATCCACGCAGCGTGCCGTGTTGCGTCGCGCTTTCGACCGCGGTATTACCCACTTCGACCTCGCTAATAATTACGGTCCCCCCTATGGACAGGCCGAGATCAATTTCGGTCGTATCATGGCGACTGATTTCAAGCCCTACCGGGACGAACTTATTATTAGCTCCAAGGCTGGCTACGATATGTGGCCCGGCCCCTATGGACAGGGCGGGTCCCGTAAGTACCTCGTCGCCTCCTGCGACCAGTCCCTCAAGCGGATGGGTCTGGACTACGTCGACATCTTCTATTTCCACCGGTACGACCCGGACACCCCGCTCGAGGAGACGATCGGAGCCCTTGACCGGATCGTGCGATCGGGTCGTGCCCTGTATGCAGGTATTTCCTCATATGATCTCAAGCAGACTGAGCGTGCTGCTGCCATCGCCCGTGACCTTGGCACCCCATTACTTATTCACCAGCCGCGTTACAACATGCTCGATCGATGGATTGAGGACGGTCTGATCGACACCTGCGAACAAGAGGGGATGGGCATCATTTGCTTCTCCCCATTGGCTCAAGGAATTCTCACCGATAAGTACCTGCGGGGCGTCCCTGCCCAGTCCCGTGCTGGCATGGGGGCGGTTTCGTTGCGACCCGAACAGATCAACGACGCCACCCGCGCCGCTGTCGCTGCTCTCAACGAGGTTGCCAAGGACCGCGACCAGACTCTGGCTCAGATGGCCCTCTCCTGGATTCTGCGTGAGTCCCGCATTACCAGCGTGCTCGTCGGGGCCTCCTCGGTACCTCAGCTGGATTCAGACATCGACGCGCTTGGAGCAACCCCCTTTACTGACGACGAAAGGGTGCGTATCGAGTCGGTGCTGGCCGACCATATCTTCTAACCTGTCCCGAGCTGTGCTACGCTTCTAGCGACGCCCTTTAATGGCGATCCCGTGAGGTCGCGAAGGTCGTGCCAGCAGGCGACTGCGCGTATGCGCGTCGTCCGATGGGCTCCACCCCGCACCTACGGTGTCTAGCGGTAGGAGCCTGCTATGCAACTTACTCAGTCATCCGGTCCAGTGACCGTCCTCGATTCCAAGGCTTTGGAGCGGGCACTGACAAGGATTTGTTACGAAATCGTCGAGCGTAACGAGGGGCTCGACCAGTTGGTTATCGTCGGAATTCGCACTCGTGGTGCATATCTTGCACGGCGCATGGCGACTAAGCTGTCGTCACTCAGCGACGTCGACGTTCCTGTCAGCGAGCTCGATATCACCTTGTATCGAGACGACCTCGATCCCAATGAGCACCGGGAGCGCCCGCAAAACCCAGTGCTTTCGGACAATAACGTTCCCACAAACTTGGCTGGTAAAACCGTCGTACTTGTTGACGACGTGCTGTTCACTGGTCGCACCGTCCGGGCGGCTCTCGATGCCGTCGTCGATACTGGGCGCCCCGACTGTATCCTGCTAGCGGTTATGGTTGATCGTGGCCACCGAGAGCTTCCAATTCGCGCTGATTTCGTCGGTAAAAACATCCCCACCTCGTTGAACGAGGCCGTGGACGTTCACGTCATCGAAGTCGATGGCGAGGATGCTGTCACCATCCGAAAGGTGGCTTCCCGATGAGCACCGAAGTTGTCGAAGAGCCTAGCGCCGACTACACCGGGCGTCACTTTCTGTCGGTCGAGGACATGTCCAATGACGACGTCATGCGGATCATCGATCGTGGTCGGCAATTCAAGGCCGGTGACGCCCCGCGTGTGGAGCCAGGCCATGTCGCCATCAACATGTTCTTCGAGAACTCCACTCGAACGATGACCAGCTTCCAGATGGCTGAGCACCGCTTAGGTATGAAGATCCTCGACTTTGATCCGGGCCACTCCAGTGTCACCAAGGGGGAGAGCCTCTACGACTCGGTGCGCACCGTCGACGCCATTGGTGCTGAGGTTGCCGTCATCCGTCACTCCACCAACCACTACTACGACTACCTGCTGTCGACCGGAATGCTTGGTTTGTCAGTCGTCAACGGTGGTGACGGATCCGGTCAACACCCTAGCCAGTGCATGCTCGACCTCATGACTATTGCTGAGGAATTTGGCCATGTCGACGGTCTGACGGTTGCGATCAGCGGTGATATCGCGCACTCACGAGTAGCCCGTTCTGATGCTCAGATCCTTTCCCGGCTTGGGGCCAACGTCATCTTTACCGGACCGCGCGAGTGGATGGACCGCAACGTCACCCGGCTCGGCTCGATGGCGACCCTTGACGAGGTCATCGCTGATGTCGACGTCGCCATGATGTTGCGTGTTCAGCACGAGAGATTCGATGCTGGGCCGGACTTCTCCGTAACTGACTACCTGCAGGCATTTGGGCTCACTAGTGAGCGTGCAGAGCGAATGAAGCCTCAGGCGATCATCATGCATCCGGCGCCAGTGAACCGTGGATGTGAAATATCCGGTCACCTCGTAGAGGCCCCCTCATCTCGTATCTTTGAGCAGATGGGGAACGGAGTCATGGTACGGATGGCCATTCTGGAACAGGTGCTGCAAGGCAGGGAGACAAAGTGAGCCGACGGGTCCTCCTCACCGGGTTGACCATGCTGGTGGGAGCCACGCCGGTTCCCTCCCAGCTCCTCATTCGCGATGAGCGGATTGAGGCTATTTCGCGAGGGCGATCCAATGCCCTCGATGGGGCCGATGCCGAGGTCATCGATCTCGGCGGGGCTCTGGTGACGCCCGGGATGGTGGACCTTCACGTCCATCTGCGTGAACCGGGTCAGGAGCATAAGGAGACCATCGCATCGGGCACTGCTGCGGCTGCCCGGGGAGGCTGGACGACGATTTGTGCGATGCCCAATACTGCTCCTGACCCCCATACTCCGGAGCTCATGGCTGACCTCAACAGGAGGATTGAGGAGTCGGCGCTAGTGCGGGTGCTGCCCATTGCTCCCATCACTGTTGGGCTGACGAGCGACGATCTCGTCGACGTTGAGGCCTTGACGCGGGCTGGGGCTGTGGCTTTCTCCAATGACGGCAAGGGAGTGCAGCCGGCCGGAGTCATGTACGATGCGATGCGGTCCGCTGCTGTTGTCGACCGTCCGATCGCTGCTCACGCCGAGGACGAGTCGCTGGTGCGGGGCGGGGTTATCAACGACGGGCGCCGGGCTAGGGAACTCGACTTACCCCCCATGACCCGTCTCGCCGAGACTGTGCAGGTGGCCCGCGACGTCATGATCGCCGAGGCGACTGGCGCCCACTACCACCTGTGCCACGCCTCGACCCGACAGTCGATCCGAACCTTGCGCCGGGGCCGTGAGGACGGTGCAAACGTCACCGGTGAGGTTGCTCCGCACCACCTGCTGTTGGCCGATGACGACATCCCCGATGACGACGGGTTCTACAAGATGAACCCGCCGCTGCGCACCCGCGACGACGTCGACGCCATGGTCGAGGGCCTGTGTGATGGAACGTTGACCTGTATCGCCACCGATAACGCTCCACATGCAGCTGAGGAAAAGGCATGTTCATTCCGTAATGCCGCTTTTGGGGTCATCACTAACGAGCACACCTTCGCTCTGCTGTATACCAACTTTGTACTTAACCGGCGGTTCCGACTCGACCAACTTGTTGACTGGCTCACCGTCGGACCTGTCGAGACCTTTGGGTTGCCGGAGGCCGGTCGACTGCGTGTGGGAGGGCCGGCCGACTTGGCCGCCTTCGACTTGCGCACCGAGTCGACGATTATCCCCGAAGAAGGGGCCGGGATGGGGCGTAACACCCCCTTCGCTGGTCGTTCCGTCCTCGGTGAGTGCGTGCTGACGATTGTCGGTGGCCGGACGGTCCACTGGCGCGGCCAGCTGATAGGTAAGACTGACGACCACGAGATGGGAGACCCGCAATGAGCAGACGCACCCTGTTGCTGGCCGATGGGACGAGTTACCGGGGGGAGGCGTTTGGAGCCGACCGTCAGGTGAGTGCCGAAGTCGTCTTCACCACTGGTATGACCGGTTACCAGGAAACTTTGACCGACCAGTCCTACAACGGACAGATCGTCACTTTCACCTACCCCCTCATTGGCAACTGCGGAATCAACCGCGACGACATGGAGTCGCTGTTCCCGACGACCGCCGGAGTCATCTGTCGCGAGGTGCCGCGACTGGCCAGCAACTGGCGCAACCGGAGTAGCTTTGACGAGTTTCTTATTACTCACGGTATCCCGGGTCTGGCTGGGATCGATACTCGCGCCTTGGTGCGCCGGTTGCGCGCTGAGGGAGTCATGAAGGGAGTGCTGCTGGATCCTGACGCTGACCTCGACGTCGAGTTGGAGAAGTTGCGCGACGCCCAGCTGCCTACCGACCAGATAGCCCAGGTGTCGACTCGCACCGCCTACCCGTCGCCCTTAGGCGGGCGCAGCGTGGTGCTCTTCGACTTCGGTCTTAAGCATTCCATCTTGCGAGAACTGAGCAAACGAGGTTGTGCCGTGACCGTTGTGCCGTGGAACATCTCGGCTGATCGGGTGCGGGCCCTGGGGCCCGATGGCATCATGCTTTCGAACGGTCCCGGGGATCCGAAGTCCATCCCGGGGGTACAGGATGTGGTGAGAGAGCTGCAGGAGGAGTACCCGATTTTCGGTATCTGTATGGGCCACCAGATCTTCGCTCTAGCTAACGGTGCCGACACCTATAAGCTCCCTTTCGGTCACCGCGGTTTCAACCACCCAGTCCGCGAATTGTCGACTGGCCGGATCGATTTCACCAGCCAGAACCACGGCTACGCCGTTGATCCCGAATCGGTGGCTGGCACCGAGTTGGAGATCACCCACATTGAGATCAATGACGAGACCGTGATGGGTGTGCGTCACACTCGGCTTGGATCCTTCTCGGTGCAATACCACCCCGATGCTGCTGCCGGACCTCACGACGCCGCTCACGTCTTCGACGACTTCGTCGCTCTCATGGACGCCGATCATATTGGAGGTCAGAACTGATGCCCCACCGTACCGACCTGCACCGCATCCTCGTCATCGGATCTGGGCCAATCATCATCGGGCAGGCCGCCGAGTTCGACTACGCCGGTACCCAGGCCTGCCTGGCACTCAAAGAGGAGGGGTACGAGGTCATCCTCGTCAACTCCAATCCAGCGACGATCATGACCGACCGTGACATTGCCGACAAGGTCTACATTGAGCCGATCACCTTCGAGTTCGTCTCTTCAATTTTGCGCCGGGAGCGGCCTGACGCCATCGTTCCCACTCTGGGCGGCCAGACTGGTCTCAATATGGCCACTGAGCTAGCCAAATCTGGGATTCTCGACGAACTCGGCATCGAATTGCTCGGCACTAAGCTTTCGGCCATCGAGAAGGCCGAAGACCGTGATCTGTTCAAGCAGCTCATGGATGAGCTGGGTCAGCCGGTTCCGGCCTCCGAAATTGTTCACACCATTGACGAGGCGGTCAAAGTCGGGAACACCATCGGATACCCGCTTATCGTCCGTCCTGCATACACCCTTGGTGGCACTGGCGGCGGTCTGTGCCACGATGAGGCCGAACTCGAACGCATCGTAGGGAAGGGACTAGAGCTGTCCCCGGTCACTGAGTGCCTGGTAGAACAGTCGATCGCTGGGTACAAGGAAATCGAGTATGAAATGATGCGCGACGGCGCCGACAACACCATGGTGGTCTGCACCATGGAGAACTTCGACCCGGTCGGGGTTCACACCGGTGACTCCATCGTTTTTGCTCCTACCCAGACCCTCACCGACGTCGAGCACGAGATGCTGCGCGATGCGTCGATTGAGATCGTCCGGGCACTCGGGATTGAGGGTGGCTGCAACGTCCAGCTCGCTCTTGACCCGAATTCCTTCCAGTACTACGTCATCGAGGTCAACCCGCGAGTCTCGCGCTCCTCGGCCCTAGCCTCGAAGGCGACTGGCTACCCGATCGCCAAAATCGCCGCCAAGATTGCCGTCGGTTTAACCCTTGACGAGATCCGCAACCCCGTCACCGGGACAACGTGGTCGATGTTTGAGCCGATGCTCGACTACGTTGTCGCCAAGATCCCGCGCTGGCCTTTCGATAAGTTCGCTCGGGCTGATCGTCGCCTAGGAACTCAGATGAAGGCGACCGGTGAGGTTATGGCCCTCGGACGCACCATCGAGGAGTCCCTGCTCAAGGCGGTCCGCTCCCTAGAGATTGGCGTCGACCACCTGGCTCTGCGTGATGTTGCCGATCTTCCTGACGACATCCTTGAGGAACGGTTACTGCATGCTCGCGATGACCGTCTGTTCTGCCTGACTGAGGCGATCCGACGCGGACGCACTGTGCACGAGCTGCACGAACAGACCAGTATCGACGTGTTCTTCCTTGACAAGATAGCCCACATCCTCGAGATCGAGGAGCGGCTGCGAGCCTGTCCTGACGACCCTGAGGCGCTATGGATCGCGAAGCGCAATGGTTTCTCCGACCCAGCTATCGCGCGGATCTGGGGTAAGTCCTCTGATGAGGTGCGGTCTCGTCGCGTCGAGAACGGGATTGTACCGGTGTACAAGATGGTTGACACCTGTGCCGGTGAGTTTGAGTCCTCAACCCCGTATTTCTACTCGACCTACGAGATGGAGAACGAGTCCAATAAGTCGCAGCGTCCCAGTGTTCTCGTATTGGGCTCGGGACCAATCCGCATTGGCCAGGGAATCGAGTTCGACTACGCCACCGTCCACTCCGTCAAGGCCATTCAGGCTGCCGGATACGAGGCCATCATCATGAACTCGAATCCGGAGACGGTGTCTACCGACTTCTCCATCTCTGACAAACTGTACTTCGAGCCGTTGACCTTTGAAGACGTCATGAACGTCATCGACCTCGAGCAGCCCGACGGTGTCATCGTCCAGTTCGGCGGCCAGACAGCGATTAACCTGGCTGGGCCGCTCTCGGCGGCCGGGGTACCGATCCTGGGAACCCAGTTGGCCGATCTTGACCGTGCCGAGGACCGGGAAGGATTCGAGTCTCTGCTGGCCGAATTGGGTATTCCGCAAGCTCCAGGTGGTACGGCACGATCCTCCGAGGAAGCACTGGCGGTCGCCGAGGAACTCGGTTACCCGGTGTTAGTGCGCCCCTCTTACGTCATTGGTGGTCGCGCTATGGCCATCGTTACGAGTACCAAGGAACTCAAGCGGTATATGCGTGATGCCGTGCATACCAGTCCGGATAAGCCGGTGCTGGTGGATCGCTACCTCAATGGCCTGGAATGCGAAGTCGACGCGATATGTGACGGTACTGACGTCCTCATCCCCGGCATCATGGAGCACATCGAGCGTGCCGGTGTCCACTCCGGAGACTCGATGGCCGTCTACCCACCGCAGCGGATGAGCCAGCAGGTTACCGATCGAATCGTTGAGGTGACGACAAAGCTAGCCCGAGGGCTGAACACTAAGGGCATCCTCAACATTCAGTTCGTCATCGCTAATGATCCGACGAGCGGGGAGGAGACGGTTTACGTCATTGAAGCCAATCCGAGAGCCTCGCGTACTGTGCCCTTCCTGTCGAAGGTGACCGGGGTGTCGATGGCTGAGGTGGCCACCCAGATCATTCTCGGCGAGACTCTCGCTGACCTGGGATTACAGCCTGGCCTGTGGTCGGTCTCGAAACGCATCCACGTCAAGTCCCCGGTATTCAGCTTCTCCAAGCTCGATCTCGTCGACTCCCACCTTGGCCCGGAGATGAAGTCGACCGGTGAGGTCATGGGGTCCGACGACACCGTCGAAAAAGCTCTGTACAAGGCGTTCGAGGCAGCGAGCCTGCACGTTCCCGAATACGGCAAAATCCTCATCACGGTGGCCGACGACGCCAAACCGGAGGCACTTCAACTGGGCCGTCGCTTTGATCGAATTGGGTTCCAACTCGTGGGGACTATGGGCACCGCTCGCTTCTTTGACGAGGGCGGGTTGCGTATCGATGTTGCTGAGAAGATTGGGTCGGGAGAAGCTGGATCGACGGAATCTATCCTCGACCTCATTAGCCGCAACGGTTGCGACGCCGTCATCAATGTCATGGGCAATGGCCAGGACACCATCATTGATGGCAAACAGATTCGCCGCGAAGCCATCGCACGTGGCATCCCGCTGTTCACCTCCTTGGACACTGCTGCGGCGATTTGCCGGGTCATGGAGTCGCGGGTCTTCTCGACAGAGTCGATCTGATGGCTGAGGCAACAGGGCTTCGTCGTGGCCCCCAGATGATGCGGCTTGCCGACCGTCATGAGGTTGCCGTCGGAGTGTATTCGGTGCGACTCATTCCCGATGAGCCTATGCCGGATGTTGTGCCAGGGACTTTTCTTGATCTCCTGCCCGGTGGTTTGCACGTGCTGCGCCGACCATTGTCTGTCGCCGACGCCGATGACGAGGGATACACCGTCATTTTTCGGGTAGTAGGGAAAGGAACCGACAGGCTCTCAGTGGAGCTGATCGGGGCCGAGATTAACGTCTTAGGTCCACTCGGTCGCGGGTTTGACCTTGATGCAGTGCAGCCCGGTGGACGAGCGCTGCTTATTGGTGGGGGAGTCGGAATCCCGCCGCTGTACTTGTTGGGACGACGACTCGTTGAGCGTGGCGTCCAGGTGCAGTTCCGGCTGGGATTCCATGATCGAAATGACATCTTTTGGACTGATCGCTTCGACCAGCTCGGTGAAGTTCTCATCTCCACTGACGACGGTTCGATCGGGACGAGGGGGACCGTCGCTCAGATCGCCGAGACTAACGAGGCTCGTTGCTTTGTCCCCGACCTCGTGCAAGCCTGCGGGCCACTCCCGATGCTGAGATGGGTGAAGTCCGCACTGGCTCCGACGGTGCGTACCCAGCTATCGCTAGAGGAGAGAATGGCTTGCGGTGTCGGCGCGTGCTACGCCTGCGTTGCCGGTAATGCCACGGACCCCGACCACCAGTTCCGGGTGTGCTTCGACGGTCCTGTGTTCGCGGCCGAGGAGGTTCTCCTGTGACTAGGTTGGCTGTTTCTCTTCCGGGGCTGGACCTCAAGAACCCGATCATGCCCGCCAGCGGGTGTTTTGGGTTCGGTGCCGAGTACGCGGAGTACTACGACCTGTCGGTGCTTGGGTCGATCATGGTGAAGGCAACCACCCTCGAGTCCCGCCGTGGCAATCCAGTTGTCAGGGTGGCCGAGACCCCAGGTGGCATGCTCAACGCCATTGGCCTGCAAAATCCTGGTCTCGACGCCGTTATGGCCGAGAAGCTGCCCTGGTTAGCCGAGCACTTCCCGGACCTGCCCATTATCGCCAACGTCGCTGGCTACACCACCGGGGACTACGTCAGGGTTTGCGAGGTCATTTCGACGGCTCCCAATGTTGCCGCTCTGGAAATTAACATCTCCTGTCCCAATGTCAAGCGTGGCGGAATGACCTTCGGCACCAATGCGACCGTAGCCCATGATCTGACACAGGCTGTCGTCTCAGCCGCAAGTGTGCCCGTCTACGTCAAGTTGTCGCCCAATGTTACCGACATCACTGAGATCGCGCGTGCGGTCACCGATGCCGGTGCCGACGGTCTCACCCTCATCAACACTCTCACCGGGATGAGGATCAACGTGGCACGACGTGCCCCTGTCCTTGCCAACGCCACCGGTGGTCTTTCTGGGCCGGCCGTGCTTCCCATCGCAGTGCGGATGATTGATGCCGTTACCCGAGCCGTCGACATCCCCGTCATCGGTATGGGAGGCGTGACGACAAGCGCCGACGCTCTCGAACTCATGATGGCTGGGGCTTCGGCGGTCGGCGTCGGGACCGCGAACTTCACTGACCCACTGGCCTGCCCCAAGATCATTGATGGCCTTGAGCTGCTCATGGACGATTTAGGCATTGACAGCCTGGAGGACCTACGTACCCAGGTCAAGCAGTCTCGCTGATCCGACCACCACTTTTTTAAGGAGTTTATATGGACACCACTCGCCCGATTATCGCCCTCGACCTTCCCTGTGCCGAGGCAGCACTCGACTTCGTCGGTCGATTCGACGGGGAGAGTCTCTTCGTCAAAGTCGGCATGGAGTTGTTCTATGCGGCCGGGCCGAGCATTGTTACCAGCCTCAAAGAGACCGGCCACGACGTCTTTTGCGACCTCAAACTTCACGACATCCCCAATACCGTCAAGGGCGCAGCTTCGAGCCTGTCTAAACTGGGGGCGGATCTGCTCACTGTCCACGCAGCCGGTGGAAAGGCCATGATGGAGGCTGCGCTTGAAGGCTTGGGAGACGCCGCTGAGACGACCCGTGTTATAGCTATCACCCAACTCACCTCCACCTCCCCAGAGACGTTGAAAACCGAGCAGCTAGTGGAGGTTCCACTTGTTGAGTCGGTGCGCAATTACGCCAAGCTAGCCCAGGCCGCCGGACTGACCGGAGTCGTCTGTTCGGCTCACGAGGCCGCTGATATCGCATCGGTGACCGGTCCAGATTTCCTGCGCGTCACCCCGGGGATTCGCCCAGCAGGGTCCGCGGGAGGAGACCAGTTCAGGGTCGCCACTCCAGGCAACGCCGCCGTGATGGGCTCCTCGGCGATCGTGGTGGGGCGTCCCATTACCAAGGCTGACGACCCAGTTGCTGCATATCACGCCGTTCGCGACGACTGGAATGCCGGACGCAAAGCCTGACGACGATACGATTCAGAGGACGACTGCTGTGACCATGACCAATAATGAAATTGCCCGCGAATTCGCTGAGCGTCTGCTCGCTATCAAGGCCGTCTCGTTGTCCCCGAATACACCGTTCACTTGGGCATCTGGGTTGCGCTCGCCGATCTACTGCGATAACCGGGTGACCCTCTCGGATCCGCAGACCCGCGATTTCATTGCGGAGGGATTGGCCTCACTTGTTCGCACGAACTTTGCTCAGGTCAACGTCGTGGCCGGTACCGCTACTGCCGGGATTGCTCATGCTGCTCTTGCGGCCGATCGACTTGGCGCACCCATGGCCTACGTCCGCTCTGCTCCAAAGGATCATGGGCGAGGCAACCAGATTGAGGGGCGGATTCCAGCTCGGTCCAAGGTCGTCATGGTTGAGGACCTTATCTCCACAGGTGGCTCGGTGCTCAAGGCTGCCGAGGCGGTAGAGGGCGAGGGGTCGACGGTGGTCGGTGTTCTCGCTCTGTTCTCCTACGAACTAGAGAAAGGACATCGCGCCTTCGCGAAGGCCGGTCTGCCCCTGTACACCCTGTCAAGCTATCCGACCCTGATTGATGTGGCAGCTGAGTCCGGGCGGATCACACCCGAGCAGCAGGCCACTCTGGCAACGTGGTCGTCGGATCCGCAGGCCTGGTCGGACGCACACTAATGAGCGCGCTGGCGTTCTTGACCCGCTGACGGAATCTCGTCTTCGGGCGGCAAATCCTCGCGTATCGTCTGGTAAATCTGTGCATGGAGGGGTGGTGAACTCGTAAGCTGGTTGTCATGGCGATAGTCGCTGGCGAGCTACCTCGGCACGCAACTGCTTTGGTGTGCGACATCTTGAGGTATGCCCCGATGGTGCTCCTGTAAGGAGCCAGGCAGGTGGGGAAATCGACCTTGTTGCGACAGGCGTTGCGTCGGGAGCCCACCACTTTTATCACCCTCGATGACCCTCTTGCCAGAGAGTTTTCCGAGTCCGATCCGCGTGGATTCCTGGAGCAGGCGCCAGGCAGAACCCTTGCAATCGATGAGGTGCAGCATGTCCCGGCGCTGGCTCTGGCTTTGAAGGCTGCCATTGACGCTGATCGCAGACCCGGACGGTTCGCGGTCACTGGTTCGGCTGATCTACTCCGGGTGCCGGGGGTGTCGGACTCGCTGGCTGGCCGAGTGGACATCGTAACCGTCCATCCGTTGAGCCAAGGTGAGATCCGTGGCCGAAGTATCCCGGAGGATTGGGTCACCTGGATTCTGCAGGAATGTGCTGGGGGAATCGAGCCCGCAAGCACCGATTCAGCGGTGGACGTTGTGATCGCAGGCGGATACCCTGAACCTCTAAAAAGACCGAGCCGTCGGGCGTCCGACGTCTGGTTTCGCAGTTATGTCGCCAGCTTGGTCCAACACGATGCCCGGCAGTTGGGTGGTAGTGGCGATTTCGCCCTGCACGTCGAGCAGTTGTTGAGGCTCCTTGCCTCCCATTGCTGTGGGTGACCCTGGGTTGGCGTGTCATTTCACCGGTTTGAATGCTGACAAGGCAATGAAGGTAGGTGGGCGGGAACTCTTCGGTGCTATTTTGGGAGGTTTCGTAGCGGCCGAACTGGCTAAGCAGCAGACGTGGTCTCAGGCATCCTTCCGGCTGTTCCATTATCGACGGCGTGAGGAGGAGGTCGACCTCGTGGTCGAACTCAACGATGGTCGGGTCATCCTTGTTGAGGTCAAGGATGCCCTGAGCCTTGCTAGCAGCGCGTGGCGGTCGCTTGACTCCCTGATGGCGAAATTGGGTGATCGAGTAATCGCGTCTGTGGTGCTGTATCTGGGTGACGACCACCAGGTCATGTGCCGACCACATGGAACCTTGGTGGTTGCTCCGGTTCGCTCGTTGTGGGACCACGGGGAGCGCTGAGTGGCGGCAGTACTGGATCAAACCCACCGCCGAGCGATCGTGAGAGTTCGATCGACGTATCCGCTGCCGAAGAGCCAGCAGTGAACCATGAGCATGTGCAACTGGTGCAACCCAATTCTGTCGCGCCAGCCGTCGGCCAGTGGAGATTCTTCGTTGTAGGCTTCCCGGATCCGCTCGGTAAAGGGAGCGCCGAATACTGATAGGGCTGCGAGGTCCTCTTCGGCGTGGCCTCCTTGAGCGGCAGGGTCGATGAGGACGACACCGTCGGCGGTCCACATGAGGTTGCCAGTCCACATGTCCCCGTGGGTTCTGGCCGCAGCATCGGTCACCAAGGCTGGTTGGTCATGGTCGAGATCCCCGCTGGCCAATCGGTCGACTAGCCTTGATGTGATTGCTCGGGCGTTGGCGTCGAGGCTGTCCATGTAGGGCTCAATGCGGTATCGACCGTAAAATTCTCCCCAGGACGAGGAGGGCTCTGACGGTAGCGGCAGGGGAGCGCGGCCGATATAGCCACCGTCCGGGGCAAACCCGTCAGGTGCGGCTCCCAAATGCGAGGCTCCGGCGGCATGGGTGTGGGCTAGTCGGCGTCCGAATTCTTCGGCAGCCTGAGGGGTCGGTCTCACCGAGGCTAGATCTGGCTCGGTGAGCCATCCCTGACCGTGGTCGAGGACCTCAACGATCTGAGCTCCCTTGGGTTGGGCGGCTCTGAGCCATGTTAGCCCGGCGACCTCGTAATCGATCGCGTTGCTGTGGTGGTCGGTCTTGCGAAAGGTCATGGGTCCCACGCTAGACGCGTAGAATTCACGAGAATCCACATCGTCCATCAGAATGGAGCCCTGTGTCCATCGGTGATCACCTCATGACAGTCCACTTGGTATCGATGGGCTGTGCCCGCAACGACGTCGATTCTGAGGAACTTGCTGCCCGAATGGAGGCAGGGGGATTTCAGCTCGTCGACGACCCCGCCGAAGCTGAGACCATAGTCGTCAACACCTGTGGATTTATTGAGCAAGCCAAGAAGGACTCTGTCGATACATTGCTGGCTGCCGCTGATCTCAAAGGGAATGGCACCACGACCTCAGTCGTTGCGGTCGGGTGCATGGCCGAGCGTTACGGACGCGAGCTGGCCGAGTCTCTGCCTGAGGCCAATGCAGTGCTGGGGTTCGACGATTACGACGACATCGCAGGCCGGTTGCGAACCATCTTGGACGGTGGATCGATTGAGGCTCGCGTGCCCCGTGATCGACGTGCCCTGTTGCCAATCAGCCCAGTCGATCGACCGACTGTACGCGCCGGGGTTTCCGTTCCCGGCCACGGCACGGCTCCGGACCTTCAGGCCTCCGTGGCTCCGGCGGCTGGTCCTCGAGCCACCCGGCGACGTCTCGAGACAGGGCCTAGTGCACCGCTCAAGATGGCCTCGGGTTGTGACCGTCGTTGTGCGTTCTGCGCTATCCCACGTTTTCGCGGCTCCTACCTTTCTCGCCCGACCACAGAGATCGTCGAGGAAGCTCGCTGGCTCGTTGATCATGGCGTCAAGGAGGTTTTCCTCGTCAGTGAAAACTCCAGCTCCTACGGTAAGGATCTGGGGGATCTCAGGCTGCTGGAGAAGTTGCTTGTCAACCTTGATCAAGTTGACGGTCTGGAGTGGATCCGTGTGTCGTATTTGCAGCCAGCCGAGCTGCGCCCCGGTCTGATCGATACGATGTTGGCAACAAACAAGGTTGTGCCCTACTTCGATCTGTCCTTCCAGCACGCATCAGGACCGTTATTGCGTCGGATGCGTCGATTCGGTGACGCCGAGTCATTCCTCAACATCATAGATTCCATCCGCTCTCGCTGTCCGGATGCCGGGTTTAGGTCGAACTTCATTATCGGTTTCCCAGGTGAGACCGATGCGGACATCGCGGTTCTAACCGATTTCTTACAGCGAGCCCGCCTCGATGCTGCTGGCATCTTCGCCTACTCCGACGAGGAGGGTACGGAGGGGGCTAAACTCGACAGGCACGTAGATGAAGACCTCATCGGCGCTCGCCGCGAAGTCCTCGCTGATCTCACCGACGAACTCGTTTCCCAGCGTGCTGAGGACCGCATTGGCACCCGGGGGCGGGTGATGGTCGAGGAGATCGACGAGGGTGTCGTCGGTAGAGCCGAGCATCAAGGACCGGAGGTCGATGGCGTCGTCACTCTAGTTGACGCACCCGCGGTTGGAGTGGGGGACATCGTCGACGTCGAGTTCGTCGGATCTGACGGTGTTGATCTCGTCGCGCGACCTGCGAATGTCTAAGCCTCGCGACTAACCGTTGGCCTCAGCGGTGACACAGGATGATTAATCCACCTCCATTTCAAAGCGGTGAGTCGCATGAGGAGTCGTTACGCGAGATACTGAGCCTATGGCCACGAAGAAGGACCGCCCCAGCAACATCAACGTTCCCAATGCGCTGACCCTGCTGAGAGTCATTGCGGTCCCCGTCTTCGGATGGATGTTGTTAGCTCATGCCCGTGAAGGCGGCTGGCGAACGGCGACGACGATCGTCTTCATGGTGGCGATCCTTACGGACTTCGTCGATGGCAAGATCGCGCGCAAGTACAACCTCGTCACCGACTTCGGTAAGATCGGTGACTCGATTGCTGACAAGGCACTGACCGGTATGGCCTTCATCGGCTTATCGATCATTAGTGAGCTTCCGTGGTGGATAACGATCATCATCTTGTTGCGCGAATGGGGCATCACCGTCATGCGAATGAAGATGCTCAAATATGAGGTGATGGCGGCTAATAGGGGTGGCAAACTCAAGACGGCCACGCAGTCGTTAGCGATCACGCTGTTCTGCCTTGGCCTATGGCGTACTCCGACCTTTGTTGTCGCCATAGCCTGGGCGGTGATGATCATTGCTTTCACCCTCACGGTGGTGACCGGTTTGGTCTACATTCGTGACGCCATCCAGATTCGAAACCGCGCAACAACTGCTGGGGCCACTGCAGCCAAGTTCCGGAAGCGCACGCTGAAATGACTGCGGATGAAAAAGCCCATCGTCTTGTAACGCTGCTGTCAGAGCATGGATTGACTGCCGCTACCTGCGAATCCCTGACGGCCGGTCTCGTCGCTGCGACGATCACCACCGTTCCGGGGGCATCAGCGGTTTTTCGAGGCGGGCTTGTGACCTACGCCAGTGACCTCAAGAACACGCTGGCAGGGGTTGACGCTCGGTGGATAGCACAGGACGGCGTGATCAACTCCATCACAGCCGCCCAGATGACTTTGGGATGCCGCAAGGTTTGCGGCGCAGATGTCGGGATGGCATGTACCGGAGTTGCTGGGCCTGATCCCCAGGACGGCGAACAGGCTGGGACTGTGTTTATCGCGGTGGTCTATCGCGGGGCCCCGGTCGTTAGACATCTCCAACTTGAAGGCTCGCGCGAGGAGATTCGTCGCGGCACAGTGGAGCGTCTCCTTGATCTGGGATGTGAGGCTGTTCTCGGCTCGGGAGACTGAGAACGCGGTGCTCAAGAGGAAGTGAAAAATTTCGCCGTGTGGGGAATGTTTCATCGGGGCAGTACGTTGTTATGGATGAATCACTTAGGAGGAGACGCCCATGAAATCAGCTCTGTTGCGTGAAGTGCTCGGCGAGTCTCTGCGGGAGCAGAGGTTCGGACAGGGTCGTACCCTGCGTGAAGTGTCTTCTGCCGCACGCGTGTCCCTTGGCTACCTGTCAGAGGTGGAGCGGGGCCAAAAAGAGGCTTCTAGCGAGCTTATTTTAGCCATCTGCACAGCTCTGGATCTTCCCCAGTCCGAGCTTATGCGCATTGTCAGCGACAAGATGTTCAAGAACGAGGGCACGACTGAGCACCGCATTACCGTTGCAGCCTGAACATACGGGACTTGTGAGGCTGTCGGCCTCGTTGAGGCCGGCGACGTTTACGGCGCATAGTTAATGCGCGCTGGATGGCCCAGAGGTAGTCAGTCGATGGGCGCGTGGACAATTCGAATTGCGATACCGAGTGTGCGTAGCCGGGCTAGTTCTTCGGGGTCGGCAGAGTCGTCGGTGATGAGGAGGTCGACATCCTTGGCTTCAGCCAACTTGGCGAGGGTTACTCGACCGATCTTCGACCCGTCAACAGTCGCAATAATTCGCGCTGCCCGTTTGATCATAGTGTGGTTAGTGGCTGCCTCGATGCCATCGTGGGTCGTTAGACCACCCTCGGCGCTCATACCGTCGCAGCCGACGATGGCTGTTCCGACATTGACCTGTTTGAAGGTGGATTCGGCCAAAGAACCGACGAGCTCGAGGGAGGATGGGCGCAGAACCCCACCAGTAATCAGGACCCTTTGCTGACCCTGACTAGCAGCCTCAAGAGCAATGCTCACAGAGTTCGTAATGAGAGTTAGGTCGTGGCGATGATGCAGGGCCCGGATGATCTCGGTTGTCGTGGTTCCGCCAGTCAGACCAATGGCGTGACGCCCGATCGGCAGCTCGGAAACTACGGCGTGGGCGATAGCCTCCTTGGCGCGGCGACGGCGCCCATCCCGAAGATTGACGGGTAACTCAGCGCCAGTTCCGGCGCGGCGCGCAGTTCCGTGTGAGCGAATGAGCAAACCCTGCTCCGCCAAAGAGGTGACATCGCGCCGGATTGTGGCCGCGCTGGCCCCCAATGTTGATGCCATATCGCGGAGGAGGACCTCGTCGCGGTCGCGCAACATGGCGAGAATAGCCACCATGCGATCGTTGCGGCGGGAAGACGTCGAATGGGTATCCGATGGCATTGTCCCCTCCCTGTTCGCTTGGCGGATTTCGTGTGACGTCGTGGACGCCCCTGTATCTGTGCTGATGCTACCGTGTTGTTAGCAGTGATGGGGCCAGGGTACGACATCATGCGCTGGCACTATAGATGGACACAGCGAGTTGTGCGGTGCTCATTGGTTTGGCTGGCTTTCTCGCCGTGGGGCTTGTTCGGTTCCCGAGCGGGCTTGATCGTGTGGAAGCGCATAGGCTTGAGATATGACAGAGACCCAATTGTGGACGCGGCTCGCCGAGGTCCTTGGCGACGACTACTGCCGCGTCTGGGCTGCGCAGCAGGCGGTTCCAGGTCTCGACTCCCGGACCGTGCAGGAAGCGTTGGCTGATAGGGTCGATGCTAAGACGATCTGGCGAGCGTGTTGGAAAGCTTTAGAGCTGTCCGAGTCCTTGCGGTGATCTGGATGTGACGCGGGCAACGATGGCGACATGGGAAGCCGAACAGCTGCAAAACAAGACCGGAACACGATGTGTTCGGTAGGTGTCGGTGGCATTTGGGAGAGTTGTCCACAGCTGAGCGGACGGGCATGTTGGCAGGTTATCCACAGATACAAAATTGCCTGACGAATTGTCCGACTCCGCTCCTACAGTTTGAGTGGAGAGGGGAGCACCGGTTCCCTCATCTCTACTTATGACGAACGCCGCGGTGGTGCCGCGTGTTAAATGGGGCGGGAAACCGCCTTCAAGGAAGGAACGACATGGCAGTGACCGCTGACCGCGAGAAGGCTCTCGCTACGGCCTTGCAGCAGATTGAGAAGCAGCATGGTAAGGGCTCTATTATGCGCCTTGGAGAGCAAGAGACCGTTAAGATCGCCGCCATCCCTACGGGTTCGGTAGCCCTTGATGTGGCTTTGGGGGTGGGAGGCCTTCCTCGTGGCAGGATCGTTGAGATCTATGGCCCTGAGTCCTCTGGTAAGACGACGGTGGCATTGCACGCTATCGCTAATGCTCAAGCCGAAGGCGGCATCTGTGCCTTTATCGACGCTGAGCACGCTCTTGACCCGGAATACGCACGAAAGCTAGGGGTCGATACAGATTCCCTGCTGGTGAGTCAGCCCGATAATGGTGAACAGGCTCTGGAGATTGCCGACACCCTCGTTCGTTCGGGTGCCCTAGAACTGATTGTTGTCGACTCTGTGGCAGCCCTTACACCGAAGGCCGAGATCGAGGGAGAAATGGGTGACTCCCATGTCGGTTTGCAGGCCCGCCTCATGAGCCAGGCTCTGCGCAAGATGACCGGTGCGTTGAACGCTGCCGGCACCACAGCCATATTTATTAACCAGCTGCGTGAGAAGATCGGCGTCATGTTTGGCTCCCCGGAGACGACGACAGGTGGGCGCGCCCTCAAGTTCTACTCTTCAGTGCGTCTAGATGTTCGTCGTATCGAGACCCTCAAGGACGGGTCCGAGATGGTTGGTAATCGCACTCGTGTTAAGGTCGTCAAGAACAAGGTCGCCCCACCCTTTAAGCAGGCAGAGTTTGACATCCTCTACGGACAAGGCATTTCTCGCGAGGGCAGCCTTATCGACATGGGCGTTGACTGCGGCCTCATCACCAAGTCCGGTTCGTGGTTCAGCTACAACAATGAGCAGTTGGGGCAAGGTAAGGAGAACGTCCGAAACTTCCTCAAGGGCAACCCGGACATCGCTAACGAGATTGAGGATAAGATCCTGACCCATCTCGGCCTGCGGGAGGCCGAGGTTCCTGAGGGTGTCGATCCTCAGACTGGTGAGGTGGAATTCTGAGTCGCCGACGTCGGGGTCCACTCCCAGAACTGACTGACGACCAATGGTATGAGGAGGCTCGAGAGATCTGCCTCAAGCGACTGGATCGGCGGGCCAACACCCGTAGCGAACTTGCGGAAGTCCTCGACTCTAAGGGAGTGCCCGAATCCGTGCGTGAGGCGGTCCTCGATCGCCTCACCGAGGTGGGGCTTATTGACGACGCCGACTTTGCGAAGCGCTGGACTGCATCCCGACATGGGATGAAGGGGCTATCTCGCAAAGCTGTGGCAGCCGATCTGTCTCGTAAGGGGGTCGACTCTCACCTCATCGAGGATGCGACGTCTCAGATCACCGACGCTGACGAACTCGATGCCGCCACGGAGCTGGCGATAACCAAGCTGCGTGCAGGTCGCGGAGTTGACCAAGCCCGGCTGACTCGACGAGTCCTTGGGGCATTGGCCCGTAAGGGATACGACCCTCAGATCGCATGGACTGCCGTTCGCGCGGCACGTGACAAGCTCGGTGAGGAGCCCCCCGAAGCCCCGACGACTGGCCTGTTCGACTAGGGTGATACCGTTTCCTTTTTAGCTCATGCTTGATGGTCCTTGTACCCGACACGGTAAGGGCGACGATGCAGATTCAGGTCAGGACGTGAGAAGGGGACAGGGGTCATGCTCATCGCGCTCGTTGCAGTGTCGGCGCTCGCCGTGGTTGTCATTATCGGCTGGTTAGTAGACCGTCGAGCCATTGGCAGGAGGGCGGAACGAGCGGAGTCAGAACGCGATGTCAAGACCTCGGAGCTCTCCCGAAGTGAAGAGCGGTTGTCCCAGGCGAGCCAGGATCTCGCAGATAGTCGCAAGGATGTCGCTACGGTTCGAGCAGAGCTTGAGTCGAGCCTCGCCCGGGTTTCTGATGAAGCTCGCCGCGCTGACCATGCCGATCAGGCCCGGCGTAGTACCGAGGCCCTATTAGAGATTAATCGTCGGTCCGTCGAGGAACTGACTGCACGCGAACACCAGCTGCGAGAAGCTCGCCGCCATCTCGAAGAGGGGCTCGACAAAATCGAGCAGGACCGGTTGGAGCTAGCCGAACGCAGTTCACAACTTGACGAGCGTGATGCCGAGCTTGATCGACGGCATGATCAGATCGTTACCGATTTGGAGCGGGTCGCCGGCATGTCCCTCGATGAGGCCCGCGATGAGCTCGCTGAGCATCTGGGTAAGGAGGCTCGCGTTTTCGCCGAAAACAGTGCTCGTGCCATTGTCTCTGAGGCGACAGTGTCGGCGGAGACCAAAGCTCGTCACATTGTCGCAGACGTTATCCAGCGTTGTTCCTCTGAGATGGTTGCTGACACGGTCGTCAGCGTCGTGCCGCTGCCCAGCGACGAGATGAAGGGCCGAGTCATTGGTCGAGAGGGGCGCAATATCCGCACCTTTGAGCAAGTCACTGGGGTGACCGTTATCATTGATGACACCCCGGGGATCGTGCTATTGAGTTGTTTCGACCCGATGCGACGAGAGGTGGCTCGTCAGGCTCTTACCGATTTGGTCGAGGATGGGCGAATTCACCCCATCCGTATTGAGAAGGCCTATCAACGGGCGGTCAACCACATCGAAGACATGTGCCTTGATGCTGCTGCTGACGCCTTATCGAAGGCAGGAATTGATGACATTGATGACCGCCTGCTGCCGATCCTTGGCTCATTGAGATTCCGGACCTCCTATGGTCAACAAGTGCTAGATCACTGCGTCGAGTGTGCTCGTCTGGCAGCCAATCTGGCTGCCGAGATTGGGGCTGAAGTCGAGGTGTGTCGTCGAGCAGCGTTTTTGCATGACCTGGGCAAGTCCCTCACTCCAGGTATTGAGGAAAGCAGTCATGCCGCTATTGGCGCCGAGCTAGCGCGTCGCTATGGCGAATCGGAGGAGGTCATTCACGCCATCGCTGCCCACCACGACGAGATTGATCCGGTGAGTGTCACCGATCTGATCGTCAGGGCTGCCGACGCTATCTCTGCTGCGCGCCCTGGGGCTCGTCGTGACTCCCTCGAAGCCCATGTTCAGCGGATGGACACCATCGAAGGGATAGCCACCAGCTTCCCCGGAGTCGAACGCGCCTTCGCGCTGCAAGCAGGGCGCGAGGTGCAGATTCTTGTCGATCCGGGTGCCGTCGACGATGTCCATGCCTCCCGCCTTGCCCGTCAGATCGCCCTTGCTATAGGGGAGCAAGTCACTGTTCCCGGAAGGACCCGGGTTACTGTGATCCGGTCGTTCCAGGCAGTAGAGACTGTCGGGGAGGCGTGAGCCTCCCGTCCTCGTCCGTTCGAGTGTGAGTCAGGCAATGCCCCAGCGCAGTGTGACGTCGTCACCAGGCCCCAGCCGAATGACGTCGCCGTGGGTCGGGCCCTCATTAAATGCGTCCGGGCCACAGGTCATCGGCTCGACGGCCAGACTACGACGGTCGTCTGGGGTATAAATTTGTGTCCAGCCCATTGCGGCATCGCCCCACAACTCGTGGCTCGTCTCACCGTTGGTGACCTTGATGCGCCATGCGGCCGATCCGACGGTTCCATCCCCTTGCACGGTGTAAGCGGTATCGAAGGTGCGCTGTCCAACCGTGAGGCCGTTCAGAATGTGGGCGCTGTCCATCTTGCGCATCTGCACTGGGAGCAGTCGATCATCGACTTGCAGCCACGAGGTAAACGGGGCGTCGACTGTCCAGTCGTCGATGGTGCCCCCCAGGGAGAAGTAGGGGTGGGCTGCATATCCAAAAGGCACTGCCGTCGCTCCAACATTGCGCACAATGACCTCGACAGTTAAGCCGGTGTCGCTCAGGCGGTGAGTGAGGTCTACGTCGATGGTTCCAGGCCAACCAGGACGAGCCATGACTCGGATTGTTTGAGTTACCGACGTGTCGGTGTGCTCCACCAAAGACCAGCGAGACCATGCCACTAGACCGTGGATGGCGTTATGGCGATCAACCTCGCTCACGGCAAGCTGCTGCTCGTCTCCCTCGAAGGTATAGTGACCATCACGGATACGGTTGGGCCAGGGGAGAAGCTGCTGACCTTGGGACGAGGCCGGCAACTGATCAGCATCGAAGGATTTGACGACGTCTGCTCCCTCATATTGAAGGCTGCGAAGGGTGGCACCTTGCTCTGTGACGATGGCCTGCCAAGAGTCATGGGAGATCTGATACTGGGTGCCGGTGGGGATAGCGATGTCCTTGACCATGGCGAAAGACTAGCGCCATGCACTTTTGTGGGGCGAGTTTTTTGAAGCCTCGATACCTACGCATTCCCGGTAGTGACGCTATAATTTATGATGTAACGGTGCCCACAGGGGCCCGACAGCACCGTCGGTTTCTTCGTCGCAACGAAGAGAAAGTAGGTGTGCCTTGTCTAGTAACAATGCTGTCAAGGATCGCCATCGCCTGCGAGTTCCCTCAGCTTTTACGATCCTCTTCGTGCTGACGGTGCTTGCAGTCGTGTGTACGTGGTTCGTTCCGGCGGGGAGTTACTCAAAGATGAGTTACGCCGCTGGATCTAACCAGTTGGTCATTGTGGATCCCAATGGGGCCACGACGAAACATGTCGCAACCCAGGCGACTCTCGACAAGTACGGTGTGACAATGAAGATCTCGGAATTTACATCGGGATCAATAACGGGATCAGTGTCGGTGCCAGGTACCTATGAGCGGGTTGCGTCTCACCCCGCGGGCATCGGAGAGATCACTAACGGGATGGTGGCCGGTACCATTGAAGCCGTTGACATTATCGTCTTCATCCTCGTGTTGGGCGGACTCATCGGGGTGGTGAAAGCGAGTGGTGCATTCGAGGCTGGCCTTGGCCGTCTCACTGCGAGATCGAAGGGCAAGGAATTTTTGCTTGTTTTCTTCGTATCTCTATTCATGGTCGTAGGAGGTACGACCTGTGGACTCGAAGAAGAGGCCGTTGCGTTCTATCCGATCTTAGCGCCGGTATTTATAGCGATAGGATATGACGCTCTCGTTGTTGTGGGCTCAATTTTTCTTGCCGGATCGATTGGTACCTGCTTCTCGACGATCAATCCATTCTCCTCAGCCATTGGTGCCAACGCCGCTGGTATCCGGCTTACTGAAGGGATGACGTGGCGCGTCGTCGGACTTGTTGGAGGCGCTATCGCCGTGGTGATCTATTTGGCGTGGTATTCGAAGAAGGTCAAGGCTAATCCGGAATTCTCCTATGCGTGGGAAGATCGAGAAGCCTTCGCAACTCAGTGGTCGCTGGGTAATGACGGTGCTGAGATCAGATTTGATTGGCGTCGCAAGATCATCCTGTTTCTCTTTGTCGCAGCGTTCCCGATTATGGTCTGGGGAGTCATGGCACGAGGCTGGTGGTTCCCAGCTATGGCTTCCTCTTTCCTTGCTATTACCGTCATCATCATGTTTATTGCTGCCACAGGGCCAAACAAGCTCAGTGAGAAAGAACTGGTCGGTGCCTTTAGTGCAGGTTCATCGAGTCTTGTTTCGGTTTCTCTTATTATCGGTTTAGCGCGTGGAATTAACCACATTCTCAGTGAAGGATTAATTTCTGACACCTTGTTGTATGAGTCGGCAAAAGTTGTCTCCCATGTCAGCGGTCCGGTCTTTGTACTGTCCTTGCTGATCGTATTCTTCTTACTCGGCTTTATCGTGCCGTCATCGTCAGGGTTGGCGGTCTTGGCGCTGCCAATTATGGCGCCGCTAGGAGACACCGCAGGGGTATCGCGAGCTACCGTGCTGTGCGCGTACCAGTGGGGTCAGTATGCGATGCTTTTCTTGGCTCCTACCGGCCTGGTGATGGCAACCTTGCAGATGCTGGACCTCAAGTACTCACACTGGTTGAAGTTCGTGTGGCCGCTGGTGGTGTTTGTCCTCGTCTATGGCGGCATTCTGCTCGTGCTTCAGACGGTAGTTTGATAGGCAGTCATCGAGTCACGTCGCAATGAGTACATGACGTAGAGTGTGTGCGCTATGCCTAATAACACCTTGCAGCACGCCGAGGCCCCGACCTACCGGGTTGTGACCTATGGGTGTCAGATGAATGTCCATGACTCCGAGCGCATAGCTGGCCTTCTCGAAGAGGCCGGTTACGTCCCCGACCCAAGAACTGACACTTTGGCACCAGCGGATGTCGTCGTCTTCAACACATGCGCGGTGCGAGAAAATGCGGATAACCGTCTTTACGGAACCCTCGGCCATATGGCTTCGGTGAAGTCGGCCAATCCTGGGATGCAGCTTGCTGTCGGCGGCTGCATGGCCCAGAAAGACAAGGACGCTGTTGTTGCGCGGGCGCCATGGGTTGACGTTGTTTTTGGTACCCACAACGTCGGTTCGCTGCCGGCGCTACTTAAGAGAGCTCGTCATAATGCGACAGCCCAGGTGGAGATCGAGGAGTCTCTGATCACCTTTCCGTCAAATCTGCCGACCAGACGCGACTCCGCCTACTCGGCGTGGGTGTCGATCTCGGTGGGGTGCAACAATACGTGTACCTTCTGCATCGTCCCGCAGCTGCGTGGTAGGGAAACTGACCGCCGCCCGGGTGAGATCCTTTCCGAGATCCGTGCCCTTGTCGACGAGGGAGTCCAGGAAGTCACGCTGCTGGGTCAAAACGTCAACTCCTATGGGGTTCAGTTCGGTGATCGTGGCGCTTTTGCTAAGCTGCTTCGCGCCTGTGGAAACATCGATGGCCTAGAGAGGGTGAGGTTCACCTCCCCGCATCCGGCGGCTTTTACTGACGACGTCATCGAGGCCATGGCTGAGACTCCTAACGTCATGCCAAGCCTGCATATGCCGCTGCAGTCTGGTTCCGATGAGGTGTTGCGTCGGATGCGCCGCTCGTATCGGTCCACAAAGTTCCTGGGCATCCTTGATCGGGTGCGCGAGGCTATCCCTGACGCTGCTATCACCACCGACATTATCGTCGGGTTTCCTGGTGAGACCGATAAGGATTTCGCCGAGACGATGCGAGTTGTTGCAGAGTCGAAATTCTCTGCAGCATTCACATTCCAATACTCCATCCGTCCTCACACCCCGGCTGGTGTCATGGCAGATCAGGTTCCCAAGCCGATCGTCCAGGAGCGTTACGAGCGACTCGTTGAGCTCGTCGACGATATTGCCTGGCAAGAGAACGAGGCTCAGGTTGGGCGGACCGTCGAGGTCATGTTTGCGGAGGGAGAGGGCCGCAAGGACGAAGCTACCCACCGCGTCACAGGCCGCGCCTGCGACAATCGTTTGGTTCACGTCAGTCTGAACCCTGGCGATGACGTGCCGCGACCAGGTGATATTGGTGAGGTTGTTATTACGTCTGGCCACCCGCATCACTTGGTAGCTGATGGCGGATTGGTGAAACTGCGTCGCACGCGCGGGGGAGATGCGTGGCAGGTACGTCAGGAGTCCTGCAATACCCCAACGATGCTTGGCCTTCCTAGGGTGCGGCGACGGTGAGTCCTACAAGTGTGGAGACGCGCGAGGGGTGGTGCTCAGCGGAGCATCACCCCTCGTCTCACAGCACGACCGCTCCCATCCGGAGTGGGTCCCCAGCGGGGACAGACTGCGTTATGTTGTGGACGACTCAGAGGTCGCCAAGCTTGTCTTTGAGGGCATCTCGGCCCTTGTCGACCTGACTGGAGAACTTGCCGCCGGTCTTGTCATCGACAGCGTCGCCAACCTTGTCGATGCCCTGCTCGACCTGATCGCTGTGCTGGCTGGCCTGATTCTTGATGTCGTCCTGGTGGTCGCTGACGGCGTCCTTGGCCTTATCGAAGAGTCCCATGTGATCTCCTTTCGGGAGTTTCCCCCTCTCGGGGATGACTCTGTAAAGGCTACACAGGGGCTGGTTCACTTTTGTGAGTTTTTTCGCTTTACGCGTTGTTGTGAGGATGTCGTGACGGTGCGCAAAGATAACTATGTGAGTCTGCCGGTCATCTGTTTCATCGGGCCTACTGCTAGCGGAAAGTCAAGGCTGGCGGTGCGGGTGTGCCGTCGCTTGAATGCTGACGAGCACCCTGCCGAGATCATAAATACCGACTCGATGGTGGTGTATCGCGGGATGGATATTGGCACTGCTACCCCTACGCTGTGCGAGCAGCGGACGGTGGTGCATCACCTGGTCTCGATCCTTGACGTGACCGAACCCTCTTCAGTAGTTCTGATGCAGACGCTGGCCCGTGATGCCGTTGAGGATTGCCTGTCTCGTGGCGCCATTCCCATCCTGGTTGGAGGGTCTGCGCTGTACACCAAGGCCATCATTGAGGAAATGTCCATCCCACCGACGGATTCGGAAGTGAGGGCTCGGTGGCAGGAGAGGCTAGATGCTGAAGGGTCACAGGCTCTCCATGACGAGCTTGCCCGTCGTGATCCCAAGGCGGCCAAGTTAATCTTGCCCGGCAATGGCAGGCGGATCGTCCGTGCCCTCGAGGTTATCGACCTGACCGGGTCCTTTACTGCCACGATTCCTGACGGGACCTTCCATTGGCCTCACACGGTGCAAATTGGTCTGAAGTTGCCTCGCGAAGACATAGATCGGCGTATTGCTGATCGGGTCGATCAGATGTGGGCAGACGGCTTTGTCGACGAGGTGCGTTCCCTTGTTGACGTCGGGCTGCGCGAAGGGCTTACAGCGAGCCGAGCATTGGGGTACCGCCAGGTGCTGGAATATCTGGACGGTGACTACGACGAGGATGAGGCGCGCCGCAGGACCGTCATTGGCACTCGTCGCTTTGCCCGCAAACAACTCATGTGGTACCGCCGTGACGACCGCATCGAATGGTTTAATGCGCTCGCCCCGAACCTTGATGACCAGGTTGTGACACGAGTGTTGACCAGCCTATCCCTCGACGAGGAGGATTAATGCTATGACGACGAAGTTCTGGAAGGGGCACGGCACCGGCAATGACTTCGTCATCGTCGACCGACATGACCCGCTCACCCCCGAGCAGGTGCGTTGGCTGTGCCATCGCCGATTCGGGATCGGGGCTGATGGCACCCTACAGGCCTTGCGGGCCCGTGACGTCGAGGACTGGAATGGCGATCCAGACCTGTGGTTTATGGATTATCGCAACGCTGACGGCACGATCGCTGAGATGTGTGGCAACGGTTTGCGGGTGTTCGCCCGCTACCTCGTTCAAGCCGGGCACATGATGACCGCCGAAGCTGATATCGCGACACGCGCTGGAGTGCGCCACGTCAGGCTGCATGACGACGGGGATATTTCCGTGACCATGGGGACGGTCCGGATTGAACCCGACGACGTGACCATCGAGCACCAAGACACCTGGTGGTCAGCGTGCAAGGTTGACGTGGGAAACCCGCATGCTGTCGTTGTAACCGACCACACCACAGTCTCAGGAATTAACCTTGATGACTCGCCGACTTGGCAGCCACGATCCGCTTTCCCGGACGGCGTCAACGTCGAGTTTGTGGAGCAGATAGACCAGCACACTGTCGCGATGCGGGTCCATGAGAGGGGCTCGGGCGAAACGATGTCTTGCGGTACGGGGACGGTGGCGGTTGCCGCCACCATGGCCGCCCGCACCCGACATCGAGGGCCATGGACCGTCTACGTTCCGGGTGGGCAAGTTGTCGTCACGCTGAGCCCTTCCGACGACGGCTATCAGGCCGTCCTGACCGGTCCTGCCGTGATTTTGGCCGCCGGCCAGGTGGATCTGCCGAATGGATGAGGGGGCGAACACGCGTTCGTGAACCTGTCAGAGCGTCCTCCTACACTTAGCGCGACGGCATCGGGGAGGATGGATACCGGGTGAGCGAGACCGAACACATCGACGACGAGCGCGAGGATGTGCTGGAGGGCATCGGCGATTTCAGCGGTGACCAGAACAACTACGATGGTGACCAATTTGATCTGGACGCACGTCTTTCGCTGACTCGCGTTCCGGGCATGTCAACTGACCTGTCGGATATTTCCGAGGTTGAATACCGTCAATTGAGGCTGGAACGGGTCGTGCTGTGCTCGGTGTGGACTCACGGAACCGCTAAGGACGCCGAAAACGCTATGGCGGAGTTGAAGGCCCTTGCCGAGACGGCTGGGTCACAGGTACTTGAGGCTGTCATGCAGCGTCGAACTACCCCGGATCCGGCGACCTACATTGGTTCGGGCAAGGTGGCAGAGCTCGCCGAGGTTGTGCGGGCGACTGGTGCTGATACCGTCATTTGCGACGGTGAGCTTGACGCCGCTCAGTTGCGCAACCTCGAGGACCGGGTCAAGGTCAAGGTTGTGGATCGGACGGCCCTGATTCTCGACATATTCGCTCAGCACGCGCGCAGCGTTGAAGGCCGTACTCAGGTGGAATTGGCCCAGCTCAACTACCTCAAGCAGAGACTGCGCGGTTGGGGTGGCAATCTTTCGCGTCAGACCGGTGGGCGAGCCGCCGGAGGTGCCGGTATCGGCGGCCGTGGCCCCGGTGAAACTCGTATCGAGACCGACCGTCGACGTATCGGCCATCGGATTGCGGTGTTGCGCCGGCGTCTTAAGCACATCGAATCCACCCGTGCCTCCAAACGAGCCGATCGCGTCCGAAGCAAGGTGCCGTCAGTAGCCATCGTCGGGTACACAAACGCCGGGAAGTCCTCCTTGCTCAACCGGCTCACTCGTGCCGGGGTACTTGTCGAGAATGCTCTTTTCGCAACCCTTGACCCCACGACTCGACGAACTACCACCTCCGACGGTCGAGTCTATACCCTCACTGACACGGTGGGATTTGTTCGGCACTTGCCGCACGATCTCGTCGAAGCCTTTGCATCTACTCTGGAGGAGACAGCGATGGCCGATGTGCTCCTCCACGTTGTGGATGCAGCTGATCCAGATCCGGTCGGCCAGGTCGACGCAGTGCGCGCGGTGCTGTCGGGGATTGGAGCCAGTGCCATTCCTGAGGTCCTCGTTCTTAACAAGATTGATCGTCTTAGCGATGATGCCATCGTGGCCTTGCGCTCTACCTTCCCAGAGGCGTACCTGGTCTCTGCCCACACAGGTGAAGGAACCGATGAGCTTATCGAAGCCGTCGAGGCTGATCTTCCAGTACCTTCCCAGTGCGTCGACGCCGTCATTCCCTATGCGCGCGGGGACCTCGTGGACAAGATTCATCGCAACGGAGCCATCGAACTCATCGATCACACCGCTGATGGCACCCATGTCATCGCTCACCTTCACCCTGCTCTAGCGGCTGAGGTAGGGGAGGCTTGTAATGGCGACTGAGCCAGCAGAAGTCAGCCAGATGTGTCGTAACCTCCTCAGCACTGCCGTCTCTGAAATGGGTGGCCAGGAGAGACCTGGCCAGGTCGCGATGGCTGAGGCTGTCGACCAAGCTATGCGCGACGAGCTGCACTTGTTGGTTCAGGCCGGTACGGGAACGGGAAAATCCCTTGGCTACTTGGCTCCGGCCCTGGTCTATTGCGTCGAGAAAGAGGCACAAGTCATCGTCGCCACTGCAACGTTGGCGTTGCAGGCTCAGCTTGCTCACAAGGATATTCCGGCCATTCTCGACGCATCTGAGAAGATTTTGCCCCGTAGGCCAAAGGTGGCCGTTCTCAAAGGACGGAACAACCACATCTGCCTGCATAAAGTGCGGGGTGGTTCAACCCGCGCTAAGGGACAGGATGCCCTCGTGCCGGGGGCGAATCTTGCTGCCGACGCCCATGAGCGAGAGGTGGAAGCGGTCCCGGAGTCTGCGCTGGGCGCTGAGGTCGTCATGTTGCGGGAATGGGCCGAGGAGCAAGCCGAGGAATCTGGGCTGGGTGATCGCGACGATGCTCCTCCCCACACTCCGCTCGCATGGGCTCAGGTGAGTGTGCCAGCCAATGAGTGTCTTGGGGCTCAGCGGTGTCCGTTTGGCAGTGAGTGCCTATCGGAAGCTGCGCGGGAACAGGCTCGAAATGCTGACTTGGTGGTCACCAATCACGCGATGCTCGCGATCGATGCCCTCAATGGTGGACACGTTCTTCCGGAGCATGACACGGTCATTATCGACGAGGCCCATGAGCTAGTAAACCAGTTTACTAGGGCTGCTTCGAAGGATCTCTCTTCAGCTATCGTGACGACGACCGTGAAGCGTGCCTTGACATGGCTTGACGACGTCGTTGGTGCTGATCTGCTCAATCAGGCTGACGTCCTTGCCCGGGCCATGAACGCGACCGCTCCAGGTCGGGTCACCAGGCCGGACGCTCAGGTCATCCAGGCCTGCACAGTATTGCGTGATCTCGCTCGCGATGCTGTCAGTCAGTTGGGCCGAAACGATGAGGACTCTAAGGAGTCCGTCGATGCGGAGAGGATGCAGGCTCAAGCTGCGATGCGGGAGGTTTTTGAAACCGCCGATCGCACGGTGGGGCTGGCTGCCGCCGACGTGGTGTGGGTCTCTGAATCTGAGAAGGGATACCGCAGTATTCACGTCGCTCCGCTGAGCGTTGGTGGCCTGTTGCGGGAGAACGTCTTTGCTCAGTCCACCACGATATTAACCTCGGCGACCTTATGCATTGGTGGTAGTTTCCTCACGACAGCGCGCGGCGTTGGGCTATCCCCGCGCGAGCAGGTTGAGGGAGATGCTCCCGAGATCCTTGAGACCCAGATGGGGTGGCGGGGAGTTGATGTTGGCTCGCCCTTCGACTACTCGAAGCAGGGGATTCTTTACGTCGGTAGGTCGTTGCCTCGCCCGGGGCGCGACGGTATTGCACCTGAGGCTCTCGATGATCTTGCGGAGCTTGTGTGGGCGGCCGGTGGGAGAACCCTGGGATTATTTTCCTCTCAACGCAGTGCTGTAGCGGCCGCTGCACACATGCGTAGCGCGATGCCTGATATTCGGGTGTTGTGCCAAGGGGAGGGGCATCTGGCCGATCTCACTCGACGGTTTACGGCTGACCCGCGTACTTGTCTCTTTGGGACCGTGTCGCTGTGGCAGGGGGTCGACATTCCTGGGGACACTTGCCGTCTGGTTGTTATTGATCGAATCCCGTTTCCGAGACCCGATGACCCGCTCATGGCAGCCCGGAGTATGGCTGTTGAAGAAGCTGGCGGCAACGGATTTATGACGGTGTCGGCTGGCCACGCCGCGCTCCTGCTGGCCCAAGGGGCTGGTCGTCTCATTCGGCGTGCCGACGATCGCGGTGTGGTCGCTGTCCTCGATCCGCGGCTGGTGACTGCTAGATACGGTGGATTTCTGAGGGCGTCGATGCCGTCTTTCTGGACGACGACTGATCGAGAGATGGCCGTTGGGGCGTTGCGAAGGCTGGGGGAATGATGACGTTTTTGAGCCGGTCAGCGTGCTGCGTTTCGCTATGCGGATTACTCGTATGGCCCAGCAGCTTTAAGAAACGCCGCGTACATCGACACGATCAGGTGCTCGCAACGATGCCTATACGGGCGGGGTTACCTGATCGCTATGAGCGAGACGCTGCTCGTCCGGAGTCATAGGAAGACCTCGAAAAATCTCGCCAGACTAGCAAGCCACGTTCTGTACTCGCATGATTCCAGGTGCCAGTTTGGTCGAGCCTTGTGATTCATGAATGCACGTGTGCTCCGGCGCGTGATACGTTTTCCGCGGCTTGTTCCGGCTAAGGCGTACCTAGAATAAGGAAGAAAACCTCGAACAGAACAAAAACCAAGCCGCTTCACAATTCTCTTCCTGTATGGCGTCAATGCTGGTGATACTATCGATCACTACTGCAGCTTTGAGAGGCCAGAAAAGGATTGATCAGCCAGTTCCGTATGAGCTTGTAGCGTGTTTTTTGGTAGCGCCGGTTGGGTGTACGTCTTGCCTCTAGGCGTTCAATTGAGCCTCATCAGAGTCGTCTCATTAGCGACACAGCCTGACCCAGCAGGGAAGCATCGTCGAGATTGATCGGTGAGTGAGCAGGGTTAGAGGCCAACAGCCATGGCCGGCCCGAAATTTTGGACAGGGTGCGAACGACTGTCACCCCGCCTACGGTGGCTGCCACGAGGTATGCCTCAGATGGATCGTCGGGCAGTTCGCTCGCCGATATACGCCGCACCACTACGAGATCTCCGGAGTGGATGTCGGGGGACATTCCGTCGTCGCGGGCGATGACCACGGTGTGCTCGCCGTGGCGCAGAAGCTGGGACGGCACTGCGATGACGGTTTCGTCGTGTTCTTCGTGGACGTCGTTGCTCGAATTGAGGAGTTCGACTTGGAAGGCTTGCGGGCCATGTGGATCGGTGGCCCCGATGGTGTCTTCGATTACCTCGAGAGTGCCTTTAGTTCGACGTAGCAGCCCCAGATCGATAAGAGAAGAAATACGCCGCTGGATCGTCGATGTGCTCGCCGCTCCCGTCATTTCGGCAAGGGCGCGGACTGTTGGGGCTTTGCCGTCGCGACGCAGCCCCTCCTTGACGGCTGCCAAGACTTTACGTTCCTTGGCGGAGGGCTCACGGGTATTCGTGACTGGAACAGCCGACGAGACGGCGGCCGGGTCCGAGGTGTCGGTTCCGGGCGTATCGGTGGTCATGGCAGTCACGGTATAGGGCGGCTACGACAGTTCTCCATCGGCAGCGTTCTGGTGCCGTGTAGGGAGCGTGGAGGCACGAGTTGGACGTCGCCGCGACGCTACCTAATCCCTTCTGACTAGGCTGTTCTCCTTGTGTTCTACATTGATGGCGGCGAACTTGTCTGCTTAGGGGGATGTCATTGATGGCACCGGAAGACCTCTGGTCTCCGGCCCCTTCCCGGGGCATCTCCCGGGGCCGCTGACGGGAGCGGATGGCTCTCGTTAACAGAGAGGTGATCCGATGAGTGCTCAGACGTACGAGTGGGATATCGAGACGACGCTCGGTCGTCGAGGTGATCTGGTCGTCGGACCGTGGCAGGATGAGTTGGCTGAATCAGTGGTCGTTATTGACCGACAGGAATTGATGGCGGGACGCCCCGGCGCGATTGCGCGTCATCGGTCCCGTCATGACCGGTTCTGGGATGCTGCTGTGCTGGCAACCATCGCTGTAATGATCGTCGGGGTGATTCTCGCCCTAGGACGTCTTAGCCAGGTCTGGCAAGGGGATCCCATCCAGTGGCCATGAGGGCCATATGGGCGTTGTTCAGGTCAACGGGCAACAGCCTGCGGTGCTGTCCGATGTCAGTTCCTGGCATGCGGAGCCGGTTACAGGAGGTACTCGTTTTCGGCGTGTCGCGCGTGCCGGCTTGACGTACGGCTCATCGCCGTCCTCGAAAACCACCTGTAGGCACCAGATGTTGTGGTAGTTAACTTTGTAATCCCTACAAGTTGTGTTTTTGCTCCCGGTTGGGGGTAGTCTTCTAGGACAACGGCAAACCACATGTTCGGAGCCTAGTGAGGTTGGGGAAGGAGGTGATGATGCGCTGTCCATTCTGCCAGCATGATGACTCACGAGTCTTGGATTCGCGGGTATGCGAAGACGGTACTGCGATCCGTCGGAGGCGGCAGTGCCCGATGTGTGAGCGGCGGTTTACGACCATCGAACGCATGCAGATGACGGTTCATAAGCGCAATGGCATCGAGGAACCTTTCTCCCGTGACAAGGTGATCCGTGGTGTGCGTAACGCATGCAAGGGGCGTCCGGTCACAGACGCTGATCTGGCTTTGCTGGGACAACGCGTCGAGGACGGTCTGCGGGCCCGAGGAGCCGCGGAGATACCCAGCGAGGAAATCGGATTGGCGATCCTAGGACCACTGCGTGAGCTTGATCCCATCGCTTACCTGAGGTTTGCCAGCGTCTATCTGAACTACGACACCATTGAGGACTTCGCCACTGAGATTGATCGGCTGCGAGATGAGTCCCCGGACAAAGCGAAGTCCTCGGGCCGTAAACGGTCCTCAAAGCAGGACGAGCCGCTGTTCTGACGAGCTGTGCGTCGAGCATGTTGCACAGCTCACACCGAGTACCGACAAACCACCCGTATCACTGAAAATACAGAGGGAGCCATGACCGAGACCAAGTCCGCACCACGCAGGACGAGCCGCTCTAAGGGGCTGCACGTCGAGCGCACCTTCAGCACTGAGGGTGTTCATCCTTATGACGAGGTGATCTGGGAACGCCGTGACGTCGTGCAGACGAACTGGCGTACCGGCGATGTGGTCTTTGAGCAGCGCGGAGTCGAGTTCCCCGACTTCTGGAGCGTTAACGCCTCGACGATCGTTACTAATAAGTACTTCCGTGGTGCCCTGGGCACGCCGGCTCGCGAAGATAGTCTCAAGACCCTCATTGATCGAGTCGTCAATACCTACGTGACCACTGGACGCGAAAACGGTTATTTCGCGTCTGACGACGACGTCAAGATCTTTGGTGAGGAGTTGACCTGGCTGTTGGTGCACCAATTCTTCAGCTTCAATTCCCCGGTGTGGTTCAACGTGGGTACGACGAGCCCTCAGCAAGTCAGCGCCTGCTTTATTCTTTCGGTGGATGACTCGATGGAGTCGATTCTCAACTGGTACCGGGAAGAGGGGTTCATCTTTAAAGGTGGTTCTGGTGCTGGTCTTAATATTTCCCGCATCCGTTCCTCGAAGGAACTACTGAGCTCTGGCGGCACGGCTTCTGGTCCGGTTTCCTTCATGCGCGGTGCTGATGCCTCGGCGGGAACCATCAAGTCAGGTGGTGCGACTCGTCGTGCCGCCAAGATGGTCGTCCTCGACATCGACCACCCCGATATCGAGGAGTTCATCGAGACTAAAGCGCGCGAGGAGGACAAAATCCGTGCTTTGCGTGATGCCGGGTTTGACATGGACCTGGGCGGTCGTGACATCGTCAGTGTCCAGTATCAGAACGCCAACAATTCGGTGCGTGTCTCCGACGCCTTCATGACGGCTGTTGAGCAGGGCCAGCCCTTCGGTCTGACTTCCCGCACTGAGCCTGGAAAGGTGCTTGATACCGTTGATGCCAAAGAGCTTTTCGGCAAGATCGCCCAAGCTGCTTGGGAGTGCGCTGACCCGGGTCTGCAGTACGACGACACCATCAACGCTTGGCACACCACCCCAAACAGTGGCCGAATCAATGCCTCCAACCCGTGCTCGGAGTACATGAGTCTGGACAACTCCTCGTGTAACTTGGCTAGCCTCAACCTGCTCAAGTTCCTCGATGAGGACGACCACTTTGACGTCGGGAGGTTCACTAAAGCTGTTGAGCTTGTTATCACCGCGATGGACATCTCCATCTGCTTTGCCGACTTCCCAACAGAGGCTATCTGCGAGACGACCCGTAACTTCCGTCAGCTCGGTATCGGCTACGCCAACCTGGGCGCCCTCCTCATGGCACTAGGCCTGGGTTATGACTCCGACGGCGGACGTGCTCTCGCAGCTGCCATCACATCCCTCATGACTGGCGTCTCCTACCGACGTTCCGCCGAACTGGCTGCCATCGTCGGCCCCTATGCCGGATACGCCGAGAACACTGAGCCGCACCAGGCCGTTATGATTAAGCATCGTGACGCCAACCGTCAGGTTCACCCGTTACACGACAACGACACCACCGTTTTGACCGCTGCCAAGGCGGAGTGGGATAAAGTTGTCAAGCTTGGTCGTACCAATGGTTTCCGCAATGCCCAAGCCTCTGTGCTTGCCCCGACCGGCACCATCGGTTTCATGATGGATTGCGACACCACCGGTATCGAACCAGACTTCTCTCTGGTCAAATTCAAAAAGATGGTCGGCGGCGGCTCAATGCAGATCGTCAACCAGACGGTGCCGCGTGCTCTGAAGAATCTCGGCTACACTCCTGAGCAGGCCGAGAAGATCATCGCCTACATCTCTGACAACGGTTCGGTTGTTGGTGCTCCTGTCCTCGATGAGGCTCATTACGAGGTCTTCGACTGCGCCATGGGCACCCGGTTCATCGCCCCGATGGGGCACGTACGGATGATGGCTGCCGTCCAGCCCTTCCTGTCTGGTGCCATCTCCAAGACCGTCAACCTACCGGAGTCCTCTACCGTGGAGGACATCGCCGGGGTCTATATGGAGGGCTGGAAGCTTGGCCTCAAGGCTCTTGCCGTCTACCGCGACAACTGCAAGGTCGGTCAGCCTCTCTCCGAGGTTAAGAAGACAGAAGAGGACGAGAAGGCTGAGCCGGAAGTCCGTATCGAGTACCGCCCTCGTCGTCAGCGTCTGCCGAAGTCACGCATGGGCCGTACCACCAGCTTCCAGGTCGCGGGAGCCGGTGGTTACCTCACCACCGGCGCTTACGATTCCGGACGCTTAGGCGAGATCTTTCTCAAACTTGGTAAGCAGGGATCTACCCTTGCCGGTGTTATGGACGCATTCTCTATTGCGGTGTCCATCGGCTTGCAGTATGGCGTTCCGCTGGAATCCTTCGTCCAGAAGTTCTCCAATCTCAAGTTCGAACCAGCCGGCATGACCGACGATCCTGACATTCGGATCGCCTCGTCGATCATCGACTATGTCTTCCGTCGTCTGGCTCTCGACTACCTTGACTTTGATGAGCGCGCTGAGCTGGGTATCTACACGGCTGCCGAGCGTGCTCGCTACGTCGAGACGGGTTCGTACCTGTCTGAGGAAGATGAGCTCATCGACTCTGAGACCCTCAAGGACACGCCGGCCGACCGCGTCCGAGTGCACGAGGATGGGGCTAACCAGCCCGGTCTCTTCGCAACCCAGGAGACGGTCGAACGGGTTGGTGGGGCACACACCAGCGCCGAGCTCCTCGAGGAGCAGATGGGCCGTGAGGTTGATGCCCCGCTATGCCTGACCTGCGGAACGAAGATGCGTCCCTCGGGATCGTGCTACGTCTGCGAGGGGTGCGGTTCAACCAGCGGTTGCAGCTGATGACGCTGTGACCGGAGCGGGGACGCAGCAGAAACTGCGCCCCCGCCGTCTGTTCCATGTGTGGCCCGCACCGGCATTCAGAGGCTGGCTGTGCTCCGGCCTATGCATTGCATAGCGGGATCGCGGGAGGCGGCTGCAGATAATGGCTCGACCTACTAGGTTGGAGTTATGGACGAGCCACCAGACTTCGCGTTCGACCTGGATCGCAGCACCGCGCAGGCGTGGGACCAGTTCGCCGAGCGTCTGACGGAAGTCGTCTCTGTCATTGATGACGACGGCGAGCTCACGATCTCAACCTTGTCGGCGCGCACCGACACGGCTCCTTTCATCCGCTTCGTGCAAGACGATCCTGGTTGTAGCGATGAAACCGCGATGATTCTTGCAGAAGCGTCCAGCAATAGCTGCTTACCGGAGAGCGCACACCTTACGTCGGGCCAGCTAGAAGGCCTGAGCTCCCTAGGATGGCAGGATCCTGGAACCTGCAAAGTCCACCGCACTGACAACTACTGGGTGTATCAAAGTCAGGACGATTCCGAACAGCTCGCTGAATTGGCAGTAACGACCCTGCGCGACATCTTCGGTGTTCCGCATCCGGTGTTCCTGGCCCCTGACCAGCTTGCGGAAATTTTGCAGCCTGAGCCCCCGTTGTCTCCCACGGAGGCGGTTAGTGTGCCCGCCATCATGCCGGTAGACAAAGATCACCTCGACCGTCTCGTGGCTGATGAATTGTCCCAAATGTTCGGCCACCCGGCCATCCGGGATAGTGAGGGTGACTTTGCTATCCGAGTGGGGACGTGCATGGTCTTCGTGCGCACCACTCCTGATGCCTCCGAATTGTTGCTTTTTGCTGCTCTCGTCCATGACGTCGAGGGACGTTCCCGCGCCGTCGAGGTTCTCAACGACCTTAACGTTCAGTCCCGTTACGGGCGTTTTGCCCTTCACCAAGATCGAGTGTTCGTGACGATGTCGGTGATGGCCCGCCCCTTTGTCGCCGCACATCTTCACCAGGCCGTCTCCATCATGTCCCGATTGGCCGATGGGTTGGACAATGAATTGGCCCGTAAACTGCGGGGGAGAACTACTTTTGAAGAAGGTTCCTGACCTGACATGCTTTGCTTCAAGCCAAATGATCCAAATGATGGGACAATATGACAAGGGCAAATGCCTTTGATGTCTCATTGAGGAGGACCACCATGACTGACGACCGAACCTCATCGAAGGCTCGCCGCACGACCGTCATTGTCGGAGTCGATGGCTCCGAGGACGGTCTACGCGCTGCCCGCTACGCCGCAGGATCGGCGATCAGAAGAGACGCTGATCTCATCGTCCTTCACGCCGTTGATGACGCCGCTGTTGCGGGCGCTTGGGGAGTCGTCTACGACCCGACCGCTCTGCAGGATGCCGGCCAGGTCGTTGTTGACGACGCTATCCATGTTGCGACTGAGCAGGGAATGGATCCCGATCGGATCTCTGGAGAGGTCGTCCTGGGTAACCCCGCGGCTATTCTGGCCGATCGCAGCGTCGATGCCCAGCTCGTTGTCGTCGGCCGTCGCGCTACCTCAGGCCTGGAGCGGATGTTCGTTGGGTCGACCTCAGTGGCTGTGGCCGGCATGTCGGCAGCACCCGTCGTTGTCATCTCCCGTGCCTCGACCCCGGAGCCGACCGGCGGCAAGAAGCGTGTCGCGGTCGCAGTTGGCCCCCAGAGCGAGGGAACTGCAGCTGTCGGTTTCGGATTCGCCGAAGCACATCACCGTGACTGCAAGCTGCTCGCGGTGACGGTCCCTGGTGACGACTCCGAGAAGGTTCATGACGAGGCTCTCAAACGACTCAACGAAATCGTCAAGCCGCTCGCCGATGAGCATCCCAATGTCGCGATCGAGACCCGCGTGCTTTCCGGAGAACCCGTCGACGCTTTGGTCGATCTCTCAGACGACGTTGACCTCCTTGTTATTGGCATGAAGAAGCACCCGATCTTGGGCTGGACCGCAGGTGGTGTGAGTCGCGGCATTATGGCGCACGCTCAATCGCCGCTGGCTATCTGCCACTGACTAAACTGCTGTCTGAAAACAGATCGTAGTACTGCAGCGGGGTTACGAAGGCCAAGTGGCCATGGGCGTCATCGCGATGATTGGTGTCGCGTGGGGTCGGTTGTGAAAACCAACACACGTGAGCATTATTCGGTCGCTGGGTGTTGGAGGCGTCGCATAAACTGATTCGGCCATGCCTGATTCACGACTGGAAGGTGAACTGCCCGGTGGGGGAGCCGTCACCTTCGACACTGAGCTCCCGATAGCGGCACACGCCGACGAAATTGCTGACCTCGTCAAGGGTCACCAGGTCGTGGTGGTGGCAGGCGAGACCGGTTCGGGAAAGACGACCCAGCTCCCTAAGATCTGCCTGGCTCTGGGGCGCCGTCACATTGCCCATACCCAGCCCCGACGGATCGCTGCGCGCAGTGTCGCAGAACGAGTTGCCGAGGAAATGGGGGTTGAGCTGGGGGAGCAGGTCGGCTATCAGGTCCGCTTTACCCGCCGCGCTACCTCTAACACCGCTCTGACCGTCATGACAGACGGCGTGCTTCTCGCTGGGATCTCTCATGATCGCGACTTGCGCGCCTATGACACCATCATCATTGACGAGGCTCACGAGCGCAGTCTCAACATCGACTTCCTGCTGGGTTATCTCAAGCAGTTGCTGCCACGACGTCCCGACCTTAAAGTCATCATCACTTCGGCCACTATTGACACCGCCAGGTTTTCCACTCACTTCGACGACGCCCCAGTTATCGAGGTCTCGGGGCGCACATATCCCGTTGAGGTGCGTTATCGCCCGCTAGATCCTTCCGAGCAGGTCCGTCCCGATGACGAGGACGGCGTTGACGACGAGGATGAATTCCCCGATCGCCCATCGATCCCCACTTCGACGAGCCCGGATGACGAGGTGGTCGACCAAGTCACCGGTATATGCCGGGCGGTCCAGGAGCTCTGCTGCGAGGGGAGCGGTGACATCCTCGTGTTTCTAGCCGGTGAACAGGAGATCCGTGAGACCGCCGAGTCGCTAGCCGACCTCAACCTGTTAAATACCGAAGTCCTGCCGCTCTTCGCGCGCCTGTCGGCCACCGAGCAGCATCGGGTTTTCACCCCACACACCGGACGACGAATCGTGCTGGCCACCAACGTCGCTGAGACCTCCCTGACCGTGCCGGGGATCCGCTACGTCATCGATCCGGGAACTGCCCGTATCTCGCGGTACTCGGTGCGCACCAAGGTCCAGCGTCTGCCTATTGAGCCGGTCTCCCAGGCCAGCGCCAACCAGCGGGCCGGACGATGTGGCCGAGTGGCACCGGGTATCTGCATCCGGCTGTACTCCCAGGCCAGTTTTAAGTCCCGTCCCGAATTCACCGAGCCAGAGATTCTGCGGACCAACTTGGCCGCGGTCATCCTTCAGATGGCCCAGGCCAGGCTCGGCGCCATCACCGATTTCCCCTTCGTCGAGGCTCCGGATCGCTCCCAGATCAATGACGGAATCCGACTCCTCGACGAGCTGGGAGCCCTCAAACCGGGACACTGTGACTCTCCGCGCCTGACAAAGATTGGCCACCAGCTGGCCCGGGTGCCCCTGGACCCGCGGCTGGGCCGCATGCTCCTTGAAGGAGCGAAGCAAGGCAGCCTGGCTGAGGTCCTCGTCATCGTCGCGGCCCTATCGATCCGTGACGTCCGGGAGCGTCCCGCAGACAAACGTGAGGAGGCTGACGGTTTCCATCGCCGTTTTGCCACCGAGGTCAGCTTGCTGCAGACCCTCCAGGCAGCTGACAGCACCGATAACAATCGGGTGGGGAACTGGTCGCAAGTCCGTCAACAACATATCCGCCAGAAAACCGTCAATACTCCTAAATCCGGAAGTCTGACACGTCACACCCCGCACACCAATTCCCGTCTCGGCAAGACCTCCCCGCGTACCCAGGCAGCTGGGATTGACGAGGGTGGTGACATCATGGCCATCCATCGGCTATGGCGTTATTTGCGTCACCAGCGCCGTCAGATGGGGTCTTCGGCCTTTCGCCGCATGTGTCGGGCTGAGTACATCAACTATTTGCGAGTGCGTGAGTGGGACGACCTGCACGGCCAACTCCGCCAGATCGCCAAGGAACTGCACTTGGAGGTCAACCGCACTCCTGCTCCGACCGATCGGGTTCTCGTCGCCCTACTCTCGGGACTGTTGTCTCACATCGGTCTGGCTCAGGTCCGGGAGTCGTCTAAGCGGCGCGGCCAGCATTCTAGGCCGCAGGAATACCTCGGCGCGCGCGGCACGAAGTTCGCCATCAACCCCGGATCACTGCTGGCGCGCAAGTCACCCGAACTCGTTGTAGCTGTTGAGTTGGTGCAGACTTCTCGGCTGTGGGCCAGAACAGTCGCGGCTGTCCAACCCGAGTGGGTGGAGGAGATTGCGGGCCCTCTCATCAAGCGCTCCTGGACGGCGCCGCATTGGGCAGCCTCAACAGCATCGGTAGTCGCAACCGAGCGTGGCACCCTTTTCGGGGTGCCATTGTGGGCTGATCGTCGCGTCAACTACGGCCAGATCGATCCGGTGGGGTCTCGACAGATCTTCATCCGGTCGGCCCTGGTAGAGCGGGACTGGCGATCTCCTCACGAATTCCTCAGGCATAACGATTGGGTCCGTGACGAGGCAGCGGATCTTGAAGAGCGCAGCCGCCAGCGCGGCTTGGTGGCCGACGACGACGCCATCTTCACTTTTTACGACCGCCGGATTCCTGACGAGATCGTCTCTGGCTCACACTTCGACGCTTGGTGGCGCCGGGTGCAGGATCATCACCAGCTTGACCTGTCGATCGACGATCTCGTCGACTCCGACTCCGTGGACGCTGATGCTTTCCCGGACCACTGGAAGGTCGGAAACCTTGACCTGCCGGTGCACTACGTCTTTGAGCCGGGATCCGGGCACGACGGCGTTACCGTCACTATCCCATTGGCACTGCTCAACCAGGTGCCCACCGCGCCGTTCAGCTGGCAGGTTCCAGGTCTGCGTACCGAGTTAGCGACGGAGCTCATTCGCACTCTTCCTAAGCGCATTCGCACCCAGTTGGTTCCCGCTCCCGACCATGCCCGAGCGGCACTGACTTGGTTGGAAGACCACGATGCTAATTGTCAGGCCCCTTTCACCGAAGAACTCGGACGAGCACTCAAAGTTCTCACTGGCGTCATCGTCAATCCTGATGACTGGAACATTGTGGCCCTCCCGGCCCATCTGCGGGTAGGTTTCGACATTGTTGACGCCGAGGGAAAACCCGTCGGTAAAAAGTCCAGAAAGAATGCCAAGAACAAGCCCAAGGGATTCCAGTCCGCCCCCATTGCCCGCTCCGAGGATCTCGAGGCGCTGCAGACCGATCTGGCTTCCAAGGTCTCCCAATCATTAACCAAGGCCGCAGGACGATCCCAGATCCACGGCGCGAGGGAGTGGACCTTCGATCCGATTCCGGAACGGATCGGTCTGTCGCGCGAAGGCGCTGACGCCGTCGGTTACCCATGTTTGGTCGATGAGGGAGTTTCCGTTGGCACCACCGTCCTGGACAATCCCCGCGCTCAGCGCACCAGCCATGCTGCTGGCGTTGTGAGGTTGCTCGTCCTCAACCTTCCCGATCCGACGAAGTGGGTCGTCACGCACATGGACAACGCCACCAAGCTAGCCGTGGCAACCTCTCCGTACCCTAGCGTCTCGGCCCTCTTGGCCGATGCCCGTCACAAGGCGGTCGCTTCGGTAGCCCACGAGAAAGCCGGCGATCTATCAGGGATTCGCAATAAACAGTCCTTCGATGACCTTGTCATGGCCGTTCGGCAGGACCAGGCCGACCGGATGGCTCGAGTGGTGCGTACCGCTGGCAGGGTCCTCAGCCGTCTTGTTGAGGCTCGTCAGGCTCTGACAACCGTCTCGGATCCGACGATCCGAGACGACATCACCGCCCAGATTGACGACCTCGTTTTCGAGAATTTCATCTCGGCTACCCCGGACCCTTGGTATGACGACATGCCGCGCTGGATTCAGGGGGTGAGCGTGCGTATCGAATCCCTGATGACCAACCTCTCGCGCGATCCGCGTCAAATGGCAGAACTCGAGCCTCTCTTGGCCGACTATGACGCCTTATGCGAGAAACAACCGGCCGGAAAACTACCCGCCGAGGTCGAGGAAATCGGGTTCATGCTGGAGGAATTGCGCATTCAGTACTTCGCCCAGAAACTCGGTACCCGTGTCAGCGTGTCACCGAAGCGGATTCGCGCCGTGATGGCGCGCGTTGGTTGAGTACGGGTCAGGGGGGGGTAATGACGTGGTACCCCGTTCATGATGGTCCAACGGTGGGCGAGACCATATGACCGCGCCCACCGTCGATCGTCTTAGCGCCTTGGGATCACCGCCAGCGACGCAGGTGTGCCATTCACTCGGCACGCAGTATTGCGAGTCCCCGACAAGGGCCAAACCTTCCCGTTTCCCTGGACCCCGGTGCTGGGCATCTGGGTGGGGCGGCTGTGTTGGCCGAGGTGGGTCAGGGTTTTCGAGGATTTCGGGTTGTTTGGCTGGTGCAAACTGGGCGTGACCGTCGGGGTCGGTTGGGGTGCGCGGCGTTTCCGAGGCACTGGGCACTGCCGGCGTTGATCCGCTCGAGCAGGTGGCGGAGAGACGAATCTCACCGGCACCGCCGAATGGTTGACCACTCTGGGAGGAGGTCTCCACAAGTTTGACGAACGGACCGGTTGCAGGCTCATCAAATTCGACGATCTTCTTGGTCGTGTGGATGAAACGAGCCGTGGCCTTGCCACCGTTGTCGATGGTGTTGTCGCCGATAGCGTTCGTCTCGAATCCGGCTGCCAGAGTCGACGTGTTGGCAGTAATCATCCAAACAGTACCGGAACCGAGGTCTGCCTTGGGCACGTCAATGAGCCTTGCCACGATCGACCGAGATATCGGCGGCCATCATCTGGGAGTGGGTGCCGGTGACGCTGACCAGGTCAAGGTTGGGGACAAGGATGCGATGTACCTGCTTGTCCGGATCCTTGATGTCGGTGAGCTTGTAAGTAAGCGTGCCGCTGATCTGTGCGGTCATGGACACATCTGGCAAATCAGCGAAAGCCAACCGGTAACTCACGTTGTTCTTGCCTGCGATCGGTTTGCCGACACTGACCCTGTGATCCTTACCATCGATGTTAATGGACGTCAAGGCTCCACCATACTGACCAACAAGAGACTTACCCCCAATGTGTAGTTGATCACCTGGGAAAAGTCAGGACGCACACGCACCGACAAAGCGCCGTCAATGATCGTCATGACTCCTGAGGGAACCTGGGGGGTCAAGGAGATCGATCCCGACGCAGCCGTCACGGATGGATCGGAGTGGGCTCCCCCTCGGTGGGGTTGGCGTTGACTGGTGGGGTCGTCAGGGCGATGGTAGTCAACATGCCGATGGCCACTATCGCACCGTACCCGGCTTTCCCATCCCGTCCGTGGGCGAAACGGGGAGAGCATGATGCGCGCACCCATCGGTGGCGTGCGGCAGTATCGGAACGCATTGTCATACCTTTTCTCCCGTGCATCATTGCGGAGGGTGGTGGTGCTTTGTGTGTTGTCATCCGTTCGTTGTTAGTGGCCAGACCCACTACTTCAACTCTACCCTGAGCGGACGGAGACCCCTAGGCTGTAGCCCATCGTCCTGTCGCCGTAGTAGGCACCGCGGATAGCCGTGTGGTCATGGGGCAACTACTTCATACGCCGCAACGGGTAGCCCCGGGCGAGGTACCCCAACCTTCGGTGCGGGCCCCGTGACCGGCGCATCTGATTCGGATACGAGGCGCGATTCGTTCGCAAAGGGCGCAGCCGTCACCGGATGTGTTGGTGTTACGGCTGCGGTGGGAGCCACCGTTGGCTTGACGCTCGGCTTGGGCTGTGGCGCGATGCCGTTGGCTCGTTCGAAGTCACGCAGGGTGAACTTCGCCTGACGGATGTAGGAGAGGTCCGTCGTCACCTTGTAGTGGTGCGTGGCCGGATCGACCCATGACCGTGAAAAGGCCTCGTCCCAGTGCCCGTAGGAGGTCATGAGGAAGGTGCCGTCGGGGAAGGTGACGACCCCGCTGTAGCCGGTGTCGCCGCCGTAGATACTTTGCGACCAGTCATGCGACAACAGAATGCGGTACTGACCCTCCTTCTGGTTTATTAGCTCGTCGTAGCTGCCCACCCATGCGACCCAATTTCCGGCGCGCCAGTCTTTGGCGCCGTCATGAGTGCCGTTGCCGTTGAGGTCGTAGCGGATCTCCCGCATCGACACCACGACGCGACCAGTGATTGGGTCGTAGACCGGCTTGTGGCGCTCTCCTGCCAGGGAACCCGGCAGCTCCTTCGGTTTGGACCACGTCTGGCCTTCATCACCGGACTGGATGAGGGTGGCACGGTGCCGGTGGGACTGACTGCGGGCTAAGCCGACGATGTGCTTGCCGTCAGGGGAGCGGAACATGCCAATCTCGCACATCTGGTACTCCCTCTCGATCTCACGGTGCTGAGCGAGCAGGGGTACCGGATCGGACCACGTTTCGACGCCGCCGTCGAAACTCAGGATGGTTTTGTAGTTGACGTATTCGTGGTCGTGGTAGATGCCCATCCATCTCGGGAGAGGCTTGCCTTGGGAGTCCCGGAGCTGGACCAGTGAGGCCATCGCAACGATGGCGTCGTTGTCAACGTTTCCGTGGTCACGTTTGGTCAGGAAGTGCTTGTACTCGCTCCAAGTGTCTCCATCGTCGTCGGAGTACGAGGTGTTGAAACCATGCCGATGTCCGGCCAGATCGGTTCCCCAGCCGGGATTGGCCGAGACCAGTAGCAGTCGTTCACGTCCATCTGGCATGTCGAGGGTGAATAGGGTCGGGGTTTCCTGCGAGCCTGCCCATGATGCCGGGGTGTTCTTTTTCTCGACCCACGTCCGACCCCGATCCTGCGAAATCATCATGATGATGGGGCCCTTGCCGTGGCCCTTCGCGAAGGTGGTGACGAGACGTCCGCTGCGGGTCTTGATGGTATCGGGATGGGCGAGGTATTGCCGGTCGGTTTTCGGAGCCCGCATGATGGTTGACACATATTGTGACGGGAGCTCGTACTCCGGGATGGTGTTCCGCCATGGTAGCTGGGGAGCTTGTACCGTCGGTTCGGGCGAGACTGGCCTAGGTGCCAACGGTGTAGATCTCGGGGTTGCGGATGCGGCCTTCCCTGGCGCAACGTCGGCACCGATGGCGAATCCGGACTTTTCGGGAATGGTCGTGCCCCATAAATCTGTCGCGCCCCGGGCTGTCGGAGCCTTGCCCGGGAGGGTCGCGTTGTCGTAGCCGACGGCGTTCCTGGCTCCTAGCGAAGTGGCAGCCAGCCGGAACGAGTCGCCCTTAGGCCAGTTCATGTTATCGCGTGCGGTGGATAGGAAGGTGGGACGTCCCTCAACGTCTTGGGTGCGTGCAAAGGTTCCGTCGGTACTGACGAGGTTTCCGCGCACCATGTCGACCTCGGCTGCATCTGTAGGTTGGAAGGAGTAGATACCGCCACGACCGGGGCGATTGACGATGTTATTGACGATCGAGATTGCGGTGTTCGGACGGTATCGGCTTTGCAGCCGGATACCGGGGGCATTGCCCTTGCCCTGGTCGCGGTGGATGGTGTTGCCGTAAATCCACAAGCCGCTGACCTGTCCGGTTACCGATCGGCCGTCCTCGGTAGGCGAGGAATAGGACGAGATCATGATGTCTGAGGACCTGTCTGGATCGTGGGTGCCATTGTCGACCATGAGGTTATGCCGGATCGTCGCACTTGCGTCACCGTACGCAGCGATCACCGAGGCGCCATAGCCGCCGTTGTCGTGCAGATAGTTGTTCTGGATGATCGAGTTCTTGGTGTTGCGGTCGGCGTCGAGCCCAGTGCCGTCCTGACCTCTGTACCCGACTCGGTTTCCCCAGGCGTTGTTCCATTCAGCGGTTACGTGCCTGGTGGTGTCCCACCAGGCGCCTGTTCCGTTCATGGTGTTTCCCGGGTTTCCGATTCCCGAACCGTTGCGGTAGAGATCATTGTTGCGCAGCAGTACGTCAGTGGCCCCGAAGATTCCTGCCCCCATGGCGTCGTTGTCGTGTAATGAGGAATTGGAGATCACGGCGTTCTGGATCCCGGTGACGGGAGAGACGTGTGGATAGGGTTTGCTCTCCTGATCAAAACACGTTGGCACCATGTAGCCGTCGCGTTTGATGCCTTTTTCATAGTCACTCCACGGGTGGAGCTGATGGTACCCCACCTGGACGCCTGCATAGTGCTGGCGCGAGGCCTCAACCTGGTCAATGACGACATCCTTGATGGCCGATCTGGCCGAGCAGGGCATGACGATAACACCGCCGACTCCCATGACCCAGAAGTTGTCGGTGACCTTGTTGGGGCCACCCTTCCAGGCGTTTTCCTCGACCGCGACGCCGTTGGACGGTGATGCCCTCCATAACATGTCCGTTATGGGCCTCGACTGAGATATTGCTGAACCACCCGTTGCGCACCGTGAGATCCTGGATGGTGATGTGCGACCGATCGTCGACCTCGATCACCGAACGCTGGTTCGTGGCCGATCCCTGTGCGTCGAGGATGGGGGCCTTCCCCTGGCCGTAGGCACCGATGAGCGTACGGGCGTGGTTGGTGCCCGAGGCATTGACGACTACCGTCCCCCGGCAGGTAGTGCCTCGTTTGAACAGGACTCGCTTTCCGGGGCCGAATGCCTTGTCTAGTTTGTCAACGCCATTGACAGGATGGTCGATTGATCCATCCCCCGAGGCGGAGGACGAGCAATCGACGTGAGTTGTCTGGGTGGTGCTGGGATCGGCCATCGCCGTGTTCGGGGATGGCAGGGCGACGAGGCCCAGGCTTACGGCGGCGATGACTCCGGTAAGCCAGAATCCCGTTGTTCGTTGATACCTCATGTGGGATGAACTCCTTCGTTCAGAGGTTGGAATTGTTCCGTAGGCCTCTCCGAGGTCCGCCCACTGATGGGTCAAGGAGCCCCCTTAGACCTCGTTGAGACATCACTGTCTTTCCACTTATTCGCCAGGATGTGCGCCAGTGCTGTGTCGGGTGCGGCGACATCATGGGCGGATAAATAGTAACAAGTACGGTAAGAGTCCTTCACAATCTTTGAGATTTTCCCGCTGAAATGCTCATGCCGAGTGGTTGCTTGTCGCCAACGACGGCTCCGTCGATGACGAGAGAGCCAGGCTGATGGCACCATGCACCACGGCAGAGGTGCCCGCCGACGCCGGCTCAATGACGGGAAGGTGAGGTAGCACCCCGGTAAAGTTGTCGGTCAGCCGTTGTCGGATTGGTTCATGGGCTGCGCAGGCGTAACCTCCGATGACCAACAGGTCGGGGTTCAGAGCGGCCATCAGGGCTGTCAGACCGAAGGTGACGTCGTCAATGAAGTTGCGTAGCACCAGCCGGCTCCAAGCGGGAGGGTCGGATTCCCCGGCGAGTTTAAACAGTCGTTGCGCCGTGCAACCGTGAGCCTGGGCCTGTTCCATGAGGGCTACGTGGGCATCGTTCCATCCCGAACCGGGCAGGTAGCTCATCTCCCCGGCGTATCCGGCTGCGCCTCGAACCGGGTGCCCGTCGAGGACGATCCCAACTCCGACGGAGGCATCGATGAGCAGACAGACCATGGACCGGTCTGTGGGCAGGTTCCGGACTCGCTGCTCGGCAACGGCCGCCAGCACGGCGTCGTTCTCGATGACGATTCGCCCGACTCGTGCGTCGTGCAGGCGTTCGAAGTAGCCAGGGGCGGAGATATCGGGCAAAGTCTCGTTGCGTCGCAGCACGCCGTCGCGCCCAACACTGCCAATGGCCCCGATGACCATGGTGTCAACCGATGTGATGCCTGTGGCGACCAATAGATCGTCGAGGAGGTTGTCGAGGATCTCGGCTGGGGGGCGTCCCCTCAGGGGTCTGGAATCACTGGCCAGGATGGTCCCCTGCCAGTCCGCGATGGCTAACTCAACCCCCTGCAGCCGGACCGCCACCCCGGCCTGCATCCGCTTGGTGGCGTTGAGGGTGAAGACGTGAGGTCGACGTCCCCCACGTCCCGAAGCGTGATCGGCCTGCCCCTCCAGAGCGTCACCAGTCTCAACTAGATCGGATAGTGCTGAAGCCACAGTGGGTCGGGTGATACCGGTTAGGCGCGCGAGCTCCCTGATGGTAAGTGGGGCTGTGGACTCGATGAGGCATCGCAGCACGGTTTGGCGGTTGTGCTCGCGCAAGTCGGCGAGGTTGCGGCCACTCACTACGCCCTCAGAACCACTGCCATCGAACACCGCCCAACCTCCTTGCGTCAACCGTCGGCTACGTCTTGTCGACCGATTTCCCTAATCTACTTGATTCTCCACCAGTAGTAAAGTACTCTTTTACAACCGCCGGGTTTCTTGGTCACATCATCGGAGATGAAATCCGCAACCGGGGAAATTCAAGAGCATACCTATCAAGGTCACAGACGAAGGAGTACACCCGTGAAAGCCTTGAAGACGATCGCAGTCGCAGCTGTTGCGACCGCCCTGCTTGCCTCCTGTGGCGGGGGTCCGGGCGGTTCGTCGTCCGGCAGGATCGACAGCATCAACCTGTGGGTCCCACCGTTGGCCGCAAACACTAAGGACGCTGAACTTTGGGCCGACATTGTCAAACCCTTCGAGAAAAAGAACAAGGTTGACGTCAAGGTCACCGTCATCAGCTGGGACACCTACGAATCGAAATACCTCACCGGCATGGCCAGCAAGGACGGCCCCGATGTGGGCTACATGTACGGTGAGATGATGGGCGATTACATCGCCAAAAACCAGTTGGTCGACCTCTCCGGAATGGTCACCCAGGAGCAGAAGGACAACCTGCTCTTCCTCGACAAAGGCAAAGTCAACGGCAAGCAGTACAGTCTTCCCCTCGTCGTTGGTGGAGCACGCGTTCTGTTTTACAACAAGGGTCTCTTCGCCAAGGCTCATGTCGAGCCACCCAAAACTTGGGATGACTTTCTCGCTATATCCAAGATCCTCAAGGCCAAGGGGATTCAGCCTTTCACTGCCTCATGGGGCGACCCTGCCCGCGGTGCCATGAACGCCTCGTTCATCCCGTGGTTGCTCCAGTCCGGGGGTTCGCTGTTCGCCGAGGATGGCTCCAAAACCGCCTTCGACACTCCCGAGGCCATCGAGACCGCAACTTTCATCAAGCAACTCCACGACGAGGAGATCCTGCCCAAGGACACCACTGGTTTGGTCATGGATCAAAGCTTCAAGCAGTTTACCGACGGCAAGGCCGCGATGATGATCGATACCGAGCAAGACGCTCCGAGGATCGACAAGGCCGGTGTGAAGTGGGGCTACGTCACCTCGCTGAAAAAGAGGCAGCAGGGAACCATGATCGCTGCTGACGCCTTGGTCATGACTAAACGGTGCAAGGTGCAAAAGACCTGCTACGACCTGATGACCTTCGTCGAGTCGGGTAAGCAGATGACTAAGCTGCCACAAGCAGGCCAACTTTCCGCCCATTGGCAAGGACGAAAAGAACACCTACGCTGCAGCTTTCCGGCCCATCTACGCTACCCAGCGTGACATCCTCAAGCCGTTGCCGGTGGTCAGTAACAGCACTCCGGCCTATGACGCCCTCTACAAGAACCTGCAGCAGATGCTCAATGAGCAGAAGATGCCCGAACAAGCGATGAAGGACGCTGCTGCCGAGGGCAACAAACAGCTGGGAGAGGGCAAGTGAGTTCCGCCACTCTGACGTTGAGGCGGGCCCAGACTGCCCGCCCCAATGCTGATGGGCATCGTGGCTTTCATCGGCGCAACTGGTCGGGATGGCTGTATGTAGTCCCATCCCTGGTGATCATGATGCTCATCGCCTTCACACCTATCGTGATGTCAGCCTATTTGTCATTCACCAGCTACGACGTCTTTACCTCCCCGAAATGGATCGGTCTGGATAACTACGTTGTGATGCTGCGCGACGAGAACTTCTGGTCGGCGTTGCGGAACACCGCAATCTTCACTGTTATCGCTGTGCCCCTGCAGGTAATGATTCCGATGCTGCTCGCCGACTTCTTGGCCAACCACACCGGACGCAAGTTCTCCCAGATTGCCCGGTCGGTTCTTTTCATACCGGTGGTGGCGTCGATGGTGCTGGTCGGCACGGTCTGGCAGTACATGCTCTCCCCGGACGGGGGATTCTTCAATTGGGTGATAGCCAAGGTGGGGATGGAGCCACAGAACTTCCTAGGAAAGCCTGTCAGTGCCTTGGTAGCGGTCTCCCTGGTGACCGTGTGGAAGAATATCGGCTACTTCCTGGTGCTGTTTTATGCCGGGGTGATGGACATCCCGACCGAGCAGTACGAAGCCGCCAAGGTTGATGGTGCCGGTGGGGTAAAGCGGTTCTGGCATGTGACCGTACCTGGCCTTAAACCCGTGGTTGTCCTGTCGACGATCTGGAGCTTCCAGGTGTTTGACATCGTCTACTCGATGACCGGTGGCGGGCCCGGCGGTGCCACTACGACCATCGTGATGAGCGTCTTCCAGGGCATCCGCAGTTTCGATTTAGGGTACTCGTCGGCGATCGCCATGGCGCTGCTGGTGGTCGTGCTCGTCGTTGCCATCGTCCAGCGCGCATGCTTCAGGGAGGATTGAGATGTTGGCCCGCACTGGAAAGGCCGTCGTCTTGATCGTCGTGGCCCTACTACTCATCATGGCGATGTTGCCGTTCGTCTTGATGGTCGTCAATGCCTTCCAGAACACCGTTACTCTGAATTTTGACTTCGATCCCGACAGTTTCACTAGCGAGAATTTTGTACGACTGTTCACCGTGCACCACTTTGGCGCTGCCCTGTTGACTTCAACCGTCGTCGTGGTTATCGCGGTGGTGCTCAATAACGTGGTGTGTTGCCTGGCCGCCTTCGCATTCACGTTCAAACCATTCCCCGGTTCGAAGATCCTGTTCTGGGTCTATCTGGCGACAATGATGGTGCCGGTACAGGTGACTATGATCCCGATGTTCCTGATTTTCAGGGAACTTGATATGTTGGGTAGTCCACTGTCATTGGCACTGCCGGTGGTTAACGCCTTCGGGGTATTCCTCATCCGTCAGTTCATGACGACGATCCCGCTGAGCCTGCTCGAGGCTGCGCGTATCGACGGGGCCAGCGACCTGCGGGTCTTCTGGTCGGTAATCCTGCCCATCATCCGTCCGGTGATCGTTTCGTTGACGGTGTTCACCTTCTTGACCACCTGGAACGACTTCATGTGGCCGCTCATCAGCCTGCAAACCAACGAACGCACCACCGTGACCCTGGCCATCTCGCAGTTGCAGGGTGCGTTCACGTCTCAGTACGGAATGGTCATGGCTGGTACGACCGTGGCGTTCCTGGTCCCCCTGGTGGTTTATGTGGTCCTGCAACGTCAATTTGTCCAGGGTGTGACCGCTTCGGGAGTGAAAGGGTGACCGTGGTTTCCCCCTCCATTGAGGTTGCTGTCGTCGACGGCCTCACCAAGATCCTGCCCGATCGTTGTCCCGACTCTGCCGAATCCCCACGGCTTAGTGGGTTTGCGGGTCAGACGGTCAGCTTTCAGATCGCTTGGCGCACCCGACGTCGTCCCCATGACAATGGCTCGGGCTCGTTACGCGTCGAGGTTGTTACCAATGCCGGGGTACGGTTCTGGGCTATTGGGCTGGTGCCTGTGCGAGTGCCCTGCTGGGATGGCCGCTGTGATGGCTATCTCACAGGTAAGCCCAGCATGATGCCTGACCTGCTGAGACCGCTCTGCGCCGATGAGGAGAGGGGTGACGATGCCACCGTGTACTCATGCCGGCCTCGCCTCACTCATGTGGGATGGCATGGTGTGTGGGTGGATCTCGAATTACCGTCGGCGGGAAGAGATCTGCCCCCCGTCGAGGTGCGAGTCTTCGAGGCCGACGTGCAGGTGGCCCACCGCACTATCGACGTGGAGGTTGTTCCCACCGCGCTGCCTGACCACGGGGTGGAGTTCACTCAGTGGTTCCACGCCGACTGCCTTGCTACCTATTACGGCGTGGAGCCGTGGAGCGAGGCCCATTGGCGGGTGGTGGCCGAACAGTTGCGTGCCGCTGCCCAGATGGGGGTCACCATGGTACTCACCCCGTTATGGACCCCACCCCTGGACACTGCACCGGGCTCGTACCGTCCGACGGTGCAGCTGCTCGATATCTCATGTGACGATGGGGTATACCACTTCGGGACTGACAGACTCGAGAGGTGGATCCGGTTGTTAGAGCAGGTCGGCATTGCCGGTGTCGAGGTGCCCCATCTGTTTACCCAGTGGGGGGCGCGGCTCACCCCACGGTTCCGCATGAGCGTTGACGGCGAGGTGGTCGACCGGTTTGGTTGGGACACTCCTGCTACCGACCCGGAGTATGCGTATTTCTTGTCGTCTCTGGTGCCCTTTCTCAAGCAGTGGTTCGAGTCCCGTATCGGGCTCGACCATGTCGTCTTCCACGTTTCAGATGAGCCGAATGAGCATCATCTGGAGAGCTATCGGGCGGCCAGTGACATTGCTCGGCCATTATTGGAGGGCGCCCGCACCTTGGAAGCTCTTTCTCATCCTGAGTACATCGAGCTGGTGGACGAACCAGTGGTGGCTACGGACGCCGTTCTGGACTTTCGCCGCGATGGCATCGAACCGGCCTGGGTGTACCACTGCGTCGCCCAGGATGTGGGCGTCTCGAACAGGTTCATAGCCCAGGAATCGGTGCGCACCCGAGCCTTGGGTTGGCAACTCTGGAAGTTTGGTGTTAAGGGCTTCCTGCACTGGGGATTCAACTTCTATTACGGCCAACTGTCGGTCTGTCCAATTGATCCCTTCGCCGACACCAGTGCGGGCGGCGGGTTCATCAGCGGAGACGCGTTCATCGTCTATCCTGGGCCTGATGGAGTGGTGTGGCCCTCCTTGCGTCACCGCCTGGTTCGCGACGCCTTCGTCGATCTTGCGCAGCCCGAACTGCTGAGTCTCTGCTGGGGCGCTCCCAAGTACTTTCGATCATCGATCCGGACTCCACCCTGGGATACGACTCAGGGTGGGTGGATAGTCACACCTGGTTGGAACGCCGGCACCGACTCGATCATGCGGTGGCCGAACACCTACGTGGCATGGGACGGGATAGGGTTACGTTGGTTGGTGCACGCCGTCAGACGTCGCCGTGGGATGGAATTAATGATTTTGGCCGTACGGGGATTCGATGACGTTGCGCTTGATACCTGGGGCGCGCTGGTGGGGCAGCATGGCGAGGGATGGCATCCGATGTTCTGGGGAGAGGAAATGATGGTGGTGACGTTTCCGCATGGACAGAAGGATGATGAGGTTCACTCGGGCCAACGTTCCGGTCAACTTGCGAGCCATGCTTTTGGTCATGGGGCGGAGAGTGGCGTCTCCAAGGCCTTTCCAGTTACGTTCTTTTCCGCCTGCACCGCTCCAGAGAATCCACCGACGCCGAGCCCATGGCGTCCTGATCCATCACTGGAAAACCAAGTCCACCTGAACCGAAGGAGCTCCTTCAATGACGACCCAAGGACGTGTCACCCTACCGGTCGAGGAGGGGATGGACGAAGAACTCACAACCATCATCGAGTGCCTCGGTGCCGATGCAGTACGCAATAGCGACGGTACGTCGCTGCCCAAGATCGTCTCCGAGTTGGGGACGAAGGTGTATTCGACTTGGTTCTGTGCCCGCGGTGACGAGGTGTGGGCTTTGGACCACCTTGACGAGCACGTCAGCCTTTATTTGTGCTCCGACCGGGTTCCGGCCTTTGAGGACGGACCGTTGAAGATTCACATCATGCGCGGTTTCTTTGCCGAACAGGTTCGCCCGGATACCGACGTCGACATCAAGCGCTGGTGGCAGGTACGCGACCGCACTACCGGTGGGGTTGTTGAAAGCTGGACGGTCAGTGGTGAAGGTGTCGACTGTGTGGTGACGGCGCCAGCGACGGCTGGCCACGTTTACACCGTGACATTCCTGGCTGCCCAGCTGTGGGACACCACCCAGATGTACAACTACACGACGAATCACTGGGAGAATGACCCCACCCGTCGCAAGGAACACCCCTTCGACGTCGTCTACCCCGCTACCTGGAACCACGTCCAGGAATCTCTTTCGGACTGGCTTGACGCCCATCCTGAGGTCGACGTCGTCCGGTTCACGACTTTCTTCTACCACTTCACTCTGTATTTCAATCAGCAGGCCAAGGAGAAGTTCGTTGACTGGTTTGGTTACTCAGCGAGCGTCTCGGTGCCCCTCATGGAGGCTTTTGAGGCCGAGACTGGTTGGCGGGTCGACCCGGAGGACTTCGTCGACGCTGGTTACCACAACTCCTCGTTCCGTCCGCCTTCTCGGTTCCTCCTCGCATGGATCGATTTCGTCAGTCGTTTCGTTACTAATCGGGTGCGTCGCCTCGTCGAGATCTGCCATGATAAGGGCCGCGAGGCGATGATGTTCCTCGGTGACAACTGGATCGGTACCGAGCCCTATGGCGAGCTGTTCGCAACCACTGGGATTGATGCCGTGGTCGGCTCAGTGGGATCGGCAGCCACATGTCGGATGATCTCCGATATCCCCGGCGTGCGCTACACCGAGGGACGGTTTCTGCCCTACTTTTTCCCCGACGTCTTCAACGATAAAGGGGATCCGGTGGGGGAGGCTAACACCTCATGGGTGCAGGCTCGGCGAGCCATCGTTCGCAAGCCACTGGACCGCATTGGCTACGGTGGGTACCTTTCCCTGGCCAACCAGAACCCGGATTTCATGGATCGGATTGCGCAGATTTGCCAGGAGTCCCGCGACATCTGGGAACGCAGCGGTGGGAAGACTCCGCGTACTGCGCCGTTTCGAGTGGGCATCCTCAACTGTTGGGGAGCCCGTCGCACCTGGATGACCCATATGGTCGCCCACGCCCTGTACTACAAGCAGGCCGCGCCTTGCCTGGGAGTTGTGGAGGCCCTGGCCGGACTTCCCTTTGACATCGATTGGCTCGACTTTGACGACATCCGTGACGGTGTCCCCGAGGCCATCGGCGTGCTCATCAACACCGGCGCGGCAGGAACCGCCTTCTCCGGAGCCCAGGAATGGGCTGATGTCGCCGTGCAGGCCACGGTACGTACGTTCGTGGCTCGCGGTGGCGGGTTCATCGGTGTCGGCGAGCCCAGTTACTGGCCGGGCGATGGCGCATGCTTTCGGTTGTCCGATGTTCTCGGCGTTGACCGGGAGATCGGGTGGAGCTTGTCAACAGATCGTTACCCGAACGTCGTCGACTCCCATTTCATTACCGAGGGTTTATCCCTCGATGTCGGCCCACTTGCTCCCGAAATTGTCCCGGTGTGTGAGGACACCGAGGTGCTGGAGCTGGAGGACGGCTCGATTCGTGCGGCCGTCCACACTCTCGGGGAGGGCAGGGCAGTCTACCTCGCTGGTCTGCCATACACCGTGGAGAACTCTCGGCTGCTGCACCGAGCAATCTGGTGGGCGGCTGGTCGCGACAAGGAATTCGCAGCTGAGTACGTTGCAGCCGATCCTCGTGTCGAGACGGCTTGGTACGACGAGGCTGGACTGCTTCTGGCGACCAATGTCAGCTTTGGTGAGGTCACGACGACCATCGCTGGTTTGACCGATGAAGTGACTCTCGCTCCGGGCGGGTCTGCATGGATTAAGATCTGACGGTGAGCCCCCGAGTCCCTGTGCTGAATCCGCCTGATCTGGCACAGTGGTTTAGGTGCCATCGACGACTGCTGAGCTGCTTGACCTGCTTGATCTTGAGGACCTCGATCTCGACCTGTTCCGAGGTCGACAACCGCATACGACGTGGCAGCGGACCTTCGGGGGCCAAGTACTGGCTCAGGCTCTAGTTGCTGGTGTTCGCACCACTCCTGAGCGCACGGCCCATTCCATGCACGCGCTGTTCCTCCATGCTGGACGCACCGACCTGCCGATGATTTTCGATGTTGAGCGAATTCGCGACGGTCGGACCTTCAGCACTCGCCGTGTTAACGCTCGCCAACACGGCCGAATGATCTTCACCGCAGAACTGTCCTTCAAGAACCGCGAGGACGGCCCGGATCACTGTCCGACCTTAACCCAAGCCCTCGAACAGATGTTCGGGCGACCAATGCCCACCGTCAAGGAGTGGGATGCGCTCGATGTGCGGTTGGCTAGTGACGGTTCGCAACTCGTCGACCCTAACCACGTCACCCACCTAAGCCTGTGGGTACGCACCACCGCGAGCCTTCCTGACGACCGCGTCGTGCAGCGCGCTATCCTCGCATACATTTCTGATATCAGTCTCATGGCCGGTGCCGTCATGCCCCATTTGGGATCGGTGCCGCCGGGGATGGTCGTCAACCCGGCATCGTTAGATCACGCCATGTGGTTCCACCGTACTGCCGAGGCTGATCGCTGGATGCTCTACGACCAGGTGTCTCCGAATGCGTCGGGTTTGCTCGGCTTTTCCATGGGACGACCGATGCAAGATGGCAAGCTCATCGCGTCTTGCTGCCAGGAGGGGGTCATGAGGCTCATGGACGCGAATGATCTCGACGCTTTGGTGACGTTTCCGTTTGGCCGCAGCGAGTGATTTCCCTCTGAACGCAACGATGGCCCCGGATAGATCCGGAGCCATCGTGAGAGGATCAGGCCGCCATCGTGGCGAGGTTGCGCTGACGCATGCTGTCCAGGGCGGCACGCTCGATTTGACGCACGCGCTCGGCGGTGATTCCCCACACTTTGCCGATATCGGCAAGCTTGGCCTGGCGTCCATCGACGAGTCCGTAGCGGCGACGCACTACGTCGGCGGAGCGCTCGTCGAGGTTGTCAAGAAGTCCTTCAAGTCGACCGCGGTCCTCGGCGTCGAGCACGATGTCGTCAGGGCCAGGAGAAGTCTCGCGGGCGATGAGGTCGCCCAAGCTAGTGTCGCCGTCGTCCTCAACTGGGGCGTCGAGAGAGACGTGGTCACGTCCGAAGCGGATGAGTTCGATGACACGTTCCTCGGTAATCTCCAACTCGTCGGCAATCTCGGAGGTCTCAGGCTCGCGGCCCAATTGGCGCTCAAGGTTGCGGCGAGCAGCCGAGACCTGATTCACCTGCTCGGCAACGTGCACCGGGAGGCGGACGATGCGCCCCTGCTGAGCGATGCCTCGGCTGATGGCCTGACGGACCCACCAGGTGGCGTAGGTTGAGAACTTGAATCCCTTGGCATAGTCGAACTTCTCGACGGCGCGGATGAGGCCGGTATTGCCCTCCTGTACGAGGTCGAGTAGCGGCATCTGAGAACGGCCGTACTTGCGGGCCACCGACACGACCAAACGCAAGTTGGCGCGCACGAAGTGGGCCATGGCCTCATCTCCGTCGGCCGCGATCTGGTGCAGTTCCTCAGTGGTGGCATCAGATGTGGTCTCCGCCTGACCCTCGAGAACGGCGCGTGCAAACACACCCGCTTCGATCCGGCGGGCCAACGCAACCTCCTCCGCGGCATTGAGCAGGGAAGTGCGGGCAATTCCGTCTAGGTAGAGGCCGACTGCGTCCTTTCCATCAATGCCATCGGTGGTACGAACCCGGGACTTGGTGTCCATATGTTTCGCCTTTCTCCGTCGGACTGGCTGACACCTATATCAACGTCACGGAGGGTCGAATGTCATCCCTAAGTGACTGATGAGTGTCTGCGGTCGTGGGTGACATCAGAGGTTCAGACTATGGTCGTACCTGCGTGCTCGACGCAGCCGTTCCGTGGCAGGAGAGGGGAATTGGAGCGGGCAAGTTTGTGTTAGCACGCGGATGGTGCAAGAATATACGAAGGGTTTTGACGCCTCCCGGGCGTTGTATGCCCTTGGGCTCTGTGGGCGGTGATTCGTCTACCCAGCCGGGCCCATTTGGAGGGGACAGCACTGAAGGACTGGTCAGTCCTTGGAGAGGATACCCGTGTCGACCACCACGTCCAGCACTGCAAACACCGCTGCCGACGAGGAGGCGAAGACAGCCACCACAAGGAAGAGCACACGTTCCACCTCTGCCAAGACCGGTACGACCGGTCGGGCCAAAAAGACCACCGCGAAGAGGGCCACCACGAAAGCGAGTCAGTCGACGGCGAAATCGTCGGCCAAAAAGTCCGCTGGCGAGGCTAAGGCACCCACGGGTAGGTCTTCTAGGGCCAAGTCCACCGGCACGAAGGCGGCCGCCAAGCCCACCAAGACAGCGGCGAAGTCTTCGGGTACGAAGGCGGGCGGGACTACGTCGTCCGATGGCACCAAAAAGTCGACGACGAGAAAGCGGGGCACCAAGGCGAAGAAGGAAACGACCATCGCCGAAGCAGCGTCCGGTGAGGTCGATGTGACGGTGGAGCGCGACGGCGATGACGTTGTGTTGACCATCGGTGGCAAGAAGCGCTCCCTTGACGACATTGACGAGCGTGACTACGACCCGGACGAGGCCGCCAAGGATGAGCAGCAGATCAACAAGGAGGCCGAGGCGTTCTCCCTGTCTGATAACGACGACGCTGACGAGCCTGAGCAGACTGTTATGGTCGCCGGCGCTACCGCCGATCCCGTCAAGGATTACCTCAAGCAGATCGGCAAAGTGGCTCTGCTAAATGCCGTCGAGGAGGTTGACCTCGCCAAACGCATTGAGGCCGGTCTGTTCGCCGGTGAGCAACTGGCTGACCCAGACGCCAAGATTCCGGAGAAAGACCGCGAGGATTACGAGTGGATCGCCGAGGACGGCAAGGTGGCGAAGAATCACCTACTAGAAGCCAACCTTCGTCTGGTCGTCTCCTTAGCTAAGCGTTACACCGGTCGCGGCATGCTCTTCCTTGACCTCATTCAGGAGGGGAACCTCGGCCTCATCCGTGCTGTCGAGAAGTTCGACTACACCAAGGGCTACAAATTCTCCACGTATGCGACGTGGTGGATCAAGCAGGCCATTACCCGCGCTATGGCTGACCAGGCCCGTACCATTCGTATTCCCGTGCATATGGTCGAGGTCATAAACAAGCTGGCCCGCGTCCAGCGTCAGATGCTTCAGGATCTGGGTCGCGAACCTACTCCGGAGGAGCTGGCCAACGAACTCGACATGACGGCCGAGAAAGTCATTGAGGTGCAGAAGTACGGCCGCGAGCCGATCTCCCTGCACACCCCGCTGGGTGAGGATGGCGACTCTGAGTTCGGTGACCTTATCGAGGATTCCGAAGCTATCGTGCCAGCCGACGCCGTGAACTTCACCCTGTTGCAGGAACAATTACATGATGTCCTCGACACTTTGTCCGAGCGTGAGGCCGGTGTCGTATCGATGCGATTCGGCTTGACTGACGGACAACCGAAGACCCTGGATGAGATCGGTAAGGTTTATGGCGTCACGCGGGAGCGCATTCGCCAGATTGAATCCAAGACCATGTCGAAGTTGCGTCACCCGAGCCGCTCTCAGGTACTGCGCGATTACCTCGACTGAGGATCCGACAGCCGAACGAGGGGTGCCCACTCAGGCGCCCCTCGTCACATTCAGCAGGTCATTCCGGAGATATCACTGACAAACGCCATCGAGGAAATGGCGAACCGTGATCTCAGCAGGGTCGAACCCTTCGGGAGGGCCAGCCACAGTGACGATGGCCTTCACCCCTGGGCGTAGATCGAAGGCCGAGATGTCTGGTCGCGCGGTACTGACCACACCATGTGAGACGTGGACCCAGACACGGAGATTTTGATCGGTGCGTCTGGTCGATGCTTCCGTCAAATCCTTCGACCGTGTCTGCCACGGTATCGGTGACGTTGGTGGGCCACGCATCGCTGATCCACAACTCCAGCGAATCGTCAGTCAGACGCAGGATAGACAGCGCTGGGGCGAAGGCGCGTAACCGGGTTTTGCTCCAGGGACGCGGTCGAGCAGGGTCCACGTCATCCCAGGCCACGGTTCATTGAGTTGCCACACCAGGGCGTCAGCCCAGTGGGGCCACCAGCGCCGGTAATGCTCGATACTGAATTTTCGTCCCTCCGCCTGCATCACCTAGCTGTAGGTGATGCAGGGCTGAACCAACGTCGGCTTTTCTACCTCGTAATCAATGAGGATCACTTGGTCTTCAGAGCGTCCTCATTGCGGGCGATAAAAACGGGATCGTTGAGGCTGAGGTGGTCGTTTCCTAGCTATCGCTACAGGGTGGGTAGGTCGGTGCTGGCCTGGATGCTGATTCACTGATGAACCGTCCCGTGTCGTGGCGGTGTTATTCCAGACCGCCTGGTGCATCGCCTGTACCTCCTTGCCTCCAGCCCACAGCGCAAGGCTGGGATGATTGGCGAGGCGGCGAGTTTGTTAGCCAGTCTCAGTACGGACCTCAGACATGAGCTCTTCATCGTCGCCGGGGTAGTCAATGCAGGCGAACATGAAGTCGTGCCACACGAGGATGCCGTTTTCGTCACAGGGGGCCAGAAAGGCGTCGGAGCGCCCCAGAGCGCACTATCGTCATGTTGGCTTCGTGGCAGGATCGGAGAAGGTCGCGATCCTGCTGGGGTCTACTGATCCCTCAGCATTGACTGTGGAACTATGATGCTACCTCCCGCTCAATGGTCAGTAAGAAAGCGTTGCCCCAGGCTGGTGATGACCTGAAATCCCAGTGAGTTTCGTGCCTGAGAGCCGAAGGCGTGATTGAGCATCGGTAACTGCACGTGATCGACCTCGACTTCAGCCTGACGGGCGTGGTCGACGAATTGCCGTACGCTTGATGGTGGGACGAAGGTGTCGTGTTTTCCTTGAATCACCATTGTCGGTGGAGCCTGAGGAGTGATCCACGTGGAACTGTTGACGGTGCGATAACGGTCGGGGAATTGCTTAGGTGTGCCACCGAGATACATCTTGGCGGCATTACCCGCGCCCAGCGTGGTGACGGACTCGACAGCACCGACGTCCACCGTCGGATAGAGGGCCAAAACCGACTTCGGGGCTCGCATTGGGCCGCAGGAACTCGTCAGCTTCCCGCTGGCGGCACCGTAGGCGAGGTTGATGGCCATCCCGCCACCGGCGGAATCTCCCATGATCGATACCTGGGACGGGTCACCGCCGAGTTCCTTCACGTGCGACAAGCTCCATGCCCAGGCGCGCGCACCTGTTTTGGGGCGATATTCCAGGTGGGGTGGCCTTGGATAGTTAAGGTGTACGAGGGGCGAATGACTAACCAGCCACGGTTGGCAAACCACCTCAAAGTGGCCGGCATGCTGGCGTCGGTGTTCCATCCTCCGCCGTGGATGTCCACAAGAACTCGCGCGTGGCGGCTCGTGGGACGATAGATTTGCGCGGTTTCGTCGGCATCTGATCCGTATCGGACCGTCTTGTCAGGGTGGTCTGACATCGATGACACGGCGGTGGCCGAAAGCACATTGATGCTTCCACCGGCTCGATCAGTGATCCACGTCGTTGTGGCAGTGGTAGTGATCGGAACGATGAGGGCCATCACGGAAGTGACGACGGTTACCATTCGGAGAGCGCCCCGACCGAGAAGGCCAAGGATGAGGGCGACGGTGGTAATGATCAGGGCCGGTACGGCGAGCAAGCCCACAAGCACGGAGGAAATGAACGTGAATGCGTTGTGCGAGGGTAGAATGGCGGCGACTGACCACATCAGCACAGGTAGAGCGAGCCCCAGGCCGACGATGCCGACAACGGTATGCAGCCAAGGATGACGAGAAGACTTCGTGCCTGCCACGCGCCTACGGTACTCACGAATCCTCAAGGACTCGGTAATAATTCCCTCGTCAGACTGGATCCACGCGAACCTATTACGGACTGCGGACCGGTAGGATCGGATCATGGATACGTCAGCCAGCGTCGACACGTCGTCTAGACCGACGCACGATCCGGCCACCGCTCCCGGTCGTTTCGTCGTTAGAGATGCCCGTCACGAAGATCTGCCTGAAGCCGCGGCCGTTCAGGCAGTGTGCTTTCGAGAGATTGGCCAGGGGGTGATCCCCAACGACATACTTACTGAGGTCACTGGCCCCGGTATTGTCCATACCACTATCGAGCAGTGGAACAACTTTATGGATGATGGTGCGATCTTCAAGATTCTTGTTGATCGCCTCGATATGAGGACTGTTGGGGTCGGCATGGCCCGAGTCTCCGCAAGTCCTGATGCCCCTACGCCATGGGAGATCGCGACTCTCCATGTGCTGCCCGAGGCGCGTAACTGTGGAGCGTCCGACGACCTCCTTGATGCTTGCATCGGGCACCGGTCAGCCTATGTGTGGGTCTTTGCTGATAACGCTCGTGCCATCTCGTTCTATCGGCGCCACGGGTTCCGCGTTGACGACACTGACGGTGCCATTGACGATTCCCTCGGCGGGGTGGAACTGCAGCGCTTGATCCGCGGGGACACGATTGAGTCGCAGTGACGAGGGATGCGGTAGCCCCTGTAGTTCGTTGGCGTGCCAGCACAGAGGTCTAGCGCTGGCCCAACCGACGACCGTCGTCAAGCGCGTGGTGAAAGCCTTGGGGTGTCATCCTGAATATGCAAGGCAACCTGCTTGAGCTTATCCTTATGGGCCCGAGCATGATGTGCACAAAAGAGGAGCTCGCTACCGTTACGCAGCGTGATGCGCACATAGGCCTGTGCGCCACAACGATCACAACGGTCCGCAGGTGTGAGGACATGGTGCTCAATCGTCGTGGTGTTCATGACAACCTCCTCCATATGAATCATCGGGTCACCGTATAAGACAACCTACGTCATCGTCGGAATGTTCCCACCAGTATCGATAAAGGGATGGTTGGAGGGCGAACACGGTGCCAGGATTACTTGTCGTCGGTTGTCGATAGGCTGTCGCTGTGACCATGGACAACACCTCGACCTCATCAACCGGTAGCTCGGAAACGCCGAGTGGCGAGCGCGCTACCGTGCGTACGGCGTCGACAAGCCGGGAGTACGGCGCCAAGAACTTGCTGGTGCTGGAGGGGCTCGAGGCGGTACGCAAACGCCCTGCCATGTACATCGGGTCGACGGATACCCGTGGTCTCATGCACTGTCTCTGGGAGATCTTCGACAATGGCGTCGATGAAGCGCTCGCTGGGTATGGACGCCGCATCACCGTCACCTTGGAGAAGGCCGGGTCAATCCTCGTGACTGACGAGGGCCGTGGCATTCCCGTTGACGTCGAGCCGCGCACCGGGCTCAGCGGCGTCGAGGTGGTGTACACTAAACTGCACGCCGGCGGGAAATTTGGCGGCGGCGCTTATAACGTCTCGGGTGGTCTACATGGCGTCGGTGCTTCGGTTGTCAACGCCGTTTCAGCGCGCCTGGATGTTGAGGTGGATCGCAAGTCCACGGTGTGGGGAATGAGTTTTCGCCGTGGCGTTCCTGGGATCTTTGATGGTGGGGGCCCCGATGCCCCCTTCACTCCCGAATCGGGGGTACGCAAAGTAGGCAAGGCCAAGCGCGGCGCTACCGGTACTCGCGTTCGGTACTGGCCCGATCGCCAAATCTTCCTTCCGGACGCCAAATTGTCATGGACCAAACTTGCCGACCGTGCCCGTCAGACTGCCTTCCTGGTTCCCGGCCTGGAGATCGTTATTACTGATGACAGGGGCATCCAGACTGATCCTGAGACCGGGGATGTGCTGGGGACAGTCTCAGAGACGATGCGTTTCGACGGCGGTATCTCCGAGTTCGCCGAGTACCTCGCCACTGACGAACCTGTCAACGACGTCATGAGGTTACAGGGGGAGGCCTCTTTCACCGAGACTGTCCCGATGCTTGACGAGAACGGCGGCATGACGCCAACCGACGTCGACCGGGACCTCGGGGTCGACATCGCCCTACGCTGGGGAAGCGGTTACGACACGACGGTGCGCTCCTTCGTCAACATCATCGCTACTCCCAAAGGCGGCACCCACGTTCAAGGATTTGAGCAGGGTCTCTTGCGGGCTTTCAACGCTGGCCTGGAGGGGACACGCATCCTCAAGTCCTCTGAGGAGATCGTCAAGGACGACGTCCTTGAAGGGCTGACAGCTGTGGTGACGGTGAGCCTAGCAGAGCCCCAATTTGAGGGTCAGACCAAGGAGGTATTGGGCACCCCACCGGTTCGACGCCTCGTGGCGCGCATCGTTGAAGAGAAGATGACTGCTTTCCTCACCTCGGCCAAGGCGGCTGACAAGCCAGTGGCACGCACCCTCATGGAGAAGGTCGTTAGTGCTTCGCGGACCCGCGTGGCTGCTCGAGCACATAAGGAAAACCAGCGTAGAAAGAACGCACTGGAGTCCTCTCACCTGCCGCCCAAGCTCAAGGATTGCCGATCCTCCGATCCGGACGTTACCGAGCTGTTCATCGTTGAGGGTGATTCCGCCCTCGGAACGGCCAATGTGGCCCGTAACTCCGAGCACCAGGCTTTGCTTCCGATCCGCGGTAAAATTCTTAACGTGCAGAAGGCCGACCTCGGCGCCATGCTTAAAAATGTTGAGTGTGCGTCGATTATCCAGGTCGTGGGAGCCGGATCGGGCAAGACCTTCGGCCTCGACCAGGCTCGTTACGGTAGAGTCATCTTCATGGCCGACGCCGACTCCGACGGGGCCCATATTCGATGCCTGTTGGCCACCCTTTTCTTTCGGTATATGCGCCCGATGGTGGAAGCTGGACGGGTGTTCTCAGCCGTCCCGCCGTTGCACCGATTCGAGCTTATCAACCCCAAACGAGGGATGGACAAGTACCTGTACACCTACACCGATGCCGAGTACCAGCGCACTGCCGCCCAGCTAACAAAGAAGGGGGTGCGGTTTAAAGAGCCGCAGCGGTACAAGGGCCTCGGTGAGATGGATGCTTCCCAGCTCAAGGAGACGACGATGGACCCGCGCCATCGCACTCTACGCCGCATAACCGTCGACGATGCCGCGGAGGCCGAAGGCACCTTTGAAGTCCTCATGGGCAATGAGGTCGCACCGCGTAAGCAGTTCATTGTCGAGGGGGCATACCGTCTCGACGCCGAACAGATCGACGCCTGAGAGGACTCCTTCGCGACTTGACATTCTGGGGACTCGTACGATGCGAGCACTAATGATGTGTGAGATGCACTTTGACCTCACTAGTTGTCTAGGTGCTGACCTTAACTGGTTCGTCATATGCACAATCGTCCCCACCACAAGATGTGTATGAGAAGTTACAGTGGACTGTCTCGGTGACACAATGTATTCTCCCGGGGCTTTTTTTGAGGCGCCGCGGCAAGGATGTTATGGCCCTGAGCGGATAGGAACAGGTGAATGGTGGATCGAATACGACAATCGGGTGGCAGACGCGACGGCACGTCCAACGTTGACGGGGGATCCTCAGTGAGGAGGATGCGGCGATGATCTGGTTTCACCTGGCCGTGGCCATCATCTTCATCATCATCGGCTCGCATCTCGGTGGGGTCGGCGTCGGACTCGCGGGAGGGGCGGGATGTATCGTTCTCGCGGCCACCGGCCTGCACACGAAGATGGCAGAGGATATTCCCTGGACGGTCATTGGCATCATCATGGCCGTCATCTGTGCCATCGCTGCTCTCCAGCTCGCGGGCGGCATGGACTATCTGGTGCATCTGACTGAGGTCATGCTGCGTAAGCATCCCAGCCAAATCAACTACCTCGCGCCGTTGGCGACCTTCCTGCTTTCCCTGCTGTGCGGTACCGGGCATACCGCCTATTCAGTGCTGCCCGTCATCGTGGAGGTGGCCAAAGAGCATAAGATCCGACCGTCGAGACCGCTTTCCATAGCTGTTGTGGCGTCCCAGGTCGCGGTCGCATCCTCGCCGATCTCGGCGGCAACCCTGGCTTTGGTTGGAGTTCTAGAACCGTTAGGAGTGGGCTATCTCAAGATTCTCGCGGTGACGATCCCTACGACCTTCATCGGGTGTGTTGTCGGAGCCGTCGTGGCATCGCATCAGGGTAAGGATCTCGTCGATGATCCGATATACCTAGAACGCGAGGCTAAGGGGCTGGTAAGTCACAACGCTGCCGTCGGCGATACCGGCTGGAAACCGAAACAGTCGGCCATCCCTAGCCTCGTCGCTTTCCTTGTCGCCCTTATCGTGGTGGTCGGTTACGCCACCGTCTCATCAGAGGAGGTTGGTATGCTCACCAAGCCGCCTATGACGTCCTCGGCGGCGATCATGCTCATCATGCTGACGACGGCGATGATCATCTGCGTGATTTCACGTGAAGACGTCAAGCAGCTCACCACCCAGGCGACTTTTCGGGCCGGGATGTCGGCAGCGATCTGCATTCTGGGACTGGCATGGCTTGGCAATATGTTTGTCAATAACTACATGGACGTCCTTACCCACGCTGGGTCTTCAATCCTGCATTCGGCCCCGTGGTTCCTTTCCGTGATCCTGTACTTGGCTGCGCCATTGATGTTCTCCCACGCTGCAACGACCGTCGCATTCATGCCAGTAGTGGCCAAGATCGGCCTGTCTCCAGTGGTGATGCTGGCCTGCTACCCAGCTGTGGCTAATTACTACTTGCTGCCGAACTATCCCACGACGGTAGCGGCGATGGAGATGGACGATACCGGATCAACGCGAGTTGGACGTATCGTCCTCAACCACCCCTTCGTCCTTCCCGGTACCGTCTCGATTGCAGTGACGATCCTGTTGGGAGCTTTCTGGGCCCCCATCGTGCTAGGTTGAGGCGCGATCGCGCGTTCGCGAGGCGCCGCTAGACTCAGCAGCCATGAGTCACGCCGACGTGCCAGTCGATCAACGTAAACGCGTCTTCGCCTGGGTCATGTGGGATCCGGGTACGCAGCCCTTCGCTTCGGTCATTACCACCTTCGTCTTTGCCGTCTACCTCGTCGGCGATTCCTTCGGGCCTAAGGACCGCACTGTCACTGCACTGTCATGGGCTATGAGTTTGGCGGGTCTGGCCATTGCTTTACTGGCACCTGTCATGGGGCAGTGGGCAGGTCGGCGAGAACGGAAGGTAACGGCTCTGAAATGGCTCACCTGGGTTCTGGCAGTGATGTCGGGACTGCTCTTTTTCGTCAAGCCTCACCCGTCCTATCTCGTGCTCGGACTAGTGCTGTTGGGCATCGGGACGGTCATTTCGGACGTCGGGAGCTCCCTTTACAACGGCATGCTTGATGATGTTGCAGAGCCCGACAGAGTCGGACGCATTTCCGGCCTCGGGTGGGGTATGGGCTATCTGGGCGGGATCATTGCTTTGCTCGTCATCTACATCGCCTGGATCAAACCACAAGCGGGATGGTTTGGTGCAACAAGCCACGAAAGCATGAACATCCGCGTGGCCATGCTATTTTGCGCGGCATGGATCCTGGTGTTGACCCTGCCCACCTTCCTCATTTTGCGCGATAACCCACGGCCAGTCGACCAGTCAGAGTCTAAGTTCCGAGGGTTCCGAGCATTGGGACATGCCTACGCCGAATTGTGGCGCAGTGTGGTGCGGATCTGGCATGTCAACCGTAACACTTTTATTTTCCTCATCGCTTCTGCATTCTTTCGCGACGGGCTCAACGGCGTCTTCCAATTCGGTGGGCCACTCGCTCGGCAGACCTTTGGATTCAGTGCGTCAGATGTGCTTGTCTTCGGTATTGTCGCCAACCTTGTCGCTGGCATTTCTACAATGTTGCTGGGACGCCTTGACGACCGCATTGGCCCGAAACGACTCATCATCGTTTCGCTGATCGTGTTGTCAGCGTGCGGTATGGGCGTTTTCATCGGCCACAATGGTTCGGCCATCGTGTTCTGGGTGCTCGGCCTCGTCATGTGTGGCTTCGTTGGGCCAGCCCAGTCAGCGTCACGGAGCCTCCTTACCCAGATCTGCCCGGCCGGATACCAGGGAGAGGTCTTCGGCCTCTACGCGACCACTGGTAAAGCCGTCTCGTTTCTGGCACCGGCACTATTTGGTCTGTTCGTCACGGCGGGCCATAGCATCACCAGCGGTGATAACAATCAGTATTGGGGAATCATAGGCATCGTCCTTGTGCTCTTGGTGGGCTTGGCAGCCATGATTCCAATCAGCACTTCCGAGATCCGCGGCGTGGCTCACACGAAGTAACTCTCGGCAGACCCGATCGGTGCGCAGATTCTCGACGTCGTAGCGCAATACGGCCATCTGGACCAGGGCCGAGCCGATTCATATGCCAGAGAGATCAGTGCCATCGGTGTGACGCACTTTCTCGATCACTGAATCATGTCATCACTGCTAGTCACCGCACACTTGGTATGGACTAGCAAGACGACCCGATCGATGACGAGCACGTGGGCCCTGACGATCAGCCCGATCCGAGTATCGGGGGTCAGACGTCCACCAAGGAGTGCGCAGGACCTTAGCCATCAATACCACGTGGGCAGGGATCCCACAATCTTGCCCAGGCTTCTCCTACCATCGGCCACATCGATCACCAGGTCGTAGGCGTCGTTGTCCCGGGCCTCAATGCAGCATCCATTGATGTCAAGGAATACTACCGTCACCAACCAGGCGAGTCGCTTGTTCCCATCCTCCAGTGCGTGCGTACCAACGATTCCAATAAGGCTGCAGCTTTCTCATACAGCGTGGGGTATGCATAACGCCCCGTGCGCTCAGGTCCTTGTGTCGAGGGTATCTACGCCGGCGACATGTGATCCCGACGTCGGTCAACTGAACAGGTCGGGTTGAGCGTCGATCTCCCCATCACTAAAAAACGCACTATCTACGACATTATCCGACTCACCGGATACCGAATCATCCTTGTCAGATCCATGACGACGACTCCCAACAGCCAGAATTGGCTGATGTCCCAGATCCCCCGAACCGTCTCGTCGCATATTCGGTGCTGGCAGTTCGGTAGGCACCCCGGACGCGGCACAGGCCACGGCTGGATCAGGTCCCACCCAGGCAAGCACGAGGGCCGTCTCTCCCTTGAGGAACCGCTGGCACCTCATGCCACCGGTGGCCCGTCCCTTGGGCGGGTACTGGTTGAAGGGAGTGACTTTGACCGAGCCGGGTTCCTTGCCAGCGACAGCGGGAGAGGACGCGGCCACCGTCACCACTGAGGATCCGTGGCGGGGGGCTGCGCCAAAGAAAATTGCTGGATCCTTGGCCTTGATACCGGCCACACCGCCGCCCGAACGTCCCTGTGGACGCACGGCGGAAGCTGGGAAATGAAGCAGGGCGGCGCCTTGGGTGACGAAGCACAACTCGAGGTCATCGTCATCCAGCTCAAGGGCACCGACGACCTCGTCACCATCCTTGAGGCCGATGATTTCCCAAGAATCCTTGCCGAGCAACTCAGGGTTGACCCTTTTGACTATGCCGTTTCGGGTGCCGAGGGCTAGGGAAGGGCCTTTCCCCGACAAGCTCGTTACGGCCAGGGCTCGTTCGTCTTTCTCCAAACCGACGAGGTCGGCCAGCGGGGTGCCGCCGGCTACTGACGGTGCAGTCGCGGTCATCGGCAGGCTAGCGAGGTCGACAACATGGGCACGCACCAAGCGACCGGCACTAGTGATGATGCCGAAATCACCACGGGCGGTGGTGCGGGTGCTGGAGATGATGACGTCGTGGCTGGCGCGATCTCCAGTGGCAGGCAGATTGTCGGCGCTATCAATACGGGCCAGTAGGCCGGTCGCCGAGAGCAAGACCCAGCACGGGTCGTCAGGCACTTCGAGTGGGACGGACGCTGCTGCAACCGACGGTGCCGCCCCCAGCAGCACAGTGCGACGGGGAGTGCCGTATTTGGCCGACACCTCGGCCAACTCCCCGGACACCACTCGACGCAACTCAGTCTTGTCATTGGCGATGAGCGTTAGCCCTTCGATACGTTCGCGCAGTTCATCACGCTCAGATTCCAACTCGATGGTGGAAAATTTAGTCAGGCGCCGAAGCTGCATATCGAGGATGTAGTTAGCCTGGACCTCGTCAAGGTCGAAGGCTTCCATGACGCGCGTACGAGCGGTCGTAGCGTCCTCAGAGGAGCGAATGATCGCGATAACATCGTCGATATCGACGATGGCCATAAGCAGTCCCTCGACCAGGTGCAATCGATCCTTAGCCTTGCTGAGCTGGAACTTTGTGCGTCTCAAAGTGACCTCGAGACGGTGGTCCAGATAGACCTGCAACATGTCGATCAGACCCAAGGTGCGGGGTTGTCCTTCCACCAGGCACACGGCATTGGTAGCGAAGGAATCCTCAAGCTTGGTGAGCTTGTAGAGGCGCTCTAGCAGAGCCTCAGGGTTGATGCCATTCTTGACCTCGATCACCAACCGGGTGCCGTTGGCCAAGTCGGTGAGGTCCTTGACGTCGGCAATTCCGGTGATCTTCTTGGACTGCACGAGAGTTTTGATCTGGTCGATAATCCGCTCAGGGCCGACCATATACGGCAACTCGGTGACGACGATGCCGCGACGTCGTGGCGAAACCTTCTCGATACGCGCCGTAGCGCGAATCTTAAAGGAGCCGCGGCCTGTTCGGTAAGCGTCAGCGACGCCGTCGAGGCCAATAATCCTTCCACCCGTAGGCAGATCTGGCCCAGGTACAAACCTCATGATCTCATCGAGCACAGCGTCCGGGTGGTCTAACATGTGCCGCAGAGCCGCCACGATCTCGACGAGATTGTGGGGAGGAATATTGGTTGCCATGCCGACCGCGATGCCCGAAGCCCCGTTAACGAGCAGATTCGGGAAGGCTGCGGGAAGAACCGAGGGCTCGGTCTCTTTACCGTCGTAGTTGGGCGTGAAGTCGACAGTGTCTTCGTCAAGTCCGTCGATCATGGCAAGAGTCGGAGGTGCCATTCGGCACTCGGTGTAGCGCATAGCCGCCGGACCGGCGTCGAGGGATCCAAAATTGCCATGCCCGTCGACCAAGGGCAGACGCATAGCCCACGGTTGGGCAGTGCGGACGAGGGCGTCATAGATGGCTGCGTCACTGTGAGGATGCAACTGGCCCATGACCTGGCCGACAACGCGAGCTGATTTCACGTGGGGACGATCCGGACGCACACCCATGTCTCCCATGGTGTACAGGATGCGGCGCTGGACGGGCTTGAGGCCGTCACGGGCGTCAGGCAGAGCGCGAGAGTAGATGACGGAATAGGCGTACTCCAGGAAGCTGTTCTCCATCTCGCGGGAGACGTCGACGTCGATAATGTTCTCGGTGAAGTCGTCGTCCACCGTCTTTTTAACCATCGTTACCTCCGTAGCAGCACGCGCTAACGACCTATTTTGGTCGATTGGCGCGAAATCTGCATATCAGGGTTCGGATGGATCCTCATGGTCGAGCACCTTGTCAAGGAGTGGAGTGAGCTGATCACCGTCGGGAGCATGTACGAGTGGCGCAGATTCGGGGGTCCACTGCACTCGATGACGGTCCTCCAGTACTGTCGTCGTGCCGTGGGCAAGCATCCGCTGAGTTGTCGAGAGCTCACGGATGGCAATGGCCCGGGTATGACCTGGCTGAAGCTCGTTAAATTCGGAGTAAATCCGGATGTCGTGCTGGCCGTCATCACCGACGAGGACCCATTCGATGTTAGGGAAGTCGCGGGCCAACTCGCGCAGGGCTGTGCGTTTGTGGTCCACCCCAGAACGGAACCATCCAGTGTTCGTCGGCCCCCAGTCGGTCAGTAGTAAAGGCCCTTGCGGATATCCGTGGCGAGCGAGGAACCGTACCAAGAATGGGTAGGTATTCCATGCTCCAGTCGACACGTAAACCACCGGAGCGTCAGGGTGGCGTTTCAGAAGCTTCTGGTACATCCGAGCCATGCCGGGAATGGATTTACGGGCCTGCTCGGTGAGCACGAAGGAGTTCCACGCCGCGATGAGTGACCGGGGCAGTGAAGTAGAGATGACGGTGTCATCAATGTCAGAGATAATGCCGAATCGAGTATTTCGTGACACCACGATCACCTTTGCCGTAGTGGTGTCTCCGCTGGTTGACAAGGTAACTTCATGCCAGCCTGGTTGCAAACCGTGATTTTTGACGCGCACGTCAACGTATCCAGCGCGGTCTGCCCGCACTGTGATCTTTTCGCCGTTGACGTCGACGACGACCTCCGTGCCCGGGGCTGGCAGGCCGAGGAAATTGCGCCAACCGCGCTGGGACAGTAATTCGATGGACAACAGATTCCGTCGAGTTAGTGGAGACCGGTCTTGTTGGCGCTCCTCTTTCGGATTGCGCCCAGGCGGACTGGTCAGAACGACTCGTCCGAGAACACGCACATGGGTATCCGATCCATAACTGCGATAACCGATGACGCGAGGCACCCAGCCCCGTTTGCGCAGTGTCGCGTTTAGGCGCCTATGGACGGCATCCTCGACTCGGGCTCCGATGAACGGCCGGTTCGACATGTCTTGGAGATTACTGGATCAGGCTTCGTCGTGGGACGATGGCCTGGTGAGTCAGTCTGTCGATCAAGCCCGAGCCCCTCTGCCTGCCGCATTAGCAGCCGAGATCCAGTCCTGCGGATTCTTCCCGGAGCTGGTCATTGATGCTGCTGAGACCTCCTTGGCGGGGGAGGAAGCTCTCGATCATTTACTGCATTTAGAAGCGACCTTCGACAGCGACGAGGTTCATCGTCACCTCACCCTCGTCCTGCGCACTGCTACTCGTATGCTGATTGGCCACACTGACGAGCGTGCCGAGGGAGGCCAGCTGCAAGCCGTCACTTCGAGCGAGTCCATCCCGCTATCTCAAGTGAGCTCGGTAGTGCTGACCCGGGTCGTGCAGCACCCTGACCGATTCGGCACAGATCCTTCGTCGACTACAGTTGAAACCTGGCTCCAAATGACGTGGGGGGCTGTCTCGCGATTTGAACTTGAGCCGGCCACGTGCAGGGACCCCATGTGCACCGGGGACCATGGCTACACCGGGACTTTCAGCGGAGATGACATTGTCATCAGGATGAGCCCAGCGGCCGACGGCCCCGACCAGGTTGAACGCCTGATGGCTTTCGCGACGCGGATGCAGGCCGTCACCGGGGCAGCCCGATGAGTCCCTTTCTCGCTGCCGACCTCATGCCGCCAGGCCCTGAGACCCTTTCTGATCTTGTGCCCGCGATGGGTAAGGCGCTAACAGGCGGAGCGCTGACTGGTCTGGGGCTGCCTTACGCGACGCGGTACGTACTCCTGCTGGTTGATGGGATGGGCCGGGAGAACCTCGAGCAGTCTCGTCATCTCACCCCAGCTCTGTCGGACATGGAGAACTGCCACGACCTGACCTGCCAGGTACCCTCGACGACGGCCACGTCGTTGAGCTGTATCGGCACCGGTGCGGCCCCCGGACACCATGGCGTCGCTGGCTATACCTTCCGTGCGCCCTCTGGTCAGGCCATAAATGCTTTGAGCTGGGCTAATGGGGTTAATCCCGAGGCTATCCAACCTCATCCCACAGCATTTGAGTCGCTTATCGCTGCGGGGGTGACGGTGAGCAGCGTCGGCCCGGCACGCTTCCAACGATCAGGGTTGACGCGCGCGAGTCTACGTGGGCCGCGATTCATTCCCATTCACGACGAGGACGATGCCGATGAGCGAGTTCATAAAACCCTTGAAGCCGTACGCTCAGGTGATGTCTCATTGACGTATGTGTACGAGCGCTCACTTGATCACGTTGGGCATGGCGAGGGATGGCAGTCGTCAGCATGGAGATCACGCCTCATGTGGGTTGACGAACTCGTTGGTGCCCTCCTTGACGAGCTCGACTCAGGAACTGCGCTGGTCGTCACAGCTGACCACGGCATGATTGACGTCCCCGGTGACCACCGCATCATGGTGGAGGATGAGGGAGGATTGCTCGCCGACGTCGACCTGCTGGCTGGGGAGCCTCGGTTCCGCCACATCTACACCCGTCGCCCCGGTGAAGTCGCACGGCGATGGCGACGGGAACTCGGGGATCGCGCCCAGGTCGTCATCGGTGAGGATGCTATTACAGCTGGTCTATTCGGGCCCGTTGACGCCTCCACCCGCTCCCGGTTCGGCGATGTACTAGCGATCACTCGTGGCGATTGGGCCATCATGAGTCGCGCTACCCCGAAGGAACTCACCCTGGTGGGTATGCACGGATCGCTCACTCCGCGTGAAATGCGGGTCCCGCTGCTGGCCCAAATCTGTGAGGGATGAGGATGGCTGAGCTTGTTTTCCATACCGGTCCGATGGACTCTGGTAAGTCTACCCTCGCATTGCAGATGGATCATGCGCAGTCAGCTCACGATCGCCAAGGGGTGCGATACGCAATACACGACCGCTCTGGTGGCGCTCGGATTACCTCGCGGATTGGTTTGAGCGTCGAGGCAGTCGAGGTCGCTGGATCCCTGGACCTCTACCAAGATGTCGTCTCGCAACTTAGTCGTGGAGGACGAATTGACTACCTCATCTGTGACGAGGCCCAGTTCTACCGACCCGAGCAGATCGACCAACTGGCACGGGTTGTCGATGACCTTGGAATCGATGTCTACTGCTTCGGGATTCTCGCCGATTTTCGGACGGAGCTTTTTCCCGGATCGAAGCGCCTCGTTGAGTTAGCTGACAGAGTCGTTGAACCTCCGGTCTCACCGTTGTGCTGGTGCGGGCGTCCTGCCACTCATAACGCCCGCATCGTGGATGGGCAGATGGTGCGTGAGGGCGACCAGGTCGGCGTTGGAGATATCGGTGGCGGATCGGAAATTCATTACGAGGTGTTGTGCCGACGTCATCACCGTCAAGGGATCACTGGGGAGATTTCCAGGGCGACCTTGTCCGAGCAGACTCTACCCTTCGACGGCACAAAGTCCTGACGAGTGTGGTCTCTGGGGTTGCAGAGTTGAGATTTGCAGGGTTTCAGGCGTGTGGGGTGGGGCCGCCAAACATGATCTCATCCCAGGAAGGGATCGTCGCCCGCTTCGACTTACGCGGCTTGCGCTTCTTACGGGGGCGGTCACCTTCCTCGACGAGGGCGTCCTGCTGGGGAGTGTCATCGGCAGCTTGAGCTGACGCTCGGGAACGAGGGGTCGAAGTCGAGGCCTTCTTATGTAACTTCGATGTCGTGGTGTCCTGCGCGGGAGTCCGCGATTCAGTTGCCTGGTGTGCGGATGCGTCATCTCGAGGCGGCTGGGCCTTCGTCTCCTCACCGGCCTGATCTGGCGTCTTGACCTCATGCGACACCTGGGCTGGCTGGGTCTTGGCTGACTCAGGATCCTGACTCGTCTCAGGATGAGATGCGGTGTCAAGGACTGGGGTGTCGAGACCTTCGTAAATGTTGACCGAGTCTTCCTGGAACCCGGCCAGCATCTCGTAGAGCATGTCCATGTCGGCTGGGGATGAAGTGTCGAAGTCGTAGACCCCGTCATGCTTCGTCATCCCGGCGACAACGTCCGGATCAGGAGTCTGACGCTGACGGTTGCTGACAGCCCGCACGATAGCCAACTCGTCGTTGAGATCGAGGGTTGGCTCCTGGTCAGGATCTGAAGCTCCCTCAGGTAAGGGCTCAGCAGGGGCCGGGGAGCGATCATTGACGAGCCAGCGTGCACCGGCGTCTTCTGGAGAGGTGTGGCGTCCCTTGAGATCAAATCGGAAAGTCGCAGAGCGGGGAGTGCCTTCGTCTGAAGCCGGCCAGTGCGCCTCGAGTGCCCAGGTACGGTCTTCATGGCGCCAGGATCGCCAGGAGATGTTCTCGTCAGGGATCGAGTTGGCTTTGGCGACTCGGGAGATCACGGTACCCAGTGTGCGGTGAGATCCGGGCGCGCCCGCGCGGCGCACCGGGCACGTCATAGCAACCTCGATGATGTGGTCCAACTCGGCAAGGACCGGCACCGCGAATGGTTCCACCTGATCGACGTCGACGCCCGCCTCAGCGGCCACTTCTTCGACAGTGGCCCCGGAACGGATCCGCGATTGAATCTCGCGGGGGCTCAGAGCGCTGTCCATCGTCCACCTTCCCTCCCGACCTGCATGGCCGGGGTTTGGCTGTGTGAGTCACCAACTTACTGCCTTCTGCGTGATGCTACCGCTCAGATGCTATTGCGCGCTGTCTGTCGACTTGACAGGTGTGATACACAAGGGTGCGAACGTTGTGCGGTCGCAGCTCGCAGCCGGCGGGTTGACGACATCTCGAGTCCTTATGGAAGGTGACCATGGCTACCGATTATGACGCTCCACGTAAGACTGATGAGGAGGTCAGTGAGGACTCCATCGAGGAGCTCAAGAACCAGCGCAACGATAAGAACTCTGGAAAGGTTGACGAGGACGAGGTCGAGGCCGCTGAGTCTTTCGAGTTGCCCGGTGCTGATCTTTCTCACGAGGAACTGACCGTTCGCGTTCTTCCTCGTCAGTCCGGCGAGTTTACCTGCGCCTCATGCTTCCTCGTTAAGGGACGTTCCCAGCTAGCCGAGGAGCGCAACGGCCAGTTCTACTGCGTCGACTGCGTGTGATCTCTTGCGCAACGGATCCCGCCACACTGGGCGGGATCCGTTGCTGTTGTCATGGAAGAAGATCAGTCGTCGTCCTCGTCATTGAGGTTCTTTCCTGTGGCGGGGTTAACCGCGCTGAAATTCATCCACCGTTTGTTAACAAAGCGGTGCATGAGTAACTGAGATCCGGCAATGCCGACGCCGCTAGCGAGCGCCCACGTAAGAGCCTTCGTCGTCGAAACCTCTGGGTCGTCAGGCTGAGGGGTTTCCTCGTCGCCAGTGACGTACTTCCACACGCCTTCGACGACTTTCTGGCTAATGATGGTAGTGACCGCGCCGAGGGCGCCGGCGTAAATCTTCCACAGGATCTTTTCTGGGATCATGCTGTCATAATATGGCGTGGTGGCCCGTCGACTAGGCTGTGATGGTGAATTTCACTTCAGGATCAATGGTCTACTCTGAGAGGCTCTGGGCGCCGTTGTCGTGGTGGCTCATAGGGGCTGCGGTGGCGATCTCACTTATCGTGGCGGTTGGAGCGTGGACGAGCTTGGTCACCGGGATCATCGTGGCCGTTTTGGTCGTCGTGGTGATCGTTGCGGCTTTTACCAAGGCTGGCAGCGTGCGGATTATGGTCACTGAGGATGGATTTGGCGTTGGGCGGTCCTGGATCGAGTGGCGTTGGGTCGACCGGGTGCGGGGAATGGAACCCAAGACGATGGACTTGGTGATGCGGTCAAGCCATCAGGTGGGGTCGTTTTTGGTAACACGACCGTGGATTCGGTCTGGGCTGGTTTTGAGGCTTGCTGACCCTGCTGATCCTCACCAGGCGTGGATCGTGAGTACACGTCACCCTAAGAAACTCGCCGCCATCGTCTCCGAGTACGTCATGGGGTCCCCGTCCAGGTCCGAGGCTTCTTCTAAGAACTTTCTGGAGGATAATCATGGCTGATGTCATTGTGCCCACTGTGGCAGACCCCGAGGCGATGCCCCGATACGCCATGCCCGGCGATGCCGGTGCCGACCTCACCTGCCGCCACGATGTCGATTTGGCCCCCGGGGAACGGACGATGGTTGAAACGGGGGTGCGTGTCGCTCTACCTGACGGCTATGTCGGGTTCGTTAACCCGCGGTCAGGGTTAGCCGCACGTCATGGACTGTCGATTGTTAATTCGCCCGGAACAATCGATTCCGGGTACCGCGGGCAGATCACTGTGCTGCTCGTCAATACTGATCCGAGGGAGCCGGTGCATCTCGATGCTGGTTCCAGGATCGCCCAACTTGTCGTCGTCCCGGTGGTGCAGGCTGTGTTCGAGCCGGTGAAGGACCTCGATGAGACAGAGCGCGGACAAGGAGGCTACGGTTCAACCGGTGTTTCTAGTATGCCTCCGATTGACGGATAGACTGCATGACACCACAGTGTCGGTCGAGGAAGGACGCAATGTTCGGTCGCAAGAAGCGCAACGACGACGTCGAGACAGGCGAGGTTATCGACGAGGAGCTCGAGACCACTGAGGAGGCTCCTGACGACCTCGACGTCAAGGAGGCCCCCCAAGAGGACGAGTCCGACGAGGAGAAGGACACTTCCGTCTACCGGATCAACCTCGACCGCGAAGATGGGCCTTTCGATATTGATGAGGTTGATCTCGATGCTGACGACGTTGAGCGCATCGACTTCGGTTCCCTCATCGTCACCCCATTCGAGAACATGCAGATGCAGATCCAGCTGGATCAGACCGCAGGTGCCGTCCAGAGTCTGCTCGTCGTCCAAGGCAATTCCGCCATCGAGGTCGCTCTCTTTGCCGCTCCTGCTTCGACCCTCATGATCGACGAGGTCCACGACGAGATGATGCGTGACACCGCAGCCCAGGGTGGCGAGGCTAATGTCGGGCCTGGCCCGATGGGTGCCGAGCTACGTCGTATCGTTCCGATGAAGGGCCCTGACGGTGAGGACGGTTACCACGTCTCCCGCACCTGGTTGGCCCAGGGGCCACGCTGGTTGCTGCGCGGTGTCCTCATGGGCGAGTCAGCACTGGGGGAGAAGCTCGATGCCACCGGACAGTTGCTGTTCGAGTTTTTCTGCAACCTTGTGGTGCACCGTGACGACAGCCCACGTGTTCCCGGCGATGTCATCTCGCTGAGAGTACCTGAGGGTTTGCGTCCAGAGGAGTCCTGAATTATGGGTCGAGGCACCGATGCCCGTGCCCACCGCGAGTCGACTCTTCGTCGGGTGCTACGCCGGGTGACGGCGTCCAACGAGGATCTAGCTGACGACGATTTGCAGCGTTCCAGCCTTGATGCGGGAGCCTCGACCATTGCGGACGCTAAGTTGCGTACTCGCGCGTCCCTCCAAGGGCGCATCGAGGTGCTGACCCTGAACCCGCGGGGGACTAATCGCTGGCTGGAAGCGGAGCTCAGGGATGGCACTGGTGCGGTGACTCTCATTTGGATGGGTCGCAGGCGCATTCCCGGTCTGCGGGCCGGTCGACGCTTGAGAGTTGAGGGGATGATTACCGAGGCCGAAGGACGACGGGTTATCTACAACCCCAGGTATACCGTTCTTCTCGACTGAGAGGTAGCCTCGCAGGCTTCGCTGTCCGCTCACCTGTTGCTGTCCCTCTTGTTCGCTAGGTCGCCCGTTCAATCTCCGAGCTACCGCTAAGGCCCCGTGCGAAACGTGTGACGCTCAGTTAGTGCGGTGCTAACAGGTCGACCAGATCGGGCTCGTAATTGGGCGAGACCATGAAGAGCAGTTCGTCACCAGCTTCCAAAGCAGCTTCGCGCTCGGGTGCCCGGCCCTGCCCATCACGGATGATGGCGACCAAAACGGCGTCGCCCGGCATCGAGACGTCTCGAATACGATCACCAACCCGTGGTGAATTATCGGGCAAGGTGAGCTCGACGAGGTTTGCGCGCCCCTTCTGGAAGGTAAATAGGCGCACTAATTCACCGACGGTGACGGCCTCCTCGACCAGGGCAGCCATCAGCCGTGGGGTGGAGACGGCAACGTCGACGCCCCATACCTGATCGAACATCCACTCATTACCGGGGTGATTAACACGGGCAACCGTCCTTGACACCCCAAACTCAGTCTTTGCGAGCAGGGAGTGCACTAAGTTGACCTTGTCATCGCCGGTGGCTGAAATGGAGATGTCACAGTTGTCGAGGCGGGCCTCTTCCAAAGTAGCCAGTTCACAAGCATCCGCGCACAGCCATTCAGCCTCTGGGGCGGTGTCCGGCTTCATGGCTCTAGGGTTCTTGTCGATGAGCAGGATCTGGTGTCCATGAGCGGTGAGCTCGCGGGCAATGGATCGGCCGACGTTGCCAGCCCCAACGATGACGATTCTCACGATTCTCCTTGCCTCAGGTGAACGGCGTTGTCCGTGACGATCAACGCTTGACCGGCGGCGTGGCCAGTAGGCTCTCGATTTCAGTGATACGCTCCACCTCGACCGCTGCATAGACGACGTCGCCATCCTGCAGCAAGGTGGTTCTGTCGGGCACCATGCCTTGACCGAACCTCAGTAGAAATGGCAGCGGGGTGTGGATGCGATCCTCAATTGTGGAGATCTTCATCCCGACCCAGTCAGTATGGGTGTTGACGCGGATCAAACGGACCTGGCCGGATGGGTCGCGCCACGCCGGCTCAGATCCCTCCGGCATGAGGCTGCGCAGCACTTGATCGGCAGCCCACCGCACAGTAGCTACCGTTGGGATCCCTAATCGCTCATAGACTTCAGCACGGCCCTGGTCGTAAATACGGGCGACGACGTTGTCGATGCCGAATTCTTCGCTGACCACCCTGGCAGAAAGGACGTTGGAATTGTCGCCGCTGGAAACAGCGGCGAATCCATCAGCTTCTCGAATACCCGCTTTTTCGAGCACAGAACGATCGAATCCGACGCCCTTGACCGTCCGTCCTTTAAAGTCAGGCCCCAAGCGGCGAAACGAGTTGTCGTCAATGTCGATGACTGACACGTCGTGCCCGCGCTTCTCCAATAGTATGGCCAAGCTTGATCCAACTCGGCCACATCCCATAATGACGATATGCATGTGACCCCTCCCTTGGGTGGCGGTGGCACCCATCCGTGTCGTAGTTGTCGGTGCTATTGTGCCGCGTTCTGGTCTGCCTGTCTCATTCGAGGCGCGTTTTCCAGTCTGACGGTTATGAGGTTACCGGACGGGACGATGCTGACAACGTGCCGATGATGCTTCGCGCAAGTAGAGTGGCCCGCCGTGAAGGTTTTCCAAGCCGTCAAAAGGGTGCTCGTCGGGCGCAAACTCGAGAGCAGCGCGCTAAGTGAGACCCTCCTGCCGAAGCGGATCGCGCTGCCGGTGTTCGCCTCCGACGCGCTCTCGAGCGTGGCATACGCCCCTGACGAGATCCTTATTACCTTGTCGCTGGCGGGTACCGCCGGGCTCGCGTTCTCGTGGAAGATTGGTATTGCCGTCGCCTTAGTCATGCTCATCGTAGTCATGAGCTACCGCCAAACGGTGCGTGCGTACCCTTCCGGTGGTGGTGATTATGAGGTTGCGACAGCGAACCTGAGCCCACGATTTGGGCTCGTAGTGGCCAGCGCGCTCCTCGTTGACTATGTGCTGACGGTGGCCGTTTCGGTGTCGTCAGGTGTTCAAAACGCTGAAGCGATGATCCCTGGGCTTGCTGGGCATGAAGGGATTACAGCGGCTGTCGTTATCGCCATTCTCACTGCCATGAATTTGCGAGGTGTGAGAGAATCCGGAACGTTCTTTGCTATCCCCACTTATGCCTTTATGGTCTCGGTGATTTGCATGGTGGTGTGGGGACTCACGAGGATTTTCGTCTTGGGTGACAACCTTCGCGCTCCGACCGCAGACTTCACGGTCGTCGGGGCACCGAAATACACCGGTTTGGTCGGCCTTGCCTGCGTCGTCTTAATGGCGCGTACGTTCTCATCCGGCTGTGCCGCACTGACAGGGGTCGAGGCGATCTCCAATGGCGTGCCGTCTTTCCGTCAACCGAAGTCGAGGAATGCCGCAACGACGTTGGCGATGCTTGGTGGGATAGCCGTCTCAATGCTTATGGGCATTCTGGTCTTGGCCAATGTCACCGGCGTCAAGATGTTCGATACGACGGGGGAGTCCCACCTCGTTGATACTCATGGACATGTCGTTAAAGACCAGGTGACGGTTGTGGGCCAGATGGCACGCGCTGTCTTCTATGACTCCTTTAAGCCAGGCTTCTACATCACGATCGTCTGCACAATGATCATCTTGTTCCTGGCCGCCAACACCGCCTTCAACGGTTTCCCAGTGTTGGGCTCGATTCTCGCCCGTGATGGGTTCTTGCCGCGTCGTCTCCATGCCCGCGGTGACCGTTTGGCTTATTCAAACGGCATCTTGACACTTGCCACCGGCGCCATCATCTTGGTGCTAGTCTTTAATGCCTCGGTGACGGCACTTATCCAGCTTTACGTTGTTGGTGTCTTCATCTCCTTTACGGTGAGCCAGACCGGAATGATGCGCCATTGGACGCGCTTGCTGCGTACTGATGCTTCGGCCGGGGATAAGGAACGTCGCCGCTGGAAGCACTCGAGGATCATTAACGGCATCGGACTGGTGGGTACCGGCGTCGTGCTGCTTGTCATCTTGGCGTCGAAGTTCATCCATGGCGCTTACCTTGCGCTTATTGCGATGGCCGTGGTGTACGTGCTCATGACGTCGATCAAGAGGCATTACGACTCGGTGGCCCAGGAATTGGAGCTCAACAGCCCGTCTGACCGCGTCTTGCCCTCGCGCGTGCATGCGGTGATCATGATTGCTGACCTCAACAAGCCGACGATGAGGGCTATCCAGTTTGCGAAAGCCACCGTCCCAACCTTCCTGGAGGCTGTCATTGTCGATGTCGATCCCGACGCTACGGAGCGCGTGCTGGAACGCTGGGACGAGGAGGACATCGATATTCCCCTCAAAATCATTGCTTCCCCATATCGTGAGATCACGAACCCGTTAATCGACCATATCCGCCGTATTCGCAGCGAAAATCCGCGAGACATGGTCGAGGTATTTATTCCCGAGTACGTCGTTGGCCACTGGTGGGAGCACCTCCTGCACAACCAGACGGCGCTTGTCGTGCGTGCCCGGCTGCACTTTATGCCGGGTGTGCTGATCTCCTCAGTTCCCTACCAGTTGCGTAGCTCGGCGGTTCTTGAAAAGCGTTGGAAGCGTAACGATCCCCGGTCTTGGCGAGATCCCGGTGCCACTATTGCTGCGCGGCACTGAGATGCCACCAAAGGTCTTAGACTTGGGCAAATGCAGGAGTCTGTTGATGCGTCCCAGGCTGATGAGGTCGACCTCGTCATGGGTAATGTCGCCCACGGCGGTTACTGCATGGCGCGTCTCGACGGCAGGGTCGTCTTCGTCCGCGGTGCGTTGCCGGGGGAGAAGGTCCGGGTTCGATTGACCGACACGTCAAAGGCGTCGCACTGGTTTGGACAGACTGTCGACGTCATCTCAGCCGATTCGCATCGCGTCGTTCCGCCATGCCCGGTGGCTGGGGAGTGTGGTGGTTGCGACTTCCAGCACGTCGACGTCGGGTTTCAGCGCGAGCTCAAGCGGCGTGTTGTCGCTGAGCAACTCAGTCGCCTTTCAGGCATTGAGTGGGCGGGAAAAGTCGAGGCTGTCGACGGCTCCTCTGATGGTCTGGGCTGGCGTACGCGGATGCAATACCGCAGCCTCAATCGGCATCCAGCGCTGCGCCGTCATCGCAGTCATGATTTAGTGCAAGTTCCCTTGGGTGGTTGCCCGATCGCGCACCCGGCGGGCCGCCCTGCCGCTGACGCTGCCTGCCGGACGGCTGAGCACGCGATCGTCATGGTGACCAGTTGTCTTACGCAGGACCCGGAGGTGAGTGTCATTGCTGACGGGCAGCTCGTTGCTGGCGACGAGACAATGACGGCTCATGTTGGCCAGCGCCGGTGGAAGGTCGGTGCCGGTGGGTTTTGGCAGGTGCATCCGGGGGCTGCCGAGGCGCTGGCGGATGCGGTTGTCGGTGGCTTAAAGCCCCACCAAGGTGACGAAGCTCTCGATCTGTATTGCGGTGTGGGACTCTTTGCGGGGCTCTTGGCAGATCGCGGAGTTCGAGTCCGTGGTATTGAAGTGTCGCGTCAGGCGGTGGCATTGGCGCGACGCAATGTGCCTGGCGGCCATTTCACCGCTGGACGCGTGGAGCGAGCGCTGCCCCGGATGTCGGCTAAGGCCAACATCGTGGTGCTGGACCCGCCTCGCAAGGGTGCTGGGAAAGCGGTCGTGCAGGCTGTGGCGCGGACGTCGCCTCGAGCGATCGCTCATGTTGCCTGCGACCCGGCCGCCTTGGCTCGCGACCTACACTTGTTCGACGTCAACGGATACGCGCCTCGATCAATCCGCGCATTTGACGTCTTCCCGATGACTCATCACGTCGAGGCCGTGGCGATTCTGGAGCCGAAGGTTTGAGATGGCAGGTCCAGTTCCGAAGTGTCCTCTACGTCCCGGGGATCCGTGCAGTCTGTGCCAACTGTACGTGACGGGCCCCCAAGACTGCGGGTTAGTGTACCTCGTCATGGGTGACGATGCCCTGCGAGATGAGCTCGCGAAGTCGAAGAAAGCCGCGCAGAAAAAAGCAAGCGCCCCGTCTGAGATGAGTCCCCTTAATGCACCTGATGAAGATGAATTAGGTACGGATCCCCGACTCGAAGGGCTCGACTGAATATACAACCTTAGTTAAGCCTTCCCTTGGTTGGAAGCCCGCTTTCCAACAAGGTAGCTTGACGTCAAGATACCTTGTTCCGCCACGCGGGCGGGACTCGACGCGAGATGATGAGAACTGCATCGACCAGTCAGGAGTCCACATGAGTGTCAACAGCTTCGACGCAAGGCGAACCCTCGACGTCGACAGCCAGTCCTACGAGATCTACGACATCACCAAAGTTGACGGTTCCGACAACCTTCCGTACAGCCTCAAGGTTCTGCTCGAGAACCTGTTGCGTACCGAGGACGGTGCCAACATCACAGCCGAGCAGATCACTGAGTTGGGGCATTGGGACGCCGACGCTCAGCCGTCCAAAGAGATCCAGTTCACTCCAGCCCGCGTCATCATGCAGGACTTCACCGGTGTGCCCTGTATCGTTGACTTGGCCACTATGCGCGAGGCTGTCGCCGATCTCGGTGGTGATCCCCGTAAGGTCAACCCGCTATCCCCGGCCGAGATGGTCATCGACCACTCCGTCATCGTTGAGCATTTCGGCACCCCGGAGGCTTTCGAGCAGAATAAGGACATCGAGTACCAGCGCAACCGTGAGCGCTACCAATTCCTGCGTTGGGGTCAGAGCGCGTTTGAGAATTTCCGCGTCGTCCCGCCGGGCACCGGCATCGTTCACCAGGTCAACATCGAGCACCTCGCCCGGGTGACCTTCGTCCGTGACGAGGACGGCACTAAGATCGCCTACCCTGATACCTGTGTAGGCACTGATTCTCACACCACCATGGTCAACGGCCTGGGCGTTGTCGGCTGGGGCGTTGGCGGCATCGAAGCAGAGGCCGCCATGCTTGGTCAGCCGGTTTCCATGTTGGTTCCGCGCGTCGTCGGCTTCAAGCTTTCCGGTGAACTACCCGATGGTGTCACCGCCACCGACCTCGTCCTGACGATTACCCAGATGCTGCGCGAGCATAAGGTCGTTGGCAAATTCGTCGAGTTTTACGGTCCCGGCGTCACCGCCGTGCCACTAGCCAACCGCGCCACATTGGGCAACATGAGCCCCGAGTACGGCTCGACTATCGCTGTCTTCCCGATCGACGATGTCACTTTGGACTACCTGCGCCTTACTGGTCGCGACGAGTCCCAAGTCAAGCTCGTCGAGGCCTATGCCAAAGCTCAGGGCATGTGGCACGACCCACAGCTCGAGCCTCGCTACTCTGAATACTTGGAGCTCGACCTTTCGACGGTCAGTCCCTCTATTGCCGGCCCGAAGCGCCCGCAGGACCGCATCCTCATCTCCGAGGCCAAGGAGTCTTTTGAGGAGACTGCCGGCGATTACACCACCAATCCGGGTGCGACCGTTCCCGTTACCCTCGCTGACGGTCGTTCCTTCGAGTTACGCAATGGCGCCGTGACGGTCACCGCGATCACCTCATGCACCAACACCTCGAACCCGAGCGTCATGATCGCGGCCGGTCTCGTTGCTAAGAAGGCTCACGAGCTCGGCTTGGCTCCGAAACCGTGGGTCAAGACCTCGCTGGCTCCGGGCTCCCAGGTTGTCACCGACTACTATGAGCGCGCTGGGCTTTCCAGGCACCTTGCTGCGATGGGATTTGACCTCGTCGGTTATGGCTGTACTACCTGTATCGGCAACACTGGCCCGCTCATCCCTGAAGTCTCAGCTGCCATCAACGAGAACGACCTGGCTGTCACGACAGTACTGTCTGGAAACCGCAATTTCGAGGGTCGCATCAGTCCCGACGTCAAGATGAACTACCTAGCCAGCCCGCCGCTGGTCGTCGTCTACTCGATTGCCGGCACTATGGACATCGACCTTAACAACGACGTCCTTGCCACCACCCCGGACGGCCATGAGGTTCGCCTGGCTGATTTGTGGCCCTCCACCGAGGAGATTGAGGAGATCGTCGGGTCGTCGATCTCCGCTGAGATGTATTCTGAGCGTTACGCTGACGTCTTCAATGGCGGTCCGCGCTGGAAAGAGCTTGATACCCCCGAGGGCGAGACCTTCGCTTGGCACCCGGATTCGACCTACGTGCGCAAGCTGCCGATCTTTGACGGTATGACGGCTGAGCCGGAGCCGATCGGTGACATCGCCGGTGCTCGCGTCCTGCTCAAGTTGGGCGACTCGGTCACCACCGACCACATTTCCCCGGCTGGTAACATCAAGTCTGACTCTCCGGCGGGCCAGTGGTTGGCTGGCAACGGTGTCGAGCGTCGCGACTTCAATTCCTATGGCTCCCGCCGTGGTAACCACGAGGTCATGATGCGTGGCACCTTCGCCAACATCCGGCTGCGCAATCAACTTGCCCCGGGCACGGAGGGTGGCTTCACCCGTGATTTCACTAAGGCTGATGGGCCCGTCACCACAGTCTACGACGCCTCGGTGAATTACCGCGAGCAGGGCATCCCGCTAGTCGTCTTGGGCGGTAAGGAGTACGGCTCTGGGTCCTCGCGTGACTGGGCTGCCAAGGGCACCCAGCTTCTCGGCGTTAAGGCGGTCATCGCCGAGAGTTACGAGCGTATTCATCGCTCTAACCTCATCGGTATGGGCGTCCTGCCGCTGCAGTTCCCAGTGGGCCAGTCAGCTGCTTCCCTCGGTCTGACCGGCGAGGAAACGTTTGAGATTATCGGTGTCGATAAGATCAACGAGATGATACCGGAGACGGTCCACGTCAAGGCCGTCAACGGTAAGGCCGTCGAGTTCGACGCGATCGTGCGCATCGACACCCCTGGGGAACGGTTGTACTACCTCAATGGGGGTATCTTGCAGTATGTATTGAGGAATATGGCACGTAACTGACATATGCGCTGCAGGGGTGGGGACCACATGGTTCCCACCCCACTCTGTATGTATATTCAAGCTTCACCTGTCCCTGAGCGAACAAAGTGATATGTGGCAAGCCTCACAAGTGGCGACCCCTGGTGACTACAGCGGCGACAAACACCACCGCGCATCTCGATGACGAGAGGAACGCCCCATGGGACGACTTATCCCAGGCGGTGGTCGCCGCTGCAGCATCTGAAGCTCTAGCTCTGACACCGATAGTGCCCACGCTGTGCCGTTCGCCCCGTGCCACCAGCTCTTCCGAAGGCCTTGGGGCAGATTCATGACGATATGGCATCACGGTCACTTCCGTGACGAAGGTTTCCGGTTTGCGGCGAACCTGGCAGATTAATTACTTCACGGACAGGTGGGGATTCAGGTCACTTTTTCCGCAGCGCCTCGGTGCGGGCTAACGTGGCCCAATAGTTGACGGTGAATGAGTACCATCCGAATTCGGTAGGGGCACCGTAGCCAGGACCAACAAGACCTTCGTCGAGTCGAACCCGTCAAGTAGGTTAAGAACGATCGTCTTGCTATCTAGCGTGGCGGCACCTCTTATATACGGGTACCGGAGCTGGTTCTATGGCGTTTGAGGCTGCTGTGGGGGCTAACACGACGGCCTTGAATCTGCATTTCGCAGCTCGCCATACTCCTCGCACATATATTCGCTATACCACCGAACGTATAGCTGCTACCTTTAGTACCGTTACGCTCGGGCCCGTCTCTTGAGAAGGAGACGAGATAGTGAGCGTGGGGCGAAACGAGGCACTAAGCAGGCACCGTGTCGCGGGGGTAGGCCCTAAGATGGCCTGTATGGCTCTTCTCGACGACATCGGTTGTCCCGACGATGTGAGGAAAATCACCACTGAGCAGGCCGAGGACCTCGCCGAGGAAATCCGTACCTTCCTTATTGACAAGGTGTCGCGCACAGGTGGGCACCTCGGGCCGAATCTCGGCATCGTCGAGTTGACGATCGCCCTGCACCGGGTGTTTGATTCCCCCCACGATCCCATCATCTTTGACACTGGGCACCAGAGCTACGTCCATAAGATCCTTACCGGGCGTGCAAACGGTTTTGAGAAGCTGCGCCAGCGCGGGGGGTTGTCCGGATATCCCAGTCGCGCGGAATCTGTTCACGATTGGGTGGAAAACTCCCACGCTTCCACCTCGTTGTCGTGGGCCGAGGGCATGGCCACGGGATTTCTATCCCAGGGCGAGGACCGCACCGTTGTTGCCGTTATCGGAGACGGGGCATTGACGGGCGGAATGGCATGGGAAGCGCTGGATTCCATCGCAGACCAGCAGGACCTTCGTCTGGTTATCGTCGTCAATGACAACGGCCGTTCCTACACCCCGACGGTGGGCGGCCTAGCGAACCAACTTGCCATCATCCGCACTGATCCTCACTACGAGGAAGCTCTCGACCGCATGAAGCGCCATGTCGCCGACAAACCGCTCGGCAAGCAGGTCTTCGGTCTCATGCACGCTGCTAAGGTCGGTGTTAAAGACGCCCTTATCGGCAATGGGATTTTTTCTGATCTGGGTATTAAGTACCTCGGACCGGTCGACGGTCACGATATCTCCTCCGTTGAACGGGCCCTCGAACTTGCGAAGCGCTACGGGCATCCCGTCATCGTCCACGTTATGACGACTAAGGGCAAGGGATTTGCTGCTGCCGAGGCCAATGAGGAGGATCATTTTCACGCGGTCGGGAAGATCGACCCAGTCACTGGTGCATCTCTCAAGGCTGCCGGTGGTGCTTCGTGGACCCAGGCGTTTGCTGGCGCCATGGTTGAGTTGGGGGAGAAGCGTCCCGACGTTGTCGGGGTGACCGCGGCCATGCTTCACCCCGTCGGCCTTGCACCGTTCGCAGCTCGTCATCCGGACCGCGTCTTCGATGTTGGTATCGCGGAGCAGCACGCCGTCACATCTGCTGCTGGTATGGCCGTCGCAGGGCTACACCCTGTTGTGGCCCTCTATTCCACCTTCCTTAATCGCGCTTTTGACCAGCTCCTCATGGACGCCGGTTTGCACCATGAAGGCGTCACGATCGTGCTAGATCGCGCCGGTATCACCGGTACCGACGGTGCATCTCACAACGGCATGTGGGACATGGCGATGTGCGGCATTGTTCCTGGTCTTATGCTGTCGGCCCCGCGTGACTGTCAGCACCTCGTGTCCGTGCTCAATGAGGCCGTTGACATTAACGATCGTCCCACAGTCATTCGGTACTCCAAGGATCCTATGCCTGACGACATCCGAGTCGTCGCGTCCCATGACGGTCTCGACGTGTTGCGTGATGGTCCTGGGGATGGGATTCTTCTTGTTGCACACGGCCAATTGTGTGCACCGGCTCTCGCTGCGGTAGATCAACTTGACTTCCCAGTTCGCGTCGTCAGTCCCCGGTGGTCCCTTCCCGTATGCCGGGGGCTTATTGAGGAGGCTGCTGAGGCTCGCGCAGTCGTCAGCGTTGAGGATGGGCTAGTCGTTTCTGGGCTTGGATCTCATCTGGCTGATGCCTTGTCCCGACGAGGTCTGTGGCGACCGATACGTAACCTCGGTATTCCGCAGCGATACCTCGGCCACGACTCGCGTTCAGCGATCATGGCTGAGCTTGGTCTAGACGCTCCGGGTATTGCTGATGCTGTCAGCCAGCTGGTTTCCCAACTCGGCGGTGAGTGACTGACTCCAGGAGATGTCGGCATTTACAGTGTGGCCATAACCTTGCTTAGCGGACCCGCGAGAATTTCGCGTTGCCATGGCCGTGCGCCGAGATCAGCCAGGAAAGCGTCAATCCCCTCGACTGAGTAGTCCTCGGGCGGCTGCCAGGCGAACTGCTTCAGCCACGCTGGGGCGCAGAGGTTTTCGGGTGGAACGTCACGGTCGGCAGCCACGTTGTTGACGGCTGGTTTTACGGCTGCCCACCGTGTAGCTTCCTCCGGATGATGGCGCTCCCACGACCGGGGGCTGGGGATGGTTGAGAATAGCTCCCGAAATGGCGGGTACTTTTTTGGTGGCACGCCCCGTGCATGGTTGATGGCCTCGACCCATATTGGGCGGTACTTTTTCGCCTGCCCTCGGTGGAATCCCTTGATGGCAAGAACTGCCTCGACGTCAACGTTGACGGTGCGGTCGCAATGGCGAGCGGCAGTGACCAAGGCCTCATCACGGAGCAGACGCCCGGGTGCAATATCGAGGTCATGGGCGAGGTTTTCTCGCGCCAGCCACAGATCGTGCGCTAATTGCAGTCCAGCCCGGCTGCGAATATCACCCATATGGCTAATCTTGCGCCAGCGCTTCGGATCGACTCCTGGTTCCTTGCTGGGTAAGTTCGCGGCTACCTCGACAAGATGGGCGAATTCTTGACGAGCCCACTGTTCTTTTCTAGCTGCGCAAAGATCGTTGAGGGTCTTGTCTCTGAGATCTGTGAGGAGTTCGACGTCAAGAGCGGCGTATACTAGGCAATCCTGGGGGAGTGGTCGACGCGACCAATCAGAGGCAGAGTGCTCCTTCAGCAGAGTCACACCGCAGTAATGCTCGATCATCGGGCCCAGACCGACCCTCGGCAGGTTGAGAAGACGGCCTGCCAGTTCAGTATCGAAAAGGTCATCAGGGCGTAGATCGCTCATGGCAAGACAGGGCATGTCTTGAATGGCGGCGTGGAGAATCCACTGGGTTCCAGCTAACGCCTCGGCGAGAGGCTTGAGGTCGGTGTTTCCGCTGAAAGCAAGGGGATCGACGAGGTGGGTGCCCGACCCTTCTCGGCGCAATTGGATAAGGCAGGCACGGGGACTATAGCGAAACCCGTGGGCGCGTTCAGTGTCGATCGCGACCGGGCCGTGGCCGTTACTGAGGGCCTGGCAGGTGCGGCTGAGACCCTCGGGAGAGTTGACGACTGGCGGCACTCCCTCGCGAGGTTCGGTGAGGATAGGGAGGCCGCTCACGCGAGTTTGGCCCGTCGGGGAGAGATAGCGGCAATGTCGTCAGGAGTGGGAGAGACACCGCAAGACAGCAAGCACAGGTCACTCCACGATTCCAAGTGGGAATCGACGTCGTCGGAAGTTGAGAAGGTCGGCGTCCACGAGGCACGCAACTCGATGTGGTTAGATTCGGGGTCTACTGCGAGTTGTCCGAAAGGCCTGCTCACAACTGAGGTGACGGTGCCGGCGTCGGCATGGTGGACGGCGTGGTGGGATTCCAAAGAATCCGTGAGCCAAGACCACGCCACGCGGCCCACGAGTGGGTCAGAAGCCATTGACGGATCGACGTCAGCTCGGATCATGGCGACGAAACGGCTAGTGCCTTGCCAGGCCTCAGCGCCGGAAGGATTATGTAACAGGATGAGACGCCCGCTACCCAATTCGTCTCCCCTGATCGCGACCGTTCCTTCAATTGCAACTGAGAACGGCGAAATGCGGGTAGGAGCGGGGGTCTCACGGACCTCGAGTTTGTCAGACCACGAAAAATCGAGCATCCGGGAACGCAACTCGTCGAAAACCACGGGATACATCTGCCGAATCACCCTTTCAGGCTATGGGTGCTGGCAACTGTGGCGCTCCCTCGACGCGCCGCGTACCGCGGATCTATGCGGTTGTGGTTGAGGGTTTCGGTTGGCGCTGACCGTAGCTCGCTCACTTATTCACGTCGACCGGTTCCAGGTTCAAACAGATGGAGTTAATGCAATACCTCAGATCAGTGGGGGTGTCGAAACCTTCGCCTGCAAACACGTGGCCGAGGTGGGAATCACACCGGGCACACCTCACTTCTGTTCGTGGGCGGTTAGGAAGGGATTCATCGTTGAGGTACCGCACACGGTCTTCGGCTAGCGGCGCAAAGAAGGACGGCCAACCACAGCCGGAATGGAACTTTTGGGTAGAACGGAACAACTCGGCTCCGCATGCGCGGCAGCGATACACACCCTTGGTGGTGGTATTGGTGTACTCGCCAACAAAGGGAGCCTCGGTTCCCGCTTCGCGCAAGACGTGGTACTCCTCGTCGCTTAGGCGTTTGCGCCACTGATCAGGGGCTAGCACAAGGCGAGGTTGCAATTCTGGTGAGGTGGTGTGCTCGTCGTTCATAATCTCCTCCAGCCCGGCGCATTTCGCCGGCTCCACGTGTAGTGAAACGATAAGATGGGTGCCGTCATTCCCTCGCCGACTCCTTTCGGATGCGACAGGATGAAGGCGGCATAACGAGAAGGGACGAACATCTATGGCCAAAGATTCCCTTCGGCTGTCTGATGTACTGCGTTGTCCGCAGGCACCTGTCGACATTAATGAGATCGACACTGGTGCTACTTCGGAGGCTCCGGGAGACAAAGGCAAGACTTTGAAGCAGTTCGAGCCGATGGCCGATGAGCTGTCTGAATTACAGGAGATGCTCTTTGCTCGTGGTCGCAGCAACCCTAATGCCCGTCGGCTGCTGGTCGTCCTTCAAGGCTTCGATACCGCCGGTAAGGGTGGAGTCGTCCGTCATGTGTTCGGTCTGGTTGATCCGCAGGGAGTCCACCACCACGGCTTCAAGGCTCCTACCGATGAGGAGCTCAACCATGATTTTCTGTGGCGGATCCGCAAAGCTTTGCCTGAGCCGGGAATGCTCGGCGTCTTCGACCGGTCCCATTACGAGGATGTCTTGGTAGCCAGAGTGGACAAGCTCGTCAAAGAGGAGGTCTGGAAGGAACGCTACGATCTCATTAATGAGTTCGAGATGGAACTCGTTGCTAGCGGTTACAACATCCTCAAGTGTTTCTTGCATATTTCCCCGCAGACCCAGAAGGAGAGGCTCGAGGCCCGTCTGGATAACCCGGCACAACCCATCAGACCTTGATGCCCGCTCCAAATGGTCCGATTACATGGACGCCTACAACGATCTGCTGAGCAAGTGCAATCCTGACGTTGCACCGTGGTACATCATCCCGGCGGATCACAAGTGGTATCGCAACTGGGCAGTCGGTCGTATTCTGCTCGAGACTATGCGTTCGATGAAGCTCGCCTGGCCTCCTGCTGTTTTTGACGTTGAGGAGGAGAAACAGCGCCTTAGCCAGGCGTGATACGGATCGACGTGGCACCGCGCCAGCAGGCGTTGGCTGTCCATCAGTGCGATTCAGTTGGGAGGACGTCGTCGCCAGCTGGTCCCGATACCAACCCCATTGCTGCTGAGCAGTAGCGCTCAAAGGCGAGGGCTGCGAGTATGGGATCGTCGCCCAGAGGCGCGGAAACGACCTCAGCTCCGGCGTGAAGGGCGCGATGGGTATGGGCGCGGAAAGTCTCGTCGTCACAGATCCACAGGCTCCCCACGGCAATATGACGACGTCCCTCCCGACGTAAATGGGCGACGACCTCTTCCACGGCAGCGGCACCGCCACTATTGGTGGCGATATGGACCGGAAGATGGTGGTGCTGAGACCATAGTCGGGTCAACTTGGAGAGCATGGCGGCTCCCCGAGGATCTCCACTATCAGGAGTTGAAAGAACGAGGGAGTCCAGTTCTTGGGCATGGACCCGGTGTGCTGCCAGGCGAAGACGGGCATCGACGAGATTGAGAAGGGCTGGCGCAGGACCCGTGGGACGTGCAATACGGATAGCAAGATCGCGGTGGTTGCGGTGAATGTCCTTGGCGTGCCGGGCCAACTGCGACGGGCTGTAATGTAGATGGGTGGTATTAATGGGGACCAGCACTAGCTCACGCCATGAAGGCTTGATGCGAGGTGCCTTGCACCGGCCCGTTTCCGGAACGAAGCTCACTGCCGACTCGATGTGCGGATGCAGGTGAGACATTCGTTGACGTAACCGTTGACCTATGAGAGTTGCAGAAGCTTCGGACATCGCGGGGAGGACGAGGTCGAGTACCGGCGCAGCCATGGGACCACTTCCTTCCCCATCTTTGAGGACAATAAGTCCTATACGTTGTGTTCACCCTATCGAAGTAGGTCATCAGAAATGGCGAAAATGTGCCTGTGAACCAGCGTGCATTCCAGACACGACGCCATAGGACAGATGGACGTCTGACCGAGGCAACACGACTGGGATAGGTGCCCAAAAGGGCCGACCGACTTTCGTCGACCGGCCCTTTCCGTGGGCGATGCCAGGTTTGAACTGGCGACCTCTTCCGTGTCAGGGAAGCGCGCTACCACTGCGCCAACCGCCCGAGGTGGAGACGGGATTTGAACCCGTGTACACGGATTTGCAGTCCGTTGCCTCGCCTCTCGGCCACTCCACCACGTGGATAGGTCCGAAAGACCCCTCCGAGCGGACGACGGGACTCGAACCCGCGACCCTCACCTTGGCAAGGTGATGCTCTACCAACTGAGCCACGTCCGCGTACTGTCCAGCGGATCTCTGAGGGGCTTTCGCGCCTTGTCGTTCCTGCCGGGCGACGAGAAAGAACTCTAGAGGATGCCCTGGAAGCAATGCAAGTCGAGGCGGGCGTCTCGCCGTGAAACCTAGCGTTTCTCCTAGTCAAGAAAGATTCCATCGGTGTGGCCTACCGGCGTGTCGGGGTTCCCGATCGATGAGTTCAACCGTCAGCTTAAAACGCCACCAACGTCTCAGCTTTCTCGTCTGGCAAGGGCTAGGTGCGAACCAGGCGGGAGAGCCCGTTAACAGTCAAATGATGGTAACTGTAATGGCCTTCTGAGGGAATCGGCCGTCGAGTTACCACCTATTCAGCCCTCGCTGAGCCAGCTCGCCTAACCGTTGTTTGACTCATCTAGAGGTCCCTTCTCGAACAGCTCGATCTAGATCAATCGGGCTGACCACATACGCTGCCGGCGCAGCCGCTAGATCTGGGCGACGACCTCATCGGGAATCCGCGTCAGGCAGTGTTTTGGGTTTTGGGCAGCCAACGCAATTTTGCAGACTAGACTCGCCGTAGCGTTGGTACGGGTCAACCCATTTCGACGTGTTCGCGTGGCTCATACCTATTTTTGGTGACGTGAGCGGTCGAACAGTCTTGACGCTGAACCAGGCCGAGACGTCCCTCAACTGGCCGTAGTGAATTCGTGTGTATAGACAGGGCAGGCTCCATGCCCACCAAACGATCTGAAGCCAGTCGTGTAAGTAGGCTGCGCCCACGAATTATGAGGACCCCAAAGTTCAACTGATTTCGCCGGTGTGACGTTGCCCGAATGTTTGTGCTAGCGCGCCCATATTCGCGAAGTCTCTTCGCTCAGGCCAAGTTCATCGGCGCCACTGGTAATCGCCGCATTCACGATATCCAGATCAGCCCGGATATCAAGGTCCGTCAGCTCAGCTAACCCCAGCTCTCGCGGACAGCCCCAGTTTGGAGAGTCCCGATTCGATTCACAAGGAACTCTCGAACGCTTCGTCAGTAGTTAAGACTGGGGTTATCGGTTCTTGAGCCATCGTCAAGCTCGTTGAGGTAGTTATACACGGTGAACCGGGATACCTTGAGAAGGTTCGCCGTAGCCTCGACGCTGTCCTTGAGCAGAAAAAAGCCATGGCTACGCAACAGCTCTACGACCAATAGCTTATGGTCTTTACGCATGAGATCGATCGGTATGCCGACTCGATCAACAGCATCTTGCATAAGCGAATTCGCTACTTCCTTGATGTCAGGCGCAGGTTCGACGTGTCGTGGAATCTCAGGTGCTGGACCCTCTCCGGGCCAAGGTGCGCCGTGAAGAATTGCAGCGGTCATGTCATGTACTCCTTGCCACACTGAGACATCAGTGTTCATACATAATGCGGCGAGGGGTCCATCTGTATCTTCAACAAGAATGGTAGAGCACCGAAGGGCCCGGCCTTCTGGGGTATTCTTCTCGTATCCGATCTGAGTGCGCATGTTACCCGTTTGCCACGCATGGACTAACTCATCGGTGGCAGGATCACCGACCTGTCGACTAGTGAGACGGCCAGCGATGGCCACAATGCTGTTGGGGAGTTTGGAGAGGTCATGCAGTACTACCTCACTTCTGCCGATGAGGGAGTGTTTGAGCGGATCAACTATCCCGATGAGTGCTGCGATTGTCATCTCTCGAGGGGTGCCTGATGTTGTACATCACATGGCCTCTACTGTAACTCTAGCGTGGTTTGGGTGACGTTGTGAGGCTACCCGACGTCTTGCACAACACCCTTGCTCATCAAACGTGAATTTGATCCGAGGCGCCTCACTGTCAATTCCCGGCATGGCTGGGGTCTATGTCCGCATCGTTTTCCTCGCGTGGTGGGTCAGTCTGCGCGGTGGTGGATCTTGGCGGGAGTGGTGTAGCCGGGGGCTTCACTCGGTTAATGAATTGGATCATCTGGTTACAGAGCAGTCGAGTTCCGCCTAGCCAAAGCACAGCACGGGCCTGGCACTCGGGGCTGTACTTCTGGGGCTTGATCTACGTTTGCCTTGAAAAACGCTGTCGGAACAGAACCCGGGACGGTTCAAGTCGACTCTATTCGTGTCACGGTAACCGCGCTGTGCAGGAAGGTTTCATCGTGGATCAGGTAATTGGTACGGTCGCAGTCAGGACACGGGCAGTGTCGAGCATTGAGATCAGTCCAACGATGCAAACCGGCACGAACGAACGTCTCGTTATCAATCACGTCAGAGCCCGGCATCTGCCGTCCTTTTGCGACCCGCCCGAGGCAACCATAACTCGTTGACAAGCATGTTCACCTAGTTAAGTCTCCTGGACCACATCAAGGCATTTAACTATGTGTTGATCAATCTTCTAATTCATTGACATGCCTATCGTGGAGTGGAATCATATGACATGATGTTGAAGCATTTTGCATGGGGAGTGACTTGATATCGAGTCGTACAGCGTCGTCCGACCGGCATCGCCGGCCTAGGGGAGGAATACGAGATGAAGTACATTCCGGAACCGTTCAAGATCAAAATGGTCGAGCCTATCAAGGTAACCTCTCGCGAGGAACGGGCCGAGATCTTGGCAAGGGCCCACTACAACATGTTCGGGCTCCCCGCCGAGTCAGTCTACATCGATCTGCTCACCGACTCAGGCACCGGAGCGATGAGTGATGCCCAATGGGCTGCCATGATGCGAGGCGATGAGGCCTACTCGGGTGGGCGAAGCTACGTGCATCTCATGGATGTTGCAGGCGAAATCATTGGGTATGACTACCTTCAGCCGGTGCATCAAGGTCGCGCGGCCGAGAAAGTGCTTATTCCGTTGCTGGTGTCACGACGTGGCCAGATCGTGGTAGCCAACACGTTCTTCGACACGACTCGTGCCCATGTTGGTCTGGCGGGCGCTCGACCGGTGGACAATGTGTGCCAGGAAGGGCTGGATTCAGCGAAGGCGGCTCCGTTCAAGGGAAACATGGACATCCCGGGTTTGGAAAAACTCATTTCGAAGCATGGTGACAACGTCGCCGCGATTTTCATGACCGTGACGAACAATTCGGTCGGTGGGCAACCAGTATCCTTGAAGAATATGCGAGAGACTTATGAGTTGGCCCATGAGAACGGAATCCCAGTCTGTCTGGATGCAGCACGTTATGCCGAGAATGCCTGGTTTATCCATGAAAGGGAAGATGGCTGCCAGGAACGATCGTTACGAGACATCGCCCGCGAGATGTTCAGTTACGGTGACATGTTCGTGATGAGTGCCAAGAAGGATGGCATCGTCAATATGGGCGGAATGGTGGGAGTTCGTGATGATGGCGAGCTGATCGCGAAGGTTAAGAGCAACGTAATTTCGTTCGAGGGATATCTGACCTACGGTGGCTTATCCGGTCGCGACCTGGAAGCATTAGCCGTTGGCCTCGAGGAAGGTCTTGACCCTGACTGGCAGCGGTATCGTGTCGGGCAAATCCAATATCTGGGAGACAAACTTCAGCAGGCAGGGGTACCGTTCCAGAACCCGGTAGGGGGTCACGCAGTGTTCATCGATGCTGGTCGCTTGTTGCCACACCTGAAGTGGAATCAGTACCCAGGACATGCTCTTGCCACACAACTTTACTTAGAGGCGGGGATCCGTTCCTGTGACATCGGTTCCTACTTGATGGATCGTGATTCGGTGACTCATGAGGAACAGCAGGCGCCATTCGAGTTCACCAGACTCGCGGTGCCGAGGCGGGTTTATACCCAGTCGCACATGGATCTGATCGCAGAGGCTCTGGCCGATATTGCACACGCACCAGAGAAGGTACCTGGATTCCGCATCACGTGGGAGCCGCCGGTTCTACGCCACTTCACGAGCCGCCTTGAACCGATCGGATGATGAGATGCTCGTTCGGTCGGGGACCCGCGCCTCCACCAATAAATACTGCGGTGGATCATCCCATTCCAGTGCAGCGAACGCTGAGTTATCTTTGGATACGTAGACGTGCCAAGGCTTACAGCTGGGGCTGAAAATCGACATATTCAACTTATCGCACTCGGCGGAGCGATTGGCGCTGGCTTATTTTACGGCTCTGCCGAATCGAATGGGCTGGCAAATAAAGTAGCCCATTTGTGACAATTTTGACAAGATCGGCATTGTTGGAGCGGCTAGTATACTGAATGCTGTTGTACTTACTGCTGCGACGTCTGCTTATAATTCTGGCTTTTATTCTAATGGTCGCATGTTCTATGGACTTTCACCCCATCACAACGCGCCTGTGATATTTTTAAAGACGAATAAGTATGGGGCACTGTGGGTGGGTATTCTTGCGTCTTTGGTAGTGGCTGATATAGCGGCTGTGCTCACTTATTTTACTTCGGAAAAAGTGTTTTCTCTATATCATTTCGGTAGCATTGGTTTCCGGGGTTACTAATTGGACAATAATTATTGTAGCTAATCCCAAATTCCGACAACGAATTGGGTTGAACGGAGTGTTATTGCTTAAGTTTAGAATGCCAGGTCCCTGTAACTAACTATGCAGTGATCACCTTCGTGGTCTTGCTGGTTGCGCTCATGACTATGATTCCAGACTTCCGAAGGGTGCTAATCGCCGGATCTATCTGGCTGGCGATCCCGTGTTTAGCTATGACGTGTGTCGTCTGCTGCGTGACCGTAGGCGAGATGAGCCAGTCGTCTCCTGAACGTTCACTGGTTGGCGATCCTTCTCGACTCGACGCACTTCGGCGCACTCCGGGATGCGCGATGCGCGCAAAGTATCGCTTGTGGGGCCAAATGGGACATGGCGTACCCACATTTGGCCCCACGTTTCAGATCTGGCATAATCCTTCCAGCACGGGCGGTTGGCGCAGTGGTAGCGCACTTCGTTCACACCGAAGGGGTCGCGGGTTCGAACCCCGCATCGCCCACCAGCACTCTCGGTTACTCAAGAGAGCGTGGAGCCATTGTGGTGTCTTAGGTAATCGCTTCTGTAGAGAATGGCTCGGAAAGGTGATTCCATAACTGGCCTGCGTTACAAGGAAATTCGCAATATTGTGGCCACATCAGTGCCGAGGGTCGGCACTGGGGATCAACCAGGAGGCGTACTCTTGCCTATCACCGTCAAGGCTCTTCGAAAAGATGGACCGGACCAGCCCTTTAAGGTCGTCGAGATTGAGCGACGAGACCCGCGTCCCGATGACGTCGTCATTGACATTAAGGCTGCCGGAATCTGCCACTCTGACATCCATACCATTCGCAACGAGTGGGGCCAGGCGCACTTCCCACTGACCGTCGGTCATGAGATTGCCGGAGTCGTTGAGGCCGTTGGTTCCGAGGTCACGAAGTACAAACCCGGAGACCGGGTAGGTGTCGGATGTTTGGTCAACTCGTGTGGGCACTGTGAGCAGTGCGAGGCGGGTGAGGAGCAAGCGTGCCTCAACGGCCCGGTTGGTACCTACAACTCCCGCGATGTCGACAAAACCATCACTCAGGGTGGCTATTCCCAGAAAATCGTTGTCAACGAGAGGTTCGTTTGCCGCATCCCCGATTCTCTAGACTTTGTGGTGGCAGCCCCGCTGCTGTGCGCCGGCATTACCACCTACTCGCCTATTGCTCAGTGGAACGTTGGGCCTGGGCAGAAGGTAGCCGTGCTAGGGCTCGGCGGACTAGGCCATATGGGCGTCCAGATTGCTGCCGCTAAGGGAGCGGACGTCACGGTGCTCTCACGTAGCCTACGGAAAGCGGAACTCGCCGAAAAGCTAGGGGCCTCGCAGACCCTTGCCACCAGCGACAACAACTTTTTTCGTGATCACCGCGGAGAGTTCGATTTCATCCTCAACACCATTAGCGCTCCGATCCGCTTGCCGGCTTACCTTAAGCTACTCAAGCCGCGTGGCGTCATGGCCTGCGTCGGTCTGCCACCTGAGGAACTTGGGCTGCCGATTGGTGGTCTCATCAACGGCTCCAAGGTGCTTGCCGGCTCAAATATCGGTGGCATCCCCCAGACCCAGGAGATGCTCGACTTCTGTGCTGAGCATCACCTTGGTGCCTGGGTGGAAAAGATCGGAGTTGACGAGGTTGACGCGGCGTATGACCGGGTCGTCGCAGGTGATGTGAGGTTCCGCTTCGTCATCGACACCGCGACATTCGAGGAACTAGCCCAAGCTGACTGAGCTATAAGCCGATACCACCGCGAGTCAGTGCGGAACTGGTGCTGACGGGTTTGGTCGTCATTGGCGCCACGAGCCACAGTGAGACGCTCGTCTAGCATGTGTAAATGCTGTGTCCCATGGGTGATGAGGTTTTCGTCGTGGATTACGAGCAGGGCGGTGGTGCTGTGCTTACGGGCCAACCTGACGACCAGATCAATGATGAGGGAGCCCGATTGGGACTCTTGAGCACTGATCGGTTCGTCCACGATCAACGCGATCAGGTCATTCTTGAGCGCGCGGGCGATGCTGACTCGCTGACGTTGTCCCGCCGGGCCTCCGTGCCGGCCGCTTGTGCATATGGTCAGTCAAACCGACGGCGTCAAGGAGTTCTGCCGCCTGCGTGTGACGTCGAGCGTGTGGAGCGATGGGCATCGTCCAGCTCACTCACCATAACGAGTTGTCACATGCGTCGAGATTGGTTAGAGGCGCATCACAACCTTTTGGATAATGCGGAGTGCGGATTCGCGTCACAGCGGCCTCGGCGTTACACCTACACCGACCTACACTTGGGGCCGATGAAAACGACCACATTCGCCCGTGATGGATTGTACCGTTGGCGCGATATAGATGCCGGTCACCGCGGACGTGCGGTAGCTATTAAGATGGGGATGCAGATCGGTATCCACGTGCTTTTCGCTAGCCTTGCCATCTTCACCATCGCCATGGCCCTGGTGTTGTCTCCGCCACATCTGGGGCGAGTCCTTGTGTGGGCGGTCTTGCTCATCGTTGTGTACACCGCCCTTATAGGGACCCACGTGATGGATCGTTCCCGCCGCGAGAAGTCGCGTCCCTTCTTGGTGGCAGCCATGATCGTTGTGTCGATTCTGCTGGCTATTGATTTCCCCTATGCCGCTTATCTGACGATCCCGCTGTCCTTCGTGTATTTGGATCATCTGGTGCCATTGCAGGCATGCGTTGGGGTCGTTGTCGGAGCAGTGGCCGTTGTGGTCGGCGTCGGGTTGACGAGTGGCTGGAGTGTAGGCGGAATCGTCGGCCCAGTCGCGGGCGCCGCAGTGGCAGTTTTCGTCGGTCTGTCTCTTAAGGCCATGCAGGCTCAGGCGTCCGAGTTGGAACGTCTCAACGTGGACTTGCTGGCGGTACAGAAGAGGTTGGCTGCCTCCCAACATCAGGCTGGCGTGCTGGAGGAGAGGGCCAGGTTGGCCCGCGAGATCCATGACACTGTTGCTCAATCTCTGTCGAGTATCGGGCTGTTGTTATCTGCGGTGGAGCGCACCGATCCTGAGCACCCCGCCGTCGAGCAGATTCAACTTGCCCATCGAACCTCCTTGGAGGCCCTTTCAGAGACCCGAGGTCTCATTGCCGAGTTGGCTCCACCCACTATCACCCACCAGGGATTGCCTGCGGTGCTCGAGCGGCTTGGGGCCACTACTTGGTCAATCGGGGGGTTGCACGTCGACGTCGATTGCCCCGATACGTCCGATCTACCCATGGAGATCCAGACGGCATTGCTGAGGCTGTGCCAGGGGGCGATGTCGAATGTGGTGCGTCACGCCGACGCCAGCCATGCGTCGATCCGAATTGTGCGTCCCAGCCCTGAGCGTGTGCTCTTAAGAGTGAGTGACGATGGGGGCGGTATGGTTTTGGAGGCGCCCGTCAGTGATGGATCATTCGGGTTGCAAGCTATTCGGCAGCGGGTTGAGGACCTGTCTGGCGAGGTTTCCTTAACTTCCAGGCCAGGGGAGGGCACCATCGTCGATGTCGGTCTTCCCGTGCCCTCCTCAGCAGTGTCACCGCATACTGTCTACTGCAGGCAAGGAGAGCCGTCATGACTGTCCGCGTCCTCATTGCAGATGACCATCCGGTGGTCCGAGCCGGGGTTACAGCATTGCTAGGCACCGACCCCAACATTGAGATTGTCGCGACCGCCGCCACCCCAGCCCAAGCCCTTGCTGCGGCAGCTACCGCTGATCTTGATCTTGTCTTACTGGACTTGCAATTCAGTAGCGACACCGACGCGCCTTCTGGGGTCGATGTGACGCGAAAAATTCGGTCCCAGCCCAATCCGCCCGAAGTTCTCATCCTCACCAATTACGACACGGATGCTGACATTTTGGCCGCTGTGGAGGCCGGTGCTACGGGGTATCTCCTCAAGGACGCCCCCGCTGAAGAACTGCTATCGGCTATCCACCGGTCCGCGCGAGGCGAAGGAGCCTTGGCTCCAGCCGTCGCCACTCGTCTCATGGCTCGTATGCGCTCTCCACAGACCTCACTAACAGCCCGTGAGCTCGACGTTTTGGAAGCTTCTGCTGGGGGACTGTCGAATGCACAGATTGCGCAATCTCTGGTGGTGTCAGAAGCTACCGTCAAAACGCACCTGTCACACATTTACACCAAGCTTGGAGTGACCTCTCGGAGCGCAGCCGTAGCCAAAGCTCGAGATATTGGTCTCATTCGTTGATCCGGAGGTCGAATCAACCTGACTCGGTACGGCATGATTAGACAGAGTCCGGCACTAGCCGGGCCGCAATCGAGTGAGGAAGTCAATCGTGTCCATCAGCATCACCCTGCACCGTTCCGGTACCTCCAGGACCCAGCAGGTGGACACCACGACCACCGGACTGGATCTTTTCGGCTCCGACCGTGCCGTCGTCGCTATGCGGGTGGATGGCAATCTCGTCGACCTCCAGCGTGAACTCCACGACGGCGCCGAAGTGGAGCCGGTTGAGGCCACCAGCGAGGACGGACTCAACATCATTCGACATTCGGCGACCCATGTTATGGCTCAGGCTGTCCAGCAGTTGTACCCCGAGGTGAACTTGGGTATCGGTCCGTTCATCACCGACGGTTTTTATTATGACTTCGGCAATATTGAGCCCGTCACCCCCGAAGTCCTTTCTGAGCTTGAGAAGCGGATGAAGCGAATCGTCAAAGAGAACCAACGCTTCGTGCGTCGGGTTACCACTGAGGAGTCCGCCCGCGAGGAGTTGGCTGACCAGCCTTACAAGTTGGAACTCATTGGCACCAAGGGTAAGGGTGCTGAGGGCGCCTCGGTCGAGGTCGGCGGTGGAGAGCTGACGATCTACGACAACGTGCATCGCAACGGCGAGGTGGCATGGAAAGATCTTTGCCGTGGCCCCCATGTGCCCTCGACGAAGTACCTGGCCAATGCCTTTGCCTTAACGAAGTTCTCGGCCGCGTACTGGAAGGGCGACCAGGCCAACGACCAATTGCAGCGGATCTACGGAACCGCGTGGGCCAGCCGTGAGGACTTGGTGGCATACCAGCAGCGGATCAAGGAGGCCGAGCGTCGCGATCACCGTAAGCTGGGAGCCGAGCTCGATCTGTTTTCCTTCCCTGAGGAAATCGGCCCTGGCCTGGTTGTCTTCCATCCCAAGGGGGCGATGCTGCGTCATCTCATCGAGGAGCATGTCGTCGCTCGTCACATGGAGGCTGGGTTCGTATTCGTCCACACTCCGGAGATCACCAAGGGAGGGTTATTCCATACCTCGGGTCACCTGCCCTACTACGCCGACACCATGTTCCCTCCGATGCTTGTCGACGAGGAACGAGATGAACAGGGTAACGTCACCCGGACCGGTCAGGAGTATTACCTCAAGGCCATGAACTGCCCGATGCACAACCTCATATTCCGGTCACGGGGTCGGTCCTACCGTGAGTTGCCGTTGCGGTTCTTCGAGATGGGACATGACTACCGCTATGAGAAATCGGGTGTCGTGCATGGGCTGACCCGTATGCGGGGCTTTGCTCAGGACGACTCCCACACCTACTGCACCCGTGAGCAGGCCCCTGGCGAGATCAAGAAGCAGATCGAGTTCTTCCTGTCGATCCTGGCCGATTTTGGTCTGAACGACTTTTACCTCGAGCTGTCCACCCGTGAGGGCGGTAGCGCGAAGGAGGAGAAGTTCATCGGTTCCGACGAGGACTGGCAGGCGGCTACTGACACTCTCGACCAGGTGTGCCGCAACACCGGTCTGCAGTTGGTCTCTGATCCGGGTGGCGCAGCTTTTTATGGCCCGAAGGTCTCGGTGCAGGTCAAGGATGCCATCGGGCGTACCTGGCAGATGTCGACGATTCAATACGACTTTAACCAGCCCGAGAGGTTCGACCTAGAATACGCGGCCGCCGACGGCACCCATCAGCGTCCGATCATGCTGCACTCGGCCAAGTTGGGTAGCGTTGAGAGGTTCATTGGTGTGCTCACAGAGCACTATGCCGGCGCCTTCCCGGTATGGCTCTCCCCGGTTCAGGTGCGTTTGGTACCGGTAGCCGAGGCCTTTAACGACTACGTCACCAAGTTCGCCGAGGTGTTGGAATCTCGCGGCATTCGGGTCGAGACGGACCTGTCCTCGGACCGGTTTGGCAAGAAGATCCGCAATGCTTCGAAGGAGAAGGTGCCCTTTGTCCTCATCGCAGGCGGTGAAGACGCCGAGGCTGGTGCTGTATCTTTCCGGCTGCGCGACGGCTCTCAGGTCAATGGCGTGGCCCGGGACGAGACTGTGCGGATCATTGCAGCCTGGAACGATGAACACCGCAACGACGATCCAACCGCCGAGACGCTGCGCGGAGTCATTGATGACTGAGGATTACCGCCTCGAGTTTGCCGAGGATATGGTCGGGGTCCCGGACCCCTTCAGGAGGTTCTGGACCCCGTATCGGATGGCGTATATTTCTGGTGAGAATAAGCCTCAAGGCGATCGACCGGAAGATGGCTGCCCCTTCTGTAAAGCCCCGCAGCGTAGCGACGAGGATTCCCTCATCGTCCACCGTGGTGAGCACTGCTACGTCATCATGAATCTCTACCCGTACGGGCCTGGACATATGCTGGTGTGCCCTTACCGCCACGTCGCTGGATATGTCGACGCGACTCAAGAGGAAGTTGTCGAGATGGCCCGGCTCACCCAGGATGCCATCTGCACGCTTCAGGAGGTATCCCGTCCACAAGGGTTTAACGTGGGCATTAACCAGGGTGCATCCGGTGGCGCTGGGGTTGCTGCGCACCTGCACCAACACGTCATCCCGCGTTGGACGGGGGACACGAACTTCTTGCCGATTGTCGCCGGGGTCCGTGCTGTACCACAGCTGCTCGGTGATGGCCGACAGATGCTGGCCGATGCGTGGGTGAGTCATGCTTGAGCACTTCCGGGCTGGCTGGGCCAAGGTAATGAATCCCATTGCTAATGCCTTGCTGAGGGCCCACGTCACCCCCGATGTGGTCACTTGGATCGGGACTATTGGCGCCGTGCTTATGGCCCTCATCTGCTTCCCGCAGGGCTGGCTGTGGCAGGGCCCTTGGTTGGTTACCCTGTTCATTTTCTCCGATTCACTTGACGGCAACATGGCTCGCAAGCTGGGTCGTCACTCTCAGTGGGGATCCTTCCTGGATTCCACATTGGACCGCTTTGGTGACGCGGCGATCTTTGTTGGAGTAGCCTTGTACTTCGCAGGGCCGGGTCACAGCATGCTCTGGACGGCAATGGCTTGCGCGGCCCTGGTCTTCGGTATGGCGACCTCTTATGTACGTGCCAAGGCAGAATCTCTCGGCTTGGAGGCCAAGATGGGCATCGCGACTCGTGCGGACCGTCTGCTGGTGAGCCTGGTGGCCATCGAGATCACCGGGCTTGCCAGAGGAGGAGCTTTCCCACACTGGTGCTTGGCCGCGTTACCCATTGCGTTGTGCTATCTGACGCTGGCAGGAGCAGTCACCGTCGTCCAACGGATGGTAGCGGTGCGTCGGGCGTGCGAGTCGTGAGAAGGGTCGTCACAGGATGGTCGGGCTCCCCGCCGAGGGATGCAGATGGCTAGGGTGGATGTTGTGACGCGCACCCTGCCGCCTGACGACGCTCCCGAGGTCAACCCGTGGGATACCGATCGGTTCTGGACGGTCCCTAATGTCCTGTCGGTCATCCGACTTATCGGTGTGCCCGTCTTTCTGTGGCTGGCTTTAGGGCCGCGCGCAGACGGTTGGGCAGTCGCAGTGCTTGCCGTGGCAGGTCTGACGGATTGGCTTGACGGCCGGGTTGCTCGCCGGTGGCACCAAGTGTCCCGCATTGGGCAGATGCTCGATCCGGTTGCCGACCGTCTCTATATTTTCACGACCGTCATTGCCCTGACGCTGCGCGACGTCATTCCGTTGTGGCTAGTGGTTCTTCTTATTGCCCGTGATGTTTGCATGGCCTGTCTCGTGCCGGCTCTGCGTACACGTGGATTCACATCACTGCCGGTGCATTTCGTCGGAAAAGCAGCAACCTTCTGCCTGCTGTACTCCTTCCCGCTGGTGCTACTTGGGCACCTCGGTACCGGTGGATGGACGACGTGTCGGGTGCTCGGATGGGCCTTCGCGGTGTGGGGGACGGCTCTCTACTGGTGGGCCTTTTTCCTCTACCTGGTTCAAACCATCCGCATCGTCCGGACGATGCCGCCCATCGACTCCCGAGGTGAACATTCGTGAGGCAGCGTCCAGATGCGTCAATGGACTTATTGCGGGAGGTCCGTGGGCAAGCCATAGATCAGGGCTACCAGGAACGCCACGATCGTAATCCCGACGCCCCCTCGCGTCGCCCTATCGGGGTGTCAGCGGTGGTGTTGCTCCTGGTGACAGGCGTGCTCATCGGTGTTGCATGGCGGTCGACTGCTGCCCGGGCGCCGTTGGACGCGCAGGAACGTAAGAATCTTGTCGCCCATGTGCAATCAGCTCAGGCCCACGAATCGGCCCAGCACGCCGATTTAGCCAAGCTGCGTGCATCTGTCAGCGCCATGAAGGCCGCGGAGAGATCCTCAGTCGATGATAAGGCCGGCCAAGACTCCACGATGACCCCGATGGAGGGCCCAGGGGTGCGCATCGTTCTTGACGACGCGAATGCTGCTCCCGCCGACGAACTTGGCGATAAGGATTTACGGAAGCTGGTAAATGCGCTGTGGCAGGCCGGGGCGGAAGCGGTAGCCATCAACGGACACCGCATTGGGCCTCGCACTGCGATTCGCTCTGCTGGGTCGGCGATCACGGTGGACTATGTGTCGCTGTCTCACCCGTACATCGTCGGAGCTATTGGCTCACCGCAGAAGCTTCCGGCTGAGTTAGCAGATACACCTGGCGGACGCTGGATGACCTACCTCAGGGACAATTCGTCAATCACATACCAAGTGGCGACAAAGGACCGAGTCTCCGTGCCGGGATCGAAGGTATCGGTGAGTCACGCGAGCCCTCATCGTTGACAATGAGACGATGAACGGCACTGGCACACAGGAAGGACACCTATGATTGCGCTCATCGGCTTGGTGGTCGGGATCATTATCGGCATCGTGGTCAACCCGACTCTGCCTCCCGGTTTGCAACCGTATTTGCCGATTATGATCGTTGCTGCTCTAGATGCGATCTTCGGTGCGGTGCGTGCCTATTTGGCCCATACTTTCTCGGACCGTGTCTTTGTCGTCTCCTTCCTGTCCAATGTCGCCATTGCTGCTCTCATCGTCTGGGTGGGAGACCAGATTGGCGTGGGGTCACAACTGTCGACTGCTGTCGTCGTCGTCTTAGGCATCCGCATTTTTACTAATGCTGCCGCCATCCGGCGTGAGGTACTTCATGCCTGAACACCATGATCGACGGGAATGGGCCGAGAATCACTGGCGCAAGATCGGCAAGGACCTGGCCTCGGTGTCTACTGGCCAGATCCTCGTCGCCATCATCTTGTGCCTGTGCTCATTCATGGTCGTCACTCAAGTGCGATCCCGACACGATCAGGATGCTTACTCGACGATGAGCCGGGCTGACCTGGTGACGATGTTGGATTCGTTATCAGACTCGTCACGCCAGCTTGATTCGCAGATCGCTGATCTACGCGCTACAACGAGGGAACTCCAGTCGGGTGCCGATTCGCGCAAGGTGGCTCAGCGAGAAGCTGAGGAACGGCTCACGCAGATGAAGATCTTGGCTGGCACGATCCCCGTCCATGGACCCGGTATTAAGATCACCATTGATGATCCCGAAGACAAAGTCACCTCGGACATGGTGCTCGATGCCGTTGAAGAAATGCGTGATGCTGGGGCTGAAGCCATGGTCCTCAACAACAAAGTGCGCATCGTTGCTAACACGTGGTTTGCGGCGAGTCCAGACGGTCTGCAAGTCAGCGGTACCACCGTCACCCGCCCGTACACCCTGACGATTATTGGCGAGCCTCACGATCTCAAGGAGGGAGCGAAATTCCGTGGTGGGTTGGTCTCTCAAATGGAATCGGACAAAGTAGGTGCCAGCGTCGAGGTGACGACCTCGCAGGATCTCACCATTACAGCGGTGGCCCATCCACAGCCGATGACCCACGCCACACCGGTGAGATGAGGCAGGCATCGAGGCGCTCGGCGCGGTACCCTGCGGGTACGAAGATTTTTACATCGACCGTGTCATGGAGGTGGTGATGACCGAGATTCCCGATGATGTGTTGTGCACCTCGGATCACCTATGGATTAGGCATGGCAACGGTGATCGGGTGCGGCTCGGAGTCACGTCGGCCCTCCTAGACCAGTTCGGGCCAGTGGAATCGTTGTCTCTTCCTGACGACGGTGAGGATGTCGTCTCCGGTGATTGCTGTGGAGACGTGGAGTTTTCGGCGCGCACCTGGGAGATCATTTCACCCGTAGCCGGTGAGGTTGTTGCGGTGAATCCAGCAGCCGACGCTGACCAGGTTGAGGCGGACCCTTGGGGCGACGGATGGCTCTTCGACGTGAGATTGTCAGGCCCCGAGGAGCTCGACGAGTTGCTCGACCCCGACGAATACCTCGCGAGCGTGGGGGAGGTACCCCTAAAATGACTATTTCGGAGACCCCCGAGAGCGAGGACGCGAACATGAACAAGTGCCCCGTGTGCGGCCACGTCAACGAGGATGGCGCAAACTTTTGCTCCCGATGCGGGACCCGTCTCGGGGTGCCCATCGACACACCGGGGGACAACACTGGCGTGATCCCGCCCATCACCGAATCAACGGTGTCCGAAGAGACCTCGCCGAATGTGGATCTTCCAGCCGGCGTCTTGCAAGACATCGCTGATCTTCCTGCCGAGAATGCCATGCTGATCGTGCGACGCGGTCCGAATCTCGGTGCCCAGTTCCTGCTGGACCAGGACGAGACGACGGCCGGGCGTTCTACGCATTCCGATATCTTCCTTGACGACATCACGGTGTCTCGCCACCATGTGAAGTTCATTCGTCAAGACGGCCGAATGATCATTGAGGACCAGGGCAGCCTCAATGGCACGTACGTCAATCGCACTCTTGTCGACGGTTCGGCGGTATTGCGCGACGGCGACGAGGTGCAGATCGGGAAGTTTCGGATGACCTACCACATAGGTGGCACGGCATCGGGGACGAGTGGGGCCGGTCGCGTCTGATGCCAAGGTCTGTCCGCACTATCGGGCAGGTTATGAAGACTCTCAAACCGGAGTTTCCCGATCTGAGCATTTCCAAGATCCGATTTCTAGAGTCCGAGGGCCTGCTGTCCCCCGAGAGGGCACCATCGGGATACCGCAAGTATACCGATTCTGACGTCGAGAGATTGCGGTATATCTTGACCTGCCAGCGCGACCACTTTCAGCCGTTGCGGGTCATCAGGGACCACTTGGAAATGATGGACCGGGGCGAGGAACCTCCAGCCTCCGAGGTACCCCCCCTGCCGACTGAAAACGAGGGTGCTCCTGATCCGCAGCCTCAGCCGACAGGTCAAGGAATTGTTCGGACCCGCGGCCCTATTAGGATGAACCGACGCGAACTTATCCGTGCTTCTGGCATTACCGAGGCCATGCTCATGGAACTTGAGCGTCACCAGCTAGTGCGTCCAAAACGAGGAGCCTCGTACTTCGGTCAAGAAGCCCTTGTTATCTGTGTCGCAGCACGTCGACTGGCAGCGTACAGCATGGATACTCGTCACATGCGTGCCATCAGGCAGGCCGCGGAGCATGAAGCTGGGCTCATAGAGCAGGCCCTCATTCCGTACGCGCGGCATCCCGAACAGGCTTCAAAAATTGCTGCTGAGACGACCAAGGTGATGATGCACGCCCATACCGCTATGGTCTACGACATGTTAGAGCATTGGTCAGGTAACTGATCGACATAGGGTGCGCGCTAGGCTGATCCTATGGTCTTGCTCGAGGTTGCCGAGATTCGGACCGAGCCTGTTTCCGGGGCGGCAGTGCTGCTGCTTCGCGAGGTTGATGGCCGACGCCATCTTGCCTTGTGGATTGCAGATCCTGAAAAAACTGCCATCACGGACGCCATCAACGAAGAGGAGCCTGTCCGCCCCCTCACCCACGACCTGCTTGCGCGTGTCATCGCAGTCCTGTGCGAGGAAGAGCCGCAGTGCGTCATTACCAAAGTTGAGGACGGCATTTGGTTCGGTGAACTGGTGCTAGGTGATATGCGTATCGACGCTCGACCCTCTGATTTGGTTGCCCTTGCTCTCCGTCTGCCAGTACCGATCTGGTGCAGCGAGGAGGTTATCTCCACGGCCGGTATTCTTCTAGATGCCGGCCCAGAAGATGCTGTCGAAGAGTTCCGGCACTTCCTTGATAACGTCAGCCCCGATGACTTTGGGCCTGGACCCTCGATCTCTGGTTGACCTTGAGGTCACAGTAAATCCCCTAGTGAAATGCATGTTCAAGGTAGAAGAGCGCAGACGATGTGAAGCAGACGGCGTGGCTTCGACGATGGTGGAGGATCGCGCCGTAGCGTCAAGGACGTTCGGCGGGGCGCCATGCTTCGTCAATGGGACCATAAGTAGAACTGGTGAAGGGTGACGACATGGCAACGACCGGTGAACAGCCGAGTGTTGAGACTCCTCTCGACGGCCACGCGCGTCGCGGTCAGGACGCCCTTTTCGAAGGCGACTTTGCCCCGCTGCCTGAGGACATCGGATTCCGAGGCCCGGTTGCATCCGGTGCTGCCGGCATTACGTATCGTCAGCTTGACTATTGGGCGCGAACTGGCCTGGTTCGTCCAGAGATCCGGGCAGCTCGTGGTTCGGGGAGTCAGCGCTTGTACTCCTTCCGCGACATCCTTATGCTCAAGGTTGTCAAGCGCCTCCTTGACGCCGGGGTGTCCTTGCAGCAGATCCGAGTGGCCATCGAACACCTGCGCAGCAACGGGGTTGAGGACCTCTCCCGCGTCACCCTTATGAGCGACGGGGTTTCAGTATACGAATGTACCAACGACAACGAGGTCATTGATCTGCTGCGCGGTGGGCAGGGGATGTTCGCTATTGCACTGGGAGGGGTGTGGCGCGACGTTCAGGGAAGCCTTGCTGAGCTGCCTAGTGAGCATCTCAATCCGGTAGCGGACACCGAGCTCGATGAGTTCACTGCGCGCAGAATTGCGAAGCACGCCTCCTGACTATGAAGTGCGTCAGGGGGAAAATGATCCCCTCGGCCTTGATTCTTACAGCCGGTGAGCGTGCGCCATAGGCGTTCTCCATGCAATGATTTCAACGAGGAGGCCTCTGTGAAGGACACCATTGCCGCCATCATGAAGCGGCCCGGCATTGCCCATCTGCTGCGAGCCCACACCCGGTTTAATCGACGTCTCGGCAATCATTTCGCCGCGTCCATTACCTATTTCACGGTGCTGGCGATCATTCCAGTCATTGCATTTGCCTTTGCGCTGCTGGGATTGGTCTTGAGCCGTTTGAGCCCCTACTTGCTTAACCAAGTCGTCGACTCAGTCGTAAGTCTGGCCACCGAGCCCAGCGATAAGCAACAGATCCGCGCCATCATCGAGAACGCCATGAAGGTTGGCGGATCGGTCTGGGCGTTCGTAGTCTCCATCCTCACCGCGTTGTGGGCCGGAATCGGATGGGTCGGAAACATCCGCAAGGGCATTCAGGCGGAGTGGGCCCCCGATTTTGATATGGTCGCTGACGATCGTGGTTTCGTGCGGGCCAAAGTTTCCGACATGCTCGCATTCCTCGGTTTGTTACTAGTGACCTTATTGACGATCATCACTTCCCAGATTGGTTCCTCTCTGGCCGGCATGCTGGCCCGGCGGACTGGCCTTGACTCGGTTCCTGGACACGGCTGGCTGCTAACGCTGGCAGGGCTATTGGCGACGACGATTGCGGGCTGGCTCCTCTTCATCTTCTTGTACACGGTTATGCCCCGGGTCAAGACGAGTTGGCGTCCTATTCTCAAAGGATCCCTGGTGGCCGGATTCGCCCTCGCTCTGGTGCAAGTGGGCGCCGGATACCTTGTGCAGGCCTTCAACTCCAACAAGGCCGTTCAAGCTTTTGGATCGATCATCATCGTCATGCTGGTCTTCGATCTTGTCGCTCGGTTGATCCTCTTTATTGCGTCGTGGATTGCCACTGCGAACCAGCCGGCTATCGATAATGAGTGGAACGATTGCGACGCGCCGCTACTTGGACGCGATAATTGCATTACCGCTGATGGACACTGGGATGCAGCTTTAACCGACCGCGCCCGTAAGTACGCAAAGAAAAACAACAAGGACGGCAGGGCGGCCAGCCCCCCGGTTGAGGGCGTTGCCCCAGAGAACAGTGGTGGGGGAGAAAGGGGCGTGACCCAGCGGCTTCAAGTGACGAACAACGCGGCAACCCGCGCCGATGCACCCGCAGTTTCAGACGCGGTGCCCCCGTCGCGCGCTGAGCCCCGCCGTTGGCCGGTCATTGGCGCGAGTATTGTTGGCGTTATCGGGGGCATGGCGGTTGGCGCGATACTCAGTCGACGCCGCGAAGAATGATGAACCACTGCTTGCGCGATGGAGCCGTGATGTTCACATTGCCTACCTTGTTCACCGCATGGTAGGGGACCGTCACAGAGACATCATTGGGCTAGGTGCAGCGCGCGTGGTTCTAGCGTCGGGGCTACCGACATATGTCGCCGGGATCGTCCGTCAGCAGTTTTGGGTACCCGCTGGGTGTATATCGTGGTGACGGTCCTCATGCTCGTCACTAGCAGTCGTGTCGGTTAACCTGTAGTGCTACCCATTGCGTATGTTTGGGCCCTGCTCCCTGGGGCATCCTTGGCCTTCGCCGGACCGGTGCGCAGCTCCTATCTCGCTCAAGGGCTGGGATATGGCCTGGTGTTCATCTACCTCGCGCTGCTGCCGTTCTGGACCTTTCTTTCCGTATTCGCGGTTGGTCGCTCCCAGCGGCGAAGGCAGCCTGGAGTCGAGTGCAAAATGGCCCTTCCGGTTTAAGCCAGCCCATCTAACGGGACCAGTTCACTCGGAAGGGCCCATGGTGAGCCGGGGCTGTCAGGCCTGCCCAATCTCGCTGAGCATGGCAGTAAACCACGGCTGGGTGACATCGAAGGGCTTGCCGCCCTTGATGCGATCGAAGGCGATATTGGTCAACTCGTCGTCGTTCTCCTCATCCTGGCCAATGACGCCAGCTTTACCGGCCAGAGCACAATCGACCGCAAAGTCGGTGCAGCGACCGATAAGCTCCAGGTCAGCCTCATTCGAGGCGGCCGAACGGGAGAAGTAGCCGGACTTCTGAACCATAACCTTTTCGGCACCGAGCTTCTCGGCGAACTGTTTGCCGAACCAAGCACCTGGGTTCACCTTGTCGAGCTTGACGTGGCCAAAGGGATCGCGCGGGACCTCTTGGCCATCCTTTTCCATCTCTCCAATGATGGCGTCCAGGCCGGCTCCCTCGGACAGGAAGATGGTGACATTGCCAACCTCGTCCATGACCTTGTTAAGGCGTGCAGCCTCGGCTTCGAGGTCGATATGGGCCTCGGGAACATACACGGCGTGGACGTCCCAGGCCTTCTTGGACAAGCCAATCTCAGGTACCCACTGTTGAGTATCGAGCCATTCGCGGTACTTGGCGGCGGTGGCGGCGGTCAGCCAACCACAGTTACGGCCCATGACCTCGTGAACGATGAGCATGCGCGATCCGGAGTTGTGCTCACCAACGATGTTCTGGGCGAAGCGGGACCCCTGCTCCGCAGCGGTCCATGCACCTAGCGACTGACGAATCGGCACGACGTCGTTATCAATAGTCTTCGGCAGACCAACGACGGTGAGGCCGTAATTATTCTCAGCCAGGTAAGCGGCTAGATCGGCGGCGGTGGTATTGGTGTCGTCGCCACCGATGGTGTGCAAAACATCAACCCCATCGGCAACGAGACGATCGGCGGCAACCTTGAGTGGGTCGTCGCCTTCGGCGACCAGACCGCGTTTAATGAGATCGGCGGCGTTGGTCAGCTTGACGCGGGAGTTGCCAATCGGAGAACCACCAAAGCACTTGAGAATCCCGACGTTCTTGCGAACAGTATCGGTGACTTTGAGGAAGTCTCCCTTGAGCAGGCCCTCGTAGCCGTGCTTGTAGGCGATGATCTCGACCTCGGGTGCCACCTCGGCGTAGCGCTGGATCAATCCGCTAATCGCGGTGGACAGACAAGGCGCAAATCCACCCGCGGTGAGGAGCGCGACCTTTTTGACGGCCATGGGAAACCTTTCGTTCGTTGTGTGAGGTGACGTTAGCAAGCTTATGATACGAGCCGAAATGGCACACCGGAGGAGTAGAAGTCAACCCTTGTCGGATGAGTGGTTCTCGTGGTGGTCTGCTGGCATGACGCTTTATCCCTCGTGCGATCAACATTCGACCCCGCCGCCCACGCGAAGCCATTTCCCCCTCTCCCCACCGCGACGTCGCGACGTTCGCGGCATGAGCATGTCGGTTCTCATCACTATGTTGCTGCCTGTCCTCTTGGTATCTGCGGGAATCGCGGTCGATGGTGCTGAGCGGGCGCGGGCAGTACGCATCGCCCACACCGTTGCCGCCGAGGCAGCTCGAGCCGGGTGTGAGGAAGGCTCCGCAGCACAGCTCGTCGGCCAAGATGGGACCGGGGCTGCTCGTGTGGCTGCGGAGACGTCCGCGCGAGGGGCCAAAGCAGACAGACTGAGCCGACTTGTCATCACCGCCAATGGAGACGCCGTCAGCGTTGCGACCGAGGTCACCCGGCCTACTCGTCTACTCGCCCTTATCGGTCTAACCGAAGTGCACGGTCGAGCGAGCCAAATGTGTACCCTGCTGGCCCGCTGAGGCTACTGCAGCGCGGTTGCAGCGATACAATTGCAAGGTGCCTAAGTATTTCCCGGTCCACCCGGAGAATCCACAGCGGCGTTCCCTCAACCAGGTCGTCGACATCCTGCACGGTGGCGGTCTCATCGCCTACCCGACGGACACAGGTTATGCCTTCGGAGCCCGGCTTGGAAATAAGGATGCTCTGGACCGGATTCGCAAACTTCGTCAGCTATCTGACAAACATCACTTCACACTAGTCATGAGTAGGTTTGCGCAGGTTGGCCAGTATGTCCAGATGGATAACTGGGTGTTTCGCGCCGTCAGAGCCGCTGTGCCGGGGCGATACACTTTCATTCTTAAGGCCACTCGCGATGTTCCGAAGGTTATGCTGCACCCGCGCAAGAAAACCGTTGGGATACGCGTCCCCGAGCATGTGACGGCCCTGGCCCTGCTTGAGGCTCTGAATGAGCCCATTGTCTCCTCTACCCTGATCCTGCCCGGTCAGGACACACCTATGGTCGACGGATGGCAGGTGCAAGACGAGATAGGTGACCAACTCGATGCCGTCCTCGACTCCGGGGACTGTGGCGTTGAACCGACCACAGTAGTTGACTTCACCTCTGGGAAGCCGGTCATCACCCGCCGCGGTGCGGGAGATTCCTCTCTTTTCGAGTGAGGCCATAGCGCTATGGCCATGGCCGACTGAAGAAGGGTTGTAAGAGAGTGCTTGGTTTAATGGGGGCGATGGAGGATGAGGTGCGCCTCATCCGAGCTGACCTTGAAGAGATCGAAGAGCTGGATGGTCCGTGCGAATTGCTGCGCGGACGGTTGGAAGGCACCCCTGTAGTGCTGGCTAAATGCGGTATCGGCAAGGTGAATGCCGCCTTGGCTGCCTCGGCAATGGTTCAAGCTGGCGCAACGAGTATCGTCTTTACCGGAGTCGCTGGTGCCGTCGCTTCCGAATTAGGAATCGGCGACGTCGTCGTCGGCAATAAGTTTAGTCAACACGATGCCGACGATACTGCATTTGGTAATCCTATTGGGATTATTCCGGGAGAGCCGCCATTCTGGGAACCGAATCCTGATCTTTCCGCCGCGGTGCTAGATGCGTTGCGCGAATTAGAGGAGCCTCGTGGCCATCAAGTAGTAGCGGGGCCGATCGTCAGTGGGGACCAGTTCATCGCTCAGGCCGAAAAAGTCGCCTGGCTACGCGCGACATTTGGGGCTAGCGCCGTTGAAATGGAAGGTGCTGCTCTGGCACAAGCGGCCAGTCATCTCGGTGTGCCCTTCGCTGTGGTGCGGATTCTGTCGGACTCTGCCGACGGCGATGCGGTAGCGGACTTCCCTGCATTCCTCAACGATGCTGCCCATCGCGGCCGCGACCTCGCTCACGCTCTAGCTAAGCAAGCACCGAGGACTTGACCGACGCTGTCAGGCTCTGACGAGGAGGGCGCCTGGGGCCACGTGGGTTCTCATTGTCGTCACTGTGCCTATGGGGTCTCCATCAACTTCCGCCAAGATCGGGCCGGAGCCAGACGTGATCAGGGCGGTCCGCGACGTCGCGTGGCGCACCAGGCGGTGGCCGTGCCGATGCCGGGTCACAAAGTGATTGATGACGGCAACCCAGCCGACAATGCCGTCAGGAGACAGCGTGAGGACGTCAAGAGTACCGTCATCAATGCGACCGTCGGGTACGAGATCGACGCCACCGGGAAGTACTGAGCAATTGCAGACCAACACCGTTCGCGCCCGAGTGGCGACGGGGCGGCGTCCGTCAACGCTCGCCCGGGCCTGGAATCCAGGCTGCACCAGGGCCAGGGCACCCGAGACGATATAGGCTAGCCAACCAATCTTGTCCTTAAGGTGGTCCCGGGTACCGGCCATCGTCTGGGCATCCATTCCCATGCCAATCATGACGGTGAAGCAGATTTCCTCGGATTCATCGAAGCGGACATAGCCGAGATCGATGGCTCTGACCGGGCGCGTTAGCGCGGCATCAAGGGATGCGGCCAGATCAGTATGCGGTAACTTGAGATTACGGGCCAAAAGGTTCCCAGTACCCATCCCAAGTATCCCCAACGGGACCCTCGTGTTGGCTAGACCTGTGCTGACCTGACGAATGGTGCCGTCACCCCCAAGAGCCAGGACGAGGTCGGCCCCCTCATCGACAGCCTTGCGGGCCAGGCCGTGGCCGTGGTCATCGGCTGTCGTGGGGAGGAAAACAGGGGCGACGCCGCAGTGCTCGCGGCACTTCTTTACGACAAGGACGCGCCAGTCGGGGTTGTTTTGTGTCTTGATGGAGTTGTGGACGACTGCCACCTTACGCGGCTGAGATGTCTGCACGCAGCTAGCCTAGGTCATCCTGCCGCAGCCATCCGTATCTGTCTTTACGTTTCGATGTCGACCCAACGCTGGCCCGTCGGCGTGATGCTGACACCGCGGCCCAGCAGCTCGGCCAGGTCGATGGCCATCTGATCCCCACCACCGGCGCGGCATGCCAATGTCAGCACGGACCCTTCAGCGGTGTACTCCACGTTGGTGACATCGTGTCCGGCGGCACGGATGATGCCTTCCTCGCGGCCGGCTCGACATAGGCCGATGGTGGTCGTAAAAGTATCCATCAACACCCGTCGGTGAAAAATGGCTGCTGCTAGCGCGTTGCCGACGGCGTTACCATAGGCTTTGGTGAGACCTCCGGTTCCCAACTTGATGCCACCGAACCACCGGCTGGTGACGGCGACAACGTCAGACAGATCTGCTTTTCCTGTCGGGTTCGCCGTTATGAGGGCCGTCAAGGTCGGCATTCCCGCTGTGCCAGCGGGCTCACCATCGTCACTGCACCGTTGGAGCCGACGATCCGGTCCCAGTACGAAGGCGGAAACATGGTGGCGGGCATCGTGGCCGTCTTGCCGGGCTTTGGCGATAATCTCTCGAGCCTCGTCCTCACTGGACACGCGCACCAACCGGGTGAGGAAGACCGATCGCTTGACCTCGAATTCAGCCACAACAGGGCTTGCTAAAACGCTGTACTCGATCACTCGACCCCCGGAAGAGAGGTCACCATATCCATCCGGATCTTCTCCATCTCGTCGGCGACACTGTGGGCGTCAAGGTTCTGGCTCGAAATCGGCGGCAGACCGGTAATGAATATCGCGATATCGGCTAGCAGCCGCCGAGCCCATGGCACTGGCTCGTCACCGGTGTGCCAACAGACTGAGAGCAGATCGTAGCCGGTTTCGGTGACAGTGCGGTCTACCTTGGACCAGTCTTGTAAAGCTTGGGGAGCATCAGGACGGGTCGCCGACAGTAGGGCCGAACCTTGGATGAGTTCGTGGACCATCTGGTTGCGCTCAATCTGGGCCTGTGGGGTTTTGTTGCGTCCCTGAGACAGGGATCTCAGCACCGGCATCATAGAACGGAGGGTTCGGCGATATTGACTTCGTACCAGCAGCACCGGGGCGCGTCGACCGACGATATGGATGGTAACGATGCCGACCGTCAAACCTACAATTGTCTCGATGATGCGGTCTTGAGCTAGCTGGTACATCTCGCCGGGTCTCGTTAGCGGCGTCATAAAGAGTGCAAAGCAGGTGATGGAGATGCAGGCGAGGCCGTAATTGCGCGTCACTAAGGCCTGCATGATCCACAGGAATATGATGATGAGACCAATCTGAACCCAGCCTGACGGGCCGAATGCGGCGATTGCCAAGTACAGGCCAAGTCCGACGACGGTACCGAGCACTCGGTGGATGGCGCGGATCGTCATATCTGAGCGAGTCGCGTCCATATGCATCATAATAAGGACGCTCAATACTGCCCAGTATGGGTGACCGAATGGCAGTAGGATCATCAGTAGCGAGGCGAAGAAGACACCGGTCGCAGCGCGCAGGGCCACCATCGTCGGTCGCGCCCCTCGTTCCAGCGCGGTTCGCAGCAGATAGCTAGCTTTGGGACGACCAAGGGGAGTCCAGTCCACATGGTCGGGCAGAGAGACATCGGCCGAAGGGAAGGCCTCCAGCCGCAACTCGTGCTCTAGTCGCATATGGACAGTGATAAGACGGGCCCGTAAATCCGACAGTTCGGACATCTCGGACGGGTTATCCGTGCCGGAGGAGTGACCGTCATTGTAGGTCCACCACGCCCGGTGAATGGCCGCATGAGCAGCTGAACGTAACCGGGCAACTTCGTGACTGTCGGCATCGTCATCAGGCTCGCAATAGGCGTTGACCGCGCTTTCAGCCTTTTCAACTGCGGCACGGACTGGGCGGTGCGGCGAGATGAGGATGATGATCATTGACACGGCAGCGGCAATCAGAAACGACGGCACAGTGAAAATAAATACTGTGCTGACCGTCCAGCCATGACTGGCCATATAAGCACCGAAAGCGGCTGCGAAGAGAATATTGAGTGGGCCAGGCGGACCCAGCTGCAGGGCATGCCAAACCCAGATGACGATGAGAGTCCAGCTAGCAAGGATAACCGGCAGAAGCCACTCGATACGTACCGATACCAGACCCAGGCATTGTGAAAAGACCGTTGCGAGCCCAACTCCAAGAAGGATCCGGGCCCGTGACATGGGAGCGTTGCTGATGCCGGCTAAGGCGCCCATTGCTCCCATCATGCCCATAGCCGCGTGGGCCGGGCTGACGATAAGACCCATGGTCACGAGAGACACGGCCATTGGGATGACGAAAATGACCGCCTGACGACTGCGCCCAGGGGCGGGGCGAATCGTGATGAGTTTGCGCAGCAGCTGCCGAGGTTTTGACGGCTGAGTGGCCTTGCTCATGCGCCGCGGCCCATACCGGTGGTCGTCGTCAGTCGTCCCACAATGGCAGTGGTGGACCAGCCAGTGCCAACGTCCGTACTCGTTGCGGTGATCATGCCAGTTTCGAGAATGATGTACGTCTCCTTAATCGTGTGTCCACTATCGACCCCTTGCACCTCAACCTGGTCAGTATCGAGGTCAGTGCTGGAGTTTTGCAGGACTTCGTCAAAGGGGGAGACGATGATAGCGAAGGGGATGAAGTCGCCTGCAGGCTCGCCGCTGGCGTCAGTGCGCGAGAAATTCACAAAGTGGAAGACGCCGATCTTGTGGCGGCAGCGGTGCGTCCTTGTGACGGCTGTCGTCCTCGATAGCCGAATGGTTTGGTCGGTAAGAACGTCGAAGCCGATGCTTCGTCCGGACTCGGTTTCACGGAAGAGACCGAAACCACGGGACAGACGAAAACGAATACCGAGGGTGTTGACATCGGCGACGACAGCCAGAGCAATAGCGGTTGCAGACGTTGGATTAGGCGAGCGGTGCACCTGACAGCCAAACGGCTTACGCAGCAGACGCGGGATAATGGACAACGATATTGCCCCACCCACAAGGTGGATGCCGGCTACGTCAAAATTGGCATTGTTGAGCAGGGAAGACAGTGGCTCCATCGTCTCAATAGTGCGGTCTATGAGGGACTGGCACGCTTGGGCCACCGGAATACGCAGGGTCGTTGAATCCAGATCGACGAGGAGGCTGCGGGACTGGGGACGCAAAGCCTCCTTAGTGAGGCGGCATGTTTCCATGAGGTCAGCGCGAGCAGCGAACGTCTCATCTAGGTAACAAGCGGCGAGATTGGCGAGAACCACGTCGAAGCCATTACTACCGAGGTCATTGAGGTCGACGGAGTCGAGCACTTCCGGGCTTTGACCAGCCATATAGACCAGGGATGTGTCGAAGGTGTCACCACTGAAGCCGTAAATACTGCTCCTGGTACGCTTCGAATTGAGTTTGCGGGGTTGACGTAGGGCGAACTCCAGCCCAGCGGCCGAAGGTTCATTGACAAGACCAAGGACCTCAATTTTGGCCTGCCGAGCTGCGTCCATCGCCACGAGACGTTGCCCGAGACGGACGTGGGCGGGAACGCCGGGTAGCTGGTCGTGAGAGCCATCTTCGGTGCTAAAGAAGGGCAATAGAAGGTGATTTCTGTCGTCAACAGCAGCCACCGTATAGGTGGTTCCTCCGTCGATTCCCAGATCCATGGTGGGCAGCTTAAGCCTGGGCACCGACGCCGCCATCAGTCGTCGGTGTCGCCCCCACGGCGGGGGTGATAATCCGGCTTGCCATCGTCGGAATTGTCATCGCTGCTGCGCCGGGGACCCGAGTCTTGTCCGCCTGAATCGGCGTCGTTGCCTGGGCTATCGTTGCCGTCGATCGAGCGCAGAAAGTCCTCGACTTCAGCACCGATGTCCTCGGCGTTGGGGACGGTAACCTGCGTCGTGCCGAGTTCGCGCTGGGTAACTCGGGAGTCGTACTGCTCCTCGAGAGCATGGAGCATGGCTTTGAGTTCTTCAGAATTGTTGACCTGGGTGTCGATCTCAGCGCGAACTGTGTTGGCAGCCACCGCCAAGGAGTTGATAGGCAATGCCAGACCGGTCGCTCCTCGCAATGCCTCCACGAGGGCACGAGCCGATTCTGGATAATCCAGATCAGCCAAATAGTGGGGTACATGGGAGGCAAGTCCGATGACAGCGTGATTCGTTTCCCCTAATCGCTGACCGAGTACGACGGGGAAAGAGGCCGGTACCTGAAGGCGGCCGAAAGGAGACGTCGACCCCAAAATGAGTTCAGGTCGCGATGCCCAGCGGGTAACCATAGCGGGACGGGTGTGAGGCGTCAGTATCGGAATCGAATCCGTAATGACGGTCAATCGGATCGCCATCGAGTCGACAAGACCGGTCAGGGACGACACCAACGATTCCCAGCCGAGAGCCGGTTCTGGGCCATCCAATACGAGGAACCCTTGGCCAAGTTGATCGGTGACTTCATGCAACACGAGGCGGGGACGCTCGTACCCCTCAAAGTGGTCGGTATCGAAGATGATGGGCTGACGGGAATCGCGATGGTCCAGCAACAGATCAATGTCGAATTCTCCGAGCTCGTGGTGGGGAAGCTGGGAGAAGATGGCGTCGCGCACCCGTGCCTGCACCAGACCGGTGTCACTAAAAGACTGCACCAGAGTGATGAGGGTGGACACCTCCTGATCCGGACCCACAATTCCGGGATGCCAGCTGAAGCGATCGCTCTGCCGATCCATGGGCGCCCTCCTTTCCATCAGGGGCAGGTTGGTGTAACCCCGTGAGTCCTCACTCTATTCCGTTGTGCTGGTAGGTAGTCTTACCGCGTCGCTAATCGACCGAAGGACGGATTACATGAGGATGACGTGCCGAGCAGCAACTACGGTCGCCGTGGCAGGGATGTCCTTGCTTGCCGGGTGCTCACAAACTAGCGGAGCAGTGCCTGGGGTCAGCGACTCTCCTGATGCCTGGTGGAAGGCTTCACCGTCTGTGAAGAGTGAGTCTTCTAATTCCAAGTCTGCTCCACAGACCGCCGGATTGGCACCGGCGACGGTCACTCCCGCGCCTGCAGCGGCCAGCGGTCCGTGTGGGTACGCTGTGGCAGGCAAGGCTGCTCGCCCAGTTGATATGCCGCCGTCTGACAATATCGAAAAGTCTGGTTCCACCACCGTGACTCTCACGATCAATGACGCTCCGGTGGTGCTCACTGTTGATCGGGCGGCGGCCCCCTGCGCCGCGAATGCGTTCATTTCGTTGGCCGAGCAGGGATATTACAATAACACCTCGTGTCACAAACTGACGACAGGAGATACCAAGTATCTCCAGTGCGGTGATCCTTCCGGAACTGGGAATGGCGGTTCAGGGTACTCGTATCCGGTTGAGAAGGGGGCCAAGACCGGAGGATCAGTTGGCTCCGGAACTCTTGCGCTGGTCGCCGACTCTCAGCATCGATTGGGTTCGCAATTTGCTCTAGTTTATGGCGATTCCAAACTACCCGATTCCTTCCCCATTATTGGAAGTATCGATAAGGACGGTGTCGAGAGTATCGCCGAAATCGCTCATAAGGGGATTGCGGACGACGGCCTTTCCCCAAAGGTTGACACCAAGATTGGCTCGGTTGTGATGGGCTGAGCTTCAGCGAGGGCCTAGAGGTTCCTGGCACCGCGATAGGAAGGCTGCTAGCACTTGCACGAAGATTCCTGGCTGGTCTGAATGCACCCAATGGCCGGAATTCTTAACTCGAATTCGACGTACCTGGGGGAAGAGCTCGTGCATGGCCTGGGAATGGTCGGGTCCGACGTAATTCGACTGTTCAGCAGTGATCCAGAGCGCTGGTCCATTCCAGGTTGACGTGACCGAGGGCCAGGAGCCGATATCGGACAGCCCATTGCCCAACAGATCGAGATTCATTTGCCAGTACCAGTGTTCATTCTCGCCGGTTTCATGGCGTAAATTTTGCAAGAGGAACTGGCGGATGTTCGGGTCGGGCACCCTGTCGGACATTTGTTTCTCAGCTTGCCGACGGGTGGTTAACGCTGTCAGATTCACCGATTTCATCGCGTCAACGAGGGGTGCCAGTCCTATGAGGCGCGAATCCACTGGGGCCATGTCGACGACGGTAAGACTACGGGCTAGGTCAGGGTTGTCGAGGACCGTCCGCATGACAACCTTGCCACCCATCGAATGGCCCAGCAGATGGGTTGGACGGTTCCCACTGGTGGCTCTTACGGTCCGTGCCAGGATGTCGGCCATGTCTCGATACGAAAAGGTCTCGGTCCAGGGAGATCGACCATGGTTCGGCAAGTCAACAAGGATGCAGCGGTAGGCGTCAGGGTCGGTAGCAAGGAGGTCCTTCGCCACCCGAGTGAAGTTTTTTCCCTGTCCAAACACCCCGTGGCACCAGTACACGTCCTGGCGACCATCCCCGAAGGTGGACAGATGGAGTTCATTCATGGGTGCGACCTCCAACACCCGGTGTGCCAGTGACGGCGTTCCTCGACCGGGGACCTGGAAAACATCAATGGTTCATGCGGCCAGGCGACGATATGTGGGGTTCCTGGCTGAATTGGATGCAGACACCCTGGACAGGTATAGGCCTTCAACGCTCGGCCTGCAGGCACCATGCGTACGGCGTGCAGACCATCTCTCTTATGCTCGGAGTGTGGGTGACTAGCCGCATTGAGGGGTCGGGGCGGGCGTTGCCACTTGCGTGAACCATGATGACGACCCATAGGTCCCATTGTGCCCTAATTCGTGTCGGAGACGACAACGCCGAAAGGGCAACCTCGTCACAACATGTTCAAGGACGGGTAGAGTTCCACACCGTGCGTCTCGTCATTGCCCCGTGCCAAGTCGACTACACCGGCCGTCTCACGGCCCATTTGCCGTGGGCCAAGCGGCTTATCGTCGTCAAATCAGATAATTCGGTAAGCGTCCACGCTGACGACCGGGCATATAAGCCTTTGAACTGGATGAGTTCCCCGTGCACATTGACGACGCGCCCCTGCCTGCCGGATGAGCCAGCGGCCGCTGCTGCTGTGAACGCTGAAGAGATTTGGGAAGTTGACGCCCCGACCGGCGACCATCTCCAAATCCTGGTCGGCCCGAAGACCCTCGATGTTACCGAGGAATTGGGCATTGATCCGGGCTTACAGAAGGACGGCGTAGAGGCTCATCTCCAAGAACTGCTGGCCGAGAATCCTGACACTTTCGGTGATGGCTGGTCGCTGGTCCGTCGTGAGTACATGACGCCTATCGGTCCCGTTGATCTGCTGTGCCGCGATGCTGATGGGGTTTATGTCGCCGTCGAAGTCAAGAGGCGCGGTGAGCTTGACGGAGTCGAGCAACTCACCCGGTATCTCGACCTGCTCAATCGAGATCACCTGTTGGGTGATCGGGTGCGCGGGGTTTTTGCCGCCCAAAAGATCAAGCCGCAAGCACGCACCTTAGCCGCTGACCGTGGTATTGAGTGCGTCACTGTCGATTACGACGCCCTCCGTGGCATGGACCACCCGGAGGATCGCCTTTTTTGACGTGTGCACAACTGTGGGGCCTTGTCCTCCTGGCCAGGGCCCCACAGTCTTGTCCTCAGCTCACTTCCCAGGCTCAGTGCCTTGGGGGAGGACTTGGGTTTTCTCGTTGTCAGACTCGTCGGCAGCAGTTGCACCACTGGGTTGGGCGGACTTGTTATCCCTCACTGCTGGAATAACTTGGGTGCGCTGGTTGGCCCGATTGTCTTGAGGAGCAGCCTCCTTACCGTCGGCAATCGACTGATCTGACTGGCCTGTCCCGCTGGGGGCTGGTTTCTGCCCAGCCTGAGGAGCCTTCGGATCGATGACGATAGTGGTGTCCTCGGTAGTCTCCTCTTCCACTTGTTCAGCGAAGGGATCAGCGTCCGGGTAATTGCTTTCGGCTTCTCCGGCCAAGGCCTTGAGATTATTGAGCTGCGCGATGACAGCCTTCTTGCGCTGCAACAGAGCGGCAGTTTCGCGTTCAAGCTGCTCTTTACGCCAGGCGTACTGTTCCTCGATGCGTTCCTTCATCATGGCAGCCTGACGGTGGGCGGTTGCGATGCGGTTCTCAGCGTCACGGGCAGCCTGGTTGCGTGTAATCTCAGCCTCTTTTAGAGCGCTCTGACGAATGGCGTCGGCCTCCTGGGTACGCTTGGCGACGTTGTCGCTACTAGCCTGCTGATGGGCGCTTGCCTGTTCGAGCAATTGCTTAATCTCGGCTGCTGCCTTATCGTGGCTCGCACGGGCCTCGTTAGTAATACTCTCGGCGTCTTTCCGCGCCGTGGTCGTGATCGTTGCGGCCTCCGAACGAGCCTTATCAAGGATCTGGGCGGCCTGGGCACGAGCATTCTGATCGATAGTGCCGGCTTTGGTGCGAGCTTCGGCAACAATTGCTTCGGCATGAGTGCCAGCCTGCTCGACGATGGTGCGGGCCTGATGGCGGGCCTGCTCGATTGCGGCCCGCGAGTCCTTGGCCGCCTCATCACGCAACTCGCGCTGATTGGCTAGCCCTGCGACGCGAATGTCGTCGGACTCGGTCTGGGCTGCAGCTCGCATATCGGCAGCAACCCGTCGTCCTTCCTCCTTGATGCGCTCAGCTTCGCTTCCGGCCATAGCGACGATGTCCTTAGCCTGGGCTTCAGCGGCTGTGAGGATCTCAGTGGCGTGTACCCCCAGACGTTTGAAATCAGTCTGGGTCGCCTCGGCTTGGGCCTGAGACACCTGCCCGCGCAGGTGCCGGGTGAGCTGTTTCAGGGTCGACACCTGCTGCTCGATTTCCCGGACATAGTTATCGACGCTCGTGCGGTCGTAACCCCACATCGAATGGGTGAAACTACCGGCAGCGCTGGCGGTGTCGTCGAAGAGGTTAAGTCCGGTCTCTTCGTCGAATTGGCCGTCAGAAACGTCTTTTATGCTCACCGATGGTCCCCTTTCAGTAGGTGACTTCAACGGTACCAATCGAAACCGAATGACAACCATGCAACTCACCGAGACGAGACAGGCCCTAGGGACCAAATCACGTTGGTCTCTAGGGCCTCTTATCTCAGTGGCGTGTCAGTCCTTGTAGGGCATGCCGCCGGCCGGGGGCTCGGTGATCTCGATGAGGATACCGCCGGTGTACTTGGGATGAAGGAAGATGACGCGAGAACCAGCCGTTCCGATGGAGGGTTCGCCCGTGAAGACGGCACCGCGCTCCTTGAGGGTGGCGATCGTCTTGTCCAGGTTGTAGGTGCGGTAGCACACCTGCTGGATCATGTTCTTGTTCTTGGAAATGTACTTTCCAATGGTGCTGTCTTCGCCGAGCGGAGCGAGCAGCTGAACGACCGTCGATTCCGCGCCGCGCTTTCCTGTGCCGAGCATGGCCTCTTCGACGCCATGCCCCTCGTTCTTCTCACGGAAGAGCACCCGGAAGCCCAAGACGTCGCAGTGGTACTTGATGGCCTCGTCCATGTCCTTGACGGCGAAACCGACGTGATCAATGCACGCAAAGGGATCGTTGTTGAAGTTCTCCATGGTTCAATCCTTGCACTGTCCGGCAAGGACCAGCCTGGCGGGGTAGGTATTCCAGGAGCCTCGCGATACGGGGTAGCGAAACCCATGTTGCGCTGCGTCGTGCCCGCTCGGTGACTCGAATAGCTCATGAGGTCAAACAACTCATCAGCTGGAAAAGTGGCTTCATGGTAATGGCGTCTGTTCTCCTCAGCGTTGTGCGTAGTCAACAAACCGTTCTTGGGTCAAGAATGACTGTGAAGCGCCCCCTATGCCCATCCTTGAAACCGCGTGCCGAGCCAGGAGCCGTAGTGAACGTGAGGAAGACAATTTACACGATTATCGTCGTGTTTCCCGCGGTGTTTTGCTTGTACTACACCTCACGGATCCGAACGGCACAGTTCGGGTTACCCATGGTTTTCAGTGGGTTTTGAGTTGGGAGGGTAGCTCTCCTTGCCTGACGTTATCCGCCGATTCTTTGATCTCGATGTCGACCGTCTCCTGCTAGTGAGCAAACCTGTGAGTGAGCAAAGGGGAGTACGTTATCGACGAAGTTCCCAAGCACTGGAGTCGTGCGTGTGCTACCGGTTCTCGCTATGGCTGTTGCGGTGCTGCTGTTCGTCTCCATGATTTTCGCGCAGAGGCGGTGGGAGATCGTCTTCCTCATGGGAGTCGTCGTAGCGACGTGGGGAGCGCTTTGCTTTCATCTCGATCACATGGACCGTTTCGTCGTTGCCGGTATGCGAGTGTTCCGAGTGCACGGGTTTTCGATCAGCACCTGACGACAATGCCCATAACGCGCAATCTCGATGTTTCTGTCCACCAGCTTTTCCCGGGGCGGCTGCTCGGCTATGGCCACTTCGTCTTTGAGCCAACAGCGCAGGACCAAGGCTTACAGGAGATCGACTATGTCGACAACCCAGAAGAGCGCGGATTGACGATCCAGCGAGTGATTCAGATGGCCGGTTACCGGACCCAATCTAGCCAAACCCAAGAAATGTCCATGAGATGTGACATCGTCCCGACCGCTCGAGACGATGTCGTGCTAGGCCGTCAGTCGTTGAGAGCTTGATCGACGATGTGGCGGGCCTCGTCCTGCACAGCGGCCAGGTGGGCGGCGTCGCGCAAGGACTCGGCGTAAATCTTGTACTTATCTTCTGTGCCCGAGGGACGGGCTGCGAACCAGGCATTCTCAGTGATGACCTTGATACCGCCAATCGTTGCGCCATTGCCTGGGGCCTTTGTGAGGATCATCTCGATCTTCTCGCCAGCGATGGTGTCAGCCGAGACGTCGTCAGGGGAGAGGGCCTTGAGGCGGGCTTTCTGCTCGCGCTTGGCGTCGGCGTCAATGCGGGCGTAGTAGGACTTACCGAAACGGTTCTCCAAGTCAGTGTAATGCTCAGACGGGGAGCGACCAGTGACGGCCTTGACCTCACTAGCAAGTAGGGCGAGCAGGATGCCATCCTTGTCCGTGGTCCAGGTCTGGCCGTCGAGATCGAGGAAAGATGCTCCGGCCGATTCCTCGCCACCGAACCCGATGTCCCCGCGCATCAGGCCAGGCACGAACCACTTGAAGCCCACTGGCACCTCGATAAGGCGACGCCCCAGGTCGGCCGCCACCTTATCGATGAGGAAAGAGCTCACCAGAGTCTTGCCGATGCCGGCGTCAGGGCCCCACCCCGGACGATGAGCAAAGAGGTAACCAATCGCCACAGCCAGGTAGGCGTTCGGGTTCATGAGACCGGCGTCTGGCGTGACGATGCCGTGACGGTCAGAGTCGGCGTCGTTGCCAGTCGCGATGTCGTAAGCGTTCTTGTTCGCGATGAGTGAGGCCATTGCTGAAGGGGAGGAACAGTCCATCCGGATCTTGCCGTCAGAATCAAGAGTCATGAAACGCCAGGTCGGATCCACTTTGGGATTGACGACCGTCAGATCAATACCGAGGTGGTCTGCGATGTACTCCCAGTACTGAACCGAGGCTCCGCCGAGCGGATCAGCGCCAATGTGGACGCCGGCCTTGTCAATAGCGTCGAGGTTGATAACGTTGCGCAGATCGTCGCAATATGCGCTGCGGTAATCGTAACGTGAGACCTCGTCGCGCACCTGTTCGTAAGGCTTGCGGCGTATACTTGACGGATCGGCGAGCAACTCGTTGGCACGTTCAGCAATCCAGCCGGTGGCGTCTGTGTCGGCCGGGCCACCGTGCGGCGGGTTGTACTTGAATCCGCCGTCGCGCGGCGGGTTGTGTGAGGGGGTGACGACGATTCCGTCAGCCTGGCGTCCCTCGCTCAAGCGGTTGTGAACAATGATGGCTCGCGAGATCGCTGGGGTCGGGGTCCACTCATCGTCATGCTCGGCGACGACCTCGACGTCATTGGCACACAGCACCTCAATAGCGGTCGTCCAGGCCGGCGTAGATAGAGCATGGGTGTCCTTGCCAATGAACAACGGGCCGTCGATCCCCTGAGAGGCGCGGTACTCCACGATCGCCTGAGTCGTGGCGGCGATGTGAGCGTCATTGAAGGCACCGTCGAGAGAGGATCCGCGGTGACCCGAGGTGCCGAAGACGACCATGTGGTCGGGGTCCGAAGGGTCCGGGGAGATGTCGTGGTAGGCCGACAGCACGGCATCGACGTCAATGAGATCGGATTCCTGGGCAGGTTTCCCAGCACGTTCATGAGCCATGAGCTCATTCTCTCACCGAGTGGTGTGCCACAACAGGCTGCTGCTGGAAACAGCCTCTTATCGTCGTTTTCGGCCATGACCGTTAGCTATCCCGGCGAGGCTCGTTCGATGCATCTGGTTGAATGGACGACATGTCTTCTGACTCGATTCATCGTCACGATGCCGTCGATCTGTCGGCGCTGGCAGCCGCAGCCGGGTCCGCCGATTCTTCTGCTGGACCGGTTACCCCTAATGGCTCGGCAACTGCCAGGACCTGGGTGATCGAAGGCACCGAAGAAAACTTCAACTCGCTACTCCAAAAATCGGTGCAGCATCCGGTGTTGGTGGAATTCACAACGCCAAAGGCCCATGGTGCCGAGCAGATGGAATCGGTCCTGCGCCGGGTTACTGACGAAGCCGCTGGCAAGTGGCTTTTGGTGCACGTCGATATTGATGCCCAGCCCCGGCTGGCCCAGAGCTTGAAGGTTCAGGCCGTCCCCATGCTCGTCGCCGTCATTGGTGGTCAGCTTGCCCCGCTGGCTCAGGGCACCATCGATGAGCAGCAGTTCCGCCAGATCACCGAGCAGGTTATCCAGGCAGCGATCTCAGCAGGAATGGTGGGACGCGCAGAACCGGTGAGGGTTGAGGTGAGCAGCGAGGAATCGGTCGGCCCGGATCCTCGTACCGTTGAGGCTGAGAAGCTCATGGAGGCCGGGAAGTTCGACGAGGCTGTCGCGGCTTATGACGCATTGCTAGCTTCGGAGCCGAATGATCCCGTCCTTATCGCTGGCCGGAACGGGGCGGCACTGCTTGGACGGTTGGATGGTAAAGACTCCGCCGCCCTGTTGACCGCCGCTCAACAACATCCCGATGACGTTGACGCCCAGTTGGCGGCCGCTGATGTGGAGTTGATGGGGGGACGGTCCACTGATGCTTTTAACCGGATCATCCAGGTGGTGCGCACCACCCGTGACGAGGAGCGTGAGACTGCTCGTTCCCGACTGCTTGACCTTTTTGCGATGGTCGGGCAATCCACCCCTGAGGTTGCCGCAGCTCGCCGTTCGTTGGCGGCCGCATTGTTCTAAGGCTCGTTTAGCTGAGTATCCGCGTGGGCTCGGGGCACAGAATCCCGCATCATTACGATTCCCGCCATGAGCCCACCGGCCTCAGCCAACGAGGTCAGATGCACCGCGTCGTTTGAGGTAGGCACGGGCGCAAACACTCTTCCTGGACGTCGAACCGAGATGACCCTTCCCCGACATGACGAATAGCATGGAGACTATGGACCCAACCCCCTTCGATGAGAAGTTCCATGCCGTATTGTTCGACCTCGATGGTGTCTTGACCCCTACCGCGCTCATTCATATGCGTGCTTGGCAGGAGATGTTCAACGAGGGCTTGTCGCGACACCAAGGTCAGAGCCCTTACACCGACGAGGACTACTTCGCCTACATCGATGGCAAGCCCCGATATGACGGAGTACGCGATTTCCTTGCCAGCCGCGGCATCACCCTTCCGGAAGGTGACCCTTCTGACGGCCCCGGCGCCCAGACGATCTGTGGGCTAGGCAACCGTAAGAATGACCTGTTCAATACGATGCTGGTCCGCGATGGTATCCAGCCCTACCCGGGTTCCCGACGTTGGGTGGATATGCTTCACAAGCATGGTGTCGCGATGGCGGTGGTCTCGTCGTCACGCAATGCCGCAGCAGTACTTGAAGCTGCTGGGATGGCCGAGGATTTCACGGTGCTGGTGGACGGTAATCTCTCCAAGGTAGAAGGATTGCCCGGCAAGCCTGCCCCCGATACGTACCTGAGAGGGGCAGAGCTTCTCGGCGTGCCTGCTGGGCAGTGCGTCGTCGTCGAGGATGCGGTGTCGGGAGTCCGCGCGGGAGTTGTTGGAGGCTTTGGAATGGTGCTTGGCGTTAATCGTGGCATAGGCGCTGACCGGCTGCGCGAAGCCGGTGCCGACCGAGTAGTGGATGACTTGGACGAGATGGCTGAGGAGATGGCATGACGCGGACGGGCACCGACCCGATGGATCGGTGGCGCTTTCCCGACGATCCGTGGGCGATTGTTGAGACCGTTCCCAGTACAGATGATCTAGGTACGACAGAGACGCTGTTTTCGATCGGTAATGGCTATCTCGGTATGCGCGGTAATCCATCTGAAGGCCGTGACTCTTTCAGCCACGGCACCTACATTAATGGATTCCATGAAATCTGGGACATCCATCACGCCGAGAATGCCTACGGCTTCGCACGTACCGGTCAGACGATTGTTAACGTCCCCGATGCCAAACTTATGAAGCTCTACGTCGACGACGAGCCGCTCTTGCTCAGCGTCAACGAGATCCAGTCATATAAACGGTGGATCGACTTCCGTGAGGGTGTCCTGCACCGTGAACTGGTATGGCGCACCCCGGCTGGCAAGCTGCTGCGAGTGGCAACCTCGCGGATGGTCTCTTTTACTCACCGGCATATGGCTCTGATAAGTATCGAAGTGACGATGCTCGAGGGCGACGCCCCGATCGTCATTAGCTCGCAGATCCTTAATCGTCAGGACGGTATGGACGAATACCACGCTCGACCTGATGACGCTGAGAAGGCTGCCGACCCTCGCCAAACTCGTAAATTTGCCGACAAGGTGCTGATTCCGCAAAAGGATTGGCATTCTCATAAGCGCATGATTTTGGGATTCTGCACCGCACGATCGGGGATGACCCTAGCCGTAGGTGCCGATCACGAGATCATCACGGAGAACGAGTATGAGTCCCTTATCGATACTGAGCCTGGGATCGGGAAACGGGTATATCGCATTGAGGCTACCCAAGGCCGACCAATTCGCATCGATAAGGCCGTGGCTTATCACACATCTCGCGGTGTGCCGGTACATGAACTGTTCGACCGAGTGCGTCGCAGCCTGGATCGAGTGCGCGAACAGGGACACAACGTCTATTACGACGAGCAGCGTGCGTGGCTTGACGATTACTGGATGACGGCTGACGTTGAGGTTAGGGGCGCCCCAACCGGTATTCAGCAAGCTGTAAGGTGGAACCTCTTCCAGATCGCTCAGGCATCGGCCCGCGCAGACCAACTTGGCATTCCGGCAAAGGGTGTGACGGGGTCAGGATATGAAGGTCACTACTTTTGGGATACCGAGGTGTACGTCATCCCAATGTTGACCTACACCCATCCACGAATCGCTGAGAATGCGCTGCGGTTCCGAGTTAATACCCTCCCGCAAGCCCGGCACCGGGCTAGGGAATTGTCTGAACGGGGAGCTCTCTTCCCGTGGCGAACAATCACCGGTGAGGAGGCATCCGCTTATTACGCGGCTGGTACGGCTCAGTATCACATCAATGCCGATATCGTCCATGCGATTATGAACCATGCCCGAGCGACGGGGGATAAGACCTTCCTCTTCCGGGACGCGGCACCAGTTCTCGTCGAGACCGCCCGAATGTGGGCTGATCTAGGCTTTTGGCGCATTAACGGTGGTCGAGAATTCCACATCCACGGGGTTACCGGGCCCGACGAGTACACCACTGTCGTTAACAACAACCTTTACACCAATGTCATGGCGAGGGCTAACCTCATTGATGCTGCTGGTGTCATCAGGCGAATGCGTGATGAGGACCCGCTGTGGTACGAGCACCTGTGTTTAGAGCTAGACCTCACCGAAGATGAGGTTGGTGGTTGGGAGGAGTGTGCGGCGGGGATGGTGATCCCCTTCGACGACACGTTCGGCATCCATCCTCAGGATGACCAATTCCTCTCACGTGAGCTCTGGGACCTCAAGAACACCCCTGATAACAAGCGGCCGCTACTGCTGCACTACCACCCGCTGGTGATCTACCGATTCCAGGTGCTCAAGCAGGCAGACGTTGTGCTGGCTTTGTTCTTGCAGGGGGATCAATTCACTCAGGCCGTCAAGCTTGCAGACTTTGAATACTACGATCCCATCACCACGGGCGATTCGAGTCTGTCGGCGGTGGGCCAGTCGGTGATGGCGGCAGAAGTCGGCCACCAGGAGATGGCGATGGACTACTTCCTTGACGCTCTTTTCTGTGACCTGGCTGATACCCATCACAACGCTTCGGACGGGGTTCACGTTGCCTCGGCAGGTGGAGTGTGGGGATGTCTTGTGCACGGTTTCGTCGGCATGCGCAATGATCGGGAGAATCTGCGTTTCGATCCGAGACTTCCGGCCCAGTGGACGTCGATCAAGCATCACATGCTCATTGGTGATTCTCACATGCTTGTATACCTGGAACGTGACGCCATTACGTTTCAAATACTTTCGGGCCATGATCGCGACGTGACAGTGCGCGGTGAGCTTTACCACATTGGGGTTGAGCCGGTCAGGGTACCGCTATTAGATCAGGGCCCGTTGCGTCCTAGCTTGCGGGTTACCCATCCGATCTCGGGCCTGCGTCGGGCTGATGGTTCTCTCATTACCGCTGAGGTTCCGGGCAGTATTGCTGAGACGATTGTTTCTTCTCCAATCCCGACGTCGCGAGACTGGTAACCATGGCGGAGGCCGGCACCACTTATGGTGCCGGCCTCCGCCATGTCGTGGGGGTGCGAGGGTGGCCCGGTCACCCGGGCCACCACGGACTCACTTCACGACAGTGATCACGGCGGTGTTCGTTGTGACGTCGTCGGCAGGAATACCGGTAACGTTGGAGTAGTCGAACCCGTTAGTCACTAGTACCGGGGTGATCTTGGAGTATCCAGCTTCATCGATGACGGTTGGGTCAAAAACAACCAGGGGCTGACCAGCGCTGACGTGATCGCCGGCCTTAACCTTGACGTCAAATCCCTTGCCACCGAGCTCGACGGTATCGATGCCGACGTGGATGAGCAGCTCGACACCCGAATCCAGCTTGAGCCCGAAAGCATGGCCAGAATCAGGAGCGGTGACGATGGTGGCATCGGCCGGGCAGACAACAGTGTTGTTGGCGGGCTCGACGGCGATGCCGTCACCGACGACACCGGTGGAGAAGACCGGATCGGGGATCTGAGAGATCGGCACGGCACGTCCCACGAGCGGAGAGGTGATGGTGACGGCCTCGGATGCGACCTCGTCCGCGGTTGGGGTCTCGACTCCTTCAACTGTGGCAGACTCGGTTGTCGGTTCGGTGGTAGCAGCTGGGGCAACGGCGGTCGACTCTGCCGCGTGAGCGCTAGCCTGACGGCGACGGGCCCTGGCAGCAGCCTTTTCGTCGTCGTCACGATAGTCGCGCACGATGACTAGAGCCATCGCGGTGAAGAACGAGGCAGCGATGGCCACCGCATACAGGCCGATCTTGTCGAAGGCCGGGACCGTCAGCAATGAGGTGAAGATGAAGGCCGGGGTATGCAGACCCCCGCCGGCACCGATGATGACACCGCCGACGAGACAGCCGACCAACATAGAGGGATAGATCTTCTTGTAGCGCAAGTGAATGCCGTAGAGGCTGGGCTCGGAGATACCACCCAGCAGACCAGCAGCTAGCGCACCGGTGGCGGTTTGGCGCATTGTCACGTCTTTGTCGCGGACGGACAGAAAGAGGACACCGGAAGTGGCGCCGAAACAGGCGAAGTTCCATGCGCCCATCGGGCCTTGGATGTAGTCGTAACCGAGAGTCTGGATGTTGAGCAGCATGACAGCATTGAGCGGCCAATGCAGACCCAGCGGCACCATAAAGGGGTAGAGCAGCGGGATAAGGACCGCGAAGATGAAGGGGCTGACGTCATTGACCGCTTTAAGGCCGTTAGCTAGTCCAGCACCGGCGTAGACGCCGATGGGACCGATCAGGAAAGCCGTCAACGGGATCATGATGAGCATCGTTAGGAAGGGCACGAAGATCATCTGAACGTTGGGGGAGATGATCTTTTTTAGCCATTTGTATAGCGGGGCCAGGATGGCCGCCATGATGAGGGGCGGGAACACCTGAGAGCCGTAGTTGAATATCGTCAGCGGCAGACCGAAGACGTCGACGACGTTGACCTTGAATCCGCCGAGGGCCAGCGGATGGGCAGCCTTGCCGAGCTCGGTGAACGCAGGCAGCATGACGACAGCCATGACGGAGAAACCGACCCACGGGTCAGCGTTGAGACGTTTGGTGGCGTTGTAGGCGACCAGCAGCGGCAGGAAGTAGAAGACACACTGCCAGGCCAGGTTCACGAACTGCCAGCTCGGGGGCAGGATGATGCGCGAGTCGGCCCAGTTACCGATGATGCCCATGGACCCCATGAGGGCCATGAAGGTGATAAACAGGGACGCGCCGAGCAAGGCACCCATGATGGGCCGGAAGGAATCTGAAAGGTACTCGAAAAGGTTGTCGAGCCATGAGAATTTGCCTCGGGGACCCTTGGAGCGGTGCTCGGCTTTAACGTCCGCGTCGGACTGATTGCCGCTGCCGAGCGACAGCTCCTTCATGACGGGCAGATCCATAATGTCGTTGTAGACGCCGGCGACGGCGCCTCCGATGACGATCTGGTAACGATTGCCCGACTGAGGAACGGCTCCCATGACGCCGGGGATCGACTCGACCGCAGCCTTGTCGATAGGTGAAGAATCGCGAAGTTGGAACCTCAGACGAGTGGCGCAGTGGGTGAGACTGACGATGTTGCCGGATCCGCCCACCGCATCCACGATCTGAGACGCGGGTGATGACATGTATGTGGTCCTCCTGTGATACCGCTGTCCAGGGACAGCGAAGTAGAAGTGTAATCATCTCAGGATGCTGCTAGCACGCCGGGGCGAATCATAGTTAGTCACCTGCTCGATCCAACTGTGCGGCGGCCGTGAGTCGTCTAGGAACTCTGAGGAATCAAGAGGCCACGGTGATCCGAGTCAGGACCGAGACAGCCGAACCCCCAGACGTCGACCTCACACAGGGAATCCATTCTCGGTAGCCCAAGGAGTGCGATCGGACAAAATGGCCGCGATGCGTCTGGCTGACAGCGCGGTGACGTGATCGGCCAGCTGTTCCGGCCCGACCCAGTGCAGCCGGCCAATTTCCGTATCGGCCGGCTGCATGACCTTGGAGAGGCTTGGGTCGACCACACCAGCGTCATAAATGAACTCGATGGCATCGGACCATCCCAGCACCGGAGGCATCCAGTCAATGAGAGTCGGCGTGCCCGGAACGTCCAGCGCGACCTCTAATTCCTCAAGACATTCCCGAACCGCTCCGGCATGCGGAGATTCCCCGGGTTCGACGACGCCCCCGGGCAGTTCCCAATCCGGCTTATATGTCGTCTCGCACATCAGCACTCGTCCGGCATCATCGCGGAGGAGGACATGGGAAATCACCCGTTTGGTGGGTAGGACGGAATCGAGCATTCCGGTGTGGCCGGTACGGGTATAAACCTCGTCGGTTGCCAGCCGGGAGTAGACGTACTCGTCCACCCATCCGTTTCCACGCACGCGCACTTGGCGCAGCCGACCCTCGCGACGGTACCCAGCGCGGTGCAAGGCGTGGACGACTTCACCATCATCGACGGCCACCCGTGCCTCGAGGCGACGCACGTCGTGGCCAATAATGGCGTCGTCGGAAGCCAGTGAGATGGCACGCGTCAGACCCTCCGGATACGGCGGATCATCAAGGAGTAACCGACCGTAGTCATCCACCACCTCCACCTGGATCCTAAAATCCTCAAAACCGGACTCGTCATCGACCACGAAATTCCTCCTATGGCACGGTCATTGCATGCCCGGATCGCCGGGCAGGGCAGCGGTTGCCGAGGGATCGTGACGCAGCCACACCGATCCCATCGGCGGAACGCACACTGTGGCAACCGCAGGGAAATGATTGGGAACTGGCAGTGGGGTAGCCACGATTTGGCCGAGATTGCCGAACTTGCCGGTACCGTCGTACTCCAGGCAATCAGTGTTGAGGATCTCCGTCCAGACACCCTCCATTGGCAGACCAACACGATAGTCGGTCTGCGGATTGGGAGAGAAATTCGTGAAGCAGGCAATCGTCGATCCGTCATCGGAACGGCGCAACCAGGAAAACAAGTTATTGCCGGCATCGTCGGCATTGATCCACTCGAATCCGCGCGGATCGTTGTCGAGCTGCCACAGCGCCGGGTTTTCTTTGTAGATCTTGTTAAGGTCGCGGAAGAGGCGTTTGAGACCGCCGTGCCCCCACAGGTCGGCGACGAACCACTCGAGGCTCATCGACTCGTTGAACTCGTGGCGCTGACCAAATTCCTGACCCATGAACACCAGCTGTTTGCCGGGGAAGGACCACATATAAGAATAGAAGGCTCGCAGGGACGCGAATTGTTGCCAGTCGTCACCAGAAATCTTGTTGATTATGGATCCCTTGCCATGCACGACCTCGTCGTGGCTAATCGGCAAGATAAAGTTTTCTGAATACTGGTAGACCATCGCGAAGGTCATCTCACCATGGTGGTACTGGCGATGGAACGGGTTGAGCTCCATGTATCGCAGCGAGTCGTTCATCCAGCCCATATTCCACTTGAACCCGAATCCCAGTCCTCCGTCATTGGCGGGCTTAGTGACGCCGGGGAAACTGGTGGATTCCTCAGCAATCATGAGGATGCCAGGGTGGCGTGAGTATAGGTGAAAGTTGACGTAGCGCAGGAAGTCAATGGCCTCCAGGTTCTCCTTGCCGCCATACTTGTTGGGCAACCACTGTCCCTCCCCACGGGAGTAGTCCAAGTAAAGCATCGAAGCGACGGCGTCAACGCGCAGACCATCGACGTGGAATTCGCTGACCCAGTACAGCGCGTTCGAGACAAGGAAGGATTTCACCTCGTTTCGGCCGTAGTTGAAGATGTAGGTGCCCCAGTCCATGTGCTCGCCTTGGCGTGGATCGGCGTGCTCATAGAGGGCGGTGCCGTCGAAGCGTCCCAAGGCCCAGTCGTCCTTCGGGAAGTGGCCGGGAACCCAGTCCATGATGACTCCGATGCCGGCCTGGTGCAGCTTGTCGATAAGGTAGCGCAGGTCGTCGGGAGATCCGTAACGGCTAGTGGGAGAGAAATACCCGGTGACTTGGTATCCCCAGGAGGGAGCGAACGGGTGCTCGGCCAATGGCATGAACTCCACATGGGTATAGCCCTGCCAAGCGACATAGCTCACCAGCTCGTCAGCCAGTTCACGGTAGCTCAACCCGTGACGCCACCCGCCCAGGTGCACCTCGTAGATGCTCATCGGTTCAGCGTGAGCGCGGGAGACCTTACGGCAGGCAATCCACTCGTCGTCATCCCATTCGTAGTGGGATTCAGTGACGATAGATGCATTCTGAGGAGCCTGCTCTGAATAGCGGGACATCGGGTCAACCTTCTCGTGCCAGTTGCCCCACTGGTCCTGAATGCGGAACTTATAGAGGGTTCCTTCCCTGACGTCTTCGATAAAGGTGCCCCAGACCCCGGAGCCGGGGATGAGGCGCATTCGGTCACCAGTCCACCAGTTAAAGTCGGAGATGACCTCAACGGCCTGGGCATTTGGGGCCCAAACTGCGAAGCGAGTGCCGGTGATAGGGCCGCGCTCATCGTCGTCGATAGTGACGACGTGGGAACCAAGCCTCTTCCACACCTCCGTGTCCCCACCAGAGTGGAACCCCTCGAGATCCCAACCGGTGAGCCCTCCAAACTCATCGTGAGCCATGGCATCCTCCTGGCGTGTCATTGGTGTGGGCGTAATCGTCGGTTCGATGATCCGACGGAAATCTGCGGATGGGTTTGAGCACCGTTACTCCTGCCGCATTGCCCGAATAGCCGACAGTGGAATGTCTACCCATGTCGGTCGGTTGAGGGTTTCGTAAACGGCTTCGTAACTAGCCTTGTCGGCTTCATAGGTGGCCAATACGTCTTGTTCAGTGGTATTTGGTCGACCATAGCCGGTCAGGAACGCCTCGCTGGCACGGTTCGTCCAAGCGAGAGTCTCTGGGGCTGTCGGCCTGGCATGAGCCGAGGTGGCGTAGGACAACGACCTCGTTATCCCCGCGACATCACGCCAGCGAGAATCCGGCAGCCGTCGCTCAGCGAGAGGCTTGAGGGGTTCCCCCTCGAAGTCGATGATCCGCCAGCCGTCGGGTGTCAGCAGGGTTTGGCCGAGATGAAAGTCTCCATGGACTCGTTGGGCAGCGAGTTGGCGTCCGCGCAGTTTCTCGAACCGGGAGGCTAACGTGTCTTGATAGGAAGCCAGCATCGGCACAGTGGCAACGGCAGCGTCGAGGCGACGCATCATATCGTCAGCGATGCGCGCCCCGTCGATGTTGGCGGTACCAAAGGTCTGCCCTAGCGTTTCGTGAATGGTGCGTAGACAGCGTCCCAAGTCGGCAACAAGGTCGGTGACGTCGACGAGATCGGCTGCTTTAGCGGTGATAAGTTCCCAGCCGTTTTGGGGCTGCGGTAACCTTTCGACGATCATGGCCAGATCGGTCGGAATGTCTTCTTCAGCGGGGATCTTCCCGGAGATAAAGCCATACAATTTGGCCACCAATGAAACCCCGGCGTCGTTGAGGGCACCATGCGCAGTAATGTCAAGGTTGTCGCCGGGCTCCAGACGACGGAACATTTTGATGATGGTATCGCCCACCATGATCGAGGTGTTCGACTGCTCACCCCCGAATCGCTCAGCAGACCACACCGGCTTGGCGGCCGTTAGACGGCGATGTAGCTGCCAGGATCCGTCCGTGGCGATCGGGGTGCCTTCGAGGATGGTGCGAGCCCACGCGGTAAGAGCTGGTTGATCCTCAGTGGCGTCAGTGGCGGTAAAAGGTTGTCCGTCGACGACTACCTCGGCCAGACCAGCAACGCGTCCCGGACGCAGCGCTAACAGTAACTGGTAATACTCGTCGGGGGCTTGCGGATAACTAACCTGCGCGATGACAGGGAGCACCCGCAGCTCCTGCTCGTTGACGACGGGAGCCAACGGCAGCAGCCCGGCAAGGGCACCCGATCGGCCCTTCCCCGAGAACCATCGGGCGCCACGGATATGGTCCCAGATGCGTTCCCTCACGGTGGAGCTGTCCCAACTGGTCATGACTTCTCCTCAACAGACATCTGCAGCCATCGATAGCCATACGGCCATAACGGCACGATCAACGTTCCATCAGCCTCCACCGGTTGCACGTCCTGGCCATGGATGAGGGAAGAGCCCGTCGCGCCCGCGAACTGCGGAAGGTGAAGGACAACCGTCCGCTCGGTATCGGAGAGATTAGCCAGGCACAGGATCGTTTCGTGCTCGTTGTGACGCAGGAAGGACATCACAGCTGTGTCTGCCCCGTCGAGATCGATGAACTCGCTAGTCCCAAAGACAGGGTGACGGCGACGGATACCGAGCATGGCACGTGTCCAGACCAGTAAAGAGGACGGATCGTCCATCTGGCGGGCGACGTTGACGTGCTCGGGATCGTGACCAAAAGTGTGGATGAGAGGTAGATGGAAGTCCTCGGGAAGGGCGGTGGAAAAACCGGCCGTCTCCGAATCATCCCACTGCATTGGGGTGCGCACACCGTCACGGTCAGACAGCCAGAGATCGTCACCCATGCCAATCTCGTCGCCGTAATACAGCACCGGAGAGCCGGGTAAAGATAGCAACATGGCGTTAAGCAACCGGGCTTTCGCGTCGTCGTTATCGACGAGGGGGCTTAAGCGACGACGAATACCCAAGTTGCACCGCCACCGGGGTTCGGGAGCATACCCCTCCCACATGTACTGACGATCCTCTTTGAACACCATTTCGAGGGCGAGTTCGTCGTGGTTGCGCAGGAAGGTTGCCCACTGGCATCCCTCTGGAATCTGTGGGGTGTCGGCTAGAATCTTGCTAATGCACTCTCGTGAGCCGCGACGCAGTCCCATGTACAGGCGTGGCATGACGGGGAAATGGAACGCCATCTGGCATTCGTCGCCGTCACCAAAGTACTCGACGACGCCGTCAGGCCACTGATTGGCCTCACACAGCAGAATGCGGCCCGGATACTCCTCGTCGACCATGGCGCGCAACTGCTTGAGAATCTGATGGGTCTTTGGCAAATTCTCGCAGTTCGTGCCCTCAGCTTCGATAAGGTACGGGACAGCGTCGAGCCGGAACCCGTCAATACCTAAGTTCATCCAGAAGCGGACGGCCCCGAGCATTTCCTCCATAACCCGAGGCTCTTCAAAGTTGAGGTCGGGTTGGTGATGAAAGAACCGGTGCCAGTAAAACTGCTTACGTTCGGAATCCCAGGACCAGTTCGAGTCCTCGGTATCGCAGAAGATAATACGAGCGTCAGAGTAGGCATCGTCAGTGTCCGACCATACGTAGTAGTTACTGTAGGGGTCGTCAGGATCGGCGCGTGAAGACTGAAACCACGGATGGGAACCCGAGGTGTGGTTCATAACGAAGTCGATGATGACGCGAAGGCCACGGTCGTGGGCAGCGTCGAGGAAAACCTTAAAGTCCTCAATGGTGCCCAACTCCTCACGGATCCAGCGGTAGTCACGGATGTCATAACCACCGTCATGCAGAGGAGAGTCGTAGAAGGGTGGTAACCACAGGCAATCCACCCCGAGCCACTGCAGATAGTCGAGCTTTTCCGTCAACCCCTTGAAGTCGTCAATCCCGTCACCATTGGAGTCCTTAAAAGATCGCACCAGAACCTCATAGAAGACAGCGGTGCGAAACCATTCCGTCTCGGTGCGGTCGATGGAACCGATCGGGTGGATCTCGTCGAGTTTGGCCTGCAACTGGGCCGAGGTCAGTCCAAGAACCCCGGTGGGAGCCAGGGCCTTAGGGATCTCCTCGGCCGGAGTGTAGGGGGAACGGGTCATGGAGTGGTTTTTCGCACGTGCAGGATGTGGGCGGGCTGAGCGGGGTAGAGCCTGACGAAGGCCTGCTGACCCCACGTGAAGTCGGCTCCAGTGAGTTCATCGTGGACGGCGAAAATGTCGTCATGGTCGAGGCCAAGGGCAGCCATATCGAGCATGATCTGAGATTCAACACCCCATACCGGATCCAGGGAGATGACGACGATCACGACGTCGTCTCCTGCCTTCTTGGAGAACACGAAGACGTCGTCGTGTGGAGCGTGATGGATGGTGGTGTCGCGCAGTTGTTGCAGCGCCGGGTGAGCCCGACGGATCTCGTTGAGGCGAGTGACGAGCAGCGTGATGTTCGGATCGGAATCGTAGTCGCGGGGCCGGTATTCGTACTTCTCCGAGTGGGCGTACTCCTCTCGTCCGGGCAGCGGCTCGTGTTCGCAAATCTCAAACCCGGAGTACATGCCCCACGACGGGCTCATCGTCGCAGCCAGGATCGCTCGGATAGCGAAGCCGGCAGGGTTGCCGTTGTTGAGATAGATCGGGTTGATGTCGGGGGTATTGACGAAAAAGTTTGGACGGTAGAAGTGCGAGGTCTGGTGAGAGATCTCATCGAGGTACGCCTCAAGCTCCCACTTGGCGGTGCGCCAGGTGAAGTAGGAGTAGCCCTGCTGGAAGCCCACCTTGGCCAGCGCAGCCATCATCTCGGGGCGGGTGAAGGCCTCCGCCAGGAAGATGACTTCGGGGTGACGACGGTGAACCTGCTCCATTAACCAGGCCCAGAAATTCACGGGCTTAGTATGCGGGTTATCGACCCGGAAGATCGTTACGCCGTGAGAGATCCACAATTCCAGTAGCCGCAAGCATTCCTGATAGATACCGTCTGGGTCGTTATCGAAGTTGATCGGGTAAATGTCCTGATACTTCTTAGGTGGATTCTCCGCATAGGCAATCGTGCCGTCAACGCGAGTCGTGAACCACTCCGGGTGCTGGAGCACCCACGGGTGGTCCGGGGAGGCCTGCAGGGCAAAGTCTAAGGCGACCTCCAAGCCCAGGTCATGGGCGTGGGCGACGAAACGGTCAAAGTCGTCGAAGGTGCCAAGGTCAGGGTGAATAGCGTCATGGCCGCCATCGGGCGAACCGATAGCCCACGGCGATCCCGGATCGTCCGAGGCGGGGGCCAGGGTATTGTCCTTGCCCTTGCGGAAGGCTGTGCCAATAGGGTGGATCGGCGGCAGATAGACGACGTCGAATCCCATCGTGGCGGCAGCGTTCAGGCGCTCCCAGGAGGAGTCGAAAGTGCCCGAAACCCAGCGCCCGTCGGCATCTATGTGAGCGCCCTGGGAGCGTGGGAAGAATTCATACCAGGAACCGTAGAGGGCCCGACGTCGTTCCACTCGCAATGGGGTCGGGGCAGTGGGCGAGGTGAGCGTCCGGGGGGCATAGGCCCGCATCGCTTCGCAGAACGCGTAGGCGTTGATGACCTGGCGCAGTGAGTCGGGGGCACGGTCAGGAGTGAGATTGGCGTCGGCCTCGCGCAGGGCCGTGAGGGCGTCGATGTCACCAGTTTGCTCGGCGTGCTTGACCGCTTTGCTCATGAGGGCATGGCCTTCGGCACATACCAGTTCGACGTCGATGGCAGCGGCGAGCTTGGCGTCGGCATTGTGATGCCACGTGCCCCAGGTGTCTGACCAGCCTTCGACGTGCATGGTCCAGTCACCTTCGATGTCAGCGCAGACTTGGGCCTTCCAAATATCTAATCCCCAGGGCTCGACCTGATGCATATCAGTGACGTGACGGTTGCCCTCGGGATCGGTGAGGACGACGCTGGCTCCGACGGCATCGTGGCCTTCGCGGAAAACATTCGCGGTGACCTCGAACTCTTCGTCGACGACAGAGTAGATCGGCAGGTGGCCACCTTCGACCTCAGGATGGACGTTGTGGACAGGAATGCGCCCAAATCCGCGCAGTGGTGGGCGTCCGGGAGAATCGATAGCGCTCATAACTTCGGTGAGACCCTCGCCGCCAGAGGCATGCCCGGCAGCGTGACGCGGCGCCTGAGACTCCGGTGGTTCTGGCGACAGTGATGGTTGGGGAGTAGGAGCTGACTCAGAGGAGTTGTCGGGGGCAGCGGGAGACACCGGTTCAGGCGATGGTTCCGCAGCAGATAGTTTTAAGGCAGGGGGAGTTACCGGCACTTCTTTGTCGTCGGAACCGTTCTCGTCGTGACGGCGGTCTTGCCTGTTGATCCTCCACACACGGCACAGGCTACCGTGGCCCGTTCCGACACGTCATGATTCGGACTAGCAGCCGGTGCCGGTTCGAGCCGCCTTTTTGCAGGGGGCGAAGTGCTCACTGACCACTAACTGAGGGGCCCAACACGACGAGATCGGCAGGTGAACGTTTCCCCGTCTATTGGGCGCTTGGCGCGTCATGATGCGGTCAGACGGAATGGGAGGTTTGCATGACAACGACACACCTGCTCGGCAGAGTGACCGATAGCCCGGCCGGCACCGCCTCGTCGGGAATCTCCCCAGGTAGGGCTGTTGAAGCCACCACCTGCCACGACTCGCCCCACGGGGCGCTCGGCAAGATGATCTCGGTCGGGTGATTACCGGCATGGAACCAGATGAGGAAGGCCTCATCGTCGTCACTGGTATACATGCCGAGGGTGCGGCGACCTTCATCATGCCAGTCGTTGTTTACCATTTCCCCGCCACAGCCGGAGAACCACGCTAGATCAGCACGCCGCGGGCGCGAATCGCTCGCCTCACCGATCGGATCATGATGGCGGTACATCGATGGACGAAGAGCAGGGTGCTCGCGGCGCAACGCCGTGATCGTCTTGACGAGGTCAGTCACGTCGGACCACGCTTCGGCATCGTCCCAGTCCATCCATGAGATGGGGGAGTCCTGGCAATAGGCATTGTTATTGCCCTGCTGGGTACGTCCCATTTCGTCACCCGCGGTGATCATCGGCACGCCGGTAGCTAGTAGTAAGGTCGCCGCCAGGTTGCGCACCTGCCGATGCCGTAACGTCACGATGGACTGGTCGGTAGTTTCGCCCTCCCAACCACAGTTCCAGGACCGGTTGTCATCGGACCCATCGTGGTTATCCTCACCATTGTCCTGGTTGTGCTTCATGTCGTAGGTGACCAGATCACGCATCGTGAAGCCGTCGTGAGCGGTTATGAAGTTGACGCTGGATGTCGGCTGACCATAAAGGTCCGGCGACCCGCTAAGCCTGGTTGCCAACTCCTCAACTCCGTAGACAGCACCACGCCAGAAGTCGCGGACATAGTTGCGGAAACGGTCGTTCCACTCGCTCCAGTTCGGGCCCCAGGCACCCATTTGGTAGCCATATGGGCCGAGGTCCCAGGGCTCAGCAATGTGCTTAACCTTGTTGAGAACCGGATCTTTGACCAAAGCCTGCTTAAACGGGTGGTTCTGATCGACCCCATGAGACTTGTCACGGATGAGGGTGGTGGCAAGGTCGTAACGGAACCCGTCGACGCCCATCTCGGTGACCCAGTAACGCAAGGAGTCGAGGACCATGGCAAGGACCTCCGGATGAGACGTGTCCACGGAATTGCCACAGCCAGTGACATCGTAATCATTGCGGTGATCATTGGTGAGGCGATAGTAGGATTCGTGATCGATGCCGCGGAAGGACAGAGTCGGTCCTTCGTGGCCGCCCTCACCTGTGTGGTTGTAGACGACGTCTAGGAAGACCTCGATACCGGCTTTGTGGAAAGAGGTGACCATATCCTTGAACTCGCGCACCTGGGCCCCCATCGAGCCAACGGAGCAGTAGGCAGCATGAGGAGCAAAGAACCCTAAGGTGTTGTAACCCCAGTAATTGGACAGGCCACGTCCAACGATGAATGGCTCGGAGACGAACTGCTGGATGGGTAGTAGCTCGATGGCTGTGACCCCGATTGACTTGAGGTGTTCGATCACAGCCGGATAGGCAAGCCCGGCATAAGTCCCGCGCAGATGCTCGGGAACGAGGGGATGCAGGCGGGTGTAGCCCTTGACATGGGTCTCATAAATGACCGACTCACTGATGTCGTGGCGGTACGCAATCGGCATAGGCGGCTCGGAATCCTCAACGACAACGGCGAGCGGGACCGATGTCGCATCATCGGTCGGGTCAGGCTCGTAGTTGGATTCCGGACTATGGTCCATGACCGGGCCGTGGTAGTCGACACCAGCCGTGATGGCCCTCGCATAAGGGTCGAGCAGTAGTTTTGCAGGGTTGAACCTCATGCCACAGTCGGGATCCCACGGGCCGTGGACTCGATATCCATAGCGCTGACCGGCCTGGACGTCGGGGACCTCGATGGTCCAGACACTGTGCTCGTCCTTGGTCATGTCGTGGTTGACCTGTGACCCGTTATCTGCCACAAGTGCCAACTCGACACGCTCTGCGCGAGGTGCCCACAGTCTGAAGCGGCAGCCGCCGTCTACGAGGGTTGAGCCCAAGGCGCTGGTGTCGAATGACGCCGTGTTGGTGTCGGTCACAGTAGGGGCCTTTCGTCGGGGATACTAGCCGGAACGTCAGCGGGCCGACGAAACAGTTTAGTCTGAGGTGGCTGTTACGTTCGCAAGGGCGATGATGCGCGCTTTCCATGCTTTGCTGTCGGGCAGTAGCGTCGAAGAGTCGTCAGGAAGGACAGGTATGTCGCTACTGAAGCCCGAATCAGTACATCCCGATCGTGCCTATTTCGACCATGCAGCAACCTCTCCACTACGCCGCGAGGCGCTGGAGGCAATGACGTGTGCGGCGTCCGGTAACCCCGGCGCCATTCACAGTTCAGGCCGCGCAGCGCGAGCACTTCTGGAGGATGCACGCGAGGAAATCGCCAGCTTGCTCGGGGTCGGTCCGCTCGAGATCGTGTTCACCAGCGGAGGAACTGAGTCGGACATGCTTGCGGTGATGGGAGCTGTTCGCGACGGCCGCGCGCTGGTATCTGCGGTCGAGCATCCTGCCGTCGGCGGGCTGTCCTCCCCATGGCTTCTTGGTCCGCGATGCGAGTTGCTGCCGGTGGACCACGCTGGGCTTGTCGACCCGGACGAGTTGGTCGAACACTCCGGTAATCTTGACGTCGTATCCGTCATGGCTGTCAACAACGAAACCGGAGTTTGCCAGCCCATCTCGCGGGTCGCTGAGGCAGCTCACCAGACAGGCGCTCTTATGCATACCGACGCCGTCCAGGCCCTTGGCCACATCCCTGTCGATCTCGACGAATGGGGGGTAGATCTCGCATCTTTCTCCGCTCACAAGATCGGTGGCCCGGTCGGGATTGGAGCACTCTGGGTAAGACGGGGGGTGGAACTGCATCCGGTTTCTCCAGGGGGAGGCCAGCAATACGGCATTCGATCGGGGACACAGCCGGTGGCGCTGGCGTGCGGTTTCGCCGCCGCCCTACGTGCCTGTCTCGATGAATTCGACGCCATGACGGCCCGATACCAATCCTGGCGGGAACGCATTATTGCGTGGTGTCGTCAACAGCCCGAGGTAGCTATTGACGATGCACCCTTGACCAGCCCATCGATCATCCATATCAGTATTGCCGGAACCCGCGGGACTGACGTTGTCATGCTTGCTGACCGGGATGGCGTTGACCTTTCTGCCGGTTCGGCCTGCCATGCCGGGGTATCGCGCCCTTCCCCTACAATGCTTGCCATGGGCAGAGACGAAGATGCTGCCTCCTCGGGACTGAGGATTTCGATCGGGTACACCACCACCGATGCCGATATCGATCGTTTGCTCGCCGTCTTACCCGCGGCAATACTCAAGGCAAGCGGGGCTCGGTGAGTCGGCGTCAAGCCTTATCATCGAAGCTCGCCGGGCATCAGATCAATCCGCTACAACACCGTGAGAGGACAACACAGTGAAGGTTCTCGCCGCAATGTCGGGAGGAATTGACTCCGCTGTCGCAGCAGCCCGCCTCGTCGAGGCTGGGCACGACGTTACTGGGGTCCACCTGGCCTTGTCACGCAACCCGCGCTCTCATCGAGAGGGGTCGCGAGGGTGTTGCTCGCTGGAAGATTCCTTCGACGCTCGGCGAGCTGCCGATCGGCTAGGAATCCCCTTTTATGTATGGGATTTTTCGGACCGTTTTGCTGCGGAGGTTATTGACCCCTTTATTGCCGAATACCAGGCTGGTCGCACTCCAAACCCCTGTCTGCGCTGCAACGAGAGGATCAAGTTCGCGGCCCTGCTTGAGCGTGGACTGGACCTCGGATACGACGCTGTCGCGACTGGCCACTATGCCCAGGCAAAGGTCATTGACGGCGTAACGAAGCTATATCGATCAGTTGATCCCGGTAAGGACCAGTCCTATGTGCTGGCGGTCCTCGACCAAGACCAGCTCGCTCACTCGCTATTTCCCCTCGGGAATTCCCTCAAGACGGATGTGCGTCAGGAGGCAGCGGCGCTGGGATTGTCGGTGGCTGATAAGCCCGACTCCAACGATATTTGCTTCATCCCCGACGGGGATACCCCCGGTTGGCTGTCAGAAAAAATCGGCTCGGCCGACGGTGAGATCCGCGACGAATCCGGTGCTCTCGTGGGCCGCCACAACGGCTATCACCGCTTCACCATCGGCCAGCGGCGTGGTTTGCGATTGGGAGTCCCAGCTCCCGACGGCAAGCCACGCTACGTCTTGGACATTGAGCCGGTCAACAATACCGTGGTCGTTGGAGGCGCCGAGGGGCTGACCGTGTATCACATTGAGGCTATTCGACCAGTGTGGTGCTCTGGTGAGCCTGCCGACACCTGGCACGGTCAGGTCCAGGTTCGAGCCCATGGAGACCCGGTACCGGCCACAATTTCCACGGTTCCTAGCGGGGTATCCGTCGAGTTGGAAGATCCCTTGCGTGGAGTCGCCCCCGGCCAGGCAGCCGTCTTCTACGACGGTGACCTCGTCGTCGGATCGGCCACCATCTGCGGTACTGACCGCGCCGGCACGACGGCGGAGCAGGCAGCATGATTGCGACCGGAATCGGCTCCTTACCGGGCGCTGACATGCGCGGAAGTCTGGCTGCGATGGCGGAAACATTTGACCAGCTCATACCTCTGCCAGAGCTACCTGGGCGTGGGGTAGGTGGCCAGATTATTGGGCGGGCAACAGCTGTGCTGGTGGACCTTCCAGTCGACCACGGGCCAGGGGGATGGCGGTTGGCTGATTCTACCGACCATGCCGCTCGGTCGGCGCGCTCCTTGTTGCGTAGCGACCTCGACGATCTCGAGGAGGTTCTGGCTGACGAAGAGGCGCGTGTCAAAATCTCGCTCGCTGGGCCCCTCACCCTGGCGACCGGCCTGCACCTGAGAGCAGGGGAGTCGGTTCTGGCCGACACATCAGCACTAGCCGACGTCACTGCCAGTCTGGCTGAAGGGATCAGCCAGCTCGTAGCCGAACTGCGACGGCGGATGCCGAAAATTACCTGGACACTGCAGGTCGACGAGCCTTCGGCCCCCGCAGTCCTTTCCGGCGCAATCCCCACCCAGTCTGGCTTATATCGCCATCCAGCTATGGCAGGTTCGACAGCGGTGGAGCTGTGGCAGACCGTTGTGTCAGGTTGCGGAGAGGCCGAGGTAAGCATGCACTGCTGCGGGACGCCTGTACCGTGGGAGTTGGCCCACAAAGCCGGATTCTCCACGGTGTGGTGTGAGGTCACCTCCTCGCTCAACCTGGACCGGGTTGCTGAGTGGGTGGAATCTGGTGCACGCCTCGGAATGGGGATTGTCGACACCATGAAGGTGGACGAGGTTCCCCCCGTTGATCACCTTATTGACCGGGTGCTGTGGTTGGCACGGCGGCTTGAGATCGCCCCGGCTCTGCTGAAGTCCGGTTTCCTGACCCCATCCTGCGGGCTGGCAGGGTGGTCGCGTCACAACGCTGCCGATGTGTGCCGTACTGTTAGGCGTGCCGGCGACCTCGTCGACGAACAGCTCGACCGGGCGAGCGGGTAGGGTGTCGGTCGTGGGCTTCTTCACCAATCTCAATCTTGACGGCCAGACTCCGGTACGCACCCGGCCGCGCGTCGGTGATAATCAGTGGGCCCCGGCGGCAGTGCCTACGACGAAGCACAAAAAAATTCAACGGGTTATCGCGCCTATTGCCTTTGGTGTTGCTCTTGCTGTGTTAGTGGGAGTGGGGTATTACTTTTTCCGAATCCTCGTCGTCGGTGGCTGACCTACCCTGTCAGCCTTTAATCATCAGATGACAAGATGAAAACCATACTGGGTGGCTAGTGCTAGCACATAACACCGTATAAAAAAACCGAGTGTTACCCATAGAGAGAACCTCCAAAAATTCATTTTGGTTGTCGCGGCGTAAATAACGACGAGGTATACCGGAGGGATTCCGGTGGTAGCAGAAAAGAACAGCAGCGGCATTCCCCATCGTGGGGTCTCGACGATGTGTGCGGCCCTATCATTCCATCGACGCATCCGCCATCTCCAAGATCCTTCCGGGACCGGCTTGGGCTCTTTGTGCTTGACCCATCTTGAGTTTGCCCCCTTGCGGATGCCGACGAACATGACCTGCTTGCCAATCCCGTGACCAAGAGCTAGGCCTAATGCAACCTCGAGGGGGCCTAATAATCGTGATCCCAGGGCTCCGACGATAAACAACTCGGAATTGAGGACTGGAACGAGACTTGACGCGACGCCGAAGGCGAAGGCCGAGAGGACCTGGTACCAGAACTGCCAGGTGAGATAAGCCTCCATACGTCCTCAGTTGGCCAATGCGGCCATGTGTTGGAGTCGGTTGAGCTCGGAAGCGAGGAACCCTGGCCCACCCTGACGGCCGGCAACTAAGCAGCGCCCTTGTGACAGCGGAACAACAGCGATGACCGTATCTCCCCACCCGGGCATCCAGCCGGCCTCCAACTCCGCAGTGTGGGAGCAATCCATGGGGGTCAATCGCGTGATTCCCTCGGCAGTGAACTCAGGGGCGAGAGCGGTCGAAATAATGACCTGCTTGTCAACATCAAAAAGGGCCGCCCATTGGGTGTGGAAGACGACCGGAACCGCTCCGCACAAGATCTCAGCGGAATGTTCGGGGTCCTCAGACATCCTATTCAAGGTAGCAATGTCGGACTCGATGCTCCAATTCTCCGGATACCGGCTGAGCCATAGGACGTGCACTCCGTCGAGCATGCCGCAGGCCGACACCAGGGTGTCGGGCATCGTGGTGGGTGGCAAAGTCAAGATGAAGTCATCTACGACGTAGTCAGCGCCTTTTTCAACGATTTCGATAGCGGAGATGTCAGCATTGGCAGTGCCCATAGCGGTAGCTACCGATCCCAGGGAGCCTGGCGCGTCTGGCAACTGAATACGAATCATGAGCACGCTCTTATTGTTGCGGGTTGGCCCGACGATCCCAAACCGTGGCAATGCTTGGGCGGGTCATAGGGGTGGGTCACAGTCTGCATTGGAGTCGTTTTCGCGGTCACGTCAGCTCATGGCTCTAGGATGGATGGAGGGCATCCCCGCCCCATGCCGTCAACCAGGAGATTCATCGTGGCCCTTACGCCGGATGACGTCGTCCGTTTGGCCGGCCTGGCACGCATCGATCTCACTGACGACGAGACCGCGTATCTTGCTCCGCAGCTGGACGCGATCCTCGACGCAGTGGCCGCAGTGTCAGCCGTTGCCACCGACGACGTGCCACCTACTTCGCACGCTCTGCCGCTGTCTAACGTCTTCCGCGAGGACGCCATTAAGGAGTCAATGTCCTCCGATGACGCCCTGGCCATGGCCCCTCGCAGTGAGGACCAGCGTTTCCGCGTGCCCCGCATCCTGGATGAGGAGGCACAGTGAACGAGCTTCTGACGTTGACCGCTGCCGAGCTAGGCAAGCGGATTGCGGCGCGACAGATCTCTAGCGAAGAGGTCACCCGGGCCCATTTGGATCGCATTGACGACGTCGACGGCGACATCCGTGCCTTCCTACTCGTGAACCACGATGGGGCTCTCGACACTGCTCGGCGCATTGATGCTCGCATTGCAGATGGTGAGTACCTTGGTCCACTGGCCGGGGTTCCATTGGCTGTCAAGGATCTTTTCTGCGCCAAGGGGCTCGCTACTACAGCATCTTCCCGGATGCTTGAAGGGTGGGTCCCGCCGTACGACTCCACCATTGTGACCCGCTGCAAGGATGCTGGAATGGTGATCCTTGGCAAGACGAACCTTGACGAGTTCGCCATGGGGTCATCGACGGAAACGTCGGCCTTCGGTCCTACCCATAACCCTTGGGATCTTGAGCGGGTGCCCGGTGGTTCCGGTGGCGGTTCGGCAGCTAGCTTGGCCTCCTTCCAGGCCCCGTTGGCTCTGGGTACTGATACCGGGGGTTCGATCCGCCAGCCTGGAGCAGTCACCGGCACCGTCGGCATCAAACCGACCTACGGTTCGACGTCCCGATACGGCGTCATCGCTATGGCTTCCTCCTTGGATACTCCTGGACCCTGCGCTCGGACCGTCCTTGACGCAGCCCTGTTGCACGAGGCGATTGCTGGACACGACGCAATGGACCAAACCACGATCGATCAGCCCACCCCGACGGTCGTCGAGGCGGCTCGGCAGGCGGACGTGACCGGGATGCGCGTTGGCGTCGTTACAGAGTTAGCCGGGGACGGGTACGACCCGCAGGTTGAGGCACGGTTCCATGAGGCTGTTGAGATGTTGACCGATGCGGGAGCTGAGGTCGTCGAGGTCTCTTGCCCGAACTTTGACCTCGCCCTACCGGCCTACTACCTTATTCAGCCCGCCGAGGTGTCCAGCAACCTGGCCCGTTATGACGCCATGCGTTACGGCTTGCGCATCAATGACGACGGTGAGCATTCTGCCGAGCAGGTGATGCGCGCCACCCGCGGTGCTGGATTTGGAGCTGAGGCCAAACGCCGCATCATGTTGGGCACCTACGCCCTGTCGGCTGGCTACTATGACGCCTACTACGGCTCGGCTCAGAAAGTCCGTACCCTCATTCAACGCGACTTTGAGAAGGCCTGGCAGACCTGCGATGTGCTCGTGTCGCCAGCCACACCAACGACCGCTTTCCGGTTGGGTGAGCGCACCGCTGACCCGATGGCGATGTACCGCTCCGATCTATGCACCATCCCAGCCAATATGGCCGGGGGACCCGCAGGCTCCTTCCCGATCGGTCTATCAGGGGCCGATGGCATGCCCGTCGGTATGCAGGTGATGGCGCCGGTCATGGCGGACGATCGGGTCTACCGAGTCGGTGCAGCCTTGGAACGACTGCTAAATGAAAAGTGGGGCGCCCCGCTGCTGGCGAAGGTCCCCGAGCTGAGGGGAGAGCGATGACCGACGAGCTGTTGCCCTATGACGACGTCATGGCCGAATACGAGCCGGTCATTGGGCTAGAGGTACATGTCGAGTTGTCTACCGCGACCAAGATGTTCTGCGGATGCTCAACTGACACGGAGAAGGATCCCAATACCAACGTCTGCCCAGTTTGTTTGGGGCTGCCCGGATCCATGCCGGCCATCAACGGTCATGCCGTCGAGTCGGCTATTCGGATCGGTTTGGCTCTCAACTGTCACATCGCTGAGTGGTGCCGCATGGCTCGGAAGAACTATTTCTATCCGGACATGACGAAGAACTACCAGACCTCCCAGTATGACGAGCCGATTTGCTATGACGGCTGGCTTGACGTCGAAGTAGATGGCGAAACCTACCGCGTCGAGATCGAGCGTGCCCACATGGAGGAAGACGCTGGAAAATCCCTCCACGTCGGAGGTTCTGACGGACGTATTTCCGGTGCCAGTCACTCCCTCCTGGACTACAATCGGGCCGGTGTTCCCCTCATCGAGATCGTCACTAAGCCGATCCGTGGACTGGGGGCCAAAGCCCCTCAGGTAGCGCGTGCCTATATGGCCCAGCTACGGGACATTATGATCGCCCTCGGGGTCTCCGAGGCCAGAATGGAACGGGGCAATCTACGTTGTGACGCCAACGTCTCCCTCATGCCGCGGGGTAGCGAGACCCTAGGCACTCGAACCGAGACCAAGAATGTCAACTCGTTGCGCTCTGTGGAACGAGCGCTGAGGTACGAAATCCAGCGTCAGGGATTCGTGCTGTCCGAGGGCCACAGTGTCCGTCAACAGACCCGGATGTGGCAAGAGGCCAGCGAATACACCATTGCTGGACGTGACAAGTCCGACGCCGAAGATTACCGCTATTTCCCTGAGCCCGATCTAGTGCCAATTGCGCCGTCGCGGGAGTGGGTTGAACAGTTGCGTGCCGAGCTTCCGGAGCTTCCAGCAGCCAAGAAGGGCCGTCTTTCCTCCCAATGGCAGTTCTCCGACGTAGATATGGCTTCAGTTATCAACGCTGGTGCCCTTGACCTCCTCGAAGCGACGGTCGATGCCGGCTGCCAGCCCACCGCGGCCCGCAAGTGGTGGCTGACTGAGCTGTCGCGTCGTGCTAATGAGGCTGGCGTGGATTTGGCCGAAGTCGGCATGACGCCTTCTCAGGTCGCTCAGCTGCAGAAGCTCGTCGATGACGGCACATTGACCGACAAACTCGCTCGTCAGGTGATTGATGGAGTGATTGCTGGTGAGGGGGACCCCCAGCAAGTTGTCGACGGTCGTGGTCTGGCTGTGGTCTCCGACGACGCGGCCTTGGGTTCCGCTGTTGACGATGCCATCGCCGCGAACCCGCAAATCGCGGAGAGGATCCGCGGCGGAAAGGTGCAGGCCGCTGGTGCCCTCATCGGTCAGGTCATGAAGGCTATGAAGGGTCAGGCTGATGCCAAGCGGGTCAGGGAGCTCATCCTGGAAAAGCTCTCCTGACCCAATCGGCGGTGTGCTCCGGCTACTTCACAGCGAGTGGTCGGAGCGCATAAACGCCGCAATGGTTGCGGACTCGCCAAGCACATCCACCTGGGCCACTGATGTGCGTCCGGTAAGAAGCAGGATGATTTCCGAGGGTTTCCCGACCAAGGTAACGATGCGATCTCCAGGGTGGAGTGTGACGGGATCCGTGTGTCCAGCCATCTCGACACGCACGCCGACGGGGGAGCGGCGGGTGAGAGCCCGTCCATATTTGCGAATGATGCCAGCCAACCGTAATTCGACTCGCTGACCGAGTTCTCGCGGATGCCAGTCAGGCTGGGCTCGCAGCAAATCCTCGTGGTGGATGAAGTATTCCATGGAGTTGGCAGCCGAGTCGAGACCGGGGATACGGAAGACCGAGAACCGACCTGGACCATGGGCGAACCGGGCCACGAGGTCCTCAAAAGATCCTGAGGCTTCTAATTTGTCGGCGCGCGCCCGAGCGACGGCGTCAAAGACGCTGACGGCCATCCCAGGGATGGCTAGCGGGTCATTCTCCCGCAGCAGGAGGTGGGTTAGCAGATCTCGAGCCATCCATCCCTTGCACAACGTTGGGGCTTCGGGGCCGAGTCGTGATAGGTCCGCGGCCAGGCCGGCTCGTTCGTCTCGTGCAATGGACATCCAGGTCCTCCTTCAAGCTATGGGTCCATCTTGCCAATACCAGCCCGAAACGCGGTTCCGTCTCAAGATGTCGGTCGTCCGGTGTTCAATGAGGCGCGTGCAGACCGGAAAACCAACTCTTAGCCCGGCGATCGCGGCGAGATTACGCCGTAATGACGCTGGGCTAGTGGCCGCCGTGGTGCAAGACGCTACGACCGGGGATGTCCTCATGATGGCATGGATGGATGACGTTGCTTTGGCCCGCACCTTAGCAACTCGACGGGCCACGTATTGGTCCCGATCTCGTCAGAAGTACTGGGGCAAGGGGGAAACCTCCGGTCACACTCAGCATGTGCGTTCGGTGAACCTCGACTGCGACGGGGATACGCTCCTGCTACGCGTCGACCAGATCGGTGGAGCTTGCCATACCGGCGATCACACCTGTTTCGATGCAGATGTTGTGCTAGCCGAAGAAGCCGAGTCATGATCGACGTCACCCCCTCATGCGAGGAGTTTGCTGCTCTTGCTGTCAATCACACAGTCGTTTCGGCGCGAACCAAACTGGTGTGTGATGGTGACACCCCAGTTGGCCTGTACCAGCATTTGTGTGGTGATCGCGGACTGACTTTCCTGCTGGAGTCAGCCGAGTCTGGCGTCTGGTCGAGGTGGTCCTTCATTGGAGTCAACGCCCGCTGCGCTCTGATTACCGACGGAAACTCGGTGGAATGGGTTGCCGAAAGGCCTGCTGGCTTGGCGGTGAGCAATGATCCTTTGGGTGCCCTCAAAGAGGCTCTGGCCGGCCTCAGTACCCCCGCAGAGCCTGACCTTCCCCCTCTGACGAGCGGATTCGTGGGGTATATCGGTTACGACACGGTCCGTCGTCTTGAAGACATCGGTGACGACGTCGTCGACGATCTTGGTCTTCCAGCAGCATGTCTCATGTTAGTCGGGGAAATTGCAGTACTTGATCACCAGCGTGGTGAACTGTGGCTCATCTCAAACCAGGTGGTCAATGGGATCGATCCCGGCCAGGCCTATGACACCGCGGTTTCCGCTCTCGCCACGATGGTGGCGAGGCTGGCTGAGTCGCGCGAGGCCTTGACGGCCCGTGTTGTCGAACATCCCGCAGTGCCGGTGCAGCGCTAGCGAGCCCCGGAGGAATACAACAAGATGGTTGACACAGCCGTTGGTCGGATTCGCAATGGTGACATATTTCAGGTGGTGCCAAGCCAGCGATTCGACATCGAAACCCGTGCTGATGCCCTCGATATTTACCGGCAACTGCGTCGCGCTAATCCCAGCCCGTACCTCTATCTACTCCGGTTGCCTGGTTTTGACGTGATTGGTTCTTCCCCAGAAGCCCTAGTAACGGTAGCTGACGGTGCGGCGACGACCCACCCCATCGCCGGCACCCGCCCTCGGGGTCGTACCGCAGTTGAGGATCGGGCCATGGAGGACGAGTTGCTGTCCGACCCAAAGGAACGTTCCGAGCACACCATGCTTGTCGACCTTGGCCGCAATGACTTGGGCCGGGTCTGCGTTCCCGGGACAGTCAATGTCACGGAGTTCATGCACGTCGGGCGGTATTCCCACGTAATGCACCTCGAAGCTGCCGTCACCGGTCAGATCGCTGAGGGAATGGACGCCGTCGACGTCACGATGTCCTGTTTCCCAGCAGGCACATTGTCGGGGGCGCCGAAAATTTCTGCTATGCAGATCATTGAGGAGCTTGAGACGACTCGGCGTGGTGTCTACGGCGGAGTCGTCGGGTATTTCGATCTGCGGGGCAACCCCGATTGCGCTATCGCGATCCGCACTGCGGTACTCAAGAATCAAGGAGGCCCATGTTCAGGCGGGTACCGGAATCGTGCTGGAATCAGTCGGATCCCGCAAGAACGCCGAATGCGAGGACAAAGCTGCCGCGGTCATCCAGGCGGTTCAGGACGCGGGATCGCTCTCGGCTCTGCGAGAGGATGAGCAGTGAAATCTCCGATCCGAACTGGCTGGCGAGTCGTGCTCGGTGCCGTCCCCATTGCGGCGGCTACCCTTATCAGCCTTTCCTCACGTTGCACCTGGCTGGAACGGGCCGGCATTGGCTTGACGGGGGCCGAGATCACAGGTGGCCTAATGACGACTGCTGCCTTGATGCTTGTCATCACGGTGGCTTTCCTGTTTGTGGTTAGAACGACTGGTCGTCGGGTCACCGGGATCCTGCAGGCCCTTGTAGGGGTAGGGATCGTGACTATCGTGGTGACCCATCGCAGTGCCACTGCGCATCAGTGGGCCGCTAAAGGCACCAGTGCCGGAGCTCCCCAGGTACATATCAGCGCCTGGCCTTGGGTATGCCTCGTAGCGGGGGTGTTGACGAGCCTCAGCGGTATCGGGCTGGCAGCGCTGGCAGACCGTTTGCCCCGTCGGTCCGCTCGACGTAAGGGCGAATTCATCGGCGACTCGCGTTTAGCCTGGGACGCTTTGGATAGGGGAGAAGACCCAACGGTCGGTGATGCAGCGGAGGCACCAGCCGGCAAAGCCGAGTCGGGATTCTCACCATCTCACAGTGAAGTGTCGCGAACAGGATCGCCAAAATTGCCTGTTGACGAGTCAGCCTTTAACAGCAGCAGTAACTGAACAGGGGTCAGCAAACCCGTATCGACGGCGCACCAGGGTAGCATTAGCACTGGATTCACCGTGTTGCGGACGTCTACCCTCGACCAACTCGCGGGTGCAGCCCGCATTTTGACCAGCTGCGTGGACAATCCGCGCCTGACCACCGGAGGGAACACCATGAGCGCTGATCGCGCTACTCGTCACTATCAGCACGGCGGGAGTCCCGCAAACTGGGCAGGCTCGATCGTCGCCCTCATTGGCTTCATCGTAGCCACCGTTGGTGCCATGGCCGGGCCGAGTTGGACCACCTGCATCATCGGCGCAGCCTTAGTCATGCTAGGTGGCGTTGTCACCCTGGTGATGCGTGCTATGGGTTATGGTGGGGCGAGCTGAATGGTGCCCACTGTTACCGGAACGGTCCTTGACGAGATCATCGCCGGTGTTCTCGAAGACCTTCACGAGCGTCAGCTCATGGTCACCTCGGATAATCTTCGTGAGGCCATTGAGCTCGTAGCCCCCGCTATCGATCCAGTCCCGAGGCTAACGGCTCCTGGCCTGTCGGTTATCTCAGAAGTCAAGCGGTCAAGCCCGTCAAAAGGCCAGCTGGCTGCCATTAATGATCCCGCCGTACTGGCCGATCGGTACCGTTCCGGGGGAGCCGCTGCTATCAGTGTTATCACCGAGGAACGCCGATTTCAGGGATCCCTGGCCGACCTTGACGCGGTGCGTTCAAAAGTTGAGATTCCAGTGCTCCGCAAGGATTTCGTAGTCACGGAATATCAGGTGCTCGAAGCCCGCGCACACGGGGCTGACCTCATCCTCCTCATTGTTGCCGCGTTGTCTGACGACGACTTGCGGCGCCTATATGACCTCGCGATCGAGCTGGGTATGACCCCACTAGTCGAGGTTCATACTCCTGAAGAGGCGAGTCGAGCCGCAGCTCTTGACGCCCGCGTGGTGGATGTAAATGCGCGCAACCTCAAGACCCTTGACGTCGATAAGACTATCTTCGGTGAGCTCCTCGACGAGCTGCCTGAAAGCGTCGTCAAGGTGGCCGAGTCCGGAATTCGGTGTGTAGACGAGGCCGTCGAAGCTCATGACCTTGGTGCTGACGCTGTGTTAGTGGGGGAGATGCTCGTCCGTCATGCTGAACCAGCACAGGTGCTGCGCAAGATCCACCATGCCACCGTCTAACCCTAACATCTAACGGAAAGGACGACCATGTCTGCACGAGACCTGCCCGACGTTCAGGGCCACTTCGACCGTTTCGGCGGTAGAAGCTCTCCAGGCTGCTCTTAACCAGCTCGCGGAGACCTTTGAGGCCGCGATGGCCGATCCTGACTTCATCGCTCAGCTGGAGGATCTGCGCCGGAATTACGCCGGGCGCCCTTCCCTGCTCACGGAGGCACCGCGGTTTTCTGAGTACGTCGCCCAGCAGACCAGCCGTACGGTGCGGGTCCTGCTGAAGCGTGAAGACCTCAACCACACCGGCTCTCACAAGATCAACAATGTGTTGGGCCAAGCCCTGCTGGCCCGAAAAATGGGCAAACACCGCCTTATTGCCGAGACGGGAGCCGGGCAGCATGGAGTGGCGACGGCGACCGTGGCTGCGATGATGGGCATGGAATGCCGGATCTATATGGGCCAGGTCGACACCGAGCGTCAGGCCCTCAATGTGGCTCGCATGCAGCTGCTGGGCGCCGAGGTCATTGCAGTGGAAGCCGGCTCGCGTACGCTGAAGGATGCCATGAACGAGGCCATGCGAGATTGGGTGACCCACATTGAGGGCACGCACTACCTCATCGGTACTGCTTCCGGGCCTCACCCGTTCCCCAAGATAGTGCGAGAGTTCCAGCGGGTCATCTCTGCGGAGGCCTGTCAGCAGTGCCTTGATCGGGTTGGACGACTTCCTGACGCTGTCTGTGCTTGCGTCGGTGGCGGGTCGAACGCCATCGGATCGTTCGCCGAGTTCATTGACGACCCTGAGGTTCGTCTTTACGGTTTTGAAGCAGGTGGTGACGGCGTCGAGACCGGACGCCATGCAGCGTCGATCACGGGAGGTTCCGTCGGTGTGCTGCACGGTACCCGAACCTATATTCTGCAGGATCCAGACGGTCAGACGATGGAATCTCACTCCATTTCGACTGGCTTGGACTACCCGGGAGTCGGTCCTGAACACTCCTGGCTAGCGGCCCAGCAGCGTGCCACATACCTGCCGGTAAACGACCGTGAGGCCATGGAGGCTCTGCGAACTCTCACCCGCACCGAGGGTATCCTGCCGGCTATTGAGTCGGCGCATGCTGTCGCTGGCGTTCTACAGATTGCGAAGGATCTACCGGATCACGACGGCGAGCCACCAGTGATCATCATCACGGTATCGGGTCGCGGGGACAAGGACGTCGACACCGCCCTGAAGTGGTTCGACATTGACGGCAACGTTGACGCTACGACAGGAGGTATGGAATGACCAGCAGTGCCGACGCCTACCTGAAAGCCCGCCAGGAGAACCGTCCGGCCCTCGTGGGTTACCTTCCGGTAGGATACCCGTCGGTTCCTGACTCCATCGATGCCATGAAGGCCCTGACGACCGGGACTACCGGGATCGGCGTCGACCTCGTCGAGATCGGAATGCCCTATTCCGACCCAATGATGGACGGCACCGTCATTCAGCACGCCACCACCCGAGCTTTGGAGCGCGGGGTACACACCCGCGACACCCTATTGACCGCCGAAGCCGTGGCTGAAACCGGAACTCCATGCGTCGTCATGACCTATTGGAATCTTGTCGAGCACTACGGTGTCGACGCTTACGCTCGCGATCTGGCATCCGCGGGTGGCTCAGGACTCATCACCCCGGACCTCACCCCCGATGAGGCTGAGGAGTGGATAGCAGCTTCCGATGCGCACGGCCTAGACCGTGTCTTCCTGGTCGCGCCTTCGTCCACCGGTGAAAGACTAACGTCAACGATCATGGCGTGCCGCGGCTGGGTTTACGCCACTTCAGTGATGGGAGTGACGGGAACTCGACCCCAGATATCGTCGGCAGCACCCGAGTTGGTGGCCAGAGTGAGGGACGTTAACCCCGATATCCCCGTAGGCGTCGGATTGGGAGTGTCCACAGGCGACCAGGCCGCCGAGGTTGGTTCCTTTGCCGATGGCGTCATCGTCGGGTCGGCCCTGGTACATGCTCTCGTCGAAGCTGAAGAGCAGGGGGACCTGGTGGCGACAGGAATTGACCGGATGCGTATCATCGTCGATGACCTGGTGGCCGGAGCGCGACGGGCAGAACGCCGGTGAGCCAGTTATCGATCCCCAGCCCATCAGTCGGGGCTTTTCATCTTGGACCGCTGACTATCCACATCTACGCCCTGTGTATCCTCGCAGGCATCGTCATTGCCTACATCGGTGGTGAGCGTCGCTATCAGGCTTGTGACGGTAAGCAGGAACATTTTGAGGAATTGTGTACCCTCGGCGTCATTGCCGGAATTATTGGTGGACGGCTCTACCACGTCATCACCGATCATCAGCTGTACTTCGGCCCAGGTCGGACGTGGTATCACTCATTGTTTATCTGGCAGGGCGGTCTAGGCATCTGGGGAGCCATTACGCTGGGCGGTCTGGCAATCTTGCTTTATTGCCGGCACAAGGACATTCGCTTCGCCCCTGTGGCGGACTCTCTCGCCCCTGGAATTCTGGCTGCCCAGGCGATCGGACGGTTAGGGAACTGGTTTAACCAGGAGCTTTTTGGCCGCCCAACGAGCCTCCCATGGGGTCTCGAGATCGACCTAGCCCATCGCCCTGCGGGATATCTGCAGTACGCGACCTTCCACCCCACTTTCCTCTATGAACTGTTGTGGAACTTGGCTGGTGCCGCGTTCCTGGTGTGGGCCGATCGACGTTGGACGCTCGACCACGGTCGTCTGTTCACATTGTACGTGGCGATCTACACCTTTGGGCGTTTTTGGATTGAGCGGCTACGCATCGATCCGGCTCATCACGTGGGACAATGGCGGCTCAATGACATTACTGCTCTGGTTGTCTTTACTGGTGCGGTCGTCATACTGATCGTCCTGCAAGGCCGCCACGGCAAGGACAATGAGCACAGCATGACAGCTCATAACGCTGAGTGATCTTATCGCGATGAGTCCACAACTCGGACATATGTGTCAAGGCGTGATCACTGTGTGACAATATTTTCCCGGCGCGTCTGGGTATCGCGACGCACCTGCCTCCGTCGAAAGGAGTACCAATGATCTTCGGCCATCACCCCCGACAGGGGCTCTACGACCCCCAATTCGAGCACGATGCTTGTGGAGTGGCCTTCGTGGCCACCATGACGGGTGTGGCTAGCCATAAGATCATTGAGCAGGGACTCGAAGCGCTGCGTAACCTAGATCACCGTGGTGCCACCGGCGCTGATCCGGCCGCGGGAGATGGTGCCGGCATCCTCATTCAGGTCCCTGATGCTTTCTTGCGGAGGACTACCGGAATCCGGCTGCCAGAGCCCGGTGCGTATGCCGTTGGTTTAGCTTTCATGCCAGTCGACGAAGCTAAGCGTGCTCGCGCCCGGGCCGCCATTGAACTCATCGCCGCTGATGAGGGCATCGAGGCGTTGGGTTGGCGTGAAGTTCCTATACATACCCATACCCTTTCCAAGGTTTCTCTGGGCACTATGCCCCATTTTGAGCACCTCCTGATCCGCGCTCGCGATGGTCGTGTAGGCATGGACCTGGAACGTTTGGCGTTCGTATTGCGGCGGCGTGCCCAGCATGAGGCCGGGGTGTACTTTGCCTCGCTGTCCTCGCGCACTCTCGTTTACAAGGGTATGCTGACAACTAATCAGCTTGAGGAGGTCTTCCCGGAACTTCATGACACGGATTTGTCTAGCGCCTTAGCACTAGTCCACTCGCGGTTCTCGACGAATACCTTTCCTGCGTGGGAACTGGCCCATCCTTACCGCCTTATCGCCCATAATGGCGAGATCAACACGGTGCGCGGAAACCGCAACTGGATGCAAGCGCGCGAAGCGCTTCTCCATTCCGACCTCATTCCCGGCGATCTGACCCGGCTCTACCCGATCTGTACCCCGTCTGGCTCGGACTCCGCGTCCTTCGATGAGGTTCTGGAGCTGCTCCACCTAGGTGGACGCTCCCTACCCCATGCCGTCCTCATGATGATCCCGGAGGCGTGGCAGAAGAACACCGAGATGTCCCAAGAGCTGCGCGACTTTTACGAGTTCCACTCTTTCCTTATGGAGCCATGGGATGGTCCGGCTTGTGTCACCTTCACTGACGGTAACCAGATTGGTGCGGTGCTGGACCGTAACGGTTTGCGTCCGGCGCGTTACTGGTTGACCGACGACGGTCTTGTCATCTTTGCTTCAGAATCGGGAGTGCTCGACTTGCCGGACGCCCACGTTGTCGAGAAGGGACGCCTCAAGCCTGGCCGAATGTTCCTGGTTGACCTGACAGAGCACCGCGTTGTTGATGACTCTGAGATTAAGACTGGTCTGGCTTCTGTCAAGCCTTATGGGGAGTGGCTCGACCAGGGACGCATCGACCTTGACGACCTGCCAGAGCGGACTCACATCGTTCACTCTCACGCATCGGTGACCCGGCGTCAGCAACTTTTCGGGTATACCTCCGAGGAACTTAAGGTGCTTGTCGCCCCCATGGCGAACCAGGGGGCCGAGGCCACTGGTGCGATGGGAACTGACACCCCGTTGGCGGTGCTATCCAACCGTCCGCGGATGCTCTGGGACTATTTCAGCCAGCTGTTCGCCCAGGTAACCAATCCGCCTTTAGACGCTATCCGCGAGGAGCTCGTCACCTCCCTGACAGGCACCATCGGCCCCGAGGCTAACCTGCTTGAGCCCGGCCCGGAATCATGTCGTCAGGTGGTCGTCAACTACCCGATTATTGATTCCGACCAGCTCGCCAAGATCATCCATATCAACGCTGAAGGGGAGCACCCAGATCGCAAAACCCATGTGGTGAGGGGTCTTTTCGCGGTCGAAGAGGGCGGCGAGGGCCTGCGTCGCCGTATCGAGGAGATTCGTGCCGAAGTTTCTGAGGCCATTGCTGACGGGGCCACTATCATTGTGCTCTCGGACCGCCATGCCACTCGCGAGCTCGCGCCGATCCCATCTCTGCTCCTCACCTCGGCTATTCACCACCACTTGGTGAGGGAGAAGACCCGTACCAGGGCCGGTCTCGTCGTCGAGGCTGGTGACGTCCGCGAAGTGCATCACGTCGCCCTCCTCATGGGTTACGGCGCCTCGGCCGTCAACCCCTATCTGCTCTTCGAATCGGCCGAGGATATGGCTCGACACGAGGTGTGGGTGTCTACTGACCCCGAAACCGCTATCCACAACGTGTACAAGGCCCTTGGTAAAGGCGTCCTTAAGACGATGAGCAAGATGGGCGTCTCCACCATCCCGTCGTACACCGGAGCCCAGATCTTCGAGGCTACCGGGCTATCGGAGGAATTCATTGACGAGTACTTCACTGGGACGACGAGTCGCATCGAGGGGGTTGGCCTGACCGAGATCGCTCAAGAAATCTTAGTTCGTCACCTCAGCGCCTATCCGGAGACAGGTGTGCGTCTAGCCCACCGGACCCTCCAATCTGGCGGCCACTACCAGTGGCGTCGGGAGGGGGAGCAGCACCTCGTCGATCCAGAGTCGATATTCCGGCTGCAGCTGGCTGCACGTACCAATGACTACGAACAATTCTGCCGCTACACCGACCACATCAACGACAATTCAAGCAGGCTCATGACTCTGCGGTCTTTGTTGGAGTTCCGTCATGATCGTCCGCCCGTCCCACTCGAAGAGGTCGAGCCAGCCAGCGAGGTCGTCAAGAGGTTCTCCACCGGTGCTATGAGCTACGGCTCTATTTCCATGGAGGCCCATCAGACCCTGGCGATCGCGATGAACCGGATTGGAGGCAAGTCGAATACTGGGGAGGGGGGCGAGGATCCTGAACGTCTCTATGATCCAGAGCGTCGTTCGGCTATCAAGCAGGTGGCATCGGGACGATTCGGCGTGACTAGCGAGTACCTGGTCAATGCTGACGACATCCAGATCAAAATGGCCCAAGGAGCTAAGCCGGGCGAGGGCGGTCAGCTCCCTGGCCCGAAGGTCTACCCATGGGTGGCTAAGACCCGTCACTCGACTCCAGGCGTGGGACTCATTTCTCCGCCCCCGCACCACGACATCTACTCCATTGAGGACCTCAAGCAGCTCATTCATGACCTCAAGTGCGCCAACCCTCGGGCTCGGATCCACGTCAAGCTCGTGGCCGAGACTGGTGTTGGAACTGTTGCTGCCGGCGTCTCGAAAGCCAAGGCCGACGTCGTGCTGATTTCTGGCCACGACGGTGGCACCGGTGCAGCTCCGCTAACCTCGATCAAACATGCCGGTGGCCCTTGGGAGCTTGGCCTGGCGGAGGCTCAGCAGACCTTGCTCCTTAATGGTCTTCGTGACCGCATCGTGGTGCAGTGCGACGGGCAGCTTAAGACTGGACGTGACGTCGTTATAGCGGCCTTGCTCGGCGCCGAGGAATTCGGGTTCGCGACCACTGCGCTGATCGTCGAGGGATGCGTCATGATGCGTAAATGTCATACCGATACCTGCCCGGTAGGTGTGGCTACTCAGAATCCGGAGTTGCGTAAGAAATTCGCCGGCAACCCCGACCACGTCGTCAATTTCATGATGATGATGGCCGAGCAGACCCGTGAGATTCTCGCTGAGCTTGGCTTCCGTTCCATTAACGAGGCCGTCGGCCATGTGGATGCGCTGGATGCCCGTAAGGCTATTACGCACTGGAAAGCTAAGGGCCTTGACTTGTCGCCGATCCTGCATCAGGTTGAACGTCCCGAAGGCTCTGCGCTGCGTCACGTTCGCGATCAGAATCATGACCTCGAGACGAGTCTCGATATGAGGCTCATCGACATGTGTGCGGACGCTTTGACTAATGCTGCTCCCATTCGCCGCGAGGTTAGCATCCGTAACGTCGATCGCACCGTCGGAGCCATGTTGGGTAGCCGTGTGACGGTGGCCACCCAGGGCAAAGGTCTTCCTGATAACACCATCGACCTCACCTTCACCGGTACCGCTGGACAAAGCTTCGGCGCCTTCGTGCCACGGGGCATGACGATGAGGCTCGTCGGCGACGCCAACGACTACGTCGGTAAAGGGCTGTCCGGTGGCCGGGTGATCCTCACTCCGCCGTCGAAAGCGCCATTCCAACCACGTCACCAGATCATTGCTGGAAACGTCGTTGGTTACGGCGCCACCTCCGGCGAAATCTTGCTGTGCGGTCAGGTGGGAGAAAGGTTCTGTGTGCGCAACTCGGGAGCCACCGCCGTCGTGGAAGGAGTCGGCGACCACGGTTGTGAATACATGACCGGGGGAGAAGCGCTGGTGCTTGGCGTCACCGGACGGAACTTCGCAGCTGGCATGTCCGGCGGTGTGGCATGGGTGCGCAACCTTGATGTCAGCCATCTCAACCCGGATATGGTCGATGCCCTGCCGATGGAACAGGCCGATGTTGATCGGGTTATCGAGTTACTGAAATTGCACCAGGCCGAGACTGGATCCACCCTCGCCAAGGAGATCCTGGCGGAAAGAGCTGATGGGATTCGCAACTCTTTTGTGAAGGTGGTGCCGCGCGACTACGCCGTGATGATGAAGGCCATGGTCGACGCTGAGGAGCGCGGCCTGACTGAGAACGAGACGACCGAACTGCTCATGGAGGTGTCCCATGGCTGATTTGCACGGCTTTATGAAAGTGCCTCGACAAGAGGCGCAACGCCGTCCGGTCGAAGAGCGCGTCCAAGATTGGAAAGAGGTATACCCAGGCGGACCTGGACACGCCCTTCTGCCCATCATCACTGACCAGGCGAGCCGGTGCATGGCCTGTGGTGTGCCGTTCTGTCATACCGGCTGTCCGTTAGGTAATCTTATCCCTGATTGGAACGACCTCATCTGGCGAGACGAATGGCGCGGGGCTCTTGACTCGCTGCAAGCCACCAACAATTTCCCGGAGTTCACCGGTCGACTGTGCCCCGCTCCTTGCGAGACAGCGTGCGTTGAAGGGATAAACCGCGACCCAGTGACGATCAAGAACATTGAGGTCGCCATCATCGACAAGGCCTGGGAGGACCGCCGGGTCATTCCGATGGTGCCTGAGTGGCATTCGCTCAAGACGGCCGCGGTGGTCGGATCCGGCCCCGCGGGACTGGCAGCCGCCCAACAGCTCACCCGTGCTGGGCACACGGTGGTTGTCTACGAACGCGATGACGCCGTGGGTGGATTGCTGCGTTATGGCATCCCGGACTTCAAGATGGAAAAGTCGGTTCTTGACCGTCGAATTAAGCAGATGGTGCTGGAGGGTACCGTCTTTAAGACGAACACTGAAATTGGCATCGACATCACTGGTGAACAGTTGCGTGAGCGGTTTGACGCCGTCATTTTGGCTACCGGCTCCGCCGTTCCGCGCGTGCTGGATGCTCCAGGTATCGATCTCGACGGGGCCTGCTACGCCATGGAGTACCTCACCCAGCAAAACCGTGTCGTGGCGGGGACAGAGGTTCCCGATCAGATTCGCGCCGACGGTAAGCACGTCGTCATCATTGGTGGCGGAGACACTGCCAACGATTGTGTAGGTACCGCCGTGCGTCAGAGCGCGACCTCGATCACCCAGCTACAGTACAACCCAAAGCCACCCAAGGACCGACCGGCAAGCTATCCTTGGCCAATCTATCCGCACCTTCTACGGGTCTCCAGCTCCAATGAGGAAGGCGGAGAGCGGGTGTACTCAATCAACACCATCGAGATCGTTAGTAATGACGAGGGCCGCGTCAAGGCAGTTCGGGTGGTCTCAGGCCATCGCAACAAGAACCGGGTGTTTATCGCAGATGAGGGCAGTGTACACGATCTGCCGGCCGATCTGGTGATCTTTGCGATGGGATTCGCTCATCCGGAGCATAACGGTGTCATCGCTGAGCTGGGTCTGGAACTCGACGGCCGGGGCAATATCGTCAGAAACGATTCCTATGAGACCAACGTGCCGGGGGTTTTCGCCTGCGGTGATGCGGGCCGTGGTCAGTCCCTTGTAGTATGGGCCATCGCGGAGGGACGTGCCGCAGCTAACGGCGTCGATGCGTACCTCAAGGGATCGCCGTCAATGCTACCGAAACCGGTAAGACCGTCGGATCGCCAGATGATGGTGTGACGAGCCCATAGATTCGACAGGAGGTGCCGTGCAGGAAGAGATTGCTGGGATGAACGATGACGGGGAGGATCTCGACTCGGCGATTCACCACGCCAAGGTGCTGACGTGGGTGTGCGTCGCACTTTTTGTGGTGCTCGATGTCGTCGGTTTGGCAGCACCTAGCCAGAGCGATCCGCGATTCGTTTTAGGGGCCTTTGGCGGGGCTGCGTCTTTTTTAGGCATCGTCGGTGCGGGCGTTTGGTGGGCCTACTTGGCTTCGCAGCAGAGGGCTCATCTCCTGGACGACCGTCTCGATCATGAGCTTGACATCGAAGATGATGCCAAGGACGAGGATCGACGCGAGTTGCCCGATGTCTAATCTGTCGCCATGACCGACAACGTCCGGCACAGAACTGTTCTGAGTGCCGCATGACAGCGCTGGTGGCGGCGCCCCCTATCGGGGCATGCCGGGCTTTTCTCTATCACTGATAGATCTAGGGTGTGCTGCTGCAGCTAATGTCCAACGAGAGCATGTACCGGGGGCGAGAATATTCCTCGGCCAATGTGCAGTGTCGGTTTCTCACCCCTGATGGTGAGGACGCGACCTAAGTGCGCCAAGTCCGGTGCCCGCTGCAAACTCGCTGACCAGGACACATCGGCCTTGCCCTGTTCCCCATAGCTGCAGCCGTCAGCTAGATCACCCGCCGAATACGGGAGTATGGCACCAAAGCTAGCTGTGGCCCCGGTTACCGTCCGAAGTCACATTGACGTGACGACTGAATCAGATTATCAGTTCAGTTCGCGATGGGTTGACGTCTCCGGGCTGTCAACGATGTCTCCTTCAATGACGGTATTGCGGGGGTTGCGACGCACTGCCGACGAGATAGAACTTGTGATCTTGCGGACCCCCACCGCAATTGCAAGGTGGGCAACGCCATAGAGAAATACCCCTAGGGCTAGCAGCCAGCTCATGGCCACTACGCCAAATCCAGGATGGACCAGGACGACGATGCCTAGGAGGAACAGACCGATGCCACCGCTAAGCATCCAGGCCCAGGCCTTCTTTGTGACGAGCTTCATAGGGAGGGCGAATCCGGTAGCTGCCACGCCGAGCAGGACCAGCCACACCCCTATGAGAATGGCGATGACATGCAGGGAGAATCCGGGATGAATGATAAGGATCAGGCCAACGATGATGCCGATGATGCCCCAAACCCTCATGAATCTAGCGCCGGCCATGCCATGGACGGCTTGGGCGTTGATGAGAGTCATGACGGAGTCGACGATGGCGTAGATGCCGACGATTACCACAAGGGCAGTCATCGTCTGGTGGGACCAAAGCAGGGCCACCACTGCGGCAATGATTGCGAGGGTCCCCTTGGTGAAAGGAATCCACCAAATTGACTTCCCGGTCTTGTTGAGAGTCTGCGACGACATGCGTTAAGTCTACGTGAGGGGTTTTCGGTGCGTGCTTACTGCGGTGCGTGTGCTGGTCAAGAGGGTCTCGAGGTCGTCCATGCATAGTTGCGCGACCCGCGCAAAGAGAAAGTCGACAACGGCTAGCTGTGACATTCGACTGGACATCGCACCAGCGCGGACCTGTGTTTCACGTGCTGAGGTGACGAGGACGTGGTCAGCAAGCCGTCCGACGGGCGAATCGAGTAGACCTGTCATAGCAACGGTAGTAGCGCCGTGTTCTCGGGCCACGGTGAGAGCCTCGACAACTTCCTGGGTATTGCCGCTAAAAGAGATACCTAAGGCTACACAGGCGTGTGTGCACAATGCGGCATGAACGAGCTGCATATGGGTGTCTTGGTGGTGCTGACAGACGAGGCCAATGCGTTCCAGCTTCTCGGATAAGTCACTTGCGACGAGACCGCTAGACCCGACCCCGAAGAGCGCAGTCCGCGGGGCGATGGAGATGGCGCTGGCGACAGCTTCAAGCTCTTCGGTGTCGACGGCTCGCGCGGTATTCTCAATCGTGCGAGCCTCGTGGAACGCGATTTTGTGATCATTTGGGCTAGAGAATCGTCGAGAGTAATGGTGCCCTCGGCCACAGAAGATCTTTCCAACTCGAGATTGCGTAGAGATAAGTCGCGCGCAAGCTCGGTGCGAAGTTCTCGGTAGCCACTCATCCCGAGAGCTCGGCAAAAGCGCACGACGGATGCAGGAGATACACCGGCAGCCTCGGCGAGTTGGCTCGTTGACGCGGCAAGTGTCCAGTCTGGTTTGGCTAGCACGATGGCGGCAACCTGGGCCTCTGCAGGGCGCATGGTCGTTCTAGCCATATCGATCCGAGGCAACAGGCTGTCGTTCATGTGAAACATCCTTCCAACAAAGACAGATTTAATGTACGATCGTTTCATGTCATCGGGACGGTGCAGTTCCGTGGCATGGCATCGCAGACATGCAACCACGAAATCTCGACTCAGGGAGGAGATTCCATGGACAGCCTGACGAATCTTGCCACGACGGAGGGGAGGAACCCGATTAGCGAGAGACTCGATCAGTTGCCAACCCTGGAAGTGCTCCGCGTCATGAACGATGAGGATCATCGCGTCCCTAATGCTGTCGCTTCCCAGCTCCCAGCCATTGCAGCCGTCGTCGAAGCTGCAGTGGAGGGCCTGTCGGCAGGAGGTCGATTGATTTATGCCGGTGCCGGAACGAGTGGGCGTCTGGGTGTTCTCGACGCAGTGGAATGCCCACCAACCTTCAGCACCAACCCCACGATGGTCGTCGGCCTCATCGCTGGGGGACAGCAGGCGATGTTTCAGGCCGTGGAGGGAGCTGAGGACGATGCAGATCGTGGTGCTGCGGATATGAACGTCCTTCAGCCTGGGTTTCACGACGTCGTCGTCGGTCTGGCAGCGTCAGGGCAAACTCCTTGGGTTGTGGGCGCGGTACGCGCGGCGAAACGAGCTGGAGCGGTGACGGCTTCGGTGTGTTGCAATCGCGGTGCCGCCATCAGCAGTGAAGTAGATCTTCCGGTTGAAATTGACGCTGGCCCTGAGGTCCTCACGGGATCGACCCGCCTTAAAGCAGGGACGGCCCAAAAGCTGGTTCTCAACATGATCTCCACGGCGACCATGGTCGGATTAGGTAAGACGTACGGCAACCTTATGGTTGACGTCTCCCCGAGCAACGAGAAACTACGGCAGCGGGCCATGTCGATTGTCATGGCTGCCACGGGGTGTTCTCGTGATGAGGCAGTCACGGCGTTGCACGAGTCTGACGGTCATGCCAAGACGGCCATTGCCATGGTGCTGTTGGGAATGACTGCGGCGCAGGCTAGGGCCCGATTAGCTGACGCGGGTGGGGCAGTCCGAGCCGCCGTCGACGAGAACCACCTTCATCTCTGAGTCTTCTAGGGAGGAAGTCATGGATTACAACTTACTTGCACGACGAGTACTCGATCTTGTGGGACGGCCCGACAACATAAAGACTTTCACCAACTGCATGACGCGGCTGCGTCTCAACCTCGTCCAACCGCAAGTCGCTGACGCGGAGGCTATCAAGGAGCTGGACGGGGTCCTCGGAGTCGTCGAGGGCGAGCAGCTGCAGGTCGTCGCTGGGCCCGGTCATGCGGAAAGATTGCGGGCAGCCTTTGGTAAGATCACGGGGTCCGCGAGTTCTGCCCCTGTCACCGACACAGAGGAGACGGCTCACAACACATCACCTGCCGCTGCAAGGCGAGATGCGGACCCCACGGTAGCCAGGACAGAATTGACTCCTATTCCCAAAGGCGATCCAGATCTGGCCGCTCAAACCAAGAAAAAGGTGAAAAACAAGCAAACATCGCGGGTGCAAGCGATGTTTCGTCACGTTGGGAACATTTTCGTCCCGATCATTCCAGGGCTCATCGCCTGTGGATTGATCACCGCCATCTGTGGGATTTGGAGGACGATCGATCCCACCGTTGCTAACAACAGATGGTTCCTGGTTTTGGCTGGCCTGGGAAGCATTGTTATTACTTCCCTCAACCTTATCGTGGGATACAACACAGCCCAAGAATGTGGTGGCAGCCCGATCTTAGGTTTCATCGCGGGCGGGGTTCCGTATATGCCCGCTCTGGCTGGTACGGCCGCAGCGAACAAGACGGCAGCTATCCAGCTGACAATCCCAGTATTTGGAAAGCTTACACCGGGGCTGGGAGGTGTCATTGGCGTCATGATCACCGCGTGGCTGTTTACTGTCATCGAAAAACGGCTGCGCAAGATTATCCCGGCGGCGATCGAACTGTTCCTTGTGCCGGCTGTAACTTTACTTCTCGGTGCCGCAGCATCAATTTTTATAATAATGCCGTTGTCATCGCTACTCATGAAGGGCCTCACCTGGCTGCTGGTCAATTTTGCACTTGCTAAAGGGGGGATCATCGGCGGGTTTATTCTCGCGACGTTCTTCTTACCCATGGTGATGTTGGGAATCCACCAGGGACTCATCCCAATTCATGCTCAACTCGTCGCCAATCATGGCTTTACCGAGCTGCTACCCATCCTCGCGATGGCTGGCGCTGGTCAGGTAGGAATGGCCATTGCTGTTCTCATGAAAACCAAGAATCCGAAATTGCGGTCTGTGATTAAAAATGCGCTACCGATTAGCATCCTTGGTGTGGGCGAACCTCTCATTTACGGGGTCTCTCTACCGTTGCTGTATCCCTTCCTCACCGCATGTCTTGGCGGCGGTTTTGGAGGCGCGTTTGTAGCGTGGTGGATGCAGCAGTCCGGAACATTTGGCTCTCAGTCCCTAGGTCTGTCCGGCTTGTTGATGGCACCGGTTATTTCTGCTGGCAAGTGGGGCTGGTATCTCGGCGGTTGGCTCATCTCGGTCATCATGGGATGCCTGCTGACCTACCTGTTTGGTTTCAAAGATTCCATGGCCGAACGCATCGTGGACTGACTGATGATGTGGTCCATATATCCGGTTGACGAAAGCTGCGAGCTGGCCGCTCGTCAGACTGTCACGTGTGGCGGAGCCGTATTCACCTTCCTACACCTGCCCGAGGCTGAGGGCGTCATATCCTTCCTCGACGCCCTGGGTGATCTAAAGCCTGCCGGATGGCACAGTTTCTACCCTCACCCTGACACTGGGATCGCCACCAGGTGCTGCTTGGCAGAAGGAACGATGACCGATGAGACCTTCACCTGGATTGAGCGGCTCAACTCCGACGGTGTTTTCACCTTGCCGCTAGCTGACCTCGCCTGCCCCGAATTCCTAGGAGAGCACAGGTTGCATCGAGAAGATACGGGGATCTCGTGGCGCATCGACGGTACCCGGGGGAGGGGGATACCACGCTCCCGATGTCGGGTTGCGTCGGGCTGGATCCCTCCAAACAGACACCCTGGTCCGGAATCGCGACAAAGTTCATCTCATGATCAGCGACGAACCCCTCGACTGAGAGTGGGTGAGAGTTGGCAAAGTGGCCGATTCTTATGCCGATCTGGTAACGCATCTCAGCGGTGGAATGCAGGTTGATTTTGTGATGTTGAGATCAATGCGACGGGAGTAACGAAGACGTCGTTCAGTAACTAGGGGAAGAGCCGGATTATGTGTTTCTTGGGTGTCGACATTGGTGGAACGAGTGTGAGGTCCCTCGTTACCGATGCGGGCGGGAGAATACTGGGTTATCAACATGTTGCGCGCATCAGCCGTCCCTCATTGTGGCAGGCCCTCAACGACTGCCTGAGCGCTTTGTTAACCGAGTCCGCGGTTCAGCATGTGGAAGCGGTTATCGTCGGGGCCGCGGGCGCAGGTCCGGAGGGAAACCGTTATATCCGCCATAACGTCGAGAAGGCATTCCGCGCCGCCGGCCTGGATGTTATCCCTCGGGTAGTGACCGACATCGAGATTGCCTATTGGTCTGCCACAACGTCGGGTGATGGTTCTATTCTCGTGGCAGGTACCGGAGCGATAGCTGGTCGCTTCTCGGAATGGCGCTGGGTCGATCGCCGGGACGGTGCCGGATGGTTGCTGGGGGATCATGGCTCCGGCTACTGGATCGGGAGAAAAGCCTTGCGAGCCGCGGCAGCAGACCTTGATGGACGGGGCCCAAGTACCGCTATTACCCGTGGGGTTGTTGAGGCTCTTGGATTGCCTGCTGACTGTACCGTTCAGGATCTCATTGGCGAGACGAAGGAGCTCCAACCCGCAGCCGTGGCAAGCTTCGCCCGCGTCGTACTGTCTGCTCACGACGATAAGACCGCGTCGTTAATTCTAGCTGCCGCAGCAGCGGAGCTGGTAACAACCGTGACAAGTCTCGGCACTGATCACGTGATCCTGGCAGGAGGCTTGCTCGCACCGGACACGAGCCGAAACTGCCGACAACCTAACACGTTGCGGAGAATCGTGGAGGAATCGCTGGGCGGGTGCACATACGCGAGTTACCCAGTTGTCGGTGCATGTTGGGCAGCAGGGCGTTCAAGAGGTGTCGAGCTACATAAACATGACCTGATGAACGCATTGGAGTTGCGTTCGGGCGCCAGGAGACGATGACGATGAAGACTGACAAACCGATCACTCGTAGGACGATGATGTCGGCGACGTGTGTTGCGGCTTTAGCTGCAACCGTGAGTTCGGCTTTCACAGCAGAAGCCAAGGCCGGTCTCGAAAGATCAACGATCATGTGGCAGGAGTGTGTTCAGACTGCGTTGAGGTGTTTTCCTACCGGTGGCGGTTACCATACCGGAAAAGATATCCCGCCGGGCTTTCAACAGACCGCGTGGACAGGACTGGACCGCGCGGTTCGAGTTTCCGGTACGAGTATTTGTGTGGATCCCTACCTCGCGACGCCATCTTTCTGCTCCTCGGCGACGTATCTTCTGTTACTGAAGAGCCTCGAGCTATACGAGAAGAGCTACGGCATCATCCCGTCGAATCAAGAGTGGACATACCTGAAGCCATACGCGGTTGAGAACAGGCCTTACGCGATCCAGACGGACGGAGTCGGAGCGTGGGGACGTGCAAATGCCAACGGGCCGGGGGTGGCCGAATTGGCTCACGAATTGGGAATTGGTACCAACCTTTACATCGGCACCGTTGGCGAGTACGTGAATCCTTGGGATCGTAACGAAATATTCGCAAGTCTTCGTAGGTTCGATTTCATGAAGATCTTTTGGAATAACGATATCGGAAAAGATGAACGTGGCCATATGGTGGTCGTTTTAGGTCGGTCGAGTCAGTGTGACCGGGCTGGCTATAGGGTTGGCACTCTGCGTTACTGGTCTTCCAATGGATCACACACCGATATCAATGGTGGATATGGGATTAAGTGCGTCTCCGAAAACAAAATCTATCGCGCCGTCGTAACGCGAATAGACCGACCTTGGAAACTGTGGAATACCGAGGTAATGCGTCCTGACGACGTGTGCGCGCCGCTGGCCGAGATCGCCGCGGATAGAAACATGACACCGGAGGAGATGAAGCGACTGGTCGACGCCAAAAGCTCTTGGCCGAGAAAGACCAGGAGATTATCGCACGGTATTGACGGCGAGAGGAGCATAGGATGAAACGTATCCTGTGGGGAGGCGCCACTGCTGCCAGTCAGTATGAAGGCGGATTCTGCGACGGGAAGGGGTTGGATCGTCGGTGGGTACCGCGGTCGTCTAACGACACGGTGCAGACGCGGCTTCTCACCGAGGCTGATGTCGAGCATGCAAAGGGAGCACGTGCTGGCGATGCCTTATTCCCCTTTCGTGTCGGCTCGCGGGGCTACGAACATTGGGAGACTGACCTGCGCGAGATCATAGATCTTGGCTTAGACATATATCGGCTGTCCATCAGCTGGGCTCGTTTGTTCCCCACCGGTTTCGAAGGCCAACCCAATCCAGATGGCGTGGCGTACTATGACCGGATCATTAGTACTCTGACCAACGCCGGCATTAGGATTTTTATCACAATCAATCACTATGCGTTACCTGTCGCGATCGTTGACAAATATGGGGGCTGGCAGCACCGTGACGTAATTGCCTTGTACCTTAAGATGGCGAAATTTGTAGTCGAGAGATGGGGAGACGATGTGAACTATTGGCTTCCGATAAACGAAATTAATGCTGGGTATTTCAGTCCATATAATGGGCTCGGGATAACTGCATCTGATGATTACGCATACGATTACGGTTCTGTGTTCAATGGGCTTCATTATCAAATGATAGCGAGCGCACTAATAACTAAATTTGGCCGTGAAGCCGATGTGCGAGGAAAATTCGTATGTATGGTGAGCTGTTTTGACTATATTGATTCTATTCGTGGTGACTTGGTTAGCATTTAGCTGGGGTTTTGTAAAGTACATGGCAGTTCAACCCCCATGGACATTGCCAGCTCCAATAGGCGCGTTTTTAACGACTGGTGGCGACTGGCGTGCCGTCATCTTGTGCCTCGTAAATATATTAATCTCGACCGCAATATACTACCCGTTCATGAGGATGTATGACAGGGATCAGCTCAAAAAGGAGAACTGTGAGAATATTTCCGAATGGCTTCAATTTATGGTAGGCGAGAACATGAATGGGGGGGTAGCGGTGTCAGATATCGAAACCTCGATTTTTACCATCATCACTAGCGCTGGCGAGGCTCGTACATTGCTATATGAGGCTGTTGACAAGGCTCGGGCTGGCAAGATATCGGAAAGTAAACAATGCATGATTGCTGCGGATAAGCAGTTAAAGTCGGCCCACGATGTGCAGACCGAGCTCATTACACGTGATCTTAACGGCTCACTGCCAATGTCGCTTCTGCTCGTTCATGCCCAAGACCAACTGATGACGACGATGTCAGAACAGTCTCTCATCGGGCAAATGATTGGATTGATTCAGGATATAAGCGAGAAGGACGGGAATTAATTGCCTGATTATCGCAATTTCGCGAATGGAAGGTGTTTTATATAATCGGTTATGTTGTGCGTCACGGATTACCCCAAGGCGTCCCGCTATAAGGTAGATTGTGCGGGCGTGGGGAGGAGATGTCGGGCTAATGGTAGCAAACTTTTGGATGCTTTTGCCCTGCCACTTTGAAGATTTCTGTAAACCCCACCACTCCTTGGCTCGGCACTCAGCAGAAGTCTAGGGAGAGCTAATGCAGACAGGCGCTTGACTCCCTGTGCTCGGGAATTGGCGGCTGTGTTCCGGTGCCGGTTGCAGGGGGAGTAAAAAGGCTTAGGCTGCCGCGGGGATTAATCGCGACGCATGACCACCGCCATCCGCTGGTCAAGAATCCTCAACACACGACCAGCCCATTCCGGGTCGATGCCGTTACGAGCTTTTAGCATCGCTTTGCGGGAGGCACCCAGTGCGGCTGTGATCATCTGCTGGTAATGCGCACGCTGATGTGGTCGGGCTGGCGGACGTGCGTCTGGCCTTCCAAGACGGCTAGTGAAATTGCGGAGTATTACGATTGCTGCTGCGCCGTTAAGCAGCCCTCCCGACTGCAATAGCATCTTGATTTGTCTGGGGACGCGAGCCAGTCCCGAGACGGCCTCAGTAGCGACAGGATCAGACGGTGCAACGGCTGCACAGGCGTTAAAGTTATATGGATATTGGGGCCACCCACTACAACGTGAGTGCGGCTATGAGCGCGGTAAAGGGTGGTCAGCCCGACCGCCATCGCGAGCAGGAGCGCCAGTGCTTGCGAAGCACAGACCAACTCGTGGTGCGAGCGGTGGCAAACAGCAACGGTGGCAGAACAGTTCGAGTACGAGATTTGGGTCGACTACGGGAACGGTAAAGCCTGGGATGAGGGTGTAAGACGATCGCGGTTAGCGTCCTGAGGATCGGGTATGAAAGCTCGAATTGATTCCCAACTGTGACGCAGATCACGATGATCTGCACACAGTCTGACCGGGATGAGCGGTATTTTCTATCTTATCTGCCTCATATGTTGCCGGCAGGACAGTCCACGCATCATCTCGCCATCAGGCCTCTAAGTAGCACGACTGACCACCGTTCACACCAGGGTGATTCGGGATGTCCTTGGCGCCGACTACTCTGTCCAGGTCGGCACGATCCCAACGGCTTGGGGTCGGAATGTGAAAGGAGTGCCCGTGGCCCGTTCCGACTTCGTCCACCTTCACACCCACACCGAGTACTCGATGCTGGACGGCGCTGCCAGCAACGAGAAGCTCTTCGCCGAGGTGGCGCGCCAAGGGATGCCTGCGGTCGCGATGACCGACCACGGAAATATGTTCGGCGCCTACGAGTTCTTCCAGATTTCTAAGAAGTACGACGGGGATCAAAATCCTCTCGTTAAGCCGATCATTGGCATCGAGGCGTACGTCGCTCCGAGCACCCGCACGTCACGAGTACAGGAGTTCTGGGGAACCTCCCGTGATGCTGGGGATCCAGACGCCGAAGGTGGCAAGGACGTCTCTGGTGGCGGCCGGTACACCCATATGACGATGTGGGCGAAAGACCCCGAAGGCTTGCACAACCTTTTCCGGCTTTCTTCCTTGGCGTCCTATGAGGGCTACTACATGAAGCCACGTATGGACCGCGAGCTCATGTCTCAGTACCCCGATGGCATTATTGCCTCGACTGGCTGCCCGTCAGGTGAGGTGCAGACCCGGCTGCGCCTTGGACAGTTTGAGGAGGCTTGCCAGGCTGCGTCCGATTATCGGGATATCTTTGGCCGCGAAAACTATTTCTGTGAGTTGATGGACCACGGCGTCCCGATCGAAAAGCAGGTGAGGTCCGACCTGTTGAGACTGGCCAAGAAGCTGGACATTCCGCTTCTTGTCACGAACGACTCTCACTACGTCACTGAGGATCAGGCGGATGCCCACGATTCTTTGCTGTGTGTCGGTGTAGGCCGAAACAAAGATGATCCCAACCGTTTCCGATTCAACGGCTCCGGCTACTACATCAAGTCCTCGGAGCAGATGAGGGCGCTGTTCCCTGACTACCCAGAAGCCTGCGACAACACCTTGCTGCTAACCGAGATGATCGGCTCCTATGATGAGGTGTTCAAACACGTCGACCGGATGCCGCAATTCGACGTTCCAGAGGGCGAGACCCAGGAGTCCTGGCTGCGCAAGAAGCTCCAGGAGGGACTCGACGAAAAATTCGGTCCCAATCCGCCAAAGGAGGTCCTAGAGCGCCTCGAAACTGAGCTTTCGGTTATTGAGCCGTTGGGATTTTCCTCGTACTTTCTCATCGTCTCCGATATCTGCAGTGCTGCGCGTTCGATGGGGGTGCCGGTGGGGCCCGGGCGTGGCTCAGCCGCTGGCTCCCTGGTGGCCTACCTAACCGGGATTATCGCGATCAATCCGCTGGAGCACGGTCTACTGTTCGAGAGGTTCCTCAACCCGGAGCGGGTCAACCCGCCCGATATCGACCTTGACTTTGACGACCGTCAGCGCGACAAGGTCATCGACTACGTCACGTACAAGTATGGGGCCGAGTACACCAGCCAGGTCAATACCTTCGGCAAGATCAAGGCGAAGGCCGCCGTCAAGGACGCCAACCGTATTCTCGGCTATCCTTTTTCCCTCGGGGACAAGATCACCAAGGCCATGCCTCCCGACGTCATGGGCAAAGGCGTCCCATTGGACAAGATCTTCGACCCCTCCCACGAGAGGTATGGCGAAGGTCAAGAGTTCCGACAGCTGGTAGCTGACAATCCTGACGTCGCCAAGGTTGTCGACACTGCGAGGGGCCTCGAGGGTCTGATTCGTGGCACCGGCGTACATGCCTGCGCCTTCATCCTGTCGAGCGCCCCACTGCTTGATCTCGTGCCGATGCATAAGCGCGACAAGGACGGCATGATCATTGCCGGTTTTGCATATCCCCAGCTCGAGGAGATGGGGCTCATGAAGATGGACTTCCTGGGCCTGCGCAACCTCGGCATCATGGATCACTGTATTAAGATCATCAAAGATAACCGGGGAATCGACGTCGATCTTAAAGACCTCGCCCTTGACGACACGGCAACCTACGAGATGTTGGCCCGCGGCGACACCCTAGGCGTCTTCCAGCTTGATGGCACGGCCATGCGGTCATTGCTACGGCTCATGGGTCCGACGTGTTTCGACGACATCGTCGCTGTGTTGGCCCTGTATCGTCCGGGGCCAATGGGCGCTAATGCGCATATCTCCTATGCACAGCGCAAGAACAACCGGGAACCGATCATCCCGATCCATCCCGAACTCAAGGAAGACCTCGACGAGATCCTCGCCCCTACCTACCACCTCATCGTTTACCAGGAGCAGATCATGTCGATCGCCCGAAAGCTTGCTGGGTACACCCTGGGTGGCGCTGACCTGTTGCGCCGAGCAATGGGTAAGAAAAAGAAGCATATCCTGGAGGAGAACTTCATCCCCTTCCAGGCGGGCATGCGTGAGCACGGTTACTCTGACGACGCCATCCAGACTCTGTGGGACGTCATGGTCCCCTTCGCTGGATACGCCTTTAACAAGTCCCACGCCGCTGGTTACGGACTCGTCTCGTACTGGACTGCTTACCTCAAGGCCAACTACCCGGCTGAGTACGGCGCTGCGCTGCTGACGAGCGTTGGTGACGACAAAGACAAGATGGCGATGTACCTGGCCGATATGCGTGCTCAGCACATCAACGTTCTTCCCCCTGACGTCAACGCATCCTCTCTTGAGTTCACCGCTGTCGGTGAGGACATTCGATTTGGCCTCGGGGCCGTCCGAAATGTCGGTGCCAATGCCGTAGCCGAAATCATCCGCGCCCGGGAAGAGAATGGTCCGGCTCCAGACTTCTTCACCTTCCTCGACCGGGTCAGTTTAACAGTATGTAATAAGAGACTCATCGAATCCCTCATTAAAGCGGGTGCCTTCGACTCCATGGGCCACTCTCGACGCGGACTTATGGCTATCTACGAGCAAGCCGTCGACGCCGTCATCGACATCAAGCGTAACCAGGTCAACGGCCAGGACGATCTGTTCGGCATGGGTGACGACTCCCAGCCCTCCCAGATGGGGGTCGAGAGGGTCGTTCCGGACGACGATTGGGATCGCAGCACCAAGCTCGCCTTCGAGCGCGAAATGCTGGGCCTCTACGTCTCGGACCACCCCCTGCGTGGACTTGAGGCCGCTCTGGAGGCCGAATCAGATATCTCGGTGGCGGAACTGGTGAATCCCGAGGCCCACCATGAGGGTCGGTACACGGTCGCCGGTATGGTTACTCAAATCGTGCGGCGCACGACCAAGAACGGTGACATCTGGGCCTCGGTAACCCTGGAGGATCTCGATGCATCGATCACCATCGCCTGCTTCCCGAAGGTCTATCAGCGAGTAGAACCCCTGCTCGCGGTGGACAGCATCTTGAAGATACGCGGCTTCGTCCGAGAACGCGACGAGGCAGTAGAAATGTCAGCCAACGACGTCTGGTTGCTTGACCTCGCTGACGCTAGCAACGCACCGATGACGATCGATATGCGTCGCGGACGATGCACCCGTGGCACGATCGAAGAGCTGCGTGGGGTGCTGCGCAACCATCCGGGTAGTTCTGAGGTGATGTTGCGGCTCATCGACGGCAAAGCGACGACAACATTCCGGCTTGCCGACGAACTCAAGGTCACCCAAGGCCAGCCGCTTATAGCAGACCTCAAGGCCTTGCTCGGCCCTTCATGCGTCCCCAGGAGGCAGCAATGAATGAGACAATTCGCGCCCGTAGCCTTGTGATCCTCCGGCTGAACCTACTCGTGATAGCGATCGGGATCGTCCTTGGGGGGCTGGCTGCTCCAATATGGCACTCAATGGTGACTCTGCCGACGTACACCGTCGGCTCTGATGGTGCGGCGTCGACGACGGAGAAGGGCCTCACCCAGGTGTTCTCGACTGACGCTGTGTATTGCTTCATTGGTCTAGTCGTGGGACTCATCATCGGCTGCCTGAGTTGGGTCCTCATGCGGCGGTGGGGAGCCTGGGGCGTCTTAGCGGCCGGGATCTCGGCGTGCCTGTCGGCACTGGCGTGCTGGTGGGTGGGCGTCCTCATCGGCCCTGACTCCTTTGCCGAGCGGATCGCCTCCGCTAAGTCCGGGGAGGTTGTCCCGGTCGATTTCGCTCTCCATACCTGGGTGGCAGTCCTGGTATGGCTGCTTGCCGCGATGGTGCCCTTGCTCATCGCATCCCTGCTAACAGCTAGACGTGGCGCTCCGCGGACTGGACGCGCACAGGCGTCGACTGAGGCTTCACTAGACTAATGGTGTGCTGAGAACCGTCGATGTGACCCATGAGACCACTGGCGATCTGCGTCTCGCTGTGCCGCGTGCTGACTTCGATGTTGATGCCGCGATGGCGGCTGTCATCCCTGTCTGCTCCGCGGTGAGAGACCGTGGCGTTGAGGCGCTACGCGAGTACAGCAAGAGATTTGACCATGTGGTTCCCGAGCATCTGCGCGTTCCGACCGAGGTTCTCGCTAAAGCAGCTGCGAACCTTGACGACACCTTGAGTCGGGCTTTTACCGAGTCCATTCGACGTCGCCGTCAAGTATGTCAGGACGCTGAGATGGAGACCTCCTCCCAGCCAGTCGAGGTGGCCAGCGGCGCGCGGGTGAGTCAGCGCATCGTTCCGGTCGAACGGGTAGGCCTCTACGTCCCGGGCGGGTTCGCTCCATTGGCGTCGTCGGTCATTATGAATGTCGTTCCTGCGCAGGAGGCTGGTGTCTCTTCTATCGCCGTAGCATCCCCACCCCAGACGGAGTTTGGCGGATTGCCACACCCGAACATCCTGGCCCTGTGTCATCTGCTGGGCGTCGATGAGGTCTACGCCGTCGGCGGTGCCCAGGCGATTGCCATGTTCGCTTACGGTGTTGCGGGACCCGACGAGGCAGATTCCTGCCCGCGCGTCGACATGGTTACTGGTCCAGGCAACATTTACGTGGTGGCGGCGAAACGCTACCTGCGTGGCACCGTTGGTATCGATTCAGAGGCTGGGCCTACCGAAATCGCCATCCTGGCTGATGAGACTGCCGACCCGCGCCACATTGCTGCCGATCTTATGAGTCAGGCTGAGCACGATACACTGGCTTCCGCAGTCCTTGTCACAGATTCGACCACGTTGGCTGACGCGGTGCAGCGAGAACTTGCCCCGATGGTTGAGGCCACTTTGCATTCCGAGCGTATCCGCACCTCGCTGACATCCAAGCAGTCGGCCATCGTCATGGTGCGCGATATTGATCAGGGCCTCGACGTGGTCAACGCCTACGCCGCCGAGCACCTCGAGATTCAGACGGCTGATGCTACTGCAGTCGCTGCTCGGGTTCGAAATGCCGGCGCCATTTTCGTCGGCCCGTGGGCCCCGGTCTCTCTGGGGGACTACTCAGCCGGATCCACTCACGTCCTTCCCACGGCAGGGGCAGCCTGTCACTCGTCTGGTCTGTCGGTGCGTTCCTTCATGCGGGCCGTCCACGTCATCGACTACACCGAGGATGCCCTACTCGAACTGGCCGATTCCGTAGAGGACTTCGCCTTGGCAGAAAATTTGCCCGGGCATGCCAATGCCATCACTGTGAGGAGGTCACATTGACTCAGCATCGACAGACTAGCCAACCCCGTCCGGTGGCCAAGCCGGAGCCAAACTTCATACAGTTAGCGGATCTTCCGCTGCGTCCTGAGCTTGTCGGGGCGGAGCCGTACGGGGCTCCACAGCTTGACGTCCCGGTCTGCCTGAACGTCAACGAAAATCCGTATCCGCCGTCGGAAGCGGTACGCAAGGGCATGGCCAGGGCTGTTGCCAAGGCTGCCAAGAGCCTTAACCGCTACCCTGACCGGGAAGCCACCAGCCTTCGCGAGGACTTGGCTCGATATATCGGATTTGGCGTCAGTAGTTCTCAAATTTGGCCTGCTAATGGCTCCAACGAGGTCATGACCCACATTTTGCAGGCATTTGGCGGCCCGGGACGCACGTTGCTGACCTTTACACCGACCTACTCCATGTATCCCGAGTACGCCCGCAATACTCACACTAACTACGTCACTCGCCCTCGCAATGCCTCCTGGGGACTGACAACCGAAGAGATTCTTTCGGCAATCGAGGAAGTCAAGCCGGATGTCGTTTTGTTGACTACTCCGAATAACCCCACCGGCACCACCATCCCGGTTGTCGTCATTGACGAAGTATGCGCTGGCACCGACGCCATTGTGGTCGTTGACGAGGCATATCAAGAGTTCACAGATGCTCCGGAAGACTCTTCGATCGCACTGCTTCCTAAGTATGGTCGGCTCATTGTGGTGCGCACTCTGTCTAAAGCCTTCGCCCTGGCGGGCGGCCGACTGGGTTATGCGGTAGCTGCACCAGCCGTGGTCGACGCACTGCGGACGGTCCGTTTGCCCTACCATCTCTCTGACGTGTCACAGGCAGTGGCGAGAGTCGCCCTCGCTCACGCCCCCGAGATGCTCGCCCGAGTCGACGAGCTACGCGATACCCGCGCAAACCTGGAGGACTGGCTGCAACTGCACGGGTTGGACGTCATCTCCTCGCAGTCGAACTTCGTCCTCTTCGGCAGGTTCGCGGATCGTCACGCGGTATTCCAGGCGCTGCTTGATCGTGGCGTGCTCATCAGAGAGGTCGGACCAAGCGGATACTTGCGTGTTTGCGCCGGAACCCCACGTCAGACCGACGCTTTTCGTACGGCTTTGCTCGACGTCCTTCCCACTGCGCCGCGTCTCGTCCCTGAGGAGAATCAATGACCCACCGTCGCGCTCATATCTACCGCGAGACCTCGGAATCCACTATCGACGTCGCCATTGATCTCGATGGAACGGGGGAGTCCGCGATATCCACCGGTGTTGGCTTCTACAACCATATGCTGACGGCATTGTCGAAGCATTCAGGTATCGACATAACAATCACCACCACTGGCGACGTTGAGATCGATGGTCACCACAGTGTTGAAGATACGGCTATTGCTTTGGGGCAGGCTCTTGCTCAAGCGCTGGGGGACAAGCGTGGTATCACCCGTTTCGGTGACGCCATGGTCCCCCTTGATGAGGCCCTCGCCCAGTGCGTTGTCGACGCTGCTGGGCGGCCATGGGTGGAGTGCTCGGGAGAGCCCGAAGGGCAAGCCTACGCCCGTATTGGTGGTTCTGGTGTGCCTTACCAGGGGTCGATGACATACCACGTCGTGCAGTCCTTGGCCCTGAACGCCGGTTTATGCGTCCACCTACGTCTGTTAGCAGGGCGCGACCCCCATCACATCTGCGAGGCCCAGTTCAAGGCACTGGCCCGCGCACTGAGAATTGCGATAGCGCCGGACCCCCGCAATGCCGGTCGTGTGCCCAGCACTAAGGGCACTCTCAATGTCTGATCCAGTGCGGGTCGGCGTTATCGACCATGGCTCAGGAAACCTTCATTCCGCTGAACGTGCACTACGTCAGGCGGGTGCTGAGGTTACTGTCTCCAACGACCCGGATGCCCTACTCGATACAGACGCCCTCGTCCTCCCCGGAGTGGGGGCGTTAGCGGCGTGTATGGCGGGGCTGCGCGTCATGGGTGGGCACTGTCTCGTCCATGAATGGGTTGACGAAGGACGACCGCTGCTGGGTATCTGCGTAGGCCACCAAATGCTCTTCGAGCGCGGATGTGAACGCGACGTTGACGTCGAGTGTCTTGGTGTTCTCCCTGGCGTCGTTGAGGAGTTGCCGGCAGAGCGACTGCCCCATATGGGATGGAACACGGTGACACCAGCCACCGGCTCAGCCCTATTTCATGACGGGGACGAGAGGTTCTACTTCGTCCATTCTTATGGCGTGGTCGTTTCTGGCCCTGACGACCACTTCACCACCGCTACCCATCAGGGAGCGACCTTCGTCGCGGCTGCGGAGTGTGGCACGGTGACGTCTACCCAGTTTCATCCCGAGAAGTCAGGGGAAGCAGGTCTCGCTTTGCTTCAACGCTGGCTGCATCAGCTGAGTTGATAACCTGAGCCTGTGACCGGAGAACTCACACTGCTTCCAGCTGTTGATGTCCAGGGCGGTCGTGCCGTCCAGCTGCAACAAGGGGTGGCCAGTTCCGAACGGGTATTTGGCGACCCTCTCGACGTCGCTCAGAAGTGGCGAGGTTTGGGAGCCCAGTGGATTCACCTGGTTGACCTTGACGCTGCCTTCGGACGTGGGTCTAATACTGAAATCATCAGTAGCATCGTCAAGCAGATGGATATCAACGTTGAGGTTTCGGGCGGTATTCGTGACCAAAGGAGTCTCGAGTCCGCGTTATCCGCCGGTGCGACCCGGGTCAATATCGGCACAGCTGCCCTGGAGGACCCACAATGGTGTGACGAAGTCGTCGGGTGCTACGGCGAACAAGTAGCCATTGGCTTGGACGTGCGTGGCGATCAGCTAGCTGCTCGTGGATGGACGTGCGAGGGTGGAAAGGTTCTTGACGTTCTGGCGCGATTGGAGGATGCCGGATGTATGCGATACGTCGTCACCGACGTCGCTAGTGACGGTATGCTAACTGGTCCTAATTACGAGCTTCTCGGGCGGATTTGCGCTCGTGCCGAGGGCAAAGTCATCGCCTCAGGTGGCATCGCTACATTGGAGGATTTGCGACGCTTGCGCGGTCTAGTCCCGATCGGTGTTGAGGGTGCAATCGTGGGGACGGCTCTGTACGTCGGCAACTTCACTTTGCCTGCAGCCTTGGAGGTTTGCCGGGCCCCTATCCCGGCTGACTCGTCCCCAATGCCTGATTCCGACTGAGCGTGGGCTTATCTGGGGTCTTCCTTCGCCTGATTCGTTTTCGGGCCGGGAGTGTAGACTAACCTATTGTGTGCGTAGGCTCGTCCTGCGCCGGATGCTTGGCCCCGCTGGGCCGATAATTGCGATATTCGAGGAAGGGAGACACCGTCCATGAGCGGTCACTCCAAGTGGGCCACCACCAAGCACAAGAAAGCGGCCATTGACGCCAAGCGCGGCAAGCTTTTCGCTCGCCTGATTAAGAATATTGAAGTGGCTGCTCGCCTCGGTGGTGGAGACCCATCGGGCAACCCGACCCTCTACGACGCCATCCAGAAGGCGAAAAAGAGCTCAGTTCCCAACGACAACATTGCCCGTGCCGTCAAGCGTGGGTCCGGCGAAGGCGCCGACGCCGTCAGCTACGAGACAATCATGTACGAGGCTTATGGTCCCGCCGGTGTCGCCATCCTCATCGAGTGCCTGACCGACAATCGCAATCGCGCCGTTTCTGACGTCCGCGTGGCCGTCACCCGCAACGGCGGCACTATGGCTGATGGTGGTTCCGTGCAGCGCCTTTTCCAGCGCAAAGGTGTCGTCTCGGTGTCCAAGACCTACGAGGTTGAGGAAGGCCGCAAGACAGAGACGCGTGAGGTCGATGAGGATCAGCTCATGGAGGCGACCATTGACGCCGAGCCCGAAGACATCGTTGATGAGGGTGAGGTTTTCGAAATCATTTCGGATCCGAACGCTGTCGTCGATGTCCGTAAGGCCGTCCAGGATGCCGGTATTGATTACGACTCCGCCGAGGTGTCGTTCAAGCCAGACTTCACTCAGCCGGTTGAGCTTGACGATGCTCGCAAGCTTTACAAGATTCTGGACGCCCTCGAAGATCTCGACGACGTCCAGAACGTGTTCTCCAATGCTGACATCCCCGCAGAGGTTGGGGCAGCTCTTGACGAGGAGGAGTGAGCATTCCCGAGTCGACCTCCAACTCGCGTGTCACAAGGGTCATGGGGGTCGACCCTGGTCTCACCCGGTGCGGTGTTGGTGTCGTTGAAGGTGGGCTGGGAGTGCCAGTGAAGCTCATTGCCGTGGGTGTCATCCGCACTCCTGCTGACCTCGACCATGCGCACCGACTGCTGCGCATCCATGACGGGCTGGAGGAGTGGCGTGACCACACCCGCCCCGATGCCATCGCCATCGAAAAAGTGTTTGCTCAGCACAACCGCAATACGGTAACTGGTACCGCTCAGGCGGCAGGAATGGCGATGATGATCGCCGCCCGGCATGGTCTTCCAGTCGCTCTTCACACTCCGAGTGAAGTCAAAGCGGCAATCTCGGGGTCGGGGCGAGCAGACAAGGCTCAGGTGGGCCTCATGGTGGCACGAGTGCTGCGGCTTTCAGCCCCTCCCAAGCCTGCTGACGCTGCTGATGCCGTTGCCCTAGCGATATGCCACCTATGGCGTGGCGAAGCCACGAATCGCTTAGAAGCCGCTGTGACTGCGCAACGACGCGGTCGACCCGCGCCTCGTATATGGAAGGATCTTGCTCGGTGATTTCCCACCTTTCCGGTAAGGTAAACGCCGCTGGGCTGACTTGGGTTGTCCTTGACAACTGTGGCGTCGGCATCAAGGTGCTATGTCCTCCTGCCACTGCCGCAAGTGCTCGCATCGACCAAGATATGTCCCTGCAAACCTCCCTGATTGTCAGGGAGGATTCCCTGACTCTTTACGGGTTTGTCGAGGCTGACGACCGCGATGCTTTTGAGCTGGTGCAGACCGCGTCGGGAGTCGGGCCTAAGCTGGCTGCGGCGATCATGAGTGTCCTCGACGCTGCTCAGCTGGCCACGGCGATTGCCAACGAAGATGACGCAACCCTGTGTCGAGTTCCCGGTATAGGTCGCAAAGGCGCTGCGAAAATGATCCTTGAGCTCAAGGACAAAATGGCAGCTTTTGCCCCACGTGGATCCTCGTCGAGTGGGGCCGCCCACGTGGCGGCGTCGTGGCGAGAGCAGGTAGCAGAGGGGCTGGTTGGATTGGGCTGGCCAACTAAGGACGCAGAGAAAGCCGTCGATGAGGTGGCTGCTCTCAGGGAAGCCGATCCAACTATGACGATCGGCAGCCTCATGCGAGCGGCATTGCGTAGTTTGGCGCGGTGACATGTCGGATGGCTCTGGCAGACTGATAGACGTCGTCAGGAAGGAGGATGTCGGTGGAGCACTCGCCCGTCGATCCGTCGGCCGAACCCCCTGAAAAGGCTGAGGAAGCGGCCCTACGTCCTGGCGCGCTAGCAGAGTTCGGGGGACAACAGCGAGTTGCCGACCAGTTGGGACTGGTCCTTGCAGCGTCAAAGTCGCGTGGCACGGCCCCTGACCATGTGCTGCTGTCGGGGCCACCCGGTCTCGGTAAAACTACCTTGGCCATGATTATCGCCTCCGAAATGTCGGCACCCATCCGTATTTCTTCTGGCCCTGCCATTCAGCACGCCGGGGACTTGGCTGCGATCTTGTCCTCGTTAGTACCTGGTGAAGTGTTCTTTCTTGATGAGATCCATCGGATGTCTAAGCCCGCCGAAGAAATGCTCTACCTGGCTATGGAGGATTTCCGGGTCGACGTCGTTGTCGGTAAAGGGCCAGGAGCTACCGCGATTCCAATTGATATTCCGCCGTTCACCCTGGTAGGAGCGACGACGCGAGCCGGCCTGCTTCCTGGGCCCTTGCGCGACCGCTTCGGTTTTACCGCTCAGCTCGACTACTACGAGGTAGCCGACCTCGAACGGATTGTGACGCGATCGGCCGGGGTCATTGGAGTTGAGCTTGCAGACGGCACAGCGCACACGATTGCATCGCGGTCTCGCGGTACGCCCCGTATTGCTAACCGATTGCTTCGACGGGTCCGCGACTGGGCGGACGTCAATCGTGAGTCCCCTGTAACGCCGCACGGTGCCCAGACTGCCCTCGACCTCTACGAGGTTGACCCGTTGGGCCTGGACCGCCTCGATAGAGCCGTTCTCAGTGCGGTGTGTTTAAAGTTCGGGGGCGGACCGGTAGGTCTGTCGACCCTTGCTATTAGCGTGGGAGAAGAGCCACAGACCGTTGAGGAGGTTGCTGAACCTTTCCTGGTACGACTCGGTTTTCTCATGCGCACCCCGAGGGGACGCGTCGCCACCGATAGGGCCTGGAGACATCTCGGCCTTGAACCGCCTCCTGACAGCTCTAGTGAGGGGCTGTTCTGACCACATTAACCGAGCCGGGGTAGCATGACCCCGGTCACACCCGAAGACAAGGAACTTTCTATGCCCCTTCTCGCTAGCCCGCTGGGCGGATTTATGCCCCTGCTGATCGTTTTCATCCTTCTCATTGGATTCACGGTGTGGCAGGGCAAGAAGCAGGTCAAAAAGCAGCAGAAGGAGCGCGCTCAACTCGAGTCGCGACTTGAGGTTGGCGCCCGCGTCGTACTTAACAGTGGTTTGTTCGTCACCATCACCCATCTCGGGGACAAGCAGGCCGTCGTTGAGCTTGCCCCGGGGGTTGAGGTAAGCGTCCTTAAGCAGGCGATTGTTCGGCCCGCTGGTGACGAGGAAGAATTTGCGTTTGCCGATGACGTCGCGCCCGAGAACTCGACGGCTCATGACGAGGACGTCGCCACTGATTCGGCGAGTGATGCACTGACTTCTCCCGAGGCCTCCGCTGTGGCTGCTCATACCTCCGACGAGCAGCCACAAGCCTGATACCCACCAAGATCAAGGAACCCATTCGACGTGGCAACGAAAAAGCGAACACATCATCCCGGTAGGACCCTGGTGATCTTTCTAGTGGTCATCATTGTCATGTACGTACTCATGGGAGTGATGCGTACCTGGTCGCCCAAGCTCGGCTTGGACCTTAGGGGCGGCACCTCCGTCACTCTGACGGCCAAGACGGAAGACGGCAAGGCTCCCTCGGCGACGAGCCTTGAGCAAGCCCGCCTTATTATCCAACAGCGGGTGAACGCGCTCGGCGTGGGCGAGTCTTCGGTAAGAACGATGGGTGACCGCAATATTGTCGTCTCTGCCCCGAACGTCGAGAGTTCCAAGCTTGTGGAAATGGTCGGTCAGACTGCGCAGCTCGGATTCCGTATGGTCTATGCGGAGGAGCCGGTAAAACAGAAGAGCCCGACTCCCGAACCGGCAAAGCCATCTACTCTTCCTACCGCTGATCCTAACGCCAAGGCCTCGGCGGCCCCGGAAGCGTCTGCCAGCCCCAAAAATGACGCCAAACCCAGTGCCCCAAAGTACAACGAGAAGGATCCCCAGTCGGCCGCCAAGATGGTAAAGGCCGCCCAGGAGTGGAAACCCACCCCTGAAGATCAAGGAGCCTTCGACAACTACAAGTGTGCGAAATCGGTCGATTCGCCAGGCGATAAGCCGCTCGTGACCTGTGACCGTGAAGGAACCACGAAATATTTGCTGTCCCCGGTCGCCATCACCGGTACCCAGGTGGCCAGTGCTGATTCAGGCATCCCGCAGGGTCAGTTGTCCTATGTGGTTAACCTTAAATTCAATTCCATTGGCACCACCTCTTTTAGTGACGCTACGACGTACCTGTGTTCCAAAATGAGCCCGCAGAATCAGTTTGCGGTCGTCCTCGACGGTAAGGTCATTTCTTCTCCTCAGCTTGATGGCAGTAAGGGTGCGTCCTGCCCGATCAGCGGTGGTCAGGCTGAGATCTCTGGTCACTTCACCCAGGACAGCGCGGCTGATCTTGCGAACGTGCTGAAGTACGGTGCTCTTCCGCTGTCATTCGATATATCCAGCGTTGACAACATCTCGCCCACCCTGGGAGGTGAGCAGCTTCGTGCCGGCATGATCGCGGGCGTCATTGGCCTTATCTTGGTCGGCGCCTACTGTTTACTGTATTACCGGGGCCTAGGCCTGGTGGCTATCAGCTCCCTGATTGTCGCCGGTATCACCACCTACGCTGCCATGGTGTTGCTCGGCGAGGCCGTCGGATTCACTCTTTCGCTGGCCGGAATCGCCGGCGCGATCGTGGCCATCGGCGTAACAGCAGACTCTTTTATCGTCTACTTCGAACGTATCCGAGACGAAATCCGTGAGGGACGTACGTTGCGCACGGCTCTGCAGACTGGTTGGTCAAAGGCCCGAGGCACGATCCTTATGGCCGACGGCGTGTCACTGCTGTCTGCCATTGTCTTGTTTGTGTTGTCAGTGGATCAAGTGAAAGGGTTCGCGTTCACCCTTGGTTTGACCACGGTTATCGACCTTGTCATTTGTTTCTTTTTCACTCACCCCGTCGTGACTCTGTTGGGACGCACGAGGTTCTGGGGCCGGGGTCAACGCGGCTCTGGCCTCGAGGCAGAGCATATGGGCGTCACTGAAAGCCAGCTGCTCGGTCGGAGAAGCCGGCGATTGGTTCCGAGAGCAAAGCGGACCATCGAGTCGAAGGAGGTCTGAGATGACTGACGGCAAGAACACCCAGACCTCGTCTAGTGCCGCGAAGCGTCCCAATGATGGCGTGAGCGGTAAGAAACGCAGGCATGGTTTCACCCATGCGTTGTATACCGGAGAAATCTCCTATGGATTTATCGAGCGCCGCAAGGTCTGGTATACTGTCACGGCAATCATCATCGTCATCTCACTTATCGGCCTGCTAGTACGCGGCCTCAACCTCGGTATCGAGTTCAAGGGCGGCGTGCAGTTCCGGGCTCCGGCCCACGTCGCTGCTTCGACTATTGATGACGTCCGGAAGTTGGTGTTGTCCTCGGGCGCCCCCGATATGGACGCGACCGAGGTCGTCAGCCTCGGCTCGGATGCCGTCCAGGTGCAGACCCGGGCTCTCACCAGCGATGAGACGACGAAGGTCCAAGAGGCCATTGCTAAGGCCACCGGGACGAAGACGAGTTCTGTCGCCTACTCCAAGGTTGGTAGCCAGTGGGGTGAGCAGATCACCAGTAAGGCCATTAAGGCGTTGGTCGTCTTCCTGGTCTTGGTGATGTTGCAGATCTGGGCCTATTTCCGGCACTGGAAGATGTCCATCGCCGCCTTGATAGCTCTCGTACACGACCTCATCGTCACCATCGGCATCTATGCACTGGTCGGATTCACGGTGTCACCGTCAACTGTCATTGGTCTCCTGACGATTCTGGGCTATTCGCTATACGACACCGTTGTGGTTTTCGACAAGGTGCGCGAGAACGTCCAGGACATCGAGAAGCGCGATTACACCTTTGCTGAGGGCGCTAACCGAGCTATCAACCAGGTGCTAGTGCGGTCCATTAACACCACCATCGTCGGCGTGCTGCCCGTCGCCTCGCTGCTTTTCGCCGGCGCTTTTGTGCTTGGTTCCGGGCCGCTGGAGGACCTTGGTCTCGCCCTGTTTGTCGGCATGATCGTCGGTGCGTACTCCTCGATCTTCATTGCAACCCCAGTGTTCACACAGTTGCGCGAGCTTGAACCGGCTATGAAAGAGCACACCGCCCGCGTCCTGCGCCGCCGTGAGCGGGCCACTCAGAAAGGCCCGCAGGTTACCGCTGAGACTGTGGCTGCGGAAGGTCTGCGCAACGTTACGACTCTGACCAGGAGCGATCGTCACCAGCCACGTCGTTCCGCCCGTGCCGAGAGGAAGAAATGACCTATCGCAGGGACCTTATTGCCAGCCTGATCCGGGATGTCCCGGATTTCCCAGAGCCCGGGGTCACTTTTAAGGATATCACTCCGCTACTGGCCAATTCCAATGGTTATGCGGCTGCGATTTCCGAGCTCGTCGACACTGCTTCTCGTGGTGTGGACGTCGTCCTCGGAATGGAGGCGCGCGGATTCATGTTCGCAGGACCGGTAGCCCTTTCTTTAGGAGCGGGATTCGTTCCAGTCCGCAAGCCTGGGAAGCTTCCCGGTGACGTTTACTCACAATCCTTCCTGCTGGAGTACGGCTCGGCAACCCTGACAGTCCATCAAGATGCTGTGCGGCCCGGTTCCAAGGTGCTTATCGTCGATGACATTCTGGCGACGGCCGGCACAGTCGACGCTACGGCCTCCCTCGTCGAGCAATTAGGCGCAGAACTGGTCGGTGTATCGGTGCTTATGGAGTTGTCGGCCTTAGGCGGCCGCGAGAAGCTTGATCGTGCCGGAATCGGCCCTGTCAACGCCGTCCTCACAGTCTGATTATGGTCTCGGACTCACTTAGATCCTCGGAGCGCCGCAGCATCTTTGAGCAAACCGCTCTGGTTAAGCTTCCATTCAAGGCAACTAAGCCCCTCCAGGAACTGGTTAAAAGATTGGTCTGGTCAGCGGTGTTATTGCTGACCAGTACGTTGATTGTTTGGATCGATCGAGATTCTTACATTGATTCTACCGCTGGAGACGGCGTCTCCCTTATTGACGCCTTTTACTACTCGACGGTTACTGTCACCACCACCGGCTACGGGGATATCACCCCGGTCGCGCCACATGCGCGACTTATCAACGCTTTCATCATCACGCCGCTGCGCATCACCTTCCTGGTGCTATTGGTCGGTACTACCCTCGAAATGTTGGCCAACGAGGGACGACGCGGCTTGCTCGATAGTGCTTGGAGGAAGCGCATGAGAAACCACACCGTCGTCATCGGGTACGGCACGAAAGGCCGTAGCGCGGTCAATACGCTGCGTAACCACGATGTCCCAGTCGAGAAGATCGTCGTGATTGACTCCCGACCCTCTGCCGTGGCTGAGGCCAACCGGTCTGGGCTGGCGGCCTTCGAGGGAGACGCAACTCGACGCGATCTCTTGAGGAGAGCCGAGATTAGTAAGGCGCGCGAGGTGGTCATTACCCTCAACCGAGATGACTCGGCGATTTTGACAACCCTGACGGTGCGCCAGCTCAGCCCACGCTGTCACATCGTCGTTTCTGGTCGAGAAGACGAGAACCTTCCGTTACTGCGCGAATCGGGTGCCGATGCTGTCGTCACGTCTGCAGATGCCGTGGGACGACTGCTCGGACTGTCGTCGGTCAACCCGCACGTCGGCACCGTGGTGGACGATTTGTTGTCCAGTTCGAAGGGCATGGAGGATAGTCTCCAAGAGCGAAATAGGCGCACGGCCGGCCGATATTCAAAACGAACGAGTGCTAGCCGTCATTCGAAACGACGTGCTGCGAAATTTCTACGATCCTTCAATCGGTCAATTGCAGCCCGGTGACGTGATCGTGGCTGTGCGAAAAGCCGTTCCGCGCCATATTGAACCGCAAACCGAGAGCGACCTGGTGCGCTGAGGACAGCGCTAGCGAGCTGATTTAGCTGCCAACGTTGGTTTCGCAAACGCTCTGGGCTACGCACTTAGCCGACACCGGGGGTGCGGAAAGCCACTAGAATGAAGGGCCCAATGTGCCAGGAGGTGCCCCGATGACCGATGAAAGCGTCTATGGTCCGTACAGTTCGGGCAAGGGAACCTTAGGCAAGCCGAAGCCCGGCCAGCAGCGTCCTCAGCCCCGCATGAGGATGCGCGAGCGCATTGTGCGGTGGGGTACGCCGAAGCCATCAGCCCCGCCCCAAAGCGTTACCGACCCTTTGATCTCGGTCGTGCTGGCTAACCATCCGAAGGCCGATACCACCCTCATTGAGCGGGCATATCGCACTGCTGAGCATTACCACCGCGGACAGTCTCGCAAATCCGGTGACCCCTACATCACACATCCGCTGGCAGTAACCATGATCCTCGCCGAACTCGGCATGGACGAGCAGACTCTATGTGCCGGCCTCCTGCATGACACCGTCGAGGACACTTCCTACACCAATGAACAGCTCACTGCCGATTTCGGTGAAGAAGTGGCCCTACTCGTCGATGGGGTCACCAAGCTCGACAAGGTCCAGTACGGGGATTCTGCGAAGGCCGAGACCATTCGCAAGATGGTCATCGCGATGAGCCGCGATATTCGGGTTCTCGTCATCAAGCTGGCAGATCGGCTGCATAACATGCGCACGCTGGGTTTTCTGCGTCCTGACAAGCAAAACCGTATCGCCAAAGAGACCCTCGAGATCTTCGCGCCGCTGGCTCACCGCCTCGGTATGAATGCCATTAAGTGGGAGCTGGAAGACCTGTGCTTCTCCACCCTTAACCCGAAACTCTATGACGAGATCGTCCATATGGTTGCGGAGCGGGCCCCGCAACGAGAAGCCCAGCTCAAAGACGTCATCTCGATCGTCCGGAAGGACCTTGACGAGGCAGGCATCAAGGCCACCGTTTATGGCCGGCCGAAGCATTACTATTCGATATACCAAAAAATGGTGGTGCGAGGTCGGGACTTTTCTGATATCTATGACCTCACCGGTCTACGCATCCTCGTCGATACTCCACGCGATTGTTACGCGGCCCTCGGTGTCATGCATGTGCGATGGAACCCTCTCCCTGGTCGGTTCAAGGACTACATCGCAATGCCGAAATACAACATGTACCAGTCCTTACACACCACGGTCTTGGGGCCAGGCGGCCAGCCGGTCGAGTTGCAGATTCGCACCCACGAAATGCACCGGCGCGCCGAATATGGCGTGGCAGCCCACTGGAAGTATAAGGAAAACCCCGATGCTGTCAGTCGCGGGATTCAACCGGACGGCACTGATCTTTCGTGGGTGCAGTCCCTTAACCAATGGTCCAAGGAGGAGTCTGATCCCAGCGAATTCCTGGACTCGCTGCGTTTTGAGATCAACTCCCGCGAAGTGTATGTTTTCACCCCCCAAGGCGACGTCATGAGCCTCCCGCAGGACGCCACCCCGGTTGACTTCGCCTATGCCGTCCACACCGAGGTGGGCCACCGCTGTATCGGTGCCAGGGTAAACGGCAAACTTGTTACCCTCGATACCAAGCTCGCGAACGGCGATGTCGTCGATATCCTCACGTCGAATGCGCCTGACGCCGGCCCTAGCCGGGACTGGCTGGGGTTCATTGCCTCCCCCCGTGCCCGTTCCAAGATTAAGTCTTACTTCACTAAAGAGCGCCGCGGGGAGTCCATCGAAGCTGGCAAAGACGCCATCGCAAAGCAGCTACGCCAAGCTGGGGTGCCTTTGCAGTCTTTGTTGACTGTCGAATACCTCACCGCGGTGGCCGATGACCTTCGGGTTCCCGGCATCAACGCCCTCTATGCGGCGGTAGGCGAGAACAACGTCGGTGCCCAATCCGTCGTCGAGAAGCTCATTGCACTGGGTGGTGGCCCGGAAGAGACCACCGCCGACGTCGAAGAAGAACTGGCAGTTGGTGTCAAGGCGCCGCGTCATCGCAGCAGTGAAACTGGGGTTATGGTCGACGGCGATCCGGACATGCTCGTCAAGCTGGCCCGGTGTTGTACTCCGCTTCCCGGCGATCCCATCATGGGGTTCGTGACGCGCTATGACGGCGTTTCAGTGCATCGAACGGATTGTTCCAATGCGAAGAACCTTCTCGAGCACCCGGAGCGCATTGTTTCAGTGTCGTGGTCTGACGATCAGCAAGAGGGTTATCAGGTCACCATCCAGGTTGAGGGCCTTGATCGTGCCGGCCTGTTGCTCGATACCTCTCGAGTTCTTGCTGAGCAGGGGGTGAGCGTCATTTCAGCCCATATGAGCACCTCGAAGTCTCATCTCGCCCGGTTGCGGCTCACCTTCGAAGCCCCCGATCCAACTCACCTCAAGCACCTCACCGACTCGATCCGTCGGATTTCGGGGGTTTACGACGTCTTCCGTGTGAAGTCCTGAAGATTGCTCAGATGTGCCAATGGCCCCGGATCCGGGAACCGTTCCAGGGCCGTCAGCCGTGATCATTAAGCGCTGAATTCGTCGAGAGCTTTCTGAGCCTCATCGAGCCAGGTCTGGTAGGTCTTAATTGACTCGCGTGCTTTCTCGGCATCCTTGGTCCGACCAGCGGCCTCAGCCTTGTCAGCCTGGGTCCTGAGCTTGTTGATCTGGGCGCTGAACATGTCAACGGTGGCGCGGGCACGCTCGCGAGCCTGCGGATCGGTGCGCTTCCATTCGGCTTCCTCAGCGGAGTGGACCTGATACTCCAAGTCACGGACGCGGGCGTCAATACGTTTCATGGCGTCGTGGGGGACTCGACCAACCTCATTGAACTTTTCAAGGAAGACGCGGAGCTTGACCTTGGCCTCCTCAATGTCCTTGACGGGTAGAATGTCCTTCTCGGCCTCGTCAAGGAGCAGCTCCTTGACCTGCTGGTTACCGCGATATTCCTCGTCCTGTTGGCTCTGGGCAGCGGTGCGGGCACCGAAAAACGTGTCCTGAATAGTGCGGAACTCCTTCCAGAGTTTGTCATCAACATCGCGGGGAGCAGGCCCGGCGGCCTTCCAACGATTCATGAGGTCACGGAACTGGCGAGAGGTCTCACCCCAGGCCGTCGAATCGGCAAGCGGACGAGCCTCCTCGAGGATTTGCTCCTTAATCACGCGAGAGCGCTCCCGTAGGTGGTTCTGCTCAGCCATATGCTGCTTGCGGCGACGGGTAAACACAGTGCGAGCCCCGGAGAAGCGGTGCCACAACTCGTCGTCAGTCGTCTTGTCGATACGGGGGAGGCGACGCCACTGGTCAAGCAGATCGCGAAACTTCCCGATGCCACCACGCCAGTCATCGCCAGCAGCGATAGCTTCTGCCTGAGCGACCATCTCCTCCTTGGCCTGCTTGGCGCGGGCTTTAGCTTCAGCTCGTTCCTCACGGCGGGTCTCCGCCTTAGCGTCGATAGCGGGGTTTAGGGCCTCCACCCGGGCTGCGAGAGCTTCCAGATCGCCAACGGCATTGGCCTCCCGGATGGACGTGACCAGCCTACTGGCGGCAGACCGTGTCTCCTCCGGCGAGGCGGTGCTCGAGCTCACTCGTGATTCCAGCAGCGACACCTCGGTCTCGAGGGCGTGATAGCGGCGCACGAAGAATTCAAGGGCTTCCTCGCTAGTGGAGTCCGGCACCTGGCCGACAGACCTCTCCCCGTCGCTAGTTCGGACGTAAACGGTGCCGTCATCATCGACGCGACCGAAGGACTGCGGAGTTTGTGCGTGACTCATACGCCCCATCTTGCCCGATAAACTGGCAAACGTGTTCATCGCGTCATTTATCACAGGTCCTTTTCAGGCCAATTGCTACCTGTTAGCGCGCGAACAGGGGTCTGAGTGCATCATCGTCGACCCTGGCATGGGTGCTGAAGAGTTCCTTGGAGATGCCTTGAGAACCCATCACTTGGTTCCCGTAGCGATCGCTCTGACTCATGGCCACATCGACCATATTGGTTCTGCCCGACAAGTCGGGGCCAAATACGGCACCCCGGTGCTGTGTCCTCGTGACGATCGCCACCTCCTTAGCGACCCAATGGCTGGACTCGCCGATTTTGCTCGTCCGCTCGTCGAACAGTGGTACGGGTCGACGACCCTACGCGAGCCAGAGGAGGTCGTTGACGTCGAACCCTTCTCCCATCACGAATACGCCGACCTCGACCTGGAGTTTCTGCACGTACCGGGCCACACCCCCGGGTGCTCCATGATTCGCATGATCGACGCCGAGTTCGGTCCCATCATCATGTCAGGAGACGTCCTTTTCGCCGGATCTATCGGACGCACCGATCTGCCAGGTGGGAACCCCGCTCAGATGTCACGCAGCCTTGCCAACGTTGTCTGGCCCTTGGATGATGCCAGCCATGTACTGCCCGGACACGGTGGACCAACGACAATGGCCAATGAACGCCTGACTAATCCATTCTTGAGCCACCACTAGACCTCACCGCATCTGAATGAGTCCGATCGCCTTCGGGCTGGCACAATAAAGGCTGACGGGGGTAACCCGTTGTCGTAACCAACTTTTCGAAGGATCTCTCATGGCCCGCCTCAAGCCCCTGTCCGGTTTTCCCGAGTTCCTGCCCTCAGGGCAGATGGTGGAGAACCATGTGACTCGGATTCTTGAGGAGACCTTCGAGCTTCATGGCTTCGCACCGATTCATACTCGCGCCGTCGAGCCCATGAGACAGCTCACCCGTAAGGGGGAGATCGACAAAGAGGTCTACGTCGTTGACCGGCTGCACGCTGATCCGCACGACTCGCGTTCCGAAAAGGATTGCCTTGGCCTACATTTTGATCTGACCGTTCCCTTTGCACGCTATGTGCTGGAGAATGCCGGGCATCTCTACTTCCCGTTCCGTCGCTACCAAATTCAGAAAGTGTGGCGTGGCGAGCGTCCGCAAGAGGGCCGCTACCGCGAGTTCACCCAGGCTGATATCGATATCGTTGGCGATCAGACTCTTGCTGAGCATCATGACGTCGAAACCCCACTCGTGATGCTATCGGCTCTTGAGCGACTGCACACGGAGTTGGGATTCCCAACCGTCACCATGCACGTCAACAACCGCAAGCTCTCCGAGGGGTTCTATCGCGGGCTCGGCATTGAAGATCCGATGGCGGTGCTGCAGCGGGTCGACAAGTACGACAAGATTGGCCCGGACGCTGTCCGCGAGCTGCTTGTCGACGAGTTAAGCCTTTCCGACGATGTCGCCGCTAAATGCGTCGCTTTGGCCTCCATCCAATCGAGCGACGACTCCTTCATCGCCAAGGTACGTGAGTTGGGGGTAACCAATGAGATGCTCGAGGAGGGCTTGGACTCCCTCAACCGGGTCGTCGCTGCTGTCAACAAGGCGGTTCCTGGGCGCATGGTCGCCAACCTTAAGATCGCCCGAGGGCTGGATTACTACACCGGTACCGTCTACGAGACTGAGCTCACCGGCCACGAATCGATGGGTTCAGTATGCTCGGGCGGCCGTTACGAGTCCCTTGCCTCCGACGGTAAACACGTCTACCCGGGGGTAGGCATCTCTCTGGGCCTGACCCGGTTGCTGGCGCCGATCCTTTCGCGTGGCGAGCTGTCCTCCTCACGCTCGGTTCCCTCTGCAGTTCTGGTTGCCGTCAACACGGAGGAGGATCGCGTTACTTCTGAAGCCGTCGCCCAAGCGCTGCGTTCCCGCGGCATCCCATGCGAGGTGGCTCCTAAGGCAGACAAGTTCGGGAAGCAGATCAAGCACGCTGATCGTCGGGGTATCCCATACGTGTGGTTCCCAGGCGTCGAACACACCGACCGCCGTGACGCCGACACCGTCAAGGACATCCGGTCAGGCGATCAGGTCGAGGCTGATGCGGCCTCGTGGAACCCGCCTACCGAGGATCTTTATCCCGGTGTGATCGGCACCTGGTGATCTGTAAGCCACAGGGGCTTAGCAAGAGGACGTGCGTATTAGAGCACGTGCAGTGACGACGTCGTCAGCAGCGAGAGTAAGCCACCACAACGTTCCTAACCCCAAGCTGAACCGCTGCCAAATTCCTGTGTAGTCCATGGGAGTGCCGTCGAACCAATCTATGGCGCCAATGCCGTTGAGGAGGGTGAAGACCACCCAAGCCCACGTCACCACCAGACCGAAGCCGCGGAATCTCGTCATGGTCGAGTTGAGCAGCAAGATCGGAAGTGCGAAACCGACGACGACGATGGTCGAGGTTCCGACGTGGATGAAATGGCTCCAACTCACGTGCCCAGCCTCCTCGGCCGCCAGGCAGGCCTTGGACCGCGTGGGAGAGCAGTCCATCGTCACCAAGGCGTCAAGGACGCTGAAGAGCCCGCCGGCGACGAACCCAACACCTGACCACCCTTGACGACCGAGAGGCCGACGACCGGCCCACGCGAGAGTGGCCAGGCCTGCCAGGCACAGGGAGGTACCCATGATGACGTCGGTGGTCTGGAAGAGGTAACGCCACGGTTGGTCACGAGCGGAATACTCCGAGACGAAGGCGTGCAACTGGCTCATCGCAGGGTTGAGAATGCCCGCGAAGGCCCAGGTCAGGGACGCCAATGACGCCACGATGAGGAGGGCGGCGCGCCAGCGACGGTACGTCGCTTCACGGTCAGGACTCAGCACTGGCGGCCTTCCCATTCGCTGCGCAGCATGCCGTGGTAAAGCTGGACTCGGATCATCGAGCCGCTGAGACAGGAAGCTCGTCGCAGTCCCTCGGCCACCATCCCGGCTTTCTCCATGACCCGTCCGGAGGCGACATTGGCCGGATCGTGGCTGGCTTCCACCTTGTTGGCCTCCGCGACGGCGAAGAGGTAGTTCATCACTGCGACCAGCGCCTCGGTGCAGTATCCCTTGCCCCACCACCGTCGTCCGACGACGTAGCCAACATTGACCAGTCCGACGGTGAGGTCCTCCTTGACGACTGAGGTCTGGCCGATGAGAGTCCCGTCCTCGATCAGTTCGATGCCCCAGTTGAAGGTTCCCGGATCCTCGTAGGAATCGACCCAGGGACCGACGACGGCCCGGCTCACATCCACGCTGGAATGAGTGGGCCACGTGAGGAACCGGGTGACCTCCGGGTCACTGGCCCAGTCATCGTACACCTGTTGGGCATCGTCAACCGTCAACCGCCGAAGCACTAGGCGATCCGTCTGCAGCCGGCGGGTGCCAACCAGTTTCATGACGGTGACACTATCACCGCCCTCAAAAGCCCCTCACAAGCGCACAGACAGCTCCATAACCGGCGTACCATTGAGATTTGGGCGCGACGCTGTTTGCGGTGAGGTCGGAATCTCCTGGTCCGGTTCCGGGCGCACCGCCTGGTTAGCGCCAAGTTCCTCGGCAACATTGCGGTCCCGCGCGGTAGCAGCCATCAACTTGATGCGGTTGAGCTGGTTCACCTGGGAGGCCCCCGGGTCATAATCGACAGACACCACGTTGACCTCCGGGAACTGACGGCGGATCTCGCGGAAGATGCCACGGCCGGTGACGTGGTTGGGTAGGCACGCAAAGGGCTGCACAACAGCGATATTCGGTACCCCCTCACGGACCATGTCAACCATCTCACCGACGAGATACCAACCCTCACCAGCCTGGTTACCGAGCTGAACAATGCGCTGGGCATCCGCCATGAGTTCGGTAATCGGGGTAGGGACCTCGAACCGAGTGGACTTGCGCAATGCTGCGGTAACCGGCTTCTGATACTGCATGAGCAGCCCCCGGAAAGCCTTTTTGACGTGACGGCCCCACCTGTCGGTGCCGAAGGTCTTGTAGTTATAGTCGCCAGCAGACAAGCAGTTGTAGACGAACCACATCAGGCCCGGCAGCACAGCCTCACAGCCCTCAGACTCGATGGTCTCGACGATGTGGTTGTTGGCGTCGGGATGGAACTGCACCAAGATCTCGCCGAGCACACCGACTCGCGGCCGACGCGGTCCATCGACCAAGTCGAGGCGTTCGAAATCGTCAACGATGCCATTGATCATGGCCTTGTAAGTCGTACGGCGTCCCCAGGTTGTGGAATGCCCACTGTCCAAAAAATGCTCGCGAGCAATGGTCGTCCAACGGTGCATGAGTTCGTCGGCGGATCCCGGAACCACCTCGTAAGGACGGGTACGAAGATGCACCTTCTGCAGCAGGTCTCCGATGGTAATGGCCTGCACCATGCGGTGGATAAGGGGAGCAGTCAAGGAAAAACCCGGATTGTCCTCGACACCCTGCAGGGAGGCTGCGATGACCGGGATATTGCCGAACCCAGCCTCCTTGAGAGCCTTGCGTAGTAGACCTATGTAGTTGGTAGCCCGGCACATACCACCGGTCTGAGTGAGGAGGAGAGTGGTGTGGTCAAGGTCGTACCCGCCGGACTTCAATGCCGACACGAGCTGCCCAATGACGACGATGGCCGGGAAACACGCATCATTGTTGACCACCGACAGGCCGTAATCAATGTTCTCCCGGGAAGCCTGCTTCAACACCTCGACCTGATAACCCGAGGCCCGCAGAGCAGCCTCAGCGACGGAGGTCTGATAAGGGGCCAGCTGAGGCACCAAAATGGTGTGGGTAGCTTTCATCTCCTTGGTAAAAGGCACTCGGTCATCCGACAGCGGATGCGTGGCCAGTTTGCGGTTGTGGCTGGCTCTTTCCTTCGACGCGGCCTGCAATGAGCGCATCCGAATGCGAGCCGCTCCCAGGTTGGATACCTCGTCAATCTTGAGGGTGGTGTAAATACGGTCGCGAGCAACCAGGATCTCGCGCACCTGGTCAGTCGTAATGGCATCGAGGCCACAGCCGAATGAATTCAGTTGAACCAACTCAAGGTCGGGACGGGCTCCGACGAAAGCAGCTGCTTGGTAGAGGCGGGAGTGGAACATCCACTGGTCACGCACGCGCAGCGGACGTTCCAGCAGACTGGCTCCCAGATGGGCAACCGAGTCCTCAGTAAGCACTGCCATCCCCAAGGAATTCACCATCTCGGGAATCCCGTGATGAATCTCCGGATCGACATGGTAGGGACGTCCCGCCAGGACAATTCCGGGGACCTTATGCTCGGCCATATAGGCTAAGGCATCTTCCCCCATCTTCCGGATATCGTCATGGAAGGCCTTATCTTCTTCCAGACCTTTGGCAATGGCTTGGCGGGCTTCGTCGACAGTGACACCATCGTTAGCGAAGATCTCGGCCAGCCGCTCGGCGAGCTTGGCAGGGTCAGCTAGTGAGAGGAAGGGCGAGATGAGCTCGACGTTTTCGTCTCGTAGGCTTTCGACGTTGGCCCTAATGACCTCGGGGTATGAGGCAACTACCGGACAGTTGAAGTGCGCGTCAGCGTCGGCCACGCTGACCTGCTCAAATCGGATACAGGGGTCAAAAATCCGCTTCACCCCGCGCTGGACAAGGTCCTCGACGTGACCATTGTTGAGTTTGGCGGGATAGCAAATATTCTCGCTGGCAATTGATTCCATGCCCTTTTCGAACAGGGCGTGGGAAGAACGTCCCGAGATCATGACGCGGTACCCGAGTGCCGACAGAGTCGTGAACCAGAACGGGTAATTTTCGTACATGTTCAGGGCGCGGGGCAGGCCCAAGTCGCCACGGAACGCCTTCTTTACCGGCAAGCGCCGGTATCCAAAAAGCCTCTTGTACTTGGCTTCGAATACGTTGGGCAGCTCGGGCTTGGGAAGCCTGGCCATCTTGCGATTATTGACCTCGGCGCCACGATCGCAACGGTTGCCCGAAACAAAGACGCGACCATCGGAAAAGGTGGCGATGGTGCGCTGGCAGTGGTTTTGACACAGGGTGCAGTCGTCACGGTGGGTCTCGACGGCGAAACCATCGAGCTCGGCACGCTCCCGTAAGCCGTCGGAGGTGGTGGGCTCCCCGGCATGGAACCGGGCGTGAGCCGTCAGGGCTGCCCCGTACGCTCCCATAAGGCCGGCCTCGGCGGGACGGACGACCTCGCGACCGGTGAGCTTTTCGAAGGCCCGCAGAACGGCGTCGTTAAGGAAGGTTCCACCCTGGACGACGACCTTATCCCCCAGCTGTGCAGGATCGGTGAGCTTGATGACCTTGTACAAGGCATTGCGAACTACCGAGTAGGACAATCCGGCAGCAATATCAGCGGGGGAGGCGCCCTCCTTTTGTGCTTGCTTAACTGACGAGTTCATAAAGACGGTGCAGCGACTACCCAAATCTACCGGATGCTGAGCGAGCAGGCTCATAGACGCGAATGATTCGATATCGGTATCCATGCCGGCAGCAAAGGTCTGCAGGAAGGACCCACACCCTGACGAACATGCCTCATTAACAGAGATCGAGTCGATGACCTGATCGACGACGCGCAAATACTTCATGTCCTGGCCACCAACGTCGATGATGGCGGTCACTCCGGGAAGTAGATGGTCGGCGGCTCGGTAATGTGCCATGGTTTCGACTTCGCCATCCTCGGCGCCCAGTGCGGCCTTGACAAGCCCCTCACCGTACCCAGTGGTACAGGTACGGGCGATAGTGGTTTCCGCCGGCATGGTGTCGTAAAGGTCGGCGAGGATCTGTACCGCTGCGCTCACCGGGTCACCCTCATTAGAGGCGTAATGGGAAGCGACGATGTTGAGGGACTCGTCGAGGAGGACTGACTTGATTGTCGTTGATCCGGCGTCAATACCCAAGAAAAGGTTCCCGCGAGCGTCATGTAAAGGTAGGCGTGGCAGTTTGGCGTGAGAATGCCGCTGATTAAATTCGGCTAATTCCTCCTTGGTGCGGAACAGCGGCGGCATGGACTGGGAAATTCCATTTTGGGTACGAGCGTGTCGTGAACGTTTCGCGGTTTCCGCAAGAACTATCGGCTCAGACGTTGACGTTAAGGCCGCACCCATAGCCACGTACAGCTGGGCACGTTCCGGAGTGATGTACCCGTCAACCTTCTTACCTTCGAGGACTCGCGAGAAAGCGTCTCGCAAGCTTGGCATGAAGTGAAGCGGGCCACCAAGGAAGATGACCTTACCTCGAATGGGACGGCCACACGCCAGGCCGGCAATGCACTGGGTGGCGACAGCCTGTAAGACCGAAGCGGCTAGGTCCTCGTGACGGGCCCCCTCATTGATGAGGGGTTGGAGGTCGGACTTGGCAAAAACACCACAGCGCGAGGCAATGGGATGGATGGTCTCGGCACGGGATGCAAGGTTATTGAGACCGGGAGCGTCGGTGTGCAGCAAGGTAGCCATCTGGTCGATGAAGACACCGGTACCCCCCGCACACGAACCATTCATGCGCTGCTCGGGGACCGGCTTGAGGTAGGTGATCTTGGCGTCTTCACCACCGAGTTCGAGAAGCACGTCGGCGTCGGGATTCCAGTGCTGAACGGCGGCTGTCTCAGCCATGACCTCCTGTATGAAGGTAAGGTCCAGCGCCTCGGCAGTGCCCAATCCTGCCGATCCGGTAACGGTCGCGCGCACTTTTGCGCCAGGAAGGGCATCGGAGGCGTCTCCGAGCAAAGATGCCATAGCGCCGGTGATATCGGCGTGGTGGCGTCTGTAGTCTTCGAAGAGGATGTTCTCGTCGGGGTCAAGGATAACGGCCTTGATCGTCGTTGATCCGACGTCAAGACCCATCCGAAGGTCCTGCACGTCCAGTGGAATCGCATTGCCGTTGTGTGCGTCCATGTACCCATTTCATCACCGTGGAAATCACGTTGCAGCGGGAGGGGCCTCTTTCTCAGCCGAAGTCTTGGGGAGTACGGTCATGGCATGTCTCAGTCACAGTGCGCACAATCGTCTCGCCGTGGTCCGCGTGGTGAGGCTGGGGCTGCGAGGGCCGCAATCTTGACTGCGGCCCGGTCCCTTTTTCTGGCCGGTGACTTCCAGTCAGTGAGCCTGAGGGCCATAGCTCGCGAGGCTGGGGTGGACACCTCGCTGGTGAGTTACTACTTCGGCTCTAAACAATCCCTCTACAACGAGGCGATGTCCTTGCCTAATGGTCCGCACCGAATCATCGCAGAGGTGTGTTCGCGAACCGACCCCAATCATCTAGGGGATGCCTTGGTGAAGGCGTTCATCGATGCCTGGGATGGCCACCTTGGCTTAGGCGGACCAGATCCACAGATGCAAGGTGTGGTGCAGGCACTTCTTACCCAGCCCGACGCCTTCGACATGCTGCGTCGGTTTTACACCGAGGAAATTTTGGCCCCAGTCGTCGAACTACTCGTTCCTCGATTCGGCGTCGCAGAAGCAGGGGTACGGGCCTCTCTTGGACTTTCGCAATTGCTGGGGATTTTCACGGCTCGCTACGTCGTGGGGCTGCAATCTCTGGCGGATCTTCCGGCGACGGAGCTCATCGCCCGGGAAGGGCCTGCCCTGCAGAGCACCCTGACGGGACCGACCGCCGACGGTTAGCACTTTTTCGCCACAGGAGAGATTCAGTTCGCTTACCGCAGTGCTACGGCTAGCGATAGAGTCGCAGTCACAAGCTTGGCGCATGGCCGCGCCTCACGCCCACGGATAACGGGAGATTACCTATGACCATCGCAATCAAGATGGGTTTTCTCGATGACGGCCCCATCGTCGACGACCAAGGTCGACTTGTTGGGCGAGGGGGCGGAACCGCCCTCGTCGAGCAGCTTCTGACTATGTACCCGGGGGCAGTCGTCGTTAATTACGAAGATCGTCAGTGTGATGGATTTGAGGCCAAAAAGCTGACCAGCCTCGAGCCGCTCGAAACCCTCGTCATCAACCTCGATATCATCGATTCAGTTGGCGTTTTCCAGACCATGCACCGCGAGGGTGCCGAGCCCAAGATCCTCAACCTCCAGTGGCTACCTCCATCCCACTACCACCACAAAGTGAACTTCGCGGCTATGGGGCTCGCTTATGCTCTCTTCCCCACCCTGTGCTCCGGTGAGCGCACTGCTGGCGAGGTGACCGAGCTGGTTCGCCGGTGGACGATCTCCCCGTTGGCTCACCAGGCCCGGGTCGCCTGGATTCAGCCTGGTATTCGCGATGACCTCGTCCGCGAGCACGTCGATCCCGACGTCCCGACGGTTCTCTACCCGGCAATTCATCTTACTGAAGCCAAACGCCCGAAGCTATTCCTCGATGTTATGACTCGTGTCGCCGCGGATATGGACGTGAGGATGGAGGCCCGTCTGAGCCAGCGCGATCTCGCTAGCGTTATGGCGATGAAGATGTCGTCGCCAAAATGGGCTTCGGTCGGCCCCCTTTTCGGTCAACGCGAGGAGTACTGGGAGTCCCTCGCACGCATGACGGCTTTCCTAGCCACAGCGAAGAACGAGGCCTATGGCTTCGAGTATCTTGAGGCTCTCGTCGCCGATGCTATCGGCGTCTTCCCGGATGCCCCCTGGGCGCATAAGACGGTTCCTGAGGATTATCCATACTTTTACCGCACTAGCGAGGAAGCGGTCTCGATGCTTAAGGGAGTCCTCAACGACCCGCAGACTGCGCGTAACACCATTAATGAGCTCGCCGGCGGGTCAATCCGCGACTGGATTCTCGAGCACAACAAGCGTTCCGGCGGCAATGAGGCCATGCGTAAGCAGATCGAGGAGTGGTTCCCCGAGATTCAAGTCTGATCCGAACCAATAAACGAACGGGGTGTTCGAAGCATCCCCTCGCGGGCATCCGTTTCGGGCGTGGATGACGATGGCCATAGCCCGCCGGTATGCTGTCTTGCGGCCCGTACCGTCTATGCGTGGCCTGCAACAACGGAAGGATGAAACGTGCTGCGAACCCATGACGCAGGAACCTTACGAGCCAGCGACATCGGCAAGGTGGTGACTCTTGCCGGATGGGTTGGGCACCGGCGTGACCACGGCGGCGTCGCCTTCATCGATCTTCGCGACGCCTCAGGTCTAGCTCAAGTAGTCATCCGCGACGAGATTCTGGAATCCTCGGGTGCCCATGACTTGCGTAACGAGTACTGCATCAAGTTGACCGGTCTCGTCGAGGCCCGTCCAGAAGGTAATGCCAACCCGAACCTACCCACTGGTGAGATTGAGGTCGCCATCTCCGAGCTTGAGGTGCTCAACCCCTCGGCACCGCTGCCATTCCAGATCGACGAGCACGTCAGCGTTGGCGAAGACGCCCGTCTGAAGTATCGCTATCTCGACCTGCGCCGTCCGCGTCAGCATGAGGCTCTGGTGCTGCGTTCACAAGTGACCCACGCTATTCGTGAAGTGCTAGACCGTCACAATTTTTACGACATCGAGACCCCGACCTTGACTCGGTCCACCCCTGAGGGTGCCCGTGACTTTCTGGTTCCGGCTCGTCTGGCCCCGGGTTGTTGGTATGCCCTGCCGCAGAGCCCTCAGCTGTTTAAACAGTTGCTCATGGTCTCGGGCATGGAGCGCTATTACCAGATCGCTCGTTGCTACCGTGACGAGGACTTCCGTGCCGATCGTCAGCCTGAGTTCACCCAGCTTGACATTGAGATGAGCTTCGTTGACCAGGACGATGTCATTGCGCTGGCCGAAGAGACCATGGCAGCCTGCTGGAAGATCATTGGCGTCGACATGCCGACGCCAATACCTCGCATCACCTGGCATGAGGCCATGGATCGATACGGCTCTGACAAGCCCGATCTACGCTTCAGCAACGAGATCATCGAGGTCACCGACTTTTTTGCCAACACTCCGTTCCGGGTTTTTCAAGCTCCGTATGTCGGTGCGGTCGTGATGCCCGGTGGAGCCTCCTTGCCACGTCGTCAGTTCGATGCCTGGCAGGAGTGGGCGCGCACCCACGGCGCCAAGGGTTTAGCCTATATCACGGTCTCTGACGAAGGTGTGCCTGGCGGTCCGGTTGCCAAGAACATCTCTGATGAGGAGAAGGCGGGGATCGCTGAAGTGGTCGGCGCTAAGCCTGGCGATGCCATCTTCTTTGCTGCGGGACCGAAAACCTCCTCCCAGGAGCTACTCGGTGCCGCCCGTCTGGAGATCGGCCGTCGTTGCGAACTTTTCAATCCGGCTGACTGGGCCTTCTGTTGGGTTGTTGACGCTCCGTTGTTTAAGCCCACCAAAGAAGCCGAAGCTTCCGGCGACGTCGCCGTTGGGGCCGGCGCTTGGACTGCCGTCCACCACGCCTTCACCAGCCCAACCCCGGACTGCCTGGATACCTTCGACACCGATCCGGGTTCAGCTTTGGCGCACGCTTATGACTTCGTCGTCAACGGCAACGAGGTAGGCGGCGGATCTATCCGTATCCATCGTCGCGACATCCAGGAGCGGGTCTTCAACGTCATGGGGATTGGCCCCGAGGAGGCGCAGAAAAAGTTCGGCTTCCTCCTGGATGCTTTCAAGTTTGGCGCCCCGCCCCACGGCGGCATCGCTTTCGGCCTGGATCGTCTAGTCATGCTGCTGGGAGGCTTCGAGACCATCCGCGACGTCATTGCCTTCCCGAAGACTGGTAATGGCTACGACCCGCTGACGGCCGCCCCTGCGCCAATTTCCCCGGCGCAGCGGCGCGAAGCTGGTGTGGATGCTAGGCCGAAGAAGCCTTCCAGCGGTCAAACCTCGAATGAAGAGGCAGACAAGTCCAAGAAGTGACGACCGTATGGTAGCGTTCAGGCGGCGGTGGTATCAGTCGCCGCCCGAACGTTACTCGGTGAATACGCGTGGACCACGCTGTCGCGACGCGGCGATATGGTGCCACAGTGAGTGAGGATCTCTTCGGCAACGTCACGTCGGCTCAATCTGACGCGACCAGTGGCGGGTCCCTGGACACTCCCAACCCCGACGCACCGCTGGCAGTTCGGCTCCGCCCGCGCACCATTGACGAGATCGTCGGTCAGCAACATCTGCTGACTTCCGGATCGCCTTTGCGTCGCTTAGCCGAGGGGACCGGAGCAATGAGTGTGTTCTTATGGGGCCCTCCGGGAGTTGGCAAGACAACGATCGCCTCTGTCGTCTCTCACGCCACAAACCGACGCTTCGTGGAGATCTCAGCTGTGACGGCCGGGGTCAAAGACGTCCGTCGGGAACTCGACACTGCTCGGCGTCAGCTGGCCTTAGGAAAGCCGACGGTGCTCTTTGTCGACGAGGTGCACCGCTTCTCCAAGGCTCAGCAGGACGTCCTCCTCCCGGCGGTGGAGAACCGCACCGTGACCCTGATCGCCGCAACCACCGAAAACCCGTCTTTTTCGGTCATCTCCCCGCTATTGTCGCGTTCTTTGCTGCTGACCCTCAAACCGCTCACTGATACTGATATTTCATCATTGATCGATCGGGCCCTGAGCGATCCGCGTGGCCTGCGAACGGAGTCCGACGGACTCTACGTCCTCGAGGACGATGCCCGCGCCGACTTGCTGCAACTAGCCGGGGGAGACGCACGACGTGCCCTCACCTATCTTGAGGAAGCCGCCGCTGGGGCCAGCGCTGCCAGTACTGACACGATCACAAGCCCAATTGTCTCTACTGCCGTAGATCGCGCCGCAGTGCGCTACGACCGGAACGGCGATCAGCACTACGACGTCATCAGCGCTTTTATTAAATCGGTGCGAGGCTCCGACGTTGACGCTGCCCTGCACTATCTGGCCCGGATGATTGAGGCGGGGGAGGACCCCCGTTTTATTGCGCGGCGTCTGGTAATTCTTGCCAGTGAGGACATTGGTATGGCCGCCCCTAGCGTGCTGCAGACCTGTGTCGCGGCTGCCCAGGCCGTCCAACTGATCGGGATGCCCGAGGCTCGCCTCAACTTGGCCCAAGCCACCATTGCCGCATCGACCGCGCCGAAATCCAACGCCGTCATTACCGCGATTGATGGGGCCCTAGCTGATGTGCGCGCTGGAAAGGGAGGCGATGTACCCGCCCATTTGCGTGACGCCCATTACTCATCGACCCACGATCTAGGCCATGGGGTCGGATATCGTTACGCCCACAATTTCCCACATGGGGTTGCCGAACAGCAGTATCTGCCAGACGACATTGCGTCAACCCGGTATTACGAGCCGACCGATCATGGCAACGAGGCTGCCATCGCACAACGTCTGGGCCAGATACGGGTGCTGCTTGGGCGAGATTCTGAGGAGAAAAAGTCATGACCTTGGGTCAGATAGCCGGACTCATCGCGGCATTCGCGGCGGTGGTGCTTGTCGCACTGTGCGCGGTGCCGCTGCTTAAGTTCGGCGGTGTCCTTGACGAAGTGCGCAAGACTGTCCGTGACGTCGATAAGTCCACTGTGCCGATCCTCGAGGAACTCAAAAGCACCGTTGCCATCACCAACGGCGAGATTTCCAAGCTCGATCAGGTAATCGAGGACATCCACACAATTTCTGAGCACGGCACCGTCGTTACTGGCCAGGCTGCCGAGTTAGCTCAGACCTTTACCCAGACCGTCGGGACGCCGATGGTTAAAGTTGCTGCCTTTGGTGAGGGAGTGCGTCGGACGATTCGGCGTCCGAGGCGGCGAGCGCGCCAGTCCCAGGTTGGGAATACGGCTAGTCCTGCCGAGGTAAGCCACAGCGCCACTGCGGCCAGAGACGGCACCAACCAGGACTGATCTGGGAGAAGCAAGTAAGCGCCCCCCAAAAATCCTGTGGCGCGGTGAGGTGTGGCCTGCCACGCGTGCGGGTAGGGTTGGGGGGCGGTGTCCCGACATGGGACGGCTCCTACGGGCCACAAAGAGCGACCACGTCAAGAAGGGCTAGGTATGAGAACAGCGGAGATCGGACAGCGCTTCGTCGACTTCTTTGCAGGTAAGGGCCACACCGTAGTGCCGAGCGCCTCGCTGCTCTACAACGACCCCACTCTGCTGTTCGTGAACGCCGGCATGGTGCCGTTCAAGCCTTATCTGATGGGCACCGAGCCTTCCCCATGGAAGCGTGCTACCAGCATCCAGAAGTGCGTGCGTACCCTAGACATCGATGAGGTTGGCAAGACCACCCGTCACGGCACTTTCTTCCAGATGCTGGGTAACTTCTCCTTCGGTGACTACTTCAAGAGTGAAGCTATTCAGTACGCATGGGAGCTCGTCACTAAACCAGCAGATCAGGGCGGTCTGGGCTTCGACCCGTCCAGCATCTGGGTGACGGTTCTCGGACCTGGATTCCACCCTGACTACCCGGAGGGCGACATTGAAGCGCGCGAAGCGTGGCGTGCCGCGGGTGTCCCCGACGGGCATATTCAGGGTCGCTCCCTCAAAGACAACTACTGGCATATGGGGGTTCCGGGCCCCGGTGGTCCGTGCTCGGAAATTTACATCGACCGCGGTCCAGCCTATGGCCCCGATGGCGGCCCGGAGGCAGATGAGGACCGTTACCTTGAGATCTGGAACCTCGTGTTCGAGACCGAAGATCTCTCGGCAGTGCGCGCTAAGGACGACTTCGACATCGCCGGTCCGTTGCGCAGTTTGAACATTGACACCGGCGCCGGTCTCGAGCGTATTGCCTACCTGCTCCAGGGTGTTGACAACATGTACGAGACCGACCAGGTCTTCCCCGTTATTGCGAAGGCTTCCGAGATGTCGGGCAAGCGTTATGGCGCTAACCACGACGACGACATCCGGCTGCGTGTGGTTGCCGACCACGTCCGTTCCGGTCTCATGCTCATGACCGACGGAGTCACCCCCGGTAACGAGGCGCGCGGATACGTGTTGCGTCGTCTGCTGCGTCGTGTCGTCCGGGCCATGCGTTTGCTCGGCGTGGCGGATCCAGTACTGCCCGAGTTACTTCCGGTCTCCCGTGACCTCATGGCCGATTCCTTCCCCGACGTGCTTACCGAGTGGGACCGCGTCATCAGCGCCGCCACAGCGGAGGAGGAGACCTTCCGACGCACCCTGAGTGCGGGTACCGCCATGCTCGACGCAGCGGTGATCGATACTAAGGTCTCCGGATCAAAGACCCTCTCGGGGGAGAAGGCCTTCCAGCTCCACGACACCTATGGGTTCCCGATCGACCTCACTCTCGAAATGGCGGCCGAACAGGGACTAGAGGTGGACCGCGACAAGTTCACTGCCCTCATGGCTGAGCAACGCGCCCGCGCCAAGGCTGACTCCAAGACAAAGAAGGGTCTGCTCACGGACCCGGAGGCCTACGCCCAGATTCGCGCCCTCGGTGAGACCCCATTCCTCGGTTATACCGACCTAACGGTCAACACCACCGTTACTGGCATCATCGCCAATGGCACCTCTGTGACGGCTGCTGGACCTGGATCGGTTGTCGAAGTTGTGCTGGCCGAGACCCCGTTCTATGCCGAGATGGGTGGACAGGATTCTGACTCCGGCATTATCCGCGCCAACGGGTTCGATCTTGAAGTTCTTGACGTGCAGCGTCCTGTACCAGGCTTGATCGTCCACAAGGTGCATCTTGACGGCGATCTGGCCGTTGGTGATCAGGTGACGGCCGTGGTTAACCCGACCACTCGGTTTGGGGCCTGCCAGGCCCATACCGCTACCCATGTCATCCACGCTGCTCTACGTGAAATCGTGGGGCCGTCGGCTACCCAGGCTGGCTCCTATAACAAGCCTGGGTACCTGCGCTTCGACTTCTCCGCTACTAAGGGTCTTTCAGACTCCCTGAAGGACGAGATCGAAGAGCGTTGCAACGTTGCCATTCATGACGACTTCGAGGTCACTGACACCCAAATGCCGTTGGAGGATGCCAAAGCCATGGGAGCGATGGCCATGTTCGGCGAGAAATACCCGCCGATCGTGCGCGTCGTCGAACTAGCGGGCCCATGGTCGCGCGAGTTGTGTGGTGGCACTCACGTTGCCTCTACTGGCCGCATCGGCATGCTGAGTCTGTTGGGTGAGCAGTCGGTCGGTTCGGGCACCCGTCGCGTTGAGGCCCTCGTCTCCACTGATGCTTTCCGGCATATGGCGGCTGAGCGGACGCTAGTTAACGAGTTGACCGGAATTCTCAAGGTGCAACCGGACCAGCTCGCCGACCGTGTCTCGAAGCTCGTCACCGATCTGAAAGACGCCGAGCGCAAGCTCGCCGCTGCTAGAACCCGTGAGCTCATGAGTCAAGTCGATGACATCGTTGCCGGGGCCACCTCGGCCGGATCCTTCGACTTTATTGCTGCCAAAGTTCCGGGTGTCGTGGGTAACGATCTGCGCACCCTTGCTTCCGAAGTCCGGGGCCGCGTCAAGGATCGCCCCGCCGTCGTTACCCTTATCGGCGGCACCGATGACAAGCCGGCCATGATCGTCGCCGCTACCGAGTCCGCACGCGCTGCTGGCGCCAAAGCAGGCGCCCTCATCAAGGCTGGCATTGCCCGGATTGGTGGCCGCGGTGGCGGTAGGGACGACATGGCCCAGGGAGCTGGCAGCGACTCTGCCGGAATTGATGCCGCTCTGCGTGCCGTTGACACTGAGCTGACCGCGCTGTGACCCCCGCCGAGCGTCCGGACACGTCGCTGCGCGGTGTAAGGCTTGCCATTGATTGGGGAAAGGCACGAATTGGCGTGGCCGCGAGTGACCGCGACGCGATTCTGGCGTTCCCCGTCGAGACGGTGCAGACCGCTAACCGCCCCATGCAGCGCTTGGCCGAGATTGTTGCCGAGTACGAACCGGTTGAGGTCATCATGGGACTTCCGGTGGCCCTCAACGGTACCGAGCAATTAGCCGCGCGAGACATTCGGGATGCCGGACGCCAGTTGGCCGAGGCCATTAGCCCAATTCCGGTGCGCTGGGTAGATGAGAGAATGACCACACGTACCGCGGCCCGGGCACTTCACGATGCCGGACGCAACGCGCGTCAACAGCGTGGCGTGATTGATCAAGCTGCTGCTGTGGCCATACTGGAGGACGTGTTGGAGCAAGTCCGGTCGGCTCGACCGGAGACGACGACAGGAGGTGCGGATTCGTGAGCGGACCATTCGACGAGCACGATGACCCTAAGGCGGAGTTCTGGTACAAACTTCGCAGCGCTGTCGCCGTCATCCTTTCCTTGGCCGTGCTCGTCGGCGGGTGTGTCTTCGTCGGCATGAAAGTCTACGACGGCTACATCTCCTACAAGTCTGCTGACGACTACCTCGGAGATGGCGAGAAAGACGTCTTGATTCGGGTACCTGCTGGCGCATCGGTGAGTGAGGTTGGTTCGATTCTGCTCGATAACGACGTCATTAAGTCAACGAAGGCGTACAATAAGGCCCTTCGCGAGTCAGAATCTGACGTCACCATTCAGGCCGGCCAGTACAAGCTCAAAACTCATATGAGCGCTACTAAGGCCATCTCTATCCTCGGCAACCCAGATAATATCCAGCGCACCCGTGTCACCCTCCCCGAGGGCTTAACCGCAGAGCAGCAGTTTGGGATCATGGCCAAGGGAACCACGATGCCAGCCAACAGCTTCAAGAATGCGTATAAGCAAACTGCGAAGCTGGGTCTGCCAGTCTGGGCCAACGGGCGTCCAGAGGGCTTTCTCTTTCCCGACACCTATGAGGTGGGGTCGAATCCAACCCCATTGGAGATCCTGCAGATGCAAACGAATCAGTTCGCCAAGCAGGTTAATACGATGAACTTCATTGGCCAGGCTCAGACTATTAAGCGCAGTCCTTACGATGCTCTCATCGTTGCCTCTATCTTGGAAAGAGAGGCCAAGAAGCCTAAAGACATGCAGATGGTCGCCGGGATTATCTATAACCGTCTCCAACAGGGTATGAAGTTGGAGTCAGATGCCACGGTGCTTTACGCCAACCACGCTGAGGGCAAGCTGACGACGACCGACGAGCAGCGTGCCAAGGATTCTCCGTACAATACGTACCTGCACAATGACTTGCCGCCTACCCCTATCGACAATCCCGGTGCGGCATCCATGGAGGCAGCTGTAACGCCCATTAGGAGTGACTACTTCTATTGGGTTGTCACGGATCCCGACAAGGGCACTACGGCGTACTCTAAAACACTTGCCGAGCACGAGAAAAACGTCAAGAAATTCCAAGCTTGGTGCCAGGCTCACACGGGTAGGTGCTAAGTCAGCACGCACTGATAGAGGAGAACTGATGATGCGCTGTGCGGTGGTCGGCCATCCGGTTGCTCACTCTTTGTCCCCGGCAATCCACTGCGCCGCGTACCAGCTCCTCGACCTAGACTGGTCCTACCAGGTCATCGACGTCGAGCCTGGCGGCTTGCGGGCCTTCATCGCTAGCCTTGACGATTCCTGGCGAGGATTGTCAGTGACGATGCCCCACAAGGTCGATCTGGTCGAGCTGGGGGAGACTGACGCGACGGTCGACTTGTTGGGAGCGGCAAATACCTGGGTCCGTCGCGATGGCAGAACCATTGTCCGAAATACCGACGTCACGGGGGCAGAAGTTGCGCTTCGTGCCAGGGGAGTGACTGAGGTCGAGAAGGTTGCCATGCTAGGGGCGGGTGCAACGGCCCGGTCTGTTGTTGCGGCTGTCATTGGAATGGGAGCGGGCGAAGTCGTCGTGATGTCGCGCTCGCGTGAACGATCTACAGAGATCCTTAAGCTCGCTGATGATCTCGGCGCTCACGTCGCCTGGTTACCTTTCGATTCGGAACCCCCGCGGTGCGATCTCATGGTCTCGACGGTTCCAGCCAGATCCCTCATGACACGTGCTAAAGACCTTACTGCTCGGGCTGACGCAGTCTTTGACGTCGTCTATGACCTTTGGCCGACACCTGTGGCTGTCGCTGGCAAGGTCACTGGTGTCACCGTTATTGACGGACTGGATCTACTCGCTGGACAAGCGGTCGACCAGGTGCAGCTCATGACTGGTCACCGGGTGCCAATGGACGTCTTAAGGTCCACCGCGCAGAACGCGCTGGTCGAGCGCGTCGGCCTTTGAAAGACTGGGTCCATGCTGCGTTATCTCACTGCCGGGGAGTCTCACGGCCCTGCTCTCGTCGCGACGATGGAGGGTATTCCCGCGCATGTCCGCGTCGGGGCTGTGGAGATTTCCGAGGAATTGCGACGCCGTCGTCTCGGAGCCGGGCGAGGAGCCCGCATGTCTTTCGAGGCCGACGAGTTGGAGCTGATTGCAGGATTCCGCCATGGCGAGACTTTAGGTGATCCCATTGCGATTCGGATCGACAATTCGGAATGGAGGAAGTGGCGCACCGCCATGGCTCCCGGACCGGTGACCTCCGAGGAATTAGCAGGTCAAGCTCGTGCAGCCGCGCTCACGCGACCTCGTCCAGGCCATGCTGATCTAGCTGGTATGCAGAAATACGACTTCGATGAAGCCCGGCCAGTCCTAGAGCGCGCTTCCGCCCGTGAGACGGCTGCCCGAGTGGCATTAGGTGCGATTGCGAAGGCCTTCCTTAAGCAGGCTCTTGACGTCGACGTGCTGTCCCACGTGGTGTCCCTGGGGCCTGTCGCTGCCCCGAACGGTCTGCATCCGGGGCCTGACGACCTACCACGTATTGACTCGGATTCAGTACGGTGCGCCGATCCGGCCACGAGTAAGCGCATGGTCGCGGAAATCGAGGTCTGCCGCAAAGAAGGCGACACCCTGGGAGGTGTCGTCGAGGTGCTCGCTTACGGTGTACCGGCTGGGTTGGGATCGCATAGTCAGGGGGATCGGCGACTCGACGCCCGTCTTGCCGGAGCTCTGATGGGCATTCAGGCTATTAAGGGAGTCGAGCTCGGTGACGGTTTCGACCTGGCCCATCGCCGAGGATCGCAAGCTCATGACTGGATGGAGCCGACTCAGGCCGGTATCCACCGAATGAGCGACCACGCCGGTGGCACTGAGGGCGGTATGTCGACCGGTCAGGTATTACGGGTGCGTGCAGCCATGAAACCGATTGCCACCGTTCCGCGGGCACTACCGACCGTTGACGTGGTCACCGGCCAGGCCGCCAAGGCCCACCACCAGCGTTCCGACGTGTGTGCGGTTCCTGCCGCCGGTGTGGTGGCTGAGGCTATGGTCGCACTGGTGTTGGCTGAGTGTGCTCTGGAGAAATTTGGCGGAGACTCGGTGGCCGAGACCCATCGCAATGCGCAGGCGTACCTGGATCGTCTCGCCGAACGTGGTCTGGCGGTGGCCCCGTGATAGCCCTCATCGGTGCCCCTGGGTCAGGAAAGTCGACCGTCGGGCCATTGCTGGCTGAGCGCCTTGGCGAAGAGTTCATCGACGTCGATGCCTTAATTGAGCAGGTTGAGGGACGCGACATTCCGGAGATTTTCCTCGTTGAGGGGGAACCGTATTTTCGCAACGTCGAAAGACGGGAGACCCTCACCGCCATTGAGCGCGGCGGGGTGGTTTCCCTGGGCGGGGGAGCCCCGGTCGACGTCGAGGTCGGGAAAGTGCTTGACCAAGCATGCGTGGTCTGGCTGGACGTCTCGGCTCGAACCGCCGCCGATCGCGTCGGGCTCAAGGACACCGGTCGCCCTCTGTTGGGAAGCCAGGTGCATTCGCAGTTGGTGCGGCTGATGAAGGACAGGCGAGCGGTGTATCAGCGTCCCGCAACGATCCGGGTGATGACTGACACGCTGTCACCGGAACAAGTCGTGGATGTCATTGTGTCCGAACTAGCCGACTTAGAGGGGGAGTCGTGAAACTCGCTGAGGTAGCCACGGCACAGCCCTACCAGGTGAAGATTGGTTCGGGAGCAGCCCACGAGTTGGCTGGCTTGGTGGCAGGACGCCGGGCAGCCGTGGTGTGCCCGCATACCTTGGTACGTCTGGTCTCACGTCTTGGCCTTGACGAACCCGTGGTCATCGAGATTCCCGACGCCGAGGCCGCCAAAACACCCGAGGTTCTCGTCGATAGTTGGCGTAGGTTGGCTGAGGCCAGCATGACTCGCGGGGACGTCATTGTTGGGTTTGGGGGAGGAGCCACTACTGATGTTGCGGGGTTCCTGGCCGCTACGTGGATGCGGGGGATTGACGTCATCCACGTTCCGACGACGGTGTTGGCTATGGCGGACGCCGCGATCGGTGGCAAGACTGGCATCAACATTCCTGCCGGGAAGAACCTTGTTGGCGCCTTCTACGAACCCATTGGCGTACTGTGCGATACGGACTTGCTGACGACCCTGCCCGCGCGAGAGGTGCGTTCTGGTCTGGCAGAGATCGTCAAGTGCGGGTTCATCGACGACCCGGTGATCCTTAATCTCATCTCCAACGATGCCCAGGCGGTCCTCGACGTCACATCCGAGACTTTCGTTGAGGTGCTAACGCGTGCAATAGCCGTCAAGGCTGGCGTGGTGAGCGTGGATCTGCACGAGCGAACGTCATCGGGTGGCGAGGTCGGGCGCGAGAGACTCAACTACGGTCACACCTTGGCCCACGCTATCGAGGCCTTCAAGCATTTCACGTGGCGTCATGGTGAGGCCGACGCGGTGGGCATGGTTTTTGCGGCGGAGCTGTCGCACCGGTACCTCGGACTATCTGATGAGGTCCTCGGGCGCACCCGAACCATCCTCTCTGGGATCGGATTGCCCGTTACCTGTGACGGCGTCAAGTGGGCAGATCTGCGCAGGACAATGAATCTGGACAAAAAAGCTAGGGTAGATCCGCAAACCGGGCGTCGGGTACTGCGATTTGTCGGTATCCGCAAGCCCGGTCAGGTTGCCATGATCGTTAACCCGGACGAGGCTGCATTGGCCGAGTGCTTCGACAAGTGCTCTGCGAGGTAAATCATTAGGCCTCGGTAACGCCGCCGATCCCAAGCAATTTGACGGCTCTGGAGACATCCCGTTGAGTAGCCTTGAGTTTTACTTGGTTTCCCATGCCCGACTTGAGCTCAGTGTCGACGGCATGAACCCGGATCGGACCGTCGCTCTTAGAACCGATGAAAATCGGGATGTACTCGGCCTTCGTCGTTGAGACTTTCCCAGACCGCACCCTGAACGTGACCCGACCAACGACTCCTTCATTGGTGCCAGGCATGCGAGAAGACTGCTGGGCGACGAAATTGCCCAGCCCATACATGACAAGTTTGCCGTTCATCCGCGTCCACGGCTCAACGACATGGCTGTGGTGGCAGTAGACCATGTCGATGGCAGGGGACGCGGTTAGGCGCCGTGCTAGCCGGACCTGCTCCTGCGTAGGTTCGTGGTGATATTCGAGGCCAGAGTGGGCCGCGACGATGACGATGTCGGCGCCAGCCTTCTTGGCCGCCTCCGCCCTCTTAATGAGGTGGTCTGCCTCGATGTCGCTCCACGCCCATGATGTGCTCTTAGGTGGGGTTGACCCGTTAAGGCCATAAGTCCCGGAAACCAGCCCCAGCTTGAGGCCGTTGCTACCTGTCACGATAACGGGCCGTTCAGCCTCAGCCTGAGTTCGGGCTGTGCCGGAATACTTAACGTGCGCGGCGTCCAGGGCATCAAGGGTGGCCTTCAGACCAGGGAATCCACGGTCAAAGGAGTGATTCGAGGCAGTACTGCAGGCATCAAACCCGACAGTAGCGATCGCCTTGGCGATCTCAGTGGGCACCCCGAACTCTGGATAGCCGGAGTATCGAGAACCTTTAGGGGCAACGGGTACCTCTTCGTGACAGATTGACACGTCGGCGTTGCGGAGAATAGGCGCAACGGTTCCGAATATGGGCGCGAAGTCATTCTTTCCATGGCCATCCTCCCGTGCCGTGCGCCATGTGGAAGGGTGCCAGAGCAGGTCACCAGAGACGGTGACCGTCAGCGATCCGTCGACTCTGCGATGAATCGAGGGCTGAGCTGTGGCTGCCTTCAAGGGTGTAGCGAACGTCACCGTCGTAGGTGTGGATCCAGAGGCCGCAGGCTTACCAGCGGTCGAGTGCGACGGTGTGAAGGAGGGCTTCGACGCGGCTGATGAGGCCACAGGGACAGGTACGGCGGCGTCGTCAGGCGGGGGTGCCGTCGCGCATCCGCTGGCCGCGAGTCCGGTGGCTAGGGCAGCTACAGTCCATCCTCGTCGAGGCAGAATCATTTAGTCTCCAACCATGTCTCGGGCCCGACGCACCAACCTCGGATCGGGCTGTCCGACAACGTCCGCATCCTTGCCTTCATAATCATATTGCAACAAGAAATACCTCATCGCATTAAGACGTGCGCGCTTCTTATCATTGGACTTGACACATATCCACGGCGCGGCATCGGTGTCGGTCGCGGCGAACATCTCCTCTTTGGCACGGGTGTAATCGTCCCAGCGCCCCAGCGACTCCAAGTCCATCGGGGAGAGCTTCCAGCGACGAACTGGATCAAGCTGACGAATTGCGAACCGGGTACGCTGCTCCTGCCGGGTAACCGAGAACCAGAACTTCGTCACATGAATGCCTGATTCGATCATCATCTCTTCAAGAATCGGCGCTTGGCGAAGGAAGATCCGATGCTCTTCATCGGTGCAAAAACCCATAACCCGCTCGACGCCACCGCGGTTGTACCATGAGCGGTCGAAGAGCACGATCTCTCCAGTCGTGGGGAGGTGCTGAATATAACGCTGGAAATTCCATTGGCCCAGTTCACGATCCGACGGCTTGTCAAGCGCGACGACGCGACAGCGACGGGGATTGAGGTGTTCGCTGAACCTCTTAATGGCTCCACCTTTGCCGGCTGCATCACGGCCTTCAAAGACGATGACGTGACGTTCACCGGTGTCATCGATGGAGTACTGGAGCTTGAGCAGCTCAATTTGTAGCAACCTCTTTTGGGTTTCGTACTCGCGCCGATCCATGAGGTTCGGGTACGGATAATCTTCGTGCCAGGTTTCCACAGCTGAACCGTCAGGGGCGATGAGTTCAGGATCGTCGCCATGCTCATCGGAATCGACGACATACCCGGCATCAGCGACCAGGTCAATGAATTCGCGCAATGAGTGCTGGTCGGAATCCGTTGCGGGGTCGAAACTGGCTCCCAGCTCGCTAGAGTCGAGATCGTGCGTAATCTCACGTTATCGTGCATGTGGCGCGGTAGGGCAGCCTCACGGTAAACGGACAATGACGTGATCTCCAGCAGGTGCCTACCTGCCGAGCGCGCGGGCCACCCGGTTTGTGGCAGTACCCCATCAGTCGAGACTCCGGTTGGCTGAAGTGACGCTCTCCTAAGCAACGGGGCGCGTGAAGATTCCGCTACACTTGTTAAGGATGGGCGAGCGTGGCTAGCCCGCCCGTTTATCTCCCATCTGACGACTCCGAAAGGGACCGACCTGTGGTTATCTCCACCAATGACATCAAGAACGGCACCGTTCTCGACCTCGACGGCCAGCTGTGGACGGTCATCTGGTTCCAACACCACAAGCCGGGTAAGGGCAATACCGTCGTGCGTACCAAGCTCAAGCACGTGCTGAGCGGGAAGGTTGTCGATCGCACCTTTAACTCCGACGTCAAGATTGAGTCGGCTGAGGTCGATCGTCGCGACATGCAGTACCTTTACCAGGATGGCGACGCCTACATCTTCATGGATGAGTCGACCTATGAGCAGTTGCCGATTCCGACCGAAGTTGTCGGCGACGCCAAGGACTTCATACTTGAGAATCAGACCGCAACTGTGGCTCTGCACGAGGGGAACCCGCTCTACATTGATCTGCCGGCCTCGGTTGAGTTGGAGATCACCTACACCGAGCCGGGCCTGCAGGGTGACCGTTCCACCGGTGGCACTAAGCCTGCGACCCTCGAAACTGGCCGTGAGATCCAGGTGCCGCTGTTCATCACCATGGGTGAAAAGGTCAAGGTCGACACCCGTTCCGGCGATTACCTCGGCCGTATCTCCGAGAAGTGAGCACGAATACCGTTCCCATGCCTGACGACGAGGGTCCCATCGAGAGGATCGGCGACCTTGAGGTCAGACGCACCAGCGGGGACATCCAAAAACACGCGGACCTCTCGACCCGGTCGAAAGCCCGTAAACAGGCTCTCGACATCCTGTTTGAAGCGGACCTCATGGGCACTGATCCTCTCGAGGTTCTTGCAGCGCGTCCAAGTGTCTTCATCAATCCAGTCAGGCCATTCGCTGCTGATTTGGTCCGTGGTGTGGCTGCCACCCAGGCAGGCCTTGACTCAGTCCTGGCTGACTGTCTTTCCGAAGGCTGGACGCTGGACCGAATGCCGCGGGTGGATCGCATCCTCGCCCGCCTGGGCACGTTCGAGATCTTGCATACAGATACCCCGAACCCAGCGGTAATTTCGGAAGCAATCGAATTGAGCGAGGAGTTCTCAACTGACGATTCAGCTCCGTTCCTCAATGGGCTTCTTAGTGCGGTCATCTCTCACGGGCCTGCCCGTGTCGAGGATCTGCCGTCCGATGACGCTATCCCCTCAAGCTCCCTAGAGCCGCACGAGGATTGTGAGCAGTCGCTCAACGAGGGTGACGACGTCGAGGCCATACCTAGCGGTGCAGACAGTGCCCTTTCCCCAGCCGAAGCGGACAATGGGGACGCGACTAGCGGAAACGCCGGCGATCTTGAGAACTCCGCTAATAGCGTTGATCTGACCGGCGGAGAGCATTCAACCTCAGAAGATTACGAATTGGACACAGATCTCCACAAAACCGACGCAACAGGTGACTAAGCAGACTAATGTGCCGAACGTCTCCATCGGATCCCCGGTGGAGATTTCCCACTGTTGCGCGGAAGCGCTGCACACTTGATTGGAGGGGCTCGTGTCCATACCCACCCTTTCACCTGAACAGCTTTCGGCTGCTCGTGAAGCAGCGACACGGGCAAGGAGAGTTCGCGCTGACTTCAAAGCGAAGGTTCGCTCCGGCGACGTAACCTTGTCTGAAGTTCTCGATAAAGCCGCTAACGACGAGGTACTCGCTCACATCAAGGTCGTCGACCTGCTCAAAGCCCTGCCGCGTGTCGGAGACAAGCGCGCAGCCGAAATCATGGAGCGTCTCGAAATCGCTCCTAACCGGCGTATCCGTGGCTTAGGGCGCCATCAGGTCGCCGGTCTGCGCGCGGAGTTTGATCGACGTTCCTGAGGCGATTAGCCCCCGGGCACGGCCGCGTCGCTATGTGGAGCATTAGACCATTAGGGTGTCCCTATGAGTTGCGACCCCGTCATTCCCCAGGCCCGAGGCCTTTGTCATCACGGCCCGGTCCCGGTGGCCGTCGTCTCCGGACCTACTGCAGTCGGTAAGGGGACGGTGGTGGGAGCGTTGCTCCGTAGCCATCCAGAGATCGTCGTTTCCAGGTCGGTGACTACGCGTCCGCCGCGCCCCAAAGAACGTGACGGGATCGATTACGACTTCATCACACCAGAACAGTTCGACAAGCTGGTTGCCTGCGACGGGTTACTCGAGTGGGCCACCGTCCATAACAGCCACCGGTACGGCACGCCACGCGGCCCCGTCGAACAGGCAGTTGCCGATAATCGCACCGTCATCTTGGAGATTGATCTGCAAGGAGCTCGCCAGGTGCGCGAGACCTATCCTCAAGCGACCCAGATTTTCCTCGCGCCGCCGTCATGGGGCGAGTTAGTCCGCCGCTTAGTCGGCCGCGGCACGGAGACACCGGAGCAGCAGAAACAACGTCTGGAGACTGCAAAGATGGAGTTGGCCAACGCCGATGAGTTTGACGCCGTGGTCGTCAACGATACCGTGGATCATGCCGTTTCCCATCTGGTAGAATTACTGAGTCTGTGACCATATCTGGAGGACATTCCTTGACCGAGACCACGCCTGAAGGCATCGTCAACCCGCCCATTGACCAGCTCCTCGAGCACGTCGATTCGAAGTACCGCCTCGTCCTTTTTGCGGCGAAGCGCGCCCGTCAGATCAATGCGTATTACTCGCAACTAGCAGAAGGCCTGCTAGAGAATGTCGGCCCGCTAGTGGAAACGACCAACCAGGAGAAACCACTATCTATCGCCATGCGTGAGATCCAGGCCGGCGTCGTGGAAGCCCACGAGATGGATGCCGAAGAGATCGCTGCCCAGGCCGCTGCGGCCCAAGAGGCCCCGGCTATTGAGTTGGACGACCCCTTCGCTGATCTCGCTGACCCGAACGCATGATCTGAGTCCGGCGTGAGTGTCGTCGTTCTCGGTATCGGGGGAGGCATAGCCGCCTACAAGGCATGCCTGCTCTCGCGGCTCCTCTCTGAGGCCGGCCATGAGGTTCACGTAGTCCCTACTAGAGCCGCCCTCGAATTCATTGGGAGCCCGACCTGGGAGGCACTGAGCGGACATCCGGTCCACACCGAAGTTTTCGACGACGTTCCCGGCGTGGAGCATGTCCGCTTGGCTGAGCGTGCCGACGTTGTCGTGGTGGCTCCAGCAACTGCCGATCTCATGGCACGCATTGCGGGGGGCCATGCCGATGACCTCCTGACTGCGACGGTTCTCGCCACCTCAGCGCCAGTGCTGCTCGCACCCGCTATGCACACTGGTATGTGGCATAACGCAGCTACCGTTGATAATGTCGCGACCCTTCGTCGCCATGGCATTGTCGTTAAGGACCCCGCTTCTGGACGCCTTACCGGTCGTGACTCGGGCCCGGGGCGTCTGCCTGACCCTGACGAGATTGCAGAGTTCGTTGACCTTCTTATCGCTGCGCCAGAATGTGCCTCCGCCATGGCTCAGCAGGATCTCGCTGGAAAACGCATCGTCGTCTCCCTGGGCGGCACCCGAGAAGCCATCGATCCGGTGCGTTACCTCGGTAATTCATCGTCGGGTCGAATGGGCAGGGCTATCGCTCAAGTTGCAGCTGCTCGCGGAGCCGATGTCCACATTGTCGCTGCTCACACTGACGTCGTCATGCCGTCGGGCGTGCAAATTACTCGCATTGATAGCACCGAAGACCTTGCCGATGCCATGGACGACCTGGCTCGGCAGGCGGATGTTGTCATCCAAGCTGCTGCTGCGGCTGACTTCGCGCCGGTCGCTGCCGACACCAAGATCAAAAAGCACGAGGGGAACAACGCCACAGGCGCAACGATGACCCTCCACCTTCATCAGACTCCCGACGTGTTGGCCCGTATCTGTTCCCAATCGATACAGAACAGGGTCGTCGTCGGATTTGCCGCCGAGACGGCACCAGACCATAACCAGCTCTTGAAGCTGGCCCAAGCCAAACTCGCACGCAAGGGTTGCGACCTTTTAGTCGTTAACGATGTGAGCGGCGGAAAAGTGTTCGGCAAGGTCGGCACCGACGTAACCGTGGTCAACCAGCAGGGGCCGGGTCGTCGTATCACCGGATCGAAGTCGCAGGCAGCTGTCGTCATCCTCGACGAGGTCCACGCGCTGCTGGCTACTCAGTAACACAATGCGCGGCTTGTGGCCGCGCGGACAGGAAACGCCATGCCCACTCGTCTGTTCACATCGGAATCAGTGACGGAAGGCCATCCGGACAAGATTGCCGACGCCATTTCCGACGCTGTCCTTGATGCCATGTTGGCCGAGGACCCCCATTCTCACGCTGCCGTGGAAACCGTGGTGACGACCGGGCAGGTGATGGTCTGCGGCGAAGTCACCACCGAAGCCTACGTCGACATCGCTGGCATTGCTCGCTCCCGCATTCTTGATATCGGCTACGATTCGTCCTCCAAAGGTTTTGACGGTGCCTCCTGCGGCGTTTCGGTCGCGATCGATGCGCAGAGCCCTGACATTGCCCAAGGGGTGACTGCGGCCTATGAGACTCGTCATGGTTCCACAGACGTTATTGACACCCAGGGGGCCGGGGACCAGGGCTTGATGTTCGGCTATGCGTGTACCGAAACTTCTTCTCTCATGCCGCTGCCTATCGACATGGCCCATGCGCTGTCCTTGCAGCTGACAAAGGTCCGCAAGGAAGGTGCGCTGGAGTATCTGTGCCCCGATGGCAAGACCCAGGTAACGATTCGCTACGACGAGGACGAGAAGCCCGTAGCGGTGGACACCGTCGTCGTGTCGAGCCAGCATCGTGCAGGAATTAATTTGGATGCGACGATGACCCCCGATCTACGTCGTCTCGTGATCGAGCCGGTGCTGGATCGTTACGACCTCGATCATAAAGACATACGGGTGCTCATTAACCCGACTGGCAAGTTCGTCATCGGTGGCCCGATGGGCGACGTCGGACTGACCGGTCGCAAGATCATTGTCGACACCTATGGCGGGATGGCGCGTCATGGGGGAGGTGCCTTCTCCGGAAAGGACCCGTCTAAGGTCGACCGTTCCGCAGCGTACGCGATGCGCTGGGTAGCCAAAAATGTCGTGGCAGCGGGTCTAGCTGATCGTTGCGAGTGCCAGGTTGCCTACGCCATTGGTACTGCTCGCCCGGTAGGATTCCGTATCGACACGTTTGGCACCAATCACGTGCCTGAGGCTGTCATCGAGCGCGCCGTCGGTGAGGTTTTTGACCTGCGACCCGGTGCGATCATCGCGGATCTTGACCTGCTACGGCCGATCTATTCCCAGCTGGTCGCTGGTGGTCATTTCGGTCGCGAGTTGCCGGGTGCTACTTGGGAACTGACGAACCGCGCCGAAGCCTTGGCTGCGGCCGCGCGTCTCTGAGAGAACTACCGCGGCGCCGTCGGTGGTGGGCCGTAACATCTGCCCTATGACCGAACCGTTATTGGAAACGACGTCATGGATCGCCCATGTTGTCGTCTCTTCCGGTCTGGCCCACCTCGACCGTCCTTTCGACTACCTGATCCCCGACGATCTCGTCGATCGAGTCCAAGTCGGAGTGCGGGTGCGGGTCAAACTCGCCGGTCGACGGTGTGACGGCGTCGTCGTGGGGGTGGACCATGAGCAAGAGCCTGGAGTCACATTGGCCCCAGTTGAAAAATTGGTATCCGGCCAGGTTGTTGCTACGCCAGACCAGCTCAACCTGGCCCGTCATGTAGCCGACCACTGGGCAGGCACCTTGGACGAAGTGCTCAGGTGGGCTGTCCCCACCCGGCACGCTACGACAGAGGCTGCCAATCCTCCACCGTGGCCAACACCGACACCTACGATGCCGGCTGGGACCTTGATGGCCCTAAGCCGGGGCCGCCACTTCCTTGGGCTGCTTAAGGCCGGAGAACGCCCTCGAGCCCACTGGCGAGTTACCCCGGTATGCGGCCCGGGAGACGATGATCGCCTCGGAGATTGGAGCAACGGGCTACTACAAGCGGTCTGCGCCACCGTGGCCTCTGGACGCAGCGCTGTGGTGTGTTGCCCGACGGTTGACGACGTCGCCACCTTGCACGCGAGATTCCAAGCTGTTTTAGGACCTGGGACCGTCGCGGTGCTCCACGCTGATCAACCAGCATCGACGCGCTGGCGTCACTATCTGGCAGTCATTCGTGGTACAGCGAAAATCGTTGTAGGGACGCGCTCGGCCGTCATGGCACCGATGGCAGATCTGGGGTTGATCGCTGTCTGGGATGAAGGCTCCGACCTCCATGACGAGCCACGAGCTCCGTACCCGAATACCCGCGATGTGGCTGCGCTGCGGGCTCAGATTGATCACTGTGCTTTGTTATTGGCGAGCTATTCTTGTTCAGTTCGTAGCGCCTCGTGGTTAGAGTCAGGATGGCTCGTCGGCATCGGCGCTGACCGCCCGACGATGCGGGCAGTCTGTGCGCAGGTTCGCATTCCTGGTGATTCTGATATCGCTATAGAACGTGATCCGTTGGCGCGATTAGTTCGGGTCCCCGACCTTGCCATGACGGCTATTCGTGATGGATTGTTGCGTGGGCCTGTTCTGGTTTCTGTTCCGCGAGTCGGCGATCTCGTCTCCCCATCATGCCCACGCTGCCGAACACCAGTGCGATGCTTTTCGTGCGGTGGACCGGTTATCGGGCGGCGAACTGAATCTGGGGTCGATCTCCATTGCACCTGGTGCGGCAGTCACTTACCTGCGTGGCGCTGCCCAGAATGCGGTTCTACTGAAGTGCGGTCAGGCATTGTGGGAGCGACGACGACTGCCGCGGAATTAGGCCGGGCATTTCCAGACGTCCCGGTGGTGGATTCGTCCGGTAATCACGTTCGGGAGAGCGTCGATTCGACTCCCCGATTGGTTGTTGCCACTCCAGGGGCTGAACCCGCACCGGAATCGGGCTATGCCTGTGTTGTCATCTTGGACGCGGTGTCCTCGTTGTCGAGGCCCGGCCTGGCAACGGTGGAGCAGACCGTTGATCGGTGGATGACAATCCTGTCCTTAGTCCGATCAGTTCGGGACGGAGGCCGGGCAGTCGTCGTCGGTCCTTCCGAAAACGCCGCTTTACAGGCCATGGTTCGAAATGACCCTATCGGATGGGCGACACGTGAATTCGCCGATCGTCGAGAGGCACGTTTTCCTCCCGCGGTAGCGTGTGGAATTGTCGACGGTAACCCGAAAGCGGTGGCATCGGCAGCACAGCGGCTACGCGAGTGGTTCGGGGCCGACCTAGAGGTACTTGGCCCAACTCCCCAACAGCGTCGTGCCGGAGAATCGGAGCGGGACCAGGTCATCGTGCGTCCTAGTGGCACGATGTCTCTCGCCGAACTTTCCCAGAAACTGTTCCGGCTACGGTCCAAGCACACTATGGACCACGAGCCGGGCAGTCTGCGCGTCGTTATCGACCCAGCCAACCTGTTGTGAGACCGATAGGCTTGCGTTGTGAGACTTCTTTTTGCTGGTACCCCGGACGTGGCCGTCCCCACGCTGGCGGCCTTGGCAGCCGATCCCCGGCACGAGGTAGCTGCTGTCCTGACCCGGCCTGACGCACCAGTGGGACGCCACCGCACTCCGCGTCCGTGCCCGGTCGCCGAGAAGGCCGAGGAACTTGGTATCCCCGTTATCAGGGCGATAAACGTGAAATCCGGCGAAGGTCACGACGCTATCGCGTCCCTCAACGTCGATGCCGCAGTCGTCGTCGCCTACGGAGGCCTCATCCCCGCCGATCTGCTAGCAGTACCACGATATGGCTGGATCAACCTCCACTTTTCTCTTCTGCCGCGGTGGCGTGGCGCCGCTCCCGTGCAGCGGGCCATCATGGCAGGAGATGAGGAAACGGGCGCTTGCGTCTTTCGGCTGGTTGAAAGCCTTGATGCCGGCCCGGTGTACCGCACCATGAGGGTGCCTATTGGCGCGACGACGACCGCCGGTGAGCTTCTTGACGAGCTTGCATGTACTGCAACGCCTCTTGTTATTGCGACCCTTGAGGACATTGAAGCTGGGGTCGAGCCAACACCACAGTCTGCTGAGGGAGTGACAATCGCTCCACAAATCCATCCCGGTGACGTCCGAATCGCCGTCACTGCTGACGCTGAGGAGATCGACCACCTCGTCCGAGGTGCGTCCCCGGCGCCAGGGGCGTGGGCTAAGTTAGACGACAAGCGTTTCAAAATCCTGCAGACCCGCTTCGTTGAAACTGGGGACGACGTCCCGAACTCTGTGGCGACGGCTCAACCTGGTCAACTCGTCGCAACCCGAAAGAAGTTATTCCTTGGTACTGGCTCGCAGCCCCTCGAACTGTTGCAGGTGCAAGCCTTTGGGAAAAAGGCCATAAATGGGACTGATTGGGCTCGCGGGGCTCACATTGACGCCGGAACTAGACTGCGATGAATCAGTGTCCGCATCAGAAGCGTCGTAAGGCTGACCCGGCGCGACGACTGGCCTATACCGCCCTGTTAGCGGTGGAGACTCATGGTGCCTATGCCAACCTGGCTCTGGCAGATCAATTGCGCGCTGCCAAGATGACCGGGCGCGATGCGGCATTTGTCACTGAACTGGTGGATGGAACTTCTCGGGGGACGGGTACCTGGGACCGCATCATTGAGGTAGCTTCCCGCCGAAATCCCACTAAACTCCAGCCGGGGGTTCGGGTGATGTTGCGCATGGCGGCACATCAGATCCTGGCCATGAGGGTACCGACGAGGGCTGCCGTCGCATCGTCAGTCGATCTCGCTGGTCAAGTCATTGGGGAGCGCGTCACCGGCCTTGTCAACGCAGTATCGCGTCGTATCAGTACCCATAGCCTTGACGAGTGGGCCACCGAGATCGGCGGGCGCAACGCCGTCGATGTCCTGGCGTTGCGCACCCTTCACCCCACTTGGATCGTCGAAGCTTTTCAGGACCGTCTGGGTCCTAATGAAGTGGAAGACGCCTTACTGGCCGACAACGAACCGCCAGTCCCCACCTTGGTCGTTCGTCCCGGGCTCGCTGAGCGCGCCGAAATAGCCTCCGGGACTCCAACTCGATATTCCCCGTGGGGAGTTGCACGTCCCGGAAACCCGTCGGAGGTCGCTGCGGTGCGTGAGGGCCGGGCTGGCGTACAAGATGAGGGGTCCCAGCTGGTCGTCTTGGCCCTGCTGCGTGCAGCTGAGGCGAGTGGCTGCCTCGGCCCGTGGCTTGATCTGTGTGCCGGCCCGGGCGGAAAATCCGCGCTGCTGGCTGGACTTGCGAACCAGCGTGACAGCAGTCTGACCGCGGTGGAACTGCATGAGCATCGTGCCGATCTCGTTGCGAAAGCCCTCAAGCCCATCCCGGGTAACCATCGCGTAATGACTGCCGACGGCACACGCCCGCCACTTCCAGCGCAGTCCTTTGCCGCCGTTCTTGCTGATGTCCCGTGCTCGGGTCTGGGATCCTTACGGCGACGCCCAGAAGCGCGGTGGCGTCGTACCCTTACTGATGTCAAGGAATTGACCCAGCTTCAACGCCGGCTTCTCACCTCAGCGGTAAACCTCACCCGACCAGGTGGGGTCGTTGGGTACGTTACCTGTTCACCGCATCGAGCCGAAACCATCGACATCATTAATTTTGCGCGCGCTACCTTACCTGTCGACGTCCTCAACGCTCCCGCCATGCTCCCCGATATTCCTAACATCGCTGCATCTGGAAACTCCAACACCATCCAACTGTGGCCCCACCGCCACGGTACCGATGCTATGTTCTGCGCGCTGTTGCGCAAACGCAACGAGTCAGAAGCATCATGACACTTTGCACCACACCTGGGGTCTATGACCGCAACCCATGATTAGATTGCCCCAACCGGGATGCGGAGCGTCAAGTTACGGATACCCGCAGCACGTCTGTATTAGGAGATCTCAGAATGACCACAGCATTGATGAAGACCTGTCTGCTCGGCATGGCTGGCGTGATGACCGTCGGTCTTGTCGCGTGTGGGAGCAATTCATCATCCACCAATACGCCCGCTGGCACCACCGTCACACGTTCCTCGACGTCAGTCACAGCGTCCCCGACGCCCACCAAGCACAAGCAGACTAAGGCACCAAAGCACCTCAGCCAGGATGACTTCACCAAGGCCATCTCGAGTAAGAAGATCAACAACCAAACGTTCACCATCTTGGACAATTCTCAGATCGCCGCCCAGATGAACCAAGTCACCAAAGTCATCGGTCAGGCCAAAATTTCCCCCGTGGAATGCGGAAAGATCCTCAAACAGAGTATCGCCAGCGTCACTGACGGGGAGATCAACAACATTGTTTCCGCAATTGGTAGTGACCAGTCGGCACCGACCACTGTCACCCTCAATACGGCCATGTCGAGTCGCCAGAAGAAGGCGTTCGAAACCGAGGACAAGCAATTTTCTAAGTGCGGTCATGTGGCCATGGACTTGCAGGGTAGCAAGACGGCGATGATTATGAAGCTCACCCCAATCAAGGGTTACGAGGACATCTCTAAAAAGGCATCCCTTTACACAACCGTGAGCTCAAGCGGCAACGGACCTAAGATGTCCTCTTATCAGGCATATGTGTGGCTCAACGATGATCAGATGATCCAAGTAGCTGCGCAAGATGCCCAAACAGCCCAATCCACGCTGAAGTCGGCTCTCAACGCACTAGGTATCGACGCAAAGTGAGACCGGGGGCGTGGTTGCCCTGAATTTTGGGCAGCCACGCCATTGTCCGGATACGGTCGCCGGGGACCTCTTGCGAGCGTCACTCGAGTGCTACATGCCACAGCATGTAGCACAAAAGTTAGCTCGCGTCATCCCGTGAAGTTCTTTGGTCTATATGATGGTGTCTTTTGGCGCATAGACAGGTTTTTCATTCTCACAGTTCAGCCTCATCTGGCATGGTCAAATTGGTCCGAAGTCGCGGACAAATCGTTGCTAAGGAGGAAAAGTTTATGAGAATCAAATTCATCACCGCCCCATTGGTTGCCGGTGCTTTGATGATTCCAGCCGCCCTTTCCACTCCTGCGGCTCAGGCTGCCATTCCGGCTGTTCCCGCCGCATCAAGTAACACCGGTGACGCACGCAAGCTGCTCGACGATGTCAATGGTCGTATCACGTCGCTCACCAGCGATCTCAAGGTCGCCAAGGCTTCCATGTCTCCGAAGGAGGTCATCGACACCATTTCCGACCTCCTGAAGCAGGCCATGGCGCTTAAGGCTCAGCTCGAGAAAATCGTCAAGGGCGTCATCGCCTTCGCTAAGACCGTCCCGGCTCGCGTTGAGTTGTTCCTGGCCATGTGCGACACCACGCACACTGCCACCCTCACCCTTCAGGACAAAGTGCAGAACGCGCATTCTGCCGTCCTCCTGGAAATCGCTCACGCTATCAACGTGCTGATCACCATTGATTCCACTCCTGCCCAGCTGACCGACGAGGTGGCGGCTCTCAAGAAAGCCCTCGCCACAGCTCAGGCCATGCCCGATCTCAAGCCGACCGACGTTGCCACCAAGTTCGTCCGCGCCAAGCTGGGCCGCCTGATAATACAGGTCCGTTTCGATCGCAACACCTGCGTCGTCGACTACAAGGACAAGGTCACCGTTCGTCTGCTCAACCGTGCTATCAGCAGGGCTGGACAGGTCCGTGGCAACGCATGGGTTCGGGTCGCCGATGTCGACCAAGCCATCAAGGAGCTCAAGATCGCCTACCAAGATGCCCTCAAGGCCCCCAATAAGGAAGGCGCTCCGGCTTCTCCGTCCTTCTGCATGCCAGCTGCCAGCGCTCCCGTGGCTGTTGCCTGATACCCAATCCAAGACGATCCTCGGGACCGCTGTCGTGGTCCCGAGGATCGTGTGTATGAGACTGCCCGCCTAGCACAGTCTTATTAACGCCCTTGCCATAAACGAAGTGTGGCCGTGAGTCATAGGCGTAACGATGCACTATGCAGAAGTCAAATCGCGTTTAACCTCTTGATAAATTCGCCCGATCTAGTCAAGGTCGGACGGGTTTACCTGTCAGGCAATCATCTGTGGTCCTTCAATCGAGCCGGTGTCGATAGTCAACGATTGACGTGTCTCCCTCGTTATCAACCGGAATACAGCATCACGACAAAGACCATCCGGGACGGTGGGACGACCTCTTGGCATGGTGAGCCCCCTTTACGCCTATCCAAACCTCTAGGCTGGCACCATGACAGTTCGCATTACGCCGTCAATCCTTAACGCCAATCTGGCCAACCTCGCTGGTGAGGTGGGGCGTATCCCGTCAGCTGACGGTCTGCACATCGACGTCATGGATGGTCATTTCGTACCGAACCTGGTGATGGGAGCACCCTTCGTGGAATCTTTGCGTCCGGCCAGCGATCTCATGTTTGACGTTCACCTCATGATTGAAGATCCCGACAGGTGGGCACCTCAGTACGTCGAGGCCGGAGCCCAATCGGTCACCTTCCACCTGGAGGCCACTACCGCACCCATCAAACTCGCCCGTGAGCTTCGGTCGATGGGGGCACGCGCTTCGGTAGCTCTGCGCCCGGCAACCCCAATCGAACAACTCGCCGATATCCTGACCGAGTTTGACCAAATCCTCCTCATGACAGTCGAACCTGGCTTTGGTGGCCAAGAATTCCTTGACCCAGTGCTTTCCAAGATCCGCAAGGCTCGCAAGCTCATCGACGCTGCGGGTGCGGATATCTGGTTGCAAATCGACGGTGGCGTCTCAGCTGAAACCATCGAACGCGCCGCCGAAGCAGGAGCCGACACCTTTGTAGCAGGCTCCGCGGTCTACCGTTCCGACGATCCCAATCAGGTCGTCACCTCATTGCGCAACCAGGCTTCAGCTGCCCAGGCGTGTGCCCATTGACAGCCGGACACTTTTTAGTGCCCGCGGTGGCGTAAGTAGGACTGGAACTCGACCGCGAGGACATCTCCCGTCAGCCCCTCCGAGAGAGCAGCATCCTGCTCGGTTTCCAATGCTGCAATGTATTCGGCCAGCTCAGGGTGGTCGACTACGGCTTCGTCAATTGCGGCAACCCAATCTCGCTTATCCTCTTCAATCCCAGCCTGTGGGACCGCAATCCCAGTAAGTTCCTCGATCCGCACCAAAAGGGCCTGCGTGGCGGGAGGACAGGGCGACTCGCAGGCATATTGCGGCACCCCCACCCATAGGCCGATAGCATTCATTTCGTGGCGACGCGCCTCTGTAACGAGGACAAAGGGGATGCCAGTGGGCCCGTCGTATTCGAGTTTTTCCGCCCCCAATTCGTTGATGAGGTTGGGGTCGGTGGCAGAGACCATGACTGGGAGCTGTCGCGTGTGGGCGACGTCGGTTGCCATTGCGCCAAGGACAATGAGGCCAGCCGGCTTGAGCTTGCGTAGCCATCGCAGCAGCCGGAAACAGTACGTACGCCAGCGCAGACTCGGCTCAGGTCCATCGACGACAACGATGGGATGGCCCTGCCATCTTCCGACCCTAATGGCAGTACTCGGCCAATTGACGATCTCGAGGTCGTTCATAACAGTGATGGCGGGACGGGTTTGGCGGAAGTCGTGAAACACCTCGCCGTCAATCGTGCGCCACACCTTCGCCTCGGAATACTCAGCGATGAGAGTCGCCGCCTGGGTAGCGGCCGAGCCGGCGTCGTTCCAGCCGCTAAAGGCCACAACGACCCATGGCCGGTCCATGTGTCGAAATCGCATGCCCCTAAGGCTAGCCCGCGCCTTAGGCTGAGGCCCATGACCCTTCGCACCGCTCTGTCCCAGAACGTTCTCATCATCGATGGCGCAATGGGCACGATGCTGCAGAGCAGCGATGTGACGATGGATGCCTTCCAGGGGCTCGAAGGCTGTAATGAAATCCTCAACGTCACCCGCCCCGACGTCATCTCCGGAATCCACGACGCCTACCTGGACGCCGGGGCCGACATCATCGAGACCAACACCTTCGGCGCTAACCTGCCCGCACTGACCGACTACGGGATTGCTTCTCGAGCCAGCGAACTCGCATCAGCTGCTACGAAACTAGCCCGGGAAGCCGCTGATAAGCGCACCGACAAGCCGCGTTACGTCGTCGGGTCGATCGGCCCGGGCACTAAGTTGCCTACCCTGCGCCAGATCGGTTTCGCCGCAATCCGTGACGTCTACCAGCAAGTCATTGAGGCCATGATCGACGCCGGTATCGACGGCGTCCAGATCGAAACCTGCCAGGATCTGCTGCAGGCTCGCGCTGCGATCATCGGCGCCCATCGTGCTGCCGCTGCGCACAAAGTCGATCTGCCCGTCCTCGTTGATTTCACGGTGGAGACGACCGGAACCATGCTCATGGGGTCAGAAACCGGTGCCGCTTTGACAGTGTTGGAATCCCTTGGCGTCGACGCCATCGGTCTCAACTGTGCCACCGGCCCTGCCGAAATGGCCGAGCATCTGCGCACCTTGTCTCGTGGTGCTCGAGTGCCGATCATGTGCATGCCAAATGCTGGCTTGCCTGAAATAACGGGGGAGGGACGCGTTACCCGCTGGGCCCCGATGACCTGGCCTCAGTTCTTGACGAATACGTCGATCGCTACGGGTTGGCCGTCGTCGGTGGCTGCTGTGGTACCACTCCCGATCATACCCGGGCCATTGCGGAGCGGTTGTCCGGTCGACCGGTTCCTGAGCGAAACATTCACCACGTCGATGCCGTTGCTTCTTTATACAGCGACGTCCCGCTCAGTCAGGATACCGCTTATCTGGCCATCGGCGAACGCACTAATGCCAACGGTTCCAGGGCGTTCCGTGAGGCCATGTTGGCTCAGAAGTGGGACGAGTGCGTCGACATTGCCAAAGCCCAAACCCGCGATGGTGCCCATTTACTTGATTTGTGCGTTGACTACGTCGGGCGCGACGGCGTTTCGGACATGTCAGAGTTGTCGGCCCGTTTAGCTACTGCATGTACCTTGCCAATCATCCTGGATTCCACCGAACCAGGCGTGCTGGCTGCCGGTCTGGAGCACCTTCCCGGTCGCTGCGTCATCAATTCGGTGAACTTCGAGGATGGCGATGGCCCTGGTTCACGCTACCAACGCGTCATGCCAGTGGTCGTGGAGAACGGTGCCGGAGTTGTCGCCTTGACCATTGATGAGGAGGGTCAGGCTCGAACTGCCGAGTGGAAGGTGAGAGTGGCGTCTCGTCTCATTGACGATCTTGTCGGCGCTTGGGGTATGGACATCGGGGACATCCTCGTCGACTGCCTGACCTTCCCTATCGCGACTGGTCAGCAGGAAACTCGACGCGACGGTTTAGAGACTATTAATGCCATCGCTGCGATCAAGAAGCGTTATCCGGGCGTGCGCACCACCCTCGGCGTCTCAAACATTTAATCCGGCCGCACGGATCGTCCTCAACTCGGTTTTCCTTCACGAAGCCGTCAAAGCTGGCCTGGATTCGGCCATCGTCCACACCGCGAAGATCCTGCCGATCGACCGTATCCCTGATGAGCAGCGCGAGGTTGCGCTTGACCTTGTCTACGATCGCCGTCGCGCCGATTACGATCCTCTGGCCCGCTTCCTGGAACTCTTTGAGGGCGTGACGGCCGCATCCATGCGCGCTGAGCGAGAAGCTGAGCTGTCCGCCATGCCGCTGTTCGACCGGCTCAAACAGCGCATTATTGACGGCAACGCTAAGGGTCTGGAGGCCGATCTCGATGAGGCCATGGTGTCCAAACCCGCCCTCGACATCGCCAACGAGGACCTGCTAGCTGGTATGCAGGTGGTTGGAGACCTCTTCGGCTCGGGCAAGATGCAGCTGCCCTTCGTGCTGCAATCAGCTGAAGTCATGAAGGCTGCCGTTACCCACTTGGAACCTCACATGGATAAGTCCGAGGCCTCTGGCAAAGGCACATTGGTGCTGGCGACAGTGAAGGGCGACGTTCACGATATTGGGAAGAACCTTGTCGACATCATCGTGTCCAACAACGGCTACCACGTCGTCAATCTGGGCATTAAGCAGCCAGTAGCGGCGATCATTGAGGCAGCCGAGACCAATGAAGCCGACGTCATCGGCATGTCCGGCTTGCTGGTGAAGTCGACGATGGTCATGAAGGACAACCTGCTGGAGCTCAACCACGCCGGACTAGCTTCGAGATACCCAGTCATGCTCGGTGGTGCGGCCCTGACGAGGACCTTCGTAGAAGAGGACCTCAACGATCTGTTTGAGGGCGAGGTGCGTTATGCCAAGGACGCTTTCGAAGGGCTGCGTCTTATGGATGCGGTCATGGCCGTCAAGAAGGGGGTTCCTGGAGCCGAACTTCCGAAGCCTCGACGCCGTCGTCTCAAGGTAATCCAGCCCACCGCTGACAGCAAGGAAACGATCACTGACGAGGACGCCCCTCGCTCTGACGTCGCACGCCCGGTTCCCCGATCGGTAGAGATCCCGACCCCGCCATTCTGGGGTTCTCGGGTCTCAACCGGCATCTCGCTAGCCGACGTGCTGGTCTGGCTTGATGAGAGAGCGACGTTTATGGACCGCTGGGGCCTCAAGGGATCACGCATCGATGGGTCCTGGGACCGCATGGTCAACGAGGTAGCTCGGCCACGGTTGCGCCTGCTGCTTGACCGCATCCGTCAGGAAAACCTCGCCCAGTTTGGCGTCGTCGATGGCTACTGGCCATGCTTCTCTCAGGGCCACGACCTCATCGTCCTGGACCCCGAGGACACCTCCCTGGAACTCACGCGGTTCACGTTCCCGCGCCAAAGCAACGGGCGGAAGCTCTGCCTGGCTGACTTCTTCCGTGACGCCGATGAGGCTGGCACGTACGGTCCCGACGTCATCGGTTTCCAGTTAGTGACGATGGGCAAGGCATTGTCGGCTGCTACCCAGCGCCTCTTTGAGGCCGATTCTTACCGCGAATACCTTGAGCTACATGGTTTGTCGGTTCAGTTGACCGAAGCCTTGGCAGAGATGTGGCACGCCCGGGTACGTCATGAGTTGGGCATTGACGGCACCGACTCCTCGGTGGCTGACGCCATCAATCACCAGACGTACCGTGGCTGCCGGTACAGTTTCGGTTACGCCGCCTGTCCGAACCTCGAAGATCGCGCCAAGGTGGTGAAACTACTCAACCCGACGAGGATCGGCGTGGAGCTGTCGGAGGAGTTCCAACTCCATCCTGAGCAGTCCACTGACGCCTTCGTCGTCCATCACCCGGAGGCTAATTATTTCAATGCCAAGTGAGACGCACCCCACGACCGCCAGTCACTTCGCCGCCGTCTTGTGGGATTTCGACGGTACCCTCGTCGATACTGAGCTCCGGTGGGCCGAGGCTGAAATGGCGATCCTCGCCTCGCATGGAGTCAAGTGGGAACCTGAACGTGCCAAAGAGTTCACCGGAGGCCCACTGATTGACATCTGCAAGGCGATGACTGCCGACATGGGTGGATCACTGACCGTCGATGAGGTCCGGCATGAGCTCATCACCATGGTCTCGCGGTTCAATCGAGAACGTGAGGTGCCCTGGCGTCCCGGCGTCTTGGACCTTCTCACCGAGATGCGCGAAGCTGGTATTCCGATGGCGATCGTCACCGGGTCTGCCCATGCTGTTGTCGAGCCGGTATTGGCGGCCATGACCGAAAGGATCGGTAATCCTTTCGGCACTGTTGTGACCTTTGACGATGTCACCCCGGAGACAGCTAAGCCTGCCCCTGACCCTTATCTCCTTGCCGCTGAGCGTCTTGGCGTCAGTATCACCGACTGTCTGGCTATCGAGGATTCCCCACAGGGGGCAACCTCGGCGACCGTGGCCGGCGCCGCGGTGCTGACCGTCACCGGACTGGCCGAAGTTGGCCCAGGTCCACGGCGAGTTCATCGTTTAGACCTGTCAGGCGTGTCGTTGGCTGATGTGGTCAGCCTCTGGCATCTCGCTGACGAACCAGCCACTCCGGTAGCCAACGGAGGTGGGGGAGTGCTACGGGCTGGTGAACGGATCACTCTCACCGACCCTAAGGGCCGTAAGCACTCGATCATTCTACAGCCTGGCGGCGTCTTCCACACCACGAAAGGTGCGGTACGCCATGATGACCTCATCGGAGGACCTCAGGGAGTCGTCGTCACCTCTGTTGGTGGTTTGGACTTTTTAGCCATGCGGCCGATCCTGAGCGAATTTACGGTGTCAATGCCGCGCGAGGCCGCCATAATTTACCCTAAGGAAGCAGCCCAGATCACCATGTGGGCCGACATTTTTCCCGGTGCCCGAGTACTAGAAGCCGGTGTGGGATCCGGAGGACTATCGATCCCTCTGCTACGCGCCATCGGCCCGAACGGACGCCTCCATTCGTATGAAAGACGTCAGGAGTTCGCTGATGTCGCTCGCAAAAATGTCGAGTCTTTTTACGGAGAGATTCCGTCCACCTGGGATCTCAAAGTGTCGGACTTAGCCACCGGTATTAGCTCGGAGCCAATTGACCGAGCCATTCTTGACATGCTCGCGCCATGGGAATGCGTCGAGACGGTGGGCAAGGTCTTGGTTCCTGGCGGCGTGCTGTGCTGTTACGTCGCTACAACGACTCAGATGGGTCGCGTCATGGATACTCTTCGTGCTGCTGGCGGATGGACTGAGCCATCGGCTACCGAGACGACGACGCGTGACTGGCATGCTGAAGGGTTGGCGATTCGTCCAGCGCACGGAACGACGGGCCATACCGGATTCCTCGTCATTTCACGGCGGCTTGCCCCAGGGGTAACGGCACCCATGCGCAAGCGTCGCCCAGCTCCGGGAGCCTACGGCCCTGACTATCACGGACCGCGTCCGCACAACATCACTGAACACGATCAGTGGCGGCTGCCCAAAGAAGAAAAGTAACGAAACGATCCGTACTTCGTCATGCAAAGGAGGGGCGGCAGACAATCCCGTCGACCCTCCGGTCAGGTGTGTCTCTTGCGTCGTGTCGATCGGATCGCTGTCACCACGGCTCGCCAGCCGATGAGGGTGAGAGCTAAGAAACTTGCCGCAACGATGACAAAAGCCACCGCGATGCCTTGGCCTGTGAAGTACCGCACCGCCATTCCGACGATGAGGGTGGTCCCCCACAACACCACACCAGCCAGCCACCGCAAGGCCGCAATGCGCGCGGTCACGACGATGACCCAACCGACGGCAAGACCCAGCACAAAGGGCGTTCCGGTTCGAAGCAGACCCCCCGGTGACAACGCCTCACCATGGCAGGCCCGTCCGATCGTTGCGAAGAGAATCACGCAAACAACGTCAGCGACCAGCGCTCGGCGCACTAACGAAGACGCCAACTCGTCATTCATCGCGGCCTCACCGAGAACGCAAAGTCGGCGGTAGACGTCGAGGTGATCATCGGCGGGTGCAGGTCACGCATACGGAACAGCTTGTGACGGTGGACAAGACCCAAAGTGATAATCATCGAGATGACGAGAATGCCACCCTCAACAGCAAATCCAAGAGCTAACGTCGACATCGGTCCACCCGAGATGAGTACCCGGAAAGCATCAACCGAATACTTCATCGGCATAATAATGGACAGTTTCTGGTAGACGGATGGCAGCATCGTCACGGGGAAGGTTCCGCCACAAGTAGGCAACTGGAGTACCAGAAGAATGAGGAAGATGGCGGTTTGGGGTGATCCAAAAATTAGCCTCATCCAGAAAGCCAACATCATCCACGACAAAGATGTCAGTGTCACGAACCCGATGAAGTACCAAGGATGGACGGGGTCTAGCCCCAACGTGAGCCACACGCCGAAAGCCATGATGTATGCACCTACCAAAGCGATGACGGCTAGTGGACCAAAGCCCACCAGGGCGATCGACAGGCTGTTGGCCCTACCCGTCATCGCGCGTCCGGAGAATGTACGCACAACAAGGAACGTCGAGATGCAGGCAATCCACATGGCGATCGAGAAGAACATCGGTGCCAGTCCACGGCCGTAATACTTCGCGGAGTGGAGGACGGTCTGCTCGATATCGACGGGGGAGCTCATGACATTGGCTAGGTTGGAACGTTTATCGTCGGATAGGCTGGGGATCTGTTTGGCACCGGAGTCGAGACCTTGGTGAAGCTGTGTAGCGCCTTTAGACAGCATGTCCGAACCGGCTTTGAGTCGTCCCAGTCCATTGCTGAGCTGCATGACGCCGGACGCGATCTCAGGAGCCTTCGCGGTGAAGGTTCTACCAGCGTTAGTGGCGTCGTTGACGGCCTTATTGAGGTCTTTAGCGGCCGAATCAGCGGTGTCCATGGCACCGTTAATCGCCTCCAAACCGTTATTGACTTGTTGAGCATCCTTGGTGAGTCGCCCCAGTGCCGCAGTCGCGTTATTCGCTAGGGTATCCGCATTCTGCTGGTTGAGGCTCAGATTAAGACCGGCCGACACATTCGCCACTGCCGCGATGTTGGACGACACGGTCGTGGTAGAACTCGCAGCTCCGTTAATCTGCTTTACCAAGGCGACATAATCCGGGTCGTCAGCAAGCTCAGGGTGCTTCGCAACGAGAGCAGATACTTTAGTAGCGGCCCCGGTGACATTGTGCTGAATCTTAACAACAGAATCGCCATTGGGGTTCCGTAACGTAGCAGTCGCTGCCACGAGGTTTCCGGCCTGTTTTTGTAAGGCAGGAAGGTTTTTTGTCACGTTATTAATAAGCGGGACCATGGCTGAATTAACGGCTTGAGAATCAGACATGACGTTTTGTGCTGCGCCGCTAATTGCTTGGGCACCGACACGCGTTTGAGTGACGGCACTCGATGTTTTCGCGGCAGCTGAGTCGGAATTCGCCAAGGCAGAATTTACCTGGTTGACGGTCGAGCTGGAGTCACCCGCGGCCTTCGTTGCGCCCAACACCTTGTCATTCATCTCGGTAATACCGGCGTCGAGGGTCTTCAACCCATTATCGACCTGTGCAGACCCATCCGAAGCTTTTGTAAGCGATTGCTTAATGACACCCAAGTTAACGAAGAGCGCATTGAAATACGTTTCAGAGACACTCTGATCCAGGGCCTGCTCCAAGGCAGTCTGCACCTGAGAGGTCAACAAGCCGATAATAAACCCGTTGGCGTCATCACGGTGGAGTTTGAGGGTCGCCCGCGCGGGCCTGAAATCGCCCGCGGACACAATGTTTGTCGAAAAATCCTCAGGTACATCAATAACCATGAAATACTCCGCGTCGCGAAGCCCCTGATAAGCCCTGTCTTCGTCGGTTCCCAGGAACTGCCAGTCGAACCGCGGGTTTTTCTTCAAAGTGTCTTGGAATTCTTGTCCGCCATTAACTGTACGTCCGCTAAACATGGCTGGCCTGTCATGGCTAACAACGGCGATCTTTATCTTGTCGGTATTGGAATACAAATCCCAGTTGGCGTGAAGGTAAATTCCGCCGTAGAGCAACGGAATTACAAGAATAAAGATTAAGCCGAGTTTAGAGCGTCCCTTGAAACGCCGGAACTCGAACTGTACGAGCCTTATGAATCGAGTCAGCATGCGTTATCTCCATGGGGAGTCGTCGGGACGGTCACTTTCCGTTGGTGGGTTACTGTCAGATTAGTCATCAGAAGCCTCATAGTCCTTTTGGGGCCTCAGGTTTCGTATTCATCGCCCTCGAAGGGAACCTGAGTCACCTCGGGAGCTTCAGGATCTCGCGAGTTACCGTCGGGATCCTCGTTGGTGTGGAGATCCCTGACAGCATGGACACGGTTGTGGGCCGGCAACTCCACATCCAGGGATCCGGGTAGGGCCATGTCATCATCGACAGTAGCCGCGATAATCGTCGAATCGTCGAGTTCAGTGAGTTTCGAAAACATCTCGAACAGCAACCTCTGTTGGTTATGCGGCACCATGACATCGGCGTCGTCAATGACGACCACCTTGGTCTCTCTCAGCATGGCCAGAGCTACAGATGCTACGGCACGTTCAATGGCTTCGAGCTGCTCGAACTCGCAAGAGTGATCGATGCGAAATCCGACAATCTCTTCAATCTGGCGTACCCTGCTTTCGGCCTTCCTGAGGCTGACGGCGTCAAGGTGGCAACGCTCAGCGACCGATTCATTAAGGGTCAGACGATCCTCAGGTACGACATAGTCAGCAATTCGAGCCACAGAGGTCCGTTGGATAGCTCGGTAGGGCTCTGCCATGGCATCGATTCCGTCGATGACGAGGGTTCCCCTCGTTCGACGAAATCGCCCACACAGTGCCAGCAAAAGCGCTGATTTGCCGGCACCAGCAGGGCCGTGGATGACAGCCAATTGTCGCGGCGCCAGGTCCATATCGAGAGGGCCAAAGATCATCCCCTTGCGTCCTTGAGCATTCAGGTCGCGGGCGTGGAGCACCACTCCCGAGGCGTCCTCGACGGCCTTGGTGTTGACCGGAGGACGTTTCGAGAATCGGATCACTGAAGAAACCCCCTGATTGCACGTTCGATGACATCGGTAATGACCTGCCGGTCAATAACTGAACTTGCCACAGAAAACTCCAAGGCGAGCACATTGACCAAGCTGAGGACAACCACCGCAAGACTGCGTGGGTTGGCAGTCTCAGTAGACTCGACGTGGTCAAGTACACCGTACTGGGTCGTCAATTCGACCAGCTGGGCGATCCTCTGCGCTTGGAGTTTGGAATAAGCCGCAGCGATCTCCTCATCGCGACGGGCAAGGGCCCGGAACTCGGCGAGAATCACCTGCCACGGGGCGTCCTCCAGGAGGATCTCTGTGAGCTTCTCGCTAATACTGCGCATGACGTCATCAGGACGCCCATAACTGGAAAGGACGGGGAAGAGGGCATCGACAACATCCCGCTCTCCGCTGGCAAGGCGCGCAGCGCAGACTTGACGAAAGAGATCGGGCTTGGATCCGAAGTTGGAGTACACCGCCCCCTTAGTGAACCCAGCGTCCGAAGCAATGCGTCGCAGACTGGCACCGGCATAGCCGTCCCGTTCAAAGTTTTGGACGGCTGCGGCAAGTATTCGGTTCCTCACCTCATCGCGATGAGGTCGTTCTACTGCAGCAGGCATTACAAGTTGTCGTCTTTCGAAGAGTCCAGAATTGATCGTCAGCGGTACCACCGGTATCGGATACCGATGGTATCCGCCTCACAGGTTTAGCCCAAATCGGTCAGCTAGGCTGGGAAGCCCCAGTGTCATCGTGGCGAGGAGGGTCATGCCGTTGTCGTTGTCTAATCTCGATAAGAACTACCTCATGTCGGGTACGACCACCGATTCCTTCGCCGTGCTTCTACGGCGAGTCGCTCCTGAGCTGTTGCCCCCAACAACAGTCGACACCAGTGTTCCCGAGCTGCTGAGGCACGGCAGAACTATACTCGCGATTCGCTACAGCGGGGGCGTTGTCGTGGCTGCTGATCTGGGTTCTGCATTGGCAAAGCGTCTCGGTCAGACCGACATCGACCGCATCCTCGGCACCGACGACCGATGTGTTATTGGCGTCGCCGGGGCAGCTGGCCTGGCGGGGGAAATGATTCGCCTGTTTCAAGCTGAAGTTGACCATCTTGAAAAGATTCAAGGACAGCGGATCAGCATGGATGGCCGCGCGGTCAGGCTGTCGAGCTTGGTGCGCTCTAATGGAACGATGATGGCGCAGGGACTCGCCGTTACTCCACTGCTGGCAGGCTGGGATGATCTAGCCCATCGTGGCCGGATCTTTTCCTACGACGGCACTGGCGGGCGAACCGAGGAACACTCCCATGCCTGTGTGGGGTCCGGAGCTCTGTTTGCAAGCGGCGTCCTTAACGAGGGCTTTCGAGCAGGGATGGATCGCGACGAATCTGTCACGCTGGCTATCCGAGCCCTTGGCACGGCCATCAGCGATGACACCACATCGTCTGTGTCGGGACCGGATCTGTCGCGCGGCCTGTACCCGGCAGTGACGTACGCAGATTCCCATGGTGTGACCCGGTTTCCGACTGAGGAGGTGGCGGTACTCGCGAAACAGGTCGTCGACCAGATCGCTGCCGAGTCCGATCGTGAGGAGGCCCGATCATGACGCTTCCGGCTTATGCTCCACCGAGTGAGTGGATAGCTGATCGTTCCAAGTTTGTCTCAGATTCCATTCGCGATGGGGGCGACGGCGTCGTCGTCGCGAGATGCGCTGAAGGGATCGCGCTGGTAGCGCGTCAGTGCAGCGCCGATCTTTCCAAGGGCATGCGGTCGGTCTCTGAAATCCACGATCGGTTGGCCTTCGCAGCCGTCGGACTGTTCCACGAAGCGGAGGAACTCCGAGTGGCGGGTATCCGCTTTGCTGACCTGCGCGCATACGCCTACGACCGCCTCGATGTCACCGGGCGCAGCCTAGCCAGCATGTATGCACAGATTATTGGCAAGGTGTTTACTCGCCCCGACGTTAAGCCCTATCAAGTCCAGGTCACAGTCGCCGAGCTTGGCTTGGTCCCTTCGGAGGATCGCTTATACACCATCGACTTCGACGGTTCCGTGCGTGCCGGCACGGGTCCTGTCCTCATGGGTACAACCAGTAATCGCTCCGCCGAGCTGCCCCATCTCGAATTGCCCAATGGCGCGACGATATCCGACGTCGTACGTGCTGCGGAAAACGTCCTTGACGTCGAGCCCCCAAGCCTTGAGGTAGGTCTGCTTGATCGCCACGCCTCGACCCGCCGCCACTTCCGACGTCTAGACGCCGCGACCGCGTTGGAGGTCGACAGTGGGGAATCTTGAATCCGTCGAGCCGACCTTGAACGGTCCCATCCTTATCGTCGGTACTGGGCTCATTGGGGCATCCATTGGTAAGGCCCTGGTGACGGCAGGAGCTGACGTGCATCTGTGGGACATCGATCGTGGCAATACGCTCGTTGCTGCCGGGCGCGGAGCTGGCAAACTCGATGACCTTGCTGACGAGGCCTACCGGATGATCGTGGTCGCGACCCCGCCAGCCGTCGTCGCGCCGACGATCGTTGAGCGGTTGACGCGACACCCCCAAGCGGTGATCACCGACACCGCCTCAGTGAAGGGGGCGGTGTTGTCACAGGTGACCGCGGTGGCTGCCGGGCATGGAGTCGACATATCTCGCTATGTGGGTTCCCACCCCATGGCCGGAACTCAGTACACCGGCCCGCTGACAGCCTCCGACGAACTCTTCGTCAACCGCACCTGGGTGATCGCCCCTCGCACCGATAACCGTCGCGAGGACGTCGCACAGGTCGTCGCTCTGGCCCGAGCCTGCGGCGCGCGGGCGGTGAGTATGGACGCCAACGAGCACGACCGGGCAGTCGCGGAGGTGTCTCACCTGCCCCACCTGATGAGCATCCTTACTGCGGCAAATCTGCGCCACGCTCGTTCTGAGCACTTGAGCCTCGCAGGGTCGGGCATCCGCGACGTCACCCGGATTGCCCGTTCCCAGACGACAATGTGGCGTCAGATCCTCACCTCCAACCGCGCTGAAGTCCGCAGCCAGTTAGAAGCAATTCGGGACGACCTCGACGACTTGTTATCGCGTCTTGATGATTCGGAACGCTTAGAAGAGTTCCTCAGCGTTGGTCAAGCGGGCGCCCGTAAGCTGGCAGGTAAGCATGGACATCAGATGGTAGAGACGTCCGCCGTCGTCGTCGAGATACCCGACGCCCCGGGCGCCTTAGCGCGACTGTTTGCTGACGTCGAGGATGCTGGGGTCAATGTTGAAGACTTGTCGGTGGAACATGATCCAGCTCGTGAAGTTGGTTATTTGTCGATTGATGTTGCCCCGGACCGTGCTCAAACGCTGACCGTGTCAATGCGCGATCACGGCTGGTCAGTGCGGTCCTGATAGATGTCGGTGAGTACCGATAGCCTCACCCCGTCAGATCGTCACCGTAAGGCAGGCAGAACGTGTCAACCCCACCTCTCGTCATCGCCATCGACGGGCCCAGCGGGTCCGGCAAATCGTCGACCTCTCGTGGAGTCGCTCAGCGGCTTGGGTTAGCCCACCTCGACACCGGATCAATGTACCGCGCGGTGGCTTGCCGCCTCGCTCATCTGGGCGTCGATCCGGCAGCGAATCCCCATGATGCCATCGAGGTAGCTCGAACTTGCCACTTAGAGCTTGATACCTCAGCTAACCATGATCGCGTCGTGATCGATGGGGAGGATGTCACCAAGGAGATCCGTGATCCGCAAACCAGTGCCACGGTGTCTGCGGTAGCGACGATTCAGCCGATTCGTGACGCCCTGACCGCTCGCATGCGTCAGGTTGCGGCCGCCCGCGGTCGCATCGTGATGGAAGGGCGCGACATCACGACTGTGGTGTGCCCCGACGCGCAGGTCAGAGTGCTTCTGGTGGCTGACCCTGCCGTTCGCATCGCAAGGCGTCGGACCGAACTGGGGGAGAAGATCGACATGGCCCAGGTCATTGATTCGATCGTGCGTCGTGACCGGGACGACGCGACAGTATCAACCTTCGAGGAGCCAGCTGAGGGAGTCACTGTGGTCGACTCCACCCACCTCAATTTGAATCAGGTCATTAACACTGTCATTGATCTGGTACCAGTTTCGTTGCGCTGAGCAGTATTTTTACTGCCGCCACACCGTGTACCGTGGTTTAGTACCCTAATAGGAGCGTTCCTTCATGTCCGACTCGCCCGAGTTCCTCCACGGCCCCAGCGACGGCATCGAGGAAGCTCTTCTAAAGCCCGTTGTTGCCGTTGTTGGTCGGCCCAATGTTGGCAAATCAACTCTCGTCAATCGCATCCTTGGCCGCAGAGCAGCCGTCGTTCAGGATGTCCCGGGCGTGACCCGCGACCGGGTGTCTTATGACGCTGAGTGGTCTGGTCGTCAATTCGTCCTCGTCGATACCGGCGGTTGGGCCTCCGATGCCTCTGGCATGGCAGCCATGATCGCCGAGCAGGCTGAATTAGCTATTTCAACTGCCGATGCCGTCCTGTTCGTCGTTGACGCGAACGTGGGCACCACCGACGAAGACGAGGCCGTCGTCCAGGTACTGAGGCAATCTCACAAACCCATCGTGGTAGCTGCCAACAAGGTCGACGACGCACGCGGTGAGCTTGAAGCAGCAACGATGTGGAACCTTGGGTTGGGGGAGCCCCACCCTGTTTCGGCCATCCACGGACGCGGTTCCGGTGACCTCCTTGACGCGCTCATTGCGGTACTGCCGAAAGATCGCACTAGCCATGAGTCATCGGACGGACCGCGTCGGGTCGCGATTGTAGGCAAGCCGAATGTCGGCAAGTCCTCCCTTCTGAACCGGATAGCGCGCCAGAACCGCGTAGTCGTCTCGGATATTTCTGGGACGACGGTTGATCCTGTGGATGAGTTAGTCACTGTCGGCGGCACCGTCTATCAGTTCATTGACACTGCCGGTTTACGTAAAAGGGTGAAGGAAGCGTCCGGGCACGAATATTACGCCTCACTGCGCACTCAAGCCGCCATCGAGCGTGCCGAGGTGTGCGTGGTAGTCGTTGACGCGTCGGAGTCGATCAGCGACCAAGACCTTCGAATCCTCACCATGGTTGAGAATGCGGGCCGGGCGATGGTCATCGCCTACAACAAGTGGGACCTGACTGACGAGGAACGACGCCGCTATTTGGAGCGCGAGATCGAGCGCGACGTTCAGACCTACTCCTGGGCACCACGAGTCAACATTTCGGCGCTCAACGGGCGAAACGTCGACAAGCTCGAGAGGGCTATCGAGACGGCTGCGGAAGGCTGGGAGACACGCGTTTCGACCGGCAAACTCAACGCATTCCTTGGTCGTCTCGCTGCGGCCCACCCACACCCGGTGCGGGGAGGAAAACAACCGAGGATCCTCTTCGGGACCCAAGCTCACAACTGCCCGCCGACCTTCGCCCTGTTCACATCAGGACTATTCGACCAAGGGTATGTACGGTTCATCATCAGGCGGCTGCGTGAGGACTTCGGGTTTGCCGGTTCACCCGTTCATGTGGAGATCCGGCCTCGGGCGAAGCGACAGCGGAAGTGACCAGTTTTGTCGAAGGAACAGAAGTACGCTAGTGTGTTTCCCCGGGTCATCGAGTGATCCAAAACGGGCTGTGGCGCAGCTTGGTAGCGCACTTGACTGGGGGTCAAGGGGTCGCAGGTTCAAATCCTGTCAGCCCGACGTTGTGAAGTCCGCGAGCGGCATTGGTATTCCTGAGGTCCCGTGTCGTGGCCTGCTTTTCCAGGATCCGACATTGCTGCCGTGGCTCCACACCGAACGCAGTGTCAGCCGATGGGTACAAGGTCACCAAGATGACCTGGAATAGACCCACCGAATCAACGAGATGATCGGGCTCGACCATTTCCGATACGCCCTACTCCTCGGAGTTGTCTGACGGCGTGGCTCAGCGCGCCTCGCTTGTGCGACCGCTCGGCTCCAACACCGAGATCTTGATCCTCGACGAACCCCTGAGCAAACCGACCCACTCACCCGTTCAACCCTGCAAGGGGAATTGGAGCGGCTGTGGAGAACGCCTTACTGCTATCGAATCGCGTCGTGGTCGTCTCACCACGTCCAGCGTATGCCGTCGCAGACTTCCCAATGAAGCTCGACTGGACTCGTACTCAAGGTGATCTCCAGCTTCGCGAGCTGCATCACAAGATCCTCGGGGCCCTTGCTCTGAGGACTACAAGATCCGCACCTTGAGTGGGACCAGGCTTTCGACTTCCCGGCCCCACTGGCTCTCACCCCTCCGGAAGGCTCCCATCAGCCAATGCATAGGAACTCTGAGTTCCGTGACGCGTGACCGAATCGGCGGCATAACGGTTTCCCGCACGGATCGACGCTGTCACGTCGCCGTGGTCTACCCACTCACCTATGAAGGCGTCACCGGCACCCGTCGTGTCTACGGCCTGAACAGCCGGGGCCTTGATGATTTCGCGTCCATCTGCATGGGCCCACATCGCACCACGCGAGCCCAAGGTCACGATGATATTTGTGATGCCCGCTCCCAATAGCACATCAGTAGCCTTACCGATATCGTCGAGGGTATCTACCGGCATCCCTGTTATGAGTTCCAGCTCGGACTCGTTCGGTATAAAAAACTCAATTCCGCGAATTCGCTCAAGGTCCAGTTCTGGTGCGACTGGAGCTGGATTGAGAAGTATTGGGATTCCCAGTACTTCCCCTAACTCAATCGTGGCGTAAACTGTCTCTAATGGGATCTCCAGTTGCAGCACGATAAGCTTGCATCTGGCAATGTCTTCTCGGGCAGCCTCGACATCAGCCGGACTCAACCGAGCGTTAGCTCCCTTGATGATGAGGATGGAGTTACGCGAGTCTGGATCGACAAAGATCGGCGCCACCCCAGAGCTCGCATCGGTGCGTAGCACATAGGTGGTATCGATGCCGTTCTTGCGAAAGTTTTTCAACGTAGTGTCGGCGAACACATCGTTTCCTACTCGGGTGACCATCACCACCTCTGCACCTAGGCGTGACGCAGCGACTGCCTGATTTGCGCCCTTTCCGCCGCATCCCATTCGGAAATCGGGAGCCTCAACGGTTTCACCCTCTGATGGCATACGATGGATGTAAGAGATAAGGTCCACCATGTTGGACCCAACAATGGCGATGTCCATGTCACTGCACCTCTCGGGCAAAGGCTTCACCTGGAGCGAGAAGCCCGGTGGTTACGGAGAACGTACGGGCCGCACCGGCAGCCAGATGAATGAGGGTTCCGGCGGCTTCGGCAGCCAATCGTCCCTCGGGTCTGCTCGTACCTGGCAGCACGTATGCGGCCACCCTCTGATCAGCATTATGAAGAATCCACCGGGTAGCGACGGGGAATTGGTCGGTACGGAAGCGAGTCACAAAGTTATGGTTGGCATGAGCCTGCATTCTAAACTCGACAGTCTCGCCATATTTCGGTAAGTCGTCTGCGAAGTACACAATCTCGGGGTCGAATGCCTCTGCACCGACCAACGAGTCAGCATCGATGTCCCCAGCGAGAATCTCCTCATTAATCCGGGACCACTGACGTGTTGGCGTCACGTGGCTCGGCACGCTGCGACGCAGTTGGAAGGCTCCGTCGGGTAAGGACTGACTCATCCGGGCCTCGGGAATGAACGCATAGTTCATGTGGCACATATACTGCAATGGCATCGACTGATACTTCGACAGATTGGTGACTTCAAGGCTGATGTCGAACGTAGCCGAGCCGGTTCGCAGGGTCACCGTGGGCCGCGCAAGATAGTGGTGTCCAAAACCCATGCAATACTCATACTCACTGACCAAGGTGACCGCAGGAACTCCGGAGGGTCCGTGTTTTGTGACAAGTTTTGCCGAGCGCATTGGTGCACATGGAAACTCACCGTGTAGCGGATGATCATCTTCTGGGGACGGACATCCCGCAGCCAGCAGACCGGATTGGAAGGCGAAGCACCCATACGTCTCGACGATCTGCCGAGCTTGCACAGGAACCTCGAACATGCTGTCCATTCGTAGAGATTGACCGTCAAACACGGCGTCCCACAAAATCTGACCCATAAAAGGGAGAACCTCGACGTACCCACGGGTGTTGGTGATCCGCAAGGCAACAATCCCGGTAAGGTACCGCCATGCGGTTACGATCCACTCACCAGTCTGGAGAATTTGTCGTTCTCTTTCACCAAACAGTTCAGGGTACAGGGTGATCTCGAGGTCGGTTGAGTTATCAGTGGTTACCACGAGATGCCTCCTTCAGGGCCGCAGGTGCAAGGTCACAGATTTGTTTCTGATCACGACGATCGACCACTAGGAAGAACACGAAGATCGCGGCAAAGCAGAAGGCGTTTACGATGAAGCTGAATCTCATAGAGCCCGTGGTGTCAGACAGGTAGCTCTGCATCACCGGGATGGCAGCACCGCCAATGATCGACATAACGATGACCGCACCGCCGGTCTCGGTGTAGCGCTTGTCTTCGATTAGGTCAAGGTTTCGTGCGAATATTGTCGCCCACCCCGGCCCCAATAGCGCCGAGGCGATCACCGCTGCGTAGACGGTTGTGAAACTTGGCATAACGACGATGTAGGTGATGCACAGCACCCCGAGCAGTGAGTAGGTCATCAGTATCCTGTTCTCGTTCATTCGGGTCATCAGCAGGTTGGCGATCGTTTTTCCAATGAAAAACGAAATGAATGCGGCGATCAGATAGTTCGCAGCTGTGCGCTCGTTCAGCGCCGGATCAAGATTCAGGGCCAATCGGATGGTGAAGGTCCATAATGAAGTTTGCAAGCCGACATAGAGGAACTGGGTAAGAATCCCGACACGAAACAGGCGGTTCTTCGCCAGATATGCAAGAGTTTCACCGATGGGGGCCTTGGCTTCTTCTGCATCGTTGCGCAACGGTTTAGAGTGAGGATACTGGGTAATGGCGATGAGCACCACGAGCACCACCAGCATGACGATGATAACCCTGTAAGGGCTGAGCGTACGTCCTAAAGCCTCCGCGGTGATGGCCTCACGCTCGACCACCGTCCGAGCATGGGCGACGCGCTCGTGTAGCGCAGCGCCATCAGTGAACACAAGGAACTTTCCCATAAGAGCACCACACAGGAATCCCAGCGACGTGAATGTCTGAGAAATATTGAGGCGCAGGGTTGCATGTTTCCGATCGCCAATCATCGACGAGTACGTGTTCGCCGAAGTCTCCAGAAAAGACAGACCAACGGCGATGGAAAATAAGGCCGTCAAAACACAGTATATGTGGCCACGCGCGAAGCTGGAAAGAACAGCAAGCATCCAAGAATATACACGCTCAGGCCAATGAGCAGTCCTGTCTTGTAGCTGGTGCGACGAATTACCCGGCTCGCGGGTATAGCGATGAGGAAGTAGCCACCGTAGAAGGCTGACTGCACAAACGCACTGGCTAGATCCGAGAGGGCGAACACAGCCTTAAATTGGGTGATGAGGATATCGTTCATGCTCGCAGCCATGCCCCACATCGGGAAACAGACCGACAGCAGGATAAATTGGAAGATCGGAGTGCGATTCAGATATCCGTCACGCAACTGCAAGGTGTGGTCCTTGATGAAGCCCCACGACGTATTTGGGATGCCACTATCCACGTCCGTGTCGTTGACGATAGCGGTGCCTTTGGTGGTCACAGTGCCTCCTCATCGGCGAGGACGGAGACTCCGGCGGACGCACTGGTACGGGTGACGCCGGCTCCTAGCATCGTCGCCACGTCCTCGGGAGTACGAATACCGTCGGATGTCTTGACCCCCCGGCCGATCACCCACGGTGCGACGCATGAGTGAGACGGCGTGGGCAGTGGCGCCGTGTTCGGAGGTTCCCGTGGAGGTCTTAACGAAATAGGCACCGTATCGCTCTACGGCCTGGCAAGCTCGGACATTTTTCTTGTCGGTGAGTTCGCTGTTCTCGAAGAGAACCTTAACTATGGTCTTGCCTGCGGCGTCAACGACAGTAGGTTTGTCGGACTCAACAGGGCCCCCGTCACTATCTTTGACGGCGCCCACGTTGATGACTATGTCGACCTCGTTTGTGCCATCACTAATGGCAGTCTTAGCTTCAATGGCCCGGGTCTCACTAGGGTGTGCATCGGAGAGAAAACCAGCAACGGCACACACGCGTGGGGCGTAACCGGCTAGCTCGACTGCCGCCAACCTTACCCGGGTAGGGCTGTAAAAGTCATGATTGACGGCCTCGCGATACAGGGATCTGATGTGCTGCACTGTGGCATCGGGAGCCAACAGTGTGTGATCGATGAGAGCGGTAATGCTCATGTGAACTCCTTTGCTCAGAGCGATCACTGTAGGGCTTCCGTGCCCTTTTCAAGTGGCACATTCGTGCCAATGTGAGGCCACGAAATGACGTGGGGGTCATCGTCAGGCTTACTTGAGGAGCAGTTCGGCGGTGGACACATCCGTGACGATATGGTCCACATAACCTGTCAATGCCGCAGCACGGACGAACTTGACCTGATTTGTCCCGTGAGCGATGAGCACAGTGCGTCGACTGCGACGTAATTGAGCCAGGGTGGGGCTTGAGGTGCGCTGACCCAAGGTCGGGGCCACCACTCGTCCATCGTCGTCGATGAATCGCCCACACAGATGTCCCACCGCATTTCTACGGATCTGTTCGCTTTCCTGTGAAGTCACCAGATCACTGCGACGAATCAGGTCCATTTCCTGTGGGGAGGAGCCAAGTATGAGCACGGCACTGCTGACACGTCGACTCGCATGTTGTCGCGCCGCTGGTGAATCCTCAGCTTTCAATCGCGCTGTGACACTGGGATGCAGCAGCGGCACCGGGCAGGGGTGTACTACCAAGTCCGTACGTTCCATGAACGTCTTCATCGAAAGATGGACATCGTGGCCCGGAGCCGTGCCCGCACATTGGTTCAAAGCCCGTGGTCGCCGCGGGGCACGGGCCATTTCCAGCGCACACGCTTGTACTGTTTGGGACCACCAGAACGAGACGTCTTCCTCACCGGGTAGAACGAGGATGTTCGCCAGGTGAGCGGCAGCCGAGCCCAGAGCGTGTAGCAGGTCGCCGGTCGTCGGACCAGTGGGGCTTACGAGGAGCAGTCCGGCGATACGAAAACGCTGGGTTAAAGTCTGCACAAGTTCCCGGATCGGATTCGCGAGGATCAACTACATGGGTGCGAACGTATCCCAACTCGCGCGCGGTTGCCAACAGTTTCGAGACCTGAGGACGCGACACGTGCAGGACTTGCGCTACCGCAGCTTGATCCAACCCCCGTAGGTGGTACAGCCGAGCGGCATCCAGAGCCATCATCTGGCGAGAGCTGAGCGCTCTTCGGCTGTTGGTGCGACCAGGGGAGGATGAAGGCACACCATTGAGCGTAATCCGTAGGCATACCGAACGCCACCACAAATGGTATAGGCGTCGATCGATTCGTTACACTGTAAGTCTCGCCCGCGTGGATGAGCAGTGCAGTATTTATACCAACCGCGCGGCCTGAAGGTTTCGCTATTCTGACCACGTGGACATGCCGAATCCAACTCCGTTCCCTGCCCCCGCAAACGACCTTCGCCTGGTGATCTCCGACATGGATGGCACCCTCCTTGACGGCGATGGGAATATTCCCTCGCAGCTGTGGCCCCTGCTCGAAACCATGAAGGATCGTGACATCGCCTTCGTACCGGCCTCGGGCCGCCAATGCACCACGCTGTCCACGATGTTCCACTCTCACTTACAGGGCATGCCGATTATTGCGGAGAACGGAACCTACGTTGTCCGTGACGGTATCGACATCTCATCGTCTCTTATCGATCCCAACCTTGCCCATGAGGTTATCACCGGAGTTCGGCAACTCCGCGACGACGGCCATGACGTCGGCTTGGTCGTCGACACCAAATCTATGGCTTACCTTGAGCGCGGAGATGACCCCTTTGTCTCCCATGTGGCGACGTACTACCACAGCCACACAGTCGTCAAAGACCTCACCGAACACACTGACAACGTTATCAAGCTCTCCATCTACGACTTCGATGAGGCTTCTGACACCACCCACCCGACGATGCAGCGTATCGCCCGCGAGCACCAGGTAATCCTCGCCACCCCTAACTGGGTCGACATCATGAACCCAGGCGTCAATAAGGGCAGTGCCGTCGAGGCTGTTCAGCGTGACCTCGGCGTCACTGCCGGCCAAACCGCCATCTTCGGCGATTTTCTCAACGACCTCGAGATGATGCCCTTGGCGAAGTGGTCCTTTGCCATGGCCAACAGTCATCCTGACATCATCCGGGCATCCAATTACGTTGCCCCGCCGAACACCGACAACGGCGTCATTACTGTCCTTTCCGCGTTGCTAGGTGTCAATGTCCCGACGATATGAGGGCCAGTGTCACGCCAGGGACAACTCTTTGGCCTGACGCCAGAGTTCTCCGCGGGCGTCAGGATGAGCAGCATTCTCAATGAGTTGCCGCGCCTGCTCCTCTTGGGACTTCCCGAAGAAATCTGCGACACCCTGTTCGGTGACGACCACCGAAGGTTGGCTCGCTGATGCGGGGGAGTCCAGCAACCCGACGATCGTCGAGCAGTCAGCCTTCGGATGCCAACTCAGCATGGCGATGAGCGCTTGTCCACCTAGGGAGTGCATTGCCCCGACCAAGAAATCAGTGGATCCCCCAATCCCGGAATAGATTTTCCCGCGTACCCGGTTGGCATTGACTTGACCAAACAGATCTACTTGCAGCGCCGCATTGACACTCGTCATTTTCGGCTGGGCCGCAATAAAACTCGGATTGTTCGTTTTCTCGCAGCGCAACAACTGCACTCGGGGGTTCTCATTTAACCACTCATAAAGGGCAGGGGTACCCATAGCGAAAGTTCCAGTGATGAAGCGCTCGTCAAGGCTGTGAGCCTCCTCGAGTAGTCGGACCGAGTCGGTGAGTAGCTCAGTCCACACGCCAAAAGCCCTGTCATCAGGCAGCATTGCCACGACGGCATCGGGAACAGCACCGATACCCACCTGGAGGGTTGCCCCGTTAGGCATCCGGGAAGCCACGAGGTCGCCAATCCGCTGCGCAATCGGACCAGGCGACGGCATGGCGGCCGTCGGTAAAGGAGTGTCTACGATGACTCCGATATCGATGTCGTCGACGTCGACAATTCCGTCCCCGAAAACATATGGCATGCTCGGATTCACCTGAGCAATGACGAGGGCTCCCCGATGCTTCGCCGATTCCAGCGCAGCAGGGAGCACCTGCACCTCAATGCCCATGCTGACCGCGCCGCTGCGAGGTGTGCTGGTGTGGAGGAGGAGGATATCCGGGGCGAACCGACCCTCGTAGAGCTGTGCAGCAAGGCTCAGCCGACACGGGACATATTCGAGATTCTCAGCGTGGCGGGCCCCGGGGCCAATAAAGACCGTTTCGTGAGTAACCCCCGTACGTATCGGCACGCCGACCGGGGCGTTGATACACACCAACCGCCACGTCTCCAGGCACCGATCAACGACGTCGAGAAGAGGCAGGGGAGTGGATCCAGAGCCACCACACACCACCCGGGGCTGTCCCGTCATACCTTTCAACACGTGTTCGAGGCCCGCTTGATCCATCATGCGCACGACTAAGAGCGTAGTGGCTTATGACCCCTCACGCGCATGACGACGAAAACTGGCAAGATAGGATCGATGTTACCCCGTCTACCAGCACCTAGAATCAGTCCGGAGGGTCCCGGTGTCGGGACCGTAGAGACTCAGTACGCAACTGTCGCCGTGCCAGACGATCCTCTTCATCTGGTTGCAAGTGAGCGCCTCGGGCACGTCACTGTCGCCTACGAGACCTACGGGAAACTCAACGAATCCCGCGACAACGCGGTCTGCATCTGTCATGCGCTCACCGGTGACGCCCATGCCGCCGGGTTTCATCCCGGAGAAGACCGTCCAGGGTGGTGGGACAACATCATCGGGCCTGGTCGCGCCATTGATACCAACCGGTTCTTCGTCATCTCATCCAACCTTTTGGGAGGGTATTCCGGCACCACGGGACCAGCCTCGATTAATCCCGATACCGGGAAGCGCTGGGGTCTCGATTTCCCCCAAATCGACATGCATGACTTCGTTGAGGTGCACCTACGGCTCGCACAGTACCTAGGCGTTGAACATTTCCACGCCGTCATCGGCGGTTCCATGGGTGGCATGCAGGCCCTCGACTGGTCACTCACCCGTCCGTCGACCCTTGATAACGCCATCATCATCGCATCGTCAAGTGGTTTAACGGCTCAGAACATCGCCTTTTCCGCGGTTGGACGCGAGGCAATCCTGCGGGATCCGGCCTTTGCTGAAGGCGACTACCACGACGTGCGTCCGGACACCGGATTGTCAATCGCCCGTATGCTCGCCCACATCACGTACCTATCAGAGGATGCTTTTGCCGAAAAATTCGGGCGCTCCCGTCAGTCCGAATCAGTCGAGCGGGGGTTCGGTACCAATTTCGCCGTTGAATCGTATCTCGATCATCAAGGAGAAGCCTTTCTGACCCGGTTCGACCCATTGAGCTACATCTACCTCACCCGCGTCATGGACTACTTCGATCCCTTTGGCCGAGCAGGTGCCACTGACGACCTTATCGCCAACCCCGTGAATTTCCTCGTAGTTTGCTTCGATACCGACTGGAGGTTCTCTCCGGCCCACTCGCGGCGCATCGCGCGGCACCTCGAAGGAGCCGGATTACCGGTCAGCTTCGCAACAATTGCGTCTTCTTGGGGCCACGATTCCTTCCTCATGAGGCTGGGTCCTTACCACGACCTCGTCAGAGCCTTTCTGACAGCCGAACGCCTCTCGATGCGGGCATCACGTCGCGCCCCGCACTTCGACGGCCACCTGTGTACGAGGGAGACGGCGCTGTGACGCTTCGTCCCGATCAACGCATACTTACCTCATTGGTGCCGTCGCACTCCCGGGTTCTCGACCTGGGCTGTGGTGACGGTTCGCTTCTTCGTCACCTCATCACCACCAGCGGCTGCCTGGGCACTGGGGTCGAACTCGATCACTCGTCCTTGATCACCGCGATGTCAGCTGGAGTGCCTGTGCTGGGGCTGGACCTCAACGAGGATCTGGGGGAGTTTCACGACGATTCCTATGACGTCGTCATTTTGTCCCGGACTCTGCAAGCCATCGTGTCCCCTGATGAGGTGCTTGCCGAAATGGCGCGTATCGGCACTCTGCTTATCCTCCTGGTGCCGAACTTCGTGTACTGGCGTAACCGCCTTAAGGTCATGGGTGGAAGGATGCCGACCTCCCATGATCTACCGTATTCCTGGCATGACACCCCTAACCAGTCTTATTCGGGTGTCGCTGACTTGGAAGATTGGTTCGCAAGCTTTGACCTAGAGGTCGTGAAACGGGTGTGCCTGGACGGCAAAGGACGTCCATCGCGGCTAGCGTCTGCTGCACCAAACTTGCTCGCTGGATCAACCATTCACGTGCTGAAATCCCATTGGGTCGAGCCAGGGGCAGGGAGGAGCCATTTATGACTAAGCATCACGACGACGAGGACGAAGATCGGTCTCCGATCCTTGAGGCCACCGATCGTCACATCCTCGGTTTACTTGAGAAAGATGGTCGGATGTCGTGGACCGAACTCGGCCATCAGACCGGCCTATCGACCTCCGCCGCTCAGCAGCGCGTCAAGCGTCTTGAGGCGAAGGGGATCATCACCGGGTATCACGCCACCTTAAACCTTGAGGCGATTGGTGCTGGTATCACCGCGTTCATCTTCCTCAACCCTATCGATCCTGAGGAAGACGAAGCGATACCCGGTATCCTGCGGACCTTTCCCGAGGTACGGGGCTGTCACTCCATCGCTGGAGCAGCGTCTTATCTGGCGCGAGTCCAAGCGCCTAGTACCGGCCATCTCGATCAGCTGCTTACACGCATCCGCAAAGAGTGCCATTGCGGTACAGAAACAGTCGTCGTCCTCGACACCGTGTTCGACGACCTCGGCATGCTGGGAACTCGATGATTTTTCACCTGCCGCGCATCTCGTGGCTGCGCGGTGTGGCCGCGTTTACTGCCGGTGTCGCGACCGGAACTGGTTTCCAACCGCTGGGCTGGTGGATCCTTGTCATTCCCGGTCTGACCGCGCTCATCCTGTTGGTGCGCACTACCACTGGTCGGGCCGCGGCAGGGCTGGGATACTTGTTCGGAATCGGCTTATTTACTACCACGATCGCATGGGTCGGCGTCATGGGACCGCCGGTAGCGGTGCTGCTCATCGCCGTCATGGCGTTGTGGTGTCTGATCGCCGGGTGGGCGATTCGGTGCGTCAGCGTTTTACCGAAGGCCCCGGTATGGCAGGCAATGGTGTGGACGGCCACCGAGGTCGGGGCTGCCGCCGTCCCGCTGGGCGGGTTCGGTTGGGTCCGACTGGCATGGACCGTTGTCGACACACCGTGGGTGGGTATCCTCAGATGGGCTGGCAGTGTCGGTACGAGCTTCCTCGTGGCTCTGGCGGCCGGGCTATTGGCCCGTGTCGTCTCGACCAGGGGGAGGAGTCAGCGCCGCACCAGTATCGTTCTCGTCGCAGAGTTTCTCGTCGTCGCGTTAATGGGAACCGTCTGCGTCACCCTGGCGAACCATCGCAGTCCACACCAACGCTATGCGCGGGTCCTGGTGGTGCAGGGGGGAGTGGACGGAACTGCAGGCCCATACGCGATGGGATATGCACGGTCGGTCACCGACAATCATCTCTCCCAGACGATCATGGCCGTCGCCGAGCAGAGAGTGTCCGGCAGCCCTGCCCCCGACATGGTGTTGTGGCCGGAAAATTCCACCGATGTCGACCCAGTTCTCGATTTCGAGAGTCACCAAATCGTCATGGGCGCGCTGGCTCTTTCGAATCGGCCGATCTTAGTCGGCGCCGTGACTGACGGCCCCGGCAACGATGAGCGGCAGACAACATCGATGTGGTGGCCGCCATCGTCACCGCAGCCAACCTCGACATATCACAAACGTAACCTGGTTCCCTTTGGCGAATGGATCCCTGCGCGGTCTTTTTTCCTTCCGCTCATCCCCGTCCTGAAAAATATTGGGCGGCAATCTGTCCCCGGGACGAGCCCAGGTGTCCTTGATGCCACGATCGCTGGCCAGCAAGTCTCAATTGGTGTGGTGGCTTGCTTCGAGGTGGCCTATGACGACACAGTCGCTGACGCGGTGCGCCACGGGGCGAAAATTCTGGCCGTTCAGTCGAATAATTCATCCTTTATCGGTACCAGCCAGACGCCGCAACAGTGGCAGATCACCAGGGCAAGAGCGGTAGAGACCGGACGACATATTGTCGTCTCAACCACGAATTCTTTTTCGGGGCTGGTGAACCCTGACGGATCTGTAGCGCTGCGCACTAACGAGGGTGGCCATACGAATTTCACAGTGACCATGCCTCTCGAATCCGGTCTCACTATTGGTGTACAGATTGCACCGTTGTTACGGATCGTCATCCTCGTGTGTGCATCAGGGACCATCGCGGTGTCGTTACTGCAACGCCGTCGCGCTATGCTCGCACAAGCGAATCACAACAGATCGGAGAGGGATGTCCGCCACCGACACTGAAGTCCGGCTCGACAAGGTCCTTGTCGTTATTCCGACCTACAACGAAGCGGAGAATATCGAGACCATCGTTGCGCGGACCCGCCGCGCCAACCCGAACGTCGACGTTCTCGTCGCCGACGACAATTCGCCGGACGGTACTGGAGAGATTGCCGACCGCATTGCGTCTAGCGACGACCACGTCCACGTTATGCACCGCAAAGGTAAAGAAGGCTTGGGGGCTGCGTATCTGTCCGGATTTCGCTGGGGCCTTGACCACGGCTATGACGTGCTGGTCGAAATGGACGCCGACGGTTCCCACCAACCTGAACAATTGCCGCTACTGCTGGAGGCCCTCAAGCGCGCCGACATGGTCAAGGGGTCCCGCTACGTCAAGGGCGGATCGGTGGTCAACTGGCCAAAGTATCGCGAACTCATCTCGCGAGGTGGTGGCCTATGGACCCGGATGTGCCTGGGGATCAGTGTCAAAGACCCCACCGGCGGATTCAACGCCTTCCGCGCTAACACTCTGCGCGCTATCGGACTTGAGGATGTCGCCTCGGCTGGTTACTGCTTCCAGCTCGACCTCACCTGGCGTACCCTCAAGAAAGGTATGACCGTCGCGGAAGTCCCGATCGAGTTTATTGAGCGTGAATACGGCAACTCCAAGATGAGCAAGGATATCGTCGTCGAGGCGTTGCTACGTACCACTATGTGGGGGCTTGACTACCGCTCTCACCAACTCAAAGATCTTGGCCACGTGGCCTTGGACCGAGCCGAGAAGGTCGCCGGTGACATCAAGGAGCGCCGTTCTCACCGCTGACAAAAAGTGTGTGCCCCATGGACCACGTCCACGGGGCACATCGGCCACACGGCCTCAGCAGGATTAATCTTCTTTGCGGATTTCGTCCAGCCTCTCGGCAAGTAGTTCTTCGAGTTCGGGGATCGAACGACGCTCAGTAAGCATGTCCCAGTGGGTACGTTGCGGCTTCTGCTTCTTCCGCTGAGGATCTGTGCCGTCGCTACGCAGCGCCTCTGCGCCACAGCGCGGGCACTCCCACAAACTCGGTAGTTCTGCCTCAGTGGAGAAGGTGAGATCAAAGTGGTGGCCGTTTTGACAGTCAAAGCCAATCTCCTGGCGTTCGGCCATCTCAACGCCTTCTTCATCCTCGAAGCTCTTGGATCCTAAACCCATGCCTCGTAGCGCACGGTCGGCCATGATGCTCCCTCCTGCTTGTAGGCATCAAGCCCTGGTCGGGCCTCAACAACCCCAGCATCCCACAAGCAACAAATTTCGGGGCACAGAACCGACGGCCGAGACAGGCGTTCACGCCGTGGACGTACGGTGGCGACCGTTAGCAGCAGCGATCACAGTGGATCACCGCGGGACAAGAGTTGGCGCCTCCTTCGGCTGGTGGACGCGAGCAAACTCGCACATGAGGTCAGGACGATCTGTAACAATGCCGTCAACTCCCATGTCCATCAGCTCTCGAGCCTCAGAGATCTCGTTGACCGTCCAGACGTGAACGGCTCGCCCCAGACGATGAGCAGCATCAATAAAGGTCGGTGTCACAAGGGGGGCTCCATATCGAGTCAAGCGATGCGGCACCTGGTAGGCGTCTCCGCAAGACCCTGCCATTTGCATGCTACGAGGGCCGACGACAGCCCAGCCAACCCCAACAGGTCCCACCGCGGTCGCAGTGCGCTCCCGAATGAGTCGACGGAACGTCCGGATACGGTTACTGCTAAAGGACCCAACACAAACCCGACCCCATGCCTGGTGACGGGAAAGAACATCGATAAGCGGCATAGTGGCGCCATCATGCTTGATGTCGATATTGATAAACGCCTCGGGAAAGGCGTCAAGTATCTCGTCCAAGGTGGGGATCGGTTCACCACCGACCTTGGCTTGTTTGACCTTGTGCCAGGGCATGGCGGCAATGACGCCGCTCGATTCAGTGACGCGATCGAGTATCGGATCGTGGAATGCCACTAACATCCCGTCGCTGGTCGCGTGAACGTCGGTTTCAAGATAGGTACATCCCACCTCGACCGCATGCCCAAAGGCAGCAAGAGTGTTCTCGATCCCCTTGTTGACGTCCATACCTGGCGCCACCACGATGGGCTAACACAGTGAACGGACGCTGGCAGTACGGATAGTCAGTAGCTCTCACAACAGCCCATTGTGCCCCTGAGATGGTCTGGGTGAGTGAGCACGGTGGCCACTACCATGTTCTACCGTGAGTGTCACCGTCTTATCGCTGCAGTCCCACGTCGTCCAGGGAACCGTCGGTAACACCATCGCTGTTCCCGTAATGCGAGCTATGGGAGTGCGTGCTTGGGGGATGCCTACTGCATTGTTGTCGAACCACAATGGCCGTTCCAGTGTCGCTGGCATCCCCATCGATTCTGAGCAGATTGACGCCATGGTCAACGCCCTTGACTCCAACGGCGAGCTCAAGCATGTTGACGCGGTGCTGTCAGGGTACCTCACCCCGCGCACCGGGCCAGCAGTACTGCGAACCGTGGAGAAGTGTCGTGCCCACCACCCCGACACGATATGGGTCTGCGATCCTGTCATGGGGGACGTGACCCCAGACGGCCAGCTCAGGGCCTACGTCTCCGACGAGACCGTGTCATGGATGAAGGATGCTGTTCAACACGCCGACGTCGTGGTGCCAAACCTCGCCGAGCTCGGCATTCTGACAGGGACCGAACCTCGCACCCTTGACGACATCGTCAGGGCGGCTCGAAGCCTCACCGGAACGCACCTTGTCGTCGTCACCTCAGTGCCGTATCACGATGATGATGGTGACGGCATCGCGATGGTTGGGGTGACGGGGGAGAGGGCCATTTTGACCCACGACCCTCTCCTCGACCATCACTTCAACGGCGCAGGAGACCTCACTAGTGCCGTTCTTACGGCGGGGTTGGTGAAAGGGGAATCACTGGATACCGCACTCGGCAAAACGGCCGGTGTCGTACATGCAGTCCTCGAGCGCACCATGGCGCATCCCGGTGACGAGTTAGACTGGTGGCCGGAGGACGCCACGGTTCAGCCGTGGAAGACGGTGATTTTGGCCCCCAACGCCCCAAGCCGGGTCGGAAGGTCCTCGTAACCACGGTTGATCATGTAGACGTCGCGCAGAGCCGTCTCTCCCGAAGCAGCTAAAGCCGCCAACAGCAGACAGACGGCAGGACGCAGGGCTGGCGGGCAGATAAGTTCGCGGCCACGCCAGCGAGTCGGGCCCCGCACGATGAGACGGTGCGGATCAAGCAGCTGAACGTCAGCGCCGAGTTTGCCCAGGTCGAGCAAGTGGATGGCACGGTTCTCGTAGCACCAGTCGTGGATAAGGGTTTGGCCGTCGGCCTCGGCAGCAATAACCGCAAAGAACGGCAGGTTGTCGATATTGAGGCCGGGAAAGGGCATCGGATGGATCTTGTCGGCCACCGCCCGCAACTTACTGGAGCGCACCGTGACGTCAACCAGACGGGTGAACTCGTTGTGGGAGACATACTCGGGGGAAAGGTCGAAGTCCAGACCCATCTCGGACAAGATCGCCAGCTCAATTTCAAGGAACTCGATCGGGCAGCGGGTGATCGTCAGCTCCGACTTAGTGACGACCGCCGCCGTAAGGAGGCTCATCGCCTCGATCGGGTCCTCGGATGGAGCGTATTCGACGTCAGCGTCGATCTTCTCGACACCGCGGATTCGCAGAGTCGTCGTTCCGATGCCCTCAATCTGCACGCCGAGCTGGCACAGGAACACGCACAGATCCTGCACCATGTAATTCGGGCTGGCGTTGCGCAGCACAGTCATACCAGGGGTCTGGGCAGCGGCCAGCAGCGCATTTTCGGTAACAGTGTCGCCGCGCTCCGTCAGGACGATGTGACGCTCCTTGACGGTGCGATCAGTGACGTGGCACTGGTAGAAGCCCTCGGTGGCAACGACGTCAAGGCCGAATGCGCGTAGCACCTGCAGGTGGGGCTCGACGGTTCGAGCGCCCAAGTTGCAGCCACCAGCGTAGGGGAGTTTGAAAGAATCGTAGAACCGCATCAGCGGTCCGAGGAACATGATGACGCTTCGGGTACGTCGAGCAGCCTCAATATCCATATCATCGAGGTTGAGTTCAGCCGGACGAGTCAGGGTGAGGTCGCGCTCATCGTCAGACCATTCGTAGGTGACGCCAATAGAGGTGAGCACCTCAAGGATGCGGTTGACCTCCTCGATGTGGGCGATACCGCGCAGCACGGTACGGCCCCTGTTGATGAGGCAGGCACACAGCAGCGCGACGGCGGCGTTCTTGGAGGACCGCACCTCGATGGAGCCAGAGAGCTGATGACCACCCTCGATGCGGTAGTTCATGGTGCCGCTTCCCGGTTGGGTGATGATGGGGGACTCCAAGGCCTCTGCGATGCGGTTGATGTACTCCAAAGAGAGGTTCTGTGTGCCTGACTCCACCCGGTGAATAGCGCTCTGGGAGGTCTTGAGGATCTCCGCCAATTGGTTCTGCGTCATTCCATGCTGCTTGCGCGCGTCGCGGATGAGGCGACCGACCGAAGCTGGAGTGATGTTGTCCACAGCAGATCCCTTCGACGACAACTCGTTTCCTGACCAAGATATATCAGATCTGAGTTCCTTCCCTCAGGGAGGACTGGTCGGGTGAGTCAATCAGGATCTCTTCAGTGAGATCTTCATCACAGAGTGACCTTCCCACTAGAGTGTTACCCATGAGCTCACATTTTGACGTCGTTGTCCTTGGGGCCGGCCCCGGTGGCTATGTTGCAGCCATTCGTGCCGCCCAGCTCGGCAAGAAGACCGCCATTATCGAGAAGGAATACTGGGGTGGTGTTTGCCTCAATGTTGGCTGTATCCCCACCAAGTCACTTTTGCGCAACGCAGAACTAGCCCACATCGTCACCAAGGACGCCAAGACTTTTGGCATCGGTGGCGACATCACCGTCGACTTTGGCAAAGCTTTCAGCCGTTCCCGCGAGGTGTCTGCCCGCATGGTCAAGGGCATTCACTTCCTCATGAAGAAGAACAAGATCTCCGAGTTCAACGGGTGGGGAGAGTTTACCGGTCCCAAGGCTATCTCCGTTAAGGACTCTGGCGGCAATGTGACCGACGAGATCACCTTCGACAACGCGATCATCGCGGCCGGTTCGGTCGTCAAAACTCTGCCAGGCACTCAGCTCTCCGAACGGGTCGTCACCTACAAGGAGCAGATCCTTTCCGACACCGTCCCCGGGTCCATAGTTATCGCCGGTTCTGGAGCCATCGGCACTGAGTTTGCCTATGTGCTGGCCAACTACGGCTGTGACGTAACTATCGTTGAGTTCCTCGACCGTATGGTCCCGAACGAGGACAAGGAGGTTTCGGCTGAACTAGCCAAGGCTTACAAGAAACTCGGCATTAAGGTCCTGACCTCCACCAAGGTCGATTCCATCGACGACTCTGGTGAGAAGGTCAAGGTCACCGTCTCGCCGTCGAAGGGCGGAGACTCCAAGACCATTGAGTCTGACCGTGTTTTGCAGGCCGTCGGATTCGCCCCGCGCGTTGAGGGCTACGGCTTGGAGAAGACCGGCGTGAAACTCACCGAGCGTGACGCCATCGAGATCGACGACTTCATGCGTACCAACGTTGACGGCATCTACGCCATCGGTGACTGCACCGCCAAGCTCATGCTGGCCCACACCGCCGAGGCTCAAGGCGTCGTCGCCGCCGAGACGATTGCCGGGGCCGAGACCATGCCGATCAACTACGACATGATCCCGCGCGCCACCTACTGCCAGCCGCAGGTGGGTTCCTTCGGTTACTCGGAGGACCAGGCCCGTGAGAAGGGCTACGAGGTCAAGGTGTCCAAGTTCCCATTCGCCGCCAATGGCAAGGCGTGGGGTCTGGGAGATGGCAGCGGTTTCGTGAAGATTGTCGCCGACGCCCGCCACGGCGAGCTTCTCGGTGCCTCGCTAGTTGGCCATGACGTCTCTGAGTTGCTTCCCGAGCTGACCTTGGCTCAACTATGGGACATCACCGCTGAGGAGATCGGCCGCAACATCCACGCGCATCCGTCGCTATCGGAGGCTCTCAAGGATGCCGCGGAGGGTGTTGAGGGGCAGATGATCAACTTCTGATCTACCCGTCGCGCGATTACCTAAGACCTGTACTGAGGCTGGTAATCAATGTAACGAGCGTGAGGTCCTGGCCTTCCGGCTGGGACCTTCGTGTCACACCGTGTGATTTTCGGTGCCGGCATGCCGGGGCGGTTCTAGCTGTAGTGTCGAATGGTCGAGGTCGAAGTGGCCAGATAAGCACTGCTGGATCTGAGCCAAGAGGGTGGGGGCATGTCCGTCGGCGAAGCAGGAGTCCTCAACGACGATGTGAGCGCTCAGAGCCGGCAGATCGCTCGACACCGTCCACACATGGAGATCGTGGACCGATCGCACATGGTCGAGGCCAGTGAGGTGGCTTCGCACCTCATTGAGATCGAGAGAGGCAGGCGCAACCTCCATGAGTATCCGACCCGTTTGGCTAAGAAGGAAGCACGCCGCGCGGAGCATAAGACCACAAATGACGAGGGAGGCGATGGCGTCCGCGCTGGTCCACCCAGTCACCACGATGACAAGGCCTGCCACGAGGGTGCCGATGAACCCAAATAGATCGGTAAGGATGTGTTGATAGGCACCTTCGACGTTGAGGCTGCTGCGATTGGCACGTGCTACCAGCCAGGCAACCGTGACGTTGACGACGACGCCAACAGCCGCGATGACCATGATTAGCCCTCCGCCAATAGCGGGGGGAACGACGAGCCGCCGAACGGCCTCGATCCCGACGACGAGGCCAACCACGAGCAGTGTGACACCATTGACCGCCGCCGAAATGATCTCGGCCCGCTTCCAACCCCAGGTCCATGATCCTTGCGGACGGCGCAGAGCCAGACGTGCGGCCCACAGGGCGATAGCGATAGCGCCAACATCGGACAGCATGTGGCCAGCGTCAGAGAGAAGCGCCAGCGATCCGGAAACGATGGCTGTCACGATTTCCGCGACCATGAAGGCCATCAGTAGTGTCAGCGCGGCGATGAGGAATCGGGGATCCGCATCGGAGCGTAGGGAGTGGTCATGTTTGTGGCTGATCAATGCTCTTCCTGCTCCATGTCCCGCCCGTTGTGGTCATTATCGAACTCACCACATTGCCCAGCGCAATTATCGCCGTCTCTTACAAGGGCGGCGGTTAGCCGCACGAGGTTACGGATGTATCCAGGATGCGCCAGGGTGTAGTACGTGGCACGACCATGCGTGTGACTTGCCAACAGACCTGCGTCTCGAAGAGAGGCGACGTGAGACGAGACCGTCGATTGCGCCAGCCCAAGGTGCGCGACCAGATCTGTGACACGGTGTTCCCCACGGAACAAGTGGTTGACGATGACGAGCCGATGAGGATCACCGAGGCACTTGAAGACGGTCGCCAAGCGGCTGAGATCCTCAGGCTCCACGTCGGGTTCATGAACAGTTTTAATCGCCACATGACGATGATATCGCCAGATAGCGATGTAAGAGTAGCGTGCCAGCCCCTACCGTAACTGTCGACCCCAGATCACGGACTCGTCCCACAAAATCACAAAGGGCCTACGCCTACAGCACCGACACTGACTTGACTGAACTAAAACAGCACCCCAAGTGCGGCTGCCAGGCCAGATATATTGCAATTCTCCTGGACGCTTATTTTACAGTTAAGAACTAACTCAAATCGGGAGTGTTACTATTGTCATGTGAGCGCAACCATTAGGTTGCCCAAACACGATTGAACGAGTCCCACAATGACAAGGGGTCACGATGCTGCTTGAAACTCAGCGTCAGCAAATTTGCGATGCCTGTGGTCGACTGGTCTCCGATGGCCTAGTCGTAGGAACTGCAGGTAATATCTCGATTCGCAGTGATGATCTCGTAGCCATCACACCTTCCGGTCTTCCCTACGCGGACATCCGTCCAGATTTGGTGTCAATTGTCGAGTTCTCCACAGGCAAGCAGATCGACGGTCCGCTCCGACCCGCCAGCGAACTCGATCTGCATCTGACCACCATGCGGGTAACTGGAAGGCAATCTGTCGTTCATACACACTCCCCGGCAGCGACTGCAGTTGCTTGCCTAGACGACGTCTCCAGGCTTCCCGCAATTCACTATTACATTTGTATGTTCGGCGGGTCAGACGTCCGAGTCGCCGACTATGCAGTCTACGGATCACCCGAGCTAGCAGCCAATGTTGCCCGTGCCCTTGAAGACCGAACAGCCGCCCTGATGCGCAATCATGGATCCATCGTTGCCGGGCCAAACCTTCCTGCCACCTACACTCTCGCCCAAGAATTAGAATGGGTTTGTGCTCTGTACTTACGCACTCGCCAAACCGGCCCCATTAAACTACTCACCGACGAGCAAATTAAGGAAGTTTCTTCCAAGATCCATAACACGAATTATGGCCAGTCAGCACCCGCAGTAGATTAACACTGTTTGTCTCACGGTGCGAGATGTAGACGCTGATTAGCGCGCGACAGAAATCAAGGCAGATTCCTCACACGCTTACCTTTTTGCTTGGCCTAAGATCTGCAGCCTCAATAAGTGTGGCTAACTTGTTTGCTAGACTCTCCAGAGTGTCTTCTCGGAACCGAGTCACCCTTGGGCAGGTGGCGGCCATAGCCAATGTCTCAGCTCAGACTGTCTCGAGGGTGCTGAATCACCACCCCTCGGTACGCTCCGAAACCAGGGAACGAGTCATGACAGCAGTGCATAGTTCCGGTTATCTACCAAATCTAGCTGCCCGTTCCCTCGCCCGAGGGACCTCAGACAGTATCGGTATACTACTCACCGCGTCGCTAACGCACGGCATGGGAATTACGTTCTCCACCCTCGCTGAGAGGATTCGCTCGCGCGGGAAACAGGTGATCCTTGAGACGGCTGACGAGAACTCGTCATCATCGATCCGAAGAGCGTTGATAAACCTTCGTGGATATCGAGTAGCCTCAATTATTGTGCTGGCTCGTCGAGGAATTATTTTGCATCAACTAGCTGATGAACTGCACGCAGACGAACCCATGGTAGTTGTCATGGATACTCGGAGCCCAGAGCCAACCCTGGCAACCGTCGGCATCGACCAAGCGAAAGGAGCTCGCTTAGCAACTCAGCACCTAATCAGCCAAGGTCGCCATAAGCTCCTTCACATCTCAGGTGATTTAACATGGCAGGACGCTTCTGAGCGCTTGATTTCGTACCACGCCACTTGCGCTGACGCAGGTCTAAAATCACCCACGGTTGACGCCGGGGGATGGTCATCGCATGACGGGGCGGCCGTGGCCCAGCGTTTGCTCATGTCCGGACACGTACCCGATGGCATCTTCGCAGCCAATGATGATATTGCGCTCGGATTGCTCCACGAGTTCCTCGACGCAGGGGTACGCGTCCCTGACGACGTGGCGATCGTCGGATTCGATGATATTCCACAAGCAGCATGGACAACTCCGTCACTCACCACCATCTCGCAATCCTTCAATCAGATAGGGCTTTCAGCGCTCGAGATGGCTGACGATCTGGCGAATGGGGGCAAACCGACGCATGCCCGTCTGTCTCCTCAACTCGTCGTACGCGAGTCAACTAACACTACCGGCCAATGATGAACATTTTGAGGCAAACTTCTTAGGGACTCACTAAGACGTGCTCTCTATGTTTTTCATCGTTTCCATTCAAACGCGATCTTTTGACATTAACATGCAAAACGATGAACCGGACGGAATTAGGCACGCGACGCCCTACTCCGTCCAGTCAATCACTAGATTATGGAAGTCACTAGGTTTTGGATATGGACTGGCTCAAGGCAACATGGGCTACACGACGCTCCGCACATCCTCTCGATGGAGCGTGTACCACCCATAGCTCGCTACGATGGCGAAGCAGATTACAACGACCACATACGAAAAAGACGCTGAAGTTCGGTCCATCACCCAAGCTTGAACCGGGGGCATGAGCGCTCCACCGATAATAGCCATGACCAATCCTGCAGCACCGAATTTCGTGTCAGAACCCAGCCCCTTCAAAGCTTCGCCGTAAATGGTTGGGAACAGTAGCGAGATGCACCCAGATAACAGCACGATAGCGACGGCCCCAGCCACGTTGACGCTGATCATGGCGAAGATTGCCAAGAAGACACCTACCAGGCACATCGTAAGCAGCAACTTACGGGCATCAACGCCACCATCACGAACCTCATGACGAGGAAGGTCATGAGGCTGGCCTGCAACCAATATCCGGCAGCTCTGTCGGATATTCCCAAAGCGTCAGTCACATAGTGTAGAGTATAGGTCCAGATGCAGGTTTGAACGGCAATGTTAAAGAACTGCGCTACGATGCCGAAACTGTATCTCTTATTACCTAGGAGTCGATGCAGACGATCTTTACGAGCGCCTTGAGGGGCATCCTCGTCGCGTCCAGTAAGCTTGATCCTCGAAATTCCCACGGCCAGGATGATGTAGAGGATACTCAGGCCAACATAGGGCCCCATAACGGCTTGGAGCTCACCACTCTGCATCTCAATCATCTCCTGTTCACTCATCGACGCACGGTCGGCAGCAGTCACTGGGTGTACGTGGGGAAGGATGAACAAGGTTGCGATAAGCACACCTAGGTTCGACCCGATCGGGTTGAAGGCCTGAGCGAAATTCAATCGCTGAGTGGCGTTGTGCTCAGGACCCATGACCATGACGAATGGGTTGGCGCTTGTCTCCAGTATGGACAATCCGCCAGCCAGAACAAACAAGGACACTAGGAAGGCACCATAAGTCATCATGTGGGCGGCTGGGATGAATAGTAATCCGCCGCAGGCGGCAAAGGAGAGCCCAATGAGGACTCCACCTTTATAGCCGATTCGGCTGTTGATGAGGGCAGCTGGAATAGCCAGACAAAAATACGAAACGTAGTAGGAAAATTGCACCAGAGACGATTCTAGGTTGGTCATCGAGAAGATCGACCTGAAGACCTTCACAAGGGGAGCCGTTAAGTCCGTGGCCATCCCCCAAGCAGCGAAACAACACACCAAGAGGATAAAGGGAAATACCATTCCCGGGTTAACGAATTGTGCGCGCTTACCTGCAGAAGAGTCTGCTTGGCCCCTCGCCATCAGATGGCTCCCTTGCGTAGGATTACATTGCCATAGAGAGCGGTTTCCCCGGTAACCAGGGCGGCGTAAACAGTTCCGGTATGACGGTAGAACTCATTGCGCTCAAACATTTTGACCTGGACGAAACCCGCCTCTTTTTCAGCCTCGTTCCAGATCTTCTCGTAAATGTTCCAGATATCGGGACGCGGATCGTCACCGGCCGTCGACATCAAGCCGACCTGGTAATCCGAGTAGCGGTCCAGCGGCATGAGGGTCAGGATGTCGCGAAGGAGATCGGGGATATGTAAGCCGTCGGCGCGCAGCACCTGATCGGAGTGGCTGTGGGCCGGGAAATTGGCATCACCGAGGACGATCTCATCGCCGTGTCCCATCTGCATGAGAACCTTAACCAGATCGGGGGATAGGCTCTTCGGAATATTGCGAAGCATCATTGCACCTGATTCGTGATTTTTCGTATTATTTTTTCTGATTGTTGGGTGGCGTCACGACGAGGCCGCCAACGTGGCCGTCAGGAAGATCCCAGCGACCGTGTCGACGAACTTGACGGTCATCTTGCTGAACGCACCTCGTTGAGGCGTTGCCGCATGGCGTCGAAGGGTGCCGGATCACCGGGTTCAATGGATTCGGGTTGGACCGAAGCAGCGACGACGTCGGCGCGCCCGCCGGGTTCGATGGCCCCCGTCGCCTCGAACTGGCACAGGAGGTTGCCCAGGCAGCTTGCCTCCACCGCGCTCTTGACGACGGGACGTCGACAGGCCGATGCCGTGGCAGCCATGAGCATGCTGTTTTGGATTCCACCTCCCATGGCCATGATCGGAGCCGTCGAGTCAAGCGAGGGACCCACGACTCGTTCAAGACGCTCGGCGAAATCGGCGTGGGCGCATGCCAAGGACTCCACGACCAGACGGACCATCTGGCCACGGTCACGAGGCTCGACCCCATAGTGTTCCGACACCACCAAGCCAATTTCGCTGGCATCTCGCCCGGGCGCACGAAGGACTCATCATCGGGATCGACCACCACTCCAAGAGAGGGGCTGCCCCACGCCTCGGACAATAGCCGGACGATGTCGCCCTGCCGCCAATATCTCTGGCATTCCTGGAGGAGCCACAGGCCCGTGAGGTTGCGTAGGAAGCGAATTCCGCCATCGGTGCGCACCTCATTGGTAAGCCCCGCATCGTAAGCCTCCGCGGTGATCAGGGCCTCGGGGATCGTCACTCCCACCAGGTTCCAGGACCCACATGAGAGGAACAGACGCACATCGTCCCTACCTAAGCCCAAGGAATGCACAGCGCAAGCTGTGTCGTGGCCACCGCAACGCACGATGGCTGATCCATCATCCGTTGTCCCGGCCACTGTTGAATCACTAACTAGGTGCGGCAGCCATTCGTGAGGGATGTCGAGGGCATTGAGAACCTGGGCGGACCACTGGCTTGCACCGGGAATCGCCAACCCAGTGGATGATCCGATGCCTCTTCCGATGCCTGGCGTCGCACCTAATAGATAGGCCGCCAGATCGGCAATCGGTAGCAGAGTGTGCACAGTTTGGCGCAAGCGTGGCTGCTCGGCAAGATCCGCGAAGACCTGATACGCCGTGTTGATTTCTTGGGGCTGAATTCCCGTCCATTCCCACGCAGCCCGAGGCGGCAATCGGCGATCAACCTCGGCGGCATACTTGGCCATACGAGTGTCTCGATAGGCTCGCGGTGGTCGAAGCAGATGACCGGAATGATCGATGAGGCCATAGTCGACTCCCCAAGCGTCCACACCGATACTGGCTGGAGGTTGGCCCAATACCTCGGTGGCATGATCGAGGCCCTCGCGGACCCCGGCCATGATGCTATCGATATCCCACACCAGGTGACCGTCCCGCTTGATGACCTCGTGGCCAACGCGAAACAGCTCTAGGATTCCCCTCACAGAACTCGACCCGAGGTCGAGGGCGAGGGCATCGCCTCGCGATGCCCTACTCCCCCCAGGTCCATTCCCCCCCAGCGAGAGGGCGATGGCCCTTGTCATTCATCGTGATGACCTCACCGATAGATTGGCCCAAAATTCTTGCAAGCGCGGAAGTCGGCGCTTTCAAGGTCAGTAGTACCGAATGAAGCCCACGCCTTCGGCCGGAAAATCTTCTCGCGAGGTACGTTATGCATGTAAACTGGGATCCTCAGCATCGAGGCCAAGGTGATGAGATCTGCACCGAAGTGTCCGTAGCCGGTGGCAGTGTGGTTGGCACCCCAGTTGATCATCCAGTCGTAGACCGAACTGAAAGCACCCTCACCGGAGACTCTCGGCACGAAGAACGTCGTCGGCCAGGTCGGATCGGTACGTTCCTCGATCTTGTGCTGTACCTCGTCGGGAAGGCTGATGGTCCAGCCCTCAGCAATCTGCAAGACTGGGCCCTGACCCGCGACGAAGTTGAGGCGAGAAGCGGTTAGCGGCATGCCTCCCTCGGTCGCGAAGTGGGTTGAAAATCCGCCACCCGGAAAGTACTCGTGAGTAGCTGCGTGGAAGGAGGTAGCGTCGAGGTCTTTCTTGATATCCTCGTCGGTAATCTCCCACCAATGCTTTATGACGGGGTTGCCCTCAGCGTCACGCTCCTTGCCGGTGGCGTTAAGGGTTGTGGCACCAGAGTTGCGCAGATCAATAAAGCCACCAGCGGCAGTTCCGGTGAGCTCGTATCCGGTAACCCTCTTAACGGCTTCGGGGCTCCAGTAGGTCCGCACGTCGCTAAACAGCTGCGGACGATGGGTCAGCACAGAGTTGAACAGCATTGACAATGCGTTCCCAGCATCGGCCTCTGTAGCAAATACCGACTCGGGACGTTTGCCGTTCCAGTCGAACGTAGTATTAAGGAAGGTCTCCATCATGTCACCGTTGGGTTTGTAGTCGGTCCATTGGCGCTGCCCCTGGAATCCGGCTGCGATGGCGTCGTGACCGCCGGCCTCCTCAGGCCAGCCAATCTCGGCGAGTTTCGGATTTCCATGCATGAGGTCGCGAGCGATGAGGATCATCTTGATGCAGTACTCGAACTGCTCGTCATAATCCTGTTGTGAGACTTGGTTCTTCTTTGGGTTGCGATTTTCCCCAATCGTGAGATTCTCGCGCGCCCAGGCTAGCGCTTTCCCGTACTCGTCATGGTCGTAGATACCCTGGGTTGCCCGACGATCGATCTCGATCATATCTATGTACTCGGTTTTCATACCAAGGTAGTCGGCTAGGAACTCCTCCGGGGGACGGCATCCGGCAATTCCCATGGCGACGGTGCCGATAGCGAGGTAACTACGACCCTTCATAAGGCCGACGGCAATGGCTGCGCGAACATAGCTCTGGACCTCCTCGACGACATCGTCGGTCAAGCCGCTGGCCGAAGCATCCTGGACGTCACGACCATAGATGCCGAAGCAGGAGACGCCCAGCATGTTGTAGGCAGCGGTTGCCGCTGCGAGGGTCACCGCTCCAGGACGCTCGGTGCCGTTGAATCCCCAGACGGCGTGGGGGATCGACGGGTCAAGGTCCAGAACTTCAGTGACGTAGTTCCATGAAGCGGTCACTGTGAGGTCGGCGCAAACGTTTTCGGTGCGGAACTGCTCCTTACATGCGTTGGATTCAGCAATTCCGCCGATAGTGGTCTTGGAGATAACGGTCCGCACGGGGCTACCGTCTGGATAGACCACCGTGCTCTCGATGAGCTTCGCCACGTCGTGGGCAAGTTTCATCGTCTGGCCTTCAAGGGATTCGCGGACGCCTCGACGGCGTCCATCAATGAGAGGACGGATCCCAATCGTGGGGTACTGATGTAAGAGCAACTCGGATGACATCTTCTTCTGTCCTTTCTGGGCACCTATGTCCACGGCCCACCTCTATGTGAGCGCTAACATAGCTTATGTCCTCCCCTGAAAAGCGTCAAGACTTTGACAGTCTCAGTTTTGATTCACACCCGGATCAATAAATGCCCACGCCAGGTTGGTCGTCCTGAGATGCAAATCAGCCCGAGATAAATATCACCAGTGCAGCAGATGGAGTACACTGCCAGGGCAGTGTTCAGCGAGAGGTCATGAGGTGCACTAGGCAGCTCCTTGGTGTGGGAGTCTAGAGCTAACCCTCGCGCTCAAGTACCGAGATCGCTGCCGCCTTCACTTCGTCTCAACGCGAGAGTCATCGTGGGTGCGCATGAGATAGCCAATGAAGGCAGTATGGACCTCAGGACGTGAAGAGTAGGCCTCAATGAGCTCACTATTGCGGTCACCACGCTCGAGGATGATGTTGTCAACTTCATCCTCCAAGGCCAACCGGTAGTGATCCCGATCATTATTCATGGCACCGATGCGCAAGTCTGCGCAATGCATGACATCCATCCGAGCCTGCTCGAAGGTGAGCTCGTCAGACCCGTTGAGGTCGGCACCAATTTCTCGTTCATGACCTCGATGAGGGCCGATAGCTTGTTGGTGGCAGGCTCAGCCTGTCTTCACTAGTCCTTCACCAGGCATTGCTGTCCCCACGGTTTCTCTGTCCGGTTACTGCATGACTTGCGCGAGGAAACTGCATGCCGAGCAAAACTGATCCAGCTTCGCTCGAAAAGCATCCGTCAACCATGGCCTACGGCTGGGTATCGAGCACCTGGCGATCGGCAATAACGATGACCTTGTCGAAAATGGGTTGATCGTTGTTCCCATGGATGCGCTTATCATCGAGGCTCTTGCGCATCTTGGTACCCATCTCAGGGGCTTCGACGAGCTTCACGACGCCACGCCGCTCTTGACATCCAGCGTCGAATCTTCCTTTTACCAAAACTAGCCTGACCACTGAACAGGGGAGAGCCAGACAGCACAACTCCTACCCGAGAGCCTTGCGGACTGACCTCAGTAACTGGGCTCATGTGGCCAAGCATGTGCTGGAAGAACAATAACGAACCATTAGAAACGCGGGGGAGTCCGGCACCAAGTCTCCCGCTCATACCGAACAAAGCAGCCTCATAATGGATTGAGCATAGACCTTCCAGTTCATCCCGTGAAGAGGATTCGTTATAATAAAATCAAATTTTTCGGCTTGGAAGACGTCGCTAGTGAGCGTATTGCCATCGTGCATCCGCTCAGAGCCGATGTCCTGCACCATAAAGGTCTGGACATACACCTTGACCCTGGCATTGTGCTTTAGCTGCTTAATATGGTCCATCGCCACCATGAAAAAGCCGCCAGTGCCAGCCTCCGGATCATATACAGTATGTACTAGAATCTGACTGGATGTGAGTTTTCCACCGTCCTCTCTCGGAGAACTTCCGCAGCAGCTCCTCAAAGTTTATCTCCCATAGACCCAAGAACACACAGAACCTGGCAATCTCGAGCATTCCTCCTAAGCCGGCCCTCATGTCATTCTTCGACACCGCCTGCTCTCTGTCTCGTGAAGAACTGCTCGACCTCAAGAGACCGGTCTATCCAAGGTCAGATCTCGCGCTGTGCCGCCGATGGTCGGGCGCGCGGGCTGGTAGAACCTGGTAGGACCACGAATTCCCTCGGGTAGCGCACGCGCAAAGCTTTCACGATGAGCAACATGAACGGCGCGCCGAGATTCGTCTCGATGAGGGAATCGATGACAAGCGGACGCCAAGCCAACGGCCTGATACCTGAAATCATTAGCACGGCCTCCCAAGTAAACTGGATGCCGATGCCGATCGTCAACGCCGAGCGAATCGAATAGCGATCATCGGGGTGGCGCAAATTATGAATCGCAAGCCATCCATACCCAACAAGCGCAAAAACGACCATGATGCCGTGGTAACTGCTGACATGACGCGCGATCTGCACGCCATGGAAAGCACCTCCGAGCCCCTGACTCACCGAAGCGCTGGTGAGCCACCCGGCGGGGAAAAGAACGGACCACTCCCAGCGATTTCCCGGCTCATCGAACCACAGCCACATCCACGCCATGTTCGTGATGCCGTAACTGAATGACAGCCAGAATTCCAGCGGCAGGACGCTCATCCCGACGACGGTCCGTGTTCTAAGGAGAACGTAGAAGAAACCGTAATCAACGATGAGGTAGAGGACGCCACCGAGTAATCCGACAATGAGAGCAGCGCGACGTCGTGTCCGCACCAGCACACCGAGGAAGGCTAGCAGCAAGACTGCGTCAATCCAGATGTACAGAACGTTGAAGGATCGCGTGACCAAATAGTCATTCACTACGCATCACCGACACTCGAATACCAAGCTGCACCTCATCAATGTATCCCGATCACCACAGCACGACACTTGCCCCCACATTTGGCACGGATCTTCGTCTTGTCAGGAGTGTTCAGAGCGGTCTGGTAGGCGGCACGAAGCTGATCGACGGCGGTGTCGACTTGCGCCACCGTGGACTTCGCGTTGGCACGAACCTTGTCGGCCTTATGGATTTCCTTGTTCAGGGTGTCGACGACGGACTTGTCTTTCTTGCCAACAATGTTCTTGTTGCGTCCGACGCGAACGTCGTGGATCGTCTTGCGCAGTGTCTGCTTGTAAGCGATGGTCGCAGTATCATCCTTGCTAAGGTCGGGGTAGGCGGAGACCTTGTCAATACGAGTTGGCGACCTCGAGACCGAGCTCGACGTGGGCCTTCTTGACTTTGTGCTGCAATGTCGTGTTGCCGATCTTGATCGCGTCAGCAGCGTCAATGACAAGATGGACACGGGGCACAATGGTGGCCGGGTCATAGACCGGAACGCCACCGTTAGCGATCGTGTCGATGGCGCCACGGAGATCCAGAACGGTCTTAATGAGATCCTCGATCTGGTCAGCATACTGCGACCCGGGGATGGCTTTCTGGGCCTCGTGGAGCATGTTGATGCGCGAGTCAACCGCAGCAAGTTCGGCCTTTGCCTGATCGGTAGTCAGCTCCGTCTTGTTCACGGCCGAAACGGCGGCGGGAGCAGCAGCCTGCGCGGCCGTGGCAGGTAGTGCCGTAGGCAGAAACAGTGCGCCAGCAATAAGAGGGGTTACGAGGTACGACTTCTTCACGATGAATCTCCAATCGCAGGATAGAAGACTGCTACTCAAGGTTAACAGGCTAAACAAAAACTCGTGCGTACACAGGTGACTGAAATAGCACTATGCACACCGAACGACCGGGAGCAACGGATCCATAAGCAGGAACAACCGCATGGGCCACCTAGTCCAGTTGGCCGATAAGTCATATTATGTCATTTATCGTCACTAACGTCTTAGTGGGGGTAATTCTCGTTATTACAGCTGTGAGGAGTCGACGCCATCACGTGAAACACTTCAACCAAAAACCTCATTCAGCACGACCGGATCATTGAGAAGTAGCGATGACAGCCCTGCCCCATCCGCGTACTGCCGACCTGTTCGAGTCACCTGTGCCTCCCGGCACTGGGTGGCCGGGAGATCCGGCATCACCCGACACGCCTGTCGCTAAGAACGCCGAGGACGTGGCAAGAATTGCTGCCCACTGCGGCAAATTTGAGGATCTCGACGCCGCTATTTCGGTATGCCGCGCATGCCCGCGCCTTGTAACGTGGCGCGAGGATACAGCCGTCACCAAGCGCGCGCAATGGCGTGACGAACCTTATTGGGGCCGCCCCGCACCGTCATTCGGCGACCCATCCGCTCGGATGGCTATCATCGGCCTGGCTCCCGCCGCCCATGGGGCGAACCGCACAGGACGAATGTTCACCGGCGACCAGTCCGGGGATTGGCTGTACCGCGCTTTAAATGACGCCGGTATTGCCTCACAGGCACAGAGCATTGACGCCGCGGACGGCCTCACGCTTCATGACTGTCGCATCATCGCCCCGGTGCATTGCGCACCACCGGACAACTGGCCCAGTCCCGACGAGAAGCGCACCTGCGCAATCTGGTTTGACCATGAATTGGCGCGTTTAATCACCATGCGTGCAGTGATGTGCTTAGGGCAGATTGCCTGGACCTCAACCCTGGCAGCCGCCCGTCGTCTTGATTGGCAAGTCCCGCGCCCCGCGCCCCGTTTCGGTCACGGCGCTCGCACTCAACTCATCCGGCCTGACGGGGCCGTCATTGTCGTGCTGGGGTGCTACCACGTCAGCCGTCAAAACACGAACACTGGACGCCTCACTCGCACCATGCTCGACGACATCGTCAACACGCTTCAGGATCTAGCGGGCAGCTGAGGCGCGCTCTCCCCCGCTGCGGGTGCATCACAGCACTGTCACGAGATGTGTCAGGGCCGGGAGGCGCCGTTCTCCGACCGGCATCTCATGGACGGCGTCTACTAAACCCTCACCGATCCGGCGCTTATACTCCGACAATAACGTCCCGAGTCAGTGATTGCGGCAAGCTGGGGAGCGGGCGTCTCCAGGTTTAATGGTGTACACGCGCGCCATGTCACCGATGCCACTGGCATCCCAACCATGCGTTTACATGCGTTTGTATCCGACCGCGCACCATCGCCAGATCCGCGGCCTGATCGACACCTAAGAGAAAACTGCAAATGTAAACAATCCCGCACACGGTTCTGCTCTCGCTCATTGGCAAGGACCGTAGGCTAGGATCATGGTCATTCTTTCCAAGATCTACACGCGTACCGGCGACCATGGCTCGACACGTCTGGTCGATAATTCCGTGGCAGCAAAATCAGATCTTCGCGTCGAGGCTTACGGTCTTGTCGACCAGGCCAACGCCAGCATTGGTCTAGCTATTGCTCTCGACACCACGACAAAGGTTCTCTCACCGGAAGTTCGGAAAGCTCTTGGCATCGTCCAGAACGAACTGTTCGATGTCGGAGCCGATTTGGCCAATCCACTAGTTGCTAGCCCAGAGTGGGAACCACTGCGAACGGTTCAGGAGAGTGTTGATCGCCTAGAGCGCTGGTGCGACGAGTTCGGTGATAAATTGCCGATTCTCAGGTCCTTCATTCTTCCCGGCGGCAACCCTGTGGGAGCCCAACTTCATGTCTGCCGAACTGCCATCCGCACTGCTGAGCGGGCTGCATGGCGAGCTGCCGAAGCTTACGGAACCGAGACATTAAATAATACAGAAATCATGCCTGGTGGGGTCAACGAGCTCGCGATCACCTATCTCAATCGCCTTTCCGATTTGCTATTCGTCCTGTCTCGAACTGCAAATAAAGCTGGCGAAGATTCCTCCGACGAGGTGCTGTGGGTTCCTGGCGGGGAACGCAACCCGAGGACCGATGAAGGCAAGGAATGATCAGACGAGATGCCCTTCGGTGGCGTATTCCACGCCACCAGGGGGCGCGGCCTCCAGCCACGACATCAGCCCGGTGACAACCCCAGGATCGACAGCGACCTGACACACCGAGGACCGCCCCTTACGCCCGGTTTCAAGGGTGACAATCTCGTAGGCGCTAGAAGCCAGAGCCAGGGCGTCACCCAAGACCGGCGGGCGGTGCTCCACCATGACCAGACCGCCCCGCCTCAAAACGATCGTCGGAACGTGGCGGGGGTCAATTGCTCGGTACCATTCGAAAGCCCCATCAACATAGCGAGCGCTCCCAATCATCCAGTCGCCCGGTTTGGGACCACCCATAACGCGCAGACCACATAAAAAAGCACCGCGTCTACGCATGAGAACGCGGTGCCTGATAAGAAGCCACATCATGTAGAGGACGGCACACCACACAATGAGGCCAATAATGACAGCATCCATCGCCAACGTTGACAGCATCAGGGTAGGCCCGAACTGAGCGGTGGACACATGCATGCTCTAACGCTATTCAGCACACCCTCAACAGTCTACGAAGGCTAGCCTAACTTCCCATATGGCATCAGTGTGGGTCGTTACAGGTGCCCCGTAACGACCCTCGACTACTGCTCTCAAGAGTGCTGCTTCCCGGCTACCCGAGCCGCAGCGATCTGCGCCTGGGCCAAATGCAGCCGATGAGTGACGTCCTGGACGACCTCAGAGTCTTGCTCAGAACGCTCGTGCTCATTCAGCTTCTTGCGCAGGTTATCGCGATCACGCCGTGCTTGGTCAACCGAAATCTCCTGAGACCGAGTGGCGTACTGGGTGATGATCGAGACGTTTCCATCATTGTCCAGAGCCACAAAGCCACCGTCGCATGCGATGACTTCGCGGCTACCGTCTGTGGTGATGATCTGCGCCGCACACGGCACGAGGGCCGCAAGAAAAGGCTCGTGACCGGGGAGCAAACCGATATCACCCTCGGTGGTCCGAACGATGATGTTGACCGACTCCCCCTGCCACACCTCGCGATCGGCGCTAACGACCTTGACTTGAAGCGGCGGGTGGTCCATAGGGCTCAGCCCTCCTTCTTCATCTTGTCCCAGTTCTCCATCACCATATCTATACTGCCAACGTTGAAGAAGGCCTGCTCGGGAACGTGGTCAACGTCACCGCGGCAGATCATCTGGAACCCTTCAATGGTGTCCGCGATCGGGACCGTCGAACCAACTACGCCAGTGAATTTCTCAGCGGTGTACGTGTTCTGAGACAAGAACTGCTGGATGCGGCGGGCTCTCGCCACGGTGACCTTATCCTCTTCGCTCAACTCATCGACGCCGAGGATAGCGATAATGTCCTGGAGCTCCTTGTTACGCTGCAGGATCTGCTTAACCTGAGTAGCGGTGTCGTAATGCTCCTGGCCCACGTATAGCGGGTCGAGGATACGAGAGGTTGACGTCAGTGGGTCCACAGCTGGGTACAGACCACGGGAGGCAATCTCACGAGAGAGTTCCGTGGTGGCATCCAGGTGGGCGAAGGTTGTCGCCGGGGCTGGGTCGGTGTAGTCATCGGCGGGGACGTAGACAGCCTGCATCGAGGTGATGGAGTGGCCGCGAGTCGAGGTGATTCGTTCCTGCAGCTGACCCATCTCGTCGGCCAGGTTGGGCTGGTAGCCCACGGCCGAGGGCATACGACCTAGCAGGGTGGAAACCTCAGAGCCAGCCTGGGAGAACCGGAAGATGTTGTCGATGAACAACAACACATCTTGGTTCTGAACATCGCGGAAGTACTCAGCCATCGTCAGGCCGGTCAAAGCGATGCGCAGACGGGTACCTGGGGGCTCATCCATCTGGCCGAAGACCAGGGCGGTGTCCTTGAGGACGCCAGCCTCGTCCATTTCGTTGATGAGGTCGTTACCCTCACGGGTACGCTCACCAACACCGGCGAAGACCGAGGTACCACCGAAGTTATGGGCGATACGGTAAATCATCTCCTGGATGAGCACCGTCTTGCCCACACCGGCGCCACCAAAGAGGCCAATCTTGCCGCCCTTGACGTAAGGGGTCAGCAGGTCAAGAACCTTGATACCGGTCTCGAGCATCTCGGTCTCGGGCTCGAGGTCGTCAAAAGTCGGGGGGTCCCGATGGATCGGCCAACGTTCGGCCACCTCGATGGTCGAGGGATCGGTGTTGAGGACGTCACCCGTCACATTCCAGACGTGACCCTTAGTCACGTCGCCGACTGGCACGCTGATCGGGGCACCGGTATCGCGGACCTCGGTGCCACGACGCATACCGTCAGTCGGCTTGAGGGAGATGGCTCGCACGACGTTCTCGCCAATGTGCAGGGCCACTTCGAGGGTAATGGTATGGGTCTCCCCCATGACCTCGGTGTCGACGTGTAAGGCGTTGAGAATCTCCGGCAACTGACCGGCCGGAAACTCGACGTCGACGACAGGACCGATAACGCGGACGACGCGCCCGACACCGGCCACCTCGTCCTTCGTCTCGGGGGTAATTGCTGTCGCAGTCATGGTGTTCTCTCTCACTCCTGTGGGGTGGATTCTGCAAGGGCAGCGGCGCCACCCACGATCTCGGTGATTTCCTGGGTAATGGCGGCCTGACGAGCCTGGTTGGCCTGCCGGGTTAGCGTCTGGATAAGCTGCTCGGCATTGTCGGTCGCGGCCTTCATGGCGCGCTGACGGCTAGCCAGTTCCGAGGCAGCCGATTGCAGCAGGGCGTAATGGACACGGTTGGCGACGTATAGCGGTAGCAACTCATCCAGCACACTTACTGGATCAGGCTCAAAGCGGTACTCATGAAAGATCTCCTCATCGCTGGTTCCCACGCCGGGGTCACCTTCGGTAAGTTGACCCTCTGGGGTATCCCCCGGGTCGACGACGGCCAGTGGCAACAGACGGATCACCTTCGGAGTCTGGACCAGCATCGATTCGAACTCGGTAAAAACCATGTGAATCTCATCGACACCACCCTCGTCGGTCGGGCGCAAAAAGTCCTCAATGAGACGGTCCGCGATATCCCTGGCATCCCGGTAGGTCGGCGAATCAGAGAAGCCGCTCCACAGATGGTCGACCTTGCGACCGCGGAACTCGAAGTACTGCACCGCCTTGCGACCACACAAGTAGGTGACAATCTCCTGTTTCGGCTGCAGAGCGCTCGTTAACTCCTCAGCGGTCCGGATCGCATTCGACGAGTAGGCGCCAGCCAGGCCACGATCCGAGGTGATGACCAGAACTGCAGACCGCTTGGGGTCTGGGTTGATCGAGGTGAGCGGGTGGTCCTCATGGGTGTGGGCAGCCACTGCCGAGAGGGCACGAGTCAACTCCAGCGAATACGGACTTGCCGCCTTGACGGTGTTTTGCGCCTTGATAATTCGCGATGAAGCAATCAGCTCCATCGCACGAGTGATCTTCTTCGTCGTCGCGACGGAGTTCCGCCTCTCCCGCAGCTCTCGCAGGTTCGACGCCACGGCTCAGCCCTTCTTTGCGCGAACGATCTTGGCTTGATCGATGTTCTCATCGGCCATCGGAGAGAACTCTTCATGACCAGCCAACAGCTTCCCATCAGAGGTCTTGAATCCCTTCTTAACCTCTTCGAAGGAAGCAGCAACTGTATCCTTCGCGTCATCTTCGAACTTGCCGGTTTCCCGGATTGTCGTGAGCACGTTGCTGTGACTACGCAGGTGTTCAAGAACGTCACCCTCGAATCGCAGCACATCGTCGACCGGGACATCATCGAACTTGCCGGTGGTGCCACCCCACACACTAATGACCTGCTCCTCTACCGGGTACGGCGAGAACTGGCCCTGCTTGAGCAGCTCCATAAGGCGAGCACCACGATCCAACTGACGACGAGAAGTATCGTCCAGGTCTGAGGCGAACATCGCGAAAGCCTGCATGTCACGGTACTGGGCCAGGGAAATCTTCAGCGTTCCGGCGACCGACTTCATCGCCTTAATCTGAGCAGCGCCACCGACTCGCGACACGGAGATACCGACGTCGACGGCCGGTCGCTGGTTGGCATTGAACAGGTCCGACTGCAGGAAGATCTGCCCATCGGTAATCGAAATGACATTCGTCGGGATGAAGGCGGAAACGTCGTTGGCCTTGGTCTCAATAATCGGCAGACCAGTCATCGACCCGCCGCCCAGGTCATCCGACAGCTTCGCGCAACGCTCCAGCAGGCGGGAATGCAGGTAGAAGACATCACCGGGGTAGGCCTCACGGCCCGGTGGACGACGCAGCAGCAGCGACATAGCTCGGTAGGCCTCAGCCTGCTTGGTCAGGTCATCAAAGATGATCAGGACGTGCTTGCCCTGGTACATCCAGTGCTGACCAATGGCCGAACCGGCGTAGGGAGCGATGTACTTAAAACCAGCGGGATCGGAGGCCGGGGCATGAACGATGGTGGTGTACTCCATCGCACCGGCCTTCTCCAGAGCGCCCTTAACCTCGGCAACCGTCGAGCCCTTCTGACCAATAGCGACGTAGATGCAGCGAACCTGCTTCTTGGGATCACCAGACTCCCAATTGCCCTTTTGGTTGATGATGGTGTCGATCGCAATGGCGGTCTTACCGGTCTTGCGGTCACCAATAATGAGCTGACGCTGGCCACGACCAATCGGAATCATCGAGTCGATGGCTTTAAGACCAGTCTGCAGCGGCTCACGAACTTCTTGACGGTCCATAACGCCGGCAGCCTGGATCTCAAGGGCACGACGCCCCTCAATGCCCTTAATCTCGCCGAGGCCGTCAACCGGGCTACCCATCGCGTCCACGACGCGACCGAGGTATCCCTCGCCGACCGGCACGGACAGCACTTCACCAGTGCCACGAACAGTCGATCCCTCATCAATGCCGTCGGAGTCGCCGAGCACGACCACACCGATCTGCCGCTCCTCCAAGTTGAGGGCGATGCCCATCGTCCCGTTCTCAAAGCGCAGCAACTCATTGGCCATTGCTGAGGGAAGCCCCTCGACGTGGGCGATACCATCGCCAGACGTGACGACAGTGCCAACCTCCTCACGGACCGCCGTCTCCGGCTCGTAATTCTGGACGAAGTTGTCCAGGGCGTCGCGGATCTCCTCCGGACGTATCGTCAGTTCCGCCATTGCGTCTCCTTGTAAGCTCCCCCATCCCGCAGCCGAGGTGGGGGTCACATGTGTCGTCAGCCCAGTTCTCGTCGGGCCTGGTCCAGACGGTGGGCCACCGTCGAATCAATGACCTCGTCACCGAGGTTGATGAGCGCACCTCCGAGCACCGCCGGGTCAACGACCTCAGACAGCTCGATCGGGCTACCCGTGATCCGTTCCAGTTGCTTCACCACTTCCGCACGCTGAACGTCGGTCAGTGCCCTAGCAGTCGTCACAATCGCACGCTTGCGATCAGCCATCTCAGCGGCAATGTGCAAGTAGCCGTCGATCTCCTGCTCGAAAGTACTATCGGATGCCACCACGGCTCGGCGAGCCAGCGTAAGAGTGTCCTCACCCACGCAGTCTCCAACCAACGTCGTCAGCAACTCCTGGCGATCCGCCACTGAGCGGTTGGGATCACCCAGTGCCACTTGCAGCGCCGCTTGCCCGCGCACGAGTCGGCTCACGTGGAACAACTCGTCGGCAACGGCCTCAAAGCGGTCAGCCTGTCGGGCCCCGCGCAGCACGGCACGGACTCCCTGCCGCTCCAGGGCGCGGGTCAGCGCTGCGGGGGACCGCCACTTGCACGTGGTTGTCTCGCCCAGAAGTTCCCTGCAATCGGGCGAGACCTTCGACGTAAAGACCGCATCCATAAGCCCCTGACGAGCCCTGGCCTCGGAACTGGTGTCTGATACAGCCCGTCGTAAGCCAGATTCGCGATTCAAGATGTCAACAACCGCGAAAATCTCACTCGCGAGCCCGGTGCCTGTGCCAAGTCGATCACCAACTGCGTCTAGCTGTTGTGATGCGCTCACCACCGTCGTCATGTCTGATTCACCGTCCGTGAATCAGACGCCGAGGGCTCCTCAGCGAGCGAAGCGAGGAAGCGGTCAACGGTCGCCTGGACGCGCTGGTCGTCTTGCAGGGACTCCCCCACGATCCGACTAGCCAGGGTGGTCGCAAGATCACCGATTTCGGCACGTATTTCGCGCACCGCCTGGTCGCGCTCGGCCTGAATTTGAGCGTTGGCACGCTCGGTAATCCGATCAGCCTCTGCCTGCGCGTTGGCACGCATCTCGGCAATAACCTGCGCACCCTGGCTCTTCGCGTCGTCACGAATCTGAGCAGCTTCATCGCGCACGTTGGCCAGCTGAGCCTGGTACTTCTCAAGAGCCACTTGAGCCTCAGCCTGGGCCTTCTCAGCCCTCTCGATCCCACCTTGAATCGTCTCGGTGCGCTCCTCGTAGAGCTTCTCAAAACGGGGCACAACCGCCTTGGCAATAAGCCAGGTGAGAAGCAGCAGGAGGATTATGCCGACGATGATCTCGATGGAATGGTGTGGGACGAGTGGCCCCAAATCCATCTCGAGAATGTTCATGCGCCCAGACTCACTTAACGATGAAGGCGAGGACGAAGCCGAACAGCGCGAGGGCTTCGACCACGGCGAAGCCGATGAACGCCGTCGACATCATGGCCGGGCGAGCCTCGGGCTGACGAGCGGTGCCATTGATGACGGCAGCAAAGATCCACGCCACGCCGAGAGCCGGACCAAGGGTGGCCAGGCCGTAGCCGAGGGAGTTAAGCGAACCTCCGATGAGCATGGGAACCATGGTGTGTCCTTCCGGATTGTGCCCCTTGCGGGGCGTTGTCTTCGTCGCCGGTCGGTTTGACGACGAGGTCCTAGAGATGAATGCGCTGTCAGTGTCCTTCAGAAATCGAGGACGCAACATACTGTGCTGACAGCACGGTGAATACGTAGGCCTGTAGGAAGCCTACGAACAACTCCAACGCGAAGAGCGCGAAGCTGAGGATCAGGGAGAAACCGCCAGCCGCGTTGTAAATGATGCTGGACGGGTAGGTGAGCAGGAATCCGCCACCGACAACGAAGATCATGATGATGAGGTGGCCGGCAAGCATGTTGGCAAATAGTCGCAGCGACAGGGTCAGCGGACGGGTAATGAAGTTCGACAAGAACTCCAACGGAATGATGAGCCACCACAGATACCAGGGCACGCCAGGGGGCAGCATCGAATCCTTGAGGTAGCGAATCCCTTTGGTCTTAAAACCAGCGATGATGTAGACAAACCAGGAGACGATGGCCAGGCCGTAAACGTATCCGACATGGGAGAAGGTCGGGAACATGAAGACGAAAAGTTCACCGAACCAGTTATTGACGAGGATGAAGCTGAAGAGAGCAACCAGATACGGCAGCCACGGCTCGAATCCGTGGCCGATGGTGTCTCGCACCAGGGAGTTACGAATGAAGTTGTAGCAGTACTCGCCGAAGACCTGACGCTTGCCAGGCATAACCTTGAGGCCGCGACTCATCCATACCCAGAAGGCGATGACGACAAGAAATGCAATGACCGCCTGCCAGAACGGCTTATCCATCCAAGCCACTCCGAAGGTCCCGTCGAACTTGAAGTCCTCAAGCCCTGGAGTGCGGAACTCCAGAGGAGACACGATCCCGCTCACTGACCCTCCTGGTCGTCGTTCTGGTCGGGCACGACCCCGTACCGCTTAACAATGAGGTAGACGCTCGCCGCAAGCCCGACGATCATGCCAACGACGAAAATCCACATCTGATGGAAACGGCTTGACAGCAGCCAGCCGATGCCACCGTAGAAGAGCATGCCCGCCAGGACATAGCTCAAGACCCCCCACGCGTCGTCGTTGCTAGACGGCGCGGAGCTAGTGCTCGTTCGCGTCATTGAGTTCGTGCCCATGTCCATGCCGACTTTAGCAGCCATAGCTCCATTAGTGTTCATCGAAGACCGCCACCGGTCCGACGACTCGCGGCACGAGTTGGATCTTCGGGATCTTCATAAATTCGCTGCGGTTGCCGGCCAGCTACCACCACGCCGACAATCCAGGCCAGAGAGGCTCCGATCATTGCCGATGCGCACGGAACCGGCCGAAGACCGGTGTGACACTCGATTACCAGAACTCCTAGGCATCCGAGAGCACCAATCTGAATGATGAACAGGCCGACGCCGAGAAGCCAGGAGTCACTGCGATTGAGCAGATGAACTTCACGGCCGCACGCCATGAACGCCACCGCCACGATGGTGCCGGCCAGACCACTAAGAGCTGACGGCACGTGAGGCTGAACGAATACGCTCATCACGCAGGTCATTATCAGGCCGGCCACCGTAGCCCATAACAACCCACTGCGGTAGATGCGAGATAAGACACGGGACGTCACCGGTGCGCAACGACTCGTGCAGGCCTGACTAGGACTAGCCGTGGCGGGATTTATCATCTTGTCATCCCTTCCCGTGGTCATGACCGATGATTCCTGTGGTGAATACTCAGGGCATCTGAATTCGGCGACGCGACGCTGTGAGTCGAGTAGTGATGTGCCTGGTGAGGACCTCCTCGGTGAGAAAGGTAACACATGGGGCGTAACAACATCGACATCTCAGGTCTGGGCGGCTGGATGACGAGAATTCGCCATGGTGAGGACCACGCACATGGCAAATCCTGCTACCACGATCACGACCGCCCACCACGTTTGTTCTAAGCCAATAAACACGGTCCCAAAAGTGAGTACAGCAGCCCATAGATACATCAACAAGACCGCGCGCACGTGCGAGTGACCTCGTTGTAACAATCGGTGGTGAAGGTGTTGCTTGTCAGCAACGAAGAACCAGGTCCCTCGCCATGTCCGCCGGACATAGCCCATGACAAGATCGAGGAAGGGAATGGCCAACACCATGAGTGGCACAACAATCGGCAAGTAGGCCGGAACCAATCCTCCGCCCCGTGCCGTCAGAGCGGTCGAATCGATTTGACCGGTCAACGAGATCGTCGAGGTGGCGAGCAATAGGCCAAGTAACAGAGCCCCGGAATCGCCCATGAACATCCTGGCCGGATGCCAATTGTGGGGCAGAAAACCAAGGCAGGCGCCGGCAGTCGCGGCCGTGATGAGGCTGGTCGTCGTCGCAACGACGAAGTCCTGTTCGTGGGCCAGCAGGTAGGTGTATGAGAAGAAAGCCAGGGAGCCAATGGCCACCACACCGGATGCCAGGCCGTCGAGGCCATCAATGAAATTCACCGCATTGGCGCACAGCACAATGAAGAACACTGTCACCAGGATTGAGGTGGGCGTTCCCAAAGCAATGATGGAGTTCGGCAGCGGAATCCAAAACATTCGCACTCCGCCTGTGACAACGATGCCGGCCGCTAGGACCTGGCCAGCTGCCTTGGCCATGGCGGGAAGATCAAGCAGGTCATCGACGACACCCACAGCACAGATCACCACACCTGCAAAACAGATCGTGAGAGCATCGTCAGCGACCAGGAGGTGACGGCCCAGGAAAGGCATATTGCGAGCCAGCAGACACGCCAATGCCACTCCCCCCAGCATGGCCACCCCGCCAAAGTAAGGAATGGGGACGGTATGGACATCACGTGAACGCACTTTGGCGACTGCCCTCCATCTGAGGGCGGCCTGCCGACACAGGCCAGACAGCAAGTAGGTCGTCAAGCCCGATGTCAGCATCACCAAAAGGTATTCACGCATGTCGAGTATCAGCCCTCGATCTCTGGCTGCGTCAACTCGGTCTCCGGAAGAGCAGCGTCGGGATCATGGTCTTCAGACGACTTCTGGTCGGCAACCGACGATTCCATCCCAATAACGTCAGAGGCAACCTCATGGATAGCCTCCAGCGATAGCGCGCCTTGACGCACCACTTTTCCGTCCGCCGTCGAGACGAAGTCAATAATCGTCGAAGACTCCCCGACCCGACTAGGGCCGGCATCCAGGTAAACGGCCACCTCGACGCCCAGTTGATCGGCGGCCTCCTGCGCAGTCAAGGCCGCCGGGTGGCCAGACTTGTTCGCACTAGAGACGGCCATTGGTCCGGTCATGCGCAACAACTCACGGGTCTGGTCCTGGTCGGGGACGCGAACGGCAAGGGTGCCGTTGGTCTCTCCCAAATCCATGCCGAGAGATTCCTGAGCACGCAGGATGAGGGTGAGACCTCCCGGCCAGTACTTCTCCGCAAGGGCCTTTGCCCCCGCTGGTATGTGCTGACACAGGGCGGGCAAGGCGACTGAATCGCTGACGAGAACGGGCGGCGGCATATCGCGGCCACGCTCCTTGGCATTGAGTAGGCGCTGCACTGCCAAGGGGTTGAGGGCGTCAGCACCAATACCGTATACGGTGTCTGTCGGTAGCACGATGCACTCGCCATCGGCGATGGCGTCTGCGGCCTGTACTAAAGCCTCCTCGCAAGCATCGGGGTCAGCGACGTCAAGGATGAACGGGGAAATCCCGGAGTCTTCAACCGCGGCGTCTCCTGCTGGCTCAACGTCGGTGACTGTCGGCTTCTCTTCTGTACGGTGCTCCTCTGCGACAAGCCCGGTCAGCTCGTCGGCATCGACCATCATCTGGTCAGACTCATCCATGGCATCCATCCTTGCACCGTCGACGAGCCGTGACGAACCTCGGTCTACCTGCTAGATCGTCATGGTCCTCGATCTGCTCCCACATGTGAGAGGTCGCCATCGCCGTCATGAGCTCGTCACGTTGGGTTTCGTCGTGTTCCATGATGAACAGGCCACCCGCCGTGAGCAGCTCGGCGGCCCGCCCGACGAGCTGCCGCGGTAAGTCGAGACCGTCGTCACCAGAAAATAAGGCGAGGTCGGGTTCATGACCGGTGACTTCGTCGGGAATCGACGAAGCGTCAATACGCCGAAGGTACGGCGGATTCGTCACGACAACGTCGAACCGTCGACCATCGTCAGGCACCCGCAAAGCGTCGCCCGCGAGAATCTCCACTCCGGAATCACACAGGTTGCGTCGGGCCCACGTCAAAGCAGCTTCATCCATTTCGACGGCACTGACCCGGGAACCCGGGACCTCGCTAGCCACCGCGAGGGCGATGGCACCGGTGCCGGTACACAGATCGACCACGCTGGGGCATGCGCTCGCCATCACCAAACGTTGAGCCTCTTGGACGGCCTGCTCGGCCACCAATTCCGTCTCCAAACGGGGTATAAACACCCCTGGCCCGACCTCCACCCGAAGGCCGCGGAACCAGGCATGGCCAACGATAAACTGCGCCGGCTCCCCAGCTCGACGTCGATCCACCATCTCGTTGAAGCGATCCTCGTCGTCAGCATGAACGCTTGCTACGCGAATGAGTTGTGACGGTTGAATCCCGAGTGCCTCGCACAGCAACATGCGCGCATCTGCTGCCGGGGTCTCAATCCCCCCGGCGGCCAGTTGACAGGTGGCACGTGCCAGCAGGAGGGAGGGGCTATGAACTGCCATCAGGATTCTCGGCCTTCTGACTGTTGTGCCATCCGACGCCGCACCTCGTCGGCATGGAGAGCGTCGAGAACCTCACCCAGATCGCCAGCCAAGATCTGGTCGAGTTTCCTGGACTTGTACCCAATACGGTGATCTGTCAGGCGATTCTCGGGAAAGTTATACGTGCGCACCCGAGCCGATCTATCGACAGTACGTACCTGGTCGCGGCGCATTCGATCATTCTCATCAGCGGCTTGCTGGGCCGCCAAGGCAGCGACTTTTGCCCGCAGCATCCGCATCGCCTCTGCTTTATTCTGCAACTGGCTGCGCTCATTTTGACAGCTGGCGACAATGCCGGTGGGCAGGTGAGTTAGACGAACGGCCGAATCTGTAGTGTTGACCCCCTGGCCGCCAGGCCCCGAAGACCGATAAACGTCAACGCGGATATCAGCAGGGTCGATATCGACCTCGGTCTCGTCGACATCCGGCATGACAAGGACTCCAACTGCTGAGGTATGGATGCGTCCTGACGACTCCGTCACTGGCACCCGCTGCACGCGATGGACGCCACCTTCATGCTTGAGGTAACCGTACGCCGGGCGCGACGGAACCCCCCCAACGGCAACCACGACCGTGCGGTACCCGCCAAGATCTGTCAGTTCGCTAGTCAGCTCACGGACGCTCCAACCCACCCGCTCAGCGTACCTGGTATACATCCGCAAGAGATCAGCAGCGAAGAGGGCGGATTCTTCGCCACCCTCACCCGAATGAATCTCAACCAAGGCATCCTCCTGATCGAGAGGGTCCGACGGAGCCAGTAATTCGGTGAGCTCTGTTCTGGCGAGGTCCAATTGGCCGCGCAACCTCTCAGCCTCCTGTACAAAGACAGGATCCTCGTTAGCGAGGTCCTCGGCTGCCTCAATATCAGCGTTCAGCTGGTCGACGTTATCGGCTACCGATACGACATGACGAAGGCGTGCATGACGCTTACCGAGCCGTCCCATAGCGGAGGGGTCCGATAGCACCGCAGGATTGGCCAGCTGGATTTCGATCTCCCGAAGACGACGACGGATCTCGTCAATCGCGTGTTGCGCAGATTCGCTCATGCCTCTCCTGACCAGCCCCGTCCAGGTCTGGCGTTGTAGCCCCAGGAACGACCATGACGCCGAGCAGCAGCCCAGCGTCATGGCGATACGTCATTGATAGACGACGTCAATTCTTCTTGCCGTAGCGGCGCTCGAACCGGGCGACGCGGCCACCAGAGTCAAGGATCTTCTGCTTGCCGGTGTAGAACGGATGGCACTTTGAGCAAACATCAGCATTAAGGGTGCCGGACGACGAGGTGCTGCGAGTAGTGAAAGTGTTCCCGCAGGTGCACACCACGGTCGTCTCGTGGTAATCGGGATGAATTCCCTGCTTCATGATGTGATCTCCTTATTGAATGCGCCCCGGGTCGCCCGAATGATAGAACGGACGTGAACCGGAACCGGCGTGCCAGCATACACCAGGCAACCAGCTCCGGTCCACTTATCGACCTCAATCCTGGTTTGGAGTTGTCTTGGAAATGGTGTACAAGAACTCCACATTCGTCTGAGTCTTGCGCAGCCGCGAGACCATCATTTCGAGAGCTTGGGAGCCTTCCAGACCAGATAGCACTCTGCGCAGCTTCCACATAATCGCCGTCTCCTCGCGTGATAGCAGCAATTCCTCGCGACGGGTACCCGACGCGTCAACGTCGATAGCCGGGAACAGCCTCTTATTGGCAAACTCGCGACGAAGCCGCAACTCCATATTGCCGGTACCCTTGAATTCCTCGAAAATAACCTCGTCCATCTTCGACCCGGTTTCGACCAGGGCGGTGGCGAGGATCGTCAGGGAACCACCGTGCTCAATATTGCGGGCAGCACCAAAGAACTTCTTCGGCGGGTACAGGGCAGCTGAGTCGACACCCCCAGAAAGGATTCGACCGGAGGCTGGAGCAGCAAGGTTGTATGCGCGCCCCAGACGGGTGATGCCGTCCAGCAAAATGACAACGTCGTGGCCAAGTTCCACGAGGCGTTTGGCGCGCTCGATGGCCAATTCGGACAGCTGGGTGTGATCGTCGGCAGGACGGTCGAAAGTCGATGCGACGACCTCGCCGCTGACAGTGCGCTGGAAATCAGTGACTTCCTCAGGACGCTCATCGACCAACACGACCATGAGGTGAACCTCAGGGTTATTGCGCGTGATCGAGTTTGCGATCGACTGCATGATCATCGTCTTGCCAGCTTTCGGAGGCGAAACGATGAGGCCGCGCTGGCCTTTACCAATCGGGCTGACGAGGTCGATGATTCGGCCAGTCATGTTTTTGGGGTCGTCTTCGAGGCGTAGCCGTTCCTGCGGATACAGCGGGGTGAGTTTAGAAAACTCTGGGCGCTGCTTCATCTGCTCAGGATCAGCCCCATTGACCTGATCAATCTTCACCAGTGGTGCGAACTTTTCCCGCCTCTCCCCCTCGCGATGGGCACGCATCTGTCCGACGATGACGTCGCCCTTGCGCAGGTGGTGCCGACGCACCATAGCCATCGACACATAGGCATCACTGGCCCCGGGCAGATATCCCGAGGTGCGCACAAAGGCGTATTGGTCACGAATATCGAGGATGCCCGAGCATGGGACAAGCACGTCGTCCTCACGCACATTCGGCTCGGAATCGGAGTAGCGGTCGTTAGAACGCTTGCGACGGTTCTGGCGGTCACGCTGACGGCGACGGCGAGACCGTCGCCCGCCATTGCCGTATTCCGAGAACCGACCGTACTCGTCGTCGGAATCGGAAGAAGCGTCGTCGATGCGGTCATTCTGAGCGCCACGGTCTGACTGGTTGCGATCATTACGCTGACCGCGCGATAGGGCTTCGAGACGGGCTCCAACCTCGTCGCTGATGTTGCTGTCGCCAGAACTACCGTTGGAATTGTCTCGTGAGGTGTTGCGGGCCCGGCGCCGTGGCGGATCGCCTCGATGACTAAGGTCACCGCGCTCACGACTAGGGCGATCGGTCGAGTTATCGTCGCGACGTTGACCTTCGTCGTCAGGCTTCTTAACGGTTTCCGCTTGCTTCTGAGCTTCGGCGACGGCGAGCAGGTCGCCTACTGATGGAGTCTTCTCCCCCTCAGCGGGTTTAGATTCGGAGTCCTTAGACTCTGAAGGACGACGTCGCTGGCTGCGCTGTGGACGGCCCTCGTCGCTAGATGTGTGGGATTCCTGGCTACGATTTTGACGCGCAGTTGGCCTTCCGGTTCCCAGGTATCCCCCCTCGGAGATAGCCGCGACGAGGTCAGCCTTCCGCATGCCACGAGCTCCCTTAATGCCCATCTGAGTAGCGATAGAGCGGAGCTCGGGGAGCAACTTGGTGGACAGATCCAAGGATCCATCCGGCTGTGAGGTCTGAGTCACGTAAATCCCTTCGAACTGCCCCGGCCGGTATGACGTCCGGTGGGCGCGGTTTCATCGGGCCTGCCGTCGGAATCGACAATAGGTCGGGCGGCTGACACCACGAAAACCGAATGGTTTGCGGAGGTCGTGGCGTGGCGTTCGAGGCCCTCGAACGCCGAAGACATGGTCCCCAAGGACAAGACTGTGACACGGGGATCACGATCGTCAGCGGGGATTTGCACGCATCCGGCGCGCTACGACACCACTATAACGCACACATCGGATCATGTTCATACAGTAGGTCAGAGGAAATGGACTCCTTCACCGAGAACGAGGTCATGCACCACGAACCCAGCAGTATCGACGTCGGACGCCATGTCGAGTTGGTCACGGGTCCCCAGAGCCAAGACAGTAGGCCCCGCGCCCGAAATAACGGCGGCGACACCACGTCTGCGCAAGCTATCCATGAGCGTAGCCGATTCCGGCATGAGAGAGCGACGGTATGGCTGGTGAAGCCAGTCCTGAGTTGCCGCCAGGAGATGCCCGGGCGAGGTCGTCAGGGCAGTGATAAGCAGTGACGCCGCCAGGACTTGATGGACCGCATGAGCGCGCTCAACCTGTTCAGGAAGCACCTGCCGAGCCAAAGTCGTTGGTACGTGGCGATCAGGAACACATACCCGGAAGATGATCGACGGGTTGACGGCTAGGCCGATGTGGTTGACGATTCCGCCATCGAGCCACGCCAGCTGCGCACCCCCGAGAATTGCGGGAGCAGCATTGTCCGGGTGCCCCTCGATAGCAGCAGTCATCGTCAGTAGCGCAGTGCGATCCAGCGGGCGCCCAGGACGGGCCAGTCCCCAGGCCAATGCCAGCCCAGAAACGATAGCCGCAGCCGACGATCCTAGACCACGGCTTTGCGGGACGGAATTGACAGCAGCTAGGCGCAACCCGGCATCAGGGCGGGGGTACCCGAACTCCACCAACCCCTGGCGCATCGTCGCCACCACGAGGTGAGATTCGTCATGAGGAACTGTGTCGGCCCCTTCCCCTGTCACGTCGATCACCACCCCGGGACGATCGAGTACCTCGACACCAACCTCATCCCACAGATCCAGGGCTAGCCCCATGCAGTCATACCCGGGACCGAGATTGGCAGAAGTAGCGGGCACACGCACCCGCACACTGTCGGCCATTGTCACTTCCTCAGGAATCGAAGTCCAGCACGGCTGCCACCTGATCGGTCGACGCCTCAACGGTCTCGGTCGACAGGGTGGTGCGGCACAGTGCAGTGTCAATGTCTTTCAGACCGTTTCCAGTTACCGTGATGACAATGCGCTGTCTAGGGTCCAGGCGTCCCTCGGATTTCAGCTTGAGTAAACCTGCCACCGGGGCCGCCGATGCCGGCTCGACGAAGATACCCTCTTGAGCAGCCAAGAAGGCCTGAGCGTCGAGGAGTTGTTCGTCGGTGACGGAGTCGATGAGTCCCTCCGACTCATCTCGAGCGGCTAAAGCCAGCTTCCCGGATGCCGGACGACCGATACGAATAGCGGTGGCTACCGTTTCCGGAGCATCGACATCGTGGCCCAACACCAGAGGGGCCGCGCCAGCAGCTTGGAACCCGAACATCCGCGGGGTGTAGCTGGCAGGACCGTCCGCTGCATACTCGCGGTAGCCTTTCCAATACGCGGTGATATTGCCTGCGTTGCCCACCGGCAGAGCGTGGATATCAGGAGCGTCACCCAGAACGTCAACGACCTCGAAAGCGGCAGTTTTCTGTCCCTCGATGCGGTACGGGTTAACCGAGTTCACCAAGGAGACCGGGAAATTCTCAGCCAGTTCGCGGGCAATACGCAGGCAATCGTCAAAGTTACCGCGGACCTGGATGATCCGACCGCCATGGACAACAGCCTGGGCGAGTTTGCCAGCTGCGATTTTGCCCTGAGGCAGGAGCACGACCGAGGTCATGCCGGCCCGGGATGCGTAAGCCGATGCTGAGGCAGACGTATTGCCGGTAGAAGCGCACACCACGACCTTCGAACCGTCGGCAAGCGCCTTCGTCATGGCCATTGTCATGCCACGATCTTTGAATGATCCGGTTGGGTTGGCTCCTTCAACCTTGATCCACACCGTTGCGTCAAGCGCGTCGCCTAGTCGTGGGGCAGGTACCAATGGGGTCGACCCTTCCCCAAGCGTCACGATCTGGTCAATTCCGTCCGTGGGGAGGCGGTCACGATAGGTTTCGATGATGCCGAAGGGACGGTTCTGCTGGTTCATGATCACATTCCCTCCACTCGAATAACACGGGGATCGGAGTTGACGTAATGGTGGCCGGCGAGTTCATTGACGCACATTTGGACGTCACACTCTCGGGCTTCGTGGGTGAGAATCTTGAGGGTAGCTGACCACCCATCACCGCGGTCAGTACCCTCCAGCGCAGACTGTTGCACAGTTTGCAGGGACACACTGTGGCTGGCAAAGATCTTTGCGACTTCGGCGAGGACACCGGGCTCATCACGAACTTGCAAGCGAAGGTGGAACCTAGTGTGGACCTCGGAAATGGGCAAGATCGGGAAATCCCCGTACACGTCCTGAGGCGGACCTGCAACCCCTCGCACGAGGTTACGTGCCACTGTGACAAGGTCTCCCATAACGGCTGACGCCGTGGGAGAGCCTCCGGCTCCCGGGCCGAGGAACATGAGATGTCCGGCCTCACGAGCCTCGACGAATACCGCGTTGAAAGCTCCTGAAACACCTCCCAACGGATGGGTAGCAGGAACGAGAGCCGGGTGGACGCGAGCCGAAATACCATCAGGGCCAGCCTGACACACAGCCAACAGCTTGACGACGCAATCCATGTCGCGCGCAGCGCGGATGTCATCTGGGGTAATCGCGGTAACCCCTTCTCGATACACTTGGTCACCGCGCAACCGCGTATGGAACGCGAGCGACGACAACAACGCAGCCTTAGCCGCAGCGTCATAACCCTCTACATCAGCCGTCGGATCGGCCTCGGCATAGCCCCTAGCTTTAGCCTGGGCAAGGGCCTCATCGAACTCAGCGCCGGTGGTCGTCATTTGGTCGAGAATGTAGTTGGTCGTGCCATTGACGATCCCCATGACACGAGTGATTTGGTCTCCTACAAGAGACTCGCGCAGTGGGCGGACGATCGGAATTGCTCCGGCCACCGCAGCTTCGTAGTACAGGTCAACGCCGTTGCTCTCTGCCACTGCATGCAACTCAGTACCATGAGCGGCCAGCAGGGCCTTATTCGCTGTCACTACCGAATGCCCCTTACTCAGGGCAGCTGTCAAGAGTTGACGGGCAGGGTCGATGCCGCCAATGAGCTCAATGACGATATCCACGTCGTCTTGGTTGACGAGCGTTGTGGGATCATCGGTAAAAAGGCGTGAGTCGAGGCCCTGGCGTGGGCGATCAGGATGGGCCACGGCAATGCCGGCAAGCTCGACCTGACGTCCCACTCGAGCGGTAACATCCTCCCTCCTTGACTCAATCATTCGGGCCACCTGGGATCCCACGACCCCACAGCCCAGCAAGGCCACGCGTATCGGCTGGACTGACGCGGAATCGGTGATATTCGTCATCTCGTCCTCATCTCGTAGTTGTCAGCTGATAAAAGTTCACGGGTGGTGCGTAATAGAGCTCTTCGACGTGTCACGGGTATTGCACAGCTGCACGGACAGGCCCCGGATCAAGCGCAAGGAGGTCGTCGATACTCTCCCGGCGTAGCAGGACCGAGACGTCGGGATCATCCCCTGTTCCAACTCGCACCACAGCCGAGCGCGGCACATGGTTGTAGTTCGACGCCATTGACCTGGAATAGGCGCCGGCTCCCGGAACAGCGATAACGTCACCAGGAGAAACATCACCGGGCAGATACACATCACGCACCAGAATGTCGCCAGCCTCACAGTGCTTTCCGACTACGCGGCACAGTACCGGAGCGATTTTAGACGCTCGGTTAGCGACGACGGCGGAGTACTCGGCGGCATAGAGGGCAGGACGAATATTGTCACTCATTCCGCCATCAACGGAGACATAAATCCGTTGGGCGCCGGTATCCAGGTCAACTGGCTTCACAGTGCCAACGGTGTACAGGGCCATCGTCGTCGGCCCTACAATCGCACGGCCTGGCTCCAGAGAAATATGAGGAATTTCCATACCCCTCCCCCGAGCCTCCACAGCGACGATCTCGCGAAGTGCCTCAGCGAGGCTTTCGGCGGTGGCCGGGGAATCTTGGCTGGTGTAAGCAATACCGAATCCGCCGCCAAGATCGAGTTCAGCGAGGGCGCTCCCGGTGGCCTGGCGGAACTGCTCAAGAAGTTTCATAGTGCGCCGAGCCGCCACCTCAAAGCCAGCGGTGTCGAAGATCTGGGAACCGATGTGGGAGTGAATGCCCAACAGGTCGATAACGTTACTGGTGTGACACCTCACCATGGCAACCATCGCTGCACCGTTGGTAATGGAGAAACCAAACTTTTGATCCTCGTGGGCAGTGGCGATGTATTCATGGGTATGGGCCTCGACGCCTGCTGTGACTCGCACCATGACGCGGGCATGCCAGCCGTTTTCTCGACACAATTGTTCAATGCGCGTGATTTCATCTAAGGAGTCGACGATGATCCGTCCAACCCCCGCACTAAGAGCCAACTTAAGTTCGTCAACTGACTTATTATTCCCGTGCAGGCCGATCCGGGCAGGATCCATCCCACCTTGCAGAGCTGTCAGGAGCTCGCCACCGGTACAGGTATCCAGGCATAGGCCCTCCTGGTCAATCCAAGAGGCGATCGTGCGGGTTAAAAAAGCTTTGCCTGCGTAGTAGACGTCCCACCCAGAAAAAGCGTCGCGGAAGGTCCGTACACGCTGCCGGAAATCGGACTCGTCAAGCACGTAGAGAGGAGACCCGTATTGACGTAGCAATTCGGTGACGGCCACCCCCGCCACGTCAACGATTCCATTGTCACCGCGATCAGCCGATGCTGACCAGAGCGCAGGGTCCAATACGTTGACGTCGTCGGGCATGGTCAACCATTGAGGGCCGGCAGCCGCGACATCGGCATGAACCGAGCCGGCAACGTGCATATGCGTCATGATTCCACTTTGCCAGAGGCCACCGACACGATCGCAGGGTGTCCATACTCGCGACCGTGAATAGCAAAGCACCCCACCGGTGCGCTAGAGTCGGTGGGAGGTCGGGGCCATCGGGCCTATCGGCTCCCGTAGCTCAGGGGATAGAGCACCGCCCTCCGGAGGCGGGAGCGAGGGTTCGAATCCCTCCGGGAGCGCCCAAGCAAGTGCTTGAATTCACGGTGTGCCTGTCTTAACCAGGTAGGGTGTCACTTCGTGCCATCTCATGACGTCAAAGTTGCCCGCCAGGGATCTCGGGCTTCCCTGTTCTCCGCGACAGGTGCAATCGCGCTCTGGACTGTGGGTCGACTCGTCATGCTTCACGTTTTTATCCAACCGTCATCGAGCTACATCATCGGTGACGTCCAGTACTACTTGTGGTGGATGTCGAGCGGACAGCCTGATTCGTCCGTTCTGCCGGAGTATCCGTTGCCCGTTGCGTGGTTCATGCGGACGCTTTATTGGGCCGGAGGAGACGCCTACTTCCCAATAGCCTTTTCGACCGCGATGCTGCTACTCGACGCCATCCTCGCTGTGGCAATGTGGCATGACGGTCACCGCACGGGTGCACTGTGGTGGATTGTCCTAGCGCCCTTCCTCGGACCGATTATGTGGAACCGCTTCGACATGGTCCCCGCAATCTGCGTAGGACTTGCAGCCCTGTGGTACCGGCGCCATCCAGCAGCCTGCGGCGTCATGATTGCCCTGGGCGCTGCCACAAAATTGTGGCCTGCTCTCCTTATCTTGCCCATGATCTCCCGGCATAAGGCCGCCGTGCGGCGTCTCGTCGCCTTCGCTATCACTGGTTTTGGGTTCGCTCTAGCCTCACTTCTCGCGGGAGGGTGGGAGCGTCTCATCTCACCGTTGACGTGGCAATCTGACCGTGGCTTGCAGATCGAGTCGGTACCCGCCACTATTCCGATGCTCCACTATTTTCGGAACTCTCACGGTGACCACACCGTCAAAATGTCGAAGTACAACGCCTATGAGATCTTTGGCCCGAGCGTAGCTGGCTGGCAGTCCATCTCCTCCGTCCTTATGGTATTCGCGGTGGCCCTGGCCGTCGGTTTGGCTGTTGTATCGTGGCACCGCAACGGGCTCGATCACCGTACTGCCGTCATCGCAGACCTCACCATCATTGGCGCCCTCATTATCGCTAATAAAACCCTGTCTCCCCAGTATTTCGTCTGGTGGGCCGCTCCGATTGCAATGATCCTGGATCACGTCTCGGCTGAGACCACAGCCGATGCCTCTGTTAATCACGATGCCCTGTCCTGGGCCCGCACATGGTGCTGGACCGTCGCCGCGCTGATGGCTGTCACCGCCTTCATGACCCAGCAGGAGTACCCGCTGCACTATTCAAAAATCCTGAGCGGCTCATCAAGTACCGGCTGGCTGCTCATCAGTCGCAACGTGCTGGTCTTCATGACCTTTGCGGCGTGCATTGCAACCTTGGTGGCGAGCCTTCGCGTGCACGTACCCGCACAGCCGACTGTCACCCAAACTGGTCCACGTCACACCATGAGTAGTCAGCGGTGACCTATATCACATTTTAGAGATGAGGGACGAGGGTTCCCCGATGTGTCTAAATTCTTGGGATGGCATGGTCAATCCGGCTACCATCATCACGTCTGGGTCTATGAACGCAGACAGAGCAGCGCAGCTCAAAGGGCCGATCCAGAAGCCCCGCGAGCGCTCGAGACGACGGTTTGACGGAAGAAGGCAGTGGTGAGTCCCGCCCCACACGACAAGTCCAACAGCTCTCCTGATTTTGGAGCCAACGACTGGCTCATCGAAGAGATGCGTGACCAATACCAGAACGATCCGAATTCAGTCGATCCGGCCTGGGCTACGTTCTTTCACCAGGAGGCAACCCAGTCCGGCGACACGGCGGCTAAGTCTGCCGCTAGCGAACAGTCTAACAGCAAGGATGACTCGAGCGAGCCGGCCCCTAAACCCGACGCTACATCGCAGCCTGCCGCGAAGTCCTCACCAAAACCCGCTGCGAAACCCGCGCCCACCACGACCCTGAAAGCCAAGGACATGGCATCCAACTCGACCCCGAAGCCCCAACAGCAGCCTCCTCGTCCTCCGATGCCGGCAGACGCACCACGGCATAGGGCCAGACTCGAGACGGTCGAGCCGACGGTGACGAAGATGAAGGGTGCGCCCATGCGCACCGCTAAAAATATGGATCAGTCACTGACCATGCCGACTGCCACGACGGTGCGCGACGTCCCCATGCAGTTGGTCATTGAGCAGCGCACCATGATCAATTCCTTCCTCAAGAAGGCCAAGGGCGGCAAGGTCTCCTTCACCCACATTCTGGCTTATGCCATGGTTCAGGCTCTCAAGACGGTGCCCGCCATGAACAATGCGTATGCCGAGATTGACGGTAAACCGCACCTCATCGAGAACCATCAGATCAACCTCGGCATGGCTATCGACGTCGTTGCCTCGGACGGGTCGCGCAAGCTGGTCGTGCCCGCTATCAAGGGCGCCGAGCAGATGGACTTCCTCGATTTCTGGCGCGCTTACGAGGACATCGTCCGCAAGGGTCGCACCAACGAGTTAACCATCGACGATTTCAAGGGGGTTACCGCCTCTCTGACGAACCCAGGAGGCTTCGGGACCAACCACTCTATCGCTCGCCTCATGCCCGGCCAGGGCATGATCCTTGGGGTTGGGTCGATCGACTATCCCGCTGCCTACCAGGGCAACTCCCCCACTCGAATGGCGGAACTGGGCATCTCTAAGGTAACCACCCTCACCTCTACCTACGACCACCGCATCATCCAGGGTGCACAGTCCGGAGAGTTCCTGCGCCGCATGCATCAGCTACTGCTGGGGGCTGATCGATTCTACGAGGACATCTTCGAGTCGTTGCGTATTCCCTACGCCCCAGTTCAGTGGGCAAGTGACCGTCTTGCTAATCGTGCTGACCAGGTGGGAAAGCAAGCCCGCGTCATCGAGCTCATCGACGCGTGGCGTCGTTTCGGCCATCTGTCTGCTGATCTGGATCCCATCGAGTACCGGCCACGGTTCCACCACGACCTCATGCTTAACAGCCACGGGCTGACGCTGTGGGACTTCGACCGTACCTTCCCGATTGCGAACTTCGCTGGTCAGCACCGCGCAACGATGTCCCTGCGCGAGATCCTCACGATCCTGCGTGACTCGTACGCCTCGAAGATGGGCATCGAGTACATGCACATCGCCGACTACGACCAACGCAAGTGGTTCCAGGACCGTTTCGAAAAGGAGCATCAACCGCTCTCCCGAAAGATGCATCTGCAGATTCTCGACCAACTCAATGAGGCCGAGATCTTTGAGACCTTTCTACAGACCAAATTCGTCGGTCAAAAGCGTTTCAGCCTTGAAGGCGGAGAGTCTGCCATCGTCTTACTGGCAGCCCTGTGTAATCTCGCGGCCGACGACAGCCTCGACGAGGTCTGCATTGGCATGCCACACCGCGGTCGTCTCAACGTATTAGCCAACATCATCGGGAAATCTTATGGACAGATCTTCCGTGAATTCGAGGGTAATGCCGAACCGGTGAATTCTCAGGGATCCGGTGACGTCAAATACCACCTTGGTGATGAGGGCCAGTTCACCGCGGCTTCGGGTAGCACTATCAAGGCATCGGTGGCTGCTAACCCAAGCCACCTCGAGGCCGTGGATCCGGTTCTTGAAGGGATCTGCCGGGCCAAGCTTGACGCCCTTGGTAACCCCGAAAACTTCCCGGTGCTGCCCATTCTCATGCACGGTGACGCCGCGTTCGCGGGTCAGGGTGTCGTCTACGAGACCCTGCAGATGAGCCAACTTGGGGGGTACCGCACCGGTGGCACCATCCACGTCCTCGTCAATAATCAGGTTGGATTCACGACATCCCCGCGCGACGGTCGTTCTTCGACCTACTGCACCGATGTCGCTAAGGCTGTTGGCGCACCGGTTCTTCACGTCAACGGAGACGACCCCGCGTCGGTGGTTCACGCTGCTCGTATTGCCTACGCCTACCGCCAGACCTTCCATCGCGACGTCGTCGTTGACGTGGTGTGCTATCGCCGCCGCGGTCATAACGAGGGTGATGATCCGAGCTTCACCCAGCCACATATGTACGGCCTTATCGCTGAGAAGCGCTCGACCCGTAAGCTCTACACCGAGAGTCTGATCGGTCGTGGCGATATCACTACCGAGGACGCCGAGGCTGTAATGTCAAAGTTCCGCTCTCGTCTGGAGACGGTGTTCAAGGAGGTTCGCGAGGCCACCTCGACGCCTAAGCCATACAGCGGTGTGCCGGACTACCCGGTCAAGCACAGCGGTCTGCACCAGACGAAGGTCGAACCTGACACGATGGAAGCCGTCGCCCGGGCCCATGAGAACTTGCCAGAGGCCTTCAACGTTCACCCCAAGGTCGCCCCACAGATGACACGGCGCGCCAAGCACATCCGCGAAGGCGGCATTGACTGGGCCACCGGAGAGATGATCGCGTTGGGCTCTCTATTGCGTGACGGTGTGCACGTACGACTAGCCGGCCAGGACAGCCGTCGTGGCACTTTCTCCCAGCGTTTTGCCGCGCTGGTGGATCACGAGACCGGCGAGTTCTACGTCCCGGTTAACCACCTCGGCGGCGAACAGGCGCATCTCGACATCTTCGACTCTCCGCTCAACGAATACGCGGCTATGGGATTTGAGTACGGCTACTCTGTTGCCCGTCCGGATTCTTTGGTGCTGTGGGAAGCCCAATTCGGCGACTTCGCCAACGATGCTCAGACGATCATCGACGAGTTCATCGCCTCGGCCGGCTCCAAGTGGGGTCAAAAGTCCGGAGTCGTGTTGCTCCTGCCGCACGGTTACGAAGGTCAGGGACCTGACCACTCGTCGGCCCGGCTAGAACGTTTCCTCAACCTGTGCAGCGAGGACGCGCTGGCCGTCTGCCAGCCCTCGACCCCGGCAAGCTATAGCCACTTGCTACGTCAGCACGCCTACGTCAATATGCATCGTCCAGTCGTTATCGCAACGCCGAAATCGATGCTGCGCAACAAGATGGCGACCTCGGATCCGGAAGAGTTCACCACCGGTAGGTGGCGTCCAGTTCTCCCTGACCCATCAATTACCGATCCATCAGCCGTCACAAAGATTATCTTGTGCTCTGGCAAAGTGCGGTGGGGGCTGGTCAGCCAGCGTAAGGCCGCCGGTCTTGACGGACAGCTCGCCATTATCCCGATGGAGCGTCTTTACCCGCTACCGGTGGAGGAGTTGGCTGAGGTCCTCGCGCTCTACACCAACGTCACCGATGTCCGCTGGGTCCAAGAAGAGCCAGAGAACCAGGGCGCCTGGTACTACATGCTGACCCACCTGCCTCAGGCTATGTCGGAGAAGCTGCCAGGATTCCTTGACGGATTGACTGCCATCACCCGCCCGCCGTCCTCCGCTCCCTCGGTGGGCCAGCACAGCGTCCATATCCGGGAAGAACAAGAGTTGCTCGAGAAGGCTCTTGCCTGAGCGACCCCGACATCATGCACCACTGCGCCATCTAATAGGAGATGGCGCAGTGGTGCATGATGGGGGCCATGTATTTCACCGACAGAGGTATCGAGGAACTAGAAGACCGTCGTGGAGACGAGGAGATCACCTTCGCCTGGCTCGCCGACGAGTTGCGTCACTTCGTCGACCTCAACCCCGAGTTTGAGGTTCCCGTGGAGCGTTTTGCTACTTTCCTCGCCCGTCTCGACGACGAGGACGACTGAGCGACAGATACCCAGCCTCACCCCAATTGAGCCTGCTCTTGGCCCTGGGGGCTACCATCAGCCTCTGAGCCAGATCCGAGACTGCGGCACCAAAGAAGCGACGACTGTCGCCGGGAGGACAGCCAAGGCCCAGAACCACACTGGCCCGCCGGAACGTTGCATCGACACCAACACCACCAGGTGCAGGAGCCCGCTCGCCACGAGCAATCCCTGAGCCGAGGACCGACCTTTGATAGCTAGCCATCCAACGAGGGCGACGAGACCCGCGTAGATGAGGAGCATGGCCCCTACCCCAGCACCAAAGGCGTCTCGGCCCGATGCGATTACTCTGGCGGCCACGACAACTAAAGCCATAGAGCTGATCCAGGTTCCACCAGCGGCGACCAACACGGCCGCGGGGACCCCACCATGACCGACAGACGGTCGCGCATCGTGTTCACTTAACGGAATCATGGTTTTGCTCCTGCGCGGGTGGACCGAGGACGTATCATAATCGAACTGGCTGCGAACTCCTCATAGCGTGCTCATCCGGACCAACGTTCATCATGTCTGAGTGATTCGTGCGAGGATGTTCGTCCTACGGCGGATGCTCTTGTCAAAGGAGTCGACGGTTGCCAGACTTTCATGGCTACCTGCCGTATAGCCGCTCCGTCGGCCATGCGGCACGACGGGTCATCCGCCCGCACCATCACACGTGCCCTGGGTTACACCGGGGAGAAGGAGTCGAAGAGGCATGGACTGGCGCCACAGGGCTGCCTGCCTGAGTGAGGATCCCGAGTTGTTCTTTCCGATTGGGAACACTGGCCCGGCCCTTGCTCAGATCGAGGAGGCGAAGAAGGTCTGTGCCCGGTGTGAGGTTCGCGCCGACTGCCTGACTTGGGCTCTGGAAGCCGGCCAGGATCACGGTGTGTGGGGCGGCATGAGTGAGGATGAGCGACGCGCCATCAAGCGTCGTCAGTCCCGCTCCCGCGTGCGTCGTTCCTGACCCGACCGCGGCATTGCGCTCCCCTGTAGCCGCCATCTGGTCGGTAATCACACTCGCTGAAGCGGGATAACGAGCCTGGCGCAGGTTCCGACGTGGTCGGGGTTGTTCTCAAGAGTGAACGTGCCTCCAAGGTCCTGCACCAGGGTCGTCACGATCGACAGCCCCAGCGAGCTGCGGTGATTGTCGAGCACGAACCCTTCTGGCAATGGCTTACCGTCGTTGACAATGTCCACGACGAGGGTGTCAGCAGTACGGTGCGGACGCACGATGACTTTTCCAGAGGACGAATCCAGGCTGTGTTCAATGGCGTTTTGACATAATTCAGTCATCGTCAGCGATAGCGCGGTAGCAGTCTCAGCAGGGACATCACCGAAGCTGCCCTCCCGTCGGGCTACCACCGACCCGGACGAGGCCGCCACATCACCCAGCATGTGGAGGATGCGGTCAACAACCTCGTCAAAAGCCACTTGTTCCTCGAAGTTCTGCGAGAGAATCTCGTGGACGACGGCGATGGCCGACACCCTTCCCATGGCCTGTTTCAAGGCGTCCTTGGCATCTGGGTTACTCATACGTCGTGACTGCAGCCGCAGCAGTGCCGCAACTGTCTGCAGGTTGTTCTTCACCCGGTGATGGATTTCCCGGATCGTGGCATCTTTGGTCACGAGTTGGCGATCCCTGTCTCGTAACTCGGTAAGGTCCCGAATCAGGATAAGCGTGCCAGCCGAAACCTCCACATCGTCAAGCCAGGTCTGCAGCGGAATGACACGGGCTCGCAGAGTGGCTTCGGAGTTTTCAATATCAGTTTCGGTGAGCCAGCGCCCCTCCAAATCCAAGGTCAGCGACTGGCCGACCTCACGCACCTTCGGGCAGAGCTCCCGCACCGTAGGAATGAGGTATTCCCCATCCAAATCACCAGCAAGCCCGAGCCGACGAAATGCCGACAGCGCGTTCGGGCTGGCAAAGGTGATCATTCCTGTGGCAGCCACGCGAATCACGCCGTCAGTCACTTTGGGAGCGAGCGCTCGGTCAGAATCTGAGAACCGCGGAAACCTGCCGTGGTGGAGCATCTCCGAGAGAATGTCGGCGATTTCGAGGTAGTTGTCCTCGGTACTGCCCGGCGCCCTCACTCCCATTTGGTTGGTGTGCCTTTCGACCACGGCGATAACATCCCCATGACGAACAACCGGGATCGCCCAGATGTCAACCGGGATGCCAGCAGACAGTTTGTTATCGCTGGTCTCACACATCTCGGCGCTCATAAAGGCTTCGGTGACGAGGCTCTCATCGTCATAGGCAACTGACTCACCGACAACGTCGTCCTCCAAAGCAGTCGGGCCAGTATCTGGACGCACCTGAGCGACGGCCCAGAAAACATTCGGGTCCCTGTCCGGAACCCACAAGATGAGATCGGAGAACGACGTATCCGCCAGCATTTGCCATTCGTCTACGAGGTCCTCAAGCCACGTGATATCAGCGTCATCGAGACAAGTCCGGTCGGCGACAATGCGGTTGAGGGCAGGCATGCCGTCACTCTAGTAACAAAAATCGACCCACCTCCAACTCATACCTGGATCGGCGAAGCTGAGTGTTTCGATTTGGGTCAAGACCACCCGATACGGCAGAATTAAATGCCGTTGCCGCGCATCCGCGCGGGCCCTCCTTCATCAGTAGGGAGGTTTATGACCCCTCAGGAAGGAGAGCGCCATGGGCAAGACTGGTCGTAAGCGTCGTGCGCGTCGCAAGAAGGGCGCCAACCACGGCAAGCGCCCCAATGCTTGAGTTTTGGGGTGACAAGGCCCCGCCCTAATATGGGCGGGGCCTTTTTCGTCGTGTGATCAGTGGGCACGCGCCGATCTCACTCTTGCCAGCGGTACGAGACGTGCATCTGAACCAGACGACTCCTCAGCTGCATAGGAGCTGCCACGGTGTAGTTGCACCGCTTGAGAGCCCGAGATACAGCAGCTTCCATGTCGGCTTCATCCATGCAACTTTCGCACACTGCGATGTGGCGCCGGAAAGCGTCAGCGTCGTGCTCAGCCATTTCTCCGTGGAGAAACTCCTGGAGGTGGTCGATGACCCAATAGCAGGATTCCTCATTGCCAGCGGACTGCGTCATCGTGATCCCTCCTTTACTGCGCTACGGGTCATCGCGGGACGACCAAGTTCCTCTTCGTCTACTTGTCCGGCGCGGGGACCGATTCCTCGGGCACCTGCGACGTCGACTAGCTGCTTGCGCAGCTGTTTGCGAGCACGGTTCAGCCGACTCATTACGGTGCCAATCGGGGTGCCCATGATGTCGGCGATTTCCTTGTATGCAAACCCCTCGACATCAGCCAACAACACCACCTGGCGGAACTCATCCGACAATCCGTCTAGAGCGTCCAAAATCTGCTGGTCAGGCAGCGCACCCAGCGCTTCTAACTCCGCAGACCGCAAACCATTGCTGTCATGGGAAGCAGCCTTAGCGATCTGCCAGTCCTCAACATCCTGGTCATCTGAGGTCTGGGGACGACGCTGGGCCTTGCGATACGAGTTGATGTAGGTGTTCGTCAGAATGCGATACAGCCAAGCCTTGAGGTTCGTCCCAGGCCGGAACTGGCGGAACGAGGAGAAAGCCTTGGTATAGGCCTCTTGGACAACATCCTCAGCGTCGGCGGGGTTACGGGTCATGCGCAGCGCGGCGCCGTAAAGCTGGTCGAGGTATTCGAGGGCGTCGCGCTCGAACCGTTCCGCCCTCTGAGCCTCGGTCTCTTGGGTGACGTCCACAGTGCTCGACGCGTCCGCGTGAAGATCCTCCTTGGCTTCGGATTTACGCGCGCTCATCGTAGTCCAGTTTAGCGCACAGCGCTGGCCCCGGGATGCGGGAGGCCTCCGCAACGTACAGGGGGTGGCAACGGCAGCGGTCATGGTGCGTCAACACATGTGTCAGGCTACTGTATTCCCCAACCAGTCATCATCTAGCGAAAATTATGCCCAGTTAGCTACCGTAGAAGCCTTTGGCGCGGTAGACATATGACCATGAGTATCATCCGAGGCTTGGGCCGGACCATGTTCGCCAGTTACTTCATCGTTAAGGGGACGAACTCCGCGATGAAGCCCGATTCTTTCGTGGAGGATGCCGAGCCGGTCGCTGACCGTCTCCTCCCTCTGGTACAGCGCGCACTACCGGCATCTGTCGGTGCCTACATTCCTGAGGACACCAAGACATTGGTCCGCGCCACCGGTGCGGCCCAGGTCTTCGGTGGCCTCGGAATGGCAACCGGCCTTGCACGTCGCGCAGGTGCCGGCGTCGTTGCTGCGACGATGGTCCCGCATGTGCTCGCCTCCATTCCTGATAAGTCCTTGCCTAAGGATGAGCGCACCGCAGCTCGCTCTGTCTTGCTGCGCAACGTCGCTTTGCTTGGTGGGGCGATGATGGCCTCCGTCGACACCGCCGGTCGCCCAAGCCTGGCCTGGCGTGCCGCCGACGCTCAGCGCCGCGTTTCCTCAGCTGCAGGCGACCAGCGCAAGGCCATCACCGCGTCGGTCAATGACCTATCGAGGTCAGCTCGTAAGAAGCTGAAGAAGGCACAGAAGGAAGCCGCTAGATCTCAAAAGAAGGCCCAGAAAAAGGCCAAGAAGGCTCAGAAGAAGATTGCTGACTGACCAGCACTTGTGGACCGCCCCACGAGCCCACCACCGTCTCGCGGGGCGCGTTGTGGTCCCAGGGTCAAAGTCCCAGACGAACCGTGCCCTTGTCCTCGCAGCTCTCGGTGACGGGCCCAGCATCCTTGACGGCGTTTTGACCTCCCGAGATTCCCTTCTTATGTCGGCCGGTCTACAGCGCCTCGGCGCGGACATCCAGTCTGTCGGCCCATCCTCCGTTCGGGTCGTGCCACGTCTGGCTCGTCCAGCCGGTCCGATCGAGTGTGGATTGGCCGGTACCGTCATGAGGTTTCTTCCGGTCGTGGCAGCCTTGGTGCCTGGATCGACCCAGTTCGTGGGCGACGAGCCAGCTTCCCGACGCCCTATCGGGCCAGTTCTCAATGGGTTGCGCCAGCTCGGCGTCGAGGTTGATTCTGACCAACTGCCATTTTCTCTGAGAGCCCCGGACCGCCTCGGTGGCCCTGAGGTCACGATTGATTCAGCGGCATCGAGCCAATTCATTTCGGCCCTGTTGCTAGCCGGGGCTCGTTTCCCGCGGGGAATCGACCTCCGTCATGATGGGGCGTCGGTTCCCTCGGCCCCTCACATCGCCATGACCTGCGCCATGCTGGCGGACCGAGGCGTCACTGTGGTTTCAGATGAGCCGTGCCATTGGGTCGTACGCCCCGGACCGATACACGCTTTTGATGACGCCATTGAACCAGATCTCACCAATGCCGCAGTCTTCCTCGCCGCTGCCTTGGTGGTCGGCGGGTCTGTAACGGTGCCGGCTTGGCCTGCGGACAGCATCCAACCTGGAGCCCAATTCGTGGGAATCGCCGACAAGATGGGGGCGAGGATATCCCGTACTGACGACTCCATGACTATCACCGCCCAAGGCTGGCAGGAGTTGCGGCCTATCGACGTCGACCTTCATGAAGCCAGCGAGCTTACACCAGTTGTTGCAGTGGTGGCCTCTGTCGCTTTCGGCCGCTCGCGTATCCGTGGCGTGGCGCATATTCGCGGCCACGAAACAGACCGCCTTGCCGCTCTTGCGCACGAACTAGCCAACCTCGGCGTTGAGATCCAGCAAACCGACGACGGCCTAGACATCACTGGGCAGGGCGCTGACAAGCCCCACGGTGCAAAGTTTAGGTGCTACGCCGATCACCGGATGGCTCACGCCGGGGCTCTTCTTGGACTTGTCATCGACGGAATTGAGCTCGATGATATCGCTTGCACATCCAAGACTATGCCGCAATTCCCGCAGATGTGGGCCGACCTTGTCCAGGAGAATTGACGTGTCTCCTCGACGCTTAGCCTCCTCTGGGATTGATACGCGCGACTGGTCCTCCTATGACCGTCCCAGGCGCCGCACAAAGCCGCGAACCAAGCAGCGACCTGACCACTCGTCGTTGCCGATCGGGACCGTTATCACCATCGATCGTGGCCGCTACCGCTGTCGTCTCGACGACGGTGTGGAAGTGATTGCCGCCAAGGCTCGCCGGCTCGGTCGCAAATCAGTCATTGTCGGCGATAAAGTACGGCTTGACGGCGATGTGTCAGGGGTTGAAGGGTCCTTAGCCAGGATCGTGCATACCGAAGAGCGTGCCACTGTACTCAGGCGTACCGCTGACGACACCGACCCCCATGAACGCCCTATCGTCGCCAATGCCGACCAGGTGGTCATCGTCACGGCTCTTGCTGCTCCCCCGCCTCGTCCAGGCATGATCGATCGGATTCTCGTGGCGGCCCATGCAGCGGGAGTCTCCCCAATCCTTTGCCTCACGAAGGCTGACCTCGCATCCGGTGACAACTTCGCCGCGATATATTTGAAGCTGGGAATACCCGTCGTTACAAGCCAGCCGGGAACAGACCTCACCGGACTACATCAGTTGCTTGGGGGAAAAGTGAGCGTTCTCGTCGGTCACTCGGGTGTCGGTAAGTCAACTCTCATTAATGCTCTGGTCCCTGGCGTCAACCGGGTCACTGGCCATGTCAATGACGTCACCGGGCGAGGACGCCATACTTCTACCAGCGCGGAAGCGATCCCGTTGCCTGAGGGCGGTTGGATCATCGATACCCCCGGGGTGCGATCCTTCGGTTTATCCCATGTCGACGCCGAGGACATTCTGGCCGGATTCGAAGAACTTGATGCCGCTTCCGCCGATTGCCCCCGAGGATGCCACCACACCGATAACAGCCCGGGGTGTGCACTTGACGAGGCCGTCTCCGAGGGGCGAGTGCAGCAATCACGGGTGGACTCGCTTCGCCGACTGTTGGGCGCCACCGCCCCCCGCTGATCGGAGGGCGAGTCGCACCGCTCAGTCCTTGTTGCCATGCTCGTCCTGGCTCTCAAGGCGCGGAGCACCGTGGGATGCTGACGGATAAAGGTAGCGATACTGTATCGGCAGTCTCGTCGGTTCGCTTGGGCACAGCACCCGTATAGCGTCCGTCGGCCTTCCCCTGCTTCGCAGCAGTTCTGCGCAGAATCTCATGTGCTCGATGCGAAGATCAGCGCGCCTGCTGGAATTGACGAATCGCGAGAGAGCGGGACCATCTGGGCCTCTTTTGCCGGGCCGAAGCGGTGTCCTGAAAGCTAACCGCCTTGCGATAGGGGCCGTCTGCAAACCTCTCGGCCTCGGCAAGGACATCCTCGAGGCTGCAATCGAAACTGTGACCGTGATAGTGAGCAATCGCCACGTACGTGGGCAGCAAACCGATGCATGCGCGACCCCAGGCGAGGTCCTCGAAACCCTGAGTGTCAAAGTCAAGAACCAACATCACTAGGATGATGCCGTTGAGGTACATAGACAAGGTGCCCTGCGACCACCGAGCGACGCTTACGGCTCGGACCGTTCCATAAGATTTGCCAAAAAGATAGAGCGGGTGATCCACAGCCGGATGAGTCCGATATCTTTGCTTCAGCCGTGCACTCGTTAGGATCCTATCCATCGACGGAGCGAAAGTACCTCATCGGTATAGCGTCAGTAATAAGGATACTGGCGTTTCTCATCTCCTCGACTTGGTCCCAGTAAGGTGTGGATATGGCCGACCACACTGATGACCTCCGACTAGCACATATCCTCGCTGATGACGCTGACTCGCTGACGATGTCGCGTTTCGGTGCCCGAAGTCTGACGATCTCGACTAAGCCTGACAATTCCGAGGTCACCGACGCCGACCTTGCCGTCGAAGACTCGGTGCGCCGAACCCTGTCTCGGATACGCTCCCGAGACGCCGTCCACGGGGAGGAGCGGGCCGATACCGGAGATGGGCCCCGGCGGTGGATCATTGATCCGATTGACGGCACCGCGAATTTCCTGCGGGGAGTTCCGGTGTGGGCCACCCTCATCGCCCTCAGCGTCGAGGATCAGATTGTCACATCTGTGGTCTCTGCTCCTGCCCTCAAGCGACGCTGGTGGGCTGCCCGTGGCTTAGGGGCATGGTCAGGCAAGTCCCTGGCCTCAGCGACACCGATCCACGTCTCAAATGTACGTAGCCTTAACGACGCATTCTTATCCTATTCGTCTTTGCACGGTTGGGTGGAAAACAGAAGAGGGCGCGGGTTCGGTGAACTCATGCGGTCAGTGTGGCGTTCCCGGGCCTTCGGCGATTTCTGGTCTTACATGATGGTGGCCGAAGGTGTCGTCGATCTGGCGTGCGAGCCGGAACTTGGCTTGCACGACATGGCCGCCCTCGACGTCATCGTCACTGAGGCTGGCGGTAAGTTCACCGGTCTCGATGGCAAGGATGGCCCGTGGTCGGGTAACGCACTGGCATCGAATGGTTTCCTCCATGACCAGGCCCTGGCCATGATCCAACCTCAGGAGTGAACGCGCGTCATAGTCACACCCCCACCCCGCAATTAGAGGATGCGAGCCCGAATCGTCCCGTCAAGATCGGTGACGTTGGCGAGCAGCCCGCCGTCAGTCTCCGCAATGTCGAGAACGCAGTAACCGAACTCCCCCTTCGTCGCCAGGGCCTGGTAAGTGACGTTTCCCCCTTGATCAGCAACGAGTCGGTTCAGGGTGGCCATAACACCCGGGACATTGCGATGCAGATGGCCGATACGAGCACCCGTGCGAGGCGACGGAGTGATCTCAGGAAAATTGACACTCATTCCAGTCGCGCCGTTCTCTACATAGTCGATGAGCTTCCCGGCGACATAGCGACCGATATCAACCTGGGCCTCTTGAGTGGAACCCCCAATATGCGGAGTCAAAATAACATTGTCCATCTCACGTAACGGAGAAATAAACGGCTCTTTACCGGAGGTTGGCTCTTCGGGGTAGACATCTACTCCTGCACCAGCGATATGCCCAGTCCGCAGATTGTCAACGAGGGCATTGATGTCGACGACCTTGCCTCGCGACAAGTTCAAAAAGAGGGATCGCGGCCGCATCATAGCGAATTCGCGATCGCCAATAAGGTTGATGTTACTAGGGCGTCCATCGACGTGAAGGGACACCGTCTCGACGCTCCCAAGCAGCTCTTCCATGGAGTCACACTTATGAGCGTTACCCATAGGCAAAACATCGGCAATGTCGTAGAAAAACACCTGCATGCCCATGGCCTCCGCCACGACCGACAGTTGCTGGCCGATATTGCCGTACCCGATGATACCCAGTCGACGTCCACGGATTTCGTGTGACCCGATGGCGGATTTACGCCACACGCCATTATGCATTTGAGTATTTCGATCGCCTAGATGACGGGCCAAAGCGATGATCTCTGCCATCACAAGCTCAACGACGGAACGGGTATTGGAGTAAGGCGCGTTAAAGGAGGGAACACCGGCCTCGGCTAACGCATCAAGATCCATCTGGTTAGTGCCAATACAAAAGGCACCAACCGCACTGAGCTTGCCTCCACAGGCCTCAACGACCCGACGAGTAATGCGGGTGCGTGATCTGATGCCCAACAGGTCAACTCCGTCAAGGGCGCTGATGAGGTCGTCCTCATCAAGGGCCTCACTTACTCGCTCGACCTCGTATCCGGCCTTTTTCAGTGTCCGAACCGCCTCGTCATGGATATTTTCGAGCAGGAGCGCCTTCATAGCTGTCAGTGTATGGACAAGGTAGGGCGGACTCGCTGCGGTTGTCTCAGTGGGTGGAATCGTCCCCCACGGATACGTATAATTCCCGAGTAATCAGAGCCCTAGCAATCGCAATACGTTGATGCTGCCCACCCGAAAACTCGTGCGGAAAGCAACCGGCAGTCTCGGGATCCAAACCAACATCATTCCTGGTCCTCGCCAACCTGTCCTTACGCTTCAGCTGGTAACCAGAGTCCGCAACGGCTCAGTAATCGCCTTCCCAACACTCATCGAGGATCAAGAGAAGGCCGCGGATGGCGTTGGAGTCGGTGAGAGACTTCTCGAAAAACCAAACTGGACTCAGACCGTCGCAGGGGCGTTCCAGCAACGCCAAACCGTTACCAGAAAGCGATTGGGTCATCGCACGCCAAGGTGCGCCCCTTCGGCCTGTCCCGCATCGCTTTCGATGAGGACCTGGCCAAATCCGAAGAGTTCAATGCGGCGACCGTGAACAGCCTCGAGTGTGCGCCCCCGAAACCTTAACCTCCAGCACAGCCCCCACCGCGCATCAAGTCACTACGTCGCCTACTCGATGCCCGCGCCCTGCCTCACGCCGGAAGATCATGACCACATTCTCCACCTTGAGCGTACGGTCAGTACGATTGGCGGCCTTATTTGGCCATCATGATCGATAAAATCTCAGAGTCGGTTTCCTTCATACCGCGGGTCACCAAAACGTCCGATGCTTCGCAGACCGGCATCAACGTCATCGTGAACCAGCCCGTTGGTGCCGGGCACTCGGCGACCCGCCAACGACAGCGTCACGGCCCGCCCGGCGGCATTGACTGAGGCCGCCACCTTCAATGCACAGCTGCATCCGGCGCCGTCACAGACCATGCCGACGGTATCCCCAGCCATGGACGCGACCGCTCGTTCTATGGACTCATAGCTGCCGTCCAAGACGAAACACACTCCGGCTGCCGCGCCCATCGCGGCTGTGGCAGCAGCACAGAACGCGGACAGTACTGGCAGACCTGCGTGCGCATACAGCGCTACTGCATGAGACAGAGTGAGTGCACGCAGCCGCAGCTCCCATGAAGCATGGGTACGGTCAGCCGCGACGGTCACCGGCACGGTGGCAACAATTCCCTGGTTACCGGATCCGCTATTCGTCATTGCCGGTAGCGGTGCGCCACCCATCCTGGCGTCCGAGGCGGCCGCGGCTTGGGCGGTCATCATGGAACACAGGTCATCCGAATTGAGTCCGTTCTCAATGGCTCCCAGCATCGCAGTCCCCACCCCAATGCCGTAGGAATTCTCTCGGCCCGCAGCCACCAAGGCGCTGTTGAGACGTTCCGCGTTGGCGATGAACTCGATACGCTCAAGATCGACTGTACGAGCAAAATCGACCAACTGGGCCAAGGTGAGAGTACGGAGAAACTTTGCCGTGGGACTCACGTGATCAGCCGTTGGCCGTTCCCGGTTTACCAGTATCTCGTCATCTCGGGTCTCCAAGTAGGCGTTCGTGTGATCCCCCGCAATACAGACCCAGGCGCGGTGCCCTCCGGCGAATAGCACGGTCTCGGCGTAGACGTCGTCGTCCACCTCAGCCACCGAGAGATGTACCGCACCGCAGTCCACCAGTCGGCGAGCACATCGAGCACCATCCTCGGTTACCCGGGCAAGCACCCCCAGCCCAGCATTCGGGTCGCCCTCGACCACTCCAATCGCAGCCGCGATCTCCAGCCCAGGTAACCCGGTGCCTGGCACCATGACGGCCATCCCATTCTTCATGATGTTCCGTGAGACTCGCGCTTCAATCCGCAGATCGTCAGGCAGTTCCTCAGCCAGCCCCAAGGCCAGTCGGGCACGGGCGGCCGCAAGGGCAAGGGCCACCGGTTCGGTGCACCCTGTAGCCGGTACCACTCCGATATGGAGAGCGTCGAGCAGCCGATCGATATCCTCTGGGGCCAGCTTGGTGACGGTAGTCGATGGAACATCACGGCACTCTGGACGGTCGGAATGCCCATCATTGAGCTCGGCAGGCAGCATGATTTGTCCTTTCCGCAAAATTCATCCGAGAATCAACTGAACGCTAGGAATGGTGATACAACCAAGAGGACTCCAGTGATGATAATAAGCACCAAACCTGGACCTTTATACTTATGCAGTGCCGGTACTCTATACACAAGATATGCCGGTATGAGGCATCCGATCATCCCGAACACAGGACTGCAGATTGAGGTAAAGCTCAGCACTGGCGCATTGAGTAGAATAGCACCCCAAGACACGAGAACCGCGAAAACGAGAATGCACCAACTGACGAGTTTCTCATTGATACGGTCAGAAGGAATTATCCGCTGAAGCATATTCATGGCGATTCCCTTGCAAGCTTCACGGAAACCCAGGAAGACGCCAAAATAAGCCGTCATGACCGCGAAAATATTGAGCAACAAAGACATGACCTTTACTGTACTTCCACCCATACCCTGAGCAGCCATAGCGAGGGTTGAGATGTTTTGTTCGTAGGCTTTTACAGCTTGATCGTGTCCCATCGCCAAATTGAACGAAATGGCGTAGCAGAACACCGTAACGAAGAGTACTCCGAAGGCGATGTTCATCGACCGCAGTGCCTTGTAGCGAGCCACGGCAATTGAAATATAGTGAGACCGATAAGAGATCACCATAGGACTGAGGGACTGGATGAACAGGATCGAGGTGAGCGTAAAAGGCAACATCACCACTGTCTGCTTGAGTAGGTATCCCATGCTGGGGAATGAACCAACATTGGACAAACTCCAGTGTCCCGCGATGACGACACCAAGTAATGCGACCACCGACAACTTCGTAAGGACCATAAAGCTCGAGATGCGAAACAGCACCTTTTCGGCTCGAGATGCGATCGCCACCATGATGCAGATCACCGCCAACCCGTACCATGGACTGTGGGACCACACAGTTTTCGTAATACCGAAAGAATGGAGGAAGGATGCGGAATCATTGGTGAGCGCTGTCGAATACACGAACACCCAGATCACTAACATGATGAAGTACAGCATCCCGAGAAAGAATCCCCAGTTCTTTCCCAGATATCCCGAGATTACGCCTGGGTAATCTTCGCATTCCGGTGATTCGGCTAAGGTGTTTATGAATAACCGCTGAAACAGGTACATCGCAGGATAAGCGATGACAGAGGAGGCCAAAAACACCCACAAACCGACAAGCCCCACCTTGACGGGAAGGAAGACGATCCCGGCACCGATCGCCATGCCGATGCTCATGATGACCCAGCCCCAGTCTGTACCGTCGAAACGAGTGGCTTCACGCCATTGCTCCTCCGACATACCGTCCCGGCTGCGGTTGGCGATGTACTGCATCGTACTCCTCTTCACTTGTGCCTTCATTGATAGAAGTTCAACATGATGTGTGATAGCTTAAGCATATCGTTGATCTGAGTCAACTATCAGTTGAGACGATCGATTGCGGCAGACTGCCGATCGTTCGAGAGAGAAGTGCTATGAGCGACTATTACCAAGCGACCTTCGCCGTGTTGAAACAGTTGATTGAACCATTGAGGCATGTGCTCGCCTGTGACAGCGAAGTGGTTCTTCACGACCTCACGATGCTGCCGAACTCCATCGTCGCCATTGAGGGATCCCTGACGGGAAGACAGGTGGGCGGCCCAGCTACGGATCTCCTGCTATCCAAGTATGCCGCTGGTACCTTGGCCTCCCAAGTGGGCTATCAGTCCCGTCTGCCTGATGGGCGGCTGCTGCGTTCCACAACGATCATCGTGCATGCTCCAGACGATGAGCCGGTCGCCGCCCTCTGCCTTAACTCGGACGTCACAGCTTGGCAGAGGATCGAAGCAGTGGCATCTCTCATGCTCGGTCATTCCACCCCGACTCCCACGTTCCCGACACCTAATGAGTCCTTCTTCCACGATCTCGACGATGCAGCCGATCAGTTCCTTGCTCGTTCCATCAAGAAGGTAGGGGTTCCTGTTAATCTGATGCGAAAACAGCACAAGGTGGAAGTCGTCAAGAACCTCAAGGAGCTCGGCTTTTTCTCGCTGCGTGAGGCCGCCGAGCGCGCCGCCCAAGAATTGGGGGTCTCAAGGTTCTCGATTTACAACTACCTCAACGAAATCGACGAGGGAGATCAATCCACTGGCTGACAGCTTGGGTTACATTTGAAACTCGGCCAGCTGGAACATGGTGCAACTCAACGCATGATCACCCAAGGCTATAAATTGCATGTAGCAGACTCATAGAATTCGAGCTCAGATGGCTACCTCCAGGTCAGTGGTATCGGCCCACAATCCGGCGTCAGCGTCCATGGATCCCGTGGAACCCAAACTCAGACTTGCGCCACACACCATTGTGCATCTGAGCGTTACGATCGTTGAGACGACGAGCTATATCAATGACCTCAGCCACCGCAAACTCAACGGCAGAACGGGTATTCAAGTACGGGGCATTAAACGCCGGCACACCAACCAAAGCACCAACGTCCATCTGATTCGTGCAATACAGGAGACACCTACCGCCTAAGATCAGCAACACGCTTCCACTACGCGACGCCTGACCCGAGTGCGCGACCGGATGTCCAACAGGTCATCCCCGCCGAGAGCACTAATGAGGTCACCCTCATCACAGGCTTCACTCACCCACATCTTCTAGGAGAGTCGTCGAGCCGACTACCCCATTCGTGTCAGTCGGTGGAATCACCCACGCGGATACGTGGAATCGCTGTCAACAATTTCCGAGTAACCTCATGCTGCGGATCGCGATACACGTCAGCAAGTCGGCCCCGCTCGACAACCCGCCCAACGCTCATGACAGCTACCGTGTCACATAGATGTCGCACAACGCCTAAGTCATGGGAGACGAAGACCATTGTTAGGCCGCGCTCTCTCACCAGATCATTGAGCAGGTTGAGGATCTGAGCCCTCACTGACACGTCCAGCGCCGACACGGGTTCATCAGCAAGCAGAACGTCGGGTTCGGTAATCAAGGCTCTAGCAATGGCAATGCGTTGCCGTTGCCCACCCGAAAATTCGTGCGGGAACCGGCTGGCAGAGTCGGGGTCCAGCCCAACATCAACCATGACCTTCGCCAGCCTGTCCTTACGCTGTTGGCGTGTCGTTCGCCGGGCAACCGGCGTCCGCAGCGGCTCGGTGATCGCCCTTCCAACACTCATACGAGGGTCAAGGGAGGACCGTGGATCCTGGAATACCATCGCAACCGATCGCCGGAGCTCGCGGATAGCGCTGGTATCCGCGAGGGATTTCCCCTTAAAACGAACAGTTCCAGAATCTGGTTGTCGCAGCGCGATCATCACCTGAAGCAGGGTGGACTTTCCAGCGCCAGATTCCCCGACCAGACCTAGCCGCTCACCCTCGTCAACGTGCAGCGAGACGCTGTCAAGAACATTCGTGCCCCGACTGTGTGATCCTAGGTGCAGGTGTAGGTCCTCAACCTCGATCTGAGTCGTCATCAATCCTCCAACACGATTGTCGCCCCAGGCTCAACAAGGTCGAGTCGGGCAGCTCGCAGCAGACCACGAGTGTAGGGATGCTCAGGATGAGTCAACACATCGCGCACTGACCCAGCTTCGACGACCTTGCCCGAAGTCATAACGATGAGGTCTCGACAAATGTGCGAAACCACCGCCAGGTCGTGGGTAATGAATAGGCACGCGGCGCCAACCGAGTCGAGCACCTCGTCGATAGTTGTCAATACCTGAGACTGCACCGTGACGTCCAGGGCAGTCGTCGGCTCATCGCAAATGAGCAGATCCGGTGAATTCACCAACGCCATAGCTAGCAGAACTCGCTGCCGCTGGCCGCCGGAGAGCTGATGCGGATAGGAGTCCGCTACCCTGGCTGGATCTTCGACTCCGACCTGCTCAAGCATTTCAAGAACACGCCCACGAGCCTTGCCACGGCTGACGGTGCGGTGCAGGAGCGGCACCTCCCCTATTTGCCGACCGACCTTCGTAGTTGGGTCCAGGGCCGTCATGGGTTCCTGGAAAACCATTCCAATACTGCTGCCCCGAAGGGCTGACATGGCATGATCCGAAGCTCCTAGCAGTTCCTTACCGCGCCAGCACACCGAGCCAGACACGTGCGCGTTACCCGGTAGCAGGCCCATGATCGCCAGGGCTGTGACGGATTTACCCGACCCAGACTCACCGATAAGACCGAGGCGCTCACCGGCGTCCAGAGACCAACTCACGTGGTCGACGGCAACCCGCCGGTGCCGTCCGAAGTCCACAACCAGGTCATTAACCTCTAACAGAGACATCAACGAACCTCCCTCAAACGCGGGTCGAGGAAGTCTCGCAATCCGTCACCAAGGAGGGTGAAACCCATCACAGCTCCCGCGATAGCCACCGCTGGCGCCACGGTTAACCAGGGTGAGTCGAAAAGGTATACCTGCGAGTCTCGCAACATACGTCCCCAAGTCGGGACGGTTGCCGGCGTCGCTAAACCGAGGTAACTCAGCGCAGCTTCAGCCAAGATCGCCATACCATAGGAAACAGAGGCTTGTACCCCGATCAGTGGGGCAATATTGGGAAGAACATGATTGAAAGCCACGGATCGCCACGGCATCCCGGAGCTGCGCGCGGCAACCACATAGTCCTGCGCGAGGATCTGACGGCTAGCAATTCTGGTAATGCGTGCGAACACTGGCACCGTCGATACCCCAATTGCAATCATTCCCGTCACCGTCGATCCGCCCACGGCAGCGGCCAGGATGATGGCAAGCAGCAGTGCCGGAAAGGCATAGAGGAGGTCTGCGACTCGACCAACGACTGTTGACCACGGACGAGGCAACATCGCCGAGGTAACCCCCCACGGCACACCGATGCCAGCTGCTATGAGCACTGAGACCACACCAACGAGCAGGCAAGTACGGGCGCCCACAAGCATCCGCGAGGCGATATCAGAACCGAATCCGTCGGTACCTAGCCAGTGTTGCCAACTAGCCCCCATTAGCCGCTCAGTTGGGACAACAAGAATGGGGTCGTGCGGGGTCCATATCACGGAAGCCGCCCCTGCGATGATGAGAAATCCAACCAGCACACACCCAATGACCAGACCCGTTCGCCTCATGACTGTTCCTCCTGAGCAACGCGGACAGTTGTTCGTAGGCGCGGATCAAGGATGACGACGATAAGGTCTGTGAGATAAGAGATGACCAACACAATGGCCACGATGACCATGACGACATCGCTGACGACAAGCAAGTCACGGGTGCTAACCGCGTCGAGAAGATACGAGCCGAGACCGGGAATGACAAACACTTCCTCCACGACGATGGCACCGACGAGCATCGCGCTGGCCTGAAGCCCGAGTACGGTAGCCAGACTGATCGAAGCATTGCGCAGCCCGTGACGGTGCAAAGCTGGCCACAGCCGCCACCCGGCCGCCCGCGCGGTGCGCAAGTAATCGTCAGCCAGCACATCAATGAAAGCACTACGGACATACCGCGTCATGAGGGCCGCCTGAACGATTGAAAGTGACAAGACAGGCAAGACGAGGTGGACTGCCCACTCACCTACGTCCGCATGCAAAGGAACGTAGCCGCCAGCCGGCAACCAACCGAGAGTTACCGAAAACAGCAAGATGAGCAGGATGCCAGCTAAGAAGGCAGGAATACTCATCAAAACCTGAGACAGCGCCGAGGCCACAAAACCACGACCTTCCCGACGATGCACCGCGGCGTACGCTCCCACCGGTAAGCAGACCAGCAGAGCGAGCGCCAGGGACAACCCAACCAACCAACCCGTCACGGCAAGACGAGAAGCAATCTGCGGGCCAATGGGTTCGGCCGAGACGATTGAGGTACCAAGGTCACCCCTTACGAGGGCGCTAATCCAATCCCAGTAGCGCTGAGGCCAAGGAAGATCGAGCCCGAGACGTGAACGCACCACAGCAGCCGCCTTTGGATCGGCATTAGCGCCAAGTATGACCTGAGCGACATCCCCAGGGAGCAAGCTGAGTAGCGCAAAGACTACGAGGGAAGCGACGACCAGCCACGCCAGCAACTCTCCCAGGGGCAACAGGACACGTTTGAGGAGAGTCACTTCGACCTCCTCACCTTGGTCAGATCGAAACTCATTGACGTCGAGTTGCGTTGCAGACCGGTGACGCCGACCCTACTGATGGTGATCTTCGGCATGAGGAACAAGAACCCACCCGCTGCGTCGGTGGCCAGGATCCGGCTGGCCTGCATCATAGTTTCGTTTGTGCGCTCAGCCGGACCAGTGCGCGCCGACTCGATGAGACGGTTAAATTCCTTATTACGGTAGCGCCAGTAGTAATCCGGATTGGCCCAGTTAACAATGTCGCGAGCCTCCACATGGGCGACAATAGTTAAGTCGTAGTCGGCATGCGTATAGACAACGTCGAGCCAGCGCGCGGGAAATTCCAACTCGTCAGTGACGACGTTGATACCAACCCGGGCCAGTTCAGAAGCCACTACTCTGGATGCTGCCGTCGCATAGGGCAATGCGGCGGTACGGAGCCTGAGCGTGAGACCATTGCTGTATCCGGCGTCAGCGAGTAACTTGCGCGCTCGGGCCGGGTCATAAGGCCACGTGTGAGACAGGTCGGTGTACCAGGGGTCAGTAGGAGGGACCATCGATCCGATGAGGGTGCCCTGCCCATTCCAGACGACGTCAAGCAGGCCCTTACGGTCGATTGCCATAAGAATCGCCTGACGCACCCGCCGGTCTGAGAGAGCCTTCGACGCATTGTTCATTCCGAGGACCACCTCGCCGTTAGTGGTCCCGCGCAACACCCGGTAGTCCGGGTTACCGATAAACCGAGACAAGGCCTGTGGGGTCGTCATGTCGGAGACCACATCGAGGTCTCCCGACAGCAGGGCTGCCGTCTGGGATGTCGGGTCGGAATAGTACGCGAAGCGGACGGTGGGCCGATTTCCCTCATGCCAAGGGTGCGGCGACGGAGACAAGGTCACCGAATGTCCAGGGGTGAATTCACTGACGACAAAGGGCCCGGACCCTTGCGGTCGGGTAGCCAGATCCTTCGTCGCCGGATCGATGACGACCCCCGACGTGCTGGCCAGGTTAAAGAGTAGAAAATTATCGTGGTTCGACAGGTGGAGGACAACGGTGGAGTCATCTGGGGTACGAATAGCCTTGATCGCAGACAGATTCGCCTGGTTCACCGGGCTCGCCGACTTTCCCCTCATGCGCTCAAGAGAAGCCTTGACGGTAGCTGACGTCACCCGGGCGCCGAATGCAAATCGTGCGTTAGGGTCGAGGTGAAAGGTCAGTTGGAGGCCATCATCAGAGAGTGTCCACGACTTCGCCAGTAACCCAACAAGCTTGCCCGAATCGTCAACCCGGATGAGAGTCTCATAAACGTTATAGAGCAGAACCTGCGGAATAGCCGCAGCCGCGTTGGACACTAGGTCGAGGGTAGGAGGGGCTGCCGTGGCACCGATGGTAAGTACATTTTCGTTAGTCGCCTGGCAACCGGCGACTCCTGTGGCCGATAAGGCTACCGCAACGGCTAAGCCTGCAGCTTTCAGCTGGTCTCGCATCGTCTAGTCATGCTCCTTTCGGGCTCGGCACCCCGTCGGTGAGCATAGACCTCTGTGCGCTCTGGGTGACCTTCTTGAGACCAGTGTGGTCAGGCGTTTGGGAACGAGTACCTACCAGGTTATAGGGCTTCCCGGACCTGATTTGTATCGCATCAGTGCAATCTGTATAGTAAGGCAAGCCGACGCGGGGTGGAGCAGTTCGGTAGCTCGCCGGGCTCATAACCCGGAGGTCACAGGTTCAAATCCTGTCCCCGCTACCAGTTCCCCGTCAGCTTTAGAGCTGGCGGGGGTTTCACTTATGCAGGCAGCAGGGGGTCAACCCCACGCCAGGGAACTCGGCAACAAAACAGGTCGTCGGGGGACCACCAATTCTCCCCGTGCAGCCTGCTTTCGACAGCCGCTGGAGTAGGCCCCAGAGCCTGCCCAGCTCCACCCGAGTGAGCCTCTTTCGGAACATGAGTGAGTTCACAGTGATCCCCTCGGCCTCGTCTGCCGTATAGGAGAGTACGCCTCGCTCACAAAGCTCTTCATAAGCCTTGGCCATGCGTTAAGTGCAGCAAAAATTCTTTATGACCGCAACGATATTTATAGATTAGTTTGTGCTTGACGCACTTTGCGTCCTTAACAAAATTTTTACGTATGGTTCCAGATGGTCACGAATGGATCGCATCTCCCCAACACGACACCTCAGATAGTCCAATGGCCAGCTCAAAGGAGCATTTTGTACCCTCTTTAGGCCGGTGGCAGACCCCTAACCAGCAGTCGTCAAAATCTTGAGCTTTAACCTCCGATGTATTCAACCCAGTGAAGCTCGACTGGATAAGAAATCCGGTTCGTCTAGTCGGAAGGTGAGGGATTGTGTCGATTTGGGCTGTGAACGACTAAGTCCCGCGGCGTGGTGTACCCGTTCGTAATCCAGTGTAGTGGGGCTAGTTGGTGAGGGCTGGCATCTGGGTTTCCTCGTGTTCGTAGCGGTTAGCGGTAGGGCTTAGGCGGCTCTTGGCGAGGATTTCGAGGCCGAGGTAGCGGCATTCTTCGGCCCATTCGTCAGTCTGCTCGGTCAGGACAGCGCTGATGAAGCGGACGATCGCGTCCCGGTTCGGGAAGATCCCGACCGAATCGGTGCGACGACGGATCTTTCGGTTCAGCCATCCGGTGAGGTTGTTCGACCAGACCTGCTGCCAGACGCCGGCCGGAAATTGGATGGACGCGAGGATGTCTGCCCTCGCGGCATCGAAGTGTTCGCTGGCCTCAGGCAGCGTTGTCGGCGGTGTAGTCCAACAGCCGAGCGAACAGAGCCTAGACACTGGCCGCGTTGAGCTGGTCGTACCGAGTGGAGCATGGCCTTGACCGTTGGGCACAGACCTTTCGGGGTGATAGCCATCGGGCTCACCGAGTAGTGAGTGCCAGGCTAAGGACTCCGCGGTGGCCATCCGCGTTGACGCCGACCGTGAGCATGACGACGGTGTTGACCATGCGTCCGCCCTCGCAGACCTTCATCGTCGGCGCGTCGGCAGACAGGAAGGTGAACGGCCCAGCCTCAGTCAACGGGCGGCGGAACTAGTCGACATGCTCGTCCAGCTCGCTGGCCATGCAGCTGACCTAGGACTTCGACAGCCAGTCGACGTCCAGGGCCTTGACGAGCTTGTCCATGCGGCGAGTGGACACGCCGGCGGGGTAGCAAGTCTGCGACCACGGTGATCAGGGCAGATTCGGCGCGCTTGCCGCGTTCAAGCCGCCAGTCCGGGATAGTAGCTGCCGTGCGCAGTTTAGGGATGGCCAGGCCGATGGTGCCGACGCGGGTATCCAGGGTACGGTAGCGGTACATTGCGCCAGGCGACGCGGCAGGGCTGGCTGTATTCAGCGCCGGTCACCGCATCGACGGACAGCAGGGCGTTAAGCATGGTCCGCAGCAAGCTGCGCATCATATCCGGGAATGCCTCAGTGAGCATCACCAAAAACGCCAGCGAGATCAACGATGCATGGAACAGTCATCATGATGACTCCTTCGAGGGTACTACGAAAGGTGGACTCGAGGATCACCCAGCGACCGTCTTGCCGCCCAACGCCAGCCACCACGGCTCACCACTACGAGGGACTCGCCTCGACGCCGTGATCTCGCACCTGTGAGGTGCAGCCATGGATCGTGCCCATTTCTTCCTTCCTATAAGGACTGTCCAGCACCGTTACCTAAAGTCAACAAGGGTGCCCATAACACTATACCCGAGATTCTTCTCGGTCCATTTCATAAGTTTGATGGGAATCTCAGCGAAACTTTTTCACTTAAAATAATCTCATTTTCAATGAAAATATAATAAAGATTCACTATCATAGTTACGTCATAGCTACATTGGCGGTACTAATAAAAATCCCTCCATAAGGGGTGGAGTACTGGGTTTAGCAAGGATGCTATCGAACAAGTCCTCAAAGTACCTCATTTCCGGGTTGACAGAAAATATTCACATCTTGCCTTCACCGATAATGATGCGCCGGGTAAAATATAGATACCCTCTATAACTACTGGCAATTTACCTCTCAACACCACCGAACGACATGGTTTTAAATCAGGAGCACATCGTTGCTGTCCTCGAGATCTAGTGACACCATTCCTTCAATTGCTCCTAAATACATATAGTATCAGAGTAGCAGCATCCGCTCTAGCTATTGTGGATAGCTGACACCGAAGGGACTCAGGTGGATAAATATCACTGAACACTCTTGCGAGAATGAAGCTCATTGATGCCACAACGCGGAAAGACTGAGACTAAAATCAGATAACGCTAGCAGCTCGGCCAGGCACACTGTAACATAAGACTCAAAGGAATGCCGCGAATCTGGGCACAAGGATCGCGGCACTCCTTGTATGGATCCGTTCCGATTACGACTCAGCCGCCACCCTACGAATAAGCTCAAGACGATCCAAACTAACACTACGAGGAATAGTACAATCAGCTCCAAGGATCAACCGCTTCCGGCCTACCGATTCAATAATTTCTCGTGTTGCCGAAATAACCTCGCTAGTAGATCCTCTGTCGAGGACAGAGCCTGGATTATTATCAAATCCCCCAAGGATGACTCCGTCAAAAATTCCCTTCCCCTCTCGCAAGGAAACTCCCTCCGTATGCACAGCCCAGTTATAAACGCTCGCTGGATATTGCGCATAATAGGGGAGATCATTCCTATAATGCTCATAACCGCACACATGCAAGATATTGTGACGCCACAGCTCGTTGCACCTGTCAAGAACACGTAAATCACTAGGCTTTGTAGCTATCGTGATAATACCGATCGCATTCCACTGGCTGCGCCGACTGCACAGAATAATAAATTCCGTCAACCGTGGTCTTTTTTGAGCCTATCAACTAGCTCAATTGTATCACTGGCAACAATTTCTGCCGCTTTGGCAAGTCGCTCCCTATCCTCCACTAGCAAGCGATTGAAAATATGAGCATCCCTCTTGGAATATTCTATATATTCTAATTTGTTGAATTGGAGAGAATATGTTATAAAAGGACATAACCTCCCCGTTATAGAATTCCGTTAACTCTCCAACGAAGTCAACTTGCTTTTGCATCCACTCATGACTAGAGCCAACAGATTTTATTTTATCAAGATCGGACGCATCAGAAAACTCTAATCCTAATATGGATGGATGACTAAAGAACCCATCTGACATAATTTTCACAAAATCAGGTTGCCACGCCAAAAAATCGTTTTTGTGTCCACGTATACTCATTTGGATAGCTTCTTCACTCTGATATCCCCAAAACAGATCAGGTGTCATTGTGCTAGCAGAGCAGAGAGAAGGCGCCAAAGGATCACCCTGCGGGGAATTTTCAGCAAGAGGATCCAAATAATACCACCAGAATCCTACAGGAGTACGATACGGAACCTCGCCATTGAGAACTGTTTTCAATATATTTTTGTTTCCCATATCCACATGGTACGTATCAGCGCACTACTCGTCAAGGGTATGATTAATCAAGAGAAGGCCCTGCCCTTGCTACCTCCTGACTCCCCTTAGAGGCTATCCTCACAAATCGAAAAGCATGCTGCCAAAGACAAGATCCTATCCGCTTAAGTCCTATAAGTCCTAATGAGATTCATTACATTTGAGAGTGGGGGGTGGGCCTGGGACCGCCGATGCCGAAGGAATTCTACAGATGTAGTTGCTCAGGCTAGGGGAAGCTAAGCGTGATTTCGTGCAGGTGCTTGAGTCGGCCGTTGATGGCCTACCAAGGCCCATTCGATGTGCCGATGGTCGAAGAAATGTCTATGCAACGCTTAGCGAGAATCCCGGCGAGCCTTGCCAGTTCAAGCAAGCCGGTGGGAACCTTATCGGTAAGTGGGTCTACCACCTTGCCCATCATGGCCTTACCAAGACCGGGAGCCCGGGTGTGGTAGGCGATGACAATCTTCAGAATAAACGTTCCAAATAACCCCAACTAGGGCATAATCGTCGACATCGAACAGCGTGCCGAGACACTAGATTTACCAAGGCGTGAACAGGTCCACCCCGCGCAGAGGGGCTTACGCGCTCAGTAGAGAGAGGATCAATCTCTAAGCCTCGATACCCGTAGAAATCTGCCAGTCCCCTCGGCAGCACTCATCCCACACCTCACCTACAAACGTGATGAAATAAAGATGAAATAAAATAGGCTCATCTCTGCAACCGCGTCAGGGCATACTTCTACAGCGGCGATCATAAACCCGGTAACCCCGTCCATCGCAACGACCTTAACCCCATCACGAAAACCCGAGGCCTGGCCGGTTGGCTAAGTCCGGACCACCGCCTTCAACCTCGGCATGAATCAATTTCGCCCGAGCCAACGAGACATAGAAGAACTCCTGACGTCACATACGAACACGATCCTACAAGGACCCTTCAGCACCGCATACCAGGCGCCATAGATCAGACTAGGCCGCGGTACAGCGACCACCACAGCCCCTTGCTGACAGAAGAATAGGAACTCCCCTCACCAAAAGACTCCACCTCAGCTTCGAAAAACTACATTTCTAGGATTTCGTGTTAGCAGCAAATATGTATGCCAGTCTTGCGGCAGCGATTGCCGTGTCCTCCATGACGCATCATCGGCACAAGAGCACCCGACAGCCGCTGGAGTAGCCTCCGGAAAACTTATTACACCCATAGCTAGTCGCAGTGCCTCGCTTGAACATGAGGCGCAAGCCCCGACCCGTAAATTCACTGGCAGAATGGGTGCTCCCAATCCTCGCTCCGAAGAGGCACGACGATGACCGGACGCAGCTGACGACGTCCCAACTGCACCGCGACCGAACCATCCAGCCATTCCTGAAGGCCGGCCCGGAGCCCTGGCCTACGGGTACCGAGGATGAAACATCCAGCACCAATGGTGTGAGCCAGGTGCGCCAACTGCTGATCTGGCAGTCCGGACAGATACACCAGCTCCCAATCCGCCTTCGGATAGTCAGACATGAACGCATCGAGAGCGCTGTGAATCGCTGATTTCACAGTTTCCATCGAGGTCCGCTGCGCAGTCGGGTCGAGGGGATGGCTAGCGTCGGGATTCGACGGGCTTGGGACTCGATCGGTTGCCACGTGCGTGAAGACAAGCTTGCTATTCATGGCCATCGCGTACTCGACTGCTGTCTCCAACACCGGCTTGGGGATGCCCGGCATGATCGCGACAATCACAGGGCGCCCTTTCATCGGTCCGCGAGGTGAACGCTGATATGTCCTAGGCGCGCGACGCAGCCCGTCGTCGGTCTGGTCCTGGACCTGTTCATAGTCTGGTTGATGATCCGTCATGATCGTCTCCTAGATGTGGCGGCACCACCGTGCACATTACCGACCAGAAGACGGTTTCGCGCCAGGTCATCAGCGTAGCGTCCCCAGCACAGCTGATTCCAGAGCAGGCACTAAGTCGATCGAACCAATTAGGTCATCGGGGTGATCGACGAGACGCGCGACGCCGTAGTGGCTGCCGTCGCGAAGCGCTCCGGCCACTACTCGGACCTCCTGGCGTTGCGGGTGGGCAGCTACATACGCCGCAGCTTTATCCGGATCGTCTGGTATCTCATCGGCGCAGTCGTCCGGTAGGAAGATCCTCTCGACGCAGATGGCAGACCCATCCACAGCGTCACCCCACGTCGTGGCGGCGAGGGCCTGAGCAAGGTCGTCACCGGGGTGGAAATCGTCCTGCTCGATGCTGGACAGGCTGTCAGGGCTACCGATAGCGAGCTGACCCGCCAACGCCGGCTCAGCCTTCACAAGATCGACGGTACGCACCAATGCGAATAGACGCGGCGGGCCTCCCCGGCTCGATGAGGTAACAAATCTCTCAATCTCGGTCAAGCATGCAATCAAGGCCTCATTTTCCAACTCTGATGCTCCGGGGTCAGCCTGAGGTTCCTGCGTCATCTCCACGTCCTCACCATTCAGCAATGCGGTACTCCCGATCCCCCGGCCCGGATTTTTTGGATAGCAGCTATGGCGTCCTTGAGACTCGACACTTTGACCAGTCTCATGGAGGTCTTGACTCCACTGATATCGCGGCAGTTACCGGTCGGGACGAGGAAGACCTTCGCACCGTCGCGCTCGGCTCCCGCAATCTTCTCTTGAATGCCGCCAATGGCAACGACGTTGCCGTCTGGGGAAATGCCGCCGGTGCCGGCAAGCCGCAGCGAACCGATAAGGTCGTTCGGGGCCACCATTTGGTAAATCGACAGTGCCATCGCAAGCCCAGCAGAAGGGCCGACAATGTCCCCAGGAATGTTATAGGTAATCGTCGGATTATATCGATACCCCGTATCGACGGTGATGCCAACTGCTGGAGTACGTCGATCGCTCACTGACGACACCGTCGTTACCGCAACTGTTTTTGCAGAAGAATTGCGCAACACGACGAACACGACTGTGTCTCCCACCACGTGCTTCCGGACCGCCTTGCCGACGTCGAGGAGGGAAGCCACTGGTTTCCCATCCACTTTCTCGATGAGGTCTCCGGACATGAGTTTTCCGTGCGCGGGACCCGCAGCACTGACGGCGTTGACCATGGGCATCTCCGTGACAGGTTGACCGGCAGCTCGCAAAGCGGCCACGGCGGCATCACGCTGTGATGTGTCCATCATGTACGACTCGTCAGCATCGACCTGCTGAGGAGATCGTCCTGGAGGGTAAATGGCCTCACGCTGGAGCACGTCATGGTCCGCGCGCAGATGAGCGACCAATGCCTCGGCCATGCTGAGGCGCGAATCGGCACGAGTAATTGACACGGTCGTCATCCGCATCTCGCCCTCACTGTGCCGAGTGGTCAAGCCGTCGATCTGAATCATCGGCTTACCTTGTTCGTTCGTCGAAAGCAGATTTACGGTCTGGCCTGGGGACCGCGCCACGAACGGGGTCGGGATGAGAATCAAGGCCAGAACACATAGCAACACGGCGGAGGCAGACGAGATCGTCGTCCAGCGAGTAGGAAAGCGCGCCGTATGCTGGATTTCGGTCTCACCCGTTGTTGTCGCGTTGGCAGGCGGGCCAGGATCATGCGCCTGCGGCGTAGGCGTAGTCGGCTCGGACATGGTGGCCATGCTAGCCGTCGCGGACGATGACTTTTCCACGGCGGCCACGGACCTAGACTTGGCCAAGACACCACGACGAGCGAACGGAGACGGGAATGAACGACGGACCCCAGAATCCTGGGCAGCCCGACCCCGAGGAGATGGCTGAGCAATTGCGCCGCATGATGCAGCAGTTGGGCCTGCCCGCCAACGGTGATCTCACCGCATTTATGACGCAGTTGTCACAGATGTTCGGATCCGGTAGCCCGGTGGGATTCGGGATACCCGGGGCAAACCCGAACGATGGTCCAGTCGACTGGTCCCATATCAAGGACATGGCCCGGCACATCACCGCTTCCCATGGCCCTGACCCAACGCCAGGTCAGCAGGAACGCACGGCTTTACTCGATGCGTCCCGGCTTGCAGAGAGCTGGCTCGACCGCGAATGCGAGTTCGCTCAGGTCAATGCCCAACCCGCGTGCTGGAGCCGTGCGGAGTGGATCGAACACACCTTCTCGTCCTGGCAGTCTGTCGTCGAGCCCGTGCTGGTATCCCTCACAGAAGCCATGACCGGTCTGATGGCCCAGGGCGGACCCAAAGATCCGATGGTCGCACTCACGCAAATGATGGGACCGGTGCTGCGCAGGATGTCGGCAATGCTATACGGAGCCCAACTGGCCCAGGGGCTCGGAGAGTTGTCGACTTCAACAGTCACCGGCACCGAAATTGGCCTGCAGGTGCTGTCGGTACCCCAGGTCGTCATCCTTCCCACGAATATCGCTGCCGCGTGGAGCGACCTCGACCTCGATCCGAGGGACGTTGAGATTTACCTTGTGCTACGCGAATCTGCTCGTCAGCGTCTATTCAATACCGTAAGTTGGCTGGGCCCACAACTGCTGACCCTAGTCGAGCACTATGCTCGCGAGATCCGCATTGATTCCTCAGCTATTGAAGACACCATCGACATCGATGACCTTTCCCAGCTGACGCCAGAAAAGGCCCAGGAAATGTCGGAGCGTTTGCGAGGGCGTCTCTTCGAGCCGACCCGCACGCCAGAACAGGACGGCGTGCTTCAGCGTCTAGAGACTTTGTTGGCTCTCATCGAAGGATGGGTTGACGAGGTCACCTCCCAGGTTGCTCGCACCTGGCTTCCCAGCCATGACCAGCTTGCCGAAGCAGTGCGCCGTCGTCGTGCCACATCCGGTCCTGCGGAAGTCTTCTTCCAATCCTTGCTCGGTCTCGAGTTGCGTCCCCGCCGGGTGCGCGACGCCGCAAACCTGTGGGCTGCTCTGCGCGAGGCTCGAGGAACGGTCGGCCGAGACCAGGTGTGGAACCACCCCGACCTCGTCCCAACTACCACCGACCTCGATGATCCACTGGGCTATGTCTCAGGGGATCGCCAAGAGTCCTCAGAGGGCGACGACCTCGACGCTGAGCTAGAGAAGCTGCTGCGAGACCACGGTCACGACGAGTGACCCGCAGTGTTATCGTCAGGACCGTTCTTGGTGCTATCAGCTTGGTCGGCGACGGCCCACTGAAAGCCCGTCAGAAATCCTTCCGCACGTTTGGCGTTCGGGAATCCGGCGAGCAATTCATGAAATCGTCGATTGTGATGGCCCTCCACGAGGTGGCACAGTTCGTGCGCTAAGACATGATCGACGACCCAGTCGGGGAATTCGATCATGCGGTCGGATAACCTAATCTGACCAGTCGACGGCGTGCATGAACCCCAGCGAGTGTTCTGATTGGACACCCACCGCACCGACGTTGGCTCGACCATGTCGTTGACCCGCGGACCGAGGTATTTCCGGCACAACCGAAGGGCGCGTAGAGTCAGTTCCTCATCGCTAGCGTGGTGTCGCCGACGAGCATCAGACTTCGTCACCTTGTCCACCAATTCCATCACTTGACGGTCCTGGCCAGCCTCCCGCATACCCATGGGCACCATCACGAGCACGGAGGTCCCCTCCATCCTGGCACTCAAGGTGCGACGACGACGGGCACTGCGTCGAATGATGATCTCAGGCCTACCATCTCGCGCCTCAATGATCTCGTCCGGAACTGCCCTGTCAACCATGGTACCTATCATGCCGGGTAAGAAGGGCACTTTTGGCCTCACGACTTCGGCGAACGGGCAAAGTTGACGAGAACTCGAGCCTGTCCTACATTAAAGCTAGCCCTCGGGTCTCGGATGTGCAGGGGAAGGCACATCATGATGGTCCGAGGGTTTCTGTGTATCGCCAGGCCAGCCTCGGCGGCGGACCTGGCGACATGTTGTCCTACTGGCATGACGTGTTGCCCGGAAGAGTCGAGTTGTTGTCCATCTTCTTCATCGTGTTGCCCGTCTCTCCACCGGGACTTTCGTCAGCATCCATGGCTTGGGAAGGTTCAGACTATGTATGTTGAACTTGATTGTCCGTGGATCTCGGTTCCAGGAGGGTTGCGTCTGCTCGCTCCAGATGGCCGGTCCTTCCGACTGCGCGGCGCGACGGCAAGTGTCGATGGACATGTCGAGGTTCCAGCAGATGTCGCGCGTCACCTATATGAAGCGGGCCTAGCCACCAAGCGCAGCGATCTTCGCGTGACAGTCGTCAGCGACCATGGGTGCTCAGATGATCTGGTGCGAGGTCTCACAGCGCGGCGAATCGACGTTGCGACGTGGGTAAGAGCACCTGAACCCGGGAACGCCCGCGATTTACGCCGCATAAGTGGACACACCCTTACTGACGTCCACGTCGTTGTTATTTGCCCTCGGAGTCTCCTCGGAGGCCGTGACGTGGCCGAGCAGTGCCGTCGAGCAGGGGTCCCATCGGTCGTCGCATGGGGCCACCATCACTGGGTCACGCTTGGTCCTGTCAACGATGGCCACCCCGGATGTCAGCACTGCGCCGACATGGCGATGGCCGCCCGCGACCCTGATTGGGTGACGATGGCTCGCAGTATGGCGGAGGGAGGTCACGATCCGGCGGTCACTGAATGGCTCGTCAACCGGATTGAAGATGCTGCACTATCTATCCGCGACCCGGCGGTCTCCCGTCGACCAAAGACCTTCCATGTGCGCACTATCGCCGGCGAACGCAGTATTGAGGTGCCAGCTCAGCCTGGATGTCACTGTTGGTTATCTGAGGAGGAGCCGTGCAGCACCTTGATAAGATCAGCCGCGTAAAGATCAGCCTTGCGCCTGCCAATTCCTGGGACCTGCAACAGACCTTCCAGGGAGTCAGGCCGCTTCTCTGCTACGGCCAGCAGCGTGGCGTCGGTGAGAATGACGAAAGCTGGTACTCGATCGGCTTCCGCACGCTTGCTGCGCCACTGCCGCAACCTCTCGACGAGATCTGGGTCGACCCCAACCTCGCAAGCAATGTGGTGGCCAAGTTTTCGGTCTCTGGCCGCTGTAAGGGCTTTACCACACACCGAGCAGACCGTAACCGTGGCACGGCGATTACGACGATGGCGCGGCGGTTTGTCGGTCACTTCCCTCGTTCCGGGGAGGCCGCGCAAGAATCGCGAGATGCCCTGCCGGTCTCGGTTTCCCCCCGAGCACGAGTACGAGACCCACAAGTTTCGTCGTGCTCGCGTCACGCCAACATGCAACAACCGGCGTTCCGAAGCCAACTCAGCCGGAGTTTCAACCATGATGAAGGGCACCATCGTGTCGCTCATGCCATACAGGGCTACGGCATCCCATTCGAGCCCCTTGGATGCGTGCAAAGTCGCCAGGGTCACACCGTCGCCGACTGGCGCTTCCTGGGTAGCAGTCCTACGGGAGAACATGGCTGCCAATCCTTCCAGCGTCGTCGTTCCATCGTTAACGAGCGAGATCGCCAGGTCGTGCAAGGCCTGCAACGATTCCCACCTCTGCCTGACATCGCCTGCTCCCCCGGGCGCAATAACCGACCAACCTTGAGCAGTGAGCACGCGATCAAAGGTCGACAGCGGATCGGCACCCGGCTCGTCGGCAACAAGCCGAACCAAAGCATCAAGGCTACGTCGCACCTCGCCCCTGTCATAGAAGCGCTCAGAACCCTTCACAAGATATGGAATGGATCTCTCCGCCAGCGCGGTCTCAAGGTGGGCTGCCTGAGAATTGACCCGGTACAAGACGGCAATCTCAGACCACGGGACTCCCGCAGCGTGGCGCGACTCGACCCACATTGCTATAGCTGCAGCCTCGGAAGCATCATCGCCGAGGGCTTGATAGACAGGCTCGGGCCCGGATCGCCCACGGGAAACCAACGTGACTCCTCTGCCATGTTCCGGAGCCTCCTCCGAAGTCATGCGGTTAACAAGAACCTCATTGGCCAATCGAATGATCTCGGGACTGGAGCGGTAGTTGCGAACCAAATCGATACGCTTAGCGCCAGGATGATCGGCAACGAAGTTGAGGAGGTAGTCAGGTCGCGCGCCCGCATAGGAATGAATGGCCTGGTGCGGATCTCCAACGACGCACACATCATTTCGATCCCCGAACCACAGTTCAAGCAATCGGTGCTGCAGCGGAGAAACATCCTGGTATTCGTCGACAACGAAATGTTGATACCGAACTCGAACCTCTTCAGTGATGTCACGGTGCTGAACCAGCAATCCCACGGCACACAACAAGATATCATCCAGATCAATGACGCAGCGTTCCTTCTTTACAGCCTCATATCCGGCCAGAACTCGCCCTACGTCAGTTGCCGAAACCCCTGCCACAACCCGACCTTCCGCCCTAGCCAGGGACGCGTATTGATCAGTGGGCACATTAGAAACCTTCGCCCACGATATCTCGGCGGACAAGTCGCGCAGCAACGCCTTGTCATTGCCCAGACCAATACGTCGGCTCACCTCCGCCACCATCGAGAAACGAGAATCACTCACCGGTGGCAATTCACAGTTATATGCGCGTGGCCAGAAAAACTTGATCTGCCGCAACGCAGCGGAATGAATAGTGCGAGCCTGCACACCAGTAACCCCGAGATCAGCGAGTCGACCCTTCATCGTGCCGGCTGCCTTGGTCGTGAACGTGACTGCAAGGGTACGACGCGGATCAAGCTTGCCCGTCACCGCACCGTAGGCGATGCGATGAGTGACGGCACGAGTTTTACCTGTCCCGGCACCAGCTATGACGCACACCGGAACGTCGAAGGTCTTCGCAACCTTGACCTGTTCAGGATCCAGTGCCGCCAGAATCGCATCTGCCGATTGGGGTTTCACAGCGATCACCATAAGGGGCAGGACCGACAGCGACGTGCCACGGAGGTCGGGCATGTTCTGCTCTTGTGCCACAACTGGCTCGTCAACCTGTCATGCCTCGCACCTAGACTGACCGTTCAGTTCGGCAGAAGGCCGAACTATCACGAGGAGGTGCGTCGATGACGGGTGTGGTGAAGGTCGTTCATTCTTGGAGTGATGTCCGCGATGCCGTTGTAGCTGCCTTGTCGGAGCCCACGAGCGATCCATTTGTTCGGCCGATTCTGGTTGCTCCTGGCAATGCTCAGTCTCGGGCCCTGCTGCAATCCCTTGCCCGTCGTCATGGAATCGCCGCCGGTATCGATACAACGACCCCGCAAGGTCTACGAGCCCGACTCGAGGAAGATCTCCTGGGAATCGAGCGGGAAACCGACCCGTGGCAGCTCGGGCCCCTTGCGCTGCGTATCTCTCGCCTCATCGAGACCAATCCCCTCGGCTTTGAGATCGTTTCGGCTCATCTGGAGGCCAGTCGTCGACGGGGGGTACCACGTGCAGCATGGACAACTGCGCGTCAAGCCGCAGACGCGATCTATGCACTGGCTCGCGACTCTCACGAGGTCTTGAGTGCCTGGGCTGATGTGCAGGACCCTATATCTCACCGAGATGATGCTGACCTTGCAGGTAACCGGTTGGATCCCGCCCGCGCATGGTGGGCCCCGCTGTGGCGTGCCCTCCTCGCCGAGCCGTGCCATGTCCCTGACCCTGTGACTCGACACCAGCTCCTCGTCAAGGCGATACTCACTCACGAACAGTTTGAGCCACCAATCGTATGGTTCTCGTCGACGGCCACGGCTCAACACGACGTCAATATGGCGGAGGCGTTATCGTCTTCGCACAATGTCTCCATCATCCATCTCGATCATGGCATCGGTGGCGCGGATCCGTGGCGAACCTTTGACCGGGTGCGCTCTGCTACTACCGCACGGTGGACATCGTCGTCCATCCGCACGGCCCAAAGCGCTGCGAATGCCCGCCACACAGAGCTGCCAACCGTTGAAATGCACCACTGCCACGGAGCTGATCGCCAGGCCGAAGTAGTACGCGATGCAGTGTGCGCCGCTCTCGCTGACTACCCAACCTTGGAACCCAGGGACATCGTCGTCGTATGCTGCGGGCGCCAGGACACCGCCCACCTTCTTTCCGCCGGGACTTTGGCAAATACCGATCATCCCGCACATCAGTTGCGATTCACGACCCCTGCGCCACGTGAGCATGCCAATCCCGTCACTGAAGCAGTGACGACCATCTTGGGCCTGGCGTCCTCGCGTGCCACGGGACAAGACTTACTCAGCCTGTGCGCCATGCCCGCGGTGCAAGCCCGATTCGGATTCTCCGATGACGACCAGGAAACAATTGAAAGGCTAGTGAGCCAAGCCGATATCCGGTGGGGAGTTGACCCTGCCGCACGGGAAAAGGTGGGACTAGGTCGGATTAGGCAATCGACCTGGCTGGCTGGCACCGAAAGGATGGTTCTCGCCATCGCGATGTCGTCTGCCCCACCAACTCATCTGGGGACGGTCACGCCAATTACTGATGTCGGATCGACAACAATCCCCGTCGTCGGGAAACTCGCCGAACTCGTATCCCGTATACGCAAGGCGTTCCTCGACACTGAAGCACCCGCATCGATTACCACCTGGAGTCACCGAGTCAGTGAGATCGCTGATAACCTCACTGCCGCTCCCGTAGATGCCCCTCAATCGACGCTAGAGACTCTCGCTCTGCTGACAGGCTTACAAGGAGTCGCAGAAGACAGGGAGTTTGATCGTCAGGAAATCATCGACCTCCTCAACTGGCTCACAGACGTCCATCACGGCCGGTACAGCTGGTTTGATGGATCGATTCAGGTGTGCCGTCCGGGTGAACTCTCCCCTGTCGACCATGAGGTCGTGATTATTGTTGATCCCGACCACGATGTTGTTCATGCCGATCCCCTTCAAGGCTTGCGAGATGAAAGTCTCGATCCCGCTGCTCAAACACGTCAGAACCTTCTTGACGTCGCCCTGTCGGCCAGGACTCTCCTGGTCGTCGTGAGGCAGGCGCGTAACCCCGTGAGCAATCTCCCCGTGCTACCAGGCCCCTTTACGACAACACTCTCCCAAGCTCTAGCAGCGCGGTCCATAGCACCGCGTCACGTCAATCACGGTTTGCAACCCTTTTCCATCGATGAATTCTCTGATCGCAGTGGCACCTCTTGGAGTGGATTCGACGACGCAGCGGCCGCAGCGGCACGGTGTCATCCTGGTTCACAGCCTCGACCTCATCGCATCGTTTTGCCTCCGGTGACTGAGCTGCCTGAGTCCCGAATGTCCCCTGCCGACCTCACTCTTGCTCTGTCTCACCCGGCACGGACGCTGTTGCGAGCTCGTGTCGGTGCACCAGCTAATGAAAGATCTACCGAGCTTGCGGTCGCCCTTCCACTTGCTCCAAACTCGTTGGACAAATACTGGATACGTTCCCGTATTCTGGCCGACCTGGAACACGGGTCTCTGCCAGACGACGCCATCGATGCCGAACGGCTCCGCGGTTCTACTCCTCCCGGACGCCTGGGTCAGCGCCTCGTCACCCTTTTGGCTGAAGACGCGATGCGGATTTCTCAGACGGCTAATCGGCTCCGCAACAACCAGGACGAACAGTTCATCGAAATTGGCCTCGACCTCGTTGAGGGTAACAGCCCTCAGTTGCTGTGGCCTGACGAACTCATTGTCGATCCTATGCACCCAGTTCACCTACGTGGTCGAGTCGGTGTGAGGGGCCATCAGATTGTCCATGCCGTTGCGACCCGGGCGAACGCCAGGCCACTCCTCAACCTGTGGATCGACCTGCTCGCTGTGACTGTCGCGACTGACGAAGCCGAATGGTTTGGAGCTCTTGTATCCAGCGACGGCGTCCTGCAGATGGCCGCCCCAGCCCCCGACCATGCCCGCGACATCTTAGCTGGGCTCGCCCGACTCGCCTGGTGGAGCAACCAACAGCTCATCCCATTACCTGTGAAGTTAGCACATGCGCTTGTCGGGTTGCCTCCCATGGCGTGCAACGACTACCGCACCGGAAACAGCGCCCTCCAGGTGCAGTGGTTGCGGGAGCGGGATGCGAACTGGGCTGCCTTCTTGGGAACCGATGTGGGTGAACTCATCGCACGCTGTCATGAGTTGGGTACCACCCTGGAGGAACTTTCAGGATGGCTGTTCAATCCGATTATCCAAGCATCCAGAGGAGTTGGGCCTTCACAACCAACGATGGCCCAGTTTTCGAATCCTGGGGGGATAGCATGACAACCAGCACCCCCTTTGACATCACTCAATCGCTGCCACGAGGAACTGTCCTGCTTGCAGCAAGCGCCGGAACCGGCAAGACATGGACTATCTCAGCGGTATGCGCAAAGGCTATCGCAACTGGCATGGTTCACATGGAGAACCTGCTCCTGGTGACCTTCAACCGCTCAGCTGCTCGCGAGTTACGCGGGCGGGTCTACGAGCGCCTTGTCAACACTCGTTCGTTGCTAGCAGGCTCCCGAAAACCCTCTGACCCCTGCGATGAGGCGCTTATTAGGCTTGGCCAGGACGGCCTGACACGAGTGGAGTCCGCTCTCGACGCCTTCGATAAGGCGGTCATTACCACGACCCATGAGTTCGCTTCCCGAATGCTTGTGGAACTAGGGGTGCTGTCAGACCACGACCCATCCTCGGTCCTCATGACTGATCTCACCCCCTTAGCGACCGAGGTTTCTGATGACCACTACCTGGCGCGGTACCTCGATTGTGATCATCCGCCCTCGGTGCGTGAGAAGCGCGAGTTGTCTTGCGATGTCGCCGTCAAATACGGCGAAGTTCCGATCTCCTCCAAAGAGGATATGCAGGTCTCCGCGCAAGACTTGATGTGGGCGCAGTCAGTACGCAAAGACGTCCGAAAGCGTTCTAGATTGCGGGCGCTTCATACCTTTGACGACCTCATTAGCGATCTTGTCGACGCTCTTCGTGACTCAGATCGCGGCCCTTTAGCTTGCGCAACACTCGCTAACCGGTTTCGACTCGTCATGGTTGACGAGTTCCAAGACACTGATCCTCTGCAATGGGAGACATTGCAGCGTGCCTTTCATGGCCACAGCAATCTTTGGCTGATCGGAGATCCAAAACAGTCGATCTATGCCTTCCGCGGGGCCGACGTCCACGCCTACCAAGATGCGGCCCAGTCTGCCAGCTATGTCCTCCATCTCGACGTCAACTACCGAACTGATAAGACCATTGTCGAGGCCATCAACACCCTCTTTGGCAGCGCACAATTGGGCCACGGCATCCCCATGGGGTCGGTGACGGCTCGTCATCAAGAATCCCGAATCGCTACTGCAGCCACCAATGGGCCGCACTACTCTTGGTCTCAGCCATTCCAGATCCGCTGCATACAAGCTCCTGCTAACGTGCGGTTAGATACGACGGCATCTGATCGACTGGTCACTGAAGACCTCGTCAATCAGGTCATCATGATGCTTGAGGGCGGGACAGTCGTTACCGATGACGACGGCGAGGTAAGGCCACTTCGCCCCAACGACATCGCCATCTTAGTGCGAAGGCGTCGTAGGGGTGCTGAGCTTGCGGCAGCGCTGTCACAGGCTCACCAGCCTGCTGTATTTTCTGGCGCCTTATCGGTGTGGTCGTCTCAGGCTGCCGACGATCTTGTGACCCTGCTCGAAGCTCTCGATAATACTGATGAACGGCTGCGGACCAGGTTGTGCCTGTCTGACCTCATCGGTGCGACCCCCGCCGATTTAGCGGCATCGGATTCGCGAGTGCGCTCTGACCTCGCGATTGACCTGGCTCGATGGTCGAGTACGTGGACGATGACGGGGGTATGGGGAACCATTGAGGCTGCCCTTCATCGTCCCGATGTGCTGACGCGTCTAGTGAGCATGACGGGTGGCGAGCGGTATGTCACCGACCTACGTCAGGTTGCACAAAAGGCACATATTGCAGCCTGTAAAGGAATGTTGACGGCGACGGCAACCGCGGCATGGATCCGCGAGCAACAGCAACAGGCGGGGGACGACGATCCCCGCCGCCTTGATAGCGACCAACAGGCCGTCACCATCATGACTATCCATGAGGCAAAAGGGCTTGGGTTCCCCGTCGTGTTATTGCCCGACATCGCTAGCGCATGGGCGCCCAAAAAGAGCATCAGTGGTCCGGTCGTGTGGCATGACGGGCAACGGCGCGTGCTGGACATCAGCTCGCAAGGCGCCGATCGTGCTATAGCAGTCGAGAGCCACGAAGAGGATGAGCGTGGCGAGAATCTTCGCCTACTATATGTCGCCCTGACCCGCGCTCGATCTGCCGTGCGTTTGTGGTGGTCTCCTTGCCCTCAGCGACATTCGTGGTCGGCCTTCCAACGTCTCGTAGAGATGGACCGTGCGACAGGCAAGCTCGGCCTAGGCAATGCCGGGACTGTTCCGGGAACTTTCCCCTGGCTCAATTCTGGACCGATCGCCACAGCGATAGCACCTGCTAACCAGAGATGCCTTACCCCGACGGCCACCACCCAATCTCGCGCCCGCGTCGTCCCTCGGACGCTAACGCGACCGGTCGACACCGCATTTGTCCGAACCTCATATTCAGGTTTGACGGCCGACCTCCATGCAGCTGTGCCGACACTGGCGAATACTCTCATCGACGAACCCGTGGACGACAAATCCGTCGACGACACTGCCCCCGGTCTGTGTGGGCTACCAGGTGGAACCTCCTTCGGCAGTCTGGTCCACGCGGTCCTTGAGTACATCGATACCTCAGCTACCGACCTTTCCGCCGAGGTACTGGCAATCACCCGCAGGACCCTTCGAACATCTCCCCTACCAGACGTCCCACCAGCTGACCTTGCCGCCGGTTTGGAGCAGGTCCTTCATAGCGATCTCGGATCTTTGGCCCCGGGCATGACGTTGGCAGATTTTTCTCCGGCAGATCGACTGGCCGAAATGAATTTCGAACTTGCCATGTCCCAGTCCGGAGGGTCGGCGACTATGGCAGATCTAGCGTCTCCCCTCTGCGATCCGAGCCTGGTGCCACCGGATGACCCCATTAGCGGTTATGGCAAGATGCTGGTTCATATCCCCAATGGCAACCAAGCATTGCACGGCTTTCTTACAGGTTCGATCGACGCGGTGTTGAGGCGCCCCGATGGTCGTTATCTGGTTGTCGATTACAAGACGAATCGGATTCCTGGGGTCTCGAAACTAACTCCTCGTATGTATGACGCACACACGATGAGGGCCATGATGTTCAGTTCTCACTACCCGCTACAAGGCTTGTTGTATTCGGCAGCCTTGCATCGATTCCTGGCGTCAAGCCACCCTGGATACGATCCCGCAACCCACCTCGGCCCCATCGGCTACCTTTTCGTTCGCGGTATGGCTCATCGTCCGATATCTGACGGCGACATGTCCGACGGGGTTTTCACCTGGCATCCGAAACCTGAGCTCATTGAGGCGATCAGTGAGCGGTTGGGAGGTATTCATGGCTGACCTCGTACCGGTTGGAGCAGGAGAACGGCTAGAGCCTTTCGCCCGAGCCGGAGTCCTCGAATCCAGTGATATCCATTTAGCCAATCTGGTCTGCCGCATCGGTGGCGAAACAAATGGTGACGTCAGTCTCGCCGTCGCTCTATCATGCCGTGAACTCCGGCGTGGCTCAGTGTTCTGGGATCCCCATGAAATCGCAGATGTCGTCCGCCGTCAGGTTCTTGATCCGGCAATTCCAGACATCGAAAGTAGTGACCAGGCAGCACTGTTCGCAGAATTGGATTGGCCAGACCCTGGCAAGTGGCTAACGGCGTTAAAAGCAAGTCCCGTTGTTGCTGACCGCGAGGATCCGCTCAATCGGTTGCCGGCTCGTCTTGATGACGGCATGGTCTACCTAGAGAAGTACTGGCAGGCTGAACATGATGTCGCCCGCGATCTCGCTGTCCTCGCTGCGGATCCACCAAGCCAAGGCCCTGTGTCCGCTGACGATGTTGTTGCCAACGTCAGCAGTTCCTTAGCAGCCTCCGGGATCGTTCTGGACCCGGCTCAAGCTGATGCTGCCGTTGCAGCAATTACGCACCGGATTAGTGTCCTCGCGGGCGGCCCAGGGACGGGAAAGACTACCACGGTATGTACCCTCTTGGCGGCTCTCCAGCAGGCTGACCCGCGCCTTGGAGCCGTGGCCCTCGCAGCCCCCAGCGGCAAAGCCGCGGCACGCTTGCGTGACTCCGTTTCGCAGGTGTCTGAGCGTATGCCCGACGACCTGAAACCCCTCGTTGCTGACGCAGCCACCGTCCACTCACTGCTGAAATGGCAGGGGCCGGGGACCTCATTTGGATATGACGAGCAGCACAAGCTTCCATTTGGAGTCGTCGTTGTTGATGAAGCGTCGATGCTGTCTCTACCTCTGGCCGCTAACCTCCTGTCTGCAATCGGGCCTGGAACTCGTCTCATCCTCGTGGGGGACCCAGGCCAGCTCGTCTCAGTGGATGCCGGTAGCGTCTTGGCAGATATCGTGTCGTCAGCTGACACTCTCCAAGCACGACTTCCCGTCACAATCCTCACCCACAATCACCGCTCTAGGGGAGATATCGCACGGTTGTCAGAGGCGGTGCGTGAGGGTGACACCAGTGCTGCGTTGGACATATTGGTAGCAGCCGCAAAAGTAACCCCGCCTTTCCCCGATGACAGCGTTGCGAACAGCGACCGTCACAGCATCACATGGATCGACGCCGACCCAGCGAGCATCACTATGTCCGACCTCCCGGCGGTTGCGAACGTGATCGCACGTACCGGGGCGCACATGCTTGAACTGACCGAGGAGGGTGCCGACGCCGCCGCGCTCAAACTCGTCGACGCCCACCGACTGTTGTGCGCTCACCGAGAAGGGCCATACGGAGTAGATGAGTGGTCGCAACGCATGGTTGCTGTGCTCTCAGATGTGTTGCCCGGCGTTGACCAGAGCCGGTGGGCTCTCGGTGAAACTGCGATCGTGACGCACAACCTCGCGCAGTTGGGAATCAATAACGGTGACTGCGGCGTCGTTGTTGAAACACGCCCCATCCCGACGGTGGCTCTACCTGGACCCGGTGGAGCCCCGAGACGGCTGCCGTGTTCCCTCATCCCATCGTTGCAACCACTACAGGCCATGACCATTCACAAAGCGCAGGGCAGCCAGTTCACGGACGTGACGGTGATCCTGCCACCACCCGACTCGCCCCTCCTCACTCGCGAGTTGTTCTACACCGCGATCACGCGTGCCCGTGAGCACCTCAGCGTGGTGGGCACCAAAGAGTCGGTAGAGCGGGCAATTGACCGGGCCAATGATCGACGCTCTGGGATTCAGCGACGTTGGGAGGAGAATCGCACTTCCTCGTGCGACCGGGCTCTCAACGTCAATGTGCCGTCATGTCGGTGAGCCCAATAAGTCGAACCCGCTCTCTGGTTTCGGAAGCCGGTATTCCAACCATGCATCAATGAGGGCTCGTGCTATCGACAGGGTTGGCGGCAGCTGAAGGTGACCAGCATCAACCTGGTCAGACACCTCCTGACGGCTGAGAAAATCAGCCTCCGCTAGCTCATCGTGGCCGACATCGATGGCCCCACTCGCCCGAGCTACGTAGCCGAACATGAGTGACCGGGGGAACGGCCACACCTGCGAACCTACGTAGCACGCCGAGGTGATTGTCAGGTTTGTTTCTTCGGCAGCTTCGCGCACTACTGCATGCTCTGCAGATTCGCCGGCTTCGATGAATCCTGCCAACACTGACCTGCGATGCGGCTCCCAAGAGTGCTGACGAGCGAGCACGATGCGGTCTTCGCCATCAAGGACGGCGGTGATAATTGCTGGGTCTGTGCGAGGGAATATTCGATGCCCCTGAGGACAGACCCGAACCGGCCCACCACTCGTGATGTGGGTAGACCGCCCACAACGCGGACAAAGCGGGTGGCTCTCATGCCAAGCCAGCGCTGCAACTGCCGACATGACGAGTTCCCGATCAACTGGGACAAGGTCAACCGTGCGCAAGCTCCGGGCCGCTGGTCGCGGCTCACTAGTACGACGCGCGAACCAAGGCACGCCGTCAACGACACCAAGTAGCAGGTCACGCTGGTCGTCACGCTCGCCCTCGGTCGGAACCGCGACCACCCGGCCATCAGCCATAACGACCTTGTCGTGCGGATCAATAAGCAACAATTGGGCGGCCGGATCATTCCACCTAACCCGGTTAGCATTCTCATCGTCCCGATCGGCATGACAGCGGTCTAATAACGGCCGCCCGACGACCCGGACATCGCTGATCCTATTCACGCCGCCACTTTAAACCCGATATGAACTCACGCCTCAGGCCCATGCCCCACTGGCCCACCCGAAGACGCCGTCGTCAACATCACTGCCACTTCATCTGCATCTAAAAATGGCTCGGCACTAATCGTTTTGTTTGCACCAACGTGGTGGAAGACCGCACGCACCCTCGACAGGTCAATTCCCCTCGCCTGCGCCCAGGCCAGCCGATAGATGGATAGCTGAAGCGGGTCCGCTGAACCTGGTCGTGAGGTCTTCCAATCAATAACGAGCTCGTCTCCAGGATGATCCGGGTCAGCGACAACGGCGTCAAGACGACCCCGCACGACCGTCTGACCAATCGTCATAACAAAGGATTTCTCGATGGCCAGCACAGTGGCGTCCACCCACCGACTTTCTTCGAAGGCTTGGCACAGGCTTCGCAGCGCATGTCCCTCAGCGCCGCCGGGCTCAGCTGCGACGACCTCAGGTGCGAAATCATCCTCCTCCAGCTCTGCGATCTCGTCGGCATCGAACAGTGGAATCGGTGCGGTTGGCGCGAGCCGTCGACTCACCCACTCATGGAATGCCGTACCAATGCCAGATCCCCTGTCTGCTGGTCGAGGCATGGGGCGACGCAACTCCTCTCGGAAAGCCCGGGGATTTGCATTGAGCCTCACCATCTGCGAGGTCGTCAGGCGGGGTGGAAGCATAACGTCATCCTCCAGATCGATGCGTCGTCTGGCATCTTTAAGCAGAGCGTCAGCATCGGACCGCCATGTATTCACCCGATCGGCCTGTCCAGGATCATCAACGGACTGGTATACGTTGTCGATGGGGCCGTGATCCACATCTTCGGCGATCACAGGCCAGGATGTGCCGGCCTGAACGTCGTTGTTAGGGCGTTCACCGAAGTCCGGCCACTCCGTTCCAAGCATGTCGGCAAGAAGCCCTGCATATCGGCCTGGCTCTAAGCCGGCTTTGCGGTATGGACTCCATTTGTGCCACGACACGACTAATCGCTCTTTGGCCCGGGTGAGGGCCACATAAGCGAGTCGGGCCTCAGCCCACTGGGAATCTTCCTTGAGCGCCGCTACGTAGGCCTTGGCATCGGCGACACTTCCCGACGCTGGATGATTTACGTCGTTGGCATCTCCTCTGGCGAAGGATGGCAGCACAGCAGCCACCGAGGTGAAGTTGTCTGGACTCGCCGTTGACGGGAATACGCCTTGAGCCATGTCGGGGATCATGACCAGCGGCCATTCCAAGCCCTTGGCCCCATGAACTGTCGACACCGTTACGGCGTCGCGGTCGTCAGTAGCGGCTCGCGCAAGCCCGTCACCAAAATCCTCTTCCGCCGCGAGCCAGGCGACAATTCCTGCGGTCGTCATCGTGGGGTCACTGCGACGAGCTTCACGTATTTCGTCCCATAGCGCATCCAGGTGGTCTCGCCGAGCTGCACTGCGGTGCGGGTCGTCAGCGGCCATATCGTCGACGAGTCCGGTAATGGCCTCAATGAGTAGAACCAAGTCGTCGGGACTATCTCCCTGGTGCGCTTCGACGTCAACGATTTCGGCGCATACCCGTGCCAGCGCATGCTGCAGCCGTTCGTGACCGCCTGGTCGTCTTTCCATGACGGCGTCACACAGGTGAACCTCAACATCGTCGGGGTCCAGCCCATCGGCCTGCGCGCGGGTTTTCGCCAATACGCGGGCGCGTCGATACACCATCGCCAGGTCGTCAGTGCCGAGTCCAAGTCGTGGGGAGGCAAGCAGAGTCGCCATCGCTGCATCGTCTTGACGGTCCACCAATAACCGAAGATGCGCAACCACCATGGCAATGTCTGGGAGTCGAAGCAGTCCAGACAAGTTCGCTAATCGCACTGGGACATCACGGGTACTGAGGGCGTCGTAGAGGTCGGCCACGTCCGAATTGCGTCGAACAAGGATTGCGGCATCAGACCAGTGGGTGATGATGCCACGTTCTTTGGCTTCGACCACGATGTCGGCGCACGCACGACATTCCTCAGCCCAGTCGGGGTATGCGGCCACCGTGACCTCACCAGGTCGATTCCCCTCGGGGGCGACGAGAGGCTGGCCGACTGCCACATCTGCCCGATCGCCGGCGGGAGCATCATTGTCAAAATTCATCGTCGAAGATAACCGTTCTCGCAACTCTTCAGATGCCATATTGGCGGCATTAATGATTTGATCGGCGCATCTTCGGTTAGTTGTGAGAGAAAGTACCTGAGCTGGATTCCATTCCTTATCCGGAAAGCGCCGATGGAATTCCAAGATGTTACTGGCTGCCGCACCACGCCATTCATAAATAGCCTGAAGCGGGTCACCGACAGCCATCACCGGGTGCCCCATGCCATGAGATGAATCTGGACCCGAAAACAGCGCAGCAAGCACGTCAGCTTGGGCCGACGATGTATCTTGATACTCGTCAAGGAGAACAACACGGTATCGCGCCCTCAACTCCTCCCCCACCCGCGGGTGATGAGTTACCAGATGGAGGGCCTGAACCATACGGTCGCCAAACTCAACTAATCCGCGTTCTTTCTTGAGTTCCTGATAAGCCGCGACAAGTTCGAGGAATTCTTCGCGCTCATCTACTCGTGAAAGCCATGTATCGATATCAGCATATCTGCCACCTCCCTTTTTAGTCGGGGCGTCGAGGAGCATCTGACGCCACCGGGCATCAGCTTTCCTCACCTCGTCCGGACTTGCGTCGTGCGAGGCCATGGCCGCGGCTAGTTTCACTACTGCTTGGGCTATGGGCGTCGGCCCCAGATGGGTCGCGGCTAGTGGAGCCTTGTCGAGTCCCACAACGACCTCTGAAGCGAGCTGGTACGCCCTGGCGCCAGTCATGAGGTGTGCTCCGGTGTTAATACCGTCCCAGGCTCCATAGTCGCCTACTAGTGTCCCCGCAAAGCTGTCATAGGTCGCCACCGTCGGGCGGGGCTGATCTGGTTTCAGCAGGCCCACCCGAGTGAGGTTGGATTCAATGCGCTCGGATAATTCCATCGTCGCTTTGTTGGTAAATGTCAACCCGAGGATTTCTTCCGGGCTCACCAGTCCACTAGCGACAAGCCACACTACGCGAGCAGCCATCACCGTTGTCTTACCCGTTCCCGCACCGGCAATAACGACGCAAGGATCCAATGGCGCTCTCACCGCTCTCTCTTGCTCGGCAGAAATGGGGATGCCTAGCAGCCCTGCCACATCAACGCCATCAATCGAACCATTGTTAGTCATGACCGTCATAAGGCATTCCTTCGTCGGTTTGAACGTGCAGTTGCCGGATCCATTGGTACCAGCGCGGGGCATCCAGCTTTGGCAGGACAATGACCGCAGCCTCTATTCACAACTGCGGGGTAGTCGCCCGATATGACAATTCTCAAGGCCTTATCAACGCTGGCCTCAATCCAATTACGGCAGCCGTCGACAGGGTCGATCTCGTTAGGCCAAGGCACATCGGCAAGCCCACTCTGATGGTCAACTTTCGGACTTAACTTGCCTTTACCTGCGCCGATCTGAAGATGCACTAATTCGGCACCGCTGACAGGTTTCGGACCTATAGTTTTGACTCCCCCGGACGCGACGACGGCTTGGTACACGCCAATTTGTAGCCGGTGGGATCGTTTAGTCTCCTCACTCTGACTGGCCCCAGTTTTGAGATCCACCACGTAACACGCGCCTTCTGCGTCGCGCTCGAGTCGGTCGATGCTACCGCGCACTCGCGCCGTGCCAGACGGGACCTCGATCGTGCCATCGACCCGCACCTCAGTCCCGATGAGCTGACGATGACGCGACTGCAACCACCCGTCAAAGCGCTGCACTGCTGCTTTCGCATCCGCTAATTTAGCGTTACGCTGCCATTCCGCCGTCACGTCGATTTCAGGCCATGCCTCTTCTAATTCAGTCAGAGCGCCAGGTAGAGACCAATGACCCATGTTCTCCGCACAGATTCGGTGCACGAGAGAGCCAATACTCGCCTGAAAAGCGGATCCGCTGCTGGCACCGGCGCGACGGGTCATAAACCATCGTCGCGGACAGGTGAGCAGTTCTCCGATATGGGACGCGCTGAGCTCTATCTCCCCGGCCACGTCCGCCTGATGGGGAGCCCCTTGGCACCACCAGGTCGAAGGATCAGCTTGTGGCACCAACTGCCGCCCACGATGCTTTTCGACGCGCAAGTCATCAAGCAATGCTTGTGCCTCAGCCCGGACTCCCGGCAGTTCAGAGTTGTCGACAACGACTCGACGCAACTCGCCGACGAGTTCAGTGAGACTGGTGAAGTTCAGCGAATCAACATGATCCTCGACGTGGGGAAGCCCAGCAACCAGCCCAGATGGGCGTTTTCCCTCCTCGGCGGACTCGACCGTACACAACAATAACTGGCGACGCGCTCGTGAACATGCCACGAGTAATAGTCTCGTTTCAGCCCGAAGGTTTTCTGACCATCCAGGCGCGGCGACGAGGCTGTCGGGAGACCAGCGGTCTGCACGGACCAGGGATCCCGTGTGGTTATCAGCGGGCCAATTACCTTCTTCGAGGCCGCATACGGCGACGACGTCAAATTCGCGCCCTTTAACGCGGTGGGCTGTCACAACGCTCACCCCATCACGGTCCTCATCGGATTCGCGCGCTCGATCAGCTGGGATCTGCTCCTGTCGCACTACTTCGATCAGACGTCGAGCGCCTGCTATTCCCGCCATTGTTTGGGCACCGTCAGCCATATCAAAAAGCGAGCACAAGCCATCCAGGTCGCGGTCGGCCGCAGAATCTCCGGCCAAGGCTCGACTACGCAGCGACGATGTCCACGAACTGCCCTGCCACAAGGCCCACAATGCTTCATGACAGCTAGCATCAGAGCGCAGGAGATCCGCGGCACGTTGCACCCGCTGAACCATCATCGCTAGTGGCTGGGCGAGGGCTCGTAATCCTGGAGGTACTGAGTACGCCTCGTGCGCCGTCTCGGACCCCTCCTTGCCGGCCTCCTCAGCTCGGCCGTCAACCTCAGCCCGACTGCCATCCTCAGGCCTCTCATTACCTCGCTCGGCCGCCACTGCGGCCATCGGATCAGCACCGAGCTCCCCCAACAGTGGCCAGTCGATGTCAATACCGCGCACCAGGCGGCACCAGGTTTCTAGCCTATGAACGAGGCTACGATCAATCCCCGCTAGCGGATTCGACAGAAGCGTCGCAACATCTCGATCGCTAGGTTGCCTTCCTGAGGCCAGAGCAACTGCTATCGCCAACGCATTCACGATGTGCGTGACGGCGTTAATGTCCGACAACGCATGTTCATCACGCGACCTCAAAACCGGAATATCCTCGGCCGCAAGCACCGTCGCAATAATGCCCAACTCACCGCCATGGCGAGTGACCACTGCCATATTCCGCCACGCCACGCCGTCAGCGACATGTGCGTGACGCAGTGTGCCGGCGATCTTTCTGACCAATCGGGTCATGCTAGGGGCTCGCACGGCCGCTACGGTTCCGTCCTCAGTAACGGCGCTGTGGTTGGCACGACGACGCAGCTGACTTGATGACGGCACCGCAGGCATCCTCGTTCGCAAGCTCTCGACGACCTCAGCAATGTGCTGGCTGTTGCGGTAATTCGTTGCCAGATGGTGAACCGACACGTCGGGGAACTCATCGATGACCTCGTCAAGCCGTTCCGCAACGGCACCACGGAACCCATAGATCGTTTGGTCGGGATCCGCGGTCAATACACAGGGAATATGACATCGCGCAATCTGAGAGAGAAAACGAATCTGGGACGAGTCGCATTCGACCACGTCGTCACAGATGAGGAGCTTGATCCGCGATCGCACCTCAATATCGGCTCCTGGCCGGGTCAACGCGATCCGAGCCCGATGGACAGCCTCGGCATAGTCGAGTGTCCCCTCCAAATCGAGAACGTCCAAGTAGTCGGCCAGGAAGGGCCCCAATACTCGCCATTCGGGCACTCCCCACGTGACGCCCGCGTCAGTCAGATCTTGCGGGTCGCATCCTTCCTGACGCAGACGCGCCGCCATTACCCTGACGTCAGAGGCAAACTGCGCCGTTCCGGCGCAGGTGCGTAACTCGTCAGGCCAATCAGACATGTCTCGTGCAGCAAGAAGTTCCCTCATCCGAAACTCCTGCTCCGGCGCCGTGAGCAACCGCCGCGACGGGGAGGCGACGATACGTCGGGCGAGAGCATGGACCGTCATAACCTGAGGCTCTAGGTGAGCACCTGCGAGCCGACGAACGAGCGCAGTACGTAAAGCCTGGGCCGATGGCCGTGTCTGAGCCAACACCAAGACATCAGATAACAGCCCCCCGGAGGCAACATGTCGCGCTGCAATTTCGAGACATAGGCTTGTCCGCCCTGTACCCGGCCCGCCCATGACGAGGACCATGTCGGCGTCATCGGCAAGCACACGAGCCTGGGGATCATCCCAACCATGCATGACACACATCTCACCAGGACCCTCTGACAGATTTAGCGAAAGCCCATGGCGGTGACACAGAACAACGTTGTTAGGGGCCATCTCCTAGCTGCAGCTGCTTGCCATATGAGTAGGGTGGAACTGTTGTCTCACACAATGAGGCACATCCGTGCACCGAATAGCTCGCTACGAACGTGTCAGCAGACGCCCATCCACCACTGACACGATCACGGTGAGCGTAATCCGCGGCCCCAGCGGCCACACGGAAATTACTTGCCCAGCCTGAGGACCTTCATGAACGAGCCGGACCAGTCCAACGTCGTGAAACCCGATACCGCCGCCACCTCACGAGTGGACCTCACCGCCAGAGCCGCGGCGCGTGGAGATGTCGCGTGTGCGTCGCATATTGGGCTGCGTCACGAGACTAATCAGGATGCGGCAGCCCTGGGTATTGACGGTTCAGGACACTACATTGTCCTTGTCGTCGCTGATGGTGTCTCCTCAACCGAGGGAGCCGAGGAATGCGCCAGGATCGCTTCCCACACTGCGCGCGACTACCTTACGACAACGATGGACCAGGGCATGCCGACCAACGACGACGACACCGTCACCTTGTTCGAACGCGCTTTCCGAAAAGCCCATGAGGCGGTGGTCAATGGATCGGATCCGATCGGTGCGTGCACCCTGGCTGCAGCAGTTGCTACCCAAGATCGTCTTGTCGTCGGCAATATTGGCGACACCCGCACGTACTGGTTCCCTGATAACGGCGACCCCATTCGCCTCTCGATTGACGACTCGATGGCCCAGGCCCAAATGGATATGGGATTGTCTCGGGAAGAGGCCGAGAGGGGAATCGGCGCTCACGCCATCACAAGATGGGTCGGTGCATCCGCTGCCGATGTTGCGCCCCGCATTATGACCTATCAGCCGCAGCAATCTGGATGGTTGTTAGTGTGCAGCGACGGATTGTGGAACCACGTACCGGACTCCGACGATTTGGCCCAGCTCATGGCCGACCTCATCAGCACGGCGCGCACTGACGATCACGGTCACACTTCTCCGACGGACGTAGCCGACGGACTGATCGCCTACGCCAATAATTGCGGCGGGCATGACAATACTACGGTGGCTCTGTGGCGTCGGGATTCTTGATCTAACGGTAAGTTTGAGCTCATGGAGATCAAGATCGGTATCGTCAACGCCGCACGCGAAGTCAGTATCGACGCTCAGGAGAGCGCCGAAGCCATCGAGCAGCAACTCAAAGAGAGCCTGGCCCAGCCCAACGCTATCCTCGCTTTGACTGATGCCAAGGGCCGCAGGGTCCTCATTCCAGCTCGTGGGATCGCCTACCTCGACCTGGGCCAGCCCAATAGCCGTCAAGTGGGATTCGGAACCCTCTAACCTTCGTCACGACGACGCTGTCGGAGTTCTCGGAAATCGCCGGGACTCCCACTGTCGCCAAGGGCTTTCTCAGGGCTCCAAGCCAAGTTCAATCATGCGCTGATCGTGGCCACCAAGCACACCGGCCATTACTTCGTTGATGAGATCAAGATCATCGAATTCACCGCTACCGGCGTGGGTCAGTGCAGAGGTGAGGCCCTGATGCCGAGCGAAGAGCCGCTGAGCCACCGACAACACCTCACCTACAAGTCGCCGAGCAAAAAGAGAGTCACCAGACTTATCTCGCTTCGCTGCGAGAACCTGATGCATCGCTGCGTCCCATCTCACCCGGCTTTCAGTACCTCGTCCCAGCCACGGGCCAAAAGACCCACACTCAGGATGAAGCTGGGGCTCGAGATTTGGCTCAACCCGATCCAGGAAGTCGGAAATGAGCTCGACCAGAATGTGGTCGCGCAACAGTACCTGGGACCATGCCTCGGCGGAAACGTATTCTTCTACCGAACCGATGAGAGGCTCAACCTCAGCGAGTGTTTCGCGGTCTGTGAGACGAGTCCTAGCCTCCGCCAGAGTGTGCTGTATATCGGCGCTGCGATCGACGATAAGAAACCGTTCCGCAAGCCCAGGGGCTAGCGCCATGCCGGCAACTGTCGCCGAAAACCCGTGCAAGGCGCAGGATGCTGCAACAGACCAGAAGATCGTCGCAGCGGCAGTGTGACTGGGGTTCGTGTCGTCGATGCTCACCCCAACAGGCTAGAGGGTTGATGACACGAGAGGTAACATGGTTGTTGGTGTGTTGAACGCGTAACCTCGCCGGTCCGCACCAGACGTGGCGTTGGACGACGTCACAACAACGACACCGGGCCTGGATGGGCCCACGCACGAAGAGGCCAAGACACTGACCGAGACTACTGTTTCCGTTCCCACCTCCTTCGCCGACCTCGGCGTCCGAGAAGATATCTGCCAGGCATTGGAAGGAGTGGGTATCGTCTCCCCCTTCCCCATCCAGGCCATGTCGATCCCGATTGCCGTTGAAGGCACGGATCTCATTGGGCAAGCTCGTACCGGCACTGGCAAAACCCTTGCCTTCGGTATCACTATCTTGCAGCGCATCACCCTGCCTGGTGACGAAGGTTGGGAAGAGCTCACCACTAAAGGTAAGCCCCAGGCACTCGTGATGTGCCCCACCCGAGAGTTGGCTCTCCAGGTGTCTCAAGACATCTCAACTGCCGCTTCTGTCCGGGGCGCACGCGTCCTTACCGTCTACGGCGGGGTTGGCTATGAGCCGCAGATTGACGCGCTCCAAGCGGGGGTCGACGTTGTCGTCGGTACTCCTGGACGCCTTCTTGACCTATCCCAGCGCAAAAACCTCGATCTATCCCACGTGCACATCGTCGTCCTTGACGAGGCCGACGAGATGCTGGATCTCGGTTTCCTGCCCGACGTCGAAAATCTCATCGGACGCACTCCGACCCCGCGCCAAACCATGCTGTTTTCGGCCACTATGCCGGCCCCGATTATGGCTTTGGCCCGGTCTCAGCTGAACCGTCCAGTTCACGTTCGCGCAGAGGGAGCCGACACTCAGGCCACCGTTCCCGACACCCAGCAGTTTGTATATCAGGCCCATCCCCTCGACAAGATCGAAATCATTGGACGCATTCTGCAAGCCAATGACGCCGAGAAGGTCATTATCTTCTGCCGCACCAAGCGTGCGTGCCAGCGGCTTTCTGACGACCTCAACGACCGTGGTTTCAAAGCCCGCGCCATCCACGGTGATCTCACACAGGTCGCCCGTGAGAAGGCTCTCAAAAGGTTCCGTCATGGCGACGTAACCATTCTGGTGGCGACCGATGTCGCTGCCCGTGGCATTGACGTCACCGGGGTATCCCACGTCATCAACCATGAGTGTCCCGAGGACGAAAAAACTTACGTTCACCGCATTGGCCGCACTGGCCGCGCCGGCACCAAGGGCGTCGCCGTCACCCTCGTTGACTGGGCTGACGTCACCCGTTGGAAGCTCATCGACAAGGCTCTTAACCTCGAACTTTCCGAACCGGTCGAAACCTATTCCACGTCCCCACACCTGTATACCGATCTCGATATACCCGAGGACGCTCGCGGTAAGATCGCCGGCGCCGGGAAGGGTGATACCGAAAAGAAGGGACGGCAGCATCACCACAGCCATAGCAGTTCTGGGAAGACCACGAGGCGGCGCTCTCGCAATGATTCCAAGGATGGTGGTAACACGCGTCGAAACCGCATCCGCCGCCGTAACGGCAAAGTCGTCAGGGGCTCTGCGCCCAACTCGGATGCCCAACGGCTCCAAGGCACCCCACATCAAGAGCGGCGGCCAGCAGACCGCTCCAACCACGATGTGGTCGACGATCGGCGCGGGACGCAGCCAAGACGCCGACGCGCCCGGAATGCCTTGCACAACTAACCGTCTAACAAGCTGCATCGATCACATCTGGTCCAAAAATCGACCAGGAATGAGGTCTTTAGAGTAACCACTTCGCCCCTCGCGCTGAACAAAAATGTGTACACTAAGCGAAATACGTGGTGTTTCCGGTGAACCGGAAACACCACGTTGAGGCTCAGCCAAAGCGTTTTGGAAGGTCCAATGATGGCCCACACACTCCAGCAGCCCCGTGACGATGTCCCACAAGGTCCCAAGATCGGTGCGACCCATGCCGACCCCCAGTCTCCCCCGATCAGGGAGGTCCAGCAGGTCGTCGATCTAGGCGACCAAGGTTACGCCGCGACCCTGTCCAATCGCCAGGTCCAGATGATGGCGATCGGTGGAGCAATCGGGGTCGGCCTCTTTCTTGGTGCAGGGAGCCGCCTGCGCAGTGCCGGACCAGCAGTCGTCCTCTCCTACGCGTTCTGCGCACTTATCGCCTTCCTCGTCATGAGGGCGCTTGGTGAGTTGGTTATCCATCGTCCCTCGAGCGGTTCCTTCGTCTCCTACGCTCGGGAGCTCCTCGGCGACCGCTGGGCCTATGCCGTGGGTTGGATGTACATGCTCAACTGGATGACATCGGGTATCGCCGAGCTGACCGCCACAGGTACCTACCTGCAATTCTGGTGGCCCTACCTACCGATGTGGGTGCCCTCGCTCGTCGCCTTGGTGATCGTCGTGTCGGTCAATCTCATCAGTGTCAAGGCCTTCGGAGAATTCGAGTTCTGGGCGGCATTGCTTAAGGTCGTGGCCTTGACAGCGTTCATCGTTGTGGCCATCGGTCTGGTCGCCTGCCACGTCAACGTTGGCGGACACCGGGCAGCGGTGTCGAACCTATGGCGATTCGACGGCGGATTCGCCCCGCAGGGGGCGCTGCCCCTGGTCCTGGTCATCCAAGGCGTCATCTTCGCCTATGCCACCATCGAGTTAGTTGGCACCGCCTCCGGGGAAACGCAGAATCCCCGCAAGGTCATCCCCAAAGCCGTCCATGCGGTCGTCTTTCGGCTCGTCGTGTTCTATCTAGGATCTTTGGCCCTACTGGCCATGTTGCTGCCGTACAACAAATACTCCGCCGATGAGTCACCCTTCGTCACAGCATTCTCGGCCATGGGAGTCGGATGGATAGGTGACGCCATGAATGTCGTCGTCATCACCGCCGCGTTCTCCTCGGTGAACTCCGGGCTGTACGCGACGGGTCGAGTCCTCAAATCGTTGGCTGCCGCAGGAGAAGCTCCAAAATTCGCCGGCACCCTCAACCGGTTCAAGACGCCCGCCGGCGGCATCCTCATGACCGCCAGCGTTTTCCTACTGGGTGTGGGGCTCGAGTATGTCGTTCCCGAACGCGCCTTCGAAGTATCCATCAACACAGCTGCGGTGGGTGTCATCTGGACGTGGGCGACGATCTTCTGGTGTCAGTTAGTGTTGCGCCGACGAGTGAATCGGGGTCTGATCACGGATTCCGGTTTCCACATGCCGGGTTATCCGATCACGGGTATCTTCGGAATTGTCAGCCTAGCTGGGGTGACGGCCCTCATGGTGCTCGATTCCCAAAATCGAATCGTGCTAGCAGCCTCCTTAGTGTATATCGCCGTCATGCTCCTCGCCTGGCCAGCTGTCAAGCACAATAAGGCACGCCATCCCGAGCTCAACGCCCAGGAAGACATCACTTTCTGATGAGGTCCCGCGCTATCACACCGCTGGCCAGCCGATGCACAATTAGACTAAAAAATGGCTCCTTCAGTACACCATCTTCATAGCTTCGCGCACCTGTGCCAACGTCTGGTCCGCGATCACTGCGGCCTTCCGATTGCCCTCGCGAAGCACCTCACGAAGGTGGCCCTCGTCGGCTGTCAATTCACCACGACGTTCCCGAATCGGGGCGAAATAGTCGTTGAGGGACGCAGTTAGACGCTTCTTGAGCGTGCCAGAGCCTCCGTCACCAATCTCCTCGGCGATAGCGGCCGGATCGCCGTTTTCGCATAGGGAAGTAAGCAGCAGTAGGTTGGAAACCTCTGGACGGTTCTCCGGATCCCAAGTGATATGACGCTCGGCGTCAGTCTTGGCTTTTTTAATGAGCTTGGCGGTCTGGTCTGCGGTCATACCGAGCTCGATGGAATTGCCCTTCGACTTACTCATCTTGGTGCCATCCAGACCGAGGACATGCGGGGTCGCCGAAAGCAGTGCCTCAGGCTCGGGGAAAACTGGCTTAGAGGCCTCGCCGCGCCCGTACCGCTCGTCGAAACGACGGGCGATGACACGGGTCTGCTCGATGTGAGGAAGCTGGTCGCGGCCGACGGGGACAAGGTTTGCCTTGCAAAAGAGGATGTCAGCAGCCTGATGTACCGGGAATGTAAGCATAAGACCGGACATCGGACGTTCTGAGGTGGACAGCTCGTCCTTAACAGTCGGGTTGCGACGCAACTCGGCGTCAGTCACTAACGACAGGAAAGGTAGCAGCAACTGGTTGAGGGCCGGCAGCGCCGAGTGGGTGAAAATCGTCGTGCGAGCTGGGTCAATGCCAATTGCCAGGTAGTCGGCGATATTCGACATGACATTGGTCTGCAGTTCGCCGACACCGTCGCGGTCATAGATGACCTGATAGTCAGCGATGACCAGGAAGGACTCAAGACCTTTGTCCTGCAGGCGCACTCGGTTGGCAAGCGACCCGAAGTAGTGCCCGATATGCAGGCTGCCAGTGGGACGATCCCCGGTAAGAATGCGCCACTTGTCCGGATGAACGGCCAAATCAGCCTCGACCTTATCGCTGCGGGCCTGAGAACGCGCCAAGGTCGCGGAGTTGGATCCGATCTTGGGGACGTCGCTGGTCATCGTTAATCCTTCCTCGCCGCCCTCCAACGACGAGGACACGCCGCCAGGTAAGGCGGCCGTTATATTGTCAGTGCCGCACGCAGCGACGCCAGCACGAGGTGGTAGTCGCAGATGCACTCGTCATGCCGGTCACTGTAGCAGTCTCACCGGACGCGAAGAACTCCCCCGCGCAGCTGAATCCTCGTCACCAACTCTCGGTACGCAGTTTCACGGGTGAAATTGCACCCTAACTCGTGATCCTTTTTGCCTGACCCGTGATAATCACTTGCGCCAGTTCGGACCAATCCGAGCCGTCCGCCCAGATCAAAGAGCATCCGACGGGCGACCTGGTCGTGGTCTTGATGCTCGACCTCGATCCCGTCCAGCTGGTGGTACGCCGACAGGGATGCAATCACTTGCGGCGTGAGAACCTGCTGAGCTCGTCGTCCCCACGGATGGGCCAGCACGGCGACGCCACCGGCATTGTGAACCAGATCAATGCCTACCTCCAATGCCACGCTGTGCCTCGGTACATAGGCCGGTTTTCCGTCTGACAACCAGTCGCGGAAGGCTTCGTCGCGGTCCTCGACGTATCCCTTAGCCACCATCGCATCCGCGACATGAGGGCGCCCCAGGCTGGAAGCGGCCCCGGCGGCTCGGTGCACATCGTTGATTGTTACCGTCATCCCGGCGTCCGACAGTCGCTGGCAGATGGCGTCTAGGCGTCCGGCTCGCGATGCTCGGGTAGCCTGCAATTCCCTTCCTAATACCGGGTCGTCGGGACGGGCACCGTAACCGAGCAGATGCACATCCCGGCCGCCGATATGACATGTCATTTCGAAGCCGGGCAACAGGCGGACGCCGAAACGCTGTCCGGCTGCCTGAGCCTCCTCCAGCCCATCAAAGGTATCGTGATCAGTGAGGGCGACAACGCCCAGACCGCTTCTCGCAGCCTTCATCATCAGGCGGGTCGGTGAGTCCGTCCCGTCTGAAATCGTTGAGTGAGTGTGGAGATCAATTCTCAAAATGTGGCCTCCTGGCCTACGGCGGACCGCAGATCACTGACCATCACGACACAGTGCGCGAGATCCGGGTTTGTCGCTATTGCCTCCACGATACGACCACCGTCTACCAGAACATTGTCTGTTCCATGCTTAAGGGCGCGTCGAGTCGCGTCCGACATCACCTGCAACAGATCCTCGCGAAGACTCGCCCGTACTCTGGCATCTGTCGGACGATCCTGCGGAAGCTGCTCGACGAGTCGGGTAAGGCGAATCATGTCGACACGGCGGGCCAACGTCAGATAGGCATCCGCAACCTCATCAAGAGGGTGGCCCTCTTCCGAGATCTCTACGACACTGAGAAGCACTGAGCCCCAGTCGCAAGCAGCGACAACGGCAGCGTCAGAACGATCAAGCCCGAGCTCGGTGACCTCGTCAACCTTCTCTTGCCAGGCATCCGCGTTGTCACCAAGCAGCAACTCGGACAATTTCTCAACAAGCTTGGCTATACCAGGTCGGTAGGTCTCGATAGTTCCTGCGATGTCGTCGGCGCCACCGTGGTTGAGGAACCATCGCGTGGCACCCATAGCAAGGTCGCGCAATGCAAGTCGAATCTTGGCAGTCCGGACGGCATCCAAACCGAGATGCGTGAGGTCCGTCTCGACTCTCCCTAGCCCAAATACTGACCGCGCAGCTAGCTGGCATCGAATGACCTGGGCAATATCTGCCCCCGTCTGCAAATGCAACTGGTAGTAGGCCGTAATACCCTGCGAGTCGACGAAGCGGTTCACGGCCTCGGTCGTGATGATCTCGCGGTGCAATCGATGCGCCGGCATCTGCTCAGCGAACCTCTCCCTCAAAAGTGGTGGGAAGTAGCCCACAAGACGGTCCGCGACGAATGGATCTTCCGGCAGGTTTGTCGCCAGCACGGCATCACACAGGGCAATCTTCGTCCAGGCCAGCACGGTGCATAGCTCCGGACTAACAAGCCTCTCCCCTGCCGCCATTTTTCGGTTCATTTCAGTTGTTGATGGCATGGTATCGACGGCGCGATCGAGGTGACCCGACTCCTCCAGTTGGCACATCCACGCTTCTAGCACTCCAGCTGTTGGCCCAGATGGGCTCAATGCGTTAGCCAAGGCCAAGTTCTGTGCACGGTTGTGACGCAACACCAGGGCAGCAACGTCATCTGCCATGGCCGGAAGCAACTCATCGCGTTCCTTCTCGCTGATTCGACCTGCCCCCACCTCAGCGTCCAGGAGGATCTTGATGTTGACCTCGTGGTCAGAGGTATCTACTCCCGCTGAGTTGTCGATGAAGTCCGTGTTGATACGACCACCATTGCGAGCGTACTCGATACGGCCAGACTGGGTCCACCCTAAGTTTCCACCCTCACCGGCAGCTTTAGCACGTACCTCCTTGGCGGTGATACGCACCGGATCGTTGGCACGATCTCCTACCTGGGCATCTGTTTCACTCGTGGCACGCACGTAGGTGCCGATACCGCCATTCCACAACAGATCGACGGGGGCGCGCAGGATCGCAGAAATGAGGTCATCGGGCGTCATCCGCCTCACCGATGCGTCAATTCCCAGCACCTGGTGCATTTGCGGGCTTATCGGGATCGACTTCAAGGTGCGGTCCCAGACGCCGCCACCCTCAGAAATAAGGGAGGAGTCGTAGTCGCCCCAATTCGAGCGAGGAAGGTCAAAAAGACGGCGACGCTCCCGCCACGAGGTTTCCGGATCCGGGCTCGGGTCGACGAAGACGTGACGGTGGTTGAAAGCGGCAACTAACTTGATGTGCTTGCTCAACAACATCCCATTGCCGAAGACATCACCCGACATATCGCCAATACCAACGCATGTGAAATCGTCGGCAGCCTGGTCAATTCCTAGGTCTGCCAGGTGCCGGGTGACTGATTCCCATGCACCACGCGCCGTAATACCCATCGCTTTGTGGTCGTAACCGTGCGACCCGCCAGAAGCGAAGGCATCCCCAAGCCAAAAGCCGTGTTCGGCGGCGATAGCATTTGCAATATCAGAAAAGGTTGCTGTGCCTTTGTCGGCCGCGACAACAAGATACGGATCATCACCGTCGTGACGAACCACGTTCTCAGGTGCAACGACTTCGCCCTCAACGACATTATCTGTCAGCGACAGTAGGGAGGACACGAAAATGCGGTAGCATTCCTTGCCTTCCTCAGCCCATCCCCCGCGATTCGTCGTGGCATCGGGTAGATGCGCGGGCACAAATCCGCCCTTAGCGCCAGCGGGGACGATAACCGAGTTCTTGACCATTTGCGCCTTGACCAGGCCAAGTACCTCGGTGCGGAAATCCTCGGGACGATCGGACCACCGCAGGCCACCTCGCGCAACGGCACCAAACCTTAGGTGGGTTCCAGACACTCGTGGCGAGTTGACAAAAATCTCAAACTTGGGCCGCGGGGCAGGGGCAAAATCGAGATCGGTAGGACGAATCTTGAAAGCCAGCGCCCGCCGACCGCTCTGCCACCAGTTCGTACGAATCATGGCCTTGATGACAGCATGCATCATGCGCAAGATGCGGTCATGGTCAGGGGAAGCCACTTCCTCAAGATCAGCGAGGAAGGACTCCGACAATTCCTCAACTTTGGCCAAACGCTGCGAACCGGCGTCAACTCCATCATTGAAAGCAGTGGGATCAAACTTCGCTTCAACGATCCTCACGAGGTCCCTTGCCAGATTCGGGTTAGCCCGCAAAGCCCGTGCCATGTAGGTCTGTGAGAAGGGACTACCAACTTGGCGCAAATACCGAGCGATACACCGTAGCATCGCTACCTGGGACCACGGCAGTCCAGCTTCAGTCACCAATCCGGTGAAGGTATCAGACTCGCACTCCCCTCTCCACGCCGCTGCAAACGCCTCGGTAAAACGATGTCGTCCAGCGTCCTTCCATAGCTCGCCAAGAGTTTGCAGACCGAGGTCGAACAGCCACACTTCCCGCCCACGTAATATGATGCGGTGCGGGTGCTCGTCGACAATCTGGACGCCCAGGCTCGACAGGTGGGGCATCACCTGAGACAGCGTCATCGGAGCCTGCTGGTTGAAGATCTTCAGCCGCAAGTTCGACGGGTCGGCTGGGTCATCGGGGCGGTACATCACGAGCCCTAGGTCGTCCTCGACCAAACCGTTGAGGAGTTCCAAATCCAAGATGCCCTGCTTCGCGGTGAACTCTTGCTTGTACTCGGGGCCGAAATCGACTCCTCGCCGGTTGCTAGGAATGGCGTTGGCTAAAGCGATGAATTCGTCATCCCAGTTCGAGGTGGCATCTGCAAGTTCAGCCTGCAATTCTTCGTCGTCGATTGGAGGTAAGATTTCTCCATCAGCAACCTTGGCCGTCACTGTAATTCGCACTAGCGAGGACTCCCCCATCACTGTGGTCGAGTCAACGTCCACCGCGCCAGTACGCTGAGCCACGATCCCCTCAACGACGCCGACAGTGCTGGCGTCAAAGCGGTCTGCCGGAATGAAGACGAGAAGGTAGAAAAAACGACCCCACGGACCGCGACGCACGAGGGCACGCAGACGCTGTTTCTCACGCAGATCGACGATGGCCATAATGAGCGGCACGAGCTCCTCGGCAGAGGCCTCAAAGAGGTCGTCACGCGGAAACTCAGCAATTGTGCGGATAACGGCCTTTCCACCGTGGGAATCAGCGCGATAGCCAGACAGCGCGAGGATACGAGACGCCTTCGCCCGCAACACCGGGATATGAGCCACAGACTCGGTGTACGCCGCGGACCCCAGCAGGCCAAGAAAACGGTGCTCGGAAACGACAGCGCCGTGCTCGTCACGAATCCGTACGCCGATGTAGTCGCGGTAGCCGTTGCGTTGTACTGCCGAGCGCACCGAATCCTTGGTGACGATAACGGTCGCATTGTCGTCACTATGCACAATAGCGTCAAACCGTGGCCCGTCCTCAGCGATGCCTAGACGAGTACCAGCGACTGAAGTCATCATCTCGCCATCGACCGCGAATTCCTGATAGGAGAGATACATGAAGTGATCATCAGCCAGCCATTCGAGTAACTCACGACTTGAGTCACGGTCGTCGGCTGGTCCTTGAGATGCACTGACGAGCTCAGCTGTGCGCAGCATTGCCTCGTGCATTGCGCCCCAGTCATCGGTGGCACGAACGACCTGATCAAGGCACGCACCCAGATCGTCGCGAAGCTGCTCGGCAGCCTGTTCGGTATCGATACCAAGCGGTGCCGTCGCATCAATGTGAATCCACGATTCCGGAACATAACCTCTGCGACCGGCCATCTCGACCGACTCAATTGTGTCGCGCTCGCGTTTCACGCCGATAATCGGATGCCGTACGTCTTCAACCCGCCACCCATGCTTTAGTAGGCACGACACCACGGTGTCTACGAGGAAGGGGCGGTCATCCATGACGACCTGAACAGAATTGATCTGCCCGTCTGACCACGGTGGATCGACGATAACGTCAACACGGACCGGCCCAGGTTGCAGCGCAAGCTGCACCTGATGTTCCATCGCTTGACGAATCACCTCTTCACGGTAGTGGTCTTCGGTAGCGTGTTGTTGCTGCACAGCTGCCACGAGAGCCGGGATGACTTTGTCCATCTCTGACACGATCAGGTCACCTTCGTCATGGTTAAGGGGCCACCTCCACGTGGCCCTCATCAAGAACTCTACAAGGGTCAATGCCTTCGCGTGAACCAGCTTGGTGTGAGACGTAACGTAATCGTCCGGCATCATGGTGGCATGGACATCAATTCACAGACTCATTTCGACGCAACCCCCGATCAAGTTGTCGCTATGATGACTGATCCGGCATGGTGGCAAGACGTTCACCGTCGTGGCGGTGGCACGACCAGCAACGCTGTTGTTACGGGGGATACGCTGAGGTTGGACGTGACTATGCCAGCTCCCAGCCAGGTTACCAAGTTCGTCGGTTCGACTCTGACCGCCAAGCAGACGCTGTCGTGGCAGCCGGCTGGCCCCGACGGTTCACGCGAAGGTACACTTCAGATCGTCCCTCAGGGCGTGCCCGCGAAGGCAGATGGCCACGCCTCGGTGTATCCCGACGCCACCGGGACTAAGGTTATTTACACTGGGACCTTCACAGTGTCGGTGCCGCTGGTGGGTAAGAAACTTGAAAAAGCCGCGGCCCCTCACATCACTCAGGCCTTTGACATGCAGCAGGATGCTGGTAACGATTGGTTGGCTTCTCGCTGAAGCTAACCTCGTCAGGCCAGGCAAGGCGGCCAGCTTCACTCGAGACCGTGGAAACCCTCCGGATCGGTGCCAGCCGCAGGAAGTTCTTCGGTGACGTCATGCCATGACAACTCGTGCTCACCGATAAGGGTCTGGATGGTGACGTCGTTCCACGCGTCGTCAATGGTCATGCCCTTGACCGCCTCTGCCGCTTCCCGAGAGTCAGCATCGTCGTCGTCAGCGAACCACGCGGTAATTTGAGAAGGCTCGAGCCGGGTGAGGGTCACTCCACCGTTGTCGACCTCCTCATGGTCGGTGATTTGCTCAGGCGGGACGTGAGCGACAAGCACCAAGCGTCGACCAGTACGGGTCAATCCCCACACGGAGCCGATAACCATGGCGGCATGCTCGGTTTCCTCGGGATCAGTGACGTCAAGGATGGATTGCAACTCCTCGGTAACTGTGAAGGCCGTCACCTGTTTCGCCGGTGCAGCAACGAGGTGATGAGCCTGTTCCGCATTGGTTGGGATGAAGACGATGGTGGACGTCGACAATTGAACCCTCCTTGGTCAGCGTGGTCCCAAATCCATGATCCACGCTACTCGAATGCGAATGTGAACCATATACCGGTCCGTTACGTCCCGGATAATGGAACGATTCGCTCACCAGAGTTGTCCACAGATTCTCCCATCAACCCTTCCGCTCAAGGTATCCCATGCGCTGTCCTTGAACGCATGATGACGACACCATCGCCTAAACCTCTCAACTCGGCACTAGTCGACCATTGCGGGGTCTTCCTGGAACTCGACCGCGATTGGTGGCCCGACGAACTATGTATCGTCTCATCGGCGCCGACCCTGTGCCTCGACAGAGATGACTCGCAAGCTCGCTACGAGGCGACGAAACTCACTCGCGCTGTTCACATCATCATCGTGGAGACAATGGCTGGACGGCGGCCCATGAGTCAGCTCGTCAAAGCCAGTAGCACTCGTGCAATTGCGACGATGAGGCGTTGGCCTCGAGGCCCGGGCTGGAGCCGTATGCTTCTCGTTGGTGAGCCGCGTGTAAGTTACGACGACAACCAAGTCGACGGGGTGGGTCTGCTTGACCTCAGAGGTCGAAGACTACCGATGGCCACCAGGCTGGCGCTTGAGGGCTGTGCCTGGCGTCTCGACGCCGTCGAACTGGTCCTCAACCCCAAAGTGGCCATGTTATTGACGTCGAAGAAAATCACCTGTGAGACCGTCGGACTGGGGTGATAGCACGGCGCCAGACGCGCTGGACCGACGCCATCAACCCCTCACCGACGCTTCTTGTTCTTGCTGCGACGCTTCTTCGACGCTGCAGACCTTCGGGCGGCGCGATTCCCCTGGCCACGGGGATTCTGCCCACCTTCCGAGGTTGTCGCTGCCTCACCCTGTTCATCTGGCGCCGAATAGGTCAAGGCCCGACGCGGACGATTCTCCTTGGGGAGCACCGAGTCAGCCGTCACCGGTTGGCCTCCGTCGTCGGTGACCAGGCCTACCTCCGGGCTGGTTTCAATCTCGAGGTTAAACAGGAACCCGACAACCTCCTCCTTGAAAGAGTCCATCATCGAGTTAAACATGTCGCCACCTTCGCGCTGATACTCGACCAACGGGTCACGCTGCGCCATGGCCCGCAGACCGATACCTTCGCGCAAATAGTCCATCTCGTAGAGGTGCTCGCGCCATTTACGGTCTAAGACCGTCAGCAGGACCTCACGCTCAAGCTGTCGCATGGTTGCTTCGCCGAGTTCTGACTCGCGGCGATCGTAGGCCTCCTGAGCGTCGGCTTTGAAGTCCTCAATGAGCTCCTCAACGTCCTGGCAATCGGCATACTCGTCAATGTCCAGACCGACCGGGTATACGGTCCCGATCTCGTTCCACATCGCGTCAAGGTCCCAGTCCTCCGAGTAGCCCTCGGTGTATTTGCGGACGCCCGCCTCGACGACGCGGTCGGTGGTGGCGCGCAATTCGGCCTCGACGTCGGCACCCTCCAAGACCTTGTGACGATCACCGTAGATGACGTGACGCTGACGGTTCATGACGTCGTCGTACTTGAGGACATTCTTTCGCATTTCGAAATTCTGCGCCTCGACCTGCTTTTGGGCGCTCTCGATCTGACGCGACACCCATTTCGATTCGATGGGCATATCCTCGGGCATTTTGAGGGTGACCATGGCACGGTCAATGACCTCGGGCTTGAATAGCCGCATGAGCTCGTCCTGCAGCGACAGGTAAAACCGCGACTCACCGGGGTCGCCTTGTCGGCCAGAACGTCCTCGTAACTGGTTGTCGATACGGCGAGACTCGTGGCGCTCTGAACCAATGACATAAAGGCCACCGAGCTCCTCAACCTCGTTGTGCTCGGCTTTGGACTGCTCCTCGTACTTGGTTAAGGTGTTGTTCCATGCAGTCTGGTAGGCATCCTGGTCCTCGACCGGGTCCAGACCCCTTTCACGCAGGTCAAGCTCAGTGAGGAACTCGGGGTTGCCACCGAGGATGATGTCGGTACCACGGCCAGCCATATTCGTCGAGACCGTAACGGCCCCCTTGCGGCCAGCTAGCGCGACGATCGCGGCCTCAGACTCATGGTGCTTGGCGTTCAGCACCTTGTGCGGCACGCCGGCCCGCTTGAGCTTCTCGGAGAGAAGTTCCGACTTGGCCACCGAAGCCGTACCGATGAGGATCGGCTGACCCGCCTCGTGACGCTCCACAACATCGGCGATGATAGCGTCGAACTTAGCATTCTCGGTGCGATAGATGAGGTCCTTCTGGTCCTTGCGGATCATCGGACGGTTTGTCGGGATCGGGATAACGCCCAGACCGTAAATCTTTTGGAACTCGCTTTCCTCGGTCTTGGCGGTACCCGTCATGCCAGCGAGCTTGTCGTACATGCGGAAGTAGTTCTGCAGGGTGATCGTCGCAAGGGTCTGATACTCGTCCTTGATCTCGACGTGTTCCTTGGCCTCAAGGGCTTGGTGGAGGCCTTCGTTGTAGCGACGGCCAGCAAGGGTACGACCGGTGTGTTCGTCAACGATGAGGACTTCACCGTCGACCACGACGTAGTCCTTGTCGCGATGGAAGAGTTCCTTGGCTTTGATGGCGTTGTTGAGGTACCCGATAAGGGGTGTGTTTGCCGACTCGTAGAGGTTCTCAATACCGAGCCTCTCCTCCACAACGGTAATTCCGTGCCCGAGCACAGATACGGTGCGCTTCTTCTCGTCCACTTCGTAGTCGACGTCGCGCTCAAGCCGTGAGACGATCCTGGCGAACTCCGGGTACCACTGCTTGTTCTCTTCGGCTGGACCGGAGATGATCAGCGGGGTACGGGCCTCGTCGACGAGAATGGAGTCGACCTCGTCAACGATCGCGTAATGGTGGCCACGCTGCACGCACTCCCCGAGCGAACTGGCCATATTGTCACGCAGGTAGTCGAAGCCGAATTCGTTGTTGGTGCCGTAGGTGACATCGGCCTCGTATGCCTCTTTACGGGCCATCGGCGGCATGTCTGAGAGGATTGCCGAGATCGACAATCCGAGGAACCGGTGCACACGTCCCATCTGCTCTGATTGTACCCGGGCCAGGTAGTCGTTGACCGTGACGATGTGCACGCCCTTGCCGAGCAAACCCTCGAGGTACGCGGGTAGCAGACCGACCAGTGTCTTGCCCTCACCGGTCTTCATCTCAGCGATGTTGCACTGGTGGAGGGCTGCACCACCCATGATCTGAACATCGAAGTGGCGCTTACCCAACACGCGTTTTGAGGCTTCACGCACCGTCGCGAAGGCCTCTGGGAGAAGAGGGTCCAGACTCTCGCCGTTGTCGAGACGCTGACGGAAGTCAGCGGTCTGACCCGCTAACTCGTCGTCGTCCATGGCGACGTAGTCCTCTTCAATGCTGTTGACCTGGCCGACAATGCGGTTGAGTCGGCGGATGATCTTGCCTTCACCGGCGTGAAGCACGCGATCCATGAGGTTCACGGGGCAGGTCCTTCAAGGAGTAGACGTCGTAACCGTCGGAGCATATGCCCGACGAGTGGCGTAACAAAGCCACCGCCCCTATCCTAGGGGGTCGCCGGCCGAACCAAGAACACGGCAGCTCAATCCACCTCATTGCGGTGCAGCGTCGACGTCACCGCAATGCCGAATACCGGAAGTTGCGCAGGGTTCATCGCCCCAACCCGACAAGCGGCGATGCGGGCTTCCCCACATCGCCGCGACCTCAAAACCTCAGTCGGTATTACTCATGGTCAAGGTCCAAATGGATGACACCGTAGTTGTATCCCTTCTTGCGCCGGTAGACGACGCTAGGCCGCTTGGAATCCTGATCAAGGTAGAGGAAGAAGTCATGACCAACCAGTTCCATCTCATCGAGAGCCTGAGCCAGGGTCAGGGGGACGGCCTGGAAGATCTTCTCCTTGACATAGAGGGGGCTGTCCCCGGTGACTTCCACGTCACCCGCGATCTTCCTCGTGGTCAGGATATCGGGTGCCTCGTCGGTGCTCTCCTCGGGCAAAACATCCAGGACCTGGGAAACACGCAACCCACGGCGGCTGCGACGACGATCCGCAGCCTTGACTAACTGGGTGCGAAGCCGATCGGCCGCCATGTCAAAGGCAACCATTTTGTCCTCCGCCTGTCCGACGGCTCGCACCACCGGTCCCTTAGCCCGCAGCGTGATCTCACATGTGATGGCCTGGTCTTTGGGCCCCTTAGTGCCTTGGGCAGTGAAGACCACCTCGGCGCGCTGAACCCGATCCTTCAACTTCTCGACCCCGGAGAGCCTGTCCTCGACCTGGGCGCGCACGTCGTCACTGACGTGGCAATGCCGTCCCGAAACGATGACCTCCATGACAACCTCCTGTGCTGGGGTTTGCATCGGTCTTTCCGACGCTGACACATAAACACGACCGAGCCCCGCCCTCCGACTGGAGATCCAGGTGCCGCTCGGTCGTGCCATGCATCTACGCTAGCCCATACGGGGCGCTCTCAACAGGTGTTTGGCAAGCTTCAATGCCCCCGGTGCCGATGTCTACAGTGCCTGATCATATCGACGAGCCAGTCATGATCACGGCCATCGCGTCGCGGTCGCAGCGTCAGCTAGAACGACGATCGAAAGTACCCGTCGTCCCGACCGGGTCAGGGCACGGCAGGCCTCCCCCACCGTCGCTCCGGACGTACGTACGTCGTCAACGACAATGACGTCTCCGCTGCCAGGATCAGCCCTCATTGACCCTCGTTGATTAGCGCCCCGCTGCTCATCGCTAACCTCGAGCTGATCGGCGACCCGACGGGTCCGACGCAGCAGGTGGGCCATTGTTGCATTAGGTATCTCAAGCCACTCCAAGGCTGACCGAGTCATGTCGGCAGCGTGATCGGCTCCTCGCCGCCTTACTGCCCGACCCGACGACGGCACTGGGACGACGTCAACGTGCCCCGGAGCGGCAGCCACGGCTGGTGCCAGTCCGTAAGCTAACCACTGGCCAAGGTAATCGGTGAGCCATGTGGCACTGCGGTCCTTGTGAGCGGTGACGATTCCCGGAATCGGACCGTGGTAGCCCATGGGCGGTCCGTCAAGGATGACTCGAGGCGCCGGATATACGGTTTTCAGACACGCCTGGCAGATTCCGATTCCAGGCGCTGCGCAACCGGGACAACATGCTCCCAGAAGCAGATCTGCCAGGGATTCGAGTGTGTTCACGATCCACTAGTTTCGTAGCTCAGCCTAGTTCGGCGGAAGGGTCAAGCAGTAACCGCAACCGCGCTGTCACACCGGCCTCGATCGCGAGGCCCAGCACGCACAATCGAGTAGTCGTACAGCGTCGGTGATGATCGACAGATTCGCGTCCGAGGAGGACAACGGAATGTCGACGATGTGACCTAGGTGTATCACGCCCTCCTGGCGAGTCAACAACCCGATCCCCAGCCCGCGTGCACTCCCCCCTGTTCGAGGATGAGGGCAACTCGGGTGGCATCAGGGGCCACGCTGAATGAGGTTACCCTGTGCCCGCCAGATCAACGATGGTCGACGTTAGAGTGCCGTCTGCTCTGACGACGATCAGCATCAAGTCTGTGCTCGACAAGGTCATGACGGTGTGATTTCCGAAGTACTTGTGGCCGCAGCAGGTTCACGCCGGTGGCCGGCACCTGGGTATTCCCGCTACCTTCCTGCTGGTTCAGTAACGAACGCCGGTCTACCAAAACCGCGCGCCAGACCGCACCGGGGCTGGCCAGAGAGGTTGTTGGCATCACAAACTGAGTGGACGCGACCTTAACCACGCCGTTATTCGTGGTCGCTCTTCGCCCCAACGCGCCGGGCATGATCTGGACATGATGTCCCGAGCGCCTCATCTTCCCCTTGACGACGGCGACCACGATCGGTGAGTGGGTCGGAGAGAGGAATGAAGGCGGGGGTCCGCGGACACGGTATCGTCTTTAGCCGCCTCTGAAAGCGGCAACATAGAGCCGGCGGTAAACCGGACGCGGAGATCGCTGCGAAGCCGTTCAGGATCCAGGCGACCCGGCTCGGAGAGCGGCATCTGGGTTGGCGACGCTGGGAGGATGGATGACGTCGGGCACGAGGTGATCGGCGGCCTCCGTCAAAAAGAAGATCAGAATCGACGACCAGCTGAAGGTGTACTGGGAAATGAGCAACCCTTCGGGCGGCCCGGAGATACGCCATTGACCCGATTCCTGCACCGTTTCGGAATCATGGTTGAGAGTCCGGGAATTGGCCGGGTGATGGTGGCCCTGGGAATCGATTCGTCCCACCCCGGGGGCCTGGGGCGTTGCGGTGGCGGCGGTGCTGATCGACTTATGGTTCGTGGCGTCGTAGATGGTGGCTTTCGCATGGGGACCTCATCGATCCGTCATGTCGCTGGTGAGGTAGGACCTCGCGACCCGGTAGTCGTCACGCCCTCGTCATCGCTTGTAGGAACCCGCCATCACGAGATTGATGGACGCGCCGTTAGCCGGAGGATGGGAGCCACGTCAATGCTCTCGCGCGCGACAGCGTGGGGGCATCGACTCTCTTCACCGGGCCCTGGGTGGCACTTCGACGCATCCGACAAGCAGGACAGCGGCGGCCGACGGCACGGCGCGCCGGGAGGGGCATAGGGTCATCATTTCTCCTCATCGTCCGAATAGTCGGCATCGGTCGGAGATGCGGGAAGCGGGGACTCGACGATAATTCCGCCGGGCTGTCTGGGAACCACCAATCGGAAAAAGGCCCCTTGACCTGGACGTCCCCAGGCTGTTAGCCAACCATGGTGCAGGTTCGCGTCTTGACGGGAGATCGCCAGCCCTAAGCCGCTTCCGCCCAGCGTACGCACCCGTGATGGGGCGCCTCGCCAGAATCGTCCGAAGACCTTCTCAGCCTGCCATGGCTCAAACCCGACACCGTGATCACGCACCCCGACTCCCACCGCACACACCGTGACTTCGACGGTCGTGCCGTCAGCATGTTCAACGGCGTTGGATAACAGGTTCCGGATAATGCGACTGATACGACGCGGATCTACCTCTGCGGTCTGCGCGGCCTCGGCGACGAGCGCGATTGGAGTTCCTAGACGATCGGCCACCGGTGTGACATCCATGATCTCAGCCCGTGCCAATTCAACAATGTCGCAGTCCTCTAAGGTGAGTTGGGTGGCTCCGGCGTCGAACCGCGAGATCTCCAACAGGTCAGCGAGAAGTAGTTCGAACCGCTCCATCTGGGCACGCATGAGTTCGACGGATCGTACCTGCATTGGATCTTCCGGGTCAGCCTCGATCATTTCTGAGGCCATCCGCATCGTCGTCATCGGCGTGCGTAACTCGTGGGACACGTCGGAGACAAACTGCTGTTGCAAACTCGACAATCTCTCGAGTTCGCCGATGCGTCGGTCCAGCTGGGCAGCCATGTCGTTCATGGACGATGCCAGAGTCGCCAGGTCGTCAGTGCCGCGCACCACCATCCGCTCGTCAAGGGCGCCACCGGCCAGCTTGGAGGCGGTGATGGACGCTTGGCGAATCGGCTGAGAAATGTGACGGGTTGCCAGATAGGTCGTAACCGCAATGGCCAGGGCCATAAGGGCGCCGACGCTGATGACGCTGCGGCGCAGTAGGGCGATGGTAGCGACCTCCTGGGTCTCGGGAAAGATGAAATACACCGGGACGGTTTGGCTGGCCCCAGGCGGCCATAGCATCGACCCGACGACGATTCCGGGGACGTCGGGACGGACGTGGTCGGTGTAGTGCACTGTCGTGGGGGAAGACCACGTGCCGTTGGACTCGCCCACTTTGGCTGTCAGGTCTGTTGGGACCGAATTTGGGGACACGCCTTGGGAGATGAAGCCGGAAACCGGTCCCTGGATGAAGACGTGGTATTGGCCCGACTGGCTCGCGGCGTCGTCGGCGAGACGGTTGAGCCGCTCGTAGAAGGCTGCCGTACGCAGGTCGGTGTGGCGAAGTTGCCCTTGGATCCGATTGATGGTCGCAGTTGTCTCGGCGATGGCCGAGGTGCACTTGGCCTCAACGATGCCAGCCGTGGCTTGGCGAACGAGGAAGAAGCCACCGACGACGAGGATGACCAAGCTGCTCGAAAGGGTGATGGTGACTGTGCGCAGTGGTAGGGAGGACCACCATAGTCGTCGCAGTCCGGCCAGCCACGGTGGACGTCGGCCCGGCCGGCGACCACGACCGGCATGCCGGGCCGGGGTGATCAGCTTTCCTCCCCCGGGGTACAGATGCGGTAACCGATACCACGAACAGTGATGATCATCTGGGGGTGATCGGCATTGCGCTCAACCTTGGAACGCAGTCTCTGCACGTGAACGTTGACTAACCGGGTGTCGGCACTGTTGGTGTATCCCCATACCTCACGCAGCAGGGTCTCCCTGCTGAAGACCTGGTTGGGGTGTTGAGCCAACGTAAGGAGCAGGGAATACTCCAACGGAGTAAGCGAAATCTCCTCACCACCCAGTTGGACCACATGGGCAGCGGGATCAATGGTCAGGTCACCGACGGTGATGACCCCGGCCTCCTCACGCTGGGCGGCGGGTGTGCGCAACCGGGCCCGGAGACGAGCAACGAGCTCTGCGGATCGGAACGGCTTACAGACGTAGTCATCGGCTCCGGCACCAAGGCCTCGGACGACGTCAGGGGTATCAGAGCGGGCCGTGAGCATGATGATCGGGACACCTGATTCGCGTCGAATGTCTTGGCAGATCTGGATACCGTCACGCCCGGGTAGCATGAGGTCGAGGAGGACCAGGGCAGGTCGGCGCTCACGGAAGACGTCCATGACATCCCTGCCGTGCCCGACCCACACTGTCGAGAATCCTTCTTTGACAAGGACAAGCTGAAGCATCTCGGCTAAGGCCGCGTCGTCGTCAACGACGAGAATCGGCCCATGATCACCGGCGGTGTCCACCATAGGCCTCCTCACTGGGTTCCGTGACGGTGCATATGGTAGTCCCCATACTCCTAACTGGTGACCGATTGGGGGGGACGACGATCAATTGAGGGTCGGGGTGCTGGTCGCTGTTGCGAGCAACGCGACAGGGCCGTTCTGACGATGCAGCACGGCTCGCCACAAGCCCCGTGGCTCAGAAGAAAAGACGTCCTCAGGGTGAGCGACGGCTCTGACCCAGTCGCCGCGGATCAGTTCGGCCTCTAACTGGCCAGGGCCCCATTCGGCGTATCCGGCGAAGATACGAACGTTGGTAAAGGCACCTTCCACGAGTTCGGTCGGGGTGTCAAGATGGAGCAAACCGGTCAGCCCATCGACACGTCGCCACCCGGGAGGTTCCTCACTCGATCGTTGTACCCGGGCCAGGCAAATAGCCCCACTTGGTGATATCGGACCACCGAGGAAGAGGTCCTGCGGCGGAGTGGCTAGATGGACCCAGCCCGGCAGTTGTCTATGCAGAGTTCCCGCTGTGCATGGTTGATTGACGATAACCCCGAGGGCGCCGTCGAGCCCAACGTCGATGAGATAGGTGACGGACTCGTAAAAAATCCCCTCGTCGATCTGGCGACTTGCCACCAGCAGGTCACCAGCCTTGAGAGGGTTCGCGAGTATCACGAGGTCTATTGTGTCACCCACGGGCGGGGAATCGAGGCACGATCGTCAACGAACTCTCACGATCGTACTGGTGTGTTGTGGGGCTGATCGACCATCCCCACCCCACATGGTGAGCGGATCCAAGTAAATCTAAGGGGAGGGTGTTACACCCACGTTCATAACTTTGCAGACTTCCATGATCGTTGGCACACAGTTCCTGGCAGATCTCGACCGCCGAGCCGCCGCGACTGGACCCTCAAGATAATCACAGGCCGGCCCTGATTCCACGTCGGTGCAACATGCCAGGCCGTGTCGGGTTACTGCCACGACCCGCAGGGGTGTGAGCTGAGGCCAGTTCAGGACATGGATGCGCCAGGGCCAATAAGCCCACCCGGGGCACCAAGGAGAGCCCTAGGTTTCGACGCGCCCCGGTGCCAATGAACACTTAGGGGCGGATTGGACGGCTATTGGTCTGGCCGGACCCGATTACACCGCCAAACACCAATCCCGCAGACTCGCTGGACCAGCGGAATTCGAAAGCCAGAGGGGCAAGGTATTTCGTCACTTGAGTGCGTGTCCGGTCACCCCGTGGCCCATTTCAGCGTTGGCATATCCGGCGTCGTGGGTGACTACGTGCCCGCTCCACCACCTCAATCGAGCCCGGAGGAGAAGAGACCGGGAACACGAACATGGGCCCATCCCTCAAGAGGAATGGGCCCATGCCGTAAATGACCCCGATGCAAGTGTCAGGACAACAGCATCAGGAGGCGGCCGGAGCCGGCGCGCAGAAGGACGGCATTGCCGGGGTCAGCAACCTGTTGGGAGCCCTGAGGGCATCCTGGTAGGCAGCCTTGACATCCGTGATGGCCTGATCAACCTCGGAAACACGCACCAGCGGGTCCATCAAGACACCGGTGGCCTTGAGCAGGGCACGGCTCATGAAGTAGATAGTGCCCAAGTGCTTGAAGGGCAGCACGCAGGTGTTGCGATCGAAACGAACCTGGCGAAGCACGCGAGCCAACTTGGTCTTGGTGTAGAAGGTGGCCACATCGTTGGGCTTGAGGTCAGGCATCTTCTGAGCCTCAGCAAGAGCCTTCTTCACAGCCGCCATCTCGTTCTTCAGCTGATCGTTAGTGGCGCTAAAGGTCACCAGCAGCACACTGGCGTGAACCAACTCAAGGAACACGTGGGAGTGGGCTGGCTGGGCCTTATCCTGCAGGGTATGGGCCGCACCGTTGACGGCATCGACCATCGTCACCAGCAACTCGACACGAGTGGGGATCGACTTGAGGAAGGCAACCCCACCCTTGATAATGTTGACAAGTGCTTCCTTGATCCGCTTGGCCGTCTCAAGGAGCTTGCCAATGATGTTGGTGATGTTCGTGGGCGCGAAGGCCTCTTTTGCGCTCCTCTGGGCATCCAGAAGCGAGGCAATGCGGGTATTGACAACCTGCAGTTCCTTCTGCGCCTCCGCAACAGAAAGGGTCTTATTGGGCTGAGTGGTGCTTACCGCCGCCATGGGGGCAACCGGAGCCGCATGGACTGTCGTTGCAGAGAAGGCCGCCGGGGCCATCAAGGCACCAACAACCAGCGGCGCTGCCAAGAACTTAACCTTCATTGTGGGTTCCTTTCACCTGGAACAATTGCTCGCAACTGCAAGCTAGAAGCATCGTTGCACACCAGGGGGTCAACTTGGTGTCCCCAGTTCAAATCTGATTCAAAGCTGACGGTTTCGCGTCGGGAAACGGCGCCAGAAAACCCGTGACATATCATCTTCCATTGCGAGAGACATCAATGGCACTTATGCACATTTCTATGACATGACATCTACCCTTGTCAGGGTAAGGACGATGGGTGTCACATCCCCTTTCTATCCAACCCAAGAAAGGAGAAAATGCCGCGAGACATATCCCATCCTGTCACCAAGAAGGCCACCATAATTTACTCAGGAACGGTCGATAATTCTCTCACCATACCCCGATACAGAATCCTCGTTGTTGTCCTTATTGGGGCAAGCAATATCAACAGAAGAATACCTCGCCTCAGCATGTCGACCCACCCCTGCCCATTACATGCGTGACATATCCACAAGGGTACGATGCATGCCCGGGGATGCAGTCGCATACCACACCCAACCAAATACCCATTCAATCAGCATAGAAATATGCCCTGGCGGCAGCTCCCATGCCTCATTTGCCAGCCTGTCACGTGCCTATACCCACGAGCAGTGGTTGTCACCCAGGTCTGACCTGCCGTGGAGGAGGCCGCATTCTCGCGCGCAATATCTGCGCCCGTCACCACGTCCCCACCTGCAAGCTCTCCACCGCCCAAATACGGGCCGATATGGCGGGAATCGACAGTTCGGCGCCCCATAAGTCCGATCACGGCAACGACCCCGGACCATGATGGTTCCACTAGGACAGGTTCATGGCCGTCATGCAAAGGCACCCAATCTACTCAGAAGGAGACGAACCCACCATGACCGACACCAGCCAGATCACGAAACCCATCAAGGCGTCCACTCAGCAATGGCCCGCGATATCCGCATGGCGCAAAACCAGAACAGCAAGTCGAAACAGCAGGAAGCAAACATCTCCACTGTCAAGAACCTCGCCACCAAAAAATGTGGAAGACCAGGACACCCTATGACACATCTGGTACTACGCGCTCGAGAACCGGGCCGCCTTGAATCCAAGATCTCCGACATCAAAAAGAAGGTAAAATGATGACTGACAAGGCTTTTTAGACGGGTGAGAGTAAACGCGCCCTCAAGACATTCATCCAGTGCTCGACGCGACAGAAAGCAGGATGCTGACCGTCGACGGCTTTTGCAGTTTGCCTTGGGCATCGACGCTCGTCACCGCCGTGTGCCCGTTCTCTTATCATTGACCACGCCGCTGGGGGGCAAGCGACTTCGGCAGGTAGAGTCTGGCCTACACCGCCCCGCACGGGTGCAAAATGTCAGCATGACGGCGTTGGACTTGACCGCCCGGTCCGACGCGCTGGAACCGATAGCGACCCGTTGCGCTGCATCTTGATCGGGCCTCGGCTTCGACGTCTAGCCACGTGCATTCAGATGCATGTACACCGTGACCTCTACGCTACTCTCAGATTCGTTTTCAATCGTTCCAATGGCTCCGCTGTACGATCACCAAACCGTACTTTACTATGAAAACGCCCCTGGCAAGGGGCGTTGATCGTGATATGTGGAGATGACGGGATAGGCAGCGATGATGACCCAACCGTGACATACATCCCCAACGCAACCTTCCCAAGACACGTACCTAACTATCACCGCATCCCCGGTCATCACGGCGCGTCGGATTGCCGTGGCGATCACGTCACAGATCCTGGACAGCCACGGTCAGCGGGCACGAGGATGAGCCACTCGCCACCCGATGACGCCACACGCAACGATGATGACCAGACCGAAAATGCCAGCCCGCCTATTTGCCGCATTGAGCGCCAGAACACCGACAATGGCCACACCGATCAGGAAGATGATGACCCCGACGACGAAGAGCGAACTGCTGGCCGCAGCGAGTGCCTCCTTCAAGAAGCTCACGGAGCTGTGGGACGGATTCACTCCCGAGCAAGCCCACGCGCCATTCCCGGCAGCGCTGTTGTCGGGCGGTGCTGAGGCACATTGGCAGCGCGACAAGTGTCTACGTGACGTCGTGATCCACCTGCATGAATGGTACAACCTCGTCACCGTGTGGGTCAGTGCCAATCAAGCTGGCACCCTCACAGGCTTTTTCCTGAACCGTACACGTGGCGTAACTACGCCGCGCTCAACGAACAATTCATCCGCCAACATCAGAATACGACCTACGAAGCAGCTCGCGATCTCTTGGCGGCATCACACCAGCACGTACTCGGTATGATCGGAGGTTTCAGTAACGACGAGCTGTTCAGCAAGAAGCACTTCGGGTGGACGGGGACGACCAGCTTGGGTTCCTACTTTGTGTCGGCGACCAGCTCCCACTACGAGTGGGCGGCCAAGAAAACCCGCGCCTACGCGAGAATCCTCGCACACTAACGTCGCTTCTTGACCCGCTGAGGGTCAATACCATGTTTGAATTCGGGGTTCGTGCGTGGTTGGCCCCACTCGTTGAGGAGACGGCCAACTCTAGAGATCCGACGAGCGTCGGTAACGAACGCCTCGGCTTTGACATATGCGGTGTGGAACCGCTCAGAAGTGAATTCGGGACAGCCAGGGTGGGAAGCAGGGGCGTTTGGGTTTCACCGGCATGCTCACCGCCTTCTACGAACAGCAAGACCCCCAGACGGGCCACCGAGAAGCGCCTGCGGGTCTCTGCCTAGTGGAGAGGCGGGAATTGAACCCACGTTCCTGAAAGACCGTCCAGACATTCTCCGGGCGCAGTCGATGCTGTCGTTATTGCTCGGCCCCTGCACTCACACCGACATGGTGCAAACAACCCGATCGTAGAAATAATTCCGCCCAGTCACCACGGCAACAACTGGGCGGCAAGTCTTCGCAACGAAACCAGAATCCGGGCTGACCCCTCGACCACTGATCAGGCAGCAAGAGCAAAGTCAGTGCGAGTATTCTCGGCACTTATAGATTCCCAAGGATCGTTAACAAGCTGATCCTGGGCCCTCGCCCCGCTTCTCTTGGAACAACCGTCCGAAAACGTTGCACTACAGCTCGGCAATCACTGCGCTGACGCCAACCGAATTGATCAGGATATCGGCCCTGTCACTGGCACCGCCACAGCATGATCCTCATCAGTGGCAACGTCAGCCGCGCACGTTATAGTCGGCGGCCAGCGCATTCACGGCGTGCAGGAACTTGTGCATGAAGATAAACGGGCCGACGATGATGAACCCGCCCAACACTGCCCACAACCAGAAATCCCCCGCCGTCACGCCAGACTTCATGCCTCGTCGATTCTGTTCGCGCCCAATACGCCCACAGACCTGGTGCATCCAGATGTACACGGCAATTCCAATAGTCAGCGGAGAGATCACCAGGGCGACGAGCCAGAAATTCATCGTACGTCGGCCGTCCCACCGCGATGCGATGACATTGAGGTCCTCGCCGGCCCGGGCCAGCACCCAGGTGTCATAGATGCCGAAGGTGATTATCCCCAGCAGAATGTACTTGAGCAAGGACCGGTTGGTGTCAAGAGTGCCCCATCTGAAACGCCGGAGCGCAAGGCTGCGGGACACTGCGCGGGTCACATGACTGCTGGCTTTGGGGCAACGGCTGACCATAGGCCTGCCAGGCCTGGTCAGAATACGGCTGTGACGCGAGCGAAACCTCGCCGCGCTGCGGAGAAACATTGGACTCAGGATTGGATGACACGAGACTCTCTTCTCTTCGGAGAAAATGGTACCTGGACATCTCTGATGCCCAGGATTAGATTACCCTATCGAAGCGACCGTAAGAGTCTTGTCCATTCATCGCACTGTACTTGAACCAGCGCTACGCGAAGGCCAGCACGGGCGAGCATGAGGCACAGGACTCATTGCTGGAGCACTCCGTCGGTCGAAAAACTCCCACCATAGCGTCGCGGTTCTACAAAACAGGGAAGAAGAGATCGCACATAGAAATCTCATGCCGACAAAACGAGAAAATGCTGACTCCAGCTGAAGAGTTCAACACTTCCCTCTAGTTATGTAGACACTGTCATTGCTGTGGGCGGCCCCGTACCACGGAGGGCCTATCTCCGCTCTTTTCCCCCGTCACAGCCCATTTCGCGGTCAGTCGCCAGAGATCTGCGCAGCAGAAGCATGGACCTGGTGTGACCGTCGAGCTCGCTGGTCGAGTCGATGTGGCTGAACTGAACCACCACGCCAGTCGGCGCGAATCCCGCGTGTGAGAGTTGGTTCGCTCCCCCGCCCGTCCTCGGGCAGCCTCGCCGCTGCGATGTCAACAACTTACTATCCGTGCGCTGTTGAGTGACGTATGGACCCGTCACCATCACGACGAGAGGAGCCTCCATGACGACAAGCTACGCACCCACCACAATCATTCCCTCAGCGATCGCTTTCGAGCCATTCACCTGACCACACCTGGGCCCTCTACCGGCGGGCATGCTGGCTGCTTCGCAACCTGATCGCCCGAGAAGCCTGCACCTTCCAAGAAGCATACAGGGCACGACTCCAGATAGCCGAAGCACTCGGCTGGATCCACGCTCTCACCAAACCACCGTGGGACGGCCCCAGGAACTGGTCCCCGGCAGCTACCAGAGACAGCACCACGGCTACCTTTGGTGCGGGCACTGCGGCGAACCCCACGGCCGCAAACACCGGCACCCCGCACATCTACAGGACCACCTCACCAGCCGCGCGAACCTGCTTATGCAGAAACTCTGCCGACACAGCACATCCCCGACCTCGTCACCAGCGCTGTCCCCGACACGTCCGACACCGTCCGGCGGATTCTCGCGGCACGACCAGACCGAGCACTCTTCCGTCTCGAGGATGTACTCGCGCAGGTCGGGTGCGCGACCGTGACAAGCACCACGCGGATCATCGTCGAAACTACCACCGGTGAGACGATCAACATCCCGCTCACCCGCGGATGGACACCCAGCCGACACTACTGATCCGCCAAGCCTTACGACCGGCTCAAACGCCGGTAGCGTTGAGGCATGGCTAACCCCAACATTGACCTCGCGCGCATCCCTCGCTGGTGCGATGCCCGCGTCCCCAAAGACCTGTTGGACCAGCTCAAGATCGAGGCCGACATCGAAGCCCGCCTCTTCCCCATCGCCAGACTCCGCTACACCAAGGCCACCGTCCTATAGAGCCTGTACTAGCGCGACCGCAACCTCGCATTCCACGCCTACGACATCCAACCAACTCCCACCGTCCAAGGCCTCCTCGACTACATCGCCGATAATGGCGACCCCATCTTCTTTGGCTAGACACCCAGCCGAGCCACATCTTCGTCAGTGAGCCCACAGCCTCGTCTATCGCGGCCGCAGGGCGCTTGCGCTGTGGGCGACCCGGGGCCGCGTTGATATTTTGCCTTGTCAGAGCGTGTACGGACACATGTGTAGCGCAGCTGCATCCGCCACTTCCAGAACAGAATGGTCGGTCCCGGTGGTGTGTAGGGTCTGTGGACGCATCTACATGCCCGGGGCCAGACGCTGGTCGTGCTCAAGCCCCGGGTGTACCAAGACACCTGTCACCACGGGCTGCCTGAGAGTGGCAGGTCGCAACGCTGCACGCATCCTTGCCGACGGTGGCCGAGCGCCCGTCCCGCCGATTCAGGGTGTGCGCGTCCTTCCCGAGGGCCAGTTCGGGATCGTGTTCACCACCGGCGAGGCAGCCACAGCCTCCTTTTCGTCGCACAGTTACTGCCCCGTCTGGTCAGATTTCGTTGGTAACAGGTGCCGAGTAGGCCTTCAGGTCATCCCAGGAGTCGGCACGTTGAGTATCAGCTTCGTAGGCGATGAGGTAACCCCATTTCTGATCCGCGAAGTAATCCTCGGCAACCAAGCGACGCACAAGGGCTTCGGCTGCCTTGCGTTTGGCTTGGACTCTCTCGTTGTCGCGACCGCGCTCATCCTTGCCTTCGATGATCCAGTGCACGCCTTGATCGTCCAGCGCCACGAAGTCGGGGAAGTAACGGTCCTTCGAGGTGTGGTAGACGTAGGCCTGGTCCTGCGGGTGCAACCGGTGCCACCACACAATGTGCGGCGAGGTGTTGAGCAACTGAGCCAACAGGTACTCACCGGTGTAGGAGTCGAAGGACTCGTTGTCGAATAGGGACTTCGACCAGCCACCGTAGACGCGGCCACGCACGAACTGAGAGCGGTCTTGAATCTGGTCGTGGACCTGCTCTCTCGGCCACAGCATGTAGCCCTTCCCGGGCTCACGCTTGGGATGGACAGATGGCACATCGCGCCTCGACTGAAGGGCCTCCTCCACATAGCCATCCATCAGCGTCTGCAGTTCGTACTTGGGCGATGCCAACGATTTGACCGTCCACTCGGTGAACGTGACGTGCTTCATGAACGTCGGCACGAGATAGCGAGCGACGTAGCGGATCGTGGTATCGGTCTTGGGCACCACGCCCATGCCGACGACGAGTTTGTTCAGCTTGTTCAGCGCCGACTCGACCTCCGCAGATTCTCGATCCTCCACGCGCAACTTTTTACCGAGTGCGGCGACAATCTCCCTGCGCAGCAGCACATCGCCGGTGTGAGTGACGCGTAGGGCGGCTGCATGGATCGCGTCATCGTGAATGTCCGACAGATCGATCGAAGGCTGCTGCACACTCACCCTCGTCACGGGGAACCAGTACTCCACCTCAGCGAACGCCGGGTTGCGCTCGATGCTCACCAGCTTCATCGAATCGCTCGCATCGTCCTCGAGGTCGGAATCCAGCGCCCGTACACCCAGTCCCGGCGGGCCGTCACCCTCGCCAGTATCGTCCACCGGCACAACCCCGGAAGCTGGATCGACCGATCGCGTGGCTCCCGATGGAGACGGCCCAGGACAGGTGGCGGTCATCCCACCGTTGGACTCGGGGGCCGTGGGTCGCCCGGCGTCTCGGATCGCCTGCCGCACGGCGGCCGGATCAGCCATGGTGGTGTCGTCCAGGCCAAACTGTTGAAGCACGTTCTCGGCAGCCAGCAGTTCGGCGAAAGACTGGTGGGCGATGATGCCGAGCTGATCGATCTGCCCCACACTGGTGTAGCGCCCGAACGGCAGGCGCAAGCCGCGGCCCATGGTCTGCTGGGTCAACACTTCCGAGGCCATCGCCCGCAGCGTCACGACAACGGCGACATTCTTGACGTCTCAGCCTTCCTTGAGTTTGTTGACGCTCACCACCGCCAACACGGATGAATGCGGGGCATCCAGCTCGTTGAGGCGTCGCTGGGTCGTGTCGTCGTCATGTTTGTTGTCCACCTGCAGCACGGTATCATCCCGCCCCAAAAACTCCGGAGTGCGCAGTAGATCAGCCACTTGGGTAGCGTGGTCCACATCGGAACACACGACGAAGGCAACCGCATTCAGCGACGGCCGATCGTTAGCCTTCGCATAGGTGTCGTAATGGGCTTGCTTGATCGCCCGCAGCGCGAGCGCGTCTCGCAGCTGCTGCTCTTCCGAGGCAGGTGTGGCGTCATACCCGGCCTTGCGAAACGCCAACACCGGTGCCTTGACGAACCGGTCTGCGATCGCCCGGTACAGAGGATAGGTGTAGATGTGATCGCCTGTGTCCACCGAGGCGGTGAGCCCGATCGTCGCTGCTGGATCCAGCTCCTTCAACGCTGCGTTGAATGCCACCGCGCTCAACCCGTACAGGTGGGACTCGTCGGCAATCACCACCAGATCGTCCAGGCTCTTGAGGTAGTCGAACAACACGCCCGCGTTCTCATCGAAGCGCCGCGGCTTACGACGCTGCGCTTCTGCCCCTGCTCCGTGGGTCTCGCCGTCCTCCGACTTCGGGGCAATTAATTGCTGGATGTTAAAGATGAACGCCAGCACAGGCTTCTCCCGGCCAGACGAGAGAATCTCGGCACCATTCTGCCTGGCAATCCACGCCGAATAATCCTGTGGAGTCACCACCTCTGGCGGAACTGACGACCCCGCAATGTAGCGCGGCTCGCCCAGCGCGAAGTTCTGCACTGTTTTAGCCTGCACTGTTTTGCCCGGCGTCACGATCACCACATTGCCCACACCTTGGCGACGCAAATACTCAATGAACGCCGCCATCAGATACGTCTTGCCGACGCCGGTGGCCAGGTTCAGCACCTGCATCACCGACGTGTCATAGTCACCATCGAGGGTGAAAATCAGCTGCCGCAGCGCCTCCTTGTTGGGGCACGCAGATCGAAATCTGACGCGATCTGCTCCAGCAGGTCCGAGTCGAACAAGATGGAAAGCCTGCTCACAGCGCTGTCTCCTTCTGGTAGCCGAATACATCATCCGGCACCGCCACCACCCGCGAGCCCTTGCGCACCTTACGCAGATACTCCCGCACCCCATCCAACACACTCGTGGCCGCCAGTACCAGCGTCTCCCCCGGAGCCAGCTCCTTGACCAGATCATCCACCAGTTCGACCGTGGTCACCCCCTCGATCACCTTGAGTAGCGTGTTTCCGCGTCGCCCCTCGAAAATGTAGTCGTCATCGGGGTGCAGCAGCGGGAAGCCCAGATTCGCCGCTACCGACTCGATGAGCACTTGGCCTGTCGCCTCCGGCGTCGACACCACCCGGTCCAGCGCCGGGTCATAGTCGAAGCATGCCGGCGAGAGGTGCGCCACGTGGAACCCACCACCACCGCGCCAGTTCATAACCTCCTTGGTGCGGGTGGTCTTCGCAGCGGCCTTGAGCGCCTTAACCCGCGGATCCTTCTTCGCCTCCGGCTCATCGGCAATCAGCTTGTTCAGCACGGATGTAAATTTCGCCGCATCCTCGGGCGAGACGCCCTCGGGTAACTCGACATCCTCAGCAGCGATCCGCTCCCCCTTCGTGCGCGTCACACCACCCGGATCAGCATCGTTGACCACCTTCGCCAGACGCGCCTTAGTGAATCGCTCGAACGTGTCCTCGACCAGCTCGCACGTCACCCAGCGACGCCCCATCTTCTGCGCTACCGCCGCGGTTGTCTCTGACCCAGCAAACGCATCCAGCACGAGGTCACCCGCACCCGTACTGATCAACAGCACCCGCTGAAGCAGACGCTCGGGCTTCGGAGTCGCAAAAGCCGTAACTCCCGGGAACAGATTCACAAGTTCCTTCTTCGCGCCACGACTGTGGCTCACATCCGAGTTGGGCCAAAGCGTGCGAGGGACCATGCCTCGTGAAGGGATTCTGGACTTTCTCATGATCCGCCCGAGCCCGCCGCGAGGGAAGACCAGCTCCAGGAGCGGCAAGCCGGGCTCCAAGACTGCCCTTGAATGCTCCCTTGCTGAGTCCAACGGCTCAGCAAGCATGATTGCCGGAACCATGTCATGCGCGGCCTCGACTGGCACACCGGACACTTCAGCCCTTTTCACCCGATCGCCAGTATCACGTAATTCATAACGAGCCCACTTGGACATCTCCTCGAACATCACGGAAGGAGCGAGTCGCCAGCACGAGCTTTGAGCCGGATACATCAACTCCCCAGTCATTGGATGCTGAATCGCGTACACCATCGGTTGGTTATTCGGCGCGTCGGGCGCACACGGATCAGCCATCGCCCATGGTCCACGCGGATCATGATCCGGATTCGCAAACCTGCTGTTCATCGCATCGGGCCGAGGGAGGCGGTTCAGCTCGAACAAGGCAGACTTTCTGTATACCAAGAGCACATCTTGATCGGTAGAGAAGTAGGTGGCGTCGTTCCGCCCCGAATCTGCTTTCTGCCACACGATTTCAGCAACGAAATTCTCTCCGCCAAACACTTCGTCCAGACTTACGCGCATCTTGTGGTTCTCAGCGTAATCGAGATGTACCCATATCGAACCACCAGAACTCAGCAACTTCTTCATGTGCAGCAGCCGATCGCGCATCATAGTGAGCCACACCGAGTGTTCGAGGTTATCCTCGTAACTCGCGAAAGTCTGGGCGGTGTTGAAGGGCGGGTCGATGTAGATCAACTTGACCTTACCCACGTACTTTTCCGCCAGTTCCGGCACGCGGGTCAGTGCTTCGAGAACGTCGCCTGATTCACCAAGGATCAGCAGATTAATCGTCTTGCGGCTCAAGATCGGCACGCTCGGAGTAGGCGAACTCGTCGACCTGCTTGGCCAGTACGGAGCCCTGGCGACAACCCGAGGAACCGTCTACCCGATACTCAGTCGCCTCTGCAGTTCCGGCCTCGTGGAGACGACGTGGCACGAGTCCCCCAGCGGCCCGCCGCACCGGTATTACCGACTCACCTCCGAGGGTGAAAGTGCGAGATCGCGCCGCGCCGACGCGTGGCGCGATCTGGTTCAAGACATGTCTGACCTCATGTCCGCGAAGGGAGAAAAGAAGTGAAAATCGACGAATACCTGACCAGTGTGGGCACAGGCTTGACCAACCCTGCTGCACGAGCGGGCCTCGATGACCTACACACTACGTTAGAGGAACGTGCGACTGCCATCGGAGAGGATGCTGCCTGCGCCGAGATGGGCGACCCGGACCAGTTCGCGGCCCAACTGGACGCCGAGTTTTCCGCAGACCAGCCCGATGAGTTTGACCCGCCACAAGCTTCCCACCTGTTCGGCATTCCGTGGAACCTGTCCGTAGGGGCGGGCTGGGGGCGGCGGCTGTTCAACTCCGCCGATGATCGCGTCATCGTGCCGCATGCGCTGGGGTGGGCTGGGCACTAAATCTGGGCGCCGTGGCCGTCCACATGGGCATCATCCAGCCCGACGACGCCGTAGCTGCTCTGCCTACGCTCACCAAGGCACCCATTTTGGACCGTATCGCTGTCCGGTCGCTGGGCTATGTCGTCGTCAGTGCGATTCTGACCCGCAGCCGCCGCTCGTGGACAGGTGGCTTCGGAGCTTTGATCGGTCTGGGTTGCGGCCTTGCCCCACTGCGTGCAGCCGTCGGCCGCGCAGCCAGCACGAATGGAGATTGCCGTGAACGTTGATTTCTCATCCCTGTCAACTGGCCTTCAGATCGGCACTGTTGCCTTAATCGTCGTTGAGCTCGTTCTTCTCCTGTTCGCGGTGGTCGTCAATCTCAAGACTCCGGAGAACCGTCTGACACTTCCCCACGTTGTCTGGCTGGCGATCTCGGTCTTCATCGGTGTCGTCGAACCCCTTGCGTTTCTCGTGGCAGGTCGTCGCAAGGTGCAATCATCCGTGACGACGGCAGGAGCCAACAAGGCCACTGCCAGTTCCGTGATTGACGAACTCTACCAGTGAGTGCCCCCGCTATCCACATCGAGCACCTCGTCAAGACTTACACCGCGGGGTCTGGACAGATCAAACGTGCAATCGGCGTTGTCCCCTTTGATATTCCCGCGGGTCAGATCGTGGGCTTCTTGGGCCCTAACGGCGCAGGAAAGACGACCACCTTGCACCTGGTCCTGGGGCTGACTCGGCCCACGTCTGGATCTATCCAGGTCCTCGGCCACGATGCCACAAAGGCCGGAAACGCCGTCCGACATCAAATCGGTTATCTGCCCGACGTCCCTGGCTTCCCCGCCTGGATGACCGCCCCGGAGTTCCTGCGTTTCGCTGGATCCCTGTTCGGTATAGACAAGGCGACGCTGGACTCCCGCGTCGATTCCCTGCTGGAGCTGGCAGGGCTGACCGGGGTCAACCATAAGATCGGCGGATTCTCACGTGGCATGAAGCAGTGGTTGGGCGCCACCCAGGCCCTGGTGAACGCTCCGAAGCTCCTGATGCTCGACGAACCCACGTCAGCCTTGGACCCGCTGGGACGCAAGGACGTGCTCACCATGATTGAAGCTCTTCGCGGCAAGGCCACGGTCCTTTTCTCGACACACCTGCTGGACGACGTGGAGCGCATCTGCGACTCTGCTGTCGTGCTCAACCAGGGGCATGTCCTCGCCACAGGCACCATCACACAGCTGCGCTCCCGCTACGACGGGGCTCAGAAGATGCGTCTGGTCACAGACGGGGACACTGCCCACGTCTCCGCACTGCTGGAAGACGAAGCCTGGGTCGGGGATGTGACCATCGGCGGCGATGCCGTTGTCTTCGCCGCCGACAACGCGGACCGCGTGGGCAAGGCACTCCTCGGCTTCTTGGCGTCAGCCAGCCTCACCCTTCGCGAGTACGGGCCAGCGCTGTTCACTCTGGAGGACGCTTTCGTCCTACTGACCGAGGAGGACCGATGAACGGCTTCATCTCCTTGCCGAGCAAGGAGCTCCTCGAGTTCGCTCGTACCTGGAAAGTCTGGGTGATTCCTGGTCTGTTCATCGTGTTGGCGGTCACCAGCGTGCTGTCAGCCCGTTTCACCACGGAGCTGATGCAATCCCTGCTCCCGGCTGGCAGCGACATGTCAGCCCTGATCCCCGATCCCACACGGCGCTATACCCTCGGCCAGTGGACGAAGAATCTCAGTCAGATCGGCATCGTCGCCATCCTCCTGATGTCTGGAAGCACGATCAATGCCGAGGATCGGCAGGGCACCCAGATCCTGATTCTCACCAAACCCGTCTCCCGCTGGGGCTACGTGCTGGCGAAGTTCGTCTCGTCTGTCATCTTCTGCACGGCGACGGTGGCCGTAGGAGCGCTCGTCGAGTATGCCGCAAGTCTGATCTTCTTCCGCGACAACCAAGCCGTTCCCCTCCTCCAGCTCACTGCCGCATGGCTCCTCTATGCGCTCATTCTGGTCGCGGTGACGCTCGTAGGGTCGGCCATCTTCACCAGCGCCTTGGCCGGCCGCATCGGGGCTTGGCCTCGCAGCCATGCTCATGTCAGCCTGCTTGAGCTCTGAGGATCAGCGCGAAGTACTCCCCCGCTGGATTGGCAGATGTCCAGGGCAAGATCGCGACTGGTACACCCGTCCCATCATGGTGTCCCATGGGGACCGGGCTTGCCGCTATGGCTGCCATCGTCGCCCTGGCAGGATGGCTGTTTTCGAAGCGCGAGTTGTAAGCAATGCCACACCAGAGTCAACACATCAGCGTAACGCCCCAACTAGGGGTTTGCGTCGAAAACGTGAACACTCACGCGCGGAGCTAAAAATGGCACACCCGCATGACAAAGTGCCTGCTGGCGCGTGAGTGCATCAACGCCAGCAGGCACTTAGTGGAGATGGCGGGAATTGAACCCGCGTCCTTGAAAGACCGTCCAGACATTCTCCGGGCGCAGTCGATGCTGTCGTTATTGCTCGGCCCCTGCACTCACACCGACATGGTGCAGACAAGCCCAGTCACGGAAACGTCCCGTACAGCTCCCGTGACCACAGCTGTACGGCAAGCCTTCTAAACGAGGCCAGGATCCGGACGGAAGGCTACATCCGGGCTGACCCTTCGATCACTGATCAGGCAGCGAGAGCGAAGTCAGTGCGAGTGTTCTCGGCACTTATGGGTTCCCAAGGATCGTTAACGAGCTGACCTTGGCTCCTCGGCCCGCTTCTCCTGGAACAACCATTCCAAGTCGAAACCAGTCATCCCCCTGTTGAGTTGTATCAGTTAAGTGTACCTCATCGACCACGACTTACCGAACCCACCGCACGCCGTCGCCCATCATCGAAGAATCTCAGCGGGATCACCCGCAGGAGGGGGTTCGTCCATTCAATCCCCTCGAACGCCTTAGCAGCGTGCATGATCGTACCGGCGAACCACACCATACCGACGAATGGGAAGGTCACGATCATGAGGTTCGTTTTGACGGCAACTCCCAATACCACCATCGCCAGGAGCAGCGCGACGACCTGGAAATTGGCCTGCTGGGCCGCCTGACGACGTATCCAGGACCCTCGTTGCGAGATAGCAACACCCAGCATCGGCCCAAGCGGGCCAAGGAAGAATGGGGACAACCCAATGACGCCAGCTGCCAAGGTCTCACCTGCGGCGATACGCGAACCGTGAGCCTGTCCACCGACGACCGCCAGCCCACTCAGGGCGGCATTGAGATCAGCGCGAGTCACCGCATCCAGAGCACGACTCACCCTGTCGTCGAACTCGTCAGGCGAAAGCCGTCCGTCGACGTAAGCATCGCGCAACAACGCGACGACTCGATCGCGCTCCACGTCGCTGACAAGCCAGTCGTCATGCGGCGTCTGCCAGTTGCTCATACCGTCCAGCATGACCCGGCGGGATGACCTAACCAACAGCACCAGACTCGAGGTAGACCGTGGTCATACCTTCAATCGACGACGGCGGTACCAGTGTCTCAGTCCCGCCCTTGAAATCCTCGAACCGCTTGCGCAATCGTGACCACCATCCAGATCAGTGACAGAAAACCCGCGTTCCGGTGGTTCAAGCCAAAACCCATCGGGCCCGCCACGAAGGCGAAGAACACGATCTGGGTCACCAGCTGGAGTTTGATCTTGCTGTGCGCCCATGACCCTTTAGCCGTCAGCGCGAAACCGACGGCCGGTCCAATCGGACCACTAATCAAAGCTGAAAGACCGCACAGCCCGACTCCGGTCGTAGGCCTCTTGTTCGGGATGTCCGGCAATGGGGTCCTGATACCTTCGGGAACGGAGGGCTTGAAGGATGGCAGATTGCGATAGCTCTCGTCGAGTTCGCAGCGAGTTCGCGCTAATAAGGCGGTTTCAGCGCGGCGTTCTCGCTCCATGTCGTCAATGGCACCGTGGGCATAAGCGTCATTGATGTGGTCGAGAACCCTGTCTCGCTGCTCATTCGTCACCCGCAGCGACGAGTCGCTAGGTGCCCAATTCATCGGGTTTCGGCCTCTCCGAAACTGCGCAAACCCGCAATGGCCTCGCGCAGCTCGGTGATCTGCTCAGCGACGCGCTCAGGTGCGGTCCCGCCGCGTCCGGCACGGGAGCGCACTGACCCCTGAACTGTCATGACCTCGCGCACCTGCGGGGTTAGACGGGGATCGATCGTGGCAAGTTCCTGGTCGGTGAGATCGGCCAACTCCTTATTTTGAGACTCTGCCTCGCGCACGCAAGCGCCGGACAACTCATGGGCAACGCGGAAAGGCACCCCTTGACGCACTAACCACTCGGCCACATCGGTGGCCAACGAGAACCCCTGACCAGCCATCTCGGCCATCCGCTCGGTATTGAACACGGCGGTATCCATCATCCCCGTCACAGCTGGCAGCAGGAGGTGCAACTGATCAATCTGGTCGAAGACAGGTTCCTTGTCCTCTTGAAGATCACGGGCATAAGCCAGCGGCATACCTTTCAGGGAAGCCATGAGGCCGGCGAGGTCACCAATGAGACGCCCTGCCTTACCCCGTGCCAGCTCGGCGATGTCCGGGTTCTTCTTCTGCGGCATAATCGAAGACCCTGTTGAGAAGGAGTCGTCGAGGGTGACGTAACCAAACTCGCGGGTATTCCAGATGATGATTTCTTCGCTCAACCGTGACAGGTCTACTCCGACTTGGGCAGCGATAAACGCGAACTCAGCGACAACGTCTCGAGCCGCAGTGCCGTCGATGGAGTTCGGGACTGACGACGAGAACCCAAGATCCCGTGCCACCGCCTCTGGGTCCAGACCCAATGATGATCCCGCTAGGGCCCCGGACCCGTATGGCGAACTATCCAGCCTCGCATCGAGGTCACGGAAGCGCTGCACATCACGAACCAGCGGCCACGCATGGGCCAAGAGGTGGTGAGCTAGCAACACCGGCTGGGCATGCTGCATGTGAGTACGACCTGCGATGACGGCGTCCCCAGCTTCTTCGGCCCGCCGGGCCAGCACTCGCACCAGTTCGAGTACCTCACCGGCAAGGCTGCGGGCTTCCTCACGAAGGTACCGACGCAGCAGGGCAATGATCTGGTCATTGCGGGAACGCCCGGCACGTAACCGTCCACCGAGGTCCTCCCCGGCACGCTCCATGAGGCCGCGCTCCAGGGCAGTATGGACATCCTCGTCCCCGGGTCGGGCCACGAAACGACCCGACACAACGTCTTTCTCCAGGGTGTTGAGAGCCTTAAGCATCCCCTCATACTGATCGTAGCTGAGGAGGCCCGCGTCATGGAGCACTCCAGCGTGGGCCCGTGACCCGGCGATGTCGTGGCGGGCCAGCCGCCAGTCGAACTGGGTAGACACCGACAGTGCCGCCAATGCCTCAGACGGGCTGCCCGAGAATCGTCCGCCCCACAGCGCCATCGGACGGCCGACCTGGGCGTTGTTCGGGGCACGGTTATGCGGTTTGGTGGTCACAAAGTACTCCTCAACTGGGGACGTGCTATCAGCTTACCTATCTCACGTCGTCGGCAAACCAGATACGTGTCCGTCGTCAGGCTTGCACCACATCGATGAGTTCGGGGAGCGCATCGATGAACGTTTGAGCCTCCGCGTTCGTCAAGATGTATGGCGGAGCCAATCTCAGTGTGGATGGGTTAGCGGCGTTGACGATGAAACCAGCTTCGCGGGCAGCCACCACGAGATCAGCGGCGATGTCCGAGTCGAACTGGACGCCGAGGAGAGCCCCGCTCCCCCGCACCTGGGTGACGCTTGGGTGGCTTTCCCGCAACGCGGTCGACATCGCGGTGCCGATCTGGCGGACGTGAGTCAACAGATCGTCGGACTCGATGGTAGAAATCACGGCTAACGCGGCTGCGCACGCAAGGGGATTCCCGCCAAACGTGCTGCCGTGCTGACCGGCGGTGAGGATGCCAGACACGTCCGGTCCGAAGGTCAGCGTCGCTCCGATGGGAAAGCCACCTCCTAGTGCTTTCGCCATTGTCATGATGTCGGGTGTGATGTGAGCGCGTTGGTGGGCAAACCAGCGACCGGTGCGGCCCATTCCGCATTGCACCTCGTCAACGACCATGAGGACGTCATGGAAGGCTGTCAACTGGCGGACGTGTTGAAGATATTCATCCGAGAGGGGGACGACTCCAACCTCGCCTTGAACGGGCTCCACGAAGACCCCGGCAACATCACCTTTTTCCAATTCGCCAGCGAGAGCGTCTGAGTCCTCTGGAGCTACGAAAGTGACGTCGACGGCTGATGGCCCGAATGGTTGACGGTAAGCGACCTTGTGGGTCAGTGACAGCGCCCCGAGGGTACGACCGTGGAAAGCATGGTCAAGCGCGATGATGCGTCCACTTTTACGAGCCAGGCAGATCTTGATCGCCGCTTCATTGGCCTCGGCGCCAGAATTCGACAAGAAGACCGCCGACCCGTTGGGTGTTTTCGCCAGCTCGAGAAGCTTTTCTGCCAGATCGAGCTGTGGCCTTGTGGTAAAGAAGTTCGAGACGTGAGCCAGCGTCTCTGCCTGGTATCTCACAGCCTCGACCCACGCCGGATGGGCATAGCCCAGGGCGTTGACAGCGATTCCGCCGAGCAGGTCGAGGTATTCCTTGCCGTCACTGTCGACGACGACGCACCCGTGACCGTGATCGAGGCATAGCTGCGGGCTGCCAAACACACCGAGAAGTCCGTTACGGTAGCGCTCCTGCCAGTCGCCGGACGTCTGCTGCCGAGTCATCGTCATCCCCTCAGACATAGTCATCGCTGCGTGCCATTGTTCCGACACCCCTGGTGGTGAAAATTTCCAGCAAGAGGGCATGTTCGATGCGCCCGTCCACGATTGCAGCACTCGATACCCCGCCATCAATAGCGTCGAGGAGAGCCTGCGCTTTCGGACGCATACCCTCTCCTAGACGCGGAACCATAACTCGCAAATCACTCGCCGATACCTCCGAAATGAGCGTGTGCGGGTCAGGCCAGGCGCCATAAATCCCGGCGACGTTTGTCAACATCACGAGTTTTTCGGCGCGCAATGCCTGCGCAATCGCGGTAGCGGCTGTGTCGGCATTAACGTTGAGAACCTGTCCAGTCGGACGACCAGCCTGGTCAACCTCAGGACTGACCGGTGCAATGACTGGAATCTGACCGCGATCAAGCATGGAGTTAATGAGATTAGTGTTGACGCCAACGATATCTCCCACCAAACCCATGTCGATCTGCTCGCCGTCAATAATGACCCGCGACCTCCGTGCTGACAAAAGTCCAGAGTCCTCACCTGACATGCCGGCTGCTAATGGCGCATAGGCATTAATTCGATTGACGAGCTGACGACCCACTTGGCCAACGAGCACCATCCGGACAACCTCCATGACCTCCGGAGATGTCACCCTCAAACCACTGCGGAACTCCACCGGAGTCGCTGATTCAGCGAGCATGGCGTTGATCTGGGGGCCACCGCCATGGACAACGATGGGGCGAATCCCCACTGAGGCCATAAACACAATGTCGTCGGCAAATGCCTGTTGCAAGCCGGGATCCACCATTGCGTTGCCGCCATATTTCACAACGACGGTGTGACCCTGGAATCGCCGGATCCACGGCAGCGCTTCTACCAGGACCTCGGATTTCCGCTGGGCCGAAAACTGGGAGTCGTTCAGGGGAATGTCAAGGGCAAGGGTCATGATGTGTATGCGCTGTTCTCTTCGACGTATTCATGGGTCAGGTCATTGGTCCATACCGCAGCTTCCGCGTTTCCCGCGTGCAACTCAATATCGATGTGGACCTCTCGTGGCCTCATATCGACGAGATTGCGATCCTCTCCGATGCCCCCGGCCCTACAGATCTCGATGCCATTGATGGACACATCCACCTGGTCGGGATCGAACGGGGCTACATCCTCAGGAACACATCCGACCGCAGCCAGGATCCGACCCCAGTTGGGGTCATTTCCTGCGATGGCCGTCTTAACGAGGTTAGATCGCGTCACCTCGCGGGCCACTGCCACGGCAGCCTCGGTACTGGTAGCACCTGTGACGGCTACTTTGACGTCGTGGCGGGACCCTTCAGCGTCAGCGACGAGCTGCCGAGCCAAAACGGCACACAGCTCGGTGAGTGCCTCAGTAAGTTCACCACCGGTCAGGTTGGCACCGGAAGCCCCCGAAGCCATCGCGACGACCGTGTCATTGGTCGACATACAGGCGTCGGAGTCAACCCTGCTGAAGGTGACATCGCATGCCTTGGCTAAGGCATCCTGAAACTCGTCGGGATCCACGACAGCATCAGTGGTAAGAAAGACGAGCATCGTCGCGAGTTGCGGAGCCAGCATTCCAGCGCCTTTAGCGATACCGCCGAATCTGGCACCACCCACATCGACGGTTGCCATCTTCGGGACGGTGTCGGTCGTCATTATCGCTCGCGCCGCTGAGGCGTCAACGTCATCTCCCCTGCCCAGGACGCCATGGGCCGTGCTCGCTCCCACTAGGGTGGACGGCATATCGAGTCTTTCCCCAATGACCCCTGTTGAGGCAACGACGACCTCGTGCGGCTCGCACCCGAAGAGTATTGCAATATGCTCAGCCTCGCACTGACAGTCAGTGAGGCCATCAATCCCAGTACATGCATTAGCGACAGCCGCGTTAGCGACGACAACGCGAGCTTTGTGATCGGCAGTAACACGGCGCGACCACTGCACCGGCGCAGCACACACCCGGTTCGTTGTAAATACCCCAGCAACGACATCGTCGGGGCCATCATTGACAATTACTGCAAGGTCCGGGGCCGGGATGGTTCGCAGCCCGGCATGAACACTACCGGCGCGAAATCCGAGCGGATAGGTGACCGACATGAATCCTCCTGTCACGGATTGAGGCCAACGAGGGGCAGCCCCATGGTCTCGGGGAGACCGAAGGCCAGGTTGAGACATTGAATGACGGCGCCGGCTGTCCCCTTGACAAGGTTGTCCAGAGCGACAAGGACAGTGGCAAGGCCGTTGTCGGGATCAACGACGGCATGGACGTGCATCATGGCGGACCCGACGACGTCGTGAGTGTCGGGGTAGGCGTCAGTGACGTGGATGAGTGGCTCATCATCATAGACCTCGCGCAACCGCCCAAGGAGATCATCGGTGGAAGCCTGTGACGGCGCAGTGCACACGGCAAGGATTCCCCGGGTCATAGGCGCCAGCACGGCGCTCACGCTCAAGTGCGGTTCTTCAGCTCCTGCAATGCGAAGTGACTGCACAATTTCGGGAATGTGACGATGAGCGTTACCAACCGAATATGGGTGGGCTCCTCCGCTCATCCGGGAAAACGTAAGGTCCGGGCGACTAGATTTTCCAGCCCCAGATGTCCCAACAACGAGGGTGGCCGCCGACTGGGAGGTTCCAACGAGACCAACGAGCGGCGCCAGACCCAAGGCGACCGCGGAGGCATTACACCCCGGCCCGGCGATACGGGTGGCAACCGAGAGCCTGTCACGTTGCGAACCGCCCTCAGCTCGCGGTAACTCGGGGAGTCCGTAGGTCCAGGTACCGGCGTGCTCGCAGCCATACCAGCGTTGCCAGTCTAAGGCTGACGACAACCGAAAGTCCGCCCCAGCATCGACAATGACAAGGTCGGGGTTTTTCTGGACAAGCGCCTGGGCAATCTGCCCGGAGGCCCCATGAGGCAAGGCCAGTACAACGGCGTCGTGGGAGGCGAGACGCTCAACGTCAATTCCGGAAAGGGTTCGTTCCTTGGCCACGCCGGCAAAGTGGGGCATGGCCTGGGCCAATGGGAATCCGGCCTGACTATGCGCGGCTAGATCCCCCATCGTCAGCGCGGGGTGTCCTGATAGCAGGCGCACGACTTCGGCTCCTGCATATCCAGAGGCTCCGACAACAGCAACAGTGAATCCTTTTGCGCTCATATGCATATTTATACACTGGTTCGCACATGAGTCCAACCCTGATTCACCATGTGATGAAGGATGACCGCCCCACACTCTCACGTGCGACGGCGACCGTCAGCAGTCAACGTTTGCGATGACGCACCCGGTTTGCCAAAGCCCGTTGAGCTTCACGGTTGGCATCGCGCTCCCGGATAGCCTGGCGCTTGTCCCAGTCCCTCTTACCAGTACCAACGGCAATCTCAACCTTGGCGTAGCCGTCCTTGAAGTAGAGCTGTAGGGGAATGATTGTCTTTCCTGGGCCATCGGCTTCGCGGGAGAGTTTCGCAATCTCACGCTTATTGAGCAAAAGCTTACGTTTGCGCATTACGTTGTGATTTCGCCAGGTTCCGAAGGCATATTCGGGAATGTGGAGGTTATACATCCACACCTCGCCGCGTTCGTCGACCTGGGCGAAGGCGTCGGTCAATGTGGCTTTCCCCGCTCGCAGGGACTTCACTTCAGTTCCTTGCAAAACGAGGCCGGCCTCCCATTTGTCACCGATGGTGTAGTCATGGGTGGCGCGACGGTTACGCGCAACGACCTTAACTCCCTGTTCCCTGGGCATGACGGACCTCCTTCGACACAGGACTTTTTATCCTATCCGAAGACATCAGACTCTGAGGTACTTCTTTGTCGCCACGTATGCCGGCACCACAGACAACACGACCGCGACGACGACCAACCACCCGATGGACTTCCAAACCTGGGGCCATCCAATCCACGCCAATGTCGTAATCGAATGCGCCATCTTGCGCATGACGACCAAATCAGCCCCAAGCGCCAGGGTGAGGCAAGCCAGTAGCGCGCCGACAAGACCCGCAATGAGGGATTCAAGGAGGAAGGGCATCAGAATATAGGTGTTCGAGGCACCTACGAGTTTCATAATCCCCAATTCTCGACGCCTGGAGAAGGCTGCCATTCGAATTGTGTTGCCGATCTGCAGCGCTGCCGCAATGAGCAAAAGCACAGACATGCCAAAGGTGACCCATCTCAGAGCATTCATCCACAGGAGTATCGGGTCCAACACGTTATGCAAGTCAACGACCGACTGAACTCCCGGCAGGCTCTGAGCTTCGCTCACCACTCCCTGGTACTGCTGAGGATCAACCAGCTTGACGCGGAACGAATCCTGAATGGTGTCCTCCGTCAAGACGTCACGCACCGGGGAATCGGCATAGATACGCCGGTACTCCTCAAACGCTTCATGCTTGGACTCGTAGTAGACGCGAGAAACCTGCGGGTTGGACTCCAACGCCTGACGGATGGCGTCCTTCTGAGCCTGGGTGGCAGCCTTCTCGCCCGAGCACTGAGCCCCAGAAACACCATCAACGCACAGAAAGACTGACACCTCAACCTTGTCGTACCACTTGCCCTTGAGTAGGTCGACCTGCTGGGTGGCCAACAAGGCCGCCCCAAACAGGGACAAGGACACCCACATCGTGACGATGACAGCCAAGGTCATCGCCGCGTTGCGGCGTAACCCAGACCACGTCTCTCGCAAGGTGCGACGCATGTACTTCCTCGTTCTTTGTCGGGGATTCAGGAGTTGCGGTAGACGCCCTCGTTCTCGTCGCGGACAAGGTGTCCGCGATCGAGTTCGATCACTCGTCGTCTCATCTGATCGACAATCGTCGAGTCATGGGTGGCCATGACGACGGTTGTACCAGTGCGGTTGATGCGATCAAGCACCTTCATGATGCCCACCGCGGTGTCGGGATCGAGGTTTCCAGTGGGTTCGTCGGCAATGAGGATCTTAGGACGGTTTACAAAGGCCCTAGCCAGCGCAACGCGCTGCTGCTCACCCCCGGAAAGCTCGTCGGGCATCCGCTTCTCTTTACCATCGAGGCCGACCAACTCAAGGGTCTCGGGAACGACGCTGCGGATCTCCTTCGTTGACTTACCGATGACCTGCATCGCGAAGGCGACGTTCTCATCGACCGTCTTGCCCGGAAGTAGGCGGAAGTCCTGGAAGACCGTGCCGATCTGGCGACGCAGCGCGGGCACCTTCCACGATTTCAACTGGTTAAGGTTCTTCCCGGCGACATACAAGGTGCCGCGGGTAGGACGATACTCGCGCAGGATGAGTCGGATGAAGGTCGATTTTCCTGAGCCAGACTGTCCCACGAGGAAGACGAACTCCCCCTTGTCGATGTCGACATTGACGTCAGACAGGGCCGCCTGGCTCTGCCCGGTATATGTCTTCGTGACATTGTCGAAGGTGATCACGTCTGTCCCGTCAGTCGGTCTCATTTTTGCGGCGCCAACGAATACCGGCGCCGATGAAATCGTCGATATCTCCATCGAAGACGGCGTCGGTATTGCCGACTTCATGGTTTGTGCGCAGATCCTTCACCATCTGGTAGGGATGCAGCACGTAGGAGCGCATCTGCGCTCCCCATGAGTTTCCCTCCGACTTCAACGAATTCATCTCCGCTTCCTGCTCCTCGCGGGCCTTCTCAAGCAGTTTGGCCTGCAGGACTCGTAAGGCGGCAGCCTTGTTTTGAATCTGCGAGCGCTCGTTCTGGCAGCTCACCACGATGCCGGTCGGAAGGTGAGTCAGGCGAACGGCGGAGTCGGTGGTGTTCACACCCTGACCACCGGGGCCTGAGGCATGGAAGACGTCGACGCGTAGGTCCGACTCTGGGATGTCGACGTGGTCAGTCTCCTCAACGACGGGCAGCACCTCGACGCCGGCAAAGGAGGTCTGACGGCGTCCCTGGTTGTCGAACGGGCTAATACGCACTAGGCGGTGGGTGCCCTGCTCGACCGACAGAGTCCCGTACGAGAAGGGAGCATGAACCACAAATGTCGCCGACTTGATGCCGGCCTCTTCAGCGTACGACGTGTCGAGGATCTCAACCTTGTACCCATGACGCTCGGCCCAGCGCAGGTACATGCGTAGCAGCATCTCCGCAAAATCAGCGGCGTCAACACCACCGGCCTCTGAACGAATGGTGACGACAGCCTCACGCTCGTCGTATTGGCCCGATAGCAGGATCCTTACCTCGAGAGCGTCAATCTCCTCACGGAGCTTGACCGTCTCGCTCGTCGCCTCCGTCAGGGACTCCTTGTCGTCGTCGGCAGTCGCGAATTCCAGCAGAACGTGGACATCCTCGATTCGTGCGCGCAGCCGCTCCAGACGTTCTATCTCAGCTTGCAGGGCCGACAGCCGAGAGGTCACCCACTGCGCATTCTCTTGGTCGTCCCAGAGGTTGGGAGCAGCCACCTGCTTCTCGAGGTCCGCGATCTCTGCCTTCTTAGCCTCTGGATCAAGAACATTCTCGATCGAGGACAAGGATGCGTCGAGGTCCTCGACGGTCTGCTGAAGGTCTACCAATGCCACGCTGAGCAACTCTACAGGGGCGTGACGACAACTCTCGTGTGATGATTCTGTGCTCCGCGTGATAAATCGCTAAAGTAGGTGCTCCCGGGGCGCATAGCTCAGTTGGTCAGAGCGCCTGCCTTACACGCTGGAGGTCGCCGGTTCGAGCCCGGCTGCGCCCACTTTCACAACGATTGGCCGTGCCAAGTGCATGGCATTCCGGCCCACAGCGCCCATGCTCCTGCGCTAGCTACGGGCATTAAACGTTTTTACGGTACCGTGCATCCCGCCAGTATCAACCACACGAAAAGAGGTGTCCGCATGACGGAACCGAACGATCCACGCCGACCCGACGAGGCCGGTGTCTCGGGGTGGCCGAGCGAGTCCGGACGTGATCCCTATGGACAGTCCAGCAATCCCTACGAGATGACCGACCCCTACTCGAACCGCTTTCCAGTAGCTGAGAATCATCGCCGCCCCCACGTTGATTTCGGCCTGGCCATCAAGTTGTTCTTCAAAAACTATGCTGTTTTCCGAGGTCGCGCTTCCCGCTCAGAGTACTGGTGGATCGTCCTCTTCAACCTCATCATCTCCATCGCGATACAGGTGCTCGCGGCCCTCGTGCCAGGCGCTGGCCTCATATCGGCCATTACCTCGAAGTCCACGACCGAATCCTTCGCCATATCGACATCCAGCGTCGTCTTCATGATGCTGCCTCTTGCCTGGCTACTCGCCACTATCATTCCTTACCTGGCCCTCACGGTGCGCCGTCTCCACGACGTCAACCACTCGGGGTGGTGGGTCATGGCACCGACCTTCTGCGGCATCGCGTCCGCGACCATGATGATCCTCGCATTTGTATCCGCCGCCGCAAACGACAGGACGCCATCTATGGCCCTGCTGACGATCAGCATCGTTCTTTTCGTCGCCATCTTCGTGCTCAATATCATCCTTCTTATCTTCGTCATCTCGGATTCCCATCCCGAAGCATGGAAGAAGTACGACAAGGAGCCTCTGCCCGCCACCGAGTGATCCAGGCCTCATGTGGGGAGGGCCCACGCCAGGTGCTCGGGCCCTCCCCGTGTCATCGCTCAGGCTTCTGCCTGTAAATTGGTCAACACGTCGTCAAGATCATCAGGCTTAACCAACACGTCCCTCGCTTTGGATCCTTCAGACGGTCCAACGATGTTACGCGTCTCAAGAATGTCCATCAGGCGGCCAGCTTTCGCGAAGCCCACACGCAACTTGCGCTGCAACATCGACGTCGACCCCAACTGCAGCTCGACCACAAGCTTCGCCGCCTCGACCACGAGCTCCATGTCGTCACCAATATCCTCAGCCACCTTCTTTTCGGCCGTCGGGGCGGCAACATCGTCGCGATAATGAGCCTCCATCTGGGACTTTACATGGGAAACAACCTGGTGAATCTCAGAGTCAGACACCCACGACCCCTGCACACGAACTGGCTTCGACGCACCCATCGGCAGGAACAACCCGTCACCTTGACCAACGAGCTTCTCGGCACCCGGCTGATCCAAAACGACTCGTGAATCAGTCATCGACGAGGTTGCGAAAGCCAGGCGTGACGGGATATTGGCCTTGATGAGACCGGTGCACACGTCGGTCGACGGACGCTGAGTAGCCAACACTAAATGAATACCGGCAGCACGTGCTAACTGGGTAATACGAACGATGGAGTCTTCAACGTCGCGAGGGGCGACCAGCATGAGATCGGCCAGCTCGTCCACGACGACCAGCAGGTACGGATAGGGGGCCAAGACCCGTTCCGATCCCGGAGGCAAGGTGACCTCGCCAGCCCGTACAGCCTTGTTGAAGTCCTTAACGTGACGGAATCCGAACGCCGCTAGGTCGTCGTAACGCTGGTCCATCTCGCGTACGACCCACTGCAGGGCTTCAGCGGCCTTTTTAGCGCTGGTAATGATGGGCGTCACCAGGTGGGGAATCCCCTCGTACTGGGTAAGTTCTACCCGTTTGGGGTCAACGAGCATCATCCGTACCTCGTCAGGGGTGGCTCGCATCATGACCGAAGTGATGAGAGAGTTGACGAAACTCGACTTACCAGAACCAGTAGCGCCAGCGACCAGCAGGTGGGGCATCTTAGCTACATTGGCGATAACAAACCCGCCCTCGACATCCTTACCCAGGCCGACAACCAGCGGATTGTGGTCATTTCGGGCCTTTGACGAGCGCAGTACATCACCCAGGGAGACGATCTCCTTGTCCCGGTTCGGAATCTCAATTCCGATGGCGGATTTCCCAGGGATCGGCGACAGGATGCGCACGTCGGGGGAAGCGACCGCGTAGGCGATGTTCTTGCTCAGGGCGGTGACCTTCTCCACTTTGACGGCTGCACCAAGTTCGACCTCGTATCGGGTGACCGTCGGGCCGCGGGAATAGCCCGTCACCTGGGCGTGGATACCGAACTCGTCGAATACCGTTGACAGCTTGGAGACAACGGCATCTGAGGCGTCAGTACGCGCCTGCGGCACTGAACCCGGATGCAATAGCTCCGAGGCAGGCAAAGTGTATGCGATGTCCCCGGACAACTGCAACTGTTCGACCCGGGCTGGCATCGGCTCATGGACCGGTGGCTCGAGATCGGTGTGCTCATGAACGGTGAAGCCCTGCGGTAATCCGGCAGTTGTGCGCGTTTTCTCCGGCTCATTCTCTACCTGTACGTCAAGCGGCAAGGAGCCCTCGGCCGAAGCTGGCGGCGTCTCGTTAACAATTTCGGCATCAAAGATCGCGTCGAGGCTGTCGTTGGTGCGCTCGGAACTGCTGTTGCGCTTTCGAGATCGGCGCTCTTGAACGGGTTCCATTTGTTGGGTGGCGATGTCGTCGTCACGGTGATCGACGAGGGTATCCCCCACCAACGGAGCGTCGTAGGCGCGACGCGACTCAATTTCACGAGGCTTAAGGGCAGTATGACGCGAGGCGTTACGAACGCGGGCTGCGCCGTCGACCAACGGCCGTCCCACAACCAGCAACACGCCTAAAGCCGTGATGATGAGGAGCAGTGGTAGAGCAACCCACTTCGTGACCAGATCTGCGAATAGGCTTGACGAGATGTACCCGAGCATGCCGCCGGCAGCGCGCACTGTGTCAGGATGATCCGGGCGTGGCAGACCGTGGGCAATGTTGATGACCCCAAGTAGGCCAAGAAAGAAACATGTCCATCCCAGCACCTGGCGTCCACCAGTCCCAATTGTCACTGGGTGACGCAAGGTGTGCCACATCGCTGCTAAACCAAAGAGCGGAAGGGCATAGGATAGCGACCCGAAGATTGTTGAGACCCCCATTCGCAACCCATTGCCAAATCCGCCCGGTAGGCCGAACCAGAAACCAGCCGCAACGAGGGCAGACAGCAACAACAGCATGAGGCCAGTGCCGTCATGAGTGATATCGGGCTCCACGGGGCGTCCACCGATCCCTCGGACCATACTTCCCAATCCCCGCGCAATGCCCGACCAGGTCGCTGACAGCACCTGGGCCACCGGGTTGGTAGAGGTGGACGCGTTAAGGGGCGTCGACCTGCTCCGTGAGCTGGTCGACGTTTTCTTGTTGCTTCCCTTCGAGCGCGCGCCCGAGCCACGCGACGATTTCTTCGCCGTCGTCTTTCGGGGCCGCGCTGGGGAAGACGCACGGGTCGCCATGGCATTGACGTTATCAACCATGGCCACCACCGGCTCAGAGTCGGGGCGGGGAGTCACAGGATTGGTGGTCGCGGCATGAGGCTCGACGGTGATGTGAGTGCCGCCGCCACCTCAGGAATGAAAGTGGGTCCAACCTCGTTCGTGTTCCCAGGCCCGGCCGTCGACGAGAACTGTGGGATCCGACACCTCGTCAGGAGGTAGTACCCGTCCGACGACGGTCCACCCATCAGGAACAGTGCCAGGAGTAAACGTCGCTGCTAAGGCATGGTCCTCCCCGCCAGCGAGCACCCAGGTGAGCGGATCCACACCCGTAGCCATGCCAACGGTACGAACTGACTCAGCGATCTCCAGCTTTGACGTGTCGATATCCATGGCGAATCCGGATGCCTCCGCGATATGACCCAGATCGGCCAGCAGGCCATCTGACACGTCGATCATGGCGTGTGCTCCAGCCTGGGCCGCCACTGGGCCTTGACCGTAGGGGACCTCGGGACAACGCTGGGCGGCCACAACGGCCCGCGGGGAGCGGAATCCGCGTCCCAGAAGCACCAGACCGGCAGCTGCCAAACCGAGTTGCCCGATGACCGCCACTTCGTCGCCCGGTATTGCGCCGTCACGACGTACGGGTGCCATGCCAGCGGTCTGCCCGATAACCGTCACAGCGATGCTGACGACCGGTCCTCCCGTAGTGTCTCCTCCAACGACGCTGACTCCTGCCTTCTGGGCCTCGGCGGCCATCCCGGCCATGAATTCCTGAGCCCAGGAGGCTGGAAGATCACCAGGAGCGGAAAACCCCACGACGAGGGCTACCGGGACGGCACCCATTGCTTCGATGTCGGAAACGTTGACGGCGACGGCCTTGCGGCCCACGTCGGTCGCCGTCGACCACCGACGCCGGAAGTGAACCTCTTCGACGAGGACGTCGGTCGAAACGACTGCTGAACCGTCTACCTGGAACACCGCGCCGTCGTCACCCGGGCCGAGAGCGACAGCCTGACCCATCGTTAGGTCACCGACCATCGAGGAGATGAGGGGGAACTCCCCTACCTGGGAAATGGTCGCCGTGGTGGCCATGGAATCTCCTTATCATTCGGTCCGCAGGAAGCACGCTAGCGTGAGTGCGTGCGCATCCATCATGCATCCCCGTTCGCAGTCGTGCTAGCGGTCTTCCTCTTGACCGCCGCCTGCTCAGGCCGGGAGGAGCCGATTGTCCATCCCTCTCCCACCGGGTCTGCTGTGGCGGGATGTCGAGCCGTCATGGCAGGTCTGCCGCAAACGGTTGCTAGGGCGAGGCTCAAGGACCACGACGCGACCGTGGCAACCTGGGGCGATCCGCGCATCGTGCTGCGCTGCGGGGTTAACAAGCCTGCTGGACTCCAACCGACGTCACGCTGTGACGTCATCAACGATGTCGGATGGTTCTCCGAGCAGATTGACAACGGTTGGCGATTCACCACGATTGGGAGAATGGGCAATGTCGAGGTGACGGTTCCTACCAGCTATGTCCCGCAGGCCGACGCCCTGGTCGATCTTTCGGCAGCCGTTAAGAAAATGCCCCAAGTGCGCTCGTGTCAGTGAGATAGCTTGTCAGGGGTACGTCCCGATCAGCGCAGGCCGAGGGGCCTTTCCAGAGCAAGTTCAATGAGTTCACTGACGATTTGGGCGTAGGTCATGCCGCTGGCTTGCCACATGAGTGGGAATCCCGAGCTGCGAGTGAATCCGGGCATGGTGTTGGGCTCATTGACGTAGACGGCACCGTCAGGGGTGACGAAAGTGTCGATCCGAGCAAGCCCTTCGCAGCCGAGCACTCGGAACGCTTTAGTCGCGACTTTTTGCACTCGGATGCGGGTCTCATCGTCTAGGTTTGCGCGAGCATGAACAGATGCTTTTTGCCCTCCGCTAAGGTACTTGGCTTCAAAGTCATAGAAACCGTCAGGATCGTGGAGGACAATCTCGCCCGGTGCGGAGGCCCGAGGGGCAGCACCATGACGGCCATCAAGGACAGAACACTCGATCTCACGGCCCTGAATCCCCTGCTCAATGAGGACTTTGCTGTCGTGCTCGCGAGCCGCCTCGATGGCCGCTTCCAGGCCATCGGGGTTTGTCACGCGGGAAATGCCGATCGAGGATCCGCCACGGGCCGGCTTCACGAATAGCGGGTATTCCAGATGAGCAGCAGCCTTAAGGATGGCATCTCTATCCTCGCGCCATTCATGGTCGCGCACGACGACGTAAGGCCCGACCAATACTCCAGCCTCTGCGAGGATCATCTTGGTGAGGTGCTTGTCCATGCAATTAGCGCTGGCTGCCACCCCGCAACCAACGTATCGCACCCCGGCCATCTCCAGCAGGCCCTGAATGGTGCCGTCTTCACCGAATGGTCCGTGCAATACCGGAAATACCACCTGGACTACATCGGCGTTGCCCTCGGTATCGACGATGCAGGTGCCTCCGGGCATCTGTTTGACCGACACCAGAGGATGATCTGACACTTCGACGGTAGGGAGCTGCCCAGTACTGGGAAGAGCGAAGATTTCGTCGACCTCATATCGTACCCAGACTCCCTCGGGGCTAATGCCGACACCGGAGACATCGAATCGTTCGGTGTCAATTGCAGCCACCACGTTCGCCGCCGAAAGGCAGGAGATCGAATGCTCTGAACTCATCCCGCCGAAGATGACGGCCACGTGGATGCGATTCATGTGAAGTCCTTTCCGTATGACGGCACTTCACCCTACCGAGCCAACACCTCAGTGAGAGTCTAGGACTGGCCACACAGGAGCAATAGACTTAGGAACGCGTGCCCCTTTGCGCATGTCGTAGCGATCTGGCGGTGGGAATTCTCCCCGAGCTCGAGCAACTTGGGCGTCAATGGCGTCCATGATCCGATTCGTGGCCTCCCTGACCGACGCGAGGTCGTGACGACCCTGCAGGTCTGACAGCTCGACGTCGGTGCCGCAGTACAATTTCATGGTCTTACGCGGCCACAGTCTCGGGAAAGTCATCTCCTTGTACCCCATGACTTCTTGGGGCCCCCATTGCCCCACTGGGATGACGGGTACGCCTGTCTCCAGCGCCAGACGCGCAGCCCCTGTGCGACCTGTCATTGGCCAGTGAAGGGGATCAGCGGTGATGGTGCCCTCGGGGTACATCACGACCGTCATGCCCTTGTCGAGGGCCGCCTTAGCGTCGTCAAGGACTTTGGCCGGGTTAGGGCCCTTCCGGTCTACTGGGATTTGTCCGCTAGCCGAGGCCACCCAGCCGACAACAGGCACTGAAAACAACTCTTTCTTTGCCAACCAGTGCGGCCACCGTCCGTTAGCGACGAGGAAAGATCCCAGCACGACTGGGTCGTAGTTGGAAATGTGGTTGCTCACAATGAGCGCTGGCCCGGGGCCAGGAAGGTTCTCGCCGCCGTGCTGATCAAACCGTGTCAGGGTGCGAGCCAGCGGGTACAGCGTCCCTACACCCATCCGGAAGATCAGTCCGGGAGTGTCGGCTGGGTTAGTCACGGCGGGCAAAACCACGATGTCCCTCCTGAGGGTCTGGATCACCCTACCCTATCGGCTCACCCATGCTGGCAGCGATGATCGTCCGGGTGGGCTGACTGATAGGTAGGCCAGGTCAGGAGGTCGTTGGCATGAAGGACGGCCGATGTGCCTCATACGCGGCGATATCGTCGGCGTGTTCGAGGGTCTCGCCGATGGCGTCAAGACCGGCGAGCAATCGCTGACGAGTAACGTCGTCGATGTGGAACGAATAGCCCGTGCCGCCAGGAAGGCTAATCGTCCGATGTTCGAGGGAGACGGTGATCCTCTCACCAGGATGTTGTTCGGCAAAGTCCCACAACGTCTCGACAATCTTGGGATCAACGTGAGCCAGTAACAAGCCGTTGTTGCCTGAGTTATTGCGGAAGATGTCGCCAAATCGGGAACCGATGACAACTTTGAACCCGTAACTCTGCAAGGCCCACACCGCGTGCTCACGCGAGGAACCGATCCCGAAGTCAGGACCGACGATGAGGATCGATCCCTTATTCCACGGTTCCTGGTTCAAAACGAAGTCGGGCTCGGTGCGCCAAGATGCGAACAACCCGTCTTCGAATCCGGTACGGGTAATCCGCTTAAGGTAGACCGCCGGGATGATCTGGTCGGTGTCGACGTTGGCACGTCGCAGGGGACGGGAACTCCGGTGTGGGTGATGAATGCGTCCATCTCAGCCCTCCTTGGGGGACAAGTCAGCGGGGCTAGATAGCTTTCCGGTAACTGCGGTTGCGGCGGCGACGGCCGGAGAGACGAGGTGGGTGCGCCCACCTCTACCCTGACGCCCCTCAAAGTTACGGTTCGAAGTCGATGCCGAGCGCTCGCCCGGGGCCAGCTGGTCAGGGTTCATGCCCAGGCACATCGAGCACCCGGCTCCACGCCATTGCGCACCGGCCTTGATGAAGATTTCGTCGAGTCCCTCCTCCATAGCCTGTAGGCGCACGCGAGCAGATCCGGGGACAACGAGCATCCGAGTGCCCGCTGCGATATGGCGTCCTTCGATAACGTCGGCAGCCAGACGTAGGTCCTCGATACGGCCATTCGTGCAGGATCCTAGAAATACGGTGTCAATGGCGATGTCGCGCATTTTGGTGCCTGGGGTCAAATCCATGTATTTCAGGGCTCGTGAGGCTGCGTTGCGAGCCACCTCATCCTCAAAGTCCTCGACGGCCGGCACCACCCCGCCTAGGGGGACTCCCTGGCCCGGGTTGGTGCCCCAGGTCACGAAGGGGGTGAGCTTTGATGCGTCCACATGGATCTCATCGTCGAAGGTGGCGTCGTCGTCAGTGCGCAGTGTGCGCCAATACGCAACAGCTTCATCCCATTGCTCGCCACGCGGGGCGCGTGGACGATCCTTGAGGTAGGCGAAGGTGGTCTCATCAGGAGCAACCATGCCGGCGCGAGCGCCCCACTCAATGGACATATTGCAGATCGTCATGCGACCCTCCATCGACATCTTCTCGATGGCCTCGCCGCGATACTCGACCATATGGCCTTGCCCCCCCCCCACCGGTTCCGGTCTTGGAAATGAGGGCCAGGATGAGGTCCTTGGGTGTAACGCCCTCGGGCAATTCTCCATCCACCGTGACTGCCATAGTTTTGGGGCGGGCTTGCGGCAGGGTTTGGGTGGCCAATACATGCTCGACCTCGCTGGTACCGATACCGAAAGCTAACGCTCCGAATGCGCCGTGCGTGGACGTGTGAGAATCACCGCAGACGACAGTCATACCCGGCTGGGTGAGGCCGAGTTGGGGTCCAATAATGTGCACGATCCCTTGATTGGCGTCCCCCAAAGGATGCAGCGGCACACCGAACTCGGGCGCGTTGGCTCGTAACGCTTCGACCTGAACGCGCGAGACCGGGTCAACAATCGGCTTAAGGATGTCGAGGGTGGGAATGTTGTGGTCCTCAGTAGCGATGGTCAGATCCGGGCGACGGACCTTGCGCCCCGCCAACCTGAGCCCTTCGAAAGCCTGCGGGCTTGTAACCTCGTGGACGAGGTGAAGGTCGATGTAGAGAAGATCGTGCTCCCCGTCGCGTTCGCGCCTGACAACGTGGGCGTCCCAGAGCTTCTCGCTCAACGTCCTCCCCATCGCACCTTCCCTTTCGTTGCCTGCAGTGTGGCCCACCGCTGGACGGCACTCATTCTGGCTCGACGGTCAAGATCCGGAACGCTAATATCGATATATGGACGAATCAAGTGGTGTTGGCGTGCTGGACAAGGCCGCCCTTGTGTTGGCGGCCCTTGAAACCGGTCCGGCCTCCTTGGCGGGACTGGTTCAAATGACTGGGCTGGCTCGCCCGACGGCTCATCGCTTGGCCCGCGCTCTGGAACACCACCGTTTCGTCGGACGCGATTTGCAGGGCCGTTTCATTCTTGGCCCCAGGTTGTCAGAACTTGCCGCAGCTGCCGGCGAGGATCGGCTTTTGGCGGCCTCTGGGCCGATCCTGGCCAGGCTACGTGACATCACGGGCGAATCCGCTCAGCTCTACCGACGTCAGGCTGGTAGCCGTGTCTGTGCCGCGACCGCTGAGCGTCCCACCGGTCTTCGTGACACCATTCCAGTCGGGTCGGTGTTGTCGATGGACGCCGGTTCAGCCGCTCAGATCCTGCTGGCATGGGAGGACACCGACAAGATCCGCCACGGGTTAAGCAACTCTGCGTTCTCTGAGGTCACCTTGGCAGCAGTGCGTAAGCGCGGTTGGGCTCAATCTGTCGGTGAGCGTGAGGCTGGCGTGGCATCTGTCTCGGCCCCCGTGCGCTCCCCCTCCGGAAAAGTCATTGCGGCGGTATCGGTGTCGGGACCGATTGAGCGTCTTACCCGTCAGCCGGGACGTATCCACGCTCCAGCCGTCGTTGCCGCTGGAGGCCGCTTGTCGGAGGTACTGCGTCGCTCCGCACAATGAAAACGACTGTCCTGTCCGACATTCTCAAGAGCGTGATGACCCCCTTTGGAACTCACGGTCCCTTGCCCTTGATAGAATGGCAACTCATGGAGGTACGACAGTGGCCCGGATCTTGCAAGATCCGGGCCACTGTCGTTGGTAGCCCCGAGCGGATTCGAACCGCCGTTTCAGCCTTGAGAGGGCCGCGTGCTAGGCCGCTGCACTACGGGGCCATGGGTGATCAATTACCGTCAAGTCAGTTCTTGAAAACCTTCTTCAATTGTCCCAATTCGTTTCCAAACCAGGCTGGGGAACCTTAGCAAGCCATCCGTTACCTGTGCAACTTCATGGATATGGTCTCCCACGCTGGGGTACCAGGACTCGAACCTGGACTAACTGAACCAGAATCAGCCGGGCTGCCAATTACCCCATACCCCAAGGTCGTTCCACCGTACTGAACCTCGGTGGCGCAACGTCGAGAAACTCTAATGGACCACCTGCCAACTTTGCAAATCATGGTGAAATGCCTTGTCATGCGGGTGTCCGTCGGGCCACTCTCATGAGATTTCCAATCCACCACCCAGCAAGAGCGATCGTCAAGAAACCACCAATGTCCCAAGCAGAGTCCATCCAGCTCATCGTCGTCATACCGCGAGCCTGAGACACCCCTCCCAAGAAGACTGCGTATCCAAATGCAAAAAGGTTATTGACAACATGGGCTGCCACGCCAGCCTCGATGCCGCCCGTAACGATAACGAGCCAACCGGCGAGCAGACCAAAGGCGAATCGATCCGTGAAAAGCCACGCGTTTTGCGTGCCATGCATGAGGGCAAAAATCAGTGCGGAGACGACTACCGACGTCCAGCGCCTGGCCTTTTCCGGCAAGTTCACAGACAGCCCAGAGATGACATTCATGAGGTAACCGCGGAAGAACATCTCCTCGGCGATAGCTTGGAACGGCGACGTTATGATGATCGCCAATAGCCACACCCACCAATGCTGGGGAACGGTGTAATGGGTATCGACCCCCCCTCGTACTAGCAGCTGCGTAAGGTTGAGCACCACGACAGCGACAAGTCCCACCAACAACCCGAATTTCCAGCGAATTCCTGGTTGTACCGATGCCACCCATCGCGGCGCACGATGGTTGACATAGCGCGCAAGGACAAGCACCACGATAAGAAGGCTGGCCAAAGCCAGATGCGTGGCTACCAGCCCCCCGACGGTGTGATACCTGGATGCTCGCGTGTAATAGGCACCGAACCCTTCCCCGTCGATACGCTCAAGGAGCCAACCCACGCCGAGGAAGGCGTACAACAGACCCGGCACGACGACGGCATACCCCAACAGCAATCCGATGAGCCCTAGCAACCCGGGAGTCAGGCCGGCGGTCGAGTCGACGAGGGCACGAGTGTAATCGACCCGTGGCTCGGGGTCGGTCACCGTCGCTTGACGGGACACGGCACGAGTCGCCATCAGACCTCCACGACGGTGTTGGTTAGCGTCCCGATCCCTTCAATTTCAACCTCGACGCGTTGCCCAGGCTCCATCGGCCCGACCCCAGCGGGGGTACCGGTGAGGATGACGTCGCCCGGCAACAAGGTCATGAACGAGGAGATATGTGAAATGAGCTTGGGGATGGTGTGGACCATCTGATCGGTGTTACCGTGCTGGACTTCCCTGCCGTCCAGTCGAGTCACGATCTGGCGGTGAGAGGCTTCCGCGATGGAGAAGTGGGTCACCATCCATGGCCCCAGTGGGCAGAAGGTGTCAGCCCCTTTAGCACGAATCCAGTGACCGTCAGAATTTTGCAGATCGCGGGCGGTGACGTCATTGGCAACGGTGAACCCAAAGATGACTTCTTGTGCCCTCTCCTCTGGCACCTCTTTACAGATCCGTCCGATGACCATAGCCAGCTCCCCCTCGTAGTGCAGGTTAGAGGAGGCAGCCGGTCGCACAATGGGCTCGTCTGGACCGATGACCGAGGTATTCGGCTTAACGAACAGAAACGGCTGACTAGGAACGTCGTTACCCAACTCGCTGGCGTGTTCGGCGTAGTTGCAAGCAATCCCGATGACCTTCGACCGCGGAATCACCGGGGAGAGCAGCCGTACGTCGGTGAGGTCGTGACGGGCACCGGTGTATTGAACAGGGGCCGCGACTGGGTCTCCAGTGATGACGGCAATAGTGTCGGGATGATCTCCGTGATCGGCAGCGAGCTCGACGATCCCGAAAGCAGGGTCGGAGCCAGCGGCGACAAACCGGGCAATACGCATGGATTAAGACTAACGGCGTGGCCCGACACAACCGGGGTATTTACGCACCGAGAAGGGCGCGCCCTGCCATACTTGCGCCATGACCAGCACCTACTCCGTCGTTGACCTCATCCGCGCCAAGCGCGACGGCCAGACTCTCGACCCCGACCAGATCACATGGCTTATCCGCGCTTACACCGATGGGATCGTCGCGGATGAGCAGATGTCTGCCATGGCGATGGCGGTGTACTTCCAGGGGCTTGATGACGTCGAGTTGTCCACCTGGACGACAACCATGATTGAGTCGGGCGAGCGGATGACCTTTGACGGTCTGTCCCGCCCGACCGTCGACAAGCACTCCACTGGTGGCGTCGGCGACAAAATCACCCTGCCGCTGGCTCCCTTGGTAGCCGCGTGCGGTGCTGCCGTCCCACAGCTGTCTGGCCGTGGCCTGGGTCACACCGGAGGTACCCTCGACAAGATGGAGGCCATTCCCGGTTGGCGGGCGGATCTCTCCCATGACGAGATGGTCGCCCAGCTCGAGAACGTCGGTGCCGTCATCTGCGCGGCAGGCCCGGGACTGGCTCCTGCTGACAAGAAGCTCTATGCTCTGCGCGACGTCACCGGAACCGTCGAGTCCATCCCGCTGATCGCCTCGTCCATCATGAGCAAGAAGATCGCCGAGGGCACCGACAGCCTCATCCTCGACGTCAAGACCGGCTCGGGAGCCTTCATGAAGACCGAGGAGGACGCCCGCGAACTCGCCCGTCGTCTCGTCGGACTAGGTGAGGCCGCTGGGGTACGCACTACCGCCCTACTGACCCACATGGACGTCCCTCTGGGTTACGCCTGCGGTAACGGCATCGAGGTCGCCGAATCCCTTGAAGTATTGGCTGGCGGGGGCCCTGCCGACGTCGTTGAACTCACCATCGCCTTAGCCCGACAGATGGTCAAGGCAGCAGGATTGGACGGCACCGATCCGGCTGACGTGCTAGCCCGTGGCCAAGCGATGGATGTCTGGCGCAATATGGTTCGTGCCCAGGGCGGTGATCCTGACGCTCCACTGCCGGTGGCTCACCACTCCCAGGACCTTGTCGCCACCGAGGCTGGCGTCATCACCGGAATTGATGCCATGTCCGTTGGCCTGGCCGCCTGGCGATTGGGCGCCGGACGCGCCCGCAAGGAAGATCCGGTGCAAGCTGCGGCCGGCGTCATGTTGCGGGTTCGCCCGGGAGACCGCGTTGTCGCAGGCCAACCCTTAGCCACCCTCCTCACCGATATGCCTGACTCCATTGCACGAGCTGAGGAAGCCATGACCGACACCTTCACCGTCGGCCAATCCTTCCAGCCTCGAGATGTCGTCGTCGACACCATCATGGCCAGATCGTGAATCACATATCGGGGCCGGTTCACATCGAGTGGACCAGCCCCGACTGTCGTAGAAATCATCAGTGGACTCGCTTCAACCAGCCACGGTTGTCCTCAGCGCGTCCAAACTGGATATCAAGCAGACGGCGACGAATCTCCATCGTAGTCTTTCCGGTAGGCTCAGTGACCTGAACCTCGGTATCGCCGTCCAGGAAAGAACCAATAGGTGTGACGACCGCGGCAGTACCGCAGGCGAAGACTTCCGGGAACTCGCCGGAACGCACACCGTCAAGGAGCTCGTCAATATCGATCTTGCGCTCCACTGGCTCAAGACCGAGGTCGGGGGCAACCTCCAAAATGGACTTGCGGGTAATGCCACGCAGGATGGTGCCAGCGAGTTCAGGAGTGACGAGCTGACCATCCTTGCTGATGGCCATGAAGTTCATGCCGCCCAGTTCCTCGATCCAACGATGCTCAACAGCATCAACGAAGAGCACCTCGTTACAGCCGCGTGTCTTAGCCTCAATCTGGGAGCGCAGGGAAGCTGCGTAGTTGCCTCCGCATTTCGCCTCGCCGGTGCCGCCGCGGGCCGTCCGGGCCTGCTCACGCTCAACGTGGAGTCGCAGCGGCTTCACGCCACTGGCGAAGTAAGCGCCTACGGGAGAACCGATGACAGAAAACAGCACGGTACTTGCCGAGCCAAGACCAAGGAAGTCCTGGTAGGCAATCATGAACGGCCTCAGGTAGAGGGACTTCTCACCACTCTCACCGGGTTCAGGAACCCAACGCGAATCGATATCGGCCAGGCGTACGCAAGCATTCACGAAATCTCCGACTGGCAGCGTGGGCAAGGCGAGACGCTCAGCCGAATGGACGAAGCGCTCACCGTTCTGATCGGGACGGAAAAGCCAAATGGATCCGTCAGCATGTCGGTAAGCCTTCAGGCCCTCGAAAATTTCCTGGGCATAGTGCAGCACGGCGCTGGCGGGGTTGATATCGAGGCCGTGGTAGTTGACGACGGCATCGTCTCCCCAGCCCTCGCCGGCTCGCCAGGTAGCAACGGCCATATGGTCGGCAAAGACCGCACCGAATCGTGGATTGGCATGTTCCAGAGCGATCCGCTCGTTGGAGGACCACGTCAGATCGTCAGCAGAAGCAAAGCGCAAACTCATGACCACACATTACACCCAAGCTGAGCCGGCTATTCCATTTCGTGAATCTATGGATCATATTGTGGACAGGCCGGGTATGGTTCTGCGCATGACCAACGACGTGACGCGACTCGCCGTCATCGGCGGCGACGGAATCGGCCCCGAAGTCACTGAGCAGGCGCTTCAGGTGTTGGAGCAGGCCGTCGGATCTGATGCTTTTACCACCCATGAGTACCGCCTTGGCGCCGCGCATTGGAAGGCCACGGGGGAAATTCTTGACGACTCCACCCTGGCCGAAATTGCTCAGGAAGACGCCATCGTCCTCGGCGCCGTCGGCGCTGCCCCTGGCTCGACGGAGGTGCCGTCAGGTTTATTGGAACGCGGCCTGCTGCTCAAACTTCGTTTCGCCCTTGATCACGGGGTCAACCTGCGTCCCTCTACATGGTATCCGGGCACACCGACGCCGTTGTCGTCGGACATTACCAATGCTGGGCCAATTGACTTCGTGGTATGCCGGGAGGGCACCGAAGGCCTCTACTGTGGCAATGGCGGGTCAGTGCGCACCGGAACTCCTCATGAGATCGCCACCGAAGTCAGCGTCAATACCGCCTTTGGAGTGGAGAGGGTCGTCCGTGACGCGTTCGCCCGTGCGGCTGCTCGACGCGGCCATCTCACCTTAGTTCATAAGCACAACGTACTCGTCAACGCCGGATCCTTGTGGCGTCGCATCGTCAACGAGGTTGCCCAAGAGTTCCCGAATGTCACCGCTGACTACCTGCACGTCGACGCTGTCACGATCGCTCTAATACGAGACCCGCAGCGATTTGACGTCATCGTCACCGACAACCTTTTTGGTGACATCATCACCGACCTTGCCGCAGCGGTGACCGGAGGTATCGGGTTGGCCCCTAGCGCCAACATCAATACCTCCGGCGAATTCCCGTCGATGTTTGAGCCGGTACACGGCTCGGCACCTGACATTGCGGGCACCGGCAGGGCCGACCCGACGGCGGCAATCTTGTCGATAGCGTTGCTGTTAGATCACCTGGGCCGCCCTGAGGATGCAACACGCGTCCGCGAGGCTGTCTTAGCGGACATTGCTGCTCGAGCTTCCGGTCCCGCGCGAACCACCAGCGAAATCGGACGAGACATTGCCCAGCGCATCTGATCCCGCCGACAGTTGACCGCCTTCATATAGTGTTGGGGGCACTACCTGGCAGAATGGCTTCGTGTTACCCATTCCCGAGATACCCGAACCGGTGACGAAAGCTCTCCACAACGCATTGGAGATGGGCTATTTCACCACCACCCGCAATGAGACCGGACGGTTCATGGCCACCCTGGCGGCCGGGGTACATGGCGCTATTGGGGAGTGCGAGACGGGGTCGGGGGCGGGAGCTGCGTGGCTACGACTGGGGGCACGGAAACGCACAAAAGTTGTCAGTTACGAACCAGATCCCACCATCTGTGCCCGAGCTCGCGAGGTCTTAGCCGACCTCGACATCGAGATCATTGAAGGCACCTGGGATGACCTGCTCGACTATGGCCCTTTTGGCTTGCTCTCGGTGCCGATCCGGGTAGCGCGAGTGCGCGACGTTGACGAGATTCTTAAGGCGGTCTCGGTTGGAGGTCTCGTCGTCATTGACGATATGCCCCCCAGCCACGGTTTCCCTCCCCGCGACATCAACGGCACCGTCGATACCACTAGGCTGGCCTGGCTGACCCATCCGAAAGTGCATGCCACCGAGATTCAGCTCGCCTCCGACATGGCGGCGATCGTTGCCTGTCGACTATCCCCCCGAGGCTGACGAGAGAGACACCGAATGGATGGCCCGTGAACATTCACGGGCCATCCATGTCAGGTCAGCAAGCCTAGCGAGCTGCGCTGCCCTCGGTGTAGTCCTCATCGGTAGCTGCCAGCCAGGAATACATCTTGCGCAGCTCCTTGCCAGTGGCTTCGATCGGGTGTTTTGCCTCATCCTCACGAAGTTTCTTGAACTCCGGAGCACCGGCATCTTGATCGGCGATGAAACGCTTGGCGAAGGCGCCGGATTGGATGTCGTCCAGGACAGCCTTCATGTTCTTTTTGACGTGGTCGTCGATCACGCGCGGGCCCGACACGTAGTCGCCGTACTCGGCGGTATCGGAGATAGACCAACGCTGCTTGGAGATGCCGCCCTCGATGATGAGGTCAACGATCATCTTCATCTCGTGACAAACCTCGAAGTACGCCACCTCGGGCTGGTAGCCCGCGTTGGTGAGTGTTTCGAAGCCGGTCTGGATAAGGTGCGACAGACCGCCACACAGAACGGCCTGCTCGCCGAAGAGGTCGGTCTCGGTCTCCTCGCGGAAGCTGGTCTCGATGCCGCCGGCACGAAGACCGCCCAGGGCTTTGGCATAGGACTTGGTAAGGTCCCAGGCTCTGCCAGAGGCATCCTGCTCGACGCACACCAGCACCGGCACGCCTCGGCCGTCGGTGTACTCACGGCGCACGATGTGACCGGGGCCCTTCGGGGCGACCATACAGACGTCGACGCCCTTGGGAGCCCTGATGTAGCCAAAGTGGACGTTGAAGCCGTGGGCGAAGAAGATGGCGTCGCCGTCCTGGAGGTGCGGGGCGATCTGCTCAGCGTAGAGCTGACGCTGGTTTTGGTCGGGGGCGAGCACCATAATCAGATCGGCCTCCTCACAGGCGTCGTCGATGGACAGGACTCGCAGGCCCTGGGCCTCAGCCTTGGCGATCGACGAGGAGCCCTCGCGCAGACCGACCCGCACGTCGACGCCGGAGTCGCGTAGGTTGAGAGCGTGGGCATGGCCCTGGGAGCCGTAGCCGATGACGGCTACCTGACGGTTTTGGATGATAGACAGGTTAGCGTCGTCGTCGTAGATCTTTGCCATAGCGTATTTTTCTCCTTGTTGGTGTCTGGGTTGTCTTGGGGTCTAGGCGATATCACCCGGAGCGTTTCGCCCCGAGGGCAGCAGCACCGCGGTTGAGGGCCACCTGTCCGGATTGAACAAGTTCAATAATTCCGAAGGGTTCGAGCATCTGCAGTAACGCATCCAGCTTTTCACGTCCCCCGGTAGCTTCGATCGTCAGCGACTCCAGTGAGACGTCGACGGCCTTAGCCCGGAATAGCGCAACGGTGTCGATGATCTTTGAACGGTTTTCAACGTCGGATCGCACCTTCACGAGGACGAGCTCACGGGTGACCGCGCTCGGCTCCAGCTCGACGATTTTGTGAACCTCGATGAGTTTGTTGAGCTGTTTGACAATTTGCTCAAGAGCCTGGGCGGAGACGACGTTCACCCCGATCGTCATCCGGGATTCGCTGGGGTCATCGGTTGGCGATACGGTCAAGGACTCGATGTTGTAACCGCGGCGGGCGAACAGTCCCGACACCCGGGTCAGCACACCTGGACGGTTCGTCACCAACACCGACAATACGTGTCTGGTCATCTCGTCTCCTCGGTCTCGTCGTCGCTGTTGTCCTCGTCGACCGGAGCAACGTCGTCTCCGTCATCGCTCCAGTCCGGAGCCATATCCCGGGCGATCTTGATCTCGTCATTGCTGGCGCCGGAGGCCACCATCGGCCACACCATGGCGTCGGTGTGAACGACGAATTCCACCACGACCGGACGGTCATTGATCTCGTTGGCGGCCGTGATCGCCTCGTCGACCTTGCCCGGATCCGTGACCCGAAAAGCGGCGCAGCCCATGGCCTCAGCAAGTTTGACGAAGTCTGGTAGGCGATCAGAGTGCAAGTCCGTGTGAGAGAACCGGGATTCGAAGAAGAGGATCTGCCACTGGCGCACCATGCCGAGCACGTTGTTGTTGATGATGGCGATCTTGACTGGAGCGCCATTGAGGGCTGCAGTGACGAGTTCCTGGTTGGTCATTTGGAAGCAGCCGTCGCCGTCGATACCCCAAACGGTTGATTCTGGACGACCAATCTTGGCGCCCAAGGCTGCGGGAATGCAGTAGCCCATCGTTCCGGCACCACCAGACGTCAGCCAGGAGCGGGGCTTGTCGTGTGGCAGGAAATGGGAGGCCCACATCTGGTGCTGCCCCACGCCTGTGACGAACACGGTGTCCTTGGGTGCTAAAGCACCGATGCGCTGAATGACCTGCTGCGGGGAGATCTCTGGCTCGGGCGCCTCTTCCCATGAAGGTGCGTAGGTCTGTTGCATCCGCTGTAGCTGACGCACCCAGGCAGAGATATCAGGAAGGTCCTTGCCCTCTAAAGAGTCAGCCAGCTGCGTCAAAGTTAGCCTGGCATCGCCGACGATCGGGACTTCGGCATGGCGGTTCTTACCGATCTCAGCCGGATCAATGTCTGCGTGGATGACCTTGGCACCCGGGGCGAAGGTGTCGAGGCGTCCGGTCACGCGGTCGTCAAACCGGGTGCCTACGGCGATGAGCAAGTCGGCCCGCTGTAGGGCTCCGACGGCGGCAACAGCGCCGTGCATGCCCGGCATCCCCAGAGCGAGCGGATGGGTGGCCGGGAAGACGTCTCGGGCCATCAGAGTTGTCGCGACAGGAATACCCGTGAGATCGACCAATCTAGCCAGCTCGGCGGCAGCCTCCGCCTTAGCCACGCCACCACCAACATACAACACCGGACGATGAGCAGCCCGGATGAGATCTGAGGCCTCCTTAATCTGCCTGCTGTGGGGACGCGTCGTCGGTTTGTAGCCCGGCAGATCATGCTGTTTGGGCCACTTAAATGGCACGACGGCAGTTTGGGCGTCCTTGGTGATATCGATGAGGACCGGCCCGGGGCGGCCGGTAGAGGCAATATGAAAGGCCTCCGACATTGCCAACGGGATGTCCTCTGCGCGGGTGACGAGGAAGTTGTGTTTGGTGATTGGCATGGTGATGCCGCGGATATCGGCTTCCTGGAAGCCATCGGTCCCGATGAGGCTGGTGCCGACCTGCCCAGTGATGGCCACCACCGGCACCGAGTCTAGGTAGGCGTCAGAGAGCGGGGTGACAAGGTTGGTGGCCCCTGGGCCAGACGTCGCCATGCACACTCCGACTTTTCCGGTCGCAACGGCATAACCTTCTGCGGCGTGACCGGCTCCCTGCTCATGGCGCACCAGGATGTGGCGCACTTTCGCGGAATCCATGAGCGGGTCGTAGGTCGGCATGATGGCACCACCCGGAAGTCCGAAAACAACTTCGACACCGAGTTTCTCGAGGCTCTCAATGATGATCTGCGCGCCAATCATCATTCGTTGATGCCGGGATTTCTCCGCCATGTCGTCCTCCATCCGTGGTCGTGGAACGGTCATTAGTGCCTTCAAGCTCCAAACACGAAAAAACCCTCGTTGCCCGGTGGCATACGAGGGAGCGTCCTGTTCGAGAGGATCAGGACGCTAGCCAATAACAAGAAGCTGGCCGTTCATGGTACGAATCCTCGTGCATGAACGGCCAGACGTCAACGATTTCGGACAAAAGTCTCATATTGTGGTCTACTTGCGATTTGATTCCCCAGTCACCATCGCCGCAACCTCCTCAAGAGGACGACGGGGCATGGCCGACCGAATAGCGTTGATGCCTGGCTCTCGGTCGTAGCGGGGAATGACGTGAATGTGCAAGTGATGGACGCTCTGGCCGGCAGACTCCCCAGCGTTGGAGATGATATTGACCCCAGAGGCCCCTAGAGAGTCCACGAAGCGACGGGCCACCTTGGTAACCATCGGGCTGATACGCCCTAACTCGCCGTCATCGTCGAGAACGCTCGTGACGTGCTTACGCGAGATGACGAGGGTGTGACCATCCTGGAAAGGCTCGATGTCGAGGAATGCGACCGAGGCGTCGTCTGAGTCAATGATCGTCGCTGGGATGTCCCTCGCGGCTATTGAGCAAAAAAGGCAATCCATAAGGTATGACTACCACACTGGCTGGTCTCGCAGTAGGTGTTCGCTCAACGGACCACAACGTTGGCATCGCGTAGGCCGTTCTTGACCTGTGCGATCGTTAGGGTGCGATAGTGAAACACTGATGCGGCGAGTACGGCGTCGGCTCCAGCGCGTACTGCCTCGACGAAGTCGGAGACTTTTCCAGCTCCACCTGAGGCGATGAGGGGGACGTCGACGGCCGCTCTCACTGCCTCGATCATCTCAATATCGAAGCCGTCCGTTGTGCCATCGGCGTCCATCGAGTTGAGCAGAATCTCACCTGCCCCCCGCTCGACGGCTTCGCGGGCCCACTCGACGGCATCCAATCTTGCCGAACGGCTGCCACCATGGGTTGTCACCCCAAAGCCAGATGGCTGATCTGGCTCGCGACGAGCATCGACTGACAACACGATGACCTGATTGCCAAATCGGTCGGCGACTTCGTCGATCATCTCGGGGTAAGTAATCGCTCCGGTGTTGACACTGACTTTGTCAGCTCCCGACCTCAGCAAGACATCGACGTCGTCGACCCCGCGAACCCCGCCACCAACTGTGAGAGGCACGAAAACCGTCTCAGCGCACCGTGTCACCATCTCGCGAGTGGTGGCGCGCCCGTCTGCTGATGCGGAAATGTCAAGGAAAGTCACCTCGTCAGCACCGAGCTGTCCGTACTGCGAGGCTAGCTCCACGGGATCACCGGCATCGCGCAGCCCAACGAAGTTGACCCCCTTAACGACTCGTCCATCCTTAACGTCCAGACACGGGATGACACGTACAGCCACAGCCATGACCTCAGGTTACCGGACCGCATATTCCCGTTCAGTGGGCGAACGGGTCAGTCCTCCCGGTCCATGGTGACGACCCCACGCTGCATGGCTCCCACCACTTGACGACACGTGTGGGCCAAGTCTTCCCCCACCCCGGCATGGGCGATCTGCCCGGCCAGGTCGCACACCTGGCGCACCTGGCGTACAAAGTCACCAGCGCTCATGTCGTCAAGTACGATCTCTAGACCAGCGCCGGCAGCCCAGGCATAGCTGGTCTCGGCAAAACCAATGTCGAGGTCTCGGGGACGTTCAATGCGGTGATCACGCTCAAGCAAACCAATTTCGGCTCGCACCGCACGCAGCTGGGACTGCGCCGCTTCACTCTTTCGATCGGGCATGCGGTGAAGATGGCCCCGGTCCCCCGGCCGCGACTCATGAACGATAGTCGACAACACCGCTGCCAATTGCGGGAAGTCCAAACCGTCAAAGACTCCTCGCCGAATTGCCTCAGCCGTGACCAAGTCGAGTTCGGAGTAAATGCCCGAGAGCATTCGCCCAGCATCGGTGACGGTCTGCCCACCCTCCCCGAGGTATCCCAAGGCCTCCATTACCAGCACAATTCGCTCAAACTGGGTGGCAATCGAGGTCGATTTGGCGCGTGCCTTCGCTAATTCCCTCTCGCTGCGACGGCTAAGCCTCATGGCGTGTTCAGCGAAACGCGCATGGGACTCGCGATCGGGGCAGGAATGGCAGGGATGAGCCTTCATCTGGGAGCGCAGTTTGTCGATCTTGTCGGCGAGCTCAGCATCCATCTCAACGCGACGTGGCTGCGCCACGGGCTCCCCCAGCCCGTCAAGCACCCGATCGAAGGCCTTGCCGAGGCAGCGGCGATCGGCCTGGTTTCCGGGGTGAAAGTGACGTGGAACTTTCACGCCTGCTACTCGCGTGACGGGGGCGTCGATGTCGTGATGACCCAGCCGAATCACCGCCCGATCCGGCGTCATGACAAGGGGCCTGGGACGCTGGCCCCTTTTGCCGTGAGTGCCAGGGTCGACGACAACGACCCACCCAGCGTGAGGCCCAGACGGCACTGCGATGATGTCACCAGGGTCAAGTCGCGACAGCGAATCGGCGACCTGGCTAGGGCGTTCACCTTTGCGCAGTCTCGCCTGCTCGTGCTCCAGCTCCCTGATATTTTCCCGCAGCCGTGCGTATTCGGTGAAGTCCCCTTTCCCACAGTGGGCCGCTCTGAGGTAGGCGTCGATCTCGGCTTGGGTCTGTCGGTTACGAACCGTTGAGCCTCCTAACCTGCGATCGATCTGAAACTGCGCGAAAGAATGCTCCAGCAGATCACGGGCTTTGTCCCGCCCCATCGATCCAACGAGGTTGACGGCCATGTTGTATGTCGGCACGAAGGCGGAATTGAGCGGGTAGGTACGACGTGACGCCAGTCCTGCCACCGCTCGCGGATCCATACCCGGCTGCCAGCAGACGACGGCGTGCCCCTGGGTGTCGATGCCACGACGTCCAGCACGCCCGGTGAGCTGGGTGTATTCCCCGGGGGTGATGTCAGCATGGGTCTGGCCGTTGTATTTGACAAGCTTCTCCAGCACGACGGTACGAGCTGGCATATTGATGCCCAGAGCGAGGGTCTCGGTGGCGACAACGACTTTGAGTAGTCCCGCCACAAACCCCTCCTCGACGATCGCCTTAATCACCGGAAGCAGACCGGCATGATGAGCAGCAATGCCACGTTCGAAAGCTGCGACGAAATGGGTCCAACCGACCGCGCGGCGTTCCTCGTCGGTTAGCCCTTCGCCATGGAGTTGCGCGATGCGACGCAAGTGGCGGGCCTCCTGCTGACTCGTGAGCACCAGGTCGGTGTTCAGCAATTGGTTAACAGCGGCGTCACACCCGCTCCGCGAAAAAACGAAGATGATGGCCGGCAAGAGGTTGGCCTTGTGGAGGGAGCGCACTACTTGGATGCGGCTCGGCTGGTTGCGGGGGCCACGAGGTCGAGCGGTACGCCCCCGACGCGTTGCCGATGCCCCGCCGAATTGACCAGTTCCATAGGACACATTGCGTTTCCCCTTGCCAGACCTTCCTCGGGGACGACGGGAGTCGTCACGCTGGAATCGGGCCTCCTCCTTGGCGATCGAGACTAGTTCGGGGTTAACTTCAGTAGGACGGTGCGGGTCGAAGAGGCCGTGGAGATGCCGAGCCACCGCCACGTGCTGGGTGAGGGGTACTGGGCGACGCTCAGATACGACGACCCTGACATCGCCACGAACCTCGTCAAGCCATTCTCCAAATTCTTCGGCGTTGGAGACGGTTGCCGAAAGCCCGACGATTTTGACGTGCGGATCGAGGCCAAGGATGACCTCTTCCCACACCGGGCCACGAAATCGGTCGGCGAGGTAGTGCACCTCGTCGAGCACCACCCATCCCAGGGTGTCGAGGGTGTGGGAATTGCGGTAAATCATATTGCGCAACACCTCAGTCGTCATGACGACGACCGGTGCCTCGGAGTTAATGGTGACGTCACCGGTAAGCAGGCCTACGCGGTCTTCACCGTGTCGGGCGACCAGGTCATGGAACTTTTGGTTGGACAGCGCCTTAATGGGTGTGGTGTAAAAGCACTTCAGCCCCGAGGCCAGAGCCAAATCGGTGGCGTACTCCCCCACCACCGTCTTGCCAGCACCAGTAGGAGCGGCTACTAGGATACCCGCACCGTCGTCGAGATCTTGACAGGCCTTCACCTGGTAGTCGTCAGGGTCAAAGGACAGCCCGGCGATGAACCGGTCGAGAGTCTCGCTCATATCTTCAATCTAGCGGGAGGCTACGACCCTCAGGGCAGCCCGACGAGGTTGACCGCCGAAGGTCGGACGACGACGCTCAGCGGAACGTCACCGATTGCCTCGCCGTCGGCCATTGCGAACATGTCCTCGCCATCAACGTCGACCCTTCTAGCGCGCAAGGTCTCCACAAAGCCGAGGTGAGTGAAACGTCCGGCATAAAGAAACGACAAACACCTCAGCAATGTCCGACGCGGAACGGTATGGATGATGGTGATATCGAGCAGTCCGTCGACGACGCTGGCGTACGGACATATCCGCATGCCGCCTCCAAAATGGCCACCATTACCAACGGCAATAAGCATGGCGTCCAGTTCTCGATCGTGACCGTCTACGCTAATGCGATAATGCTTTGGCGAAAATTCGGCAAGGGCCGACAGCGCCACCCAACCATAACTGAGCGGCCCAAATTTGGTCGTCATCTGATTAGTTCGCCGATTGACTACGGCGTCATATCCGGTGGAGACGACGCACCCCACCCAGCAATGGCCACTATGAACACCACCCGTGACCTCGGCCAAATCCACCGGGGTCGTGCGGTCTGTCACGATGCGATCCATTGCAGCGCCGACCCTGGAGGGTAATCCCACTGACGAGGCAAAGTCATTTCCGGTTCCCGATGGCACAATGGCTAACCGCACCGGAGTCCCGGCCACGTGATTAAGCCCAAGATGGACCATGCCGTCACCACCCATGACAACGAGTCGGTCACTTTCGTCACTGGAGGCCGCGAATCGAGCTAGCGCATCATCAGCGTCCTGGAAGTGTGCGGTGTGCACGACGTCGACGTCGTGAAAAGCCCGCTGCAACTGTGCCGCGACCCACGGCGCTAGGCGCGCTGCGCGACCGCCACCGGCAGCCGGATTCACCAGAAGACACGTCGTCATGCAGCATTTTCCTGCCACGTCACACGTACTGGCACTGTTCAGTCGATCTGAATGTCGAACTCGGACTTATCGATACCCATATCGTCGGTGGAGCGCTTACGCTCGTTGCTGCGGCAGATCCACTCCGCAATGACGTACATGACGCTCAGCGGAATAGCCAGGGCGCACATAGAAATTGGGTCACCAGATGGGTTCACAAAGGCGCCCAGACAGAAGAATCCAAAGATCGACCACTTCCGTGCCGACTTCAGCTGTGCAGACGACAACACGTGGACCAGATTGAGCAGCACCAAGACCACCGGCAGCAGGAAGCTCACTCCAAAGAGCAGGATGACGCGAATCTCCAGCGCCAGGAAGGCATTCATGTCGAGCAAGTTAGTGATGCCCATGCCGTGAGGTGTGAAGTTCAGCATCAAGGCAATGCCCTTAGGAAGCACCCAATACCCCAGTGCCGAACCGATAAGAAACAGAGGAATAGCCGACCCTAGGAATCGTAGAGCCCACTTTTTCTCATTGACGAGTAGCCCAGGAACGATAAAGGCCCAGACCTGATAGAGCCAAATGGGGCAGGCTGCGATGAGTCCAGCAACAATGGCCACCCTCATATTCAGCATGAACGGGGCGACGACACCCGTATTAACGACTTGGAGGGAGGCCGTCGGGTTCTTCGCCTTGATGGCAAGGCTGGCCTGCTGGTACGGATACATGACGATTTCGACCAACGGGCGGTAAAAGACGAAAGCCACGGAGCTCGTAATCACGACCGCGATAAACGATACGATAATCCGGTAACGGAGCTCCCGGACGTGGTCCAGGAGCGACATTGTGCCGCCCTCCCCAGCCTGGGGCGGCCGGAATCGGGCAAACCGGCGGTGATCTTCGCCTCCGGGCTGCTGAGTATCCGTGGCCATGACTCACTCAGTTGGCTTGGTTTCGTCCTTGGCGACGTCAGCCTCGGTAGCCTTAATGTCTTGCTCGGCCTTGGCGTCCTTGCCCTTGTCCAGGCCCGCCGTTTCTTCCTTGAACTCGCGGATAGCGCGACCAGCCCCCTTACCGACGCCAGCGATGCGGGACCCACCGAAGAGCACGAGCGCGAGAAGCACGATGATGATGATGGTCGCTTCATTCGCGATGAGCAGAGGAGCCATTGAGGCTCTCCTTCCAGACTTGGCTGGCACCCCATCCCCGTACTACACAAGGAAGGCCACCAGCTCGACGATCGGCGTTCAGGCTACCACGATGGTCAGGGTACTTCGGGAGCTATCGTGCCCCTACTAGCAGTGGTGTCGATATCCTCCAGGATGTGAGCTAACTCATCGAGTCGACCGGTTACCCGCTCAGCCTCACTCACGATAGCTACAAGCTTGCGCCACAGCCAGATCGTGCCAATTACGATCTCCATGACAAGCAGCACAATGGCGAAGACCAACACCCAGGTCCACCACATCAGGACTCCTCTACCGCCTCGCGGTTCGGAATCTTAATATCATTTGCGGCAGCTGCAGCGCGTGCCAGCTGAATGGCAGGAGCTGCAGCATGAGGCGGATCGACGGAGAGCACGTCTGATCCAAGACCCACCATGAGCTCAGCAAGCCAGGTCGCAGAGGCCACAGCAAAGGTCACCTTCCACACCTCCTCGTTCTTCTCAACATGTCGCACCGGGTGGTATTCAGCAACCCAGCCCGCCCGTGGCGTAAGAGTCAGCGTCACCTCGTCGACGACATCAGAGAACCATTCGAGGGTTTTGGGTGGACGCCCGTGATTTGTAGCGTGCCCAATTCGCCTGCCCGTGACGATGCGATCCAGCCGCCACGTGCGCCACTGTTTGCGAGCCATCGACCACCCGACGAGGTAGCGATGACCGTCGCGAACCTCGACACGCACAGGATCGACGACCTGGGTGTGCGGAGTGGGGTCGTCACCGCGTCGATGGACGATCTCAATGCGCCACTTGTTGGCACAGGCTCCGGTGAACCATTCCGAGCGCGGGTCGTAATCGGCTCCGACACTGGCCTCCACCGGATCCGGTCCGGCCTGCGGGCACACCTGGCGCAGCTTCTCGGCCGCGGATTCCACTGCAGGACGGACGGTGTCGTCAGCCAGATCGGCGATGACTTGCAAGGCAGCCAGCAGGGACCACGCCTCGTCGGGAGTCAGACGCATGGGCCGGGGCAGAGCATCGGCATTGGTGATGGTGATAGTGCCGTCGGAGTCGACAGCATCCATGTCGATGTCGATAAGGTCGTCTGGCATCCCACCGGGCAGACCAACCATCCACAAAATCTTGAGATCGGCAATTACCCGGTCAGTGCTGACGCCAAACACTCGGGCAACCTCGGTGACGGCTACCCCGGGGTGAGACCGCAGATAGGGAATGAGGGCCAGCAGGCGGGCGGTATCGGTGCGAGCGGTCATGGGGTGTTCTCCTCTAACCGCAACACGGCATTGATCCTCTCGGCCAAGACGGTGCGAGCCTCCTGAGGGGCAAGAAGGATGATACGACCGCCGGCACGCAACACGGCTGTGGCAGCCTCGTCGTATCCGCCAAACCCACCGGTAACGACCTCATAGCCCTCGGGTACTGGCCCATCCCATTCGGTGCGCGTCGTCATCACCCCTAAACGCACTCCGGGAGCGACGGCCATCGTGACGTCAACTTCCTCAGGCTCAGGTGGCTCCAGGCGGTTGAGATGGGCCTCGATCACCTCAGGTTCGGGGCTTGTGACGGTGCCGGGCTCCCCCACGGTCGTCACGGCGGAACTGATACGTGACAGGCGGAATAGTCGTGGCTCGTCACGGTCGACATCTCGCCCGACGAGGTACCACCGGCCACGTCGCAAGGCCATTCGCCAGGGGTCTACGGTGCGGTGTTTTCCTCCTCGGTAACCGAAGCGGACCCTGGAACGGTCGATGGTGGCCCGCCACAGATCAGAGAACGATGGCGCATCTGCCCCGGTGACGACCTGGGTCGCGATACCGGCCTCCGTATCGGGCTCAACTCCGGCGGCACGTAATTTCACCAGGGCAGACGTGGAGGACTCGTCGAGGACGGATTCGCGCCATACCCGGGCTGCGGTCGCTAAAGCGTCAGCCTCCGCTTGAGTGAATTGAACAGGAGGAAGCTCCACGTCGGCGCGGGGAATGCGGTAGCCGACTTCGTCACCGAAGAAGGTGTCGAGGGTGACGGATTCGACGGTGATTCCGATTCGTCGCAATTCCTCTTTGTCGCGTTCAAAGGACCGTTGAAACGCCACCTCGGAAACCTTGCGGTAGTCCTCGATCATGTCGCGCAGTTGTGCGCGAGTGAGGGGGCGGTCGGTGACCAGGAGAGCGATGACGAGGTTAACCAACCTCTCCGAACGCTGTGCAGCCATCGGCACCCTCCTTCCAGCGTCACAGCTTACCCATCTGGACGGGGCATGCTCGTCCCGTCACTCCTATTGTTGCCTACACTGCCGCTCGTGACCGATTTCGCCACCACTCATTCCGGTTCGGTATGCCCAGCTGGCCGTTTCGCCCCCTCCCCTACCTCGGCACTGCATCTGGGGAATCTCCGCACCGCGTTGGCGGCCTGGCTTTTAGCCCGCTCGACGGGCCGTCGGTTCGTGGTGCGCATCGAGGATTTAGACCAGGCGCGGGTGGCCGCGGCCGGAAATATTGCCTCAGCTCAGTTGCGCGATCTGGAATCTCTGGGCCTAGATTGGGATGGACCGGTCATCTGGCAGTCTGAGCGTCTCGATCTGTATGCCGACGCGGTAGCAGGTCTGGAGACCTACCCCTGTTTTTGCACCCGCAGGGAAATCGCAGCGGCCGCTACCGCCCCCAACAAGGCCGATTGGCGCCCGTATCCGGGCACCTGTCGAACCCTCGATGGTCGTCAACGGCGGGCCAGGACCCAGACACGTGCTCCCGCGATTCGCCTGTCCAGCCGCCTCGACTCGTTTGAGGCTACGGACCTCGTTCGTGGCCGTGCCCGCGGACGGGTGGACGACCTTGTCCTGGTGCGCAATGACGGCACTGCCGCCTACAACCTTGCGGTAGTCGTCGACGACGGTCTGCAAGGGGTCGATCAGGTCGTTCGAGCCCGAGACCTGTGGGCCTCGGCCCCTCGTCAAGCCCAGCTAGCCGAACTGCTCGGGTTTGCCCCTCCGGTCTACGCCCACACTGGGCTTGTTACTGGCCCAGGAGGGGCACGCCTGTCGAAGTCGGCGGGAGCAGCGGGGTTGGCCGATCTCGCGGATTCAGGTATCGACCATCACCGTGTCGTGGCGTGGCTGTGCCATTCCCTCGGACTCCCCGAGGTTGCCGATCCCCACGAACTCGTCAACATCGCGGCTCTGACACCGCCCACCCCTGTTGCGGGCATTCACCGCTTAGATCCTGGGCCTCTTCCCGGAGCGATGGGGTGGTGGAGTGATGCAGTTCTCGATGTGGCGGCGCTGCGCGAGGCTTGTCGGCCCTAAGACACAATCAGCCGGCCATGTCTCGCGCAAAGCCATCGTCACTCATGATTCTTTTTGAGCCGACAGAATATCGATGACGTAGACCAGGGTCTCGCCCTTCTTCACCGGCGGGTTAGTGCTGCCGTTCGGGTAGGCGTCAGCGGGCGGCACGATGAGCATCACCCGAGAACCGACGGTCTGACCGGTCAATCCTTTCTTCCACCCCGGAATGACGGAGCTCATGGATCCCGCCACTGGCTCGCCGGAATATCCGTCCTCGATAAGTTCCCCAGAAGACCAGGCATAAGTGCGGTATTTGACGTCAATGGCGTCGTTAGCAGTGACTACAGGTCCTTTACCTTTGATGAGAGGCTGGATGACGAGTTTATTCGGCTTGGTGGCCTTGCCGATAGTTACGGCAGGAGCGCCCTGCGTCTCCTTGACGGTGGGTAGACCGGACGCTGGTTTGACGGGCTCACCCGTCGCCTTAGGCAACGGAACGCCGACGATGTCGACGACGAAAACGAGGGAGTCACCTTTCATAATGCCAGCTTGTGGGGCGCCACCTTGGGAATCATAGGCGTCAGATCCGGGCATCATAATGAGTACTCGGTCTCCCTGGTGTTTTCCAACAAGGCCCTTCGCGAACCCCGGAACCACCTGGGCCAATGGGAGGTCGGTAGTAGCGCCACGCTTGTAGGAAGAGTCGAACTCCTTGCCGGTACGGCCGTTGACACCAACATAATTCATCTTGACGGTGGCGTCCTTGTCGACCTTCTCACCTTTGCCCGCCTTGAGGACCTTGGACTCGGTTTTAGCGATGGCCAGCGGCCAGGATCCCTCAATCTTCGGCGCCTTGCCGTCCTCACCGGAAACCTTGAGCTGGTCGAGGTTAGTGACCATAGTCGGTTTCTTTGTCGGGGAGGCGGAGGCCTTGGCGCTGGCAGAAGCGGAGGCCGGAGCGCTGGAGCTGGAAGCACTCGCCGATGGTTTCGGGTCCGACGATGACTTACTACAGGAGGCGAGGGCCAATGACGACACGCACAGGACGGCGGCAAGTGCCGCAGCGATGACCGGGCGATACTTGTTTGAACTCACCTGTCTGACATTACCCGAGCGATGCCTCAGGCCAATTTCAGCCATGCGCGAGGACTCACAGTTCGACGAGGTCGAGGAGCTGGCCCAACTCTTCACGGGTAAGTTCACGCATATCGCCGCGACTCAAACGCTTGAGTCGAACCGGGCCTATCGCAGTGCGGGAAAGTCGACGCACTGGGTGAGCGACCGAATCCATCATGCGACGCACGATGCGGTTGCGTCCCTCATGAAGGCTCACCTCGACCAGGGAGTGCTCGTCGCCAGCCTGCACCAGGCGCACGGCGTCAGGCTTGACGGGGCCGTCCTCGAGGGTCAGCCCCTTCGAAAGGCGACGGATGACTTTGTCATCAACGCGGCCCTCAACGTCTGCCAGGTAGGTCTTGAGAACCTTGTAGGACGGATGGGTCATCCGGTTAGCGAATTCCCCGTCATTAGTCAGCAAAATGAGGCCCGAAGTCTCAGTGTCGAGACGACCGACGTGGAATAGGCGGATACCGCGCGGCACTCCTTCAAGGTCGGAAAGGCAGGGACGGCTTTCTGGATCGTCCATGGTGGAGACGACACCCCGCGGCTTATTGAGTACGTAGTATACGTGACGCCGCGCAGTGGGGATGCGGGAGCCGTCGACCCGGATTTCATCGTGCTCAGGGTCGACCCGTCGTCCCTGCTCAACGATAAGTTCGCCATTGACCTCGACCCTTCCGGCCGCGATCATCTCTTCAGCGGCACGGCGGGATGCCAAACCAGCCTGGGCCAGCACCTTCTGCAGCCGGATGCCTTGCTCGTCGCTCATAATTTTCTGTCCTTACCGTATTCAGTCAATAGTGAGGAGATGAGCGAGAGCGGACTCCTCGCCGTTTTCCTCAAGGTCGGCCAGGGCCATCGCTACTGAGGCGCGCACAATTCTGCCTCGGTCAGCGTTAATGCCTTGGGATCTCATGGCCAGCCTCGCCGTCTCCAGAGCGATGAGCTCCTCGGTAGAGACGTAGACGGTGATTTTCTCATCGTGACGCACTCGCCCGCTACCACCACGTTTCCCCGGGGATGTAGAGTCCTGGGACGTTTTGCGAGCTTTGCGTGCCTCGGGCTGTTGGGGAGTCTCACCCGGTTCACGGCCACCAACCGTGGGGCGGAAGAGCTCGTTAGCTCCTGGCAGGCTTACTCGGCGCGGCATCGGGCCAGTACCTCCTTAGCCAGGTCACGGTAAGCCTGAGCCCCCGGAGAGGAGGAGGCGTAGCTTGTGATGGGCTCCCCCGCGACGGTGGTCTCAGGGAACTTGATGGTGCGCTTGATGACGGTGTGGAATACGGTGTCACCAAAGGCCTGTACCACCCGCTCCATGACTTCCCGGGCGTGCAGGGTACGGGGATCGAACATGGTTCCGAGGATGCCGAGAATCTCCAAATCAGGGTTGAGACGGTCCTGAACCTTCTCAATGGTGTCGGTGAGCAGGGCGATACCGCGCAGGGCAAAGAACTCGCATTCCAACGGCATGATGACATAGTCGGAAGCGGTCAGGGCGTTGATGGTGAGCAGACCTAACGACGGCGCACAGTCGATAAGGATCATGTCGTATTCGCCGCGGATCCGGTCAATGACCCGTTTGAGGGTCTGCTCGCGGGCCACCTCGCTGACGAGCTGCACCTCAGCGGCTGACAGGTCAATATTGGCCGGTAACAGGTCCATGCCCTCGGTTTCAGTGGGCTGGATGACGTCGTGGACGTCGTCACGGGGTGACATCAGCAAGGTGTAAATAGAATTTTCAAGAGTGTGGGGGTTGATCCCCAAGCCAACCGAAAGGGAGCCCTGCGGGTCGAAGTCCACCAACAGAACGCGCCGGCCGTACTCAGCTAGTCCCGCTCCCAGGTTGATGGTCGTTGTCGTCTTGCCGACACCGCCCTTCTGGTTACACATCGAGATGACGGTGGCATATTTCGGGCCGTCGGGAGCCGGCGTCGGCTCGGGAAGGTCAAGAAGCGGACGTCCGGTCGGACCGATCGAGTTCTCGGCAGCCTCTTCGGCCTCCCGGCCCGGACCGGGGACACGGAACAACGGCTCGGGGTCTGTCTCGGACACGTGGTGGCCTTCCTCTCGACGTCACGACAATATTGCACTCATAACAACGATAGTGGGCACAACCGACAACTACACCCCACCCTCAATACTGGCCTTAGACGGCCCGAGGGTGCGACGAGCGGTAAACCTCCCTCAGGTGATCTGCCGTCACCAGGGTGTAAATCTGGGTCGTCGTCACGGATGAATGACCCAGCAACTCCTGCACAACGCGGATGTCGGCACCTCCGTCCAAAAGGTGGGTGGCGTAGGAGTGTCGAAGACTGTGCGGAGACAGGTGCTCAACGTCGAGCCCAGCAGCCTCACCGGCACGACGAATAACAGTCCACGCTGACTGTCGTGACAGCCGCCGACCGCGGGTATTGAGCAGCAGGGCATGTTCCCCGTTGCCAAGCTGCGCCCATGCCGGACGTCCCCTTACTAGCCACGCATCCACGGCTTGAGCCGCGTAACTGCCCAGCGGAACGATGCGTTCCTTGTCTCCTTTGCCGATGAGTCTCAGACCGAGATCGGGGTCATCCAGCACGGGACGAATATCGTCAACGTCAAGGGCACAGACCTCTGAAACTCGTGCCCCCGTGCCGTAAAGCAGTTCCAGCAAAGCGGTATCTCGTAACCCTTCAACGGTGCTGGTGTCGGGTGCGGCAAGCAACGCCTCAACTTGCTCCATCGTCAAGGCTTTTGGGAGCCGGCGGGAACGAGTTCCCGGGGAGATCCCAGCGGTAACGTCGGTCTTGGCTTGACCGGATTCCACCGCGAAATGGTGCAGATTTCGTACTGCAACCACACAACGCGTCACAGACGCCGGGGCCAGGCCAAGCTGGTCCAGGTAGCGTCGAAATTCCTCGACGTCGACACGGGTCACTTCGGCTAACGACCTGATCCCCCGAGAATCGAGGTATTTCTGATACCGCAACAGGTCACGTCGGTATGCCTGCACCGTGTTATCGGACAGGCCTCGCTCCACGACAAGGTGACGCAAATAATCCTCAGCCTGGCCACCGACGGTCGAGGTCACTCCGCGAAAGCCCCGTTAATACCACCAGGGCGCTCCCGAATCGGCCACGGCGAATGAGCAGGGCGCAGCTGGTTGATGCGGCCCGTGCAACGAGCCAACTCCAAGGCCATCACCCCGGTCACGAGGGTCGGAGACTGGCATTGCCCGGCATAAATTGCCTCAACAAGGTCATCCAACGGCTCCCAAGCAGCCTTCATCGACACTTCTTCGCCTTCTAGCACGAACCCGTCGGGGCGCGGTGTCTTATGGAGACCTCGGGCCAGGTAGATCCGCAGCGACTCCTGGCATCCTCCCGGAGTTGTGACGATGTCGACGAGGACCCGCCAATCATCGGCTGACAACATGGCCTCTTCAGCCAATTCGCGCTGGGCAGCCGCCAGAAAATCCTCCCCCTCGACATCAAGCAAGCCAGCCGGTGGCTCGACCAACACCATGCGCACTGGATGGCGATACTGTCTTACGACCGCGACACGGTCCTGGTCGTCAAGGGCGATGATGCCAACTGCTCCGGGGTGGCTCATGTACTGACGGTTGATCTGCTCCCCCGACGGGGTAACGACCGCGTCATCAACGAAGTCGCACACCCGCCCCGTGGCCTTCACCTGGTGATCAACGACCTGCCAGCACTCATCCTTGTCCCAGCGCTGTTGGCTCACTTATCAGCCTCCTTTGTGGCAATTTCCGTGGCGGCATCCTTCGATGCGTCGTTCTTCGATACTGCCTTAGCGTGCCCAACTGCCGCTGCGACGAGTCCCCGAAACAGCGGGTGGGCGTGAGTCGGACGAGACTTGAGCTCAGGATGAGCCTGGGTGGCCACGAAGTATGGATGAGCCTGGCGATCCAGCTCAACGAACTCGACGAGACCGCCATCCGGGGATGTGCCGCTCATGCGCAGCCCGGCCTGCTCCAAGCGATCACGGTAAGCGTTATTGACCTCGTAACGGTGACGATGGCGTTCGGTAACTGTCGTCGTGCCATACAATTCGGCGACCAGGGAATCCTTGGCAAGCTTGGCCGGGTAGGCCCCCAGACGCATCGTTCCACCGAGATCGGCCTTACCGGACACTGCCTCGACCTGTTCTGCCATCGTCGCGATGACCGGATCGGGGGTTTGTGGGTCGAACTCACTGGATGCGGCATCCTCGATGCCAGCCAGATCGCGGGCAACCTCAATGACGGCGCACTGCATGCCAAGGCACAACCCCAGGAAGGGAACCTTGTGGTCGCGGGCATAGCGGATAGCACCGATCTTGCCCTCAACACCACGAATACCGAATCCGCCCGGGACGCAGACGGCGTCGGCATCCTTGAGCTGCTGGGCAGCACCCTCGGGGGTGGCGCACGAGTCAGATGCGACCCAAACCAGATTGACCTTGGCCTTATTGGCGAACCCGCCCGCACGCAGGGCCTCGGTAACCGACAGGTAAGCGTCAGGCAAGTCGATGTACTTGCCGACAAGCGCCACCGTCACCTCACTGCGCGGCTTACGGACACGATCCAGCAGGACGTCCCACGTCGTCCAGTCGACGTCGCGGAAGAAGAGGCTCAGCTTTTGCACAACGTAGGCGTCGAGCCCTTCGCGGTGCAGAACCTTGGGGATGAGGTAGATCGACGGAGCATCCGGGCATGAGACGACAGCTGGGCCCTCGACGTCGCACATGAGAGCGATCTTCGACTTGATGCCCTTGCCTATTGGACGCTCGGATCGGCAGACGATGGCGTCAGGCTGGATGCCGACCTCACGTAGTGCGGCCACCGAATGCTGGGTGGGCTTGGTCTTCATCTCGCCGGACGGTTTGATGTAAGGAACGAGTGAGACGTGCAGGAAAAAAACATTTTCCCGACCGATTTCGTGACGCACCTGGCGAGCTGCCTCAAGGAAGGGAAGCGACTCGATGTCGCCAACGGTGCCACCGATCTCGTGGATGACGACGTCAGGATGGCCCTCTTCCATCGCCAACATGCGTTCTTTGATTTCGTTGGTGATGTGGGGAATCACCTGGACGGTGTCGCCCAGGTAGTCGCCGCGGCGCTCCTTGGCGATAACGGCCGAATACACCTTGCCGGTGGTGACATTGGCCTGACCGGACAGGTTCTCGTTGAGGAAGCGCTCGTAGTGGCCGATGTCGAGGTCGGTCTCGGCGCCGTCTTCGGTGACGAACACCTCGCCATGCTGGAACGGGTTCATCGTTCCAGGATCGACGTTGAGGTAGGGGTCCAGCTTCTGCATTGTGACCTTAAGGCCACGTGCCTTCAGAAGCGACCCGAGGGAGGAGGCCGTGAGCCCCTTTCCCAGGGAGGATACGACCCCTCCAGTGACGAAAACGTGCTTGCTGCAGTGATTGTCGGTGCCCACGGACCTCCAGCCTAACGGATCACCGCGACTTCGGGGCAAGCCCCCACGACCGTACCCGACTCACCACGCTGAGGTTCATGGCGAATCTGTCTGGTGAATCTCGTCTGCCAATAGAGCGGCGTGAATGAGATCTGGTGGCTGTCCATTTAGAAGGGTCATGACGTCGAAACGCCATCCCATAGCGACGAGGCTGTCAGACATGCGCCACGGCAAGGAGCCATCCATCACCTCCGGAGAGTACCCGGGCCACGGATATTCCGGATCGTTGGGATGCATCATCGATATTTCGCGTCTCACAACATCCGGATCGAAATCAGTGGGCATCGATCGTTGCTCGCCACGTGTGGCAGAGATGGGGCGAGGGCCACCGCATCGATTCATACATCAAGTATGTACGCATTTACTCTTTAGTGGTGGGGTAGGTCAGGTCCCATCCCTCCGCAACGAAGTATATTGATTCCATGTCAACTGCGATCGGAGTGGCCAGCCCCTATAAGTCGGATGACGTCAGCCATCACAAGCATCGTGTTCACGCCCGGACTCTGGACATGATGGGGCACCGGATAGGAGTCCAGCATGAGCGTAATTCGATCGGGGCGGTCGAATTCAGAATCGCTGAACCCCATGGAGGCTTCCTTGATGCTGCCAGGCAAGTGGTAGTGACTGTACATCTGCGCACAAGCCATGAGGATCGCCAGCTCGTCGGTGTCGGCGTCCCAGACGCCAATGATGTCAACAGCAACCTGACCATGGAGCTAGGTTTTGCGATTCCCATATCATGTCGCTTTAGTAACTACCTTTTTCCCTACCACTACCAAGGTAAATATTTTGTTGACCATATTTAACCTGAAGCTATTCCAAACCTTTCTTCGTTCACAACCATACCGTCACGACCTCCTCCTTCTTTCCAACGAAATTCTTACTCTGGTCTCTCCATAATCAAAGAATGTCAACAGTACCCGGATGAGTATGGGAATGATGGGGTTTATCAATTACTGACTCAAAAGATCCTGAATAATATGTCGCCGTTGACTTTCCCGCGTTCGCAGTTGATTGAGACTTATTCATGGGTCATGATTACGACTGGGCTTGGCGGTATGTGAGCCGTGAAGTACGTCAGGATGCAATCATCCATCCCTCTCACCAGCCTCGCGCAACAGGTCGTGGGCATGTTCGAGCCCGGATTCTGAATCCACCATGCCGCTCATCATCCGAGATAGTTCGATTTCTCGATCCGACCCGGTGACTTCGCGCAGCCCCGAACTAGTGACGGCTCCATCGGAGGCCTTGGAGATGACGACATGCGTGTCCGCGAAGGCAGCCACCTGGGCCAGGTGGGTGACGACAATGACCTGGTGACGTCTGGCCAACTGACGCAATCGCCGCCCGATCTCAATGCCGACCGCACCTCCGACGCCCGAATCAATCTCGTCGAAGACGAAGGTTTGCGGAGCCAGGGTTTGAGCCGCGACGACCTCCAAGGCCAATCTCACCCGTGAGAGTTCCCCGCCCGAGGCGGCCTTAGCCAATGGGGCCGGATCGGAACCGGGGTTAGCCGCCAGCATGATGGTCACCGAGTCGGCACCGCGTGGCCCCATAGGTGCAGGCTCAACGCGAAGCTCCAGCCGGGCGTGTGGCATCGCCAGAGCAGTCAGCTCAGGACGCACCTCTGCAGCTAGCCGGACGGCCGTACGGCGGCGCACCGCGCTGATGTGATCAGCGGACCGTCTCAACTCGGATCGCAACTGTTCAACTCGCTGTCCTAAGGATCCGAGATCAGTAGCGGCAGGGTCGAGCTCGGTAAGTCGTCGTCGGTCTGCGGCGGTGGTCTCGAGTAGATCGTCGAGGGTGGTGGTACGAGCTCTCAGTAGCCGCTGGATGGCCGCCAGCCGACCCCCGAGCTCCTCGAGGCGTTGGGGATCGGCTTCGGCACGAGCGGCGTGACCAGCGACCGAGGCAGCTAGATCGGTGAGGTCGTACGACATCTGGCGGGCACGCTCAGCTAGTTCGGCAGCCTGAGGGTCGGCGTCGCCGGTGGCATCCAGCTCGTGTACGGCCTGTTCCAGCAGAGCAAGCGCTCCCGGCTGTGGACCGGTCGACGTCTCTAACCCATTGAGTAGAGCATCAGCCTTTCTCAGGGATTCCCTAATCGACTGAGCAGCCTGTAGCCCCGCTATCTCGGCGATGAGGTCGTCGTCCTCATGAGGCTTGGGATCAACAGCGTCGACCTCACCGACCCGACGCGTGAGCACCTCGCGCTCCATCTCAGCGCCAGCGCGATCCTCGTTGAGGCGGTGGAGGCGCTGGGATACAGCGCGAAATTCCGACCACAGCTGTGCATGCTGACTCAGGTGATCTGACAGGTCATCTCCGGCAGCACGGTCAACGACGTCGAGCTGACGCGATGCATCAACCAACCTCACCTGCTCGGACTGGCCGTAAATGGTTACCTGATCCCCAACAATACGGGCCAGTTGGCTAGCGGTGACTTGGGCTCCTCCCAGCAGCGCTCGAGAGCGGCGAGTCGTGATGTGTCGGGCGCAGATCACCTCGTCATCCTCGACTGTTCCGCCAAGCTCATTGACACGATCCGCACAAGGCGCGTCGAGGATAGCTTCAACAACGGCACGATCGCAGCCATGCCGAACCAATCCAGTGTCAGCCTTGTCACCGAGCAGCAGACCGATACCGGTGACCACCATCGTCTTTCCAGCACCCGTCTCACCGGTCACCGCCGTCAGCGCGGATGAGGGTTCGAGGAGCGTCTCATCGATGACGCCGAGCCCGCGAATACGCACACTACGTATCATGAAGTCTCCTCTGGATGATGGCGGCCACGACCCTGACGCCACCCACTGACCGGCAGCTCAAACTTCTTGACCAGACGCGAGGCGAAGGGCTGTGCCGCCAGACGCGCAATGCGCAGACGATCGGGGTGACGAACGACAGTGATCCTCTCCCCCGGCCGTACGGTGCATGAACGGCGTCCATCGCACCACAGCACCGCCGATTCCGAACCATCTGGCTGGACATCGAGGTCCACTCGAGCAGCTGGACTCATGACCAGCGGGCGAGCAAAGAGAGCGTGAGCGCTCAACGGCACCATGAGCATGGCGTCGAGGTCGGGCCACATCACCGGACCTCCAGCCGAGAACGCGTAAGCGGTCGATCCGGTCGGGGTGGAAACCAAGATCCCGTCACAACTCCAACGCTGTACCGGCAGCTCGTCAACAGACGCTAGAACGTCGAGCATGCGCCGTCGGGCTGCCTTCTCCAGGGACAACTCGTTGACGGCAAAAGAACCCCAACGATGCTGTCCGGAATGCTCAGTGACGGTGATGTTAAGCACGAGGCGATCCTCGACGGTGTAGTCGCGCGAACACACCTTGTTCACCAAATCCGCCATGTCAGAGCGCTCCAGCTCAGCCAGGAAACCGACGTGGCCAAGGTTGACGCCAATCATGGGAACGTGGCGAGGCAAGGACCACTCGGCGGCTCGCAGGATCGTGCCATCGCCGCCAAACACGACGACTACCTCTGCCTCGCGAGTGAACTCTCCCAAACCTTCAAGATCGATCCCTGGCAACTTGGTCGACATCGGCTCCACCTGATCATCCGGAACCGCGCAACCAATGTCTCGCCCCGCTACTTCCGAGATGAATTCGGCGGCCGCGTCAAAGGCGTCGTCCCGCGTGGCGTGGGTGACGACGACAACGTATCTGGAAGGGCTGGAGTCGTTCACAAGACCACAGTAGCGGCCCATGAACCCCCGGGCGTCTGTCACCGACCCATACGTTCCAGCAGGATGAAATGTTCGATGTTCCCATCCTGTCCAGGCAACGGGCTATCGCACTCGTCACACATACGCCAGCCAAGACTTATCGCCGTTGACATGACCTCCGCGACGGCTTGGGTACGCAGGGTAGGGTCCGTGACAACGCCGTGGGCTCTCAAAGCCTTGCGACCGACCTCGAATTGAGGTTTTACCAGCAGCAGCATGAGGCCGTCTGGGCTAACAACAGAGGATATGGGTTCCAGGATCATCGTCAAGGAGATAAAAGAAACGTCTCCGACGACGAGGTCTACTGGTTCGACGACGCCGTCAACTGCCAGGTCAGCAGGCAGAAGATCGCGCAAGTTCAAACCTTCATGGACAATGACGCGGGGATCATCGCGCAATACCGGGGATATCTGATCGTGACCGACATCAACGGCATGCACCAATTCAGCTCCCCGCGCCAGCACGACTTGGGTGAACCCTCCGGTGGACGCCCCTGCGTCAAGGACCTTTGAAGGTACACTGACGCCGAGGGTGTCCAGGGCACCGAGGAGTTTGTAAGCGGCGCGAGAGACCCACACTTCTTCGTCAGCAACCAGATTGTCGGAGGCGCTTACCTTCATTGCCGGTTTAGTAACGACTATTCCATTGACCGTCACCCTGCCTTCCCGCACTAAGCGGGTGGCAAGGGTGCGGGAACGTGCCAGTCCGGCTTCAACAAGGGCCTGGTCGAGTCTCACGTGGACAGATTGCCACCTCTGGCGCTCATCGTGCACCCAGAGCCGTGGAGATACCGGCCAGCACATGCTGATGCTCAGCGGAAGCTGGATTACAACACCAGCCCCAGTGCAGGGCTACGGTTTTACGCCATCCCCGATAGTGCGGCATTGACCACGGTAGCCAGCCTGTCCTGGACTTGTTCGGGCGTCGAGTGCGGGATGTCAGCCAGCATCACATCGCCTGAACGGAAATCGGAGCACGTCAAGAAGTAGCCGACAGTTGTAGCTGGACAGGCCATGAAGATGTACGCCACAACACGTTTGGCGAGGTCTTTGGATAGCTCTGTACCCCTCTTAGCATCGAGCAACGGTACCGCAAGGTCCTGGCTGCATCTAGCGTCCATACGTGGTCCTGCTAGCGTCGTCACTGTGCATCTCCCGAGCGGGGCTACAAGACGGGGGTGACTGGTAACCGCCAGTTAAAAATTAGGCCAATAAGCAACAGGGGCCACGCAACAACGCAAGCCATCGACAGGGCCCTCCCGCGCTGTGGCCTCGAGCCTCACGAGATGAACATCAGATGGGGTCTTCATCCCCCAACCCTCGGGCTTTGAGGGCTTCCCCTATCTCCAGGGCATGACCGACTGCTCCCACAAACATCGGGATGAGGAACCTCCAGCTTGACCGTTCCAACCCCCGCGCCTTGGCGGCCTCCTTGACCTGACCGATGGATCCAACGAGGTATGGGATCGTGGACCACATCAAGGCAATAGTGAGTGCAAATTTCTCAGGTTTGGCACCCAACGGCTGTAGTGGTCGAGCCAGAGTCACGATGGCGTCCATGAGGGCCCCCGGATCCGTGGTGCATGTCACCAGCCGTGCAACGTAGAGACAGGCCAGCAACCCGGCAACGTAGATCACTCCCCGTTGCCAAGTCGTGAAAAAACAGTGGTATGCGAGTATGAGGGCATTTGTTATCCATAACGGCGCACCAATGGATAGCGCCGTACGCACCGCCATCTTGGCAACGACCAGGTCGATGATGACGGCCAGCGCGAGGCAGCTCAGGGAGAACCACCACTGCTTGACGAAAAAGGGAGTCACGCCGACGAGCAGGACGAGTAGGTACTTCGACCAGACTGGCATACGGTGAGCAGGGCTATTCCCGGCTCGGTAACCGCCTAAGAAAGCCGAAGCGTCGGTCCTCATCGACTCTCGTCCTGTCCACCGCGTCGAGGTGCGACGTTGCCTTGACCGAGCATCATCCGAGCCCGGTACCCGGCAATAACCTCCCTCGGTTCACCGTCGTCGACAACTCGACCATCTTCGACAGCCAGCACCCGGTCAAAGGTCGCTGCCAATTCCAGATCGTGGGTGCAGCACAGGATCTGCTGGTCCAAGCGTTCGAAGGCGTAACGCACCATCTCCCGGTTTCGCAGATCCAGCAAGGTCGTCGGTTCGTCGGCAAGGATGATCGATGGCTCGACGGCCAGCACACTCGCCAGGGACACCAATTGGCGTTCCCCTCCCGATAGAGCATGCACACTGCGTCCTGCGACAGCTTCCAATCCTTGAGCGGCGAGGATCTGCATAGCCGCGTCATGACGTTCGGCCCGGTTACGAATCCGTTGCCGAAGAGACAGTTCAACATCAGCCACTGGGGTCGACATGACGAGCTGGCTCATCGGGTTGGTGAAGATGTAGCCGACATGGCGTCTAGCAGCACGACCATCCTGAGAGGGGTCGATACCATCGACCACCACGGTGCCACTCGTTGCCGCGACTAACCCGTTGACGAGTTTGAGTAGAGTCGACTTACCCGCCCCATTAGGGCCGATAACAGCAATCCTCTGCTCGGGCAGGACGAGACTCATCGTATTGAGAATCGTCACTTGACGGTGGCGACCCTCAACGTCATACTCGTCAACGACAACGCCGACATCTTTAAATTCAATCACGGCATAAGACGGGGAAACGCAGTCAACACCGCAGTGGCGATGAGACAGGCCAAGATTCCCTTTACCACGTCGAGGCCGAAAAAGACAAGATTGGCTGCCAGGGCTGCATTTAAGCTTAGTTTCGCAAATCCCATCAGCCCGAGGATGCCACCAAGATAGGTACACCCCAGATCCACCAATGCGACGAGAAAAAGCCATACTGGAAGCATCGACTTTCGCGGGCGTCGACGCAGCACTGAAGTCGCTACCACGCCTGCAACGAAAGCGCCAATCAGCCATCCCCATAGAAACCCGCCGGTGGGGCCTACCAGGACGCCAATTCCGCTAGCCCCACTGCTGAAGACGGGGAGGCCCAGCGCGCCAACAAGAATGTACAAGCCCACGGCGCATCCGCCACGGACACTTCCCAGCACCATCGGCGTCAGCATAACGGCAATCATCTGAAGAGCAAAGGGGACTGCCCCCACCATGAACATTGGCGGGATGACTGCTAGCACAGCGATGAGGGCTGCGAAGACCGCGATGAGAGCCAGGTCGGTCGCCTGGAAGCCATTGCGTGACGACATCGGGTTCCTTCCCACGACGAGATAGAGTGACCGCCTTGACGGGCAGCCGTCGAGATCAATTGAACACCGTTCAGTGAAGCTTGTCGAAAAGCTCAGCAGCTTCGTTGGGAAGGATCGCATTCGCCCCATAGACAAGAGCCATCATGGCAGTCACAGCATCGAGCTGTCCGCAAATATCATCGGGGATACTCTCCGCGTGGACCTCTCGGTCAGCCTGCAGCGACACCGTGACGCCACCGCAATGCGCGTGGTCATCGGACGCCTCGACCTCGCGCTGCGGTTCAAGCAACCCGGACAGATCGGCAGCAATATTGTTCGGTCGATCTTCAGGAGCAGCAGCTAACAGATCAGCGACGCCGTGCGCACCGGTGAAGACGAAGAGCGAGTCGATCCCCATCCTGTTGGCGCCGCGAATATCGGTATCCAAGCGATCCCCGACAAAAATCGGTGAGGTAGACCCTAATCGGGAAATAGTGGCCTCCAACAGCGGGCGGTAAGGCTTTCCGGCGATAACAGGCTCGGCATCGCAGGTAGACGCGACGACCTGGAGCTGAGCACCAATCCCCGGAACGATACCGCGATCCGTTGGACGAGTGATGTCGGGGTTAGCGGCGTACCACTTCGCACCGGCCTGTAAGGCGAATCCTGCCTCCTCGAGTAGGGACCAGGCGATCTGCGAGTCATACCCCTGAATGACGGCGACCGGATCGTCCTTAGCAGACTCGACTGGCTGCAACCCGCGTATCTGCGCCTCGTCGCATAACGACTCCGTCCCGACGATGAGCACCCTGGCGCCGCCAGGCAATGTATCGGCAGCAAGGTCGGTGATCGCCTGCGCGGAGGTGGCAACGTCGTTGGGGTCCGTCGGAATACCGATATCGGTTAGGTGTTGAGCAACAACATCAGCCGAACGACCGGCATTATTGGTGACGAAACCGACCTTAACACCTCGATGCCGTAATTCGGCAATGGTATTGGGAGCTGCTGGAACTGGGTCCGGCCCTAGATAGATTACTCCGTCCAAGTCGAAGAGGGCTGCGTCATGTCCATCAATGAGGGCAGCACTCACTGGTCTGTCACCTGGCCCTCATCGTCATCGTCGATGAAGATCATGTCATCAGCCGGATTTCCGCTTGGTTCGCGACCATCAATGATGTCAATGCGGTCCTGGCTATCGAGGAAGTTGGCAGGATCGTGCTTCTGCGCCGAGGCAAACCACGTGCGAGCACCAGCTGTGTCACCATCCTCTAACAGCGTCTCGGCGTAGGCGTAATGCAAGCGCGCGGTTGCCTCAGTGGGAGCTGTTAGGTTTTTGACGGCGTCGCGAAGAACGCGAACAGCCTCGTCCCTCTGACCAAGATCACAACGCGCGCCGGCCTGAACAAGCACGAGCTCGACCTGCTGGGAGGGGTTGAGATCCGCCGCCTGGCCCTCACGGATGAGGCGAAGAGCAGCCTGCGGACGTCCCAGAGCTCGCTCACAGTCGGCTATCACTGGCAAGAAGTTATCGTTGCCAGTCATGCGTCGAAGCGCACGGTAGTCGTTGAGGGCAGAAGCGTACTCGCCAGCTTGGTATGCGGCCTCGGCGGCCACTTCGCGCAGGACCGGCAGTCGCGGGGCGCGGCGCCGAGCGGCCTGAGCGTGGGCATTGGCCTGAACCGGGTCCTCGTCGAGAAGTTCAGCAGCGGCGACCAGATGGCCCTCAATGAGGTGGGCAGTATCAGCGGGGACACCACGCAGCTCTGCACGCACTGATGCCGGAAGAGCTTTCTCGTCGAAGTCCAGCGGCGCCATTGGCTCACCAGAAGCCTGAGCCTCCGTAGATTCGACGGCAGTGTTCTCCGCCGAGCGTTCATCGCGATGGTACTCGGCGTGCCCGCGGCCAGCCTTACCGCCTTCCTGGCGGCCGTCTTGACGATCATTATCCCAATGACGATTCCCACGGAAGTCTCGACGACGCTGTTCGTCTCGACGAGAGCCGCGGTCATCGCGCCGCGGACGATCTGCGTCACCCTTACGACGCGCTTTACGATCGTCGTCCCAGCGGCGCACACCACCACGCCCTGACTTGCGGTCATCGTCCCAACGACGACCCTCATCTCCTCCACGACGCGGACGGTTACCACGACGGCCACCGTCGTCAGACCAGGAGGGACGATCACGCCGGTCGCCGCTACGGCCGCCAGACTTCCAACTGCTGCGTCCGCCAGGCTTATTGGACCATCCGTTGCGGCCCTGGCCTCGACGGCCTCCGCCAGATCTACCGTTGTTAGGGGACGAAGAATCTGCCATGCTGACATTCTCCCGCATATACGGTCCTCATGGCGAACCGAACCAGCCGCCCCTAGTGTTGTAAATGTTGAGGGGGCTGGACTATCAGAACTCCAGGACACATCTATCCCGTGTTTGTGGGTGGGTGTGTGGTGTTAGGGGGTGTCACAGATTATGGTTGAGCGAGTCCCTTCTGGTGAGGGGGGGATTATGTGATGTTTGTGTGGTGGAGAGGGGTGTCAGTTTGTGTCGTAAGGCCAGGGGGCACGGTCATGATCGTGTCGTCGCCCTGTATACGGGTAACACACACCCCATGCTGTGGTGCGTGGACGTCTCATCCCCACACACACGGCCATATAAAGGAGTGGGGTGGGTGTGGATACCTACTCGTATCCACACCCACCCCGTATCACTTATGTTCCGGCAGTGTCCTACTCTCCCACACGATCCCTCATGCAGTACCATCGGCGTTGGAAGGCTT